>NZ_JBEPMH010000002.1:0-724033 GCF_040545665.1 Sphingomonas trueperi | reverse complement strand
GGATGCGTGCCAAGGGCAAATCACCCAAGACCATCCTCATCGCTGTCGCCAGACAACTTCTCGTCATCCTCAACGCCATGATCCGTAAAAGGCAGTCTATCGCGCTCGAGTGACCATCACAGTTGCCCCCGCCTGCGGGCGGGGGAGCGTTCAGCGCTGGTCGTTTTGGCAGCGCTCGGGATGCTTGCGGCATTCCTTTTCGTGCTTGCGCATCTTCCGGCCGCGGTTGCGGTCCGCTTCGTCCTGGCTGGTGGTTGCCCAGTCGACCGCCTGGCCGCCGGCGCGGACCGGCAGGGTCACGACCTTGGCGGCGGTCTTCACCACGCATCCCCCCGCGAGCAGCGGCAGCACCAGCAGGACGGGGAGGATGCGCATATTGGATAAGCCTTAGTTGCCGTTGGGTTTCAGGAAGCTATCCCGAGCCGGCACGCCGATGGAAGGGAAATCGGTGAAGAAGCCGTCGATCCCCGCCTTGAGGAAGGCGGTGATCTCCGCTTCGAGCCGGCCATGCGCGGCAGGATCGGTGCCGACCTGATAGGCGGGCATCAGGAAGAAATTCTCGGCGCGGAAGGTCCAGGGGTGGAGCTTCAGCCCCGCGGCATGGGCATCGGCGACCAGCGTGGAGGGCGTGCCGTCCTTGGCGATGATCTGGGTCAGCTCGGGGCCGATGCCCGCGGCGTATTGCGCGACGGCCTTCAGCCCGTCGGGCGTCGCCATCTCCTTGTAGCTGGCATAGGCGTGATCGGCCGGGCCTTCGCTGCCTGCCATCAGCTGGATCAGCGGCACCTTGGTCATCGTGTGGAGCTGCTTGAGATTGTTCACCTCGAACGACTGGATGAACACCGGCGCATCGGCGCGGTCCCAGCCGGCCGCCTTGAGCTTGGCGACCAGCCGCGCTTCGAGCGGCAGGCCGATCGAGGCGAAATAGCTCGGGTGCTTCGTCTCCGGATAGATGCCGATCACCCGGTGCAGCCGTGCCGATTCCTTCTTGGCGAGCGCGATGATCTCGTCGAGCGTCGGGATCGTCGCCTGGCCGTCATAGGCGGTGTTGCCCGGACGGAGCTTGGGCAGCCGCTCCTTGGCGCGCAGCGTCTTGAGCTCGGCCAGCGTGAAGTCCTCGGTGAACCAGCCGGTGATCGTCTGGCCGTCGATCGTCTTGGTGGTCTTGCGGGCCGCGAATTCGGGATGCGCCGCGACGTCGGTCGTGTCGGTGATGGCGTTCTCGTGCCGGGCGACCAGTTCGCCGTCCTTGGTGGGGACGAGGTCGGGCTCGATGAAGTCGGCGCCGAGGTCGATCGCGCGCTGGTAGGAGAGCAGCGTGTGCTCGGGCCGTTCGCCGCTGGCGCCGCGATGGCCGATCACGACGATACGGGGCATGGGCTTCTGCATGGGATGACCTTGTCCGAAAGCGAGGGCGGGCGCCAGCAGCGCCATCGCCAAAAACATCCATCTCGTCACGAAACTCTCCTTCCGCTAGGCGGGTAGAAAGCGGATGTGACGGGAGCGCGACAAGTGGCGGACAACGACGGCGTGCTGGCAGCGGCCGAGGCCTGGCGGGGCGCGAAGATGGCGCTGGCGACGGTGGTGACCACTTGGGGCTCGGCCCCGCGGCCACGCGGCAGCCATCTGCTGGTGCACGAAGATGGGCGGTTCGAAGGCTCGGTCTCGGGCGGCTGCGTCGAAACCGATATCCTGCAGACCGCCGCCGAGGTGATCGCCGGCGCGCCGGCGGTGGTGAAGGAGTACGGCGTCGCCGATGCGGCGGCGTGGGAAGTCGGGCTGCCCTGTGGTGGGCAGATCGCGGTGCTGGTGCAGCCGGTCTCGGCAATCGGCTTCCCGCCCGAGCTGTTCGATGCGATCCGCGAAGCGCGCGCCGAGGGGCATCCGCTGGAAGTGGGTACGGACCTCGCCACCGGGCAGAGCGCGATCGGCGGCGCTGGGTTCGTCAACCGCTACGATCCCCCCCGGCGGCTGCTCATCGTCGGCGCGGTGCAGATCGCGCAGGCGCTGGCGGGGCTCGCCCGCGAGCTGGGCATCGCGACGACGGTGATCGATCCGCGCGGGCGGTTCCTCACCGAGGAGCGCTTCCCCGGCGTGACGCTGGACGATCGCTGGCCGGACGAGGCGGTGACCGCGCTCAAGCCCGATCCGGCGACGGCGGTGGTGACGCTGAGCCACGACCCCAAGATCGACGATGCCGCGCTGATCGCAGCGCTGGCGCACCCCACCGGCTATGTCGCGGCGCTGGGTTCGCGGCGCAGCCAGGCGGCGCGGCTGGAACGACTTGGCGCGGCGGGCGTCTCAGCGCAGGATCTCGCGCGGATCGAAGGACCGGCGGGGCTTTCGATCGGGGCGATCGGTCCGTCCGAGATCGCCCTGTCCATTGCCGCCGCCATGGTGAAGACCTTCCATGCTGACTCCTGAAAAGACCGCGCTCGTCCTGCTCGCCGCGGGCAAGTCAGAGCGCTTCGCCGACGGCGACAAGCTGACCGAGGAATATCTCGGCCATCCGCTCGCCTTCCATGTGGTGACCGCGCTGGAGAAGATTCCGTTCCTCGCCCGCGTCGCCGTGGTGTCGGACACCACGCTCGATTTCGCGTCGCGCGGGTTCCAGGTGGTGGAGAATCCCGATCCGTCGCTGGGCCAGGCGCGTTCGGTCCGCTACGGTGTCCAGGCGGCGGAGAAGGCGGGGGCGGAGGCGGTGCTGATCGCGCTGGCGGACATGCCGCGCGTCACCGTCGCGCATTGCTACCGGCTGTTCGACGCATCGGACAATGGCGCGACGCTGGTCGCCTCCAGCGACGGCGTCCAGCCGATGCCGCCGGCGCTGATCGGCCGCGACCATTTCGCCGAGCTGTGCAGCCTGGAAGGCGATGCCGGCGCCCGGACGCTGATCCTGCGCGGCCATCACGTCATCACCCGGCCCGAGGAACTGGTCGACATCGACACCCGCGAGGATCTCGAGGAGCTGCGCGGGCGCGAGGCTGCCGCGGCTATTCGTGCCGCAAGGCGTCGATCGGATTGAGCGCGGCGGCGCGCCGCGCCGGGAAGAAGCCGAACACGATGCCGATCAGCGCCGAGATGGCGAAGCTGATCAGGTTGATCGACAGGTCGAAGGTGAAGGGCAGGTCGGCCAGCTTGGCCAGCCCCCAGGAGGCGAAGAAGGCGAGGCCGACGCCGATCAGCCCGCCCAGGCACGACAGCGCCACCGCCTCTACCAGGAACTGCAGCAGCACTTCCTTGCCGAGCGCGCCGATTGCGAGACGGATGCCGATCTCGCGGGTCCGCTCGGTCACCGACACCAGCATGATGTTCATGATGCCGATGCCGCCGACCAGCAGGCTGACTGCAGCGATGGCCGCGACGAACAGCGTCATCTGCTGCATCTGGTTCTGCACCGTCGAGGCGAATTCGGCGCTGTCGAAGATGTCGAAATTGTCGGGTTGGTCGGGCGTCAGGTGGCGGCGCTCGCGCAATAGTCCGACGATCGACTGCTTCACCGCTGCGGTGTCGTAGCCCGGCGCTACCGCGATCTGGATCGCGAGGACGTTCTGGTTGCCGACGAAGCGGCGCTGCACCGTCTTGAGCGGCAGCACCACGGTGGAGTTGGGATCGGTGAAGCCGGCATTGTCGCGCTTCTTGAGCACGCCCACCACTTCGCAGCTGACCGTGCCGAGGCGGAAGCGTTCGCCGACCGGATCCTCGTTGGCGAACAAATTGGTGCGGATCGTGTCGCCGATGATGCACACCGACTTGCCGGCACTCTGCTCCGCCTCGGTGAACCGCCTGCCGCCTGCGAATTCCAGATTCTGCGCGTCGAAATAGTCGTTGGACGTGCCCGTGACCGAGGCGGTCCAGTTCTGCGCGTTCCGCACGGCGAGCGCCGAGGCGGAAGCTTGCGGCGCGACCGCGCTGACCCCGCTCACCTGCTGTCGGATCGCCTGGATGTCGCCATTCTCGAACTGCGGCGGCGCATTGCCGCCACCGCGCCGGCCGCCGCTGGGAAAGACGGTCAGCGTGTTGTTGCCGAGCGAGCTGATCGACGCCTGCACCGAGGCCGAAACGCCGTTGCCCAGCGTTACCATGGTTATGACGGCAGCGACGCCGATGATGATGCCGAGCGTCGTGAGGAACGACCGCAGGATGTGGCGGCGGATTTCGCGCAGCGAGAGGAGCAGGGTGGTGAACAGCATCGCCTCAGACCCCCATGCCGGCGGGGGTCTCGGTCCGCTCGACCAGCCCGTCCTTGAAATGCACGATCGTGCGCGCGAAGCTCGCCATCTCGGGTTCGTGGGTGACCATCAGCACGGTGATGCCGAGGTCGACGTTGAGCCGCTGAAGCAGCTTCATGATCTCCACCGAGCGTTCGCTGTCGAGATTGCCGGTCGGCTCGTCGGCGAGCAGCACGTCGGGTTGCGTCACGATCGCGCGGGCGATGGCGACGCGCTGCTGCTGGCCGCCGGAGAGTTCCGAGGGCGTGTGGTCCGCCCAGCGATCGAGCCCAACCTGCTCCAGCGCCGCCATCGCCGCCTCGCGCCGCGCCTTGCGATGCTCGCCGCGATAGAGCAGCGGCAGCTCGACATTCTCCAGCGCGGTGGTGCGGGCGAGCAGGTTGAACCCCTGGAAGACGAAGCCGAGATAGCGGCGGCGCAGATAGGCGCGCTGGTCGCGATCGAGCTTTTCCACATGGACGCCCCGGAACCGATAGCTGCCGCCGGTCGGCACATCGAGGCAGCCGAGGATGTTCATCGTCGTCGACTTCCCCGATCCCGATGCGCCCATCACCGCCAGGAACGCGCCGGCATCGATCCTGAGATCGACGCCCTTGAGCGCCTGGAACGCGGTCGGCCCTTCGCCGAACGTCTTGGTGATGCCCTGGAGCTGGATCAGCGGCTCGGCCATGTCAGTCCTGGTCGGCCTTGGCGGGCTTGGCCGCGCCGTTCGCCTGGACCCCCACGATCACCTTCATGCCGGGCTTGAGCTGGGTGCTGGTGACGGCGGTGCGGCTGCCGTCGCTGGGGCCGGTGACGACCTCCACCTTCTGCGGCTTGCCGTCGCTGCCGACGACATAGACGGTCTGCTTGCTGCCGCGGCCGATCGCCTTTTGCTGCTCCTCCCGGCGCGGGCCGAACTGGATTCCGCCGCCGCCGCTCTTGGCACCGGTATCCTGTGGGGTGAAGCGCAGCGCGCCGTTGGGGATGATCAGCGTGTTCTCCAGCTTTTCGACGCCGATCGTCGCGGTTGCGGTCATGCCGGGGCGCAGCGTCAGGTCCGGATTGGCGACCGAGAGGATCGCCGCATAGGAAACGACCTGGTTGGCCGTCGTGGTGCTGCTCGTCGTCGCACTGGTCGTCGCCGTCGAGGCGGTGAGGTTGGAGCCGAGGTCGACGCGGGTGATCTGCGCCGGGAAGGTGCGGCCGGGGAAGGCATCCACGGTGAAGCTGGCCGGCAGCCCGACCTTGACCGAGCCGACATCGGCCTCGTCGATCGCGACCTCCAGCTTCATGTGGGTCAGGTCCTGCGCGATCACGAACATGTTCGGCGTGCTGAACTGCGCCGCGACGGTCTGGCCGGCATCGACCTGGCGGGCAAGCACCACGCCGTTCACCGGCGAGCGGATGATCGAGCGGGTCCGCTGGGTCTGGTTCGACGACAGCGAGGCCTGGGCCGAAATGACATTGGCCTGGGCGGAGCGCAGGTTGGCGCGGGCGCGGGCCACCGCGGCACGGGCGGTATCGAGCTCGGTCTTGGCGGGTACCTTGCCGCCAGACAAGCGGTTCACTTCCTCCATGCGGCGGAGCTGCGCGGTCGCCTCGTCGAGCGTCGCCTGGGCCTGGGCGACCGCGGCCTGATTGGCGGACAGCGTCGCGCGGCTCTGGGTGATCGCGTCGTCGAGCCGGGCGGGGTCGATGATCGCGATCGTTTGCCCTTCGGTCACCCGGTCGTTGACGTCGACCAGCACCTTGAGGACCAGGCCCGAGATTTCCGAGCCCACCGTCACCTGCCGGATCGGCGCGAGCCGGCCGGTGGCGGAGACGGTCACCGACAGCGCGCCCTTCTCGGCGGGGACGGTGATGTAGTTGGGCGGCGGCTTGGGCGTGAAGCAGCGCGAGACGAGCAGCCCCAGCACCACCACGACCAGCGCGATGAGGATCCAGCGCAGGTTGCGCCGCCACCAGGGCCGCCGCTTGGTGCCCAGAAAGGTGTCGAGGTCCTGCGGTTCACTGGCCATCGGTGGCGCTGCCTGTTCTTGGAGGGAGGGGCGGGATCGGCGCGGCTTCGTCCCAGCCGCCGCCAAGCGCGACATAGAGCTGTATCAGCGCGGTCGCCTGTTCGGACTCGGCCTGGGACAAGCCGTTCTTGGCCGAAAGCAGCGCGCTTTCGGACTGGTTGAGCGTCGTGAAATCGGTGAGGCCCGAGCGATACTGGAAGCGCGCCAGCAGCGCCTGGTTGGTTGCGGCCTCCAGCGCGGTGCGGAACGCTGCCTCGCGCTCGCGTGCGGCCTGGAGCGCGATGATCGCGTTCTCGATCTCCTCCATCGCCTGCAGCACGCTGGCCTTGTAGCTGTAGAAGGCGCCGTCCGCCCCGGCGCGGGCGGAGCGGAGCTGGCTGCGCAACCGGCCGGAATCGAAGATCGTCTGCGCGACATTGGCGAAGGCGCGGCCGGTGATGAGGTCGAGGAGCGACCGCACCGATCCGCTGCCCGAGCTGATGCTGCCGCCGAGGCTGAGGCTCGGGTAGAGCTGCGCGCGCGACACGCCGATCTGCGCGGTCGCGGCGGCGAGGTTGCGCTCGGCCGCGCGCACGTCGGGGCGCTGGCGCAGCGCATCGGCGGGGATGCCCGCGGCGACGCCGGCGGGGCCGCGCGGGATCGGCCTGGGCGCCTCCATCGCGGCGCGCAGCGCACCGGGCACCTGGCCGGTCAGCACGCCGAGCCGGGCGACAGTGGCGGCATAGCTGCTTTCGAGCTGCGGGATGGACGCGGCAGTCTGCGATCGCTGCGCGCGCGCCTGCTCGGCATCGAGCGAGGAGACCAAGCCGGCCTGCACCCGCCACTGCGCGATCTGCAGGTTCTCGTCCTGAATGGCGAGGCTCTCGCGGGCATTGGCAAGCTGCGCCTGCGACAGCCGCGCCTGCACATAGTTGCGCGCGGTTTCGGATTCGACCGAGAGCAGCACCGCGGCGCGGTTGAACCCGGCCGCTTCAACGTTCGCGCGGGCGCTGCGGACGCCGCTGCGCACCCCGCCGAACAGATCGGCCTGATAGCTCGCATCGAGCCCCAGCGAGAAATTGCTGCTGCCGCCCTGCGAGAAGGAGGCGATGGTACCGTCGGGCAGCTGCGTGGTGGTGGTGCCGCCGCGCAGCGGCTCGTTGCGCGAATAGCCGGCCGAGCCGCTCACCGTCGGCAGCAACGCCGAGCGGGACTGGACCAGCGACTCGCGCGCCTGGCGCAGCCGGATCACCGCCTGGGCGATGTCGAGATTGGCGGTCTGCGCCTGGCCGATCAACTGGCCGAGCATCGGATCGTCGAACCGATCCCACCAGCGCACCAGATCCTCGCGCGCCTGCTGCGCCGGGTCGACCGAGAAGCTATCGGGCAGATCGATCGGGGCGGCGGCCTGTTGCGGGTGGGCGGAACCGGTGGAGCAGGCTGCAAGCGGCAGCGCCGCACAGAGCAACAGAGCAAGCGCAGGTCGTGCCATAGCGTCTTATATGGCTGATACGGTTTCGCGGTGCTACCGAAATTTGTTTGCCGAATGTAACGATGTTGCAACCACCGGTGCCTTGCCTATCCACCCCTTGCGCTCCTAGATGCCCGCCGACCAGGAGGGGTCTCGATGAGCGATAATCTGTATCCGGTGCCGGAAGCCTGGGCGAAGCACGCCCGCGTCGATGCCGCAGCGTATGAACGTCTCCACGCCCAGTCGCTGTCCGATCCGGACGGCTTCTGGCTCGAACAGGCCCAGCGGCTCGACTGGATTGTACCGCCGCAGACCGCCGGCGACTGGTCGTTCGACGAGGCCGATTTCCGCATCCGCTGGTTCGCCAACGGCAAGCTCAACGTCGCGGCCAATTGCCTCGACCGTCACCTCGCGAGCCGCGGCGAGCAGACTGCGATCCTGTGGGAGCCGGACGATCCCAGCGAGGCACCGCGCCGGATCACCTACCGCGAGCTCCACGAACAGGTCTGCCGCTTCGCCAATGTGCTGAAGGCGGAAGGCGTGCGGAAGGGCGACCGGGTCACCGTCTACATGCCGATGATCCCCGAGGCGGCGGTGGCGCTGCTCGCCTGCGCGCGGATCGGCGCGATCCATTCGGTGGTGTTCGGCGGCTTTTCCCCGGAAGCATTGGCCGGCCGCATCGTCGATTGCGACAGCCGCATCGTCATCACTGCCGACGAAGGCCGGCGCGGCGGCAAGCGCGTGCCCCTCAAGGCCAATGTCGACGCGGCGCAGAAGCATGCCCCGGTGCTGGAAAAGGTCATCGTCGTGCAGGCGACCGGCGGCGACGTGGCGATGCAGCCGGTCCGCGACCTCTGGTATCACGAGGCCGCCGCCAAGGTCGCCGCCGATTGCCCGGCCGAGCCGATGGACGCCGAGGACCCGCTGTTCATCCTCTACACCTCGGGATCGACCGGCAAGCCCAAGGGCGTGCTCCATTCGAGCGGCGGCTATCTGCTCTGGGCGGCCTATACCCATGAAGTGGTGTTCGATTACCGGCCGGGGCAGGTCTATTGGTGCGCGGCCGATATCGGCTGGGTCACCGGGCACAGCTATATCGTCTATGGTCCGCTGGCGAACGGCGGCGTCACGCTGATGTTCGAGGGCGTGCCGACCTGGCCCGATGCCGGCCGGATGTGGCAGGTGGTCGATCGCCACCAGGTCGAGATCCTCTACACCGCCCCCACGGCGCTGCGTGCGCTGATGAAGGAAGGCGACAGCTACGTCACGTCCACCAGCCGCGCGTCGCTCAAGCTGCTCGGCTCGGTCGGCGAGCCGATCAATCCGGAGGCCTGGCGCTGGTATCATGACGTGGTGGGCGAGGGGCGTTGCCCGATCGTCGACACCTGGTGGCAGACCGAGACCGGCGGCCACATGATCACCCCGCTGCCGGGCGCCACCGCGCTCAAGCCGGGGTCGGCCTCGATGCCGTTCTTCGGGATCGAGCCGCAGCTGGTCGACGGCGATGGCAAATTGCTGGAGGGCGCGACCGAGGGGAATCTCGTCATCGCGCGCAGCTGGCCGGGGCAGATGCGCACCGTGTGGGGCGATCACGAGCGCTTCTTCCAGACCTATTTCACCACCTATCGCGGCAAGTACTTTACCGGCGACGGCTGCCGCCGCGACGGCGATGGCTATTACTGGATCACCGGCCGGGTGGACGACGTGATCAACGTCTCGGGTCACCGCATGGGTACCGCCGAGGTGGAAAGCGCGCTGGTGCTCCACGACAAGGTGGCCGAGGCCGCGGTCGTCGGCATGCCGCACGACATCAAGGGGCAGGGCATCTATGCCTATGTGACCCTGAACGTCGGCGAGGCGGCGACCGAGGCGCTGCGCAAGGAGCTGCGTGACTGGGTGCGCGGCGAGATCGGCCCGATCGCCACGCCCGACGCGATCCAGTTCGCGCCGGGCCTGCCCAAGACCCGCTCGGGCAAGATCATGCGCCGCATCCTGCGCAAGATCGCCGAGGGCGATGTCAGCAGCCTGGGCGACACCTCGACGCTGGCCGATCCGGCGGTGGTCGACGATCTGGTCGCAAACCGGGTGGGGTGACCCTGTCCCTCCTCCTGCGCGCGGCGGGAGGAGGGATGCCCGTGCGGACAGTATCGGTTGTAACAAAATACCATTGCGGCGTTCCGCACCCCCCGTTACACTCGGCTAACACACACCGAGGTGGGGAAGCCTAACATCATGAAACTACGTCGTTCCTTGTTGCTGACCAGTGCCGTTGCGCTGCTCGTCGCGGCGCCGGCACTCGCCCAGAGCGGCAAGCCCAAATATGGCAGCTTCGGCGTCGACCTCACCGCCGAGCAGGCGGGCGTGAAGCCGGGCGACGATTTCTGGACCTTCGCCAATGGCGGCTGGGACGCGCGCACCCAGATTCCCGCCGATCGTGGTTCGGCCGGTGTCGCCGTGGACCTGGTCATCGCGGCCGAGGCCAATGTCCGCGCACTGCTCGACGACATGGCGAAGAACCCCGGCGCATATGGCGCCACCGGCAAGCAGGTCGGCGACTTCTACGCGAGCTGGATGGACGAAGCGGGTATCGAAGCGCGCGGCGCCGCGCCGCTCAAGCCCTATCTCGATCGCATCGCCGGCGTGCAGGACAAGACCGCGCTGCAGGCGCTGTTCGCCACCACCGGCTATGCCTCGCCGGTCGAGGTCGGCGTGACCCCGGGCTTCGCCGATCCGACCAAATATACCGCGGCCGTCGGCCAGGGCAGGCTCGGCATGCCGCGCGACTATTATCTGAACCAGGGGCCGAAGTTCGATGCGGCGCGCAAGGCCTATCGCGCCTATGTGCAGCAGATCCAGGAACTGGCCGGCATCCCCGATGCGAGCGCCAAGGCCGACGCCATCGTTGCGCTCGAGATCGCGATGGCCAAGGTGCAATGGTCGCCCGAGCAGAGCCGCGATCTCGTCAAGCTCAACGATCCGCAGTCGATCGCGGGGCTGACGGCCAAGGCGCCCGAGTTCGACTGGGCGCTGATGCTCAAGACCTATGGCGTCGACAGCTCGCCGCAGATCCTGATGACCCAGAACACCGCGCTGATCGCGCTGGGCAAGATCTTCGCCGCGACGCCCTTGCAGACGTGGAAGGATTATCTCGCCTATCGCTTCGTCAGCGATCACGCGACCTATCTGCCCAAGGCGTTCGACCAGGCGCGGTTCGACTTCTACTCGAAGACGCTCTCCGGCGTGCAGGTCCAGCGCGAGCGCTGGAAGCGCGGCGTGCAGATGGTCAACGGTGCGCTCGGCGAGGCGGTGGGCAAGGCGTATGTCGCCAAATACTACCCGCCCGAATCCGAAAAGCAGATGGCCGAGCTGATCGAGAATCTCCGCGATTCCTATCGCGAGCGGATCGAGGCTTCGACCTGGATGGATGCGGAGACCCGCAAGGGGGCGCTCGCCAAGCTGGCCGCGTTCGAGCCGCGCATCGGCCATCCGGAGAAATATATCGACTATTCGTCGCTCGCGGTGGAGCGGGGCGACCTGCTCGGCAACGTCATGCGCTCGGGCGAGTTCGAGCATCGGCTGGAACTGTCGCGTTTCCCCAAACCGGTCGATCGCAGCCTGTGGGCGATGACGCCGCAGACCGTGAACGCCTATTACGATCCGTCGCTCAACCAGATCACCTTCCCGGCCGCGATCCTGCAGCCGCCCTTCTTCGATCCCAATGCCGATCCGGCGGTCAATTACGGCGCGATCGGCGCGGTGATCGGCCATGAGATGGGCCATGGCTTCGACGACCAGGGCAGCATGTTCGGCCCCACCGGCAAGTTCGAGAATTGGTGGACGCCCAAGGCCAAGGAAGACTTCGCCGCGCGGACCAAGGCGCTGGCGGGCCAGTACGACACCTATGAGCCGGTGCCCGGCACCAAGATCAACGGCCGGCTGACGCTGGGCGAGAATATCGGCGATCTCGGCGGGGTCGAGGCGGCGTACGGCGCGTACCAGAAGTACCAGGCCAAGCACGGCGCGGCGAAGACGGTGGGCGGACTGACCGGCGACCAGCGCTTCTTCCTGGCCTATGCCCAGGCCTGGCGGGCGAAGGTGCGCGAGGATGCGCTGCGCCAGCAGCTGCTCACCGATCCGCATTCGCCGGCGACCGCGCGCGTCAACGGCATCGTCCGCAACGTCGATGCCTGGTACAAGGCGTTCGACGTCAAGCCGGGCGACAAGCTGTACCTGCCGCCGGACCAGCGCGTGCATATCTGGTAAGCGCCACTCGTATTTATACGGAAAAGGCCCGGCAGCGATGCCGGGCCTTTTTGCATTCTGGGAGGGAAAACGTTCGCACTTGCAGCAACTGCAACTGCGGCGGAGCGGCTTTGCAGTTGCGGACTCAGGCCAAGCTAACCAGATGCGGCGCCCGCGCTGCATTGCAGCAAAGCTGTATCGAGGTTGCCATGTTTTCACTGATCGCGCTCTATTTCGCCCATCGCCGTATGGCCGCTACCGGCCAGGCGAGCACCGCGAACGTTCGTGCGCTCGCGGCAGCCAATGAGCAGGAAGCGCTGGCGGTCCTGCCGCTCGCGGCCTGATTCCGAGACTCGTTCGCCCACTCCCCCCTCGGGCGAACGACAGGGGCGCCGCAGTCCCCCCATTTCCGCGGCGCCCCGTCCCTCTTTCGGTGACGGCGCTTATTTGACGCCGTGCATCCAGCGCTTGAGCGGCCAGCTGAGCAGCAGCAGGAGCACGCCGAGCCCGATCGCCCATTCCGAGATCAGCGTGAACACGCTGAGATAGGTCTCCAGGCTGACCTTGAGGTTGGTCACCTGGCCGCCCACGGTCTCGACGCTGGCGAACTGCGCGATCACGCCCGCCACATATTGCGCGACCGAGATCGACAGGAACCACACGCCCATCATCATGCCGACGATCCGCGCGATCGACAGCTTGGTGATCATGCTGAGGCCCACCGGCGAGATGCACAGCTCGGCGAAGCTGTGGATGAAGTAGAGCCCGGCGATCCACCAGACCGAGACCTTGAAGCTGCTGTCGGCCCAGTTGGCGCCCCAGACCAGGAATAGGAAGCCGCAGCCGACCGCGACCAGCGCGATGCCGAACTTCACCGGAATGCTCGGCTCCAGCCCGCGCCTGCCCAGCGCCCCCCACATCACCGACATCAGCGGCGCCAGCAGCACGATGAACAGCGCGTTGAAGCTCTGCGTCTGTCCGGCGGTCATGCTGAACCAGCCGAAGATCGACAGGTTGGTATTGCGATCGGCGAACAGCGTGAGCGACGAGCCCGCCTGCTCGAACAGCGTCCAGAACACGACGTTGAACACGATCAGCACCATCGCGGCCATCATCATCTGGAATTCGCGGCGATCGCCCGCGAAGAAGGACCAGACGAGGATCGCCGGCACGCCGATCAGGAAGGTGCCGAACAGCAGCTTGCCCATCAGCGACAGCGACGCGACATAGCCCAGCAGACCCGAACCGGCCGGCGCAGGCTCTGCTGCCATGAGGTTGATGTAGAGCAGGTAGAAGAGCGGGATCACGCAGAGCGCGCCGATATAGATCAGGATCTGCTGGCGGCCGGTCGCGGCCTTGGCCGGCGGCTCGCCGATGCCGTTGAGCTTGCCCCCGTCCAGCTGGATCAGCGCCCAGGAACAGAGCATCCCGATCGCCGCCAGGCCGAAGCCCGCCCACCAGCCGACCGCAACGGCCAGCCATGGGCAAAGCGCCTGCGACAGCATCGAGCCGATGTTGATGCCCATGTAGAAGATGGTGAAGCCCGCGTCGCGCCGGGTGTCGCCCTTGGGGTAGAGCTCGCCCACCATCGTCGAGATGTTCGGCTTGAAGAAGCCGTTGCCGACCGAGACCATCGACAGCGCGATTAGCATCACCATCACGTAGAAGGGGCTGCGATCCGCCTCGGATACGAAGCCGCCCTTGGCGATGGTGCGGACCGTCTGGCCGTTCTCGCTGAGGGTGATCGAGCCGTCGTCATTGCCCTTGATCAGCTGCTTGTGGCCGGCATCGATCACATAGCGCTGCTCGCCGGCCGCGCTCTTCTCGATCGCCACTTCATAGCGCTGGCCGTCGATCTTGGCATAGGGCGTGGCGGTCTGCCCGCCGAAGCACAGCACGAAATAGCCGATCGACATCAGAATCGCGCCGAACTTCACCGCGCGCTTGGATCCGAGGAACTGGTCGGCCAGATAGCCGCCGACCAGCGGGGTGAGATAGACCAGCGCGGTATAGCCGCCGTACAGGCCGGTCGCCTCGCGATCGCCGAACAGGAAATGCTGGGTGAGGTACAGCGTGAGCAGCGCCCGCATGCCGTAGAAGCCGAAGCGCTCCCACATCTCCGTGGAGAAGAGGCGCGCCAGCTGGCGGGGATGACCGAACCAGGTTTTTTCGTCGGCGGGGTTTACGTGGGAGATATCCGGTTCTGCCGGGGAATCGGCAGTGGGTGTGTCGACCATGCAGGTTTGCGTCCTAAAGTTGGGATCCGGGCGCATGGGCCCGGTGCATGGGCGCGCAGACTAGAGCCTGCATCGCCGCTGTAAAGTCGCCCGGCTTGGCGGGGGCGGGACAGCACCCTAGATGGCGCGCATGACCTTCAACGATCGCACCACGCCGCTCAGCCTTCTCCAGACCCGCCGATCGGGCAAGCCGCGCGACCTGGTGGCGCCGGGGCCGAGCTCCGAGCAGCTCGACCAGATGGTGGCGATCGCCGCGCGCACGCCCGATCATGGCAAGCTGGCGCCCTGGCGCTTCGTGATCGTGCCGGACGAAGCGCGGCCCGCGCTCGCGCTGAAGCTGGTCGAGATCCTCCGCGCCGAAAAGCCCGATGCGACCGCGCGGGACGAAGAGGCTGCCGCGCAGTTCGCCACCCAGGCCCCGGCGCTGGTAGTGGTGCTTTCCGCGCCCGTCCAGCCGCACAAGGTGCCGCTGTGGGAGCAGGAGCTGTCGGCAGGGGCCGCCTGCATGAACCTGCTCCATGCCGCGCACGCGATGGGCTTCGCCGGCGGCTGGCTGACCGGCTGGCCGGCCTATTCGGACGCGGTGCGCGACCTGTTCGGCAGCGAAGGCCAGCGCATCGCCGGCTTCGTCTTCCTCGGCACGCCGTCGCGTCCGCTGGAGGAGCGCCCGCGCGGCGAACTGAGCGAGATCGTCCATCGGTGGAATCCCTGAGTATGGACTCGGAAGCCACGTGCTGTATTATGGCAGCATGACAGCCCTGGAGCACGAAGACAGCCCGGTCTACCTCAAGCTGCGCGCGATCATCGCCGCGGCGATCCTGCGCGGCCAGTACCGCGCCGGGGACCAGCTTCCCTCGGTCCGCGCGCTTGCAGCCGAGCATGGCGCGAACCCGCTCACGGTGGCCAAGGCCTATCAGAGCTTCCAGGACGACGGCTATGTCGAGGTCCGTCGCGGCGTCGGCATGTTCGTCGTGCCGGGCGCGGTCGAGCGGTTGCGGACGGCGGAGCGCGAACGCTTCCTCACCGGCTTCTGGCCGCGGGTGAAGGATCATATCGCCTTGCTCGGCCTCGATGCGCGCGAACTGCTCGATGGCAGTCACGAGATCGCCTGAGGCCATGGCCGAGCGCAAGCCGGGCTGGAAGCGCACGCTGGCCGGCTGGGCGGCGATGTTCGGTATCTTCTTCCTGTTCCAGAGCGCGGTGGCGCGGCCCTATTACATCCCCTCCGGGTCGATGATGCCCGCGCTGCGCACCGGCGACCGGCTGGTCGCCACCAAATTCCCCTATGGCTTCTCGCAGGCCTCGCTGATGGTCCATGGCAAGGACATTTCGCCCGTGCGCCTGTTCGGCGGCATCCCGGCGCGCGGCGACATCGTCATCGTGGTCCGGCGCGGCGACGGCGAGGATCTGATCAAGCGGGTGATCGGGTTGCCCGGCGACACGGTGGCGGTGCGCCACGGCGTGGTAATCCTCAACGGCAAGCCCGTGCCGCGCGTCGCCGAGGGGCGCGCCAGGATTCCGGTCGACGCGGCGGTGCCGTGCGACGAGGGCCCGATTGCCGCGTTCCGCACGCAGGAGGCGGACGGCAAGCTATATTGCGAACCGCCGCTCTATCGCGAGACGCTGCCGAACGGCGCCAGCTACGACGTGCTCGACCTGGGCGATACCGTGCTGCCCAACGGCTACCTCAGCCCAGGCGACAATTATGGGCCGATCACCGTCCCCGCGGGCCATGTCTTCCTGATGGGCGACAATCGCGACCAGTCCGCCGACAGCCGCTTCGGCTCGGACGAGCTGGGGCTGGGCGGTCCGGTGCCGCTGGAGACGATCGCCGGCCGCGCCGAACTGGTGACGCACAGCTTCGACGGCGAGGGATCCTGGCTGAACCCGCTCGCCTATCTCAGCGCCATCCGTTGGGACCGCAGCTTCACCAGCCTCCGTCCCAAGCGCGACTGATGCACCTGCTCGTCACCCTCGGCGTCATTCTCGTGCTGATCGCGGCAATCCCGCTGCTGGTGCGGCTCGGTCGTCGCCAGGCCAAAGGCCGAATGGGTGGCGCCGCGCTGATGCTGGGCATGGCGTTCGGGCACCTGTTCGATCCCGCCAAGGCAGAGGCCATGGAGACGATCGAAAAGCGCCGCGATCAGCGTGCGGAAGCCGGCCAGGACGGCGCCTGAGCCGGCCTCGCGTCAGGCCAGCCCAAGTTGCTTGCGCAGTCGCTCATTCTCCTTCGTCACGTCGAGCGTCCAGGAGGCGATACCGAACCGCTTGACGTCGACCTGGCGCCAGAACAGGCCCGGATCGCGCGCCCAGAGGTGGCGGTTGGCGAGCGCATTGGCGCATTGCGAGCCCATGTCGATCACCTCGGCCAGCTCGGGCAGGTAGAAGGGCAGCAGCCCGTCGCCTTCGCCAAGCTCCTGGCGATGATCGCGCGCCGCCGCCTGCAGGGCGATCTCGACGCCGCGTTCGAACCAGCTCCAGGCGAGGTCCGCTTCCTGTTCGGCGAGCGCGATGCGGGCCGCGAAGAAGGCCGCGCCGATCGCCTTGGTCGCGAGGATGGTGGAGAAATGCTGCCAGTCGTCGCCGGCCGCGCGGGCATACCAATGCTTGGCGATTGCGCGTTCGCCGACCAGCTCTGCGAGGCGCCCGGCGAGGAAGGCGAGCGACACGCGCCAGCGCACGATGTGGGGGGGGGCGCCGCCCTGCTGCCAATAGTCGTGGAACGCGCCCAGCAGCACCGGCACGACGTCGGCTGCGCGTGCCTCCAGTACCCGGTAGCCGAGTACCGCGAGCGCCGCACCTTGATCGGCCGAGCCCGGACGCGCATTCGTGGCGACATGTTCGGCGAGGTTGACCAGCAGGTCCTCATCGGCAAGCCGCTCGCCCATCTGCACCATGGTGCGGTAGAGCCAGGGATTGTCATAGCCCTCGGCAAAGGCGGCTAGCGGTGCCTGCGACGCGCCGAAGGCGGGGTGCACGAAGCTCGCGCGTGAGTCCTCGCCGCCCAGCGGTCCGTTCGCCGCGACCGCGATCCGCCAGCTGAGGCCCGTTACCTCGCCCTGGGGAATGCTTTGCGGCACAATGATTCCCGGGGCCTGCAGAAACTGGCTTTCGACCAGATAGTGGTTGCTGAGCCGCTGGTGCAGGCTTGCCCAATCAGCGGGTCGGTACGGGTTGTCTTCCGACCAGCCGGCGACCAGCCGACCATCGAGCCGGAGCAACTGTGCATAGCGGCCGAGATTGTCTGCCCAGTCGCCGGGCACATCCATCGCGACGACAAGGTCGAAGCTGCGCGGTGCGTGCGATCTGCCCTGCACGTCGACCTCTACGCTGCCGGCCCGCGCACGCGCTTCCAGCAGTGCCTGTCCATCGGCCGCGCCCGGCCCGCACAGCAGCACGCGGTCACCGGGGCGCACGCGCTCAGCGGCCAGGTTCCAGCGGCCGAGCGCGGCGAGGGCGTCGGGCCCGCTCGCGTTCAGCAGGCCCTGATAGCCGTTCGGCGCGCGTTCGTAGAAGCTGGGCTCCGGCGCTTCGTCGCGGCTCAGTTGCTCGAGCACCGGCACGCTGATCGCACCGGGCAGCCGACGCCAACCTGCCTCGAACAGCGCCTCGTCAAGAACCGTTGCCCGCACCTGCCGGGGCAGAATCGCCAGTGCGCGTGCCGCCGGATATCGGGCCAGCATGGCGGCGGACAGCGCGTTCGATTCCGCCACCACGACGTCGGCGGATCCAGGCTTGGCATCGCAGCCGAGCAGCGCCAGTTCGCCGGCTAGCTTAGGCGCCGTTCGTGCCTCCACCGCGATCCGGCAAGGTCCGAGATGGCGGACGATCGCCGCTGCGCATTCGATGGTCAACGCTGTTACTCCTTCATTCCCGGCCGGTTGCGAGCGCGGGCATGGTCCCCGTTTACTATAGCTTACTATAGGCGGCTGCCGCGGCTGGCGGTGTGCACGTGCAAAATGCCCTGCCGGCGCCGGCGTAGCGATACCTCCGCGCCTGCCAAATGGCCTGCTCCAGTTGCATGGACGGTCGGCGGAGCTCTTTGATCTTGCGGAAGTCGGGGGGGCAGTGGGATTGGAGAAACTTCAGGAAACAAGCTAGTATTACATATAAAGATGACTTTAAATACTAAATATGGCAGTCGCTTAGGTCTGCATCTTGAGCAATATCTGCATAAATCAACAAAATCTATTGACTCTTATCTATTGTTCCATGTATGTTCTTTCGACATAATTTATGATGCGAGTCTCGATTAATTGAAATACACGGTGGTTTCCACCTGAATATCGCGCATCGTCACTATGTTAAGACGTATGGGATCGGCGTCGCCATCGGATTTATTCGGTGGCGCGGGCCGGCGCGATCGCTGTTGTTCTTCCGGACGGAATGACTCCTGACGCCTTTATATGCGAAGGCATGCACATATCCATGCTGGATATCGATGCCATCGCATCTTGGGCCCAACGATCAGGAGAGGTTCGATGCGCAACATCAGAAATGCAAAGCCGGAAGCCATAGCAGCCGGTTCCTACCCGTCGGCTCCCGGCGGCGGCGGCGCGGCTATTCTCGCCGACGCCGATATTCCCCTGCTCACCCCCGGGACAGGCTGGGTGATCGTGAACGGGCAGGGCGTGGCCGGCGCCGCGCCAGTACGATCGGACATGGTCTATGACGCGCAGACCTATCCGGTTCCGGCCTGCCGCCGCACCCGCGGCTACTGGCTGAACATCTATCCCGGCGCGACCATCGGCCAGATCACGATCCTCACCATCCAGGCGATCGGGACCCCGGCCACCATCCCCGTCTCGTGCGAAGGCAACACGGTGATGGCGCCGTTCGGACGCAATCCGGTCGACGGCAGCTATGGCCATCTGGTGCGCATCGCTGCGCGCGCAGGCCAGAATGGCTGGGCTACGGTATCGGCGGTGCTGACCCCGGCCTATGGCGGCATGGCGGAGACGATCGCGATACCGCTGCTTCTGAATACCGAGGCGAGCGGCGCCGGCTTCGTGCCGACGGTCGTCCGCTACATCCGGCTGGAGGGCAGCGACGGCAATGACGGCCTAACGCCCGCGACCGCCAAGCGCAGCTTGAAGGCGGCGGTCGATTCCGCGCCGCTTTCCGGCCCGCTCAACACGAAGAACGCGATTTGGGTATTCGATATCGGCCCCGGAGCGCGCGACCAGCACCTCTGGGCCAAAATGAACGGCAACGATGTGGGGCAGCCTACCCCCGGCATCGGGCGCGGGTTTGCCTATCAATGGGTCGTGCGCGGCCAAGGCCGTAGTGCGACCGTGCTGACGGTCGATCCCATTTCCTACAATTATGACTGGACGATCACGGGAGGCACGGGTCGGGCGCCGAAAATCCAGTCGCTGACGCTGGATCTTAAGGAGATGCTGCAGAAGCGCGGGCTCGGCGCTTGGTTCGACGATTGCGCGCTCACCGACGATTGGGGGCGAAACCGTCCTCGCGTGCTGGGCTATCCGAAAGGCGACGATACCCTCAGCGGCCGATTTCCCCAGGGTTTCAGCCCGGGCGGTTTGCTCCGTTTTCGCGACTCGCCGGACAGTGCGCTCAACTATCCACGCTGGATGATGTCCAACTGCGACGCCGTGCTCGGCGAGTGCGGCACCATCCAGCAGCGGCTGAACTGTACGCTCACCATATCGTACGACGTCGTCACGGTCGGCGATTCGGGTGACTGGGCGCATCAGGGCAATCGTGCGCGGCAGTTCGGCAACCTGGAGGCATCGCTGCACTCGGGCGATTATCTGGTCGTCGCCTCGGTACAGTCCTTTGCCGGCTATGGCGGCTATACAGAACTCACCTTCGTCGACGGACCCGTATGGGCGACGGCGAGCGAGACGACGGTGGAGGACGGCAACACCTTCCTCCGCGTGCTGCAGGCGGCCGACGCCGCGGCCGTCACCACCCAGAGGCCGTTCCTTGTCAATTGCGACGGCACGCGCGACTTCCCGTATCTGGGGCACTGCCTCAAACCGAATAATATCGACAATTTCCCGCCCGGCTGGGGCTGGGATTCGGCTGCCAAACGGGTGCGCATCGCGGGGCAGATTCCGCTGGCGCCAGGCGACAAGGTGTTCGCCTACACGGTTGCGCATGGCGATGCCGGCCAGTTCGTCCAGAACGCCAGGCCGACGGTAAACAAGACGCGGGAGAACTACACCTTCGTCGATTGCGTATTCGAAGGGCACACCTGGCAGCCGCTGCTGCCGCAAGGCGGCACGGTGGGCGAGACGGGCGGTCGGGGCAATGGCCAACTGGTCGACATTGCCGGGGCAGCCATCACCGTCACCGGCGGTTCCACTCTCGTCCAGTTCGACGGCGGCGTGATCCCGCCCTGGCTCAAGATCTACGACTGGATCGGCTATACGCCGGGCGACGGCACGCCTGGGCCGGTGCTGCGCTGCGTGACCGCAATCAATGCCGCAACCGGGCAGGTGACGGTCCACCAGCCCTTTCCAACGACGCGGATCGGCGGCGCGGTCCAATGCCTCAAGGCGATCGTCGGGCTCTATGTGGTCAATTGCATCTACAACAAGTCGGGCGAATCCTATCATCTCGCCCAGCTGACCTCGGGCCTGGTGGATGCGGCGATCATCGACAGCACCATTCCCGGCTGGACGATCAACGAACAGACCCTGTGGATCCGCGTGAGCGGCACCGGCGGGTGCGGGATGTGGGACCTGCGGCTCATCGACTCGCTGTTCCATTCGGTGACGCAGACCAGCGTCTGGCCCGATGCCACCGGCTTCCTGCTCGACAATTGCTGGACCGAGCGTGCCAACAACAGCAGTGCGCCGATGCCGGCCGCGAACATCGTCAATGGTCGCGGATCGGGCTATGTGCTCGGCTTTCCCGATCGTGCCGCGCCCTATGCGCTGGGTTATGTGCCCATGCCGGCGATGACGAAGACGCTGCCGAGCCGGATTTACTGGCGCCGCCGGCTGCCCGGCGAACGCATCGGCGCGTTGCTCTAGCGCAAAGCCGGCAGGCGGAATGCCGCGCGGCATCGACAGGGGCGGCGGCGCTTCCTAAGCTGCCGCCCATGCAGGACAATATCCGGGCCGAGCGGCCGAGCTTCGTCACCCATCTCGAATGCTCGATGACGGGCGAGACCTATGCGGCAGACCAGCTGCATGGGCTCTCGCGCGTCGGTCGGCCGCTGCTGGTGCGCTATGATCTGGCGGGGGTGGGCGCGGCACTCACCCGCGAGGTGCTGGCGGCGCGGCCGACCGACCTGTGGCGGTGGCGCGAGCTGCTGCCGGTGCGGCGGGCGGAGAACATCGTATCGCTGGGCGAGATCGAAACGCCGCTGATCGACATTCCGAAATCCGGCGGCCCGGGGGCGATCGTCAAGGACGAAGGCCGGCTTCCGACGGGCTCGTTCAAGGCGCGCGGGCTGGTGATGGCGGTGAGCATGGCGCGCGAGCTGGGCGTCACCCGCATCGCCATGCCGACCAACGGCAATGCCGGCGCGGCACTCGCCGCCTATGCCGCGCGCTGCGGCATCGAGACGGTGATCCTTTGCCCGGAAGAGACGCCGGAAGTGAATGTCCGCGAGATCGCCGCGCAGGGCGCCCGCGTCTACCGGGTCAACGGCCAGATCGACGAGTGCGGCGCGATCGTCGGGCGCGGCGCCGCCGAGGGGCGCTGGTTCGATTTCTCGACGCTCAAGGAGCCGTACCGGATCGAGGGCAAGAAGACGATGGGGCTGGAACTCGCCGCCCAGTGCGGCTGGGAGCTGCCCGACGCGATCTTCTATCCCACCGGCGGCGGCACCGGGCTGATCGGCATGTGGAAAGCGTTCGACGAGCTGGAGCGGCTCGGCTGGATCGGATCGAAGCGGCCGCGGATGTATGCGGTGCAGGCATCGGGCTGCGCGCCGATCGTCCGCGCCTTCGAGGCGGGCGAGGAGCATGCCGAGCGCTGGGAAAATGCCGCAACGGTCGCGGCGGGCATCCGCGTGCCGCGCGCGGTGGGCGACTTCCTGATCCTGCGCGCGGTGCGCGAGTCCGGCGGGCGGGCGCTGGCGGTGGGCGATCCCGCGATCCTCCAGGCGGTGGACGACTGCGCGCGCAAGGACGGGCTGCTGCTCTGCCCCGAGGGCGGCGCGACGCTGGCGGCCTATCGGCAGGCGATGCGGGACGGGCTGGTCGATCCGGAGGAGCGCACGGTGCTGTTCAACTGCGCCACGGGGTTGAAGTATCCGATGCCCGAGGCGGGGACGTGGCTGGAAAAGGATGCGGAGATCGACCTGGACAGCCTCTGAGCGCAGCTGGCCATCATCCGGAGAATAGGATCGCCACGACGATAAGGAAGGTCGTGCCTTCGAGCAGGCCAAGGAAGACATTGCCTGCCGCCCGCAAATGGCCGATGCCGAGAACCCGCGCGAACCAGCGTGTCTCCACAAGCCAGTAATAAGCGATGCTTGCTAGGACGAAGCAGCGGCCAACGGTGTTCGCGATGCTGTGATGGTCGAGCGAAAGGCTGGTGCCGACGCCCAGCCCGAGTGCGAACACCGCGGCGGGATAGCATTGCTCGTAGAAGGGCTGCTGCAACGAATCCCGATCGAGCTTCTTGCCGCTGCGTCGCACCAGCCGCGCAGCGAGGAACAGAGGGAAGGCCGCGAACACGATCACGCGAAGGATCAGCGCACTCGCATTGTCGTTGACGAGACCGGCGAGCCCGTGATGGCTGAGGATGATCGTGTCGACCTGTCCCAGTGCCGTAGCGACGGCGTGGGCGAGCAGCAGCGCGAGTGCAAGGAACAGCGGCGGACTCAGTACCGCCTTGTACCGCTGGTCGTCGGGGAGTGCTGCTTCCGCATCGATCTCGGCCATGATGCCGATCGGGCGGAACACCGAACGGAGCAGGGTCAGCGGGAAGAAGAGCAGCCAGCTCATCACTTCGTAGAGAAGTTCATCGAGCGAGTTGAGCCACTTCATGAAGTCCATGGGTGCAAGCATGGGCGATCGGTGCCAGTCGCGCAATGGCGCGGGTGGTCGTGGACAGTCACTTTCGGGCCGGGTAAGACTTTAAGAACCGATGAAAATCGGCCTAACAGGGAGGCTGTCATGGTGGGTGTTCGGGCAACGGGGCTTTCGGCTGCCATCGTTTTCACATCGCTCGTGTCGGTGCATGCCCAGGCGCAGACAACCGGGCTGGAGGACATGGTCGGTGCGCGCGCGGGGCAGGCGGAGATGGAGCTGCAGCGACGCGGCTATGTCAACATCCGGGGCGAGAAAGGCGACGACCGCGCCTATAGCTATTGGTGGAATGACGATCGGCGCCAGTGCGTGACGATCGCAACCATGGACGGCCGATATTCATCGATCCAGCCGACGTTGCCGCCGGATTGCCGCAAGCCGGGCAATCTGCGGCCGAACCCGGAGTACGCGCAGCGCCCGCCGGTCCGCCCTGGCTCGGGCTATCCCGTCGATCCAGGCTACGGACGGCCATCCTATGGCGGGGGGCAGGATCGGCCCGGCTATGAGGACGGCCCGATCGTGGACGGCCGCAACGTCGAGCTCGGCCTGGTCTGCTTCGGCGACGGATCGAAGGACGGGATCGCCAGCGGTACGACCTGGACGTGGAACCGGGACCGCAAGCGCTACGAATATGGCACCTACACGACCTCCAAGACCGAAGTCTTCGATGCGTCGCTGATGATCCAGACGTGGAACGGGGGCGGCCGCATCCGCTTGCCGCGCTCGCTCGTCCCGCCGATCCATTCGGGCGGCCAGGATGGCTGGTGGGATCTCTACGATCTTTTCGTGAGCCCGGATGCCATCCGTGCGACCTATCGGCTGAACGGCTTGAACAAGCCCAAGGTGACGATCGACCGCCGGTCTGGACGGATCACGGTACAGGGTCTGTCCGACTACGGCTTCCGAGGATCGTGCGATACGATCGGGCACCAGCAGCGGAAATTCTGACATTTTGCGCGAGGGGCCGGTCGCCACCGTGGCGGGGCCGGCTCCCCCACGCCAATTAGGCCGCGAACGCTTCCGCCTCCACCGCGTACAGCACCGCCGCCTTTGCCATCGCTGCAGCGCGCAGGCCGAGCGCTTCGGGCACGATCTGCTCGACATAGAAGCGCGCCGCCGCCTGCTTCATCTTCAGGAAGCCGGGCTCGCCGTCACTCTGCGCCGCCAGCCGCCCGCTCTTCTCCATCAGCCAGCCGCAGACCGCGACCGACAGCATCGTCAGGAACGGATAGCTCGCCGCCAGCCGGTCGTCGGCGTCGCTGCCCAGCAGGTTGCGGCCGACGTCCTCGCAGGCGTCGATCAGCGCGCGCAGCCCGGCATCCTCGGCGTCGGCCCGCATGTCCGCCAGCAGGCCGAGCAAGGTCGCGCCATTGTCCATGCTCAGCTTGCGGCCGACCAGGTCGGCGGCCTGGATGCCGTTGGTGCCTTCGTAGATCGGGGTGATGCGGGCGTCGCGGAAATGCTGGGCGGCGCCGGTCTCCTCGATATAGCCCATGCCGCCATGGACCTGTACGCCGAGGCTCGCCACTTCGCTGCCGAGATCGGTCGCATGCGCCTTGGCGAGCGGGGTCAGCAGCTCGACGCGCTTGTCCGCCTCCGCGTCCCCGGCGCGGCCGCGATCGAGCTGGCCGAAGGCGTAATAGACCAGCGCACGGGCCGCCTGGGTCTGCGCCTTCATCCGCAGCAGCATGCGGCGGACATCGGGATGCTCGATGATCGCGGTCGGGGCGCCGCCCCGGTACCCCTGCACCCGCTCGCGGGCATAGGCGACCGCGCGCTGGGTGGCGCGCTCGGCGACCTGCACGCCCTGCAGGCCGACGTTCAAGCGTGCATTGTTCATCATCGTGAACATCGCGCGGATGCCACCCAGCTCGGGGCCGATCAACTCGCCGATGCAATCGTCGTTGTCGCCGAAGCTCAGCACGCAGGTGGGCGAGGCATGCAGGCCCATCTTGTGCTCGATCGAGACGACCTTGATATCGTTGAAATCGCCCGGCGTGCCGTCGTCCCTGAGCCGGAACTTCGGCACCAGGAACAGCGACAGGCCCTTGGTGCCCGCCGGCGCGCCGGGGGTGCGGGCCAGCACCAGATGGACGATATTGTCCGCCATGTCGTGGTCGCCGAACGAGATGTAGATCTTGGTGCCCTTGATCTTCCATTTGCCGTCGCCCGCCGGCTCTGCCTTGGTCTTCACCGCGCCGACATCCGAGCCGGCCTGCGGCTCGGTGAGGTTCATCGTGCCGGTCCATTCGCCGGTCGCGAGCTTCGGCAGATAGGTTGCCTGCTGCTCGGGCGAGCCGTGGTGGTGCAGCGCCTCGACCGCGCCGACGGTGAGCACCGGGCAAAGGCAGAAGCCCATGTTCGCGGTGCCCAGCGTCTCCAGCACGGCGATCGACAGGCTCACCGGCAGGCCCTGGCCGCCATGCTCGGCGGGCGAGCCGATCGTGCCCCAGCCGCCTTCCACATAGGCGCGATAGGCCGCCGCGAAGCCTTCGGGCATCGTCACCCCCTGCTCGGTCCAGCGCGCGCCTTCGGTATCGCCCAGCCGTTCGAGCGGCGCCCATTCGCCCGCGGCGAACTGGCCGGCACCGTCGAGCACGGCATCGAGCAGGTCGGGCGTGGCTTCCGCGCTGATCTCGGACAGACGGACGATATGGTCGAGCACGAAACGCTGCTCGGCGGTGGCGGGGGTGAACATCAGGCCTCTCTCTTGTGATCTTGTTGCCGGCACTATAGCGCCTTGCGCGTGACCCCAGCAAATCCGCGCATCTTACCCTACGGCGAGGCCGCGCTCGGCGAAGCGGCGGCACTGATTCGCGGCGGCGCCTGCGTCGCGGTGCCCACCGAAACCGTCTACGGGCTCGCCGCCGACGCCACCGATTCGGACGCGGTGGCGGGGATTTACGCGGCCAAGGGGCGCCCCTCGTTCAACCCGCTGATCGTGCACGTTGCCGATTTGGCGATGGCCGAGACGATCGCGAGGTTCGACGACGAGGCCCGGGCGCTGGCGGCGCGCTTCTGGCCGGGACCGCTGACCATGGTGCTGCCGCTGGCGGCGGGCTCGCCGGTCGCCAGCCTCGTCACCGCCGGGCTGGCAACCGTTGCGCTACGCATGCCCGATCACCGCGCGATGCAGGGGCTGATCCGCGCGAGCGGCCGCCCGCTCGCCGCGCCCTCGGCCAATACCAGCGGCGGCATCAGCCCAACCCGCGCCGCCCATGTCGCCGCGAGCCTCGCCGGCCGCATCCCGCTGGTGATCGACGACGGCGCGACCACGGACGGCATCGAATCCACCATCGTCGAGCCGGCCACGCGGCGCATCCTGCGGCCCGGGCCCATCACCGCCGAGCAGCTCCCCGGCTATGGCAGCGGCGCGACGCCGGGGGCGATCACCGCGCCGGGGCAGCTCGCCAGCCATTACGCGCCGTCCAAGCCGGTGCGGCTGGGCGCCGAGCGCGCCCAAGAGGGGGAGTGGCTGATCGGATTCGGCGCGATCGGAGGCGACGACACGCTGTCCGCCACGGGCGACCTGCGCGAGGCGGCCGCGCGGCTGTTCGATGCGCTCCACCGCGCCGACGCGTCCGATCGACCGCGGATCGCCGTTGCCCCGGTGCCGCCGCACGGGCTTGGTCTGGCCATTCGCGATCGATTGGGCCGGGCAGCGCACCCGCGCTCCTGAAGATGGCGGCGGCTTATTTTGTCCGACTAGACAACGATAAGATCCGAATGCAGGCCAACAGGGTATACGATCATCCCATCCGCTAGCACGGCTCAACGGTGGCGAAGACGAAGTTAACCGAGACTGGACTGACCTGATCAGCAAGGCAAATCAACCAATCGTTTGTCTTCCGCAAAGTCGATCCAAACTGGATGATTCAGATCGAGATTCTCATTTTGGGTAATCTGTATACGATCTTGCCTTTACACGCGCTTGGAAGCGTCTAGGTTCCGGCACGTCGTATAGCTTGCGCAACAAAGACGAGCGACGCGGCAACTGCTGGGCGATCGTCTGCGCCGCCGTTGCCCGACATTCGGGTCGCGCGCACGACGGCCGGGCCAGCGGACGAGAGCGGAACCCGAATGGCGTAGAACTGCCCCCGCAGCACCGCGCCTTCGTTCCGCGGCCAGCCTTCGCAAGCCGGCCGCGGTCTCGAACACCCCCGTGGGAGGGCGCGGCCTTATGCGGCTGCGCCCTCTTTCGTGCGGTTGGCGAAGCTCTTGCGCAGCTTGCGAAGCTTGGGCGGAATCACCGCCAGGCAATAGGGGTTCCGCTGACCTTCGCCCTGCCAATATTCCTGGTGATATTCCTCGGCGGGCCACCACTCGCCCAGCGGCTCGATCGACGTGACGATCGGTTGCGGCCAATCGGGGCGGGCACGCTCGATCGCGTCGAGTGCCTCGCGCTCCTGCTCCGCCGAATGCGGGAAGATCGCCGAGCGATACTGGGTGCCGATGTCGTTGCCCTGGCGGTTGAGCTGGGTCGGGTCGTGCGTGGCGAGGAAGATGTCGAGGATCTCGCCATAGCTCACCACATCGGTGTCGAAGCTCACCCGGATCGCCTCGGCATGACCGGTGTCGCCGGTGCAGACTTCCTTGTAGGTCGGGTTTTCCTTGGTGCCGCCGATATAGCCGCTCTCGACGCCCTGCACGCCGATCACGTCGTTGAACACGGCTTCCGTGCACCAGAAGCAACCGCCGGCGAGCGTTGCCGTTTCGATGGTCATGTCTCAGGAACTCCTTGCTTGTGGCCCCAAGATAGGGTGGAGCCGGGGCGGAACAATGAGGACGGTGTGATGCGCGACGGTGCGGTGCTGGTGACGGGCGGGGCAGGCTATATCGGCAGCCATGCGGTGCTGGCCTTGCTCGACGCGGGCTGGCGCGTGGTGGTGGTCGACAATCTGGTGACCGGGTTCGACTGGGCGGTGGATCCGCGCGCGAGGCTGGTGGTGGCGAACATCGACGACGCCGAGGCGGTGCGCGGCGCGATCCGCCAGCACGGCGTGATCGCGGTGATGCACTTCGCCGGATCGGTGGTGGTGCCGGAATCGGTGACCGATCCGCTCAAATATTATCGCAACAACACCGTCGCCAGCCGCGCGCTGCTCGAGAGCGTGGTGGCCGAGGGCGTGCGCCATTTCATCTTCTCCTCGACCGCTGCCACTTATGGCATCCCCGAGCAGGTGCCGGTCCGCGAGGATGCGCCCAAGCAGCCGATCAACCCCTATGGCATGTCCAAGCTGATGACCGAGATCATGCTCAAGGACGTCGCCGCCGCGCATCCGCTCAACTATTGCGCGTTGCGCTATTTCAACGTGGCCGGCGCCGATCCCCAAGGGCGGACCGGCCAGTCGACCGCGGGTGCCACGCACCTGATCAAGGTCGCGGTGGAGGCCGCGACGGGCAAGCGCGAGCATGTCTCGGTGTTCGGCACCGACTTCGCCACGGCGGACGGCACCGGGGTGCGCGACTATATCCATGTCAGCGATCTCGCCGCGGCGCATGTCGATGCGCTCGACCTGCTGATCGCGCGGCCGGAGGATAGCCACACGATGAACTGCGGCTATGGCCGCGGCTTCTCGGTGCTGGAGGTGCTCGACGCGGTAGACCGGGTGACCAATCGTCATATCGAGCGTAAGCTGGAAGGCCGTCGCGCCGGCGATCCCGATGCACTGGTGGCGGACAATAGCGCGATCCTGGCAGCGCTGCCCTGGCGGCCCAAGCATGCCGATCTCGGCGAGATCGTCCGCGACGCGCTCGCCTGGGAGCGCAAGCTCGCCGAACGCGGGCGATAGGCAGGCGGCCTCTCGGCTGTTATGCTGGCCCTTCGCTCGCCGGGGGAGGCGAGGGGTCGGGAGGTTGCCATGTTGCTGGTCCTGTTGCTGCTGTCGATCACCGGAGACGATGTTCCTGCTGCTGCGGCGGCCGAGGCGGCGACGCAACCACCCGCCGCGCGCTGCGAGAATGCCCGCACCCAATCGGTGCGCTTACCCGGCGAGGCTTCGCCCGGCCTGCGGTCGCTGGCGGAGGAGCCGCTGGCCAATGCCTATCGCCCGGTGGTGCGCGACGTGCGCTGCGATCGTCCAGAGATCGTCGCGAAGCGCGTCGGCCAACGGCAGCGCTGATCGCGAGGGGGCGCCGGCGACGGGCTAATCCCTTCGGCGACGCTCCGCCGGGACGGCCCGGAGACTATCTGCCAGGGGCGTCCCGCTGCTCCGCAGGCGTCGCTGCGCGGTGGCCGTAGCTGAGCACGGTGGTGATCCGCCACCGGCCCTCCTGCTTCGCCCAGATCATCACGAACTTGGCGATGCCTTCGCAACGCCCGGTGGCGATCTCGCAGAAGCGATGCTCGCCTTCCTCGATCGCGCCATAGTCCTTGATCGGTTAGACGCGGAACGAGGCCGTGATCCGTTCGCGACGAACCTTCCCGCAGATGTACTTGCGCACGCCGTCGACCATCGCGTCGCGGTCGAAGGTGGCGCCGCCATTGTCGTGGTAGAAGGCGACCTTGGAATCGAAATAGCCGGAAAAGGCCGGCAGATCGCAGCGGTTATAGGCGTCGAACACCTTGGTATCGAGCGCGCTGATCTCCGCTGTCAGCGGGTCGGCAGCGGACGGGTCCGTTGCCGCGAGCAGCGCGGCGATCAGTGCGATGGCGGTCATGCGTTCCCCCGATGCACGCCCCACGCGCGCGTACCGGGAGCCTAGCCGCTGTCGTTCCGCACACCAACAACGCAATCGGCCCGGGGGATCGCTCCCCCGGGCCGATGCTGTTTCCCGAAGCTGGAAGGCTCAGACGTCCGCCGGCGCTTCCTTCTTGCCCTTCTTGGGCTTCTTCGGCGCGGCCGGCGTGATCTCGAACGCCAGCGCATTGTCCTTCAGCTTCACGTTCACCTCGCCGCCATGGACGAGCTTGCCGAACAGCAGCTCCTCGGCGAGCGGCTGCTTGATCTTCTCCTGGATCAGGCGGCCCATGGGGCGGGCGCCGTACAGCTTGTCATAGCCGCGCTTGGTCATCCAGGCCTTGGCTTCCTCGTCGAGCTGGATGTGCACGCCGCGATCGGTGAGCTGCAGCTCGAGCTGGAGGATGAACTTGTCGACCACGCGGGCGACCACTTCGGTCGGCAGATAGCCGAACGGCACGATCGCATCGAGGCGGTTGCGGAATTCGGGGGTGAAGAGGTTCTTCACTGCCTCTTCCTGCACGTCCTCGCGGCTCAGCTCGCCGAAGCCCACGCTTTCCTTCGCCATGTCCGACGCACCGGCATTGGTGGTCAGGATGAGGATGGTATTGCGGAAGTCGACGGTCTTGCCGTGGTGGTCGGTCAGCTTGCCGTTGTCCATCACCTGCAGCAGGATGTTGAACAAGTCCGGATGCGCCTTCTCGATCTCGTCGAGCAGCAGCACCGAATGCGGGTTCTGGTCGACCGCATCGGTCAGCAGGCCGCCCTGGTCATAGCCGACATAGCCCGGAGGCGCACCGATCAGCCGGCTGACCGAGTGGCGTTCCATGTACTCGGACATGTCGAAGCGCTGCAGCGGGATGCCGAGCAGCGTCGCCAGCTGCTTCGCAACCTCGGTCTTGCCGACGCCCGTGGGGCCCGAGAACAGATAGTTGCCGATCGGCTTGTCCGGATCGCGCAGGCCCGCACGGCTGAGCTTGATCGCCGAGGACAGGACTTCGATCGCCTTGTCCTGGCCGAACACGACGCGCTTCAGGTCCTGCTCGATATTGGCGAGCACGCGGGTGTCGTCCGACGAGACGGTCTTGGCCGGGATCCGCGCCATGGTCGCGATGACCTGCTCGATCTCCTTGGGCGTGATGACCTTCTTGCGCTTGGACGGCGCCACCAGCATCTGCATCGCGCCGACTTCGTCGATCACGTCGATCGCCTTGTCCGGCAGCTTGCGGTCGTTGATGTAGCGCGCCGACAGCTCCACCGCAGACTTGATCGCGTCGGGCGTGTACTTCACCGAATGGTGCTGTTCGAACGCCGAGCGCAGGCCGGCGAGGATCTTCACCGTATCCTCGACCGATGGCTCGTTGACGTCGATCTTCTGGAAGCGGCGCAGCAGCGCGCGGTCCTTCTCGAAATGGTTGCGGAATTCCTTGTAGGTGGTCGAGCCGATGCAGCGGATCGAGCCGCCGGAGAGCGCGGGTTTCAGCAGGTTCGACGCATCCATCGCGCCGCCGCTGGTGGCACCCGCGCCGATCACGGTGTGGATCTCGTCGATGAACAGCACCGCGTGCGGCAGCTTTTCGAGCTCCGAGACGACCTGCTTCAGGCGCTCCTCGAAGTCGCCGCGATAGCGGGTGCCGGCGAGCAGCGCGCCCATGTCGAGCGAGTAGATCACCGCTTCCTTGAGCACGTCGGGCACTTCGCCCTCGACGATCTTGCGGGCGAGACCCTCGGCGATGGCGGTCTTGCCGACGCCCGGATCGCCCACGTAAAGCGGGTTGTTCTTGCTACGCCGGCACAGGATCTGCACGGTGCGATCGACCTCGGCCGCGCGGCCGATCAGCGGATCGACCTTGCCGATCTTGGCCTTCTCGTTGAGGTCGACGGTGAATTGCTTGAGCGCGCTCTCACCCTTGCCCGTCTTCGCCTCCTGCTTGTTCGACTTGTCTTCCTCGGCAGCGCCCTTGGGGGTGCTCGCCTCGGTGGGCGTGGTGCCGCCCTTGCCGACGCCGTGGCTGATGAAGCTGACGGCATCGAGCCGGCTCATGTCCTGCTGCTGCAGGAAATAGACCGCATAGCTCTCGCGCTCGCTGAACAGCGCGACCAGCACGTTGGCGCCGGTCACTTCGTCGCGGCCCGAGGACTGGACGTGCAGGATCGCGCGCTGCACGACGCGCTGGAACCCGCTGGTGGGGGAGGGATCGGTAGCGTTGTCCACCTTCAGCGCTTCCAGCTCGGTATCGAGATAGTGCGCCACGGTGGTCTTCAGTTCGCCCAGGTCCACCCCGCACGCGCCCATTACCTTCGAGGCATGTTCGTCGTCGATCAGCGCGAGCAGAAGATGCTCGAGCGTCGCATATTCGTGCCGGCGCGAGGACGCAGCCTCGAGCGCCTTGTGGAGAGTGGCTTCGAGAGCGGAGGCGAAACTAGGCATTCGGATACAACTCCAGTCGGGCCGAAAGGGTGCTGAGCCCGTCTTCCCCTATGTCGGGAGTGGCAGGCCCCGCATCAAGCGCTGCGGCCCCGCACCGGCAGTTCGTGGCGTATCGCCCGAGTTCCGGTGCCTTGACGCTCATCTCTTAAATAGAGCGTCAGCGCTTGCACGATGGTGAACGGCGCGTTGAATCTTTTCTCGACATCGGACGATCTCGGTTTCGAGCACCTGGATTCGGGCCTCTAGTTCGGCCACCGAAAAGGGGTCGAGGTCCTGCTTTGCCAGCTGCACCGCGAGATCGTCGGATCGACGCGGAAGATTTTCGTCGGCGTCCATGCGACGAAACGTTGACCCTGAGGGGAGCGATGTCAATAAGGCCCCGAAGTTCCCCTTAGGCCAAAAAGCGACGAACCGAATGATCGCAGCCGAAATGATGCTGGCCATCGACCCCGATGCGCCGGGCGGCCCCGAAGTCCTTGTCCCCGTGGCACGACCGATCCCCAAGGCTGGCGCCGGGGAGGTGCTGGTGCGAGTCGCGGCGGCAGGCGTGAACCGGCCGGAAGTGCTGCAGCGGCAGGGCAAATATCCGCCGCCGCCGGGCGCGCCTTCGATCCTCGGCATGGAGATCGCCGGCACGGTGGTCGCGCTGGGCGAGGGCGTCGACGAGTCGCTGCTCGGGAAAAAGGTCTGCGCGCTAATCTCGGGCGGGGCCTATGCCGAATATGCGGTGGCGCCCGCCGGCCAGTGTTTGGAGGTGCCCGAGGGGCTGAGCCTCGTCGAGGCGGCGGCGCTGCCCGAGACGCTGTTCACCGTCTGGTCGAACCTGTTCGATCGCGGCTGGGCGCAGCCGGGGGAGAGCGTGCTGGTCCATGGCGGCACCAGCGGCATCGGCACGATGGCGATCGCGCTCGCCAAGCTGTTCGGCCTGACAATCCTGGTCACCGCCGGATCGGACGAAAAGTGCGCGGCGGCCCGCGGCCTCGGTGCCGACCTCGCAATCAACTACAAGACCCAGGATTTCGTCGAGGAAGTGAAGAGCTTCACCGGCGGCAAGGGCGTGCAGATCGTGATCGACATGGTCGGCGGCGACTATGTCGCGCGCAACCTCCAGTGCCTCGCCGAGGACGGCCGCCACGTCTCGATCGCGGTGCAGGGCGGGGCAACGGCGACGATCCCCGTCTGGGACGTGATGCGCCGCCGGCTGACGCTCACCGGATCGACGCTGCGGCCGCGCTCGGTCGAGTTCAAGTCGCTGCTCGCGGACGAACTGCGTCGCCATGTCTGGCCGCTCGTCGCCGAGGGCAAGCTCAAGCCGATCATCGATCGCAGCTTCCCGCTGGCCGAGGCGCCGGCGGCGCACCGGCGGATGGAAGCGGGCGAGCATGTCGGCAAGATCGTGCTGACGATCGGCGACCAGCCCGCCTGATCAGGCGGCGAGGGGGCGCTGCTCCAGCGCCTCCTCGGCCATCGGCAGCAGCAGCTGCTCCTGGTGCGCGGCGCGGCGCTCGCACAGCCGCAGCAGGCGCTGCGCGGCGGCACGGTGGCCATGGGGGTCGGCAAGGATCTTGCGCAGCGTCCAGGCGGCGCAATGGTCGAGCGTGCGCTGCCGCCACTCCAGATCCTGCTCGGTGGTGCGGCGCGCCATCGCCTGGTGCGCGCAATCCTCACTTTCGCGCAGCGTGGCGAGGAGCAGGCGGTCCTTGGTGAGGGTGTGGACGCGCATCGCATCGAACAGGCGCTCGCGGGCGGCGTTGAGCGCGGCGGCGGTCGGTCGGGGGTCTAGCTGGGAAAGCGCCTTGGCGGCGTCGGTGAGATCCTGGGTGGCGGCGAACAGCGATTGGAATGGCATGACGCCATTCTAGCGGCGTTTCAGACGGTTGGTCGTTTTAGCGACGAAATGAGTCTGGCGAGTGCGGAGAGGTCGCCCATTCCATCGGCGCCGCCATCGCTACGCAGTCCTGCTCGCCCCCTCCCATTGCGAACAGCGAATTACGGCGCGTTGTTTCCGATTTCGCTTCATTCCGCCGTCCGGCGCGGCTAGCCTTTTGCAGGGGATCGGGAGGGGGAAGTGCTCGAGGTCATTACTGCGCCGGGCAGCGTTGCCTTCGTCACGGCGATCGTGCTGATGCTGCTGATCGGCATCGTCCAGCTTTTGGGTCTGGGCGGAGAATGGGCCGAGCTGTCGCCGGAGCTGGAGGTCGATGCCGACGCGTCATTTGACGCGCTCGACTGGCTGGGCGTCGGGCGCGTGCCGCTGCTGATCTCGCTGATCCTCTATCTCGCCAGCTTCGGGCTTCTGGGCCTGCTCGGCCAGCAACTTGCGCATGACTGGAGCGGCGCGGTGCTGAGCGGCTGGATTGCCGTCCCCGCCGCGGCGCTGGCGGCACTGCCGCTTTCCGCCTTGGCGGCGCGCGGCGTGGCGCGGATCCTGCCGCGCGATCACAGCACGGCGGTGCCGATCGAGAGCCTGGTGGGCGCCACGGCGCAGATCGTGATCGGCCGGGCGGTGGCCGGGTCGCCCGCACGCGCCCGCACGCAGGATGCCCATGGCCAGATCCATTATGTGATGGTCGAGCCCGACGGGTCCGGCCAGCAATTCGAGGAGGGCGAGCGCGTCCTCCTGATCCGGCGCGAGGGCGACGGCTTTCGCGCCATTTCCTGGGGCGACCATCGTCTGCCCCGTCTGGAGGGATGAAACCCATGCAAGCCATCGTTCCTCAGGGCGCCGCCTCGGTGCTGCCCTATCTCGTCTATGCCGGCATCATGCTGGTCGCGTTGCTGGTGATCGGCATCACCTTCGCCAAATTGTACAAGCGCGCGTCCAAGGAAGTCGGCTTCGTGCGCACCGGCGCGGGCGGCGAGAAGGTGGTGATCAACGGCGGCGCGCTGGTGCTGCCGGTTTTCCACGAGACCATGCCGGTCAATCTCAACACCGTCCGCCTCGCCGTCGAGCGCAAGAATTCGGATGCGCTGATCACGCTGGATCGCCTGCGGATCGACGTGAAGGCCGAATTCTACGTCCGCGTGAAGCCAGATGCGCAGTCGATCGCGATCGCTGCGCAGACGCTGGGCCTGCGGACGATGAACCCGGAGGCGCTGAAGGAGCTGGTCGAAGGCAAGTTCGTCGACGCGCTCCGCTCGGTCGCCGCGGGCATGACGATGGCGCAGTTGCACGAGCAGCGCAGCGATTTCGTGCAGAAGGTGCAGCAGGTCAGCTCCGCCGATCTCGCAATGAACGGCCTCGAGCTGGAAAGCGTCTCGCTGACCGGCCTCGACCAGACCTCGATCGAGCATTTCAACGCCAACAACGCCTTCGACGCCGAGGGTCTTACCAAGCTCACCGAGCAGATCGAGCTGCGCAAGAAGGCGCGCAACGACATCGAGCAGGATACGCGGGTGCAGATCGAGACCAAGAATCTCGAGGCGCAGCGCCAGTCCTTCCTGATCGGGCGCGACACCGAATTCGCCCGGCTGGAGCAGGAGCGCGAGCTGGAAGTGCGCCGCGCCGAGCAGGCCTCCGAGGTCGCGCGCGAGCAGGCGGCGCGGCAGCGGGAGGCCGAGCAGGCGCGGATCGAAGCCAAGCGCCAGATCGATGCCCAGCAGATCGAGGCCGATCGCGCGATCCAGGAAGCCAAGATCGCCCAGGCCCAGGCGCTCGAGCTCGCCCGGCAGGAGCAGCAGATTGCGGTGCAGAACAAGAGCCGCGAGGAAAGCCAGGCCAAGGCGGTCGCCGATCAGGCGCGTGCCCAGGCCGTCGTGGCAGAGGAAGCGGTGCGCACCGCACGCGATGCCGAAATCGCCGAGCGCCAGAAGCGGATCGAGCTGATCGACGCGGCGCGGGAGGCGGAACGCGCCGCCATCGCGATCAAGACTCAGGCCGAGGCGGAAAAGGCGGCCGCGGCCGATCGTGCGGAAGCAGCGCGGCTCGCGGCCGAAGGCGAGGCGGAAGCTGCCAAGCTGCGCGCCGACGCCGATCGGGTGCGGTTCGAGGTAGAGGCGGCCGGGCAGCGCGCGGTCAACGAAGCGGCGAACCTGCTCTCGTCTGACCAGGTTTCACTCCAGACCAAGCTCGCCCTGCTCAAGGTGCTGCCGGAACTCGTACGCGAGGCGGCGAAGCCGATGGAAGCGATCGATTCGATCCGGATCGTCCAGGTCGATGGGCTTTCGGGCGGTGGAGCCGGGGGCGCGGCTGGCGTCGCCAACGATGGCGGCGGGGACCGCAACCTGGCCAACGCGGCCGTTTCGGCCGCACTACGCTACCGTGCGCAGGCGCCGGTGATCGACGGGCTGATGCGTGAGCTCGGCTTCGAGGGCGGGACGCTCGACGCTCTGGTATCAGGCGCCGCAGCGGGCGCGACCGAGCAGCCGGCGCGGCCTGAAGCGGCGGAGTGAAGTTGAACGGGCCGGCGGCGGCTGCCGTCGTCGGTCCAGTATGACAGTCCCGTGAAATTGGAAGGATTCGATTTGTAACAATGCCGCGCCATAGGCGAGTCCCGGTACAGGCAGCTGCACGGGAACTTGGGCATGGCCACGATCACCAGGCTTTCGTTTGACGTCGCGGGTCTCGCGGACTTCCACGCGACGACTCCCACGATTCCGGAACGACCGATCGGCGAGCGGCGCAAGTATCGCGCGATCTGGATCTCCGACGTCCATCTCGGCACGCGCGGCTGCAATGCCGAAATGCTGATCGACTTTCTCGACCATGTCGACAGCGACGTCATGTATCTGGTCGGCGATATCATCGACGGATGGGCGATGAAGAAGCGCTTGTACTGGCCAGCGACGCACAACGACATCGTCTGGCGCGTGCTCAAGCGGGCGAAGCGCGGTACCGAGATCGTCTATATTCCGGGCAACCATGACGAGATGTTCCGCCAGTTCACCGGGCTCGATTTCGGCGGCGTGAAGATCAAGCGCCAGGCGATCCACACCACCGCCGACGGCCGGCGCCTGCTGGTGCTGCACGGCGACGAGTTCGACGCGATCACCATGTCGCACCGCTGGCTCGCCCATCTGGGCGACGCCGCCTACGAGATTATGATGACGCTCAATCGCTGGCTGAACGCGGTGCGGCGTCGGATGGGGCTGCCCTATTGGTCGCTGTCCAAATACGCCAAGCAGAAGGTGAAGAACGCGGTGTCGTTCATCTCCAAGTTCGAGGAAATCGTCGCGCGCGAAGCCGGTGCGCGCGGTGTCGACGGCGTCATCGCCGGGCACATCCACAAGGCCGAGATCCGTGGCATCGACGGCATCGAATATTATAACGACGGCGATTGGGTAGAGGGTTGCACGGCGCTGGTGGAGCAGTACGACGGTTCCATGGAAATTCTCCACTGGGCCGACGAGATGGCAGCGCGCGAGTCGCTGCCGGAGTCCGAGGCCAGACTGGCGGCGGCGTGACGGCAGCGGCGGGGGACGAGGCCGTGCGTATCGCAATCGTGACCGACGCCTGGGAGCCCCAGGTGAACGGGGTCGTCCGCACGCTCCAGTCGGTGCGGCGGGTGCTGGAGAGCCAGGGACACCAGGTGCTGGTGGTCTCTCCCGACAAATTCTACTCGCTGCCGTGCCCCACCTATCCGGAGATCCGGCTGGCGATCACCAGCGTGGCGGCAGTGGGCGCGATGCTCGAGGAGTTCGCCCCCAACGCGATCCACCTCGCCACCGAAGGGCCGCTCTGCGTCGCCGCGCGGCGCTGGTGCCTGCGCCAGAAGCGGCCGTTCACCACCGCCTATCACACCCAGTTCCCCGACTATGTCTCGGCGCGCTCGGGCGTGCCGGCCGAGTGGATCTGGCGCTACATCCGCTGGTTCCACACGCCGAGTGCGACCATCCTCGCCTCCACCGCGTCGATCCGCCAGTCGCTGGTCGATCACGGCCTGCCCCAGGTGCGCCATTGGGGGCGGGGGGTCGATCTCGCCCATTTCCATCCCGGCATCGCACCGCATCCGCACATGGCGGACCTGCCGAAGCCGGTGATGCTCTATGTCGGCCGGGTGGCGGTGGAGAAGAATCTCGAGGCGTTCCTCCGCGTCGACCGGCCCGGCACCAAAGTGGTGGTGGGCGACGGACCGGCACGGGCGATGCTGGAGGCCAAATATCCCGACGCCGTGTTCCTCGGCGCGCAGTTCGGCACCGATCTGGCGAGCGCCTATGCCAGCGCCGACGTGTTCGTCTTCCCCAGCCGCACCGATACCTTCGGGCTGGTGATGATCGAGGCGCTGGCCTGCGGTACCCCGGTCGCCGCCTATCCGGTCACCGGGCCCGTCGATGTACTGACGCCGGAGACCGGCGCGATGGACGAGGACCTGGGCATGGCGATCGACAAGGCGCTCACGCTCGACCGCGCCGCCTGCGCCGCCTATGGTAGCAGCTTCACCTGGGAGGCGAGCGCGCGGCAGTTCCTCACCGCGCTGGTGCCGATCGGCTGCGACAAGGCCGCCGCCTGAATCGCGGAAACGCTTGCTCAAGCGGGCAAGCTCCCCTACATCAAGACCATGTGTGGCCGCCCGTGATGGGCGGCCCTTATTGTTTCAAGTTCCGGAGATCCACCGTGGCCCAGCCGCTGATGCCGCACGCGACCGCTTCCTGGCTGGTCGACAACACGTCGCTGTCGTTCGAGCAGATCGCCGAGTTCTGCGGTCTCCACATCCTCGAAGTGCAGGCGATCGCCGACGATACCGCCGCGACCAAGCTCACCGGTCGCGATCCGGTGCGCGCGCACGAACTGACGATGGACGAGATCGAGAAGGGGCAGGCGAACCCCAATTACGTGCTCAAGATGCAGAAGGGCCCCGAGCAGGTCCGCCGCACCAAGGGCCCGCGCTACACGCCGGTCTCGAAGCGCCAGGACAAGCCGGACGGCATCGCCTGGATCCTGCGCAACCATCCGGAAGTGTCGGACGGCGCGATCGGCAAGCTGATCGGCACCACCCGCACCACCATCGCCGCGATCCGCGACCGTACCCACTGGAACATCGGCAACATCGTGCCGAAGGACCCGGTGACGCTGGGCCTGTGCTCGCAGCGCGAGCTGGACGCGCTGGTGGCCAAGGCCGCCAAGGCGGCCGGCATCGAAGCGCCGACCGACACCCGCCTGGAAGGCGACCGCGAGGCGCTGATCGAGCAGCTCCGCGCCGAGCGCTATGCCGCCAGCCACGTCCAGGAGGACGAGCAGGGTCCGATCGAGCACACCGCGGAAAGCCTGTTCAAGCACTGATGTCGCCTTCCCGGGCGTGAAAATGAGCGGGCCTCGGCGCATTTAGCGCCGGGGCCCGTTGTGCTTCTTGGGGCAGCTTTGCGGGGGCGATCGGGTGCGGTATCAAGCGCTTGGGTGGTGCACCTGTATCACCCTCACCCTTCCGGCGCCCCGCGCCTCCCTCCCTCTCCCGCAGGCGGGAGAGGGATTCGATGGCCCTCTCCCGCCTGCGGGAGAGGGAGGGGCCCCGCCGCCGAAGGCGGTGGGGAGGGTGAGGGTGACGAAGGCAAGCGGAACCCGCCCGAACGGAGGAGGATCGCCATGTGTGACGAACATACTGCAGCCGACAACGACCGCGCCCTGGGCGGCCTGACCCGCCGCGGCTTCACCGCCGCCGCCGCCGCGACCGGCCTGATGGCGATCCTGCCCAGCCCAGCCAATGCCGCGGCGGTGAAGGGCCGCGACGTCTCGATCAAGACCGCCGACGGTACCGCCGACGCCTATTTCGTCGCGCCCACCAGCGGCAAGCATCCCGCCGTGCTGGTCTGGCCCGACATCATGGGCCTGCGCCCCGCCTTCCGGCAGATGGCGGACCGGCTCGCGCAATCGGGCTATGCGGTGCTGACCGTGAACCAGTTCTACCGCTCGACCAAGGCGCCGTTCCTCAAGCCCGGCCAGTCGTTCGACCAGCCCGAGGTGCGCGCGATGATCATGCCGTGGCGCGAACCGCTGACGCCCGCCGCGATCACCGCCGACGCCAGGAGCTTCGCCGCCTTCCTCGACGCGCAGCCGGAGGTGGATGCCAAGCGGGGCATGGGTAGCACCGGCTATTGCATGGGCGGGCCGTTCGTCGTGCGCACCGCCGCCGCGCTGCCGGGCCGGGTGAAAGCCGGGGGCAGCTTCCACGGCGCACCGCTGGTGACCGAGGCGGCCGACAGCCCGCACAAGCTCGCGCCGCAGCTGCAGGGCCGCTATCTGTTCGCCATCGCCGAGAATGACGACGCCCGCGCGTCCGGCGACAAGGACGCGCTGCGCACGGCTTTCTCTGCGGCCAAGGTTCCGGCGGAGATCGAGGTCTATGTCGGCACGATGCACGGCTGGTGCCCGCCGGACAGCCGCGTCTACAATGCCGTGCAGGCCGACCGCGCCTGGGACCGCCTGCTCGCAACGTTCGCCAGCCTGTGATCTCCTGCCTCTGATCGGTTGACCGATCGGCCGATTCATGTTCCCCTCTTGTTCCCGGCCATTCGAGTCGGGAGCAACAGGGGTACGGGGCCATGACGGACCAACTGATTCTCTACACCAACCCGCAATCGCGGGGCCGCATCGCGCGCTGGATGCTCGAGGAAGTCGGCGCGACCTACCGGGTCGAGGTGCTCGACTATGCCTCGACGATGAAGGGCGAGACCTATCTGGCGATCAACCCGATGGGGAAGGTGCCGGCGATCGTCCATGGCGGCAAGGTCGTCACCGAATGCGCGGCGATCTGCGCCTATCTGGCGGAAACCTTCCCCGAGGCGGGGCTGGCGCCGCTGCCGGAGGAGCGCGCCGACTATTATCGCTGGCTGTTCTACGCGGCGGGCCCCGTCGAGCAGGCGACGACCAACAATTTCGCCAAGTTCGATTCGGGCGAGCAGTCGCGCATGTTCGGCTATGGCAATTACGACCTGGTGGTCGACGTGCTCGACGGGCTGCTCTCGTCGCGCCCCTATGCCACGGGCGACCGCTTCACCGCGGCGGACGTCTATCTCGGCTCGCAGATCGGCTGGACGGTGATGTTCGGCATGCTGCCCAAGCGTGACTCGTTCCTCGCCTATATCGAGCGCGTGCAGAGCCGCGAGGCGTACCAGCGCGCCTGGGCGCTCGACGACGCAGCCGCGGCCGAGCTGCAAAAGACCGCCGAACCCGCTTGATCCCCACGCCCCGCGCGCCGATGCTTGCGCGATGCGCGGGGACGGGATGACAAGGGCCAACGTGATTTTCACTTCCATCGTCCTTCCCGCGAAGGTGGGAATCCATTGGCCAGTGCGCTTGGGGGAAGAACCGCACCGGCAGCGCCAATGGATCCCCGCCTCCGCGGGGATGACGGTCAGGCGGTGTGGGAGCCATTGGGCATGACCCGCGCCGCCGCAGAACAAGGCGCAATCGAGCGACGTGCATCGGCGCCGCCGCAAAGCTGGATCGCGACGGCGGGCCGCTATCCGCCGCGGCTGATCGAGGCGGCGCTGGCGCTGCACGACAACCAGCTGCACCGCGCCGAGCCGCTGCTGCGCGCGCATCTGAAGGACGATCCGTTCGACGTCGCCGCGATCCGGATGTTCGCCGAGCTTGCCGGGCGGATCGGCCGCTATCGCGACGCCGAGTCGCTGCTGCGCCGCGCGGTGGAGCTGGCGCCCGGCTTCACTCCTGCACGCGCGAACCTCGCGCTGGTGCTGTACCGGCTCAACCGTCCGGCCGAGGCGCTGGCCGAACTCGACCGCGTGCTTGCCGACGAGCCGGACAACCCGACCCACACCAATCTCCAGGCGGCGGCCAACGCGCGCCTGGGCGACTTCGACGCCGCGATCGGCCTCTACGAGCGCGTGCTCGAGCAGGCGCCGAACCAACCGCGGGTGTGGATGAGCTACGGCCATATGCTCAAGACGGTGGGGCGTCAGGCCGATGCGGTCGCCGCCTATCGCCGGGCCATCGCGCTGCTGCCGGCGCTGGGCGAAGCGTGGTGGAGCCTCGCCAATCTCAAGACCGTCCGCTTCGACGATGCCGATCTCGCCGCGATGGAAATCGCGCTGGCGGGCGGCGATCTCGCCGAGGAAGATCGCTTCCACCTCGATTTCGCGCTGGGCAAGGCGCTGGAGGAGCGCGGGCAGGCGGCGCCCGCCTTCGCGCATTACGCCGCCGGCAATGCGCTGCGACGCCACTCGCTCCGCTATGCGGCGGAGGACACCACCCGGCTCGTCGACGCGCACATCGCGCACTGTACCCCGGCGCTGCTGGCGGCGCGCGAAGGCCAGGGTTGCGCCGCACCCGATCCGATCTTCATCCTCGGCATGCCGCGCGCCGGATCGACGCTGGTCGAGCAGATCCTGTCGAGCCACAGCCTGGTCGAAGGCACCGCCGAGCTCGCCGACCTGCCGGTGCTGGCGCGCGACATTGCCGGCTATCCCGCCGGGCTGGCGGACCTCTCCAGCGAGCAGCTTCACGCGATCGGCGAGGCCTATCTCCGCCGCACGCGCATCCAGCGCCGCACCGATCGTCCCTTCTTCATCGACAAGCTGCCCAACAACTGGGCGCATGTGCCGCTGATCCTGCTGGCGCTGCCCAATGCGCGGATCATCGACGCGCGGCGCCATCCGCTTGGCTGCTGCTTCTCCAACTTCAAGCAGCATTTCGCCCGCGGCCAGGGCTTCAGCTATGCGCTGGAGGACATGGGGCGCTATTATGCCGATTATGTGCAGCTGATGGCGCATGTCGATACCGTCGCGCCCGGCCGGGTGCACCGGGTCTTCTACGAGGCGATGGTCGAGGATACCGAGGCGCAGGTCCGCGGGCTGCTCGCCGCCTGCGGGCTGGACTTCGAGCCGGCCTGCCTCGCCTTCTACGAGACCGAGCGCGCGGTGCGCACGGCCAGCTCCGAGCAGGTCCGCCGCCCGATCTTCCGCGACGGCGTCGAAGCCTGGAAGCCGTTCGAGCCCTGGCTCGATCCGCTAAAGGCGGCGCTGGGCGATGTGCTGACGGCGTATCCCGAGGTGCCATCCTTTGCAGCCAGGTAATGGCGCTTCCGCTTAGTTGCGGAATTGTCACACGTGATGAACAATCCTTGCGCAGAATAGCGCGCTAACATTCGTGCGCTTGACCGACAGATCGTTGCGCAGGACGCTGCGACGCAACAATCTGGGGGTTCTTCATGCCGCTCAATCGGTGCGTCGTCCGTTCGCTGCTGCTCGCTTCCACCATGCTGGCTGCCGCGCCGGCGCTGGCCCAGCAACAGGCCGATGCGCCCCCGCCGGTCATCGACTCGAACGACATCGTCGTCACCGCACAGAAGCGCAGCGAGAGCCTGCAGAACGTCCCCCTCAGCATCCAGGCGCTGAGCACGCAGAAGCTCGACGAGCTGAACGTCAGCAACTTCACCGATTATGTCCAGCAACTGCCCTCGGTCTCGTTCCAGGCGCTGGGCGGCACGCCGGGCACCAACGTCGTCTACATGCGCGGCGTCGCCTCGGGCGGCGACGGCAACCATTCGGGCTCGCTGCCTTCGGTGGGCGTCTATCTCGACGAGCAGCCGGTCACCACGATCGGCGGCAATCTCGACGTGCATGTCTACGACATCGCGCGGATCGAGAGCCTGTCGGGGCCGCAGGGTACGCTCTACGGCGCCTCGTCGGAAGCGGGCACGATCCGCATCATCACCAACCAGCCCGACCACAAGGGCACCTATGGCCGCGTCGACGGCGAGGTGAGCACGGTCAACAAGGGCGGCGTCGGCGGCAAGCTGGAAGGCATGCTCAACCTGCCGATCAACGACATGGCGGCGCTGCGGCTGGTCGGCTTCTACCAGCATGACGCGGGCTATATCGACAATGTCGCCGGTTGCCGCAGCTTCCTGCCCGAGCCGACCGGCACCGCCTGCACCGCCACCAAGGGCGGGATCGTCGTCGACAACAAGGCCTTCGTGAAGAAGGACTATAACGATACCGATATCTGGGGCGGCCGCGCCGCGCTGAAGGTGGACCTGGACGAGAACTGGACGGTCACCCCCGCCGCGATCTACCAGGAGACGCGCAGCCACGGCGCCTATGGCTATGACCCCAAGGTCGGCGACCTGCAGGTGCAGCATTTCTTCCCCGAATATCGCCGCGACCGCTTCATCCAGGCGGCGCTGACGATCGAGGGCAAGCTGGGCAATTGGGACCTCACCTATGCCAGCGCCTATCTCGATCGGCGCGCCACCCAGTCGAGCGACTATACCGATTATGCCGAGGCCTATGACTCGCTCTATTCCTCGGTCGGCGGGCTGGCGGGCTATTTCTACTTCTCGGACAATGCCGGCAACCCGATCGACCCGCGTCAGCGGATCGTCGCCACCGATCATTTCAAGAAGCTGAGCCAGGAACTGCGGGTCGCCTCGCCGTCGAGCGATCGGCTGCGGCTGGTGGCGGGGCTGTTTTACCAGCGCCAGTCGAACGACATCCACCAGGATTATCAGGTGACCGGCCTCGCCGACGACCTGTCGGTCAACGGCCATCCGGGCACGCTGTGGCTCACCCAGCAGCACCGCGTCGACCGCGACTATGCGGCGTTCGGCGAAGTCAGCTACGACCTGACCGACACACTGACGGCAACGGCTGGCGGCCGCGCCTTCATCTATGACAATACGCTGATCGGTTTCTTCGGCTTCGGCCGCAATCCGGCCGATGGGTTTAGCGCGACGCCCTATAACGGCGCGGGCAGCTCGCGCACCGGCGTGGCGCAGTGCTTCACCAGCGACGGGATACGGCTGCGCGACGCCGTCGATGCCGGGGCGAGCACGACGCTGTTGCCGGCGGCGGTGGCGGGCGGGCCGTGCACCAACCTCGCGGTCTATGCGCGCGGTGCGGGCCTGGTGCCGGTGCGCGCGCAGGGGCAGGGGGCGACCTATCGCTTCAACCTAAGCTGGAAGCCGGTGCAGGGCATCCTGGTCTACGGCACGGTCTCGCGCGGCTTCCGTCCCGGCGGCATCAACCGCCGTGTCGACGTGGCGCCCTATCAGGCCGATTTCCTCACCAATTACGAGCTCGGCGCGAAGACGACCTGGCTCGACGGCGCGCTGCGGCTGAACGCAGCGGTCTATCAGCAGGACTGGAACAAATTCCAATTCTCCTTCCTCGGCGCGAACAGCTTCACCGAGATCCACAACGGCCCCAATGCGCGGATCCGCGGCGTCGAGGCGGATGCGGCGTTCACCCGCGGCGGCCTCTCGCTGACCGCGGCGGGCAGCTATACCGACGCCAAGACGACGAAGAATCTGTGCCTGTTCGACGACCCCAGCTTCACCTGCGCGGGCCCCGACAATCTCGTCTCCGCGCCCAAGGGGACGCGGCTGCCGATCACCCCGCAGGTCAAGCTGAGCGGCACCGCGCGCTACACGGTGCCGGTGGGGACCGCCAAGGGCTATGGCCAGGCGACGGTGTCGCACCAGAGCTCGGCCGCGTCCGACATCCGCACGGCGATCCTCCAGACCGGGACGGGGGCGATCGTCAGCCCGGCCGAGCAGCTCGGTCGGCTCGCGGCGTTCACCACCGTGGGTCTTGCCGCCGGGCTGAACTTCGAGCGGTTCAACATCGAGCTGTTCGTCAGCAACGTCGCCGACGAGCGCGGCCAGCTGTCGCGCTTCCAGCAATGCGGCTCGTGCGGGCAGCGGACCTATATCGTGCCGATCGCGCCGCGCACGATCGGCCTGCGGGCAGGGGCGAAGTTCTAGGATAGCGTGCGGCGCAGGCGGGCAGTTTGGGCAGCGCTGGTGCGGCTCGGTCTGTGCGCGCTACGGCTGGGTGCGCCGCTCGACTGGTGGCTGATCACCCTGCGGCGCGGCCGGCGCTGAGGCACCGGCCGCGCGCGCGGTCAGGCGTCGATCGTATAGTTGAGGAAGTCCGGGATCGGGCCGTTCCAGCCGTCGTCCGGGCCGTCGTCCTGGTCGCGGCGGCGACGGCGGTCGTCGCGGGCCGGACGCTCGTCGCGGGCCGGGCGCTCGTCACGGACGGGGCGCTCTTCACGGGCGGGACGCTCGTCGCTCTGCGGACGGGCGCGGCTTTCCTCGCGCGGTGCGGGCGTCGCGGGGGCTTCCTCACGGGCCGATGCGGCGCGGCGCGACTTGGGCTTGGCGGCGGGCGCCTCGGCGGCTTCCTCGCGGCGCGGCTCGGCCTTCTTGGTGTCGCGCTTGCCACCGCGGGTGCGCTTCGGCGCGGGCGCATCCTCGGCACCGTCGACCGCTACCGGGCTCGGCACGCGCTCGATCTTGTGGCCGGTCAGCTTCTCGATCTCGACGATGTTCTCGGCATCCTCGGGCGTCACCAGCGTATAGGCGATGCCGGTCGCACCGCCGCGGCCGGTGCGGCCGATGCGGTGAACATAATCGTCCGGATGCCAGGGCGCGTCGAAGTTGAAGACGTGGCTCACGCCCTTCACGTCGATGCCGCGCGCCGCGACGTCCGAGGCGACGAGGATGTTGACCTCGCCGTTCTTGAACCGGTCGAGCTCAGCGATGCGGGCCGATTGGTCCATGTCGCCGTGGATCTCGGCCGAGCGGAAGCCGTGCTTCTTCAGGCTCTTGTTCAGGTCGCGCACCGTCGTCTTGCGGTTGCAGAAGATGATCGCGTTGGACACCTCGTCCTGCTGCAGCAAGCGGCGCAGCACGTCGCGCTTAACATGCGCGGTGGCGGGCACCTGGACGATGCGCTGGGCGATGTTGATGTTCGCGGTGGCGGGGCGCGCCACTTCGATCGTCTTGGGATCGGTGAGGAAGCGGTCGGCCAGCTTCTTGATCGGCGGCGGCATCGTCGCCGAGAAGAGCAGCGTCTGGCGCACCTTGGGAAGCTTGGTGCAGATTTCCTCGATATCGGGGATGAACCCCATGTCGAGCATCCGGTCCGCCTCGTCGATTACCAGCAGGCTGCAGCCGGTGAGCAGGATCTTGCCGCGGCCATAGAGGTCCATCAGCCGGCCTGGGGTGGCGATGAGGACGTCGACGCCCTTTTCCAGCGCCTTGACCTGGTCGCCCATCTGCACGCCGCCGATCAGCAGCGCCATCGAGAGCTTGTGGTTGACGCCGTACTTCTCGAAATTCTCGGCGACCTGCGCCGCCAGTTCGCGCGTCGGCTCGAGGATCAGCGAGCGCGGCATCAGCGCGCGGGTGCGCCCTTCGCCGAGCACGTCGATCATCGGGAGCACGAAGGCGGCGGTCTTGCCGGTACCCGTCTGGGCGATACCGATCAGGTCCTTGCCCATCAGCACCGACGGGATCGCCTGGCGCTGGATCGGAGTCGGCTCGGTATAGCCGGCGTCGGTCACCGCGCGGAGAAGGTCGTCAGAAAGGCCGAGGTCGGCAAAGCTCATGCAAATGTCCGGAAATAGGGCGCGTTGCTATGCACCTTTACAGAAGGCATGGCGCTTGCGGATTCAGCCGCAAAAGTCAAGCTCAGCGTGCGCGAACGAGGTTCTTGAACGCCTGAACGGGGCAGGTTCTACCCGATCTGGAACGCAGCGCGTCGCGCCCCGCGCAGAACTTGGCGTCCTTGGTCGGCTTCAGATAGGCGCCCGAGTAGAAGCCCAGCGCCGGGCATTCGGCGCCGAGCTTGGCGCGGAGCAGCGATCCGTCCTCGAGGATGAGGTCGACGCTGTCGGCGGCGTTGACGGTGAAGCCCTGGATGCGGCCGACCTCGACGCAGCTCTTGGCGCGCCGCTCGATCACCGCCGGGGACTCGCGGACGACGATCGTGGTGGTCGTCACCGTCATGCGCGGCACGTGGATCGAAACATGCTGCTGGAAGGTCGGCGCGATGGCGGCATCGACGGCCATGGCCGGCCGCGCCGCGGGGGCGGCGAGCAGCAGCGCAAGGCCGGCAGCGGCGATCGGCAGTTTCAACATGGTGGGACGGGACGGTAGATGCATCGGCTTGAACGGTGGATGAACTGCCGCACGCCATGCTAGTGCGCAACCATCATGATGACTCCCGAGCAGCAGCGCATCACTGCCTTCGCCGCCGAACGCTTCGGCCCCAAGGCGGTCACCACCGATCCGCAGGACATCGAACCCTGGCTCACCGACTGGCGCCGGCGCTATCACGGCGCGGCGCCTGCGATCCTCTCGCCCGGCTCGACCGAGGAGGTCAGCGCGCTGGTGGCGCTGGCCAACGATCTCGGCGTCGCGCTGGTGCCGCAGGGGGGAAACACCGGCATGGTCGGCGGCGCGATCCCGCCGGGGGACGGATCGGCGCTGCTGCTCTCGACGCGCCGGATGAACCGGATCCGCCGCATGGACGCCGATGCGAACCTCGCCGTGGCCGAGGCCGGGGTGATCCTCGGTACCTTCCGTGACGCGGCGGAGGCGGCTGGGCGGCGCTTTCCGCTCGATCTCGGCGCGCGGGGGAGTGCCACGATCGGCGGTCTCGTCTCCACCAATGCCGGCGGCGTGCAGGTGCTGCGCTTCGGGACGATGCGCGCGCTGGTCGCCGGCGTCGAGGCGGTGCTGCCCGACGGCTCGGTGCATGACGGGCTGTCGGCACTGAAGAAGGACAATCGCGGCTACGATCTCAACCAGCTGCTGGTTGGGGCCGAGGGCACGCTGGGGATCGTCACCGCCGCGACGCTGCGGCTGGTGCCGGCGGCGGCGGCGCGCGCGGTCGCCTGGGTGGGGCTGGAGAGCCCGGCCCAGGCGCTTAGCCTGCTGCGCCGGCTGCAGGCCGCGACCGATATGGTCGAAAGCTTCGAGATCATGCCCGACGACACCGTGGCGCTGGTGCTGGAGCATGTGCCCGGCACGCGGCTGCCGCTGGCGGGCACGCATCGCTGGCACGTGCTGATCGAGGCGGTGACCAGCGATCCCGCCGCCGAGGCGCCCGCGGTGGTGCTCGAACGGATGCTGGCCCAGGCCTTCGAGGCCGCACTGGCCGACGACGCCGTGATCGCCGCGAGTGAAGCGCAGGCCGAAAGCTTCTGGCGCATCCGCCACGCGATCTCCGAAGCCGAGCGTTCGGCGGGCCCGGCGGTGCAGCACGATATTTCGGTGCCGGTCGAGGACATGCCGCGCTTCATGGTCGAAGGCGGTGCCGAGGCCGAAGCGCGCTTCCCCGGCACGCATGCGATCGCCTATGGCCATCTCGGCGACGGCAACGTCCATTTCCACGTCCGCGCACCCAAGGGGGTGGACCGCGACCGCTGGTATGCCGAGGACGCGCCGCACATTACCCGGCTGGTGCATGACATGGTCGTGGCGGCAGGCGGGTCGATCTCCGCAGAGCATGGCATCGGCCAGATGAAGCGCGACGAACTCGCGCGCCTGTCGCCGCCGGCGCGGATGGCGGCGTTGCGGGCGATCAAGGCGGCGCTCGATCCCAAGCTGATTCTCAATCCGGGAAAGCTGGTCGCGCTTGCGCCGACCATCGCCAACAAATAGACCCCGGCCCGGTTGAAACGCCTTTCGACGAAAAAAGTTCTCAGGAGATCCTCATGGCCAGCGCGCCGCAGCAGTCGCTTCCCTTGTTCTACAATCAGCTCGAACCGCTTTCGAGCCAGGTCCATGCCGATTTCCGCTCGCGTTCGACCGACCGCGCGCCCTTCCTCGCCAACCAGCACGCGGTGCCGGTGACCGTCGAGGAATTCCCGCTGGTGCAGCGCTTCATGCCGATCGTCTTCTCGGTGGGCGACGATCCCGTGCCGCTGGCGCTGATGGGCCTGAACGAAGGCGTGAACACCTTCTTCGACGCCGAAGGCAAGCTGGTCGACCCGAACTTCTACGTGCCGGCCTATATCCGCCGCTATCCGTTCCTGCTCGCGCGCCTGCGCCCGGAGAGCGACGAGCTGTCGCTGTGCTTCGATCCGACCTCGGATGTGGTCGGCAAGTTCGAGGAGGGCGAGGCCCTGTTCGAGAATGGCGAGCCGAGCGAGATCACCAAGAACATCCTGCAGTTCAACGAGCAGTTCGAGACGGCCGGTGCCCGCACCAGCCAGTTCATGCGCGAGCTGAAGGACATGAACCTGCTGATCGACGGTGAAGTCTCGATCCAGCCCGACGGCGCCGCGCAGCCCTTCATCTATCGCGGCTTCATGATGGTCGACGAGAACAAGCTGAACGAGATGCGCGGCGACCAGCTGCGCAAGATCGTCCAGAACGGCATGCTGCCGCTGATCTATGCCCATCTCTTCTCGCTGGCGCAGATGCGTGAGCTGTTCGCCCGCCAGATGCGCTCGGGCTGGCAGCCCGAGGTCCAGCTGGTCGGCTGATTTTTGCCGGGGGCGTTTGGCCCCCGGTGCGCCTTCAAGCCCCTCCCCTTCAGGGGAGGGGTTGGGGTGGGGCAGTGTCTCACAGAGACCAACAGGCGTTCTGGAATCCCTTCACCCCAAACCCCTCCTCCAAGGAGGAGGGGCTTAGATGTCGCCACGACCCGGCATCTCCGGCCTCCGCGGGCCCCCAAAAACCACCCCGCCGTTCAATCGAAGAACTTCTGCGATGAGTTGCCTTGAACTCGGTCGCCTGCTCTCTATATCTTGTAGGTACGGCTCGTGTCCCCCCTTTCGCGATGCCGTGCGACGCGCCTTCGGGCGTGTCTCCTCCCTGAACCTTGGCCACCTCGTGGGTAACCACGGGGTGGTTTTTTTATGGGGCCTCACTCGGCGGCGAGCGCGCCGGGCAGGGTTTCGTCGGCGAGCGCGTCGATGATCGCGCGCAGCAGCGTCGTCACCGCCTCGGCACCGGGGCCGAGTGCGTCCAGCGCCGCATCCAGATAGAGCGACCGATCGATTTCGAGCTGCAGTGCATGGACGCCGCGGCGTGGGTCGCCGTGCCGTTCGAGGATGTGGCCCCCGGCATAGGGGGTGTTGGCGGCGACCGCGATGCCGTGCTGGCGCGCTACCACCTCAACCCGCGCCCCGAAGCGCGCGGCGGCGGATCGGCCGAAGCGATCGCCGACCACCAGCCGCGGTGCGCATTCGGGCGATCCCAGCGGCGGCATCGAATGGATGTCGAGCAGCAGCGCGATGCCGAAGCGCGCCCGCGCCGCCGCCAGCGCCTCGCCGAGCGCGAGGTGATAGGGGCGGTGATCGGCCTGGATGCGCGCGGCCACGTCCTCGGCGGCGAAGCGCCCGCGCCAGAGCTGGCCGAGCGTGCCCACGCGGCGCGGCACCAGCCCCAGCCCGCTGCGTACCTTGGCCGAGAGTGGCCGGCCGAGCAGATGCGCGCCTTCGTCGATCTGGGGATCGCGTTCGTGCTCGGCGCGGTTGAGGTCGATCCAGGCACGGGCACGGGTGGCGACGAACAAGGTCTCGTCGCGCCGCGCGCCCAGCGCGAGCGAATCGACGTGCCGGTCCTCCAGGGCGCGCAGCACGCTGGGGGCGACGCGTAGCGCTGCGAGCAGCGACTCCGGATAGTCGCGCCCGCCATGGGGGGCGGAGAGCACCACGGGGCTCTCCGGCAGTACCGGCCCGTAGCGATCGAAGCTGGCGGCGCTAGTCACGCGGCCAGCCTAGGCCCGGGCGCGCGTGCGGGCAAATCATACGGTGCGGCGGCTGGAAAATCTTAAGGTCTTGCCGCATAAGGACCGGGCGGTTGGTACCGATGGGGTGAAGATGATCCGGATTCTGCTGGCCGAGGACGACCGCGTGATGCGCGAATACCTCACCCGGGCACTCGAGCGTTCGGGCTATGCGGTCAGCGCTGTCGATCGCGGGACGGCGGCGGTGCCGCTGCTCGAGACCGAGCGATTCGACCTGCTGCTCACCGACATCGTGATGCCCGAGATGGACGGGATCGAGCTCGCCCAGCGCGCCGCCGAGATCGCGCCGGAGATGCGGGTGATGTTCATCACCGGCTTTGCCGCGGTGACGCTGCGCGCCGGCAAGCAGGTGCCGCAGGCGCGCGTGCTTTCCAAGCCGTTCCACCTGCGCGACCTGGTGCTCGAGGTCGATCGGATGTTCGAATCGGAAAATGTGGGGCTGAATTGAAAATTAGCGCTTGCGCGGGGGGCTGACCCTCGCTAGAGGCGCGCTTCCCGAGTTTCGGGCGCGTAGCTCAGTGGTAGAGCACTGTGTTGACATCGCAGGGGTCGCAAGTTCAATCCTTGCCGCGCCCACCATCAAAGACCCCGCTAAGCCACCGGCTTGGCGGGGTTTTTGCTTTGTGAAGGTTGTACCTGCGACAGCGGCCGAACCCTGCCGGCGTGACGTAAGCGCAGGGCGGGACGGCATGGTGGAGCCATCGCACGTCTGCTAATGCCTTATTTTCGAGGCATTCGGGGTATTCCTGGCGCTCGCATCGAAGGAAGGCTGACGGGTTGGCTGCGCGATATCGCAACGATGACAAGGAATCCGCGATTGTCGGCACCGTCTGATACCGGGCGCGTACGCGTGCTTACCTTCCTGCACAGCTTTGCGCCCGGCGGGGTGGAGCGAGTAGCGCTGCGGCTGGTGCGACATTGGCGCGCGGCCGGGGTGGAGGCGCCGCTGTTCCTCGGCCGCGAGGACGGCGCGATGCGCGATGAGTTCGCCGATATCGCGTATGCGCTGCCGCGACAGCCGCGCATCCACCAGGGTGGCTGGGAAACCCTGTGGATGATCCTGACGCTGCCGGCCGAAATCCGGCGGGTGCGCCCGGACGTGCTGTTCGTCGCCGGCTCCACCTACACCATCGTTGCCGTCATGATGCGGCTGCTGCTCGGGCGGCGCTGCCCGCCGATCGTGGTGAAGGTAAGCAACGATCTCGCGCGGCGCGATCTCAACCCGATGGGTCGCTTTTTCTGGCGCGCCTGGTTGCGGATCCAGGCGCGGTGCGCGCGCAGCTGGGTGGTGATGGACGAAGCGATGCTGCCCGAGCTGCCGCCGGTGATGGCGCAGCGCAGCCATGTCGTCCACGATCCGGCGATCGCCGCATCGCAGGTGCTGCCGCCGCGTGTCGAGCGTGCGGCAGGGCCGCGGCGCTTCGTCGCCATCGGACGCCTGGTTGCGCAGAAGCATTTCGCACTGATGCTGCGTGCCTTCGCCCGTGCCGCGCAGCCGGGGGAGACGTTGACGCTGTTCGGCGACGGCCCGGAGCGCGTCGCGCTGGAGGCGCTGGCGACGTCGCTGGGCATCGCAGAGCGCGTGCACTTCGCCGGGCATGTCTCCGACGCGCCGGCGCAACTCCCGGCCTTTGACGTGCTGCTGATGTCGTCGCGCTACGAAGGCGTGCCGGCGGTGGTGATCGAGGCGCTGGCCGCAGGGCTCGCGGTGGTTTCCACCGATTGCGGCGCCGGGCTGCGCAGCCTGCTCGGCCAGGGTCGCTTCGGTACGATCGTGCCGCAGAACGAGGCGCTGCTCGCGGAAGCGATCCGCACCGCGCCCACCACTGCTCCGGACCGGCCGGCGCTGCTTGCCTCGCTCGACCGCTTCACCATCGAGCGTTCGGCGCAGGCCTATCTCGATCTCTTCGTCGAGGCCGCGGCGGCGCAGGCGGGCGGCCGTGGCGTGCTGCCGACCCAAGAGGTTCCTGCATGACGTCCCCCTTGCAGGCGGTGCGTACCGCCTATGCCTCGCTTTCGGAGAGCACGCGCGAACGGCTGCTCGCAATCATCGGTCTCGCCTTTTCGGCGACGATCCTGATCGCGGTGTTCTGGCAGCTCGACGGCCTCGATTTCACCGTCCTGACCCGAACGCCGCGCGACCCGCTGTTCTGGCTGGTCTTCGTTGCCACCTATGTGCTGGGGCCGGTGATGGACTGGATCATCCTGCGTCGCATCTGGGGGGTGGGGCTGGGCGCCTTTCCGGCGCTGCTGCGCAAGCAGGCCGCCAACGAAGTGGTGCTCGGCTATTCGGGCGACGCGCAGCTCTATGTCTGGGCGCGGCGGACGCTGGGTCCCGAAGGCCGGCCGTTCGAGACGCTGCGCGACGTGGCGGTCACCTCGGCGCTGGCGGGCAACCTCGTCACCCTGACGATGCTGGTGCTCAACGCGCCGATCGTCCAGGGGCTGGCCAAGGGCACGCTGTTCAACACGCTGCTGATCTCGACCGCGACGATCGTGCTGTCGTCGCTCGCGATCTTCTTCTTCCGCCGCATCGTCTTTGCGCTGCCGCCGCGGCAGCTGGCGGAGACGATCGTCATTCATACCCTCCGCATCCTGCTCAGCCTGGTGCTCACCGCGCTGCTGTGGAAGCTGCTGCTGCCGTCGATCTCGATTGCGGCGCTGTTCCTGGTGGGGACGCTTCGGATGATGATGTCGCGGCTTCCCTTCATTCCCGCGCGCGAGGCGCTCCTCGCGCCGCTGATCGTCGCGCTGCTCGGCGATTCGGCCGGGCTGGCAGGCGCCGTGCTGTTCGTCGCCACGCTGATGCTGGCGGCGCATGTGGTGGTCGGGGGTGTTTCCTCGCTCGCCGACTTCGTCGCGCGCAGCAAGCCACGCCTGGCCTGACCGCGCAAAAACACGCTGGCGCCGGCGCGCGGCAGCCGCCATCAGCCGCGCCGCAACAGGAGTGAAGGACAGGGTATGGCGAAGACGGCGCTGGTGATCGGCGCGCTGCTGGCGGGGGTGCTGCTCGGCTTTGCCGCGCGCTGGCCGGCGGGTGCGTTCCTGGTGCCGTGGATCGACTTGGTCGCCCCGATCGGCGCCTTCTGGATCCGCGCGCTGACCATGACCCTGGTGCCGCTGGTGTTCGCGCTGGTGGTGAGCGGCGTGGTCAACGCCGTGCGTCACGGCCAGGGTGGGCGGCTGCTCGCGACCAGCTTTGCGGTGTTCCTGCCGATGCTGGTGCTTGCCGCGCTGCTTGCCTGGGGCGCGCTGGAGATCGTGCTGTGGCTGTTCCCGCTGGGACCGGACCCGCTTGCCGGTCTCCTCACCGCAGGCCCGCCTGCCGTGCCGCACGTGCCGAGTGCCTCCGAACAGATCCTGGCAATCCTGCCCGAAAACCCGATCGCGGCGGCAGCCAGCGGCGCGATGCTGCCGCTGGTGGCGTTCGCGGTGCTGCTGGGCGTGGCGATCGCCCGTACCGATGGCAACGGCCTGGCGGGGGTGATCGAGGAGCTGGCCAAGGCGATGACGCGGATCGTCGACTGGATCCTGCTCGCCGCGCCGATCGGCATCTTCGTGCTCGCGATGGGGGCGGGCAAGGCGGCGGGGGCGAGCGTTGCCGGCGTGCTGGCGCGCGACGTGGCGGCGGAGATCCTGTTCTGTCTGCTCGCGATCGGGATGTGCTACCTGCTTGTCTTCGGTCTGCGGGCGATGCCGCTAGGGCGGTTCGCGCGCGGCATCGTGCCCGCGCAGGCAACCGCGGCGGGGACCTGCTCGTCGATGGCGACCGCGCCGGTCTCGATGGACGTCGCGCTCAACGGCCTTGGGCTGCCCCAGGAAGTCGCGGGCACCACGCTGCCGCTCGCCATTTCCACCTTCCGGCTGGCGACGACCGGCGTCACGGTGATCGAGGTGTTCCTGGCGGCGCATGCGGCGGGCGTGCAGGCCTCGCCGGTGCAATGGGTGCTGGCCGGCCTCTCGGCGGTGATCGCGGGCATCGCCACGCCGGGGCTTCCGGGCGCGGCGATCCTCTATGCCTGTGACGCGCCGGGCATGCAGATCCTCGGCGCGCCGCTGGCGATGATCCCGCTCTACATCGCGGTTTCGGCGATCCCGGACATGTTCATCACCACCGCCAGCGTCACCGGTCAGGTGACGGCGACCACCCTGGTCGCGCGGCTCGTCAGGCGAGGGCGCTGAGGCCGGGCAGGGTGCCCTCTGCGATCGTCATGCTGCGGCCGCCGATCCAGGCCTGGCCGCCCGCATCATAATCGACGAAGATGCGGCCACGCCGATCGAGCCTTGTGCCTTGTGCCGCGACATAGCCGCCGGTCACGCGGCCGCTGTCGTACAGCCACTGTGCCGCCGAGGCGTTGAAGCTGCCCGTCACCGGATCCTCGATGACCGCGCCGAACGCGCCGCTGAAGATCGTGCGGATCTCCCAGTCGACCGGTCCGCCTGCCGGATGTGCGCCGATCAGGCCGATCTCAATGCGTTCGTCCGAGTGCCGGACGGGTTCCACTGCGAGGACCGCCTCCGCCGATTCCAGCAGCACCGCGATCCAGCCGGGGCCATTGTCCGCCCAGGCCGCGTCTAGGATCGCATGCGGATCGATCCGCAGCGCGGTGGCGAGCTTGGTGCGCGTCTCCGCATCCACCGGACCACTGCGCAGCAGCGGCGGAGCGCCGAAGGCAAGCCGATCGCCATCGCGACGGATCGGGATCAGTCCAGCGCCGCATTGCTGGACGATGCCGTCGGCCGCCCCCGGCACGCCTCCCGCCGCCAGCCACGCATGGCAGGCGCCGAGCGTCGGATGGCCGGCAAAGGGGAGTTCGCGATCCAGCGTGAAGATGCGTGCGTGATAGTCGGCGCCCGCTACGCTCGGCGGCAGCAGGAACACCGTCTCGCTCAGGTTGAACCAGCGGGTGATCGCCTGCATGGTTTCCGTGTCGAGATCGCCGCCGCCCCGCACCACCGCGAGCGGATTGCCGGTGAACGGGCCGTCATGGAATACGTCGACCAGCGAAAAGGGCGTCGTCATCTGCTGCATCTCCCCGCCGCGCGTGCGGCGCGGAGCGGGGATCGCCGATCCTTCGCCGCGTGGCAAGCGGATGCCGAACGGCCTTGCGGCCGCCGCTCCCAATGGAAGCGACGGCCGCGCAGCCTGATTCGAGGGGATCAGAAGGTGACGCCGAACCCGGCGCTGATCGTGTCGCCCTTGTCCTTGCCGGTGAACGAACCGGCGCGGTTGTTGGTCTTCCAGTGGATCAGGTTGAGCTGGAGGCGGATGATGCTGTCCAGATACCAGTTGGTGCCGATCGTCGCGGCTTCGCCCTTGGTCGCGTTCGGGATGCCCGAATAGTCGATGTTCTCGTAGCGGGCGAGCACTTCGATCGCACCCGGACCGCCCTCGAATACCGGCCGCAGCACGCGCGGCTGGGCGAAGGTGCCGAGGCGCGGGTTGTACGGCGGCAGGTCGCCGGTGACGAAGAAGCCGGTCGAGAGGCTATAGGCCTTGCTCTCGAAGTCCGGACGACCGCCGTTGAGGTGCGCGACGCGCTTGCCTGCTTCGCCCATCACCCAGAACGGACCGACATAGCCGCCCAGTTCCGCGCCATAGCCGGTGGTGCCGGTGCCGCCGGTGAGCGCGCCGGTCTGCACCCGCAGATTGCCGTTGAAGCGGCCGCCGATCACGGTGTTGCGGGTCAGCGTGCCGGGGCCGCGCGACGACAGCGCCTCGTCGAAGCCCCACAGGCCGACGTGCACGATCGAGCGATCGGTCTTGAACGGGTTCCAGTGGGCGCGCGCCATCAGCGTGCGGCTGTCGTTGATCGCCTGGCTGGCATCGACCGCGTCGCCGCTGATCGTCACCGATGCGTGGCCGGTCTTCCAGAACAGGCGGGGCATGAGGGCGATGCCGTAGAAGCCGCGCTGCGGGATGATCGAGGTGGCGACGACGTTGCGTTCCAGGAACGGCGGCGCGTCCGACCCGCTCGATCCCTCGAAGCTGCGGTCGTTGAACATGTTGCCGAAGCGGACGTCGTACGAAACCTTGCCCACGTCGTTCCGCCAGCCGACGAACATCGTGCCGACGTCCGAGGTGTTGTCGGCGAAGTCGTTTTCGAACTGGTAGAAGAAGTGCGGGCCGACCGCACCCTCGATGCCGATACGCAGCGCGCGGGCACCGGTCGTCGTGATGTTGCGGGCGTCGTAGTTCGAACCGAAGGTCGAGCTGACATGGTTGATGATACGACCGCGCATCTTGAACAGATACTTGCCGTCGGCCGAACGGAAGATCGGCAGGCCGCCGCGCCATTCGGTGGTGACGTTCGAGACGTTGGCGGCGGCGCGGGCCTGAGCGACGCTCTGGTCGGCGAGGCCGACGGGGGCGAGCTGCGGCGCGAAGGAGTCGGCCACGGTCTCGTCATTGGCGACGTTGGTGCGCTTGGCCTGCCCGGCCTGCGGCACCGAAACCGGCGCAGCGGCATGGGCCACAGGAGCGGCGGCCTGATTGCCTTCGATCTTGTCGAGACGGGCGCGCAGCGCGGCGATCTCCTCGGCCTGCGCCTTGAGCAGCTTCACCAGCTCGGCCTGATCGCCCGGCGTGCTCTGGGCAAGCGCCGGCGTGGCGAACAGCAGCGCCGAAAGCGCCGCACCCGCCAGGAACTTCATCTTCATCGTGACAACCCCGTTTGTTGATCCTGTGTCGCCAAGGGCAACCGAGTACCAATATAGAACGTGGTTATCGGGATGATCTGGTACCGAAACTAAAGATGCAGCGTTACGTATAAATGCGATAGCGGCGTTATATATTGCCGTGCGGTGAGTAGAAGTTCTGGGTATAGTCTTTAATGGATGTTTTTGACGTTAAAGTGCATAGGCTTGAGAGGTCTAGCTAAGAACTCGGATGGCACATGTATCCGGTTTGATTACTATAACGTTGCGGGGCGCCTAGGGGGTTTTCCGAGGACCCGCCTCGGGTGTCAGAGCGTCTTCTCCATGCGGACCAGCGGTACGCGAACGCCGTTGATCGGCGCGGATAGGATCGGCTCGACCGGTCGATAGCCGCAGGCCTGGTAGAGCGGCACGCCGGCCATCGTCGCCATCATCTCGGCGCGGGTGAAACCGGCGTTGCGGGCGGCATCCTCACAAAGGCCGAGCACGCGGCGGCCGACGCCGCGGCGGATGAAGGCCGGATCGGTGTACATCGCCCGGATCTTGGCGGCGTCGTGTGCGGGGTCGAGCCGCTGGGGTTCGCGCGCGACGATGCTCGCGTCCCCACCGTACAGCGTCGCGCGGTACGACCAGCCGCCGCAGCCGGCGATCGTGCCGGCCTCGTCCTCGACGAGGAAATAGGTCTGGTCGGCGATCAACTGGGTGTCGAGGCCCATCACTTGATGGCTGGCAGCAACCTGTTCGGGGGAGAGGAAGCTGTGCTGCAACTGCGCGATCGCGCGGGCCATCACTGCGCGCAGCGCCTCCAGATCGTGCGGCTGGGCGAAGCGGTGGGTGAAGGTGGGCATTGGGGCTCCTGGGCAGATCCTCCCCCGGCCGGGGGAGGATCTGAACGGTGCTTAGTGGTTGTCCCGCGGGATGCCGTGGGTCTGGGCGATGCGCTGGAACTGCTCGGCGCCTTCCAGGATCGCGCCGGTGTTCATCTGGCCGACCACGGCGCGCTGGATCGCCTGCCACGGCGTCTGCGACGCGGGATAGGCAAAGCCGCCCGCCTCGGCCAGCACGCGGCGGCGCTCGGCGAGTTCGTCGGCGGGGATCAGCACGTCGGCGGTGCCGCGGTTGAGGTCGATCCGCACCCGGTCGCCGGTCTTCAGCAGCGCCAGGCCGCCCATCGCGGCCGCCTCGGGCGAGGCGTTGAGGATCGACGGCGAGGCCGAGGTGCCCGACTGGCGGCCGTCGCCGATGCACGGCAGCGCATGCACGCCCTCGCGGATCAGATAGGCCGGCGCGCGCATGTTCACGACTTCGGCGGCACCCGGATAGCCGATCGGGCCGGCGCCGCGCATCACCAGCAGCGTGTCGGTGGTGATGCCGACGGCGGGATCGTCGATGCGGTGGTGATAATCCTCGGGACCGTCGAACACCACGACCGGGCCTTCGAACGCCTCGGGATCGCTCGGGTTGGAGAGGTAGCGGTCGCGGAATTCGGGGCCGATCACGCTGGTCTTCATGATCGCCGCGTCGAACAGATTGCCGCGCAGCACGATGAATCCCGCTTCGTTCACCAGCGGCTCCTCGAAGCGGCGAATGACCTTCTCGTCCTCGATCACGGCATTGCGGCAATTCTCGCCGATGGTCTTGCCGTTGGCGGTGATCGCGTTCTCATGGATCAGGCCCTGCTGCATCAGCTGGGCGACCACGGCGGGCACGCCGCCCGCGCGGTAATAATCCTCGCCGAGATATTCGCCGGCGGGCTGCAGGTTGACCAGCAGCGGCACCTTGTGGCCGTGCGTCTGCCAGTCGTCGAGCGCGAGCTCCGCGCCGACATGGCGGGCGATCGCGGCGAGGTGGATCGGCGCGTTGGTCGAGCCGCCGATCGCCGAGTTGACGACGATCGCGTTGAGAAACGCCTCGCGCGTCAGGATGTCGGAGGGCTTGAGGTCCTCCGCCACCATGTCGACGATGCGCTTGCCGGTGCGATAGGCGACTTCCTGGCGGTCGCGGTACGGCGCGGGGATTGCTGCCGAACCCGGCAGCATCATGCCCAGCGCTTCGGCGAGGCTGTTCATCGTCGTCGCCGTGCCCATCGTGTTGCAATAGCCGGTCGACGGCGCCGAGGAGCTGACCAGGCGGATGAAGCCTTCATCGTCGATCTCGCCGGCGGCGAGCAGCTCGCGCGCCTTCCACACGATGGTGCCCGATCCGGTGCGCTCGCCGCGATGCCAGCCGTTGAGCATCGGGCCGACCGACAGCGCGATCGCGGGGATGTTCACCGTCGCCGCCGCCATCAGGCAGGCGGGCGTGGTCTTGTCGCAGCCGGTGGTGAGCACCACGCCGTCGATCGGATAGCCGTAGAGCAGCTCGACCAGCCCGAGATAGGCGAGGTTGCGATCCAGGCCGGCGGTCGGGCGCTTGCCGGTTTCCTGGATCGGATGGACCGGGAACTCGATCGCGATGCCGCCCGCCTCGCGAATGCCCTCACGGATGCGCTCGGCAAGCACGAGGTGGTGGCGGTTGCACGGGCTCAGGTCCGACCCCGTCTGGGCGATCCCGATGATCGGCTTGCCCGAGCGCAGTTCCTCCAGGCTCAGCCCGTAGTTGAGGTACCGCTCGAGATAGAGCGCGGTCATATCAACGTTGTCAGGGTTATCGAACCAGGCGCGGCTGCGCAGCTTGGGGGCAGAGTCGGTCATCGGAAAAGCCTTGCGGGAGGGGTAGGTCAGTTGGTCGTCGAGAAACGATAGACGATCACGTTGCGGTAGGTCTGCCCCGGATTGAGCCGCGCCGAGCCGAGCGCCGGCTGGTTGGGCGTGTCCGGGAAGACCTGGGGTTCGAGGGCGAGGGCGTCGCCCTGGCGATAGGCGTGGTTGGACTTGCCGATCGCGGTGCCGTCGAGGAAATTGCCGGTATAGAATTGCACGCCCGGCTGGTTGGAAAGGATCTCCATCACCCGGCCGGTCGACGGATCCTCGACGCGGGCGTGGAGCACCGGCTGGGCCGACGGCGCCTTGGCGATCACGAAATTCTCGTCATAGCCCTGGCCGAACACGATCTGCGGGTCGCGGCCGTCGCGGATGCGGGTGCCGATCACGGTGGGCTTGCGGAAGTCGAACGGCGTGCCTTCGACCGGGCGGAGCTGGCCGCTGGGGATCAGCGTCTTGTCGACCGGCGTCGTGGTCTCGGCCGGGATCGTCAGGACATGGTCGTAGATCGAGCGCTGCGAGGCTTCGCCGGCGAGGTTGAAAAAGCTGTGGTTGGTGATGTTGACGATCGTCGGCTTGGTCGTGGTCGCGGTGTACTCGACCGACAGCTCGTTCTTCTCGTTCAGCGCATAGGTGGCGGTGACGGTGAGCTGGCCCGGATAGCCTTCCTCGCCATCCGCAGCGACGTAGCGCAGCGTGACGCTGGCATTCTCGCCGCTCGTCACCTTCTCGACCGTCCACAGCCGCTTGTCGAAGCCCTTCAGGCCGCCGTGCAGCGCATTCGGGCCGTTGTTCTTGGCGAGCGTATAGGTCTGGCCGTCGATGCTGAACGTGCCGCCCTTGATGCGGTTGGCATAGCGGCCGACGGTGGCGCCGAAATAGTTGGGCGCGATTAGATAGCCCTGCATGTCGGTATAGCCGAGCGTGACATCCTCGGACTTGCCCTTGCGATCGGGCGCGGACAGTGACTGGAGGATCGCGCCGTAGCTGAGGATGGTCGCGCGCATGCCATGGCCGTTGGTGAGCGTGATCGCCTCTACCTTCTGGCCGTCGGCGGTGGTGCCAAAGGCGGCGCGGGTCGCTTCGCCTGCCTGCGCGGTCAGCGGAATCATCGCGGTGGCGAGCAGCGCGCCCTTGATAAGATAATTCATGCAATGCCTCTCCCTATCGGTTATCGCTGCTGCAAGCGGCGACGCGGCCGTTGACGCTGGACATCGGGTTGAATACTCCGACTAGAAAGCGAAGAGCAACCCCGCCGCGTGCTTCGTGGCAAAAAACGAGAGGATCATACCAGCATGGCGGTCATGCCGACGTCTAAGGCTGCTCCGGCGGGGGCCGGGCAAGCCTCTCCCCCAACGCAATATGGACGCGCATTGGCCCTGCTGGCCACGCTGTTCTTCATGTGGGGCTTCATCACCGTGATCAACAACACGCTGCTGCCGCACCTGCGCAGCGTGTTCAACCTGAACTACACGCAGACCACGCTGATCGAGAGCGTGTGGTTCATTGCCTATTTCGTCGCTTCGATTCCTTCGGCAAAGCTGATCGAGCGGATCGGCTATCAAAAGTCGCTGGTCGTCGGCCTGCTGGTCATGGCGGCGGGCGCGGCGGGCATGACACTGGCGGCAAGCCTGCCGTCCTACGGTGTCACATTGGTGATGCTATTCGTCATCGCCAGCGGCATCACCCTGCTGCAGGTGGCGGCCAATCCCTATGTCACGGTGATCGGCCCGTCTGAGACGGGGTCGTCCCGTCTCAACCTCGTCCAAGCATTCAATTCGCTCGGCACCACGCTGGCGCCGCTGTTCGCGGGCTATCTGATCCTCGGCCGTTCGAAGGGCGGCACGGCGGAAGCTGGCGCAACGGCGCTCACCCAAGCCGAACGTCTGGCCGACGCGCAGTCGGTAATCCTGCCCTACGCGCTTGTCGCCGTTGTGCTGGTCGTGCTCGCAATCGTTATTGCGCGCTTCCCGCTGCCCGCGATGGGGTCGGCCACCAGCCGCGTTGCCAAGGAAGATCGCAAGAACCACTCGCTCTGGAAGCACCGCAACCTTGTCTTCGGCGTGCCGGCGATCTTCATTTACCTGATTGCCGAGATCGGCGTCGCCAACCTGTTCATCAACTTCGTGTCGCAGCCCGGGATCGCCAACATCACCCAGAACGAGGCGTCCCGCTACCTGGCGCTCCTCTGGGGCGGTATGATGGTCGGGCGCTTCGCCGGATCGTTCCTTATGCAGAAGGTGCCCGCCGGGACGGTGCTTGCCGGCTTCTCGATCGGCGCATTCGTCGTGATGTTGGGGGCAACGTTTCTGACCGGCCCCGCGGCGATGTGGTCGCTGATTCTGGTCGGCCTGTGCCACTCGATCATGTTCCCGACCATCTTCTCGCTCGGCATCAAGGGCCTCGGGCCGCTGACCGAGGAAGGCTCGGGGCTGCTGATCATGGCGATCGCCGGCGGCGCACTGGTCGTTGTGCAGGGATGGATTGCCGATGCGTACGGGCTGCAGCACTCGTTCCTGCTGACCGCTGTCTGCGAGCTGTACATCCTGTTCTACGCGCTGTGGGGCTCCAAGCCGACCAACGCGATCGAGGATTGATCGGGAAGCATTGCCTCCCTCGGCGCAGCCGGGGGAGGGGACCGCCGCCGCAGGCGGTGGTGGAGGGGGCGTCGCCGCGGGCGGCGCCCTTTTCGTATGGGCGGGAGTGCCCCCTACACCACGCCGCTGGCGCGGCGCGGTCCCCCTCCCTCGGAGCTACGCTCCGAAGGAGGAAACGCTTTTAGGATCGGGTAGAGCATCTCCTCTCCCGCGAAGCGGGGGAGGGGGACCGCCGCCATAGGCGGTGGTGGAGGGGGGTACCCTCACATCGAAAGGCGCGTATCCTCCAGCGCCAGGTCCACCAGCGTGCGCATCGCCGCCGCTGCCGCATCCGGATCGCCTGCCGCGATCGCATCGAACACCTTGATATGGTCGGGCACCGGATCGCGCGGCAGCGCACGGGCGCGCTGCTTGTACTTGGTCGTCCAGCTCACCGCCGCGCCGATGCTGGCGCTGAGCGCGACCAGCGCGTTGTTGTGCGTGGCCTCGAGCAGCGCGTCGTGGAAGTCGCGGTCCGCCGCACGGCCCGCGTCGGTCGCCAGCGTGTGCCGCCGCATCTTGGTGAGCGCGTCGCGCATCGCCTTGACGTCGTCGCGGTCGCGCCGCTCGGCGGCGAGGCGGGCGGCGGCGGGCTCGACCACCGCGCGCAGCTCGAACAGGTCGCGGACGAAATCGGTGTCGGGTTCGCCCGAAAAGGCCCAGGCGAGTACCTGCGGATCGAGCATGTTCCAGCGGCTGCGCGGCAGCACGCGGGTACCGGCCTTGGGGCGGCTCTCCACCAGCCCCTTGGCGGTCAGCACCTGCACCGCCTCGCGATAGGCGCTGCGCGACACGTCGAGCGCCTCGGCATTGGCGACTTCGCCGGTCAGCTTCTCGCCGGGTGCGATCGCGCCGGAGACGATCTGGGTGCCGAGATAATGCGCGATCGCGCCCCGCAGGCGGCGGCCCGAGCCCTTGGGCGTCCGGGTGATCGGCTGTACGCCTGCCTCGTCCACGCCGTCCGCCTGATCGTCCACTGCCATCCGCTCGCTCTCCTGCATATCGTCCCGTGTAGCGCGAAGCCGTGCCGTCCCGCAAACGATGCGCGATTGCCAAGCGGGACAGACGCTAATAAGTCGGACTAAACCGAGACAAGGAGTGGTTCGATGGCGTTGCGGCTGATGCAGTATCGAGGGGCGGACGGGCAGCGGCGGGTGATCGCCGCCGACGAGAGCGGCGCGCGCTTCGTCCGCGGCGTCGCCGATGTCCGCAGCCTGGCGCTGCAGGCGATCGAAGCGGGCCAGTCGCTCGCCGAGGCGGTGGCGGCGGCGGGCAGCGACGGGGAAGCCGATCCGGCAGCGGCGCTGGCGGCGGGCCAACTGCTCGCGCCGATCGACCATCCCGATGCCGCGCATCTGGTGCTGACCGGCACCGGCCTCACCCATCTCGGCTCGGCCGAGGGCCGCGACAAGATGCACCGCGACGCTGCGGCGGCCGAGCACAAGACCGATTCCATGCGGATGTTCCTCGAGGGCGTCGAGGGCGGCAAGCCGGGTGCGGGCGCGATCGGGCAGCAGCCCGAGTGGTTCTACAAGGGCAACGGCCATCATCTCGTCGGCCCCGGCGAGACGCTGGCGATGCCCGGCTTCGCGCAGGATGGCGGCGAGGAGCCCGAGCTGGCCGGCATCTACCTGATCGGCCCGGACGGCACGCCGTTCCGTCTCGGCCTGTGCCTCGCCAACGAGTTCAGCGACCATGTGACCGAGCGGCACAATTATCTCTGGCTCGCGCATTCCAAGCTGCGCCAGGCCGCGCTCGGGCCCGAGCTGCTGGTCGGCGCGGCGCCTGAGGACGTGCGCGGCACCAGCCGGATCGTGCGCGACGGCGCCACGCTGTGGGAAAAGCCGTTCCTCTCGGGCGAGACGAACATGTCGCACAGCCTCGCCAATCTCGAGCACCATCATTTCAAGTACGGGCTGTTCCGCCAGCCGGGCGATGTGCATGTCCACTTCTTCGGCACCGCGACGCTGTCGTTCAGCGACGGCGTGAAGACGGAAGTGGGCGATAGCTTCGAGATCGAGGCGGCGCCCTTCACCCTGCCGCTGCGGAACCCGCTGGCGCAGGTCGAGGATGCGGGGATCGCGGCGGTGAAGGCGCTGTAAGGTCGTCCCTATAAATCCCCCTCCCGCCTGCGGGAGGGGTTAGGGGAGGGTGTGACGTGGAGGTTCTTGCTGAACCGGCGTCGCCCGCTTCCCTCACACACCCTCCCCCGTCCCCTCCCGCAAGCGGGAGGGGGCGAAAGAGCCGGGAGGTCAGCCCTCGATCTGCACCACCGCGACCGACTTGGCCGGCAGCTCCAGCGTCACCGCGTCCTTGGCCACGCTGCCGCGGATAGGCTTCGGCGCCACCGTATTCGGCGCCTCGAAGCTGTTGACCGCATCGACCTTGGCTGCGGTCAGCACCTCGCCCGCAGCGCGCTTCGCCGTCACCCCGGCAAACTTCACTGCGACCCGCGCCGGCTTGCCCGCATCGAGATTGGTCACCGCCAGCCACAGCTTGCCGTCCTTGCCCCGCGCCGCGATCGCGTCGACGCGTGGCATCGTCACGCCGCCCTGGGTGTAGGTGCCCGCGTCGAACGCCACCGGCACCGCCTGCGCATCCTGGAACGGTACGTACATGCGGAACACGTGATAGGTCGGCGTGAGGACCATCTTGTCCTTGTCGGTCAGGATCATCGCCTGGAGCACGTTGATCATCTGGGCGATGTTGGTCATCCGCACCCGGTCGGCATGGCGCGCGAAAATGTTGAAGTGCAGCGCCGCGATGATCGCGTCGCGCAGCGAGTTTTGCTGGTAGAGGAAGCCCGGGTTGCTGCCCGGCAGCGGCGCCAGCCACACGCCCCATTCGTCGACGACCAGCGGCACCTTCTTGTCGGGATCGTACTTGTCCATGATCGCCGCATGCTTGGCGATCATCCCGTCCATCGCCAGCGCCGCCTTGACCAGCTTGGCATAGCCGGTCTCGTCGAAGCCGACGCTCGGGTAGGAGGGCGGCCACCCGCCGGTGGTATAGGCGTGCATCGACAGGCCCTCGATGTTCCACGCCCAGTCATGGCCCTTCCACGCCGCCATCACCGCTTCGGTGTACGTCGTGTCATTGTCGTTGGGGCCGACGGCGATGCGCTGCATCGGCTCCTTGCCCTTCTCGCCCTGCACCGGATCGAGATTGTGGGTGAAGCGGGCGAAGCGCTTCATCAGGTCGATATAGGCGTCGGGCCGCATCGACCCGCCGCAGCCCCAGCTTTCGTTGCCGAGGCCCAGCCACTTCACCTTGTAGGGCGCGACATGGCCGTTTGTTGCGCGCTCCTTGCCGGCGGTGGTGGAGGGATCGGCGGTCATATAGGCGAGCCAGTCGGCCGCCTCCTGGATCGTCCCCGAGCCGACATTGACCGAGACATAGGCCTCGGCGCCCACCTGGTCGGCAAAGTCCATGAACTCGTCGGTGCCGAAGCTGTTGGGCTCGCCCGATCCGCCCCAATTGGTGTTGACGCTGCTGCGGCGCTGCGCCGCCGGGCCGATGCCGTCGCGCCAGTGATATTCATCGGCGAAGCAGCCGCCGGGCCAGCGCACCACCGGCACCTTGATGGCGCGAAGGGCCGCGACCACGTCCTTGCGAATGCCGCGGGTGTTGGGAATGGCTGAGTCCTTGCCGACCCAGATGCCGCCATAGATGCCGCTGCCGAGATGTTCGGCGAACTGGCCGAAGATGTGGCGGTCGATCACCGGCCCGGGTTTGGCGGCGGCGTCGACGGTGACCGTCACGTCCTGCGCCAGCACGGGGGCGGGCGCGAGCAGCAGTGCCGCGCCGCCCAGCAATGTCTTTCGAAGCATGAATCCTCCCTGATCTTTTCTCAGGGCCGTCATGCCACGGAATCTACTCCGACTAAAGGGCGAGTTTCAGAGCGGCGGCAGCGCCGGCGGCAGGACCCAGCGGGCGACGATCACCACGGCGGCGACCGCGACGATGCCGAGCACCGCCACCAGCACGCGGTGCGGCGGCGGCCGGGTGCCGCTCGCGGCGAGCAGTGCCAGGCCGGCGGCGAGCATGCCCCAGACATGATAGCGATAGTCCGAGGCGACCCCGACGACGCCGAACGCCAGCTCGGTCAGGATCGCCGAGAGCGCCAATGTGACTGCCACGCCGCCCGCGCCGTCGCGCGCGGGCCAGCTGCAGAACAGCACGCCGAGCGCCACCGCGAACCACAGGATCGGCGCCCCCGCCGCGCTGCTCGCCAGCGTGTAGCCGAGCTTCTGGAAGCCGGTGATCCGCTTGTCGGGCGAGGCGAGACCGAGCCTATTGGGCTCGGAGCGGGCCAGCGGTCCGGTGCCCGGCATCGTTGCGGGCATCCACAGCCGCATCTCGCTATTCCAGTGCGCGATCCGGTGCTCGGCATAGGCGAGCGGATGGGTGGCGATGGCCTCGACCCAGGCGCTGCGCAGCTTGTTGCCGGGTGCGGAGCGCTGGAGGGTGTCGACGATATAGCCGCACGCCTTGTCGTCGCCGATCGGGTCCCAAAGGATCGGGGTGAGGCAGCCCCTGGCCTCGGCGCGGCGCCACAGCCGCGCGGGTACCTGCGGCACCGCCTGCGGGCCGGCGCGATGGGCGAGGCCGGCGAGATCGAACAGCGGCAGCGAACGCTCGACGCCGCTCGGTGCGGCGTGGAGGAGCCGCTGGTTGATCGGCGTGAGCACGCCGATCACCGCCGCGGTTGCGGCCAACACCAGCACCAGCTGGAAGCGCGGCCGGTCCCAGCGCCAGCCGCCGAGCAGCCCGAAGGCGAGCGGGACGGTCGCGAAGGCGGCGTTGAACCGCACCAGCGTGGCATAGCCGAGCAGCACCAGCACCAGCGCCGTCGCCCAGAGCGGCAGCCGCCGGTCGTCGAGCCGCCACCAGCTCGCCAGCCCCACCGCCGCGGCGAGCGCACCGGTCATCTGCGCGTCCTTGAGCACGGCAATCTGCCAGCCGAGCAGCGGCGGCCAGATGCCGAGCAGGAGCACGATCAGCGCCGCGATCGCCTGTCCGCGTCGGGCGAGCGCGCCGGCGAAGAACGCCAGGCCGCTCCAGTAGAGCAGCACCTGCAGCGCAAACATCGGCGCCTGCCCGCGCCAGCCCAGGCCGTGGAACAGCGCCCAGAGCCGCGCCATCGCCGGCGGGTGCCAGTCGTCATACTGGCCGCGCAGCACCTGCTGATACTGGACGACGCTGTCGTAGCTGGCGACGCCAGGCCAGAAGAAGGCGAGGGTGATGGCGGCGAGCAGCATCGCGACGATCAGCGCCGACATTGCCTTGCGCCGCGTGCCGATCGGCTTGCGCTGCAACGCCCGCCCGCCCCGACCACGCGGCGATCCGCCGAAGGCCTGGGAGCGCGAGCGGTACTTGGTCATCGAACGGCTTTCCTGGCGGACGAGGGCGGAGTGCGCGCGACTCTAGAAGCGAACGTCGAGCGACGCCAGCGCACCCCCTCGTGCGAGAAGGGCGGTTCGTCGGGCGGCGAGGTTGCAAATTGTGCAGAATATGCTGACAGATGTGCTCGTGCGTTGTGAAGTACGCAATGTGCTTATTGCGGCATTCTGCAAGTAGAGTAAAATCGATACTTGGGAGCGAGTCGTCAAGACCGCGGGGTGGCATAGCAACGGTATAAAAACTGCGGGCGCGGGTTGGCCATAGATGCCAAGTCTGTTTGCATTCGTTTGCGCAAAAGGCATCGAAAATAATGTCATAATGTACAATATGGCGGGAGAGGAACGATGACGGTCTATGCGATCCAGAATCAATGGGGTGGCAGCAGCGCGCCCTGGCACGAAGGCGGAATCTTCAGCATCGGCAACCGCGCCGACCAGCGCCCGATCGCGCTGAAGATCCAGTCGGGCGACGGCGGCCACAGCTTCACCGGCACGATGACCTATCAGAATGAGGGCCCCATCGGCGTCCGCGCGACGCTGGTGACGACCAACAGCTATCGCGTCGAGAACCAGTGGGGCGGCCCGAATGCGCCCTGGCACGACGCCGGCCTGTTCCTGCTCGGCGCGCGCAACGGCCAGAATGCGGTAGCGTTCGATCTCCATTCCAATGACGAGGGGCAGACGCTCACCGGCACGATGCGCTACCAGGGCGTGGGCGATATCGGCGTCAAGGCGGCCGTGTCCGACGGTGTCGCCTACGACGCGCAGAACCAGTGGGGCGGCGACAAGGCGCCGTTGCATCCCGGCGGTCTATGGGTGCTGGGCTGCCGGCCGGACCAGCCGGTCGTCGCGATCGACCTGTCGAGCGGCGACGCCGGCAAGACGCTGGCGGGCTTGATCACCTACAAGGGCGAGGGGCCGATCGGCTTCCGCGGCACGCTGATCATGGCCAACACGTACAGCGTGGTGAACCAATGGGGCGGCAGCGACCAGACCTGGCATCCGGGCGGCACCTGGGTGCTGGGCTGCCGCACCAACCAGGGGGTGGTGGCGATCAACGCCAAGGGCAACGGCGTCGAGCTCGACGGCACGATGACCTATCAAGGCGAAGGCCCGATCAGGCTGGAACTCGAGCGCGCGTCCCAGCAGGCGCTCGCCGAGGCCTGAGGGGCCAGCCCGGCTTCGATGTCGGGCTTGTCTCGATGTGTTCCCCCGCATCGAGGCCAGCAGGGCGGCGCGACGGCGCGGCCTGAAACGGCTCCGGCCCGGTGAGTGCCCGGGCCGGAGCTTGTTTTTTGCACGGTGGGCGGCGCTCAGGGTGCGCCGCCGCCGGGGTCAGATGTGCAGCGCGCGGCCGTAGGCGCCGAGCACCGATTCGTGCATCGCTTCGCTGATCGTCGGGTGCGGGAACACCGTTTCCATCAGCTCGGCCTCGGTCAGCTCGCCGGTCTTGCCGATCGTGTAGCCCTGGATCATCTCGGTCACTTCCGCGCCGATCATGTGAGCGCCGAGCAGTTCGCCGGTCTTGGCGTCGAACACCGTCTTCACAAAGCCGTCGGCCTCGCCCAGCGCGATCGCCTTGCCGTTGCCGATGAAGGGGAAGTTGCCGACCTTGACTTCGTAGCCGGCTTCCTTGGCCTTGGCCTCGGTGAGGCCGACGCTGGCGATCTGCGGGTGGCAATAGGTGCAGCCCGGGATGTTGCGGACGTCCATCGCATGCGGATGGCCGCCGTTGATCGCTTCCACCGCGATCACGCCCTCATGGCTGGCCTTGTGGGCGAGCCAGGGCGGCGCGGTGACGTCGCCGATCGCCCACAGCCCGTCGACATTGGTGCGGCAGGCCGCGTCGGTGACGATATGGCCGCGCTCAGTCTTCACGCCCAGCGTCTCCAGCCCGATATTCTCGGTGTTCGGCACGATGCCGATCGCGACGATGACGTGGCTGAACTCCTCGACGGTGACCTTGCCGTCCTTGCCCTTGATCGACGCCTTGACGCCGTTCGCGGTCACGTCGAGCTTGTCGACGCCGGTCTGGGTGAGGATGGTCATCCCCTGCTTCTTGAACGCCTTCTCCAGATGCGCGGAGATGTCCTTGTCTTCCACCGGCACGATTCGGTCGAGCATCTCGACGATGGTCACGTTCGCGCCCATGTCGTTGTAGAAGCTGGCGAACTCCACGCCGATCGCGCCCGAGCCGATGACCAGCAGCTTGGTCGGCATCTCGGTCGGCGTCATCGCGGTGCGATACGTCCAGATGCGCTTGCCGTCGGCCTTGGCGAAGGGCAGGTCGCGGGCGCGCGCGCCGGTCGCGACGATGATGTTCTTCGCTTCGAGATCGGTCTTCTTGCCGTCGGCGGCGGTGACGGTCAGCTTGCCCTTCGCGGTGAGCACGCCGGTGCCCATGTGCACGGCGATCTTGTTCTTCTTCATCAGGTGCGTGACGCCCTGATTGAGCTGCTTGGCGACGCCGCGCGAGCGCTTCACCACCGCGTCCAGATCGGCGCTGATCTGGTTGGCGATCAGGCCGTAATCCTTGGCATGCTGCATATAGTGGAAGATTTCCGCCGAGCGCAGCAGCGCCTTGGTGGGGATGCAGCCCCAGTTGAGGCAGATGCCGCCGAGCAGCTCGCGCTCGACAATGGCGGTCTTCAGGCCCAGCTGGGCCGCCCGGATCGCCGCGACATAGCCGCCGGGGCCCGAGCCGAGAACGATGAGGTCGTAGGATTCAGCCAAGACTTGCTTCCTTCTGCTCCCTTCCCATCGGCAGGGGAGGGCTGGCGAGTAGATAATGCGGAGCCGGCGAATTGCATGGGCCGCCCGGCCTCCGCGCGTGGGTTACGCGATCTGTTCCACCGGTCGCGGGCGCTTGTCGGCGTCGATCGCGACGAACACGAAATGTGCCTGGGTGACGAGGCAGCTTTCCTCGACATGCCGGCCGCGGCGCCAGGCCTGGACCTCGATGGTCATCGAGGTGCGGCCGACCTTGACCAGCTCGGCATAGACCGAGACCTCGTCGCCCACCGCGACGGGGGAGTGGAACTTCATCCCCTCCACCGCCACCGTGACCGCGCGGCCGCGCGAATAGCGCGAAGCGAAGAGGCCCGCCGCCATGTCCATCTGGCTCATCAGCCAGCCGCCGAAGATGTCGCCATACGGATTGGTATCCGCCGGCATCGTGGTCACCCGGATCGCCGGCTGGCGGTCGGGCGGGCCGCCCTGTTGGTCAATCATCGCGAGCAGCCTCCTTGCTTCCGTTCAGCCTGGCACGATCCTCGGCATGGGCCCGCCGCAGCGGGCCGATGCCCATCGCCACCACCGCCACCATCGCGACATAGGCGACCAGCCAGATGTCGTGGGTGGCGCGGCGGTAGGACCAGGCGGCGAGCGACGCGATGATCCATGCCGCGATCAGCCCGATCACGATATGGATGACTTCTACAAGCACGCGCACCGCCCGGCTCCGATCAGGCGATCATGCCCATCGGGGCTTCGACGAGTTCCTTGAAGATCTTCATCATCTCGGCCCCGTCGGCACCGTCGATGGCGCGGTGGTCGAAGCTGCCCGTGGCGCTCATCACCGTCGCCACGCCGAGCGCGTCGTCGATGATGTACGGGCGCTTCTCGCCCGCGCCGATCGCCATGATCATGCCCTGCGGCGGGTTGATCACCGCCTCGAACTGCTTGATGCCGTACATGCCCATGTTGGACAGGCTGGCGGTGCCGCCCTGATATTCGTGCGGCTGCAGCTTGCCCTCGCGGGCGCGGGCGGCGAGGTCCTTCATCTCGGTCGCGATCGCCGAGACGCTCTTGTTCGCTGCGTCCTTGACGATCGGGGTGATCAGGCCGGTCGGGGTCGACACCGCGACCGACACGTCGGCGCGGCTGTACTTGATCAGCTTGTCGCCGGTGAAGGTGACGTTGCACTTGGGCGTACGCGCCAGCGCGACACCCAGTGCCTTGATCAGCAGATCGTTGACCGACAGCTTCACGCCGCGCGTTTCGAGCGCCTTGTTGAGCTCAGCCCGGAGCTTGAGCAGCGCATCGAGGCGGATGTCGACCGTGAGGTAGATGTGCGGGACGGTCTGCTTCGACTCGGTGAGGCGACGCGCGATCGTCTTGCGGATGTTCGAGAGCTTCTCTTCCTCGTGCGGGATCGAGTCGTCGAACCAGACGGCCTTGGTCTCGGCAGCGGCAGGGGCGGCCGAGGGCGCGGCGGTCGGCGTCGAGGCAGCGGCAGCGGCAGCGGCCGGCTGGGCGGCCGGAGCGGCACCCGGCTTGGCGCCTTCGATGTCGGCCTTGACGATGCGGCCGTTGGGGCCCGAGCCGGTCACGGCGGCGAGGTCGACGCCCTTGTCGGCGGCGATGCGGCGGGCGAGCGGGCTCGCCTTGACGCGCGAACCCGAAGCCGCGGCGGGCTGGGCTGCCGGGGCGGGGGCCGGAGTCGGCGTGGGTGCGGGCGCGCTCGCGGCAGGTGCCGGAGCAGGCGCAGGAGTCGGGCTCGGCGCGGTGGCGGACGAGACGTCCTCGCCTTCGCCGGCGATCACCGCGATCACGGTACCGACCTTTACGTTATCGGTCCCTTCGGCGACCAGGATCTTCCCGATCACGCCTTCGTCGACCGCTTCGAATTCCATCGTCGCCTTGTCGGTTTCGATCTCGGCAAGCAGGTCGCCGGATTTCACCGTGTCGCCTTCCTTGACGAGCCACTTGGCAAGCGTGCCCTCCTCCATGGTGGGAGAAAGTGCCGGCATCTTGATTTCGATTCCCATGAAGGTTCCCGTCGTTGGTCCTGGGGGTGGCTGGCCCCTCCTTTGCCGCCGCAGTCCCTAGGGTCAAGCCCCGCTCTTGCGCTGCGGCCCGTGCCGGTCCACGTAACGCGTGACTGCAAGGAAGGCCCGCATGCGCACCTATCTGGTGGTGATCGACGATTCGCCCGAGGCCGAAATCGCGCTGCGCTTTGCCGCACGGCGCGCCAGCAAGACCGGCGGGAACGTCGAAATCCTGGCGCTGATCCCGCCCGCCGAGTTCGTCCAGTGGGGCGGGGTGATGGCGACGATCGAGGAAGAAGCGCGCGAGCGCGCCGAGGCGCTGGTCATGCGCGCGGCGGGCACGCTATTCAGCGAATCCGGGCTTACCCCGTCGATTACGGTCCGCGAAGGCGACGGGCCGAAGGTGGTTCGCGAGATGCTGGCGGCCAATGGCGACATCGCCGCGTTGGTGCTGGGGGCCGCGCCGAGTGGGCCTCCGGGCAAGCTAGTGGCGCACTTCACCGGGGCGGATTCGGGCAAGCTCACCGTGCCGGTGATGATCATCCCGGGATCGCTCGACATGGATGCGATCGATCGGCTGAGCTGAGTCGATTGACCGGCGCGGCCGGGCACGTCAGCATAAGCCCATGCGCATCCTCGCTCTTTTGCCGCTCGCCCTGCTCGCTACCCCTGCCGCCGCGCAGGATCGCCCCGATCCGCAGCGGCTGAAGGCCAGCGTCGAGAAGCTGGTCAGCTTCGGCACGCGCCACACGCTGTCCGACCCGTACAACCCCACCCGCGGCATCGGCGCGGCGCGGCGCTGGTTCGGCGGCGAGCTCGCCAAGATCGGCGCGGCCTGTGGTGGCTGCATCGAGACGAGCGAGGTCGCGCGCGAATTCAAGGGGCCGCGCGCGCCGAACGGGGTGCGGATCGTCGACGTGCTCGGCATCCAGCGCGGCAGCGAGCCGAACCGCGTGGTGATCGTGATGGGGCATATCGACAGCCGCGTCACCGACGTGATGAACGCCACCGCCGATGCCCCCGGCGCCAATGACGACGCCTCGGGCGTCGCGCTGGTGCTGGAGTCGGCGCGGCTGCTCTCGAAGCACAAGTTCAAGGCGACCATCGTCTATGCCGCGCTCTCGGGCGAGGAGCAGGGCCTTTATGGCGGGCAGTTGCTGGCGGAGACGGCCAAGGAACGCGGCTGGATCGTCTCGGCGGTGCTCAACAACGACATCGTCGGCAACACGATCGGCCAGGACGGGCGCCGGGTGGCGGACCGGGTGCGCGTCTTCTCCGAAGGCGCGCGCGACTCCGAAAGCGTGGCCGAGGGCAAGGCGCGCCGCGCCGATGGCGGCGAGGATGACGGCCCCAGCCGCGCGCTCGCCAAGGCGATCCGCGGGGTCGCGGCGGAGGACCGGACGGGCCTCAAGGTGCTGATGGTGCGCCGCCCGGATCGCTTCGGGCGCGGCGGCGACCATTCGCCCTTCCTGACGCTCGGCTATCCGGCGGTCCGCTTCTCGGTCGGCGTGGAGAATTACGACGCGCAGCACCAGGATCTGCGCTCGGAAGGCGGCAAGGTCTATGGCGACACCGTCGACCGGATGGATTTCCCCTATCTCGCAAAGGTGACCGCGCTCAACGTCGCGACGCTGCGCCGCCTCGCCAGCGCCCCCGCCGCGCCCGAGCCGGTGATCCTCAGCGGTGCGCTCGCCACCGACACGACGGTCAAATGGCCGGCGGTCGCCGGGGCGGCCAAGTACCGCGTCTATTGGCGCTCCGCCGACAGCGATGCCTGGACCAACCATGTCGACGTCGCCGCCGACAAGACCGAAACCGTCCTCAAGGGCATCATCGTCGACGACACCTTCGTCGGCGTCGCGGCGCTGGCGGCGGACGGGGCGGAGAGCCTGGTCAGCTTCGGCGCGCGGCCGGTGCGCGAACGTTGAACCTTCGGTCGCAAGGGTTCATAGGGGCCGCCACCGGGGGCCAATTTGTTGAAGAGTCGAGTTTGAGTATGGCAACCCATCCCGCTTCCGACGATCCCGCCACGCTGCTCGTCGTCGACGACGACCGCGACATCCGCCTCCTCCTCGCCAACAGCCTCGGCGCGCGCGGCTACCGGGTCGAGACCGCGTCGAGCGCGCGCGACATGGACGTGATCCTCGAGAAGATGCCGGTCGACGTGGTGATCCTCGACGTGATGATGCCGGGCGAGGACGGACTTTCCGCCTGCCGCCGCATCGCCACCGCCGACGGCCCCGACGTGATCCTGCTCAGCGCGCTGGGCGAGGAGCAGGACCGCATTCTCGGGCTCGAGGTCGGCGCCGGCCATTATCTCCCCAAGCCGTGCAGCCCGCGCGAGATCCTGGCGACGGTGCGCGCGGCGCTGCGCAAGCGCGGCACCACCGCGGCGCCGCCGGCGGGCGACGTCTACACCTTCGAGGGCTGGCGCATCGACCTCGGCAGCCACGAGCTGTTCGACCCGGACGGCGTGCTGGTCGGCCTCACCGACGGCGAGTTCGCGGTGCTGCGCGTGTTCATCGAGCGGCCGCGCCGGGTGCTGACCCGCGAGGCGCTGCTCGCCGCGGCGCGTGGTCCGGACTCGGACGCCTATGATCGCGCGATCGACGTGCAGGTCAGCCGGTTGCGGCGCAAGCTGCGCTCGGGTGCGGACGAGATCATCCGCACCGTGCGCAACGAAGGCTATCTGTTCGTCCCCCGCGTGACGCGCGCATGAGCAAGACGGCGGCGGCATCCCGTTCGCCGCTGTTCCTGCGCATCTTCGTGCGGATGCTGGCGTGCGTTGCGGTGGTGCAACTGCTCAATTTCGGGTTGCTGTTCGCGATCCAGACGCCCAATCCGAAGCTGCACACGGTCGGCCAGATCGCCCAGGCGATGCGCAATCCCGTAGCGGCGCCGGATGGGTTCGAGGTGCTGCGCGCGGACTCGGTGGAGCCCCAGCCCTGGAACCCGCGTGCCGAGCGGACCGAAGTGGCGCTGGCCACTGCGCTGGGCGTGCCCCGCGATGCCGTGATGCTGCGCTTCCCTGTCGGCTTCCTGCAACGCCCGCAGGTCTACAATCGCGCTGGCGTGCCGCCCGCGCCGGCACCCGCCAGCGCCGCCGCCGCGCAGGACGTTATCGTCACCGGCCGGTTCGAAGCCTCGCTCAAGCTGCCCGATGGCAGCTGGCGGACGGTGACGCCGGGCGAGGGGCTGGAGCCCTGGCGGCTGTTCGTCATCGCTTGGCTGGTCCTGTCGGCGCTTGCCGCGGCGGTGTTCGCCTGGGCGATGGCGCAGCGCTTCGCCCGGCCGATCGGTGCCTTCGCCCGCGCGGCCGAACGGCTGGGCCGCGATCCGCGCGCGCCTCCCATCGAGCTCGACGGCCCCGCGGAGATCGCCGAGGCCGCCCGCGCGTTCAACGACATGCAGGCGCGGCTCAACCGCTATGTCGACGATCGCGCGACGATGATCGCGGCGGTGGCGCACGATCTGCGCACCCCGTTGATGCGGCTGGGGCTGCGCGTCGAGGATGCCGATCCGGGCATCCGCGCCGCGTGCGAGGGCGATATCCGTGAGATGCAGGCGATGATCTCCGCCGTGATGGCCTATGTCCGCGACAGCAGCCGCATCGGCGTGCGCCGCCCGCTCGACCTGCGCTCGCTGGCCGAGACGGTGGTCGACGATGCGGCGGATCGCGGCGCCGACGTCAGCCTGGAACTGGGCGATCCGGTGGTGATCGAGGCAGACCCGGTGGCGCTCAAGGCGATGCTCGCCAATCTCGTCGGCAATGCGGTCAAATATGCCGGCGGCGCCGAGCTGGTGCTGTCGGCGCGCGACCATGAAGCGGTGATCGCGGTGCGCGATCGCGGGCCTGGCATCCCGGACGAAGACATGGAGCGCGTGTTCGATCCGTTCTTCCGCGGCGAGCGCTCGCGCAACCGCGATACCGGCGGCATGGGGCTGGGGCTCGCCAGCGCCCGGGCGACGGCGCGCGCGCATGGCGGCGATATCACGCTGCACCGGCGCAGCGGCGGCGGGCTGTGCGCCACCGTCACGCTTCCGCTTTGATTTCAGCCGCTTCCATCTACGACCCCGAGACGCTGGCCCGCCCCTCCCATTGTTGATACCGCTGTCGGCCGTGCGGCGCGCAACGCCGCCGGGGACGAGGAGGAGGATCATGGGAACGCGACGCGACGTGCTTGGCGGGATCGGCGCCGGGGTCTTGGCCAGTGCGCTCGGCGGATCGGCGGCAGCAGCGCCCAAGCGCAAGCTCGGCTATGCCATAGTCGGTCTGGGCTATTACGCCACCAAGCAGATCATGCCCAACCTCAAGGATTGCGAGTTCGCCGAACTCAAGGCGCTGGTCAGCGGCACCCCTGCCAAGCTGGAGAAATACGGTGCCGAGTACGGCATCCCCAAGACCCATCAGTACAGCTACGAAACCTATGACCGGATCCGCGACAATCCGGACATCGACATCGTCTATGTCGTGCTGCCCAACACGATGCACGCCGAATACACGATCCGCGCGCACCAGGCCGGCAAGCATGTGATGTGCGAAAAGCCGATGGCGGTCTCGGTCGCCGAATGCCAGGCGATGATCGCGGCGGCGAAGAAGGCCGGCAAGAAGCTGATGATCGGCTATCGCTGCCATTTCGAGCCCTACAACCTCAAGGCGATCGAGACAGTGAAGTCCGGCGCGCTCGGCAAGCCGACGCTGATCTTCGCCGAGCATGGCTTCTACGCGGGCCCCAACCAGTGGCGGCTCGACAAGGCGCTGTCCGGCGGCGGATCGATGATGGACATCGGCATCTACAGCCTCAATGCCGCCCGCTACCTCTCCGGCGAGGAGCCGGTCGAAGTCAGCGCGATGGAATATACCGATCGCAGCGACCCGCGCTTCAAGACGGTGGAGGACCGGATCGACTGGCAGTTCCGCTTCCCCAGCGGGCTGATCGCCGATTGCGTCTCTAGCTACAGCTCGAACCACAATCATTATCGAGTCACCGGCCGGAAGGGCTGGGTCGAGCTGGAGCCCGCCACCAATTACGAAGGGCAGGAGATGTGGACCCGGCTGGACGGCAAGCGCGAGCAGGTGGTGCTACCCAAGCCGGCCAAGAACCAGTTCGTCCGCCAGCTCGATCACCTGCCCGAATGCGTGATGTCCGGGCGTGAGCCGATCGTCTCGGGCGAGGAAGGGTTGCGCGACATGCGGCTGATCGAGGCGATCTACCGCGCGGCGCGCGAGCATCGGGCGATCACGCTGGCATGAAGAACGGACGCATGAATCGTCGGAACGTACTGGCGGCGGGCGCGATGCTCGCCGCTTCCGCCTGGACCCCGCTCGCCCGCGCCGCCCGGCCGCTGGGTGCCGCCCACCGCGCGCGCATCCAGGCGCTGCTCGGCCAGATGACGCTCGCCGAGAAGGTCGGGCAGATGAACCAGATCGCGGGCGGGCGGCAGAAGTCGCTCAACTCGAAGCTTGACGCGGCGATGCTCGATCGGGTGCGCAAGGGCGAGATGGGCTCGTTCCTCCACGTCGCCGGCGCCGAGCCGCTGCGCGACCTGCAGCGCGTCGCGGTGGAGGAATCGCGGCTCAAGATCCCGCTGCTGTTCGCGATGGACGTGATCCACGGCTATCGCACGATCCTGCCGGTGCCGCTGGCGCTGGCGGCGAGCTGGGACCCGAAGGTGGCCGAACAGGCCGCGCGGATCGCGGCGGAAGAGGCCTGGGCGGCCGGGTTGCACTGGACCTTCACGCCCATGGTCGATGTCGCGCGCGACCCGCGCTGGGGCCGGGTGGTCGAGGGCGCGGGCGAGGATGCCTATCTCGGCTCCCGCATCGCCGAGGCGCAGGTCGCCGGCTTCCAGGGCGCGGATCTCGGCAAGGGCATGCGGATGATGGCCTGCGCCAAGCATTTCGTCGGCTATGGCGCGGCCGAGGGCGGTCGCGATTACGACAGCGCGGAAGTGGGCCCGCGCACGCTCAACGAAGTCTATCTGCCGCCCTTCCATGCCGCCGCGCGGGCAGGGGCGGGCAGCTTCATGACCGCGTTCAACGCGCTCGACGGCGTGCCGATGACCGCCAATGCCGATCTGGTCCGCGGCTTCCTGCGCGCCCAGTGGCACTATCAGGGGCTGGTGGTGAGCGACTGGAACGCGATCCGCGAGCTGGTCAACCACGGCATCGCCGCCGATGCGCGCGAGGCCGCGGTGCTGGCGCTCAAGGCCGGCGTCGACATGGACATGGCGAGCGGCAGCTACGCCACCTACCTCGCCGAAGCCGCGACGGCCGATCCGTCGTTGGTGCCGCTGATCGACGAGGCGGTGGGCCGCATCCTCGCCGCCAAGGCGCGGCTGGGGCTGTTCGATGATTCCTATGGCTTCGGCGATCCGGCGCGCGACAAGGCCCCGCTGCGGCGGACCGAGGCGCGCGATCTCGCCAAGCGCTCGGTGGTGCTGCTGCGCAACGACGGCGCGGTGCTGCCGCTCAAGCCCGGCGCCAAGCTCGCGCTGATCGGCGCGCTGGCGGACGATGCCTCCTCCGCCATTGGTTCGTGGCGCGCGCGGGGGCAGGTGACCGATGCGGTGACGCTCAAGGCGGCGCTGGCAGGTGCGGACTATCAGCCGGGCACCGATGTTCCGGCGGCGGTCGAAGCGGCCAAGCGCGCGGACGTGGTGCTCGTCGCGCTCGGCGAGGATTTCAACCGCACCGGCGAGGCGCGCAGCTATGCGGAGATCGGCCTGCCCGAGGGCCAGGCGGCGCTGTTGGAGGCGCTGAAAGCCACCGGCAAGCCCATCGTCGCGATCCTGATGGGCGGCCGTCCGCTGGCGCTCGAACGCGAACTGACCGGCGTGCCCGCCGTGCTGCAGACCTGGCTGCTCGGCATCGAGAGCGGCCCGGCGATCGCCGAGATCCTCACCGGCAAGGCCGCCCCCGGCGGCCGCCTGCCGATCGGCATGCCGCGCCGGACGGGTCAGTCGCCGCAAAGCTACGCCCATCTGCCCACCGGCCGCCCGGCCAATCCGGATCTCGCGGTGGACAGCGCGCGCTATCACGATACCGATATCGGCCCGCTTTTCGCCTTCGGCCATGGCCTCACCTATGGCGAGATCGCCTATGGCCCGCTGACGCTGAGCGGCGAGACCGTCGCCCCCGGCGGCCGCATCACCGCCTCGGTGCAGGTCACCAATCGCGGTACGATGGCGGTCGAGGAAGTGGTGCAGCTCTACGCCAACGATCCGGTCGCCGCGGTTTCGCGGCCGGTAGCGGAGCTGCGCGGTTTCGCTCGCGTGCCGCTCAAACCGGGGCAGAGCCGCATCGTGCGCTTCACCCTAACCCCCGAGCAGTTCGCCTTCTGGCGCGACGGCAAGTGGATCGTCGAGCCGGGCGATATCCGGCTGATGGTCGGCGCTTCCGCCGCCGACCTGAAGAGCGAAGCCAAGTTCCGCAACACCGCAGGCGGCGAAGGGCAGGTGCCCGCCGCCGCGATCGCCACCAAGGTGGAGATCGCGTGATGGGCGAGCCCTGGCATACGCTGCTCATCGTCGCGGGCAGCATCGCGACCGTCATCCTGCTGGTGCTGCGCCTCAAGCTACAGCCGTTCGTCGCGCTGCTGCTGGTGGCGCTGGCGACCGGCCTGGTCTTCGGCAATGATCCGCAGGCGGTGATCGCGGCGATCAAGAAGGGCACCGGCGAGGCGCTCGGCTCGGTCGCCGTGGTGATCGGGCTCGGCGCGGTGCTCGGCGGGATGCTGGAGGCATCGGGCGGCGTGCAGGCGATCGCGCGGCGGCTGCTCGATCTGTTCGGGGAGAAGCGGGTCCCCTGGGCGCTCACCGCGATCGGCATCGTCGTCGGCGTGCCGCTGTTCTTCGACGTCGCGTTCATCATCCTGGCGCCCCTGCTCACCACGCTGGCGGTGCGGGCCGAGCGGCGCGTCACCTATTTTGCGCTGCCGCTGCTGGCGGGTCTGATGACGATGCATGCGCTGCTGCCGCCGCATCCGGGGCCGGTCGCGGTCGCCGAGCTGCTCCACACCGATTATGGCCGGATGGCGCTCTATGGCCTGATCTGCGGCATTCCCTCGGCGATCCTGGCGGGCCCGGTATTCGCCAAGCTGGCGCATGGCGCGCCGGGCTATGGCGCGATCGGTGCGCCGCCGATGCTCGACGAAGGCGCGCCGCAGACGGGTGCGGTCGGCTTCGGCCCGGCGCTCGCCGCGATGCTGCTGCCGCTGGCGCTGATCCTGATCGGCACGGTGGCGAGCGAGGCGATGGCGCCGGGGCTGGTGCGTTCGATCCTCTTGTTCCTCGGCCATCCCTTTACCGCGCTGATCCTCGCGGTGCTGGGCGCGATGGCGTGGCTGCGCTTCGTGGCGGGCGCGGGGTTCGAGACGCTGTCCAGAATCAGCACCCGCGCGCTGGAGCCGGCGGGCCTGATGGTGCTGATCATCGGCGCGGGCGCGGCCTATAAGGAAGTGCTGATCGAGTCGGGGGCGGGCAAGCAGATCACCATGGCGGTGGAGGCGGCGCAGGTTTCGATCCCCGTCTTCGCCTTCCTGCTCGCGGCCTTTGTGCGGGTGGCGCAGGGATCGGCGACGGTGTCGATGGTCACGGCGGCGGGGCTGGCCGCGCCGCTGATCACCGCGGCCGGGCTGGGGCCCGACCGGATCGCGCTGGTGACCGTCGCGATCGGCGCGGGGGCGACCATCGTATCCCATGTCAACGACACCGGCTTCTGGCTGGTGAAGCAATATCTCGGCCTCACCGAAGCGCAGACCTTTCGCAGCTGGACCATCGGTGCCACCATCGCGGGACTGACCAGTTTCGCCATGGCGCTGCTGCTATGGCCGTTCGTCTGAGGGGATCCTGACCATGCTTGCCACCACCCGCCGCACCTTGCTGGGCGGCCTTGCCGCGCTGACGCTGCTGCCGGGCGTCGCCCGCGCGGCGGGGGCGGGGACGATCACCCGGCTCGATCCCGAACTCGATACGCTGCTCGACATCGAGTCGCCGCTCGAGGTGATTTCGAGCGGCATCCAATGGGCCGAGGGGCCGGTATGGATCCGCGACGGGGCGGTGACCGGCGGCGCGTCGGGCGGGGCCAGCGCGTTCGATCGCAGCTATCTACTGTTCTCCGACGTGCCGGCGAACATCGCCTATCGCTGGGACGGCAAGGCAACCAAGCCTTTCCTGGTTCCCTCCGGCCTTGCCGGGCCGATCCCCAAGGGCGTGCGCGAGGCGGGATCGAACGGCATGATCCAGGGCCGCAAGGGCGAGCTGCTGATCGCCGACAGCGGCACCCGTGCGATCGCGGCGGTGGACCTGGAGACCAAGGAAAAGACGATCCTTGCCGGCCGGTACGAGGGCAAGCGTTTCAACAGCTGCAACGATCTGGTGCAGGCGAAGAACGGCGCGATCTACTTCACCGATCCGCCCTATGGCTTCACCGAGGGCGACCAGTCGCCGCTCAAGGAGCTGTCTTTCAACGGCGTCTACCGGCTCGACCCCAACGGCACCGTGCACCTGATCGAGTCGAAGCTGACCCGGCCCAACGGCATCGGCCTCTCGCCCGACCAGCGAACGCTCTACGTCTCGGTCTCGGACGATGCGGCGCCGTACACCTGGGCGTACAGCCTGGGCGACGACGGGCTGGCGACGGGCGGCAAGATCTTCCTCGATCACCGCGCGGGCACGGCGGCGGGACTCCAGGGCCATGCCGATGGGATGAAGGTCGCGGCGAGCGGGCATCTCTATGCCAGCGGGCCCGGCGGCATCCATGTCGTGGCGCCGGACGGGCGGCGGCTGGGGCTGATCTCCACCGGCAAGAAGGCGGCGAATTGCTGCTTCGGCGAGGACGGCAAGACGCTGTTCATCACCTCCAGCGACGAGGTGCTCCGCCTCCGCCTGCGCGCCTCCGGCTGGTAAGCGCCGGCCGCCCGGCGTAGAGCCGGGGCGATGCCGACCCCCGAAGCCATCCCCGCCGCCACCGTGATCGTGATGCGCGACACGGGCAGCGGGCCGCCCGAGCTGCTGATGGTCGAGCGATCGCGGGCGATGGCGTTCGCGGGCGGGGCGCTGGTGTTTCCGGGCGGGCGTATCGACCCGGGCGACCATCTGCTGGTCGACAGCCATGACGATGCCGCCGCCCGAATCGCGGCGATCCGCGAGACGATCGAGGAAGCGGGGCTCGCGCTGGGGCTCTCCTGCGATTGGGACACGCTAGCCTCGCTGCGTGCCGCGCTGCATGCGGGTGAACCCTTTGCGCGGTTGCTGGCGGAGGCGGGGCTCGTGCTCGACCTCGATGCGCTGGTGCCGTTCGCGCGCTGGCTGCCCCATGGCCTGCCGCACCGGGTGTTCGACACGCGCTTCTACCTTGCCCGCGCGCCCGAAGGCGCCGCGCCGCAGGTCGACGGCAGCGAGAATGTCCGGCTGTGCTGGATCACCGCCCAGGACGCGCTGGACCTGGCGGATCGCGGCGAGGCAATGGTGATCTACCCTACCCGCCGCAACCTGGAACGGCTGGCGCTGTTCGACGGTTTCGAGTCGGCAATGGCCCATGCCCGGAGCTTCGCCGTTGAGCCCATCACGCCGTTCGTCGAGTCGCGCGGCGGCGTCGACTGGCTGTGCATCCCGGAAGGGCTCGGCTATCCCGTCACCGCCGAGCGCATGGACCGCGCGGTGCGGGCGTGAAGGCGCTGAAGCAGACCGTCTGGGTGCTGCTGGTCTTCGCGCTGATCGCCGGCGGGGCGCTGCTCTTGCTGATGTGGACGCGCAGCCGGCCGCAGGATGTGCCCTGGACCCCGCTCGATCTCTCGCAGCCGATCGGAGCGTTTACCGGGCGCAAGCTGGCGGGGCTGGGGAGCGACGATGGCCAGTGCCGCGCGCTGCTCACCCAGGCAGGCGTGCGCTACGAGAAATTGGCGCCGGTCCAGCGGGAGGGCGAATGCGGCTATGCCAACGGCATGCGCTTTACGAGCGGCGGGTCACGCACGATCGCGTTCAGTCCGGCGTCGCTCGGTACCGCCTGTCCGGTCGCGGCAGGGCTGGCGCTGTGGGAGTGGAATATCGTCCAGCCCGAGGCGCAGAAGCATTTCGGCACCCGTGTCGTGCGGATCGAGCATCTCGGCAGCTATTCGTGCCGGCGCATGTATGGCCGCAGCACCGGCGACTGGAGCGAGCATGCGCGGGCCAATGCCGTCGACATCGCGGCCTTCGTCCTTGCCGATGGACGGCGGGTGAGCGTGTTGAATGACTGGAAGGGGGAAGGGGACAAGCCGGCCTTCCTGCGTGCGGTGCGCGATGGCGCCTGTCGGCTGTTCGCGACGGTGCTGTCGCCCGACTACAACGCCGCCCACCGCGACCACCTCCATCTCGACCAGGCTGCACGCGGCGAGATGGGGTGGCGGGCGTGTCGCTAGCCGATCAGTTCGGCAGCGCGTTGGTGTCGATCTTCTCGACCCATTGCGGGAAGAAGCTCGGCTGGCGGTTCGACCAGCCCGAGGCGGTCGCCGCGGCTTCGCTGATCGACTGTAGCAGCTTGCGGCGCAGATCCGGGTGGAGGTGCGGCAGCGCCGAGGCCGAGCAGAAGGCCGCCGGCAGCCACGGGCGCACTTCCGCGCCGAGCAGCCGCTCGTAGAGGAAGCGATAGGACGAGAAGCTGGTCAGCCGGCCTTGGCCGAGGTCGAACGCCGAGAGCGTCACCAGCGGCGCCATGAACGGCTCGATCGCGCCGAGGTCGCTCTCGTTGGGCAGCAGCGTGCGAATGTCCTTGAGGCGCTCATACACGCGCGCCTGGGCACGGATGCTGGCGGCTTCGACCACGTCGCGCGACCAGCGCGAAAGGGCGTCGTCGCGCTCCAGGCCCACGTCGAGCGACCGGCGCACATAGCGCTGGGTGCCGGCGGCGAAGCCCGCGAATTCCTTCATCTCTGCCAGCGTCATCGCGCCTTCGGCCGGTTTTGCTCGTGCAGCCATTGTACGTCTCCCGCTCGGTTCCTTTTGGCCCGTGGGATGGATCATGCTCCGCACTGGTTAACGCAGAGCTTAATGACCCCCTCCGTATCCCCACGAGCATTGGACCCTAAAACGTGCTGCGACGCAACATCGGTTTGCGACGAAGTGATGACGCTAAGGGAACTTCCTTAGGTCCATGAATTCGTGCCGTAATTTTCCTTATGGCCTTGCCCGTATCCCATATTGGGCAATCGGTTGTGCACCGCGCGGCAAGATGGGTTTTGGCGTTGGTTCCCGCTGTTCAGAAACTGTTCAGCGCACCTCGTCGGCGCATTCCAACGGTTCGTCGGATCGGCGAACCGCAGGGGTGTACGGCCGTCCTATAGTTTGGGTACCAACCCTCAACCACTTCCTTTCCTGACCGGGGGGTCCAAAGATGTTCACTCGTTTCGCAGCGCGTTTTGCGCTGATGGCGGCGTGCGCCCTGATGACTGTCGTTCCCGCTCAGGCGAAGGGCACCTTCTGGCAGTGCGTCACGTACGCTCGCCAGGCCTCGGGCGTCGAGCTCCGCGGCAATGCGTGGACCTGGTGGGACCAGGCCGCCGGCCACTACCAGCGCGGCGAGACTCCCAAGGTGGGCGCGGTGATGTCGTTCCAGCGCACCGCGCGCATGCCGATGGGCCATGTCGCTATGGTGTCGCAGATCGTGAGCCCGCGCGAAGTGCTGCTGACCCACGCCAACTGGTCGACCCCGGGCGCCGTCGAGCATGACGTCCGCGCGGTGGACGTCTCGGCCGCCGGCGACTGGAGCGAAGTGCGCGTGTGGTACGGCCGCACTGGCAGCCTCGGCCTCTCGGCCTATCCGGTGAACGGCTTCATCTATCCGGACGTGGCGCCGGCCAGCGACTGGGCCAACGTCCAGGTCGCCGCGCTCAGCCTGCCGACCCTGACCCAGATCGCTTCGATCAACTGATCATCCGCGCGGCGTGAAGCGCAGCGCCACTCCGTTCATGCAATAGCGCTTGCCGGTCGGCTTCGGCCCATCGTCGAAGACATGGCCGAGATGGCCGCCGCAGCGGCGGCACAGCACCTCGGTGCGCTCCATTCCCAGGCTGCGATCGCTCCGCGTCACCACCGCATTGGCCAAGGGCTGGTAGAAGCTCGGCCAGCCGGTGCCGCTGTCGAACTTGGTCGCGGAATCGAACAAGGGCAGCGCGCAGCCAGCACAGCCGAACACGCCCTTTCGATGCTCTTTGTTGAGCGGGCTGGTGAAGGGATATTCGGTGCCGCCGTTCCGCAGCACGTTATAGGCGGCAGGCCCCAGCTTCTTCTTCCATTCGGCATCGCTCAGCTTGAACGGGAAGTTCGGCAGCGGCGCGGCGGGGGCGCTGCTGCAGGCGAACAGTGGCAGGGCAATGGCGCCTGCCCCGGCGGCGGCGAGCAACTGGCGGCGATCGATCGGCATGGCGAACCTCTTCGGATGATGGTGTCGATATAGGTTCGGTCCGCGCGGCCGAAAGGTTGCAGCGCCTTCCGCACTTTCTTTCCACCGCCCGGCTGCGGCGGGTTGCATGGTGAAGGATTGATTTCCCGGGGCTGCTGTCACAAGGCTGCAAAGCTTTTGTCACAGGGGGTGTGGGGAGCTTGTTCGGCGGGGCGCCGGGCGGGCTGGTTCGCCGGGAGTCGTTTCGAATGCCATCTATCGCCAAGTCGCCGAAGAACGATGCGGTTCGGGGTGCGGTGCACCGCCACGAACATCTTTCCAAGGAAGGCATCCTCGAGCGCGCCTTCACCTTCGCCTTCCGCGGCCTGGTCTATGCCCAGATTTGGGAAGACCCGGTGATCGACATGGAAGCGCTGCAGATCACTCCCGATAGCCATATCGTCACGATTGCCTCGGGCGGCTGCAACGTCTTCTCCTATCTGACGGCGAACCCGGCGAAGATCACCGCGGTGGACCTCAACCCGGCGCATATCGCGCTCAACAAGCTCAAGCAGCAGGCGGCGCTGCGGCTGCCGGACTATGAGTCGTTCCACCGCTTCTTCGGCCTGGCCAACCGCCCCGAGAATATCGACGCGTACAAGACCTATCTGCGCGGGAGCCTCGACGAGAGCGCGCGCGCCTATTGGGATGGCCGTGCGCCCAACGGCGTGCGCCGGATCAATGGCTTCAAGACCGGCTTCTATCGCCAGGGCCTGCTGGGCCGGCTGATCGGCTTCGTCCACTGGCTGGGGCATCGCTACGGCATCGATCCGAAGGAGATCCTCCAGGCGAAGACGATCGAGGAGCAGCGCCACATCTTCGAGACGCGCTTCGCGCCGTTCTTCGACAAGAAGCTGCTGCGCTGGATGGTGGACCAGCCAGCCGCGCTGTTCGGCTTCGGCATCCCGCCGGCGCAGTACGACCTGCTCAAGGTGGACGACCAGGAAGGCATCACCGGCGCGCTGCGCAGCCGCCTGCGCAAGCTCGCCTGCGACTTCGATCTCAAGGACAATTTCTACGCCTGGCAGGCGTTCGGCCGCGGCTACGGCGAGCATGAGGGCGCGCCGCTGCCGCCCTATCTCGAGCGCAAGAATTACGAGGCGGTGCGCAGCCGCGCCGACCGCGTCGAGATCCGCCACACCAACTATGCCGATTATCTCGAGTCGATGCCGGCCCAGTCGCTCGATCGCTACATCCTGCTCGACGCGCAGGACTGGATGACCGACGAGCAGCTGACCCGCATCTGGACCGAGATCACCCGTACCGCCAAGCCGGGCGCGCGCGTGCTCTATCGTACGGCAGCGGTGCCCGACGTGGTGCGCGGCCATATCCCCGACGAGCTGATGAACCAGTGGCAGTATGAGGACCAGGCCAAGCTCGACGACTGGACGCGCCGCGACCGTTCGTCGGTCTATGGCGCGACGCACGTCTGGACGCTGAAGCCGCACGCATGAGCGCCAGGGCCGGGGCGGGCGACCAGAAGGGGCTGATGGACGCGACCTATGCGCTCCATCGCCACTTTTACGATCTCACGCGCAAATTCTACCTGCTCGGCCGCGACCGGCTGATCCGCGAACTCGCGCCGCCGCCCGGCGGCACGGTGCTGGAGGTCGGCTGCGGCACCGCGCGCAACCTGATCGTCGCCGCCAAGCGCTGGCCGAACGCACGCTTCCACGGCTTCGACATCAGCGAGGCGATGCTGGACACCGCGCGCAAGTCGGTGGCCAAAAACGGCCTCTCGGACAAGATCACGCTCGCGCAGGGCGATGCCGGGGCGTTCGACGTGGGCACGCTGTTCGGCCTCTCCCAGGTCGACCGCGTTTTCATGAGCTATACGCTGTCGATGATCCCGCCGTGGAAAGAGGCGATCGCGCTGGGGGCGAAGGCGCTGGCGCCGGGCGGCAGCCTGCACATCGTCGATTTCGGCCAGTACGAACGCCTGCCGGGCTTCGCCAAGCGCTTCCACTTCAAGGAGCTGAACGCCTTCCACGTCTACCCCCGCGCCGATCTGCGCGCGGTGGTGGAGGCGCTTGCTGCCGAGCAGGGGATGACGGCCGAGTTCCGGTCGTCGCTGCGTGGCTATACCTGGAGCGCGGTGCTGCGGCGGCGCTAAGGCGCGTTAGCCTCGGCGATACTCTTCAGATAGGGTTCGGCGTAATCCACACAGAGCTCGCACCACAGCAGCTTGTGGTCGGACATCTGGTGCTTGCGGTAGTATTGGCGAAAATACTCGACCTGCTTGCCGCGCGGGCGCGGATTTCCCTTGCTGTCCTTGGCAAGGATCGGGGGCTTCGCCACGTCGACATACTGATCGGCGTCCTCGTCGCGATAGACGTGCGTCAGCATGTCGAACACGCCCGAACTCAGCACCTTGAGGTGCGGGTGGCCCGCCTTGATCGCAATCTGGTCATAATGGTGGGTGCTGCCCAGGTTGGTCTTCTCGAGTTGGGTCGGCACGTGAAATCCGGCCTTGAGCAGCGCCTGCATGGTCTCGTGCTCGGGAGAGATGATGTTGAAGTCGCCCAGCAGGATGAAGTTGGAGTCCCAGCCCGCCTCGCTGGCGTCGTTCCAGCCACGCTGGGTGGCGCGCTTCACCATCGCCTCGGCTTCGTCCGCCTGGCGATCCGCCAGGAATTGGGCGATGCGCTCGATCTCCGCACGGCGCTGGGTCATGCCCTCTTCTCCGTTGCCGTAGAAGATATGGACGGTACACAGCTTGAACTTCAGCCAGCCGGCACGGAACGCCACGGCGAACGGGGTGCGGGCGAATTGCACCTTCTCGGTCGTACCTGCCTCGCCGGGCGCGGCGATCTGCTGTCCGCCGGGCAGCACGATCTCCCCGGCTTCCTTGCAGAATTGCACCTTTGCCTTGCGATAGAGGAAAGCCAGCCGCTCATTGTTGCCGGGGCCGGCTTCGGAGGGGCGCCCGCCGGTGGTGTCGGTGACGAGATAATCCCATTCGGGCCCGAGATGGTCGTCGATCAACGCCTCGAGCTTGGTGAGGTCGCGATTGACCTCCTGCACTGCGACCAGATCAAAATGATCGATGATCTCGGCGATATACAGCATCGATTCGAGTGTACGGTCATAGCCGCCGCCGTCGCCGAAATGCATGAGATTCCAGGTGGCGAGACGTAGGCTGCTTTCGCTGGTACCGCGGCGAATCTGCGCGTCGAGCGCCGTCTTCAGCGCGATCAGACGTTCGGCAACGAACTTGCGATGAATCGGGTCGGAGAATTTCCAGCGCAGCCAATGGATCTTGCTCATCGTCACATATCCCCCATGCGGCGCCGCGGAGCGCGGCACCGGGATGCGACCCGAGAGCAAAGGCCGTCTTACGCGGCCTTGCGCAGTTCCAGACGGCCCCAGATCTCGCCAAGCGCGTCGACCAGCTCGCGCATCATCGCCTCGGTATGCGAGGGGCCCGGGGTGAAGCGCAGCCGCTCGGTACCGCGCGGCACCGTCGGATAGTTGATCGGCTGCACGTACACGCCGTATTCGGCGAGCAGGATATCGCTGATCTTCTTGGCCTTCACCGGATCGCCGACCATCAGCGGCACGATATGCGTGGTCGACGGCAGCACCGGCAGCCCGGCATCGGCCATCAGTTGCTTGAGCGTCGCGGCTGCCGCCTGCTGGCCTTCGCGCTCCTCCGACGAAGCCTTGAGGTGCCGCACGCTCGCCAGCGCCCCGGCGACCAGCACCGGCGACAGCGAGGTGGTGAAGATGAAGCCCGGCGCATAGCTGCGGATCACGTCGATGATCACCTGGTCCGCCGCGATATAGCCGCCCATCACGCCGAACGCCTTGCCCAACGTGCCCTCGATGATCGTCAGCCGGTCCGCGAGGCCCTCGCGATCCGAAATGCCGCCGCCGCGCGGGCCGTACATGCCGACCGCATGAACCTCGTCGAGATAGGTGAGGGCATTGTACTTGTCGGCCAGGTCGCAGATCTCCGCGATCGGCGCGATGTCCGCGTCCATCGAATAGACGCTCTCGAACGCGATCAGCTTCGGCACGGAGGGATCGTCGGCGGCGAGCAGCTCTTCGAGATGGGCGACATCATTGTGCCGCCACACGCGCTTCTCGCAGCCCGAATTGCGGATGCCCGCGATCATAGAGGCGTGGTTGAGCTCGTCCGAATAGATGATGCAGCCCGGCATCACCTTGGCCAGCGTCGCCAGCGTCGCCTCGTTCGAGACATAGCCGGAGGTGAACAGCAGCGCGTTTTCCTTGCCGTGCAGATCGGCCAGTTCGCGCTCGAGATCGATATGGTAGTGCGTGTTGCCGCCGATGTTGCGCGTGCCGCCCGAACCGGCGCCGACATCGTGCAGCGCCTCTTCCATCGCCGCGATCACCTTGGGGTGCTGCCCCATCGCGAGATAGTCGTTCGAGCACCACACGGTGATCGGCTTCGGCCCGTTATGCCCGGCGAAGCAGCGCGCATTGGGGAACATCCCCTTGTTGCGCAGGATGTCGATGAAGACCCGGTAGCGCCCCTCGGCATGGAGGCGGTCGATGGCCTGGGTGAAGACCCGCGTATAGTCAATCGCGGGCGCTGGGGCGTCTTGGCGCTGCATGGACGTGATCTCTACGCCTTAATTTTCCGCAATTCTAGCACGTGAACCACCGTATAGGATCTGGATTGCTCCCGGGGCATGGCCGCAGGGCCTGCGTGTCGGAGATGGGGAGCGGTTGCCGTCTCTGCAGCATCATCTTCGATGAAGATTCTCGTCGTCGGTGATCCAATCTTGCGCAAGATCAGCGATGCAAGCCCGCGCTTGTGGTAAAGAAAGCGTATCGCGGACGACTCGGGGCGCCAGCATGTCCGCGGCTGAGAGACGATCGATCTCCCGTTTGGCATCGGAGAGCGGCCCATGGCGAAGAACGACATCGAATATTTCGAACGACGCGCGCGGCAGGAGCGCGAGCGCGCGGGCAAGTGCGACGACAGCAGCGCGCGGCGCGTCCACCAGGAAATGGCCGAACGCTACACCGCCAAGATCGCGGTGCGCGATCCGCAGGCAGTGCTCGGCGACTTCGCCTGAGCCCTATAGCGTCTCGATTCGACTGAGCCCGTAGCGGGCCAGAGTCGGGATGAGCGCGTCCGCACGATGGTCGCGCGCGGTGAACACGGCGCGGCCGGGGGGCAGGTCGGCGGGCCAGCTCTGATCGCGGGTGAGATAGGCGACTCGGCGCGCGATGCCGGGGCCGCCATCGACGAACTGCACGCCCTCCGGGGCTACCGCGCGCATCTCGGGTTCCAGCAACGGGAAATGCGTGCAGGCATTGACGATCACGTCGATGCGGTCGCCGCCCGGCTGGTGGAACAGCCCGTCGAGTTCGTTGGCGATCACCTCCGGCGCGATCGTCTCGCCCGCCAGCTTGGCCTCGGCCAGTTCGACCAGCGCGGCCGAACCGTGGCGCAGCACCGTGCAGTCCCCGGCGAAGCGCGCGGCGAGGTCGTCGACATAGGGCTGACGCACCGTCGCCGCGGTGCCCAGCACGCCGATCGTCCGCGTGCGGCTGGTCTCCGCCGCCGGCTTGATCGCGGGCACGGTGCCGACGATCGGCAGGTCGAGCGCGGCGCGGACATGCTGGAGCGCGATCGTGGAGGCGGTATTGCAGGCGATCACGATCAGCCGCGGATCGTAGCGCTCCGCCAGTCGCCCGAGCAGCGCCGGCACCCGCGCGGCGATCTCCGCCTCGCTCTTGGTGCCATAGGGGAAGCCCGCCGAATCGGCGACATAGACCAGCGGCGCCTGGGGCAGCAGCGCGGTGGTGGGCCCGAGCACCGACAAGCCGCCGACACCGGAATCGAAGAACAGCACGGGACGACGATCGGCCATTCCCCGCCATGGCCGAGGCAGCGCGCCAGCGTCAACATGGCGCCCGTCTGCACGCTGATGCAGATCATTGCGTTCGGGTAAGGGATGCGGCTAAACGGAGGAACGAAAGGGGGCCGCATTGCCCACGGAAGTTCCATGGATGGCCCCGGCCGGGGCCTTGTTGCTCGGTTATCTGCTCGGTTCGATCCCATTCGGTGTGCTGCTGACGCGCGCCGCGGGGGCGGGGGACCTGCGCCAGATCGGATCGGGCAATATCGGCGCGACCAACGTGCTGCGTACCGGCCGCAAGGGCCTCGCGGCGGCGACGCTGCTGCTCGACATGGCCAAGGGCGCGGTGGCGGTGCTGCTCGCCGCGGCCTTCCTGCCCGGCACCGCCGCGCTGGCGGCGACGGCGGCCTTTATCGGCCATTGCTATCCGGTGTGGCTCAAGTTCCGCGGCGGCAAGGGCGTGGCGACGCTGATGGGCGTTGTGCTCGCGCTCTACTGGCCCTCGGGGCTGGTCTACGCGGCGGTGTGGCTCGGCCTGCTGGCGACGGTGAGGATCTCCTCCGTTTCCGGCATGGCGGCGGCGGTCAGCGCGCCGGTGAGCGCGGCCTTTTTCGGCCGGCTCGACCTGGTGCTGATGCTGCTCGCGCTCGCGCTGATCGTGCTGTGGAAGCATCGAGAGAATATCGACCGGCTGCTCAGCGGCGCCGAACCCAGGGTCGGCAGCAAGCGTGGCTGACGGGCGGGAGCCGCGGCTGAGGCTGCTGCGCTCCGCCAATGTCGGTCCCGTCACCTATGCCCAGTTGATCGCCCGCTTCGGCACCGCCGAGGCGGCGCTGGAGGCGCTGCCGATGCTCGCCGCGCGTGGCGGCGGGCGGGCGCCGCAGATCGCCGATGCCGGCGCAGTGCGGCGCGAGATCGCCGCGGTCGAGCGGCTCGGCGCACGCTATCTGTTACTCGACGATCCCGCCTATCCGCCGCTGCTCGCCGAGCTGGACAATGCGCCGCCCGCGCTGATCCTGCGCGGCAACACCGCACTGCTGGAGCGGCCTTGCGTCGCGATGGTCGGCGCGCGCAACGCCTCGGCGGCGGCGTGCCGCTTCGCCCGCCAGCTCGCGATCGGGCTGGTCGAGCAGGGTGCCACCGTGGTCTCCGGCCTGGCGCGCGGGATCGACACCGCCGCGCACCAGGGGGCGCTCGCCGGCGGCACGGTGGGCGTGATCGCCAGCGGCATCGACATCGTCTTCCCGCCCGAAAATGCCGAATTGCAGGAGCGGGTCGCGCAGCAGGGCCTGCTCGTCACCGAACAGCCGCCGGGCACCGAGCCGCTGGCGCGCTTCTTCCCGGCACGCAATCGCATCATCGCCGGGCTGTCGCTCGGCACCGTGGTGGTGGAAGCCGCGCCGCGTTCGGGCAGCCTGATAACCGCGCGGATCGCCGCCGAGGCCGGGCGCGAGGTGATGGCGGTGCCGGGCTCGCCGCTCGATCCGCGCGCGCAGGGATGCAATCTGCTGATTCGCGAGGGTGCGATCCTGGTCCAATCGGCCGACGACATCTGGGAACAGGTGCGGCCGATCGATTCGCGGGGGGTGCGGGCGCCGGGCGACCGCTTCGGCGCGGCGCCCCCGGAGGATGCCAGCGATGCCGATCGCCGGCGGGTGGCGGGGCTGCTCGGTCCCGTGCCGGTGGGGGTGGACGAGCTGATCCGCCAGTCGGGCTGCGCGCCCGCGGTGGTGCATACGGTGCTGCTCGAGCTCGAACTGGCCGGCCGGCTGGAGCGGCACGCCGGCGCGCGGGTATCGCTGCGCTAGCCGCTCAGCGCAGCCCGAACGCCTGGAGATAATAGGTACCGATGCCGTCGCCGATCAGCAGCTGGCCGGGCCCCAGCCGCCCGACCAGATAGGCGGCGCCGACCAGCAGTGAGGCGAGCACCGAGACGGTTGCCAGCGCTCCCGTCCAGCGCGGGCCAGGTGCCGCGCCGCCACGGCCGGCAAGGATCAGCCCCGAAAAGGCGAGAAACTCGAACAGCGGGTAGAAATCGAGCCGGTAGCGGAAGTTCATGCTCACCGCGCACAGCATCAGTCCGCCCGGGATGGCGAGGCCGAGCGCAACCGCGATGCCGCGGGCCCGATCGGCGGTCGCATGGCGCATCCAGCCGAGGATCGCGAGCGCGCCCAGCACCAGCAGCAGCGGATCGGTGAGCAGGAAGCTGCTCGGCGGCAGCTCGGCCGCATCGATCCATTTGGTGCGGGTGGCCTCCAGCAGCAGCTGCCCGTCGGCACCGTGCAGCACCCACACCGGGGCGAAATAATAGATCAGTCCGAACGGGACGCGGCGGAGATTGAACAGGCCCTGTTCGGCCATCCGCACCATCCGGTCCGGATACCATTCGTTGTAGTTGTAGTGGTGATAGTCGGCGAAGGTGAAGGGATTGCCCCAGCGCCCGATATTCACCCCGGCGGTGATCAGCCCGAACAGCGCCAGCAGCAGCACCGGCAGGCCGGCAGCGGCAAGCCAGCCGCGCAGATCCGCGCGGCTGCGCACCGCTTCGATCAGCAGCACGCCGCCAAACGCGGCGACCAGCCCGATGCCGAGCGACACGCGGGTCAGCATCGCGAATCCCGCAGTCAGCGCCATCACCAGCAGCGCCCCGCGGCCCAACCCGCGCAGCTGGGCATGGATCGCAGCGGCGACGAACAGCGCGCCCCACAGCGCCGCCCACAGGCACACTTCCTGGTAGAGGCTGAAGCGCAGGAAGCAGGTCTGCGCGCCGGACAGGACCAGCACCACCACCATCGCCCGGTCCAGCCAGGCGGGGAGGGTGGGCAGTTCGCGCCGGATCAGCCGCAGCGTCCACAGCTTGGTGGTCACCATCCCCGCGAGTGCGATCAGGCAGGAGCCGATCGTGAAGTCGAGGTACCGCCAGCCGGGAAACAGCGTCATCGGCAGCCGCAGCAGCGCCGGAAAGATTCCCCAATAGGCCATGACCTGGCCGCCTATCGTGAACCCCTCGCGGCCGACGACCCTCGGGTCGACATCGAACCGCCCGCGAAGCAAATGATCGAGCATCGAGTTGAAGGTGAGCTCAAGCGGATGCACCTCGCGCGGCACCAGCGCCAGCAGATAGCAGGCCAGCACCGCCCCTCCGGCGAGCAGCAGCGGGCGAACGAGGTAGCGAAGGGCAAACGGGCCGGCGGGCATCCCGCGGCTTTGCCGCGTCGGGCCGCTGGCGGCAAGCACGCGCGGCGCGACGCTACCGCGCCGACGCATCTTCAGCCTGTTGCATCTTTGCCACGGTCGCATTCCTTTTCCGCTGCGTCGCGGAAACCTTTGGCCGGTGGAGGGTTTCGGCGATGGCAAAAACCCTCCAATCCAAGGGAAGTATTCGTATGCGTTCAGCGTTCATCGTCGCCATCGCGGCACTCGGTTTCACCGCCACGGCCGCCCAGGCCCAGGATACCACCACCAGCAGCAACGGCACCAGCTTCCGCGGCATCCGCATCGAAGCCAATGCCGGTGGCGACCGCTTCCAGTCGCAGGGCGTCCATAACGACAAGTTCGGCTATGGCGGCACCATCGGCTTCGACGGCCAGATCGGCGATCGTATCGTGATCGGCGCCGAGGGCAGCTACTGGCGCGCCAGCGACTGGACCGAAAATTGCACCGCAGGCACGCAGGGCGGTTCGGTGTGCCACAAGTCGTTCGACGAATATGGCGCCGCAGTCCGCGCCGGCGTGCTCGCTACCCCGCAGCTGCTGATCTTCGCCAAGGGTGGCTATGTCAGCAACGAGCAGCGCAAGCGCTTCGATGCGCCTGCTGGTCAGACCTCGTTCTACGACCATTTCCGCACCGACGGCTATCAGGTCGGCGGCGGCGTCGAATATTCGTTCACCGGTGAAGAGACCCGCATGCCGGTCTATGCGAACGTCCAGTATGTCCGCTCGCAGTATAACGACCACACCGCGCGCCAGCGCGTGATGGCCGGCGTCGGCATCCGCTTCCGCTAATCGGCGCATGCACTGCTGCAAGGGGCCGGGCGCGGCGATGAGCTGCGCCCGGCCCTTTGTCGTGCGTGGGTCTGGCAAGTCGCCGCCCGCGCCTTACATGCCGCCGGCAAGTTCCTCCGAGGAGACACCAGCATGGCCGACGCCCCCGATCCCGCGAACAATCTTCCCGCCGGCTATGTCCCGCCCCAGGTGTGGGAATGGGCGCCGGGCAATGGCGGCCAGTTCGCCAACATCAACCGGCCGGTCTCGGGCGCGACGCACGACAAGGAAGTGCCGGTCGGCAAGCACCCGATCCAGCTCTATTCGCTCGGCACGCCCAACGGGCAGAAGGTGACGATCCTGCTCGAGGAACTGCTCGCCGCCGGCCATGCCGGCGCCGAATATGACGCCTGGAAGATCAACATCGGCGAGGGCGACCAGTTCGGCAGCGGCTTCGTCGCGATCAACCCGAACTCGAAGATCCCCGCGATGGTCGACCGTTCGAGCACCCCCGCGCTGCCGATCTTCGAGAGCGGCGCGATGATGATTCATCTCGCCGAGAAGTTCGGCGCCTACCTGCCGACCGATACCGCGAAGCGCGCGCAGACGCTGAGCTGGCTGATGTGGCAGATGGGGTCGGCCCCATTCCTCGGCGGCGGCTTCGGCCATTTCTTCGCCTATGCGCCGGTCAAGATCCAGTACGCGATCGATCGCTACGCGATGGAGGCCAAGCGCCAGCTCCACGTGCTCGACACGCATCTGGCGAACAACCGCTACATGGTCGGCGACGAATACACGATCGCCGACATGGCGATCTTCCCCTGGTACGGCGCGGTGGTGCGCGGCGAGACCTATGCGGGCGCCGACGTGTTCCTTAATGCCCAGGAATATCCGAACGTGCTGCGCTGGGCCGCCGAAATCGCCGATCGTGAGCCGGTGCGGCGCGGGCGGCTGGTCAATCGCGGCACCGGTCCCGAAGACCAGCGGGTTCCCGAACGCCATTCGGCGCACGATATAGACGTGGTGCTGGAGCGGATCCGGGCGATCGCCTGACCCGAACACGAAGCCTGCCGCAATCGCTTGACGCGATGCGGCGGGCTTCCCCATCCTCGTACGCGTACACGTAGGAAACGATCGAACACTTCATGCAGCTTGTCATCGTCGAGTCGCCCGCCAAGGCGAAAACCATCGAGAAGTATCTGGGCAAGGACTATCGGGTCCTCGCCAGCTATGGCCATGTCCGCGACCTGCCGGCGCGCGACGGGTCGGTGAACCCCGACGAATCGTTCGCGATGGAGTGGGAGACCTATGCCGACAAGTCGAAGCAGCTCAAGGCGATCACCGACGAGGCCAAGAAGGCCGACCGCCTGATCCTCGCGACCGACCCTGATCGCGAGGGCGAGGCGATCAGCTGGCACGTGCAGGAAGTGCTGCGCAACAAGAAGGCGCTCCCCAAGGAGGTCGAGCGCGTCACCTTCAACGCGATCACCAAGCCGGCGATCCTCCACGCGATGCAGCACCCGCGCGCGCTGGATACCGACCTGATCGACGCCTATCGCGCCCGCCGTGCGCTGGACTATCTCGTCGGCTTCACGCTCTCGCCGGTGCTGTGGCGCAAGCTGCCGGGTGCCAAGTCGGCGGGCCGCGTCCAGTCGGTGGCGCTGCGGCTGATCGTCGGGCGCGAGCGCGAGATCGAGAGCTTCGTCGCGCAGGAATATTGGTCGGTCATCGCCGAGATGGAATCGGACGGTACGCCGTTCCAGGCGCGGCTCGTCAAGTGGAAGGGCGAGAAGCTCGACCGGCTGTCGATCGGCGACCAAGGCAGCGCCGAGGCCGCCAAGAAGGCGGTCGAGGAAGGCCGCTTCACGGTAGTCTCGGTCGAGACCAAGCCGGCGATGCGCAACCCGCCGCCGCCCTTCACCACTTCGACGCTGCAGCAGGAAGCGGCGCGCAAGCTCGGCTTCTCGGCCAGCCACACGATGCGGATCGCGCAGGCGCTCTACGAGGACGGCGCGATCACCTATATGCGTACCGACGGCGTCCAGATGGACCCCTCGGCGATCCAGGCGGCGCGCAAGGCGGTGGCCGATCGCTATGACGGCAGCTACGTGCCGGACAAGCCGCGCCAGTACCAGACCAAGGCGAAGAACGCCCAGGAAGCGCACGAGGCGATCCGCCCGACCGATTTCGGCAAGGACCGCGCCGGCTCGGGCGACCATGCCAAGCTCTACGACCTGATCTGGAAGCGCGCGCTCGCCAGCCAGATGGCCTCGGCGCGGATGGAGCGCACCACCGTCGATCTGGCGGACGGCACCGGCCAGCACGGCCTGCGCGCCACCGGGCAGGTGGTGCTCTTCCCCGGCTATCTCGCGCTCTACGAAGAGGGCAAGGATGACGAGGGCGACGAGGACAGCCGCCGCCTGCCGCGCATGAGCGAAGGCGCCTCGCCCGCCAAGAAGGCGGTCAACGCCGAGCAGCACTTCACCCAGCCGCCGCCGCGCTTCTCCGAAGCCTCGCTGGTCAAGCGGCTGGAAGAGCTCGGCATCGGCCGGCCGTCGACCTATGCCTCGATCATCCAGGTGCTCAAGGATCGCGCCTATGTGCGGGTGGAGAAGAACCGCTTCTTCGCCGAGGAGAGCGGCCGCCTGCTGACCGCGTTCCTCGAGCGCTTCTTCGAGAAATACGTCTCGTTCGACTTCACCGCCGAGCTGGAGGAAGAGCTGGACGACGTGTCCGGCGGCCGCGCGGCGTGGCAGGCGGTGCTGGAAGCCTTCTGGCGCGACTTCAAGCCGCGCACCACCGAGGTGATGGAGCAGAAGCCCTCCGACATCACTGCGGCGCTCGACCAGTTCCTGGAGCCGTATCTCTTCCCCGCCAAGGCGGACGGCAGCGATCCGCGGCTCTGCCCGAATTGCGGCGTCGGCAAGCTGGCGCTGCGTGGCGGACGGTTCGGCGCCTTCGTGGCCTGCTCCAACTATCCCCAGTGCAAGTACACGCGCCGCTTCGGCCAGCCGGGCGGCGAGGGGTCTGAGGACACCGGTCCGGAAGTGCTGGGCCAGGATCCCGAGACGGGGCTCAATGTCGAGCGCAAGTCGGGCCGGTTCGGGCCGTATATCCAGCTCGGCGAGGGCAAGGATGCGGCGCGCGCCTCGATCCCGAAGGACGTCGATCTCGATCTGGAATGGGCGCTCAAGCTGCTCAAGCTGCCGCGCACCATCGGCAACCATCCGGAAACGGGCAACCCGATTACCGCCTCGATCGGGCGCTACGGGCCGTATCTGGCGCATGACGGCAAATATGCGCGGCTCCAGTCCACCGCCGAGGTGTTCGAGACCGGCATGAACGCGGCGGTAGTCAAGCTGGCCGAAGCGGCGGCGGGCGGCGGTCGCCCGGCGCGCGGGGCGGCGCGCGAGCCGCTTAAGGTGTTCGGCAAGCATCCGCGCACGGAGGCCGAGATTAAGCTGATGGAGGGCCGCTACGGCGCCTACCTCACCGACGGCGAGACCAACGCGACGCTGCCCAAGACGATCGACAAGGATGCGCTGACGCTGGAGGAAGCCGCCCAGCTGATCGACGCCAAGGCGGCGCAGGGGCCGGCCAAGGGGAAGGCGAAGAAGAAGGCGCCGGCCAAGAAGGCCGCGGCGAAGAAGCCTGCGGCCAAGGCGGCGGCGGGCGAGAAGGCCAGCGCGGCCAAGAAGCCTGCCGCGAAGAAGGCACCCGCGAAGAAGAAGGCGGCGGAGTAAGGGCCGGCCTGTTCGTCGTCATCCCGACTTTCGTCGGGATGACGGTTCGTGGGTGTCTTCGTCTTCGTCCTTTCCACCCACGCTTTCGGCTGGCATTTCGCCCGAAAAGCCCCCACATCGCGGCCATGGCTCCGCCACCTCCTTCGATCATCCGCGTCATCGACCTAGAAACCACCGGCGACAAGCCGCCCGTTCACGCCGTATGCGAGATCGGCTGGCAGGACGTCGCGCTCGGCGCCGACGGCCGCTGGGAACTGCAGGGCGAGGGCGGCAACCGCCTCGTCAATCCGGGGCGCGGCATTCCGCCGCTGACCATGGCGATCCACCATATCCGCGACGAGGATGTGGCGGATGCGCCCTATTGGCACGACGTCGCACGTCCCATCCTCGATCCCTGGCCGCGCCGCGTCGCGCTCGCTGCGCACCGGGCGAGCTTCGAGGAGCAGTTCTGCACGCCCGCGCTCACCCGCGGTGCCGACTGGATCTGCACCTGGAAATGCGCGCTGCGGCTGTGGCCGGACAGCCCTGGCTTCTCCAATCAGATGCTGCGCTACTGGCGCCGGCCGGAGGGGATGGAACATGAGCGCGGGCTGCCCGCGCACCGCGCCTTTCCCGACGCCTATGTGACGGCGTTCCACCTGCGCGACATGCTCAACCAGGCGAGCGTCGCGCAGCTGATCGAATGGTCGAGCCAGCCCGGCCTCTTGCCGCGCGTGCGCTACGGCCCCGATCGCGGCAAGGACTGGAGCGAGATTTCCGAGGACTCGCTCGAAGGCTTCCTCACCGACCGGGACGAGGATGTGCGCTTCACCGCGGAGACCGAGCTGTCCCGGCGACGGGGCGGCGCGCCTGTCGGGCGCGGCGGTTCCACGCAGCGGCTGCTGTTCTGACGCCGCTTAAGCCCCTCCTCCTTCTTGGAGGAGGGGTGGGGGGTGGAGGGATTCCAGAACGCTTGTCGGTCTCTGTGAGACACGGCCCCACCCCAACCCCTCCCGTGAAGGGGAGGGGCTTAGAATGGCCAAACCTCTTCGCTCCGAACTGCCGCCCCCCTCCTACGAAAGGATAGCCCCCTTTGGGGTTCCTCTCCGGAGATGCCTCCGCTAGGAGGCCAATTCATGACCACCACCCCCGAAGCCCCGGCCGGTCGTATCGTCGACGGCACGCACCAGTTCGCGCTCCGCGTCTATTTCGAGGACACCGATTTCACCGGCGTCGTCTATCACGCCAACTATCTGCGCTACATGGAGCGCGCCCGATCCGACCTGCTCGACTGCATGGGGATCGACCAGCGCGCCGTGTTCGAGGCGGGCGGTGGCGCCTATGCGGTCGCGGGGATCGACATTCGCTATCGTTCGCCGGCGAAACTCGGGGACACGCTGGTGGTTGTCAGCAGACTGACCCGATTGCGCGCCGCCGTCGTGGATATTCAGCAACGAGTCATGCGGGGCGAAACCATAGTCACCGAGGGGACCGTCGAGGTCGCCTTTGTCGGCCCGGGCGGTCGCCCGCGCCGCCAGCCGGCCGAGTGGCTTGCCGCGTTCGAACCGCTCGTGTGGAAGGAGAGTTAAGCGTCCATGCCGTCCGTCACAACCGGTGCCGTCCTGTCGCCGATCCACCTGTTCCTCCAGGCCGACATCGTCGTGAAGCTGGTCATGATCGGCCTGCTCCTCGCCAGCCTGTGGACCTGGACGATCATCGTCGGCTTCGCGCTGAAGGTGAGCGCGATCCGCAAGGAGATGCAGCGCTTCGAGACCGAATATCGCGAGGCCGATGACTTCGACGAATTCCACCGCCGCGCCGCCGGCCGCGACCAGCCGATCGCGCGCGTGTTCGCCGCCGGTGTGAGCGAATGGCGCCGCTCGACCGCCGGCAAGACGATCGACCGCGAAGGCACGCGCGAACGCCTCGCCACCGCGATGGGCGCGACGGTCGCGATGGAGATCGACCGGCTTTCGGATCGGCTGAACTTCCTCGCGACGGTGGGGTCGGTAGCACCCTTTGTCGGCCTGTTCGGCACCGTCTGGGGCATCATGCGCAGCTTTACCGGCATCGCCGCGGCACAGAGCTCGTCGCTCGCGGTCGTCGCGCCGGGCATTGCGGAAGCGCTGTTCGCCACCGCGATCGGCCTGTTCGCCGCCATTCCAGCGGTGATCGCGTATAACCGCTACAGCCATGCCGTGAACCGCGTCGAGGCGCGTCTCCACCGCTTCGCCGACGGCTTCCACGCGACGCTGAGCCGTCGCCTGGAGATGGAGAGCTAAGCCGATGGGCATGCACCTCCCCTCCAGCAAGGGCCGCGGCCGCCGCACGCCGATGGCCGAGATCAACGTCACCCCGCTGGTCGACGTGATGCTGGTGCTGCTGATCATCTTCATGGTCACCGCGCCGCTGCTCACCGCCGGCGTGCAGGTGAACCTGCCCGAGAGTCGCGCCAAGGCGCTCGACCAGGAGCAGAAGCCCGTCCAGATCTCGATCGACGACAAGGGCCAGGTGTTCCTCGACAATGACGCCGTGAGCGATGCCGAGCTGCCCGCGAAGCTGGAAGCGATCGCCGCCAAGAAGGGCCCCGACGGCAAGCCCGCCGCCATCTATCTGCGCGGCGATACCGCGCTGGGCTATGGCAAGGTGATGCGGGTGATGGGCGAGCTCAACCAGGCCGGCCTCAACAAGGTGTCGCTGCTCACCGAACCGAGCGACCAGCGCTGAGGTGAGCGAGACCATGGACCGTAGCGAGCGGATCGGGCTCGGCGTTTCCATCGCGGCGCATGCCGCGGTGTTCGCCGCGCTCGTGCTCAGCTTCGCGAAGACGCCGCCGCAGGAGCCGCCCAAGGCGATCCCGATCGACATCTCGCTCGCCGACAAGGTGGGGCTGGAAAGCAGCGCGCCGGTGCCGAGCCAGGAGGAACTGGCCGCCAAGAAGTCGCCGGTCGAGGCGCCGGTGGAGCCGGAGGCGGCGCCGCCGCCCTCGCCGGAACCGCAGCCGCAACCCAAGCCGCAACCTGCGCCGCCACAGCCGCAGCCGGCGCCGCAGCCCAAGCCGCAGCCGCCGCAGCCGAAGCCGAAGCCGGCACCGGCCGAGAAGCCGCAGCCCAAGCCGGCGCCCGCCGAGAAGCCCCAGCCGGCCAAGCCCGCCCAGCCCGCCAAGCCGGCACCGCCCTCCAAGGCCGCGCCCGCCAAGCCGAGCAACGCGCCGTCGCAGAGCGCCGCCACCGGCAGCGCGCGCCGCCCGGTGAAGCCGACCGGCAACCTTGCCGGGCTCGATCTCGGCCGCTCGAACAACAATACCGCCAGCACGTCGCTGCAGAACCCCGGCAGCAAGGCCTCGGCCGAGGACGTGGCGAGCTTCCGCGGCGTGATCGCGCGGCAGATCCAGCCCTGCGCCAACCGCCAGGTCACCCCCGGGCCGGGCGCCGAGCGCATCCGCGTGCTGCTGCGGATCAACTTCAATCCGGACGGCTCGCTGGCGGGCGATCCGGACATTACCGGCGTACAGGGGAACGATGCGACCAATGGTCGGTATGTAGAGCGGGTGAAGGATCTGGCGATCGCCACCTTCAAGGGCTGCACGCCGATCCGTGGGCTGCCCGCCAATCTCTACGCCGTGCCGAGTGGCTGGAAGAGCCTGGCGTTCAGCTACAAGCTGCCTGGATGAGGATGAAGCGATGAAATTCAAGTTTGTGGCCCTTGCGACGGTGTGCTTCGCGACCGCGGCCCATGCCCAGACGACTCCGCCGCCGCCGATCGCCAACAGCCCCGAGGCGCAGGCCCAGGCCGCGCAGCCGGCGCAGCAGGGCGGCGGCCAGCCGGTGATCGACATCGTCGGCGGCATCTCCGCGCCGATGCCGATCGCGATCCCGACGATGCCGACGTCTGCGGTGGTCGACACGCCCGCGGGCTCGACCGACGTGCTGGGCCAGAAGCTCGCCGACATCATCACCAACGATCTGCGCGGCTCGGGCCTGTTCACGCCGGTACCACCGGCGCAGCTGCGCACCGTCGCCTTCCCCGAAGTGACCGCGCCCGCCTATGACTATTGGGGCGGCACCGGCGCGCAGTCGCTGGTGCAGGGCTATGTCCGCGCCAACTCCAACGGCACGCTGACCGTCGGCTGCTATCTCTATGACGTGTCGTCCAAGGTGGAGCTGATCCGCCAGGGCTTCGTCGTCTCGCCCGGCGAGTGGCGTCGTGCGGGGCATAAGTGCGCCGACGCGATCTATGCGCGGCTCACCGGCGAAGGGCCTTATTTCGACACCCAGGTGGTCTACATCGCCGAGAGCGGGCCGAAGAACCGCCGCCGCAAGCAGCTCGCGATCATGGACCAGGACGGCGCGAACCACCGCTTCCTCACCAACGGCCAGTCGATCGTGCTGACCCCGCGCCTGAGCCCCAAGCTCAACGCGATCCTGTACATGAGCTTCGAGCGCGATCGCCCGTCGATCCACATCTACGACCTGGGCTCGCGCCAGGACCGCACGCTGGTAGCCAACGTCGCGCTCAACTTCGCGCCGCACTGGTCGCCCGATGCGCGCTGGGTGGTGTTCTCGATGGCGGTCGGTGGCAATACCGACATCTACCGCGTGCCGGCCAGCGGCGGCACTCCGCAGCGGCTGACCACCTCGCCCGGCATCGATACCGGCGGCAGCTATTCGCCCGACGGCTCCAAGATCGTGTTCGAAAGCGATCGCGGCGGCACCCAGCAGCTCTATGTGATGAATGCGGACGGCTCCAACCAGCACCGCATCAGCTTCGGCGGCGGGCGCTATGCGGCCCCGGCGTGGAGCCCGCGCGGCGATCAGATCGCCTTCACCCGCATGGGCGGCGGCGCGTTCCGCATCGGCGTGATGAACCCCTCGGGCGGCGGCGAGCAGCTGCTCACTAACAGCTGGGGCGACGAAGGCCCGAGCTGGGCACCCAATGGCCGCGTGATCATCTTCTTCCGCTCGGCGCAGGGATCGGGGCGCCCCGACCTGTGGACGGTCGATCTCACCGGCCGCGCGACGCGAAAAGTGCCGACGCCGCTCGATGGTTCGGATCCAAATTGGGGCGCCGTGCGTCCCTGACACCAAGTAGAAACTCTAGCGTAACGATTGCGCGGCATGCGCGAAACCACTGACAAGGAGGATTTCATGACCAAGCTCGTCCCCAGCCTGCTGCTCGGCGTTGCGCTCGTCGCCACCGCGGCCTGCTCGAAGAAGCCGCCGAAGGAGCTGCCGCCCGCGCCGACCGAGACCCCGGCGCCGAGCCAGCCCTATGGCAATGGCGAGACGACGCAGGCGACGCCGCTCTCCGAGCAGTTCCGCCGCGAGGTGACGAGCGACACGATCCACTTCGGCCTCGACCAGTATGACGTCGACCAGCAGTCGCGCACGATCCTCGACAGCCAGGCGAAGTGGCTGGTCGCGCACCCGAACGTCCGCATCACCCTGGAAGGGCATTGCGACGAGCGCGGCACTCGCGAATACAACCTCGCACTGGGCGACCGCCGCGCCAACGCCGCGAAGAACTATCTCGCCGCGCAGGGCGTCTCGGCCGATCGCATCACCACGATCAGCTACGGCAAGGAGCGCCCGATCGCGCTGGGTTCGGACGAAGCCGCCTGGGCGCAGAACCGTCGCGCGGTGACGCTCGTCCTGAACTGAGTTCGGGCCTGACGGCAAAAGATCGAGGCCGCCGGGGGACATGCCCCGGCGGCCTTTTTCGTGCCAGCCGAATCCGCTTGTGGAGCCCCCTGAATCGATATAAATATGATATCATAATTCAGGAGGGAAAAATGACGGACGTACGGAGCACCGCACCCGCATTGCGGCAAAGCCGCGAAACGGTCGCGCAGACGGCGAGCGGCTACGGCATGTTGTTGGTCGCAGTGGCGGCGCTGGCCTTGGGCGGGCTGGCCTTCACGCAGATCGACCGGCTGCCGGACTGGATGGTGGTCGCCTGGATCGTGCTCGCGTCGCTCGTCTTTCTCTTCGTGCTGTGCGGCTTCTACCTGCTCCAGCCCAACCAGGCGGCGGCGATCCTGCTGTTCGGCGACTATCGCGGCACCGATCGCACCACCGGCCTGCGCTGGTCTTGGCCGTGGCTGATCAAGACCAAGGTCTCGGTCCGCGCCAACAACATGATCTCGGACAAGATCAAGGTGAACGACCTGCGCGGCAACCCCATCGAAATGGCGGCGCAGGTGGTCTGGCGGGTGACCGACACCGCGCAGGCGCTGTTCGACGTCGACGACTACAAGGCGTTCGTGAACGTCCAGATCGAGGCGGCGGTGCGCACCATCGGCTCGCGCTACCCCTATGACGATTTCGAGCATCAGGAAGTCACCCTGCGCGGCAACCATGATCAGGTCGGTGGCGAACTCCGCGCCGAGCTGATCGAGCGACTGCTGGTCGCGGGCATCACCGTCGACGAGTGCGGCTTCACCCATCTCGCCTATGCGCAGGAGATCGCCGGCGCGATGCTGCGGCGCCAGCAGGCCCAGGCAGTGGTCGCGGCGCGCAAGGCGCTGGTCGAGGGCGCGGTGGGCATGGTCGAGATGGCGCTCGACCAGCTTTCGGCCAAGAATGTCGTCGAGCTAGACGACGAGCGCCGTGCCGCGATGGTCTCGAACCTGATGGTGGTGCTGTGCGGCGAGCGCGACACCCAGCCGGTGGTGAATGCCGGTTCGCTCTACCAGTAAGGCCGTGGCGTGAGCGTCCCCCCGCAGAAAAAGGCCTTCCCGCTCCGCCTCGATCCGGCGCTCTACGCCGCGATCGAGCGGAGCGCGGCGACCGACCTGCGCAGCGTCAACGCGCAGGTGGAGTGCCTGCTCCGCGAGGCGCTGGCCAGGCGTGGGGTGAAGCTGGCCGATCCGGTGCGGCCCAAGCGGGGCCGCCCGCCCAAGCAGGTGGAAGGAGACGAGGAATGACCGAGGATCGTGTACGCCCGGGCTTCTGGTTCAAGCCCAAGGCGTTCGGCTATGGCGCCACGCCGGTGACGTGGCAGGGTTGGCTGGTGGTGGCGCTGTTCGTGCTGCTGACAGGGCTGATCCTGCGTCTCGCGATGCCGCGGCACCCGCTGTTCCTGGTGCTGCTGGCCCCGCTGACGCTGGGGCTGGTCTGGATCAGCCGGGCGAAGACCGACGGCGCGTGGCGCTGGCGCGCCTGAGCGCTACGCCGCCAGGGCGAAGGCTGGCCCGTCGCCATCGTCGTTTGCAGCCGGCCGCGCGGGCCGACGGGTCCGCCGCGCGCGGGGCAGGCGACGACTGAAGCGCGCCGCCATCCAATGGCGCAGCCCCTGCACCCGCAGCGCCGTGAACACGGTCACCGTCGTGATCGCGATATCGACCAGCGTGCCGGTCTCGAACATGCTCGCCCAGGCAATCGCTTCGGGGGCCATCATCCCGAAAACCACCGCCCCTTCGGTTTCCATCACCCACACGATCGCCACGGCGGCGGCCACGAAGCCGAGGACGAGCACCACCTCGCCGCGCGACCAGCGGTTGCACCAGCGGGCAGGGGCCTCGACCAGCACCCGTCGCAGCGTCCGCCCGATGGGGGTACCGTCCGCCACCAGCAGGGCAAACCAGAACAGCAGCAGCGTCACCTGGGTCATCGTGAAGTCCCCCCTCGTTTGCGGTGAGTTGGGGATCGGCGGCGGGATTGCCAGCCGGTCGCGCCGAAAATCGCTTCCTCCGCTTCGCTGTTCCGCTTATGTACCCGCCATGCTGCGCTTCCCCGCTTCCATGCCGCCGCGCTCCGCTGGTTCGGAGCCTCATCGATGATCGCGCATCTTCGTGGCGCACTGGCGTCCAGCGGGGCCGATCATGCGGTGATCGACGTGAACGGTGTCGGCTATCTGGTCGGCGCATCGGCCAAGACGCTCGACAAGCTCGGCGCGGTCGGCGAGCAGGTCACCATCCATACCGAGATGCTGGTCAGCGAGGATTCGATCCGGCTGATGGGCTTCGCCACCGCCGACGAGCGGGATTGGTTCAAGCTGCTCACCAGCGTGCAGGGGGTCGGGGCGAAGGTGGCGCTGGCCATCCTCTCGATCCTCGCGCCCGAGGAACTGCGCACCGCGGTCGCCCGCGCTGATTCCGCGACGATCGCCCGGGCGAACGGGGTGGGGCCGAAGCTCGCCCAGCGCATCGTCAACGAGCTGAAGGACAAGGCCGGCGGCCTCGCGCTCGGCGGAGTAGGGGCTGCGGCGGCGCCCAGCGGCGGGGCTGCAGCCGATGCAGTGTCGGCGATGCTCAACCTCGGCTTCAAGCCTGCCGAAGCCAGCGCTGCGGTCAACGCCGCCAGCGACGAGCTGGGGCCGGCGGCAACGCTCGACGCGCTGGTCCGCCTCGCGCTGCGCAAGGCGGCGAAGTGAGGTGCTTTCTTTCGATCCTCCCCGGAACGGGGAGGGGGACCGCGCGGCGCAGCCGCGTGGTGGAGGGGGATTGCTCCATCGGACTCGCTTGTGGATAGCCCCCTCCACCAAGGCGCTGACGCGCCTTGGTCCCCCTCCCCGTACCGGGGAGGATCTGCGTTGGAAGTCGAATAGCCATGGAAATCGAAGTCTCCGCCGAAGCCAAGGACAAGCGCCTCAACCGCCGCGTCGCGATCACCGTCGTGGTGCTGTCGGTCTTCACCGGCGTGTGCAACATCAAGGACGGCAATATCGTCCAGGCGATGGAGCAGGCGCAGTCTAGCTCGGTCGACCTGTGGAACGAGTATCAGGCCACCAAGACCAAGCAGCACCTCGCCGAAACCAGCCGTGCGCAGATCGCCGCGGTGGCGAGCGATCCGGCCAAGGTCGCGCCGATCCTGAAGGGGCTGGATTCCGACATCGCCAAGTACAAGGTCGAGGCGCCCAAGCTCGCCGAGCAGGCCAAGGCGCAGGCGGCGCAATATGATGCGCTCAACGTGCATGACGACCAGTTCGATGCCAGCGACGCGGCGATCGCCACCGCGATATCGGTCGCGGCGGTATCTGCGCTGGCGGAGAGCAGCTGGCTGCTGATCGTCGCCTGGGTGTTCGGCGCGTTCGGGCTGTTCATGGGGGTGTGCGGCTTCGCCGGCTGGGGCTTCCATCCCGACGTGCTGAGCACCTTGCTGGGATGAGGGACGCGATCCTTCTCGATCCTCCCCGGAACGGGGAGGGGGACCGCCGCCGAAGGCGGTGGTGGAGGGGGGGCTCCACACCGGAGTCGCTTGCCGTGCGCCCCCCCCACCAAGCCGCTGCGCGTCTTGGTCCCCCTCCCCGTGCCGGGGAGGATCTGTTAGACCAACGGCGTCGGCATCGGTTCGCCGGCGAAATGGGCGTCGAGATTGGCGAGCACCAGCGCCGCCATTGCCGCGCGCGTCTCCGCCGTGGCGCTGCCCTGATGGGGGGCGAGCACCACCTGCTCCATCGATCGCAGCGCCTCGGGCACGTGCGGCTCGTCGGCGAACACGTCGAGCCCGGCGCCGGCGATCGTACCCGCCCAGAGCGCAGTGACCAGCGCATCCTCGTCGACCAGGCTGCCGCGCGCGACATTGACCAGCACGCCCGCGGGGCCGAGCTTGTCCAGCACGGCGGCGTCCACGACGTGCGCCGTCGCGGCGGTGCTGGGTGCCGCCAGGATCAGCACGTCGCTTTCCTCCGCCAGGCTGGCGGCGTCGGGCATATAGCGCCAGGGTACCGATTTCGCGCTGCGGGCGGTGTAGAGCACTTCGCGCGCGAAGGGTGCGGCGCGGGCGCCGATCGCCGCGCCGATCTTGCCCATCCCGAAAATGCCGATCCGGCGGCCGCTCGCATGCCGGCCGAGCGGCGCCTTCCAGCCGCCGCGGCGCACCAGCGCGTCGTTGGCGGCGATCCGGCGCTGCACCGCCAGCATCAGCCCGATGGCGAGATCGGCGACATCGTCGGTCAGCACGTCGGGGGTGGTCGACACTCGCACGCCGCGGGCGCGCAGCGCGTCGAGATCCAGCCCGTCATAGCCGACCCCGTTGATCGCGACGATCTCCAGCGCGGGGAGCCGATCGAGCATCACGGCATCCAGCTGCAGCTGTCCCCCGCCGACGATCGCGCGGGTGGTCGCGGGCGGCGTACCCTCGTGCAGCGAGAAGCGCCGCGCGAGTTCGGCACGGAGCGCGTCGGAAATCGCGGTTGCTACGTACAGATCGATCATATGCGCCTAGATGCGCGTTTCGTCGCGGCTTTGCCAGTCCAGCCAATCGACCGGCGCGCGTGCGGCGGCTACAATGTGATTTTCTTGCCATGACCGAACCCGATCGCCTCCTCACCGCCGGCCGCCGCCCCGAAGACGTCGACGCCGCGCTGCGCCCCAAGTCGCTCGACGAGTTCGTCGGGCAGAAGGCGGCGCGCGAGAATCTCCGTGTGTTCATCGATGCCGCCAGGGCGCGCGGCGATGCGCTGGACCATGTGCTGTTCTTCGGGCCGCCGGGCCTCGGCAAGACCACGCTCGCCCAGATCATCGCGCGCGAAATGGGGGTGGGGTTCCGCTCGACCTCGGGGCCGGTGATCGTCAAGTCGGGGGACCTGGCGGCACTGCTCACCAATCTCGAGGACGGCGACGTGCTGTTCATCGACGAAATCCACCGCTTGAATCCGGCGGTGGAAGAGGTGCTGTACCCGGCGATGGAGGACCGCGCGCTCGACCTGATGATCGGCGAGGGGCCCTCGGCGCGCAGCGTGCGGATCGATCTGCCGCGCTTCACGCTGGTCGGTGCAACCACGCGGCAGGGGCTGTTGACGACGCCGCTGCGCGATCGCTTCGGCATTCCGGTGCGGCTGCAATTCTACACGGTGGACGAGCTGGAGCGCGTGGTGACCCGCGCTGCCGGGCTGCTGGGCCTGGACATCGCCGCCGATGGCGCACGCGAAGTCGCACGCCGTTCGCGCGGCACGCCGCGCATCGCCGGGCGGCTGCTGCGCCGGGTGCGCGACTTCGCCAATGTGTTCGGCGAGGCGGTGGTACATGCCAAGGTGGCCGATGCCGCGCTCAACCGGCTGGAAGTCGACGGGCTCGGGCTCGACGCGATGGACCGGCGCTACCTGATGATGATTGCCGACGTCTATCGTGGCGGCCCGGTGGGGGTCGAGACGCTCGCCGCCGGGCTCAGCGAGCCGCGCGACACCGTCGAGGAAGTGATCGAGCCCTATCTGATCCAGCTCGGCCTGATCGCGCGGACGGCGCGCGGGCGCTGCCTCAACGGACCGGGGTGGAAGCATCTCGGGCTCAACCCGCCCGCAGGCTCGCAGGACGGGCTGTTCGACTAGGCGCCGTGCTCGAAGCCCAGGCGCTCGGGAAGCGTGAGCGGGGTGCCGGCATCGTGGAGCGTCAGCCCAGCGCCCTCGCTGAACGACCCCAGGCACGTCGCCGCCACCGGCAGCGGTCCTGGCGGCGCGGCGAACAGCAGCTCGTAATCGTCCCCCGCGGTCGCCGCCGCCAGCCGCGCCGCGCGATCCCCGCCGCGCACCGCCTGATAGTCCGCCGAAAGCGGCACGGCGGCGAGGTCGATCGTCACCGCGAGCCCGCTGGCCTCGGCCATGCGGGCCGCGTCGATCAGCAGCCCGTCGGACACGTCCATCATCGCATGCACGCCCGAGGCGAGCGCCTGCCCCTCTTCCAGCCGCGGCGTCGGGCGACGATAGCGCGCGAGCAGCGTTGCCGGACCCTCGCCTGCCAGCGCCACCGCCAGCCCCGCGCCGCCGTCGCCGATCGTGCCGGTCACGTAGAGCAGGTCGCCGGCCTGCGCACCGCTTCGCGCCGGCGCATAGGCCGAGCGCCCGAGCGCGGTCAGCGACAGCGTTCGCGGCGCGCCCGCAGGCGCCTTCACCGTGTCCCCGCCGATCAGCGGGCAGGCGAAGGCCGCCAACGCCGCGTCCAGCCCCGCCAGGAACGACGAATCCCAGGCGTCGTCGCCCGCGAGCGGATAGCCGAGCAGCACGCCTTCCGGCACCGCGCCCTTGGCGGCGAGATCGGACAGGTTCACCGCCACCAGCTTCCAGGCGACGTCCTCCGCCGGATCGTCCGACAGATAATGGACGCCCTCCACCAGCACGTCATGGGTTAGGACGAGATCGCCGAGAACGGCCGCATCGTCGCGCAGCCCGCGCGCTCCGGCATGGAGCGGCAGGTGGCGCAGATAGGCGAGGAACGCCGCTTCGTTCATCCCGCCCGGCACGGGGCAGGCGCGCGCGTCAACCGCGTGCGTCCTTGGCGATCGCGTCGAGGATGCCGTTCACGAACCCCTTTTCACGACGATCGTAGAAGGCGTCGGTGACGTCGAGATACTCGCTGATAACCGCCGCGGTCGGCACGTCGGCACGGGCGAGCAGCTCATAGGTGCCGGCGCGCAGGATCTGGCGCATCGGCTTGTCGAGCCGCTCCAGCGTCCAGCCGGTGCTCAGCTTGGCGGCGATGATGCCGTCGATCTCCTCGCGGCGGGCGTCGGCGCCGCTGACGATGTCGTCGAAAAAGGCGATGTCGGCGTCGGCATATTCGACGTCTTCGATGATCGCGCCCAGCCGGTGCTGGTGGAACTCGTGGAGCAGCGCGGGGATGGAAGTGCCCTCCATCTCGCGCTGGTACAGCGCCTGGACGGCACCGAGGCGCGCGGCGGCGCGAGCCTTGGAACGGGAGCGTGCTTGCGGACTGGCCATATTCTTACTCTATCACTTTAGACGGATCGCGACCGACTTTGCGTGCGCGGGCAGGCCTTCGGCTTCTGCGAGCGCCACGGCAGCGGGGCCGATCGCGGCGAGCCCGGACGGATCCAGGCTCAGGAACGAGGTACGCTTCATGAAATCGAGCACCGAAAGGCCCGACGCGAAGCGCGCGCGCCGCCCGGTGGGCAGCACATGGTTGGGGCCGGCGACATAATCGCCGACGGCTTCCGGCGTATAGCGGCCGAGGAACACCGAGCCCGCGTGGCGGACCATGTCGAACAGCGGCTCGGCATCGTCGCAGGCGAGTTCGAGATGCTCGGGCGCGAGGCGGTCGACCAGCGGCATCGCGGTGGGCAGGTCGGGCACCAGGATGATCGCGCCGTTGGCGTCCCAACTGGTGCGCGCAGTGGCGCCGGTCGCGAGCGTGGCGATCTGCGCGTCGACGGCCGCCGCGACCTTGTCGGCGAAATCGGCGTCGTCGGTGAACAGGATCGACTGGCTGGTGGGGTCGTGCTCGGCCTGGCTGAGCAGGTCGGCGGCGATCCATTCGGGATCGTTCCTGCCGTCCGCCACCACCACGATCTCCGACGGGCCCGCGACCATGTCGATGCCGACCACGCCGTAGAGCTGGCGCTTGGCCTCGGCCACCCAGGCATTGCCCGGGCCGGTGACGACGTCGACCGGCGCGATCGTCTCGGTGCCATAGGCGAGCGCGGCCACCGCCTGCGCGCCGCCGACGCGGTAGAGTTCGTCGACGCCGGCGACATGCGCGGCTGCGAGGACCAGCGGGTTCACTTCGCCGTTGGGCGTCGGGGTGACCATCACGAGGCGACGCACGCCCGCCGCCTTGGCGGGAATGGCGTTCATCAGCACCGAGCTGGGATAGGCGGCGCGCCCACCGGGGACATAGACGCCCGCCGCATCGACCGGCGTCCAGCGCGCGCCGAGGCGGATGCCCTGCGCGTCGGTCTCGTCGCGATCTTCGGGGCGCTGCTTGGAATGGTAGACCGCGATCCGCTCGGCGGCGAGTTCGAGGGCGTCGCGCAGCTCCGCGGTGAGCCCCTCATAGGCGGCGAGGCAGTCGGCGCGGTCGATCGTCCAGCCGGAGCGGTCGAGATCATGCTTGTCGAACAGCCGGGTGAGGTCGCGCAGCGCGACATCGCCTTCGTCGCGCACCCGCTTGATGATGTGGGTGACGTTGCGCGCGACATCGTCGTCGGCCTCGCGACGGGCATTGACCAGCGCGGTGAAGGCTTGCGTGAAACCGGCGTCGGTGGAGTCGAGGCGGATCATGCCACGGCCTTTCGGAAGCCGTCGACCAGCGGCACGACTTCGCTGGCGCGCGTCTTGAACGCGGCGCGGTTGACGATCAGGCGGCTGGTCACTTGCGCGATCACCTCGACCTCGACGAGGCCGTTTTCCTGCAGCGTACGGCCCGAGGAAACGAGGTCGACGATACGCGGGGCCAGGCCCAGCACCGGCGCCAGCTCCATCGCGCCGTTGAGCTTGACGCACTCCGCCTGCACGCCGCGCGCCTCGAAATGGGCGCGGGTGATGTGGGGGTACTTGGTCGCGACGCGGACATGGCTCCAGCCGCGCGGATCGTCCTGTTCGGCGAGCGCCACGGGCTCGGCGACCGAGATGCGGCAATGGCCGATGCCCAGGTCCACCGGCGCGTAGAGCTCCGAATAGTCGAATTCGGCGAGAACGTCCGAACCGACGATGCCCAGATGCGCGGCGCCATGCGCGACGAAGGTCGCGACGTCGAAGGCGCGCACCCGGATCAGGTCGATCGCGGGATTGTTGGTCGTGAAACGCAGCGCGCGCGAGTTTTTATCGGAAAAGGCCGCTTCGGGCACGATGCCGACCGCCGCCAGCAACGGCAGCGCCTCTTCGAGAATCCGGCCTTTCGGCACGGCAAGGATCAACGGCTCGGTCATGGGTGCGGGGGCTTTACTTGGGGGGCGCCGGTGGCGCAACAGGCGCCAAAGGGAGATGCGCATGGCAAGCGAAGCCGAGAACCGCAAGAGTTTTGCCGTCCAGGCGGGCTATTGCGCGGCGATGGACGCGCCGATCACCGCGCGCATCTGTACCGCGCTGGGGCAGGGGATCACGCGGGGCAGCGAGACCGGGCGGCGGGTGCTCGACTGGCCGGGCGAGCCGGTCGCCGATGCGCTGGTGCTGCGGCTGGTCGGCGGGCTGCACGCGCTCCACCGGCGCGGCGTGCCCGAACTGCGGCGCATCTTCACCGGCGAGGAAACCGATCTCGGCCGGATCGGCGCCGCGCTCGATGCGGTGCTCTCGGCCTATGACCTGCCGCTGATGCCCTGGCTGTACGGCCCGCCCCAGACCAACGAGGCGGCGCGCTCCAACGGGCTGGTGACCGGGCTGCTGCAGCTCGCCCAGCGCTACGGCCCGCGCTTCGAGCTGCTCGAGATCGGATCGAGCGCCGGGCTGAACCTGATGCTGGGGCGCTACCGCTTCGATCTGGGCGGCGTTGCTATCGGCCCGGCCGAGTCGCCGCTTGTGCTGCAGCCCGAATGGCGGGGCAGCCCGCCGCCAGCGGCGCCGGTGGAGATCGTCTCCGTCCGCGGGGTCGACATCGCCCCGCTCGACCTGACCGACGATCGCGATGCCGACCGGCTGCAGGCCTATGTCTGGGTCGATGCGGTGGAGCGGCAGGCGCGGCTGGACACCGCCATTGCCATGCTCCGTACCGACCCGGTGCAACTGGAGCGCGGCGACGCCGCCGACTGGCTCGAAGCGCGGCTCGCCGAGCCGCAGCCTGCGGGTGTCACCCGGGTGCTGATGCACTCGGTCGTCTGGCAATATCTGCGGCCCGAGGCGCAGGCGCGCATTGCCGCGAGGATGGAGGCGACCGGCGCCGCCGCGACGCCCGAGCGCCCGCTCGGCTGGGTGATGATGGAGCCCAATCGCGATCTCGCGGCGCAGGAGGTGCGGGTGCGCGGCTGGCCCGGCGACACGCCGATGGAGCTGGTCGCGCGGACCCATGCGCATGGCGCCTGGGTGGAGGGGCTCGCCCCGCCGTACGACTCCACGCCCTATGTGATGCGCGTGGCCTGAGGGCCGCGCTCTCGGCCCTCCCTATCGACGCATCCTGACTGCGCCGTTGGTGCGGCCGCAACTGCTTGCGGCTGCACGGCTTTCACTCCTGGCGCCGAAATTTCATCCACGCATCATTGACAGCTTTTCCTTTTTGTCAGACTTAAAAGGTCGGAGCCGTGCTGGTCGCGGTGCTTTGCGTCCGCTGCAGCGATCGGGAAAGCCCGAGCCGGCGGACGTGAAAAGGGGAGGACGACATGACTCGCAAACCGATTCTGTTGATGGGCGTGGCCCTGGCGGCGCTCGCCGGCGCCGCACCGGCTTGGGCACAATCGACCACAACGCCCGGTGAAACGCCGCAAACGCCGAGCGCGCAGAGCAACGCGACCGAGGAGGAGATCCTCGTCACCGGCATCCGCGCCAGCCTTGCCTCGGCACGCGAATTCAAGCGCAATTCGGACTCGATCCTCGACGCGATCGTCGCCGAGGATATCGGTAAGTTGCCGGACAATAACGCTTCCGAGAGCCTTGCGCGGCTGCCGGGCGTCCAGGTGAGCCGCTATGCCGACGAAGCCTCGGGCATCCTGATCCGCGGCCTGCCGGACGTCGGCACCTCATTCAACGGGCGCGAGATCTTCACCGCCGAGAACCGCACGGTGCAGGTGCATGATTTCCCCGCGGGCGCGCTGGCGGCGCTGGAAGTCTACAAGTCGGCGACCGCCGATCTGATCGAGCCGGGCCTGGCCGGGCTGGTCAATGTCCGCTCGCGCCGCCCGTTCGACTTCAAGGGGCTGGAGATCGCCGGGGCGATCCGCGCCTCGTACAATGACCAGTCGAAGAAGACCAACCCCAACGGCAACCTGCTGATCAGCGATCGCTGGAACACGCCGATCGGCGAGATGGGCGCGCTGATCAACGTCGCGTACAACCGCTTCTATTTCAACAATGCCATCCGCTACACCAATGGCGGCGTCGATCCGGTGGCGAACAGCAAGGCGACACTGCCCGCGGGCGAGGCGGCCGATTTCCGCCTGCCCTACAGCGTCGGCCTCTACTATCCGCGCGGGCTGCGCGAGCGGCCCTCGGTCAACGGCTCGCTCCAGTGGAAGCCGGCGCACAATCTCGAAATCTATGCGGACGGCCTGTGGCAGGCGTTCCGCAACCAGGGCTCGACCGAGAGCTTCGACGTGTCGCTGCTCCGCGCCGCGCCAAAGAACGCCGCGGGCGCCGAGGTGCCGCCGAACCTGTTCAACATCGTCCGCGTGCCCGGCGAGCCCAACAAGCTGGTCAGCGTCAGCAAGACCGGTGGCTATCCGGCGGAGACCTTCCGCTCGACCACGCGCGACTACACCAACACCTACCAGGCCGCCGCGGGCTTCATCTGGACCACCGGCCGCGCGGTGATCTCGAGCGACTTCGCCTATACCTTCTCGGAATATGGCAACAACGAAGCGAGCCTGGACGGGCAGACCGCCGCTGCGCCGCCGGTCAACGTGATCTTCGAGAAGGACAAGTCCTCCTGGTTCGATCTCGGCAACTACGACATGACCAACCCCGCCAACTATGTGTGGCGCGGCTTCTACCAGAAAGAATATTATGTCAGCGGCGCCGGTCTCCAGTGGCGCGGCGACGTTGCGCTGGACACCGAGATCGGCTGGCTGCCCAAGATCAAGTTCGGCCTGCGCGCGACCGATCGCGATGCCAAGCGCCGCCAGGGCAGCCGCTACGCCTATACGCCGACGCTGAACATCCCGCTCGCCAGCCTGCCGACCGGCGCGCTGGAACAGGTGCAGGACGGCTTCCGCGGCGACGGCCCGCCGTTCCAAAACTGGCTGATGCCGTCCTATGACGCGATCCAGGGCAATGCCGAGGCGCTGCGCCAGCTTTCCTATGCGTCGCTGCAGAAGATCGTCGCCGCCAACCCGAACGACCAGGGCTACAAGGACGCGCTGCAGCAGTTCAGCACCCAGGCGATCCAGATGGATCCCTATGGCGGCTTCTACGCCAAGGAATCGAGCTACGCCGCCTATTCCTCGGCCGGCTATGCCTTCGATGTCGGCATCCCGATCGACGGCACGGTCGGCGTGCGCATCGTCAACACCGATGGCCGTTATGTCGGTACCTCGAAGGTGACGGCGGTGGACGGCACCGTCTTGGCCGTGACCGACACCAACCGCCAGAACTATGTCGACGTGCTGCCCAGCTTCGGGCTGCGCGCCAAGCTGACGCAGGGGCTGCAGGCGCGGCTTGGCTTCACCATTACCCGCACCCGCCCCGGTTTCGGCCAGCTCAACCCCGCATTCAGCCTCAACCGCAACACCGACACCAGCTCGGGCGGCAACAATGCGCGCTATGCCTTTTTCGGCTCGGGCGGCAATCCGGACCTGAAGCCGCTGACCTCGAAGAATTACGACGCCACGATCGAATATTATTTCGGCCGCAACGGAGCGGTGAGCGGCGCGGTGTTCTATCGCGATCTCAAGGGCTTCATCAGCAACTATACGCGGGATGTGAACGATCCGGTCTATGGCCTGATCCAGGTCAGCCGTCCGGAGAATGCCGGCACGGGCAAGATCAAGGGCTTCGAGCTTTCGGCGCAGAGCTTCTTCGACTTCCTGCCCGGCTGGCTCAGCGGGTTCGGCGCGCAGGCCAACCTCACCTATGTCGATGCCAAGAACCAGCTGCCGGCGACGCTGGGCCAGAGCCGCGCAATGGTGCCGCTGGAGGATTTGTCGAAATGGGCATATAACCTCAGCGGCTTTTACGAGCGGGACAAGATATCGCTGCGCCTGTCGTACAATTACCGCAGTTCATATGTCGATTTCTACAGCCGGAACTCGAACGACTCGGCGTATACAGGGCAGAAGGTGCGGCCGATCTCGCGGCTGGATTTGTCAGCCTCCTATACGCCGATCGAGAATATCACGCTGACCGCCGAGGTGAACAACATCCTAGCGCAGCCGTTCAGCAACTATCGCTACTTCAACGAGACACAGTACTACCCGATCGATACGCGCTACGAGGGTCGCTACTACAGCGCCGGTGTGCGCTTCCGCTTCTGAGACCCGGTCTTCCGGTTCCTTCCCCCTGCGCCCGGCTTTAGCCGGGCGTTTTTTTTAAAGCGGTCGGGCGGCGAGCCATTCGAGCAGGGCGCTGGTCACCTCCTCGGGCTTTTCCCAGGGCGCGAAATGGCCGGCGTCGCGGATCTGCACGATGCGATAGTCGGGGATCAGCGTCTCCAGGCCGTCGAGCAGGCAGGGCAGCAGTCCGCGGTCGCGCATGCCCCAGATCACCAGCGTGGGCTGCGGCTGGAGCGGAAAGGGGCCGTCGATCCAGTTCGGCCGCGGCGGATCCTCGCCCATCGCCGGCACCAGGATCTGGGTCGCGCGATACCAGTTGAGCATCGCGGTGAGCGCGCCCGGCTGGCTCCATTGCTCGAGATAGATCGCCTGTTCCTCGGGCGGCACCGTCACCTGGAGATGCTCGCCGAACAGCGACAGCAGGAACTGCTCGAGCCCGGTCTTGTCCGGCGCGCGATCGAGCTCGGTCTCGCGGAAGAAGCGGATATATTGGCTGGCGCGGCGCTGGCCGGGATCGTCGAACAGCTTGCGCTGGAAGACCTGCGGGTGCGGCGCGTTGATGATCACCAGCCGGGCGACGCGCTTGGGCTCGCGCAGCGCCGCCATCCAGGCGATCGCGCCGCCCCAGTCGTGTCCGACCAGCGTGAATCGATCGACGCCCAGTGCGTCGGCGAGCGCGAACACGTCGGCGGCGATCCTGTCCGCTGCATAGGCTTCGACGCCCTCGGGTTTGGACGATCCGGCATAACCGCGCTGGTCCGGCGCGATCACGAAATAGCGTTCGGCGAGCGCGGGGATCTGGTGCCGCCAGGTGCGGTGCGATTCGGGGAAGCCATGCAGCAGAATCACGGGCGGATTGGCGGGGTCCCCCGCCAGCGCGACGTTGAGCGTAACGCCCGTCGCCAGCGGCAGGCTGGTCTGTCGAATTGCGGTCACACGGCTCTCCCTGTTCCTGGGCGGCACCGCCTCCGTGCCGTCCAGTCTCTGCCCGGCACCCTAGATGCGCCGGTTGGGCGAAAGCCGCAAGTAAAGGAAAACTAGGGGTAACTTACCGTCTTAGGAACTTCCGGGATGGGGATGAATTCCTTGTCGTCATTGGGCACCTTGGGGAAGGCGCCGGCCTTCCAGTCTTCCTTGGCCTGATTGATCCGATCGCGGTTCGAACTGACGAAATTCCACCAGACGTGCCGCGGCGTCTTGAACGCCTCGCCGCCGCAAAACATCACCCGTGCGCCGCGTTCGGAGCGCAGCGTCGCGCGGATGCCGGGGCGGAGCAGGTACAGCGTCATCGGCAGCAGCGGCATGCCGTCCAGGCTGGCATCGCCGGTCGCGACATAGAGCGCGCGCTCGTCCGCCACCGCGTCGATCGGAATGCTCGCGCCGCCATCGAGGACGATGTCGCCATAGATGGTCTGGGCATAGGTGGTGGTCGGCGCCGCCGCGCCCCACAACTCGCCCATGATCACCCGCGCGCGGGCGCCGTGCGCCTCGATGATCGGCAGCTCCGCCGCGGCGACATGCTCGAAGGCGGGGTCCATTTCCTCCACCGCCTCGGGCAGCGCGAGCCAGGTCTGGATGCCGGAGAGCTCGGGGCCCTTCTCGCGCTCGGCCGAGGGCGAGCGCTCCGAATGGACGATGCCGTGGCCGGCGGTCATCAGATTCACCGCGCCCGGCTCGATCGTGGCATAGGTGCCGAGCGAATCGCGGTGGTCGAGCGCACCGGCGAACAGATAGGTGACGGTGGCGAGATTGATATGCGGGTGCGGACGCACGTCGATGCCGGTGCCGGCATCGAGGATCGCCGGGCCCATCTGGTCGAAGAAGATGAACGGCCCCACCATGGTGCGGGGCCGCGAGGGGAGGGTGCGATGCACCTTGAAGCCGCCCAGGTCGTGCGTGGTCGGCTCGATCGTCTGGATCACCAGGTCGTCGCGCATCGTTCGTCTCCGTGTTTGCTGGTGCCGGGATAGCCGCTCGCGGCGGCGAGGCCCAGCCCAACCAGCGGATAGGATCGGGAACACAGCGTTTCCGATGCGGCGGGTACAGCTTGTTACAACTCGATCGTTGTAAATGCGAATCGTTCGCGTTATCGCGTCGGTCCGACCCTAGCCGAGATTCCCGATCGCCCGATGCACGCCCCGTCTCCTTCCGTCGCGCCCCGCAAGCGCAGCCGCAAGAGCTTCTGGCTCAAGCAGCTCCATACCTGGCACTGGATGAGCTCGGCGATCAGCCTGATCGGGCTGCTGCTGTTCGCGGTCACCGGCTTCACGCTCAACCATGCGGCGGACATCGAAGGCGCGCCCAAGACGGTGGATCGCGCCGCGCAGCTGCCGGCGGCGCTGCTGCCGCTGGTCAAGCCCGACGACAAGCCCGATGCCAAGCAGCCGCTGCCCGCGCCGGTGGCAAGCTGGTTGCGCACCAAGCTGAAGATGCCGGCGGAAGGCGTCGCCGAATGGTCGGCGGACGAGATCTACCTCGCCCAGCCGCGCCCGGGCGGCGACGGCTGGATCGCGATCGAGCGCGACACCGGCAAGGTCACCAGCGAGATCAGCTCGCGCGGCTGGATCGCCTATCTCAACGATCTCCATAAGGGCCGCAACGCCGGTACCGCGTGGAAATGGTTCATCGACGTCTTCGCCTTTGCCTGCCTGGTGTTCACGCTGACCGGGCTGGTGCTGCTGTGGATGCATTCGAAGCATCGCAAGAGCACCTGGCCGCTGGTCGCCGCCGGCCTCGCCATTCCTGCGCTGATCGCGCTGTTCCTGATTCACTAAAGGGGGTTTCATGCAGTTTCGCCTGACCGGACTCACCACGGCCGCGCTCGGCGCCGGCGCACTGCTGCCGAACACGGCGGCGGCGCAGACGATGGATCTATCCATCGAGCTGCCACGCATCCGCGTGGCCGAATATCACAAGCCCTATGTCGCCGTGTGGCTGGAGAAGGAGGGGCAGCCGGCCCGCACCCTCTCCGTCTGGTATGATGTCGACAAGCGCGGCGGCGAGGGCACCAAATGGCTGCACGACGTGCGCCAATGGTGGCGCGCCTCGGGCCGCACGATGAGCTTCCCCGCCGACGGCGTCAGCGGCGCCACCCGCGCGCCGGGCGTGCAGAAGCAGCGCCTCGTCGCCGGCAAGGGCGGCATGCCCGCGCTCACGCCGGGCCAGTACACGCTGGTGGTGGAGGCCGCGCGCGAAGTCGGCGGCCGTGAGGTCGTGCGCCTGCCTTTCGCCTGGAACGGCAGCAGCGCGACCGCCACTGCCAAGGGCGCCAGCGAGCTCGGCGCCGTTTCGTTCACGCTCAAGCGCTAAACCGGGGGGATCCGCACCATGAAGTTCCGCAAGCCGCTTTTCGCCCTCGCCGCCGTTACCGCACTCGCCGCGCCGACGGCGATCGCGCACCGCATGTGGCTGTTGCCCTCGTCGACCGTCGTCTCGGGTAATGACAATTGGGTGACCGTCGACGCCGCGGTGTCGAACGACCTGTTCTATTTCGATCACCGCCCGCTCGGCGCGATCCCGACCATCACCCAGCCCGACGGCACCGAGGGCAAGGCCGAGCACCACAATGTCGGCCAGTTCCGCGCGACCTTCGACGTGCACCTGACCCAGCAGGGCACCTATCGTATCGCGGTGGTCAACCAGGGCGTGTTCGGCCGCTACACGCTCAACGGCGAGACCAAGATGCTCCCGCGCGGCACCACCAAGGCGCAGCTCGCCACCGCGATCCCGGCGGGCGCCACCGACGTGCAGACTAGCGAGATGGTGGCCCGCAACGAGATTTTCGTGACCCAGGGCGCGCCGACCAACACCGTGTTCAAGCCGAGCGGCGAGGGCATCGAACTGGTGCCGGTGACGCACCCCAACGACCTCGTCGCCAATGAGCCCGCGACCTTCCAGTTCCTGCTCGACGGCAAGCCCGCCTCGGGCCTGTACGTCACCACCATCCTGGGCGGCGGCCGCTATCGTGCGGCGCCCAAGCAGATGGAGCAGCGCACCGATGCTGCGGGCAAGGTCACGATCAAGTGGCCCGAAGCCGGCATGTACTGGATCAACGTGACGCCCAACGCGCCGCGGCCTGAGGGTGAAGGCGAGGGGCCGCGTCCCCAGGCGCAGGCGCGGGCGCCGCGTCCCGAGGGCGCGCCGCAGGGCATGCGGGGCGTTCCCTCCGGCCGCCGCGTCAGCTACACGACCACGCTGGAGGTACTGGCACCCTGATCGTCGACGCGCGTATTGCTGTTCCCGAAAGCCTGTCGCCGGCGGCGTTCCACCGGCGGCGATCGGCTGCGCCTGTCGCCACCTTTGGCGGTGCGACGATGGGCACCACCTGGCGGCTGGTCGTCGTCGACCCGCCCGAGGACATTCGCGACACCGTTCAGGCGGTGTTGATGCGGATGATCGCCGAGTTCAGCCATTGGGAGCCGGGCTCGCGCGTCAGCCGGTTCAACCGCGGCATGCTCGGCTATTGGCAGCCGTTGTCGCCCGAGGCGGCGCGCGTGCTGGAGGCGGCGCTGTCGGTGCACGCGGCGAGCGGCGGCGCGTTCGATCCCGCCGCGGGCGTGCTCGCCGACCTGTGGGGCTTCGGCCCCGCCGGCCCGCGCGCCGACGTGCCCAGCGCCTATGCGATCGGCGAAGCGAAGGTCATGTCCGGCGCGCGGCACCTGGAGTTCGACCGCGAGCAACGTCGCATCCGCAGGCGCGAGGCGGTGCAGATCGACCTGTCGGGCATCGCCAAGGGCTATGCGGTGGACGCGGTGGCGGAGCGGCTGGTGTCGCTCGGTATCGAGGACTTCCTGATCGAGATCGGCGGCGAGCTGCGCGGCGAGGGAATCAAGCCCGACGGCCAGCCTTGGTGGGTCGAGCTGGAACCGGTGCCGGACAGCACGCTCGCACCGCTCCGCGTGGCGCTGCACGGCCTGTCGGTCGCGACCTCGGGGGACTATCGCCGCTTTTTCGAGCGCGACGGGCGCCGCTATGCGCACAGCATCGATCCGCGCACCGGCTGGCCGACCGACAACCAGGTCGTCTCGGTCTCGGTGCTGCACCGCGAGGCGATGCTGGCGGATGCCTGGGCGACCGCGCTGACCGTGCTGGGGCCCGCAGGCATGGCGCTGGCCGAGCAGCAGGGGCTGGCGGCGCATATGGTGACGCGCGAGGGCGACGCATTTTCGGAGCGGATCTCCGCCAAGCTGCAGGTGATGCTGGGCTAATTCCACGCCCCCCGCAAATCGCAAATGCGCTTTCCGCATTCGCTTGCGCGCCGCAACAAAAGGCGTAGATTCGCGCCCACATTCGGTGCTGCACAAGGAGCAGGGATCAACGACGTTTTGGCTTGAGCTGTAGGATTGTGGGATTGCCGGTCTTGCCGGCATCTGTTCCGCGATTTGGCTGTTGCTGTGTCGTCCTGCCTGCGCAACGGAAGCCTTTCGGCCGCGCATCCCGCCCGACCTCCACCTGACCATCGACCAACGGTCCGATCAGTTCGGCCGCGCGCATCCACGCGTGGGCGACATTGGGGTCGCCCCCGCCCGAACGTGGCGCGGGAGGACGCTTCTCCTCCATCTTCATGGACGGCAAACATGGCATATCAACCGGGGAATTTCGGTGGTGGCTTACGTCTGTTCCGGCTGCTGGGGCGCGGCTGGGTGTGGATCACGATTGCGGTGGCGGCTGCCATCTTCGGCCTGAGCAGCTTCGCGCGGGTCGAGCCGGGGCAGGTGGGCATCCGCGTCAACAACATCGCCGGCGGCGTCCGGCCCGAGTCGCTGCCGGTCGGCTGGTACATCGCGCTGCCGGGCACGCACATCTACCAGTATCCGGTGTTCACCCGCACCTATACCTGGACGGCGTCGCACACCGAGCAGAGCCCGATCGACGAGGCCTTCAGCTTCCAGGACAAGAACGGCCTGTCGCTGCGCGCCGACGTCGGCGTGTCCTACCATGTCGATCCGGCGCGTGCGTCGATCCTGTTCCAGCGCTATCGGACGGACATGGACGACATCATCGCGGGCCCGCTGCGCAACGCGATCCGCAACGCCATCGTCGAACGCGCGGCGCAGTTGGGGGTCGAGGAGATCTACGGCACCCACAAGGCCGAGCTGATCGCGACGGCTACCAGACGCGTGCAGGCCTTTTTCGCGCCGGTGGGGCTGCAGGTCGAGCAGATCTACTGGGCCAACAACATCGTCGTGCCCGAAGCGGTGCTCAACCAGATCAACGCCAAGATCGCCAACGAACAGCAGGCGCTGGCGGCAAAGGCGAATGTCGAGACCGCCAAGGCCGATGCCGAGGCGCGCATCGCCAAGGCCGCGGGTGACGCCAAGGCGATCCAGGTCGAAGCCGAGGCGATCCGCACCAACCCGGAGATCGTCAACCTTCGCGCGGTGGAGAAATGGAACGGCCAGTTGCCCACCTATATGGGCGGTACCGGGCCGATGCCCTTCCTGGGGGTCAAGTAAGCCGAAGCGCTCCGGCCGCGATGTCGGCGCTCCGCCACCAGCCGGCGGCAGGGGCGCCGGTCGCTGGGGTGCCTCGCGCACGCCGGACGCGCCGATGCGGCGCCCGCCGGGGTGCAATCGGTGAGCGGCTCAGCTCACCCGGCGGAGGTGCTTGCCGCCATAGCGCTGGCCCAGATAGTCGGCGAGGCGCTGGATATAGTTGCGTGCATTCGCCGCCTTGTCCGGGCAGCAGGGCAGGGGGTTCTTGCTGACACCGGCGGCGCGGCGCTCGACCTTCTGGCAGAGCAGCTCGAGGTCCTGGCGCGACAGCAGGTTCTTCTCCCGCATCACGCACAACAAGCCCTCGAGGATGATCATGCTTTCATCGGCGGCCTGCACCGGCAGCTGCGGCAGAGCCTCGTCCTGGTTCGGGTGCACTTCGTTCAGCGACACGACACCTCTCCTTCTCTCTAGGAGCCAGAGAGTATGCCGATTTTCGCAGGTGGCAAGCGCCTTAGTCGAGGCCGCCGCCCAATGTCCTGTACAGGGTCACCAGGTTGCTCGCGCGGGTTAGGCGCGTCGTCACCAAGCTCTGCTCGGCGGCATAGGCGCTGCGCTGCGAATCGAGCACGGTGAGGAACGAATCGACTCCGGCCCGGTAGCGCGCGTCGGACAGGTGCGCCGCGACCTCCGCCGCATTGGCCCGCGCGCTCTGCGCCCGCAGCTGCTCGTCGATCGTGCCGCGCTGGGCGAGCGCATCGGCGACTTCGCGGAAGGCGGTCTGGATCGTCTTCTGGTAGGTCGCCACCGCGGCGTCGCGCGAGGCCTTGGAATAGTCGAGGTTCGCCTGGTTCTTGCCGAAGTTGAAGAGGTTGAGCGAGGCGGTGGGCGAGACCGTATAGGTATCGGTGTTCGACCCGAACAGCTTGCCGATCGTCGAGGCGATCGAACCCACCGTGGAGGTCAGCGAGATGCTCGGGAAGAAGGCCGCGCGCGCCGCACCGATATTGGCGTTCTGCGCGATCAGCTGGTGCTCGGCCTGGAGCACGTCCGGGCGGCGCAGCAGCACTTCGGAGGGCACGTTGCCGGGCAGCGCGTCGATCGTCGCCTTGGCGTCGCCCAGCGACTCCGGCAGCAGATCTGCCGCCACGGTGGCGCCGGTGAGCAGCTGAAGCGCGTTGATGTCCTGCGCGATCCGCGTCTGCGCGGTGGCGACGTCGTTGCGGGCGGATTCGTACGTCGTCTCGGCCTGGCGCGACTCCAGCTCCGAGGCGGTGCCGATGCGGAACTGCGCGCGGGTCAGGTCGAGCGACTGCTGGAACGCCTTGAGCGTGTTCTGCGCGATGGCGAGCTGCTCGCGATCCGAGGCGAGGGTGAGCCAGGCGCTGGCGATCTCGCCGATCAGCGAGACGCGGGTGGCGCGCTGCGCCTCGTTGCTGGCGAAATACTGCTCCTGCGCCGCGCGGCTGAGATTCCGCACGCGGCCGAACAGATCGATCTCATAGGAGGTGATGCCGCCGGAGACGCTGAAGTTCTGGACGTCCTGCACGCCGCCGCCACCCAGCGCGCCGCCCGCGCTCGCCGCGAACTGCGCGGTGTTGGTGTAGGTGCCTGTGCCGCTGACGCCGATCGCGGGGAACAGGTCTGCCCGCTGCGCGCGGTACTGCGCCCGCGCCTGCAGCACATTGGCGGCGGCGAGGCGCAGGTCCTGGTTGTTGTCCAGGCCCAGCTGGATCACCTTGCGCAGGCGATCGTCGACGAAGAAATCGCGCCAGCCGATCTTGCTGATGTCCGGCGCGTCGGTGGCGGCGGCCGGGTAGACGCCGCCCTGGGGCAGCGCCGCCGGCACCGCCGGCTCGGGCCGGCTGTACTTGGGCGCCAGGTTGCAGGCCGAGAGCGCGGTACTCGCGGCCAGCGCGAGGAGCAGGGGGAAGCGGTTGGTCACGGCCGTCAGGCTCCCTGCGGCGCGGTTGCGCCGCCGTCATGGTTGGTATCCGGGCCCGCATTCTTGTTGCGGCGGCGATCGAACAGATTGCGCACCACCACGAAGAACATCGGCACGAAGAAGATCGCCAGCACCGTCGCGGAGAGCATGCCGCCCACCACCGCGCGGCCGATCGCGTTCTGGCCGCCGGCGCCCGCGCCGGTGGAGATCGCCAGCGGCAGCACGCCGAAGATGAAGGCGAGGCTGGTCATCAGGATCGGGCGCAGACGGAGCTTGGCGGCTTCGATCGCGGAGTCGAAGGCACTCATGCCCTCGCGCATCCGCTCCTCGGCGAACTCCACGATCAGGATCGCGTTCTTCGCCGAGACGCCGATCGTGGTGATCAGGCCGACCTGCAGGTAGATGTCGTTGTTGAGCCCGGTGAGCCATGCCGCGAGCAGCGCGCCGAGCACGCCGAGCGGCACCACCAAGATCACCGAGATCGGCACCGACCAGCTCTCGTACAGCGCGGCGAGGCAGAGGAACACGATCAGCAGCGACAGCGCATAGAGTGCCGGGGCCTGGCCGCCCGAGAGCTTCTCTTCGTAGGACAGGCCGGTCCATTCGAGTTGGGTGCCCGGCGGCAGCTTGGCGTGGATCGCCTCCATCGCCGCCATCGCGTCGCCGGTCGAGGTGCCGGGGGCGGGCGAGCCGAGGATTTCCATCGAGGGCAGGCCGTTATAGCGGGTGAGCTGCACCGGCGCCTGCGCCCAGCTGAGCGTCGAGAAGGCGGTGAACGGCGTCATCGTGCCGGTCGGCCCGCGGACGTACAGGTTGGCGATGTCCTCCGGCGTCAGGCGATAGGGGGCATCGGCCTGGACATAGACGCGCTTGACGCGGCCGCGATCGATGAAGTCGTTGACGTACGAACCGCCCCAGGCGGTGGCGATGGTGCTGTTGACCGAGGCGAGGTCGAGCCCGAGCGCCTTGGCCTTGTCCTGGTCGATGTCGACCTTGAGCTGCGGCGCGTCGTCGAGCGCGTTGGGGCGCACGCCGACCAGGCGCTTGTCCTGCATCGCCATGCCCAGCATCATGTTGCGCGCCTGGAGCAGGCGTTCATGGCCGATGCCGCCGGTATCGACGAGCTGGAGGTCGAAGCCGGTCGCGTTGCCGAGCTCCTGCACCGCCGGCGGGGTGATCGCGAAGATCAGGCCGTCGCGATATTGCGAGAAAACGCCCATAGCGCGGCCGACGATCGAGCCTGCGGCATTCTCGCGGCCGGGACGATCGGACCAGTCGTTCAGCGGCATGAAGGCAAGGCCGCTGTTCTGGCCGGCGCCGGCGAAGCTGAAGCCGTTGATCGTGAACACGCCCTTCACATTGCCCGCTTCCTCCTTGAGGAAGTGGTCGCGGATCAGGTCGAGCCCCTTGTCGGTACGCGCCGAGGTGGCGCCCGCAGGCCCCTGGACCAGCGCGATGACGATGCCCTGGTCCTCCTCGGGGAGAAAGCCGCCGGGCAGGCGCAGGAACAGGAAGCTCATGCCGCCGATAATCAGCAGGTAGATCAGGCCCGAGCGCTTCCAACTGCGCGCAGTGCGGCGCACGCCCTTCTCATACTTGGCCTGGCCGCGATCGAAATTGCGGTTGAACCAGCGGAAGAAGCGCGCGAGCGGACCGTTGCCTTCCGCCTTGTCCGGATTGTGCGGCTTGAGGATGGTGGCGCAGAGCGCGGGGGTGAGCACCAGCGCGATGAACACCGAAAGCACCATCGCCGAGACGATGGTGATCGAGAACTGCCGATAGATCACGCCGGTGGAGCCGCCGAAGAACGCCATCGGCAGGAACACCGCCGAGAGCACGAGGGCGATGCCGACCAGCGCGCTCGTGATCTCTTCCATCGACTTGCGCGCGGCGTCGATCGGGCTGAGATGCTCGGTGGTGATCAGGCGCTCGACATTCTCGACCACGACGATCGCGTCGTCGACGAGCAGGCCGATCGCCAGCACCATGCCGAACAGGGTCAGCGTGTTGATCGAATAGCCGGCGATCGCCATCACCGCGAAGGTGCCGAGCAGCACCACCGGCACCGCGATCGTGGGGATGAGGGTGGCGCGGAAGTTCTGCAGGAACAGGAACATCACCAGGAAGACGAGCACCACCGCTTCGATCAGCGTGTGCACCACCTGCTCGACCGACAGGCGGACGAACGGCGTGGTGTCGTACGGGTAGATGACCTTGATGTCGGCCGGGAAGGTCTTGGCGATCTCGTTGACGCGCGCCTTGACTAGGTCGACCGTGGTCAGCGCGTTGGCGCCGGGGGCGAGCTTGATGCCGATGCCGGCGCCGGGCTTGCCGTTCCACTTCGAATCGAAGCCGTAGCTTTCCGCGCCGATCTCGACACGCGCGACGTCGCCCAGGCGCACCACCGAGGCATCGGTGCCGCTCTTCAGGCGGATCTGCGCGAACTCGTCGGGGGTGGTGAGCCGCGACTGGACCGACACCGTGGCGTTGAGCATCTGCTCCTTCGGCGCGGGGCGGGCGCCCAGCTGACCGGCCGAGACCTGCGCGTTCTGCGCGCGGATCGCGGTGGTCACGTCGTCCATGGTAAGCGCGTATTTGTTGAGCTTCACCGGATCGACCCAGATGCGCATCGCATATTGCGAGCCGAACACCTGGGTGTCGCCGACGCCGTTCACGCGCGACAGCGGATCCTGCAGCTTGGAGACGGCATAGTCGGCGAGATCGGTGCCGCTATGGCTGCCGTTCTCCGAATAGAGGCCGATCACCACCAGGAAGTTCTGGGTGGCCTTGGCGACCTGGATGCCCTGCTGCTGCACTTCCTGCGGCAGGAGCGGGGTGGCCGCCTGCAGCTTGTTCTGCACCTGCACCTGGGCGATGTCCGGGTCGGTGCCCTGCTCGAAGGTCAGCGTGATCGTGACGGTGCCCGCCGACGAGGACGAGGACGAGAAATAGCGAAGGTGATCGATCCCCTTCAGCTGCTGCTCGATGATCTGCGTCGTCGTGTTCTCCAGCGTCCGGGCGTCGGCGCCCGGATAGGTCGCGGTGATCGAGACGGCGGGCGGCGCGATCGCCGGGAACTGCGCGATCGGCAGGCTGCGGATCGCGAGGATGCCCGCCAGCATGATGATGATCGCGATGACCCAGGCGAAGATGGGCCGATCGATGAAATAGCGCGACATGGGCGGTTACTTCCCCTGGGCGGGAGCGGCGGCGCCCGGCTGGCCCTGGGCGGGCTTGGCGTTCGGGTTCCACGGCTGCGGGGTGACCGGCATGCCGGGGCGCAGCATCATCGCGCCCTCGACGATCACCTTGTCGCCCGGCTTGAGGCCGCTGGTGACGATCCAGCTGTCGCCGGCGGTGCGGCTGGTCTGGATCGGGCGCGGCTCGATCTTGTTCTCGGCGCCGACGATCAGCACCGTCGGGTTGCCGCGCTCGTCGCGGCTGACGGCGCGCTGCGGCACCAGCATCGCGTTCTGCTGGGTGCCCTCGACGAGGCGGGCGCGGACGAACATGCCCGGCAGCAGCAGACCGTTGGGGTTGGGGAACAGCGCGCGGATCACCTGGCTGCCGGTGGTCTCGTCGACGGTCACGTCAGCGAAGCGCAGCGTGCCCTGCGGCCCATATGCGCTGCCGTCCTCGAGCGTCACCGCCACCTTGGCCTTGCCGTCGCGCGCGACCTGGCCGGCCATGATCGACTGGCGCAGCTTGAGGATGTCGGTGCTCGACTGCTGGATGTCGACATAGATCGGGTCGAGCCGCTGGATCGTCGTCAGCGCATTGGCCTGCGAGGCGGAGACCAGCGCGCCGGTGGTGAACACCGAACGGCCGATCTTGCCGCTGATCGGCGCGCGGATGGTGGTGCGGGCGAGGTCGATCTCAGCGGTCGTCAGCGCGGCGCGCTGGGCGGCGACGTCGGCGCGCGCCTGGGCGGCGCTGGCGACGGCGTTCTCGGCTTCCTGCTTCGAGATCGCGTTGATCTTGACCAGTTCGCCATAGCGGCGGGCAAGTGCTTCGCTGGTGGCGATGGTCGCCTGGGCGCGGGTCAGCGCGGCGCGGGCGCTGGCGACGGCGGCGCGATAGGGGGCGGGGTCGATCCGGTAGAGCGGCTGGCCCTGGCGGACCATGTCGCCTTCGGTGAACAGCCGTTCGAGGATCAGGCCGTTGACCTGCGGGCGCACGTCCGAGCTCTCATAGGGGCTCAGCCGGCCGGGCAGCTCGCTGGTGAGCGGCACCGCCTGCTGCTGGACGACGACATAGGAGACGGGGGGCGGAGCGGCCTGCTGTCCGCCCGCGCCGCCGGGGGCGCCGCCACCCTGCTGCTGGGACTGACCGCCACAGGCGGCGAGGACAAGCGCGAGAGCCGGCGCGGTGTGACGGAAAAAAGTCATGCGGATGCCTGCCGTTGTGATATATGTGAGTGAACGATCGCTCACATTCGCCGCTACTGCGAAGTGAGGTAGTCGGTCAAGACGGTTTCGAGGGTAACACGGATGGCAGAAGCCACGGAAGAAGGCGGGGTTCCACCCCGCGATAAAGCCCTGTTGCGGCGCGAGAAAATCGTGTCCGCAGCACGCAGGTTGTTCATTGCGAACGGTTTTCACGCTACCGGCGTGGCCCAGATCGCCAAGGAATCAGGCATTGCGGTGGGTCAAATTTATCGAGATTTTTCTTCGAAGGAGGCGATCGTCGCGCAGATCGTGCAGGCGGACTGCATGGATTTCCTATCGCCCGAGTCGCTGTGCGCGGGAATCCGGAGCGGCGATCCGGAGTTTGTCTGGACCTGGCTCGCCGACTTCCTCCGCCCCGAAGCCGGCGAAACCGATCCGCTCTTTGCCGAGATCGTCGCCGAGTCGGCGCGCAACCAGCGCATCGCCGCGATCTTCGAGGAAACGCGTGAGGACGTGCGTGGGACGATGCTCGCGGCGCTATCGTCGCTGATTCCGGGCGAGGCCTTTGCCGAGCGGCGCTGTGCGCTGACCGACGTGATCACCGCGACCGCGCTGGGGCTGATGCAGCACCGCTTCCTCAGCCCCGCCGAGGATACCGATCGGGGGGCGGCACTGGTGCTGAAGATGATCCGGCGCGAAGTGGCCGAAATGCAGGCCGAGGCAGCGGCCGGCTGATGCGCGGGCTGGTGACAGTGCGCGCGCCGATATGCGAAGGCGCGGCATGACCATCGCTCCCTCTTCCCGCGTCGCGCTGTTCGTCACTTGCCTGGTCGATGCGATGCGGCCGCGGGTGGGCTTCGCGGCGCTGCGGGCGCTGGCCGATGCCGGGTGCGAGGTCGTGGTGCCCGAGGCGCAGACCTGTTGCGGGCAGCCGGCGCTCAACTCGGGCGACCGCGCGACGGCGACCGACTTCGCCCGGCGCAACGTCGCGATGCTGGAGGGCTATGACGCCATCGTCGTTCCCTCCGGCAGCTGCGCGGGGACGATTCGCTGCCACTATCCGGAGCTGCTCGCCGACGATCCCCAATGGGCCGCGCGGGCCGAGGCGGTGGCGGCAAAGACGTGGGAGATCCTCGCCTGGCTCGATGCGTGCGGCTGGCGCCCCGAGGGCGTGACGCTGCCGGCGACCGCAACCTATCATGACAGTTGCTCGGGTCTGCGCGAACTCGGTATCAAGGCGCAGCCGCGGCGGCTGCTCGGCGCGGTCGACGGGCTGGACTTGATGCCGCTGGCGGGTGAGGAGACCTGCTGCGGCTTCGGCGGCACCTTCTGCGTGAAATATCCCGCCATCTCCAACGCCATCGCCGACGAGAAGGCGGCGGCGGTCGAGGCGAGCGGCGCGGGGTTGCTGCTCGCGGGCGATCTCGGCTGCCTGATGAACATGGCGGGCAAGCTCCACCGGCGCGGGGCGGACGTGCGCGCCTTCCACACGATCGAGGTGCTGGCCGGCATGGCCGACGGCCCTGCGATCGGGGAAGCGCAGTGAGCCGCGCCTTCGACGCGCGGGTCGACGCCGCGCTCGCCGACCGCCAGCTCAAGATCGCGGTCGAGCGCACCGCCGGCACCGCCGAGGCCAAGCGTGGCGCGGCGATCGGCGCCTGGCCCAGCTTCGCGGCGGCGCGCGAGCGGGCGGCGGCGATCAAGGACCATGTGATCGCCAATCTCGGCGCCTACCTCGTCCAGTTCGAGGCGGCGGCGACCGCTTCGGGCGCGACCGTCCACTGGGCCGCAACCGCCGACGAGGCCTGCGCGATCGTCGTGGAGATCTGCCGCAAGGCGGGGGCGAAGAGCGTCGCGCGCTCCAAGTCGATGCTTGGCGAGGAGATCGGCCTGCCGCACGCGCTGGAAGCGGCAGGCATCGGCCGGGTCGAGACCGATCTGGCCGAGCACATCATCCAGCTCGCCGGCGAGCGGCCCTCGCACATCATCTGGCCGGCGATGCACAAGACGCGCGAGCAGATCTCCGAACTCTTCCACGCCCGCCACCGCGAGCCGCATGCCGAGGAAAGCATCGTCGCGATGGCGGCGAGCGCAAGGCGGCAGCTGCGCGGCGAGATGCTGGGCGCCGATGTCGGCATCTCGGGCGCCAATTTCCTGATTGCCGATAGCGGGCAGATCTGCACCGTCACCAACGAAGGCAATGCCGAACTCTCGCTGGTGCCGCCGCGTGTCCATATCGTCACCGCGGGGATCGAGAAGCTGGTCCCGTCGATGGACCACGCCGTGCACCTGCTGCGGCTGCTCGCCCGCTCGGCGACCGGCGCGGCGCTGACCCAGTACACCACCTTCTATGCCGGGCCGAAGCGGGCAGGGGACCGCGACGGTCCGGAAGAGATGCACATCGTGCTGGTCGACAACGGCCGCAGCGCGATGCGCGACGAAGGGCTGGCGGAGATGCTCCGCTGCATCCGCTGCGGCGCGTGCATGAACCACTGCGTGGTGTTCCGCCAGATCGGCGGCCATGCCTATGGCGGCACCTATCCGGGGCCGATGGGGTCGGTGCTCACCCCCGCGCTCGACGGGCTAGCGGCGAGCCGCGACCTGCCCAACGCGTGTACCATGAACGGCAAGTGCCAGGAGGTGTGCCCGGTCGCGATCCCCCTGCCGACCTTGCTGCGCGGCTGGCGCGAGAAGAGCTGGCGCGAGGGGCTGGAGCCGGTGACCTTGCGCTCGGGGCTCGGGCTCTGGGCCTGGGCGGCGCGGCGGCCTTGGCTCTACCGCGCGGGCGTGCGCTGGGCGATCCGGGCGATGCGGCTGGCCGGGCGCGGCTGGATCGCGAAGCTGCCGCTGGCCGGCGGCTGGACCGGCGGGCGTGACTTTCCCGCCCCGGCGGCGGAGAGCTTCATGGACCGCTACCGAAAGGGCGAACGATGAGCGCGCGCGCCGCGATCCTGGCGCGGCTGGGGCCGGTGGCCGATCCTGCGGTACTGGCGGCGGAGGCGGCGTGCCTGCTGGCGGGCGAGGAACGCGAGCGGCCGGCGGGGGGCGAGGATCTGGTGGCGCGCTTCCTGGCGCAGCTTGGCCAGCCGAGCGTGGCGGCGACGCATGCGCGGATCGGCTCGCTGGCAGAATTGCCGGGGGCGGTGGCTGGGTATCTCGCGGCCGAGGGCGCGGAACCGGCGCTATGGCTGCCGCCCGATGCGCGGGTGGACGGGCTCGACTGGGCCGGGCTCACGCGGCTGGAGGCGTGCCCGATCGACGACGGCGCAGTCCTCGCCTTCGCCCGCGCCGGGGTGGCGGAGACGGGCTCGCTGGTGTTCGAGACCTCGTCGGAAGCGCCGATGCTGCCCAATTTCCTCGCGCTGCGGCACATCGTCGTGCTGGAGGCCGCCGCGCTGGTCCGCTGGCTGGAGGACGCCGCGCCGGGCGGGGCGGTGCCGCGCGCGCATTATTGGGTAACGGGCGTCAGCGGCACGACCGACATCGAAGGCACCTATGTCCGCGGCGCGCATGGCCCGCGGTTTTTGCACGTGGTGCTGGTCGACTCTTAAGCCCCTCCTCCTTGGAGGAGGGGTTTGGGGGTGGAGGGATTCCAGAACAGCGGTTGGTCTCGGTGAGACACGGCCCCACCCCAACCCCTCCCCTGAAGAGGAGGGGCTTTGAGCCTCCTAGCCGTCAGTTTGTATTTTCCAAGGCGTTATTGATCGTTTCCGGAGGCAAATTCTCTACCGTCCGGTCGGCGCGAATGCGAAAACGACCGGTGCCGTTCGCACCGTCACCTTGCATGAAAACGTTGTATGTAACGCCCAACTTCAGAGGTTTGGCATCGACGCTCGAACTGGGTTGCCCATCATATACGGCAGGCTTGCCTTCAAGTTTCTGGCCATAGAAAATGGGAAGGCGGTTGGGGCAAGCATCGACCGAATAGTCTTTCCACCAATAAACGCCGTTGGCGACCAGTTGCGCACTGTGTCAACATGGACGCTTCGGATACATCTGGGCTGATTGGAAGAATGGGGATCGACTATAAACGCCAGTTTTCCGTTCACTATAACCGCTTTGATGAAGATATAAGAGCAACTCGACAACGCCAGCAGGACCGGGAGCGGCAAGAGCAGTCTGACCAACATTGGACAGCGTTGTGCTGGAGGATGCGTGATGTTGCAATCATTCATTCGGCCGTCGTGCATGCGAGTGCTGACTTCATATCCTCCCCTGTAAGGAGAGGTGGCAGCCCGCAGGGCTGACGGAGGGGTGTCGACGCTGGGGGCGCGGGCCTCCGCCACAGGTTGGGACACCCCTCCACCACCGCCTTCGGCGGCGGTCCCCCTCCCCTTTCAGGGGAGGATCTTTTAAGGCTTTCAATGCCCCGCCGTCACTAACGCCACATCCCCCGCCGTCCCCGTCGCGCGTACCCCGAACGCGAGCACGACCAGGAACGCCACCGCCGGCACCAGCAGCGCGAGGTTGATCCCCGCGAGGTCGGACAGGTGCCCCATCGCCGCGGTCAGCACCGCGCCGCCGATGATCGCCATCACGATCAGCGAGGCGCCGATTTGCTTCAGCGCGCCCAGGCCGCCGATGCCGATCGCGAAGATCGTCGGGAACTGGATCGACATGAAGAAGCTCGCCGCCACCAGCGCATAGAGCCCGGTCGTGCCGCCGACGAACACCGCCGCCACGGTCAGCGCCGCCGACAGCCCGGCGAACACCACCAGCAGCTGCGGCGCCGAGACCTTGCCGAGCATCGCCGCGCCGACGAAGCGGCCCACGCCGAACAGCACCAGGCTGGCGAACAGATAGTCGGCCGCGCCCTGTTCGGTGAGGCCGGGCAGGTTCACCTGGGCGTAGCGGATCGTGTAGCTCCACAGCCCCACCTGCGCGCCAACATAGAAGAACTGCGCCACCACCGCGAACAGCAGCGTCCGGTCACGCAGCACGGTGCCGAGCGCCTTGCCGGTCGGCACGGCGGGCGCGTCGCCGTCGCGGCGGTTGTCCGGGAAGGCGATCAGCGCGGCGGCGAGCGCGAAGGCGAGCACCACCAGCCCGATCACGAGATAGGGCGTCTGCACCGAGGCGAGCTCGCCGCGCAGCGTCGCGGTCCGCTCGGCGGCGGACATTGCCGCCAGCGCCTTGTCGTCCTGCGCAAAGCTGGAGAGGATGAAATATTTGCCCACCAGCACGCCGAAGATCGTGCCGAGCGGATTGGCCGCCTGGGCGAAGTTGAGCCGGCGCGCGGCGCCTTCGGGGCTGCCCAGTTCGGCGATCAGCGGGCTGGCCGAGGTCTCGAGGAAGGCGAGGCCGCAGGCGATCACGAACAAGGCCGCCAGGAACCAGCGATACTCGCCGAAATGCGTCGCCGGATAGAAGAGCAGCGCGCCGATCGCGTAAAGGGTGAGGCCCGTCACGATAGCCGCCTTGTACCCGCGCCGCCGCGCCAGCATCGCCGCCGGCGTCGCGAGCAGGAAATAGCCCAGGTAGAAGGCCTGCTGGACGAAGCTGGTCTCGAAATCGCTCAGCGTGAAGGCGCGGCGGAAATGCGCGATCAGGATGTCGTTGAGGTTGTTCGCCATTCCCCACAGGAAGAACAGCGAGACCGTCAGGATGATGGCGGGGGTGTAGCGTCCGGCCTTGCTGGCCATGTGTCCTCTCCTTGGTGCGACGCCCCTGTTGGGGTCATTCGATGGCGCGGTCCAGATGCGTGTAGCCGCCGTCGACGAACAGCCACTGGCCGGTGGTGTGGCTGGCCCGCCCGGAAAGCAGGAACAGCGCGGTGTCGGCGATTTCTTCCGGGGTGGTGAAGCGGTGGCCCAAGGGCACGCGGCGCTCGATCTCCTCGCGCCGGGCGGCGGGGTCGTCGAAGCTCTTCAGCCATTCGGCATAGGCCGGGGTCTCGACCTCGGCCGGTACGATCGCGTTGACGCGGATGCCGTCGCCGCGCAGCGCGACCGCCCATTCGCGGGTCAGCGCCAGCACCGCGCCCTTGGCGGCGGCATAGGCGCTGGTGTGCCCCTGGCCGGTGATCGAGGTCTTGGAGCCGATATTGACGATCGCGCCCTGCGCCGCCTTGAGGTGCGGGAGTGCTGCCCGCGCCATGCCGAAATAATGGACGAGGTTGATGTCGAGCGAGGCGCGGAACTGCGCCGGGGTGGCCTCGAAGCCGAGATTGTCGTTGAGCCCGGCATTGTTGACCAACCCGTCGATCCGCCCGAAGCGCGCCGCCACTGCGTCGACCGCGGCGACCACGGCGTCGTCCTCGGCCAGTTCGCAGGGGTGGAACAGCCAGTCCTCGCCCAGCTGCGCGACCAGCTCGGGCCGGGGCGGCTCGCGCGAGACGATGGCGGGGAACGCGCCTTCGCGCGCGAGGCCCCCTGCGATCGCCGCGCCGATCCCCGACGAGCCGCCGGTGACGATCACGACCTTGCCGGCGAGCCCCAGGTTCATGCGCCGAACCGATATTGGACGAGCGTCTCGGGCTTCATCTCGATCGAATAGCCGGGACGCTGCGGCGGCATGTATGCCGCGTGGCGGATCACGCAGGGCTCCAGGAAATGTTCATGGAGATGATCCACATATTCGATGACCCTGCCGTCCATCGTGCCGGCAAAGCACAGATAGTCGATCATCGACAAGTGCTGGACGTATTCGCACAGCCCCACGCCCCCGGCATGCGGGCACACCGGCAGGTTGTAGCGGGCCGCGAGCAGCAGCACCGCCAGCGCCTCGTTCACCCCGCCGATGCGGCAGGCGTCGAGCTGGATCACATCGACTGCGCCGACGCTCATGAACTGCTTGAACAGGATGCGGTTCTGGCACATCTCGCCGGTCGCGACCTGTACCTGGCCGATGCCGTCGCGGATTGCCTTGTGGCCGAGCACGTCGTCCGGGCTGGTCGGCTCCTCGATGAACCAGGGCTTGGCGAAGGCGAGGGCGTTGACCCACTCGATCGCCTGGCCGACTTCCCACACCTGGTTGGCGTCGATCATCAGCTTGCGATCGGGCCCCAGCACCTCGCGGGCGATGCGGACGCGGCGGATATCGTCCTCCAGATCGCGGCCGACCTTGAGCTTGATATGGTGGAAGCCGGCATCGACCGCTTCCTGCGCGAGGCGGCGCAGCTTCTCGTCGGGATAGCCGAGCCAGCCCGCCGAGGTGGTGTAGCAGGGATAGCCGTTTGCCTCGAGCGTGGCGACGCGCTCGGCCTTGCCCGCCGCGCGTTCGGTGAGCAGGGCGAGCGCCTGTTCGGGCGTGATCGCATCGGTGAGGTAGCGGAAGTCGATCGCGCGGACGAGCTGCTCGGGCGTCATGTCGGCGACGAGCTTCCACACCGGCTTGCCCTCGGCCTTGGCCCAGAGATCCCAGATCGCGTTGACCACCGCGCCGGTGGCGAGGTGCATCGCGCCCTTGTCGGGGCCGATCCAGCGCAGCTGGCTGTCGCCGGTCAGGTGCCGCCACATGCGCGCGGGCTCCTCGGCGATCCAGGCGAGGTCGAGGCCGATGACGAGGTGGCGCATCGCCTCGATCGCGGCGACGCAGATGTCGTTGCCGCGGCCGATGGTGAAAGTGAGGCCATGGCCTTCGAGACCCGGCACGTCGGTTTCGAGGATGACATAGGCCGCCGAATAATCGGGGTCCGGGTTCATCGCGTCGGAGCCGTCGAGCGAGGCGCTGGTCGGAAAGCGCAGGTCGACCGTGCGCAGGCCGGTGATGCGGGCGTTCATCGACATCAGTTCACCCACCCGCCGTCGATCACATGCACCGCGCCCGTGGTGAAGCTCGCCTCGTCGCTGGCGAGGTAGCAGATCAGCGCGGCGATCTCGTCTTCCTGGCCAAGCCGGCCCATCGGCTGGCGCGCGACGAAGGCGGCATGCGCTTCCTCGACGCTGATGCCCTGCTGCGCCGCCTGCTCGGCGACGCGCTGGCGGAGGCTGGGCGTGTCGACCGTGCCGGGGCAGACCGCGTTGCAGCGGATGCCCTTGGCGACGAAATCGGCGGCGACCGATTTGGTCAGGCCGATCACCGCGGCCTTGGAGGCGCCATAGGCATGGCGGTTGGGGATGCCCTTCACGCTGGAGGCGATCGAGGACATGTTTACGATCGCGCCGCCGCCCTTGGCCAGCATGCCCGGCAGGAAGGCGCGGATCATGCGGTGCATCGCGTGGACGTTGAGGTCGAAGGACAGCATCCAGTCCGCGTCGGTCCCGTCGAGGATCGAGCCCGCCGCCACGAAACCGGCGATGTTGGCGAGCACGTCGACCTGGCCGATCGTCTCGGGCAGCGCGGCGATGGCGTCGGCATCGAGCAGGTCGAGCACCACCGGCTCGACGCCGTCGAGCGTCGCGAGCGCGGCGCCGTCGCGGTCGAGCGCGAACACCTTGGCGCCCTCGTCGCGCAGCCGCTGCGCGGTCGCGCGGCCGATGCCGTGCCCCGCCGCGGTTACCAGCGCGGTCTTGTTGCCGAAACGCATCGCCTCCCCAACTCCTCTAAAACGTTTTCATAGGTCAAAATGACTTTCACATTCTTAGGCCCAAGCCGCGATTGTTCGCAAGCGGCATGACACCGCTCGTCGCATTGGCTAGCCTGTCTGTCATGACCGAGAATGCATCCGCCGCTTCGGCCGACAAGTCGCCCGCTTATGCAGCCCCCGCGCTTGAGAAGGCGATCGACGTGATCGAGCTGCTCGGGAGCGAGCCGCAGGGGCTGACGATCAGCGAGATCGCCCAGCGGCTGGGGCGATCGATCAGCGAGCTGTTCCGCATTATCGTCGTGCTCGACCGGCGCGGCTGGCTGCACAAGGACGGCGCCAGCGATCGCTACCGGGTGACCTACCGCGTGCTGGAGATCGCCCACCGCGCGACTCCGGCGCAGGAGCTCACCCATGTCGCGACGCCGCTGATGCACAGCCTGGCAGCGGCGACGGTGCAGTCCTGCCACCTCGTGGTAGTCAACGGCACGCGCGGCCTCATCGTCGCCCGGCAGGAAAGCCCGGGCCAGACCGGCTTCGCGGTGCGGCTCGGCACCGAGATCGACCTGCTGACCAGCTGCTCTGGCCATGTGCTGCTGGCGGCGATGGACGAGGAGCGGCGCGCGGCGCTGTATCCCAAGGGGCTGCCCAGGGGATTGGCCGAGCAGCTCGCGGCGGTGCGTGCCAAGGGTTATGAATCGATCCCCAGCGCGCGGATGGCAGGCGTGTCGGACATGAGCTGCCCGGTCTTCGGCTTCGACGGCCATGTCGTCGCGGCGCTGACCATCCCGTTCCTCGCCGCGATCGACGACGCGCCGCACGTCTCGCAGGAAGAGGCACTGGCGCTGCTGCGGAGCACGGCGACGGCGATCTCCTCGGCGCTCGGCTGGTTCGATCGGGTGGAGTCGCCGGTGGTGCCCAGCCTGTCGATCGCCAGCCCGGTCCGCCGCCGCCGCGCCCGGATCGGGGAAGCATAGAGCCCGCCCTTCTCCGCCGTCATCCCGGCGGAAGCCGGTATCCATTTGCCGGGACGCTCCGGCTCGAGCCGCGACGGAGGCCCCAATGGATTCCGGCTTTCGCCGGAATGACGGAGCGGCGATGCAATGCCGGTCAGCCCGGCGTGACGATGTAGTAGATGTTGTAGCCGACGAACAATATGGCGAGGGTAACCAGCACGATCAGTGCGACCACCCCCAGCCCCTTGCGCGCGCGTTTCTCGACGGGTTCGTGTCTCGGATCCATGGTGCGCGCCTTGTTATGGTTTCTCCTCCTACAGACGCTTCGCCGATGGGATCGTTGCGCTCAGCCGGCCAAGACCCCCAGCCGCCGCGCATAGGCGGCGAACAGCGTCGGCCAGATCGAGGCCGGCACCGTCTTGGGCAGGCGCACGCCGAAGCCGTGCCCGCCTTGGTCGAAGGCGTGCAACTCCCCCGGGCGCTTGGCCGCGAGCAGCGCCTGGTAGAGCGCGATGCTGTTCTCGATCGGCACCAGCCCGTCGTCGCTCGCATGGGTGAGGAAGACCGGCGGGGTATCGGCAGTGACGCGGGTTTCCACCGACGCGGCGGCGAGCGCCTTGGGATCGGCGCCGGTGCCGAACAGCTGGTCGCGCGAGCCGAGATGGGTGAAGGGCGCGGCCATGCTCACCACCGGGTAGATCAGCCCCGCGAGGTCGGGACGCGCGGAGAGCTGGTCGGCGGCGTCGACGGGGGTGTAGACGCGCTCGGCATGGCGTGTCGCCAGGCTGCCGGCGAGATGGCCGCCGGCGGAAAAGCCGATCGTCGCGATTCGGGCGGGATCGACGCCGTAGCGCTTCGCCGATGCGCGGATCAGCCGCAGCCCGCGCTGCGCGTCGGCGAGCGGCACGATCGAACGGTTGGCCCAGCCCTCGGTGGGGATGCGGTAGCGCAGGATGAAGGCGGTGATGCCCAGTGCGTTGAGCCAGCGCGCCTGCTCCTCGCCCTCATTGTCGATGGCGAGGAAGCCATACCCGCCACCCGGCATCAGCATCACCGCGGTGCCGTTGGGCCTGACGGGGCGGCGCACGGTGAGCGAAGGGCGGTCGATGCCGCGCTGCCAGCGATCAGGCGCCGCGGGGTCCTTCGAACGCTCCTCGTAGCTCGGCTTCGGCAGCGGGGAGGGAGCGCCGGGGGGCGAGCCGGGCCAGAGCGGCAGCACCTCGTGCGCATCCGCGGCACCGGCGGGCAGCGCGGTCAGCGTCGCGGTGGCGGCCATGCCGGTGAACATCGTTCGGCGCGTCAGGTCTTCGAACACGGACTTCCTCTCCTTTGCGACCCAGCAATTCTCCGCTGAAAGCCTGGCCCCCGCGATGATTTGCTTCTGATTCTGGTAACGCTACCCTGTGGTTGCAGAATCATTGGTGCCGCGCAACCGAGCCGAAAAGGGGAGGCGTCGCGCTCTACGACCACGCCTGGGTGGACGCTGCCGGGGGGCGATGGCACTCCCGGCGCGGGCGCCGGGCGCCAAAGAAAATGAGGGAGAGACGGGCATGAAGCGGGTGTGGATGGCGGCGCTGCTGGCTGGCAGCGCGATCGGCGTGGCGCAGGCGGCGCAGGAAAATGGCTACACCCGTACCGATGGCGGCGTGGTCGTCACCCCCACCGGCGGCAGCGCGGCCAAGGTCGAAGTGACGGTGCACGGCGACGGCATCTTCCATGTCGTGGCCCTGCCGAAGGGCGTCGATACCGGCACGCTCGCCCCCAGTCTGATGGCACCCAATCCGCCCGCGCCCGGCGGCTTCGAGGTCGGCAGCGCCAACGGCCATGTCCTGCTCAAGGCGAAGCGCGCCACGGCGGACATCGAGATCGCCACCGGCCGCGTCCGCTTTACCGACGCCAAGGGCCGCGAACTGCTCGCCGAATCCGGCCAGGCGGCGTTCCGGCCGGTGACGGTGGAGGGGAAGCGCTTCGTCTCGGTCAGCCAGCAGTTCAACCGCGGCAGCGATGAGGGGCTGTACGGCCTGGGCCAGCACCAGAATGCGCAGATGGACTATAACGGCGAGGACGTCGAACTCGCCCAGCACAATATGGATATCGGCGTGCCGTTCCTCGTCTCGACGCGCAGCTACGGGCTGCTCTGGGACAATGCGAGCATCACCCGCTTCGGCAACCCCAGGCCCTATACGCCGGTCGGCGAGGGGATGAAGGTTACCAGCGACGGCAAGCCCGGCTGGAAGGCGGACTATTTCCTCGACGGCAAGCTCGCGGTCTCGCGCCAGGAAGCGACGATCGCCTACCAGTATATCAAGGACCAGAAGAACTGGCCCGAGGCGGCCAAGGCGCGCACCGTCGCGGCGACCGGCGGGCAGAACACCGCGGGCAATGCGGTGCAGAAGCAGACCGTGGTGTGGACCGGCGACCTGCAGCCGGCGGTGACCGGCACCCACAAGTTCCAGCTCTACGGCTCGAGCTATTTCAAGCTCTATGCCGACGGCAAGCTGGTGCTGGATCGCTGGCGGCAGAACTGGAACCCCTGGTACGCCAATTTGGACCTGCCGATGGTGCAGGGCAAGCCGGTCAGGATCCGCATCGAGTGGGAGCCCAACGCCGGCTATATGGCGCTGCTCCACAATGACCCGCTGCCCGCGCAGGACCGCCATTCGGTGTGGTTCACCAGCGAGGTGGGCCAGGCCAAGAACTATTGGTTCGTCCCCGGCGACACGATGGACGGCGCGATCGCCGGCTATCGCCAACTGACCGGCAAGGCCGAGATGATGCCCAAATGGGTCTATGGCTTCTGGCAGTCGCGCCAGCGCTACAACACCGCCGACGAGGTGACCGGCGTGGTCGACCGCTATCGCCAGCTGAACATCCCGCTCGACAATATCGTGCTCGACTGGCGCTACTGGCGCGACGACGATTGGGGTAGCCACGCCTTCGATCCGACGCGCTTCCCCGACCCCAAGGCGATGCTCGACAAGGTGCATGCGCAGCACGCGCAGTTCATGATCTCGGTCTGGCCGAAATTCTATCCGACGACCGAGAACTACAAGGAACTGAACGCGGCGGGCGCGGCCTATCAGGGCAATCTGCGCCAGGGGAACAAGGACTGGGTCGGCCCCGGCTATGCCAACACCTTCTACGATCCCTATTCGGCCGAAGGGCGGCGGATCTTCTGGAAACAGGTGCAGGCAAAGCTGGGCGTGCTCGGCACCGATGCGTGGTGGGCCGATGCCAGCGAGCCCGACATGCACTCGAATCTCTCGATCGAGGAGCGGATCGACACCATGGGCCCGACCGCGCTCGGCCCCGCCGCGCAATATTTCAACAGCTATCCGCTGATGAACGCACGCGCCTTTTTCGAGGGCTGGCAGAGCTTCAAGCCCGATGTGCGACCCTTCCTGCTCACCCGCTCGGGCTTCGGCGGACTGCAGCGCTACGGCGCGGCGGTGTGGTCGGGCGATGTCGCGACCCGCTGGTACGATCTGCGCGCGCAGATTTCAGCGGGGGTGAACACCGCGATGTCGGGCCTGCCCAACTGGACGCACGACATCGGCGGCTTCGCGGTCGAGCCGCGCTACGAGGCGAAGAACCCGACCCCCGAGGATCTGGCCGAATGGCGCGAGCTCAACCTGCGCTGGTTTCAGTTCGGCGCGTTCAGCCCGCTGTTCCGCAGCCATGGCGAGGAGCCGTTCCGCGAGATCTACCAGATATCGCCCGAAGGCTCGCCGATGCGCGCGTCGATGCTGTGGTACGACCAGCTCCGCTACCGGCTGATGCCGTACATCTACACGCTGGGTGCCGATGCCTATTGGAAGGACGGCAGCATCATGCGCGGGCTGGTGATGGACTATCCGGCCGATGCCAAGGCGCGGCGGATCGACGACCAGTATCTGTTCGGCGACGCCTTCCTCGTCGCGCCGGTGACCGAATATAAGGCGCGCAGCCGCACCGTCTACTTCCCCGGCACCGGCACCTGGTACGACTTCGCCACGGCCAAGACCTATCGCGGCGGCACCATCGCCGGGATCGCCGCGCCCGCCGAGCGGATGCCGCTGTTCGTCCGCGCGGGCGCGATCGTGCCGATGGGGCCGGTGACGCAATATGTCGACCAGCAGCCGGACGCGCCGCTGACGATTACCGTCTATACCGGCGCCAACGGGGCCTTCTCGCTCTACGAGGATGACGGTCGCAGTGCGCAGTACAAAGCGGGCGCGTTCAGCCGCATTCCGCTGACCTGGGACGACAAGGCCGGCACGCTCACCATCGGCGCACGCGAAGGCAAGGGCTGGGCCGGCATGCCCGCCACGCGCAGCTTCCGGGTAAAATGGGTCAGCGCCGGCAAGCCGGTGACCGATGACAATAGCTTTGACGCTGAAGTGCGGTATCAAGGTGGTACTGTCGTGGTTCAGCGGAGGTAGCAATGATCGGATCAGGGTGGCGGCGTCGCGGAGTATTGGCCGGGCTCGCCGCCCTGCCCGCGGTGGCGCGGGCGCAGAGGACGGCACAAGGGCCGGTGCAGGCAAGCTGGCCCTCGCTGGTGGCGAACTACCGCTACCCGGACTGGTTTCGCGATGCGAAGTTCGGGATCTGGTCGCACTGGGGGCCGCAATCGGTGCCCGAACAGGGCGACTGGTACGGGCGGCACATGTACATCCAGGGCCATCCGGCCTCGGATTTCCATCGCAAGGCCTATGGCCACCCCGCCGATGTCGGTTTCCTGGAGGTCCAGAACCGCTGGACCGCCGAGCGTTGGGATCCCGAGGCGCTGATGCGGCGCTATGTGAAGGCGGGCGCGAAATACTTCGTGTCGCTCGCCTGCCATCACGACAATCTCGATTGCTATGACAGTGCGCATCACGGCTGGAACAGCCTCCGGGTTGGGCCGAAGCGCGACGTGGTGGGCACCTGGGAGAAGGTGGCGCGCGCGCACGGGCTGCGTTTCGGTGTCTCCAACCACGCGGCGCACGCCTGGCACTGGTTCCAGACCGCCTATGGCTATGATCCAGAAGGCGCGCGCAAGGGCGAGCGCTACGATGCCTTCCGCCTGACCAAGGCGGACGGCGCGGGCACATGGTGGGAGGGGCTCGATCCGCAGCTGCTCTACACCGGCAAGCACATCGTCGCCCCCGACGGCATCGCCACGATGCAGGCGATGGGCAAGTGGCACGAGCAAAATGACGGCCAATGGGTCGAGCACGGCCCCGCCGGCGACGCCGCCTATGCGACCCGCTGGCTGCAGCGCCAGGTCGATCTGGTGACCAAGTATCAGCCAGATCTCTGCTATTTCGACGATTACGAGCTGCCGTTCGGCCCGATCGGGCTGGCTGCGGCGGCCGACTATTACAATCGCTCGATCGCAAAGAGCGGCAAGATCGACGTGGTGCTCAACGCCAAGCAGCTCAAGCCCTATGCTCGCTTCGGGTTGGTGCAGGATGTCGAGCGCGGCTTTGCCGACAGGCTGTGGGACGAGCCCTGGCAGACCGACACCTGCCTCGGCGACTGGTTCTACAAGCGCAGCCTCTATACCGAGAAGCGCTACAAGTCCGCGGGCGACGTGCTCCAGCGGCTGGCGGACGTGATCTCGAAGAACGGCAATCTGCTGCTCTCGGTGCCGCAGCGCGGCGACGGCACGATCGATTCGGAGGAGGAGCGCATCCTCGACGATCTCGGCGCTTGGATGGCGGTCAACGGCGAGGCGGTGTTCGGCACCCGGCCGTGGCGTGTCTATGGCGAGGGGCCGACCCAGCTCGCCGCGGGCATGCAGAACGAAGACGGCTTCAAGGGCTTCACCGAGCGGGATGTGCGTTTCACCACCAAGGGCGATACGCTGTACCTGTTCTTCCTCAAGGCGCCGAGCGCGCCGGTGACGGTGCAGGCGCTGGGGCTGAAGGCGGGCCGGGTGGCGCGGGCGCGGCTGCTGGGGGGCGGGGACGTGCCGTTCCGCCAGTCGCCGTCGGGGCTTACCGTGACGCTGCCCAAGGGGCTGGGCACGGTGCCAGTACTGCGGATCGACGGGCTTCGCCGCGGATAAGGAACCGGGGCGGTCGTGGTGACCGCCCCGGCCCATCAGCCGTTTTTCCCGAGACGACCGACCAACGCGTCGTGCGGCGACCGGTACGCCGCGTCAGAACTCCTTACCGACCACGACGCGCAGCGTTCCCGCGGTTTCCTGCCCACCGCCGCGATACCCGCCTTCGAGGTCGACCGTCCAGTTGCGCGGCAGTCCCAACCGCGTGCCAAGGGTGAGCTGGTACTGGTTGCGCGACCAGCCGAAGGTGCTGATGCTGTAGAGCGACTGGCCGGGAATGTCGGCATAATCGAGCCGCTGCGCGGCCGCTTCCTGCAGCTCGTGGTTCCACTCGAAGCGCAGCCGCGGCGTCATCGTGACCTCGCCGTAGCGGCGCTCCGTTTCGAGCCGCGCGCCGAGCGTGCCCGTCAGCGAATGGACGTCGCGATGGTCGAACCGCAGATCCATGCGCCCGGCGCCGCTCTCCACATAGCCGTCGAGATTGGCCCGGAGGAATTCGCCGCGCGCGTAGAGCGACCAGCGCAGCGGCCCGCCGTCGCGATCGATCCCGAGCGCCAGCGCGCCGAGGGTGAAGTTGCCGTCGCGACTGCCGAGCGCGGTGGCGTTCGTCGTCTTCTCCAGCCGGCGCGTGATGAAGCTCAGATCGCCGACGCCCACCATGCCGTCGATGAAGGCGCCCTCCACGGGCATCAGGCTGGCATAGGCAGCGACCAGTCGGCTTTGGCTGCGGACCCGTGCCTTGTCGCCGCCGATGCGGCTGACATCGTTGCTGTAGCCGCCGCCGATGCCGACGAGCACGCCTTCAGCCAACTTGATGTCGGCGCCCGTGCTGAGGCCCGACGTGGTCGCGGTGATCTTCGAACGATCGCTGGTCGCATCCTGGGTGCCGATGTCGATCGCGCCGCCGGTCCACAGGGCCACGGACCCCTTGCGACGCGTGCCGTCACCACCTTCGCCATCGTCGCTGCCCTGGGCGGTCGGACGCGCGGCAGGGGCCGTGCCGACCGTCGAACCGGCCATAGCCGCCCGCCGCGGGTTCCCGGGCGCCATGTCGAGGGCGCCACCGCCGTTCATGGCCGAAGGCCTGGTACGGGCGATGGCACCCAGCGCGGGATCCTCGCCCGACATGCGCATCCGCTCGGTGATCGTCGCGGCGTACGCATCGAAGGCAGAGTTGTCGCGCATCATCGGATGCTGGTCCCGCGAGGCCAGGCTGACGCCCATCTGCGGCTTGCTCGAGCCGCCGCCGTTATGCAGCTGCTCGGTGCGGCGCATGAAGTTCGCCACTTGCGTCCGTCCGAAGCGACGTGCCGCTTCGGCCTGTGCGTCGCTGAGCGCGCGCACATTGGGATCGAGCGTTGGATCGGCGCGCGCGGCGACCGTGACGGTAACCGTCGCCGGCGCCGACGTGCCGAAGGCGTTGCTCAACGTATATTGGATGACGATCTTGCCGCCGAAGCGTGCCGCGGGAACGATGTCGAGGCGATAGGCCTGGGTCGCGCCCGAGCCGCTGGCGACCACCTGGGTGACCGCCGCGTCCGTCGGCGTCATGCCCACTACCGCCGCGCCGGTGAACGGGCCGTTGAGCGCGCCGGCGGTCAGGTCGACCGACACGCGCTGTCCGTCGCCCGTCTCTGCCGTCTTGGGCAGCGCCTGCGGGACCGCGGCGACGACCTGGATGGTCACGGCGGCGGGTGCCGACCGCCCGCCCGGCCCGACCGCGACGAAGCTGAAGCTGTCGGGGCCGGAATAGTTCACGTTCGGCGTATAGACCGCCGTAACCGTGGTCACCGCAAGCGGACGCACCCCGCCGCTCGGGGAGGCGGTGATGGTCCGCAGCGTCAGCGTGCCGTGCGACGGCGGCGTCTGGATCTCGATCGACGTGAAGTTGCCGTTGACCAGCGCGGACAGGTCGATCTCCGTATTGACGCCGGGCTGCGCAGCGGTGGCCGCGGGGACGGTGCTGTTGCCCGGTTCCGCGGCCGGCGGGGGCGGCGTCGCGACGGTGACGGTCACGGTCGCGGGCGCGGACGTGCCGCCTGGCCCGGTAGCCGTATAGGTAAAGCTGTCCGCCCCGAACGAGTCCTTGGTCGGGATATAGGTGATCACGCTGCCCGATACGGTGGCGGTACCATGGGTCGGCGCGCCGGCGACCGCAATGCTGGTGTAGGTGCCGGTCACGGACGCGGCGAGATCGATCGGCGTGCCGGGGCTGTTATAGTCCACCGTCAGGCTGCGAGCGACCACGGTCGGCACCGCCGGCGCGTTCACGGTGATGCTCACCGTTCCCGGGGCCGACGTGCCGCCCGGACCCGTGGCCGTGTAGGTGAAGCTGTCCGCGCCGGAATAGCCGGCGGCCGGCGTGTAGGTGACCACGTCGCCCGCCACGCTGGTCGTGCCATGGGCAGGGGCGGTGGCGACGGCGATGCTGGTGTGCACGCCCGTGATCGAGCTGCTGAGATCGATCGCGGTACCGGTGCTGCCGTTCGGGACCGCGACGCCGCTGCGATCGGCGACGGTCGGCGCTGCGGGCGTCGCGACCACGAGACCCACGGTTGCGGGGGCGGAGGTGCCGCCGGGGCCGGTGGCCGTATAGGTGAAGCTGTCCGCGCCGTCATAGCCGGCAGTCGGGGTGTAGGTGACCACGTCGCCCGCCACGCTGGTCGTGCCGTGCGCAGGCGCGGTGGCCACGGTGATGCTGGTGTGGACGCCGGAGATCGACGTCGAGAGGTCGATCGCGGTGCCGCCGCTGTTGTACGGGATCGCCACGCCGCTGCGGTTCGCGGCGGTGGGTGCTGCGGGCGTGCTGACGGTGATGCTCACCGTCGCCTGGGCCGAGGTGCCCCCCGCATTGGTTGCGGTATAGGTGAAGCTGTCCGCGCCATAATAGCCGGCCGTCGGCGTGTATTCGATCGCCAGGCCGTTGACCGTGGCGGTACCATGCGCCGGCGGCGTCGCCACCGCCACGCTGGTGGCGGTAGGCCCGGACAGGGCCGGCGTGATCGAATTCGCGGACGAATTATAGGCGACGGTGGCGCTGACCGGCCCGGTCGTCGGCGCCGAGGGCGGGCTGACCGTGAAGTTGAAATGCTCCACGACGCCATAGGGCGAGCCCGCACCCGCCGTGCTATCCCGCGCAACAACGCTGAAGCCGAACGTACCCGCCGATGTCGGCGTGCCTGACAGGGTACCGTTGGTGGCGAGGCTCAGTCCTGGCGGCAGCGTACCGCTGAACACCGCGTAGGTATAGGGCGCCGTGCCGCCACCGGCGACGAAGTTGCCGGTATAGGCCTGATCGACGGTGCCCGACAGGGTCGGTGGGGTAACCGAGAAATAGGGAATTGTGACGTTCACCGAATAGGCGCGGCTGCCGCTATAAGGCGCGCCCGTGCCGGTCGACTGGTCGGTGGCGGTGATCGTGAAGGCGTAGGCGTTGCTCGCCGTGGCCGTGCCGGACAGCGCGCCGCTGGACGACAGGGTCCAACCCGGCGGCAGCGCGCCGGCGGTGACGGCGAAGGTGTAGGTGCCGTTGCCGCCCGACGCGGTCAGCGTCTGGCTGTACGGCGTTCCTGCGGCCCCGGTTGGCAGACTGGTGGGGGTAATCGTGATCGTCGCCGCGGCGACGGTGAGGGAATAGGCACGGTTGCCGGTGAACGGCGCGCCCGCTCCGGTCGAGCTGTCGGTGGCGGTCACGGTGAAGTTGAAGGTGCCGCCCGCGCTCGGTGTGCCGGACAGCGTTCCGCTGCTGGAGAGCGTGAGGCCCGCAGGCAATGCCCCCGCCGTGACCGAATAGGTGTAGGGCGAGACGCCGCCGCTCGCGGTGATCGCCTCGCTGTACGCGACCCCGGCGGTCGCGCCGGTCAGCGTCGTGGGGGTCAAGGCGATGGTCGGCGCGCCGACGGTGACCGAGTAGCTCTTCGACACCGTATAGGGGCCGCCGCTGCCCGCAGAGGCGCTGTCGGTGGCGGTGACGGTGAAGTTGAAGGTGCCGGTCTGGCCGGGCGTGCCCGTGAGCGTGCTCCCCGAAAGGATCAGTCCAGTGGGAAGCGTGCCCGCGGTGATGGCATAGCTGTACGGTGCGGTGCCGCCACCCGCGGTGAAGCTTTGCGAATAGCTCGTGCCGGCAGTCGCGGCGGGAAGCGCGCCCGCCGCCGGCGACAACGTCAGCGTCGGCGAGGCGATGACCAGCGACAGGCTGCCGGTCGCCTGGGTGAAGCCCGAGGGCGTCGAGCTGTCCGTCACATTCGCGGTGAAGCCGAACGTGCCGCTCGCCGTCGGCGTGCCGGTGATCGTGCAGTTGCTGTTGAGCTGGGTGCCGGCAGGAAGCGCGCCCGAGGCGAGCGTGGTGCTGCAGCTATAGGGCGCGGTGCCGCCGCTGGTGACGATCTGCACGCCGCTCAGCGCCGTGCCGCGCGTGCCGCTGCCGGTCAGGCTGGCGGACAGCGTGGGATTGCTGACCGGCACCGTCACCGTGGCGGGCGCCGAGGTGCCGCCGCCGTTGCTGGCGGTGTAGGTGAAACTGTCGTTGCCCCGATATCCGGCCGGTGCCGAATAGGTGACCAGGCCCGCATTGTTGATCGAGACACTGCCGCCGTTGGCGGTGGTCGCCGATCCGACCGCGTAACTGGTGGGGCTATTCGACACCTGGCCTGCGAGGCTGAATGTTGCGCCGGACGCACCATAGGCAACGGCCGGGGCGGTGTAGGCCGATGCCACGGGCACCGAGACATAGGTGAATTGGTCGGACGCGCTGGTCGCGCTGGTGCCGGCGGCGGTGGTGACGCGCACGTCCACCGTGCCGCTGCCCGCGGGCGATGTCGCGGTGATCTGCGTGGCGCTGTTGACGGTGTAGCCCGCCGCCGCCGTCGCCCCGAAGACGACCGAGGTGGCGCCGCTCAGGCTCGTACCGGTGATCACGACGCTGGTGCCGCCCGCCGCCGATCCCGACGTCGGCGCGATCGAGGTTACCGTCGGGGTGGACAACACCACGGTGCTATCGGAGGCGTTCGCGGTATTCGATGCGCCGCCACCCGACAATTGCACGGAGGGCGTGAGCGGACTCGAAGCGTTGCTGGCGAAGTTCGCGTTCAGCGTGATCGTCGGTCCCGAGCCCGCACTGAAGGCGGTCGTGCGCGTGCATGAGCCTGTCTGGCCCGATCCGCTGCAGCTCCACCCCGAGCCCGAGGCGCTCGAATAGGTCATGCCGCTCGGCAGCGTGAAGGCGGCGGTCAGCGTCGCGCTGGTGGTCGCGCCACCCGAGACGCTGGGCGTGATCGTGTACGCGAGCGACCCGCCCTGCACGGCATTGCCGCTGTGGGTCATCGTAACGCCGAGTGAAGTACCCGCTGAACAGCTTACGTTGATCTGGACACTTCTATCATTTCCGAAGGGCACGGGACTGGTGTTGTTGCCAGTGATGTCGTAGCTCGACAGCCCCACATATAAAGTATCATTGGCGCCGCCAGTCCCGGTGAAGGTGAACGATCCGCTCCCGCTCGCTGCGGTAGAGTCTGGCACCGCTTCAGACGAAGACACAAAGGTGCTGCCATCGTTTCGCGTATAGACGATGAAGACATGTGCGCCCTGCGTGTTGCCGGACCAGGAATAGGTTACCGTTTCCCCGTTTACGGGCGGCTGGCTGAAGTTGTAGTCGGGATCGCCAGCTTGATTGACAGTATAGGTGCGGCTGAAGGTGTTGATCTGGTTGCAGGTAGCTGATGCAGCAAATGCCTGCGCCGGTGCGAAGACGAACATGCCGCCCATGACTGCCGCGCGAAGTTTCCGCTGCGCCAGCCAGGAAGGCCGCCTAGTCGTACGAGCCGATTCCACTGCATCCTTGTGGTGCGTTTCGCTGAAAACAGCAGCAGCAATCCGGCCACAGGCGGACTGCACCTTCCCCAAACCCCAAACCATGTACAAAGCCCCCAGCTGCCCCCCTTAGGGCGCCACACTCTTATAGAAGTTTCACTTTATCGGCAACTGGATACGCCGAAAATGTGAATTCCACGTTATCGCGCTCGTGCATAAGCTTCTAAAATTTGGTGTATTAGTCAAATATTCCGCGCTGCAGCGAACGACACGGACTCTAAGCTGCCACGATGGCGTCCCTTTGCCACGCTATCCAACCGATGCTTCGTCGCCGTTCGATCGCTTTTCCAGAATCGGCTTGCAAAGCGCCGTGATCGTGTATCTAAAATGCCAAGTCGGCATGACCCGTTTTTGATACGGTGCCGTCATGAACGGTTGAGGAGGGGGAAGCCTTGTCGGATCCATTTATTGGCCAGATCATGCACACCGGTTTCAGTTTCGCGCCAGCGGGCTGGGCTTCGTGTAACGGTCAGATCATTGCCATTAGCCAGAACAACGCCTTGTTCGCGCTGCTGGGCACTACCTTCGGCGGCAATGGCGTGAGCACCTTCGCCTTGCCCAATGCAGCAGGTCGATCGTTTCTGGGGCTCGGGCTCAGCACGGCCAGCGGCCAAACCTATGATCCGGGCGAGGTCGGGGGCGCCGAAAACCAGACACTGACAACCGCCAACATGCCCCAGCACAACCACACCGCCACCTTCGTCGGGGCAGCGGGGCAGACAACGGCTAGCGGTTCGCTTCAGGCGTTCACCGGTCAAACCACCACGCAAGTCAATACGCCTGCGGATGGCTCTTTCCTGGCGAACTGTGCGAATGCCGGTCCTGCCCCGGTAAAAATCTACGTTCCGGCGGGCACCGCTGGCACGCCGGTGAACCTGGGCGGCGTCAACATCACGGGTGGCAGCTTTACGCCGCAAGGGTCGGTTCAGGTCGGCCCTGCTGGGAGCAACATCCCATTTTCCGTCATGAGCCCGTTTCTGGCCATGCAAACCAATATCGCGCTGAGGGGGATCTATCCCGCACGCAATTGATCCGGTGGATCAATTGCCCGTGCCCAGTGTATGCGCATGGTGCACTTCGTGCCCTCCGCCGTCAGGAAAAGACGGCCTCGTAAAAGCGACGGTCGGAGGGTTGCAACTGCGTCAGCAAGATAGCGTGTGGGCCGCCCTTTCCGCAGTCGAGCTCATAGGTGCCGTCGATCAGGAAGACGTGGAGCGGCGATTCGAAGAACAGCGAAAAGGGTTCGCGAACATCGAAGCCGCGCAGCGGGCTGCGCCGATCAATACGCTCCAGGGTGATTTCCACGGGATCGGGGAGCGTGGCCACCCGCACCTTGCGGCCGATCCAGGGCTCGAAGTCTTCGGGTGTAAGCAAATGCATCTGTCATCCCCCTCCACATCATGCACAATGTTGTTCGCGACGTATCCTGCCGTGAAGTGTGCAATGTGTGAAGCGCGCGAATGCCGGAATTCTCCATCAGAGAACTATAATTGAACGCGATGGTACCCGGGCTTCGACCTTTTCCTCGCAGTCGGCGCCCTGCGATCGACACCAGCGCGCTGCAAGCCTTTGGGATCACGCTGCGCGCTGCTTCGCTGGAAGACCTTCCCGAACTGTCCGGCCTGTATGCCCAACTCCGCATGCCCGAGCTGTTGTTCCACCCCTGGTCGCAGGCGGAGAAGCGGGCCTTTGCCGAGGAGCAATTCCGGCTCCAGCACCATCATTTCGTTCGGCATTGTCCCCGTGCGGACTTCTGGCTCGTGCTACGGGACGATGCGCCGATCGGCCGCCTGTATCTCGATCGAAGCACGTCCGAATGGCGCATCGTCGACATCCTGCTCGCGGCCGCCTGGCGAGGCCGGGGACTTGGCGCGAGGCTGATCACCTGGGTGCAGCAAAGCGCCGCCGCCGCCGGCGCAAGTGGCGTGGGGCTGACGGTTGCCGTCGATAACCGGCGCGCGCACGGACTCTACGCGCGTTTGGGATTCCATGATGCCGGCGCGGGCGACGGCCTCCACCAACCCATGCGGTGGGATGCGGCCTCAGCCGCTTCCGCATAGTTGCGCATCGAGCCAAGGGCTCATTTCCGCGTCGATCACCAGATGGACGCGCGCGTCGGTGCCGGCATTGTCCACCCGGTGCGGGTCGCTCAGCCGGAGATACCAGACCTCGCCGGGTACCATTACCACGGGCTGGCGATTGACCTCGAACCGCACCTGGGAATTGGTAAGGATGGGGATGTGAAGCCGCACCAAGCCCTCCTCCGCGCAGAGCCCGAGGTCCCGATGCTCGCGGATGCACGATCCGGGCCCCAGCCGCATCAGCCGTACGGAGCGTAAGGCGCAATCGAAGTGGCTGAGCACGTGGCGCAGATAGGGCGCGCGCTGCAACTCCGGCGCATCGACGAAGTCGCGTGCGTCCGGCTGGGCGGCAATCTTCAGGATGGGGTGCTCGGCGCCGACGGGCGCGCGGAGCGGCATGACGCCCCAGTCTCCGCTGTAATTTTGCGGTACGAAATGCGGCGTCCAGATGCTGGCCTCGAGCGCGGCGAGATCGGCGCGGAGCTGCGCCGAGTCGAAGGTCAGCGGCAAGCGCACGCGATCGGGATAGACGTAGCGCATTTCCGCTTCCACGCGACGATTGCCTCCCCCGCCCACGGCCTGCGTTGCTTGCAAAAGCGCCGCTGCGTGCGATCATGCGATGGGGGAGAAGAATGCGCAACGCATTGCAGGCCTTTCAAGCGGCAGTGATGGCTGCGCCCGAGCTGCAACGGCAGCTCGGGGCGTGCGAGCGCCACGACCTCTTCTGCGCGCGTGCGATGGCGGCAGCCGGTTCGTTGGGACTGAAGCTGGTGCCGGATGCGCTGGCGCCCCGCGCCCGCGCGGCATCGGTCGAGCCAAGCTCGGCCTGGCCTCCACGCGCCTGGCTGCCGGTGCGGATCGTCGAGTCGGATGTCGGGCACCTGGTCGACTGGGCCTATTTCGGCGATGATCCGCTGCAGGACAGCTTCTTCGACGATTCGATCCAGCGCGCGCTGTCGCGGCCGTTCAATCGTGTTTTCCGCCACGTCACCAGGCTCGACGATTTTATCGACAACGCGCCGGTGGACGAAGCAGCACCGCTACGCGGGCTCGTCTACCATATGTCACGCTGTGGCTCGACGCTGGTCGCGCAGATGCTGGGCGCGCTTCCTGCGACACTGTCCTTGTCCGAACCCGGGCCGTTCGATGCGGCCGTGCGTCTCGCCATGGCCGGGAACGACCTGCGGGGCGAGCGTGGCGCCGCATTGCTTCGGGCGATGGTGGCGGCGCTGGGACGCGCGCGGAACGGCGAACGGCAATGCTTCATCAAATTGGACAGCTGGCACATCCTCGCATTTCCGCTGATCCAGGCTGCCCTGCCGCACGTGCCATGGGTGTATCTGTTTCGAGACCCGGTCGAGGTGCTGGTCTCGCAGATGCGGATGCGCGGGTACCAGACAGTGCCTTCGCTCGTACCGCCCGGGCTATACGGCATCGGAGACGATCCGTCCGGCCCCGAGGCGCTGTGCGCCCGGATCTTCGCGAAGCATCACGAGGCGGCGATCCGGGCGCTTGCCGAACCGCTTGGCATGGCGATCGACTATGCTGACCTACCGGACGCGCTGGTCGATAGAATAGCCCCGCATTTCGGGCTTTCGCTGACACAGGTCGAGACGGTGGCGGTGGCGGACGCCGGCCGCAGGGACGCGAAGGCGCCCGAATGCCTATTTACCGATGACCGTGAGAGAAAGAAAAGGCTGGCGAGTGACGCTGTACTGGAGGCGGTTCGGCGACATGTCTGCGAGCTTCACGCCAAACTCAGGGGCGCAGCGCGCCGGTGAAGCTCTTTTGAAGCGGCGCTGCGCTGGCCAGGACCAGGGGGATCAAGACGAGGGAACCGATATCTCGAAGAATCCGGGGCCGTGGCGGTCGCACCGCGGATGTCTAGGGATGATCGGGAGGGAAAATGGTGCTGCCGGCGAGGATTGAACTCGCGACCTCAGCCTTACCAAGGATGCGCTCTACCACTGAGCTACGGCAGCACTGTTTTCCAACCGCGGCGACCAGCGCCGTGCGGGAGGGGCCTATTTGCTTGGAGGCCCGTGATTGTCAACCCGCATCATGCCGGTTTATCGCTTTTCGCATGAAGGATGTGGATAAGCAGGCCCGACTGGCCGAAAAACTGCGCGAGAACCTGCGGCGGCGGAAGGCCCAGGCGCGCGGCGTGAAGGCGGAAGGGGCCGGGCAGGGGGAGCAGGGGCCCCCCGAATCGGCGGATTGACCAGATCCTCCCCGGAACGGGGAGGGGGACCGCCGCCGTAGGCGGTGGTGGAGGGGGTTCTCCACTTGGGGTGTCCCGTGCGGCGGTCCCCCTCCACCATGCTGCGCATGGTCCCCCTCCCCGTGCCGGGGAGGATGTTTTAGTTCACCCGATCGGCGCGCACTTGGCTTCCAGCCAGGCCCGCTCCTCGCCCTCCAGCTGCGGGCCAACGATCGCCAGCACCTCGGCATGGTACGCATCCAGCCAGGCGCGCTCCTCGGGCGTCAGCAGCTCGGGCAGGATCAGGCTGCGCTCGATCGGCGCGAAGGTGAGCGTCTCGAACGCCAGCATCGGCTTGTCGCCGCCCGGGATCGTCCGCTCGACGATGTGGACGAGGTTCTCGATCCGGATGCCGTACTCGCCGGCCTTGTAATAGCCGGGCTCGTTCGAGAGGAACATGCCCGCGCGCAGCGGCTCCAGCGCCTGCCCGCCCGGATAGGAGGGCGGGGCAATGCGCTGCGGACCTTCGTGCACCGACAGATAGGCGCCGACGCCGTGGCCGGTGCCGTGCGCGAAATCGAGGCCCGCTTCCCACAGCGGCCGGCGCGCGAAGCCGTCGATCTGCGCGCCCGTCGTGCCGTCGGGGAAGATCGCGGTGGCGATCGCGATATGGCCCCTGAGCACGCGGGTGAAGCGGTCCTTCATCTCGTGGCTCGCTTCGCCGACCGGCATCACGCGCGTCACGTCGGTGGTGCCATCGCCATACTGCCCGCCCGAATCGATCAGGAACAGCTGGCCACGTTCGATCGGCAGGCTCGATTCGTCGGTGACCTTGTAGTGCGGGATCGCGCCGTTGGGGCCGGTGGCAGAGATGGTGTCGAAGGACAGGTCCTTGAGTCGGCCCGTCGCCTCGCGGAAGTCGCGCAGCTTGTCCGCCGCCGATATTTCGGTGACGCCGCCCTGCGGCGCGGTTTCCTCGAACCATTTGAGGAAGCGGCTGAGCGCGGCGCCGTCGCGCGCCTGCGCCGCCTTGTGCCCGGCGACTTCGGCGGGGTTCTTGATCGCCTTGGCGAGGATCACCGGATCGCGCAGCGCGACCACGGTGGCGCCGCCCGCTTCCAGCCCGTCGAAGATCGCCGACACCGCCGTGCCCGGATCGGCGACGACGCGCTTGCCCGAAAAGCCGCCCAGCGCCGGCGCGAAGGCGGCGCGATCCTGGATGCGCACCGCGTTGCCGAGATGCTGGCGCACCGCATCGGTCACCTTCTCCGGCGCGACGAACAGGTCGGCGGTGCCGTCGGCATGGATCACCGTATAGGCGAGCGCGACCGGCGTGTGGGTGACGTCGTCGCCGCGGACGTTGAAGGTCCAGGCGATCGAATCGAGCGCGGCGATCACCACCGCGTCGGCGTTCCGCGCCTGCAGCCAATCGGCGATCTCGGCGCGCTTGGCGGCGGAGGACTTGCCGGCCAGCGCCTCGTCCAGCACCGCGAGCGGCGCGTCGGACGGGCTGGGCTGGTCGCCCCAGACCACGTCGATCGGGTTGCGGGTGACGGGAACGAGCGTCGCGCCCTTTTCGGCCAGCGCCTTGCGCGCTTCCTCCACCCAGGCACGCGTGTGCAGCCAGGGATCATAGCCGATGCGGCCGCCGTTCGGGGCATGCGCACCCAGCCAGTCGGCGACGCTGGTCGCGGGCACGCCGACATATTCCCAGTGATCGGCCGAGACCTGCTGGCGGACCTGGAGGGTATAGCGCCCATCGGTGAAGATCGCCGCTTCCTGCGGCAGCACCACGGCTGTGCCGGCCGAACCCTGAAAGCCGGTGAGCCAGGCCAGCCGCTGGGCATAGGCGCCGACATATTCGGACATGTGCTCGTCGGTGAGCGGTACGACGAAGCCGTCGAGCGCATCCTGCGCGAGTTGCGCGCGCAGCGCGTTCAGACGATCGGCATAGCTGGACATACGCGTACTTCCTGCATCTTCGGGGGCGGCGCGAAAGCGCGTCGCGGGAATGGCCGGTTTTTGGCCGATGCAGGCAGTTTTGGAAAGGGGCGGGACCGGGCCCGCCCCTCCGCTCAATCAGCGACGAACGCGCACATAGGTGCAGCGGTTCTTCGCGGTCATCGAGCGATCGATTGCGCGGCCGCCGAGCGCGCCGGCGACGCCGCCGGCCGCCGCGCCGAGCAGGCCGCCGCCGATGATCGCCGGGCCGGCCACCGCACCGGCGACGCCGCCCGCGATAAGGCCGGCCTCGCCCTTCGACTTGCGGCACTTCTTCACATAGCGATAGTTGCGGCTGGACTTGGACTTGCCTTCGTAGCGCGACTGGGCGCTGGCGGCGCTGATCGGCATCGCGACCGGCATGACCAGGGCAAAGGCGGCGAGCGCGGCGATTGTCTTACGCATATTCGGACCCCATCTTCGGTTCGTGTTCGATGCGTATCAATGTGTCATGCCACATTTCGGTTGCATGAACCCGCAACGATCGGGGCGAATCCGGTGATCTCCGGAGGGTCCCGGGCGCGCGGTGCGGTGGCGGCGATCGCGGTGGAGGCGCTGCTGGCAGCGCTTCTGTTCGCCGGATTGCGCGCGCAGACGATAATCCGCGCCGATCCGGATGCGAACCTGCTGAGCTTCGACGTGCCGCCACCCCCGCCGCCGCCCGCACCCGAGCCGGCCAGGCGGCGCGCGGCGCCCAAGGCCGAGGGCGCGTCGGCGGCGCCAAACCGCGTCTCCAAGGCGACCGAGGTCGTCGCACCGCCGCCGCCGGTGATCCTCCAGCCGCCGCCGCTGGTGACCGCGCCCAAGCCGGCCACCGCCAGCGATTCGTCGTCCGGTGCGGCACCCGTGGCGGGACCGGGGACGGGCGCGGGGGGCGAGGGCGACGGGACCGGCAGCGGCGGGCGCGGCAATGGCCCGGGCGGCGGGGGCGGCGTGCCGCTCCGCTGGATCGGCGGCCGGATCACCGATGCCGACTATCCGCGCGGGGCGCTGAACGCCGGGGCCAGCGGCACGGTGGGGCTACGCTTCGTGGTCGGCGTGAACGGGCGCGTTTCGAGCTGCACCGTCACGCGGAGCAGCGGCAATCGCGATCTCGACGACACCACCTGCAAGCTGATCCAGAAGCGCTTCCGCTATGTGCCGAGCAAGGATGCGGCGGGGCGGGTGTACGCCGATACGGTAACCGGCGAGCATCGCTGGGACCTGTACGAGCGCCCGGATGCGAGGGAGTGAGCCATTTCGATCCTCCTCCCGCTTCTTACAATCCCCCTCCCGCCTGCGGGAGGGGTTAGGGGAGGGTGTGTAAGGGAAGCGGGCGAGACGCTGCGGGGGCGGTCAAGCAGTACATCTTCGAGATTTCAACCTTTGCCTCCCTCCCTCACCCTCCCCCGTCCCCTCCCGCAAGCGGGAGGGGGGCGCTAGGGCCGCGACTCCAGTTCTTCGTCCTTACCCCTTCACCAGCGCATCGATCGCCGCCGCCAGTTGCAGGTCCCTGGTCGAAAGCCCGCCCGCGTCATGCGTGGTCAGCAGGATGTCGACCCGGTTCCACACGTTCGACCATTCGGGATGATGGTCCGCCTTCTCGGCGATCAGCGCCACGCGGGTCATGAACGCAAAAGCCTCGGTGAAGTCGGCGAACAGGAAGCGGCGGGTGATCGCGTCGCGCCCCGGCTCGTAGTTCCACGCCGGCAGTGCCGCGAGCGATTCCTCGCGCAGGCCGTCGGTCAAACGCGCTACCATGGTATCCCCTCCTTGCTCGTTCTCTGCCGCTCCGCCTATGCATTCGGCCATGCCGGAGCAAGCGCCAACCTTCGCCCCCGATGCCGCCCTGATCGAGCGCCTCGCCCGCGCTACGCTGGCCCGCATTCCCGAACCCTTCCAGGCGCATCTCGCCGACGTGGTACTGCTGGTGGAAGAGTTCGCCGACGAGGAGACGCTCGACGCGCTCGGCATCGACGATCCCTTTGCGCTCAGCGGACTCTATCACGGCCGGCCGATCGGCGAGAAATCGGCGTTCGATTCGGGCGGCCTGCCCGATCGCATCCACCTCTATCGCCGCGCGATCCTCGACGAATGGGTGGAGACCGGCGAATCGCTCGAGCGGCTGGTCCATCATGTCGTGGTCCACGAGGTCGGCCATCATTTCGGGCTGTCCGACGACGACATGCACGCGCTGGAAGACGCCGCGGATTGAACCCAGGCCTCGCCTTTGACGCCGTGACCTGCCTGCGCGGCGGGCGGATCCTGTTCGAGGGGCTCAGCTTCGCGCTCGGGCCCGGCGAGGCCGGGCTGGTGCTCGGGCCCAACGGCGTCGGCAAGTCGAGCCTGATCCGCATCGCCGCCCGGCTGCTCGCCCCGTTCGGCGGGCAGGTGACGGGGGACGGCGCGCGGGCGCTGCTCAGCGAAACCGCCGCGCTGGATGCGGAGCGGACGCTCGCGGGGGCGCTCGGCTTCTGGGCGGGGCTCGACGGGCGCGGGGACGCGGTTGCCGATGCGCTGGACGCCGTGGGGCTGGCGGATATCGCCGATGTGCCGGTGCGGCTGCTCTCGACCGGCCAGCGGCGGCGCGCGGGCTTCGCGCGGGTGCTGGCGAGCGGCGCGCCCGTCTGGCTGCTCGACGAGCCGGGCAATGGGCTCGACACTGCCTCGGTCGCGCTGCTGGAAGCGCGGATCGCCGCGCACCGTGCCGCCGGCGGCGTCGTGCTGGTCGCGACGCACCAGCCGATCGCGCTGCCGGGCGCGCGGGAGATCGCGCTGTGATCGCCCTGGTGTGGCGCGAGTTGCGGCGTGCGTGGAGCAGCGGCGGGCTGGTGCTGCCGATCGCCTTCTTCCTGCTGGTCGCGATCCTGTTCCCCTTCGCGGTGGGTCCCGACGGACGGCTGCTCGCGCGGATCGGCGGCGGGGTGATCTGGGCGGCGGCGCTGCTCGCCGCACTGCTCCCGGTCGAGCGATTGGTGACGCCCGATGCCGAGAGCGGGGTGCTCGATCAGCTCGTGGTACGCGGCTTCTCCGATGCCGGGATCGCCGCCGCCAAGATGCTCGGGCATTGGCTCGGCTTCGGCCCGGCGCTGCTGGCCGCGACCTGCGTGGCGGCGGCGCTGCTGCACGTACCGGCCACGGCGCTGGGCACGATCCTGCTGGGGCTGGCGATCGGCACGCCCGGGCTGGCGGCGCTGGGTGTGGCGACGGCGGCGCTAGTGGCGGGATTGCGGGGCGCGGGTGCCTTGGCGGGGCTGGTGATGCTGCCCTTCGCGGTGCCGCTGCTGATCTTCGGTGCGGGCGCCACCAGCGGCGAGCCCGGCGCGATCAAGCTGCTCACGGCGATCAGTCTGGTGCTGGTGGCCGGCTGCCCCTTCGTCGCCGGCGCGGCGATGCGGATGGGGCGGGGGTAGACGATCGGCAAAATCCTCTCCCTTGAGCGAGAGGATAGCGAAGCTTGGCAGCTTGCTGCCTAGCGCAGCTTGGAGAGGGTGAGCGAGGCGTAGCCTCGCACGGCTGCACCCTGGCAGCATTCCCCTCTCCCTCCCACCGCCTCCGGCGGCGGGCTCCTCCCTCTCCCCGGTGGGGAGAGGGCGCATAGGCGTCAGTTCCCGTCCGGACCCGTATAGCTGCTCAGCTCGTCGCCGAGCAGGGTCACCACGTGGAGCACGTTGGTCGAGCCCGGCGTCTTGAACGGCACGCCGGCGCAGACGATCACCCGGTCGCCCGCCTTGGCGAGACCGTGGCGCAGCGCCATGCGCTTGGCCTTGGCGACCATCTCCTCGAACGAGTCGACGTCGCGCGTCTGCACCGCGTGGGTGCCCCACAACAGGCCGAGGCGACGCGCGGTTTCGCGTTCCGGGGTCAGCACCAGGATCGGCACCAGCGGCCGCTCGCGGGCGATGCGGCGCGCGGTCGAGCCGGAGCTGGTGAAGCAGATGATCGCCGAGGCCGACACCGTTGCGGCGATGTTCTTCGCCGCTTCGGCCAGCGCATCGGCGGTCGTCGGGTCGGGCTTGGTCACGGTGAAGTGGACGCGGTCGCCATGCGCCGGATCGCGTTCCACCGCATCGGCGATCGAGTTCATCATCGACACCGATTCGATCGGCCACTTGCCCGCGGCGCTTTCGGCCGAGAGCATGATCGCGTCGGCGCCGTCATACACCGCCGTCGCCACGTCCGAGACTTCGGCGCGGGTGGGCGAGGGGCTCTCGATCATCGACTCGAGCATCTGCGTCGCGACGATCACCGGGCGGCCCAGGCGACGCGCCGATTCGACGATGCGCTTCTGCAGCGGCGGCACGGTCTGCGGCGGCAGCTCGACGCCGAGATCGCCGCGGGCGACCATCACGCCGTCGCACTGCTCGAGGATCTCCTCGAGGCGCGCGATGGCCGAGGGCTTCTCGATCTTGGCGAGCAGCGCGGCCTTCCCGCCGATCAGCCGGCGGGCCTCCATCAGATCCTCGGGGCGCTGGACGAAGCTGAGCGCGATCCAGTCGGCGCCCTGCTCCACCGCGAAGCTGAGGTCGCTGCGGTCCTTCTCGGTGAGCGCGGCCAGCGGCAGCACCATGTCGGGGACGTTGAGGCCCTTGTTGTTCGACAGCGCGCCGCCGACCTCGACGATCGTGGTCAGCCGGTCGGGCGCGACGTCGGTCACGCGCAGCACCAGCTTGCCGTCGTCAAGCAGCAGGCGCGCATCGGCGTGCGCGGCTTCGAAGATCTCGCGGTGCGGCAGCTCGACGCGGGTGGCGTCGCCTGGGGTGGGGTCGCGGTCCAGCGTGAACTGGTGGCCGGTGACCAGCATCACCTTGCCCTCGGCGAACTTGCCGACGCGCAGCTTCGGGCCCTGCAGGTCCGCCAGGATCGTGGTCGGGCGGCCGGTGGTCGCCTCCATGCCGCGGATCGCCTCGAACAGCGGGATCTTGGAGGCCTGGTCGCCATGGCTCATGTTGATGCGGAACGCATCGGCGCCGGCGCGGAACAGCTTCTCGATCATTTCGGGCGACGCGCTGGCCGGTCCCAATGTTGCCAGGACGCGCACCTTGCGCGAGCGGGGGGAGATCGCCTGTGTCATCGTTGTCTTCCTCGGCTTGTGCGTGCCCGCCTCTAGCCCCAAATGCGTTAACATCAACTGCGGAGGTGCCAAATGGATGAACTAGATCGCCTGGATGACGCAACAGCAGCCAAAGCGTTCCGCCGGCTGGTGCGCCATCTGCGCCACCGGCACGATGCTCAAAACATTGATCTGATGGGGCTTTCGGGCTTTTGCCGGAACTGCCTGGGCGACTGGATCCACGAGGCGGATCCGAGCATCGCCAAGGCCGATGCACGCCGAATCGTCTACGGGATGGAGCAATCCGAGTGGAAGGCGAAGTACCAGAGCGAGGCCACGCCCGAGCAACTGGCGCGCATGGAAGAGAGCCTGAAGAAGAACGAGGGCCGCGACGACGAACTCGACGAGGCGCTTGACGAGAGCTTCCCGGCCAGTGATCCTCCCAGCATGACCGACCCCCACGCCTGAGGCGGGCCTGAAACGGGGGCGACAGGGGGAGACGGGAATGAAGACGTTGTTGCTGGCCGCGCTGGCCTGTTCCGTGGCCATTCCCGCTTTTGCCCAGCCTTCCTCCAAGGTCACCTATGTCCAGGCGGGTCGTCTGCTCGACAAACCCGGGCAGACGCCGCGCGGCAATAGCACCCTGATCCTGCGCGACGGCAAGGTTGCCGAAGTCCGCGACGGCTTCATCGCGCCCGAGGCTGGGGCGACCCTGGTCGACCTGCGCGACAAGTTCGTGCTGCCGGGGCTGTTCGATCTTCACGTCCACCTCTTCTCCGAGGGCGACCCGGTGAAGGAGCGGATGAACGCGCTCACTGAAGACGAGGCCGACGAATTCGTCATCGGCATCGAGGATGCGCGGCGCGACCTGGAAGCAGGCTTCACCACCGTCCGCGACCTCGGCAGCAATCCCCGCGCGATCCGGGCCCTGCGCGATGCGGTGGAGCGTGGCGCGATCGCGGGTCCGCGAATCGTCAATGCCGGGCGGATGATCTCGGTCTCGGGCGGGCATGGCGACGGCACCAACGGGCTTGCCGAGGAATTTGCCGAAGCCGTGGCGCACCGCCAGATCAACACCTGCGACGGCGCCGATGATTGCCGCCGTGCGGTGCGCCAGCAGATCGGCCTCGGCGCACAGGTGATCAAGTTCGCCGCGACCGGGGGTGTGCTCTCCAACGTCGCGGGCGGTCTCGGCAAGCAGATGTCCGACGAGGAGATGAAGGCGATCGTCGATACGGCGCATGCCTTTGGCCGTCGCGTTGCGGTCCACGCCCATGCGGCGGAAGGCGTGCGCGGTGCGGTGGAGGCGGGGGCCGATTCGATCGAACATGGCAGCTTCCTCGACGATGCGACGATCGCGGCGATGAAGGCGCACGGCACGTGGCTGGTGCCGACGATGATCGCGCCGGTGACCGCGCTCGCCAATGCCCGCGCGGGCAAGCTGCCGCCAGCGACGATTCCTAAGGCCGAAGCGGCTGCGGCCGCCGCTGCCGCCAGCCATGCCAAGGCGATCAAGGCGGGGGTGAAAGTCGCATTCGGCACCGATACCGGCGTGTCGCGTCACGGCGAGAATGCAAAGGAATTCGCGCTGCTGGTCCGCGCGGGGCTCACGCCGGCGGGAGCGATCCGCGCTGCGACACTCGACGCCGCCGATGCGCTCGGGCGGAAGGACCAACTCGGCTCGCTCGAACCCGGCAAGGCGGCGGACCTGATCGCGGTGGCGGGCGATCCGCTGCAGGACGTGACCGTGCTGGAGCGTGTCGACACGGTGGTGCGCGGCGGCGTGGTGCACAAGCTGGGCGGCAGGCGGCAGGTCTTCCCGCAGGACTGAGGTTGAGCGAAGGCGCCGGCTGGCGTACAGGGCCCGCCTGATTCCTTTCTCTTCGGACGGTCCGGCCCGCGCGGTCTCGCGCGGCTGTCTCGTCCGATCCCATGCTTCAGGAGCTAGAACACCCATGTCCGACAATATTTCCGCCGAGCAGCTCCGCCTCCTGATCGAGCGTGTCGAGCGTCTCGAAGAGGAGAAGAAGGGCATCGCCGACGACATCAAGGACGTCTATGCCGAAGCCAAGTCGACCGGCTTCGACGTCAAGACGATGCGCACCATCGTCCGCCTGCGGAAGATGGAAAAGCATCACCGCGAAGAGGCCGAGATGCTGCTCGAGACCTACAAGCAGGCGCTGGGCATCTGAGCCCCGCAATGGCGCTCGGCGGCCAACCGCGCTAAGGCGAGCGCTTTCCACCTTCTCCAAACCGCAGGCAGTTCGGGTTCACCATGGCAGGCCATTCCAAATTCAAGAACATCATGCACCGCAAGGGCGCGCAGGATAAGAAGCGCTCGGCGATGTTCTCCAAGCTCAGCCGCGAAATCACCGTGGCGGCAAAGATGGGTCTGCCGGACCCGGACATGAACCCGCGCCTGCGCGCCGCGATCAACGCCGCCAAGGCGCAGTCGATGCCCAAGGACAACATCCAGCGCGCGATCGACAAGGCGAGCAAGGGCGAAGGCGATAATTACGAAGAGATCCGCTACGAGGGCTTCGGCCCGGCGGGCGTCTCGCTGATCATCGAGGCGCTGACCGACAACCGCAACCGCACCGCGACCAACGTGCGCACCGCGGTATCGAAGAACGGCGGCAACCTCGGCACCGCCGGTTCGGTGAGCCACGGCTTCGACCGCCTGGGCCTGATCTCCTATCCGGCGAGCGCCGGCGACGCCGAGAAGGTGTTCGAGGCGGCGCTGGAAGCGGGTGCCGAGGACGTGACGAGCAGCGAGGACGGCCACGAGATCTGGACCGCGCAGGGCGACCTGCACGAAGTCGCCAAGGCGCTGGAGCCGGTGCTCGGCGAGTCCGAGGGCGCCAAGCTCGCCTGGCGGCCGCAGACGATGGTGACGGTGGGCGCGGACGACGCGGCGACGCTGTTCAAGCTGCTCGACGCGCTGGACGACGACGACGACGTCCAGACGGTTTGGGGGAATTACGAGATCCCTGACGACGTGATGGAGAAGCTGGGTTGATCTACTTGCTCCTCCCCGGAACGGGGAGGGGGACCGCCGCGAAGCGGTGGTGGAGGGGGGCTCCCCCGATGGACTCGCTGGTGGAGAGCCCCCTCTACCAGCCTTCGGCTGGTTCCCCTCCCCGTGCCGGGGAGGATCTGTGATCATCCTCGGTCTCGATCCCGGCTTGGGCACCACCGGCTGGGGGCTCATTCGCGCCGAGGGAAATCGGCTCGGCCATGTCGCGCATGGCAAGCTGGTCACCGACACCAAGGCCACGCTGCCGCACCGGCTCGCCCATCTCGATGCGATGCTCGCCGCGCTGATCGCCGATCATGCCCCCGAGGCGGCTGCCGTCGAGGAAGTGTTCGTCAATTCCAATGCGCAGTCGACGCTCAAGCTCGGCCAGGCGCGTGGGGTGGTGCTGTGCGCCGCGGCGCGGGTGGGGATCGATGTCGGCGAGTACAAGCCGAGCACGGTCAAGAAGTCCGTGGTCGGGGTGGGCAATGCCGACAAGGAGCAGGTCCACGCGATGGTCTCGCGGCTGCTGCCGGGGGTGAAGATCGTCGGCGCCGATGCGGCCGACGCGCTTGCGGTGGCCATCTGCCATGCGCATCATCTGGCGAGTGCGCGGTTCGGGGTTCTTCGGTAGCGGCCACTTCGCAATTGTCGTCATGCCGGCGAAAGCCGGGATCCAGACGCCCCTCGCTACCAGCGAGAGCCGCTACGGCGACCCCAATGGATCCCGGCTTTCGCCGGGATGACGGCTGGGCGCAGCGTCCGCCCGCTCCACAAACAAAAAGGCCGGAGCGTCGCCGCCCCGGCCTTCTCTAAACCCATCCGCCAAGCGGATCAGTACACCCGCTTCTTCGGCTTGATATACTCGATCGCGTCGGTGAGCGTATAGTCGTGCACCGGGCGATAGTCGATCGCGGTGGTGCCGCCCTTGCCGCCCCAGCCGTCGAACGTCGCGATGGTGTGCTTCATCCAGCCGGCGTCGTCGCGCTCGGGGAAGTCCTCGTGCATGTGCGCGCCGCGGCTTTCCTTGCGGTTGATCGCGCTGCGGATCGTCACCATCGCCTGGCCGAGCAAATTGTCCAGCTCGAGAGTCTCGACGAGATCGGTGTTCCACACCAGCGAACGGTCGCTGACATGCACGTCCTCCAGGCCCTTGTAGACCTGCTCCATGTGGCTGACGCCCTCCGCCATCAGCTCCTCGGTGCGGAACACGGCGCAGTGGCGCTGCATCGTCTTCTGCATGTCGGCGCGCAGCTGCGCGGTGCGGGTGCCGCCGTTGGCGTTGCGGAAATGGTCGAGGCGACCCAGCGCCAGCGCTTCCGAATCCGTCGGCAGCGGGTGGTGCGGGGTGTTCGGCTTGAGGATGTCGACGATCCGCTTGCCGGTCGCGCGGCCGAACACGACGAGGTCGATCAGCGAGTTGGAGCCCAGGCGGTTGGCGCCGTGCACCGACACGCAGGCCGCTTCGCCGACCGCGAACAGGCCGGGGACCACCGCATCCGGGTTGCCGTCCTTCAGGTGGACGACCTCGCCGTGATAGTTGGTCGGGATACCGCCCATATTGTAGTGGACGGTCGGCACCACCGGCAGCGGCTGGCGGGTGAGGTCGACGCCGGCGAAGACCTTGCCGGTCTCGGTGATGCCGGGCAGGCGCTCGGCCAGGATCTTCGGGTCGATATGGTTGAGGTGAAGGAAGATATGGTCCTTCTCCTTGCCCACGCCGCGGCCTTCGCGGATCTCCATCGCCATCGAGCGCGACACGACGTCGCGGCTGGCGAGGTCCTTGGCCGAGGGCGCATAGCGCTCCATGAAGCGCTCACCCTCGGAGTTGGTGAGATAGCCGCCTTCGCCGCGCGCACCCTCGGTGATCAGCACGCCCGCGCCGTAGATGCCGGTCGGGTGGAACTGGACGAACTCCATGTCCTGCAGCGGCAGGCCGGCGCGCAGCACCATCGCATTGCCGTCGCCGGTGCAGGTGTGCGCCGAGGTGGCCGACTGGTAGACGCGGCCATAACCGCCGGTCGCCAGAACCACCGCATGGCTGCGGAAGCGATGGATCGAGCCGTCTTCCATGCACAGCGCGATCACGCCGCGGCACTCGCCATTTTCCATGATCAGGTCGAGCGCGAAATATTCGATGAAGAAGTCCGCGTCGTACTTCAGGCTCTGCTGGTACAGCGTGTGCAGCATCGCATGGCCGGTGCGGTCCGCCGCAGCGCAGGTGCGCTGCGCGGGCGGGCCTTCGCCCATGTTCTGCATCATGCCGCCGAACGGGCGCTGATAGATCTTGCCCTCTTCGGTGCGGCTGAACGGCATGCCGGCATGTTCGAGCTCGTACACCGCGGCCGGGGCCTCGCGGGTCAGATACTCGATCGCGTCCTGGTCGCCGAGCCAGTCGGAGCCCTTGACGGTATCGTACATGTGCCAGGTCCAGTGGTCCGGACCCATGTTGCCGAGGCTGGCGGCGATACCGCCCTGCGCGGCGACCGTGTGGCTGCGCGTCGGGAACACCTTGGTGATGCAGGCGGTCTTGAGACCCGACTGCGCCACTTCCATCACCGCGCGGAGGCCCGAGCCGCCCGCGCCGACGACGACGGTGTCATAGATATGGTCGATGATCTTGTAGGCGGCGGGCATCAGGCGGCCACTCCGGTGGTGGTGAAGGCGATCTTCAGGATGGCGAAGATCGCGAGCACGCGGACGGTGATCGTGAAATATTCGAGCAGGACGATCAGCACGAAGCGCGTCTCGTTGTGCTGATAGTCCTCGATCACGACCTGCAGGCCGTGACGGAAGTGGAAGGTGACGCTGAGCACCAGGAGGATCAGCGGCACCGCGACCAGCGGCTGGGCGATCCAGGCCTGCATCGTCGCATAGTCATAGGCCGGGAGGAGGGCGATCGAGACGATCAGCCACAGCACCAGCAGCAGGTTCGATCCCGCCGAGACCTTGTGCTTCCACCATTCGCCCGCGCCTTCATGCGCCGAACCGAGGCCGCGGACGCGACCGAGCTGGGTTCCGTTACCCATTCGCCTTCTCCAGAAGCACGACCCAGAAGATCGCGGTGGCGAGGATGCTGACCGCGAAGGTGGTCAGCGCGGTGCGCTTGTTCGCGCGCAGCTCGAAATTCGCGCCGGCGTCGAGGAACAGGTGGCGCACGCCCGAGGCCATGTGCTGGAAGAAGGACAGGCTCATCCCGATCCCGACGATATAGCCGAAGATGTTGAGCTTGCCGTTCGACAGCGTGAACACGTCGAGGAACGTCGCATAGGCATCGGGGCCATAGGCGAGCGCGACCAGCCACCAGACGAACAGCCCGGTGCCCACGGTCGCCATGCCGGAGCCGGTGGCGCGGTGGAGGATAGAGACCGCCATGTGCGGTCCCCAGGTATAGATGCCGAGATGCGGCGACAGCGGTCGTGCCGTGTTGCGGACGTTGGCCAACGATAAATCCTTTCGGTCGACGCGGGCTTCCTTAATCCCGCCAGACGAGGATGCAAGACGGATTGCCCTTAGGTTCAGCCGGGCGGTGGGCGCAAGATGTTGCGGATCCGCCATCGCATACCCGCTCCTAACCGGCTCTTAACCACTGAAGCGACATAGCTTGGCCCGATGCGGCCGAAGCCCGGCCGCCGACCGGGGATGTGACGTAGGTGAGCGATTCGGTTTCCACCCAGGCGCTGGCGGCGGCCGGCACGATGAGCGCGCGGATCGACGTGGCGGCGCGGCTGCACGTGTTCGATTTCGAAGGCTCGCTCCAGCAATCGAGTCGCGAATGCTGGGACGTGCTCGAGCCGGAGATCGAGGGCGTCTCCGCCGCCTATTGGCACCAATGGGTGCGCTGCTTCCCCGAAGAGCGCGACTGGGCGCCCTCGGACACCGCCAAGATGATCGACGTGGGCGTGGTGTTCCTGCGCGCGCGCTTCCTGGAGACGACGACCAAGACCTGGATCGAATCGATCGAGCGCTCGGTCGCGGCCGCCTATGAGAAGGGCGTGCCGCCGATGGCGCTGCTCTCGATGATCAGCGCGAGCGACCGCGCGGCGCTGGAAGTGCTGATCCGCAGGGTGGGCGGCGCCGATCCGCGGCTGCCGGTGCTGGTCGACACGCTGATGCGCCTCTCGGCGCTCGAGGCCGACATCACCGTCGAGATCTACAACATGTATCGCGAGCACAGCGCGCAGGTGGCGCGCGACCGGCTGGCGACCGATTTCCACAGTTCGATCGGCGCGACCGTCGAGCAGGCGTCGCGCGGCGGCGAGGCGCTGCGCGGCCAGGCGATCCACACCTCCGCCTCGGCGCGCGGCATGCTGGGCAAGGCGAGCGAAGTCGCGGCGGCGGCGGAGCAGTCGGCGGTGGCGATGCGCGAGGCGGCGATGACCGCGGCCGGCCTAATCCGTGCGATCGAGGATGCGCGTACCGAAGTCGAAGCGGCGGCGGCGATCGCCACCCGCGCGAGCGGCCAGGCGACCGACGCGGTGGGCATGAGCGAGATGCTATCCGACCACGCCAAGTCGATCGAATCGATCCTCGGCCTGATCCGCGACATTGCCGGGCAGACCAATCTGCTCGCGCTCAACGCGACGATCGAGGCGGCGCGAGCCGGCGATGCCGGGCGCGGCTTCGCGGTGGTGGCGCAGGAAGTGAAGAGCCTCGCCAGCCAGACCGCACGCGCGACCGACGACATCGCCGCCAAGATCGCCGCGATCCAGTCGGCCACGCGCTCGACCGTGGAGACCAACGCCTCGATCCGCGCAACCGTCTCCGAGGTGCAGGAAAGCGCCAACCGTATCCGAACCGCGATGGAAGTGCAGGCCCAGACCGTCACCGCGATTACCGCGGCGGTGGACGAGACCGCGCTGGCGGCCGATTCGATGTCGGCGACGATCAGCGCGATCCGCGCCGATACCGAGGCGGTCGCCTCCGAGATCGACCGGGTCGGCCAGGGATTTGCGACGCTGGACGAACAGCTCGGCGCGCTGAAGGGCAGCGCCGGCGAGTTCGTCGCCAAGGTCGCGGCGTGATGGAGTCTGCAATGTCGGTCAGCCGCAAACCCGGCCAGTGGAGCGGCGGCGTCCGCGCGTTCGACGACTGGTGCCGCGACTATGACTGGGACGGCACGCTGGTTGCCGCCTGCAGCGAAGTCGCGGATCTGCTGGAGCATGCCTGGGAAGGGATTGCGCGCAGCTGCCAGCGGCACGTTCTCGGCACCCAGGCCGGTCAGCGGATGCGCAGCAGGATCGATACCGAAGGCTATGTCACCGATGGCGTGGCGTTCCTGCGTACCCGCTACCGCCAGCCGCTGGGCACGCAATGGGCCGAGATCATCTGCGCCTATGCGCAGGACAGCTATGCGCACGGCATCCCGCTTCCGGTGCTGTTTGGCCATTTTGCCTATGCCCATAGCCATACGATCGCGGCGCTGCAGGCGGTGCTGGGCGACGACACGGCGCGGTTCGCGCGGCTGTGCGACGCGATCCAGCGCATCGGCATGGCCGAAATCGACCTGATGACCAGCCATCTCGGCGCGCGCGACGCCGAGTCGGTCCACGACGAGCGCCGTGCGCGCTCGGACCAGTTCCGCGCGAGCATCGCCGAATCGATCGAAGGCGCGACGATGCTGGGCAATCGCATCCGGGTACAGGCGCAGGGCGCCTCCAGCGCGGCACGCGGCATGCTCGGCAAGGCGAGCGAAGTCGCGGCGGCGGCCGAGCAGTCGGCGGTGGCGATGCGCGAGGCGGCGATGACCGCGGCGGGGCTGATCCGCGCGATCGAGGATGCCCGCACCGAGGTGGAAGCCGCAGCCGGCATCGCCACGCGCGCCTCGGGCCAGGCCAGCGAGGCGGTGGGGATGAGCGAGATGCTCTCCGACCACGCCAAGTCGATCGAATCGATCCTCGGCCTGATCCGCGACATTGCCGGGCAGACCAATCTGCTCGCGCTCAACGCGACGATCGAGGCGGCGCGGGCAGGGGATGCCGGGCGCGGCTTCGCGGTGGTGGCGCAGGAAGTGAAGAGCCTCGCCAGCCAGACCGCACGCGCGACCGACGACATCGCCGCCAAGATCGCCGCGATCCAGTCGGCCACGCGCTCGACCGTGGAGACCAACGCCTCGATCCGCGCAACCGTCTCCGAGGTGCAGGAAAGCGCCAACCGTATCCGAACCGCGATGGAAGTGCAGGCCCAGACCGTCACCGCGATTACCGCGGCGGTGGACGAGACCGCGCTGGCGGCGGATTCGATGTCGGCCACGATCGGGGCGATCCGCGAGGACACCAAGAGCGTCACCAGCGAGATCGATACGCTCCAGCACGACGTGACCGAGGTGGACGATCGGCTGAACCAGCTGCGCGCGGCGGCGGAGGACTTCTCGACCTCGGTAGCGGCCTGATCTCGAGCAACACCGCCGCGGGTTGATCCGTGGTCCCCGGCCGTGGCATCGCCGTCCGATGTCCCGTACTTTTCCTTGTGCCGCGCTTTTGTTGCTCACCGGTGTCGCACCTGCCTGCGCGCAGCAGGAAGATCGGCAGGCCTGGGAGCAGCTCAACGTCATCGTGCCGATGACCAAGCAGGTGCGCGTGACGCTGGAGCAGATCGCGCGCACGAGCGATCGGCAGGACGGCATCTACACCACCGAATATGGCGCGCTGCTCGGCTGGCAGATTGCGAAGGGCGTCGAATTCGGCGTCGGCTATCGGCGCGTCGGCTTTCACAGCGCCAATCTCGCGCCCGACGAGGACCGCATTCGCCAGCAGATCGTGTTCAACCGCGGGCGTCTGGCCGGCCGCTTCCGGATCGACGAGCGATTTAGCACCGTCGGCAGCGGCATCGGCGTGCGGATCCGGCCGCTGCTCCGCTACAATCTCCCGCTCGGACGGCCGCGACTGGCGCTGTTCGCCAGCCATGAGAGCTTCCTGCTGCCCAACAGCACCAGCTGGGGCCAGCGCGCCGGCTATGAGCGGATGCGCAACCTGCTCGGCATCGCGGTGCCGCTGGGCAAGGCGCTGAATGCCGATATCGGCTATCTCAACCAGTACCGCTTCGGGCGGGGCGGTGCGCGGCCGCAGATGGACCATGCGCTGAGCGTCCAGCTGACGGTCAATCTCGGTGCCCTGGGCGTGGCGGTGCTCCACGATTGAGGCCTGCGTGCCGGGGTGACGCGCCCCCGCGCCCGCGCTAGGGCAGGCCCATGACGACCCATATCCTCCTCACCGGCAGCAGCCGGGGCATCGGCGCGGCGACGGCGGCGCTGCTGGGCGACGACGCCCGCGTGACGCTAGTCGGCCAGGGCACTCGCACCGGTATTCCCGCCGACTTCACCGATCCCGCCGCCCCGCAGGCGCTCTGGGCCCAGGCGCTTGAGGTGCTCGACGGCCGGATCGACGTACTGATCAACAATGCCGGCATCTTCGAGGCCAACCCGCTCGACGCCGCGCATGACGACTGGGTCGATGGCTGGGAGCGCACGATACGCGTCAACCTCACGGCCTCGGCCGAACTGTGCAGGCTCGCCGTGCGGCACTGGCAGGACCGCAAGAGCGGCGGCCGCATCGTCAACGTCGCCAGCCGCGCCGCCTATCGTGGTGACAGCCCGGCGCACTGGCATTATGCTGCCTCCAAGGCGGGCATGGTCGGCATGACCAAGTCGATCGCGCGCGGCTATGCGGGGGAGGGCATCCTCGCCTTCGCGATCTGCCCCGGCTTCACCATGACCGGTATGGCCGAGGACTATCTGGCGAGCCGCGGCGGCGACAAGCTGCTGGCGGACATCCCGCTCGGCCGCGTCGCGAGCCCGGAGGAAATCGCCGCCATCGCCAAGTTCTGCGCGCTCGATGCGCCCCCCTCGATGACCGGCGCGGTGCTCGACGCCAATGGAGCCAGCTATGTCCGCTGAGATCGACAGCTGGAAGGTCAGCCTGCCCTGCACCCGCGCCGAGGCGGAGTCGATCGACGCGGGCACGATCGAGATCGACGCGGTGCTGATGACCACCGAGACGGTGGAGGACGATGTCGAGCATTGGCGGCTCGATGCCTATTGCGAGCACGAGCCCGATGCCGCGATGCTCGCCGCGCTGAAGGCGCTGGTGCCGAGTGCGGCGGGTATCGCGCCCGAGGTCGAGGCGCTGACGGCGCAGGACTGGGTGACGCTCAGCCAGGAAGGACTGGAGCCGATCCGCGAGGGGCGCTTCGTCGTCCACACCAGCGCGCATCCGGTGGAGGCGGCGGAGGGCGGTCGGGCGTTCCTGATCGACGCGGGCCGCGCCTTCGGCACCGGGCACCATGCGACGACCTCGGGCTGCCTGGCGATGCTCGACGGGCTTTCGGACAAGACGTTTGCGAACATCATCGACGTGGGCACGGGGACCGGGCTGCTGGCGTTCGCCGGCGCGCATCTCTGGCCCGAGGCCAAGGTGATGGCGACCGACATCGATCCCGCCGCGGTCGACGTGACGCGCGAGAATGCCGTAGCCAACGACATCGAAGGCGTCGACCTGGTGGTGGCGGACGGCGCGCTGTCCGATACGATTACTGCCAAGGCGCCCTACGACCTCGTCATCGCCAACATCCTGGCGGGGCCGCTGGTCTCGATGGCGCCCGAGCTCGCCGCGATCGCCGCGCCGAACGCGACGATCGTGCTGGCCGGGCTGCTGGAGACGCAGCGGGCGCAGGTGGTGGCAGCGTTCGAGGCATGCGGCTGCACGCTCGAAGCAGTCGACCGCCGCGGCGACTGGACGATCCTGCGGCTTGCGGCGGGCGCTGCCCGCTACGTGCCGGTCACGCCGCCCGATCCCAAGGGCCGCGACGGCTGGGCGCTGGATATTTGAGCTAGCCCGACCCGCATGTCCGTCATTCCGGCGAAAGCCGGAATCCATTGGCGCTCCGTTTTCCAATGAGCCGAGGCGCACAAGCGAATGGATCCCGGCTTCCGCCGGGATGACGGCTTAACCGGTGGTGCCGAGCCTCAGCCTCGGTGCTTGCTGACGTAACTTACGATATCCTCCGGCGTGCGGAACACCGCGTCGGGAGACATGCCGGTCAGCAGATCCTCCGCGGCATAGCCCCACAGTACCGATCCCGCCCGCATGCCGACTTCGCGCGCGGCATCGACGTCGCGGGTCTCGTCGCCGATCGCCAGTGCGGCGTGGGGCTCGACGCCCATCTTGCGCAGCACGCGGCGGAATTTGGGCGCCTTGCCGAACAGCGACGAGCCGCAGGCATAATAATGGATCTTGGCGGCATGGCGCGGGCCCAGGATCTTGCGGGCATTCTCCTCCGAGTTGGAGGTGACCAGCGCCAGCTTCACGCCCATCTCGACCAGCCGTTCGAGCAGATTGGGTGTGCCCGGGAACAGCTCGATTCGGTGCGCCTCGCGGCTCACCAGCTTGCGAACGTAGCGCGCGATCCACGGCATCTTCCACCGCGAGATGCCGAGAAAGTCGATCACTTCGCGCGAGCTCTTGCGGCGGAGCATCTCCACCTCGTCCGGCGCGATCTTGCGGAAGCGGAACCGCTCGGCGAGATCGTTGGCGACCGAGACGAACCAGTCGCCGCTGTCGGACAGCGTGCCGTCGAAATCGAAGATGACGAGGTCCAGCGGGCGGGCCGCTACGGCGCTCGTCTCAACCATGTCCGCTACCAGGTCCATGCATCCGGCACTCCGCCCCGTTGCCCAACTCTATCTGTACCGTACTGTGCTCGATCCGGAAATCGTGCGCGAGCCGATGCTGAAGATTAATTAGAAATGCGTCACCTGGATGACCATCGGGAATGACGAGATGCGCAGTGAGCGCCGTCTCGGTGGTGCTCATCGGCCAGACATGGAGATCATGGACGCGCGTGACGCCCGGCTGGGCGAGCAGCGCCTGCTCCACCGCCTCCAGATCGATGCGATCGGGCACCGCCTGCAGCGCCATGGTGAGCGATTCGCGCAAAAGCCCCCAGGTGCCGACCAGGATCACCACGACGACCACGAGGCTGATCGCCGGGTCGATCCAGCGCAGGCCCGTCCACCAGATCAGTGCGCCGGCGACTACCACCGCGGCCGACACCGCGGCATCGGCGGCCATGTGGAGATAGGCGCCGCGGACATTGATGTCGTGCTCGCGCCCGCGGGCGAAGAGCAGCGCAGTGCCGAGGTTCACGACGATGCCCGCGCCTGCCACCAGCATCACCGGGATCGGCGCGACGGCGGGGGGATCGGCGAAGCGCTGGATCGTCTCGAGCAGGATCGCGCCGACCGCGATCAGCAGCAGCAGCGCGTTGGCGAGCGCGGCGAGAATCGACGACGCGCCCAGGCCATAGGTGAAGCGCGGCGTCGCCGGGCGCTTGCCGAGCTCGGCGCCCACCCAGGCGATCAGCAGGCCGAGCACGTCGGACAGATTGTGCCCGGCATCGGCGAGCAGCGCCATCGAGTTGGTCCAGATGCCCGCGCCACCCTCGATCACCACGAAGGCGATGTTGAGCGCGGTCCCGATCGCGAAGGCGCGGCCGAAATCGGCAGGCGCATGGCTGTGGCCATGGCCATGCGCGTGGCCGTGCCCGTGTGAATGGCCGTGGTGATGGCCGTGCGCGTGATTTCCCGACATGTGGAGCGATCCTAGCGGGCGTCCCCCATGTGATGCTAGCCCATCGCGGCAAAAGGGGTGTGGCCGCCTGAACGCCAGCCCGTGCCCCTGCGAAAGCAGGGGGCCAGGGCCACGCGCGACGTCCTATCCAACCCTGGGCCCCTGTTTTCGCAGGGGCACGGGCTAGGGCACGCTCAGCGGCGCTTGCGCTTGCCGTCCATCGGGTTGAACGCGGGCGGGCGGATCGTCACCAGCTCGCTGCGCTCGATCACGCCGTCCTTGTTCTTGTCGAAGCGCGCCCAGATCAGCGCGAAGCGGTCCTGGAATTCGGCCCAGCTCACCTTGTTGTCGCCGTCGCGGTCCATCTCGAATGGGCTGGGCAGGGTGTTGCGATCGCCCATCCAGCGCAGCGACCAGTCCGAATAGGCGATATAGCCGAGGCTGCCGCTATGCCCCGTATCGGCGCTGTCGAAGCTGCGCTTGAGGCCGGCGTCGAACTCCGCGCGGGTGACGCGTGCGTCGCCGTCGCTGTCGAACCCGGCGATCAGCAGCGCCACCGGCTCGGCGATCACCGTCGCCTGGGGCTGCGCGCCGGGTGCGTTGACCGTGATCGCCTCGGGCGCGGGACGTTGCTGCGCGGCGGCGGGCAGGGCGGCGGTGCAGGCGGCGAGCAGCAGGAACAGGCGCATCGAAATCCCTTCAGCGGGCGGGGAGCAACAGGCTCGAATCCCCATAGCTGTAGAAGCGATAGCCGGTTTCGATCGCATGGGCATAGGCCGCCTGCATGCGATCCAGCCCCATCAGCGCCGAGACCAGCATGAACAGCGTCGAGCGCGGGAGGTGGAAATTGGTCACCAGCCCGTCGACGCCCTTGAAGCGATAGCCGGGCGTGATGAAGATCGCGGTATCGCCCTCGAAGGGCTGGATCACGCGATGCTCGTCCGCCGCGCTCTCCAGCAGGCGAAGGCTGGTGGTGCCCACCGCGATGATGCGGTTTCCCGCGGCGCGCACCGCATTGAGCCGATCGGCGACCTCGGGGGTGATGCGACCCCATTCGGCGTGCATCTTGTGGTCGGCGGTGTCCTCGGCCTTGACCGGCAGGAAGGTGCCCGCGCCGACGTGCAGCGTCAGCGTGGTATGGCCGATGCCCGCCGCTTCCAGCGAGGCCATCAGCGCGGGCGTGAAGTGCAGCGCGGCGGTAGGTGCCGCGACGGCGCCCGGCTCGGCCGCGAACATCGTCTGGTAATCATCAGCGTCGCGTGCGTCGGTCGGGCGCTTGGAGGCGATATAGGGCGGCAGCGGCATGCGGCCGCAGCGCTCCAGCAGCAGCTCGACCGGCTCGTCGCCCTGGAAGTCGAGCACGAAGCTGCCGTCCTCGGCGCGGTCCGAAGCGATGGCGATCGCATCGGGGCCGAAATCGATCGCGTCGCCGTCGCGCAGCCGCTTGGCGTTGCGGATGAAGGCACGCCAGCGGCGCGGCCCCTCGCGCTTGTGGAGCGTCGCGCCGATCCTGGCCTCGCCGCGCGTGCCCTCCAGCTGGGCGGGGATCACCCGGGTATCGTTGAACACCAGGCAGTCGCCGGGGCGGAGCTGCGCCGCCAGGTCGCGGACGATCGCGTCGCGCGTCTCCACGCCGTCCAGCACCAGCAGGCGGGCGGAGTCCCGCGGGCTTGCGGGGCGCAGCGCGATCCGCTCGTTGGGCAGTTCGAAATCGAAAAGGTCGACGTTCACGGGTGGCGGTCGATCACTTCTTCTTCGGTGCCGGCTTCTTCGCGGCCGGTGCGGCCTTGGCGGGTGCGGTCGGGCCCACCGGGATCAGCGTCGGGCCGGTCGCCGCCGGGGTGGCGGGGGCCAGCGGCTGATAGGCCGGGGGATTGTCCGATTCGATATAGGCGTGGATGATCACCGTCGGGTGCTGCGGCGGCTCGCCGCGCTCGATCTTGTCGACCCACTCCATGCCCGAGGTGACGCGGCCGAACACGGTATAGTCGTGGTCGAAGGCAAGCTTGGGCTGCATCATGATGAAGAACTGGCTATTCGCGCTGTTCTCCGCCTCGGTCTTCTGCTCGGCCGTCGCGTTGTCGGCCGCGCCGCGGCGCGCCGCCGAGACGGTGCCGCGGACGTGCGGGAGCGAGCTGAACTCGGCGGGCACGTTGGGCAGGTCCGAATCGCCGGTGCCGTCGCCCTTGGGATCGCCGCCCTGGGCGATGTTATAGGGATCGTCGACCACGCGGTGGAAGGTCAGGCCGTCATAGAAATGGCGGCGGGTGAGCGTCTTGATCCGCTCGACCATCTTGGGCGCGACGCCCGGACGCAGGCGGATCAGCACGCGGCCGCCGGTCGACAGATCGAGCACCCAGGTGTTCTCCGGGTCGGCGGGAACCAGCACGGCGGGGCGGGTGTTCACATCGGCATTGACGCCCTTGAACGGTTCGATGACGGGCTTCGGCTTGCCCCCGCCGCCCTGGGCCAGCGCCGGCACGGCGAACAGCGTGGCGGCCATGACGGCCATCGTGGCTAGGAAACGCATCGAACTTCCCACTCGTTTTCTGGTGAATGCGCGGCTCTACCGCAATCGCCGGGCAGCGCAAAGCCCGGCGCACGTCACGTTGATGTTAGCTGCTGCCCTTGCGGCCGAGCAGCTCGACCCGGGCGGCGACATCGGCCTCGACGGTCTCGGTCACGAAGCGATGGATCGGGCCGCCATAGATCGCGATTTCCTTCACCAGCCGGCTGGCGATCGGCTGGAGCGAGACATCGGCCATCAGGAAAACCGTCTCGATCCGGTCGTTGATCTGCTGGTTCATGCCGGCCATCTGATATTCGTACTCGAAGTCCGCCACGGCACGCAGGCCGCGGACGATCACGCTGGCGCGTTCGCGCTCGGCAAAGTCCATCAGCAGCGAATCGAAGCTGACCACCTCGATCGTGCCGGGCAGCCCCTCCACCTCGCGGCGGACCATCGCCATCCGCTCCTCGACGGTGAACATCGGCGACTTGGAGGGGTTGGTGGTGACCCCGATCACCAGCCGGTCGACCAGCTTCGCGCCGCGCCGGATGATGTCCATATGGCCGCGGGTGATCGGATCGAAGGTGCCGGGATAGACCCCGATACGGCTGTGCATGCGGCGTCTCCCCCGGTCCTTACCGGTCGCGTTCGAGCGTGAAGCGCGCCACGTCGCGCAGCAGATCGGCTTCGGGGCCGAAGGCGTGGAGATGGGCGATCGCCTGGTCGACCAGCATCCGCGCCTGTTCGCGCGCGCGATCGATTCCGAGCAGCGACAGGAAGGTCTCCTTGCCCGCCGCGCCGTCCTTGCCCAGCTTCTTGCCGACCAGCGCCTCGTCGCCCTCGGCATCGAGGATGTCGTCGACGATCTGGAAGGCGAGGCCGATATCGCGGGCATAGCCGCGAAGACCCGTGCGGCCCTCGGGCGAGACGCGGCCGAGGATCGCCGCGCTTTCGACCGCACAGGAGATCAGCGCGCCGGTCTTCATCGCCTGGAGCCGGGTGACGGTGGCGAGATCGAAGCTCGCCTTCTCCGCCTCCAGGTCCATCATCTGGCCGCCGGCCATGCCCGATGGGCCCGAGGCGCGGGCGAGTTCGGCGATCAGCTCGACGCGGACATAGGGGTCCGGATGCGTCGCCTCATGGCCGAGGATCTCGAAGGCGAGGGCGTGCAGGCAGTCGCCCGCCAGGATCGCGGTGGCTTCGTCGAACGCCTTGTGCACGGTGGGCTTGCCGCGGCGCACGTCGTCATCGTCCATTGCCGGCAGATCGTCGTGGATCAGCGAATAGACATGGATGCATTCGAGCGCGGTCGCGACGCGCGCAGCGCAGGTCTTGTCGACCGCGAACAGCTGCGCGGTCGCGAACACCAGCAGCGGCCGCAGCCGCTTGCCGCCGCCGATCGCGGCGTGGCGCATCGCGCGGTACAGGTCGGCGCGGGGATCGTCCGGGACTTCCAGCAGCCGGTCGAACTGGGCGTCGATCTCGGCTGCGACCTGGCGCAGCGCCGATTCGAGCGCGAGCGATGCGTGCGTCACGCTCGCCACGCCTCAGCCGGCCGCGAAGGGCGTGGTGCCGGCGGCGCGGCCGTCGGCATCGGTGCGGATCGCCTCGATCCGGGCCTGCGCCGCGTCGAGCCGGGCGGCGCATTGCCGGCGCAGCTGGTCGCCGCGCTCATAGAGGTCGATCGCCTCCTGCAGGGCCGCTTCGCCGCTCTCCAGCCGGCTCACGATCTTCTCCAGTTCCTTCAGCGCCTCTTCGAAGGAGAGCGCCGTGATATCCGCTTGGGTAGCCATGCCCCGCTATGCGGCAGGCCGGGGCCCGATGGCAACCGGGCTGCGGCGGGTATTTGTGCGCAGACTTCTTCGGCAGGCTTCCACTCAACTGTCATCCCGGCGAAAGCCGGGATCCATTGGGGTCTCCGCCACGGCTCTAACTTGCACCGAGAGGCGTCTGGATCCCGGCTTTCGCCGGGATGACGGTTCGGGGTGTAGGCGGCAGTTCACTAGGTCCGGAGCCGGGTCACCTATCGGCAGGCTTGGCACCGGTGCGGTAGCGATCGAACCAGGCGAGGATCGCCGCGGCCTTGGCCGCCGACTGGCTGGGCCGCGCGGTGAAGCCGCCATGGCTGGCGCCGGGCACCTTCACCAGCGCGGTGGGCACGCCGCGGATCTGGAGCGCGGCATAATATTGCTCCGATTCGCTCACCGGGGTGCGGTAATCCTCGCTGCCGACGACGACGAGCGTCGGCGTCTTGACGTTGCCGACCAGGCTCAGCGGCGAGCGGTTCCAGTAGCTCATCGGGTCTTCCCAGGGCTGCTTGGCGAACCAGTAGCGCGAGGTGAAGCCGGTGGCGTCCATGGTCAGCGCCTCGCTGATCCAGTTGATCACCGGCTTCTGCGTGGCGGCGGCCTTGAAGCGATCGTTCTTGCCGACGATCCAGGCGGTGAGCACGCCGCCGCCCGATCCGCCGGTGACGAAGAGATTGTCGGGATCGGCGACGCCCGACGCGATCGCGGCGTCGACCGCGGCCATGAGGTCCCCGTAATCATCGCCCGGATATTTCTTGTCGATCAGGTCCGCAAATTCCTCGCCGTAGGACGTGCTGCCGCGCGGGTTGGCGTAGAGCACCGCATAGCCATGCGCGGCATAGAGCTGGTAGTCGGTCGAGAAGCCGGGGCCATAGGCGGTGTGTGGGCCGCCATGGATCTCCAGGATCGTCGGCACGCGGGTGCCGGGCTTCACCCCGGGCGGGGTGACCAGCCAGGCGTCGATCTTGCGGCCGTCGGGCGCGGTCACCGCCAGCGGAGTCACCGGGGCGAGCGTCTTGGCGGCCAGCACGGTGTCGTTGAGATGGGTGAGGCGCTTGCCGTTCACATAGATGTCGGCCGGATGCAGCGCGTCGCCGCCGGTATAGGCGATGGTGCCGCCGCTCGAAACGGTGAAGTCGCCGCCGGTATAGGGCCGGTCGAGCCCGCCGCCGGTGAGGCCGGTCGCCACCGTGCTGACCTTGCCGTCCGGGCCGATGCGCGCGACCTGCTTGCGGCCGTGATCGTCATAGGAGACAAACAGGCTGCGGCCGTCCTTGGCCCACACCGCGCCGTCGATGCTCTTGTCGAGCCCGGCGGTGAGCGACCGGCTGGCGCTGCCGTCGCGGTTCATCACGTAGAGCTGGGTGTTATGGAAGCTGCGATGCGTGTCGTCGAAGCCGAGATAGGCGATGCGGGTCCCGTCCGGCGAGAGCACCGGCGCGGCATCGGGGCCGTAGCGCTTGGTGATCTGGGTCAGCGCGCCGGAGGTGACGTCGACCGCGTAGATCTCGCTGTCGTTGGGCTCGCGCTCCCAATCCTTGCGGCGGTTGCTGCCGAAGAAGAGCGTGCGCCCGTCGTTCGACCAGGCGAGCGGGCCGGCATCGTCGAACTTGCCGAAGGTCACCTGGCGCGGTGCACCGCCGTCCGCCGATATGACGAAGAGATGGTCCGAGCCGGGTTTGAGATAGCCGCCGCCATCGGCGCGGTAGGTGACACGGTCGATCACCTCCAGCGGCTCGGCCCATTTGGCGCCCTCGGGCTTGGGCGGCTGGCTGCCGAGCGACATGCCTTCGCCCGGCACCGTCATCGTATAGGCGATCTGCGTGCCGTCGGGCGACCAGGCGATGCCCTGCGGGCTGTCCGGCAGGCCGGTGATGCGTGCGGTGGCGCCGGTGGCGATCCAGCGGACGAACAACTGCGGCGCGCCGCCCTCGGCGCTCGAGACATAGGCGAGGCGGCTGCCGTCGGGCGACCAGCGCGGCTGGCTGTGCGATCCGGTGCCGGCGACGAGCGGGGTCTGCTTGCCGGTCTTCACGTCGACCAGCCAGATGCTGGCCCGGCCGCGATCGGTCATGATGTCGGCCGATTGGCGGACATAGGCGACCTTGCTCCCGTCCGGGCTGACCTGCGGGTCGCTGGCCTGTTCGAGCGAAAACAGGTCGCTGCCGGTGAACAGGCGATTGGGCCCGTCCTGCGCGAGCGCGGTCGCGGGGATCGCGGCGCTGAGGAGAAGAGCGAGGGGGACGAGGCGCATGAAGGTCTCCGGCAGGACAGATGCGGCATCGTGTTCGGGCGCGGGGCGCTTGGCAAGTCGCTACGAGGGCAATGGACGGCAGTATGATTGCCGCCCCTGGCACCCTGCGCCTAGGTCCGCGTTGGGAAGCGCGAAGGAGACTTGCAGATGTTCGAAATCATCAACCCGGCAAACGGCGAGATTGTCGATCGCATCGCCGAGCTGGACGATGCCGGGATCGAGGCGGCGCTGGCGCGTGCTGCGGCCGGGTACAAGCAGTGGCGCGAAACCTCGATCGAGACGCGCACCGCGCTGCTGACCAAGATCGCCGACGCCTGGGAAGCCAACAAGCAGCATCTCGCCGAACTGGCGGTGCGCGAGATGGGCAAGACGATCACCGCGGGGCTGGCCGAGGTGGAGAAGTGCATCTCCGGCTTCCGCCATTATGCCGAGTATGGCCCCGCCTATCTGGCGCCGACCACCGTCAAGACGCCGACCGGCCACGCCGTTGCGCGGTGGCTGCCGCTGGGGCCGGTGCTGGCGGTGATGCCGTGGAATTTCCCCTACTGGCAGGCGGTGCGCTTCCTCGCGCCGACGATCCTCGCGGGCAATGTCGCGCTGCTCAAGCACGCGTCGTCGGTGCAGGGCTGTGCGGCGGCGATGGAGGAGATGGCGCGCAAGGCCGGCGCCCCCGAGGGGCTGTTCCAGAATCTCGCGATCAAGTCCGGCAAGGTGGATGCGATCATCGCCGACAAGCGGGTGGTGGCGGTGACGCTCACCGGCTCGGAAGGCGCGGGTGCCAAGGTGGCCGAAGCCGCGGGCCGCGCGCTCAAGAAGGTGGTGCTGGAGCTGGGCGGTTCGGATCCGTTCATCGTCATGCCCTCGGCCGATCTCGATGCGGCGGTGAAGACCGCGGTGACCGCGCGGGTGCAGAATGCCGGGCAGAGCTGCATCTGCTCGAAGCGGATGATCGTCCATGCCGATGTGTACGATGCGTTCCTCGCGAAGTTCGTCGCCGGCATGGAAGCGGTGAAGATCGGCGATCCTATGGACAAGGAAACGGTGATGGGGCCGCTTTCCAGCGTCCAGCAGCGCGATACCGTGCTGGAGCAGGTCGAGAAGGCCAAGGCGGCGGGCGCGACGCTGCTGACCGGCGGGGTGATGATCGATCGGGAGGGGGCGTGGATGACGCCGGGTGTGCTGGTGGGTCTCGATCCGGAAAGCGACGTGGCGAAGGAAGAGATCTTCGGTCCCGTCGCGGCTGTCTACAAGGTCGCGGATATCGACGAAGCGATCGCGCTGGCGAACGACGTGCCGTACGGGCTGGGGTCTTCGGTGTGGACGCAGGACGAGGCCGAGGTGGAGCGTTTCGCGCGCGAAATCGAGGCGGGGATGACGGCGGTGAATTCGCTGCTCGCCTCGGTGCCGGCCGCGCCGTTCGGGGGCATCAAGCTTTCCGGCCATGGCCGCGAGCTCGGGCCCTGGGGGCTGCACGAGTTCATGAACTTGAAGGCGGTGATGTTTGGCGGGGGTAAGGCTGGGGACTGAGCTGCCCCCACTCACCCTCACCCTCCCCACCGCCTGCGGCGGCGGGTCCCCTCCCTCTCCCGCAGGCGGGAGAGGGCATTGAGCTTCTATCCCTCTCCCGCCTGCGGGAGAGGGAGGGAGGCGCGCAGCGCCGGAAGGGTGAGGGTGACTCGGGCGAGAATCACCGCCCGGCTTTCACCTCCGCCAGCAAATCCTTCCGGCTGAGCTTGCCGATCATCGTCTTCGGCAAGGCGTCGCGGATCACGACTTCCGCCACGCGCTCATGCTTGCCCAGCTGGGCGTTGAGCCAGCCGCACATCTCCTTCGCATCGGCCGTCATGCCGTCGTTGAGCGCGACATAGGCGTGCGGCAGCTCGCCATGATACGGATCGGGCAGCCCGAGCACGAGCGTCTCCTTAACCGCCGGATGGGTGTAGAGCACCGCCTCGATCTGGCTGGGGAACACCTTGAACCCGCCGACCGCGATCATGTCCTTCAGCCGGTCGACGATGTGGATATAGCCGTCCTCGTCGATGATGCCGACATCGCCGGTGCGCAGCCAGTGATCGTCGACGAAGGTGCCGACATCGGTCTCGGGCCGGTTCCAATAGCCCTGCATGATCTGCGGGCCCTGCACCACGATCTCGCCCGGCTCGCCCTCGGGGGCGGGCTTGCGCGGATCCTCCTTGTCGACCAGCCGCACGCGGGTGCCGGCGATCGGCTGGCCGATCGTGCCGCTCTTGTTGAGCCCGACATAGGGATTGGCCGAGACCACGCCCGAGCTCTCCGACAGGCCATAGCCTTCGATGATGTGCGCGCCGGTCACCGATTCCCAGTTGAGCTTGAGCTGCTCGGGCAGTGGCGCGCCGCCCGAGATGCAGAAGCGCAGCGAGGCGAAGTCGCTGGGCTTCATCCCCGGCGCGTCGAGCAGCGCCTGGTACATTGTCGGCACGCCGGGCAGCGAGCGGGGCTTGGTGCGGCGCAGTTCCTTCAGCACCTGCTGTGCGTTGAAGCGCGGCAGCATGATGATCTTGCCGCCGGTGATCACCGTGCGGTTGAGCACGCAGGTATTGGCGAAGACGTGGAAGAAGGGGAGTACGCCGAGCAGCGAATCCTCGACCTTGCCGAGATCGGGATCGAGCTCCGCCACCTGGCGGGCATTGGCGGAGAGATTCTGGTGCGTGAGCACCGCGCCCTTGGGCGTGCCGGTGGTACCGCCGGTATATTGGATCAGCGCGACGTCGCGCGCGGGATCGATGGTCGGATGGGGGCAATCGCCCTTGTTGGCGATCAGCTTGGAGAAGGCGAGGATGCGCGGATCGTGCGGGCGGGCGGTCACCTCGCTGCCGCGGAACAGTTGGTAGAAAAGCGACTTGGCGGTTGGCAGCGCGCCGGCGACCGAGCCGACGACGAGCCGCTCCAGCTCGCTCTTCTCCAGCACCTTGAGCGCGGTGGGGAGCAAGGCGGTGGCCGAAAGGGTGAAGAGCAGCCTGGTGCCCGAGTCGGCGACCTGCGCCGCCAGTTCCTCGACCGAGTAGAGCGGCGAGAAGTTCACCACCGTCGCACCCAGCTTGAGGATGCCGTAATAGGCGGCGACATAGTGCGGCACATTGGGCAGGAACAGCCCGATCCGGTCGCCCGGGCCATAGCCCAGCGCGCGCAGCCCGCAGGCGACGCGATTGGCGCCGTCCAGCACCTCGCCATAGCTGTAGATGCGACTCATGAAATCGAGGAGCGGGGCGTGCGGATGGGCCGCGGCGCTCTCCTCGAATAGGTCTACCATGGACCGCAACGCGTAGCTGCGATCCCACTCTCCTGGATGCCGATAGGCGGTCTTCCAGACCATTTCGGGCTTTGTCATTGACATCAGTGTAAGCAACCCGATTTTGCCATGCAAGCGCGGTTTTTACGCGCATGCAGACGTCTCGCGCAGCTTGCGCGTTCCGTCTCTACGGCACATTCCGAGGTTGGGCTGCGCGCGTCAGCGCGCGAGGCGGCCGCTCCAGGTGACCAGCACCGATACGGCGAGCACGCCCAGGTCGACCGCGGCATGGACCTGCTGGGGCGCGGTATCGCCGACGCGGTGCATCAGCAGCTCGAAATCGGCATGCGGGGGCGAGGGGCGCGTAATCGCGACGAGCAGCGCGACGGCTCCGGCAACCAGCAACAGGCGCTTGTGACGCTGCATTTTCCCCATTCTCCCTGTCGCCAACCTACACGCGATGGCGGGAACAGGCAAGCTCAGGCCGCGTCGAGTCGCAGCGCCCGGGCGCGGTCGCGGCCGGCTGCCTTGGCCTCGAACAGCGCCGAGTCGGCGCAGCGATACAGCGCCTTCCAGTCGAGATCGGTGGCGAGCGCGCCGCTGCAGCTGCCGATGCTCGAGGTGATCGTCAGGTCGAACGGCATGCGGACCCGGCGCAGGCTGGCGAGCAGCGCCTCGGGCTCGATCCGCTGGATCGCGGGGGTGAGCAGCGCGAATTCCTCGCCACCCATCCGCGCGATCAGCACCGGATCGGGCGCGGCGTGGCGCAGCGCGGCGGCGAACAGGCGCAACACCTCGTCGCCGCCGTCATGTCCCAGCGTTTCGTTGACCCGCTTGAAATGATCGATGTCGACGAGGAGCAGCTGCTGGGCCTCGGCGCGCCCGATCGCGCGGTGGAGGAAGGCGCGGCGGTTGAGCAGGCCGGTGAGCGGATCGATGTCGGCCAGCTTGCGGGCGACCACCTCGCGGGTGATCGCCGCGTCGCGCTCGTCGCGAAGGAACTTGATCCGGTAGGCAACGGCCAGCGAGGAGACCAGCGCCTCCAGCCCCATCGACAGGATGGTCGAATTGTCGATCCAGAAGTTCCAGGGCACGATGCGCAGTGCCGCTCCGATCCGCACCGCCGCGAGCAGGATCGGCGCGCTCCAGGCAATCGCGAACAGCCACAGGAAGTTGGAGCGTTGCCGCCACGCGCCCCACAGCGTCGGCACCACGATCGCCAGCAGCCCGGCAAAGGCCAGCGTATAGAGCAGGTCGGCGAGGCGCAGCTGCACCGCGCCGAGCACCGCGACGGCCAGCGCCGAGACCGGCACCGCCATCGCGGCGAACCGGCTGGCGCGGTCGAGCCAGCGCGGCAATGTCTGGTCGTCGAAGAAGCTGCGGGTGAACAGCGCCGCGGCACCACCCGCCAGCCCGATGAACAGGTAGTTGAGCCGCAGCCGGTCGTTGTTGGCCAGCATCGGCGCCGCCCAGGCCAGTGCGCCCGAGGAGCTGAAGGTATAGCCGAGCAGCGCGCCCAGCAGCAGGCAATAATGGAGCTGGAAACGGTGCCGCATCGCGCACCATAGCGCGAGATTGTACACGATCAGCGCCGCCGCCACCCCGGCAAAGGCGGCGTAGAGCCCGGCGAGCGCCAGATTGGCGCGTTCGCCCTCGCGGTGGGTGGCGATGCGCAGCCCGGTGGCGACGCCCCGGAGGTTGGCGGCGCCCTCGACATGGAACAGCACGCGGACCAGGGCGGGATCGCGCACCGGCACGGGCAGCTCCGCCACCGCGCCCAGCTGGATCAGCGGCGTGATGCCGCGGCGGTCGCTCTGCCAGCTGCGCACGGCGCCGTCGGCATAGACAAAATGGATGGCCAGCCGGGCCTGCCACAGGCTGGCGAAGCGCAGGGCAAGCGGCGCCGCGAAGGTCGAGCGCCGATCGATCGTCGTTGATATCGCCCAGAAATCGCCGGAACCGAATCGATGCTGCGGCGTCGTACAGTCGAACCGTTCCGGGTGCCGGATCAGTTCGTCTTCCCGCTGCCCCTTGTCCGCCAGCAGGCACACGCCAAGTGGTTGACCGGCAACGCCCGCTTGGGCATGTGCCGGGGGCACGATGCACGCGAGCACCGCGACGAGCGCGATGCAGAGCAGCCGGCGGGATAGGGCGCTAACCATGGTGGCGTGGCTACGCCTGTCGGACAAAGAAGACGTAAATGAGGCCGATGCCGGGCACTGCTGACACTGCCGAAGCGCATCGCAGCCATCCCGTGGAACCAAGATCGGGCGGCCCGGCCGCCGCGCCTGCCAATCGCCTGGACGTCGTCGACGTTCTGCGCGGCTTTGCGCTGATGGCGCTGTTCCTCGTCCATGTCATCGAAAGTTACGAGCTGTTCTGGGCGGGCGAAAAACCCGGGCGGATCACCGATTTCGTCTTCGCGCTGTTCATGGGCAAGAGCTTCTCGCTGCTCGCCCTGTGCTTCGGATTCAGCTTCTTCATCCTGATGGATCGCGCCGCCAAGCGGGGGCAGGACTTCACCGCGCGCTTCGCCTGGCGGTTGCTGCTGCTGGAGGGCATCGGCTTCCTCCATTCGCTGATCTATCGCGGCGACATCATGCAGACCCTGGCGGCGATCGGCTTCCTGCTGCTGTTCTTCAACCGGATCCGCAGCAATGCGGTGCTGCTCGGCGGCGCTGTGTTCTGCCTAATCGGGCCCAGCCTGATCGTGCAGATGGTCGCCGGCGCGCTTGGGGTGGGTTGGGCGAATGCGCCTGCGCAATCCTCGGTCGATCCGGGCATGCCGGTCTATCTCGGCGGCGACCTGTGGCAGGTGCTGCGGGTGAACCTGTGGGCCGGGCAGCAATCCAAATACTGGTTCTTCCTCGAATATGGCCGGATGGTGCAGATCCTCGGCCTCTATCTGCTCGGGCTGGTGCTGGGGCGGACCGATTTCTTCGGCGATCTCGCCAAGAGCCGCGCCTGGCGCCGGCCGGCACTGCTGGCGGCCCTGGTGGCCGCGGTGCTGCTCTTCGTCGCCCGCGAGCCGCTGCGCCTGTGGTTCTCCGGCCTGGGCTACGGGCTGGGCGCAGACCGCGCCTTCTGGGCGCTGCTCAATATGTGGCTGGACCTGGCGGGCACCGCCTTCTGGGCATTGCTGGTGATCGCGCTGTACGACGGCCCCGCGCGCCGGCTGGTGCAGCCGCTCGCCGCGCCGGGACGGCTGACGCTGACCTATTACATCCTGCAATCGGCGATCTTCGTGCCGATCTTCTACCATTACGGTCTGGGCAAGTACGACGATTGGGACGCGGCGACACGGCTATGGGTCGCGCTGGCCGCCATCGCGGTGCAGATCGTCGCGGCGCACTGGTGGCTGGTGCGCTTCCAGTACGGCCCGATCGAATGGGTGTGGCGCGCGCTGACCTATCTGCGGCGCGACGTGCCCTTCCGCCGCAAGGCCCCGGCGCGCGGCTGACGCGCCGGGAAGCCTCGCTCAGATGTCCTGGACGAGCCGGCCGTACAGCTCCGGGCGGCGATCGCGGAAGAAGCCGAAGGCGGCGCGGTGGCGCTTCACCCGGTCGAGGTCGAGCGTCGCGGTGATCAAGCCCTCTTCGGTGCGATCCAGTTCGGCGAGGATGTCGCCGCGCTCGTCGGTGATGAAGCTGGTGCCGTAGAAGGTCTGGCCATGCTCGGTGCCGACGCGGTTGGCGGCGATCACCGGCACGACGTTGGACACCGCATGGCCCACCATCGCACGCCGCCACAGCCGCGCGGTGTCGAGGCTGTCGTCATGCGGCTCGCTGCCGATCGCGGTGGGGTAGAAGAGCAGTTCGGCCCCCATCAGCATCATCGCGCGCGCGGTTTCGGGATACCATTGGTCCCAGCACACGCCCACGCCCAGCTTGGCGCCGGGGCCGTCCCACACCTTGAACCCGGTGTTGCCGGGGCGGAAGTAGAACTTCTCCTCATAGCCCGGGCCATCGGGGATGTGGCTTTTGCGATAGACGCCGGAGACCTTGCCGTCGGGGCCGATCATCGCGAGGCTGTTATAATGGTGCGGACCATCGGCTTCGAAGAAGCTGGTGGGGATGTGGATGCCCAGCTCGGCGGCGAGCGCCTGCATCGCCAGCACCGCCTTGTGTTCGGTCACCGGCTTGGCGTTGGCGAACAGCCCCTCGTCCTCGACGCGGCAGAAATATTCGCCCTCGAACAGTTCGGGCGGCAGCACCACCTGCGCGCCCCGACCGGCTGCCTCGCGGACCAATTCGGAGACGCGAGCGATGTTCGCGTCGATATCGTTCGAGAAGGCGAGCTGCAGTGCGCCGACAGTGATCTGGGTCATGCGGCGCCATGTAGTCGATGACGGTCGGGAATCCAGCCCCGCCCCGAAATCGTGGAGACAGAAATCCCCGCTCGTCCGCGCAAATATGAAGCTTCTCCGGCGGCCTGGCGGAGCGTCTCTCTATAACAACGATACAGGGACGGAGGCGCCTCAAGGATTGCGGGTGCGCTTCCGCTTTCTCGCTCGGGCCCAATTGCGTGAGACGCATAGATGACGATCAAGCAGAAACTTCTCGGTTGCCTTACCCTGTTCGGCATCGCCACGCTGCTGCTGGTCGGGGTCGGCTATTGGTCGGCGCGGTCGAGCGAGGCGGCGCTCTCCACCCTTCTGGCCGATCGCGTGCTGCCGCTGCGCCAGCTCAAGGTGGTAGCGGATCGCTATGCCGTCGAGATCGTGGATACCGCGCACAAGGCGCGCAACGGCAATATCGGCTTTGCCGAAGCCGCATCGAGGGTGTCGGCGGGCAGCACCGAATTGCACAAGGCCTGGGCCGAGTACCGCGCCACGCGGATCGAAGGGGAGGAAGCCAAGCTCGCAGCGGAGGCCGAATCCCGGATGAAGGTCGCCGACGATAAGGTCGAGCGGTTGCAACAGATGCTGCGCGCGGGCGACGCGGCGGCGCTCGAGGGGTTCGTGCGCAACGAGATGTATCCTGCGATCGATCCGGTGTCCGACGCGATCGCCAAGCTCGTCGACCTGCAGATCAAGATTTCGGAATCGGTCGCTACCCAGGCGCAGGCTGCTGCGGGCTTCGCGCGGCTCTCGATGGCGGCGCTGGGGCTGTTGGCGGGCGCGGTGCTGGTCGTGTCGTTCCTGACCATCACCCACAAGGTGATCGCGCCGATCCGGCGGTTGGCGGAGATCATCACCGAACTCGCCCGCTCCTCGGGGGCGGCGACGCTGCCGCACCTTGAGCAGCACGACGAAATCGGCGACATTACCCGCTCGGTCGACGGTTTTCTGCAGGCCGCGATCGCCAAGGAGCGCGATCGCGCCGCCGCTGCCGCCGCTGAGCAGACCACCGTCACCCGTGCGCTGCGGGACAGCTTGGCGGCGCTCAAGGCAGGTGATCTCACCCGCCCCGTCACCGCGCATTTCCCGCCGGCTTATGCCGAGCTAAAGAGCAACTTCAACGAGGCGCTGGACAATCTGCGTTCCCTGATCGGCACGGTGATCCAGAGTGCGCAGGGGATCAGCACCGGCTCGAAGGACATCGCGCAGGCCTCGGAGGATCTAGCGCGCCGCACCGAAAGCACCGCCGCGTCGCTGGCGGAAACTTCGGCGTCGATCGGCGAGATCGACGGACGGCTGAAGGCCACCGCGGCGGCGGCGGGCAACACGGTCGAGCGCGCAAACGGCGCGATCCACACGGTCGAGGGCGGTCGGGCAATCACCGATGAGGCGGTGCAGGCGATGAGCCGGGTCGCAGACAGCGCCAAGGGCATCGACAGCGTCATCGAGGGGCTCGACAAGATCGCGTTCCAGACGCGCGTGCTGGCGATGAACGCCGCCGTGGAGGCAGGGCGTGCCGGCGAGGCCGGGCGCGGCTTTGCCGTGGTCGCGGATCTGGTCTCCGCGCTCGCGATGCGCGCCGAGGAAGAAGCCAAGCGCGCCCGCGACCAGCTGACCGTCACACAGTCGGAGATCGGCACCGCGGTGGAGGCGGTGCAGAAGGTCGACGGTGCGCTGTCGAACATCGCGCAGGATGTTGCCCAGGTGCATCAGCTGCTCGGCAGCATGGCGACCGACAACAACGCGCAGGCTGCTGCGATCGTGCAGGTGACGACGGCGATTACGAACATGGACGGCGCCACCCAGCAGAATGCGGCGATGGTCGAGGAAACCTCGGCGGCGGCACGCAACCTGTCCAACGAGACGCGGTTGCTCAGCGATCAGGCCAGCAAGTTCCGCGTTGCTGGCGGGAATAGCAGCGGGTCGCTCCAAGGCAAGTTCGCGACGCCGCCTGCCGAGGCGCGGCCGCTGCCGGTGGCCGCCGTGCGTGCGATGACCCGCGATGTCGAGGACTGGCAGAACTTCTGACGCGCCTGGGCTGGTCAGAGCGTGACGCCGAAGCGGGCGAGCGCGGCGGCGGTCACGAAGTAGAGCAGGATCGTCAGTGCGATCCCGCCGACTAGGGCCGGGGCGAACCCCGCGCCCGATCGCAGCAATGCCGGCACCAGCAGGAACATCGGAAGCGAGGGCAGGACGTACCAGAAGGTCGCCTGAAGATGGTCCGCCACCCGCACGGAGTCCTGGGTGTCGCGCCACAGCCACACGACCCCGAGCAGCGAGATCAGCGGCAGCGACGCGACCAGGGCGCCGAACGCGGGACTGCGCCGGGCAAGCATCGCCACGGTGGCGACGATCAGCCCGGAGAGCAGCGCGCGGACGGCGAAGGCGGTCACCCGATCGTCGGGATCTGCTGCGAGATGCAGTGGAAGCTGCCCCCGCCGGTGAGGATATGGTCCGCCCGCTGGCCGACGATGGTGCGGCCGGGGAACAGGTCCTTGAGCGTCTCGATCGCGGCCTGGTCGTTGGGCTGGCCATAGAGCGGCACCACCACCGCAGCGTTGCCGATATAGAAGTTCATGTAGCTGGCCGGGATCACCTCGCCGTCTTCGTCCAGCACCGCGCCGGGGGAGGGCATGCGCACGATGTCCACGCCGAACGCCTCGGCGCGGGCGACCGCATCGGCATAGATCGCCGCATTGGGATCGTCCTCGTCCGGGGTGGGGATCAGCAGCCGGTTGGGGCCGACGAAGCGGGCGAGATTGTCGACATGGCCGTCGGTGTGGTCGTTGGCGAGGCCGTCGCCCAGCCACAGCACGCGATCATAGCCCAGGTCCGCCGCCAGCTTGGCCTCGATCGCGGCGCGGTCCAGGTCCGGGTTGCGATTGGGGTTGAGCAGGCACTGCTCGGTGGTGACGCACAGCCCGGTGCCGTCGCCATCGATCGCGCCGCCTTCGAGGATCCAGCCATGCTTGGCCGCGGTGAGCCCGCGACGCGCGGCGAGGCGGGCGCCGATCGTGTCGTCGCCCTCGAGGTCGTATTTGCCGCCCCAGCCGTTGAAGCCGAAATCCTGCGCGACATTGTCGCTGGTGAGGATGCCGGCGGTATCGCGCAGCCAGATATCGCCGAACAGCTCGGTCACGACTTCGGCGGCATCGCCGGCCATGGCGCGGGCGGCTTCGGCGGCGGCGTCATCGGCGGCGACGAGGATGACGCGCTCGCCGCGGCCATCGGCGTGCACTGCGCGGGCAAAGGCGATCACTTCTGCGCGGGCGGGCTCCAGGTCTTCGACCCAGAGGTCAGCGTGGCTGGGAAAGCCGATCCAGACCGCGTCGTGCGGTGCCCATTCGGGGGGAGGGGTACGAGTCATGGCGCGGCCTTTAGCCCTGTAGCGTGACAGGGGAAAGGCCGACGGATGGTCCGGGCGCTTCCCACTAGCCGACATCCCGGCGGAAGCCGGGATCCATTCGCCTCTCGGTATCGGCAGGAGCTGTGACGGAGACCCCAATGGATCCCGGCTTTCGCCGGGATGACGACGGAACGGCGCTGGACCGCCTTACTGCTCGGCCCGCGCCTTGTCGCGGATGGCGCGGAATTCGGCGTCCTTGAACCAGTTGGGCCAGCTGCTGCCCTCGGCCAGTTCGCGACCGAGGCCGTAATAGATCCGCAGGTCGGACAGCGCGCCGTCCCAGTTCCACTTGGGATCATATTCGTCCTGCGGCTTGTGGTAGCGCTGGTCGGTATAGTCTTCCGCCGCCTTGGCGCCGGCCGCCTTGCCGCCGACGACCAGATCGTCGCCGCTCTCGCCATAGAGCATCGGCACGCCCAGCTTGGCGAAGCTGAAATGGTCGGAGCGGTAATAGCTGCCCTTTTCGGGCGTCGATTCCACGCCGATCACCCGGCCCTCGGCGGCGACCAGCGGCTTGACCATCTCCTCCAGCTCGGACTTGCCCGCGCCGACCAGCACGAAGTCCTTCGCCTTGCCGTGGATGTTGAGCCCGTCCATGTTCACGCCGCCCACCGTCTTGGCCAGCGGGTAGACCGGATGCTCCGCATAATATTGCGAGCCGATCAGCCCCTGTTCCTCGGCGGTCACCGCCAGGAACACCATGCTGCGCTTGGCCGGGCCCGCCTTGGCATTGGCCTCGGCGAGCGCGACCAGACCAGCGGTGCCGGTGGCGTTGTCGACCGCGCCGTTGCAGATGTCGTCGCCGTTCACCGGCTTGCAATGGCCGAGATGGTCCCAGTGCGCCGAGAACAGCACCACTTCGTCCGGCTTCGTGGTGCCGGCCAGAATCCCGACGACGTTCTTCGACGCCTGGCGTTTGATCCCCACCCCGAAGCTGGCCGAGGCCTTCACGCCCAGCGGCACTGCCTTGAAGCCCTTGTGCTTCGCCGCCTCGACCAGCGCGGCATAGTCCTTGCCTGCGCTGGCGAAGAGGGCCTTGGCAGCATCCTGCTGGATCCAGCCGATCAGCTGCGACTGGTCGGCGTGATCGCCCGGCGTGTCCTGCTCGAGCTTGGGGCCGCCCCAGCTGCTCTCCACCACGCCCCAGCCATAGGCGGCGGGCTCGGTGTCATGGATGATGATCGCGCCCGCGGCACCCTGGCGTGCGGCTTCCTCATATTTGTAGGTCCAGCGGCCATAATAGGTCATCGCGCGGCCGCCGAACGGGCCGTCCAGCGACATGGTCTGCCAGTCGGGATCGTTGATCAGGATGACGACTGTCTTCCCCTTCACGTCGAGCCCGGCATAGTCGTTCCAGCCCCGCTCGGGCGCGTTGATGCCATAGCCGACGAACACGACCTCGCTGTCCTTCAGGTCGATCCTGGGCGTGACACGGTAGGTCGAGAACACCGCCTCGCTGCCATAGGCGAGCGACACCGGCGTCTTGCCGCCGGTGAAGGCGAGCTTGCTGGGGCTCTGCACGCTGAGCTCCACCAGCGGCACGTCCTGCACCCATTGCCCCTTGTTGCCGGGCTTGAGCCCCGCCTTCTGGAAGCGCTCGATCAGATAGGCGATCGTCTTGTCTTCGCCCGCCGTGGTCGGCTTGCGGCCCTCGAACGCATCGGAGGCGAGCGTCTCGGTGACGGACTTCAGCGTATCGAGCGAGAGGGCGGGCGCGGCGGTCTGCGCCTGGGCGGCGGTGGTCGAAAGCAAGGCGAAAGCGAGCAACGAAAAGCGCATCAAAGGCTCCATTATTCGGACGTGCCCAACCCTGTCAGGTCCCAAGCGACTTCGCAATGTGGCCGGTGGATTGCGAAAAGCCGCGCGCCTTTTAAGATCGGCAGCGAGCAACTTGGGGGGAATAATGACGAGACTGGTTCGCGCGGTGCTGCTTGCCACCGCGACGCTGCCTGCCGCCGCGTGGGCGCAGAGCAAGGACGCGGTGAATTTCGGCAGCCGCGAATTCATCCAGCAGATCAGCCTGTCGCCGGACGGCACCCATGTCGCCATGCTGCAGCCGGTGCGGGGCCGCGGCAACGTGCTGATGGTAGCGGACATGGCGACGGGCGCGACCAAGACGATCCTCGGATCGACGGGCAATCCCGAACGGCTGCGCAACTGCCGCTGGGCAAGCGACACCCGCATCGTGTGCAACCTCTTCATGATCCAGAAGCTGGCGGAGAAGCTGCCGTTCACGCGCATGGTGACGGTGAACAGCGACGGCACCGACCTGAAGGTGCTCAGCTCGCGCGAAAGCATAAACGCGCTCGACATCATGCAATCGGGCGGCAGCATCGTCGATTGGGGGCCCGACGGTTCGAACGGCTCGGTGCTGATGACACGGCAGTTCGTGCCGGAATTTTCGACCGGGACCCACATTGCGAGCAGCCAGGAGGGCTTGGGCGTCGAGCTGGTCGACGCCACCACGCTCCGCCGCAAGACGATCGAAAACCCGCGGCCGGGCGCGCGCGAATATATCAGCGACGGGCATGGCACCGTTCGGATGATGGGCGTGGAGAGCATCGGCGGCACCGGCCTCAATTCCGGCCACTATCTCTACAGCTATCGCCTGGCGGGCAGCCGCGAATGGAAGCGGTTCGGCGAATTGGTGACCACGCCCACCGGCGAGCAGGGCTTCAATCCCTATGCGGTCGATCGCGACGCGAACCTTGTCTACGGCTTCGATAACGAAGGCGGCCGCAGCGCGCTGTACAGCGTCACGCTCGACGGCACGTTGACCCGCAAGCTCGTGCTCGCCAACCCGTTGGTCGATGTCGACGGCCTGGTCCGGATCGGCCGGTACCGCCGCGTCGTCGGCGCGAGCTACGCCACCGACCGGCGCGTGACCGAATTCTTCGATCCCGAACTCAAGAAGCTGCAGGCGTCGCTGGCCAAGGCGCTGCCGGGCAAGCCGCTGATCACTTTCCTCGATTCCAGCGCGGACGAATCCAAGCTGCTGCTGTTCGCCGGTGGCGACAGCGATGCCGGCACCTATTATGTCTACGACAAGAAGACCCGCCGCCTGGGCGAGGTGCTGGCGTCGCGGCCGCAACTGGCGGGCGAGAAGCTGGCGAGCGTACAGCCGATCACCTTTCCCGCCGCCGACGGCACGCCGATCCCCGGCTATCTGACGCTGCCGGCGGGCAGCGACGGCAAGAACCTGCCGGCGATCGTGATGCCGCATGGCGGCCCCGGCGCGCGCGACGAGTGGGGGTTCGACTGGCTGGCCCAGTTCTTCGCGGCGCGCGGCTTTGCGGTGCTGCAGCCCAACTATCGCGGCTCGACCGGCTATGGCGACGCGTGGTACCAGAAGAACGGCTTCCAGTCGTGGCGCACCGCGATCGGCGACGTCAACGACGGCGGGCGCTGGCTGCTGAAGCAGGGTATCGCCGCGCCGGGCAAGCTGGCGATCGTCGGCTGGTCCTATGGCGGCTATGCCGCATTGCAGACCTCGGTGCTCGATCCCGATCTGTTCAAGGCGATCGTCGGGATCGCGCCGGTGACCGATCTGGAAGCCGTGCGCACCGAAGCATCGGGCTATACCAATTACGCGCTGGTCGACGCGTTCATCGGCCATGGTCCGCATGTCCGCGAGGGCTCGCCCGCGCAGAATGTCGATCGGATCAAGGCGCCGGTGCTGCTGTTCCACGGCGACCAGGACCTGAACGTCGGCGTCGGCGAATCGCGGATGATGGCGTCGCGGCTGCGCGGTGCCGGCAAGCAGGTCGAGTATGTCGAGTTCAAGGGGCTCGATCACCAGCTCGAGGACGATGTCGTCCGCGCCCAGATGCTCGACAAGAGCGACGCGTTCCTGCGCACCGCGCTGAGCCTTCCGGCCAAGCCCTGACGGCGGCACGAAAAAGGGCGGCCCCGAAGGACCGCCCTTGTTTCGTTTCCCGAAGGAAGCCGAAGCTTAGCGCGAGTAGAACTCGACGACCAGGTTCGGTTCCATCTTCACCGGGTACGGCACTTCGTCGAGCGTCGGCACGCGGGTGAAGGTGACCTTCGCCGCGCCGTCCGGCGCGACATAGTCGGGGATGTCGCGCTCGGCGAGGCTCTGCGCTTCCATGACCAGCGCCATTTCCTGCGCCTTGCCGCTCAGGCTGATTTCCTGGCCCGGCTTGATGCGGCGCGAACCGATGTTGCACTTCTCGCCGTCGACGCGGACATGGCCGTGGTTGACCAGCTGGCGGGCCGCGAAGATCGTCGGCGCGAACTTGGCGCGGTAGACGATCATGTCGAGGCGCTGCTCGAGCAGGCCGATCAGGTTCTGACCGGTGTCACCCTTCATCTTCGAGGCGTCTTCGTACGAGCGCTTGAACTGCTTCTCGGTGATGTCGCCGTAATAGCCCTTGAGCTTCTGCTTGGCGCGCAGCTGGATGCCGAAGTCCGACATCTTGCCCTTGCGGCGCTGGCCGTGCTGGCCCGGGCCGTATTCGCGCTTGTTCACCGGGGACTTCGGACGACCCCAGATGTTTTCGCCCATGCGGCGATCGAGCTTATGCTTGGCGCTGGAGCGCTTCGACATGTAAAATCCTTTACCAACTGCTGTGACGTTGACCCGGGCGGCGAACCGCCCTGATCGCGATCCCGGTTTCGCCTGTGCCTTCCCGAGGGAAAGACGCAGGGCCACCGCTTCACCGGGGGTGCGGGGCCAATTGCGAAGCGGCGCGCCTAGCGGGGCGCGACGGTGGAGTCAAGCGGACAGCGGCCTAGTCGATCAATTGCCCTCGTGCCCCTTGAACGCCGAGCGCTGTCGCATCACCGCGGCGCGCGCATTTTCCGCCATGAGGTCCCATTCCGCCTTGGTGTGGCATTCGCGCGTCATGAAGAAGGATCCCGTGACTTGCTGCCGCTTACAGATCTTTTTGTTGGGATCTTCCTTGGTCGCCGGCGCCTGTTGTGCAACGGCGGGAGCAACGGCTTGAACACACAGCAACAGAGCGAGCAGGCGCATGGAAAAATCCCCCAGATGGATATTTCTCTACATAACGCGATTCGGAGTGTGCATGCAATTAAGAGCGTGATGGAAGACGTTAGCTTGCCGTGAGATTTGCGTTTTCGCCGGGATGATCGGATGCCGCTTCGTTTGCCACCCGGTCCCACTCTTCCAAGACGCTGGAATCATCCTCGGCAATGAGGCGCTTCGACCGTTCCTCGCACCACCGCCGCAAATCAAGCCGTTCCAGCGCCCATGCAGCCGCGCCGCGCACGACCGGGGCAGGATCGTCTAGCAGCGCGCACACTGGTGCCACCAGCCGCGCGCTGCCGCTGTTGCCGGCGGCGATCAGGCAGTTGCGCACCATCCGGTCGCGGCCGATGCGCTTGATCGGCGAGCCGGCGAAGACCGCGCGGAAGCCTGTATCGTCGAGCGCCAGCAGGTCGGCGAGGTAAGGAACGGTCAACTCGGCGCGGGGGTGGAAGGCGAGGTTCGCCTGCGCGGCGGCGGCGAACTTGTTCCAAGGGCAGACCGCGAGGCAGTCGTCGCAGCCATAGATGCGGTTGCCGATGCCTTCGCGGAGGTCGCGGGGAATGGGGCCCTTGTTCTCGATGGTCAGGTAGGAGACGCAGCGGCGCGCATCGATCCGATAGGGGGCGGGGAAGGCGCCGGTCGGACAGGCCGTCTGGCAGGCGTCGCAGCTGCCGCAGCCGCCGCCGCTCGGGCCGTCGGATGCCAGGTCGAGCGTGGTGTAGATCGCGCCGAGGAACAGCCAGCTGCCATGGCTGCGGCTGACCAGATTGGTGTGCTTGCCCTGCCAGCCGAGCCCGGCGGCCTCGGAAAGCGGCTTCTCCATCACCGGCGCGGTATCGACGAACACCTTCACGTCGGCGCCCGGTGCCTCGGCCACAAGCCAGCGGGCGAGCTCCTTCAGTCGCCGCTTCACCACGTCGTGATAGTCGGCCCCCTGCGCATAGACCGAGATGCGGCCGACCTCGCCTTCGCTCGCCAGCGCCAGCGGATCGGTGGCGGGGGCATAGCTCATGCCCAGCGCGATCACCGAGCGGACCTCGGGCCACAGGCCCCGGGGGCTGCCGCGCTGCTCGGCGCGCTCCTCCATCCACAGCATGTCGCCATGCGCGCCGTCGTCCAGCCATTGGCGCAAGCGCTCGGCGGTGCGCGGCGCGGCATCGGCATGCGCGACGCCGCACGCCGCAAAGCCGATCTCCGCCGCCTTCGCCTTCAGCCGTTCCTCGATGGACTTGTCTTGCCGCACGCGCACCCGCTACCACGTTGCGATTGCTAGGGGGAGGCATCGTTGCAGCAACTCGCCGTCAGTGCCTCCGGGCTGGTCAAGCGTTTCGGAGACCGGCGCGCCGTCGACGGTGTCGGCATCGCCGTGCCCAAGGGGCTGATCTACGGCGTGCTCGGCCCCAACGGCGCGGGCAAGACCACCACGCTGCGCATGCTGCTCGGCATCATCGAGCCCGACGAAGGCGAACGGACGCTGCTAGGCAGCCGCCACCCGCGCGACATGAGCGACCAGGTCGGCTACCTGCCCGAGGAACGCGGGCTGTATCCCAACATGAAATGTCGCGAGGCGATCGCCTTCATGGGCGCGCTGCGCGGGCTGCCCTGGGCGACCGGCCGCAAGCGGGCACAGGCGCTGCTCGAAAACGCAGGGCTCGGCCATGCCGCCGATGACAAGATCCGCAAGCTATCGAAGGGCATGGCGCAGCTCGTCCAGCTGCTCGGCTCGGTGGTGCACGAGCCCGACCTGCTGGTGCTCGACGAGCCGTTTTCGGGGCTCGATCCGGTCAACCAGGAGCGGCTGGAGCTGCTGATCCGCGGCCAGCGCGATCGCGGCGCGACGATCCTCTTCTCCACCCATGTCATGGCGCATGCCGAGCGGCTGTGCGAGCGCATCTCGGTGATCGCGGGCGGCAAGGTGCGGTTCGAGGGCACGGTGGACGAGGCGCGGGCATTGCTGCCGCTGCGCGCTCGATACACGCCGCATCATGATGCCGACGCGATCGGCGCGATGCTGCCGGGCGACGCGGTGCGCGAAGGCGGGAGCTGGCGCTTCACCGTGCCCGACGGCGGCATCGAGGCGCTGCTGGTGCGACTGATCGACGCGGGGCACGGGATTTCGGGCCTGTCGATCGAGCGGCCGGGGCTGCACGATGCCTTTGTCCGCATCGTCGGCGCCGAGGCATTGGCCGACCAGCCGGAGACGATCGCATGATGCCGCGCTTCCTCCGCCACGCGCTCACCATCGCCCGCCGCGACCTCACCGCGACGGTGATGACGCCGACCTTCCTGCTGTTCCTGCTGAGCCCGCTCCTGATGATCGGCTTCGGCATCATCGGCGGGCTGAGCGGCCAGGCCGCGGGTGCAGCCGGCGAGGCCCGGCAGGTGCTCGTGGCGATCGTGCCTGTCGGGCAGCAGGAGAGCCTGCGCGCTGCCGATCGCGAACTGCGCAACGTGTTCAGCCGCGATTCCGCGCGGCCCAGGCTGCAGCTGGAAGCGCCGCAGGGCGATGCGGCGCGACAGGCGCGCGCGCTGTTTGACTCGGATGCGATCGAGGCGGCGGCGGTGCTGTACGGCCCGCTCGATCATCCCATGATCCTGCGCCGCGCGGGGGCAGAGGCGGAGGGGCGCTATCTCGCCGCGCTCGCCACCCAGACGCTGCGCGCCGCGCATGCCCCCGGCGTCCGCAGCACCGCGCGCTTCGAAACCATCGCCGTGCAGGCGCCGACCGTCAGCGGGCGCGGGCAGGCGGCCTATTTCTCCACCTTCGCGATCTTCCTCGTCACGCTGATGCTGTCGGGCCAGGCGGTGGGCGCGATGGCGGAGGAGCGGTCGAACAAGGTGATCGAGATCCTCGCCGCCGCAGTGCCGCTGGAGAGCGTGTTCTTCGGCAAGCTGCTGGGCGCCTTCGGCTCGGCGCTGCTTTTCGTCGCCTTCTGGGGTACGCTGGTCGCCAACCTGCCCAAGCTGACGCCCGCGGGCATGTCGGGCGCGTTGTCGGACCTGAGCGTGGCGGTGGGCCCGATCTTCCCGTTGCTGCTGATCGGCTATTTCGTGATGGCCTATCTGCTGCAGAGCGCGGTGTTCCTCGGCGTCGGCTCGCTCGCCTCCACCCAGCGCGAGATCCAGATGCTGTCGCTGCCGATCACCATCTTCCAGTTCGCGATGTTCGGCATGGCGTCGTACGCGGCGGGCAACCCGGAGAGCTGGGTGGCGATCGCAGCGGAGATCGTGCCGTTCAGCTCGCCCATGGCGATGGCGGCGCGGGCAGCCAACGCGCCGGAGCTTTGGCCGCACGCGCTCGCCTTCGCCTGGCAGGGGCTGTGGGTGGCGATCACGCTGACCATCGCGGCGCGGCTATTCCGGCGCGGGGTGCTCAAGTCGGGGAGCCCGAAGCGGGGGAAGAGGGCGGTCTCGCAGGGATCAAATTGAAACTGCGCAACGTCTGCCGTATATAGCCTCTGCGAGTGTCAGGGTTTTCCCTGGTTCACCGGAACCCCCGCCGCTGCAACGGTGGGGGTTCTTCGTTCAGGGGAGACGCTGCAACGCCTCCCCCTCCCGGTACGCTTACTTCTGACGTGCGACTTCGATTACCTTGAGGATCAAGGTGGCGAAGGCAAACAGCGCCATCAGCAGAACGCACACTTCTGCGAGTGTCATGTGCGGTTCCTTGGTTCAGGCAGCGGACTTGCTGCCGAGAGCCAAGCTATCGCAGTTCATTGCGATATTGAATCGAACGATCAGTGTGCGGCGTCGTCGATCGCGTTGCCGGTGCGGTCCACGCCGTTCGCCAGCGCATCGCCGGTGTCGTCCGCGCCTTCGCGGATCGCCTTGCCTGCCGCATCCACCCGGTTCTCGATCCGGTCGCCCAGCCGGTCCGCCGCGTTGGACAGCGAATCACCGGTGCGGTCGAGCGAATTGTCGACGCGGTCCTCGGTGCTCGGCGAGCAGGCGGCGAGGCCGAGTGCCAGCGCGGGAAACAGAACGGACAGAGTCTTCGGCATATGGTCTCCTGGGTGTCTAGCCAGCGGGCGCACACGCGCGTAGAGGGCGCGCCATGCACCATCGCATCGCCCTCGCCTCGGATCACGCCGCCACCGCCATGAAGGCAGAACTCGCCGATTGGTTGCGCGCAGCCGGTCATGACGTGCTCGATCTGGGCACCAATGGACCCGAGAGCGTCGACTATCCGGACTATGGCTACCGGCTCGGCAAGGCGATCGAGACCGGCGAGGCGACCTTCGGCATCGCGCTGTGCGGATCGGGCATCGGCATCTCGATCGCGGTCAACCGCAACCCCGCCGCGCGCTGTGCGCTCGTCTCCGAGCCGCTCTCCGCCGGTCTTGCGCGCGAGCATAACGATGCCAATGTCATCGCCCTCGGCGCGCGGATGATCGGCATCGAGATGGCCAAGGCGTGCGTCACCCAGTTTCTCGAAACGGCTTTCCTCGGCGATCGGCACGTCCGTCGCGTGGAGAAGCTGAGCAACCCCGAAAGGAGCCCCGCATGAGCACCAACCCCGTTACGGCAGGCCTTCAGCCGGATGGCTTCTTCACCAAGTCGCTCGCCGAGGTCGACCCTGCGGTGTTCGCCGGCGTCGAGCACGAAATGGCGCGCGAGCAGTATCAGATCGAGCTGATCGCCTCCGAGAACATCGTCTCCAAGGCGGTGCTCGAAGCGCAGGGCTCGGTCTTCACCAACAAGTACGCCGAGGGCTATCCGGGCAAGCGCTATTACCAGGGCTGCCACCCGTCCGACGAGGTGGAGCAGCTGGCGATCGACCGCGCCAAGCAACTGTTCGACTGCGGCTTCGCCAACGTCCAGCCGCATTCGGGCGCGCAGGCCAACGGCGCGGTGATGCTCGCGCTGACCAAGCCGGGCGACACCATCCTCGGCCTCAGCCTCGATGCCGGCGGCCACTTGACCCACGGCGCGCGCGCGGCGATGAGCGGCAAGTGGTTCAACGCGGTCCAGTATGGCGTGCGGCCCGACGATCACCTGATCGACTATGACCAGGTCGCCGCGCTCGCCCGCGAGCACAAGCCCAAGCTGATCATCACCGGCGGCTCGGCCTATCCGCGCCACATCGATTTCGCCCGCTTCCGCGCGATCGCGGACGAGGTCGGCGCGATGTTCATGGTCGACATGGCGCACTTCGCCGGCCTGGTCGCCGGCGGCGTCCACCCGACGCCGTTCGGCCATGCCCATGTCGTCACCACCACCACGCACAAGACGCTGCGCGGGCCCCGCGGCGGCATGATCATGACCAACGATGAAGCGATCGCGAAGAAGATCAACTCGGCGGTGTTTCCGGGCCTGCAGGGCGGTCCGCTGATGCACGTGATCGCCGCCAAGGCGGTCGCGTTCGGCGAGGCGCTGCGTCCCGAGTTCAAGAGCTATGCCGCAGCGGTGGTCGAGAACGCCAAGGTGCTGGCGGCGACGCTCAAGGAGCGCGGCGCGAACCTCGTCTCGGGCGGCACCGACACGCATCTGGCGCTGGTCGACCTCACTCCGCTGGGCGTGACCGGCAAGGACGCCGACGAGGCGCTGGAGCGCGCCGCGATCACCTGCAACAAGAACGGCATCCCCAACGATCCGCTGCCGCCGATGAAGACCAGCGGCATCCGCGTCGGCTCGCCGGCGGGCACCACCCGCGGCTTCGGCCCGGCCGAGTTCCGCGAGATCGGCAACATGGTCGCCGACGTGCTCGAGGGGCTGCGCTCGAAGGGCGAGGCGGGCGACGCCGCGGTCGAGGCCGATGTGAAGGCCCGCGTCCGCGCGCTGTGCGAACGTTTCCCGATCTACGGTGGCTGAACTGGCGGATCACCCTCACCCTTCCGCGCCTTCGGCGCTCCTTCCCTCTCCCATTGGGAGAGGGAAGGGGCCCGCTTGGCGCAGCCAAGTGGGAAGGGTGAGGGTGACCACCTCGCAGGTTCTATAGAATGCGCTGTCCCTTCTGTTCCAATGAAGCCAGCCAGGTAAAGGATAGCCGCCCCACCGACGACGGGGCGGCAATCCGGCGGCGGCGCCAATGCGAGGCGTGCGGCGCGCGCTTCACTACTTTCGAGCGTATCCAGCTGCGCGACCTGACGGTCGTGAAGAGCGGAGACCGGCGTGAGCCGTTCGAGCGCGAGAAGCTGATGCGCTCGGTCTCCACCGCCTGCCGCAAGCGGCCGATCCAGCCCGCGCAGATCGAGCGGCTGGTCTCGGGCATCCAGCGCCAGCTGGAAACGACCGGCGAGAGCGAAATCCCCTCCCAGCGCATCGGCGAGCTGGTGATGGAGGCCCTCAAGGGCCTCGATTCGGTGGCCTATATCCGCTTCGCCAGCGTGTATAAGGACTTCCGCGAGGCGAAGGACTTCGAGGAATTCGCCGGTAACGTCAGCGAGGTCGGCAAAAGTTGAATTCCCCCGTGATTGTGCTCGTCCGCCCGCAGCTGGGCGAGAATATCGGCAAGGCCGCGCGCGCCATGCTCAACTTCGGGCTGACCGAGATGCGGCTGGTGAGCCCACGTGATGGCTGGCCGAATCCCTCGGCAGGTCCGGCGGCGAGCGGCGCCGACATCGTGCTCGAAAAGGCGCAGGTGTTCGAGAGCGTCGCCGATGCGGTGGCGGACTGCACGCACGTCTATGCGACCACGGTGCGCAAGCGCGGGGTGACCAAGCCGGTGGTGACGCCCGAGGTCGCCGCGCGCGAGATTCATGGTGCCCCCACCCGCAGCGCGATCCTGTTTGGGCCGGAGCGCTCGGGGCTGGAGACCGACGATGTGGCGCTTGCCCGCACGATCATCACCGTGCCGATCAACCCGGAGTTTGGTTCGCTGAACCTCGCCCAGGCGGTGATTCTGGTCGCTTATGAATGGTCGAAGCATGTCGGGCTGGAGAGCCCGCCGCTGGTCGACCTGGAGCCGCCGGCGCCGCAGGAGGAACTGGACGGGATGATCGGCCAGCTCGACGCGATGCTGGACGAATCGGGCTATTATTTTCCGCCGGACCGGGTGCCGTCGACCAAGCGGACGCTGCGCACGCTGCTCACCAAGCCGCGCTGGTCGAGCCAGGAACTGCGCACGCTGCGCGGGGTGCTGTCGGCGCTGGATGGCCGGAAGCGCCACCGGGCGGAGTAACGGACTGACGCCAGCAGTCCGCCCGCAACCTGACCATCGTCATTCCGGCGAAAGCCGGAATCCATTGGGGTCGCCGGCGGGGCTTTTGCTGTGGCGTAGTGGCGAATGGATCCCGGCTTTCGCCGGGATGACGGCCTAGTGGAAAGCACGATGCTCCCCGTCCGCGCGGGAAGGGGAGCATCCCAATCCTCAGCGGCGCGGCGGGCCCTTGCGGAAGCCGCCGGGCTTGCCATTGGCGTTGCTGCGGTTCGGCGGCCCGCGACGCACCGGGCCATCGGCGCGCGCACCCGGCTGGGGTGCTTCGGTCGAGCGCTCGATGCGGATGCCGTCGTCGTCATCGCCCGCGGTGCGCGCGAACTTGTCGACCGCTGCCGCGAACTTCGCCGCCAGTGGGGCCGGGATCTGGAAGTGCGTCTCGTTCGCCGCGATGCGGATCGCGCCGACTTCGTTGCGGGTGATGTGCCCGCGGCGGCAGATCAGCGGCAGGATCCAGCGCGGATCGGCGTTCTGCCGGCGCCCGATGTCCATGCGGAACCACACCGTATCGTCGAAGCCGGGGCGGTGCCGCTCCTGCTGCGCGGCGCGGCGTGCCTCCGGCGTCGCCTCGATCAGCTCTTCCGGCTCGGGCAGCTGCGAGCGGTGCGCGCGGACCAGCGCTGCGGCGATCTCGGCCGGGGTCTTCTCGGCGAGCAGGCGCTCGGCGAGGGCGATGTCTTCCTCGTCCGTCTCGATCGGCTGGAGCAGCGCGGCAATCAGCCGCTCGCGATCCGCGGCGCGAATCTGCTCGGGCGTCGGTGCGTCGATCCACTCCGCCGGGATGCGCGCGCCGTGCAGCATCTGCTCCACGCGGCGGCGGCGCGGATAGGGGACGATGAGGACGGCGGTGCCCTTCTTGCCCGCGCGGCCGGTACGGCCCGAACGGTGCTGGAGCGTCTCGGCATCGCGCGGCAGCTCGACATGCACCACCAGCGTCAGCGTCGGCAGATCGATGCCGCGTGCCGCCACATCGGTGGCGACGCAGACGCGGGCGCGGCGATCGCGCAGCGCCTGCAGCGCATGGTTGCGCTCGGACTGCGAATGCTCGCCGGACAGCGCCACGGCCGCGAAGCCGCGCTCCATCAGGCTGGCATGGAGGTGGCGGACATTGTCGCGGGTCGCGCAGAACAGGATCGCCGTCTCCGCCTCGTGCAGGCGCAGCAGGTTGATCACGACGTGCTCGATGTCCGCGGGCGCGACCGTCACCGCTTGGTAGCTGATGTCGCCATGGCCGCGATCGTCGCTCTTGGTGGTGATCTGGAAGGCGTTGCGCTGGTAGCGCTTGGCCAGCGCGACGATCGGGCGCGGCATCGTCGCCGAGAACAGCAGCGTGCGGCGGCCTTCGGGCGTCGCGTCGAGGATCGCTTCCAGCTCTTCGCGGAAGCCCATGTCGAGCATCTCGTCGGCCTCGTCTAGCACCGCGACGCGCAGGCTGGAGAGGTCGAGCGCGCCGCGCTCCAGGTGATCGCGCAGACGGCCCGGCGTGCCGACGACGATATGCGCGCCGTGGTTCAGCGTGCGACGCTCCTTCGAGGCGTCCATGCCGCCGACGCAGGTGGCGATGCGCGCGCCGGCCGGGCTGTAGAGCCAGATCAGCTCGCGGCTGACCTGCAGCGCCAGCTCACGCGTCGGTGCGATGATGAGGGCGAGCGGTGCGCCGGCGGGCGGCAGCATCTCTTCGCCGGCGAGCAGTTCGGGCGCCATGGCGAGGCCGAAGGCGACCGTCTTGCCCGAGCCCGTCTGGGCGGAGACGATGAGGTCGCGGCCCGCGGCCTGGTCTTCCAGGACGGCGGACTGGACGGGGGTCAGCGTGGAATAGCCACGCTGTTCCAGCGCCTCGGCGAGGCGCGTCGGTAGATTCGAAATAGACATTGAGACCCTAAAATTGGGGCTACGCGCGGCGCACCGCAAGCCCGATACAGTGTTGCAGGCGCGCCCCTCTAACCTCGCGCGCGATCGATCAGCCAGACGGCGAGCGTGAGAGCGAACCCCAGCGCAAGCCCGGCCAGCAGCCCCACCGTCGCTTCTCCGCGTAGGGCCCCGGCCACTGCGCCGACGAGAATGCTCGCCGTCAACAGGAAGCCGCCGGCCATCGGCGTGCGCGAAGGGGTGGACTGCATGGTGCCCCTTGCCACGAATCTGCGCGAAGCGCCAGCCTTAGCCATGGTTTCCCGATCGTTCACCAGCATCGTCCACCGGAGCGGAAGGGAAACCGGTGTATCAGGCCGGTACGGGCCGGGGGCTGCCCCAGTGTTGGAGTTGCAATGGACGTCTACCCCTATCTGAGCGATCGCGACGAAGTGCACGACGCGGCCGATCTGATTCGGCGCTTCGGCCATGCCGCCTGCGGCGAAGCCGCGGCGCGTGCCGAGGCGAGCCGGGATCTCGGCAACGTCATCCACTTCTGCCGTTGGCGCCAGATCGAACGGCTGGTGGTGCTGCTGTCCGTGCCCAAGGTACTGGGGACGGTGCACTGAGGCCGTAACCGATCCTCCCCCGGAGGGGGTGGGGGACCGCCCGCAGGGCGGTGGAGGGGTGTCCCGGCTGGTAGTGGCGGGAATCCTCGCCAGCGGGGACACCCCTCCGTCAGGCCTTCGGCCTGCCACCTCCCCTTTCAGGGGAGGATTGATACAGGGCCGGACCCAACCCCTCCCACCCGCGTTCCGTCCTCGCACTCCCTTCGCGAGGTACGCTTGACCACACCCCAAATCCTGTCGCTCGTCGTGCTCGCGGGCATGATGCTGCTCTTCGTCTGGGGAAAGCTGCGCTACGACATGGTCGCGGTACTGGCGCTGCTCGCGGCGCTGGCGGTGGGCGTGGTGAAGCCCAAGGAGGCGTTCACCGGCTTCTCCGACGACATCGTGATCATCGTCGCCTCTGCGTTGGTGCTTTCCGCCGCCGTGCAGCGCTCGGGCGTGATCGAGCGGGCGATGCTGCTGCTCCAGCGGCGCGTCACGCGGGTGCGCTCGCAATTGCTGCTGCTCAGCGCCAGCGTCGGCTTCGCGTCGGCGCTGGTCAAGAATATCGGCGCGCTGGCGATGATGATGCCGGTCGCCTTCCAGATGGCCAAGCGCTCCAAGGCCTCGCCCGCCACCTTCCTGATGCCGATGTCGTTCGCCTCGCTGCTCGGCGGGCTGATCACGCTGATCGGCACCTCGCCCAACATCATCGTCAGCCGCGTGCGCGAGGAGATGATGGGCAAGCCGTTCGGCATGTTCGACTATGCGCCGGTGGGCCTAGGGCTGACGCTGGTCGGCCTGATCTTCCTGCGCTTCGCCTATCGGCTGATCCCGCGCGACCGCCGCGCCGCGCCGACGCTGGGCGAGGCGATGGACATCGAGGACTATGTCACCGAGGCTGCCATACCCGACGGCTCGGCCGCGGTGGGCGAGACGGTCGCCGAATTTCGCGAGCGGCACGATCACGCCGTGGCGGTCACCACCATCCTGCGCGGCGGCATCCGCAGCATGCCCTTTCCGGACAACCGGCTCTGCGCCGACGATGTGCTGATCCTCACCGGCGCGCCGGACGAGCTCGAGCGCGTCATCGCCACCGATGCGCTGGTGCTGGAAGGGCAGGACCGTGCCCAGCCCGACGGCAACACCGGCGAGGTCGGCGTGCTTGAAGCGGTGATCGGCACCGATTCCACCCTGATCGGCCGCACCGCCGGCCGCCTCGGCCTGCACGAACGCTTCGGGGTGAACCTGATCGCGGTGTCGCGCCAGGGCGCGCGATTGTCCGCCCGGCTCGGCGATATCGAGCTGCGCGCGGGGGACGTGATCGTGCTGCAGGGCCCGCTCGACCTGCTGTTCGAGCGTCTGGGCGAGCTCGGCTGCCTGCCGCTCGCGCAGCGCGAGCTGCGGCTGGGCAGCGCGCGCAAGGGACTGTTGCCGCTCGCCATCCTCGCCGTCGCCATGGCGGCGACCGCCACCGGCTATGTGCCCGTTGCGGTTGCGTTCTTCGCGGCGGCGGGGCTCACCATTCTGCTCGGTGCGCTGCCGGTGCGCGAGGCGTACGAGCATATCGAATGGCCGATCCTGGTGATGCTCGGCGCACTGATCCCGGTCAGCGATTCGCTGCGCACCACCGGCGCCAGCAAGGTGATCGGCGACCAGCTCGGCCATATCGCGGCGACGCTGCCGCCCTGGGGGGCGGTCGCGATGATCCTGGCGGCGGCGATGGCGGTGACGCCCTTCCTCAACAATGCCGCGACGGTGCTGGTGATGGCGCCGATCGCCGCCACCTTCGCGGGCGAGCTCGGCTATCGGCCCGAGGCATTCCTGATGGCGACGGCGGTGGGCGCCGGCTGCGACTTCCTCACGCCGATCGGCCACCAGTGCAACACGCTGGTGATGGGGCCGGGCGGCTACCGGTTCGGCGATTATGCGCGGCTGGGAGCGCCCCTGTCGCTGCTCGTCTTGATCGTCGGTACGCTACTGATCATGGCCGTGTGGCCGGTGCATTGAAGGTTGAAGGAATGGCGATGGAACAGATGATTCGGTTCGAGCAGACGGGCGGCCCCGAGGTCCTGCAATGGGTCGAGGTCGAGCTCCCCGAGCCCGGCCCCGGCGAGGTGCGCCTGCGGACGCAAGCCGCGGGGCTCAACTTCATCGATGTGTACCACCGCACCGGCGTCTATCCGGCGCAATTGCCCTCGGGCATCGGCGTGGAGGGCGCAGGCGTGATCGAGGCGGTGGGCGAGGGCGTCACCGGCTTCGCGGTCGGCGACCGCGCGGCGACCTTCGGGCCGGGGCTCGGCTCCTACGCCACGGCGCGCAACCTGAAGGCCGAGACGCTGTTCAAACTGCCCGAGCAGATCAGCAGCGAGACCGCGGCGGCGGTGCTGCTCAAAGGCTGCACGGTGGAGTTCATGGTCGAGCGCGCCGCCAGGGTGCAGTCGGGCTGGACCGTGCTGGTGCACAGCGCGGCGGGCGGCGTAGGCCAGATCGCGGTCGGCTGGCTGAAGGGCATCGGCGCGACGGTGATCGGCACGGTCGGCCACGAGGCCAAGGTGGAAAAGGCCAAGGCGGTCGGCTGCGACCATGTGCTGCTCTCGCGCGGGCAGGAGGATGTCGCGGCGCGGGTGCGCGAAATCACCGGCGGCGAAGGCGTGCCGGTGGTGTTCGACGGCATCGGCAAGGCGACCTGGGAAGCCTCGCTGGGCTCGGCCGCAAGGCGCGGGCTGATCATCAGCTATGGCAATGCCAGCGGGTCGGTGGAGGGGGTGAAGCTCGCCACGCTCAACCAGCATGGTTCGCTGTTCGTCACCCGGCCCAAGCTGTTCGACTATTACGTCACGGCCGAGGAGCGGCAGGCGGGTGCCGCGCGGCTGTTCGAGATGCTGGAGAACGGCGCAGTGAAGCCGGAGATCGGGCAGCGGCTCGCGATCCGCGATGCGGCGGAAGCGCACCGCGCGATCGAGGGTGGGCAGACCACGGGATCGACGATCCTGCTGCCGTAAGGCGCGGATGTGTTCCTCCCCGAAAAAGGGAGGAGCAATCCTTACTTCCGCTTGCTCAGCGCCGCGACGCAGCTCGCCTGGTCGAGCGGGCTGCCGTTGCGTTGCCGCGCATCCACCCAGGTCACCGCCGCGGCGCCCCCGCCATGTTCGGGCGGGTAGAGATAGGCGTCGAGCACGCAGATCGGACCCACGAACTGCAGCTTGCGGCCCTTGCCCTCGGTCACGTCGAGCCGCGGCTGGCCGAAGCGCGCCAGTAGCTGCGGCGCGGTGAGCCCGCGGATCGGCGCCAGGTTCGCCGGCTGCTCCGGCACGCGGCCCGGCACCGGCAGCGGCGCCGCGGGCCGCGCCGTCGGCACCGTGCCCGAACAGGCGGCGAGCAGCAGCGCCGAAAAGGGCACCGAGGACTTGGCGATACGGACAGCGTTCAAACGGTTTTCCCTTGGTTGCACTTGCACCTGCCTCTCTCTAGGGCGACGCCCATTACAATTGGAGCCCTGAACCTTGACCAACCCCAGCTACGACGTGGTCGCGATCGGCAATGCCATCGTCGACATCCTCGCCCAGGCCGACGATGCCTTCATCGAATCGATCGGCGTGCCCAAGGGCTCCATGCAGCTGATGTTCTCGCCCGAAGAGGCCGATGCGCTCTATGCCAAGATGGGCCCGGGCCGCGAGGTTTCCGGCGGCTCGGCGGCGAACACCGTCGCGGGCATCGCGGCGCTTGGCGGCAAGGCGGCGTTCATCGGCCAGGTGGCGGACGACCAGCTCGGCGCCGTCTTCGCGCACGACATCCGCGCCGCGGGCGTGCATTTCGACACCGCGGTCCGCCCCGGCCAGCCGACCACCGCGCGCTGCCTGATCTTCGTGACGCCGGACGGCCAGCGCACGATGAACACCTTCCTCGGCGCCTCGCAGTATCTGCCCGCCGCCGCGCTCGACGAGACGATGATCGCGAACGGCGCGATCCTCTATCTCGAAGGCTATCTGTGGGATCCGGAAGAGCCGCGCGCCGCGATGCGCAAGGCGATCGACATCGCGCGTGCCGCCGGCCGCAAGGTCGCCTTCACCCTCTCCGACGTGTTCTGCATCTCGCGCCACGGCGACGATTTCCGCAAGCTGATCGAGGACGGGCTGATCGACATCCTGTTCGCCAACGAGGCCGAGCTGCTCGCCCTGTGCGCGCATGAGGAGTTCGAAGCGGCGGTGCAGCACATCCATGGCAAGGTGCCGCTACTCGTCGTCACCCGCAGCGAGAAGGGTGCCTTTGCCCTGCAGGGCGACGAGCGGGTCGAAGTTCCCGCCGAGCCGATCAGCGCACTGGTCGACACCACCGGCGCGGGCGACATGTTCGCCGCCGGCTTCCTGCACGGCCAGGCGCAGGGCAAGGGGCTGAAGGAATCGCTCCAGCTCGGCGCGATCTGCGCGGCGGAGATCATCCAGCACTATGGCGCCCGCGCCGAGAAGGACCTGAAGGCGCTCGCCGCCGCCAAGATCGGCTGAGGCGTTAGGCTTTACTCAAAGAAGAAGGGCCGGAGGATCGCTCCTCCGGCCCTTTCTTTTTGTGGACGGCGATCCGCGGATCAGCTGTCCTTGTAGCCCGGCGTATGCGCGCTGCCGATCGGCGGCACCGGCTGGGGCGGCGCGTCGGCATAGGCTTCCGGCACGTCCACCAGCCCGCGGCCGACATGGCTGCGCGAGCGGCTGTAGCTGTAATAGACCACCAGGCCGACCACCGCCCAGCCGAAGAACAGCGCGATTGTCGGGCCCGACAGGCTGACGAACAGATAGAGGCAGCCCGCGATCGCGATCGGCGCGGTCACCATGATCGCCGGGGTACGGAACGGGCGGTGGCGCGTGGGGTCCGTCCGGCGCAGCACCAGCACCGCGATCGACACCGCCGCGAAGGCGAACAGCGTGCCCGAGTTCGACACGTCCGCCAGCAGGCCCACCGGGAAGAAGGCTGCGAACAGCGACACGAAGATGCCGGTCAGGATCGTGATGACGTGCGGCGTGTGCCACTTCGGGTGCACGCGCGAGAAGAACTCGGGCAGCAGGCCGTCGCGGCTCATCACGAAGAAGATGCGGGTCTGGCCGAACATCATCATCAGGATGACCGAAGGCAGCGCGATGATCGCCGCGGCACCCACAAGCCAGCCGAGGAAGGGATGGCCGATCGAGCGCAGCGTCCAGGCGAGCGCTTCCTTCGAGCAGACCACCGCCTGTTCGGTCAGCGCGGCGCAGGCCTGCGACAGCGCGGGCGTGCCGGGCGAGAGCACTTCGCCGCCCGGGCCGTAGACCGGCTGCGCGCCGACGGTGCCGATCACGCCCGAGGCGACCAGCATGTAGAAGATGGTGCAGATCGCGAGGCTGCCGATCAGGCCGATCGGCATGTTGCGCTGCGGGTTCTTGGTTTCCTCGGCGGCGGTCGACACCGCATCGAAGCCGACATAGGCGAAGAAGATCGAGGCAGCCGCGCCCGAGATGCCGGCGAAGCCGAGCGGCGCGAACGGCGTGAACTGGCCGGTCTTGAGCACCGGCAGCGTGACGACCACGAACATCGCCAGCGCGAGGATCTTGATGCCGACCAGCACCGCGTTGACCGAGGCGCTTTCCTTGGTGCCCTTCACCAGCAGCGCGGTGACGATCGCGGCGACCGCCATCGCCGGCAGGTTGATCATGCCGCCGTCGAACGGCCCGCGGATCAGCTGGAGGGGGACCTGTATCCCGAAATTATTCTGGATGAACCCCATCATATAGCCGGACCAGCCGACCGAGACGGCCCCCGCCGCGATGGCATATTCGAGGATCAGCGCCCAGCCGACCATCCAGGCGACCAGCTCGCCCATCACGGCGTAGCTATAGGTATAGGCGGAGCCCGAGACCGGCACCATTGCCGCCATCTCGGCATAGCAGAGCGCCGCGACGGCGCAGACGAAGCCGGCGATGACGAACGAGATCATCATGCCCGGCCCGGCCTTTTGCGCGGCCTCGGCGGTCAGGACGAAGATGCCGGTGCCGATCACCGCGCCGATGCCGAGCATGGTCAGCTGGAAGGCGCCGAGCGAGCGGTGGAGCGATTTCTTTTCGGCGGTGGCTAGAATGGCATCGAGAGGCTTTACGCGCCCGAATATCATTGGTTGATCCCCATATGCGGCGAGCGTGTCGCCGCCCCCAATTGGTAAAGGCGCGAGCCTAGCCCCAAACGCGGCCCGCGCAATCCCCTACCGCGTGCGGATGTGAAACAATGTTGCGTGCGCACGCAATTACCGCGAGAGCATCGGCCCGAGCGGCTGGCCTGCGAAGATATGGACGTGCAGGTGCGGCACTTCCTGCCCGGCGTCGAGGCCCACATTGGCGAGAAGGCGGTATCCTGACTCAACCACCCCGGCCGCGCGCGCCACCGCGCCGACCGCGCGGACAAAGCCGGCGATCTCCTCGTCGGATGCATTTGCGGAGAAATCGTCCCAGCTGACGTAGCGCCCGCGGGGAATCACCAGGATGTGATGCGGCGCCTGCGGCGCGATGTCGTGAAAGGCGACCGCGTAGTCGTCGTCGTAGACGGTCTTCGCCGGGATCTCGCCGCGCAGGATCTTGGCGAAGATGTTCTGGTCGTCATAGGGCTGGGTAGGGTCGATCGGCATTATGGGCTCCGTGACGTAAATCCTCCCCGGAACGGGGAGGGGGACCGCGCGGCGCAGCCGCGTGGTGGAGGGGCCGCGCCGGCAGGCGCGGTGCTGGCTCGCAGCGCAGGATCCCGCCGCGTGCCGCGGCGGCCCCTCCACCATTCGCTGCGCGAATGGTCCCCCTCCCCGTGCCGGGGAGGAATTTGGAGGGGGCAGCCTCACGCCCCCCGCGCCGCCTTTTCGGCAATCCCCGACACGCCCTCGCGCCGCGCCAGCTCGGCACGGACGTCGTCGAGGCGGAGGTCCATGTCCGCCAGCAGCACGAGCAGGTGGAAAATCAGATCGGCCGATTCCTTCACCACCTCCTCGCGATCGTCCTGGATCGCGGCGATCACCGCTTCGGTGGCTTCTTCGCCCAGCTTCTGCGCGATCTTGGCGCGGCCGCGGGCGGTTAGCTTGGCGACATAGCTGGTCGCGGGATCGCCCAGGCGGCGGTCGCGGATCGTCTGTTCGAGCGTGTCGAGAAGGTCGGCCATGGTCTCCGGCTGCGGGAGGTGTGCGGCGCTGTCAATCCTGGGGCGCGGGATTGCGGGGCTTCCCTTATGGTGATTGCGAGCGATTCGCGGCAGCAGGGCAGGATGACGATGGTGCAGGAACGCGAATCGGGGGCAGGGCAGGGGCGGCTGTCGCGACCCTTGTGGCTGGTGCTGGGCTTCGTGTTCGTCGCGCTCGGCTTCATCGGCGCGCTGCTGCCGCTGATGCCGACGACGATCTTCCTGATCCTCGCCGCCGGCTGCTTCGCCCGCTCCTCGCCGCGGCTGGAGGCGTGGCTGCTCGACCATCCGCGATTCGGGCCGACGCTGGTCGCGTGGCGCGAACAGGGCGCGATCCCGCGCAAGGGCAAGGCGATGGCATGCGCGGGCATGGCGCTCGGCTACGGCCTGTTCGCCTGGGGCGCGCGGCCGGGGCCGTGGCTGGCGGTCGGGGTGGCGGCGGCGATGCTGGGGTGCGCGTGGTATGTGCTGAGCCGGCCGACGGCGGCGTAACTGGGATATGTCTGGGGCTGGTGGATTGCGGACGTCGACATAGCGAGTCAGGATGGCTTTATGCCAACTTACATACCAATCGAGACGGGCGTTCCGCTACGAGCGGTAGCAAGCGACCTCCTTGCGTTCGAATGGAAGACAGATGGAATCGCGGCCGACTTCAAGTTGCCGAATGATCCCGCGCATGCACTGCGTGTAAGCTTTGATCGTCCGTGCATCGTGAGACTGTCAGACGAGATGGCGGTTAGCACTGAGGAGGAAGACACCCCGAATGAAGGTCTGGTTCCTAACCACTTTGCATACCGCCTGGAGGGCGCACGCTTTAGCCGCTTCCAGTCGGAAATGTGGAAGGAAGTCTTCGGCCCTGTAGCTCACTACCAATTCGTCACGGGATGGGGTTGCATGGATGTATTAAGTGGTGGCTTGCCGTCGTTTTCCGTTGTCGAGCGAGCCACTTAGGGTCGGAACTTGTCCGAGAGCAGACCCAAGTCCCGCTCACCCCCGAACCGGAATCCCCGCCGCCGCCAGCGCGGCATGCGCCTCGGCGATGGTTGCCTGGCCGAAGTGGAAGATCGACGCCGCCAGCACTGCCGATGCATGGCCGTCGCGGATGCCCGCCACCAGATCGTCGAGCCCGCCGACGCCGCCCGAGGCGACCACCGGCACCGTCACTTGGTCGGCGATGGTGCGGATCAGGTCGAGGTCATAGCCGTCGCGGGTGCCGTCGCGGTCCATCGAGGTGACGAGCAGTTCGCCCGCGCCCAGCTCGGCGAGGCGCAGCGCGTGCTCTACCGCGTCGATGCCGGTTGCGCGGCGACCGCCATGGGTGAACACCTCCCAGCGCCCGTCGCCGGTCCGCCGCGCGTCGACCGAGGCGACGACGCACTGGCTGCCCATGCGGTCGGCGATCTCGGCGACCACTTGCGGACGCGACACCGCCGCGCTGTTCACCGCGACCTTGTCCGCGCCCGCCAGCAGCAGCGCGCGGGCATCCTCGACGCTGCGCACCCCGCCGCCGACGGTGAGCGGCATGAAGCACACCTCGGCGGTGCGGCGCACCACGTCGAGGATCGTGCCGCGCGCCTCGTGGCTGGCGGTGATGTCGAGGAAGCAGAGCTCGTCGGCGCCCGCCGCGTCATAGGCGCGGGCCTGCTCGACCGGATCGCCGGCGTCGCGCAGCTCGACGAAGTTGACGCCCTTGACGACGCGGCCGTTGGCCACGTCGAGGCAGGGGATGACGCGGGCGCGGACGGTCATCGCCCGGCCTCGATCGCTTCGGCGAGGTCGAGCCGGCCGTCATAGAGCGCGCGGCCCGAGATCACGCCCTCGATGCCGTCCTCGACATGGCCGCGCAGGGCGTGGATGTCGTGGATGTCGGTGACGCCGCCGCTGGCGATCACCGGGATCGACACGGCGCGGGCAAGCGCCACGGTCGCCTCGACATTGCAGCCCTTGAGCAGTCCGTCGCGGCCGACATCGGTGAAGAGCAAAGCGGCGACGCCGGCATCCTCGAAGCGGCGGGCGAGATCGACCACGCTGACGTCCGACACATCGGCCCAGCCATGCGTGGCGACCATGCCGTCGCGGGCGTCCACGGCGACGACGATCTGGCCCGGATGCGCGCGGGCGGCTTCGCGGACGAGGTCCGGATTCTCCAGCGCCGCGGTGCCGATCACGACGCGGGTCACGCCCATGTCGAGCCAGCGCGAAACCGATTCGCGGTTCCGGATGCCGCCGCCGAGCTGCACCTTGGCAGGCGTCTTGGCGAGGATGTTGGCGACCGCGAGGCCGTTGACCGATTCGCCCGCGAAGGCGCCGTCTAGGTCGACGACGTGCAGCCATTCGGCGCCGGCTTGCGCGAACAGCGCGGCCTGCGCGGCGGGGTCGTCGCCGTACACCGTGGCCCGCGCCATGTCGCCTTCGGCGAGGCGAACGACCTGGCCGGCCTTGAGATCGATGGCGGGGAAGATGTGCAGGGTCATGGGGATCTCAGGGCTTCCAGGCGAGGAATCGTTCGAGCAGCGCGATGCCGTAGCGCTGGCTCTTTTCGGGGTGGAACTGCAGGCCGACGATGTTGTCGCGGCCGATCGCGGCGGTCACCGGGCCGCCATGTTCGGTGGTGGCGAGCACCGCGTCGCCGTCGAAGGCGAAGCTGTGGAGGAAATAGGCCTCGCCGCGCTCGATCAGCGGATGGTCGGCCACCGGCACCACGTCGTTCCAGCCCATGTGCGGCACCCGCACGTCGGGGCTGGGGGGAAGCTGGCGGACGGTGCCGGCGATCCAGCCGAGCCCGGCATGGCTGCCCAGTTCCTCGCCGGTGGTCGCGAGCAGCTGCATCCCGACGCACACGCCGAGGAACGGCACCGCGTCGCGCAGCACCCGCGTCTCCAGCGCCTCGATCATGCCGGGCAGCGCGCGCAGCCCCGAGGCGCAGGCACCGAACGCGCCCACGCCCGGCAGTACCACGCGGTCGGCGCCGCGCACCACCGCCGGGTCCGCCGTCACCGCGATGTCGGCAGCGCCCGCCGCCTTCAGCGCATTGTGCACCGAGTGGAGATTGCCCGCGCCGTAATCGATCAGCGCGACGGTCACTGGCCGAGCGCCTCCAGCCCCGGCGCGAGGATGCTCGGGGCGACTTCGATGAACGCGTATTCGGCCGCGCCCGCGGTGGCGAACGGATCGGTGGCCGCCCAGGCCTGGACCTCGTCGAGCGAGCCGCGTGCCATGAAGAAGCCGCCGGTCACCGGCACCTTGCGGCCCGCCACCAGCAGGCGGCCATCGGCGACGCCCTGCTTGAGCCAGTCGACATGCGCCGGGCGCAGTTCGTCGATCTGGGCGATATCCACCTTGTAGGTCAGCAGCACGAGGATCATCACAGCACTCCCTTGGTCGACGGGATGGCATCCGCCTTGCGCGGATCGATCTCCACCGCCTCGCGCAGCGCGCGGGCCAGGCCCTTGAACGCGGCTTCGGCGATATGGTGGTTGTTGCTGCCGTACAGCGTCTCGACGTGCAGCGTCACGCCGGCGGTCTGGGCGAAGCTGTGGAACCAGTGCTCGAACATCTCGGTATCCATCTCGCCGAGCTTCTTCTGGCTGAACGCGGTCTTCCACACGAGATAGGGGCGGCCCGAGATGTCGATCGCGACGCGGGTCAGCGTCTCGTCCATCGGCGAGAGCGCATCGGCGTAGCGGCGGATGCCCTTCTTGTCGCCCAGCGCCTTGGCGATGGCTTCGCCGATCGCGAGCCCGGTGTCCTCCACCGTGTGGTGCTGGTCGATATGAAGATCGCCCACCGTCTTCACGTCCATGTCGATCAGCCCGTGGCGGCTCAGCTGCTCCAGCATGTGATCGAAGAATCCGATGCCCGTGCTGATGTTGTAAACGCCGGTGCCGTCGAGGTTGACGGTGACGTCGATCGAGGTTTCGCTGGTCTTCCGACTGATCGTGGCGATACGCATGCCGCTGCACATAACGCCGATGACGACGCATGCAATCTTGACCCCAACATTTCAGCCGCTACCCAAGGGAGCATGAACGGCACCGTGCCCGATAGTTTGATTCCGTATGACGAGATCGTGCAGGAAGCCCTGCGCGCCGTGGTGGGCCGTGTGCTCGGATCGGTGGCGCAGTCGGGCGGCCTGCCGGGCGCGCATCATTTCTACATCACCTTCAAGACGCAGGCGCCCGGGGTCGATATCCCGCAGCGGCTGATGGAGCGGTTCCCGGACGAGATGACCATCGTCCTCCAGCACCGCTACTGGGACCTGACGGTGGACGACCGGAAATTCTCGGTGGGGCTCAGCTTCAACCAGATCCCGTCGATCCTGACGATCCCGTTCGCGGCGATCACCGGCTTCCACGATCCGGCGGTGAATTTCGAGCTGCGCTTCCAGGCGACCGAAGGCCCCGACGGCCCCGAGCCGCACGAGCATGACGATGCCGAGAATGACGGCGACGGCCCGGTGGCCAAGCCCGCCGAGGACGGCTCGAACGTCGTCTCGGTGGATTTCAAGCGGAAGAAGTAAGGGCTGAGGTCCAAAGCGTATCCTCCCCCGCCAGGGGGAGGTGGCGCCGCAGGCGACGGAGGGGGAGGATGCCAGAACCTCTCGGACCGTCGTGCTTCCTCCCCCTCCGTCAGGCCTTCGGCCTGCCACCTCCCCCTGGCGGGGGAGGATACGCTCTGTCCTTGGTCGTCCTCCGGCTCCCCTAAAGCAGCCCCTTCGCCCTCAGGCTGACATGGCCTTCGCTGCCGATGATGATGTGGTCGTGCACAACGATGCCCAGCGGCTTGCCCGCTTCGGCCACCTTGCGCGTCACGTCGATGTCGGCGCGGCTCGGGCTCGGGTCGCCCGAGGGATGGTTGTGGACCAGGATCAGCGCCGCCGAGCCCAGGTGCAGCGCGCGGGCGATCACCTGGCGGACATAAAGCGGCGCCTCGTCGATCGAGCCTTCGTTCATCAGCTCGTCGCGGATCAGCATGTTGCGGGTGTTGAGGTGGAGCACGCGCACCCGCTCGATCGCGTGCGGGGCCATGTCGGCGCGCAGATAGTCGAGCAGTGCCTGCCAGTTGGCCAGCACCGGCTGTTCGCGCACCCGCGCTTGGAGCAGCCGCAGCGCGGCCGCGTGCACCGCCTTGAGCGCGGCGATCTGGGTGTCCTTGACGCCCTCGATCCGCAGCATCGCCTCGGCATCGGCGGCGAGCAGGCCCGGCAGGCCGCCGAACTCTTTGAGCAGCGTCTTGGCGAGCGGCTTGGTGTCCTTGCGCGGGATGGTCAGCGCCAGCAGATATTCGACCAGTTCGTGATCGAGCAGCGCCTCCGGCCCGCCTTCGAACAGGCGTTTGCGCAGGCGCGCGCGGTGGCCGCTGTTATCGGGAGCCTCGTCGGACATCGCCGCGACTATGCAGGGGCGGCGGAAGCCCTGCAATCCGCCGGAACGAATAGGGTGACCCCTCGTCCCGTGAACGCCAACCTGTTGCACCGCAACGGATGCAATTGGCGGATTTCCGCGGATGCGAAGGCCGCGCCCGCGCATGAATCGGCAATGAAGCGCAGGATGCTGCAACGGTTGACTCGGTCGTTTGGTCTTCCTAAAGCGCCATCACGTCGCGGCCATCGGCTTGCGATGCTGTTTGTCGCCCGCCCGATGCGTGGCGGCTTTTTCATATCTGGATCGCCGTGCTCGCTTTGTCTGACGACCCTATCCGTTCCGACCTAGACCGTCGCATCGCCGATGCGAAGGCGGCGGTGCGCGAGGGTCAGACGCCGGTGCGAAAGCCCGAAAAGGGCTACAAGCAGGGCTCGCGGGTGCTCGCCGAACTCATCGGCGCACCGCTGGGCGGTGGGGTGATCGGTTTCGCGCTGGATCGCTGGCTGGGAACGAGCCCCTGGGGGCTCTTGATCCTGCTGGTGCTCAGCGTGATCGTGGCGTTTCGCAACATCTACAAGATTTCGAAGGAGCGCGCAGAGTGAGCGCCGGCAAAATCGATCCGATGGAGCAGTTCAAGGTCGAGCCCGTACTGGGCCGGCATATCGACCTGTTCGGCTATGACATCTCCTTCACCAACTCGGCGCTGTTCATGTTCGTGGTCGCCGCGCTGCTGTTCGTCTTCATGGTGGGCGGCCTGCAGCGCAAGCTGATCCCGGGCAAGTGGCAGCTGATGGTGGAAGGCGCGGTCGGGTTCATCGACTCGATGGTCAACGTGAACATCGGCAAGGGCGGCAAGAAGTTCGCGCCGTACATCTTCTCGCTGTTCTTCTTCATCCTGTTCGCCAACCTGGTCGGCGTGCTGCCGCTGGCGGTGCTGCCGGGGCTGCACACCTTCGCGGTGACCAGCCACATCACCGTCACCGCGGTGCTGGCCTTCTTCTCGTTCGGCATCGTCCTCGCGGTCGGCCTGATCAAGCATGGCGTGAAGTTCTTCTCGCTGTTCGTGCCGCACGGCGCGCCGGTCTGGCTGATGCCGGTGATCGTGCCCGTCGAGCTGATCTCGTTCCTGGTGCGTCCGTTCTCGCTGGGCCTGCGACTGTTCGTCGCGATGACCGCAGGGCACATCCTGCTCGAGGTGTTCGGCAGCTTCGTCGTCCAGGGCCTGAGCAGCGGCACGCCGCTGGGCGGCGTGGTCGGCGTGCTGAGCTTCGCGATGATCGTCGGCGTCAGCGCGCTCGAGCTGCTGGTCTGCGCGATCCAGGCCTATGTGTTCGCGCTGCTGACCTCGCTGTATCTCCACGACGCGGTGCACCTGCACTAAGTCGTTCCGTTTCGAATTATCGTTTTTACCGAATTATCTAGGGAGCTAGAAATGACTGATCTGGGTGCAATGTACATCGGTGCCGGCCTGGCTGCGATCGGTATCGGCCTCGCCGCGCTCGGCGTGGGCAACGTGTTCGGTTCGTTCCTCGAAGGCGCGCTGCGCAACCCGGGTGCGGCAGACGGCCAGCAGGGTCGCCTGTTCATCGGTTTCGCCGCGTCGGAACTGCTGGGCCTGATCGCGTTCGTCGTCGCGATCCTGATCCTCTTCGTCGTCAAGTAAGCAGAACGGAGGCCTCGGCCGATGCCGCAGTTAGATCAGATCCCGGAGATCTACGCCTCGCAGGTCTTTTGGCTCGCGATCGTATTTGCCCTGATCTACTTCGGGATCGGCAAGGCGATGGTGCCGAAGATCGAGCGGACGATGGAAGATCGCTCCGCCCGCATCAGCGGCGACCTCGCCGCGGCCGAAGTGGCGCGCGACGCTGCCAGGGCGGCGGACGAGGCCTATCAGGCCGGGCTGGACGCTGCCCGTGCCGAGGCGCTGCGGGTGACCGCCGGCGCCAAGGCGCAGGCGGCGACCGCCGCCGAAGCCAAGCTCAAGGCCGCGCATGCAGCCGATGAAGCGCGGCTGGCCGACGCGACCCGCACGATCGCCGAGCGCGAGCAGGCGGCGATCGGCGAGATCGAAGCGGCGACCGTCGAGGCCGTCGAGGCGATCGTCGCCCGCGTGTCGGGCGTCGCGGTTGACCGCGCCAGCGTCGAACAGAAGGTGAAGGCGGCGCTTGCCCATGGCTGAACAAGCTCATTCCCTGAACGCCGAGGTCGGTACCGTGGAACTCCATCATGAGCCGGCCGTGTTCGGCATCACCGCGCCGGGTTTCGTCGCGCTGTCGATGCTGGCGGTGGTCCTGATCATCCTCGTCAAGAAGGTGCCGAGCATGATCGGCACCATGCTCGACAAGCAGATTTCCAAGATCCGCACCCAGCTCGACGAAGCGTCGAAGCTGCGCGCGGAAGCCGAGGCGATGCTCGCCGAGGCCAAGGCCCGCACCGCTTCGGCGGACGCGGACGCCAAGGCGGTGGTCGCCAACGCCCAGGCCGAGGCAGCTGCGATGCAGGTCAAGGCCGAGGCCGATGCGGCCGAGCTGATCGCCCGCCGTACCCGCATGGCCGAAGACAAGATCGCCGCTGCGGAGCGTACTGCGATCCAGGCGATCCGCGCCAAGGCCGCCGATGCCGCCACGACCGCCGCTGCCGCGGTGATCGCGGAAAAGCACGGCGTCGAGGCTGACAAGGCGCTGGTCGACAAGACCATCGCCGGGCTGGGCCGGCTCAACTGAGCTGTCCTGCCACGCCGCCCGTGCTAAGGGCGAGCGATGGCTGAACAAAAATCCTATCGCTGGCTGAGCGCCGGTGCCGTGGTGGCGCTGGCGCTCGCTGCATTTGTGGCCCTGGTCGCGCTGCGCCACGCGGCGGATGACCACACGCGCGCGACCGATGTGAAGGCGCGTGCGGACGAGACGATGCGGCGGATCGAGGCGCAGGTCGACCAGCTGGAGAACGAGGCGGGGGCGAAGTAGCGCCATTCCTCCCCGGTACGGGGAGGGGGACCGCTCGGCGAAGCCGAGGGGTGGAGGGGCCGCCGCGTCAGCGGCGGTGTGCCCACGACCTCCGCCGGACCCGCGCCTGACGGCGCGGCCCCTCCACCAAGCCGCTGCGCGTCTTGGTCCCCCTCCCCGTACCGGGGAGGAGTTTTCTCTGTAGTGGCATCCCGCCGCTCGCGCCCCTACATCGGCGGCAATGAACGACCCCAATTCCCCCGAGCGATTCAACGAGGAAAAGGCCACCTTCGCGGTCCGCGGCGCCGAGACGCCGGACCTCGAGGCAGGCGTCTCGGCGATCCGCAACGTGCTGCAGACGCTGCCGATCCGCCCCGGCGTCTATCGCATGCAGGATGCCCGCGGCGACGTGCTGTACGTCGGCAAGGCGCGCGCGCTGAAGAACCGGGTGACCAACTACACCCAGGTCAATCGCCTGTCGAAGCGGCTCCAGCGCATGGTCGCGCAGACCCGCTCGATGACGATCGTCACGACCAACAACGAGGCCGAGGCGCTGCTGCTCGAGGCGCAGCTGATCAAGCGCTACCGCCCGCCCTACAATGTGTTGCTGCGCGACGATAAGTCCTTCCCGTTCATCCTGCTGCGCCAGGACCACGACTTCGCCCGCGTCCAGCTCCATCGCGGTGCCCGGCGCGCCAAAGGCGATTATTTCGGGCCGTTCGCGGGCGCCGGGCAGGTGCGCAAGACGCTCAACGCGCTGCAGAAGCTGTTCCTGCTGCGCAGCTGCACCGACGGTTTCTTCGCCAGTCGCGACCGGCCGTGCCTGCTCTACCAGATCCGCCGCTGCTCGGCGCCCTGTGTCGGCCGCATCGATCAGGACGGCTATGCCGAGCTGGTCAACGACGCGCGCGACTTCCTCCAGAGCAAGTCCACCAAGGTCCAGGCCAAGCTGGGCGAGCAGATGCAGGCCGCGGCCGAAAATCTCGATTTCGAGCTGGCCGCGATCCTGCGCGACCGGCTGAAGGCGCTCACCTTCATCCAGGGCAGCCAGGCGATCAACGCGGAAGGCGTGGGCGATGCCGACATCTTCGCGCAGGCGAGCAAGTCGGGCGTGATCGGCATCGAGGCCTTCTTCATCCGCGGCGGCCAGAATTGGGGCCATCGCAGCTTCTTCCCCAGCCACACTCAGGACGTGCCCGAGGACGAGGTGCTCGCCGCCTTCCTGATGCAGTTCTACGAGGAGGTGCCGCCCGCGCGGAACGTGTTCGTCGATCGCGAGCTGCCCGAGGCCGAATTGCTCGCCGAGGCGATGGGCGAGCGCGCCGGGCACAAGGTGGCGCTCTCCGTCCCCCAGCGCGGCACCCGCCGTCGTCTGCTCGACCAAGCCAAGCGCAATGCCGAGGAGGCGCTCGACCGCCGCCTCGCCGAGAGCACGACGCAGGCCAAGCTGCTCCGCGAAATGGCCGACCTGTTCGATCTGCCCGAGCCGCCGAACCGCATCGAAGTCTACGACAACAGCCATATCCAGGGCACCAATGCGGTGGGCGCGATGATCGTCGCGGGGCCCGAGGGCTTCCGCAAGAGCCAGTATCGCAAGTTCAACATCAAGCGCCCCGAGACGATCGCCGGTGATGATTACGGGATGATGCGCGAGGTGCTCAGCCGCCGCTTCGCCCGCGCGCAGGACGAGGACCCCGATCGCAGCCAGGGCGACTGGCCGGACCTGGTGCTGCTCGACGGCGGTCGCGGGCAGCTCAACGCGGCGCGCGCGGTGCTGGAGGAAATGGGCATTGAGGACGTGTGCATGGTCGGCGTCGCCAAGGGACCGCACCATGGCCGCGACGGCCGCGAGGTGTTCCACCTGATGGACGGCAGCGAGCGGATGCTGCCGGTCAACGCGCCCTTGCTCTTCTACCTCCAGCGGCTGCGCGACGAGGTCCACCGCTTCGTCATCGGCGCGCATCGCGACAAGCGCGCCAAGGCGATCGGCGCGAGTCCGCTGGACGAAGTGCCCGGCATTGGCCCGGCGCGGAAAAAAGCGCTGCTGATGCACTTCGGCACCGGGCGCGCCGTGCGGAATGCGAGCCTGGAGGATCTGCAGAAGGCGCCGGGCGTCTCGGCGGCCGTCGCGCAGCAGGTGTACGACTTCTACCACAGTCGCTAGGCCTAACGGCTCGTCGTTCGTAAAGGGCACTTGAGCGTCGTTCCGCATCCGCTACTGTCGCCCCATGATCTGAGGGGGAGTTGCATGCGGGGGCGTCGAATGTTGGTGGCCGTGTTGTTGTCCACGGCTGGGGTGGCGCATGCCGGGGACAAGCCGCTCTACCAGCCTGCACCCGCCTGGGTGCTGGCAGCGCCGGCGGTCGACACCGCCAAGCTCGACGATTCCGCCCCCGTGCTGCAGATCTTCGACCAGCAGCAGCGGCTGGAAGACGGCCAGGTCTCGATCTATTTCGAGAGCGCGATCCGCATCGCCTCGCCGCAGATGCTCACCCAGAGCGGCACGCTGCCGCTGCAATGGGATCCCGCCAAGGGCGACCTGATCGTCCACAAGCTGCAGATCCTGCGCAAGGGCGAGCGGGTGGACCTGCTCGCCAAGGGCACCCGCTTCAACGTCCTCCAGCGCGAGCAGAAGCTGGAGCAGGCCGCGCTCGACGGCACGCTCACCGCCACGGTGGCGCTGGAGGGGCTGCGGGTCGGCGACGTGATCGATGTCGCCTTCTCGATCACCCGCAAGGATCCGGTGCTCGGCAAGGAGATGATGAGCGTCCTGCCGATGGTGCCGGCGCCCAACAAGCTCGGTTTCGGCCGCGCGCGGGTGCTGTGGAAGGACGGCGTACCGCTGGCGTGGCGCGACTATTCGGGCGGCGTTGTCGGATCGGCCGAGCGCAGCAAGGCGGAGGTGAAGCTGATCGCCGGCGGCTATCGCGAGCTGACCCTGCCGATGCCCGCGGCCAAGCCCGCCGAGCTGCCCGACGACGCACCCGCACGCTACAAGCCGCTGCCGATGCTCGAGCTTAGCAGCTATCCCGACTGGGCGGCGATCTCGCGCGGGATGGCGCCCTATTATCGCAGCGAGGGGGCGATCCCGGCGGGCAGCCCGCTCGCCGCCGAAGTCGCGCGGATCGCCGCCGCGAGCAAGGACCCGCGCACTCGCGCGGCGCTGGCGCTGCGGCTGGTGCAGGACCAGGTCCGCTACCTGTTCCGCGGCATGGACAACGGCAATTACCGTCCCCAGACCCCGGCGGACACCTGGTCGCTGCGCTATGGCGACTGCAAGGCCAAGACGCTGCTGCTCGTCTCGCTGCTCCGCGCGCTCGACATTGAGGCGGAGCCGGCGCTGGTGAGCAGCGGGCTGGGCGACCTCGTCGAATCGCGGCTGCCCTCGCCGGGCGCGTTCGACCATGTGATCGTCCGCGCGACCATCGCGGGGAAGACGCTGTGGCTGGACGGTACCCAGGGCGGCTCGCGCGCCGAGGATCTCGACGATGTGCCGCCGTTCAAGACCGCGCTGCCAATCCGCGCCGCCGGGGCCGGGCTGGAGGCGATGCCGATGCGGCCGCCTGCGCGACCGGCGCAGCAGGTGTCGGTGACGCTCGATGCCACCGCGGGGATCGAATTCCCGCAGCTCTACACGATCAGGATCGTCTATAGCGGCGCGATGGCCGAGGCGCTGCGCGGCGCCCGCTCCCAGATCGACAAGGAAAAGCTCACTGCCTTCCTCGATCCGCAGATCAGCGCGGTGCTCGGCAGTCACAGTACCTACGACCAGAAGATGGAGGACGACGCTACCGGCGGCACCGTGACGGTGAGCGCGGCGGGCGTCGCCTATCAGGACTGGAACTTTGATCGCGGCCGCTTCCGCGAGACGCTGGACACCACGGCGGCGTCGCTGAACTTCGCGCCCAACCGCGCGCGGACGGCGTGGAAGACGATTCCGGCGACCAGCGGCGCGCTGAGTGACGTGTGGGTCGAGCGGCGCTGGCAACTGCCCAATGGCGGCAGCGGCTTCACGCTGGAAGGCCAGCAGACCCTGCCGGCTGCCGTCGCGGGCATGCAGCTGGCGCGCAAGGTGACGCTGGCCGAAGGCTGGCTGTCGCTGCAGGATCGCACCACCACCGGGCTGGAGGAAGTCCCCGCCGCGCAGATCCCGGCGGCACGTGCCGAGGTGGCGCGGGTCAAGGCGAACCCGTTGCGGCTGGTCGCTCCGGCCGATCTGCCGCCGCGCTGGGCGGCGATCACCGCCGCAAAGCAGGGCATCCGGCTCAAGCCGATCTTCGAGGCCTATGCCAAGGCGATCGCCGCCACCCCCGACGATCCCGACAATTACACCAACCGCGCCTGGTTCTACGAGACGCTGTACGAGCGCGAGGGCGCGATTGCCGATCTCAGCAAGGCGATCGAGCTGGCCCCCACCGCCGACACCCTGTTGCGCCGGGCCCGGGCCTATTACGCCCTGCGCCAGGACGACAAGGCGCTGGCCGACGTGCAGGCGGCGCTGGAGCTGGAGCCCGAGTCGGCGGGCGCAACCGCCTTTTCCGCCACCCTCAAGCGCGACAAGGGGCAGCTGGACGAGGCGCGCGCGCTGATCGAAGCCCGGATCGACCAGGGCGGCGAGAAGAAGCTGGGCTGGCAGATGCAGCTGGCCGACCTGCTGGCCGAGGCGGGGAAGGTCGACGACGCCGTCGCCGTGCTCGACGAGGCGATCGCCGCGGCCCCGCGCAACGCGTCGCTGCTCAACAGCCGCTGCTGGATCCGCGCGACGCACAATGTCGCGCTTCCGCAGGCGCTGCAGGATTGCACCAGCGGCGTGGAGCTTAGCAGCAGCTCGGCCTCGGTGCTCGACAGCCGGGCCATGGTCTATTTTCGCATGGGCAAGCTCGACGCGGCGCAGACCGATCTCGACGCGGCGCTCCAGTCCGAGCCCGAACAGGCGGCCAGCCTCTACATGCGCGGGGTGATCGGCAAGCGGACCAAGGCCAAGGACGCCGATGCCTATCTCGCCGCCTCGCGGATGATCGAGCCGCGGATCGACGAGCAGTTCGCCCGCTACGGGATCAAGCCCTAGGCGCTTTGCCATTTGTTCACGCCGGTGGGGCTAGGACGGGGGTGACGAACCCCCGTCTCCGGGGCGAGAGCGAGACGCGACTGCATGCCCACCCAAGTCTTCCTGACGATCGATACCGAGCTGATGTGGCGCCACCACGTCGCCGGGCTCGATCTGGCGGAAATGGCGGCGCGCTCGTTCGAGCCGGCCGGGGTGGGGGTGGGCTGGCAGCTGGAACGGCTGGCGGCGCATGGGCTCAAGGCGTGTTTCTTCGTCGATCCGATGCCGGCGCTGGTCCACGGGCTCGCACCCATCGCGGCGGTGGTGCGGACGATCCGTGCCGCGGGGCAGGAAGTGCAGCTGCATCTCCACCCCAACTGGACCGGGGCGAGCGCGGCCGATCGCGCGAAGATGCCGGCGCGGTTCGATCTGGTCGATTACGGCGCGGAGGAGCAGCACGCGCTGATACGCCAGGCGCGCGCGCTGCTGATCGAGGCGGGGGCGCCGCCGCCGATCGCGTTTCGCGGGGGCAGCTATTCGGCGAACGATGCGACGCTCGCCGCGCTGGCGGCAGAGGGTTTCGCCTATGACTCGAGCCACAATGGCTCCGAGCATCCCTGGCCGAGCGGAATCGCCTTGTCGCCGCAGCGGATCGCGCCGGTGCTGCACCAGGGGGTGATCGAGGTGCCGGTGACGCTGATCGATGCGGGCACCCAGCTGCGCCACTTCCAGATCTGCGCGCTGTCGCAGCGCGAGATGCGCGCCGCGCTCGACCATGCGGCAGCCGCGCGGCATGCCGCGGTGACGATCGTCAGCCACGGCTTCGAACTGGCCAACCGCGCGGGCACCCGCCCCAACGCCGTGCATGTCCGCCGCTTCGAGGCGCTGTGCGCCATGCTCGCGGCGCGTCGGGACGTGCTGCCGACCGCGCATTTCGCCGATCGCCCTCCGCTTGCGCTCGACCAGGAGGACGCGCCGCTTGGCCCCAGCCTGCTGCGCACCCGGCTGCGTCAGGCCGAGCAGCTCTGGTCGAACCTCGTCGAGGAGCGGGCAGGGTGAGCGAAGCGCAGACGGTGGCGCTGCGGTTCATGGTCGGTGCGCGGACGCTGGCGACGGTGCGGCGGCAGCTGGTGCGGGTGCCTCTGACGCTGGCCGAGGCGCGGGCGGGGGGCTGCCCCGCACTGCCGCCGCTACCAGCCAAGGCCCAGGGCTATCTGCTGACCTCGCTGCCCGAGGCGCAGTGCCCGGCGCCGCTCGGCGGCGGGATGCTGGGGTTCGTCCGGCAGCGCTACACGCGCTTTTACGTCGACCTGTCGCTGGGTTTCGATGCCTGGTTCGCAGGGCTGTCGGCGAACACGCGGCAGGGGCTGAAGCGCAAGGCGAATCGGCTCGGCGGCGAGGTGCGCTGCTATCGCACGCCGGCGGAAATGGCCGACTTCCACCCGCGCGCTCGCGCGCTGTCGGCGCGAACCTATCAGGAGCGGCTGCTCGGGGCCGGGCTGCCGGACGACCTGGCGGCGCTGCAGCGCCTGGCCGAAGCGGATGCGGTGCGCGCGTGGCTGCTGCTGGTGGAAGGGCGGCCGGTGGCGTATCTGTGCTGCCCGGCGGTTGGGGACACGCTGATCTACGCCCATGTCGGGCACGACCCGGACTTCGCGGCGCTGTCGCCCGGCGCGGTATTGCAACTGGCGGCGCTGCGCGCGCTGTTCGCGGAAGCGCGCTTCGCCTGGTTCGACTTCACCGAGGGCGAGGGGCAGCACAAGCGCCAGATGGCGAGCGGCGGGGTGGCGTGCGTGGACCTGCTGCTGCTGCGGCCCACGCTGGCGAACCGGGCGCTGATCGCGGCGTTGGCGAGGTTCGATGGCGGGATTGCGCTGGCCAAGCGGGTGGTGCGGCGACTGGGCGCGGAGGGGATCGCCAAGCGCCTGCGGCGAGGGTGAGCCCTGCAAATCCCCCTCCCGCTTGCGGGCGGGGTTAGGGGAGGGTGTGTGAGGGTAGCGAGCGGATCGGCCGAGAGTGTGCTGGACGTCGCATCCTCCCCAAGGACGCTTCTGCGCCGCTCGCCCCTGCCACCCTCACGCACCCTCCCCCCGCCCCTCCCGCAAGCGGGAGGGGCGTTTTAGTGCGAGGGCAGCCTAAAGCTGTTTCCTCCCCCTGGCGGGGGAGTAAACGCTTTGATTTTGACTCGCCGGTCAGGCCATCACCCCAGCGGCACCCGATCCACCCGCGCCGCGGAGAGGCCGTAGTAATTGGACACGCGATCAGCATAGGCCTGGGTGAATTCCGGCGCGTTGCTCGCCCAGCTCGGGCCGCCTTCGAGCACGCGGCGGTCGATCGTGACGACATAGTCGTCGCCGGTCGCGTCATAGGAGATCAGCTCGAAGGGCAGGGGGTAATAGCTCTTGCCCATGCCGAGGAACCCGCCGAGGCTGAGCACCGCATAGAGCGTATGGCCCGTGCCCTTCTCGACCATGAAGGCCTGGACCTGCCCCAGCGAATCGCCGTCGCGGCTGCGCACCTTGAGCCCATCGACGCGGGCGGTGACGAGCAGGCTGGTGGTTTCGGGCGTATCGGACATCGTCGGGCTTCCTTCTGGAACTTGCGCTCTTCGGAATGCACGAGCCCCGAACCTCGTTCCGCAGACGGGATGACCTGACCCAAGTTTCAGGTGCGCGCGGGTGGACGCGCGGTCCAAGGCGCGTGGCGCTGGTTGCGGCTGCCCTGCTTCAGCGAAGCGCCTCGGCAAGGCGCAACAGGGCCTCGGTGAGGGTTCCGGGATCGAGCGGTGCGGACGCGGCGCGCAGCCGCGCTTCCGCTTCCGACACGATGCCGGATGCCGCGGCCAGTATTTCGCGCCCCCGCTCGGTCAGCTCGGTGGTCTGTACGCGGCCATGTTCGGGGTGCGGCGCGCGGACGATGAAACCGGACCGCTCGAGCGCCACCACGATTCCCTGCATCGTCTGCGGGGTCACGAACGATCGCCGCGCGAGCTCCGCGTTCGAGGCGCCCGGCTCCGCCTTGAGGAAGTTGAGCACCGCATATTGCGGCGTGGTCAGCCCGATCCGCTGGAGCCCGGCGTCCATGTGCGTGCGCAACGCCTGCTGCGCCAGCTTCAGGGCAAATCCGATGGTGGCGTATGGATCGTCCATGTTCGCCTCCCGCTTCGTGCTTGACATATCAGGGCCCTTACATAATATCAGGACACTGATACATCATCCGTCACGAAAAAGGAAGCACACCATGGCGCGTCTCCTCGGTCCCGACTTCATCAGCATCCAGACGCACGACCTCGATGCCGCCCGGATCTTCTACAGCGAGGTGGTGGGGCTGAAGCTCGTGCCGCACAGTCCTCCGGGCGCGGTCGTGTTCGATACCGGCCCGGTTGCGTTCGCCGTCCGCAACCCGGTCGGGCCGCTGGATACCGAACAGGCGCTGGGGGAAGGCGTCGCGCTCTGGTTCGGCTGTGACGATGCCGATGCGCTGCACGGGCAATTGGTGGCGCACGGCACGCCGATCGTCTTCGCGCCCAAGGACGGACCGTTCGGCCGTTACTTCGCGTTCCGCGACCCGTTCGGCTATGCGATCACGGCGCACACGGTGGGTTGAGGCAGGCGCAGGGGCGGCAACGTTCAGTCCTTGGGCTGCGTTATCGCCGCTTCCCGAACCAGATGACGTGGCGCGGGCCCTTGCCGTTCTGGCGAGCGCGCACCGCGACCTCTTCCACCTGGAACCCGCTGTCGCGCATGCGGCGCGCAAAGGGTGCGTCGGGTGCTGCGGACCACACCGCGAGAATGCCGCCGGGACGGAGCGCCTGGCGGGCGGAATCGAGGCCGCGCATCGAATAGAGGCTGTCGTTGCCGATGCGGGTCAGCCCGTCGGGGCCGTTGTCGACGTCGAGCAGGATCGCGTCATAGGCATTCTGGCCGTCGGCGATCACGCGGCCGACATCGTCGAACACGATCTTCACGCGCGGATCGTCGAGGCAGCCATTGGTGAGTGCCGCCATCGGCCCGCGCGCCCAGTCGACGATCTTGGGGACCAGCTCGGCCACCGTCACCTTGGCGTTGGTCCCGAGCACGCCCAGCGCGGCGCGCAGGGTGAAGCCCATGCCGTATCCGCCGATCAGCACCCGCGCCTCGCGCTTGCCAAGCCGTTCGAGTGTCATCACCGCCAGCGCTTCTTCCGAACCGCTCATCCGGCTGTTCATCAGCTCGTTGCGTTCGAGCACGATCATGTGGTCGTCGCCCCGGCGGAACAGCCGCAGCGGTTCGCCGCCAGGGACGTCGGCGGTGTCGAGGAGTTCGCGCGGGGTCATGCCTGGCCGCCCACGACGTCATCCCTACCCCTGTCATCTCGGCGGAAGCCGGGATCCATTCGCCACGCGGTTTCGGCTCGAGCCGCCACCGTGACCCCAATGGATTCCGGCTTTCGCCGGAATGACGGCTGATGGGTGCGGTACGTCAAGTTCAACCCAGCGCCGCCTTCAGCTTGGCGAAGAAGCCGCTCGACTGCGGGCATTCCTCGCCCGTCTCGGTCTTGCGGAATTCCTCGAGCAGCTCGCGCTGCTTGGCGGTGAGCTTGGTCGGCGTCTCCACCTCCAGCCGGACGACCAGGTCGCCGCGGCCGCGGCCCTGGAGCACCGGCATGCCCGCGCCGCGATGGCGCATCTCGCGGCCCGACTGGGTGCCGGCGTGGATCTTGATCACATGCTCCTCGCCATCGAGACCCGGGATGCGGATCTCGCCGCCGAGCGACGCGGTGGTGAAGCTGATCGGCGCGGTGGCGTACAGCGTCGTGCCCTGCCGCTCGTAGAGCGAATGGCGGGTCACGTGGAGGAAGATGTAGAGATCGCCCGCGGGCGCCCCACGCGCACCGGCCTCGCCCTCGCCGGTCAGGCGGATGCGGGTGCCTTCGTCGACGCCGGGCGGAATCTCGATCTTGAGCGTCTTGGTCTTGTCGGTCCGGCCCTCGCCGCGGCAGGTGCGGCAGGGCTCGGCGATCACCTCGCCAGCGCCGTGGCAGGCGGGGCAGGTGCGCTCGACCATGAAGAAGCCCTGCTGCGCGCGCACCTTGCCATGGCCGGCGCAGGTGGTGCAGGTCTTGGCCTTGGTGCCGGGCGTGGCGCCCGACCCATTGCAGCTGTCGCAGGGGCCCGAGACGTCGATGGTGATCTCGGTCGAATGGCCGTGGAAGGCCTGTTCGAGCGAGATTTCCATGTCGTAGCGCAGGTCCGCGCCGCGCCGCTGGGGCCGGCCGCCGCCGCGCCCGCCGCCCATGAACTCGCCGAACACGCTTTCGAAAATGTCGCTGAACGCGCCGAAATCGCCCTGGCCGCCATGATGGCCGCCGCCGCCGCCGTTCTGGAACGCGGCATGGCCGAAGCGGTCATAGGCCGCGCGCTTCTGGGGGTCCTTCAGGCAGTCATAGGCTTCGCTGATCGCCTTGAACTTCGCCTCGGAATCCTTGCACCCGGCATTCTTGTCCGGGTGATATTTCATCGCGAGCTTGCGGTAGGACGATTTGATCGTCGCATCGTCCGCGGTGCGCTCGACTTCGAGCAGTTCGTAATAATCGACTTCGGTGGTCATCCAGCAAGCCCTCTCCCCATCAAGGGACAGGGAGGGCGGCGCGGCCGATGCCCGATCGCATCGCCTTGCCCCGCTCCCCCCATCCCCGGCCCTCTCCCCGGCGGGGAGAGGGAGGGGCGTTCGTTACGCCTTGTTGTCGTCCACTTCCGAGAACTCGGCGTCGACCACTTCCTCGCCACCGGCTTCGCTGCCGGCCGCGGCACCCGCGTTCGGCGAGGCGTTTTCGGCAGCCTGCTTCTCGTAGATCGCCTGGCCGAGCTTCATCGCCACCTGGGCGAGGTTCTGGGCCTTGGCGGTCATCGCATCGGCGTCGCCGCTCTCGATCGCCGACTTGGTCTCGGCGATCGCCGCCTCGATCTCGCCCTTCAGCGCCGCGTCGACCTTGTCGCCGTTTTCGGCGAGCTGGCGCTCCGTGGTGTGGACGAGGCTCTCGGCGTTGTTCTTGGCTTCCGCCGCGGCACGACGCTTCTTGTCCTCTTCGGCGAACTTCTCGGCGTCGCGGACCATCTGTTCGATGTCACCGTCCGAAAGGCCGCCCGAGGCCTGGATGCGGATCTGCTGCTCCTTGCCGGTGCCCTTGTCCTTGGCGGACACGTTGACGATGCCGTTGGCGTCGATGTCGAAGGTGACCTCGATCTGCGGCACGCCGCGCGGCGCCGGCGGGATGCCGACCAGGTCGAACTGGCCGAGCATCTTGTTGTCGGCCGCCATCTCGCGCTCGCCCTGGAAGACGCGGATCGTCACCGCCTGCTGATTGTCGTCAGCGGTGGAGTAGACCTGCGACTTCTTGGTTGGGATCGTGGTGTTGCGGTCGATCATGCGGGTGAACACGCCGCCCAGCGTCTCGATGCCCAGCGAAAGCGGGGTCACGTCGAGCAGCAGCACGTCCTTGACGTCGCCCTGGAGCACGCCGGCCTGGATCGCCGCACCGATGGCGACGACTTCGTCCGGGTTCACGCCGGTGTGCGGCTCCTTGCCGAAGAAGTCCTTCACGACCTGACGGACCTTGGGCATGCGGGTCATGCCGCCGACCAGCACGACTTCGTCGATCGCCTCGGCCTTGACGCCCGCATCGGCCAGCGCCTTGCGGCACGGCTCGAGGGTGCGCTTGATCAGGTCGTCGACCAGACGCTCCAGATCGGCGCGGGTGATCGTCTCCACCAGGTGCAGCGGGGTGGTCGCGCCACCTTCCATGCGGGCGGTGATGAAGGGCAGGTTGATCTCGGTCGTCGCCGCCGACGACAGCTCGATCTTCGCCTTCTCGGCCGATTCCTTCAGCCGCTGCAGCGCCAGCTTGTCGGTGCGGAGGTCGAGGCCCTCCTTCTTCTTGAACTGGTCGGCCAGGTAATCGACGATCTTGTTGTCGAAATCCTCGCCGCCGAGGAAGGTATCGCCGTTCGTCGCCTTCACTTCGAACACGCCGTCGCCGATTTCCAGCACGGAGATGTCGAAGGTGCCGCCGCCAAGGTCATAGACCACGATGATCTTGTTGTTGTCCTTGTCGAGACCATAGGCGAGCGCGGCCGCGGTCGGCTCGTTGATGATGCGCAGCACTTCGAGGCCGGCGATCTTGCCGGCGTCCTTGGTCGCCTGGCGCTGCGCGTCGTTGAAGTACGCCGGCACGGTGATGACGGCCTGCGTCACGCTCTCGCCGAGGTACGATTCGGCGGTTTCCTTCATCTTCTGCAGGATGAAGGCCGAGATCTGCGACGGGCTGTATTCCTCGCCGCCCGCCTTGACCCAGGCGTCGCCGTTCGTGCCGCGCGCGATCGTGTAGGGCACCAGCTCGGTGTCCTTCTTGGTCACGGGGTCGTCGAAGCGGCGGCCGATCAGGCGCTTCACTGCGAAGATGGTGTTGTCCGGGTTGGTCACCGCCTGGCGCTTGGCCGGCTGGCCGATCAGACGCTCGCCGTCCTTGGCGAAGGCGACGATCGACGGCGTGGTGCGTGCGCCTTCGACATTCTCGATGACCTTGGGCTTGCCGCCTTCCATCACAGCGACGCAGCTGTTGGTCGTGCCCAGGTCGATACCGATAACTTTAGCCATGGTCCTCGTTGGCCCCCACAATCGAAACAAAAGGGTTTAAAAGCGTTATCCGGATGCCGGCCCCAGAAGAGGCGACCGCCGTCCAGATGTCCGAGGGGGGATATAGGTGCGTCGTGCCTTGCCGCAAGACGCCCGGGTTTCTACAAGATTTCCCAAATCAAAGAGGGAGGATGCCGAATGCGCACTCTGGCGGGGCTTGTAGCGGTTCTGGTGCTGGGGGCGTGCTCGCCCCAGGCGGATGGCGTGAAGGTGGACGGCGCCTGGATTCGCCTGCCGGCGGTGGCGGGCCAGCCGGGGGCGGCCTATTTCACGCTCCACGGCGGGCGCGAGGCGGAAACGCTGGTGAGCGTATCGACTCGCGCGGCGGACAAGGCCGAGATTCACGAGAGCGCCAAGGATGCCGCGGGCATGGCGAAGATGACTCAGCTCGCCAGCCTCGACCTGCCCGTGGGCTCCGAGGTGAAGTTCGCGCCGGGCGGCAAGCACGTGATGCTGTTCGGGCTGGTGCCCAATGTCCATGCCGGCGAGAAGGTGCCGCTGACCCTCCACTTCGCCAGCGGGCATGAGGCGACGGCAGTGGCCGATGTCGCCGTGCCGGGCGCCGAGCAGCGGTAGGCCACAAAACTCCCGCTCTTCTAAAATTCCCCTCCCGCTTGCGGGAGGGGTTAGGGGAGGGTGCGTGAGGGTAGCAGGCGAAGGCGTCTAAGAAAGAACCTCCACGCCACACCCTCCCCCATCCCCTCCCTCAAGCGGGAGGGGGGAATTAGCGCAGCCTCAGAACGACAGCCGCGCGCGGCCCAGCACGCGGTTGCCGCTGTGCCGCAGATCCGCGTACGGCGACGACACCGCGCGGTTGGTGTCGATGTCGGTCCCGACATAGTCGACGCCCAGCGTCAGCGGCCCGCTGACATGCTCCACGCCGATCCGCCAATCGGTATAGTCGCCGGTGGGGCGCAGTCGTGCCGCGCGAATGTCGTCGGTGCTGCCGGTGGTGTGACCGATCGACCCCGACACGGTGAACGGCGTCGACGGCACGCCCACCGCCGCGCCCGCGTGCAGATAGAGATTGTCGCCGCCGATCGGCCCCTGATCGGGCGCGTAGATCGCGCCGCCGTTCAGCTGCAGCGGACCGAACGAGAAATTGCCCTCACCGCCGACCTCGACATAGTCCATGGCCCGCGCCGCGCCGGTGAACACGTGCCCGGTGACGAAACCGCGAAGGTTGAGCGCGCCGATGCCGAAGCGCCGACCTGCTTCCAGGTCGAACACCGTGTCCGCCCCGGCATGGCGGCTCGATTCGCGCACCATCGCGACGCGCGCCGAGGCATCGAAGCCGAGGATGCCGGCGGACAGGTCGCCCGAGGCGCTCAACTGGTTCTCGCTCCAGCTGAGGCCGCGGCGGCTTTCGTCGGTCGAAAGTTCGACGCCGCCCGAAACCTTGGGCAGCACCTGGGCCCGGGCGGCGAGCGGAAGGGCGAGCGCGGCGAAGGCGGCAACGGCAATGGGGATACGCATCAGGTGTTTACACGTCCTATCTGATCGAGTTCGGCGCGCAGCATCTCGGCATCCTGGCCGGCCAGCGCCTCGACCGCGCCTCGCATGTCCTTGGTCACGCTGGCAACGTCCCTGGCGATCACCGCGCGGTTGGCGGTGCACCAGCCGGGACGGCTGCCGGCCGCGACGCTTTCCTGGCGCAGCGCGCGCTGGAGCGTGCCGGCGGCGTGGCGCGCCTGGCGGTCGACCACCAGATCGGCCTGCCAGCGGCAGCGCAGCGTCGAGGCGCGGCCGCCGGGGCCGGCTACGCCCAGCTGCTGATGACGGACGTCGACCCGCATGCGATAGTCGGCATGCACCGGGCCGCTGTCATGGTCGATGCGCACGCTGTGCGCGATCTCGGAAAAAGGGGCGGCGAGCAGCAGCCCCAGGATCAACGGGATCATGGCTCTTCTCCTGCGGTTGCCCCGGCTGTTGTCGCCGGTGGCATCGCGTCTTTGCTCGTTCCCTTCGCGAGAATGCAAGTTACCAAGTGTTTCCGAGGGCTTGGCCGGCGCCGCTGAAACTCCAACCATCGCACGGGTTGTGGGGCAGGGCAGGCGGCCTACATCGCCCACAAACAACGCGGAGAAGCACATGACCGGCACGCGCACCGAAACCGATTCGATCGGCGCGATCGAAGTTCCCGCCGACGCCTATTGGGGCGCCCAGACCCAGCGATCGATCCAGAATTTCCCCTTCGGGCCCGAGGAGCGGATGCCGATCGGCATCGTCCATGCCCAGGCCATCGTGAAGCAGGCCGCGGCGCGGGTGAACGTCAAGCACGGGCTCGACCCCAAGATCGCCGAGGTGATCGACCAGGTCGCGCAGGAAGTGATCGACGGCAAGCTCGACGACCAGTTCCCGCTGGTGATCTGGCAGACCGGCAGCGGCACCCAGACCAACATGAACGTCAACGAGGTGATCGCCGGCCGCGCCAACGAGATCCTCTCCGGCAAGCGGGGCGGCAAGAGCCCGATCCACCCGAACGATCACGTCAACATGGCGCAATCGTCGAACGACAGCTTCCCGACCGCGCTGCACATCGCCGCGGCGCGCGCGGTGACGCTGGACCTGTTCCCGGCACTGGAGCGGCTGCACACGTCGCTCGACCGCAAGGCGCACGACTGGGATCACATCGTCAAGATCGGCCGCACCCATCTGCAGGATGCGACGCCGCTGACGCTGGGCCAGGAGTTTTCCGGCTATGCCGCGATGCTCGCCTCGGCTCGGGCGCGGTTCCAGAGCGTGCTCGAGCTCGACATCTTCAAGCTGGCGCTGGGCGGCACCGCGGTGGGCACCGGCCTCAACTCGCCGCCGGGCTATGCCGAGGACGTGGCGGCCGAGATCGCCAAGATCACCGGGCTGCCCTTCGTCTCGGCGCCCAACAAGTTCGAGATGCTGGCGACCAAGGACCAGCTGGTGAACCTCTCCGGCGTCTGCAACACTTTGGCCGTCTCGCTCACCAAGATTGCCAACGACATCCGCCTGCTCGGCTCGGGCCCGCGCTCCGGGCTGGGCGAGCTGGAGCTGCCGGCGAACGAGCCGGGCAGCTCGATCATGCCGGGCAAGGTCAATCCTACCCAGAGCGAATCGCTGACGATGGTCGCGGCGCAGGTGATCGGCAATCACACCGCCGTCACCGTGGGCGGCATGCAGGGGCATTTCGAGCTCAACGTGTTCAAGCCGCTGATCGGCGCCAACGTCCTGCGCTCGATCACGCTGATGGCGATCGGCATGACCAACTTCGCCGAGCGCGCGGTGGACGGCGCGGTGGCGAACGAGGCGCGGATCAAGGAACTGGTCGATCGCTCGCTGATGCTGGTCACCGCGCTCGCCCCCGCCATCGGCTACGACGCGGCGGCAAAGATCGCCAAGAACGCGCACGAAAAGGGCCTTACCCTCAAGGAATCGGGCCTGGCGCTCGGGCTTGTCGACGAGGCGACCTTCGACAAGTTCGTGAAGCCGGAAACGATGATCGGCCGTTGACCGGCTGCGGCGAGCGGCGGGAACGCAGCCGCCGCATCGCCGTTCTTTCGCGGAAGGAGAAGACAATGATCGGCAAGTTGATTGCAGGCTGGATCGGCAGCAAGATCGACCGGCGGGACGGCGAAGGCGGCGCGGTGGGCGCGGCGGTCGGCGTCGCGACATGGGAAGTCGCCAAGCGCGTGGTGCCGGCGGCGTTCGTGCTCGGCGCGGGCGCGGTGGGCGCGGCCTATCTCAAGCGCAAGCTGAGCACCGAGCACGGTCCCGATACGGGGCTCGGCGCGTAAGCAGCCAAACGGCGCCCGGGCTTGACGGCCCGGGTGCCGCTACGCCAAAGGCCCGCATGGCCCATACGCACCAGAACGACCCGCATGGATTCCATCGCCGCGGGGTTTTGTTTGTCCTTTCCTCGCCCTCGGGCGCCGGCAAGTCGACCATCGCCCGCAAGCTGCTGGCCGCCGAACCCGATCTCGCCGTGTCCGTATCGGTGACCACGCGCGAGCCGCGGCCGGGCGAAGTGAACGGGGTCGACTATACGTTCGTCAGCGTCGACCGGTTCCGCGAGATGGTCTCGCAGCACCATTTCATCGAATGGGCGCACGTCTTCAAGCATCGCTACGGCACGCCCAAGGGCCCGGTCGACGCGGTGCTCGCCACCGGCCGCGACATGCTGTTCGACATCGACTGGCAGGGCGCGCAGCAGCTGCACCAGACGATGGGCGGCGATGTGGTCCGCGTGTTCATCCTGCCGCCGTCGATGGCCGAGCTCCACCGCCGCCTCGAAGGCCGCCGCACTGATTCTCCGGAAGTGATCGCCCACCGCATGGCGCGCGCCTCGAACGAGGTGAGCCACTGGGACGGCTATGACTATGTCCTGGTCAACGACGATGCCGACAAATGCTTCGAGGCGGTCCACACCATCCTCAAGGCGGAGCGACTCAAGCGCTCGCGCCAAACCGGCCTGATTGGCTTCATCCGCGGCCTGATGAAGCGCGGCGACCCGACCGGCGAGTCGTCGGACGTCCTTTGAAGGCTCTCAGAGGAGGCTAAGAAACCGCGCTGCCGCGTCGAAGTCGGCGCGGCGGACGTCGCGGGCGCGGGCGGCGAGATCGTCGTCGCCCCATTGCTCGGCCTGCCAGTCCTCGTCGAGCTGGGCTGCGCGCCAGATCGTATCGGGATCGGCCGCGCCTTCGAGCAGCGCAAGGGCTGCCACCAGCGAACCGCTGATCGTCACCAACGGGCTGAGCGCGGCGAGCCGGAACGGGTCCAGCGCTGCCACCACCTCGCTCAGGCGCGCGATGGTGGCCGCCGGCTGGGGACGATGCATGATTCCCGCGGTCGTCTCGAAATGCACATCGTAACGGGTGCGCGCCCAGTCGAGCAGCGGGTCCCATTGCGCAGCCTGGCGCTCGACCAGCGGCTCGGGCAGCTCGGCGCGGTAGCAGAGCAGGTCGCTCTCGCCATAGCGGGCAAGGTCCGCCGCGAAGGGGGCGGGGTTCGGCGCAATCTGGTCGATCGCGGCATTGGCGAGGCCGGTCAGCGGCATCGCGCGGGGATCGAGTTCCTCACCGACGCTGCGCCATTCGTCGGCCACGGCTTCGGCCAGCTGCGGTGTCGGCAGCGTCAGCGCGGCGCGGGCAGGGGTGCGGACGGGGCGGCCATCGAGTTCGATCGCGCCGTCGACGATCGTCACGGTCTTCCAGAAACGTTTCATGCTTCGGGGGGTGTCCTCCAGCGGCGGGCGAGCATCCTGGGAATTGCCGCCATGACCCAGAACGAGGCGAGCATCAGCGCGATGCCCAGCATCGTCAGTTCGGTGGTCCTGGCGCGGCCCAGGATCAGCAGCGCCAGCACCGCGCCGGCCACGCCGACGCAGTTCGCGCCCATCATCAGGAAATAGCGGTTGCGTGCTACGCGGTCTGCCTCGGTCACAGGGCCTCCAGATGCGCCGGGATCGCCGACGCATGCTCCACGACCCGCACCGCGCCGGCCGCGTGCAGATCATGGGGGGTGTGGTAGCCCCATGCAACACCCAAGGGATGCGCATTGGCCGCGACGGCCATCGCCATGTCGAAGCTGGTGTCGCCGATCATCACCGTGGTTTCCGGGCTCGCCCCGGCCTCGGCGATCGCGGTCTCGATCATCGACGGGTGCGGCTTGGAGGGGTGGCGATCGGCGGTCTGCAGGGTGACAAAGCGCCGGCGCAGACCATGCGCTTCCAGCACCCGGAGCAGCCCGCGATCGGACTTGCCGGTGGCGACGCCGAGCAGCCAGCCATTGGCGTCCAGCGTCTCGATCGCCTCGCGGATGCCGTCGTAGAGCGGCTCGTCCTCGATGTGGCCGGCGGTACGCAGCGTGAAATAGGCGCGCTTATATGCCTCGGCGAGGTGACGGTGGAGATCGTCCTCCGCCTCCGGCAGCAGCTGGGCGATCGCCTCGACCAGGCTGAGGCCCACGATGCGGCGGATCGACTCGCGGGCCGGGGGCGCCAGCCTCTGGCCGGCGAAGCAATGCTCCATGGCGAGGCAGATGCTCGCCTGGCTGTCGACCAGCGTGCCGTCGCAATCGAACAGGGCGAGGCGGTTCATGCGGAGGCGCATACCACAGCACCGTCATCCCGGCGGAAGCCGGGATCCATTCGCCACTCCGGCGCGGTAGGCGCCGCAACGGCGACCCTAATGGATCCCGGCTTTCGCCGGGATGACGACGGTAGTGGAGGCAGGCGCACGCCTACTTCTTCTCGCCCCGGCCCCGCCGTTCGCCGCGGCGTTCCTTGCGGTAGTTCTTGGCGTGCGCCTTGGCCTTCTGCTTGAGCAGTTCCTTGCTCATCGGCGGGGGGCCATCGTCGATCTCCAGCGCATTGCCTACCGACAGGTCGAAGCCGAGCGTGTGCATCGATTCCGCGAAATGGTGCGGCAGCTCGGCGCGGACGTCGATCCGGCCGCCATCGGGATGGTCGATGCGGATGCGGCGCGCATGGAGGTGCATCTTGCGGCTGATGCCGCCGGTGAGGAACGCTTCCTGCAACCCGTATTTCCCGTCGCCGACGATCGGGTGGCCGATCGCCGCCATGTGGACGCGAAGCTGGTGGGTGCGGCCGGTGAAGGGCTGGAGCTCGACCCAGGCGCAGCGGTTGCCGGCCATCTCGATCACCCGGTAGCGGGTGCGGGCGGGCTGGCCCTCTTCCATGTCGACCTGCATCTTCTCGCCGCCGGTGCCCGGCTGCTTGCCGATCGGCAGCTCGATAAAGCCATCCTCGATCTCCGGCACGCCCATCACCAGCGCCCAGTAGATCTTCCGCGCGGTGCGGCTGGAGAAGCTCTTCGAGAAGAACGCAGCGGCGCGCGCCGACCTCGCAATCAGCAATGCGCCCGACGTGTCCTTGTCGAGCCGGTGGACCAGCTTGGGGCGCCCTTCGGCTTCGAACCACAGGCCGTCGAGCAGCTCGTCGACATGCTCGAAGGTCTTGGTGCCGCCCTGGGTTGCGAGGCCCGGCGGCTTGTTGAGCACGAGTGCTGCGTCGTCTCGGTGGATCACCAGCGACTGCGCGAACGCGGTCTGTTCCGCGCTGAGCGGCTTGGGCGCACGCTTGGCGCGCGGCGCCGCGGCGGCGGCGGCCTTGGCCGGCTCGGCCGGGGGCACGCGGATCTGCTGGCCGGCGGCAATGCGGTCGCCCGGCGTGGCGCGGGAGCCGTCGACGCGGAGCTGGCCCGTCCGCGCCCAGCGCGAGACGATGTTGAAGCTGACATCGGGCAGATGCCGCTTGAACCAGCGGTCCAGCCGGATGCCGTCATCGTCATAGCCGACGACGAACTGGCGGACGCCGTCCTCGTTGCCGCTCATGCCGTCACCGCCCGCGCCAGCGTCATGCCGATGGCGACCGCGCCGATCGCGCCGATCACCGAGGCGAGGACATAGCCGATCGCCGTCAGCAGGTCGCCGCGCTCGATCATCGCGAAGGTTTCGAGCGAGAAGGACGAGAAGGTGGTGAAGCCGCCGAGCACGCCGACGCCGAGCAGCAGCCGCGCCTGTTCAGCATTGGGACCGAAGCGGAGTAGGCTGGCGCCGAGCAGCCCCATCAGGAAACCGCCGACGATGTTGACGGCGAGCGTCCCCCAGGGGAAGGCCGGGCCGAGCAAGGCGACGCCGGCGCGGCCAACGCCGTAGCGGGCCGCGGAGCCGATGGCCCCGCCGAGCATCACGAGAAAAAGATTGGGCATGCCGCGCCCCTAGCGCGAATCGGGGCAAAGGGGAAGTTTCAGGGTTGGTGGTTGTCCGGGACCCGGGACAGCTGCTGCGGCAGGCGGCAGTCGCGGGCCTTAAGTTCACAAAGTTCACGCATATGCGCAATTCGACAAGGGGCAGATCGGGACTTGCGAGCGCGCAAAGTTGCCAAAGTTCACATGCATGCGCGTTCACATAAGCGCGCGAGCAGGCGCACCCGAGCCACCAGGGCGAACGATGCGCGCGTCCGCGAGACGTGCTGTCGCCGTGGACGGGCAGGGGAGAAGCCGAACCTTGTCAAAGAGCGGTGCCGGATTGCGGCTGGGATGTGTACATATAGGGAACGCCCCCAAGGGGGACAAGCGCGGCAATCTGAAAGCGGTCGCTTGTTCGATCGCCGAGACAAGCCGTTGCGCTCAGGTAATGATCGGAGTGTCGGAGCGGGCGATCGTTAAGCAAAGCGCGGTACCAGTTGCTCGTCGTCACCTTCGCGCTTTCCAAGCGCGTTCTTGGTGGAGCCCGAGAAGGATGCCGGCTGGTTGTGGCGGCGACTGGATCGTACGTGGTTTTACGGAACGTACGCCCGAACGATAACCGACCTGGCGGAAGGAGCGTTGGTGTGAGTGCGAGAGATCACTCTGCGGGACGAGAGATTGTCGATTGCGTGGACGAGGGCCTGCATAGCGGCGCGACCGTCCAGCTCTATCTCCGGGCGCGCGCCGAGCCCCTTGCCATCGTTCGCATCAACAAGAGCCAGTTTTCGGTCCGCGTCTATACGCAGGCCGGGGAGTTTTTCGACTTTGCGTACAGCGCGATCGAGGGCGCGAAGTACAAACGCCCGCCGGTGATGGACCTGTCCGGCGTCTGAAACGACCGGGCTGTGGCGCACGGCGAGCTGTTGACGCGGATGCGGTGAGTGGCCGGACTTGGTGGCAAGCGGTCCTACGCTCCCTTCAGCGAACTGATTTCGGACGGCACTGGGTGGCGGACGGGGGCATGTTCGGCGACGAAGTCCTGGGCGGTGTAGCGGAGCAATGCCGGTTCGTCGTCCAGGTATAGAGCGGCATCCGTGTCTCCATCTCCCTCTCCCGCTTGCGGGAGAGGGCCGGGGTGAGGGTGACTCGGGCGAAGGAGAGGGCTGCATTCGCCCCACGCACCCTCACCCTTCCGCCGCCTGGCGGCGGCTCCCTCCCTCTACCGCAGGCGGGAGAGGGGAAGTCCGGCCGGTCGCGATGGACCACCTAAAAAACCTATTAGCGCTCTGCCACCGGACTATTCCGCAGAAACAAACCACTCAGCGACCATTTGCATTCCCGCTGACGCACGCAAACATCCCAACGTGTCCTACCTTGATAACACAGTTTCACACCCCACATCCCGACCATGTTCAACGCACTCTCGCTGCTGATCGGGCTGGTGGCGCTGCCCTTTGCGCTGGTGGGGATCATTCCGTTCCCCTTCGTGCCGCTGATCAACTGGATCGCCTTCCCGATCGCGCTCACCGGCACGGTGGTGGGGATGCTCTCGCGCGGGACGGCGGGGCGGAACCTGAACCTGCTGATCCTGATCATCAGCGGGGTGCGGCTGATGCTGACCGGCGGGTTCATCTGATCGCTGCCGCTATGGCGGCGCTTTGTCACTCATCGTCATCCCGGCGAAAGCCGGGATCCAGTCGCCTCTACGCTGCCGCTCTTTCTGAGAGGGAGCGCCAATGGATTCCGGCTTTCGCCGGAATGACGGCGTACCAAGCGGGGGGCGTCTTTCCGACGTGACTCGGCAGCGCAAACAAAAGGGGCCCGGCGAACCGGACCCCTCTTCGTGCAGGCCGTCAGGCCTTAGCGGCAGCGGACGTTGCCGCGGTCCACCGAGCGGCCGAGCGCGCCGCCTGCGACTGCACCCAGCAGCGTGCCCAGCGTCGCATTGCCGCCCGAGGACAGCGCGTTGCCCAGCAGGCCGCCGCCCAGGCCGCCGACGATCAGGCCGGTCGTGCCGTCGTTGCGGCGGCAATAATAGCGATTGTCACGGCCGCGATAAATCCGGTCGTTCCGGCTCAGGCGGCGTTCCTGATAATAGCGGCCGTCGCGATAATATTGGTCGGCATAGTAACGCTGCTGGCCGGGGCCGGGGCGGTTATAGTCATAGTTGCGGAAGCGGCGCCAATCGCCGCGATCCGCGCCATGGCCGCGGCCCGGGCCGCGATCGTTCCAGCGGCCGTCGCGGTCGCGGCCATGATCGCGGTCCTGCCAATGGGCGTCGCGATTTTGCCAGCCCTGCGCCATTGCCGGCACCGTCGGCAGAGTGAGTGCCGCCGCCGCGGCGGCTACGAACAACATGCGCATTGGGACATTTTCCTTGTCGTTATCGATGCGTGCCGAACGTGCCACGGCGGCGGCAAGTTGCGTGAACATGAAACTACGTGTGGTTCACGCGGCGTCCATCGACGGGACACGTGCGTCGCCCGGATAGGCGAACAGCAAGTCGCTGCCGACCGCCGCCTCCAGCTCGACATGGCCTTCGAGCGTCAGGCACTCGCCCGCCTTGAAGGCGACGCCGTCGACCGCGCCTTCGCCCTTCACCGGGATCAGCCAGCCGGTCGTGCCTTCCGGCAGATCGAAGCGGCGGTGGCCGCCCTCCCAGCGCTCGAGCACGAACTTGGGGCCCTCGACGAGGATCGTGCGGTTCGGGGCGACGGCGCCCGGCATCGGGTGCGGCACGAAGGGCACCGGCTCGGCGACGGCGATGCCCTGGTCGAGATGCAGCTCGCGCGGGCGGCCGTAATCATAGAGGCGATAGGTGGTCTCGCTGTTCTGCTGGACCTCGATCAGCGTGATTCCCGCGCCGATCGCGTGCACCGTGCCCGAGGCCGAGTAGAAAAAGTCGCCTGCCTTGACCGGCTTCCAGTCGAGCATGTCCTCGATCGATCCGTCGAGTGCGCCCGCGCGGAGTTCCTCGCGGGTATAGGGCTGCTTGGTGCCGAGCGCGATCGTCGAATCGGGCTGGGCGTCGAGGATCACCCAGCATTCGTCCTTGCCGCGCGGCAGCCCGGCGGCGTGCGCCTGCTCGTCGTTCGGGTGGACCTGGACGGACAATTTCTCGCTGGTGAACAGATACTTGATCAGCAGGTCCGGGGTGCTGTCGCCCGGCGTCTGGAACCACACTTCGCCGACCGGATCGCCGTCCTTGGCGGGATCGGCAAAGCCCGGATACAGGGTGTGGCGGCCCCAGGGTTTTTCGACGCGGTGGGTGGCGAGTAGCGTGGCGGGCACGGAAGATCCCCTTCAATTACGGTCACGGAAACGGGAGCGCATGTGGCCCGAAGCAGGTTCCGCCGCAATCCCGCCCCGAAAAGGATTGTTTGCAGCCACGGCCCCGGTCTAAGAACCCCGCCATATGCGTAGTCCTCTGCCTCGCGCGCTTGCGTTCGCGCTTCTTCCGGTGTTCGCCCTTTCCGTCGCCGGCTGCGCCAAGCGCGGCGGGGTGAAGGACCTTCCCTATGTCGCCCGCGACGTCGGCACCCTGTACAGCACGGCCAAGCAGAAGCTGGACCAGCACCAGTACAAGCTCGCCGCCGCGCTGTTCGACGAAGTGGAGCGCCAGCATCCCTATTCGGTCTGGGCGCGGCGCGCGCAGCTGATGGGCGCGTTCAGCTATTATCTGAACCGTGACTATGCCGAAGCGATCGCCTCGGCGCAGCGCTTCCTGGCGGTGCACCCGGGCAACCGCGATGCGCCCTATGCCTATTATCTGATCGGCATTTCCTATTACGAGCAGATCAGCGACGTCACCCGCGACCAGAAGATCACCCAGCAGGCGCTCGATTCGCTCGGCGAGCTGATTCGCCGCTACCCGAACTCGAAATACGCGGCCGATGCGCGGCTGAAGCTCGACCTGGTGCGCGACCACCTGGGCGGCAAGGAAATGGAAGTCGGCCGCTTCTACGAGGCGCGCGGCCAGTGGCTGGCGGCGGCGCTGCGCTTCCGCAACGTGGTCGACAACTATCAGATGACCACCCATGTGCCCGAGGCGCTGATGCGCCTGACCGAGAGCTATCTCGCGATGGGCGTGCCGGAGGAAGCCAACAAGGCCGCCGCGGTGCTGGGCGCCAATTATCCGGGCACCGACTGGTACAAGCATGCGTACGAGCTGATGCAGGAAAACCAGGACAAGGTGGCCGCGGCTGCCAAGGCCAGCCCGCCGCCCAAGCCCGCGAGCTGAAACCACTTTCGTTCTTCTCCTGTTCCTGCGATAGGGGGCCGCGATGCTGACCGCGCTATCCATTCGCGACGTGGTGCTGATCGAGGCGCTGGACCTGGAGTTCGGCGAAGGGCTCGGCGTGCTGACCGGCGAGACCGGGGCGGGCAAGTCGATCCTGCTCGACGCGCTGGGGCTGGCGCTGGGCGCGCGTGCCGACAGCGGGCTGGTCCGCAGCGGCGCAGGCCAGGCGGTGGTGGTGGCGAGCTTCGTGCCGCCCGCCGCCGATGGCGAGATCGCCAACCTCTTCGCGCAGAACGGCATGGAGCTGGAACCGGGCGAGCCGCTGCTCGTCCGCCGGCTGGTCAAGGCCGATGGCGGCAGCCGGGCGTTCGTCAACGACCAGCCCGCGTCGGCGGGCTTCCTGCGCGAGCTGGCGCCGCACCTCGTCGAGATCCACGGACAGCATGACGATCGCGGGCTGCTCAACCCGCGCGGGCACCGGCTGCTGCTCGATTCCTTCGGGCGCTGCGACACGGGGCCGGTGGCGATCGCGCACCGCGCCTGGCGCGCGGCCGAGGATGCGCTGGCGGTGGCGCGCGCCGAGCAGGACAGTGCCGAGCGCGACCGCGAGTGGCTGGAGCATGCCGTTACTGAGCTTGCCGCGCTCGCGCCCGAGGAGGGTGAGGAGGAACGGCTCGCCGAGCGCCGCGCGTCGATGCAGCGGGGCGAGAAGATCGCCACCGACCTGCAGGGGATCGCCGATCTGCTCGAAGGCTCGGACGGCGGGCTCGCCCGGCTGCGGCAGGCGGCGCGGATCCTGGAGCGCGTGTCCGACGATCACGAAGCGCTGGCCGAGGCGCTGGCCGCGATCGACCGCGCGATCACCGAGGGCAGCGAGGCGCAAGCGCAGGTCGATGCCGCGGCCGAGGCGCTGGCCTTCGATCCCGCCGCGCTGGAGGCGGACGAGGCCCGGCTGTTCGAGCTGCGCGGCGTGGCCCGAAAGCATCGGGTGCAGCCGGACGAACTCCCCGCGCTGCTCGCAGAGCTGTCCGGACGGATGGAGCGGCTGACCAGCGGCGGTGCAGGCATCGCCAGGCTCGTGAAGGCGGCAACGCAAGCGCATGCCGCCTATCGCGAGGCGGCGCAGACCCTCTCCGCGATGCGCACCATGGCGGCGGCGCGGCTGGATGCGGCGGTCGCGACCGAGCTCAAGCCGCTCAAGCTCGATGCCGCGCGCTTCCGGACTGTGGTCGAGCCGCTCGACGAGCACCAGTGGAGTGCCGCCGGCATGGACCGGGTGGAGTTCGAGGTTTCGACCAACCCCGGCGCGCCCTTCGCCCCGCTGATGAAGATCGCCAGCGGCGGCGAGCTCTCGCGCTTCATCCTCGCGATGAAGGTGGCGCTGGCGGAAGAGGGCGGCGCGCGGACGCTGATCTTCGACGAGATCGATCGCGGCGTCGGCGGCGCGGTGGCCGATGCGATCGGCGAGCGGCTGGCGCGGCTGGCGCAGGGCTCGCAGTTGCTGGTGGTCACCCACAGCCCGCAGGTCGCGGCGCGCGGGGCGCGGCACCTGCTGATCGCCAAGAGCCATGACGGCATCGTCACGCGCACCGGCGTCACCCCGCTCACCCCCGAGCAGCGCCGCGAGGAGATCGCCCGGATGCTCTCGGGTGCCGAGATCACCCCCGAGGCCCGCGCCCAGGCGGAGCGGCTGCTCGCTGCCTGAACCTGAACAAAGGTCGCAGGCTTGCGACAATTGGTGACGCAAAATTGCGGGTGGTGGGACAAAATCGCGACATCGGCGTTCCACAACGGCTCTCGACCGCAGGGGCGGTCCAGTCGAATTGAGGAGTATCCGATGAAGAAGTTCATGCTGCTGATCGCCGGCCTTGGTGTCGCCACCGCCGCCGTTCCCGCTTCGGCGCAGCCGGGCTGGCAGAACATCAACGCCCGCCAGGATCGCATCGAGCAGCGCATCAACCAGGGCATCCGCTCCGGTTCGCTCAGCCGCCGCGAGGCGACGCAGATCCGCAACGAATATCGCGGCCTGGTGCGCCTGGAGGCCCGCTACCGCGCCTCGCGCCCCGGCCTGACGATGCAGGAGCGCCGCGATCTCGACCGTCGCTACGACGCGCTGTCGGCCAAGGTCCGCTACGAGAAGCACGACCGCAACAACCACCGTCGCTGATCGCAGCGACGGATGAACGAGACGGGCCTCGCCGCACGGCGGGGCCCGCTTTCTGTGGGAATTTCGGAGAACCCCCGTCCGTCATCCCGGCGAAAGCCGGGATCCATTCGCCACTCGGTAGCAGCTCGAGCTGACACGGAGACCCCAATGGATCCCGGCTTTCGCCGGGATGACGGCTGGAGGAAGGGTCACCCGCGCGGGGGCGATACTCTCTGGAGCAGCAGCCGCCACAAGGGGATCGTCGCCAGCGTCATCTGCGAGGCGAAGGGCAGCACCAGCGCCATCGCGAAGGCCGAAATCGTCCCCAGCAGCGTCGCGAGCCCGCGCTGGCGGATCACCCGGCAATGCGCCTTGGCGACTCGCTCGCCAACCACCGGCGCGGAGGTCGCCAGCCGCTGCACCCAGATATTGGCGAGCGCGATCAGCATCATCCAGAAGGCGTAGAGCGCCGAGGGCACCCGGAACCCGTAATATTCGGACGAGAAGGCGGTGAAGAACGGCATCGCCGCCACCGTGCTGAGCAGGCAGAGATTGGGCAGGATCAGCCTGGGCGACCAGTGGCGGGCGCAATCGAAGGCGCGGTGATGCGCGGCCCAGAAGGCGCCGATCACGAAGAACGACACGAAGAAGCTGAGGAACTTCACCCACAGATGCGCCAGCGCCTGCAGGAACGCGGCGTCGGTAAGGGGCGGGTGGATCTCCGGGACGTGGATCTCGATGATCAGCAGCGTGATCGCGATCGCGAACACCGCGTCCGAGAAGAAGATCAGGCGCTCGATCGCATGGCCGGGCCCATGCGTATCGGGCGCGTGCGTGGTCTGCATGCCGTGTCCCCCTGTTTGCCCCGGCATTCAGGATAGCAGGCGATCAGCTCTCCGTCTTGGGCGGCGTGCGGCGGGTGCGCGGCTTGGTGGCGGTGTCGGCATTCTTGCGCGTGCGGCGCGGCGGCGGGGCTTTGGCGACCGGTGCGGGCTTGGCGTCCGCGGCGGCGGGTGCCGCGGCCGGTTCCGCCGCGGCGGCGGGCTTTGCGGTCGCGGGCTTGCGGGTGCGGCGGACCGGCGCGGGCTTGGCGGCAGGCGCATCCTCGGCAGGCGCGGCCGATGTGGCGGCCGGCTTGCGGATCCGCTTCACGGCAGGCTTGGCGGGCGTTGCCGCCGCTTCGGTTGCAGCCGGTGCGGGCGTGGCTGCGGGCGCTGGCGTAGGTGCCGGCGCGGCTTCGGTCTTGCTGCTGTCGCCCTTGATCCGCTGGGCGAGCGCGACCAGCCCCGAGGCGAGCAGATCGGCGATCACCGGGTGCTTGGCGAGGGCGGTGAGCTGGCGGCGGGCCTCCTTGGGCAGCTTGATGCCGTCGATCACCTTGGGCAGGAACGAGGTCTTCTTGCCGTCCTTCTTCGCCTTCTTCTCTTTCTTGCCGGCCATGCCGCACCTCCCTCTCTGGGTGAAGCGGCCAGCTTCCGCCAAGCGATTCGCGCTGTCAACGTTTGGCGGCGGACGCGCTCAGTGGTGAGTCTGCTCGTCGGCTTCGAATTCGAAGACGATGTCGAAATCGGTGTCGGCCGGTCCGGCGGCGGCGCGACGCAGACGACGCGGCGGCAGCGCGGCCGGGGCATGGCGCCGGCGCGGCGATCGATAGGGCTTGGGCTTCTGCATCACGGGCTCCTTCAGCCCCCCGAAGCTACGAACCCCTGCAGATACGCTCAGGTTCCGCGATGCCCGGCGACGAGCCGTTCGAGGTGCCGGTGCAATCGTTCGCTATTGGCCTCCCAGGTGAACGGCGCGGCGATACGCCGGACGTCCTCGGGGGAAGGGGGCGCGGCGAGCAGATCGGCGATGCCGGCGGCGAGCGCGGCGGGGGTGCGCTCGACGATGCGGCCGGCGCTGGGCGCGGTCACCACCTGTCGCGCGCCGCCCACGTCCGGGATCACGATCGGCGTGCCGCTGGCGAGCGCCTCGAGCCACGCATTGGCCAGCCCTTCGGAGGACGAGGCCAGCGCCATCACGTCGGCGGCGGCGAGCAGTTCGGCGATCCGCTCCGGGGGCAGGGGGCCGCACAGCCGGATGCGATCGCGACAGCCGAGCGCAGCGATGCGCGCGGCGAGCCGCTCGGCTTCCGGTCCCTGGCCGGCAATGGCGAGGTGGACGCCGGGCAGGCCGGCGACCGCGTCGATCAGCAGGTCGTGCCCCTTGAGCGGGATCAGCGCGCCGACCGAAGCGACCAGCGGCCCGTGGATCCCCATCGCCTGCTTGGCGGCGCCGCGGTCGCGCGGGGCGAAGCGGGCGAGGTCAACGCCGGTGACGATACAGTCGGTCCGCTCGGCGGGCATGCCAAGCGCGATCATGTCGTCGCGCAGTGCCAGCGATACCGCAAGGAGGCCGTCCGCCGCTTGTCCCGCGCGCACGATCTGGCGGGCGATGGCGGGGCGGCGAGTCCATTGGTGGATGTCCGAGCCGCGCGCCTTGATCGAGACCGGCACGTCGAAGGCCTTGCCCAGCGCGATCGCGGCGGGGCCGTCGGGGAAGAAGAACTCGGCATTGATCACGTCGAAGGGGAAGTCGCGGCGCAACGCGGCCAGCATCGGGCGGAGCGCGCGGGCGAGCATCGCGGCATGGAAGCGGCCGCCGGTGCCGGGCAGGTTCAGGAAGCGCGGGCGGTGGACGGTCAGGCCGTTCCAGTCCTCGCGCGGGGGCTGATCGGCGAGCGCGGCATAGCGCGGATGGCGATCGAGCGGGAAGGGCGGCAACCCGCGCGGGGCGACCACCCGCACCTCCACCCCGTCCCGCGCCGCAAGCGCCCGCGTCTGGCGCTCGACGAAGATGCCGAAATTCGGGCGCGCGGCGTCCGGGAACAGGGTGGAGAGAACGAGGACGCGAAGCATGCCCCGGGGTGTCTACCACCCCGGGGTTAATGCTTCAGCGCATCAGCGGCAGTTGCTGCCGCCCTTTTCGATCGCGCGGCCGGCGAGAGCGCCGGCGACGCCGCCGAGCAGGGTGCCGGTCATGCGGTCGCCATCGGTATCGATGGTGCGGCCAAGCAGCGCGCCGCCGACCGCACCTACCACGGTGCCGGTGGTGCCATCAGGCTTGCGGCAATAGCGGCGGCCGTCGCGGCCGCGCCACTCGCGATAGGCGTAACGGCGGTTGTCGTCGCGGTAGCGGCGATCGTCGCGATACCGGCGGTCGTCACGGTCACGATAATAACGGTCCTGGCCGATCGACGCCTTGGCCTCGGCCTGGGTGGCGGGCAGCACGACCGCGGCGGGAATGGCGAGCGCAGCGGCGCTGAGCGAAAGCAGAAGGGTACGCATGGGATACTCCCCGAGTTGTTGTTGATGAAGTGAACGTGTCGGGTTTAATCCCGGTTGCATGAACCCAATACTACGTCGCGTTCAGGCAGGAGGCAGGCAGTTGGACGAGGCGCGGGCGATCATCGAGCGACTGGGGCTGGCGGCGCATCCCGAGGGCGGCTGGTACCGCGAGACATGGCGCGCGCCCGCCGAGGGGAAAACGCGGTCGCCGGGCACGGGGATCCTGTTCCTGCTCGAGTTCGGGCAGCGCTCGCACTGGCACCGGGTGGATGCCGACGAACTGTGGCTCTGGCACGCCGGATCGCCGCTCGAGCTGCTGATCGAGGGTGTCGATGGGGCAATCGAGCGGATCGTGCTCGGCGGCGACGTGCTGGTGGGCCAAGTGCCGCAGGCGCGCGTGCCCGCCGGTCGCTGGCAGGCGACCGAGGCGTCGCAGGGCTGGGGGCTGGTGAGCTGCGTGGTGGTACCGGGCTTCGATTTTGCCGGGTTCGAGCTGGCCGCGCCGGGCTGGGCGCCGCCGGGGTTCTGAGCACGGGTTATCCCCGTTATCCACAGTATCAACAGGCGATGCCGCTTGGTGCGACTCGCCGCGAGTGAGACCCTCGGACTTGCAGGAAGGCTGGCGGCGCGGAGGGAAACCGAGGCGAAATCAGCAGCTTGCGAGCTGGTGTCGGCGCTGGTGCCTTCGGGAAACCGCGCGACCCGGCAGGTGCGCGGCGTTCGCCCCTCCCGGTGGCGGTTCGCGTGCCGAACCGGCGATCGTCCCCCTGCCGGGACGCTTGCCGCAGGCCGCCGACGGGCCAGGCGATGCGCTTCGGCGCACCACCCGACCGGCCGGCGACATGGGGGGCTGGCGGCAACGTCGGCCCCCCTTTAGCGTCCGGCCCTCAGACCGCGGTATAGCCCCGATTGGCAAGCGCCCGGCGCACGCGCATAGCGATGCCCACACGGATCGGGAGCATCGGCTTGGGACGCATTTTCGAACGGTTCGCGCAAAGCGTCGCGGGATGGGCGGGCCGCCCGCCGGCCTTCGCCTTCGCTTTCCTGATCATCGTCGTGTGGGGCGCGAGCGGGCCGATCTTCCACTGGTCGGACACCTGGCAGCTGGTGATCAACACCGGCACCACCATCGTCACCTTCCTGATGGTGTTCCTGATCCAGAATGCGCAGAACCGCGACGCCGCCGCGCTGCAGGCCAAGCTGGACGAAGTGATCCGCGCGGTCGACAAGGCGCGCAACGAGTTCATCGGCATCGAGCATCTGAGTGAGAAGCAGCTGCTCGCCATTCGCGACCGGCTGGAGCGCGAATTCGGCGAGGCGGCTCCGATCCCGCATGAGACGATCGAGAAGGTGATCGCGCGCCGCTGAGGCGGCTCAGCGGACCTGGCGGCGAATCTCGGCGAGGCGCGCGAGGGCTGCGGGGATCACTGGGCCGCCGCAATTGACGAGGCTTCGCGAGAACTGCGCCTGGGTGACCTTGAGGCCGGTCTCGGCGATGGCGCGCTTGCGCAGGATCGCGGCGCGCGAATCACCGTCATGGCCCGCGGCCTCGGGGGCGAGCATCACGCGGGGCGGGTCGGCGATCACCCGCTCCATCGGCAGATGGCCTGTATGGGTGAGGCCGTAATGCGCGGCCTGGTTGGAAAAGCCGGCGGTGGTCATCAGGTCGTCGAGCAGCGTCTTGCCGCCGGTAACGAGGTTGCCGCCGATCCACAGCAGCGCGGGGGCCTTTGAGCCCTTCCAGCGTGTGGCCGCCACCGCCGCGTCGATGCGGGCGTTGAGCGCGGCGCCCTTGGCGGGCGTGCCGACGGCGGCGGCGAGTTCGGTCACCTGCGCCTTGCTGTCGGCGATCGAGGGCGGGATATTGAGGTAGAGCACCTTCAGCCCGGCGCGGGCAAAGGCTTCGCGAGTCGAGGGGGCGGTAAAGCTGCTCGCGACCACCAGGTCGGGCCTGAGGCCGATCACTTCCTCCGCGGTGCCGTTATTGCCGCGGAAGCGGCGCGCGACGTCGAGCGGGATCGAGGTCGAGTCGGCGCGCTGCGAATAATGGCTGATCGCGGCGATCCGCGACGGCGGCACCAGTTCCATGAGCGTCGCATCGGCGCAGGGGTTCATCGAGACGATACCCCCGCCGCCCTGGGACGGCGGCGCCGCGCAGCCCGCGAGCCCCAGGCAGGCGAGCAGCGCGGCGCCGAACCTCACTGGAAGCGCACCCGCACGCCGCCAAAGGCAGCGCGGCCATAGGTGCCGTAGCCGGTGATCTGCTGGTAGCGCACGTCGCCGATATTATCGACGCGGCCATAGACCGAAAGCAGCTTCGTCACCGGCATCTCCGCCCGCACGCTGGCCAGCGCATAGCCGTCGATCGGGGTGCGGTTGCCGACATCGTTGAAGCTGTCGCCGACCATCGTCACGGTGCCGCCGATCGCGAGCCCGAAGGGGAAGCGATAATCGGCCGAGACATTGGCGGTGTCGCGCGGGCGGCGCGGCAGGTCGTTGCCGAGATAGCCTGCGCTGCGGTTCTCCGAGAAGACATGGGTGAAATTCGCCCGCACCGTCAGCGCCGTGACCGGCTGGAGCAGCGCTTCGAGCTCGACACCCTCCGCGCGGGTCTTGTTGAGGTTGTAATAGGTCGAGGTATCGAAGTTATAGTCGATCTGGTTGTCCGAATCGCGATGGAACCAGGTGGCCCCCAGGGCGACCTTGCCGCCGGCCAGCGTCTGCCGCACGCCCGCTTCATAGCTCTTCGCGGTCTCGGGCCGGAGGGCGCGATCGCCATAGGCGCTATAGAGCTGGTAGAGCGTCGGCGCCTTGAAGCCCTCGCCGAAGCTGGCGTGGAGCACCGTGCTGGCGGTCGCGCGCACCGCGAGGTCGCCGTTCCAGGTCCAGTGGCCGCCGAACGTGTCGTGGTCGTCGTGGCGGATGCCGCCGGTCAGCGTGACCGGTGCTACCGGCGTGACGATCGCCTGGCCGTAGAAGCTGGTGATGCCCACCGAATAGCGCCCGGCGCTGCCGAAGCCCTCGTCATAGCGGATGCGGCTCTGCTCATGCTCGGCGCCGAACACCAGCCGGAGCTGCTCGGCGAGCGTGGCGTCGCCCTGGTAGGTGTAGCGCTCGGCGCGGCCACGGTAGCGATAGGCGATCGACGAATCGTCGTTATAGCCGTCGCGGTGGATGTCGGAGAGGGTGAAGCCCAGCCGGTTGTGCAGCCTGCCGCCGAACGCCTCGTTCTTCAGCCCGGCATAGCCGTAAATCTCCTGCGTCTTGGCGTATTCGTTCGTATCGCCGAAGTCGTAGGTGGGGGGCGCATAGCCGTCGAGATCGACCTTGCTGTCGGCATAATAGCCGCGCAGGTCGAGCGCTAGCCCGGGGGTCAGCTGCACCTCGACATTGCCGGTCGCGCCGACCTGGCGATAGCCGTCCGCCTCCCTGCCGTTCGCTGCCGCCGAAATGCCGTCGGTGGTGAGATAGCCCGCGGTCAGCCCGGCGGTGATCCGGTCGTTGCCGCCGGCGATCGCGGCATTGCCGTTGAACGTGCCGAACGATCCGCCCTCCGCATTGCCGCGGACATGCAGGCCCTGCGCACCCTGGAGCGTCGTCACGTTGACCACGCCGCCGATCGCCTGGCTGCCCCAGATCACCGAATTGGGCCCGCGGAGCACCTCGACGCGCTCCACCGACCCGGCGAGCAGGCTGGCGAAGTTGTACGCACCGCCGGTCGCGGAGGGATCGCCCACGCGGATGCCGTCGATCAGCACCAGCGTCTGGTCGCTCTGCGCCCCGCGGATGCTGAGCGCGGTCGCGGTGCCGAGTCCGCCATTGCGGACGACGGTGACGCCGGGGGTGGTGGCGAGCAGGTCCGAGAGCGCCACGGTCTGGCGCTGCTCGATCTCGTCGCGATCGATGGTGGTGATCGACCGCCCGACCGTATCGGCGCGCTGGGCGACGCCGCTGGCGACGACGACGATGCGGTCGTCGTCGGGATCGGCATGGGCCACCAGCGGCGCGAGCGCGGCGGTGGCGAACAGGGAAAGCTTGAAGAACTGCATTGGTACAGACACCCGGTATGGGGAGCGCGCTGCTCCCGCATGGTTTGGTGTCGCTCACACGGGGATTTCAGCCCCGATCACCCGGTGCACCCCGCCCGCGTGAAGGAATCGACCGTAGCGGGCAGGTCTCCTGGCTCCCGGGTCGTCGCAGGCGCGCCGCCTTCCCGGAAGCATGGGCTCCAGTGGCAGATTGGCACGCCGGCTCACCGGCTACAGTTGCGGGGGCAGCGCCGGACTCTGGACCGGCTTCCCTTTTCACCCTCCCTTCAGGGGAGGGCACCCGTTACGCGGTGCGCTGTAGCGGCAGGAGGGGGACGACGGCAAGCCATCCCTCTCAGCCGTCATCCCGGCGGAAGCCGGGATCCATTCGCCATGCGCTATCAGCAGGCGCCGAACAGGAGACCCCAATGGATCCCGGCTTTCGCCGGGATGACGTTGTGAGGGGCGGCCAGCATGCAACTCACCACAGCACACCTTGCTTGTCGGGCGTCGCAGGATCGGGGGCGGGGTCGCCGATCGATTGCAGCAGGTCGATCTCGATCGTGCGGCACATGGAATTGAGCGGCAGGTCGTGCACCGTGTTCGCGAACGGGTCGACCAGGTCGTCGCCGATCGCCAGCACGGCCAGGAACATCAGCCCGGCGATCGTCGAACCCAGCGGCGTCGCCACGCCCAGCGTCTCGACCAGACCGATCGGCAGCAGCACGCAGAAGATATGGGTGAAGGCGGTCGGCACGAAGCGGAATTGCATCGGCAGCGGCGTGTTCTTCAGCCGCTCCATGCCGCCCTGGGCATTGGCGATGTCGATCAGCACGCTTTCCATCGAATGCTGCTGCATCGACGTGATCCAGCCCTTCGAGCGCGCGATCTCGATCCGCCGGCCGGTGCCGTCGACGATGCCGTTGGCGATATTGGTGCGCGCCAGCGCATAGTCCGCCTCGCCCTGCGAGAGGAAGCGCAACACTTCCTGATCGGCGGGCTGGCGGCGCAGCTGGCAGCGCAGCGCATTCACATAGGCGATCTGGCGCAGCACGATGGTGCGCTTGAGATCCACCGCCTCGCCATCGGGCAGATAGTTGCGTGCCATCCGGGCGAGGTTGCGGCTGGCGTTGATCATCAGCCCCCACAGCCCGCGCCCTTCCCACCAGCGCTGATAGGCCGAGTTGGAGCGGAAGCCGAGGAACAGCGCCAGCACCGATCCGAACAGCGTCAGCGGCAGCGAGGGCGCGCGGAACGGCAGCACATAATAGATGATGGTGACGATCACGTCCCAGAGGAACAGCAGCGCCAGCGGCATCCAGATTTCGCGGAGAACCTGCTTCGCGCGGGGGGCGGTGGTGACGATCATGGGCGGACTATACGCGCGAAAACGTTTGTAGGTCCGGTCAGCCGTCGTTCCGGTCGGGCGCGGGGCTCGATGCATGGGACATGGCGGCGGCGGTGCCGCTCGCCGGGCGCAGGTGGAACCATTCGGGGCGGTCAATCGCGATCAGGAAGGCAAGCGTGCCCAGCCCGAACAGCAGCAGTGCGATCGAGCTTCGCAGGCGTTCCATGCGGCGGGTGCGTTCATCCTGGTGCATCGTGGGAATCCTCTTGCAGTGAGGCTCCTCAGGTACGCGCCGACTTTGACCGGCAAATGGATGAAAAGTAACGTAAGTTTGCGCGCTGCATCAATTGCGTTGCGCTGCACCAATTTGCCGACGATCCGTTGGCTGCCACCGCGCGAATATGGCGCCATTTCATAACTTATGTTGCTAACTCAAACACATAAGCTGCTCGTTCCGGAACGCGGCCGGGGGCGGGGCGTTCGGTCCCGGAAACGAGGAGGTCTGAATGATGAAGAAGCACCTGTTGATCCTGAGCGCCGCCCCGATCTTCGCGCTCGCTGCCTGCGGCGGCAACAGCAATGGCGGCACCGATGCCATGAACAGCGGCGACACGATCACCAACGTCCCCGCCGGCGAGACGGGCATGGGCGACAATATGGGCGCGATGAACGGCATGGACGGCAACGCCATGGCGGTCGCGCCGATGACCGGCCAGGACTTCGCCAACACCGTCGCGGCGAGCGACGCCTTCGAGATCGCCGCGGGCAAGCTCGCCCAGCAAAAGGCGACCACTGCCGACCTGAAGAGCTTCGGCAAGCAGATGGTCGAGGATCACACCAAGTCCACCGCCATGCTGAAGACCGCAGGCGGCAAGGCCAGCCCGGCGATCACCCCGGCGCCGGCGATGACCGACGAGCAGCAGGCGAACCTGAAGACGCTCGAATCGGCCACCGGCACGCAGTTCGACACCGCGTACAAGAGCCAGCAGGTCGTCGCGCACCGCAAGGCGCTCGACGCGGTGCAGGCCTATGCGCAGGGCGGCGACGTGGCGCAGCTGCGCGACTTCGCGAAGGATGCCGAGCCCGTCATCTCCAAGCACTACGACATGATCAAGGGCATGTGAGCGGCGGGGGAAGGGGCCTCAGGCCGCTTCCTCGCTCGCCTTGATCAGCACCGGCGGCGCGACCGAGGCGGTCGCGCCGCCGATATGCTTGAGCCGGCCGTCGATATGGCCGCCCTGTTCGACCATGATCGTCTCATATTCGACATCGCCGGTGATCCGCGCGGTGCGCTCGATCGTGAGCTGGCGGGCGCGCACCGATCCCTCGACCGATCCGGCGAGCCGCGCGTCCTCAGCCTCGACTCGGCCGAAGATCTGGCTCTCGGCGCCCTGCACCAGGCTGCCGCAGCGGACGTCGCCCTCGATCCGTCCGTCGATATGCAGGTCCGAGGTGGCGACGAGGTTGCCGGTGATGACGATGTCGGCGCCGAGCACCGAGAACTGCCCGCGCCGGGCATTGCTATGCGCGGTGCTCCCCGCGGACGCTGCGCGATCGTCCCGATTGCGATTGCCGTTGAACATGCGCCACATCCCCATGTTGAACCCATTCGGCAGGCGGGCTAGCACAGCTGCCGCCGGGGATCAGCCCCTGGAAAGGGTTAACGCCGGCGCTGCGGCGGCCCGAGGGGCGGCGCTGTTGACCGGATCGCCCTGCATCGGTATAGGCCGCCCGGTTCCGGGTAGGGCGATTCCTGCCTTGGGTACAAAGAGCTGAACGTTGCTGGAGACGCAATCGCCCGGGGGGCTGAGGCCTTCGGGGCTTTTTCGTATTCTGTCCAACAGGGCTCCAGCAAAGTAACCATCTGAAAGGTGAAGGGCTTCATGCCGACGATTAACCAGCTGGTCCGCAAGGGCCGCGAACCGCAGAAGGCCAAGTCCAAGGTCCCTGCGATGGAACAGAACCCGCAGAAGCGCGGTGTCTGCACCCGCGTGTACACGACGACCCCGAAGAAGCCGAACTCGGCACTTCGCAAGGTGGCCAAGGTCCGTCTGACCAACAGCCGCGAAGTCATCAGCTACATCCCGGGCGAAGGCCACAACCTGCAGGAGCACTCGGTGGTGCTCATCCGCGGTGGCCGTGTGCGCGATCTTCCCGGCGTCCGCTACCACGTCCTTCGCGGCGTGCTCGATACGCAGGGCGTCAAGGATCGTAAGCAGAGCCGTTCGAAGTACGGCGCGAAGCGTCCGAAGTAATCAGGCCATAGTAAGCCCCGGACGTGTTCCGGATCGGCTGAAGATCAGAAGGAATTATGTGAGATGGCACGTCGTCGTCGTCCCGAAAAGCGGGAAATCCTGCCCGATCCCGTCTATGGGGATCAGGTTCTATCGAAGTTCATGAATTCGGTCATGCTGGACGGCAAGAAGGCAGTCGCGGAAGCGATCGTCTATGGCGCCCTCCAGACCGTCGAGCAGCGCGCGAAGCGCGAGCCGATCGGTGTGTTCCATGACGCGCTGAACAACGTGAAGCCCGGCATCGAAGTCCGCAGCCGCCGCGTCGGCGGTGCGACCTACCAGGTTCCGGTCGAGGTTCGTCCGGAGCGTGCGCAGGCGCTCGCGATCCGCTGGCTGATCACCTCGGCCCGCAATCGCAGCGAGCACACCATGGCCGCCCGTCTTTCGGGTGAGCTGATGGATGCGGCGAACAACCGCGGCAACGCGGTGAAGAAGCGCGAAGACACGCACCGCATGGCGGAAGCGAACCGCGCCTTCAGCCACTACCGCTGGTAACTTTCGACCCTACATATTGGGGAGCCGGACGGTCCGGCTCCCCAAATTTTCAAGGAAACCACGATCATGGCCCGCAGCCATCCGCTCGAGCGTTACCGCAACATCGGCATCATGGCCCATATCGACGCCGGTAAGACGACCACGACCGAGCGCATCCTTTATTACACCGGCAAGTCCTACAAGATCGGCGAAGTGCACGAAGGCACCGCGACGATGGACTGGATGGAGCAGGAGCAGGAGCGCGGGATCACGATCACGTCTGCTGCTACCACGTGCTTCTGGCGCGCTGCCGACGGCAAGGGCGAAGAGCACCGCATCAACATCATCGACACCCCCGGCCACGTCGACTTCACCATCGAAGTCGAGCGTTCGCTGCGCGTGCTCGACGGTGCGGTTGCGTGCTTCGACGGCGTTGCCGGCGTTGAGCCGCAGTCGGAAACCGTGTGGCGCCAGGCCGACAAGTACGGCGTGCCGCGCATGTGCTTCATCAACAAGCTCGACCGCACCGGCGCCGACTTCTATTTCTGCGTCAACTCGATCGTCGACCGCCTCGGCGCGCGTCCGGCGGTGCTGTATCTCCCGATCGGCATCGAGGGCGGCTTCAAGGGTCTCGTCGACCTGGTCGAGAACCGCGCGATCATCTGGCTCGAAGAGAGCCTGGGCGCGAAGTTCGAATATCAGGAAATCCCGGCGGATCTCGCCGAGAAGGCCGCGAAGTATCGCAGCGACCTGATCGAGATGGCCGTCGAGCTCGATGACGAGCTGATGGAAGCCTATCTCGAAGGCAACGAGCCGAGCGTCGCCGACCTCAAGCGCCTGATCCGCAAGGGCACGCTCGAGATGGCGTTCGTCCCGGTCGTGTGCGGTTCGGCGTTCAAGAACAAGGGCGTGCAGCCCCTGCTCGACTCGGTGATCGACTATCTGCCGAGCCCGCTCGACGTTCCGGCGATCAAGGGCGTGAAGCTCGACGGCGAGACGCCGGACGAGCGTCCGTCCTCGGACACCGAGCCGTTCGCGGCGCTGGCGTTCAAGATCATGAACGACCCGTTCGTCGGCACCCTGACCTTCGCGCGCATCTATTCGGGCAAGCTCGAAGCGGCCACCACCGTGATGAACTCGGTGAAGGACAAGAAGGAAAAGGTCGGCCGCATGCTGCTGATGCATGCGAACAGCCGTGAGGACATCCAGGAAGCCTATGCGGGCGACATCGTCGCGCTCGCCGGCCTCAAGGATACCACGACCGGTGACACGCTTTGCGCGCAGAACGCTCCGATCATCCTCGAGCGGATGGAATTCCCCGAGCCCGTGATCGAGCTGTCGGTGGAGCCGAAGACCAAGGCGGACCAGGAAAAGATGGGCGTCGCGCTCAATCGTCTTGCCCGCGAGGACCCGTCGTTCCGCGTCTCGTCCGACTCGGAGAGCGGCCAGACCATCATCAAGGGCATGGGCGAGCTCCATCTCGAGATCCTGGTCGACCGCATGAAGCGCGAGTTCAAGGTCGAGGCGAACGTCGGCGCGCCGCAGGTGGCGTATCGCGAATATCTCGCGAAGCCGGTCGACATCGACTACACGCACAAGAAGCAGTCGGGCGGCACCGGCCAGTTCGGCCGCGTCAAGGTCAAGCTGACGCCGGGCGAGCGCGGTTCGGGCTTCGTCTTCAAGGACGAGATCAAGGGCGGTAACATTCCGAAGGAATATATCCCCGCGATCGAGAAGGGCTTCCGCGAGACGGCAGCTACGGGCTCGCTGGTCGGCTTCCCGATCATCGACTTCGAAGTGCTGCTGTATGACGGTGCGTACCACGACGTCGACTCGTCGGCGCTGGCGTTCGAAATCACCGCCCGTGCAGCGATGCGCGAAGCGGCGCAGAAGTCCGGCATCAAGCTGCTCGAGCCGATCATGAAGGTCGAAGTCGTCACCCCGGAAGACTATCTGGGCGACGTCATCGGCGACATGAACAGCCGTCGTGGCCAGATCCAGGGCACGGACACCCGCGGTAACGCGCAGGCCGTCACTGCCATGGTGCCGCTGGCAAACATGTTCGGCTACGTGAACGCGCTCCGCTCGTTCACCCAGGGCCGTGCGCAGTACACGATGCAGTTCTCGCACTATGACGAGGTGCCCGCCAACGTCGCCGACGAAGTGAAGGCAAAGCTGGCGTAATCGGAAAACAGCCGCTATGGGGCCGCGTTCTCGCGAGTCCCCATGGCGGCACGGGAAATTGAATCAGAAGGTAGGAAGACAATGGCGAAGGCAAAGTTCGATCGGAGCAAACCGCACCTCAACATCGGCACCATCGGTCACGTCGACCATGGCAAGACGTCGCTGACGGCTGCGATCACGAAGATCCTGGCGGAGAACGTTGCGGGCAACGCAGCGGTCGATTTCGCGAACATCGACAAGGCTCCGGAAGAGCGCGAGCGCGGCATCACCATCTCGACCGCACACGTCGAGTATGAGACGAACAGCCGTCACTACGCGCACGTCGACTGCCCGGGTCACGCCGACTACGTGAAGAACATGATCACCGGCGCAGCGCAGATGGACGGCGCGATCCTGGTGGTGGCAGCGACCGACGGTCCGATGCCGCAGACCAAGGAGCACATCCTGCTCGCCCGTCAGGTCGGTGTGCCGACCATGGTCGTGTTCCTCAACAAGTGCGACCTGGTCGACGACGAGGAAATCCTCGAGCTGGTCGAGATGGAAATCCGCGAAGAGCTCTCCAAGCGTGAGTTCGACGGCGACAACATTCCGATCATCCGTGGTTCGGCGACCGCCGCTCTGAACGCGACCGACGACAAGCTCGGCAAGGACGCCATCCTGGCGCTCATGGCGGCTGTCGACGAGTCGATCCCGGAGCCGGAGCGTCCGCTCGACAAGCCGTTCATGATGCCGATCGAAGACGTGTTCTCGATCTCGGGTCGCGGCACCGTGGTGACCGGCCGTGTCGAAACCGGCATCATCAAGGTTGGTGAGGAAGTCGAGATCGTCGGCATTCACGACACCCGCAAGACCACCGTCACGGGCGTCGAGATGTTCCGCAAGCTGCTCGACCAGGGCCAGGCCGGCGACAACGTCGGTGCGCTGCTGCGTGGCGTCGCTCGCGACGAGGTGGAGCGTGGTCAGGTTCTGGCGAAGCCGGGCTCGATCAAGCCGCACACCGAGTTCAAGTCGGAAGTGTACGTCCTGTCGAAGGACGAGGGTGGCCGTCACACGCCGTTCTTCGCGAACTATCGTCCGCAGTTCTACTTCCGTACCACGGACGTGACCGGCACCGTCGAGCTGCCCGAGGGCACCGAGATGGTGATGCCGGGCGACAACATCGCGCTCGGCGTCAAGCTGATCGCGCCGATCGCCATGGACGTCGGCCAGCGCTTCACCATCCGTGAGGGCGGTCGTACCGTCGGCGCGGGCGTGGTTGCCTCGATCGACAAGTAAGCATTTGCGGGCCTCGGCCCGCAGGTGACTGCAAAAAGGTTCCGCCCGGCACTCAGAAAATGAGTGCCGGGCGGTTGCCTTTTTATAGAAGGCCCGTTAAAGGCGCGCCCTTCGAGTTTTGAGTTCAACAGCAAGAGGCGGCCATCCAGCCGCCGTTCCGGTTCAACCGGCGCCGCCCGAATCGCTCTAGCAGCGGATGGGGCAGGGGCCGGGGCTTCGCCGGGATGGCAATTGGGTGCGTTGCCCCGCTCTTTCGCATCGGTAGGACCATGGAAACGCAGAATATCCGCATTCGCCTCAAGGCGTTCGATCACCGCGTGCTCGATCAGGCTGCCGGCGACATTGCCGACACCGCCCGCCGTACCGGCGCCCTCATCCGTGGCCCCATCCCGCTCCCGACTCACATCGACAAGTTCACGGTCAACCGTGGCCCGCACATCGATAAGAAGTCGCGCGAGCAGTTCGAGACGCGCACCTACAAGCGCATGCTCGACATCGTTCAGCCGACCCCGCAGACCGTGGACGCGCTTATGAAGCTCGACCTGGCCGCCGGCGTCGACGTCGAGATCAAGCTGGCCTGAGCCGGCTCCAGCCCCCGCGCTTCGCGGGGGCTTTTGGCGTTCACCCTTTAATGCGGTGGACATGGAAGCGTAGCTGACGTAAAGGCGCCGCTTCCTCGAGATTCGCGGCTCCTGCATTGGAGTCGCCATCCTCCTCGACCGGATCGTTTCCCGATCCAACGCAAGGAGTGGCGGGCCGGACAGGCCCGCAGCGACAAGGGATACCGCCGGCGGCTTTCGAGTGGCCGGGCCTGCGTCCCCCGTCTCTTCCACCGCAAGGTGGAGGTTCAGCCCGGACGGGGGCTTCGCAGTAAAACATTCAGGGTTGAACACGCACCCGCGGGAATGGTCCCGGGGGTGCCTCTGTAATAGGAGCAACAGGCCGATGCGCACTGGCGTTATCGCGAAGAAGATGGGGATGACCCGCCTGTTCCAGGACGACGGCCGGCACGTGCCGGTGACCGTTCTGGCACTGGAAGGCGTCCAGGTGGTGGCACAGCGCACCACCGACAAGGATGGCTATGTGGCCGTTCAGGTCGGCGCCGGCACGGCGAAGGCCAAGAACGTCGCCAAGCCGCAGCGCGGCCACTTCGGCAAGGCCGAAGTCGAGCCGAAGGCGATCCTCTGCGAATTCCGCGTCGAGGAAGATGGTCTGCTGGACGTGGGCGCCGAAATCTCGGCCGACCATTTCGTCGCAGGCCAGCTGGTCGACGTGTCGGGCCGTACCCAGGGTAAGGGTTTCGCCGGCGCCATGAAGCGTTGGGGCTTCGGCGGTCTGCGCGCCACCCACGGCGTTTCCGTCTCGCACCGTTCGCACGGTTCGACCGGTAACCGCCAGGATCCGGGTCGCGTCTTCAAGAACAAGAAGATGGCCGGCCACATGGGCGACCGCAATCGCACCCAGCAGAATCTGGAAGTGGTCGGCACCGATGCCGAACGCGGCCTGATCTTCGTCAAGGGTTCGGTTCCGGGCTCGAAGGGCGGCTGGCTGATCGTGAAGGACGCCGTCAAGGTCGCCCGTCACGCCGAAGCGCCGTACCCCGCCGGTCTGAAGACCGTCGCGAACAGCAACGAGGCTCCCGCCGAAGCGCCCGCAGTGGCGGCTCCGGAAGCCACCGAAGGCCAGGAGGGCTAAGTGAAGGTCAAGGTTCAAACCCTCGACGCCGCCGAGAAGGGCGATATCGAGCTCAACGACGAGATCTTCGGTCTCGATCCGCGCGCCGACATCCTGCACCGCGTCGTCACCTGGCAGCTCGAGAAGCGTCGCGGCACTGCCCGCGGCACCCGCGAGCGTGCGGACGTTGCGCGTACGGGCAAGAAGTGGGGCCGCCAGAAGGGCGGTGGTACCGCACGTCACGGCGATCGCCGCGCGCCGGTGTTCATCGGCGGTGGTAAGGCGCACGGTGCGCGTGTTCGCGACTTCAATCCGTCGCTGAACAAGAAGATCCGCACGCTGGGCCTGAAGATGGCGCTGTCGAGCCACGCCAAGGCTGGTTCGCTGATCGTCATGGACAGCCTGGTCGTCGAGAACGGCAAGACCAAGGTGCTCGTGGGCAACCTGGAAAAGCTGGGCTTCGGCAAGAAGGCGCTGGTGATCGATGGCGACACCGTCGAGACCACGTTCGCGCTGGCGGCAGGCAACCTGCACCAGGTCAACGTGCTGCCGGCGATCGGCGCCAACGTCTACGACATCCTGAAGAGCGACACGCTGGTCCTGACCCGCGCTGCCGTCGAGAAGCTGGAGGCGCGCTTCAATGGCTAAGCAGTCCAAGCCGGTCGACATCCGTCACTACGACGTGGTGCTCGCCCCGCACATCACCGAAAAGTCGACGCTCGTCTCCGAGGCGAACGCCGTGGTCTTCAAGGTCGCCAACGATGCGACCAAGCCGGAGATCAAGGCTGCCGTCGAGGCGCTGTTCAACGTCAAGGTCACCGGCGTGAACACCCTCGTCCAGAAGGGCAAGACCAAGAAGTGGAAGGGCGCGCCCTACCGCCGTTCGGACTTTAAGAAAGCGGTCGTGACGCTCGCCCAGGGCGAACAGATCGACGTGACCACGGGGATCTGAGACCATGGCGCTCAAGAACTATAATCCGACGTCGCCGGGCGTCCGCGGGCTGATCCTGATCGACCGCTCGCAGCTCTTCAAGGGTCGCCCCGTCAAGGCGCTGACCGAAGGCAAGACCAAGACCGGCGGCCGCAACAACAAGGGCCATGTCACTTCGCGTGGCATCGGCGGCGGTCACAAGCAGCGCTATCGCATCGTCGATTTCAAGCGCCGCCTGTGGGACGTCGAAGGCACCGTCGAGCGGATCGAGTATGACCCGAACCGCACCGCCTTCATCGCGCTGATCAACTACGGCGCCGACGAAGCCGGCAAGGATCGCGTCGCCTACATCATCGCCCCGCAGCGTCTCGCTGTCGGCGACAAGGTGATCGCGGGCAAGAAGACCGACGTGAAGCCGGGCAACGCCATGGAGCTGGGCCAGATCCCGGTCGGCACCATCGTCCACAATGTGGAGATGAAGCCGGGCAAGGGCGGTCAGATCGCCCGTTCGGCCGGTGCGTATGTCCAGGTCGTCGGTCGTGACCGCGGCATGGTGATCGTGCGTCTGGGTTCGGGTGAGCAGCGCTACATCCACGCCGCCTGCATGGCGACCGTGGGTGCGGTGTCGAACCCCGACAACCAGAACCAGAACTTCGGTAAGGCCGGTCGTAGCCGCTGGCAGGGTTCGCGTCCGCTTACCCGCGGTGTCGCGAAGAACCCGGTCGACCACCCGCACGGCGGTGGTGAAGGTCGTACCTCGGGCGGCCGTCACCCGGTCACCCCGTGGGGCAAGCCGACCAAGGGTGCGCGCACCCGCCACAACAAGGCGACGGACAAGATGATCATCCGTTCGCGTCACGCGAAGAAGAAGGGCTGATAGATGGCTCGCTCCGTATGGAAGGGTCCGTTCGTGGACCTGCATCTGCTCAAGAAGGCAGAAACCGCTCAGGACGCCGGCACCCGCGCTGGCCCGATCAAGACCTGGTCGCGTCGTTCGACGATCCTGCCGCAGTTCGTTGGTCTGACGTTCAACGTCTACAACGGCCGCAAGTTCGTCCCGGTCTCGGTCAACGAGGACATGGTCGGCATGAAGCTCGGCGAGTTCGCGCCGACCCGTTTCTTCCCCGGCCACGCCGCGGACAAGAAGGGTAAGCGCTAATGAGCAAGCAGGCAGCCCCCCGCAAGGTCGGCGACAAGGAAGCCCTTGCCGTCGCCACCCAGATCCGTGGTTCGGCCCAGAAGCTGAACCTGGTCGCCGGTCTCATCCGTGGTCGTACCGCGGCTGAAGCGATGAACATCCTCGCCTTCTCCAAGAAGGCGATGGCGGTCGACGCGCGCAAGGTTCTGGCGTCGGCCATCGCCAATGCCGAGAACAACCACAACCTCGACGTCGACGCGCTCGTCGTCGCCGAGGCGTCGGTCGGCAAGTCGATCACGATGAAGCGCTTCGCGACGCGCGGCCGTGGCAAGTCCACCCGCATCCTGAAGCCGTTCAGCCGTCTGCGCATCGTCGTGCGCGAGCAGGAAGAAGCATAATGGGTCAGAAGAGCAATCCCATCGGTCTGCGTCTGCAGATCAACCGCACCTGGGACAGCCGCTGGTTCGCGGAAGGCGCCGACTACGGTCGGCTCCTTCTCGAGGACCTCAAGATCCGCAAGTTCATCGTCAAGACGCTGCCCCAGGCCGCGATCTCGAAGGTGGTCATCGAGCGTCCGGCCAAGCTGTGCCGCATCTCGATCTTCGCGGCACGCCCCGGCGTGATCATCGGCAAGAAGGGCGCGGACATCGAGAAGCTGCGCAAGACGCTCGGCGCGATGACCTCGTCCGACGTCTCGCTCAACATCGTCGAGATCCGCAAGCCGGAAGTCGATGCGAAGCTCGTCGCGCAGGGCGTGGCGGACCAGCTGGAGCGCCGTATCGCGTTCCGTCGTGCGATGAAGCGCGCGGTGCAGTCGGCTCTCCGTCTCGGCGCCGAAGGCATCCGTATCACCTGCGCCGGCCGTCTGGGCGGCGCGGAAATCGCCCGCACCGAATGGTACCGCGAAGGCCGCGTTCCGCTGCACACGCTGCGCGCGAACGTCGACTATGCCGAGGCCGAAGCCCACACCGCCTACGGCGTGTGCGGCGTGAAGGTCTGGATCTTCAAGGGCGAAATCCTCGGTCACGATCCGATGGCGCAGGACCGGCTGAACCTCGAGGCACAGACCTCGGGCGTGCGCCCGTCGCGCGACGATCATCGCCGCTAAGGACTAGGACAGAACAATGCTGCAACCGAAGCGCACCAAGTTCCGTAAGGCCTTCAAGGGCCGCATCCATGGCGAAGCCAAGGGTGGTACGGCGCTCAACTTCGGCTCCTATGGCCTGAAGGCGATGGAGCCCGAGCGGATCACCGCGCGCCAGATCGAGGCGGCTCGCCGCGCGATCACGCGTCACATCAAGCGTCAGGGTCGTCTCTGGATCCGCATCTTCCCGGACGTCCCCGTTTCGTCGAAGCCCGCCGAAGTCCGCATGGGCTCGGGCAAGGGTTCGCCGGAGTTCTGGGTCGCCCGCGTCAAGCCCGGCCGCATCCTGTTCGAGCTGGACGGCGTTCCCGGCCCGCTCGCGGCGGAAGCGTTCGAGCGCGCTGCGATGAAGCTGCCGATCAAGACCAAGGTCGTCGCCCGCCTCGGCGACACGACGCACCTGGAGGGCTGAGAGAAATGACCAAGGCAACCGACTTTCGGGCCAACACCGACGACCAGCTCGCCGAGCAGCTGGGCAACCTGAAGCGCGAGCAGTTCAACCTGCGCTTCCAGGCGGCCACCAGCCAGCTCGAGAAGCCGACCCGCGTGCGGGAAGTGCGTCGCGACATCGCCCGTATCAAGACGCTGCAGAACGAGCGCTCGCGCTCGACTGCCAAGTAAGAGGACCGAGACCATGCCGAAGCGCGTGCTGACCGGAAATGTCGTCTCGGACAAGGGCGACAAGACCGTGGTGGTTCTGGTGGAGCGTAAGGTGAAGCACCCGCTCTACGGGAAGATCATCCGCCGCTCGAAGAAGTACCACGCCCATGACGAGGCGAATGAGTACAAGGCCGGCGAGACCGTGCGCATCGAAGAGACTGCGCCGATCTCCAAGCTGAAGACCTGGAAGGTGATCGGGCGGGTTGATACCCACGCGACGCCGAACACGGTCGACGCATAATCGTCATCTCCGCTCTTGCGGAGAACTCGAGTTGCGGTCATAGGCCGCCGCTTTGGTGCCCCGGCCGTGAGGCCGGGGTGACGCATTAGAAACGGAACCACCGGGCGCGTCCCGGCAGGCCAAACGAGAAGGAACCGGATCGATGATCCAGATGCAGTCCAATCTCGACGTCGCTGACAACAGCGGCGCGAAGCGGGTGCAGTGCATCAAGGTGCTGGGCGGGTCGAAGCGTCGCTTCGCCGGCGTGGGCGACGTCATCGTCGTCAGCATCAAGGAAGCCGCTCCCCGCGGCAAGGTTAAGAAGGGCGACGTCCACCGCGCGGTTATCGTCCGCACGGCGAAGGACATCCGCCGCACCGACGGCTCGGTGATCCGTTTCGACGGTAACGCCGCCGTGCTGGTCAACAAGAACGAGGAGCCGATCGGCACCCGTATCTTTGGCCCGGTGGTCCGCGAGCTCCGCTCGAAGGGCTTCATGAAGATCATTTCGCTCGCCCCCGAGGTGCTGTGATGGCTGCTGCCAAGATCAAGAAGGGCGACAAGGTCGTTGTCCTGTCCGGCAAGGACAAGGGCAAGACCGGTGAGGTCGTCAAGTCGCTGCCGAAGGACGACAAGGTCGTCGTCTCCGGCGTGAACATCGCCGTGCGCCACAAGAAGCCGACCCAGGGCGAGCCCCAGGGTGGCCTGGTGCGCATCGAGGCGCCGCTGCATGTCTCGAAGGTCGCGCACGTGACCGCCGACGGCAAGGCGACGCGCGTCCGCTTCGAAACCCGCGACGGCAAGAAGGTTCGTGTCGCCGTCAAGACCGGGGATGTCATCAATGGCTGATTCCTACACTCCCCGCCTGCGCAAGCTCTATGACGAGCAGATCGTCAAGGCGATGACCGAGAAGTTCGGCTACAAGAACGTCATGGAAATTCCGCGCATCGAAAAGATCGTGCTGAACATGGGCGTTGGCGAAGCCACCCAGGACAAGAAGAAGGTCGAGCAGGCCGCTTCTGAAATGGAACTGATCGCCGGCCAGAAGCCCGTCGTGACCAAGGCGAAGAAGTCGATCGCGCAGTTCAAGCTGCGTGAGGGCATGCCGATCGGTGCGAAGGTTACCCTTCGTCGTGAGCGCATGTACGAGTTCCTCGATCGTTTCATCACGATCGCTCTCCCGCGCGTCCGCGACTTCCGCGGCCTGAACCCGAAGTCGTTCGACGGTCGTGGCAACTATGCCTGCGGCCTGAAGGAACAGCTCGTGTTCCCCGAAATCAACTATGACCGCATCGACAAGGTGCGCGGCATGGACGTGATCGTTACCACCACTGCCAAGACGGATGACGAGGCTCGCGAGCTTCTCCGTCTCTTCGGTTTCCCGTTCCCGCAGGCGGACGGCGAAACGAAGCAGGCGGCGTAAGGAAGGAAGAACTTAAGTCATGGCGAAACTGAGTTCGATCAACAAGAACGAGCGTCGCAAGCAGCTGGTGAAGAAGTACGCCGGCAAGTACGCGAAGCTCAAGGCGATTGCGAACGACGAAAGCCTGGATGAGACCGAGCGTCTCATCGCACGGCTCAAGATGGCCGAGATCCCCCGCAACGGGAACCCGACCCGCATTCGCAACCGGTGTGAGCTGACGGGTCGTCCCCGCGCTTATTACCGCAAGTTCCGTCTCGCACGTGTCATGCTGCGCGATCTGGCCAACAAGGGCCTGATCCCGGGTGTCACGAAGTCGAGCTGGTAAAGGACACGCAAGATGGCAGTGACCGATCCCCTGGGTGACATGCTCACCCGCATCCGCAACGGTCAGCGCGCGCGCAAGGACTCTGTCCTCACGCCGGCGTCGAAGTTGCGTGTCCGTGTCCTCGACGTGCTTCAGCGCGAGGGCTATATCCGTGGCTACAGCGAAGAGCAGATGGGCCCCGCGGCCGGCATCCGCATCGAGCTGAAGTATTTCGAGGGCCAGCCGGCGATCAAGCACGTCGCGCGCATCTCGAAGCCCGGCCGCCGTGTCTATTCGGGTTCGCAGGAGCTTCCGCGCGTCCGTAACGGCCTGGGCATCACGATCGTCTCGACGCCTCGCGGCGTTCTGTCCGATGCGGAAGCGCGCGAACAGAATGTCGGCGGCGAAGTGCTCGCGGAGGTGTTCTGATGAGCCGCATCGGTAAGAAGCCGGTTCCCGTCCCCGCGGGCGTGACCGCGACCGTCGACGGCGGGCAGATCTCGGTGAAGGGGCCCAAGGGCACCCTCACCATGCCGCTCGCGGACGACATCAAGTACGAAGTGACCGACGGCGGCATCTCGGTGCAGCCGGCGAACGAGACCAAGCGCGCGCGTGCCTTCTGGGGCATGCAGCGTACCCTGGTGCAGAACCTCGTCACCGGCGTGACCACCGGCTTCACCAAGAAGCTGCTGATCACCGGTGTGGGCTACCGCGCTGCTTCGCAGGGCAAGGTCCTGAAGCTGCAGCTCGGCTATTCGCACGACGTCAACTTTGACATCCCCGAGGGGATCGAGATCAAGACGCCGGATCAGACCACGGTCGAGATCTCGGGCATCGACAAGCAGAAGGTCGGCCAGGTGGCCGCGGAAATCCGCCGTTGGCGCAAGCCGGAGCCCTATAAGGGCAAGGGCATCAAGTACGATGGCGAATTCATCTTCCGCAAGGAAGGGAAGAAGAAGTGATCAGCACCAAGGGTCTTTCGCTTTTCGAAAAGCGTCGTCGCCGCAACCGTACCGCGCTGCGTGCGCGGGCCGGTGGCCGTCCTCGTCTGTCGATCCATCGCTCGGGCAAGCACATCTATGCCCAGGTGATCGACGACGCCGCAGGTCGCACCGTCGCCTCGGCTTCCACGCTCGAGAAGGACGTGCGTGGCCAGACCGGCGCCACGATCGCCGCGGCACAGGAAGTGGGCAAGCGCGTTGCCGAGGCCGCCAAGGCCGCAGGCATCACCCAGGTCGTCTTCGACCGCGGTGGCTTCCTCTACCATGGTCGCGTCAAGGCGCTGGCGGATGCCGCGCGTGAGAGCGGATTGGAGTTCTAAGATGGCCGATGAAATCAACACGACCGAAGCACCGGTCGAGGCGCAGGACGCCGGCCAGGCGGCTCCCGACCAGCAGCAGCAGGGTCGTGGTTCGCGTGGCGGCCGTGGCCGTGGCGGCCCGGGCGGCGGCGGTGACAACCGCGGCCGTGGCGGTCGCGATGGCAACCGTGGTCGTCGCGACGATCGTCGCGGTGGTCCGCAGGACGACGGTGGCGAGGAGCTGATCGAAAAGCTCGTCCACATCAACCGCGTCTCGAAGACGGTGAAGGGCGGTAAGCGCTTCGGCTTCGCGGCGCTCGTCGTCGTCGGCGACGGCAAGGGCCGTGTCGGCTTCGGTCATGGCAAGGCGCGCGAAGTGCCGGAAGCCATCTCGAAGGCGACCGCTTCGGCGAAGAAGGCGATGATCCGCGTTCCGCTGAAGGAAGGCCGCACGCTGCACCACGACGGCAACGGCCACTTCGGCGCAGGCCGCGTGACCGTCCGTTCGGCGCCGCAGGGTACCGGCATCATCGCCGGCGGCCCGATGCGCGCGATCTTCGAATCGCTGGGCGTGGCCGACGTGGTGACCAAGTCGGTCGGCACCTCGAACCCGTACAACATGATCCGCGCCACGTTCGAGGCACTGGGTGAGCAGACTTCGCCGAAGTCGGTCGCGCAGCGCCGTGGCAAGAAGATCGCCGACCTGCTCGGCCGCGGTGGTTCGCAGACCGCCGAGGCGGACGCTGCGGCCGTTACGGAGTAAACGATCATGGCGAAGATCAAGATCAAGCAGATCGGTTCGCCGATCCGCCGCACCAAGGATCAGCGCGCAACGCTGATCGGCCTTGGCCTCAACAAGATGCACAAGGTCTCGGAGCTGGAAGACAGCCCCGAGGTCCGCGGCATGATCCGCAAGCTGCCGCACATGGTCGAGGTGATCGAGGGCTGAGCCTTCGGTTCGCTGACCTGGCGACATTTGGAAAAGGGCGGTGGGCAACCACCGTCCTTTTTCGTTTTGGAGGTTCGTGCGCATCCAGAGGAAGTCGGCTCCCAGAGCCCGCAGGTTTTTCCATCGGCCCGTACGCCGGTATTCGGCGGGAATGCGCTACGGCCGATAGTCGTGCGTGCCGATCTGCCAGAGGATCTTGAGCGAGCAATCCGCGCCGCGCCGCCACAGACGCAGTCCGCCGCCAGAGGTCACACCCGCCCGCTCCCCGGCACGCCAGTGCACCGCGAACTTCGAATATTCGAGGATGTGGCCATCGATGATCTCGAAGCCGTCGTTTCCGACGTCGAGGCGCTCGAAGGTCGTTCCCCGGCCTCTCTCGATATAGGGCATCAGATGCGACCGGATGGCCGAGAGGCCTATCTGTGGCTGCTCCGCAAAGGGGAGGTACACGGCGTCATCGGCATATTGCCCGATTCGCGCATAGTCGTGCTCGCGCACCGACGCGGCGTTCGATGCATTCAGCACTCCCAGTTCGGCTGCGACCTTGGCGCTCGGGACACGGGCGCTGGGCTTGCCTCGCTCGAGCCCGGAGAACCAATGGGAGGATGGGTCGTCCAGCGGCTTCGAATATCCCCACACTTCCGCCGTCAGCTTCAGCGTTCCATCGGCCTGGCGGCGCCACAGATGCAGATATTTGCCGGCCAAGGTCGACGAAACAGGGTCGTCGTTCGCGCCGCGGACGACTTCAAACGTGCCCCATTCCAGTCCGCCGCCGTCCAGGGGGACGATATCCATTGTCGTGAAGGTGAGCGCGCGCTCGGGAAGACGCGCGAGATACGCGCGATAATATGCGGTGCCCTGCGCCACGCCGTAGAGGCGAGGCTGGTGCTCAGGCATGAACACGCTGTCCGGCGCATAGTTCGTCATCAGCGCGTCGACCCGTCCCGCGAGGCGCGCCGTGACCAGGTTAGCGTTGCGTTGTCGTACCTCCGCATGCAGCGATTCGCTGGCGACGCGAATGGGTGAGGGTTTGCAGGCGCGTGCTGATCCAGCGGGCGGCGGCACGAAGGCGGCCGATAGCAAGGCGAGAAGCGGAACAATCATGCGGCGCTCCCTCGAGATTGAGACGGAAACCTATAGCATGATCACCATTCCGCAGATACGACTGACGCGTTGGACGGGGAGGGCTGTGGTGCATGGTCGGGTAGGACCGCGTGCCCTGGGCTCGGGTCGTCGCCCTTGGCAAACAAGAGTCGACATTCCCCCCGCTCGCCGCTATGAGCCCGCGCTTCCCATCAACGCGCGACCAAAGCGAAAGCGAGTGCACACATCATGAAGCTGAACGAACTCAACGACAACCAGGGCGCCCGTCATCGCCGCATGCGCATCGGCCGTGGTATCGGCTCGGGCAAGGGCAAGACCGGCGGCCGCGGCGTCAAGGGTCAGAAGAGCCGCGAAGGCGTCTCGATCAAGGGCTTCGAAGGCGGCCAGATGCCGCTCCACATGCGTCTGCCGAAGCGTGGCTTCAACAACATCTTCGCCAAGGACTATGCCGAGGTGAACCTGGGCGAGATCCAGAAGGCTGTTGACGCCGGCAAGCTGACCGCGACCGACATCGATCACGCCGCGCTGAAGGCCGCCGGCCTCGCCCGTGGCGGCAAGGACGGCGTCCGTCTGCTCGGTAAGGGTTCGCTCACCGCGAAGCTGAACTTCACCGTGCAGGGCGTCTCCGCCGGTGCGCGTGAAGCGGTCGAGAAGGCCGGTGGCACCGTAACCGTGCCGGAAATCGTGCCGGCTGCCGACAAGCACAAGGCGAAGCACCGCACGGCCCAGGCCGCTGCCAAGGCCGCCAAGCAGGGCTGACGAAATGCGAAGGCGGGGCTCCCAAGGCTCCGCCTTCCTTCGTGCTGGGCCTGGGTATGCGCGCGTCGTGAGCGACGCCTTCCACCACGTCCGTCATCCCGGCGAAAGCCGGGATCCATTTGCCACTCCGTCATGGCAGGCGCCGCGCCGGTGACCCCAATGGATTCCGGCTTTCGCCGGAATGACGAGGGGGTGGGCGCAAGGTCGGGGCAACGCCCGGTTTCTTTCCGCGCCCGCAGCCATTAGACAAGCCGCGCACAACCCCTATATGCGACTCCGCAGGGCGGGGGAGCGCCCGTCACTTATCCGGGACGAAGATACGAAATGGCATCCGCAGCCGACCAGCTGGCCTCCAGCATCAATCTGGCGAAGTTCAGCAAGGCCACCGACCTCAAGAAGCGCCTTTGGTTCACCCTCGGCGCGCTGATCGTCTTCCGCATGCTGAGCTATGTGCCGCTGCCGGGCATCGACCCGACGGCGCTCGGCCTGCTTGCGCAGCAGACGCAGGGCGGCGTGCTCGACTTCTTCAACAACTTCACCGGCGGCGCGCTGTCGCGCATGTCGATCGTGGCGATGGGCGTGATGCCCTACATCACCGCGTCGATCGTCGTGCAGCTGGCGACCTCGCTGTCGCCGCAGCTCAACGCGATCAAGAAGGAAGGCGAGAGCGGCCGCAAGCGGCTGAACCAGTACACCCGCTACGGCACGGTGCTGCTCACCTGCGTGCAGGGTTATTTCCTGGTGCAGGGCCTCGAGGCGGCGGGTGCGGCCAAGGGCCTGAGCCCGGTGGTCGAACCCGGCCTGGCCTTCACCCTCACCGCGGTGGTCAGCCTCGTCGGCGGCACCATGTTCCTGATGTGGATCGGTGAGCAGATTACCAGCCGCGGCATCGGCAACGGCATCTCGCTGATCATCATGGCCGGCATCGTCGCCCGCCTGCCGGTCACGCTGGTCCAGCTGTTCGAGAGCGGCCGTTCGGGCTCGATCGACCCGCTGCGCCTGATCTTCGTGATCGTCGGCGTCGCGATCCTCGTGCTGTTCATCTGCTTCATGGAGCGCGCCCAGCGCCGCATCCTGATCCAGTATCCGAAGCGCCAGACCGCGCGCGGCGTACAGGCCGAGCGCAGCCACCTGCCGCTCAAGCTCAACACCGCGGGCGTGATCCCGCCGATCTTCGCCTCGTCGCTGCTGCTGCTGCCGCTGACGATCACCCAGTTCGCCGGCCAGTCGGCGGGCGACGGCTGGTGGGGCGAGCTGATCAGCAATCTGAACATCTGGCTGCGCCACGGTTCGCCGATCTACATGTCGCTCTATGCGGCCGGAATCATCTTCTTCTCGTTCTTCTACACCGCGGTGGTCTTCAACCCCGAGGAGACCGCGGACAATCTGAAGCGCTATGGCGGCTTCGTCCCCGGCATCCGTCCGGGCAAGAACACCGAGCTGTACTTCGACTATGTGCTGACCCGCATCACCGTGATCGGTGCAGCCTATCTGACCATCATCTGCCTGGTCCCGGAATGGGCGTTCTCCGCGATGAGCATCCCGTTCCTGATGGGCGGCACTAGCCTTCTCATCGTCGTCAACGTAACCATGGATACGGTGACGCAGATCCAGTCGCACCTGCTGGCCCACCAGTATGGCGATCTGATCAAGAAGGCGAAGCTGAAGGGCGGCCGCGCGCGCTGATCGGCGCGGCGGCACTAGGGGAGGTACCTGTTGAATATCATCCTGTTGGGTCCGCCGGGGGCCGGTAAGGGCACCCAGGCGAAGCGTCTCGAGACCGAGCGCGGCATGGTGCAGCTGTCCACGGGCGACATGCTGCGCGCCGCGGTGAAGGCGGGGACGCCCACGGGCCTGAAGGCCAAGGCGGTGATGGAGGCGGGCGAGCTCGTCTCCGACGCAATCGTCTCGGGCATCATCGGCGAGCGGCTCGACATGGCCGATACCGAGAAGGGCGCGATCTTCGACGGCTATCCGCGCACCTATGCGCAGGCGGAGTCGCTGGATGGGCTGCTCTCCGAGCGTGGCCGCCAGCTCGATTATGTGATCGAGCTGCTGGTCAACGAAGAAGCGCTGGTCGACCGCGTCGAGGGCCGCTTCACCTGTGCCAAGTGCGGCGAGGGCTATCACGACAAGTACAAGCTGCCCAAAACGGACGGCGTGTGCGACGTGTGCGGCTCGACCGAGTTCAAGCGCCGCCCTGACGACAATGCCGAGACGGTGCGCACCCGCATGGCCGAATACCGTGCCAAGACCGCGCCGATCCTGCCCTTCTACGAGGAGAAGGGGCTGGTCCGGCGAGTCGACGGCATGGCCGATATCGACGAAGTGACGCGGCAGATCGCCGCGGTGCTCGACGGGCAGGGATAACGGGAAGGGCGGGGGGAACCCCGCCCTTTTTTGATTTGGGGTGGTCGCTATGTCCGTTCCCGCCCCAGTTTCGGACATTGCCGTCTATTCGGCTTCCTCGTGTGCATCAGCCTTTGCGCGATCAGCGTTCGCACGCGCCTCTGACGGTCCGGTCTTAATGTCGTTCATATACCGTTTGATTTGAGGAATGCCCCCAAACCAAATGACAAGTAGGAGGGCGGGAATGAGCAACAGTGGAAGGTAGCTATCCATTCAGGTCCTATAGTATGCGAACGACCGCTTCCCACCACAAGCCGCCGTCATCCCGGCGAAAGCCGGGATCCATTCGCCACTCGGTTGCAGCAAAAGCCGATAGCGAGGCCCCAATGGACCCCGGCTTTCGCCGGGGTGACGATGTGGTGTGGGCGGCGATGCGTTCTTATCCGTGCAGCTTGGTGTTAGTCGATCCGCCCTATCCGAAACGGGACGCGCTTCGCCGCCGCACCCCTCGCCGCGCTTGGCCTGCCGGGAACCTTGCTATATAGAGAGGGTTCAGCATTTTCCGGCTCCGCGGCGCTTGACAGTTCGCCTGCGGCCCCGTATCTCGCCCAACTTCCGGAACAGTAGATTACGGCGGCGCTCCCTGCGTGCGTCGTGCCGCTGCATTTCGGAAGGCAACGCTACGAGATGGGGCGCCGCTGCCATGCAGTGCCTCGTGGAGCTGGGAGAATATATTTCATGGCACGTATTGCGGGTGTTAACATCCCGACCAACAAGCGCGTCGTCATCGCGCTGCAGTATATCCACGGCATCGGCCCCGCAAAGGCCAAGGAACTGACCACGCAGCTCGGCATCGCGCCGGAGCGCCGCGTGCAGGACCTGAGCGACCAGGAAGTGCTGCAGATCCGCGAAGCGATCGACGCCGGCTACACCGTGGAAGGTGATCTTCGTCGCCAGGTGGCGATGAACATCAAGCGCCTGATGGACCTGGCCTGCTATCGCGGCCTGCGTCACCGCAAGGGCCTGCCGGTCCGCGGCCAGCGCACGCACACCAATGCGCGCACCCGCAAGGGCAAGGCCAAGCCGATCGCCGGCAAGAAGAAGTAAGCAGCGCTCCCCAGCGCGCACTTCTTCCCCCGAGGCCCAGCGCCTCCAGGCACCAAGCTTCTAGGTCAGGAAATTCCAAATGGCACGTGAACCGCAGCGTATTCGCCGTCGCGAACGCAAGAACATCACCGCCGGCGTCGCGCATGTGAACGCCAGCTTCAACAACACCATGATCACCATCACCGACGCGCAGGGCAACGCGATCAGCTGGTCGTCGGCTGGCATGATGGGCTTCAAGGGCTCGCGCAAGTCGACCCCGTACGCCGCGCAGGTCGCCGCCGAAGACGCCGGCCGCAAGGCCGCCGAGCACGGCGTTCGCACCCTCGAAGTCGAAGTCAAGGGTCCGGGTTCGGGCCGTGAGTCGGCGCTCCGCGCGCTGCAGGCTGTCGGCTTCCAGATCACCTCGATCCGGGACGTGACGGCGATCCCGCACAACGGCGTGCGTCCCTCGAAGCGTCGTCGCGTCTGATACGTCCTGCTTGCACCGTGGGCCCTGAGGCGGGTCCGCGGTCTTGCAGTAAATACCTGGCGGGGAATGCCTCTTCCCCGCCCAACATGAGGAAAGCCCGTGTCGGTCAACGCTAAGAACTGGCAGGAACTCAAGAAGCCCAACGGCCTCGAGAAGAAGCCCGGTGGCGATCCCAAGCGGAAGTCGACGTTCGTCGCCGAGCCGCTGGAGCGGGGCTTCGGCCTCACCCTCGGCAACGCACTGCGGCGCGTGCTGCTGTCGTCGCTGCAGGGCGCGGCAGTCACCTCGATCAAGATCGAGAATGTGCTGCACGAATTCTCGTCGCTCGCCGGCGTGCGCGAGGACGTGACCGACATCGTCCTCAACGTGAAGCAGATCGCGCTCAAGATGCAGGGCGAAGGCCCGAAGCGTCTGCAGCTGTCGGCCACCGGCCCGGCGGAAGTGAAGGCGGGTGACATCGCGGTTTCGGGCGACATCGAAGTGATGAACCCCGAGCTGGTGATCTGCCACCTCGACGACGGCGCGACGCTGAACATGGAACTGACCGCTGACGTGGGTAAGGGCTACGTGCCCGCTACCGCGAACCGCCCGGCCGATGCGCCGATCGGGCTCATCCCCGTCGATGCGCTGTTCAGCCCGGTCCGTCAGGTGTCCTACAAGGTCGAGAACACCCGCGTCGGCCAGGAGCTCGATTACGACAAGCTCACGCTGACCGTCGAAACCGACGGCACGGTGACCCCGGAGGACTCGCTGGCCTATGCCGCGCGGATCCTGCAGGACCAGCTGGCGCTGTTCGTCCACTTCGACGATTCGTCGATCACCCGGGCAGCCCCGGTCGGCATGGCGCCGGCAGCGGCTCCGGCGGAAGGTGCTGCGGGTGATGCCGCGCAGATCAACCGCTATCTGCTCAAGAAGGTCGACGAGCTGGAGCTTTCGGTCCGCTCGGCCAACTGCCTCAAGAACGACAACATCATCTATATCGGCGATCTGGTGCAGAAGACCGAAGCCGAGATGCTGCGCACGCCGAACTTCGGCCGCAAGTCGCTCAACGAGATCAAGGAAGTCCTCTCCAGCATGGGCCTGCGCCTGGGCATGGAAATCCCGGGTTGGCCGCCCGAGAACATCGAGGAAATGGCCAAGAAGCTCGAGCAGGAGATCATGGGCTGAGCCTCGGGTCCGGGATTAGCGTTGCTAATCCCGGGCTGATCGCGAGGCCCGGCCGGCGGGGCCGAAGGCTCCGACCGACGACGCGGCTTTGCCGCGGCGGCCAGCCGACAAAGTTCGCTACCCTGTGAACTTTGGCAACTTAGGGTTTTGGGCGGTGGCCCTGATCGCACCGCCTGGTCTGGGGTTCCGTCGAACGGCCCCTTAACGAACGAAGGAAAGAACCATGCGCCATCGTGTAGGCGGTCGTAAGCTGCAGCGTACCTCGGCTCACCGTATTGCTCTGTTCCGCAACATGAGCGCCGCGCTCATCAAGCACGAGCAGATCACCACCACCGTCGCCAAGGCGAAGGAACTGCGCCCGTACGTCGAGAAGCTGATCACCCTCGCCAAGAAGGGTGGCCTGTCCAACCGTCGTCTGGCCCATGCGCGCCTGATGGACGACGCCCAGCTGGTGAAGCTGTTCGACGTGCTGGCCGCGCGCTATGCCGATCGCAACGGCGGCTACACCCGCATCATCAAGGCCGGCATCCGCGCCTCGGACGCGTCGCCGATGGCGATCATCGAGTTCGTCGACCGCGACGTCTCGGCCAAGGGCCAGGATTCGGGCCCGGTGATGTCGGACGAGGATTTCGACGAAGCCGCCTGATCGGCGCTTCGTTCGGATCGAACAAAGGGAGGGCGGTCGCTGGTGCGGCCGCCCTTTTCTTTTGCCCAGTTTTGCTTCCCCCCACCCAAGTTTCGTTTCGCTTGCAATCCTTCCGGCGCTCCCCATTTCCGCCGCCGAACAGGGTGCATCGCCTCGGCAGGCGGTGCTGGAGAACGACATGTCTCGCAAGTCCAAACGGGTGCGCAGGTCCGCGCCCATCGATGTCGGCGCGTGGATCGCCGCGCTGCTGGCGCTGTCGCCGCTCGCGGCCTTTGCCTGGGCGATCGAATGGGCCGGCTTTGCTTGAGCCGAGCGGCTGGCCTGCCTAGGGTAGGCGCATTCTCAGGGAGCCCTTGAATGCGCCGTGCATTGATCCTGCCGTTACTCTTCGCCAGCCCCGCCTACGCCCAGACCCCCAAGCCGGAGACCAATGCGCCGATGACCAAGTTCGCCTATCCCGAGACCCGCCGCGTCGATGTGGTGGACGAACAGTTCGGGGTTAAGGTCGCCGATCCCTATCGCTGGCTGGAAAACGACGTCCGCAATGACAAGGAGGTCGCCGCCTGGGTCGAGGCCGAGAACAAGGTCACCGACGCCTATCTGGCGACGCTGCCGGGCCGCGATACGCTCAAGGCGCGGATCAAGCAGCTATTCGATTACGAGCGGTTCGGCCTGCCCGATCAGAAGGGCGGCCATTATTTCTACGCGCATAACAGCGGCCTGCAGAACCAGGCGGTGCTGTTCGTGCGCGACGGGCTCAAGGCCGAGGGCCGGGTGCTGATCGATCCCAATGGCTGGTCTAAGGACGGCGCGACCGCGCTCGCCGAATGGCTGCCGAGCGAGGACGGCAAGCTGCTCGCCTATTCGATCCAGGACGGCGGCACCGACTGGCGCACGATCAAGGTGCTCGACGTCGCGACCGGCAAGGAGACCGGCGACACCGTCGGCTGGGCGAAGTTCACCATGGGCGTGGCCTGGGCCAAGGACGGCAGCGGCTTCTTCTACTCGCGCTATCCCGAGCCGCCCGCGGACGCCAAGTTCCAGGCGCTCAACGAGAATCACCGCGTCTATTTCCACAAGCTCGGCACGCAGCAGAGCGCCGACCGGCTGGTCTACGAGACCCCGGCGACGCCCAAGCAGAGCCATTATGCCGGCATCACCGACGATGGCCGCTACCTGGTGATCACCACCAGCGAGGGGACCGACAACAAGAACCTGGTCCATATCGTCGACCTGAAGGACCCCGCCTGGAAGGCGAAGACGGTCATCGGCAAGCTCGAGCATGACTGGTCGGCGATCGGCAATGTCGGCACGAAGTTCTGGTTCGCGACCGACGACGGCGCGCCGCGCCAGCGGATCGTGACGATCGACCTCGCCGACCCCGCGCTGACCCCGCACGAGGTGGTGCCCGAGCAGAAGGAGACGCTGGCCGGCCAGTCGATCGTAGGCGACCGGCTGATCCTCAGCTACATGGTCGATGCCGCCACCGAGGTGCGCCGCTACACGCTGGACGGCAAGGCCGACGGCACGGTGGCGCTGCCGGGCATCGGCACCGCGAGCGGGTTCGGCGGCCATCCGCACGAGGGGGAGACCTTCTTCGCCTTCACCAGCTTCAACTATCCGACGACGATCTTCCGCTACGACGTGAAGACCGGCAAGGCCGAGCCCTGGGCGCAGCCGAAGGTCGCGTTCGACCCGCAGGACTATGCGGTCGAGCAGCGCTTCTACGCCTCGAAGGACGGCACCAAGGTGCCGATGTTCATCGTCCGCAAGAAGAGCGTCACCGGCCCCGCGCCGACGATCCTCTACGGCTATGGCGGGTTCAACATCCCGATCACCCCGGGCTTCTCGGCGGGCCGGCTGGCCTGGCTGGAGCAGGGCGGGGTGTTCGTCGTGGCGAACATCCGCGGCGGCGGCGAGTACGGCAAGGCGTGGCACGACGGCGGTCGCCTCGCCAACAAGCAGAATGTGTTCGACGACTTCATCGGCGCGGGCGAGTTCCTGATCCGGGAAGGCATCACCGGCAAGGGCCAGCTGGCGATCCAGGGCGGCTCCAACGGCGGCCTGCTGGTCGGCGCGGTGACCAACCAGCGCCCGGACCTGTTCGCCGCGGCGCTGCCGGCGGTGGGCGTGATGGACATGACCCGGTTCGACCGGTTCACCGCCGGGCGCTACTGGGTCGACGATTACGGCTATCCGTCGAAGGAAGCCGACTTCAAGCGGCTCTATGCCTATTCGCCCTATCACAACATCAGGAGCGGCGTGGACTATCCCGCCATCCTGGTGAGCACGGCGGATACCGACGATCGCGTGGTGCCGGGGCACAGCTTCAAGTACACGGCGGCGCTGCAGCATGCGCAGATCGGCGACCGCCCGCATCTGATCCGCATCGAGACCCGCGCCGGGCACGGCTCGGGTAAACCGACCGACAAGGTGATCGAGGAAACCGCCGACCTCTGGGCGTTCGCCGCCAAGTGGGCGGGGCTCGCGATCAAGTAGGCAGGGGAGGGCGGCCATGTCCGGCGACGACCCACGACAGGGCCGCCCCCTCACCGACGCCGAGCGCGCGCTGGCGCGCGGCATGTTCGGCGATGCGATCGACCTCGATCCCGTGCGGATCTATCGGCGCAAATGGTTTCCCTTCCAGCCGCGCAACGTGACGATGGCGCCGCGCGGGCATCTCCACTTCCACCCCGCGGGAGATGCCTATCGCGAGTGCTTCGCCAGCGCGGGGCTGGCGCTGCAGGGGCATCTGATCCACGAGCTGGTCCATGTCTGGCAGCACCAGCAGGGGCTGAACCTCGTGCTGCGGCGACACCCCTTCTGCCGCTACCACTACAGCATCAAGCCGGGCTGGACGCTGGCGCGCTACGGGATCGAGCAGCAGGCGGAGATCGTCCGGCACGTGTTCCTGCTGCGGCAGGGGACAACAGTGCCGGGGGCACCGCCGCTGGCGACGCTGGAGAGCATCCTGCCGTTCGGGACGGGGTAGGGGGTGAATGGTGGAGGACACGCCCACCCCAGCCGTCATCCCGGCGAAAGCCGGGATCCAGTCGCCGCTCCGCCTGAGCAAGAGCCGCGACGGAGACCCCAATGGATCCCGGCTTTCGCCGGGATGACGATGGTCAGGATTATTCCGCCGGCGGTTCCCACAGCTCGATCGGGTTGCCCTCGGGATCATGGATGCGGGCGAAGCGGCCGGTTTCCGGCGTGTCCCACTCGGCGCGCGTCTCGATCGCCACGCCAGCGGCATTGAGCTGCTCCAGCAACCCGTCGAGGTCGATCACCCGCAGGTTGAGCATCACCTGCTTGTCCGCGGCGAAGTAGCTGCTGTCCGCCTGGAAGGGCTGGAAGATGACCCCGCCGGGCTCCGGATACCAGAACCACGGGCTCGCCTGGCCGCTGGGATCGGTGCCGCAGCCGCCGCCGACGCCCAGCATCTCCTGGTACCAGCTCTTCAGCCCTTCCGGATCCTGCGCGCGAAAGAAAAAGCCGCCCAGCCCCACTACCGGCATGTCCGTCCCCCCGATCAGGCGGCCTGGGCGATCTCCTCGCCGGCCGCGGCCTCCAGCAGACGCCGCTCGATCGTCTTGAGTCGCGACGTCGAGCTGATCTTATCCCCGATCAGGTCGGTAAGATAGAAAGTATCCACCGCGCGCTCGCCGTACGTGGCGACATGCGCCGAATGGATCGTCACCTTCGACTGGAACAGCGCATTGGCGAGGCTGTAGAGCAGCGCCGGCCGATCGCGCGCGTTGACTTCGATGACGGTGAAGCGGTTCGATGCCTTGTTGTCGATGAACACATTGGGTTCGATCGAGAAGGCATCCGCACGCAGCCGCACCGGCGCCTTGGTCTTGAGCCGTTCGGAAAGCCGCGCGCGATTGGCGAGCGCATCGGCGATGCCGGTCTTGAGCCGGGTGAGCCGCGCTTCCTCGTCGAAGGGCTGGCCGAACGGGTCCTGGACCAGGAAATTGTCGAGCGCCATGCCATCGCGTGTCGTGTGGATCCGCGCGTCGATGATGTTGCCGCCGGCGACGTGGATTGCACCGGCGATACGGTAGAACAGGCCGGGATGATCGGCGGCATAGACCGTCACCAGCGTCGCGCCGCGATCGGGATAGACCTGCGCCTCGACGTGCAGCGTCGCGTCGCCCGCCGCCGCGACCATCGCCGCGTTGCGCTCCAGCACGTCGCTGGGCTCGGCGATCCAGTAGCTTTCGGTGAAGCGGCGCTTGAATGCCTCGAACCGCGCGGGGGGCCAGCCGAGGGCGGCGCCGAGTTCGTCCTGCTTGGCGGCGATCCGCTCGGTACGGCCGCGCTGCTTGTGACCGAGACGGAGGACCTCCTCCGCTGCTTCGTACAGCCCGCCCAGCAACTGGCGCTTCCAGCCGTTCCACACGCCGGGGCCGACCGCGCGGATATCGACCACGGTCAGCGCCAGCAGCATGCGCAGGCGCTCGGCGCTCTGCACCTGGGCGGTGAAATCGAGGATGGTCTTGAAATCGGCCAGGTCGCGCTTGAACGCGGTGGCGGACATCAGCAGGTGCCAGCGCACCAGCCACGCCACCATCTCGGTCTCGCCGGGCGTGAGGCCCAGGCGCGGGCAAAGCCGCTCGGCGACTTCGGCGCCGAGGATCGAATGGTCGCCGCTGCGGCCCTTGGCAATGTCGTGGAGCAGCACCGCTACATAGAGCGCGCGGCGCGAGGTGAGCTGGTGGAGGATGCCGCTGGCGAGCGGATGGTCTTCCTTGAGCTGCCCCTTCTCGATCTTGCTGAGCAGCCCGATCGCGCGGATCGAATGCTCGTCCACCGTATAGTGGTGGTACATGTCGAACTGCATCTGCGCGACGACGCGGCCGAAGTCCGGCACGAAGCGGCCGAACACGCCGGCCTCGTTCATCCAGCGCAGCACCGTTTCCGGATCGCGCGGTGAGGTCAGCACGTCGAGGAACAGCGCGTTGGCGCGCGGATCGGTGCGGACGTCATCGACCAGCTTGGCGTCGCGGGCGGCGGCGCGCATCGCCAGCGGGTGGATCTCCAGCTCGTGCAGGTCGGCGAGCGCGAACAGCTCGATCAGGCGGACGGGGTCTTCGCGGAAGAAGGTGTCGCGCGGCAGCGCCAGCCGGCCGCGCTCGAGCACGAAGCCCTTGAGCTTGCGCCGCCCGCGCCACAGCGCCGGGAAGCCGAAGCGGCGGCCGCGCGCGGCGAACTTCTCGTCGAGATGGGCGAGGAACACGCCCGTGAGGTCGCCCACCACCTTCGCCTGCAGGAAATAGTAGCGCATGAAGCGCTCGACCTTGGACATGCCCGGCCGATCGGCGAAGCGCATCCGCTCGGCGATCTCGCGTTGGACGTCGAAGGTCAGCCGGTCCTCGGGGCGGTTGGTGATCAGGTGGAGCTGGCTGCGCACCGCCCAGAGGAAGTTCTCGGCGCGGCGGAACTGGCGATATTCGGCGGGGGTCAGCAGCCCGGCCTCGACCAGCTCGGCGGGCTCGCGGACGTTATAAGCGAACTTGCCGATCCAGAAGAGCGTGTGGAGGTCGCGCAGTCCGCCCTTGCCCTCCTTCACATTGGGTTCGACGACATAGCGGCTGTCGCCCATCTTCTTGTGGCGGGCGTTGCGCTCCTCGAGCTTGGCGGTGATGAAGCCGCGGGCGCTGTCGGCCTGGATCTCGGCCTTGAAGCGCTTCGCCGCCTCGTCATACAGGTCGGTGTCGCCCCAGACATAGCGCGCCTCCAAGAGCGCGGTGCAGACGGTGACGTCGGCCTTGGCTTGGCGAACCATCTCGTCGAGCGAGCGCGACGAATGCCCCACCTTCAGCCGCATGTCCCACAGCGAATAGAGCATCGATTCGATCACCTGCTCGCTCCAGCCGGTGACCTTCCACGGGGTGAGGAAGCCGATGTCGATGTCCGAATGCGGCGCCATCTCGCCGCGCCCGTATCCGCCCACCGCGATCAGCGTCATCCGCTCGGCGGCGGTGGGATTGGCGTTCGGGTGGAGCCGCTCGACAGTGAAGTCCCACAGCAGGCGCAGGATCTGATCGGTGAGGAAGGCGCCCGCGGCGGCCGCTTCCAGCCCGCGTGAGGGATGTTCGGCGAGGCGACGGGCAATCTCCGCCTGGCCGGCGGCGAGGGCGGCCTTGAGCTCGGTGGCGCCCGCCTGGCGCAGCGCGGCGGTGTCGCGGGCCTCCAGCGCGGCAAGGCGTTCGGCGACGGCACGGCGATCGATCAGGGCGCGGCGATGGGGCACGGAAGCGAAGCGGGTGGGCATGCGAGTCAGATAGGAGGATTTGGGGGGAAGTTCACGCGGGAAGGGAGGGGGAAGAACGATTTAAGCCCCTCCCCTTCAGGGGAGGGGTTTGGGGTGGGGCGTGACCGAGAAGCGAAGTACCGGTGGATCCGACATGCCCCACCCCAACCCCTCCCCTGAAGGGGAGGGGCTATTGCTTGCCGCGCCGTTCGGGAACCAAACACACGCCGTGTGGGTAGGGCGGGGCAACCTCCTGCGGAGACGCCGTTTGCCCTTGAAGACCTGCTCCATCGCCGCGACGCTGCTGCTCCTCGCACCGCTGGCCGCCTGCAACAGCCCGCAGGCCGACGACAATGCCGTCACGGCGAACGTCGCCTCTCCGGTCGTCGCGACGCCCAGCCCGACACCGACTCCCAGCACCGCGCCGGTGACAAAGGACGAAACCCCGCCGCATTCCGCCGCGAAGCAGTGCCGCTTCGAGGTCGACGGCAAGACGCTGCTCGACGGCCGCTGCCAGGTCTATCCGATGGGCGACGGCGGCTACACGCTCAACACCTGGAGCGCCGGCAAGCCCGTCCAGTCGCACTTCGCCGTGGTTACCACCCGCGCCGACGGCAAGGCCGATGCGACCTGGAATGCCGATCCGAACGACGACAAGGCGGGCGACCCGCTGGGCACCGTCACCCGCAAGGACGGCTGCTGGGTGAACCAACGCACCCGCATTTGCGCCCGCTGATCGCGCATCGCGCGGAACACGCGCACATCCCGGCCCGTTGACCGTACCGTAACCGAAAGGAGATTTCGATGGCGACCGAAAGCAAGACGCCCAAGACCATCACGCCGCGGAAGCGCACGCCCAAGGCCGCGACCACGGCTGCAGCCGCCGACACCAAGGCAGAGCCCGCGGCCGCCAAGCCCGCCCCAAAGGCGCGCCCGAAGCGCACCCCTAAGGCAGCCGCGCCGGCGACCAAGGTCCGCAAGCGTTCGTCGCTGGGGCGGACCGGCATCGCGGCGATCGCCGCGGCCGGGCTGGGTGCCATCGGCGCGATTGCCTTCGGTGCGCTTTGGACGCGCCGTGCGGCATCGGAGCCCGGCACCGTGCCGACGGACCTGATGGGCGACAGCCACCCCGATGGCAGCCAGCGCGCGATCGAGCAGTTCCGCCCCGATCCCACAGCGTCGATCCCGGCAAACGAGCGGGAGGCCTTTGCCCCGGCGCTGGCCGGTGGCTCCGCCCCGACGCTGGTTGCCGGCCAGGCCGACGAGCTTCGCCGCAACGACGCAGCACCTTCCTGATCCTCCCCGGATCGGCACGGCCGCGCAACCTTCCGCCCGGCCGCGCATTGCCCACGCACATCAACATGGATCAGGAGAGAGACCCGATGCGCATCTTCGCTTTGAGCATGGTCGCTGCGGCGACGCTGGTTTCCGGTTGCGCCGAAGGCGGCTACGGCCCCGGCTATGCCGGCGGCGGCGGTTATCGCCAGTATGATTATAACCGACCGGACCCGGCCTATAACGGCTATTATGCCGACCGCTATTATCGCGAGGATCAGCGCGCGCGCGAACGCCGCCTGTCGCGCAACGACCGCGTCTATCGCGGGCAGGACGGTCGCTATTATTGCCGCCGGAATGACGGCACGACCGGCCTGATCGTTGGCGGTGTCGCGGGCGGCGTGCTGGGCAACCTCATCGCGCCGGGCGGATCGCAGACGCTGGGCACGCTGCTCGGCGCGGCGGCGGGTGCTGCGGCGGGGCGTTCGATCGATCGCAACAACGTCACGTGCAAGTGATAGGATCGGGCCGGGGTCGATTCCCCGGCCCGACCATTTCCAGGAGTCTGCCATGACCACCCGCACCGCCACCGCCCGCTACACCGGCTTCGGCAAGGCCGGCAAAGGCCAGCTGACCAGCCCCTCGGGCGTGCTTGAGGCGACGCCCTACAGCTTCAACACGCGCTTCGGCGACGAGAAGGGCACCAATCCGGAAGAGTTGATCGCGGCGGCGCATGCCGGCTGCTTCACCATGGCGCTGAGCTTCGCGCTCGCCCAGGCGGGGTTCAGCGACGGCACGCTCGAGACCACGGCCGCAGTGAAGCTGGAGCAGGACGGCGACGGCTTCACCATCACTCGCTCGGACCTGAAGCTGCGCGCCGAAGTGCCCGGCATCAGTGAGGAGCAGTTCGAGGCGCTCGCCAAGGGCGCCGAGGCGAACTGCCCGGTGTCCAAGCTGCTCAAGGCCCAGATCGCCCTGGAGTGGGAACTGGCCTGAACCCTATCCCCAAAGGGGTGTGGAGAGGGCGGGCGGGTGCCGGTGCACCCGCCCGTTTTCGTATCAGCGCAACGGCGCCACGCGCAACGAGGCCATCGGTGCGTCCTTGGTGCGGGTATTCACCTTCCAGGTGATTACCTTCTCGCTGCCGACGGTCTCGGCGCCGGCCTCGTTGTTCTGGCTGATCACCTCGGCATCGGTGGTGAGGGTGAAGCTGCCCTCCATGCGATCGGCTGCCGCCGCACCGTCGGACAGGCCGGCGCCCATGCCGCCCAGGCCCGCGGCCTCGCTCTTCTGCCGGGCGAAGCCTTGCGCCTTCACCCGCAGCGCATCCTTGCCGCGCAGCTCGATCGCGATCCAGGGCAGGACGATCTCATTGTCCTGGTTGTAGGGGTAGACGAAAGCGTGATCGAGCACGCCCGACAGCGCGAAATCGACGTAGAAGATGCCGTTGCCGCGATATTCGACACTGCGATAGCCCGCTTCCTTGGCGAGCTCGACCGCGAGCTTGCGATATTCCTCGTCGCGCTTCGCCTGCTCCGCCGCCTTCACCTTGGCGGGATCGGCCGAGCCGTTCTTGCCCTTCTTGGCCCCTTCTTCCTCGCCGATCTTCATGAAGTCGCCGCCCAGCCCCTTGAGGTCGATCGCGACCACCTCGCCCTTGTAGGTGAAGGTGAAGCTGCGATCGCGGTGGATGGTGAGCGCGGAATCGAATTTGCCGGGCACGAACAGGCAGCTCGCCAGTACCAGCGGGGCGAGTACCACCAGCGCCAGCGTTCGCAGCATCCTGGTCATGCGTATGCTCCTCAGCCGCGCGTGTTCACCGCGTAGAGCGCCACGGCTGCGGCGTTCGACACGTTCAGGCTTTCCACCTTGGGCGAGATCGGAAGGCGGGCAAGCTGGTCGCAATGCGCCTCGGTGTTCTGGCGCATGCCTTCGCCCTCGGCGCCGAGCACCAGCGCGACGCGGCCTTCGCCCATCACTTCGCCCAGCGTCGCCTTGGCATGGCCGGTGAGACCGACCCGCCAGAAGCCGGCCTCGGCAATCTCGTCGAGTGCGCGCGACAGGTTCACCACGCGGACCCAGGGCACCACTTCCAGCGTCCCCGCCGCCGAGCGGGCGAGGGTGCCGGTCTCGGGCGGTGCATGTCGGTCCTGCGTCACGATGCCCAACGCGTCGAACGCTGCCGCCGAGCGCAGGATCGCGCCGACATTGTGCGGATCGGTCACCTGGTCTAGCACCAGCAGCGGGCGCTTGTCCTCGGCGCCCTGCTCCAGCAGGTCGCCCAGCCAGATCTCCTCGAGCGGATCGACTTCGGCGACCAGCCCCTGGTGCGGCGCATCAGAGGGCACGAGGCGGCCGAGATCGGCCGCGTCGGCATAGGTGATCGGAATGACCGGGGGCAGGTCCAGCGCCGACAGCGCCTCGCGCGTGCCCCAGATCTTGCGCACCGTCCGCTCAGGGTTCGCGAGTGCCGCGAGCACCGCGTGGCGGCCGTAGAAACGCGGCCGCGATGCTGGGGCTTGGCTGGGACGATGGCCTCGACGTTTCATCAGTGTGCGGACTCCGGGAAATTGTAGAACTGATCGGCCGGGGTCGGCGCGGTCGCAAGCGGCGCGCGCGGCAGCGGCTGATCGCTGTTGGCGGCGTTGATCAGGAATGCGGCGAGGATGGTTGCGCCCTGGCGCATATCGTCGGCCTTCAGATGATCGAACGTGTCGACGTCCGTATGATGCACCATGGAGCCATAGTCGAGGGGGTCCTGGATGAACTGGAACGCCGGGATGCCCACCGCGTCGAAGAAGACATGGTCGGTGCTGCCGGTGCGTCGCGCAGAAACCTGCGTTGCGCCCATGGCGTGGAACGGCGTGAACCACTGCTCGAAGATTGGCATTACCGCGGTGTTGCCCTGCGCGTAGATGCCGCGGATCTTGCCCGAGCCGTTGTCGAGGTTGAAATAGGCGGCGAGCTTGGCGTGGTCCGGGCCGGGCGTGATCGGGAAGGCGCGGCTCCAGGTCATGTAGCGGACGGTGCCCGTCGCGCTGGGATCGACCGGGCGCTTGGCGATGTGGGCCTCGACATAGGCCATCGAGCCGAGCAGGCCCTGTTCCTCGCCCGCCCATAGCGCGAAGCGGATCGCGCGCTTGGTCTTGATGCCCGAGGTACGGATGATGCGCGCGGCTTCCATCACCATCGCGCTGCCGGCGGCGTTGTCGGCCGCGCCGTCGCCCATCGCCCAGCTGTCCAGATGCGCGCCGGCCATTACATAGCCGGCCTTGGGATCGGTACCTGGGATGTCGGCGAGAATGTTGTAGCCCTTGGTGTCGCTGTCGTCGAAGCGGTTGACGGCATCGATCTCCAGCGTCGGCTTGGCGCCCATCTTGGCGAGGCGGGCGAGGCGGCGATAGTCTTCGGCCGCGATCTCGATGCCGGGCAGCGTGCCGGACTTGCCGACCTGGAACTGGCTGTTCTGGCCGTGGACCAGCTTGCCGTTGCGGCTGGACATGATCGCATAGCCGATCGCGCCTTCTTCCTTCAGAAAGGCGTCGCGCTTGCCCGCGAAGGTGTAGCGCGCGGGGTTGAACGGGCGCTCGCTCTCACCGTTGGGCAGGTCGTAGAAGTCGCGCTTGGCCATCTCCTCGACGCTCCAGCGCTTGAACGGCGCTTCGGTGGGATCCTCGATGTCCTTGGGCTCGGTGATCAGGACCAGCTTGCCCTTCAGCTTGCCCTTGTACTGCGCGAAGGCGGCCGCGTCGGCGAGCGGGGCGAGGATGACCTCGCCGGTGATCGCGCCGTTGGTGCCGGGCGTCCAGGGCAGGGGGGCGGCGATCAGCTGGAGCGGGCGGGGGGCGACCATCCGCACCGCCAGCTTCTCGTTCGACCAGCCGCGACCGAACTCGAAGCCTTCCTTGTGGACGTTGACCAGACCCCATTCGCGGAACTTGGCCTGGGTCCAGTCCTCGGCCTTGCGGATGCCGGGCGAGTTGGTGAGCCGCGCGCCGATCACGTCGGTGAGATACTGTGCGATTCGCATCACCTCGGAATGGTTGGTCCCCTGGTCGATGACGCGGTCGGTCGGGCTCGTCTGGATCGTCTGGGCGGCGATCGGTGCGCTGGCGAGCAGCGCGGCGGTGAGAGCAAGGACGGTGCGACGCATATGTTATCCCCCCAAAAAGTGAAGGCGGGACGCTATGCGCGCAAAAGAGTGCACGCAAGGCGTTGACAGGCCCGCTTCGCTTCGGCATTGGGCCCACCTCGCTCGCAAGCGGCGGTCTCCATGGATAGGTGGCCGAGTGGTTAAAGGCAGCAGACTGTAAATCTGCCGGGCTTCGCCCTACGGTGGTTCGAATCCATCCCTATCCACCACCGCCGCTGCGAGCGATCCTCCCCTCAGGATCGCCAAGCTGCATGCGCCCGGCAAGGGGCGCGATCAGCGCTTCCCGTACAGCGCCAGCGTCCGGTCGCGAAATTCGATCAGTTGCAGAAGATGGTCGAGCTCGCAGATCTGCGATGCCGGTGCGCCTTCGCGGATGGCCGTTTCGATCTGGTCGAGCAGATAGCGTGCGCTGTCGCTGCCATGGGTCAGGTAAATGGCTTCGGCGCGCTCCAGGAGCGTAGAAAGCGGAGTCACAGGCCTTCCTTGCGGCAAAGCTCAGCAATATCCAAAATGGACATAGTGGCGCAATGCACAAAGACTTGCGATCCTGTTGGTTGGCACACTAGGTGTGTCCCGCGTCGGGATTATTCCTGACTTGTCCACGCGTACCCGAAAATCCAATACGGATATAAAGATACGCGAGATTTTGAAACAATGGACGAACGGGGCGCAGGTATCGAGACGGTGTGCACGCACCTGGTGGACGCGATCGCGCTGCTCGACCTTCTGGGCGAGGATGCCGAAGCGGCCAATATCTCACTGTCGCTCGAGCGGCTGACGACCAAATATGGGGTTACGGCGTCGGCGGGTGTGCTGCGCGATCCAGGATGAGGTCGAAATAGCGGTCCAGCGCCGCGCCCGTTTTCTCGGTCAATTCCAGATAGGTGAAGCGCCGGTCGGTCGCGAGGCTGCGCTTGTGGATCATGCCGCGCCGGGCGAGCGCGTTGATCCAGCGCAGCGCCGTCGTGGTCGGCACGCCGGAGGCGGTGCAGGCCGCCGAGGTCGACACGTCCTTGCCGTCGGCGCGGCTGACATAGAGCGTCAGCAGGATATTGAACGCCGGGTCGGCGAACAGATCCTTGGCGACTTCGCGTTCCAGCAGCGTGCGTCCCCAGAGAATCATCCGGGCGAGTTGCAGCCGCCCGAACGAACCGGCCCGCGATTCGCTGGCGGAGGCAGGGGCCTCGCCGGCGAACTGCGTGAAAAGCCGCTTGATTTCGCTCAGCCGCGCATCGACTTCATCGAATAGTTCGGTGCCGCGCACCCCCAATTTGTCCTCCATCGTCGCCCGTGCTTAGGCAGCGATCGTTACTCGATCAACATATGGACGTCGTTAGGATAGCTTAAACCTTCGATGCCATGAATATCGTTGCAGCCGAAATAGACCCGCCTCAGAAGACCGAGGCGACCAATTGGCGGAATGCATCGGCGCGGTGGCTCATCGCATGTTTCGCGGCCGGCTCCATTTCGCCAAACGTTTCCGCATGCCCGAGCGGTACGAACATCGGATCGTAGCCGAAGCCCTTTTCACCGCGCGGCGGCCAGACGAGTTCGCCGTGCACGCGGCCCTCGAACCATTCGACATGGCCGTCCGGCCAGGCGAGCGCCAGCGCGCAGACGAAATGCGCGGCGCGGCTTGTCTCGGGGGGCAGCGCCGCCAGCTTGTCCTCGACCCGCTGCATCGCCAGCCCGAAATCGCGCCCCTCGAACGGCGAAACGGGTTCGAGCCCGTCCATCCCCGGCGCGGCCATGCCCCAGCGCGCGGAGTATATGCCGGGCGCAAGGCCCAGCGCCTCGACGCACAGCCCCGAATCATCGGCAAGGGCAGGGAGCCCCGACAGGTCCGCCGCCTGCAGCGCCTTGAGTTCGGCATTGGCGACGAAGCTGGTGCCGGTCTCCTCAGGCTCAGGCAGGTCGAGCTCAGCGGCCGAGACCGGCTCGATCCCATAGGGACCGAGCAGTTCGCGGATTTCGCGCACCTTGCCTGCATTGTGGCTGGCGATCACCAGCTTGCCGGGCGCGAGCTTGCGGATCGCCTGGGGCGTGTCGCCCTCGCCGCTCATCCCACCGCCTTTAGCTGGGCGTCGAAGATGCGGGCACAGCCGATCCGAGCGAGGCGGAGCAGGCGCAGCAGGCCTTCCTCGTCATAGGTCGCGCCCTCGGCGGTGGCCTGCGCTTCGGCGATGTTGCCGTTGGCGAGCAGCACGAAGTTGGCGTCCGCGTCGGCCGACGAATCCTCGGGATAGTCGAGGTCGAGCACCGGCGTGCCCTGGTAGATGCCGCAGCTTACCGCCGCCACCTGGGTGGTGATCGGATCGGTAGCGATCGCACCCTCGGCCATCAGCTTGTTGACCGCGAGCCGCAGCGCCACCCAGGCGCCCGAAATCGCCGCGGTGCGGGTGCCGCCATCGGCCTGGAGCACGTCGCAATCGAGCGTGATCTGGCGTTCGCCGAGCAGCTTGAGGTCGGTCACCGCCCGGAGGGAGCGGCCGATCAGCCGCTGGATTTCCTGGGTGCGGCCGGACTGCTTGCCCTTGGCCGCTTCGCGCTGGCCGCGGGTGTGGGTGGCGCGGGGGAGCATGCCGTATTCGGCGGTCACCCAGCCTTCGCCCTTGCCGCGCAGGAACGGCGGCACGCGCTCTTCGACGCTGGCGGTGACGAGCACGCGGGTGTCGCCGAAGCCGATCAGCACCGATCCTTCGGCGTGGCGGGTGAAGTTCGGCGTGATGGTGATTTCCCGCATTTCGTCGGGGGCGCGGCCGGATGGGCGCATGCGATTCAGTCTCCCTAAAGATCGAGCCGGGCACCTAGACCGTGGCGGCGCGTTGCGCCAGTCTTGCACGATAAGGGGAGAAAGACACGCATGCGCCTGTTGGTTGCACTGGTTTGCGGCGGAGCGATGCTCGGCGGCTGCATTCCGCAGGTGGCGCCGCCCGAGGGGTCGTCGCGCCCGGCGCCCGCCCGGCCGTCCCGCCCGGCGCCACCGCCGCCGCCCGTCAGCAGCGGCGTTCCCGCGGGCCCATCCGCACCGATCGTTCGCGGCGAGATGATCCGTTATGCCACGAGCCCCTGCGGCGGCGCCTGCCCGGTCTATTCCGTCACGGTGCGGCCCGACGGGACCGGCACCTTCGAGGGGCAGCGCTTCACCGCGGTGACCGGCGCGCGCGACTTCCGGGTGTCCCCGGCGCAGTATGAGGCGTTCCTTACCCGGCTCGCACCCTATCGTCCACGCAGCGGCAGCGTCCGCACCGCACCGGGCTCGCCGAGTTGCGGCCAGCATGCCACCGACATGCCGAGCGTCGAGGTCCAGTGGGACGGGAGGGCAGGGCACCGCGCGCTCTCCTATTATTTCGGTTGTGACCGCACGCGGAGCCCCGGCGTCGCCGACGCGCTGGGTTCGGCGCCCGATCTGCTGCCGATCGCCGGCCTGATCGGCGCGCGGCCTTGAAGCAGGGGCGCCCGACCGCCTAGATAACAGACACCATGATCACGCCGCCGATCCACGAGCTGACCGACCGCGCGCGCGACGTGTTTCGCATCGTGGTGGAATCCTATCTCGACAACGGCGCGCCGGTGGGCTCGCGCACCATCTCGCGCATCTCGGCGCTCAACCTGTCGCCGGCGTCGATCCGCAACGTGATGCAGGATCTGGAGGAGCTCGGCCTGCTCGCGGCGCCCCATACCAGCGCCGGCCGGATGCCGACCGAAAGCGGGCTGCGCCTGTTCGTCGACGGAATGATGCAGGCGAGCGAGCCCTCGGTCGAGGAACGCGCGGCGATCGAGGCCCGGGCCGGGGCGGGTGGTCCGGTGGAAGACGCCATCGCGGGCACCACCGCGGCGCTTTCCGGGCTGTCCGCGTGCGCCGGGCTGGTGCTGGTGCCCAAGGCGGAGACGGTGCTGCGCCAGTTCGGCTTCGTACCGCTGAGCCAGGACCGCGCGCTTGCCGTGCTGGTCGGCGAGGACGGCTCGGTCGAGAACCGGGTGGTCGAGCTGCCCGGCGGGGTCGATCCGATGTCGCTGCAGCGCGCGGCCAATTACATGAGCGCCACGCTCGCCGGGCTGACGCTCGCCGAGGCGCGCGGCCGGATCGAGCGGGAACTCCGCCAGCAACAGGCTGCGCTCGACGCCGCCGCGTCGGAGCTGGTCGAGCGCGGCCTGGCGGTGTGGAGCGAGGATAGCGGCCGCCGTCCGGTGCTGATCGTCCGCGGGCAGGCCCGGCTGATCGACACCGGTGCCGCCGAGGATCTCGACCGCGTCCGCCAGCTGCTCGACGAGCTGGAGGGCAAGGAGGAGATCGCCCGCCTGCTCGATAGCGCCCGCGAAGGCGAGGCGGCGCGGATCTTCATCGGCTCCGAGAACAAGCTGTTCGCGCTTTCCGGCTCGTCGGTGATCGCCAAGCCGGTCCGTTCGCTGGACGGTCGTGTCGTCGGCGTCGTCGGCGTGATCGGCCCCACCCGGTTGAACTATGCCCGCGTCGTGCCCATGGTGGATTTCACGGCGGCCACATTGGCCCGTTTGCTGGCCTGAAGAAAACAGGGAACCATGTCCGAGAACATCGAAAATACCGAACCGACCCAGGGCGAAACGCTGCGGGAAGAGACTGCACAAGCCGCGCCGGAAGTGGCCGAGCAGGACCGTGTCGCCGAGTTGGAGGCGCAGCTGGCCGAGGCCAAGCAGGCGCATCTCTACGTCCAGGCCGACATGCAGAACCTTCGTCGCCGCACCGAAAAGGAAGTGGCGGACGCACGCGCCTATGCCGCGACCAGCTTTGCCCGCGACATCCTCTCGGTCGCGGACAATCTCGGCCGGGCGCTGCAGGCCATTCCGGCCGAGCTCCGGGAAGACGAGAAGATGAAGGGCCTCGTCACCGGCCTGGAGGCCACCGGCCGAGAGCTGGAGGCAATTTTCAGCCGTCACGGCATCTCCAAGGTGGTGGCGCTGGGCGAGGCGCTCGACCCCAACAGGCACCAGGCGATGATGGAAATGCCCGTCGCCGACAAGGAACCCGGCACCGTGGTGCAGGAGATCCAGTCCGGCTACATGATCAAGGACCGGCTGCTCCGCCCGGCGCTCGTCGCCGTCGCCAAGAAGCCCGACTGACCGGCCTTCGCCCCGCTCCGATACGGGGCGGGGCCTCGCCTCGCAGGCCCGGCATCCCGCCGCAGTTCCGGTCGCCGCCATTGCATTCCCTTCCCAATAGGCCCACATAGGGCAGGCTGAAGTCGCAAATCGTTGGTCTCTGGTGCTTTGCGGCTCCGTTTTCCTTCCATCCCTGCCCTGAAGCGCGAGGTCCGCCCGCACGGGGCGCGCCGACAATGTAAGGAAAACACCATGAGCATCACTGGCACCGTCAAGTTCTTCAACGCCGACAAGGGCTATGGCTTCATCGCGCCGGACACCGGCGGCAACGACGCCTTCGTCCACATCACCGCGGTGGAGCGCGCCGGCATGATCACGCTGCAGCAGAACCAGCGCGTGACCTACGAACTGGAAGAGGATCGCCGCGGCAAGATGGCGGCGGTCAACCTCCAGGCGGCCGACTGACCTGAACCCCAAGACGGCGGCTCCATCCGGGGCCGCCGTTTTCGCATGTCCCTCCCTCTTTCCCCAGCGAGGCACCCCCGCCGATGACCGAAATCGAACTGTTCCGCGCCCGTGCCGACGAAGCCGGCAATGCCGCCGCCGGCTGCGATCTCGACAATGTCCGCGAGCGGCACCTCCGGTCCCAGGCGGCCTGGGAAGCGATGGCCGTCCGCGCCGAGCGGGTCGCCACCCAGCGCGCGCTCAACGAGGCCGAGAAGGAAGCCCGCGCCGTCGCCTTCTGAGGCGACCGGATCAGCGCGGCGCCCGGACCTCGACCAGCCGGGCAATATCGGCATGCAGCGAATCGATTTTCGCGTGCAGCTCCTCGATCTGCGCCTCGGCGCGCAAGTTGGTCTCATAATCGAGCCGCGCCTCGAGCCGGTCCTTCGCCGCCTGGCGGTTCTGGCTCATCATGATGATCGGGGCCTGGAGCGCGGCGAGCATCGACAACATCAAGTTCAAGAAGATAAACGGAAACGGGTCGAACGCGTGCGCGGCCAGCACCACGGTGTTGACCAGCGCCCAGGCGCCGAGAAACACCCCGAAGCCGATGATGAACCCCCAGGAGCCGCCGACCGCCGCGACCCGATCGGCGAGGCGTTCGCCGAAGGTCAGGCGTTCGTCGAACACCGCGTTGAGGTCCCGCGACGCACCGCCGATCCGGCGCAGGTCGTTCAGGAAACGAATGGCTGCATTCATGGTACACCTCACTGCCGACCGGCCCCCCGGGGCCGGCGCGAGTGACGTGACCCAGCAGGATCAGTTCAGCGCGGCGGCCCTGGCAGGCGCGGTCGGTCTACTTTGATCGTTACTGGGCATGGTTCCTTCTCGGATCCGTTGGCGTTTGGACGCACCCCTGGCGCGTGCCGGGGGCGAGATGGGCGCGTCGGCCGGGGGTGTCAAGCCGGGGGCGGCGGGGCCCGTCCCGGGATGCGACGAAGCGCCCTTCTTACCCCCCTCCCGCTTGCGGGAGGGGATGGGGGAGGGTGTGTGAGGGTGGCAGGCAGTGGGGGTGCTGGGGGGTGACTCCGATGCAAGCTGCGGTGTGTCCGCTTCCCTATCGCGCTTCGCTTGCGACCCTCTCTCACCCTCCCCTAACCCAGGTTCAGGTAAACGATGCCCCGCATCGCTTAGGTCAGGCCGGGGGCCTGACCGACCTGAACCTCGCAGGCGGGAGGGGGACTTGGCAGGCTCGGCTTCGCCCTCGCTTTTTGCCTCCCCCCAGAGCGGCACGCCGTGCGCGTCGACCTCGATCACGTCCACGCCGTCCGCGAAGAACGCATCGCGCTCCTGCGCCGCCGCGACCCGCCGGGCCTCGCGCGCCGCGCGCAGCGGGCCTTCCAGCACCTCCAGCTCCTCGGGCGACAATTCGCGCGCATAGTCCGGCTCGCCATAGTCCCCGAACTCCTCGCCGTAGAAATCGTCGGGTGGCGGGAAGCTGGTGCGCCATTCGCCGCGGTCGCTGTCGCACCAGACGGGCTCGCCGTTCGGATTGTCGCGCGCGCTAAGTTGCCAAAGTTCACGCTCGCGCGCGTTTTCCGCCGGGGCGGGCGGCGGCGCGAGGACGAGCAGCCCGGCCGTCTCGGCGCGCGCCCATTGCTCGGCGCTCCAGCCGCGCCGCTGCGCCGGATCGAGATCGCCCACCGCCACGCCTTCGCGCGCATCGGCGCCGGTGCGCAGCCAGGCATCGGCGCGGGCCAGCGCGCGCACCGCCGCCAGCTCGTCCGCCGCTTCCGTGCCCATGCCGCCCGCGCCGCCCGCCCGCCGCGCGAGGAACAGCCCGGCGCGCGCCGCCCCGCCGTCGACCGCGACCAGCGCCAGGAACTGCTCGAACTCGCCGGCGACCAGCCGCGCGGCGGCATGGTCGGCGGGGCCGCAGTCCTGCTCGGCCAGCCGGTCGAGCCGGTTGAGCATGTGCATCGCCAGCCGGTTGTCGTGGCGCTGGCGGGTGACGGTGGAGCCGTCGGGCTGGGTGATCGTGTCGACCGAGCCGTGCATCGCGCGCTCGAGCAGCCGGTCGGCCAGATGCTCGCGCGCGAGCAGCAGCGCCGCCTGCCAGCCGAGCGCGAACGCCGCCCCCGCCGCCGAGCGGCGCAGCGCATAGGCCGAGCTGGTCGACATGCCGAGCGCGGCGCAGCTGTTGGTGATGGTGTGCCCCTCGGCCAGCATCTGGAGGAACTGGCGCTGCTTGGCCGGCGTCCAGCCATCGTGCCGTTCGCGCCGGGCGGGGAGGCCGCCGCCGAAATCGATGCGCGGCTCGATCATCGTGTCGAGGCAGAACAGGTCGTCGGCGTCGGGGTGGACGGTAAGCGCGTCGGGATCCGGGATCATCGAACGTCTCCTGGTTGCAGGCGACTCTCCAGATATGCCGGATCGGATGCTGTAGGAAAGCGATTTGTTATCGATTTGTTCTGCTGAGCGGGCAGGGCGGGGCGGGGTGGGTGCACGGCGCGGGCGCCGCAAGGCGCATTGCCAATCGCAAAATATTGCAGGAATATAGCTGCGGCTCTTCGAAGAGTCGCAATCGAACAGAGGGAGAAGACGATGCGGTGGATGCAAGTCGCAGCGAAGTTGGGGGCTCTGGCCGTTGTCGTAACCTTTGCCACGTCGACCCGCCAGCCGGCGATGGCCGCGCGTGCCGCCTATGTGTGCAATGATGCGCTGTTGTACTGCAAGTACAAGAACTGGGAGGCGCTGTATGCCAGCTTTCCCGAATGCCTGGAGCAGGAAAGCCTGATCCGCTGCCCGTTCGGCGAGCCGCAGTTCGCGCCGAACAAGGCGCAGACGGCGCTCTGGATCGACCCGAAGAAGATCGCCGCCTGAATCGCGCGAGCCACGGTACCGCCGGCATCGGGGACGTTCCCGGTGCCGGTTTGCGCGCCTCTGTTCAGCGCGGCCGATGGGTGGTGCCGAGGCCGGGGGTGATGAAGATCGCGGTGCAGGTTGCGCCCGGCGCGACATCGGCGGTGTGCCACGTCCCCGGCGGGTTGATCGCATAGTCGCCCGGCGCGAGCGTCACGCGCTCGGTGCTGCCGTCGGCATGTTCCTGGTGGAGCGTGCAGGCGCCCTGGGTGCAGATCACCAGCTCCGCGCCGTGCGGGTGCATCTCCCACGAGTCCCAGCTCTCCGAAAAGGCGAACTGCGAGACCAGCCGGCCCTCCTGCCCGTCCGCTTCGTGGCGGGCGGCATAGGCCTCGAACCAGTCGGGGCCGGTGAAGTCGGGCTCGACGGTGGCGCTGGCGGCGCGGCCGAGATGGGCGGGGTTGGTGGGGAGGTGGGGCATGCGTGAAAGTTGGGATAGGCCAATGGGGCTCTGTTTTACAGCAAAGCTATCACTTTGAACACACACCTAGACGCCAGCGATACGAACTGGCGCGCTCAACGCGCTATGGCTGCGACGCCGGCGAGCTTTTTTAATTGCGTTCCCACTTGGCTGCCAAATCGCCGCCGGTTATGCCGAAGGGGTTTAGGGGGAGCCTCATGCCTACATACGCTGGTTTCAATCAGAACTTCGAAATTGGTAAGTATCCTCAGAAAATACAGATGGCTTTGAGGAAGGTGGCCCAGACGTTTTACGTCACACGATCTTTCGACGGCATCCAAGTTGATAATTCTACGTACTTTGCGGCGCTGATTAGGCCGACCGACGATTCGTCCGTTGTGCTAAACACCCAAAGAGAGTTGCTAATACTGTTTGCAGACTACGACACATTTGAAGTCAGAACGCTTGAAGCTTACAATAAGTTTCTTGATTTAGTGGCTTCAGCTCGGATAGACCGTGGAATAAGATTTCTCGTAAGTGGTGACTACGATATTGAAAGAGCTGTCCAGCTTTACCTGGAAAAGCATTTGGAGTATCCCATTATTGTCCCGTTGACCTTTGAGGTTCTAAGCACCAGGGTCAACCCACTTATATCTGCGGTCCGACAGAACTATCACATTCGTGATCTTTTTGGATTTCAGGCTGCTCTGAAGGAAGAGCACTTCTTTTTTGGTAGATCCGATATCGTTAGCAGTGTCGTAGATCTTGCTAAATCGGGGCAGCATTCAAGTTTGTTTGGTTTAAGGAAAAGTGGGAAGACATCGGCAATCCATGCTATCCAGCGTCGGTCAAAGGCGACAGAGCTAATTATAGCAACTTTCGACTGTGAATCGCTTAGTGTGCATTGTCGAAGATATGGCGAACTTTTGGTCCACATCGTAGAAACCATTCGAAGCCAAAACCGGTTGAAGGCGTTGCAGCGCCCGAAAAGTCTTGAGGGTGTGGTGGTCTCAGAGTGGTTTAATTTCTACATGGCGCAAACCATGTCTGCATTGCAAACCAACCTCCTGATAATATTTGACGAAATAGAAAAAATATCTCCGCACACGGGCGCGTCGGATCACTGGCGGTCTGGTAACGATCCTCTCTATTTTTGGCAGGTGATCAGGTCGTTCGCGCAGGCGACCAAAAAGTTTTCCTTGTCAGTTTGCATAGTAGGCACAAGCCCATATCTTCTTGAGCAAGCAAGAATAAATGGTGTAGATAACCCAGCCTATCTATTAGCTCAAAAAAGATTTATCCCGAATCTAACATTTGACGAAACTCGAGAGATGGTTGATCGCTTGGGTTTTTTTATGGGGTTGGACTTCGACGCTGCGGCGATTTCTAAATTGCACTCTGCATATGGTGGCCACCCGTTTTTCACTCGGCAGATTTGTAGTAAGGTTCATCAGCTAACCTTCGGTCAGCGACCGAAAGATGTTCCAATGCAACGTATTGATCAGGCGCAGACTGCCTTCGCCAGCCAATTACAATCTTATCTGTACGAGATAGTGCACAATATCAAAGTTTACTACGAAGAAGAATTTGCCCTGTTGCGCCAACTAATCATTGGGAGCCCTGATGAGTTAGCGGAGTACGTTAAGCAGGCTCCTGACCTTGTAGATCATCTACTAGGATACGGGCTAATTTCTGTCAGAGATGGTGTGCCAGAGATAGCATTTGATTCAGTTCGTAAAGCTGTTCTACGAATTGCACCTGACGAAAAATGCGAAGATCTGGAAGATAAGTGGGGTGAGCTTTGTCTTCGGCGTGGCAAAATAGAACAGGGCATAAGAACTACCCTTTCTGTTTGGGCGCGGGGAATTGAGGCATCTGATTTTGTATCGATAATCAGTAGTCAGCTATCAAAGCGAAGGTTTGAGGCGCTCGACCACCTCGACCACAGGTTTTTATTTTCTAATACTGATAGTCCCTTGTATTTAACGGACCTGATTTCTATATTGGGATCTGAAAAAGTTCTGACATATCTTGGAAGTCGCCGCTCTGAATTGCGAGCTGCTTTGAATGAGGTGAACAAATATAGGGCTGATGCTCACGCCAAAGATATTTCAGATGAAGAGATGAATTTGGCCAAAACGGCCTTTGATGCGGTTGAAGATGAATTCCTGATTTAAGGTCAAGCTCGGCGTCGGCGGCGGATCACTCCGCCGCCACCTTCCCCGCCTTCACCTTCCGCGGCTTGAGCAACGGCGCCAGATACCGCCCGGTATAGCTGCCCGCCACCTTCGCCACCTGCTCCGGCGTGCCTTCGGCGACGATCTCGCCGCCCTTCACGCCGCCTTCGGGCCCCAGGTCGAGGATCCAGTCGGCGGTCTTGATGACGTCGAGATTGTGCTCGATCACCACGACCGTGTTGCCCTGCTCCACCAGCGCGTGGAGCACTTCCAATAGCTTCCGCACGTCCTCGAAGTGCAGGCCCGTGGTGGGTTCGTCGAGGATGTACAGCGTCTGCCCGGTGGCGCGGCGCGCCAGTTCCTTGGCGAGCTTCACCCGCTGCGCCTCGCCGCCCGACAGCGTCGTCGCCTGCTGGCCCACCTTCACATAGCCGAGGCCCACTTCGGCGAGCATCGCCATGCGGTCGCGGATCGGGGGCACGGCCTTGAAGAACTCGACCGCGTCTTCCACCGTCATGTCGAGCACGTCGGCAATCGACTTGCCCTTGAACTTCACCTCCAGCGTCTCGCGATTGTAGCGCGCGCCGTGGCACACGTCGCAGGTGACATAGACGTCGGGGAGGAAGTGCATCTCGATCTTGAGCACGCCGTCGCCCTGGCACGCCTCGCACCGGCCGCCCTTGACGTTGAAGCTGAACCGGCCGGGCTTGTAGCCGCGCGCCTGCGCTTCGGGGAGGCCGGCGAACCAGTCGCGGATGTTGGTGAAGGCGCCGGTATAGGTCGCCGGGTTCGAGCGCGGGGTGCGGCCGATCGGCGACTGGTCGATGTCGATCACCTTGTCGCAGTTCTCAAGGCCCGTGATCTTGTCGTGCTTGCCGGCGAGCACGCGCGCGCCGTTGAGCTGGCGCGCCGCCGAGGCGTAGAGCGTGTCGAGCGTGAAGCTGGACTTGCCCGAGCCCGAGACGCCGGTGATGCAGGTGAAGGTGCCGAGCGGGATGCTCGCCGTCACGCCCTTGAGGTTGTTGGCGACGGCGTTGTGCACCGTGATCTTCTTGCCGTTGCCCTTGCGGCGCTTGGCGGGCAGCGGCACTTCGCGGGTGCCGTTGAGATAGTCGGCGGTGACGCTGCCCTCGGTGGCGAGCACCTCGTCGAGCGTGCCCTTGGCGACGATCTCGCCGCCATGGACGCCGGCGCCCGGCCCCATGTCGATCACATAGTCGGCGGTGCGGATCGCATCCTCGTCATGCTCGACGACGAGCACGGTGTTGCCGAGGTCGCGCAGCCGCTTGAGGGTGGCGAGCAGCATGTCGTTGTCGCGCTGGTGCAGGCCGATCGAGGGCTCGTCGAGCACGTAGAGCACGCCCGACAGCCCGCTGCCGATCTGGCTGGCGAGGCGGATGCGCTGGCTCTCGCCGCCGGACAAGGTGCCCGAGGTGCGGTCGAGGTTGAGATAGTCGAGCCCGACATTGTTGAGGAAGCCGAGCCGCTCGTCGATTTCCTTGAGGATCGCGCGGGCGATCTCGCGCTGCTGCGGCGTGAAGGTGGCGGGCAGCGTCTGGAAGAAGCCGAGCGCGTCGACCACCGAGAGATGGGTGGCATAGGCGATGTCCTGCCCGGCGACCTTCACCGCCAGCGCCTCGGGCTTGAGGCGCGCGCCGCCGCAGACCTCGCAGGGGTGGGAGGCCTGGTACTTGCCCAGCTCCTCGCGCATCCAGGCGCTTTCGGTCTGCAGCATGCGGCGGTTGAGGTTGCCGATCACGCCCTCGAACGGCTTCTTGACGTCGTAGCTCTTGCGGCCGTCGATGAAGGTGAGGGTGACCGGCTTGCCGCCGGTGCCGTGGAGGATGATGCGCTGCACCTCGGCGGGCAGCTCGCCCCAGGGGGTGTCGAGCTTGAAGCCGAATTCGCGGGCGAGGCTGCCCAGCACCTGCATGTAATAGGGCGAGGGCGGGTTGGATTTGGCCCAGGGCACCACCGCGCCCTTCTTGATGCTGAGATCATGGTTGGGGACGACGAGGTCCTCGTCGAACTCGAGCTTCTCGCCGAGGCCGTCGCATGCCGGGCAGGCGCCCTGGGGGGCGTTGAACGAGAACAGCCGCGGCTCGATCTCGGGGATGGTGAAGCCGGAGACCGGGCAGGCGAACTTCTCGGAGAAGACGATGCGGTTGTCGGGAATCCCGGTGTTTTTCATCCCCTTCTGCTTCTTGAGCCCCTCCCCTTCAGGGGAGGGGTTGGGGTGGGGCCCGTCCTGTCCTTCTGCTGCGAACGTCTGGGGTGCCTCCCGGACAGCCGCGCCCGTGCCCTGCAGCGCCTCCACCGTGGTATCCACCAGGTCGACATAGGCCAGCCCCTCGGCCAGCTTGAGCGCGGTCTCGAAGCTTTCCGCCAGCCGCGTGCCGATATCGTCGCGCACCACAAGGCGATCGACCACCACCTCGATGTCGTGCTTGAACTTCTTGTCGAGCGCCGGGGCTTCCTCGATCAGGTACATCTCGCCGTCGATGCGGACGCGGCTGAAGCCCGCCTTCTGCCACTCGGCGAGCTCCTTGCGATACTCGCCCTTGCGCCCGCGCACGACGGGGGCGAGCAGCAGCAGCCGGGTGCCCTCGGGCAGCGCCAGCACGCGGTCGACCATCTGGCTCACCGTCTGCGCGCTGATCGGCAGCCCGGTGGCGGGCGAATAGGGTACGCCCACCCGCGCCCACAGCAGGCGCATGTAATCATAGATCTCGGTAACCGTCGCCACCGTCGAGCGCGGGTTGCGGCTGGTGGTCTTCTGCTCGATTGATATGGCAGGGCTGAGGCCCTCGATATGCTCCACATTGGGCTTCTGCATCAGCTCGAGGAACTGGCGCGCATAGGCCGAGAGCGACTCGACATAGCGGCGCTGCCCCTCGGCATAGATGGTGTCGAAGGCGAGGCTCGACTTGCCCGACCCCGACAGCCCGGTGATCACCGTCAGCGTGTCGCGGGGAATGTCGATGTCGACGCCCTTGAGATTATGCTCGCGCGCGCCGCGGACGGAGATCGTGGTGAGTGCCATAGAGGAGGGTTCTATCTTTGTTCTGAATGGTTTTCCAGAGCCCAGATAGGAATGCCGCCCCCGCTTCGCCACCTGCCCCTGCGGTCCACCCGCGACATCCGGCAGGCTCTCCATGGGAATACACCCCGTCGACGGCGGCGCGCGCCCTTTTTCGATCGCATCCGGCATCGACGACGCAGGATTCATTGCTGGAGCGTGACGTTCGTCACAGGCGGCATGTCCGCAGCGTGGCAGAAGCACCGCAGCGCCGGAGCCCAGGGCCCACGGCGCGCCAGGTCTCCCAAGGCGCCGCAATTCGGGGGAAGCGCGGCGCCCATGCGGGCGGGCAGGTCCAGACCGGGGGGGCTGGACGTGCCCGCCCGCTGTTCTTTTGGGCATTCGGTATGTCCTTGCCCTAAGCCTTTCTCGACGCTTCACGCGCGGTTTCGCATGCACGGCGGCGTGGCGGACAACACATCAGCGGTCGCTCAGTTTGCATCTGCAAGCGGGGTCGAACCGTGTTCGAGCGGCGCATCCTCGACAAGGATATCCGTTTCGGGCCGGAATCTGTAGGGACGTGGCTTGGGTGCGAAGCCGATGGTGTTGCACGCGCGCTTCCGGATGTTCTGACTCGCGACAAGGTCGGTGCCCTTTCCGCTGAAGTTCAGCGCCACGCAGTCAGCGGCGATGCCGCGCATCACCACCAGAAACGCTCTCGGTTGCACCGTGCCCTTTGCCAGATTTCTGCCGTGGAGCGCGCCGGGGCTGAAAAGGTCGTGCGGCGAGAGACCAAGGCAAGCCGCTGCGTCGACAACAGTCTGTTCCTTGGCGTCGAAGGTGCCGCCGCCCTTGCACTGGGCAAGGCTTGCCGCGACGATCTCGATGCCGGTGCGGTAACGCGCGAAGCTGACATGGAGTCCGCTTACCGCCTCCGACATTGCTCCCAATGCGGACCAGGCCGCGCCCATGACGTTGCCGCCCTTCGCATCTTCCAGGAATTTGCGGACCTTGGCCGTCGGCAGCGCGGCCAGCATCACCTTGATGATGCGCGCTTCGATCAGCGGCAGGTTGCTCTCGAAATTCTCGTAGAAGCCGGCACATCCGATGTCGTTCTTCAGATCACCGGGGGGCAGTGCGTTGACGGTGCTGCATACTGACCCTCCAGCTTCGTTTGCGAACAGGTCCGCCGCGGCATAGTTGATCTCGCTTGCGGCGGCCGAGAGCAGTTGCGCGAAGCCATCGGCATCCTGCCCGCTCACCGTTGTTCGGCCCATGTCCGCCGCCATGGCCAGGATCAGCGTCGCTCGGAAAAGCTGCAGCCTTTTCGAGTAGGAGGCATCGAACGTCCGCTGGTCCAGCAGGTGGCCCGGATAGCCGCCGCTGTGTCGCGTTTCCTTGACGATCATGCTGCAACCACCCGCCATCAGGGCTGCGGTGGCGCCGACCGCTGTCATAAAGCGCTTCATCATTCCCTCCTTGAGCTTAGTGGCGGGCCGGGCACCTCGCACGAGATTCATCCTGTCGGCAGTTCCAGACCCCGGGTTGCGGGGCGCCCGCTCCCTGGGCGCAACCGAAGGGGCTGAACATATGCTACGCGGCACTCGCACTCCCTGCCGGACCGTCAGGACGAGACGACACGGAGAGTTCCTGCGGAGGCTGGGCGTTACGCCGGATCGATCGTGCATTTCGATACGGCTAATTCTGCGGGATCGGCCCAGGTGGACACCAGATACCCGCGTGCGCTCGCCCCCTCAATCAAGGTGCGGAAGCAATAATGGCGTCCTGTATTTCGCGCATACGCCAATTGGACTATACCAAGCGCCGGAGCAGGGCGGGGTTTTCACTAAGATAGGCCGCTGGCGATCGCGCTTCTTCGGGGGGACGAGGGTTGATCCACGAGGATATCTCCAAGCTGATCCTGAAATTCTATCAGGGCGTCGACAGCCCGGAGCGTTGGAACGCGGCGCTGGCGCAGGTCTGTTCACGACTTTCCGCGAAATGGATTCTCGTCGCGCCCTTCGACGAAGCGGGCAAGCACCCGTTCGATCAGTCTTTCCACCAGGTGCCCAACAGCAGGTTCCTGGACGGAATGCAGGCCTATGCCACCCACCATTGGCGAAACGATCCGACCAATCGCTTCGCAGCAGCCAATCCCGCGGGGGGAATGTTCGACTCGCGGGTGATCGCCAGTCCCGAAGCGTATCGGGAGCATGCCTATGTGCGCTGGAACCGGGACTGGCTGAGCAGCAGCTTCTGGCAACTTCATTATAGCGGCAGAGAACGCCATCGCTTCGGACTGTCGCTGCATCGCGACGAGGATCACGGCCCGCTGAACGTGCAGGAAACCCGACTCCTGGCGATGTTGACCGATCACATGGCCGAAGCGGCGCGGCTCGCGGCGCGTCCGCCGGATCTAAGCGGCCCGGACGCAGTGATCGTTCTGGGGCAGCGGGGAGAGTTCATGGGGTGCAGCCCCAGCGCCGAGGCCATCCTGCGACGAGCCGACGGGCTGGGCTGCCGAAACGGCAGACTGCATGCGGCGGACCGGGCCAGCGACATCGCGCTGGATCGCGCGATCGCCGCAATGCTGGATGCGAACGCTACCCGCGCGACGGTATCGGTGGCGCTGCGACGGTTCGGCAGCGATCTATTGGCAGTGATCTCGCGCCTGCCGGTCGGCGCGCACCGAACCGGCATCGCCCGGCCGGCGCTGCTGATGCGCCTGCTGGATCGGGACGTGCGGCCCCCCTCGATGCAGGCGGATTGGGAAGCGCTGTTCCAGTTTACCCGGGCGGAAACGCGACTTGCCGCTGCGTTGCTGGCCGAAGAAGGCGGCCTGCGCGCCACTGCGGAGAAGCTTGGCATCTCCTACGCGACAGCCAGGGTGCAACTCGCATCCCTGTTCGAGAAGTCGGGCACCAACAGTCAGGTCGCGTTGGTAAAATTATTGACCCGGTTGGGATAGCCGATCCAATTCGAGCGTGCTCACTGCAGTCGGTCTTCCAGGCATACTCAGAAGCGGTTTCAGAACGCCCGGGTGAGCCCGATCGTCGCCGCCTTGCGGGTGAAGTCGTAGATGCCGACCGTGGAGCTGTTCCGCTCCCAGTCGAGCCGGATCAGCGGCGCGAAGCCGTGGATCTGCAGGCGGCGGAAGGTCGCGCCGGCACCGAGGCTGATGTTCCAGTCCTTGCGGCGCTCGGGGAACAGGAACAGCCGCGCATCGCCCTCCAGCCGGCGCAGCCCCGCCGTCGCATAGACGGTGGTGCGGCCGAACTCGCGCCAGGCGAGCAGGCTGCCCGCGCCCGAGGCCGTCGCATAGCCGGGATCCTCGGCACTCTGGCGGGTGGCGGAGACGGTGATGCTGCCGCCGGCGCGGGCGCTGAACGCGCGCTCATAGGTGACGCTGCCGTTGAGCAGCAGGCCGTCCTGCAGGGGATTGCCGCGATATTTGGTGTCGGCGATCGTCGCGCTGGTGGTCAGCTGCGCCTTGGTGCCGAGCGGATGCTGCCAGTCGATCGCGGCGGTGGCGGTGCGGGCATAGGGGCTGCCGCCATACCAGCGCTGGGTGCCGCCGACCGAAGGGCGCAGGCGATCGCGGCCGAGGCTCCACTCCAGCCCGACCAGCCCCGAGGCGGAGACGTCGTTGAAGCGGCCTTGGCGGTAGAAATCGCCCTGGCCCGAGACGCGCGGGACCAGCGACAGGTTGGTCGCGATCGGCACGCGCGCATAGAGCTGGCCGCCGGCATGCGCGCCGACCCCCGATTGCTCGCGGGCGTCGCGCGAGAGCTGGAGCGGGGCGAGCACGGTATCGAGCGTCGCCGCATCGGTGGCGCGGTTGACGTTGCTGTCGGGCACCAGCGCGACTTCGAGGCTGGCGCCCCAGGGCTTGCGCGAGCGCAGCGCCGCGGCGAACTGGTCGACGATCTGCGCGACCTGTGGCGGCAGCCCGCCCGCCTGTGCCTGGCGCAGCTCGCGCCGGGCAGCGCCCTCGTCGCCGAGCTGGGTGAGCAGCCGGGCGAGTTCCAGCCGAACGCGCGCAGCACCGGGCTTCTCGTCGAGCAGCGCACGATAGATGGTCGCCGCCTCGCGCCTGCGGCCCAGCCGCTCGAGCAGCTGGCCCAGGCGGAAGCGGGCCTCGGCGCGGACCTCGGAATCGGGATCCTTGGCGAGAGCGCGGTACATCGTCTCCGCCTCTTGCCCGCGGCCCGCGACCTCTGCCTGGGCGGCGAGCGCGAACAACTCCACCGCCGAGACCTGGCGTTGCTCGGTAGCCTGGGCGAGGGCGGGAAACGGCGCGAGCAGGGCCAGCGCCACGGGAAGGGCGATGCGTGCGGTCACGGCGCCTTCTTGGCCAGCGTCGCGCCGTGGAGAACCGCCTTGTCGCCGTTCGGGAGCGTGCCGCTCGTCTCGAACCGCGCGCCGATCTCCTGCGCCTGCGGGCCGAAGAACCAGCCGGTGAGGCTGCCGGAACCGCCAGCGCCGCTGAGCGCGCCGGTGAAGCCGTTGGCCGAGATGCCCGTGCCCGCGAAGCCGAAGCTGCCGAAGTCGCGCGTGCCGGTCGCGCCGCTGCCGGTGATGGCGAGGTTGCCGCTGGCGCTCGCCCGGGCGAAGTCGACCGCGAAGCTGCTCGTGCCGCCCAGCGTGTAGGCGGCGGCGCCCACCGTGCCGGTTCCGAACACCTGCCCGGCATAGCTGGCAGTGCCGGTGCGCGGCATCTGGTCCGCCGTGGTGCGCTGGCCGAAGGGCAAGTACCAGCGCAGCGGATCGCTGCCCGCCGCGGCGTCGCTGGCGAGATAGGCAAGCTCGGCGAAGCTGGTATAGCTGAGCGCGAGCGGGCCCTTGCCGGCATCGTAGATCCGCGCCTGGACGGTGCCGGCGGCCAGCGTCTTGCGATAGACGTCGAAGCCCGCGTCGCTGGTGATCGCCTCGCGATCGGCGGCGGTGAGCAGCACCAGCGTCTCAGACAGGCCGGGCAGGCCGGTCACGCTGTAGCCGCCGGCGGCATCGCCAGCGACGTCCGGCGTGGCGAGGGTTCGGCCCGCGGCGAGCGTGCTGCCGCTCTTGGCGCCGACCAGGCTGATCGCGGCGGCCTCGCCATCCGCATCGGTGAGCCCGGCGGCGGCACCGACCTCGTCGGCCGCGGGGCCATAGAAATGGCCGGTCAGCGCGCCGTTGTAACCCGCGAACAGCGCGAGGTTGAGGCTGCCGGTGAAGCTGTTGGCGCTGCTCGACAGCGTCGCCGATCCGCTGAAGCTGCCGGCGGTGCTGGTGGTCGCGTTGGCCGCATCGGTGAAGCTGGCGGTAGCGGTGCCGCTGGTCGCGATCGCGCCGCTGGCGAAATCGGCGGTGAGCGTGCCGCTGCCGGTCACCGCGAACGGCCCCGGCTTGCTGGCGTCGGCGAGCGCGCCTGCCAGCCGCACGGCATAGCTCGCCGATCCGGTGCGCGGCACGCTGCCGGCGGCGGTCGCCATGCCGAAGGTGAAGGCGTCGGTCACGCTGCTGGTGATGCCGTTGCTGCTGCTGGTCGTCGCCCAGCGGGCGGCGCGGACATAGCGCATGCCGCCCAGCGCATCGAGCGTCAGCTGGTCCGGCGCGCCGGCCGTGGGATTGGCTGGGAACAGGCCGGTGCGCGCGCCCGAGATCACCACATAATTGCCCGAGGCGGCGTCGTAGCTCACCGTAACCGGCTGCGCGGCGGCGCTGGGGGCGGTGAGTTCGCCGGTGGTATCGCCGTAGCGCGCGGTCAGCGTCGCCGCCTCGCCGGTGAAGATCTGGCTGGCGGTAAGGCTGGCGAGGCTGGCATTGCCGGTCTGCGCGCCCGACTGGCGGCCGATCAGCACGCCCGCGGCGGCACGGCCATCGGCATTGGCCGCGCTCCATGCGGCGCCGACTTCCTGCGCGGCGGGGCCGTAGAAGCGCCCGTCGAGCGTGCCGGCGAGCTCGCCGCCGGAAAAGGCGAAGATCCCGGCAAAGGCGTTGCTGCTCGCCGCCATCTGGGCGAGCCCGAGAAAGGCCGAGCTGGTGATGGTCGCGCCGGTGGTGGTGGAGACCTCGCGCACCTCGCCGCTGGTGACGACCTTGCCGGTGGCGAAATCGACCTGGAGCGTGCCGCTGCCGACCAGGCTTTCGAGCACGCCATAGCCGAGCGAGCCGACCAGATCGACCGCATAGGCGCCGTTGCCGGTGCGCGGCTGGGCGGCGTCGGGCGTTTCGACGCCATAGGTGAAGGCGTTGAAGCGGAAGGCGCTTTCGCCGCTCGCCGCCATGTCCGCGCGCTGCCAGAAGCCGGCGCCGACATATTGGTAGGTCAGCGCGCCGCTGGTGCCCGGCAGGGTGAGCGTCAGGGTGTAGTCGCTGGTCGCGCTCGCGTGGCGATAGACCCGCAGCACGCTGTTCGACTGCGACGCGTCCATGTCGCCGGGAAGGAAGGTCTCGGTGTTGACGCCGTCGCTGACGGTGTAGCCGCCGGTGGCCGCGTCGAAGCGGATCGTGAGGGCACGCGTGTCCGCCAGGCAGCCGCACGCACGTGCATCAGGATAAAAGGTCCCCGCGTAGCCGGTCGCGTCGTTGTCGAAGCTCTCCGTCTGGGTGAGCGACAGCAACGAAGCGTTGATCGGCGGATTGGTGGGTGCTGGCGTCACGCCCGGCGTGGGCGTCGGTGTCGGTGTCGGTGTCGGAGACGGGGCGGGCGTCGGGGAAGGCGAGGGCGTCGGCACCGGCGTGGGGGTGGGGGACGGGCTCGGCGTGGGCGTCTTGTCCGGGGTAGGCTGGGGGGCCGCAGGCGTGGTCGCGACGCCGCCGCCGCCGCCTCCGCCTCCGCCGCTGCAGGCGCCGACCAGGGCCAGGGCAGAAACCATCGTCGGAAGCAGGATCGCGCGCCGCATGCCGAATCCTTTGAAAGACGCATTAACCATGGAGTCGGCTATGCGGCGCGCGACGCTAAGTTTTGGTTAATCCGATGTTTTTCATATTGTTGCCGGAGCTGTCCACATTGTCATGCTTTGTTCACCGGAGGCGGCGGATGGTGGCGGCAGGATGTTGGACAGGATGACGCGATGACCCGGATCACCCCCTGGATGCTCGGCGCAGCGCTGCTCTGCGGAGCCGCGCACCCCGCCGCCGCGCAGAACGGCGCGATCGTCACCGCCGGCTCCGCCGATGTCGATGCCGAGGGCGAGAGCAGCTATCGCTGGATCGACCGCGCCCATGCGCTGTGGGACACGCTGGGCGACGCGCCGCCCGACTACAGCTTCCGCTTCGACGGCGGCACGCCCGTCGCCTGGGAATTGCGCGACGGCTATTGGGTGGTGGCGGAGGACCAGTCCGAGGGCGCGCGCACCTATTTCTTCGCCGCGGGCGAACGCGGTCCGTTTCTCGTGCGCGAGGCCGATCGCAGCTTCGGCTATCAGGACGGCAATGTCGCCGCGGTCTATGACGGCGGCGGCAAGCTGCTGCCGCGCGACGCGGGCGTGCGCTGGATCGACGAGGGCGAGCGGCTCTACCAGCGTGGGCGGCGGCTGCGCGATGCGCTGCTCGACCGGCAATGGGACGCGGTGGACACCACCAGCTGGGGCGACATGAACCTGTTCTTCGTCGGCATCGATCCCGGCTGGGATTCGGGCTGGCAATATCGCGGCGCGAACTTCGCCTTTGCCGACCAGCAGCGCTGGGCCGCCGAGCGCGCCCGTCGCGCGGCGATGGCGGCGGCCTTCGCCCGCTGGCGGAACGGCGGCTTCAACGGTCCGCCGCCGCCGGGGCTGGGCCAGCACTGGCAGCATCGTCCGCCGCGGCCGGGCCGCCCGCCGCACGCAGCGCCGGCGCCGGGAGCAGGGCAGCCGGCGCCGCCGCCGGGCACCGGCAAGCCGGGGCGACCATGGATGTGGGGCGGGTTGCCGGGCCAGCGCCCCGATCGGCCCGGCCGCCCGCAAGGTGGCACGCGTCCTACCCCGCCGCCGGGCACGATACCGACCACGCCGCCGCCCGGCGCGGTCACGCCGGGCCAGCCGCCGGTCACCGGTGCTCCGAGCTGGAGTGCCGGGCGTCCGCGCCCGGACGGCTGGACCGCGCGTCCGCCGCGCGGTGAAGGCGACGGGCGCCCAGGCTGGCAGGGCCCGCGCCCGGGCTGGTCGGGGAATCGTCCCGGTGCCGGGGCACCACGACCGAGCACGCCGCCCGCCGCCGCACCCGCACCGGCCGCACCTGCACCGGCTGCGCCGACCAACGCCGGGCCGCGCCGCGGCGGCGGCTGGATGTCGCCGGGCTGGATGCGCCAGGCACGCCCCGAGGGGGCGGGCACGCCGCCGCCCCGTCCGGCGTTCCAACCGCCTGCGGCCCGCCCTAGCGCGGCCGCACCAAGCCGCCCGAGCCCACCACCGGCCGCAAGCCCGCCCCCGGCAGCCGGGCCGCGCCCGGTTCCGCCCGCGGTCCGAGCGCGCCGCGAGGCGCGGGGGGACTGACGTCGCCGGAAAGCTCGGCGACCGATTTGGGTTCATTCAGGACGGTGGCAGGCGCGATGGCGCAGGGGGTGCCGTGCATCCCGCATCGCGCGCATCGATGACCTGCTTCGGAGAAAAGCTTCTGGCGCGCGCAACGCAAGAGCGGTTTCCACCATCTGCGGTTGCTCACCGGCTACTATCGCGACAAAGATCAAGCTACCAGTCGCTGGCTCTCGTGATCCCAGTAGAATACCTGCAGATCGTCGGCGGAAATTTGTAGAACGGGTGGCTTGTACGTCTGTGCCGTACCCTGGGCGATGTTGTCTTCAATCTTTCTTACGGCACGCTCGGGGTCCGTCATGTCGACACCTTCGAGAGCGCTTAAACCGTAGTGCCACCATTCCAGGCGTAGCAGCTCGGAAACTATATCAGGCGCAAAACGGTAGCGGATGACCTTGGCCGGGGCACCACCGACAATCGCATAGGGGGGAACGTCCTTGGTGACAACGGCATGAGACGCAATGATCGCACCGTCGCCGATGCGCACGCCCTTGCGGATATAGACGCCTTCGCCGATCCAGACATCGTTGCCAATACGCACTTTGCCAAGCGTGTCCGTCAGGTGGCACTGCTTTGCCAGATGTCGCTGGGTAGTTCCGGCGTTGCGGGCTCGAAATTCGTCAGCCGCTTTCCACGCGCAGCCACCACCGAAAAGGATATGAGGCGAGACGCAGTCGGTCGGGTGCTCTTGCGCGCCAATCGCCACGCGGCCTGCAATCGAGCAAAAGCGCCCGATCAGGTTTACCTCGCGGTAGAACGAACCTTGGAATGCTTGATGGTCGCCAAAATAGGTGAAGGCTCCCACTACATCGATGTCGAAAAGCCCTGGTTTGATGCAAATCGGCGATTCAACGAGAATGCTCGTTTGGCCAGCGCTGCCAAAGCTCGCGCCCGTCCTGATGTCCACATCATATTGCCGGCACTCGTTTCGTACCCGCTCAGAAACGGTGAATATCATGCTGAAATACCGAGGTTCGTCATGGAAGTGGCAGTGGGTAGTCAAGACTGGTTAACAACCCCTAAAGTCAAGGTGAAGGAGGCGCCGTGCGCTATCGGGGCACAGGCGGGCCATCGCTTGTCGTCGTAACGCAGCGCTACACCAGCCCGCGACCGATCGACCTTCCCATTCGGGGGGCGCCCCCGCACCCCATCCGGGATTGCTCCCCGGCGCCCCTTGCGCCACGCCTGTTGCGAAAGGATCGCAACCATGCCCCGCCTCGCTCCCGCGCCCGAAGCGCAGCCCGTCGTGCTGGTCGTCGACGACGATCCGCTGGTGCGCGGGGCGCTCGATTCGCTGTTCCGCTCGGTCGACTTCGCGGTGCGCAACTATGGCTCGGCCCAGGAATTTCTCGACGCAGCCCTGCCGGAGACGCCGTGCTGCCTCGTCGTCGACGTGCGGATGCCGCACATGGGCGGATTCGAGTGTCGCGATCGCCTCGCCGAGCGCGGCGTGGATCTGCCGGTGATCTTCCTCACCGGCCACGGCGACATCCCGATGTCGGTCAAGGCGATGAAGGGCGGGGCGGTGGATTTCCTCACCAAGCCGTTCCGCGATCAGGACATGCTCGATGCGGTCAATGCCGGGCTCGCCCGCGCTGCCGAGCGGCGCAGCGCTGCGCAGGAAAGCGAAGGCGTCCGCCAGCGCTTCGCCACGCTCACCGCGCGCGAGCGGCAGGTGATGGAAGGCGTGGTGCGGGGCTTGCTCAACAAGCAGATCGCCGGCGAGCTGGGCATTGCCGAGATCACCGTGAAGCTTCACCGCGCCAGCCTGATGCGCAAGATGGGGCTGCGCACCGTGCCCGATCTGGTCCGCGCCGCCGAGGCGCTGGCGTCCTCCGATGGGAATGCGTAGTTTCCCGAATAACCAAGCGTATAGCTTACAGACGCGGCAACGCACCCTAGCTTTGTAGCCAGTCCCGGATGACCCGGCGACGTGGGAGCGTAGTGCGTGCCGGACAGCCTGGTTGCCGTGGTGGATGACGATGCCTTGGTGCGCGACGCGGCGGCGAGCCTGATCCGCTCCTTCGGCTATCGCACCGCGATCTACCCCTCGGCCGACGCCTATCTCGATACCGGCGATGATGCCGCGGACTGCGTGCTCACCGACCTCCAGATGCCCGGCCGATCGGGGCTGGAACTGCGCCAGCGGCTGCGCGAGCGCGGATCGACGGTGCCGGTGATCCTGATGACCGCCTATCCCACCCCCGAACTGCGCGCGCGTGCCGCCACGCTGGACCTGGTCGCGCTGCTCGACAAACCGGTCGATCCCGATCTGCTTTCCGGCGCGCTGGAGCGGGCGCTGGGCTGATCGCTCAGGCCGCCAGCGGCAGCTCGATCGCCGCCAGCGCGCCGCCATCGGGGTGGTTGCTCAGCGCGATGCGGCCGTCGTGCAGCTCCACGATCGAGCGGCAGATCGACAGGCCGAGCCCCATGCCGCCGGGCTTGGTGGTGGCGAAGGTGTCGAACGGCTCGGCAATGGCGTCGGAAAGGCCAGGGCCGTAGTCGCGGAGCAGCAGCAGGACATGGTCGTCATTGGCGTGGAGCGTAAGGTCCATTCGCTTGTCGGCGATCCCCGCGGCCTCCATCGCCTGCAGCGCGTTGGTGATCAGGTTGAGCAGCAAATGCTTGAGCAGGATCCGGTCGCCGACCACCGTCGGCTCGCCCAGCGGCGCGACATGGATCCGCGCGCCATGGGCGTCAAGATCGCGTGCGGCGATGGCCAGCGTGTCGGCGACGAGGCTGCCCAGCGGCAGCGGCCGCATCTCGCCCTGCGACCCGCCGACCAGCGAGCGTACGCGCTGGATCACCGCATGGACGTTCGCCACCGCCTGGTTGAGCCCGGCCAGCGACAGCCGCACCTCGGCCAGGTCCGGCTCGGGGCGGGCGAGCCAGCGCGCGGCGGAATCGGCGTAGCTTTGCACCGCGGAGATCGGCTGGTTGATTTCGTGCGCGATCGAGGCGGACATCGCGCCGATCGCCGCGGTGCGCTGGACGCGCTCCAGCTCGATGCGGGTGCGCTCGACGGTGGTCTCCAGCCGCTTGCGCTGGCGGATGTCGAGGATGCTGCCGGGCACGTGCGCCAGGCAGGTGCCGGGGGCCAGGCTGAACGCGACGATGATGTCGATGGGGCTGCCGTCGGCGGCGAGCACCTGGGTCTCGGCCTGGAACATCGGCCGCCGCTCGTCGATCGCGACGATGCAGTCGGCGAAGCTGGCGTCGGTTTCGGGCAGGAAGTCGCCGAGCCTGCGGAAGAAGGCTGCCTTGCTCGGCACGCCCATCATGTCGAGCGCGGTCTGGTTCACGTCGGTGATGCGCACCTGGCGGCGGAGCTGGGCGACGAATTCGGGATGCGCGCGCAGATAGGCGCGCAGATCGCTGACGCCGCTCGCGCGCAGGCCCTGGATGGCGGCATCGACGCAGCTGAAATCATGTTCCCAGATGGCGATCGCGAGCGTGTCGGTCATCGTCGCGTAGCGGCGCTCCTCGCGCGCGACGCGCTGGTCGAGCACGATGCGGTGGAGCAGCAGCGCGGTGGTGACGGCGTTGGCGGCGAGGCTCACCACCAGCCGCAGCGCGGCTTCGGTGGTGGGCGCATCGCGGTGGACGATGACGAAGCTCGTCAGGGTGAGCGCGGCGCAGGCGAGGCTCCAGCCGATCAGCTGGCGCCGATCGAGCCGCGCGCCCGCGAGCAGCAGCACGACTGCGTAGAGCGTCGCGATCGCGCTGTGGAAGCTGGTGAAGCTGTCGATCCAGAAGATGCCGAGCGCGAGCAGCGACGCGGCCAGCGCACGCAGGCGGGTGCCGTCCAGCCCGGCGCCCAGCTGCGTCCCGCCCGACAAGGCGACGCTCCCGCCGCCCCTGGCCCGATCCCCGAAATCCGACATGGGCGAAGGATGCCGCGTTGATTACGCTGTCACCAGCCCAAGGCGAGCAAGGCGCCGCCCCCCATTTGGGGGTTGCGGCGCGATTGTGTGCGGCTGGTGCAAGGCGTGGGTGGCGTGCACACTTCTTAGCCCCTCCTCCTTGGAGTATCAGGTCGGTCATGCCCCCGGCATGACCTGAACCGCGCGGGGCGCGGTTCACCTGATACTGGGTTTGGGGGTGGAGGGATTCCAGAACCTCTGTTGGTCTCGGTGAGACACTGCCCCACCCCAACCCCTCCCCCGAGGGGGAGAGGCTTAAGTGTGCTTAGATCGCGTTCTCTTCGCTCACCGCTTCCGCCGTGCCCATCAGCGCCGGGAAGAAGCCCTCATGCGCCTTGCGGAGGTCGGCGAGGCTCACGCAGAAATCGCCTTCCTCCAGCTCGAAGATGATGCGGTTGGCGATGGTGCGGCCGATCGGGTCGGCGGCGAGCCCGGCCTTGTCGGCGGCGACCAGGAAGTCGGCCAGCGCCTCGTCCTTCACGGTCACGACGTACAGGCCCTGGTCCTCGCCGAACCAGCTGCCGGCGACGCCGAAGGGCTGGGGCTGGTCGAGGATCGCGCCGATGTTGGAGGCCAGCGCCATCTCGGCCACCGCGACCGCGAGGCCGCCGTCGGACACGTCATGGCAGGCGGTGATCGCGCCGCCGCAGATCGCCGAGCGGATGAACGCGCCGGTGCGGCGCTCCATCATCAGGTCGACCGGCGGGGGCGGGCCTTCCTCGCGGCCGCAGATCTCGCGCAGCCAGATCGACTGGCCGAGATGGCCGCCGCGCTCGCCGACCGCGATGATCACGTCGCCGGTGCCCTTGAAGGCGATGGTGCAGTTCTTCTGCCAGTCCTTGAGCAGGCCGATCGCGCCGATCGCCGGGGTCGGCAGGATCGCCGAGCCGCCGCCGGTGGCCTTGCTCTCGTTGTAGAGGCTGACATTGCCCGAGACGATCGGGAAGTCGAGCGCGCGGCACGCCTCGCTCATGCCTTCGAGCGCGCCGACGATCTGGCCCATGATCTCCGGGCGCTGCGGGTTGGCGAAGTTGAGGCAGTTGGTCACCGCCAGCGGGGTCGCGCCCACCGACGAGAGGTTGCGCCATGCTTCCGCGATCGCCTGCTTGCCGCCCTCGACCGGGTCCGCGAAGCAATAGCGCGGGGTGCAATCGGTGGTGATCGCCAGGCCCTTGTCGGTGCCGTGGACGCGTACGACCGCGGCGTCGCCGCCCGGGCGCTGCACGGTGTCGCCGCCGACCATGTGGTCATACTGTTCCCAGATCCAGCGGCGGCTGGCGATGTCCGGCGAACCCATCAGCTTGACGAGATCGGCGGCGGGATCGGTGCATTCCGGCACGTTCTGCAGCTCGGCCGGCTTCGGCGTCGGCACGTGCGGGCGATCGTAGAGGGGGGCGTCGTCGGCCAGCGGGGCGAGCGGGATGTCACACACGACATCGCCCTTCCACTTGAGCACCATGCGGCCGGTATCCGTCACATGGCCGATCACCGCGAAATCGAGCTCCCATTTGCGGAAGATCGCCTGGGCGAAATCCTCGCGGCCGGGCTTGAGCACCATCAGCATGCGCTCCTGCGACTCGGAGAGCATCATCTCGTACGGCGTCATGCCGGTTTCGCGCTGGGGCACGTCGTCCATGATCAGCTCGATGCCGACGCCGCCCTTGGACGCCATCTCGACGCTGGAGGAGGTGAGGCCGGCGGCGCCCATGTCCTGGATCGCGACGATCGCGTCCGAGGCCATGAGCTCGAGGCAGGCTTCGATCAGCAGCTTCTCGGTGAAGGGATCGCCGACCTGGACGGTGGGGCGCTTCTCTTCCGAATCCTCGCCGAAATCGGCCGAGGCCATGGTCGCGCCGTGGATGCCGTCGCGGCCGGTCTTGGAGCCGACATAGACGATCGAATTGCCGACCCCCGAGGCCGCCGAATAGAAGATCTTGTCGGTATCGGCGATGCCGACGGTCATCGCGTTGACCAGGATGTTGCCGTCATAGGCCGGGTGGAAGTTCACCTCGCCGCCCACCGTCGGCACGCCGACGCAATTGCCATAGCCGCCGATGCCATGGACGACGCCGGCGATCAGGTGCTTCATCTTGGGATGGTCGGGCCGGCCGAAGCGCAGCGCGTTCATGTTGGCGATCGGGCGCGCGCCCATGGTGAACACGTCGCGCAGGATGCCGCCTACGCCGGTCGCAGCACCCTGATAGGGCTCGATGTAGCTCGGGTGGTTGTGGCTCTCCATCTTGAAGATCGCTGCCTGGCCGTCGCCGATATCGACCACGCCGGCATTCTCGCCGGGGCCGCAGATCACCTGCGGGCCGGTGGTGGGCAGCTTCTTCAGGTGGATGCGGCTGGACTTGTAGCTGCAATGCTCGGACCACATCACCGAGAAGATGCCGAGCTCGGTCAGGTTCGGCTCGCGACCGAGCGCCTTGAGGACGCGGTCATATTCTTCGGGCGAAAGGCCGTGCTCGGCCACGATCTCGGGCGTGATCTGGGTCATGGCCGGACCCCTTAGCGGGGTGTTGCGCGCGCGTCACCCCGGGAGTTGCGGAGGGGGTGGGCAATGGTGCGTTAACCCTGCGCATGCTAACGTTTGGCATGCTCATCCAGCCTCTCCTCGGCACGGGACTGCGCGCCGGCGATCCGTTGATCCCGCTGCCCGCCGCCTGGGAGTGCGATCTCGCGACGAACGGGCTGCGCTGGTCGCCGGGCGTCTATGATCTGTTCGGCATTCCGCGCGGCGCGCCGCTGACCCGCGACGAGGTGGTCGCGATGTACACCCCGGAGTCGCAGGCGCTGCTGCGCGCGGTGCGGGATCGCGCGGTGGCGGAGGGCGCCAGCTTCACCATCGACGTGGCGATCCGCCGTCGTGACGGCGCCCTGCGCAAGATGCGGCTCACCGCCGATGTGGAGTTCGAGAACGGCCGCCCGGTGCGGCTCTACGGCACCAAGCAGGACGTGACCGACGAATAGCGGCTACAGCACCGCCCACAGCGTCAGCAGCAGTGCGGTCATCGCGGCGTTGAGCGCCATGCCGATGCCGGCGAAGGTGCCGCCGAGCTCGTCCACCTGGAAGGCGCGGGCGGTGCCGAAGCCGTGCGCGGCGACCCCCGCGGCGAACCCCCGCACGCGATAATCCCGGATTCGCAGCGCGTCGAGCAGCGGCGTCGCGATCATCGCGCCGAACACGCCGGCGATCAGCACCACCACCGCCGCCAGCGCCGGGATGCCGCCCAGCTGCTGCGCCAGCGCCATCGCCACGGGAGTCGTCACCGAGCGGGGCGCGACGGTCGCGAGAATCTGGGCGCTGCCCCCGAAGGCCCAGACGATACCGGTGACGCTCACGATCGCGGTCAGCGATCCGGCGAACAGCGCGAGCAGCAGCGGTCCGGCGGCGCGGCGGACCAGCGCGCGGTTGCGCCACAGCGGCACCGCCAGGCCGACCGTCGCCGGGCCGAGCAGGAAGCCGAGCATCGCGGTGTTCTGCGCATAGACGGGGTAGGGGGTGCGGGTCGCCAGCAGGATAGCGATCAGCACCGGCGTCGCTAGCAGCACCGGATGGCAGAGCGGGTGGCGATTGCTGCGCTTCGACAGGCGATCGGCGCCCTCGAACACCAGCAGCGTCACCGCCAGCCAGAGCAGCGGCGTGCCCTGGAGCGTGTGCCACGCCCCGGTCATGCCATCGGCTCCGTGCGCGCGAGGGCCCAGCGAAAGACCAGCGCGGTGACCACCATCGTCAGCAGCGTCGAGGCGAGCGTGGCGACGACGATCGCCACGCCGTTCCTGGCCAGCACCGGCCCCTCCTCGATCAGCCCGACCGCGGCGGGGACGAACATCACCGAGAGATGCGCGGTCAGCCAAGCGGAGACCTGCACCAGCGTGGGCCGCTCGCCGGGGCGGAGCAGCAGCCAGCCGAGCAGCAGGAACATGCCGATGACGGCCCCCGGCAGCGGCAGGCCGGTGACGAGGTGGATCCCCTCGCCGAGCAGCTGGCAGAGGAGCAGGGTGGCGATGGCGGCGATCATGGGGCGGTGCCATGCCATGCGCGCGCGGCGAGGTACACTGCGGGGGAGGGGAGGGCTGGTTGCGGGCGCCGTAAGCGGGTGCGGGCGGCTGTGGTGGAGGACATTGGGCCCCCCCCTCCGTTCGTCATCCCGGCGAAAGCCGGGATCCAGTCGCCTCTCGGCTTCAGCAAGCGCCGGAACGGAGACCCCAATGGATCCCGGCTTTCGCCGGGATGACGGCTCAAGGTTACTCGGCCGCCTCCGCCTCCGCCGGCATCAGCGCGGCGATGTTGGCCTGGATCCACTCGACCAGATCCTCGACCTTCGCCGCGGCCTGCTCGCCCAGCGGGGTGAGGCTGTATTCGACATGCGGCGGCACCACCGGCAGGCTGCGACGCGTGACCAGCTGGTGCGCCTCGAGCTGCTGGAGCGTCTGGGCGAGCATGCGTTCGCTCACCCCGTTCACTCGGCGGCGAAGCTCGCTGAAGCGCCGCGTGCCGTCGCGGAGCGCCACCAGCACGAGCAGGCCCCAGCTGCTGGTGATCCGCTTGAGCACCGCGCGCGACGGGCAATCGGGGACGAACACGTCGCCGCGCGCCATCATCGCGGCCAGGGTGCGGGGCGTCTCGTCCGACATTTTTTGATACTTACCTTTATGTGCGTACTTACGATTCGTAAGTGGGGTGTTACATCGCGCTGGTCAATCCACGATCGGAAGGAACTGCCATGTACGCCGTTACCGGAGCTTCGGGCCAGCTGGGCCGCCTTGTCGTCGAATCGCTGCTGGCGAAGGTCGCGCCCGGCGAGATCGTCGCGCTCGTGCGCAATCCCGACAGCGTCGCCGACCTCGCCGCCAAGGGCGTGACCGTGCGCGCGTTCGACTATGATGCGCCGGAGACGCTGGCGCCGGGGCTGGCGGGCGTGACCCGGCTGCTGCTCATTTCCGGCAACGCCATCGGCAGCCGCGTGCCCCAGCATCGGGCAGTGATCGATGCGGCCAGGGCGGCGGGGGTGCAGCTGATCGCCTATACCAGCCTGCTGCGCGCGCAGACCTCGCCGATGCAGATGGCGGTCGAGCACAAGGCGACCGAGGATTTGCTCGCCGCGAGCGGCATTCCCGCCGCGCTGCTGCGCAACGGCTGGTACACCGAGAATTACCTGATGAGCGCCGGTCCGGCGATCGAACACGGCGTGCTGATCGGCAGCGCGGGCGACGGGCTGGTCTCGGGCGCGGCGCGCGCGGACTATGCCGAGGCGGCGGCGGTGGTGCTGGTACGTGGGCAGGCGGGGACGTTCGAGCTGGCGGGCGACACCGGCTTCACCCATGCCGAGCTTGCCGCGGCGCTGGCGGAGGCGTCGGGCAAGCCGGTCGCGTATCAGGACCTGCCGCAGGCCGAGTACGCCAAGGCGCTGGAAGGCGCGGGGCTGCCGGGCCCGTTCGCGGCGATCCTCGCGGACAGCGATGCGCGGGTCGCCGACGGCGCGCTGTTCGAGGAGTCGAAGACGCTGTCCGGGCTGATCGGTCGGCCGACCACGCCGTGGCGCGAGACGATCGCGGCGGGGGTGCGGGGCTGAGGCAATGCTTGTCATCCCGGCGGAAGCCGGGATCCATTCGCCATTCGCTCTAGGCAGGAGCCGATACGGCGACCCCAATGGATCCCGGCTTTCGCCGGGATGACGGCTGTTGGTGGCGGGAAATCTTCTCGTTCCGGCGAGAAGATGCTCCGTTACAGGATTTCCCGCACCTTCTCGGGCGGCCTTCCCAGCCGCACGCCGCGCTCGGTTACCACCAGCGGGCGTTCGATCAGGATCGGGTTGGCCGCCATCGCGTCGAGGATCGTCTCGTCGTCCGCGCCCTTGAGCGGCTTGGCGGCGTCTTCGGCGATGCGCAGGCCCTCGCGCGCGGTCATGCCCGCGCGCTGGTAGAGATCCGCCAGCGTCGCGCGGCTCGGCGGCGTCTTCAGATACTCGATCACCTCCACCTCGGCGCCGGCGTCCTTGAGGATCGCCAGCGCCTCGCGCGACTTGGAGCAGCGCGGGTTGTGGTAGATCGTGGCCTTCACGCCGCGGCGGCCTCGTCCTGCTTGGCGAGCCACTCCTCGAGCCACTTGATCGTATAGTCGCCCTTCAGGAACTCGGGATCGTCGAGCAGTGCCTGGTGGAGCGGGATCGTCGTCTTGATGCCGTCGACCACGAACTCCTCGAGCGCCCGCTTCAGTCGCAGGATGCAGCCCTCGCGGGTGCGGCCATAGACGATCAGCTTGGCGATCATGGAATCATAGTAAGGCGGGATCCGGTAGCCCGAATAGATGCCGCTATCGACGCGGACATGCATGCCGCCCGGCGCGTGGAAGTGGGTGATCGTGCCCGGCGAGGGCGCGAAGGTCCGCGGATCCTCGGCGTTGATGCGGCATTCGATCGCGTGGCCGCGGAACTCGATGTCCTCCTGGCGCACCGACAGGCCGTGGCCTTCGGCGACGCGGATCTGCTCGCGGACCAGGTCCATGCCGGTGATCATCTCGGTCACCGGATGCTCGACCTGGAGGCGGGTGTTCATCTCGATGAAGTAGAACTCGCCATTTTCCCACAGGAACTCGATCGTGCCCGCGCCGCGATAGCCCATGTCGGACATCGCCTTGGCGACGATGCCGCCCATGTGCGCGCGCTCTTCGGGCGTGATCACCGGCGAGAGGGCCTCTTCGAGCACCTTCTGGTGGCGGCGCTGGAGCGAGCAGTCACGCTCGCCGAGATGGATCGCGTTGCCGTTGCCGTCGCCGAACACCTGGAACTCGATGTGGCGCGGGTTGCCGAGATACTTTTCCAGGTAGACGGTGGCGTCGCCGAACGCGGCCTTCGCCTCACTGCCCGCCTGCTGCATCAGCGTCTCGAGCTGATCCTCGCTGGTGCACACCTTCATGCCGCGACCGCCGCCGCCCGAAGCCGCCTTGATGATCACCGGATAGCCGGCCTTGGCGGCAATCGCCTTGGCCTCTTCGAGGTCGCTGATCGGGCCGTCCGAGCCCGGCACCAGCGGCAGGCCGAGCGCGCCGGCGGTGCGCTTCGCCTCGATCTTGTCGCCCATGGTGCGAATATGTTCGGGCTTGGGGCCGACGAAGATCAGCCCGTGCGCCTCGACGATCTCGGCGAACTGGGCGTTCTCCGAGAGGAAGCCATAGCCCGGGTGGATCGCATCCGCGCCCGAGATCTCGGCGGCCGAGATGATGTTCGGGATGTTGAGATAGCTCTCCGCCGCGGCCGGCGGGCCGATGCAGATCGCCTCGTCCGCCAGACGCACATGCATCGCGTCGGAATCGGCGGTGGAGTGCACCGCCACCGTCTTGATGCCCATTTCGTGGCACGCGCGGTGGATGCGCAGCGCGATCTCGCCGCGATTGGCGATCAGCAGCTTCTTGATCTCGGGCATGGCCGTTCCGTTACTCGACCACGACGAGCGGCTGGTCGAACTCGACCGGCTGGCCGTTCTCGACCAGGATCGCCTTGACCGTGCCGGCGCTGGGGGCATGGATCGGGTTCATCACCTTCATCGCCTCGATGATCAGCAGCGTGTCGCCGGCGGCGACCTGCTGGCCGACCGTGACGAAGGTCTTCGCCTCGGGATTCGGCTTAAGGTACGCGGTGCCGACCATCGGCGACTTGACCGCATTGGCGGCCGGCTGCGGCGCGGCGACGATCTCGGCCGGAGCAGCTGCGGCCGGCGTGGCGGCGAGCATCGGCGCGGCGGGCGCGGCATATTGCACCGCTGCGGGCGCTGCGGTCACCTTGCGGGCGACGCGGACGCGGCGTTCGCCGTCCTCGACTTCGATCTCGGTGAGCTGGGTGTCATCGAGCACGGCAGCGAGCTGGCGGACCAGTTCGATGTCGACCATCATTGCACCCGACTTGGTTTCTTCGGCCATACGACCCTTCTTTGAAATTCTACAGATGAAACGGCGCCCTCTGTCAGAGACGCGCGGCGGCTTCAAGCGCGAGCATATAGGAGGTTGCACCAAACCCGGCCACTGTGCCCTTCGCGGCACGGGCGACGAGGCTCGTGTGGCGGAAGGATTCGCGGGCGTGGGGATTGGAGAGATGCACTTCGATCACCGGCGTGCTGATGCTTTTGATCGCATCGTGTAGCGCGACCGAGGTGTGCGTGTACCCTCCCGGATTTAGTAGGACGGCGCGCGCACCATCGGCCTGGGCTTCGTGCAGCCAGTCGATCAGATGGCCCTCATGGTTGGACTGGCGGACCTCGATCTCGAGCCCCAGCTCGCGGGCGCGATCCTCCAGCATGCCGGCAATGTCGTCCAGCGTGTCCGACCCATAGATTTCCGGCTCGCGGAGCCCCAGCAGATTGAGGTTGGGACCATTCAAGACGAAGATCGTATCGGCCAATGCAGGCGCCTTTCGGTTGCGGGCAGGATGCGGTCCTCCCTATATGAGCCGGCGTCTCCGATCAAATCCAAGGCTCTTCATGCACAGCGACGGCACCGTCTCCATCCGCGTCAATGGCGAACACAAGCGCATCACCGCCGGGCTTACCCTCGCCCAGCTCGCGAGCGAGCTGGGGCTGGTGCCCGAGAAGGTGGCGGTGGAACGCAACCTGGAGGTGGTGCCGCGCTCGACGCTGAACGACGTCATCGTCGAGGACGGTGACGAGCTGGAGATCGTGCATTTCGTGGGCGGTGGCGACCATGCCGCACCGCTCGTCGACGATAGCTGGACGGTGGCGGGCAAGACCTTCCGCTCGCGGCTGATCGTCGGCACCGGCAAGTACAAGGATTTCGAGCAGAATGCCGCGGCCGTCGCGGCCTCGGGCGCCGAGATCGTCACCGTGGCGGTCCGCCGGGTGAACGTCAGCGACCCCAAGGCGCCGATGCTCACCGACTATATCGACCCGAAGAAGATCACCTATCTGCCCAACACCGCGGGCTGCTTCGATGCCGATTCGGCGATCCGCACGCTGCGGCTGGCGCGCGAGGCGGGCGGCTGGGAGCTGGTGAAGCTGGAAGTGCTGGGCGAGGCGCGGACGCTCTACCCGGACATGGTCGAGACGCTGCGCGCCACCGAGGTGTTGGCCAAGGAAGGCTTCAAGCCGATGGTCTACTGCGTCGACGATCCCATCGCCGCCAAGCGGCTGGAGGATGCGGGCGCGGTCGCGATCATGCCGCTGGGCGCGCCGATCGGCTCCGGCCTCGGCATCCAGAACCAGGTGACGATCCGGCTGATCGTCGAGGGCGCCAAGGTGCCGGTGCTGGTCGATGCTGGCGTCGGCTCGGCCTCGGACGCGGCGGTGGCGATGGAGCTGGGCTGCGACGGCGTGCTGATGAACACCGCGATCGCCGAGGCCAAGGACCCCATCCTGATGGCGGCGGCGATGAAGGCGGCGGTGGAGGCCGGGCGGCTTTCCTATCGCGCCGGGCGGATGGCGAAGCGGCGCTATGCCGATCCGTCGAGCCCGCTGGCAGGGCTGATCTGATGCGCGCGGCGCTGGCGGCGCTGGCATTGATCGGAGTCGCGGGCTGTCACCCGCGGCCGCAGAGCGATCCGATGGAGAATCAGGGGCCGATCTCGGCCGAGCCGGTGACGCTGCGCGCCGCCGACGGGGTGAAGATCGCGGGCGTCTATACCAAGGCGGCCAAGCCCAAGGCGCTGCTGCTGCTGTTCCACCAGGCCGAATCGGGCAAGGACGAATATGCGCTGCTCGCGCCTCAGCTGGCGCAGGCGGGCTATTCGTCGCTCAGGATCGACCAGCGCGCCGGCGGCACGTTGTTCGGCGTGAACGAGACGGTGAAGATGCTCGGCCATTCGGCGAGCTATGCCGATGCGAAGAAGGACCTCGAGGCCGCCTTCGCCTGGGGCCAGCAGCAGAAGTTGCCGATCATCCTCTGGGGCAGCAGCTATTCGGCCGCGCTGATCTTCCCGCTCGCCGCCGAGCACAAGGGGCAGGTGAAGGCGCTGCTCGCCTTCTCGCCGGGCGAATATCTTGACGACAAGGGCGCGGTTGCGCGTGCGGCCAAGCAGGTCACCGCGCCGATCTTCGTCACTTCGGCGCAGGACGGCAAGGAGGAGGATGCCGCGCGCGAGATCCTCGCTGCGTCGCCCTCGACGCAGAAGACGCAGTTCGTACCCAAGCTGGGCGGGGTGCACGGGTCGTCGACGCTGCTGCGGACCAAGAATCCGGACGGCGCGCTGGACGCCTGGCGCGCGACCAAGGCGTTTCTGGGCGAAGTCACGCGCAGCTGATCGGGAACGGTCCTGCTCGACATACGTTATTTCCGGCAAGTCGCAGGTGCCGTGTCGTGTGGCACCCGACCTTAGCCAGGAGTATCGATCATGGGCGAGCTGACCGACAAGATCAAAGGCAATCTCAACGAGCTGGCCGGCAAGGTGAAGCAGCACAGCGACAACCCGGACACCAAGGCCGACGGCGCCGCGCAGGAAGCCAAGGGCAAGGCCCAGCAGCTCGGCGGCAAGATCAAGGGTGCGCTCGGCGACGACATCTGAGTCGCCTGAGAGACCGGACAAACGGACGGGCCGTACCGAAAGGTTCGGCCCGTTTTCGTTCTGGCTTCTGCTTGGAGGAGTGCCCTCACGCCGCGCGTCATCCCGGCGAAAGCCGGGATCCATTCGCCTCTCGGTGTCAGCAGGAGCCTAAACGGCGACCCAAATGGATCCCGGCTTTCGCCGGGATGACGATCTAAGGGCGGCCCATAGCTGATGGTGCACCGCTCGACCCCGCCGTAAGGTTTGGCGCTTGGCCGCCCCTCAATCCGGCACGTAGAACGCCCACATCTCCGGCTCGACCTGCGCCGCGGCGAAGCGCACCGGCGCCGAGGCGGGGCCGACCTCGCAGATCATGAACGAGAACATCTGGTCGGTGTGCAGCGGGTGGGGCAGGCGAACGGTGTTCTTGTTGATCCAGCGCCACTCGCACTGCCAGAGTTGCCGCCCTCCCAGACGCACGCGGTCTCCCCGCTTGCCGAGATGCGCCGTCTTCCACCGCTCTTTCGTCTGCTGTCCCATGCGGACAATTCTAGAATCAAGGCGGTTAACGGGTTCCTATCCGTTCAGCGATTTCGCAGCTTCGCGATCGTTGTCGCCGGGCTGATCACTTCGACATCCGTCTTGCAATGCAACAACTTGAGCCCCGGCTGAGCCAGGGCCAGCGCCAGTGCGGAGCCGAAGGCTTCCGTAGTTTCCACGGTGATCGCCCAGCCGCCGAATGCGCGAGCCAGCGCGGCGAAATCGGGGTTGCGCAGCTGCGTGCCCGAGAGACGTTCCGGAAACTCGCGCTCCTGGTGCATGCGGATCGTGCCATAGGCGCCGTTGTCGACCACGATCACCAGCAGGTCCGCGTCGTGCTGGACGGCGGTGGCGAGTTCCTGCCCGTTCATCAGGAAATCGCCGTCGCCCGCGACCGCAACGACTCGGCGATCGGGGAAGCGCAGCGCCGCCGCCACCGCCGCGGGTACGCCGTACCCCATCGCGCCCGCGGTGGGCGCGAGCTGGCTCGGCTGCGCGGTGTAGGGCCAGTAGCGGTGCCACCAGCCGGAGAAATTGCCCGCGCCGTTGCAGATGATCGTATCGGCCGGCAGCTGCTCGCGCATCGCCGCGACGCAAGGGCCGAGATCGAGCGCCACGCCTGCGCGCGGCTTGGGCGTCGACCATTCCAGCCACTCGGCATGCGCGGCGGCGCCATCGAAGCGGGGGAGGTTGGCCGCTTCCGCCGTGGCCGAGGCGGCGACCGCGAACTCGAAGGGCCGCGCGCAGATCGGCAGGTCGACGCGGTAGACGCGGTGGAATTCGCTCGGGTCCGGATGAACATGGACCAGCGTTTGCCCCGGATGCTCGGGGGTGATCAGGCTGTAGCCGTCGGTCGTCGCCTCGCCCAGCCGCGCACCGACCACCAGCAGCAGGTCCGCCGCCTTGATCCGCGCGACCAGCTTGGGGTTCGGGCCATAGCCGAGATTGCCCGCCCACACCGGCGAGCCATTGTCGATCGCATCCTGCCGCCGGAAGGCGCAGGCGACCGGCAGGTCGATCGACTCGGCGAAGCGGGCGAAATCCTCCGCCGTATCCGAATCCCAGCCGCCCCCGCCGACGATCGCGATCGGGCGCTCAGCCGCGCGGAGCAGGTCGTAGAGCTGGTCGAGATCGAAGGCGTCGGCCGCCTGGATCGGCTCGGCGATGGCGGGGCGGTCGACCGCTTCCACCACGTCCAGCAGCATGTCCTCGGGCAGCGCGATCACCACCGGCCCCGGCCGGCCCGAGGTGGCGACGTTCCAGGCGCGCGCGACATATTCGGGGATTCGCCGCGCGTCCTCGATCCGCGTCGCCCATTTGGCGAGCGGGGCGAACATCGCCGGCAGGTCGACTTCCTGGAAGCCCTCGCGGTCGCGCATGCCGCGATCGACATCGCCGATGAACAGCAGCATCGGCTGCGAATCCTGCATCGCGACATGCACGCCGATGCTGGCATTGGTGGCGCCGGGGCCGCGGGTGACGAAGCACACGCCCGGCCGCCCGGTCATCGCGCCGTCGGCACAGGCCATGAACGCGGCGCCGCCTTCCTGGCGGCAGGTGACGAGATCGATGCTCGGTTCGTCATGGAGCGCATCGAGCACGGCGAGGAAGCTCTCGCCCGGTACGTGGAAGATCCGGTCGCAGCCCTGCGCCACCAGATTGTCGACGAGGATCCTGCCCCCGGTGCGTTTTGCGGTCATCCCGCATGCTAGGCGCGCCGGGGGCGGAAAGTCGAGCGGTCAGCTGGCCCATTCCGCGGCGAGCTGCTCGGCGGGACCGTCATAGTAATTCTGGTCGACATGGCCGGCGCCGTCGCCCGGAATGCCCGGAACGGTCGCGGCACCGTCCGAATATTGCCACAGCCAGTAGGATTTCCAGCTCGGCTGCACCGATGCCGTCGCGCTATATTGCGCCAGCCACAGCCGGTGCGCGCCGAAGAAGGGATCGATCCGGGTGCCCAGCTCCTCCTTGATCAGGTGTCCCGAATAGAGCACCGCGCGGCGCCCCAGCCTTTCCTGGATGCGCTCCAGGAATTCGCGCGCGCCCTCCAGCGTCATCTGGTTGTTCGGGCTCGGCTCGTAATCGAGCGCTACCAGCGTCCTGTCGTCGGGCTTTGACCAGCCGAGGAAGTTTTCGACCTGCTGGGCCGGGGGCAGCGCCGTGCCCCAGTGATAGGCCCCCCACAGCAGGCCGGCCTTTCGTGCGGCGATCCGGCGATCGTCATACAGCTCGTCGCGGCCACTGGTGCCGGTGGTTGCCTTGTGGATGATGCCCTGCACGCCGGCCGCCCTGGCGACGGCCAGATCGCGGACGATGCTGCGGTGATAGACGTCGACCACCATCGGAATCCTGGGGCGCACGGCGCTGCCGCCGATGGTGCCTGCCGCCCCGGTCTGCAGCGCGTCGCAGCCGCCGCTCCATAGGAAATTCTGGTCGGTCGTGCCGTACCACAGCGCGTTGCCCTGCACCGAGTCGCCCACCGCCACGCTGGTGACGGCAACGACGGTGCCGGCGGCGAGCTTGCCGACCACCGGGGCGCTGATGCGCGGCGCGCCGTGGCGGAGGTTGACCAGCGTGGTGGTGCGCACCGTGCCGGTCACCGGGGTGATCCCGGCGGCCATCAGCCGACCGCTCCGTCGGCGCTTGCCGGCAATTCGGCGAGCGGTGCTGCGGCGGCGGGCGTGGGTGCAGGCGTGGGCGTGGGGGGCGGCGCGGGCAGGCTGGGTGTGATCCGCGTCATGAAGCCTTCGATGAAGTCCGCGCCCGCATAGCCGGCGGCGGAAAGCGCGAAGATCTGCTGCGACGAGATATGGGCAAGGTCGCTGATCAGCTGGCTGCTGGCGAGCGCCCCGGCGATGAAGCCGATCAGCAGCGAGACGACGAGCTGCGTCGGCACGATCATCGCGGCCAGGGAGGTGTTGGTGTTGGAGGCCTGATCGTTGAGCTTCTTCATGCCCACGATCACGCGGATCGCCTGGCCCATCGCGCCGGCCAATCCACCCAAGGTTAGAAGTTGAAACCACGCGACTGCATCGAATTGTGCCATGTTCGGCTCCCCCCAAGGCATGAACAACATGGATAGGGCGCACACGGGGTGCGACTCCTACTGGACGGGGGGAAGTATATCGATCGCGCCAACTGTAGGAAATGGCAGTCGGTTGCCCGAGGGCTAGGATATTTCCTGCAAACGAAAAACCCCGCATCGTTGCCGATGCGGGGTTTTCTGGAAATCGCGGCGCGGGGGCGCGCCGCCGATTCCGGATCGCTCAGAAGCGGTAGCCGATGCCGGCCAGCACCTGGTGGCGCACCACGTCCTGCGACGCGTTGGTGTAGCGATACTCGACCTTGCCGTAATAGTGGCCGAAGGTGTGCTCCACGCCGGCGCCCAGACGGATGCCGTCCAGGTTGTCGGCATCGCGCAGATTGCCCGAGCGCAGGATCACGCGGCTGTTGTCATAGCCGACCTTGCCGTACAGCAGGGTTGCCGGGGCGACGACGTAGCCGATGCGAGCGCCGGCGTAGAAATCGCGGCCGCCCTTCACCTGCACTGCGCCGATGGTCTTCTTGGTGGTGGTGCCGGTGATTTCACCATCGACGCCGAACACGACGTTGCCGCGCTGCAGGTCATAGCCCGCTGCACCGCCATAGACGAAGCCCGACGCGCTCACGCCATCCGACTTGATGTTGTCCCAGCCGCCGACTGCTTCGATGCGCGGGCCCTGGAAGGTCGCGTCCTGCGCGAGGGCGGGGGTTGCGGAGGCCATGAGGGCGAGCGCCGTCACTGCGAAAATACGCATGATTCAGATACCTTTGGACTTGTTACTTGGTTTTACCGGATGGCCATCCAGACGCCCCAAATAGGCACTCCGATCGCGGGCGCAATATGACGAGTACGTTACACCTTGGTATGTTGCGCAGATGCAACAGTTGGCCCTTCCGTAAGGGCAACCACGACAAGTTGAAACTCGGTTCAGGTTCGCTTGACCCGGTTGCCTCGGGGGTATTATCGCCACCCCAAACATTCGGAGGGAATCGTCGATGGACAAGCTCTACCCCAACGCGAACGCGGCGCTGGAAGGGCTGCTGTTCGACGGGATGATGATCTGCGCGGGCGGTTTCGGCCTGTGCGGGATTCCCGAGCGGCTGATCGACGCGATCCAGGCCGCGGGCGTCAAGGACCTCACCATCGCCTCGAACAATGCCGGCATCGACAATGAGGGCCTGGGCAAGCTGCTGCGCAGCCGCCAGGTGAAGAAGATGATCTCCTCGTACGTCGGCGAGAACAAGGAGTTCGAGCGCCAGTACCTCTCCGGCGAGCTGGAGGTGGAATTCTGTCCGCAGGGCACGCTTGCCGAGCGCTGCCGGGCGGGGGGCGCGGGCATCCCCGGCTTCTACACCAAGACCGGCGTCGGCACGAAGGTTGCCGAGGGCAAGGAAGTGAAGGTCTTCGACGGCGAGGAATATATCCTCGAGCGCGGCATCCGCGCCGACATCTCGATCATCAAGGGCTGGAAGGCCGACGAGGCGGGGAATCTCATCTTCCGCAAGACCGCGCGCAACTTCAACCAGCCGATGGCCACCGCCAGCCACCTCTGCATCGCCGAGGTGGAGGAAGTGGTGCCGGTCGGCAGCCTCGACCCCGACCAGATCCACCTGCCGGGCATCTATGTGAAGCGGCTGGTCGTCGGCGCGCCCTACGACAAGAAGATCGAGTTCCGCACCGTCCGTCCGCGCGAGGCGGCATGATCCGGGACGGGCTGCTGCTGCTGGCTGCGTCAGGACTGGCGCTGTCGGGCTGTGTGGTCGACACGCACGTGGTGCAGGCGCCGCCCGCGCCCGCTCCTGCTGCCGCCAACGGCGTGCCGGCGGGGATGCAGTATCTCTACGGCTCAGGCGAGGCGGCAGCGCTGAGCGTGCAGGCCTATGGCGCGGTTGTGGAGTGGGCCAAGGAGAACATGGGCAAGCGGACATCCGCGGTGCTCGAACCGGGTGCGACGCTGGCGGCGCCCCGCTTCCGCTCTTGCGGCGACAAGCCGCCTGCGGTGGTGTTCGACGTTGACGAGACGCTGCTGCTGAACCTCGGCTACGAGGGCGACGACGCGCAACGCTCGGCGCCCTATGACGCGTCCCGCTGGGATCGTTGGGAGAAGACTGGCGCGATGAAGGTCGCGGCGGTGCCCGGGGCGATCGACGCGGTCATGACCCTGCGGGTGATCGGCGTCACGGTGATCTTCAACAGCAACCGCGCGGCGGCCAACGCGGCCGAAACCGAAGCGGCGCTGACCTTCGCGGGGCTTGGTCCGGCCAAGCATGGCGAGACGCTGTTCCTCAAGGGTGATGTCGACGGCAAGTCCGGCAAGGATGGCCGCCGCAACGCGATCGCGCAGCGCTGGTGCGTGGTGGCGATGGTGGGTGATCAACTCGGCGACTTCAGCGACGGATTTGCCGCCCTCAATCCGCCCGAGCGACGCGCAGCAGCGCAGAGCCCGGCGCTCGTCGGGCTTTGGGGGCGCGGGTGGTTCGTGCTGCCCAACCCCGTCTACGGAACCGGGCTCGGTTCCACCTATGACCAAACCTTCCCGCCGGCGACGCGCTGGACGGATTCGCAGGAGAAGCACTGATGGCCTGGACCCGCGACGACATGGCGGCGCGCGCCGCGAAGGAGCTGCAGGACGGCTTCTACGTCAATCTGGGCATCGGCATCCCGACGCTGGTGGCGAACCACATTCCGGCGGGGGTGGAGGTCACGCTCCAGTCCGAGAACGGCATGCTCGGCATCGGCCCGTTCCCGCTGGAGGGCGACGAGGATCCGGACCTGATCAACGCCGGCAAGCAGACAATCAGCGAGCTGCCCAGCTCGGTCTATTTCAGCTCGGCCGACAGCTTCGCGATGATCCGCGGCGGCCATATCGACCTGACCGTGCTCGGCGCGATGGAAGTGAGCCAGGAAGGCGACATCGCCAACTGGATGATCCCGGGCAAGATGATCAAGGGCATGGGCGGCGCCATGGACCTCGTCGCGGGCGTGAAGAAGATCATCGTGGTGATGGAGCATACTGCCAAGGACGGCAGCCCCAAGTTCATCCCCGACTGCACGCTGCCGCTGACGGGCAAGAATGTGGTGGACATGATCATCACCGACCTCGCGGTGTTTTCGCGGGTGGATCACAGCTCGCCCTTCCGGCTGATCGAGCTGGCGCCGGGGGTGACCGCGGAGGAAGTCGCGGCGAAGACCACGGCTGCGTATGAGGTCGCGCTGGCGACGGCGTGACGGGCTTAGCATATCCTCCCCCTGGCGGGGGAGGATTGGGAGCTAGCTCCGGGGCTTCACAAGACGCTGTGGTGGTATTCGGGCAGGGCGACCGTTGCGTCTGATACGTGCCTGTCTTTACAGCCAGCCTTAGCCCGTTCGTTTGCCCATTGCTGATAATGCTCTGCAGCTTCAGGTGGCGAGCTTCTGCAAATTTCCGGCGCTTCTGCCTTGCAACCTTCCAAGGTACAGAGTGCTGCCGACGTGATGATGATTGTGAGCGCGCCCCTCACCCTGCCGGGACACCCCGGCTGTCCCCCACCTCCAGCCAATACCCGTCGGGGTCCTGCACATAGATCTGCCGCACGCCGTCGAAGCGGAGCTGCATCTTGCGCGGCTCGCCGGTGAAGTTGGTCCAGGGGAGATGGTGTGCGTCCAGCCACGCCGTCACCCTCGCGAGGTCGTCGACATGGAGCGCGAGATGCTCGTCGCGGTTCGACGGCTTGGGCGTGGTGCGGCCGTCGAGGATGTGCAGCGCCATGCCGTGGCCGAGATCGAGCCAGCGGCGGTTCTTGAGCGGGGTGGGGATGAGGCGCAGGCCGAACGCCTCGTGGTAGAACGTCGCGCTGCGGTCGATGTCGCTGGCCTGGATCGCGACATGCTCGGCCTGGGCTGCGGCGGGCGCGGCCTGCTGCGGCGGCGGCGCGAGGAGCAGCAGAACGGCATAAAGGTGCATGGGCCAGCCTATCCAAATCGTCGATCCGCGTGTCGCGGTGCGCCAAGCCTGCCAAAGCCGTGCGGGCTTGGCCAGCATCTTGTCGGGCGCGCTACCGCAAGCACCGCTTGGTTGCGATCGTAGCCAACGCCGCGCGTTCCGAACCAATTCTGATACCCGCGCCCGCCACAGCCGGCTGGCAAGCCAGCCTGACAGGGCGCGAAGAAGGGTATCGCCATGAGGAACAAACCGGCCAACATGACGGCGATCGGCCAGCATTGCTGGCTCCTCGATAGCCTCGGCGGAAATACCACCGACTTTGTGGTGATGGCGCATTCGGCGCAGATTACCGGCAAGACGTTCATCGTCCCGGATCAGGTCACGCTTCACTATGCCGTCAGCGGCGGCAGGCCGTTGTCGATGATGGAAGGTCCGGTGGGCTTCTTCGCCGACGCGATCGCCAATAACTACCGGCACATGACCCAGACGCGGCGAAGCGAGCATCTGGCGCCGGACCTTGCGCTGGGCAAGCTGGTCGGGTCGCACTGGCAGACCGGGACGACGACCGCGAGCGAGGATTATTGGGCGCTCAGCAGAGAGATGGGCGCCAATCCGGCCTGGGCGCCCAATCTGGTATTGGTGCGTAACCGCAACCGGCTGATCGGCAGCGAAATCTATCTCAGCTATCTGATCGACCAGGTGATGCGTGCGCGCCCGGCGGCATCGTACACCTTCCACATATGGGGATGTCGCGGCATCGAGGAGGAAGTGCGCTGGAAGCTCGGCAGCCAGCGGTTCCAGCAGGCGCAGGCCTGAGGCGGGGCGGGCGGGGGAACGTGCCCCCGTCCGCCACGTCCGCTACCGCGCCGCGATCGCCGCGTCGCTGGCCAGCTTGTCCGCCCGCTCGTTGTCCGGGTGGCCGGCATGGCCCTTCACCCATTTCCACTCGACCCGGTGCGGCTTGGCGGCGGCGAGGAGTTCCTGCCAGAGGTCGGCGTTCTTGACCGGCTTCTTGTCGGCGGTGCGCCAGCCGTTCTTCATCCAGCCATGGATCCACTTGGTGAGGCCGTCCATCACATAGCGGCTGTCGGTGGAGAGCGTCACCCGGCAGGGACGCTTGAGCGCCTTCAGCCCCTCGATCGCGGCCATCAGCTCCATGCGGTTGTTGGTGGTGTGCGCCTCGCCGCCGGACATTTCCTTCTCGACGTCGCCCATGCGGAGCAGCGCGCCCCAGCCGCCCGGCCCGGGATTGCCCTTGCACGCACCGTCGGTCGCGATCTCGACATGCTGGAGTTCGGCGGTCATGCGATCGCCGCCAGTGCCGAGGCATAGACGTGCGCGCGGCGCCAGAAGGCCATCGGGTCCTTGCGGGTCACCAGCGCGTCGGCAGGCGTGTTGAGCCAGTCCCAGGCGCGCGACAGGGTGAAGCGGATGCAGGCGCCGGTCGCCAGCAGCGGCAGGATCGCGCGCTCCTTTTCCGACAGCTTGTAGCTGGTTTCATACCCCTGGAGCAGCGCCTCGGAGACATAGGGATCGAACCGCTCGCCCGTGGAATCGAATGCCCAGGCGGTGTGCATCACCGCGAGGTCATAGAGCCGCAGATCGGTGGAGGCGAAGTAGAAGTCGATCAGGCCGGTCACCCGGTTGCCGAGCATCAGGACATTGTCCGGGAACAGGTCGGCATGGATCGCGCAGCGCTCGAAGCCCTCGCGCGGCCAGGCGGCGGTGACGCGGTCCAGCGCCTTGCCGATCTCGTCGTACAGGCCGGGCGCGATCTGGTTGAGGCTGGTGCCGCAGCGCTCGAACAGCGGGCGCCAGGTGTCGACGCCCATCGAATTGGGGCGATTCTGCGGGAAGTCGGCGACCGCCTTGTGCATCTTGCCCATCGCCTCCGCCGCCGCACGCGCCTGTGCGGGGGTAGGGTGCGAGACCGAGACGCCCGACAGGAACTGGATCAGGCAGGCCGGGCGGCCCTCCAGCATGTGGATCAGCGTGCCGTCGCGATCGGGCACCGCCGGGGGCACCGGCAGCCCGCGATCGGCGCAATGGTCGAGCAGCGCCATGAAATAGGGCAGGTCGCCCTGGTCGACACGCTTCTCGTAGAGCGTCAGGATGAAGCGGCTCTTGGTGGTGTCGACGAGGTAGTTGCTGTTCTCCACCCCCTCGGCGATGCCCTTGGCGGAGACGAGCTCACCGACGTCGAACCGCTCGAGAAACGCGGACAGCGCCTCGGCCGAAACCTGCGTGTAGACGGCCATTACGCAGCCTCGAGCCCGCGCGGCAGCTTGAACACGACGCTTTCCTCCACCGTCTCGACTTCGCGCTCGGTCACCGCGAACCGGGTGCCGATCTGCTCGACCACCTCGCGCACCAGCACCTCGGGCGCGGAAGCGCCGGCGCTGATGCCGACCTTGGTCACGCCGTCGAACCAGGCGAAGTCGATCTCGGCGGCGCGCTGGATCAGCACCGCCCGGGCGCCGCCGCGCTTGGCGACCTCGACCAGCCGCAGCGAGTTGGACGAATTGGGCGCGCCGATCACCAGCACCAGCTCGGCCTGCTCGGCGATCGCCTTCACCGCGCCCTGGCGGTTGGAGGTGGCATAGCAGATGTCGTCGGCACCCGGCGCGAGCATCGTCGGGAAGCGGCGCTTGAGGATGCCGAGCACCGCCGCGGTATCGTCCACCGACAGTGTGGTCTGGGTAAGGAAGGCGAGATTCTCGGGATCGGGCACCACCACCGATTCGGCATCGGCTTCGGTCTCGACCAGCGTCATCGATCCTTCGGGGACCTGGCCGAAGGTGCCGATCACCTCCGGATGGCCGTGATGGCCGACGAACAGGATGTGGCGCCCGGCGGCGACATGGCGCTCGGCCTGGCGATGGACCTTGGAAACCAGCGGGCAGGTGGCGTCGAGATAGGAAAGCCCGCGCTGCTCGGCCTTGTGCGGTACCGCCTTGGGCACGCCGTGGGCGGAGAAGACGACCGGCACGCCGTCGGGCACATGGTCCAGCGTCTCGACGAACACGGCGCCCTTGGCGCGCAGATTCTCGACGACGAACTTGTTGTGGACGATCTCGTGCCGGACATAGACCGGCGCACCGTATTTCTCGATCGCGAGTTCGACGATGCGGATCGCGCGGTCGACGCCGGCGCAGAAGCCGCGGGGCGCTGCGATCAGCAGCTCCAGGGGACGCTTTTCGGTGTTTGCCATCGGGTGGAGCCTCTACGCGATTGCTTGCGCGGGCGGAAGGCGGTTCCTATGGTGCGCGCCGTTCCGGCCCCGGTCCGTGTGAGATGGGGGGCGGCTGTTCGGTTCGAAAGGTTGCCCTCCCTTGTCTGTCGCCAAGTTCACCGTTCCCGCCCTGATCCTGCTCGCCGCCGGCGGCTGCGCCCGCACCGGCGAAATCACCGAAGGCGGCATCAGCGCGGTGCGCACCGCCTGCCCGACGGTGGCGATCCCGGCCGGCACCGGCGACGTGACGCTGTTCGACCCGGCCGACAGCCGCGACGCGACCGCGATCGACGTGGTGGCGACGATCACCAACCTCCAGTCGAGCTGCGACGATGCCGGCGCGCAGGTGGTGACCGGCATCAAGTTCGACGTGCTGGCGCGCCGCCGCGATGCCGGCCCGGCGCGCGACGTGGTGCTGCCCTATTTCCTCACGGTCGTGCGTGGCGGCACCAATGTCGAGGCCAAGCGCATCGCCAATGTCACGCTGCACTTCGAGGCGGGCCAGCTCCGCGCGAGCGCCGTCGGCCAGGCGACCAGCAGCGTCTCGCACGCCGCCGCGACGCTGCCCGACGACGTCCGCCGCCGCCTGACCGAGAAGCGCAAGGCCGGCGCGGAGTCGGCGGCGACCGATCCGCTGAGCGATCCCAATATCCGCCGCTCGGTGCTCTCGGCGACCTTCGAGGCGCTGGTCGGCTTCCAGCTGACCGACGAGCAGCTGAAGTACAACGCGACGCGGTAACGGCACGCGCCGACCTAACAGACGTCATCCCGGCGAAAGCCGGGATCCATTCACCTGTCCGGTGCGGCGCTTTCTGAAACGTAGCGCCAATGGATCCCGGCTTTCGCCGGGATGACGGTTTGTGGTGCGGGCATTCCGACTGTCCTCCAGACGATTTACCCTCAATCCCGATTGACTCCGACAAGCCCTGCCGCCAAGGCGGGCACGTCGATGCCGGGCGACCGGCATGGGCATGCGCGGGAGAGAATCCGGTTCGCCGGATCGCCGAAGGAGCAACCGCCCCGGAATCTCTCAGGCACCGAGGACCGCGCAGGCCACGACACTCTGGAAAGCGAGCCGGCCTTCGAGGCTGGGCTCCACCGAAGGGGTAAGCCGGGCCCAAACCCGTGCGAAAGCTCTCAGGTTCCGTGACAGAGGGGGCGATGGTGTTGCGGGGGCCTCGGCTCCATGCGCGCCGTTGAACCCTTGATGCCCGGAGTGCCCCGATGAGCGAAGCCGCCGAAGACACCGCCACCGACCTGCCGATCGAGACGCTGCCGCTCGACGCCTGGCACCGCGCGCGCGGCGGCCGGATGGTGCCGTTCGCGGGCTATGCCATGCCGGTCCAGTATGAAGGCATCATGGCCGAGCATCTGTGGACGCGCGAGCATGCCGGGCTGTTCGACGTCAGCCATATGGGCCAGCTGCTCTTCTCGGGCGTCGACTTCGATGCGGGCCTCGAAAAGCTGCTGCCGGGCGATGTGAAGGGTCTGGGCGAGGGCCGGATGCGCTATTCGCTGCTGCTCAGCGAAGAGGGCGGCATCCATGACGACCTGATGATGACGCGCCTGCCCGCCGACAACGCCTTCGAGATCGAGGGCGGCACGATCTACATGGTCGTCAATGGTGCTACCAAGTGGGACGATCTCGGCGTGTTCCGCGAGTTCCTGCCCGACGAAGTGACGATCAACCATCTCGAAGACCAGGCGCTGCTGGCGCTGCAGGGGCCGGAGGCGGTCACCGCGCTCGCCCGCGTGCTGCCCGGCGTCGAGAAGCTGGTGTTCATGACCGCCGCGGCGTTCGAGTGGAACGGCAACCCGCTCTGGGTCAGCCGCTCGGGCTATACCGGCGAGGACGGCTACGAGATCTCGCTGCCGGGCGACGCGGCGGAGGCGTTCGCCGACGCGCTGACCGCGCAGCCCGAAGTCAAGCCGATCGGCCTGGGCGCGCGCGATTCGCTGCGTCTGGAGGCGGGCCTGCCGCTCTACGGCCATGACCTCGACCTGGAGACCACGCCGGTCGCCGCCGATCTGGGCTTCGCGCTGTCCAAGCGCCGCCGGGAAGAGGGTGGCTTCGCCGGTGCCGAGCGCATCCTCGCCGAGCGCGAGCAGGGAAGTGCTACGAAGCGCGTCGGGCTGATCGTCGAGGGCCGCCAGCCGGTGCGCGAGGGCGCGGCCGTGGTCGATGCCAGCGGCGCCGAGGTCGGCAAGGTAACCTCGGGCGGGTTCGCGCCGAGCGTGCAGAAGCCGATCGCGATGGCCTATGTGCCCGCGGCGCTTGCAGTGGCCGGCACCAAGATTACGCTTGTCCAGCGGGGCAAGCAGCATTCCGCGGAGGTTGTGGCTATGCCCTTCGTCCCCCACCGCTATGTCCGAAAGGGAGCGTGACATGAGCCGTTATTTTACCGAAGACCATGAGTGGATCGAAGTCGACGGCGACGTCGCGACGGTCGGCATCACCGAATATGCCCAGAGCCAGCTCGGCGACATCGTGTTCGTCGAAGTGCCCGACGAGGGCAAGGAACTGAGCAAGGGCGACGATGCCGCGGTCGTGGAAAGCGTCAAGGCGGCTTCGGACGTGTACGCGCCGGTGTCGGGCACCGTCGTCGAGGGCAACAGCGACCTCGCCGACAATCCCGCGCTGGTGAACGAGGATCCGGAAGGCGAAGGCTGGTTCTTCAAGATGACGCTCAGCGACGAGAGCGAGCTGGACGGCCTGATGAACGAGGCCAAGTACCAGGCGTTCGTCGCCAAGCTGTGACGTGACTTAGCCCCTCCCCTTCAGGGGAGGGGTGGGGTGGGGCGCGAGCGAAGCGAGCGTCCCGACCTCCAAGCGTAAGGCGCCGCCGGGGGCATCGAGCCCCCGCCGCCGCCGGCCCCACCCCCCAACCCCTCCCCTGAAGGGGAGGGGCTTAAGAAGGGGGATATTTGAGGAAGGGCGGGCTCTCGGCCAATCCTTCCTGACGCCATTTCAGCCCCTTGCCCGCCTCTCCCAACACCGGGAGCCCGGGAAGAAGGAACCATGATGCGCTACCTGCCCCTTACCCCGGCCGACCGTCAGGCAATGCTTGGCACGATCGGCGCCCAGTCGATCGACGACCTGTTCGTCGACGTGCCCGAAAGCGCCCGCCTCAGCGGGCCGATCGCCGGCCTGCCGATGCACGCATCGGAACTCGCGGTCGAACGCCACATGACCGCGCTCGCCCGCAAGAACATCGCCGCGGGCGAAGCGCCGTTCTTCCTGGGGGCAGGGGCCTATCGCCACCATGTGCCGGCCTCGGTCGATCACCTCATCCAGCGCGGCGAGTTCCTGACCGCCTACACGCCCTACCAGCCGGAAATCGCGCAGGGCACGCTGCAGATGATGTTCGAGTTCCAGAGCCAGATCGCCCGGCTGCTGGGCTGCGACGTCGCCAACGCCTCGATGTACGACGGCTCGACCGCGTGCTGGGAAGCGATCTCGATGGCGCGCCGCGTCACCAAGCGCGGCAAGGCAATCCTCTCGGGCGGCCTGCACCCGCATTATGTCTCGGTCGCCAAGACGATGGCGCGCTTCACCGGCGACCAGCTCGTCACCGGCGTGCCGACGCTGAGCCCCGAGCCCGACACGCTCGACCTGATCAACGCGATCGACGCGGACACCTCGTGCGTCGTCGTCCAGTATCCCGACATTCTCGGCCGCATCGAGGACATGTCGGCACTCGCGGAGGCCTGCCACGCCAAAAAGGCGCTGCTGATCGCCGTCGTCACCGAGCCGGTGGCGCTGGGCGCGATTCGGGCGCCGGGCGAGATGGGCGCGGACATCGTCGTCGGCGAGGGCCAGTCGCTCGGCGTCGGCCTGCAGTTCGGCGGCCCCTATGTCGGCCTGTTCGCCTGCTCGGAAAAGCTGGTTCGCCAGATGCCGGGCCGCCTGTGTGGCGAAACGGTGGATGCCAGCGGCAAGCGCGGCTTCGTGTTGACGCTCTCCACCCGCGAGCAGCATATCCGCCGCGAAAAGGCGACGTCGAACATCTGCACCAGCTCGGTGCTGTGCGCGCTCGCCATGTCGGTGCACATGACGCTGCTGGGCGAGAAGGGCCTGCGCCAGCTCGCCGAGCTCAACCATGTCGGCGCCAGCGCCGCCGCCGATCGCCTTGCGGAAGTGGACGGGGTGGAGCTGGTCACCGACCGGTTCTTCAACGAGTTCACGCTGAAGCTGTCGAAGGAAGCGCGCCCCGTCGTCCGCCAGCTGGCCGACAAGGGCATCCTGGCCGGCGTGTCGCTGGGCCGCCTCTATCCGGGCGTCGAGGAACTCCAGAACGGCCTCGTCGTCGCGGTCACCGAAACCACCACGGAGGAGGACGTCGAGACGCTTGCCTCCGCACTCGAGGAGGTGCTGGCATGAGCACGATCAACCAGTCGGGCTGGCGCCCCACCACGCCGCAGGCCGGCGAAAGCGACGCCGCCACCTTCACCGGCAACCGCGCGCTGATGCTGGAAGAGGCGCTGATCTTCGAGATCGGCTCCACCGACACCACCGGCGTCGATTTCGGCGAGGCCCCCGCGGGCAAGTCGCGCCTCGTCGGCATGGAGCGGAGCAAGCCGATCGGCCTGCCGGGCCTGTCCGAGCCGGAGACGGTGCGCCACTATACCCGCCTCAGCCGCCAGAACTATGCCATCGACCTCGGCCTGTTCCCGCTGGGCAGCTGCACGATGAAGCATAATCCGCGGCTCAACGAGCGGATGGCGCGCCTGCCGGGCTTCGCCGACATCCACCCGCTGCAGCCGGTCGATACCGTGCAGGGCGCGCTGGAGGCGATCGACCAGCTCGCGCACTGGCTGATCACGCTCACCGGCATGCAGGCGGTGGCGATGAGCCCCAAGGCCGGCGCGCACGGCGAACTCTGCGGCGTGCTGGCGATCCGCGCCGCGCTCGACGCCAAGGGTGAGACGTCGCGCCGCATCATGCTGGTGCCGGAGAGCGCGCACGGCACCAACCCGGCGACGGCCGCCTTCGCCGGCTTCGCGGTGGAGGACATCCCCGCGACGCCCGAAGGCCGGGTCGACGTGGCGGCGCTCAAGGCGCGGCTGGGGCCGGACATTGCCGGCGTGATGATCACCAACCCGAACACCTGCGGGCTGTTTGAGCCGGACCTCAAGGACATTTCCGACGCGGTCCACGCCGCGGGCGGCTATGTCTATTGCGACGGTGCCAACTTCAACGCGATCGTCGGCCGGGTGCGCCCGGGCGACCTCGGCGTCGATGCGATGCACATCAACCTGCACAAGACCTTCTCCACCCCGCATGGCGGCGGCGGCCCGGGTTCGGGTCCGGTGGTGCTGTCGGCGGCGCTGGCGCCCTATGCGCCGCTGCCCTTCGTCGAGAAGACCGAAAGCGGCTATCGCATCGTCGAGGAAGAGAATGCCGAGGAGCATCATGCCGGCACCTTCGGCCGCATGACCGCGTTCCACGGCCAGATGGGCATGTTCACCCGCGCGCTGACCTATATCCTCAGCCACGGCGCCGACGGCCTGCGCCAGGTCGCCGAGGATTCGGTGCTGAACGCGAACTATGTGCTGCGTTCGATGGAGGACGTGCTCGACGCGCCCTTCGCCAAGACCGGGCCGTGCATGCATGAGGCGATCTTCAGCGACAAGGGCCTGCCCGAGGGCTTCTCGACCATCGACATCGCCAAGGGGCTGATCGACGAGGGCTATCACCCGATGACGGTGTATTTCCCGCTGGTCGTCCACGGCGCGATGCTGGTCGAGCCGACCGAGACCGAGAGCAAGGCGGCGCTCGACCAGTTCATCGGCGCGTTCCGCAATGTCGCGATGAAGGCCAAGCAGGGCGAGGCGGCGCTGAAGAGCGCCCCGCATTTCGCCCCGCGCCGCCGCCTCGACGAGACGCTCGCCGCGCGCAAGCCGGTGCTGGCCTACAAGGACGCGGCGCCGGCTGAGGCTGCCGAGTAACACCAATCCGTTACCCCCCGAGAGGGTCGCACGCGCCGGCTGGAAGCCCCCGCTTCCAGCCGGCGTTTTGCGTCTGAGGCGATGCTGCCGGAGGGTCTTGCGAACGCTGCGCCCGCTCTGCATACAGTATTCGCCCGTGCGCGCTGCGCCGGGTCCGCGCGGGGGGCCAGCGGCGGGACGACGCGCCGTAGACCCTCCTCCTTGCGGATGGCCGATTCCACTCCTTCGGAAAGTTGCTCGATGCGTCTTCTCGCCTGCTGTCTCCTGGCTTCCCTGACCGCCGGCACGGCGACCGCGCAGCAACGCTCGGTGCTGACCGACGCCGACTATAGCCGCGCCGCGCACCAGTTGGCGCCCTGGACCGCACCGCTGGTCGACCATGCCGTGCGATCGGCGCACTGGATCGACGCAAGCCGCTTCTGGTATGTCGACACCGACCACGGCGTGCCGACGATCCTGCTGGTCGACGCCGCCAAGCGCACCAAGAAGGCCGCCTTCGAGACCACGGCGCTGCTCGCATCGCTCAACGCCGCCGGACTGAAGGAGCAGGACCCCGCCAAGCTGTACATCAGCGATTTCGCGCCGGATCTCGCCAAGAACAGCGCGGTCCTCACCGTCGGCGGCAAGCGCTATGCGTGCGCCATGGCGCAGCCCTATGCTTGCAAGGAATCGGCAGCGCCGAGCGCCGGGCAGATCGCCGGCTATCTGGCACAGCAGGGCCCGGCCGATGCGGTGCTCTCCCCGGACGGCAAGCGCGCCGCCTTCGTGCGCGACTGGAACCTGTGGGTGCGCGACATGGCGACGGGCGCGGAGCGGCAGCTGACCACCGACGGCGTCGAGGATTTCGGTTACGCTACGGACAATGCCGGCTGGAAGCATTCGGACCAGGCGATCGTGATCTGGTCCCCGGATTCCAAGAAGCTGGCGACCTTCCAGCAGGATCAGCGCGCGGTGGCGGACTTCTCCACCACCACGACCCAGGTCGGCCACTCGCAGGTCGATACGTGGAAATATCCGTTCGTCGGCGACAAGGAGATCATCCAGATCCAGCGCGTCATCGTCGATGTCGACGGGGGCCAGGTGATCCGCCTCAAGATGCCGGCGGAGCCGCACCGCTCCACGCTGTGCGACGACGTGGTGTGCGGCGAGGGTCCGCAGGACATGCAATGGGCGAAGGACGCCCGGACGCTCGCCTTCGTCTCGACCTCGCGCGACCACAAGGTGGAGACCGTGCGCATCGCCGATGCCGCCAGCGGCGCGGTGCGCGACCTCTTCACCGAGACCGTGCCGACCTGGTTCGACAGCGGCTACAATGACGAGGGGATCAACTGGCGCTATCTCTCCGAGCGCGGCGAGATCCTGTGGTGGTCGCAGCGCGACGACTGGGGCCATTATTATCTCTACAGCGCCGCCACCGGCAAACTGGTCCGCCAAGTCACGCGGGGCCAGTGGAATGTCGACCACCCGGTCTTCATCGACGAGCGCAGCGGCAAGATGCTGGTGGCGGGTGTCGGCCGCGAGCCCGGCACCGATCCCTATTACCGCAGCATCTATGCGATCGACCTGAAGGGTGGCGCACCCAAGCTGCTGACCCCCGAAAAGCAGGATCATATCGCGTTCCCGTCCAGCGACGGGCGCTATTTCGTCGACATCTATTCGACTCCGCAGCATCCGCAGACGGCCGTGCTGCGCCGCGCCGACGGAACGGTCGTCCAGCAACTGGCGAAGGGCGACATCACGCGGCTGCAGGCGGCGGGATGGCAGGCGCCGGAAAGCATCGCCGTCCAGTGCAGCGACGGCAAGACGCTGTGCCACGGGCTGCTGTTCAAGCCCGCCGGGCTCGATCCGCAGCGCAAATATCCGGTGATCGACTATGTCTATCCGGGCCCGTTCATGGGGACGATCCCGTCGCGGCAGTTTGCCGCGGCGCAGGGGGATGCAGGCGCGCTGGCGCAGCTTGGCTTCGCCGTGGTCGAGATCGACGCGCTGGGCACGCCGCGCCGGTCCAAGGCCTTCCAGGACTATTACTACCGCGACATGGGCAAGCAGGCGGTGCCCGACCAGAAGAGCGGCATCCAGGATCTGGGCAAGCGCTATGCCTGGCTCGACCTCGACCGGGTCGGCATCTGGGGCCATTCGGGCGGCGGCAATGCCACCGCGACCGCGATGTTCCTCTATCCCGATTTCTTCAAGGTCGGCATCGCCGAGAGCGGCAACCACGACAACCGCAATTACGAGGACGATTTCTACGAGAAGTATCTCGGCCTGCTGACCACCGACGGAAAAGCCTCGAACTACGACATTCAGGCCAACCAGGACATGGCCAAGAACCTGAAGGGCAAGCTGCTGCTGGCGCACGGGATGCTCGACGACAATGTGCCGGTATCGTCGACGCTGCTGGTGGTGGATGCGCTGGAAAAGGCCAACAAGGATTTCGACCTCGTCCTGTTTCCGCGCGCGCACCACGGCTATGGCGACCAATCCTATTATATGATGCGCCGCCGCTGGGACTATTTCGTCGAGAACCTGATGGGCGCCACGCCGCCGAAGGAATACAAGATCGAGCGGCCGGGCAACTGACGTCCCGTGCCCGGATCGCGACAGGCGTCGCGGTCCGGGACGGAGCGTGAAAACCGTGTTTTGACGCCGTCTTGCTTCCCCCTATGCTGCATCGCATCGATTCCGGGGGGACTCCGCCATGCAGTTCGATACGCCGCACCTGATCCAATATGGAATCACCGCACTCGTCCTGGGGCTGATCCTCGCGCTCCGCATCCGTCGCATGTCGAAGGCGCGGCCGCTGACCCTGGAGCGGCTGTGGATCGTACCGACGCTCTATGCGGTGCTCGTCGTGGCGTTGCTTCTGCAGGGGCCGCCTAGCCTTGGCGGCTGGGCGCTGTGCGCCGCTGCGCTGGCGATCGGGGCGGGGCTCGGGTGGCAGCGGGGCAAGCTGATGCACCTGTCGGTCGATCCCGCGACGCAACAGCTCAACCAGAAGGCGTCGATCGGCGGCCTCTTGTTCATCGTGGTGCTGATCGCGATCAAGCTGGTCGGCCAGGCCGAGGGCTCGGCGCTGCACCTCAACGTGATGCTGCTGACGCAAGCTTTCGCCGTCATGGCGCTGGGGCTGTTCAGCGCGATGCGGGTGGAGATGTATCTGCGCGGCAAGCGGCTGCTCGCCCAGGCGCGCGCCGCCGCATGAGCGACGCGCGCGAACGCAGCTGGCTCGCCCCGCCCGGAGGCGTGCGGCGCCATGCCCCCGCGACGCTGCGCAACCGCGCGGCGATCGCGACGATGCTCGGCGAACTGCTCCCCGCCGCCGGCCGGGTTCTGGAAGTGGCGAGCGGCAGCGGCGAGCATTGCGCCTATTTCGCCGAGCATTTTCCCAAGCTGGAATGGCATCCGAGCGACCCGGACCCCGATGCACTCGCCTCGATCGCGGCGTGGTGCGACGGGCTGGCCAATGTCCGCCCGCCGGTCGCGCTCGATGCGGCGGCGGCCACGTGGCCGGTCGGCCATGCCGATGCGATCCTGTGCATCAACATGGTCCATATCAGCCCGTGGGACGCGACTGTGGGGCTGATGGCGGGGGCGGGGCGGCTGTTGCCGCCGGGCGGCCCGCTCATCCTCTACGGGCCCTATCGCGAGGCGGGGGTGCCCACCGCGCCCTCGAACGAGGAATTCGACCAGTCGCTGCGCGCGCGCAATGCCGAATGGGGGCTGCGGCTGCTGGACGAGGTGATCGCCGCGGCCGCGGCGCAGGACCTCGTGTTCGAGCGGCGGGTGGCGATGCCCGCCAACAACCTCATAGTGGCGTTTCGGCGTAGCTAGCCCGGCCGCGCGCCAGCTTCTGTTCGCGATAGACGATGTAGAGCCCGCTGGCGATGATCACCGGTGCGCCGAGCCAGGTCGAGAAGGTCGGGAACACGTCGAACAGCAGCCAGCCGTAGAGCGTCGCCCAAATGAGGCCCGAATAATCCATCGGCACCACGGCGGAGACGGGGGCGAAGCGCATCGCGCCGGTCAGCGCCAGCTGGCCGACGCCGCCGACCAGGCCGGTGGCGATCAGGATCGCCCAGGTCTCGGCGTCGTGCGGGCGGTAGTTGAAGGCGTAGATGACGCCGAGCACCGGCACCGACAGCAGCGAGAACCAGAAGACGGTGGTGCCCGCGCTCTCCGTCTTGCCGATCTGGCGCAGCGTGATCGCGACGATCGCGACGAACAGCGCCGCCATCAGCCCGACGAACGCGCCGAAGATCGGGATCGTCTCCTGCCCCGGCTGCACCACGATCAGTACGCCGACAAAGCCCAGGATCACCGCGCCCCAGCGATGCCAGCCGGTCGGCTCGCCCAGGATCAGCGCGCCGAGCAGTGTCGCGAAGATGGGGACGGTGAACTGGAAGGTCTGCGCCTCGGCCAGCGGCAGCAGGATCACCGCGCCGAAGGTGAAGATCATGCCGGTGAGGCCCACCGCGGTCCGCCAGACATGTGCGCCGAAGCGTGCGGTCTTGAGCGACTTGAGACCGGGTCCCATTGCCACCCACAGGGTGACCAGCGGCACCGCCCAGAGCTGGCGGTGGAACATCGTCTCGATCAGCGACGCGCCCCTTAGCTCGGACATCTTGATGAGTGCCGACATCGTCGACATGCAGAAAATGGCGAAGAGGCGGAGCGCCAGGCCGGTGGCGATGCGGTCGGGTCGGGCTTCGGACACCGGGCGAGCGTTACGGACAAGCGATTGGCACGGCAACCCTTTGCACTCGCCTTTCGGTGCGTCGACTTGATTTGCGGGATTTGTTAGGCGGGTCGCGACTGCCCAACCCATGGCTGGAAAAAGGAACCGCAATGGCCTCGTTGAACAAGCTGATCTGGCTGCAACGGCTAATCGTGCGACTTCGCATCCGCTTCTACAATAAATTCTGGGGTATGGACATTCACCCGACCGTTCGGATCTCGAACACGGCGAAGCTCGACAAGACCTTCCCCAAGGGAATCCATATCGACGAATGGTCCTATGTTGCCTTCGGTGCGGCGATCCTGTCGCACGACATGACGCGCAACCTGAAGACTGACACCTATATCGGCAAGAGCTGCTTTATCGGCGCGCGCAGCCTGATTTTGCCCGGCGTGCGCGTGGGCGACGGCTCGATCGTCGCCGCCGGATCGGTGGTGACCAAGGACGTGCCGCCCAAGTCGATCGTCGCGGGCAACCCCGCGGTGGTGGTGCGCTCGGGCATCGAGACCGACATCTGGGGCATCCTGCGCAAGCCCGGGGAACCCTATCTGCGCGATGCGCTGGTCAAATAAGCGCGCGGCGGGCGGTGCGGCGCTGGCCTTGGCGGTGGTAACCGCCGGGCTGGGCTGGCGCTTCGTGCCCGCGGTACGCTGGGGCGGCGCGGCGGCGGTGGGCGCGACCCCGCCGCTGGATCCGCTCGGCGGTACCCTCGCGGTGCCGCGCGGCGGGCTTGTCCTGTGCCTGGGCGACAGCCTCACCTATGGCGCGCAGCGCTGGGGCGGCGTGCTGCCGCCGATCCATGGCGCGGGTTCCAAGCGGGTGGCGACGCCGTTTCCGGAAACGCTGGCGCGGGTGCTGCGCGGGCAGGCGACCGTGCGGAACCTCGGCTATCCGGCGGACACCGCGGCAATGGGATCGAAGCGCTGGGAAACCGCGCCGCGCGCCGACCTGGTCGTGCTGCTATACGGCACCAATGACGCCAACCCGCGTGGCTGGCGAACGGCGGTGCCCGTCGATACGTACCGGCATGTGCTCGAGGCGCTGATCCGGCGGGAGGTGGGGCAGGGCGCGCAGGTGCTGGTACTGGCCCCGCCGCCCGCCGGAACAGCCTATGCCGACGCCGCGATCGCGCCCTATCGCGCTGCGGCGCGTGCGGCGGCGGCCGCGGAAGGAGTCGCGTTCGCCGACCCGGCGGCGTTCCTGAAGGACATACCCGTGCCGCTCCAGGCCGACGGTCTCCATCTCCGCGCGGAGGCGACGGCGCGGATCGGCGAGGGGCTCGCGCGGCGGATTACCGTCCGCTGAGCCCCTCGTTCAGCCGAGCAGCCGCGCTACGACGACCGCGAGCGAATCCTGCCATTGCGGCGCGCGATAGCCGAAGGTCTCGGCGAAACGCGTGCAATCGAGCCGGGAGTTTGCCGGGCGCTGCGCAGGCGTCGGGTAGCCCGAGGTCGGGATGCCGGTCACCTCGGCAGTGGGGCCGCCATGCTTCGCGCTTTCGGCGAAGATCGCGCGGGCGAAGTCCGCCCAGTTGGTCTCGCCCGAGCCGGTGAAATGGTAGAGACCGCTGGTCGTGCCTTCGCGCTGCCAGTGATCGACCACCGTGAGGATCGCCGTCGCGATGTCGAGCGCTGAACTCGGGCAGCCGCGCTGGTCCTCGACGACGTTGAGCGCATCGCGGGTCTCGGCGAGCCGCAGCATGGTCTTGACGAAGTTGGCGCCGAACGGGCTGTACACCCAGGCGAGGCGCAGCACCGCATGGGTAGCACCCGAGGCCTGCACCGCCTGCTCGCCGGCCAGCTTGGTCGCGCCATAGACGCCGAGCGGGCCGGTGGGATCGTCCTCGCGCCACGGGCGGTCGAGGCTGCCGTCGAACACATAGTCGGTCGACAAATGGATGATCGGTGCGCCGATCTTGGCGCCCGCGCGCGCCAGCACGCCGGGGCCATCGCCGTTGATCGCCATGGCCAGCTCGGGTTCGCTCTCGGCCTTGTCGACCGCGGTATAAGCGGCCGCCGACACGATCAGCTCGGGTTGGATGCGGGCCACCGCGGCCTCGATGGTCTCCGGCTTGGAGAGATCGAACTCAGGATAGGTGGTGAAGACCAGCGCATGGCCCTGTGCCTGCTCGGCCAGCGCCTGGGCGACCTGGCCGTCATGCCCGGTGACGAGGATGCGCATCAGGCGGTCTGCCCCAGACGCTCGCCGGCGTAGTTGCCGGAACGGATCGGGCCCCACCACCATTCGTTGGCGAGATACCAGTCGATCGTCGCGGCGATGCCGGTGTCGAAATTCTCCTCGGCCTTCCAGCCCAGCTCGGTCTCGAGCTTGGTCGCGTCGATCGCGTAGCGGCGGTCATGGCCGGGGCGATCGGTGACGAAGGTGATCAGCTCGCGGCGCTTGCGGCCGTCCTTCAGCGGAATGCGCTGGTCGAGCAGGTCGCAGATCGTCTCGACCACTTGGAGGTTGGTGCGCTCGTTGCGGCCGCCGACATTGTAGCTCTGGCCGACCTTGCCGGTGGTGGCGATGGTGGCCAGCGCCTTGGCGTGATCGTCCACGTACAGCCAGTCGCGGATGTTCTCGCCCTTGCCATAGACCGGCAGCGGCTTGCCCTCGAGCGCGTTGAGGATGGTCAGCGGGATCAGCTTCTCGGGGAAGTGGAACGGCCCGTAATTGTTCGAGCAGTTCGACAGCACCACCGGCAGGCCATAGGTGTGGCCCCAGGCGCGCACGAGATGGTCGCTCGCCGCCTTCGACGCCGAATAGGGCGAGGAGGGGTCATACGGCGTCTCTTCGGTGAAGATGCCGCTGTCGAACGGCAGGTCGCCGAACACCTCGTCGGTGGAGATGTGGTGGAAGCGGAACGCATCGCGCTTCTCGCCTTCCAGTTCGCGCCAATATTGCAGCGCCGACTGGAGCAGCTTGAAGGTGCCGACGACATTGGTCTCGATGAACTCGCCCGGGCCGTCGATCGAGCGATCGACATGGCTCTCGGCCGCCAGGTGCATCACCACGTCGACCTGCTCCTCGCGCAGCAGCGGCAGGATCGTCGCGGTGTCGGCGATGTCGGCATGGACGAAGCGATAGTTGGGGGCGTTCTCGATCGCCGTCAGCGACGCCGGGTTGCCGGCATAGGTGAGCTTGTCGAGATTGATGACGCGCGCGCCCTGGCGGACGAGGTGGCGCACCACCGCCGAGCCGATGAAGCCGGCGCCGCCGGTGACGAGGAAGGTCTGCTGCTGCATGGCTCAGCCCTGATAGAAGAAGGGGGTGTTGAACTCGGCAAAGGACGGCGCGACCGCGTCCTTTTCGGACAGCACCGGCGCCACGCCGATGTCCGGCCAGGCGATGGCGAGGTCGGGATCGTCCCAGCGGATCGCCATTTCCTCGTCCTTCGCGTATTTCGCGCTGACCTTGTAGAGGATCTCGCAATCGGGAACGAGCGTCATGAAGCCGTGGGCATAGCCTGCGGGCACCAGCAGCTGGTTCCACTTCTCCGCCGACAGCTCGACGCCGACCCATTTGCCATAGGTGGGCGAGCCGCGCCGGATGTCGACGGCGACGTCGAAGATCGCGCCGCGCAGCACGCGTACCAGCTTGGCCTGGGCGAAGGGCGGCGCCTGCAGGTGCAGGCCGCGGACCGTACCGGGTTCCGCCGAGAAGCTCTGATTGTCCTGCACCCAGCGCGCCTCGACGCCCTCGGCATCGAGCACCGACTGCTTGAACACTTCCGAGAAGAAGCCGCGGTGATCGCCATATTTGGGCGGGGTGAACTCGATGACGCCGGAGAGTTCGTGGTGATGGACCTGGGTCATGCCGCGGCCGCCACCTTGCGGAGATAGGCGGCATAGCCGGTCTTGCCGAGCCCGGCGGCGCGCTTGATCAGGTCCTCGGCGCCGAGCCAGCCCGCTTCGAACGCCACTTCCTCGGGGCAGGCGATCTTCACGCCGGTGCGGTGCTCGAGCGTCCGGACGAAGGAGCCCGCCTCGTGCAGGCTGTCGTGGGTGCCGGTGTCGAGCCAGGCATAGCCGCGGCCCAGCCGGGTGATGTGGAGGTCGCCGCGCTCCATGTAGACGCGGTTGACGTCGGTGATCTCCAGCTCGCCACGGGCAGAGGGCTGGATCGACTTTGCGATGTCCACGACATCCTTGTCGTAGAAATAGAGGCCGGTGATCGCCCAGTTCGACTTGGGGTTCTCCGGCTTTTCCTCGACGCTCGTGGCGACCCCGGTCTCGGGGTCGAACGCGACGACGCCGTAGCGCTCGGGATCATCGACATGATAGGCGAACACATTGGCGCCGCCCTGCGAGGCCTGCTCGGAGGCGGCCTTGCAGCGTTCGCCCATCTTTTCGCCGTGATAGATATTGTCGCCGAGGATCAGCGCACTGGGATTGTTGCCGACGAAATCGGCGCCGATCACGAAAGCCTCGGCCAGGCCGTTGGGCGAGGGCTGCTCGGCATAGCTGAGGTTGATGCCGAAGGCCGATCCATCGCCGAGCAGCGCCTGGAACATCGGCAGGTCGCGGGGCGTGGAGATGATCAGGATGTCGCGGATGCCGGTGAGCATCAGCACCGACAGCGGGTAGAAGATCATCGGCTTGTCATACACGGGAAGCAGCTGCTTCGAGATCGACAGCGTTGCGGGGTAGAGGCGCGTGCCGCTGCCCCCCGCAAGGATGATTCCCTTCATTCAATAATCCCCCATGGCGCGGGCCGAGCCGCAACAAGAACAACGAAACGAGAAAACGGAAACCGCACCGCTGTCAATCACGAAGGGATCGATCGCGCGAACCGGCGACGTTGCGAAATCAGAATGCGTTGGAGTGGACGATCACCCGCAGTGTCTTGAACAGGATGGTGATGTCGCGCCAGATGTCCCAGCCGTCGATATATTCCATGTCCGCCTGGAGGCGGTTGGTCAGGTCGACGCGGCGATCGGTGGCGCCGCGGAAGCCGCGCACCTGGGCGAGGCCGGTCATGCCCGGCTTGAGCGTGTGGCGGTGCCAATAGCGCTCGTCGATTTCCCAGAACAGATGGTCGGCGGCGCGCGAGCCGAGCGCATGCGGGCGGGGGCCCACCACGCTCATGTCGCCGCGCAGCACGTTGAGCAGCTGCGGCAGCTCGTCGATGCTGGTCTTGCGGATGAAGCGGCCCACCTTGGTGATGCGATCGTCGTCGCGGCTGGCCGAGACGTTGCCGTTCGCATCGCACAGCGTGACGCGCATCGAGCGGAACTTGAGGATCTTGAACAGACGGTTGCCGCGGCCGACGCGATCCTGCGCGAACAGCACCGGGCCGGGGCTCTCCAGCTTGATCAGGATCGCGACGATGATCATCAGCGGCGACAGCGCCAGTACCGCAGGCACCGTGATCGCAAGATCGAGCGCGCGCTTCTTGGCGCGGTTCGGCATGCTGAGCGGCCCTTGTGATACGACCAGCGTGTCCTTGCCGTCGTACGAATCCACACCGATCGCGCCCAGCGCGTTGAACTGCGGGACGAGGATCTCGCCCTTGATGTTCATGCCCTTGAGCAGCAGCGCCCAGACCGCGCGATGCTCCTCGGTGCAGGCAACGATCACGCGATCGAACCCGATCACGGTGGTGCCGAGCCGATGGAGCATCTGCGGGTCGCGCGGGTTCGGCGACAGGTTGATGATGCGCGCGTCGAGCGCGACGGCGTGGCCGGTCACGTCGAGCGGTACGCCGTCGACGATCACCAGTTCGTCGAGCAGCCGGCCGCCGGTCGCCGCGCGGACATGGCGACGGAACATCAGCCGGCCGGTGGTGAGCAGGAACAGCGACAGCAGCGTGCCCTCGGCCAGTTGGACGCGCGACAGCGGCAGCTCGGCGGTGAGCAGATAGCTGCCGAGCAGCACGACGAAGACCGAGAAGAAGAACGCCGAGAAGATGTTCTTCACCCCGCTCACGGGGTAGCGCAGGCAGCCCAGCGAATAGGTGCCGCTGGCCAGCGCGGTGCCCAGCGTGATCGGGAGCAGGAACACACCGACATTGATCCCGGCGAGCGACAGCCAGTTGCCGTCGCGGGTGCAGGCGGCGAGATAGAAGGCGGCAAGGATCGCCATGCTGTCGAGCAGCAGAAGCTCGGTATACAGGATCATGCGGAGCGTCGACCGGCGCCAGACGGGGGCAACCGAAGGATCGATCCGGGCATGCGCCCGAAGTTGCTCTTCAAAGGCGCGCTGTGCTTCGAAAGCGTTCATGGCCTCATCGGGCTCCCTCAACGGAATCTGCACGCTGACAGCGGCCGAGTCGGCCTGTTGCACTGCATTATAATGGGACGAATCGCGATCCGAAAGAGCGGGTATCGACCAAATGGTACGTTTTCGGGACCGGGATTCAACAAGATCGCACCTTGGATTGTTGCTGCTGACAGAAGGCTAACCCGCAGGAACGCGCGAAGCCCCAGCAAATATCCCTCAGAAACCGACACTGTCTGCCGTATTTTCAGGGAACCGCGACCTGAACCGATCTATGCCTAGGAATCGGGGCGGATCAAGGGCAGTTGCGTCCCCCAGTCGGCCAAGACAGCCGTCTTCTTCGCGCACGCAGCGTATTTTTCGATCCAGATTGCTGCGATGCACCCCAAAATTCTCCCGGCCCGTCGCGCTCGCCTTGTGTGGCGGTGTAGCGGAGAGGGCTTAAGGATCGCTGAAACGGGCGCGGCGGGCGGATCGCCGCCTACGCATAAACCACAGAAACATTTGGCTTAATCGAGTCTTTACCAGCCTTCTTCATCATGGCGCCGACGAGTAGCGCCATGGAGGCAGAGTTCCGGAAATGACACGCGACGAAATGCAGGCCACCCTGCAGAGCGCTTTTGCGGGCCCATCGGCCGCCGAGCGCGAGGCCGAATTGCGCGAATCCGGGCTGGTGGCGCTATCGCTGCTGCTCGGCGTCCACAATATCGCGATCACCCCAGAACAGTTGCGCCACGCGTTGGGGCATGGCGAATCGCCGACGATCGACGATCTGATCCTGCTCGCCAAGCGCCAGCAGGGCGTCCGCGCCAAGGCGGTGGAGGTCCCGCGCGGCGGCCTCGCCCGCCAGCCGCTGCCCGCGATCGCCGACGGGCCCGAGGGCTGGTTCGTGATCGGCGGCCTCACCGAGCATGGCGTGATCATCCAGCGCCCCGGCCACGCCCCCGAGCAGGTCGATCGCGAGGGGCTCGATTCGCTCTGGTCGGGCACGCTGGTGCTGCTCACCACCCGCGCGGTGGCCGGGCGGCCGCTGCGCTTCGGCTTTTCCTGGTTCACCGCGCAGTTCAAGCGCTATCGCCGGCTGTTCCTTGAGGTGCTGGGGATCACTTTCGCGCTCAACCTGCTCGGTCTCGCCTCGCCGCTGCTGTTCCAGAGCGTGATCGACAAGGTGCTGATCCACAACAGCATGAGCACGCTGAGCGTGCTCGCCTTCGCCTTCCTGATCGTCTCGGTCTGGGAAGTCGCGCTGGGCTGGATCCGCACCCGGCTGTTCACCGAGACGACGCAGAAGATCGACGTCGAGCTCGGCGCGCGGCTGTTCCACCACCTGCTGGCACTGCCGCTCAGCTATTTCGAGAAGCGCCGGGTGGGCGACACCGTCACCCGCGTCCGCCAGCTCGAGACGATTCGCGAGTTCCTCACCAACGCCTCGCTGACCGTGCTGGTCGACCCGCTGTTCACCCTCGTCTTCCTCGCGGCGATGCTGTTCTACTCGCCGATGCTGTCGGCGATCGTGGTGGCGTCGCTGGTGCTCTACGCAATCGTCTCGTTCAGCGTCGCGGGTCCGCTGCGCGCGCTCGTCGAGGACAAGTTCGAGAAGAGCTCGGCCAGCAACGCGCTGCTCGTCGAGAGCGTCTCGGGCATCCACACGATCAAGGCGACCGCGGTCGAGCCGCACTGGCAGAATGGCTGGGAGCGCCAGCTCGCCGCCTATACCGGCGCCTCGCAGCGGCTGATCAACACCGCCAATACCGGCAGCCAGGCGATCGAGATGATCTCCAAGCTGAGCTTCGCCGCGATCCTGTTCTTCGGGGCGCAGGCGGTGATCGGCGGCGCGATGAGCGTCGGCGCGCTGGTCGCGTTCAACATGTTCGCCCAGCGCGTCTCGGGCCCGGTGATCCGCATGGCGCAGCTGTGGCAGGACTTCCAGCAGGTCCGCATCGCGATCGAGCGGCTGGGCGACGTGCTCAACCACCCCGTGGAGCCGCGCCCCGCCTCGGCGGCGACGCTGCCGGTGCTGCGCGGCGCGATCCGCTTCGAGAATGTCAGCTTCCGCTATGCCGAGGACCAGCCGCCGGTGCTGAGCGACATCACGCTCGACATTCCGGAGGGCAGCTCGCTCGGCATCGTCGGCTCCTCGGGTTCGGGCAAGTCGACGCTGGCCAAGCTGCTCCAGCGGCTCAACCTGCCGAGCAACGGCCGGGTGCTGGTCGACGAGGTCGATGTCGCCCAGCTCGATGCCGCGTGGCTGCGCCGCCAGATCGGCGTGGTGCTGCAGGAGAATTTGCTGTTCAGCCGCACGATCCGCGAGAATATCGCGCTGTCCAACCCGGCCATGCCGTTCGAGCATGTCGTCGCGGCGGCGCAGCTGGCGGGCGCGCACGACTTCATCCTGCGCCAGCCGCGCGGCTATGACACCGAGATCGTCGAGCGCGGCGTGAACCTGTCCGGCGGCCAGCGCCAGCGGCTCGCCATTGCCCGCGCGCTGGTTGGCAATCCGCGGATCCTGGTGTTCGACGAGGCGACCTCGGCGCTCGACGCCGAGAGCGAGGAGCTGATCCAGAACAACCTTCGCGCGATCTCCGCCGGCCGCACCCTTGTCATCATCGCCCATCGCCTGTCGGCGGTGCGCGGCTGCGACCGGATCATCACGCTCGAACAGGGTCGCATCGTCGAGAGCGGCCGCCATGACGAATTGCTGCGCCTGGGCGGCCGCTATGCCGACCTGCACCGCCGCCAAAGCGGCTTCGGGGAGATTGCCGCATGAACGCCGTCGTCACCATGGGCCCGCGCGGCCCGCTCGCCCGGCTCCGCGGCACGGTGCTGCCCGCGCGCAGCGCCGACTTTGACACCACTTTCCTGCCCGCTGCGCTCGAGATCATCGAGCGGCCGGTGTCGCCCACTGCGCGGCTCACCGCCCGGGTGATGGTGGCCGGGCTGGCGATCACCACCGCCTGGCTGGCGATCGGCAAGGTCGAGGTGGTCGCGCCGACGCAGGGGCGAATCGCGCCGATCGGCGAGACCAAGATCGTCCAGTCGCCCGAATCGGGCATCGTCCGCCGCATCCTGGTGGGCGAGGGGCAGAAGGTCAGCAAGGGCCAGGTGCTGGTCACGCTCGACCCGACCATGTCGGCGGCGGAGGCCAACCAGGCCAAGGTGGCGCTGCTCGGTGCCCAGCTCGACGTCGCGCGCAACCAGGCGATCGTCGACGCGCTCGACGGCAAGGGCTTCCGCTTCGTCGCCCCCGCCGGCGCCAGCCCGGCCGAGATCGCCACCCACCGCGACCTCGCCCGCGCCCGGCTCGGCCAGATCGAGGCGGCCACCGCCGGCGGCCGGTCGGACAGCGGCGCCGCCGTCTCCGCCGCTGCCGAGGCACAGGCGCAGGTGCAGAAGCTCGAGCAATCGCTGCCGCTGCTCGAACAGCAGGTCGCCGCCAACGAGGCGATGGCCGCCAAGGGCTATGTCTCCAAGCTGCGCGTCGTCGAGCTGCGCCGCCAGCTGATCTCCGAGCGCCAGGACCTTGCCGCCGCGCGCGCCGGCGTCGCCAAGCTCGGCCAGCAGTCGCACAGCGCGAGCAGCCTTTCGGCCAAGACCCGCGAGGAAGCGCGCGCGCAGGTGTTGCAGGACCTCGTGAAGGCCGAGGGAGAAGTGCGCGGCCGCAGCGAGGACGTCGCCAAGGCGACCCTGCGCAGCAGCTTCCGCGAACTCCGCGCGCCGGTGAGCGGCACCGTCTCGCAGCTCCAGGTCCATACCGAGGGCGGCGTGGTCGAGGGCGTGAAGCCGCTGCTTTCGATCGTGCCCGACAAGGCCCGGCTCGAGGCCGAGGTGATGATCGACAATAGCGACATCGGCTTCGTCCGCACCGGCATGCCGGTGAAGGTGAAGCTCCAGGCCTTCCCGTACACGCGCTACGGCATGATCCCCGGCACCGTGGTCGGCATCAGCCCCGAGGCGGTGCAGATGAAGGAAGGCCAGCCGCCGGTATACAAGGCGCGGATCGCGCTCGACCGCAACTATGTCAACGCGCACGGCGCGCAGGTGCCGCTGCGTCCGGGCATGATCGCCAGCGCCGACATCGTCACCGGCAAGCGGACGCTGCTCAGCTATCTGGTCGGCCCGGTGCTGGAGACGGGGAGCGACGCGCTCCACGAGCGGTGAGGGGTGGGACGGGCACTCCGGCTCCGGCCGGGGTGCCGCGCGACCCCCGACGAGTTAGTCGAGACCCGAACCGCTCAGCCAGCCGCCGTCGACGATGAAGGTTTCGCCGGTGACATAGGCCGCGGCGGGCGACGACAGGAACAGGGCCGGCCCGACGAGATCGTCGACCTCGCCCCAGCGCCCGAGCGCGGTGCGGCGGACGACGCGATCGGAGACGATCGGGTCGGACCATACCGGTGTCGACATCGCCGTCTTGTGGAAGCCTGGCGCGATCGCGTTGACGCGGATGCCGTCGCGGCCGAACCGGTGCGCCAGCGTGCGGGTCAGTCCCTGCAGCGCGGACTTGCTCGCCGTGTAGGCGACCATCGCCGGGCTGCCGGTGAAGCAGATCATCGACACGATGTTGAGGATATTGCCGCCCGAGCCCGCGAGCAGCGGCTCCCCCGCCAGCGCCAGTCGCAGCGCGCCGTGCAGGTTCACGTCGATCACGTCGAGATAGGTCGCCTCGTCGAACGGCGCATCGACCGAGAGGATGCCGGCAGCGTTCACCAGCACGTCGAGGCGGGGAAGCTGCGCCATCTGCTCGGCAATCGCAGCGCCGTCGCGCACGTCGAGCCGCAGGAAGCGGATCCCCTGATAGGCGGCGTCGTCGCGATTGGCCTGCAGCTTCGCTTCCGACGTGCCCGTGACGAGCACGGTGCCGCCGAGCGCCGCATAACCGCGGGCGAGCGCCAGGCCCACGCCGCTCGATCCACCGGAGACGAGGATGGTCTTGCCCGCGAAAAGATCGCTGCGAAAGCTGTCGGCCGGTGCCTGCATGGGGTGCTCCTAGGGGGATGAAGCGCCGGATTGGCGACTGCGCCTTACAGACACGTGTCCGTTCGCGCCGTTCGGTTGCAGCGGTAGGATGTCCGCGCCGGGACAGCCGACTTTATGCAAACCTAACGCCGCGTGCCCCGCTTCGCTCTCGAAGCTTAATGCGGGCACTGCCTAGCTTGCGGGTGTCGGCTCCCCTTGGCGCCGGCGCTTGTAGGAGTGCGTTCGGCATGGCGTCCGATCTCGTTGTGGAGCCCGATCCGGCGGCCACCATCCTCTGGGTGGGGCAGGACCGGGAGGGACATTGGCTGGTCCAGGAAAATCACGGCCTGATGGAGGGCCGCTTCGTCTCGCGCGAGGCGGCATGGCAGTTCGCGCGGGCCGAGCGGCACGGCTTTCCCGGCGCCGAATGCGCCGAGGCGGGGCAGCCGCTGGTGCCGTGGATTTCCTTCGCGCCGGTCGGTGCCGACGAACGCGCGCCGCGCCGGGCGGCCTGAGGAGGCGATCATGAATCTCGCTTATGCCTATGCCGTCCCGCCGGTGCGATCCGGCGCCCCGCTTGCCGCGATCGTCCGCCACGCGCTGTGCGATACCGCCGAAGCCATTGCCGCGCGGGACCTGCGCTGGCCGGCGGTGCTCGAGCAGCTGAAGATGCTGCGCGCGGCGGGACGGCGGAGCGTCCGCATCGTCGATGCCGCGTGCGGCGACGGCGCGCTGCTGCTGCCGGTGCTGGGGCGGGCGCGGGCGCTTGGCTTCGTCGCGATCGAGGCGCGGGGGGTGGACGGCGATGCCGCGGCGCTCGTCCGTGCCCGCCGCGCCGCGGCGGCGATGGCGGACCTCGCCATCGCAGTGCAGTTCGATCGCGGCACCGTCGAAGCGGCGCTGCGCGAAGAGGCCGCCTTTCCCGCCGATATCCTGCTCTACGCTGCCGACCGATCGGAGATGGCCCGCTTCGCCGCGCTGGCGCGGCGTGCCGGCGACATGGCGCTGGGCGGCCCGCCCCGGGCGGCGGGGCAATGAGCCGCCAGGGCGACCGCCTCTGGCGCGGCGTCGGCGCGTTCCTGCTGATCGCCGGCGGGCTGGCGGGGACGCTGACCGACATCAGCGGTCCGGAAGGGGCGGGGACGCTGCTGCTGCTCGGCTTCCCGCTCGCCATTCTCGGCCTGGTGCTGGTGGTGCAGGGCAAGCGCGCGCCGCTGGCGATCCGCGTCGAATGCAGTCGTCACCGGCACCTGCCCGAGCGCTTGCAGGCGCGCCGCAACGGCCGCCCGCCGCGCGGCTGACCTGGCCGCGTCCTCAACCAAGGAAATTCCATGTCTTTCCAGATGCGTGACGGCGTGCTCCACGCCGAGGGCGTGCCGCTGCCGGTGATCGCCGATGCCGCGGGCACGCCTGCCTATGTCTACTCCGCCACGGCGTTGCGCAACGCGGCGCGCAGCTTCGTCGAGGCGCTCGCGCCGATCGCGCGCAAGCAGTTGCTCTACGCGGTGAAGGCCAATTCGCACCCAGCCATCCTGCAGACGCTGGCGGCGTTCGGCTTCGGTGCCGACATCGTCTCGGGCGGCGAGCTGGCGGCGGCGCGCGCCGGCGGCATCGCGCCCGCCGACATCGTCTATTCGGGCGTCGGCAAGACGCGCGACGAGATGGCGGCGGCGCTGGATGCCGGGATCGGCCGGTTCAATATCGAGCACGAGCGCGAAGGCGAGGTACTGTCGGCGCTCGCCTGCGCCCGCGGGGTGCGGGCAACGGCGTTGCTGCGGGTCAACCCGCTGGTCGATGCGCATACCCATGCCAAGATCAGCACCGCGCTGCGCGACAGCAAGTTCGGCATTCCCTATCCGGACGCAGCGGCCATGTACCGGCGCCTCGCTGCGCTACCGGGGCTGAACCTGCAGGGCGTCGCGGTGCATATCGGCAGCCAAATCACCGAGCTTGCTCCCTTGCAGGCCGCCTATCGGCGCGTCGGCACGCTCGTTGCGGCGCTGCGGGCGGAGGGGCATCGCATCACCCATGTCGATCTCGGCGGCGGGCTCGGCGTCGCCTATCGCACGGGCGAGCCGGGCGCGGACGTCGCGGCCTATGGCGCCATGGTCGCGTGCGAGACGGCAGACTGGGACGTCACCCTGTTGTTCGAGCCGGGGCGCTTCCTCGTCGCGGAGGCGGGGGCGCTGCTCACGCGGGTGCTGTGGGTCAAGCCGGGCCAGCCCCACCCGTTCGTGATCGTCGACGCGGCGATGAACGACCTGGCGCGGCCGGCGCTCTACGACGCATGGCACGAATTCGCGCCGGTGCGCCCGCGCGGCCCCGAAAGGTTCGTCGCGCATGTCGTGGGGCCGGTGTGCGAATCGGGCGACAGCTTCGCCCGGGCACGCACCATCGACCGCGTCGAGGAAGGCGACCTCGCGGTGCTGGCGACCGCCGGCGCGTACGGCGCAGCAATGGCCTCGACCTACAATGCCCGCGCGCTCGTGCCCGAGGTCTGGGTGGATGGCGATCGGTTCGACATCGTATCGGACCGCACGCCTGCCGCGATGGTCCGCCCGCAGCGCCTGCCGCACGGGATGGCGGTGTCGGCCTGCGTGCCGGCCTGATCGGGCGCGCGCGGCCCGGCGATCAGATGGAGGCGAGCGTCTTGCGCCTGCGCCGATGGCGCAGCGCGCTGCCGAGACCGGCCATGCCGGCGATCAGCGATGCCCAAGCCGCGGGTTCGGGAACGGCCGAGGTCGCCGTCACCGTCACATTGGCGGCGGTCCAGTCGCCCTTGCCGTCGGCGTAGAAGAAGAAGGGCGCGGTCGGCGCGGCTGAAAACGGATGGTCGATCATCGTGCAGAAGGACTGCGCGACGATCTCGCACCCGCCATAGTCCACCGGATATTTGCCGATCGACAGGCTGGCACCATCCCAGGAATACCAGACCTCATAGGGAATGTTGAAGGCGTGTACCGTCAGCCCCTGCTGGGTGCGACCGAACGCGGCGGAGGTTCGGTCGAAGTCGATGGTCAGGCGAAGATCGGCATGATCGAAGGCCGGCGCATCCGAGTTCGGCACATACCAGAAGAAGTCGTCGGCCGTGATGTGCAGCGTCACGGGCTGTGCGACGGCCGGCAGCGGCGCAGATGCCGCGAGCGCGAGTGCGAACATGTTCCTGCGCATTCGGTTTCCTCTCCCCTGTTTTTCTTCGGATGCGGCGCGGGCCGCGTCATTTGATACGACGATCCGCGCGGGGGGAAAGAGTCGCTATTGCCGTGCCGCGTCCCTTTTTCGGGCAGCGGCATGCCCGATCCGCGGAAGCGCTTCCGTGCGCTGAAAGGGGCGGCGCCGACGCCGCCCCGATGGCATCAGGCGCCCGGCTGGTGGTGCGGTTCGATCGCCGCGGTCATCTGCGTGCCGAGCAGCGGGCGGAGCACCCGTGGGTCGAGTACCTTGACCAGTTCGCGCGCGAAATCGAGGTTCGCCGCAAGCCCTTCCGCCGCCTCCCCGGTCACCGTGGAGATGCGCACCAGCACGCCGTCGACGATCCAGCCGGCCATCTGGCTCTTGAGACGGGCCAGCAGCTGCTCGTTGCCGGTCTGCGGCAGATATTCGCCCACCCGCGCCCAGTAGAGGATCTGCTCGGTGCGGTTATAGTTGGTCGCGGTCAGCGCGCGGCCCGGAATCGCCACCTTGTCGGCGATCGGGATCATCTCCGCATGGCTCTCCAGCACGGTGAAGCCGAAGAACGGATAGCACACCTCGGGCCGGTGCAGCTGGAGCAGATCGGTCTGGGCGTTGCCATAGGCGATCAGCAGCATCACCGTGGTGCCATCGGGCCGAGAAAAGGCGCGGCTGACCACCTGGTTGTACAATTTGTCTTCCAGGCTGCCCTCGCGCGGGGGCGCGATCAGCGCGCCGGTATCCTCGGCCTTCCAGGTGCCGAACGCCTTGGGCATCAGCGCATCGAGCTTGGTCGCGCCGAGCAGGTCCATGCGGCGACGCGGCTTGAGGCCGAGCGAGGCGCCGGCCGCGGCGAAGCAGCCGCCGCCGATCAGCAGGTCACGCCGGTTGAACATGGGACCTCCGACGCAGGAACAGCTGGGCTTGCTCGACCGCCCAGTCGATCGCGAAGATGCCGAGCAGCGCCACCACGAACATCACCATGCCGGTCGAGACGTGGAGGAAGCTCTGCGCCGCCTCGTCGCCCAGATGGTAGGTGATCAGCACCAGGATGACGATGCGCAGGATGTTGGTGAGCACCGCAACCGGAATCACCAGCGCGGCGATGAACAGCGCATAGCGCCAGGAGGGCTTGTTCTTGATGTAGATGTACAGCAGCGTCACCACGACCAGGCTGGAGAGCGAGCGGAGGCCCGAACAGGCGTCCTCGACCAGCAGCTGATAGGGGCCGACGAACAGCGTCACGCCCTGGCGCAGGATCGGATAGTCGAGCCACGAGAGGAACCCGGTCGCGGCATAGGAGACGAACTCCTTGAGCGGCGCGGTGACACGGTCGACCGCCCAGCCCGGCGGGGGCACCAGGAAGAACAGCCACAGCACCGGGAACCAGGCCGCACGCAGCGCGCGACCGCCGAAATAGAGATAGCCCGCGCTGATCACCGCGCCGACCAGACCGAAGGTCTCGATGCTGATGAAGTCGAAGATCCGGCCGAGCGAATAGATCGCCAGCGACGCGAGCAGCAGCAGTCCGCCGATCGCGAGATTGCCGGGAGCGCGCAGCGCCTCGATCGAGCTGCGCTGGCGTGCGAGCATCCAGGCGCCGGTGGCGAGCACGATCGGGCCGTGCACGCCGCCTTCGGCGCTCCACACCTGGCGGCCCAGGGTGATGAAGGTGGGGATAGCCAGCGCCAGCAGGCCGGCGATGGCGAACCAGTAGCCACCGCCCGTCCTGCCTTGCTGCCGCTCGAGAGCGGTCGCGGTCATATGGTCCAAATCAATATCCGTTCAGCACGCAACCGACGACGTTGGTACGGTCTGCACGCAGTGTACGGGTCAGCGTGTTTACGTCGCGTATATAGCTGTTGTCCTTGCGGGCGACGATCATCGCATAGCCGGCGACGTTGGCGACGCGCTGCGCATCGGCGCAGGTGTTGGCCGCGGTCGTGTCGAAGATGGTGATGTCGAATTCGCGGAGCAGCTGCGTCGTCACGTCGCGGAACTGTTCGGAGGAGAGCAGTTCCTGCGGGCTGTGCTCGACATGCCCGGCCGGGATGATCGACAGCTGCTCGAGACCCGTCGGGTGGATGATCGAGGCGAGCTCGACATCGCCCGAGGCGAGATAGTCGGCAAGACCCGGCTTGGCCGGATCGATCCCGAAGGCGGGGCCGACGGCGGGCGCACGCAGATTGGCGTCGACCAGCGCGGTCTTGATGCCGATCTGGGCGAGCGCGGTCGCCAGGTTGATCGCGATGAAGCTGCAGCCGGCGCCTTCGGCGGCAGCGCAGAGCGCCAGCGCGCGGCGCCCCTCGCGCAGGTGCTGCGCGATGATGCGGGTGCGCAGCGCGCGGATCGCTTCGGCCTCGATCCCCGTCGGGTCGGACAGGACAAGCTGATATTCGAGCGCAGCGGTGGTGTCCGGCGTCGTCGGAACGGCGCTCGGACGATCGCCTTCGGGCAGCGGTTCGGGCGTGGTCATCGCGTCCATCAGTTTACTGCAGCTCCGTGCGATTCGGCGGTTTCGCCGAGAGTTTCATGGGCGCGGCGAAGGCGGGCGGAAAGTGCGGCGCGGCTCTGCACCACGCCCAGCACCGGCGCGTCGACCGCGGTTTCGAGATCCTCGGGGCTGCGCACGCGGCGGCCGAGCAGCTCGACGAGCAGCGCGATCAGCAGGCCCAGGCCCAGGCCGAAGCCCGCGGCACCGCCGATGATCATCGGCACCTTGGGGTAATAGGGGCTGTCCGGCGCGCTGGCCTCGCTCAGCGTCGACATGCCGGTGTCGTTGCTGCTCGCCTCGAGCCGCAGATCGGCGACGCGCTGCGCGGCCTTCATATACTGGTCCTGCTTCAGCGACACGTCGCGCTGCAGCTGGGCGAGCTGGTCGACATCCTGGCGGTTGCCGAGCACACGGGCGCGCTGGGCATTGGCCGCGCTGTTGATCGCGCTCTGCGCCGAGCCCGCGCCGCCGGCGGCCTGGGCGCGTTCCTGCGCCGCCGCCTTGGCATAGACCTCGCGCTGGCGCTGCAGCGCCTGGAAGGCCGGGTGGTTCGGGCCGAGATTGGTTGCGGCCTGCTGGATCTGCTGGTCGATCTGGGCGAGCTGGAGCTGCGCCGGACCCATGCCGCCGGCTGCCACCACCGGCGCTGCGGGAACCGCGGCCTGGCCGGTCAGCTGCGAGAGCTTCTGGGTATCGAGATCCGAGCCGGTGTCGGTGAGGACGATGCCGGACTTCTTGACGAAGGCGGTGCGCGCCTCGACCGCGGCGAGCAGCGCCTGCCGGGCCGATTCGGCCTGCTGGGCATACCAGTCGGCCGACTTGGTCGCCGCGGCGCGCTTGTTCGACAGCGCCTGGGCGAGGAAGGCGGTGCGAACCATGTTGGCGATCCGCTCGGCGCGATCCGGCGAGCTGTCCGAATAGGAGATCTCGAGGATGTTGCTCCCCTCGATCACGTTCGCCGAGGTGTTGCTGATGATCTGCTTGGCGAGCCAGCGACGGATGTCGCCCGTCGCTGCGGCGGGCGAGGCGTTGAACGCGGCGATGTTCGCCGGATCATTCGCCCAGCCCAGTTCGTCGACGACGCGGCCCGCGGTGGCATAGTCCTCGATCAGTTCGGTCTGGGTCTGGACATAGGCGCGCATGAACTGCGAGCTCATCACCTGGCCGGTGACCGGATCCGGCTTGAAGGTGTCCAGCACCAGCCGGGTGGTCGCCTTGTAGCGCTCCGGCAGGAACTGGACCACCAGCGTGGCGGTGGTGACGCAGACGAGGAACGCCGGGAGGATGATCCACCGACGCGCCCAGAGAATGCGGAAAAATTGTACGATATTCACTGGTGCGCCTCGTCAGCTGCCAACATTGCCTAGATCAGAACAACCGCTCGCCGATGACGATCGTGTCGCCGGGCTTGATCGGATCGTCCATCTTCAACTTGATCTCCTGGCCATCGCGCGTGACCTTGATCCGCTTGATCGAGCCGGCCGGTCCGAGACCGCCGCCCTGCGCGACCGCGCGGCGGAGAGTCATGTCCGCCCGAATCGGATATACCCCAGGCGCGTTGACTTGACCATAAATGTAGAAACGCTCCACTTCGGGCACGAAAACCTTGTCGCCCGCCTTTACGATCGGGTCGTCCTGCGGTCCGCCCTGGGCAAGCTTCTTGTAGTCGAGCTTGACGTTGGTGCCGTCCGCGCGCGTGAGCATCACGAAATCGGCGGCGTCGGGCTTGAGCCCGCCGGCCTGGGCGATGATTTCCGAGACGTGATATTCGCGGTTGACGGGCTGCAGCCCGGCGGTGCCGACCTGGCCCAGCACCGTCACGAAGTTGCTGACAAAGGTAACGATATCCACGCTGACGATCGGCTTGGCGTAATAGCCGCCCGCCTTCAACAGGTCCTGGACCTTCTTGACCAGCGTGATCGCGGTCTCGCCCTTGGCCTGCACCGCGCCCAGATAGGGCAGGGTGATCGTGCCGTCGGACTGGACGCGGGCGCGGGTCTTGAAGTCGCTCTGGCCGAGCACGTCGACTTCGAGCACGTCGTCGACGCCGATGACATAGCCGGCCGGCGCCGCGCCGGTGGCGATCGGCGCGGACGGGGTGGTGGTCTGCGCCGCCGCGGCCGGCACCTGTTGCTGCGGCTGGGCAGCGACAGGGCGCGGACGTGCGGGGGCAGCGGGGCGGGTCGTGGCAATTTGCGCCGCGGCAGGCACCGCAAGTGCGGTCATGCCGGCGAGCGCCGAGACAAACATAAACCTACTCTTCTCGTGCATGGATACGCCCTTGTCAGAGCGCCAGCGACGTCGTGAAATTGACTCGCTTGGCGTGGTATTTGAAAAGCCGGATGCTCGACGTTCGTTCGTCATAGCCCGCGCCCAGATTGAATCGCAGGCGTCGAGTCGCATCGTACGACGCGTTCGCACCCAGGGACAACATGTTGTCGTTGCCCGAAATTGGGGCACCTGCGAACAGCGTGGAGGAATTATAGTCGCGCCACGTCTTGTTCGCGTTGAACGAAATGCGGGTGCGGGTGCTCAGGTTGTGCGAGATCGTGCCCGACAGCGAGGTCATGATTTCATAGCTGACGAAATAGATCGCCGAGGGCTGCGCCGCGCGCGATCCGGCGATCTGCACGGTGAACAGATCGGCATTGTACACCGCGGCCAGATCGAAGCCGACGCCCGAGAAGTCGCTGGTGCCCGGCAGCTTCGGATCCACCTTGGTATAGTTCACCGATCCGCGGAAGTTCAGGCGGGTGGAGACGGCGCGCTCCAGCTGCAGGCCGGCCGCATAGCTCTTGATGCCGTCGCGGCCCAGGCCGCCGGCCAGGCTCGGCCGATGGATGTAGATGCTGTTCGAATAGCGGCCGAACACCGAGATCGTGCCCAGTGAGGGCGATTGCAGGCCCAGCTGCGCCGTGATCGAATCCGTGTCCGCATCGGCATATTTGCGGAAGGCCTGGGTGTTGCGCACCTCGGTGCGCGAATAGGCGAGGGCGGGGCGCAGCCCATAGGGGCCGCCGCAGCCGATGTCGGCGCTGTAGCGGCGCGATTCCTCGCTGTTCTTGAAGCTGTCCGGCGCATCGAGCACGTACAGCGTCGAGAGATCGCTGATCCGCCGCTGATAGCCGAGTTCGCCATGTACCAGGCAGGACGACAGGCGCTGGTCGGCGCCGCCGGTCAGCGAGATGTTCTCGCGGTTCAGCTGGGTGTATTTGTTGTAGAACCGATATCCGACCGACCCGGCCAGATAGGTGGTGCCGGTCGCGCGCGGCAGCACGACGCTGAGGTCGAGCGACGGGGCGGCAAGCACGTCGCCGCTGTTGCCGCCGCGGCCGTCGCTGATCCGCGGGTCGCTGACCACGGCGTTGTCGTTATATTCGATCAACGCGGTGGCGCGCACGTCGATCTGCCGTCCGGCCGTGGCCGGCCGGGGCGTGAATGACGTCCGCTGTGCCAACGCGGGATGCGCCGATGCTGCAGTCGCGAACAAGGCGACGAGGCGGCAGGATAGGGTGAAACGGCCAGTAAGGCGCGTTTTCTCAGCCTTTTGAATGTCGTGTACTCGCACGATGGTCCCCCCGGGTGCTCGCTTCATTATCAATGGCCTCCAGTACAAGCAACCGGATCAACGCCCTGGCAAAGGCGCCGGAACCTGCCCTGGCCCTGTCCCCCGACCGTTTTCCTTGCGAAAAAACGTCGAGCCAAGCGCAAACTCCCATTTCGAGGCGGTGGTTGCTTAACGGCCTGTTATCACATTCGCGAGCATCTAGCGAGTTGCCGCGCGCGCTGCTAGTGCAGGTGCGAACGACGCCGGGAAGTCATTCGATTCCTGCGGCGAATGGAAAGGACATGCATGCAGACGCCATATGATTGGGTCACCATCGCGATATTCGCCGGCCTGATCGTTATCTTCCTGCAACGTTCTCAGGCCGATTCGGTTGTCCGCGACACGATGATCAGCTATTTACCACCGGCGATAGGCTGCGCTGTTGCGAACTATCTGGGGAACGAGAACTATCATGTGTTCGCGATTCTCACGATTGTACTGGTGCTTGCGTATATCGCGTTCGTGATCAAGCCGTACGAGTTCATCAAGCGCCGCTGAAAAAGCGGCCGGCGATTCGCGAAGAGGATGCCCTGCGGCGCGAGCCCGGGTTCGCCCCGACTTTCGGCGGCGAAATTTTTTAAGAGGTGGTCGAGTGGCTTTAGGTTCCGCGCTGAAGTTCTTGTGGCCCTTCGGGCGCCGCGAAACGCCTGAGGACGAAGGCTATTTTCCCATTGCCGCGACGGTCGTGCCGCACCGCGATGCGCATGGTGCGAGCCGGCAGCGGCCGGACTTCCCGACCTTCCGCGCCTCTGCGCTGGATCGGCCGCTGGATCGTCGTCGCGAGGAGCGGCGCGAGATCACCCGTGCCCGCTTCGCGCTCGCGACCTATTTCACGCCCACCCAGCCGGTTGCCGATCGCTCCAGCTTCGCCGGCCGCCTCGGTGTGCTCGCCCGGCTGATCTCGTCGATCGAGAGCCAGCGCAGCCATGTCGTGCTGTATGGTGAGCGCGGCATCGGCAAGACCTCGCTGCTCCATGTGCTCGCGGACGTGGCGCGGGAATCGAGCTATATCGTCAGCTATGCGACGTGCGGCGCCAACGCCAATTTCTCCGACCTTTTCCGCGCGGTACTGCAAGACGTGCCGCTGCTGTTCCACCGCGAGGTCGCGCCCAACGCCGGCGAGGCGGAGAGCGGCGGCAGCCTCGCCGATCGCCTGCCCGCGGGCAAGTTCGGCGCGGGCGAACTTGCCGATCTGTGCGCCGATGTGACCGGCACGCGCGTGCTGATCATCCTCGACGAATATGATCGCGTCGAGGATACCGCCTTCCGCCAGCAGGTTGCCGAGCTGATCAAGAACCTGTCGGATCGCGCCGCGCGCGTCCAGCTGGTGATCGCAGGTGTCGCCTCCAACCTTCAGGAACTGATCGGCTATGTGCCGTCGATCCGCCGCAACGTGATCGGCCTGCCGATGCCGCGGCTGGAGGAGAGCGAGGTCCAGGAGATGATCGCGCTGGGCGAAACCGCGTCGGGCGTGCGATTTGATCCGAACCTGACCAGAATCATCCATCTGCTCGCACTGGGCTCGCCCTATTTCGCGCGGCTGCTGTGCCATCATGCCGCCGTGGAGGCGCTCGACCAGGGCCGCCTCACCGTCGATCAGGGCCATCTGCGGCGCGCGCTCGATGCGTCCATTGTCGAGATGGAAGGCCGGATGGCGCCGCGTACCGTCTTGGAAATGCGCAAGTTCGTCGGCGGCCGCTACGATCCGCTGCTCGCAGCGCTCGGCGAAGCGTCGCGCTCGATCGACGGCTGGTTCGGCGGTCGTGCGGTGGTGGAGCTGCTCCCTGGGGCGCCGATCACCGCGCAGCAGGTCGAACAGGAGCTGGCCGGGCTCACCACCCAGCTGGGCCTGGAAACCGACGTGGTGGACGGCGAGCGCCGCTTCCGCTTCACCGACGACACGCTGCCGATTTACCTGTGGCTGATGGTCGGCCGCCTGCGGTTGGACAGCGGCACGCTCGAAGACGCGCTGGCGACGGTGTAAGGGGCGGGCGAGGGGGTCCGCTCCCTCCCCGCCTCCCCGTTCAGATCGGCAGGCCGATTGCCTGCAACAGCCCCGCACCGCCGCGCCAGAAGCGGAGTGCGATCAGAGTCCCCAGTGCCTTGGCGCGTGCGCCCTTGGTCTCGGGCGTGCGCAGGATCCGCGCATAGTCGGAAGGGATGAACGCCGGCTGCATCGCCGAGCGCGCCACCCAGCGCAGGCGGCCGCGCGGCTGTTCCAGGCTCAGCAGGAACAGTTCGCGCTGGATGCGGCGCGTCTTCTTGAGCATCGCGTTCCAGTCGGGCCGCGGCGGATGGCCGACCGAGGCATCGCCGCAATAATCGATCTTCATCCCCATCCGGATCGCGCGGTTGCACCATTCGATGTCTTCGGACACGCCGGTGCGGAAGCCGCCGATCCGCTCGAAATCCGCGCGCATCACGAACAGGTTCGCGGTGACGGTGAACTGCGACTTGCGGACATAGCTCTCGTTGTCGAACGCCAGCGCCAGCTCCACCGCGGCGCTGCCGGTCAGCTTGCCTTCGGGCGGCAGCACGAACATGTGCCCGCCGAGAAAGGTGCCGGGCCGCACCATCGCTGCGCCGGCCGCCAGCCAGCCGGGCTGGGCGATGCAATCGCTGTCGATGAAGGCGAGGATCTCGCCGTGCGCCTGCGCCGCCGCGCCGTTGCGGGCGGGGCCTGCGCCCTTCTCGGTGACCGTCACCACCCGCGCCCGGCCCGCGACCACCGCTTCGACCGCGGCGAGGCCGCAGGGCGAGGCGTTGTCGCCGACGATGATTTCATAGGAATCGCGGTCGATCGTCTGCCGGTCGAGGGAATCGAGGCAGAGCGCCAGGCCGTGCAGGTCGTTGTAATGGGGTAGGACAACGCTGATCCGCGGCGTGCTCATCGCTTCTTCGCTCCCCAACCCGCGAGCAGCTCGCGAAGGCGGTTGGCCAGCGCGGTTTGGTCGGTGGTCGCCAGCTTGGGCTCCGCCGCCTTGGCCGCGGCGACCGCCTCGCCTAGCTTGGTCTCGTCGCGCACCGCCTGGAGCAGGCCGCGATCGGCGAAGGTCTGCGCGATCTCTTCCTGGTGATCGTCATAATGCTCGCCCAGGTCGAAGCGACGCGGGAAGGCGACGACGCGGCAGCCGGCGCGCAGCGCGGTGACCAGCGATCCGGTGCCGCCATGACAGATCACCATGTCGGCGTCGCGCAGCAGCAGCTGGAGGTCGTCGAACGGAATGGTGCGGCGGATCTCGACGTCGGGGATGCCCGGGTCGGTCAGGTCCTGGTCGCCATATTGCAGCACCAGCTTGCCCGGCAGGCCGCCGGCGCGCTTCAGATCGAGCACCGCCTGCACCAGCCGCGGGAAGGGCAGGGTGGCGCCGACCGTGGCGAAGGTGAGCGCCTGCTTTGGCGGCCGCGGCGTGTCGAGCATCCGAAACGGATCGAACAGTTCGGCATCGGGCCAGGCCTGCTTGAGCGCCGCCGACTGCACGAAGGTGATCGTCGCCACGCCCTTGGCCATCTTTCCGAAGGCGGAGGGGTGGTGAAAGCGGGCGAAGCTTTCGATATGGACGAACTTGGCGCCGGACAGCTTGGCGAGCAGCGCGGTGAAGAACACCGCGCCGGCGCCGGTCGAGATCACCACATCGGGCTTCTGCCGGCGGACGATGCCCAGGCTCTGGCGGAAATTGCGCCATGCGCCGCCCAGCATGTGGAGCGGATGGCCCAGCCTTGCCTGGCCAAGCGCATAATGCTCGACCAATTCTACCGGATGCTTCTCGGCCAGGCTGCGGCCGAGCGCGGTATCTTCCGTGACGAAGAAATAGTCATGTTCCTTCCACACCGACTCCAGATCGAGGATCTGGCGCAGATGGCCGCCCCCCGAGGCGGCGAGGCACATCTTCAGCGGCTTGCCCGCATTTTGTTCCATTGCGGTCGCGTCTGCCATGCCATTCCCTTCGTACCATGTGTCTCCCGGCGGGAGCCATGCTGCACTGCCAACACTATTGCGGATGCCCGCCCGCCCGAATAGGTTCAAGTAGAAGTTTGTGCCGTGCGCAATTCCGTGCCGGCGGGGAGGTTTTCATGAAGAAATGGTTCCTGGTGACGGCGGTGGCTGCGGCCGCGCTGGCCGTATCCGGATGCGGCAGCAAGGACGGCAAGCTCGACAAGGGCCAGGTCGTCGCCAGCGTCGACGGCGACGAGATCACCATCTTCGAGCTCAACGCCGAGGTGCAGGCGTCGCAGGTGCCGCCGGGGACCGACCGCAAGCTGGCCGAGCAGCTCGCGCTGCAGCGCATCATCGAGCGCAAGATCCTCTCGAAGATCGCGCGCGAGCAGAAGCTCGACAAGACCCCGGCCTTCCTGATCCAGGAACGCCGCGCCGACGAGCTGATCCTGACGACGATGCTGCGTGACAAGATCGCCGGCGGGATTGCGCAGCCGACCGATGCGGAAATCGCGCAATATCAGGCGGCGCACCCGGAGCGGTTCGCCCAGCGCAAGATCTACAGCGTCGAGCAGATCCTGTTCCCGCCGCCCACCTCGGCCGACAAGTTCAAGCAGTTCGCGCCGCTGAAGACGCTGGACCAGCTGGCCGCCAAGCTGACCGCTGACGGCACCCAGTTCCGCCGCGCACCGACCCAGATCGACACGGCCGCGCTGCCGCCCGAGATCATCGGCAAGATCGCGGCGCTGCCCGCGGCCGAGATGTTCATCCTGCCGACCCAGCAGGGGCTGACGGCGAACGTGATCACGGCGACGACCGTGCAGCCGCTGCCGGCCGACCAGGCACGCGAGCTGGCACTCAACGCGCTGCGCAACGAGCGGTTCAGCAAGGCGGCCGATGCCCAGCTCAACGAGCGGCTGAAGAAGGCCCGCGCGACGGTGAAGTACCAGCCGGGCTATCAGGCCCCGCCGCAGATGCAGGGCAGTGCTACCCCGCCTGCCGCGAGCCCGGCCGTGCCGGCCGACAACGCCGCGCAGTAAGTAACGAAAGGGGCGGCGCCTGCGGGTGCTGCCCCTTTTCGTCTCGGCCGGGCCTCAGCTGCGGCCTTCGTTCCCGGTGCGATAGCCGTACCACCAGCGCTGCCGCTCGCGGACGATCGGCGCCCAGGCGCGGCTCACCGAGGTGAAGCGTTCGCGCTTGCCCGGCATCACCCCCGCCAGCAGCTTGCCCAGCGCGGCATATTTGAGCGCGGCGAACCACATGCCCCAGCCGGCCACGATCGCCCCGGTGGGACTGTAATGCTTGCGGGCATAGTGCATGCGCCCGATCGTCATGAACATGATCCGCCCGGCAGAGAGCGAATGGCCGCTGCCGGCGTCGTGCATCACCTTCACGTCCGGATCGACCAGCACGGTATAGCCCTTGTCGCGGATGCGTTTGAACAGATCGACTTCCTCCGAATAGAGAAAGAAGCTCTCGTCGAAGCCGCCGATCTCGCGCCACACATCGGCGCGGACCATCATGAAGCCGCCGTTGAGCACGTCGACCGGGCCATGCGTGGTCGCCTCCGCGGGCAGGCCGCCGCGACGTAGCCGGCCGGCGGAGACCACCGAGAGCACGAAGTCGCCGGGGGTGGGTAGCGCCAGGAAATTGGCCGCGTCGAGATTGCCGGCGGGGTCATAGGAGCGGCCGCCCCAGGCGGCGGCTTCCGGGTTCGCCGCCGCGAAGGCGACCAGCCGGTCGATCGCGCCGGGCTGCGGCACCGCATCGGGGTTGACCAGCAAGAGCAGCGGTGCGCGCGCATGGGCGGCACAGCGATTATTGCCCGCCCCGAAACCGATATTGCCTTCGGAGGGTACGATGCGGACCTGGGGCAGCTCGGCGCGCACCAGCGCCTCGGTATCGCCGCCGCCATTGTCGATCATCAGGATCTCGTGCGGCGTCATCGGTGCCGCCGCGGCGATGCCGGACACGCACTGCCGAATGAAACCGGTCGAGTGATAGGCGACCACCAAGACGGAGACATGCGGCGTTGCTTCGGTGCTCATGCACCATGCTCTACCGGCAAAGCGATGCAGCGTCGACCCGCGTCCGGCCCGCCATGCCCTCGTTTCAGAAACGCAATGGTCTGCGCCGACTAAATCTGCGGCGGGTATGCGTTAAGTGTTTTTACACCACGCAATTACACCACTTATTTCATGGCCTTGTGGCAGTTCCTGGATCGAGGGAATCATGTGTCGATTTGGGGTCGACCAGTAACGTAAGGGTAGCACAACATGCCGGTTGTCAATAATCAGGCCGCGCTCGACGCTGCGATCAAGGCCGCCAAGAGCGGCGACGTGATCCTGCTTGCGCCGGGGACCTATAGTTCGATCACGATGACGAACATCAATCCTGCGGCGAACATCACGATTCAATCGCAGGATGCGAACAACAAGGCCGTGGTGGGCACGGTGTGGCTCACCAATTCGAGCAACGTTACCCTGAAGGATTTCAATGTCGTCCGCCCGACGGTGCCGGACGACGACTTCGCGATCGCGAATCGCGTGCTGTCGTCGAGCAACATCACCATCAACGGCGTGCGCTTCACCGGCGGCACCGGCGATCCCAGCAACGCCAAGGGAACCGGTCTTTCGATCCGCGGCGGCACCAACAACAAGATCATCAATTCGGAAATCGATCACTTCGTGATCGGCATGGACGTGCGCGGTGTCGATACCATGCTGGTGCAGGGCAACCAGTTCCTCGACAATCGTCGCGACCACAGCAACTATTCCGAGATGAAGAACGTCGTGATCGATGATAACCTCTACAAGGGGTTGTATCCGATCAACGAAGAGCATCCCGACGCGATCCAGTTCATGACCGCCGGCCGTGCCTATGGCAACAGCAACATCACGATCACGAACAACGTCGTCCTGCAGGGCGATGGTCGCGGTACACAGGGCTTCTTCCTGAACGACGAAACCGAAGTGACGCCGTATCAGAACGTCAAGATCGAGAATAACCTCATCTATCTGAGCGGCATGTATCACGGCATCAACCTGCGCAATGCGCAGGGCGCGTCGGTGAAGAACAACACGGTGGTTTCGGTCGCGGACGAGAAGTCCACCTGGATCCGTCTCGAGAACGTGTCGGGGACGGTGAGCGGCAACGTGACCGATCAGCTCGTGCTGGAAGGCACCAACAGCCTGGCCAACACCAACAACGTCCAGTTGCTTACCGATCCGAACATGATGCGAAAGATCGCGGGGCTAAACCTGGGCAGCAAGGCCACGATCACCGGACTGACGGTCGACGGCTATGGCTATCATACCGGCAAGAACAGCGTCGGCGCCGCCAGCCAGTTCACCAAGCAGGTCGCCGCGGAACTCGCTGCGCCGAAGCCGGCGATCGCGCCCAAGCTGCTGCTCGACCTCAGCTTCGGCACGCAGGGGGTGCTGGACAGCTCGGGCTGGAGCACCGATGACCTGGTCAACCCGCTCGGCACCGGCCAGATCAACAACGGCATGCTCAACGTCAGCACCGGCAAGGGCATGGAACTGGTCCGCGGCACGTCGCGACAGCTATACGGTCTCTCGGCCTTTACGTTGAACTTCGACCTGAAGCGGGCGGGTGTGACGGCGCCGGTGGGCCAGATCATGGGCATCTACAAGAGCTGGAACATGGCGTTGCGCGCCGATGGCGAGCTGGTGTTCACGATGACCAACGACGCCGGCGTCACCTCGACGTTGACGACCAGCGGCGCCAAGATCACCGACACCAACCTCCACAAGATCGCGCTCAGCTATCAGGCCGGCGGCACCTCGACGCTGTATGTCGACGGCAAGGCGGTAGGAACGGCGAAGATGTCGGGCAGCACCCGCAAGCAGGAATCCTGGGGTCTCTATGTCGGCAATCCGTTCACCGCGGCGTTCACCGGTTCGGTGGGCGAGATCGAGATGCGCGATACCGCGTTCAACGCGTCGCAGATCCTCGCGCTCAACGCCGGCAGCACCAACACCACCACGCCGGCAACGGCGGCGGACACGCTGAAGATGATGGTGGCGAAGGGCGTTGCCGACACCGCTGCGTCGCTGGCCGGCAGCACCGCCTGGGGCGGCGCAATGGCTTCGCCGGCGACGCTGAGTCTGACGAGCGCGTTCGGCACCAGCAGCGCATCGGCTTCGCCGCTGGCGACCGCGCTCGCTACCGCAAGTGCGAACGGATCGCTCTACAAGAGCACCTCGCCCTTCTCGATGCTGACCACGCCGCGTCTGGCGTCGCTCGACCTGTACCATAGCTGAGCCGGGCCGCCCCTAGGCGGCTTGCCCCGTGCGATCGCTTGTCTTAAGCGCGGGGCATCTTCTTGGGGGCGCTGGCTTTGAAGTTTGAGAACTTTCATCTGCGCGGCGTGCGCGGCCAGATGGTGATGGGCTTCGGGGTCAAGGGCCTGGGCGCCGCCACCAGCTTCCTCTTCACCTGGCTGCTCGCCCGCACGGCGGGTGCGGCGGGGGTCGGCGCGTTCGGCGCCTCGCTCACCACGGTGCAGATGTGCGTGATCCTGTCGCTGCTCGGGCTCGACGCGATCCTCGTCCGCTCGGTCTCGGTCAACCTCTCGATGGAGAAGACCGGGCGCGCCCGTGCTGCAGCGCGGCATGCGATTCGCATGGGCACCTCGGCCGGCATTGCGCTGGCGACGATCATCGTGATCTTCCACTGGCAGATCGCCGTCGACCTCATCGGCAGCCCGGCGATCGCGCAGAGCCTGATGGTGCTTTCGCTGATCATCCCGATCATGGTGTATTGCCGGCTCGTCTCGACGGTGCTGCGCGGGGTGAAATGGATCGGCCTGTCGCAGTTCATCGACGGCCCGCTGACCACCTCGTTCGGCAGCCTGGTGCTCGGCATCGTTTTCGTGCTCGGGCTGCCGGTCAGCGCGATTTTCCCGTCGCAGCTGTATCTGGTCGGCTGGATCCTCACCGCGGCGGTGGCGACCTTCCTCTATGCCCGCGCCGTGCGCTCCTGGGCACCGCACGAGCCGCTGGACGAATCGCTGCTCAAGCCCGGCTTCCTGATCCTCGTCGCCAACGCCAACAACCTGTTCACTGACTGGTTCGCGACGATCCTGCTCGCGGCGACGCACGGGCCCGCCGAGGCCGGGCTGTTCCGCGTCGGCTACCAGATCGCGGCGACGCTCAAGCTGTTCTCGGCGACATCGGAAACCATTTTGCAGCCCGTCTTCGCCGTCGCCTACCGGCAGGGTGACCTCCGCCGCATCGGCCGCATCCTGCGGCTGACCATCCTGGGCCTGCTGCTCGCCTCGGCGCCGCTCGCGATCGGCGTGCTGGTCGTCCCGCAATGGATCATGCGGATCTTCGGCGCGCAGTTTACCGCCGGCGCTACCGCCATGCAGATCATGGTGCTCGGCCAGGTGTTCAGCCTGGTCTTCGCGGCCAGCGGCAGCGTGCTGATGATGGCCAGCCGTGAACGCCTCACCGTCGTGCTGACGACGATCTCGGCGGTGATCGGCACCGTGCTCGCGTTGCTGTTCATTCCGCCTTATGGTGCGTTGGGCGCGGCGGTCGCGATCCTGGGGCCGTTGCTGTTCTTGCGCCTGGCGTCCATGATGGCGGTCCGGCGCCTTGGTGTTCCGATTTTCTGAGGAGGCTTGGTTGGCAGGGGCGGTGCGACGTTCGAAGACGATCCTCGGCCTCGGGGCGCTGCGCCTCGATGCGCCGTTCCGCGCGCTGCTGCGTCCGGGCCGCGACGTGCTGCCGGTCTACCATCCGCAGCGTGCCGGCTGGTCGATCGCGCTGCGCAAGGGTGCGCTGCTCGGCCTGATCGTCGTTGTTGCCTTTCTCTACGGGGTGATGGCCGCGATCCTCCCGCCGGGGATGCTGGTGGGTGCGGCGGCGCCGCTCGCGTTGCTCGCGCTGCTGGTGGTCTGGGCACTGCCCGACGCGAAGGTGGCGCCGACGCGGGCGCTGACCCATGCCTTCACCGCCTTCGTGCTCTTCATGATCCTGTGGCCCAACTATCTGGCGGTTTCCGTCGCCGGGTTGCCCTGGATCTCGATGCGGCGCCTGGTCGGCCTGATCCTCACCGCGCTGCTGATGATCTGCCTGTCGACCTCCAGGCCCTTCCGCCAGGGCATGGTGGACGTGTTCCGCACCTCGCCCTGGCTGTCGCGCCTGCTGATCGGCTTCATCATCATCCAGTTCCTCGCGTCGATCTTCTCGGTGTCGCCGGGCGAGACGATCGGGCGCTGGGTGAACACCAGCTTCACCTCCACCGCGGTGTGCTTCACCACGATCTGGCTGTTCGGCCCGGGCGGCAAGACAGTGCCCTGGCTGGTCAACCGCCTCGCCATCGCGGTGTTCGTGCTGATGGTGATCGGCGTGTTCGAGGCGCGCGCGCAGCACGTGCTGTGGCTGGAGCACATCCCGAGCTTCCTGCGCATCGACGATGCCGTGCTGTCGCAGCTGATCCAGCCGCATATCCGCAACTGGTACCGCGTCGTCACCACCTACACGACTCCGCTCGCCTATGGTGAGCTGCTCGCACTGACGACGCCCTTCGTGCTGTACCGCATGGTCAATGCCAAGACCTGGCCGATCCGGCTGCTCTGGCTGGCATTCGACGTGTTCGTCTTCTACTCGGCCGTGCTGTCGACGGCGCGTCTCGCGCTTGTCGGCTTCTTGGCCGCGCACGCGGTGTTCGGGCTGCTCTGGGGCCTGCATCGCTGGCGCAACGCCCGGGGCGACCTGATCGGCATCTCGGCGACGATGATGTACCCGGCGGTGCTGGTCGCGCTGGCGCTGGCGGTGTTGTTCGTGCCTGCGCTCCACGTCCGCGTGCTGGGCGGCGGTGCGGCGCAGGCCAGCACCGACGCGCGCAGCGCGCAGTTCCACATGGCGATGCCGGTCATCGCGCGGCGCCCGCTGCTCGGCTATGGGCCAGGCGAAGGCGGCGGCGCGATCAACTGGCGTACGCCCGAAGGCATTCTGACCATCGACCTCGGCTTCGTCGCACTTGCCGCCGACGTCGGCGTGTTCGGCTTCCTTGCCTATGTAGGGGTGATCCTGCTGTCGATCATCGGCCTGTTCCGCGTCGGGTGGCGCGATTTCGCATCGCCGTTCCCGCCCGAATTCGCGATCGTGGTATCGCTGACGGTGCTGATCTCTACCCGCCTGGTGTTGGCGCAGGGCGACAATGATCCGCTGTTCATGATCCTGTTCGGGCTGTCGCTGGCGATGCTGTACGCGGCGCGGGGAAGGGGTGCGGGAAATCCTGTGCCAGGGGGAACCAACGCGATCGGCCGGAGCGCATAACCGCCGCTTCCGCCGACCGTCCGGGGGAGAAGCTTGTGATCGATGTCACGCGTAGGGCCGCGATCGGCGGCCTGCTCGCCGGTTCACTCACGTCCGTTGCCTGTTCGGGCGAGACGCATTCCGAAAGCGCGGCGCGGGCCGGTGGTCGTGGCAACGGTCTGCGGCCCGGGCGAAAGTGGAACGGCACGGCGGGGAGCGGCGGCACGCCGCCCGCGCAGAGCGATGTCCCGCAGGGCACGCTGGTCCCCGACGAACGCTTCATCGGCGGCTTCTCGGCCGCACCGGGCCAGTGGATCCACGGCGAAGGCATCCGCATCACCGCGCTAGGTCTGCCGCCGCAGACCGCCGACGGCAGCGACATCAATTATTTCAAGGAAGCCGTGTTCTACCTGGAAGGGAACACGGCAACCGTCACCGAATGGAGCGTCAACCAGACGCCGGTGCGGCTCTACGACGGGCGGATGGTGCCGCAGGGATCGATCGGCTTCTCGGTCGAGATCGGCGCCGGGGAGGGGCCGGTCACCGCCGGGGACGCCATCCTCTATTGCTATTTGCGCGGCGAGCATGGGCTGGAGCGGCGGATCGCGCTGCCCTTGGTGATCAATGTCGATCGCAGTCTCGACGCGCGGCGGCCGACGCGCTTCGTCGATCCCGTGGCCGGCGACGATGCCGCGGCGGGCACCGAGGCGGCGCCGTGGAAGACGATCGGCCGCGGGCTTTGCGAGCGCGGCGTCGGCAATGGCGGCCTGCTGATTCTCGCCAAGCCGGGGCGCTATGTCGAGGATCTGAACGGCCGCCCCGGCATGCGCCAGATCGACAACAGCCGCGTGATCGAAGTGCGGCCGGCGGACGGGCTGCGGGCCGACCAGGTGGTGATCACCCGCACCGATCGCTATCTGCCGGACGCCCGCTGGATCATCAACGCGCGGCGCGTCCATTTCCACGGGGTGACCGTGGACCTCTCCAAATTCCCACGGATCATGGGGGCGCCCAACACACAGATCGGCTTCTTCGGATGCCAGCTGCTCGATCGCGACCGCCTGTACGGGGACAGGGACATCAAGGGCCGGAGCATCGGGCTGAACATCGGCAACGGCGATCCGCGGCGCCGCGACATCTACCCGGTGCTGCCCTATACCGCGCACGGCTTCTATCTGCTCGAAACGCTCGTTGATGCGCCCGAGCCCGCCGGCGCCCGCCTGTACCGCAACGTCACGGCGAAGTTGACGACCGACAGTCTGCAGGGCGGGCCCGGCTATGACGATGTCGTGATCGACGGCTATGACGCGGTGATCGGCGAGCCCGCTCCGGCGCGGCTCCATCTGGCGCCGGCGCTCACCGTCGAGGCGGTGGCGCGCGACGGGCAGGGCAATACCGCCATCATCGTGCGCGACATGGGCGGCATGGTCGCGATGAAGCGGCAATGGGATCTCAAGGTGCGCGTCCTGTCCGGCGCCGCAACGAGTGCCGCGCCGATGCAGATCATTTTGTCCGATCCCGCGACCCGACGCATCGTCGTCGAGGGCGATCAGGCGCGGACGGTTTCGCCGGGCGACGAGATCCTTTGCTACCAGATCTTCCATGTCGACTTCATGCAGCAGGGCGGGGTGGCCAAGCCCGGCCAGCGCGGCATGCACAATCTCACCATCTTCCGCTACCGCGGAGAAGGGCCCACCGCGCAGCTGTTCCTGACGCAAGGGTTCGTGCCGCTGCTGCCCGGCACCGTGATCAGCACGAGCGGGGCCGCGTTCCGCGTGGCGAGCCCCGCCGGCCAGAACGAGATCCTGCCCGACGATCTGCTCCAGCTGCAGGGCGGTGCCCAGAACGGCGAGTACCGCGTTGTCAAAAGCTTCGATGCGGCGACCGGCTCCGGCGCGCTGCTGGATCCGTTCAGCGGCGACCAGGCGAACGTCCCCATCGCGCGCTCGAAGGCGATCACCGACTTCGTGATGGCGCTGTCGATCCTGCGCAAGACCGGTAGCGGCTGGGAAATGGGCCAGTTCCAGCACGGACATCGCAATTTCCTGCTCGCGCAGAACAGCTTCCTCAGCCAGCCCTATTGCCTCAGCTTCCGCAACCGGGCGCCGGCGCACGGCCACCGCAACCATGTCCAGCTGTTCAACCTGTGCACCCGCGTCGATGCCGAGACGCCCGAGCTGCCGCGCTGGGGATTGCGGGTCGAGCATGCGCACATGCTGCTGGGCAGCGCGCGCGGCAAGTTCGGGCGGGTGCGCAATGTCGCGCTCCGCTTCGAGGCGCAGCAGCGTTACGCACCCCCGCGCGAGCTGCTGCGGATGGGGCGCAAGCCGCTGATCCCGTTCGACAGCTTCGGCAATCCGGTCGACGCGGAGTCCCCGGTGGGCGCGGTTTCCGTGTAAGCGCCGCGCCCGCCGGCCCTTGCGTCGGCGCGCCCAGGCGCTAAGCGCTGGGGCATGATCAAGCACGCCCTTTCCGTCACGCGCGACGGCGATTTCGCGCAATGGTACCAGACCGTCATCAGCGAAGCCGACATGGCCGAGGATTCGGGCGTGCGCGGCTGCATGGTCATCCGGCCATGGGGCTATGGCATCTGGGAGCGTATCCAGCGCCTGCTCGACGATCGCATCAAGGCGACGGGGCACGAGAACTGCTATTTTCCGCTGTTCATCCCGCTTTCCTATTTCGAGAAGGAAGCCGAGCATGTCGACGGCTTCGCCAAGGAAATGGCGGTCGTCACGCACCACCGCCTCGTCCAGAAGGACGGCAAGCTGATCCCCGATCCCGAGGCCAAGCTGGAAGAGCCGCTGGTCGTCCGCCCCACCTCGGAAACGGTGATCGGCGCGGCGATGTCGCGCTGGGTGCAGAGCTGGCGCGACCTGCCGGTGCTGATCAACCAGTGGGCGAACGTCGTCCGTTGGGAAATGCGCACCCGCATGTTCCTGCGCACCGCCGAATTCCTGTGGCAGGAAGGGCATACCGCCCACGCCACGGTTGCGGAGGCGCAGGAAGAGACGCTCAAGATGCTCGAGGTCTATCGCAGCTTCGCCGAGGACTGCCTGGCGATGCCGGTGGTCGCCGGCGAGAAGCCGGAGAATGAGCGCTTCCCGGGCGCGGTCTCGACCTTCTCGATCGAGGCGATGATGCAGGACGGCAAGGCGCTGCAGGCCGGCACCTCGCACTTCCTCGGCACCACCTTCTCCTCGGCGCAGGACATCAAGTTCCAGAATTCGGAAGGCCAGTTCGAGCTGGCGCAGACGACCAGCTGGGGCGTCTCCACCCGCATGATCGGCGGCCTGATCATGGTGCACGGCGACGACGACGGCCTGCGCGTACCGCCGATGGTGGCGCCGTGGCAGATCGTGATCGTGCCGATGCTGCGCGACCAGCCCGAGGACGCCGCGACCATCGAATACTGCAAGTCGCTCCAGGCCGAACTCGCCAAGCTGAGCGCGCTGGGCGAACCGGTGCGCGCGCTGCTCGACCTCAAGGCGGTAAAGGCACAGACCAAGCGCTGGGGCTGGGTGAAGAAGGGCGCGCCGATCGTGATCGAGGTCGGCGGTCGCGATGTCGCCGGCGGCAACGTCTCGGTGATCCAGCGCAACAAGCTCTACCGCGAGGACGGCAAGCTCGATTCGCAGATCATGCCGCGCGGGGATTTCGTGGCGGAAGCGGCGGCGATCCTCGAGAGCATCCAGCAGGGCCTGTATCTCGACGCGCGCGAGCGGCTGGACGGCAATATCCGCCGCGACGTGACCGACTTCGAGACGCTGGCGGCGATGTTCGACGATTCGGTGAAGTTCCCCGGTTGGGCCGAGGTGAGCTGGGCCAAGCCGACCGGCGCCGAGCTGGACGCGGTGGTCGAGCGGCTCAAGACGCTCAAGCTCACCTTCCGCAACGTGCCGGGCGATGCCGCCCCGGCCGAAGGCACCTGCCCGTTCACCGGCAAGCCGGCGGTCGAACGGATCCTGGTCGCGCGCGCATACTGAGTCAAAGATCCTCCCCGTGCCGGGGAGGATCTTCATTGACGCTGCGCCACCATCCAGTAATGACCCTGCTCCCCTAGGGGGAACAAGCGCATGCGGGTGGTACTGGCAACGTTGGGCACGTTGGGCGACGTGCACCCGTTCATCGCACTGGCACTCGGCATGCAGGCACGGGGCCACACGCCCGTGTTCGCAGGCGCGGAGTCGGTGCGGCCGATTGCCGCGCGGCACGGCATCGAATTCCACCCCATCCGCCCCGACGGCCCGCAGCTGATCGCCGACACCAGCATGGACGAAGGCGCGATCGCGCGGGCGATCGCCACCGACTTCGACTTCATCATCAACCGGGTGCTGGTGCCCTATGCCGAGGTGACGCTGGCCGACCTGACTCCGGTGATTGCGGGCGCGGACCTGGTGCTCGCCAGCAGCTTCTCGATCCACGCGCGTATCGCGGCGCAGGCGGCGAGGGTGCCGCTCGCCTCGGCGTTGCTCCAGCCGATCACCTTGCTCTCGGCGGAGGACCCGCCGGTGCTCACCCGCGGCGAAACCGCGCTGGTGACGCTGCGGCGCTGGTTCGGCGCGGGTGCGGTAAGGCCGCTGCTGCGGCTCGCCGAAAAGCGCTACGCCAAGGGGCTCAAGCCGTTCGCCGCAATGCGCGCGGCTGCCGGCGCACCGCCCTTCGCGGGAAATGAAGTGCTGGCCGGGCCCTTGGCGGTGGACCGGGCGATCGGGCTGTGGTCGCCCGTCTTTTCCCCTGCGCCCGGCGATGCCCCGCCGAGCTTCGCCCAGACCGGCTTCGTCTTCTACGATGGCGGGTTCGCAGGGGAGGGGCTCTCGGCCGAGGTGCAAGCCTTTCTGGAGGCGGGGCCGCCGCCGCTCGTCTTCACGCTGGGCAGCATGGCGGTCTATGCCGAGGACGGCTTCTACGCGGCCAGTGTCGAGGCGGCGCGGCGGCTGGGGCGGCGGGCCGTGCTGCTGGTGGGGGACGATCTGCTCGACCAGCACCGGCATCTCGCGGCCGACACGGTGCTCGTGGCGGGCTATGCGCCGCATTCGCAGATCTTCCCGCGCGCTGCGGCGGTGATCGGCCATGGCGGCATCGGCACCACGGCCCAGGCGATCCGCGCAGGGGTACCGCAGCTCGTCTGCCCGATCTTCGGCGACCAGTTCGACAATGCCCTGCGGATCGAGCGTGCCGGGCTGGGCCTGTCGCTGCCCAAGCGCCGCTACACCCCCGCGCGTGCATCCGCCGCCATTACGCGGTTGCTGGCGAGCGCCAGCATTGCCGGGCGCGCGCGAGAAGCCGGGGCGGCAATCGCCGAGGAAGACGGAGTCGGGCGGGCGCTCGACGCACTGGGACTCGGCACGCTCGGCTGAGCGAATCGAGTCGCGCAGCTAGGTGGCGCCCATCGGTATCGGCTGCTTCCGGCACTGCGCCGGTCCCGCTTTGCCGCGAAGCATGGTTACCGCGGAACCGAATCGTCCCGTTCCGCGTCACTCGGGAAAGCCGATGGCGCGGGAATGGCCCTGATTGATGGTAAACGCGCTTTTCATCATCCAAAACCAACCCCATAACGGCGTAAGAGGGGCCGGTCGGGACGGCCCGATGGAGCAGAGGACGGCTGAGCGGTGACCGCATTATCACGTTTCCCGCGTTTCTTCGTGACCAGCCCGTCGCCCTGCCCGTATCTGCCCGGGCGGCAGGAACGGAAGATCTTCACCGAGCTGTCCGGCGACCATGCCGGCGAGCTCAACGATGCGCTAAGCCGCATCGGCTTTCGCCGCAGCCAATCGGTCGCCTATCGGCCGAGCTGCGCGGGTTGCACCGCCTGCGCCTCGGTGCGCGTGGTCGCCAACGGGTTCGAGCCCAACGCCACCCAGCGCAAGCTGCTCAAGCGCTACGGCGATCTCGAAGTGACCGCCTGCAAGCCCTGGGCGACCGGCGAGCAGTACGAACTGCTCAAGCGCTATCTCGATTCGCGCCACCCCGGCGGCGGCATGGCGGCGATGGACGAGAGCGACTATGCCGACATGGTCGAGCAGTCGCCGGTCAGCTCCTATGTGGTCGAATATCGCGAGCCGTCGGTGGACGGCGAACGCGGCCGGCTGGTGGGGGCGTGCATCACCGACCAGCAGGGCGACGGCCTGTCGATGATCTACAGCTTCTTCGTCACCGACGACGAGGCGCGGCCCGGGATGGGCAATTTCATTATCATGGACCATATCCTGCGCGCCCGTGCAGCGGGGCTGCCCTATGTGTATCTCGGCTATTGGGTGAAGGGCAGCGCGCGGATGGCGTACAAGACGCGCTACCGCCCGATCGAGGTACTCGGGCCGACCGGCTGGTCGCTGCTCGTTGACGAAGACGCGGTGGGCGCGATGCCGAATGCGGTTGCGGCGGCACTGGCCTGAGGGCACCGCTTGAGCGACGCCGTCATCCCGGCGGAAGCCGGGATCCAGTCGCCTCTCGGTAACAGCAAGAGTCCAGACGGACACCCCAATGAATCCCGGCTTTCGCCGGGATGACGCTGTTGGGGGAGCCGCGGCTGCTCGCCTATTCCTCGTTCCCCAGCCGATCGACGTGCAGGTCCACCGCGAGCTGCTCCTCGCCATGCCCGATCCGATGCCCGGCGACCGCCGCCGCGCCCTCGGAATCCAGGCCGACCGCCACCCGCACATAGCCGTCGTCGGGCGACATGCCAGTGACCGGATCGAACGCCACCCAGCCGAGACCCTGCACCCAGGCCTCGCACCAGGCATGCGGCGCGCATTGGGCGTCGCCATTGAGGTGGTAGCCGGACACATAGCGCGCCGGCGCCTCCAGCGTGCGCGCGGCGGAGACGAACATCTGCGCGACGTCGCGCGATGCCTCGGCCTTTCCGGCAAAGGCTTCGGCTGCGGTCAGTCCGTTGTCCGGCACGTCGGGCACGCAGCGGAAGCGGGCGTGGAGCGCCTGGTTGAGCCGGTGCAGCTGCTCGATCGGATCGGCGGTGCCCGCGCTCACATCCGCCGCGAACGCAGCCAGCTGCGGGCTCGGCGCCGTGCGCGGCGTCGTGCGCAGGAACAGGGCAGGGGGCAGCGGCTCGGGCGTTCCGCGCACGACGCCAGCATTGTCCTGCACGAGCACTTCGCCGGTGACCGCGATCTCGATCGCCTCGATCGGCCCCTCGGCGTAGAGCATCGTCACCGCGTTGCCATAGCCGTCGACCGCGTCGCGCAGCCGCGCGTCACAATCGACGCCGACCATCCAGCTCACCACCGTCTGGTGCTGGGTGTCGCACGGCGTCAGGCGCAGCATCTGGACGATGCGCGCCTGGGGCTGGGTGAAGCGGTAGATCGAGCGGTGTTCGACGGCGATGCGCATCAGAGGAACCGGAACTGGCGAGCGATCGCGCCGTCGAGCAGCGCGTTCTCGGCGATGAAATTCTCCAGATATTCGTGCAGGCCGCCGACGATGATGTCGGGGGTGCGCGCCTTCTGGACGCGGGCGAGCCGGGCGCGGGCCATGCGATCGGCCTCGCCCTGCAGCCCGGTGCGCTTGGCGAGCTGGCTGAGCAGGGTCACGCTTTCCTCGACGCACGCCGCCAGGCTGCGCGGCAGCTCGGCGCGGCTGACCAGCAGGTCGATGACATTGTCCGGCCGCAACCCTTCCGAATAGAGCCAGCGATAGGCGGTGACCGCGGAGACGGTCTGCAGGATCGTCGTCCACTGGTCGCGGTCCATCGCGCCGCCGACGCTTTCGCCCGCGGGCAGCAGCAGATGGTATTTCACGTCGACCAGCCGCGCGGTGTTGTCCGCCCGCTCGATCGCGGCGCCAAGCTGGATCAGCAGCGTCGCCTCGTTGCGCATCATCCGGTGGATCGCGCCTTCGAAGCCGCGCGTCTCGCCCTTGACCTGTTCGACCAGACCGAGCGTCTCGGTGGCGCCGCCGGTCGAGGCGCGGTTGGCGAACAGCCACCAGGCGCGGTTGATCGCGGTCCACGCCTCGCGGGTGAGCGCGGTGCGGACGGCGCGGGCATTGTTGCGCGCCATTTCCAGGCAGCGGGTGATCGAGCCGGGATTGTCCGCCTCCAGCGTCAGGAAGCGGGCGACATGCGCCTGGGTGGCGGGGTGGCCGGTCGCAGCGAAGATCTCGTCGGTATAGCTGACGGTGAGCGCGCTCTGCCACGCCGCCTCGCCGGCGGGGCGGGCAGAGAGCGCATCGAGGCGGATCGTCGCCTCCACCAGTCGTGCGATGAAGTCCGCGCGCTCGACATAGCGGCCGAGCCAGTACAGCGCGGCGGCGGTGCGGGAGAGCATCATCATGGGCGAGTCTCCCCACCATCCGTCATCCCGGCGGAAGCCGGGATCCATTGACTGCTCCGTGGAAGCAGGAGCCGAGACGTTGAGGGCAATGGATCCCGGCTTTCGCCGGGATGACGAAGGAAGGGGGGCAGCAAATTTTTCATGCCGCGTCCCCCAGCAGCACGAAGCTGTCTTTGGTCCCGCCGCCCTGGCTGGAGTTCACCACCAGCGACCCTTCGCGCAGCGCCACCCGGGTAAGGCCGCCGGGGACGACGCGCACCTTGTCGCTGCCGGTCAGCACGAACGGGCGGAAGTCGACATGGCGGGGGGCCAGGCCCTTCTCGGTCAGCGTCGGCACGGTCGACAGCGCCAGCGTTGGCTGGGCGATATAGCGGTGCGGCTCGGCGATCAGCGCGGCGCGGAAGGTCTCGATCTGCTCGTGCGTGGCGGTGGGCCCGACCAGCATGCCGTATCCGCCGGAGCCGTCGACAAGCTTCACTACCAGCTCGGGCAAATGCTCCAGCACATATTTCAGCGCCTGTGGTTCGCGACAGCGCCAGGTCTCGACATTGGGCAGCTTGGCCTCGCCGCCCGAATAGAAGCGGACGATCTCGGGCATGTAGCTGTAGATCGCCTTGTCGTCGGCGATGCCGTTGCCCGGCGCGTTGAGCAGCGCGACATTGCCCGCGCGATACGCGGCGATCAGCCCAGGCACGCCGAGCAGCGAATCCGGACGGAAGACCAGCGGGTCGAGGAAGTCGTCGTCGATGCGGCGGTAGATCACGTCCACCCGTACCCGCCCGGCGATCGTCTCCATATAGACCACGTCGTCGTCGACCACGAGATCGGCGGCCTCGACCAGCTCCACCCCCATCGAATCGGCGAGGAAGCTGTGCTCGTAATAGGCCGAGTTGAAATGCCCCGGGGTCAGCACGACGCACACCGGCCGCGCGCGGCCGAGCGGCGCCACCGAGCGCATCGTTTCCAGCAGCATGTCCGGATAGCTGTCCACCGGCGCCACGCGGAAATCGCGGAACAGCTCGGGGCAGAGCCGGATCATCGCCTCGCGATTCTCCAGCATGTAGGAGACGCCCGAGGGCGTGCGGGCATTGTCTTCCAGCACGTAGAATTCGTCCGCGCCGGTGCGGACCAGGTCGATGCCGCAGATATGCGCCCACACCCCATGCGGCGGGCGGATGCCGGCGACTTCGGGGCGGAACTGCTCGTTGCGCAGGATCAGCTCGGGCGGGATGATGCCCTCGTCAAGAATGCGCCGCGCGCCGTAAATGTCTTCCAGAAAGGCGTTGATCGCCTCGACGCGCTGGACCAGGCCTTCGCTCAATTTCTCCCATTCGCGCTGCAGGAACATGCGGGGCACGATGTCGAAGGGGATGATGCGCTCGGCGGCGTCGCTGTCGCCATAGACGGCGAAGGTGATGCCCAATTGCCGGAAGGCGGCCTCGGCGGATTGCTGGCGGCGCTGCAGCTCCTCAGGCGGCGTGTCCGCGATCCATTGCGACAGCGCGGTGAACGCCTCGCGCGGCGCCTCCGGGCCGCCATGCCCCCAAATCTCGTCGAACGCCCCCGGTGATCCCATCGAAGCTCCCAAACGCCCGTGTGACCGAATGGCTGCATGCTGCAATGCTTCGTTGCGGCGCACAAGCGCTGAATGTGCAGCTTCGCGCATCGGCGGATTTTTAAGGGGCGGCGTGGCAGGATGCGGGCATGTCGTTCTTCTTGCTCGCGCTTGCCGCCGCCATGCCCTTCACCATCGCCGAGACGGGGCAGGGCTATCCAACGCTCGCCGCGGCGGTGGCGGCAGTGCGCGACGGCACCGCGACGATCCTGATCGCGCCCGGCACCTATCACGAGTGCGTGGTGCAGGCAGCCGGGCGGATCACCTACAAGGCGGTGCAGCCGGGGACCGCGATCTTCGAGCGCACCGTGTGCGAGGACAAGGCGGCGTTCGTGCTGCGCGGGCGCGGATCGGCAGTAGAAGGCGTGGTGTTCCGCAGGTTCCGCGTGCGCGACGGCAACGGCGCGGGCATCCGCATCGAGATGGGCGACCTGACCGTCACCCGCTCCACCTTCCTCGACAGCCAGGAGGGCATTCTCGGCGGCGGGCATCCGACGGTGCGCAGCATCACAATCGATCGCTCCAGCTTCGCCGGGCTCGGCCAGTGCGACGAATCGCCGAACTGCGCGCATTCGGTCTATCTGTCGATCGACGGGCTGGTGACGATCACCCATAGCCGCTTCGAGCGCGGCACCGGCGGCCATTACGTCAAGCTGCGCGCGCGCCGGGTGGCGATCACCGGCAACAGCTTCGACGACAGCGCGGGGCGCAAGACCAACTACATGATCGACCTGTCCGAGGGCGGCACGGGGACGATCGCGCAGAACATGTTCGTGCAAGGGGCGGCGAAGGAGAACCGATCGGGGCTGATCGTGGTCGCGGCCGAGGCGCGGACCTACCCGACCGACGGTCTGCGGGTGGAGGGCAATAGCGCCAGCCTGGCGCCGGGGGCACCGGTGGACCCGGCGTTCGTGGCGGATTTGTCGGGTGGTCGGATCACGGTGGCGAACAACCGGCTGTCGGGCATGCGGCCGTTCGAGAAGCGCTAAGATCCTCCCCGGCACGGGGAGGGGGACCGCCGCCGAAGGCGGTGGTGGAGGGGGGGCTCAGCACCGGACTCCCTCGCTGCGCTCCCCCTCCACCAAGCCGCTGCGCGTCTTGGTCCCCCTCCCCGTTCCGGGGAGGATCCAGTTACTTGCAGCTGTCGCCCACACCCGCGTCGATATCCAGGCAACGCCCGTCGATCTCCACCGGCACCGGCACCTTGATCAGCGCGGCCAGCGTCGGCGCGATGTCGACGGTTTCCACCGACAGTGGCTGTTCGAAGCCGGTCATGCCCTTGCGCCAGAACAGGATCGGCACGCGGCGGTCATAGTCCCAGAAGCTGCCATGCGTCGCGACATTGCCGATCGACGGATCGAGGATCGGCGTGACGCGCGGCTTGAGCGCGACGATCAGGTCGCCCGAACGCTGCGGATCATAGGAGGCGCGGGCGCGCTCGATCAGGCTCCACGTCTCGGGCGGGGTGTGGACGATCGGCGTCGCCTCGATCTGGGCGCGGGTGAACACCGCCTGGACCTGCGGGTTCGCCGCATAGAGCTTCACCGCCTCGGCCAGTACCGCGGCGCGCTTCGCCTGCGGGACCGACGGCGTGACATACACATCGCCGCCCGGGCCGCCGACCAGCACCGGGCCGGTCAGCCCCAGCTTGCCTGCCAGCGCACGTCCGATGTTGGTGGTGGTCACCTCTGCGGTGATGCGCTGCTCGGTCGGCGCGCCATGCTCGCGGTGGCGTTCGGGCAGGTCGTGACCGCCATGATCGGCGGTCAGTACCACCTGATAGTCGACGCCGGTGCGGTCCAGCGCGTCGAACAGCCGGCCCAGCGTCTGGTCGAGCGACAGCAGCTGCAGGCACATCTCGCTGCCCTCGGTGCCGTAGGTGTGGCCGACATAGTCGGTCGCCGAGGCGCCGAGGATCAGCAGGTCGGTATGGCCCTGCTGGCCGAGCTTCATGTCGGTCGCGAGCTTGGCGCCGAGCGCCAGCACCGCATCGTCGAACTCGGGCGAGATGCGGAACGCCTTGGCGTCCCCCGCCGCGCGGGCGAAGCGGCCGTCGCCGACGGTCTTCGTTGCGCTGACCGGGATGGCGCGGCTGCGGGCCTTGCAGAAGCCGGGCAGGTCGAGCGCGGGCTGCGCCTCGGCGATGCGCGCGGTGGTCGCGGCGTTGATCCTGGTCACCGCCTCCGGCGCGGTGCGGCCGGCATAGGACACGAATGCCTTGCCGTCCCACCACCAGAGCTCGTCGACCTTGTGGCCGCCCATCATCACCGCGGCGCGGTCCTTGCCCGCGACCGAGACGACGCGCGACTGCGCATCGGCCTGCTTCATCCATTCGCCCAGCGTCGGCACCTTCAGATGCTTGTCGGAGACGGTATAGTGGTTCGAATCCGAGCCCGGCACGGTCTCGTCCTCGGCGCAGTAGACGGTCTTGTCGGCGCGCGGGGCGGCGAAGTCGGTCCAGTCATTGGCGATGATGCCGGTGCGCGACGGATGGTCGCCGGTGAGGATCGTGGAGTGGCCCGGGCAGGTCTCCGTCGCGGCATGGCTCTGATAGCCGGCGGGGAACACCGCGCCGCCCATCAGCCGGGCGAAACCGCTGGTGAACTGGCTGCGATATTCGGCGAACAGGTCGGCCGAGAACTGGTCGACCGAGATCACCACCACCAGCTTGGGGGAGGTCGCGGGCAGCGCGGCGGCAGGTGCCGGTGCGCTCTGCTGGGCGAGGGCGGGGGTGGCGGCCAGCGCGAGCGCGGCGAGGGGGGCAAGCAATTTCATTCGGGGCCGGCTCCGGGCACGGGTGGATGTTGGTACACCCAGCTATTGTCGAACGCGGCGAACTGGGCAAGGACGGCGCCATGGCCCAGCTTCGTTTCGCTTTGATGTCGCTCCTGCTCCTCTTGGCGACTGTCGTCCCGGCGGCGGCGCAGGGGTTCGCCAAGGGCCCCCATGTCCGCAGCGAACTGGTGGCGGAGACGGCGCACCCGACGCCGGGCAGCGACGTGACGCTGGCGCTGGTCTCGACCCCCGATCCGAAATGGCATGCCTATTGGCAGAACCCGGGCGATGCCGGGCTGCCCGCCGAGGCGCACTGGACGCTGCCGGCCGGGGCCAAGGCCGAAGACTTCCGCTATCCCCTGCCGCAGCGGCTGCTGATCGCCGGGCTGATGAACTATGTCTACGAAGGCACCTTCGTCCGGCTGACGACGCTGCATATTCCGGCGGACGCCACGGGCGTGCTGCCGGTGAAGCTCAAGCTCGACTATCTCGTCTGCACCGATACGCTGTGCGTGCCCGAAAAGGCCGAACTGGAGACCAGCCTGACGATCGGCGACGGCGCGATCGATCCGGCGGCTCGGGCAAAGTTCGACGGGTGGCGCGCCAAGCTGCCCAAGCCGCTGAGCACGTCGGCGACCTTCCAGGCGGAGGCTGGCGCGCTGCGGATCGCGGTGCCGTACCCGGCGAGTGCCGCGGCCAAGGACGTGTACTTCTACCCGCTGACCGCCAACGCGGTCGACTATGCCGCGCCGCAGACGGTGGTGCGCGATGGGGACCGGCTGGTGCTCGAGACCAAGGCCCGCACCGCGCCCGCCGCGCTGGAGGGCGTGCTGGCGATCGATGGGCAGGGGCTGACCGTCACCGCCAAGCCGGGCGCGGTGCCGCCTGTCAAACCCGCGGCGACGCCGTGGCTGGCGGCGATCGGCGCCTTCTTCGCGGCGGTGCTGGGCGGGCTGATCCTCAACGTGATGCCCTGCGTCTTCCCGATCCTCAGCCTCAAGGCGCTGAGCCTCGCCAAGGCCAACAACGAGGCTGGTAGCCCGCGTGCCGAGGCGCTGGCCTATACCGCGGGCGTGGTCGCGGTCTGCCTCGCGCTGGGCGGGCTGCTGCTGGGGCTGCGGGCGGCGGGGGCGACGGTGGGCTGGGCGTTCCAGCTGCAGGACCCGCGCGTCATCCTGGTGCTGCTGCTGCTGGTCGCCGCCATCGCCTTCAACCTGGCCGGGCTGTTCGAGATCACCACGCCCGCCTTCGTCAACCGCGCGGCGAGCAAGGGGCATGGCGGCGCCTTCGCCACCGGCGCGCTGGCGGCGTTCATCGCCACGCCGTGCACCGGGCCGTTCATGGCCTCGGCGCTGGGAGCGGCGCTGGTGCTGCCATGGTTCGCCGGGCTGGCGATCTTCGGCGGGCTGGGGCTGGGCATCGCGCTGCCCTTCCTGCTGCTCGGCTTCGTGCCGGCCTTCCGGCGCAGGCTGCCCAAGCCGGGCGCGTGGATGGCGACGATGCGGCATATCCTCTCCATTCCGATGTTCCTCACCGCGCTGGCGCTCGCCTGGGTGCTGGGCAAGCAGGCCGGGGTGGACGGCATGACGATCGGGCTGGCGGCGACGCTGCTGGCGACGCTCGGCCTGTGGTGGGCGGGTGTCCGGCAAGCCAAGGGGCGGAGCCGCGCCTGGCTGCCGGCGGTGCCGCTGGTGCTGCTGGCGCTCGGCGGCGTCGCGCTGGTGCATCCGGCGGCAGCGGGCGGCGCGCCCACGGCCATGGCGGGGGCCGAGCCGTTCAGCGAGGCGCGGCTGGCCGAGCTGCGGGCGCAGGGGCGGCCGGTCTTCGCCTATTTCACCGCCGACTGGTGCCTCACCTGCAAGGTCAACGAGAAGGCGGTGATCGAGACCGCGGCGGTCGAGCAGGCGCTGGCGGACGGCAAGGTCGCGGTGCTGGTCGGCGACTGGACCAATGGCGACGCGACGCTGGGCCGCTTCATCGAGGCGCACAACCGCGCGGGCGTGCCGCTCTACCTCTGGTACAAGCCGGGGCAGGATGCGCCCGAGGTGCTGCCGCAGGTGCTGACCCAGGACCTGCTGGCGAGCCGCGCCCGGAGCGGGTGACCCAGTCTCTGTCATCCCGGCGAAAGCCGGGATCCAGTCGCCTCTCGGCCGCGGCAGGAGCCGCACCGGAGACCCCAATGGATCCCGGCTTTCGCCGGGATGACGCTGGTGGGGAGCGGTCACACTCCTCACCGCAGCGTCTTGATGATCCCCGAGAAGTCGAGTCCCGCGCCTTCGCCCGCGACGAATGCGGCGTAGAGCTGTTCGGCGCGTTCGCCCATCGGCACCTGCGCGCCAACGCTCGCCGCGGCTTCCAGTGCCAGTTTGAGGTCCTTGAGCATCAAGGGTGCCGCGAAGCCGCCCTGATAGTCGCGGTCCGCGGGCGTCTCCGGGCCGACGCCGGGGACGGGGCAATAGCTCGTCATCGACCAGCTCTGGCCCGACGAGACCGAGGCGATGTCGAAGAAGCGCTGCTGGTCGAGCCCCAGCTTCTCCGCCAGCGCGAAGGCCTCGCAGGTCGCGACCATCGTCGCGCCGAGGATCATGTTGTTGCAGATCTTCGCCGCCTGGCCCGCGCCGCTGGCGCCGGCATGGATGACGGCCTTGCCCATGTCCTCAAGGAACGGCTCGGCGCGCTCGAACGCCGCCACCGCGCCGCCGACCATGAAGGTGAGCGTGCCGGCGGTCGCCGCGGCGATCCCGCCGGACACGGGGGCATCGACGGCGAGCAGCCCGCGTTGGGTCGCCGCCTCGGTCACGCGGCGGGCGGTGGCGACGTCGATCGTCGAGCAGTCGATCAGGATCGCGCCGGCCTCGGCATGGTCGAGCAGCGTCTCTGTGTAGAGCGCTTCCACATGCGCGCCGGCGGGCAGCATGGTGACGATCGCCTCGGCACCGGCGATCGCCTCGGCGGCGTCGGCGGCGGGCAGGCAGCCGGCCTTCCTGGCGCGCTCCAATGCTTCGGGGGACAGATCGAAGGCGCGGACGTCGTGGCCGGCCTTGGCGAGGTTCGCCGCCATCCCGCCGCCCATGTTGCCGAGGCCGATAAATGCTACGCGTGCCATCTGCTTCCTCTCAAAATCCGACGCCTCCTTCTGTCATCCCGGCGAAAGCCGGGATCCATTCGCCACGCCGTCGCAGCAGGAGCCGGAGCGTTGAGGGCAATGGATCCCGGCTTTCGCCGGGATGACGACGAAGGAAGGCTTTTGCTCGTCACGAGTGCCTCAACGCCCCGTCCAGTTCCCCGGACGCTTCTCGACGAACGCCGTCATGCCTTCCTTCTGGTCCTCGGTGCCGAACAGCGCGTGGAACAGGCGGCGCTCGAACTGCACGCCCTGGGCAAGGCTGGTCTCGAACGCGACGTTGACCATCTCCTTGTTGGCCTTGACCGCCAGCGGCGGCATTGCGGCGATGGTCGCGGCGGTCTGCACCGCTTCCTCGACCAGCTCGGCAGCCGGCAGGATGCGGCTGACCAGCCCGGCGCGCTCGGCTTCGGCGGCGTCCATCATCCGGCCGGTGAGGCACATCTCCATCGCCTTGGCCTTGCCCACCGCACGCGTCAGCCGCTGCGAGCCGCCCATGCCCGGCGAGACGCCCAGCTTGATCTCGGGCTGGCCGAACTTGGCGGTGTCTGCCGCCAGGATGAAGTCGCACATCATCGCCACTTCGCAGCCGCCGCCCAGCGCGTAGCCCGACACCGCCGCGATGATCGGCTTGCGAGTGCGGGTGAAGGCGTCCCAGCCGGCGAAGAAGTCATGGCCGTACATGTCGGCGAAGCCTTGCGCCTGCATCTCCTTGATGTCGGCGCCGGCGGCGAAGGCCTTTTCGCTGCCGGTGAGCACCGCGCAGCCCTGCGACGGATCGGCGTCGAAGGCGCGCATCGCGTCGAGCAACTCGCTGAGCACCTGGCTGTTGAGCGCGTTCAATGCCTTGGGCCGGTTGAGCGTGATCAGCGTCACCGCGCCGCGCTGCTCGACGAGGAGGGTTTCGTAGGAAGACATGATGTTCTCCGTTCAGGGCGCCCAGGCCTGCGCTGGCGGCAGGGGGGCGAAGATGGCATCGATCGCGGTGCTGTCCACCGCTTCCGGGGTGGATGGAGACCAACGCGGGCTGTTGTCCTTGTCGACGATCACGGCGCGCACGCCCTCGGCGAAATCGGGCAGGCGGCAGACGCGGCTGGCGACGGCATATTCCTGGGCCATCTCGGCGGCGAAGCCCGGCATGGTGCGCCCTTCGTGGACGATGCGCAGCGAGACCTTGCAGGCTTGCGGCGACTTGGTGCGCAGCGTGGCCAGCGTTGCCGCGGCCCACTCGCTGTCCTCGGCTTCCAGCGCGGCGACAATGTCCTCCACGGTGTCGCCGGCGAACAGCCGGTCGATATCCGCATAGTGCGCGAGGATCTTGGCGATCGGCGGCTCGACGGAGAGGTCGTCGAGGATCGCCAGCGCCTTGTCGGGCGCGGTGGTGATCTGCGCCTTGGCGGAGTCGAGCGCCTCGGCGGGGAGGTAGTGGGTGGCGAGGCCGAGCGCGAGGCACTCGGCGCCGTCGAGCCGGTGGCCGGTGAGTGCCAGATACTCGCCCATCCGCCCGGGCAGCCGCGAGAGATACCAGCCGCCGCCCACATCGGGGAACAGGCCGATGCCGGTCTCGGGCATGGCGAACTTGGTGTTCTCGGTCGCCACGCGGAACCGCGCCGGCTGCGAGATGCCGACGCCGCCGCCCATCACGATGCCGTCGACAAAGGCGACGATCGGCTTGGGATAGGTGAACAGCCGGTGGTTGAGCCGGTATTCGGTGCGGAAGAAGTCGGCGGCTTCGGCGCCATCGCCCGCGCCGCTCTCTGCGATCATGCGGATGTCGCCGCCGGCGCAGAAGCCGCGGCCCTCGGCATGGTCGAGCAGGACGATGTGGACGGCGTCGTCCTGTTCCCACGCGTCGAGCGCGTCGAGCATCGCCTGGCACATCGCGGTGTTGAGCGCGTGAAGGGCCTTGGGGCGGTTGAGGCGCAGGCGCGCGGCGGGGCCTTCGATGGCGGTGAGGATGTCCATCAGCAAGATCCTCCCCGGAACGGGGAGGGGGACCAAGCCGCGCAGCGGGTTGGGGGAGGGGCCGCCGCGCATGCGGCGGTGTGCCCGATGCCGAAGCCGTCCCCGCGCCTGCGGCGCGGCCCCTCCACCACGCGGCGTTGCCGCGCGGTCCCCCTCCCCGTGCCGGGGAGGATCTGGGGTGGGCGAAAGTTCCGAAAGTTCCGGGAAAGCGACATCAACCCGGCTTCCTCCCTGGTCCGCGCGCCGGACATAGTCGAACAAAGCATAAACGCACTGCTGTAGGAAAGCATTTTCCGCCTCAGTCCTTCAGCAGATCGCGGCCGACGATCATCCGCATCACCTGGTTGGTGCCCTCCAGGATCGAGTGGACGCGGAGATCCCGCCAGAAGCGCTCGATCGGATAGTCCATCAGATAGCCATAGCCGCCGTGCAGCTGCAGTGCACGGTCGACCACCGACGAGCCGGTATCGGTCGCCAGCCGCTTGGCCATCGCGGCGAACCGGGTCTTGTCGAGCGTGCCGGCGGTGACCTTGGCGGCGGCGAGGTAGAGCAGCGCGCGCGCGGCCTCCAGCTCGGTCGCCATGTCGGCGAGCAGGAACTGGGTGTTCTGGAAGTCGGCGATCGCCTTGCCGAACTGCCTGCGCTCCTGGGTGTAGCGCACCGCCTCGTCCAGGCAGCGCTGCGCACCGCCCAGCGAGCAGGCGCCAATGTTGAGCCGCCCGCCGTCCAGCCCCATCATCGCGATGCGGAAGCCTTCGCCCTCGGCGCCGATCAGGTTCTCGGCAGGCACGCGGACGCTGTCGAAGTTCACCTGCGCGGTGGGCTGCGAGTGCCAGCCGAGCTTGCGCTCCTGCGCGCCGAAGCTGACGCCGGGCATGTCCTTCTCGATCACCAGCGCGGAGATGCCCTTGGGGCCGTCCTCGCCGGTGCGGACCATGGTGACATAGAGGTCGTTTTCGCCGCCCCCCGAGATGAACTGCTTGGTGCCGGTGACGACATAATGGTCGCCGTCGCGCACCGCGCGGGTCTTGAGCGCGGCGGCGTCCGAGCCCGAGCCGGGTTCGGTGAGGCAGTAACTGGCCAGCCGGTCCATGGTGACGAGGCTGGGGAGATACTTGTCCTTCACGGTCTGCGCGCCGAACCGGTCGATCATCCAGGCGGCCATGTTGTGGATCGAGATGAACGCGCTGGTCGAGGGGCAGCCATAGGCCATCGCCTCGAAGATCAACGCGGATTCGAGCCGGCCGAGGCCGATGCCGCCCGATTCCTCGGACACGTAGATCGCCGCGAAGCCGAGTTCGGCGGCGGCCTTGATCGTATCGCGGGGGAAGACGTGCTTCTCGTCCCACTCGGCCGCATGCGGGGTGATCGCATCGGCGGTGAACTTCTGCGCCATCTCCTGGATCTGGCGCTGGTCGTCGGTGAGGTCGAACTGGTGAGTCATGATGCCTGTTGTCTCAAGCTGTCATCCCGACGAAAGTCGGGATCCATTGGGGTCTCCGTCGCGGCTCTATCTGCGGCCGCGTGGCGAATGGATCCCGGCTTCCGCCGGGATGACGGTGGAGGGGTAGGGTGGACAAACTGCCGTGCGTCTACATGCTGGCGAGCGGGCGGCATGGCACGCTGTATACGGGTGTCACGTCGGACCTGCTGGGGCGCATTTACCAGCACCGTAGCGGCACGGTCCCCGGCTTCACCAAGCGCAACAACGTCAAGCGCCTTGTCTGGTACGAGGCTAGGGGCGACATGGCGGCGGCGATCAAGCGCGAGAAACAGCTCAAGGAATGGAAGCGCGACTGGAAGGTTGTGCTGATCGAGAAGGAAAATCCCTTCTGGGAAGATCTCGCCATCAGCCTCGGCTTTCCGCCGTTGGACACCCCAGACCCCTAAGCCGTCCTTCCTTCTTCCGTCATCCCGACGAAAGTCGGGATCCATTCGCCACTCCGTCGGGACTGGAGCCGCGCCGGTGACCCCAATGGATCCCGGCTTTCGCCGGGATGACAGAGAGGGGGAGAGGGACGCCCGCACCCCCGTCACCCCATGGTCGGGATGACGAAGGCATTGGCCGCGTCGCCGACGCCGCCGTCGGGCCAGCGCTGGGTGACGGTCTTGACCTTGGTCCAGAAGCGGACGCCTTCCATGCCGTGCTGGTTGACGTCTCCGAACGCAGAGCGCTTCCAGCCGCCGAAGCTGTGATACGCGACCGGCACCGGGATCGGCACGTTGATGCCGACCATGCCGACATTCACCCGCGCCGCGAACTCGCGCGCGGCGTGGCCGTTGCGGGTGAAGATCGCGACGCCGTTGCCATATTGATGCTCGCTCGGCAGGCGCAGCGCCGTCTCGAAATCGGGGGCGCGGACGATCTGGAGGACCGGGCCGAAGATCTCCTCCTTGTACGCCTGCATGTCGGGCGTCACGCGGTCGAACAGCGACGGGCCGATGAAGAAGCCGTTCTCGTGCCCCTGCAGCTGGAAGCCGCGGCCGTCCACGACCAACTCGGCGCCCTCGTCGACGCCGGTCTGGATCCAGCCTTCCACGCGGGCCTTATGCGCGGCGTTGACCACCGGGCCGTACTGCGCCTCGGCATCGGTGGAGACGCCCACCCGCAGCGCCTCGATCGCCGGGATCAGCTTTTCGCGCAGCGCATCCGCCGTCCTGTCGCCGACCGGCACCACCACGGGGAGCGCCATGCAGCGCTCGCCGGCAGAGCCGAACGCGGCGCCGGAGAGGTCGGCCACTACCTGGTCGAGATCGGCGTCGGGCATGACGATGCCGTGGTTCTTGGCGCCGCCCATCGCCTGGACGCGCTTCCCCGCCTCGACACCGCGGCGATAGACGTAATGGGCGATGTCGGACGAGCCGACGAAGCTCACCGCGCTGATCGCCGGATGGTCGAGGATGGCGTCGACCATCTCCTTGTCGCCCTGCACGATCTGCAGGATGCCCTCGGGCGCACCGGCCTCCAGCATCAGCTCGGCGAGGCGGACGGGCACCGAGGGATCACGCTCCGAGGGTTTGAGGATGAAGGCGTTGCCGCAGGCGATCGCCACGCCGAACATCCACATCGGGATCATCGCCGGGAAGTTGAACGGGGTGATGCCCGCGCCGATGCCGAGCGGCATCCGCATCGAATAGACGTCGATGCCGGGGCCAGCGCCCTGGGTGTATTCGCCCTTGAGCGCGTGGGGGATGCCGCAGGCGAACTCGATCACCTCGAGCCCGCGCTGGATGTCGCCCTTCGAATCGGCGATCACCTTGCCGTGTTCGGAGGAGAGCATATGCGCGAGCGCATCCATGTTCGCCTCGACCAGTTCCTTGAAGCGGAACATCACGCGGGCGCGGCGCTGCGGGTTGGTCGCGGCCCAGCCGGGCTGGGCGGCCATCGCGGCGGCCACCGCGCGGTCGAGATCGGCGGCGGTGCCGAGCGCCACCTGCGCCTGCACGGCGCCGCTATTAGGATCGAAAACGTCCGACCGGCGGCCCACGCCGCCGCCGGAATGGCCGACGATCACATGATCGATAACACGCATCACACTCTCCTGCGGATCGGCTGGACGCCGACTCATGCCTTGTAATTAAGTTGCGCAATGACACAGCGCCTTCCCGATGTCACCCCGGGCGTTCGGGAGGGGAGGGAGAGGCTTTCCCGCACCGCTGACCTTGGTGTAGTACATCGCTGCAACACGCACAGGAGAGACCCATGCCGCCGATCAGCCCCTGGTCGCACACGCGCCGCGAAGGCTATGCCGACGACATCGATTTCGAGATCAAGGGCCAGGAGTTGCAGTTCGTCGAGATCGAGCTCGATCCCGGCGAGAGCGCGGTGGCCGAGGCGGGCGCGATGGTGTGGAAGGATGCCGCCATCACCATGCAGACGGTGTTCGGCGACGGCAGCAACCAGGGCGGCGGCTTCATGGACAAGCTGCTCGGCGCCGGCAAAAGGCTGGTCACCGGCGAGGGGCTGTTCACCACGGTCTTCACCCACCAGGGCACCGGCAAGGCGCGCGTCGCCTTCGCCTCGCCCGTGCCCGGCGCGATCGTGCCGCTGCGGCTGGCCGATATCGGCGGCACGCTGATCTGCCAGAAGGACGCCTTCCTCGCCGCCGCCAAGGGCGTGCAGATGGGCATCGCTTTTCAGCGCCGGGTGATGACCGGGCTGTTCGGCGGCGAGGGCTTCATCATGCAGCGGCTCGACGGCGACGGCTGGGTGTTCGTCCAGATGGGCGGCGCGATCGTCGAGCGCGAACTGGCGCCGGGCGAGGAGCTCCATGTCGATACCGGCTGCCTGGCAGCACTCACGCCGTCGGTCGACTTCGACCTCGTCTCGGTCGGCGGCGTGCGCAGCATGGTGTTCGGCGGCGAGGGCGTGTTCTTCGCCCGGCTGCGCGGACCCGGCAAGGTGTGGATCCAGTCGCTGCCCTTCGCACGGCTGGCGGGGCGGATGCTCGCCGCGGCCAATGGCGGCGGGCAGAATCGCGGCGAGGGTTCGGTGCTCGGCGGGCTGGGCGACCTGATCGGTGGTAATCGCTGAGATGGCCGATACCCCGGTGCTGACCACCGCGCGGCTGCGCCTGCGGCCGCGGACGGTGGATGATGCCGAGGCGCTGTTTCCCAGCCTCTCCGATCCCGCGCTGATGACCTGGTGGAGCCATGCGCCCCACGAGACCGTCGAACAGACCCGCGCCAGCCTCTCGCGCGGCGCCCCGGCCTGGCGTGTCTGGGCGATCACCCGCGGCGGGGACGACCGCGCGATCGGCTATGTCGCGGTGGGCGAGAAGCGGGCGGCGGTCAGCGAGATCGGCTATCTGCTCGCCCGGCCGCACTGGGGGCAGGGGATCGCCGAGGAAGCGCTGACCGCGGTGCTCGACCAGCTCTTCCTCGCCGAGGGCCAGCGGCGGGTTTTTGCGGACACGGACCCGGACAATGTGTATTCGCGCCGGCTGCTCGAACGGCTGGGCTTCCGGCTGGAGGGCGTGCTGCGCGCCGAATGGGAGACCCATATCGGCATCCGCGACACCACGCTCTACGGGCTGTTGAAGGAAGACTGGACATGCCGACCCCGCCCCGCCTGAACGACCCCGCCGAACGCGCTGCCTACAAGGCCGAGCTGCGGCAGATCGCGCGGCCGCTGCGGATGGGCGCGGTGTGGCTGGCGGTGCTCGGCGCGCTGCTCGCGGCGCTGCGGGCGAAGGTGTGGCCGATGCCAATCGCGGTACCCGCGGCGGTGCTGGGCCTGGCCTTCTTCCTGATGGTGCTCGGCATCACCGTGCGGGTGAAATACCACCAGCGCCGGATGCGCGGGGAGCTGTAGGGTACCCATCCGAAAGTGCGGCGCGCGGAGGATCCGATTTGGATGCGTTTCTCCGCGCTACGGCGAGATTGGCGCTGTCCTACACAGCATGTTTTCGTTTACGGTTTGTTCTCTATCGGAGGGCGGCGTATGCGAGGAGCGAGCAGTCAAACCATGGCGAACAGCGCCTTCGCGCGCTACCTGCGAACTGGCCGGCATGTGCCGGATCTGCCCGACGACGGCGCGATCGAACTGAAGTTCAACCCGAACCACGATCCGGGCGACGGGCGATTCACCTCGGGGCCGGGGGGCAGCCAAGCGGGGGCCCGGGCCCGCGAGTCGAGCGGCGGCAGGCGTACCGGGCGTGCAACGCGATCCGATGATGGCGCCAGCCTCGGCATTCTCTCCGAGCGCCACGAGACAAGCGGGCGCGGGCCCGGCACGGTCAGCACCGGAAAGGGCGATGCGGGCGGCGTGTCCTATGGCAGCTACCAGCTCGCAACCAATACCGGAGACGCCGCCGCCTTCATGGCGAGCGATACGGCGAAGCCCTGGGCGCGCGACTTCAAGGGCCTTGTGCCCGGTACGGCGGCGTTCACCGAGCGATGGAAGGCCGTCGCCCGGCGGGACACGCAAGCATTTGGCGCCGCGCAACATGCGTATGTCCAGAAGAGTCACTATGCGCCGGTAGTACGGCGGGTCGCGCGGGCGACCAGCTATGATCTCGACGGGGCGAGCGATGCGGTTCGCAACGTTACGTGGTCGATCGCCGTGCAGCATGGTCACGCGGCCAACATTCTCGCCGATGCGGTGCGCCAGACCGACCGGACGGTGGCAAGGTCCGATCCGAGATACGAGGAAGCGTTGATCAACAATGCGTATGCGCGGCGGGGCGCATATGTCCGGCACCTGCGGGAGCGTCAACTCGCCACCGGAAAGCGCGACCAGGCCAGCCAATCTGCCGACATACTGAAAAAACGCTATCCGCAGGAACATGCCGATGCGCTAGACATGTTGCGGAAGGAACGTGGGCGATAAGACGCGGGGGCGTGCATCATGTTCGATGGGGTGATGCTGGCAGCAATGATCTTCGCAAACATGCCCGCCATGGGGCAGGACGCGAAGCTGGCATTTCCGCCCAGCTATTATGTCTGCCTCCGCAAGGCCAGGGACCGCTTTCCGAAGAACGAGGTGCGGCGAGACGCGGCCGAAGAGAATTGCGCGGAAGATGCATTCGAGCGCCGCGAACTGATCCTGAACGCAACCTATGAGACGCTGCGCGACAGCCTGCCTCTGGAGCGAAGGACGCGCTTGATTATGCTCCAGCGGGCATGGTCCAATGCGACCGAGGACAAATGCTGGGATCAAACCGCCCGGGACAGGGCGGAACCGTATTACGTGATCCTCTATGCCTGCAAGCTGATCGAGACCGATCAGCGCATTACCTGGCTGCGTGCGCAGACGCATTCGGGGCCGTCCGAGCGACAACCTTAAGCGGCGCGGCGATCGGGCTGCTTTGAAGCATTGGTGCGGCCCTGGCCCTGCGCTTCAGAATGCGACGAAAGGTGGATTCCGATGCTTGCACTTCTCGCGATGCTGTGGGGGCCTGCGCCCATGCCCGTGCAAGCGCCGGCATGGCAGGGCGAATTGTCGGCGTCGTTCCACGCCTGCATGCGCGCCGCAAAGCGATGGCAGCGCAGCCGGCCCGAAGACGAGAACCTGTTCGAGATAGCGCGCATGGCCTGTGCGGAGTTAGAGTGGAAGCGGCGCGATCGGGTGCTGAACCAGCTGACCAAGCGCGTGCGCGACCGCCTCCCGCCGGCGCAGCGCACGCGGCTGGCCGCGCTGGAGCGGCAGTGGGTCACCGAGCGCGAAATGCAGTGCAATGCCGAGACCGAGAAACACCCGTTCGAGAGCGAAGGCGTGACCTTCTATCTCTGCCGCGTGCATGCGACCAACCGGCGCATCCACTGGCTGCGCGCGCCCGATGCCCGTGCGACGCGCAACGCGCCGCGCTGAGCGGCGCCCGCTCAGGCGTCGATCACTTCCTCGTCCAGCCGCGCCGCATTTTCCTGGATGAACGCGAAGCGGTGCGCCGGGTTGTTGCCCATCAGCCGGTCGACCAGGTCCTTCACCCCCGCACGCTCCTCATATTCCTGCGGCAGCGTCACGCGCAGCATGCCGCGCGTCTTGGGGTCCATGGTGGTTTCCTTGAGCTGGTTGGGGTTCATCTCGCCGAGGCCCTTGAACCGGCTGACTTCCACCTTCTTGCCCTTGAACGCCGTCTTCTCGATCTCGATACGGTGCGCGTCGTCGCGGGCGTAGAGGCTCTTGGAGCCCACGGTCAGGCGGTAGAGCGGCGGCTGGGCGAGGTAGAGATGCCCCTTGCGCACCAGGTCCGGCATTTCCTGGAAGAAGAAGGTCATCAGCAGCGTCGCGATATGCGCGCCGTCGACATCGGCGTCGGTCATGATGATGATGCGCTCGTAGCGCAGATGGGCGGCATCGCAGTCCTTGCGGGTGCCGCAGCCCAGCGCCTGGATCAGGTCGGCGATTTCCTGGTTGGCGAGGATCTTGGCCGAGGTGGCGCTGGCGACGTTGAGGATCTTGCCGCGGATCGGCAGGATCGCCTGGGTCTTGCGGTCGCGCGCCTGCTTGGCCGAGCCGCCGGCCGAATCGCCCTCGACGATGAACAGCTCGGTGCCCTCGGGGCTGTCGGCCGAACAGTCGGTGAGCTTGCCGGGGAGGCGCAGCTTGCGGCCGGTGGTGGCCGACTTGCGCTTGACCTCGCGCTCCTGCTTGCGGCGCAGGCGATCGTCCATCCGCTCGAGCACATAGCCGAGCAGCGCCTTGCCGCGCTCCATATTGTCGGTGAGGAAATGGTCGAAATGGTCGCGCACCGCCTTTTCGACGAGCGCGGTCGCCTCGGGGCTGGTCAGGCGGTCCTTGGTCTGGCTCTGGAACTGCGGCTCGCGGATGAACACCGAGAGCATCACCTCGGAGCCCGTCACCACGTCGTCCGGGCTCAGATCCTTGGCCTTCTTGTTGCCGACCAGATCGGCGAAGCTGCGCAGACTCCGCACCAGCGCCTGGCGGAGGCCCTGCTCATGGGTGCCGCCATCGGGCGTCGGGATGGTGTTGCAATACCAGCTGAAGCTGCCGTCGCTCCACAGCGGCCAAGCGACCGCCCATTCGACGCGGCCCTGCGAATCGGGGAACTCCTGGGTACCGGCGAAGAAATCGGCGGTGGCGCATTCGCGCGTGCCGACCTGCTCCTTCAGGTGATCGGCGAGGCCGCCGGGGAACTGGAACACCGCCTCGGCCGGCGTGTCGTCGGTGATCAGCGCGGGATCGCACTTCCAGCGGATCTCGACGCCCGCGAACAGATAGGCCTTGGAGCGGGCGAGCTTGTACAGCCGCGCCGGCTTGAACAGCATCTCGCCGAAAATTTCGGGATCGGGGGTGAAGGCGACGCTGGTGCCGCGCCGGTTGGGCGTGCCGCCGAGCTTCTCGAGCGGGCCCAGCGTCTGGCCCTGGCTGAAGCGCTGGCGATAGAGCTGCTTGTCCCGCGCCACCTCGACCACCGTGTCCACCGACAGCGCGTTGACCACCGAGATGCCGACGCCGTGCAGACCGCCCGAGGTGGCATAGGCCTTGCCCGAGAATTTGCCGCCCGAGTGGAGCATCGAGAGAATCACCTCGAGCGCCGACTTGTCCGGGAAGCGCGGGTGCGGATCGACCGGCATGCCGCGGCCATTGTCGACGATGGTGATGCGGTTGGGCGCGGCGAGCGTCACCTCGATGCGGTTGGCGTGCCCCGCGACCGCCTCATCCATCGCATTGTCGAGGATTTCGGCGGCGAGATGGTGGAGCGCGCGCTCGTCGGTGCCGCCGATATACATGCCCGGCCGCCGCCGGACCGGCTCCAGGCCTTCGAGCACCTCGATCGACGAGGCGTCATAGGTGCCGGCGGGGACGGAGGGCGCAGCGAAGAGGTCTTCGGACATGCGGAACGTATAGGGGGTGCGGGGGTGCCCGCGCAAGGCGGGGGTGGGGTTCGGTGTGGGTCGGCAAAGATCCTCCCCGGCACGGGGAGGGGGACCGCCGCCGAAGGCGGTGGTGGAGGGGGTTCTCCGCACCGGACTCGCCCGCGGCGATTCCCCTCCACCAAGCCGCTCCGCGTCTTGGTCCCCCTCCCCGTGCCGGAGAGGATCTTAGGAAAGCCTCACCGCGGGCGCGGGGTGCCGCCGAAGGGCATGGTCGGCGCCGGGCGACGGTCGCGGCGGGGGAGTTGCGCCTGATAGGCGTGGCCGCAGTGATCGACACAATAGGGGAAGCCCGGGTTCACCTTCTCGCCGCAGAAGTGGAAGTCCGGCTCGCCCGGATGGCCGAGCGGCCACTTGCAGATCTTGTCGTTCAGATCGAGCAGCGTCGTCTTGCCCGCGATCGCCTCGCTCGGCTTGGCGGGGACGAGGCGGCGCGGCGGGGCGGGCGTGCTCGGCGGGGCCTGCTCGCCCGGATTTTGGCGGATGAAGCCGCCCGGGCCGACCGAACGGAGCACCGGCTGCGGCGCGCGCGGGGCGGCGGGCTCGGCAGCCTCGGAGTCGCTGTCGACATCGGCATCGTCGTCGAAGGGCGCGGGTGCCGCAGGCGCGGGGGGCGCCGGGCGCGGGGCAGGGGCCGGCGCGGCCGCCTGGGGGCGCGGCGCGGCGGGGGCCGGCGCGGGCTTGGGCGCGGGGGCCGGCTTGGGCTCGGCGGGTGCAGCAGCAGCGGCAGGTGCCGCGGCCGCGGCGGCCTTGGCCTCGTTGGACTTCACCGGCGACGGACGCGAGGGCAGGCCGAGGCGGTGGGCCTTGCCGATCACCGCGTTGCGCGACACGCCGCCCAGTTCCTCGGCGATCTGCGTCGCGGTCAGGCCGCTGTCCCACATCTTCTTCAGCGTTTCGATACGCTCGTCGGTCCAGCTCACTTCGGTTCCTTCGTCTTGCGGGCGGCGGCGTCAGCGGGTACGCGATCGCGCCATGAGCAGCCACCCCGAAATCGGTTCACAGCTTCCCGAGCCGGGCGTTCCGGTGATTCGCAACGTCAACTGGGGAGGCTTGCGCACCCTCTATATCAAGGAGGTGCGCCGTTTCTTCAAGGTGCAGCTCCAGACGGTGTGGGCGCCGGCCGTCACGACGCTGCTGTATCTGGTGATCTTCACGGTCGCGCTGGGCGGCGGCGGACGGATGGTCGTGCTCGACGGCGTCCCGATTCATTACGCCGATTTCATCGCGCCAGGCCTGATCGTGATGGGCATGCTGCAGAACGCCTTCGCCAATGCCAGCTTCTCGCTGCTGGTCGGCAAGATCCAGGGCACCATCGTCGATTATCTGATGCCGCCGCTTTCCACCGGCGAGATGCTGGCGGCGCTGGCCGGCGGATCGGTGACGCGCGCCTTCTGCGTCGGCGGCACGGTGTGGCTGGCGATGGCCTTGTGGGGCGTCCATGTCTTCCCGGCGCATTTCTGGGCCGTGCTGTGGTTCGGCTTCCTCGGCTCGCTGTTCCTCGCTCTGATGGGGGTACTCACCTCGATCTGGGCGGAGAAGTTCGATCATGCCGCGGCGATCACCAACTTCGTCGTGGCGCCGCTGTCGCTGCTCTCGGGTACCTTCTACTCGGTCGAGAACCTGTCGCCGGTGTTCCGCGCGATCAGCCATGCCAACCCGTTCTTCTACATCATCTCGGGCTTCCGCTACGGCTTCCTCGGCGTCGCCGATTCGCCGATCCTGCTCGGGACGGCGGTGATCCTCGGGCTCGACGTGGTGCTGGGGCTGTTCTGCTACACGCTGCTGCGCCGCGGGTGGAAGATCAAGAGCTGAGCGAAACCCGGTCTTAAGCCGACTCCGGCTATGGCTGCGTCCCCCCGATGGACGCCGCCCATGCTGCACTATGATTCCGCCCATTTCGATGCCCGGTCCGACGACACGACGTCGCTGGCCGAGATCCTGGGTGCCTTCTCCTACGCGCTAGACCTGACCGAGGGGCAGCCCGCCGGCCATTCGCTGCGGGCGTGCTGGATCGCCAGCCGGATGGCGGTGGCGCTCCAGCTGCCCGCCTCGGATCGCAGGACGATCTATTACGCCACGCTGCTCAAGGACCTGGGCTGCAGCAGCAACGCCGCGCGGATCGCCGAGCTCTATCTCGCCGACGATCGCAAGGTGAAGCAGGAGCACAAGCTGCTCGCGGTCGGGCTGGGGCCGACGCTGCGCTATGTCTTCACCCGCACCGGCCAGGGCGAGCGGCTGGGCGCGCGGGCCAAGGCGATCCTCGCCATCCTGCGCGACGGCAACGCCATCGTCACCGACCTGATCCAGACCCGCTGCACCCGCGGCGCCGACATCGCCCGCCAGCTCCGCTTCCCCGAGCCGGTGGCGCAGGCGATCGCGGCGCTCGACGAGCATTGGGACGGCAGCGGCAAGCCGCTCGGCCTGCGCGGCGACGCGATCCCGCTGGCGGCGCAGCTGGCGCTGTTGGCGCAAATCGCGGACGTGTTCCATCGAGCGGGTGGTTCCCAAGCGGCGATCGAGGAAGTGGCGGCGCGCTCGGGCAGCTGGTTCGACCCCGCGCTCGCGCAGTGCTTCGCGGTGCTGGTAACCCGCGAGCCCGGCTTCTGGGCGGACCTTGCGCATCCCACGCTCGAGGCCCGCGTCCGCGTCTTCGAGCCGAAGGAGCAACGCGTCGCGGTCGACGAGGACTATCTCGACGACATTGCCGCCGCGTTCGGTGCGGTGATCGACGCAAAGAGCCCCTATACCGGCGGCCATTCGGGTCGGGTGGGCGCGTACACCGAGGCGCTGGGGCAGGCGCTGGGCGTCGAGGGCGCCACGCTGCGCACGCTCAAGCGCAGCGCGATGCTCCACGATGTCGGCAAGCTGGCGGTGAGCAGCCGCGTGCTGGAGAAGCCGGGCAAGCTCGACGACATCGAATGGGAAGAGATGCGCAGCCATGCCGCACACACCACCGCGATCCTCTCGCGCATCACACCCTTGCGCGACATGGCGGCGGTTGCGGGGGCACATCACGAGCGGCTCGACGGGCGCGGCTATCCGTTGGGGCTCGACGCGATGCTGATCGCCCGCGAGGCGCGGATCATCACCGTCTGCGACTTCTACGACGCGCTCACCGCCGACCGCCCCTATCGCGCCGCGCTGCCGGTGGAGCAGGCGCTGGGCATCATGGCGGGCGAGATCGGCAAGGCGATCGACGGCGAGGTATTCGCAGCATTGCGCGAAATCGTTACCTAGTAAAACGGGTTATACGGTAAGGTGACATGAAGGGACTCGCGGGGGCGGGTTCCCAATGGGGTGGGGATCATGAGGAAGACGCTACGCTTGCTGTTCGCGATTGCCGCGGCAGGACTGTCGCTGGCCGGCTGTTCGCAGCCGCGGCCCAAGGCGATCATGGGCTGTAACTACAAGATGATACCGATCAGCGTCGGTCCGGCGTGGCAGGCGCGCCAGATGCGGATGATTGCCGGCGATGCCTTGGCCAGCGTGCCGGGCAGCGCGGAAGAAGAGCTCGGGGCGGCACTGCGCGCGCGCCGCGCGCTGCGGCTGCGCACCACGGGCGCGCCGGGTGCGGCGGCCAGCGCCGTCGAGCCCGATCGCTTCCTTGCGCTCAGCGGCGGCGGCCAGCACGGTGCCTTCGGCGCGGGCTTCTTCTACGGCCTGGGCACGCTGCCGACCTGGGACATCGTCACCGGCGTCAGCACCGGCTCGCTGCAGAGCACCCTGTTGTTCCTCGCCAACCAGAAGGTGCCCGGCGACCGCGACTATGCCGCCTGGGTCGATGGCCCGCTTTCCGGCAAGGAAGGCGACACCGGGTTCGTGGTGCAGCCGGGGACGTCCAATGTCGGCGATCTCGTCCTCGCCTATTCGATCCTCAAGGAAGCCGATCTGCTGCGCGTTCGCGGCAGCGGCGCGGGGCTGGGCGCGGTGCTGAAGGGATCGAGCGCGACCTTCGTGCCGCTCCGCGCACGGCTGCTCAAGATCATGAGCCTGGGCACGTTGCAGGAAGTGGCGGAGGAAGGGAAGGTCGGCCGCAAGCTGCTGGTCGGCGTGAGCAATCTCGACGATGGCGGAGCCTATGCCGTCGACCTGACCGCGCTCGTCGCGCCGCTGCTGGGCAACCCGTCGCCTGCCGATCAGGAGCGTATCCATGGCTGCTATGTCGATGCGCTGCTCGCTTCGTCCTCGGTCCCGCCGGGCGTGCCGCCGGTGACGCTGGAGCGGCTGGTCGACGGGCCGCCGGTGCAACCGATCGAGGAGAAGCGCATCCAGATGTACATGGACGGCGGCGCGCGCTTCGGCATGTTCCTCCAGCCGGAGGAGCGGGCGTTCGAGGCGGCGGGGCCGGGCGGCCGGGCCGAGGTCACGCTGATGGTCAACACCTCGATGGATCCCGGTACCTGGACCGGCACCGATCAGCCGATGCAGCGCTTCTCCGCGATCTCCGGCGCGCTGCGCGCGGTCGATCTGCTCGAGACGCAGGTGTACAGCTTCTCTGCGGCGCAGGTGGAGGAATTGGGCGTGCGCTATGGCTGGCTGCGCATGGCGTCGCTCACCAAGGCGCCGGGTGGCGAGAAGCCGGAAGATCACGTCTTCTACGGCAAGACCTGCAGCCAGTGGCAGGCGATCGACGCCAAGGCCAAGCCGCTGCAATTCTACCCCTGGTACATGGCCTGCACCGCGGATTACGGCCGCAGCCGCGGTGCCACCCAGCAGTGGAACCACCGTGTGCCGGCACAGCCATAGGGACGGGCATAAAGGCAGGTTGACCTGCAGCCCCAAGCGGCTCTAATTAAGCGGGAGGGCGGCCCGGATAGGTCGCCCTTTTGCGTTTCTGGAGTTTTCCCAACCCTTTTTCGTCAAGGAGGTTCGTTCCCATGACCATCACCCCGCTCATGCCCGTCTACCCGCGGTGCGGTGTGCGGCCGGTGCGAGGCGAGGGCTGCTACCTGATCGGGGAACGAGGGGAACGCTATCTCGATTTCGCCGCCGGTATCGCCGTCAACGCGCTGGGCCACGGCCATCCGCATCTGGTGAAGGCGATCGCCGACCAGGCGGCCACGCTGATGCACGTGTCGAACCTGTACGGCAGCCCGCAGGGCGAGGCGCTGGCCGAGCGTCTGCTCAAGCACAGCTTCGCCGACACGGTGTTCTTCACCAACTCGGGCGTCGAGGCGATCGAGTGCGCGATCAAGACCGCGCGCCGCTATCACTATGCCAACGGCAACCCGCAGCGGCACAAGCTGATCACCTTCAAGAACGCCTTCCACGGCCGTTCGCTCGGCGCGATCTCGGCGACCGACCAGGGCAAGATGCGCGACGGGTTCGAGCCGCTGCTGCCGGGCTTCGACTATGTGCCGTTCAACGATCTCGAAGGCGCGATCGCCAAGATCGACGACGAGACGGCGGGCTTCCTGGTCGAGACGATCCAGGGCGAGGGCGGCATGACCGCCGGCCGGGTCGAGTTCATCCAGGGCCTGCGCAAGGCGGCGGACGAGCACGGCCTGCTGCTGATCCTCGACGAGATCCAGTGCGGCTATGGCCGGACCGGCAAGATGTGGGCCTATGAGCATTACGGCATCACGCCCGACATCATGACCTCGGCCAAGGGCATCGGCGCGGGCTTCCCGCTCGGCGCCTGCCTCGCCACCGAAGAGGCGGCCAAGGGCATGGTCGCCGGCACGCACGGCTCCACCTATGGCGGCAACCCGCTGGCGATGGCGGCGGGCATGGCGGTGCTCGACGTGATGGAGGAGCCCGGCTTCCTTGAGCATGTCACCCGCATGGGCGAGCGGCTCCGCCAGGCGTTCGAGCAGCTGATCCCCAACCATGATCACCTGTTCGAGGAGATCCGCGGCAAGGGGCTGATGCTCGGCATCAAGATGAAGGACTCGGTGGTGAGCCGCGACTTCGTCGCCCATCTGCGCGATCATCACGGGCTGTTGACCGTGGCCGCGGGCGAGAACGTGTTCCGCGTCCTGCCGCCGCTGGTGATCGACGAAAGCCACATCGCCGAGGCGGTCGACAAGCTGAGCGCCGGCGCGCGCAGCTTCGCCCCGGCGGCTGCGGCCTGACGTCCTTTCCTCCCCCGTCCGATGGCGGGGGAGGGCAACCCGCAGATCCTCCCCCGGAGGGGGAGGGGGACCGCCCGCAGGGCGGTGGAGGGGTGTCCCGGCCGGTGACGGCGGACCGCCCCTCCAGCGGGGACACCCCTCCGTCAGGCCTGCGGCCTGCCACCTCCCCTTGCAGGGGAGGAATTGAAGACCGAACCGTTTTCACACCAGCCCTGCTGATTTGCGGAGCCCTTATGACCCGCCACTTTATCGATCTCACCGATGCCGGACCCGACGCGATCGCGGCGATGCTGAACGACGCGATGGCCCGCAAGCAGGCCCGCGCCGGCTGGCCCAAGGGCAAGCCCGATGCCGACGCCCCGCTCGCCGGCCATGTGCTGGCGATGATCTTCGAGAAGAACTCCACCCGCACCCGCGTCTCGTTCGACATGGCGATCCGCCAGCTCGGCGGCACCAGCATCGTGATGGACGCGGGCTCGATGCAGCTCGGCCGCGGCGAGAGCATCGCCGATACCGCGCGCGTGCTCTCGGGCTATGTCGACGCGATCATGATCCGCACCGACGACCATCAGAAGGTGATCGACATGGCCAAATACGCCAGCGTGCCCGTGATCAACGGCCTCACCGATGCCTCGCATCCCTGCCAGATCATGGCCGACCTGCTGACCATCCTCGAAAGCGGCAAGGCGCTGCCGGGTTTGAAGGTCGCCTGGCTGGGCGACGGCAACAACGTGCTCGCCTCGATCATGGAAGCCGGCGGGCTGATGCACTTCGACGTCGTCGCCGCCTGCCCGCAAGGCTATCAGCCGAGCGACACGGATGTGGCGAAGGGCAAGGGTCGCGCCCGCGTCGTCGGCACCGCGCGCGAGGCGGTGGAAGGCGCGGACATCATCGTCACCGATACCTGGATCTCGATGGGCCAAGCGCATGCCGAGACCAAGCTCAAGGCGATGATGCCCTTCCAGGTCGACGAAACGCTGATGGCCGCCGCCAAGCCCGACGCCCGCTTCCTCCACTGCCTGCCCGCGCATCGCGGCGAGGAAGTCACCGACGCGGTGATCGACGGTCCCCAGTCGCTGATCTGGCCCGAGGCGGAGAACCGGCTGCACGCCCAGAAGTCCGTCCTGCGCTGGTGCTTCGGGCAGCTTTGAGGAAAACTTGATCCTCCTCCGCCAGGGGGAGGTGGCGCGCATCGCGCGACGGAGGGGGGAGCACGACGGCCGAGAGGGGCCGGCGTCCTCCCCCTCCGTCAGGCTGCGCCTGACACCTCCCCTGGCGGGGGAGGATTAGCGGGCTTTAAATCCCCGCCAGTGCGCTCACTGCGGCGACATCGGCCATCGGCAGCGACCCCACGGCCTGCTCGACCGAAGCCAGCGCCTGCTCGCCAGATTGCTTGTCGCTGCTGTCGCGGGGATCGTCGTCGCGATGCTTGTGGTCCTTGCGGCGCAGCGCGGCCTTGAGCTCGCGGGCGAGCGCGCGCGCCTCGTTCTTGAAATCGTCATCGGCCTTGGCATGCGCGGCGTCGGCGGCGCGCTTTTCGTCTGCCGCCTTGTTCGTGCCGAGCCCCGTCGCTTCGGGCTTGGCCGCTTCACCTTCGGCCGCCGCCTTGTCCTTCTCGGCGCTCTCGGCCGCGGGCGTCGCTTCGCCCGAACCCGCACTTGGGCCCGCATCCGCGCCGTCGGCCTTGGCCTCACCTGCCGGCGCCGCCACGCCGGCCGAGCTATCCCCGGCCTCCGCGCCGCCCAGCTCCACCGTGCTGCCGCCGGCGCTGGTATAGCTCTTCACCGCCGCAGCGAGCTCGCGCGCGATCTGCGCGGCGGCGCGGGCGAGCTTCTTGGGGTCGCCCGCATAGATCATCTTGAGTGCCTGGAGCCGCGCCTTGAGTTCCTTCACCTTCTGCGCGGCGCGCGCCTTCTGGTCGTCGCTGGTCCTGGACTTGACCGCCCCCAGCATGGCGACGGCCTGCTTGGCCTCCTCCAGCTTGCGCGCGGCCATCTCGTCCTTTTTGGAGGGCGATGCGCTGGCGGTGGTGCCGGTGCCGGTACCGCGCAGCGAGGTCGTTGAGGCCAGGGCGGAGAAGGAGATGGCGGGGATCTTCATCTTTGCTTCATAGAGGCCGATTCGCGCGGGGGTCGGCGCGCCCCGGTAAAACTACGTAAATTGTCAATATTGGTGCGCGCCACGCATCATCATTGTCGTCGCTGGGGCGTGATTTCGATCAAACGGCCAAAGAATTCAGCGAGTGCCGCAACAAAAGCGATGCGCCCCCTAACAATCTTTGCGAGACACCCCATATGTATCGGGCTGACGTCGCATGCGACGGATATCGGGCCGCCTCGGCTCCTCCCTTTGTCCCTTTCTAGCCTCACCGAAGCCGGGATGCGCCGCTGTTGGCGCATGCCCGTCATGCCTGGGACAAAGGATGCCCAATATGATCACCGGAACCGTAAAATTCTTCAATAACGACAAGGGCTATGGCTTCATCGCGCCGGAAACCGGCGGCGGCGACGCCTTTGTCCACATCTCGGCCGTCGAGCGTGCAGGCATGCACACGCTCGATAAGGACCAGCGCGTTACCTATGAGCTGGAGACGGACCGTCGGGGCAAGACCTCGGCCGTCAATCTTCAGTCGGCCTGAAGCACATCGGATCGGGCGGGCATGCAAATGCTCGCCCGTTTTCATTTGGACCGAGCGGGAACCACCTGCTTCAGGAAACGGAGGACAGCATGTCCAGAGCAATCAACGTCAGCGCCGCCAAGGAGCACGTCGTCGCGACCTGCGCCAAGCGCAAGATCGTCATCAGCGCGATCGAAACGCTGCAATCGGGCGGAACGCGCGTCGTGATGAACAGCGCGGTCGACACGGCGATCATCGCCAAGGCCTATGGCAGCAAGGTGATCGCCGGCGCCGTGACCCGCGTGCCCACGCGCATGGGGAGGCTGTAAACGATGGCGGCATATAGAGCCCCCAACTTCCAGGAACGCGCCAGCGCGGCATCGGAAGCCAAGCGCAAGGCGCTGTCCCAGCTGCGGGCCAGGCCCCTGGCGGATGCAGTTACCCTGGCGGCTGCCAAGGAGCGGCGCCTGGCTGCCGAACGTGCGGACGCCGAGAAACGTCTCGCCGCCTCGGCCGAGCGCGAGAAGCGCGCCGCTGCCGAGCGGGAAAGCAAGGCGGAGGCGATCCGTGCGGCAGAGGCTGCGGCCGAGGCTGCAGCGGCCGTGCCGGTGCTGACCGAGGCGGATCGCAAGGCGGCGCGTGACGCCAGATATGCGGCCCGCAAGAACGCCAAGCGCACCCGCTGACCGGATCGCGACCGCAGGGTCGCGACAAGCCAACAGACAGGAGCAGACATGGCCAAGAGCCAGAAGAAGTCGAACCGGGAAGTGCGCAAGCCGAAGGCCGAAAAGCCTCCGAAGCAGAACGCTTCCAACCCCAGCACCAAGGGCAAGCCGGTCGAGATGACCACCCTCAAGAGCTGACGACGGGGGGCGCTGCGGCGTCCCCTTTCCGTCGCAGGGCGGTGCGAACGCGGTCTGCGCGTCGCCGGGGCCGGTGCGGTGCCCCACATTGTTTCCCGCCACGAAACCCCTATCTACGCCTCCGAACCCAGACAATGCGTTCGTCGGAACGCGCGAAGTCACCCCGACTTCTCGCGGCCGCAAACGAATGCCGGAGACGAACCGTGACCAACCCCGTTCCCGCCGCCGATCTCGATCGCGTGACCGGCTTTGCCATTCCCGAGCGCCATGTCCGCGGCCGCGTCGCGCGGCTCGGCCCGGTGCTGAACGAGATCCTCTCGGCGCACGCCTATCCCGCGCCGATCGAGAAGCTGCTGGCAGAGGCGCTGACCCTCACCGCGCTGCTCGGCAGCACGCTCAAGGATGCCGAAGGGCAGATGACGCTGCAGGCGCAGACCCAGCGCGGCATCGTCAGCCTGATGGTGTGCGACTACAAGAATGGCGAGCTGCGCGGCTATGTGCAGTTCGATGCCACGCGGCTGAGCCGGCTCGGCAAGAACCCGTCGCTCTCGGCGCTGTTCAACGGCGGCTATCTGGCGGTGACCTTCGACCAGGTCGCCACCAAGGAGCGCTATCAGGGCATCGTGCCGCTGGAAGGCGCCTCGATCGCCGAGGCGGCGCAGAGCTATTTCCTCCAGTCGGAACAGATCCCGACGCTGGTGCGGCTCGGCGTGCACAAGGACAAGGAAACCGGCAAGACGATCGCCGGCGGCCTGTTCCTCCAGCATCTGCCCGAGGGCGAGGTGGGGCGCGAGCGGCTGCACGTGCGGCTCGACCATCCCGAATGGCAGCATGTCGAGGCGCTGGGCGGCACGATGGGCGCCGACGAGCTGGCCGATCCGGCGATCCCGCTGGAAGGCCTCGTTTGGCGGCTGTTCAACGAGGAGAGCGAGGTGCGCATGCTCGTCGGGCATGACCTGTCGCGCGGCTGCCGCTGCGGGGCGGACTATATCCAGCAGGTGCTCGCCAAGTTCCCCGAGGAAGAGCGCGCCGCGATGGCCGACGAGGGCGGCGTGATCAAGGTCGATTGCGCCTTCTGCTCGAAGCAGTTCCCGGTGGCGCTGGCCGATTTCGTTCCGCCGTCGTTGTAAAGCCGTAATCCTCCTATGATATGTGAATCGGCGGACGGTGCCGTGGGAGCGGCGCCGTCCCCGTTGAGGAGGTTGAACGGGTGAACAAGCGCGTGGTTTGGATGGTGGCGGCCGGGTTGGCGCTGGTGACGGCGAGTGCATCGGCGCAGCAGCGGCCGGGCGCTGCTGCGGCTACCGCGCGGCCGGTGGACGTGCCGGCGATCAACCTGATCCAGAAGGGCAAATGGGCGGCCCGCGACAGCGAGGGCAAGGAGCGCGTGATGTGCGTGCGCGATCCCTACCAGATCCTCCGCCCCGAGAAGATCACCACGCCCTGCCAGAATGTGGTGATGGAGAGCGCTGCCAGCCGAGCGACCGTGCGCAGCGTCTGCACCGGCCATGGCACGATGCTCACTCGCATCACCACCGACACGCCGCGCCAGGTGACCGTGGAGATGCAGGGTGTGATCGACGGCCAGCCTTTCTCCGAAACCTATGACGCCAAGCGCATCGGGGAGTGTTCCTGAGCGGCTTGGTTACCATTCGTTAACCGGTTGGGGGTAGAAGGATGAGGTCCCCAGGGAGGTGTCTCTCCCTGGTTTGGTTTTCCCATTTCTATCCTTTCCGGCCGTCCCTCCGGGGGCGGCCATTTTTTTGCCGGCGAAAGCGCCTACATGCCGCCGATGACTCAAAGCATTGCCATCGCCCTGGTCTCGGGCGGACTCGATTCCATGGTCTCCGCCGCGCGTGCCCGCGAGGACGGCCACCGCCTGCTCGCCCTGTCGATCGACTATAACCAGCGCCACAAGGTCGAGCTGGAGGCGGCCGCGAAGATCACCGCGCTGCTCGGCGCCGAACGCCATGTCGTGCTGCCGCTGGACCTGCGCGCGTTCGGCGGCTCCGCGCTTACCGCCGATATCGAGGTGCCCAAGACCGGCGTCGGCAGCGACATCCCGGTCACCTATGTGCCGGCGCGCAACACGATCTTCCTCAGCCTCGCGCTCGGCTGGGCCGAGGCGGCGGGCGCGCGCGACCTGTATATCGGCGTCAACGCGCTCGATTATTCTGGCTATCCCGATTGCCGGCCCGAGTTCATCGCCGGCTTCGAGAAGCTGGCCGAACTCGCCACCAAGGCGGGCGTGGAGGGCGAGCCCTTCCGCATCCAGGCGCCGCTGCAGAACATGACCAAGGCCGATATCGTCCGCGAGGCGGCGCGGCTGGGGCTCGATGCGGGCCTCAGCTGGTCCTGCTACGACCCGACGCCGGAAGGGCTGCACTGCGGGCTGTGCGACAGCTGCCGGCTGCGCTCGCGCGGGTTCGAGGAAGCCGGGCTGCCCGATCCGACCCGCTACGCCACCCACCCATGAGCTACGCCGTCAAGGAAATGTTCCTCACCCTGCAGGGGGAGGGCGTCAATGCGGGCGCGCGGGCGGTGTTCGTCCGCTTCGCCGGCTGCAACCTCTGGTCGGGCCGCGAGGAAGACCGGGCGACGGCGGTGTGCCGCTTCTGCGACACCGATTTCGTCGGGATCGACGGGCTGGGCGGCGGCCGCTTCGCCGATGCCGCGGCACTGGTGGCGGCGGTGGAGGGCCATTGGGGGCCGGGCGCGGACAAGCGCTTCGTGGTGCTGACCGGCGGGGAGCCGATGCTCCAGATCGACGATGCGTTGGTTGAGGCGCTCCACGCCCGCGGCTTCCGCATCGCGATCGAGAGCAACGGCACGCTGCCGGTCCACCCGGGCATCGACTGGGTGTGCATCAGCCCCAAGGCGGGCAGCGAGGTGGTGCAGCGGCGCGGCGACGAGCTCAAGCTGGTCTGGCCGCAGGCGGGGTCCGATATCGACGCCATCGAGGGCTGGGACTTCGCCCATTTCCTGATCCAGCCGATGGACAGCGCCGAGGCCGAGGCGAACACCCGCGCGGCGATCGCGGTGGCGATGGAGCGGCCGCGCTGGCGCCTGACGCTGCAGACCCACAAGCTGCTGGGCCTGCGCTGATACCCAGCTGCACGGAGGGAAACCAACTGCCGCCCCCCAACCCGTCACCCCGGCGGAAGCCGGGGTCCATTGGGGCTCGCTATCGGCGCTTGCGGAGACCGAGAGGCGAATGGATCCCGGCTTCCGCCGGGATGACGAGGTCACGGTGAGGTCAGCCCCATTTCCGCGACGTGGTATCAGCAAAAAAGAAGGGGCGGCGCGGCGGCCACCCCTTTTTTGTCTAGGCTTGGGTTTGATTCAGCCCAAGGATCCGCACTTGCGGGCCTGATACTCGCCGTTCCGCCAGCATTTGTCGTTGCCGAACTGCGGCAGCGGGCGCAGGACCGGCCAGACGAAGGTCACGCGGCGGGTGCGGAAATGCTGCTCGCCCCAGGCCTTGAGGCTCTCGCGCAGCTCGCGCATCCGGCGCTGGGCGACGTCGCCCACGGTCCCCCGCGGTGCGTACACCACCTCCTGACCGATTGAGGCGGCCGTCTGGCAGAAAGACAGCTGACCCGAGACAGTCGAAAAGCTCGAATAGACACGGGTCGAAAACACGTCGAGCGCGTTCTGCGCGGCCTTCTTCGTCTTCGCGGTTTTTAGGAAATATTTCTCAAGCGTATCATATGCTTTATTGAACTCGTCATCATGATCTTTGCGAGCTGCGACATAGTTGTCATCGGCGAGCAACGTCGGCTCGAACTTGCATTGCAGTGCAGCAACGTTGAGACCGGCGCGCAGGCTCCACACCAGCGCGGCGCGCAACTCCGCCGGCGAGGCGCCCGGCAGCGCCTGGGCGATCATGCCCGGCTCGGTGCCGGTGACGGGCGGACCCGACAGATCCACCGACTTGAAGAAGAATTGCGCCGAAGCAGGCGCCGAAACGCACATTGCCGCGAGGGCAGCCATGCCCAAAGTGATACGCCGACTGAGCATCCCATCCTCTTGATACCGCTTAGAGAGATGTTCGTTAGGGCGTTTCGATTCGTCGCCCAAGCCCCTTTTTTCCAAACACGATGATCCGTGGGGCGCGGGGAGGGGCCGGTGCCGAAACGAGAAGGGCCGCCCGGTCGCCCGGACGGCCCTTTCGTACCGTACGCCGAAGCGCGATGATTACATCGCGTTCGAAGCGTTCACCGTGGCGTTGTCGACGACGGCGTTGTCAACCGGCGCAGCGACGTCAACGTTGGTGACCGAAGCGTCGGTGGTGTTTTCCGGAGCAACGACTTCGGTGGTGTTGTTGACGTTGGTTTCGGTGTTGCTGCTGCAAGCCGAGGCCAGGAGGGCCGCACCGGCGATCATCGAGCCAGCAACGATCTTCGAAAGGACTGCACGCATGTAATAGCTCCCTAGATAATGGATTTGGACGACGCTTGTACGCCGTTAATACCCAAACCGTGCTGGACATTAGACGGTTCGGGGGACACCCTCAAGACTCGAATTTATCCCGCGCGATCCAGAGCGTCCAAAAATGGCAAAAATGTGGCCTGTAGCGCCTGATCGAAGCGGTCCGTCGCAATCGGTTTGCCCAGCCTGGCGGCGCTGGTGACGGGGAATTCGGCGATTCCGCAGGGCACGATGCCGGTAAAATGGGTCAGATCGGGATCCAGGTTGATCGCGAATCCGTGCAGCGTCACCCATTGGCGGATTCGCACGCCGATCGCGCCGATCTTCGCCTCGACGCCCTGATCGAGCGTCCAGATGCCGATCCGGCCGGGCGCGCGGAACGCCTCGATGCCGCAGTCGCCGAGCGCCGCGATCACCCAGCCTTCGATGGCATGGACATAGTTGCGCACGTCGCGCAGCCGCTCGCGCAGGTCGAGCACGACATAGCCGATCCGCTGGCCGGGGCCGTGATAGGTATAGCGCCCGCCGCGCCCGGTGCGGTGGACGGGAAAGCGCGGATCGAGCATCTCGGCGGGATCGGCGCTGGTGCCGGCGGTGTAGACGGGCGGATGCTCGAGCAGCCAGACCAGTTCCTGCGCCGTGCGCGCGGTGACGGCGGCGGCGCGCGCCTCCATCGCGGCATGGGCTTCGGCATAGTCGATCGGCCGGGGCTCGACCCGCCATTCGATGGTTTCGTGCATGATCGCCGCCGCTTGCGCCCTTCCTGCGCCCAAGGCAAGCATTGGCAAGGCGGTGCACCCCGGCTAACACCCCGGGTCCCTCACGCAAGGACTTCGCCGCATGGCAAAAATGAGCATCGTCTGGGATCGGACCACGGCGTTCGTCGGCGCGCATCTGGGCACGCTGGTGCCGCTGGCGCTGGCGGCCTTCGTCGCCCCGGGCGTGATCAACAGCTGCGTTTCGGCTGCGGCGACGACGGCGAACCCGGGCGTGCGGCTAGCGGTGGGGACGCTGGTCGTCCTCCTGTCGATCGTCTCCTTCTGGGGTTCGCTCATCGTCATCGCGCTGGCGACCGGTTCGGGCAGCCTTGCGGATGCGGGGCGACTGGCCGCGCGCCGGCTGCCGGCGTCGCTGCTCGTCTCGATCGGGATCGGGATCGCCGCGGCGGTGGCGATGCTGCCCGTGCCGCTGATCCTCGCGACCCGCGGCTATGACCTGATGGCGATCGCCGCCGGGCAGGGGGCGAACATCGTCGTCGATCCGCAAACCTCGAGCATGGTTGCGCTGTGGGCGCTGGTGCTGGTCGTCGCGGGCCTTTTTCTCTTCACGCGCCTGCTGCTCGTCAGCACGGTGGTGCTGCGCGAGGGGGTGCTGTTCCGCGCGATCGGCCGCTCCTGGGCGCTCACCCGCGGGCATGGCTGGCGGATCCTCGGTCTGCTCCTGCTGTTCCTGCTGCTCGGCGGGGTGGCGCAATTGGCGGCGAAGGCGGTGTTCGGCAGCGTCTTCGCCCTGCTGCTGGGCAATGCGCCGGGACTGACGCCCGCGATGCTGCTCACCACGATCGTTGCCGCCATCGTGCAGGCGGTGGTGATGCTGCTGCTCGCCGCGTTCCAGGGCAAGCTCTACGTCGCGCTTACGACGACCGATTCGGTGTGGCCCGCATGACGCTGCGCCTGGCCGGCCTGTTCGCCGACGCAAAGACCCTGTGGCAACGCGAGCGGACGCTGGTGCTGCCGGTCGCGGGGCTGTTCTTCCTGTTGCCGAGCCTCGGCATCCTGCTGCTGATGGTGCAGGGTGCCCCCGATCTCGAATCGCTTTCCGACCAGGCGGTGCTGCTCGCCTTCTACCAGAAGTTCGTCGAGGCGAACGTGGTGCCGATCGCGCTGGCCTATCTGGCGGTCGACTACGGCATCTTCGCGCTGTTCAGCCTGTATCTGCGCGGCCAGGGGCAGACGCTGGGGCAGGTGATGACGGCGGCGTTGCGGCGGCTGTTTCCCTTCCTGGTGCTGGAAGTGGCGGTGAGCATCGGCTTCCAGCTCGGCTTCTCGCTGTTCATCGCGCCGGGGCTGTTCGTCTTCGCGCGGACCTGGCTGGCGGCCCCGGCCTACGCCGCGAAGCCGGAGGCGGGGCTGATCGAGGCGTTCAAGCAGGGCTGGGTGCGCAGCAGCGGGGTGACCGGGCTGCTCTTCCTGCTGATCGCGGCGATGGTGTTCGTCGGCGGCATCGGCGCAATGGCGGTATCGAGCATTATCACGGGCCTGATCGCGACCGCCGCGGGCGGCGGCGCGGTGCCCGAGTTCCTCGGCTATCTGCTGCTGTCGGTGATCGGCGCCGGCGTGTGGACGGCGCTGCTGATCCTGCGCGTCGCCGCCTATCGCGCGACCGAGCCCAGGCAGGGGATGTGAGGCGCCGCGTCCGCCGGTAGCACGCCGATCAGGCGCGGATCGGGGAAGGTCTCGATCGTGCGCTTGGTGGGCACGAATCCGTGGCGGCGATAGAAGCCGAGTGCTGCGGGGTGGTCTAGCGTGCAGGTGTGGATCCAGACGCGCGTCACGTCCTTGCGCCAGGCAAAGGCCAGCGCCTGCGCCATCAGCCAGCTGCCATGGCCCTTGCCGGTGATCTCCGGCACCAGCCCGACATAGCAGAGCTCGCAGGTGGCGGGGGTGCGGAAGTCGAACTCCAGCATGCCGACCTCGACACCGGTGCGGTCCACCACCGCGTAGACCGCCACCTGCGGATCGTCGAGAATCGCCCGCAGCCGCGCCTCGTCCATCACCAGCCGCGAGAACCACAGCCACGGCCCGCCCACCCGGCGGAACAGCGCGCGATATTTCTCGCTGTCCGGCGCGGGCCAGTGGATCAGTCGGAACGGGGAGGGGGCCATCGGCCGCGGCTTCGGCCGTTCGCGCATTTCCAGCGTGGTGACGATGGTGGCGAGGTGATCGTTCGCGACGGGCAGCAGGCCCATGGGCTCAGCTCCAGGCGGCCATCGGCGGCAGGCTCATCAGGATCGCATCGACATTGCCGCCGGTCTTGAGGCCGAACAGCGTGCCGCGATCGTAGATCAGGTTGAACTCGGCATAGCGGCCGCGCCATTCGAGCTGGCGGTGGCGATCGGCGTCGTCGAACGGCTGGTCCATCCGCCGCCGCACCAGCTTCGGGTACACGTCGAGAAAGGCGCGGCCGACATCCTGGGTAAGGGCGAAATCGGCCTCCCAGTCGTTTTCCAGATGATCGTAGAAGATGCCGCCCACGCCGCGATGCACCTTGCGGTGGGGGATGTAGAAATACTCGTCCGCCCAGGCCTTGAAGCGCGGGTAGTAGGACGGGTCGTGCGCGTCGCACGCCGCCTGCAGCCGGGCGTGGAAGTCGGCGGTGTCCTCGTCGTACGGCAAGGGCGGGTTGAGATCGGCGCCGCCGCCGAACCAGCGCTTGGTTGTCGTCAGGAAGCGCGTGTTCATGTGGACCGCGGGCACATGCGGATTCGCCATGTGCGCGACCAGGCTGATGCCGGTGGCGAAGAAGCTGGGATCCTCGCCCGCGCCGTGGATCGTCTTGGCGAAATCGCCCTCGAACGCGCCGCCGACGGTGGAGACGTTGACGCCCACCTTCTCGAACACCCGGCCCTTCATCACCCCGCGCACGCCGCCGCCGCCGGGCGCGCCGCTCGCATCGACCCGGTCCCAGGCGAGATAGTCGAACGACGCATCCGAGCCGGCCTCGCGCTCGATCGCCTCGAATTCGGCGCAGATCGAATCGCGCAAACCCTCGAACCAGGCGCGGGCGCGCTGCTGCTGGTCGTCGAGCGTGATCATTGCGGGAATCCTTCGGTCTGGCGGAGCGCTTCGGCGAGTCCGATGCCCGTTGCGACCGCGAGGTTCAAGGAGCGCAGCTCCGGCCGCAGCGGTATTCGCACTGCAGCATTCGCCCGGGCGTGCACGAAGTCCGGCACGCCGCTGCTTTCGGCACCGAACAGCAGCGTGTCGCCGGCTTCGAACCGCGCTTCGGGCAGCCGGGTGCCGCCGCGGGTGGTGAACAGCACGAGCCGGCCGGGGATGCGGCTCTCGAACGCATCCCAGTCGGCATGGCGCACCGTCTCGGGCGCATAGTCCATCGCCGCGCGCTTGCGGGCGCGATCGCCCCAGGGAAAACCCATAGGTTCGATCAGGTCCACCGCCACCCCCATGCACGCCGCCAGCCGCAAGATGGTGCCGACATTCCCAGCAATTTCAGGCTGGAACAACGCAACGCGAATTGTGGAGGGCGAAGTCATTTTGCAGTGCAACATTAAGGCCTTGGAGACGAGAAGATGAAAAACCCTGTTGGCAAAGCTGCATTGCGCCGTCTATCAAACTTGTAACGCCACCGGAAATCCGGCCGGCACTGAGCTTCGTTTCGTCCGCGTTCCTCTCTCCGCGGTTTCAACGCGGAAGAGTTCCCGAAGTGCAAGGGCTAGAGCATGGCAACGTTTGAAGAAGGCGTTTCTCCCGATCAGACTGTGGGCCTTGGCGGCGAAATTCTCGAGAATCCTCGTCGTCGCGATTATCTGCTGTATGCCGCCCCGGCCGTCGCGGCCGTCGGTGCGGGCGTGGTGGTGCTGCCGCTCGTCAACTCGATGAATCCGTCGGCCGACGTGCTGGCGCAGTCGACCACCGAGGTGAACCTCGCGGCGATCGAGCCGGGGCAGGCGATCAAGGCCAGCTTCCGCAAGCAGCCGCTGTTCGTGCGCAATCTGACGCCGAAGGAAGTGGCCGAGGCCGATGCGGTGCCGGTCTCCAGCCTGCGCGATCCGCAGACGCTGGATCAGCGCACCAAGGAAGGTCACAAGAACTGGCTGATCACGCTGGGCGTGTGCACGCATCTCGGCTGCGTGCCGCTGGGGGCGGGCGAGGGTGAGAATCGCGGGCCGTTCGGCGGCTATTTCTGCCCGTGCCATGGCTCGGCCTATGATACCGCCGGCCGTATCCGGCAGGGGCCGGCACCGAAGAATCTCGAAGTACCAAAATATAATTTCACGTCCGACACGGTTGTCACAGTCGGGTGAGGAGAGACCTGGATGAGCTTTCCCTGGGCGCGCCATTACGAGCCGAAAAACCCGGTGATGAAATGGGTGGACGATCGGCTGCCGCTGCCGCGGTTCGTCTATAACGCGATCGGCGCCGGCTATCCGGTGCCGCGCAACCTGAATTACTTCTGGAACTTCGGCATTCTTGCCGGGCTCTCGCTGGTGATTCAGATCGTCACCGGCATCGTGCTGGCGATGCACTTCCACAGCTCGGCAGCCGGGGCCTTTGATTCGGTCAACGGCACGATCATGCGGGATGTGAACGCGGGCTGGTTCCTGCGCTTCGCCCACGCCAACGGCGCCAGCATGTTCTTCGTCGTGGTGTACATCCACATCTTCCGCGGGCTCCACTACGGATCGTACAAGGCGCCGCGCGAGATGGTGTGGCTGCTCGGCGTGGTGATCTTCCTGCTGATGATGGCCACCGCCTTCATGGGCTATGTGCTCCCCTGGGGGCAGATGAGCTTCTGGGGCGCGCAGGTGATCACCGGCTTCTTCTCGGCGATCCCGGTGGTGGGCGACTGGATCCGCGTCTGGCTGCTCGGCGGCTATGCGCCGGACGATGCGGCGCTCAACCGCTTCTTCTCGCTCCACTATCTGCTGCCCTTCGTGATCGCGGGCGTCATCATCCTGCACATCTGGGCGCTGCACATCCCGGGGTCGAACAACCCGACCGGCGTGGAGGTGAAGGGCGAGCAGGATACGGTGCCCTTCCACCCCTATTACACCGCCAAGGACGGCTTCGGGGTGGGCATCTTCCTGATCCTGTTCTCGACGCTGATCTTCTTCTATCCCGATTATCTGGGCCATCCGGACAATTACATCCCGGCCAACCCGCTCTCGACGCCCGCGCACATCGTGCCCGAATGGTATTTCTGGCCCTTCTACGCGATCCTGCGCGCCTTCACCGCGGACTTCATCCTGCCGGCGAAGCTGTGGGGCGTGCTGGCTATGTTCGGCTCGATCCTGCTGCTGTTCTTCCTGCCCTGGCTCGATCGCTCGCCGGTCCGCTCGGCCCATTACCGGCCGATGTACCGCGTCGCCTTCTGGGTGCTGGTCGCCGACGTGCTGATCCTCGGCTGGTGCGGTGGTTCGCCCGCGGAGCCGTTCTACGTGATCACCAGCCAGATCGCCGCGGCCTATTACTTCGCGCACTTCCTGATCATCGTGCCGATCATCTCGCGGATCGAGACGCCGCGCCCGCTGCCCAACTCGATCACCGAAGCGGTGCTCGGGGATGAAGGCGGATCGCGCATCACCGCCACCGCGGCGACGGCATAAGGGGGCCGGGAACCATGACGTCGATCTTCTTTCGCTCGATCAAGTTCCTGATTGGTGGCGGCTTCGTCTTCGTGCTGCTGCTCGCCCTGCTGGGCAGCATCACGGGGCTCATCAAGGAGCCGCCCAAGCAGACCGCCGAACAGGCGCTGCACAAGCATCCGAAGGAACTGGACCTCCCCTCGAACGGGCCGCTCGGCAAGTTCGACACCGCCCAGCTCCAGCGCGGCTTCAAGGTGTACAAGGAAGTCTGCGCAGCGTGCCACTCGCTGCACATGATCGCCTTCCGCAACCTCAAGGACCTGGGGTACAGCGACGCGCAGGTGAAGAAGATCGCCAAGGAATGGGCGAACAAGCAGCCGGTGTTCGACGAAAAGGCCGGCACCTGGGGCGAGCGCGACAACATCCCGTCGGACCATATCCCCAAGGTCTATTATGCCGGCACCGGCAACCCGCCGGACCTCAGCCTGATCACCAAGGCGCGGCATGACGGGGCTGCCTATGTCCATTCGCTGCTGACCGGCTATGGCGAGAAGCCCGATGCGGCGAAGGCGGCGCAGTTCCCGGAGGCGATGAAGACGCCCGAGGGCATGCACTTCAATCCCTATTTCGCCAATCTCAACATCGCGATGCCGCCGCCGCTGGTGAGCGACGGCCAGGTCCAGTTCGACGATGGCACCCGCGCAACGGTCGACCAGATGTCGAAGGACGTCTCCGCCTTTCTCGTCTGGACCGCCGAGCCGACGCTGCAGGTGCGCCACCAGGCGGGCGTGGCGGTCGTGATCTTCTTGCTGTTTGCCACCGTGCTCGCCTATGGCGCGTACCTCACGGTTTGGCGCGGCATGAAGCATTGATGGACATCCAGCAGAACGAAGACATCCGCAGTCGCATTCGCACGATCCCCGACTTTCCGAAGCCGGGGATCCTGTTTCGCGACATCACCACGCTGCTGCTCGATCCCGAGGGGCTGCGGCTGACGATCGAGAAGATGGCGGCGCAGGTTGAGGGCAAGATCGATCTCGTCGCCGGCGTCGAGGCGCGCGGCTTCGTGTTCGGCGCGGCGCTGGCGGTGCGGCTCGGCACCGGCGTGCTGCTGATCCGCAAGGACGGCAAGCTGCCGGGTGCCACGATCGCCGAGGATTATGCCCTCGAATATGGCACCGATCGGATCGCCATCCATGCCGATGCGCTGGTGCCCGGCGCTCGCGTGCTGCTGGTCGACGACCTGATCGCCACCGGCGGAACGGCGCGCGCGGCGGTGCGGCTGCTGCGCAAGGCGGGGGCGGAAGTGGTCCAGGCCTCCTTCGTCGTCGATCTGCCCGATCTCGGCGGCGCCGATGCACTGCGCAGCGACGGAATCCAGGTCACGTCGCTCGTCGCGTTCGAAGGGCACTGACGGAACTCCACCGCCTGTCCGTGCGCTTCTCCGCCCGAGGGGCGCGGCCAGGGGCATCGCCCCGCCGCGCGCCTCCGGTAGAGGAGCGTACCCCATGCATATCGGTTTGAAGTCCTTTCTCGGCGCGGCGCTTCTCGGCGGGGCGGCGGCGCTCGGCGGCTGCATGGACGACGGCTATGGCTATGGCGGCTCGCGTGTCGCGGTCGGTTATGGCAGCGCGTACGGCAGCCCGTATTGGGGCTGGTACGACGATTATTATTATCCCGGCACCGGCGTCTATGTGTACGATCGTTACCGGCATCGCCATGCCTGGAACGACGGCCAGCGCGCTTATTGGGAGCAGCGCCGCGGCGGTTGGCGCGGCGAGCAGCGCTGGCGCAACAACTGGCGCGACTTCCGCGGCCGCCCGGGCGGAGGGCGGCGCTGACCGCCGCCTGTCCCGCCACATTGCCGAGCGCCGATTGGGGATTTCTGGGCTTTCATAAGCAAAACCCGCGTTCACAAAATAAACGTAGAACGTTCCCAGCGGGGCCAGTGGCCAGGCAAGGTGGCGATCAGTCAATAATTATATGGAATCTGCAACGATATGCCGTAGGCAACTAAGTAACTTCCCTTTACCCCGAATCTGCAACGAGAAACTTTTCCTCGTCTATGATGTCTTTGACGCAGATCAAAGACGAGGCTTGGGTATGGAGTGGTTCAAGGCGAATGCGCCGATCCGATTGAAGCTGTTGATCGCTTTCGGCCTGTTCGTCGGGCTGTTGCTTGCGGCGACTCTGGCCGACGCGCTGTTCACCCCAAGCGTTTCGCTGGACATTGAAATCGTGCTGCTCGTTTGCGGCGTGATCAGCGCCTGGTGGCTGCGCGAGGCGATCGCAGTGCCCTACGTCACCACCGTGGTCCGCATGGAGGCGTTGGCGGCGGGAGACCTCAAGAGCCCGATCGCCTATACCGAGTTCACCGATTGCGTCGGCCGGCTCACCCGCGCCATGGCCAGCTTCAAGCAGGCCGCCGAGGAGCAGATCGAGCAGAACCTGCTCGCAAAGGAACATGCCGCGGTGGTCCGCGGCATGGCCGTCTATTTCCAGCGGCTGGCCGACGGCGACCTCAGCGCCAAGATCACCGAACACTATCCCCAAGAGTTCAGCGATCTGAAGGACGGCTATAACGGCGCGATCGACCGCCTGCGCGACCTGATCGACGCGCTGATGGACAGCACCCAGTCGATCGAGACCGGCAGCCGCGAGATCGCCCAGGCCTCGGGCAATCTCGCCCGCCGCACCGAGCAGGCCTCGGCCGAACTGAGCCACACTGCGGTCGCAGTGAAGCAGATCACCGGCAGCGTCCGCGAGACCGCGGCGGCGGCCGACCAGTCGCTCGCCGCGAGCTATTCGGCGCGCTCGGCGGTGACCGAGGGCCGCAACCGTACCACCGCCGCTACGGTCGCGATGGACGCCGTCACCGAAAGCTCGCGTGCCATCGATGGCGTGATCGAGGGCCTCGAGAAGATTGCGTTCCAGACCCGGGTGCTTGCGATGAACGCGGCCGTGGAAGCGGGCCGCGCCGGTGAGGCAGGGCGCGGCTTCGCCGTGGTCGCCGATCTGGTGAGCGCGCTGGCGCTGCGGGCGGAGACCGAATCGGCGAGCGCCAAGGAACAGCTGACCCGCGCGCGCGACGAGATCGGCACCGCCGTCGCCGCCGTCGGACTGATCGACGAGGCCTTCCAGACGATCGAGGCCTCGACCGAGGACAGCGCCCGCCGTGCAGACGAAATCGCCCGCGCCAGCCGCGAACAGGCCGATGCCACCAAGGCGGTGTCCGGCGCGCTGAGTTCCATCGAATCCGGCATCCAGCAAAACGCGGCGATGGTCGAGGAGACCTCGGCGGCGACGACGCATTTGCTCCGCGAAGTCGAGGTGCTGAGCGGCCAGACCGGCGCGTTCAAGCTGGAGCGCGGGGCCGCCAAGCGGCAGGCGGCGATGCTGCAGGCGGCCTGAGGCTCGCTCAGCGGCCTGCGCTGGGCATTGCGGGCGGGGCAAGGGCAAGCAGGCGATCGAACGCCAGATTGAGCGCAACAACGATCGCCCCGCCGATCAACGTCGCGACCATGCGATCGACCAACAGCGCCGTCGTCGCCGGATGTCCGATGTCGATCACCAGCAGGATCAGCGGCGCCGAGAGGATCGCGTAGAGCAGATAGCTGCGTGCTCGGGCCACCGGCACCAGCGTCGCCAGCACCGCCGCGACGATCCCCAGCGCGATGGGGCCATATGCCAGCGCGAACAGCAGCCAGGCGAGCGCGACGCCGCCGAACGTGCCGAGCAGCCGCTGGAGCGTCTTCAGCGGCAGGGGCACGATGCCATGCTCGGTCAGCAGCGGGACGGTCAGCACGAGCCAGGCGAAATGGTGCGTCGGGAAGGCGTGACGCAGCATGCTGGCGATACCCAGGCCGATCGCCAGCCGCAGCGAGAACTGCCAACCGGCAAGGCTGTGCAGCTGTTTGCGGAAATGCGCGCGCCGCTGGGCAGGGCTGGGCTGCCGGCGCTGGGGCTGGACGAGGGCTGATTCTGCCTGGCCTCGTGGATCGAGCAGCAGCCGCAGCAGGATGTTCCACAAGGCGCCCAGCCCGAACACCAGCGCGCTGCCCGCGCCGTGCGCCGTGCTGCCCTCGATCAGCGTCATCCCCAGCACGCAATAGATGTTGAAGCGGATGGCCGCAGCGGCAAGCGGGCGGCTGTAGTTCACCGACAGCGCCGCGATGGCGACCATCAGGATCATCGCCGGGTCCGCCGCGGGCAGCCGGGCAAGCAGCGTCGCGGTCGCCACGGCGGCCAGCGCCGGCAGTGCCATGGTGAGGAGCCGCATCGCCCGGTCGCTCCCGGCGACGCTCGCCTCGGCAGGGCCGCCGGCGAGCAGTACGGCGCCGAGTCCGATCAGGAAACCGGCGTGCGGTTGCCCGAGCAGCAGCCCCAGCGCCACCGGCACGGCCATGCCCAGCGCACCGATTGCCAGCGCACGCGACCGGATCGGATCGGTGCGGTCGATCGCGAGGAGTGCCCGGACAGGGCGGGGGAGGCTTAGGCGCACACGCCTTGATTCTCGTCCGCCGCGGCGCGGATCAGCGCGCGGAACGCCGTCTCGTCCAGCACCGCGTCCTGCCGCAGATCGATTGCCCGGCGGGTGCCCGCGTCGAGGCTGGCATTGAACAGCCCGGCAGGGTCCGGCAGCGCTGCGCCGCGCGCGAAGGTGAGCTTCACCTTGTCCTTGTAGAGCTCGCCGGTGCACAGGATGCCGCCATGCGACCAGACCGGCACGCCGTCCGGATTGCTCGGCTTGCGCCACTTCACCGCTTCGACGACCTCGGGCACGGCCTCGTGGATCAGCCGGCGGATGCGGGCGAGCAGCGCGCCGCGCCAATCGGCGAGCGCGGCGATCTTGGCATCGATTTCGGCGGTGTCGGATGTCGCGGCAACGGACATGGTCCCTCTCCCGGGCAGGCAGCCGGGCGGGCTGCTGCCCAGCGCTGCATGAAGCCGAGCATAGCAGCGACCAAAGGGCGCGTCCTGCGGCTAAGTTGCCAAAGTTCACGCGCATGAACGTTTATCGCGGCGCTCGAACTGGGGCCGAATAGCAAGATGCTTCCGCAGCTTTCCTCACCCCGCTGGGCACGGCCGACACACGAAATCGCCGGGTAGCGCGAAGGGCCACCCGGCGACGTCGATCATGCTAGGGCGATGCGGTCACGAATATTCCCAGACGATCACCAAGCCGCCATTGCCGGGGCCGCCCGCGCGTGCTGCCATGTTCGCGATGTTGGAGGCACCGCCGCCGCCGCCGGATCCGCTGCCGTTCGGGTTGCCGCCACCGGCGCCACCGTTGATGCTGCCTGCGGACGCGCCGTTCAGAGCGCTGTCCCCGCCGCGCCCGCCAACCGAAGACGAAGGGCTAAGCGCCAGCCCGATACCGCCGGCGCCACCACCGCCGCCGCCCAGATTGGCACCCGTCGGCGGAAGACCCCCATTCGTCCCCCACGTTGCGGCGGGAGATGACGTCGCGACACCGGCGGTTCCGCCCAGGCCCCCGGGTGCGACCAGCAGATTGCCGAAGCTCGATGCCTGGCCGTCCGCGCCGGCAGCACCCGCGCTCGTAGCGAATGCGCCGAGGCCTACCGTCACGGTCACGCCAGCAAAGCCCGAAGTGAACCGTGCCCTGCCATAGGATCCTGCGGCGCCGCCGCCGCCTGCGGACGACTGGTTGGATCCGGTTACCGCGCAGCCGCCCCCACCACCGCCGCCGCCAAACGCTTCGACGATGACGCTCGTCGTACCCGGCGTCGGCGTATAGACACCGCTTACGGAGAAGCGTTGGACGTTTATCAGGCTTCCCGACACGCTCGACGCGGCTTGGCCGAAGAAATCGCGCTCGTCGGTGATGTCTTCGTTCAGGATCTTGACCTGCGCAGGCCGCAGCTTGACCTGTGCCACGGGCACGGACCCGGCGGGAATGGCCGGGGGGACGGGCGTGGCGCTTTCCGTCCCGGCGATCCTGCTCGCGACGCCGGTCTGCGGATTGAGCACCACGCGATCGATGCGCGTATTCGTGGTCGGGGCACTGAAGCCCGACACGAGCTGTTCGTCATTCTCGATCAGCGTCGTTCCCACCATCACGTGTCCCGCGTCGACGGCGATCGCGAGGCTCGCGGGGTCCGTTTCATGGGGCGCATAGGCGGCGGCGATCCGCGCCAATACCGCCAGATCCCCATCGACGATCGACGATGGGATGCCAAAGGTTGAAACCGTCATGTTTGATTCTCCAGGTGTTGCAGACGCGACTTCACGCGGCCCGATGTCACGCTGACACAGCCAATCTGGGGTACGTCGATGTCGAGGGGCTGGACCGGCCCCGATCGGGGCGAGATTCGTCAGCGTTCCTGATTTGTTCCATATTATCGTGACGATGTCAAGGCTAGTTCAGACGTTTGAATCCCATCGTCGTCAGGAACAGCCCGCCATCGACGGGCGTACCGGCTGCAATCACCCCGCCGCGCGGCGCGCGATCAGGGCGTTGGCGATGAACGTCAGCACCGGTTCGTCGTTCTGGTTGAACGTCGTCAGCCGGCTGCGGACGATGCCCATGTCGGGGCGGCTTTGCGAGGCGCGGGCTTCGAGTACTTCGGTTTCGCAGCGGAGGACGTCGCCCGGATAGACCGGCTTGAGCCAGCGCAGCTCGTCGATGCCCGCCGCGCCCAGGCTGGCGATGGGGTCCGCCTCGTAGTGCGCGACCAGCATCGCCATCGTCATCGCGTTGGTGTGCCAGCCGCTCGCCGCCAGCCGGCCGAAATGGGTCTTGGCCGCCGCCTCGTCCGAGAGGTGGAAGGGCTGGGGATCATATTTGCGCGCGAATTCCAGCACCTCCTTGCGGGTGACGTCGTAGCGGCCGAAGCTGGCGCGGTCGCCGGGCTGGATGTCGTCGAAGAAGCGCATGGCAACGAGTTTCATTGAGAAACCCGTTGCTGGCAAGCGGATTCAGCCGGGCTGGAGGAGGGGGCGGAAGGGCGCGTCGTCGCCGTCGAGCCCGGCCTTGGGCGGCAGTCCGAGCAGGTCGCGGAGCAGCGGGGTGACGTCGACATTGTCGAACGCCGCGACCGTGCCGTGGCGGAACGCGGGGCCGGCGGCGACGAACAGCGCTGCCATGTCCGCCGAGCGGTTGTCATAGCCGTGCTCGCCGCGGGTGAAGGGGGCATCGGGCAGCCTCTCGACGATCATCCAGCGCGGTTCGGCGAGGCAGAACAGCGCGGCGATGCGCGGGTTGGTGCCGTAGCGAAAGCGGGCGGGGATGTCGGCCTTGCGCCAGCATTCCATGTGAGGATGCGGCCGGAGCAGCGCCTGTTCGACCAATGCTTCCTTGCCGGGCAGGGGATCGAGCGCGGCGAAGGGGCCGGCTTCGATCAGGTGATAGCTGTCCTTGGGCAGGCCGAGCGGGATCACGCGGGTGTCGCTGGTCTCGGACATGCCGTGATCGGAGACGATGACCAGGTTGGCGGGCTGGCGGAGCGCGGCGAGGCCCTCGACCAGCGCGCCGATCTGCGCGTCGACCGCGGCGGCGGCCTGGGTGACCTCGGGCGAGTCCGGCCCATGTTCATGGCCGGCCACGTCGACCCGGTCGAAATAGAGCGTAACGAAGCGCGGGCGGCTGGCGGCGGGGCGACGGAGCCAATCGAGCACGGTGTCGACGCGTTGGGTGTCGCTTATCGCCTGGTTGTACTGGAGCCAGTCGCGCGGGCGCGTGCCGCCGGCATAGTCGCCGTGATCGGGTCTGGTGACCCTGCTGCCCCAGGCGACGTTCGCGCCGGGCCAGAACACCGTGCCGGTGCGGATGCCTGCCTTCTCCGCCTCGACCCAGATCGGCGCGGCGGCGTTCCACCAATAGGGCGCGTCGCTGGCGGTGGTGAAGGTCTCGCCTGGGTGGGCGGCGTCCTCCATGCGGTTGCCGACGATGCCGTGATGGTCGGGCACCATGCCGGTGACCAGCGTCCAGTGGTTGGGGAAGGTCTTGCTCGGGAAGCTCGGGCGCATGGGGCCGGTGATGCCTTGGGCCGCGAGCCGGGTGAGGTTGGGCGTGACGCCGCGCTGGAGATAGTCGGCGCGGAAGGCGTCGATCGAGATCAGGATCGTGACGGGCGCGCGGGCTTCTACCGCCGCGGGCGGCGGGGGCGGGGCCTGGACCGGCGGCGTGGCACAGGCCTGGAGGACCGCGATCAGCGCGGCGGCGGCGATTCTGGTGGTCCAGCGCATGGGGTGCGCCATGCGCTGGATTTGTTGCGGGGGGAAGACCCGGGGCGCCCCCTCCACCACCGCCTTCGGCGGCGGTCCCCCTCCCCCGCTTCGCGGTGGAGGAAACACCTGTGTAGATAGCGTTTCCTCTCCCGCGCAGCGGGGGAGGGGGACCGCGCCGCGCCAGCGGCGTGGTGGAGGGGGCGCCCCCGCGCTTACCGCCCCAGCGCAAACCGCGCGAACAACGTGTAGCTCACCGGTGCCTTGCCATAGGCCGCGTCGAGCGCGCTTGGCTTGGCATAGGCCGCAACCGATCCGCCCAGCGCCAGCTCGGTCTGGTGCGCGAGCGGGATGCGATAGGCATAGCCGCCCTCGAACCGCGTCACCCGGAACTTGGCGTCGTGCAGCGGATCGTCATGGTCGGGGAAGAGCTCGTCATTCGCGACATTCTCCACCCGGCCGAACAGGCTGTGGCGGCTGGTCAGGTCCCAGTTCGCCTCGGCGGTGAATGCGCTCAGCACCGGCCCCGGCAGGCGATGCTTGGCGGCATAGGCGACCATCGCCGAGACCTTTCCACTGCTATAGTGGAGGCTGGCGGTGGTGCGCTGCTCGTCCTCGCCCGCATGCGTGACTTCGGGGCTCTTGAGATGCCCGGTCGAAACCTGCGCCACCCAGTTGTCGGTGGGCGACCAGCTCGCGCGCACGCTCCAGCTATCGAGCTTGATCGGATCGATGTCCCAGCGATGCTCGTCGGGCTCGCGGCCGTTGAACCACGATCCTTCGAGCTGCACGCGGCCTGCCTGCACCCCGCCGGTGACGACGCCATAGGTGATGTGGCTGCTGTCGAACCAGTGGTGCGCGATCGGCGACAGGGCGAAATAGCGGGCCGAGCGGCGGTGCATGAAGGCGCTGGGGCCCAGCGCGGGCTCGGCGACGGGGCCGCCATAGACGAAGAGCTTGGTGTCCGGCGCGACCTGGGTGTCGATACGGGCGCTCAGTTCCATGAACAGGTCGTGCGGATGCTGGCGATCGACCAGCGGCTGGCCGTTCGCGGTCTCGCCGCTGGCGAAGAGGTTGGGATAGCCGCGCTGGCCCATCGCGGGCTCGAGGCTGCCCATCGCGCGGAGCTGGAGGCTGGTGCCGCCCCAGTCGCGGCTGGCGCTGAGCATCGCCATCGATTCGACGAACGCCTCGTCCTTGCCGCGCTTGCCGCCCTGATCGGTATAGACGCCCCAGACATAGCCGTGCGCCATCACCATCCAGTCGCCATGGCTGAGCATCACGCCGCGCATCGGCCCGTCGGCCTGGGGCAGCAGCGCGGTGCCCGAGCCACCGGCGGCATGGTCGGAGCCGCCCATGCGCATGTTGGCCATCGGCTTGGACAAGTCCATGTCGGGCATGGTGTGGCCCATCGCGGCATGGTCCTGCGGCGTCGGTTCGGCGGGCATCGACCCCATGTCGTGCATGCCGTGATCCTCCTGCGCGAAGGCGGGCAGGGGGGCGAGCAGGGCGAGGGCGGCGAAAGTGGTACGCAAGGGTCAGGCTCCCAGCAGGGGTCGCGCGAGCATCCAGAGGCCCATCGCGATCATCATCAGGTTTTCGGTGAGCGACACGAAGCCGAGCGGCACGTTGCTGTCGCCGCCGACGCAGGCGCATTTGAGGTCGCGGCGATCGACATAGACTGCCTTGAACACCGACACGGCACCGATCCCGCCGATGAACAGCGCCAGCGGCGCGGAGAACCAGGTCAGCACGTTCGCCGTCATCAGCAGCCCGGCCGTGGCTTCGGCGAAGGGGTAGAGCGTGGCATAGGGCACCCAGCGCCGGGCGAGCAGGTCGTAGCCGAGAAACATCGTCGCGAAGCCGGACACGTCGCGCAGCTTGAGCATCGCCAGCAGGCACATCGCAAAGCTGACGAACCACTCGCCCGCGCGCATCGTGAACGGGGTCGCATAGGCGGCCTGGCTGGCGGCCAGCGCCAGCAGCGCGGCGATGGCGAACAGCGCGATGACGGGCACATAGGTCTTCGCCTTGGGATCGCGGACCTTCAGGCCGAGGAACTGGCGGAGATCATCATGCCCGCCGATGCGGCGCTCGCCGATGAAGACCTGCGGCGTGGTCGTCACGCCGTGGCGCGCCTTGAACGCGTCGGTCTCCTCGCGGGTGGTGAGGTGGCGATCGTCGACGGTGTAGCCGTGGCTTTTGAGCAGGTGCAGGGCGCGCAGGCCCCAGGGGCAGACATGCGTGCCCATCACCATGCGGTAGAGAATTGCGCTTTTTTCCAAGGCGGATGACATGGGGTTTCCTTCACTCCGCACCCCATATAGGCTCCGTACCATGGTACGGAGTCAAGCCATGTCGCAACTGACGATCGGAAAGCTGGCGGATGCCGGCGGGGTGGGGGTGGAAACGGTGCGCTATTACCAGCGCCGCGGGCTGCTGCCGACGCCCGAGCGCGGCGGCGGGCCCGATGCGGGCGTGCGCCGCTACGGCGAGGAGGAAGTGCGGCGGCTGCGCTTCATCCGATCGGCGCAGGCGGCGGGGTTCACGCTGGAGGAGATCGGCGAACTGCTCGAGCTCGACGCGACCGACGATCGCGCGCGGGCCCGCGAGCTGGCGCGGGCGCGGATCGCGGCGCTCGACGTGAAGATCGCCGAGCTGGTGCACGCGCGCGAGGGGCTCGCCCGGCTGGCGCGGGAGTGCGGGTCGGGCAGCGCGGGGCCGTGCCCGATCCTGACGGCGTTCGAGGGGTAGGGGGAAGGCGAGGCCGGGCGAGGCGACGCCCTTTTCACCCCTCCCGCTTGCGGGAGGGGCAGGGGGAGGGTGTGTACGGGAAGCAGAACTCGAAGGGTGAAGAAGCGGGGAGCTGTGCTGTTCGCGCTCTAATGCGGCGTGTCGCCTGCCACCCTCACACACCCTCCCCTAACCCCTCCCGCAGGCGGGAGGGGGATTTGCAGGGGAGGACTTTAGCTCAGTACGCCATCTCGAATGCCGGCGTGTCCGCGCCGCTGCGATACCCCGCCACCTCCTCGTCCACCCGGAAGGCCTCGGCATTGCCGAGCAGCGTCGCCGCCTCGCGGTCGAGCGAGCGGGCGGCGGCGGAGGTCTGCTCGACCATCGCGGCATTCTGCTGGGTGGCGGTTTCCATCTCGACCACCGACTTGGTGATGTCCGAGATCGCACTGGCCTGCGAGCGATTGTCCTCGCGCAGCGCCTGGAGCAGTTCCTGGACGCCGTCGAAATTCTCGACGATCTCGCCCAGCGCCGTGTCGACCGCGCGGACTTCGCTGGCGGCGGTGGCGACGTCGATCTGCGTCTCGTTGATCAGGTCGCGGCCGCGCTTGGCCTCTTCCTCGGCGCGCAGCGCGAGCGCGGAGACGAGATCGGCGACCACCGCGAAGCCGCGTCCCGCCTCGCCCGCGCGGCCCGCCTCGACCGCGGCGTTCATCGCCAGCACGCGGGTCTGGAAGGCGATCTTGTCGAGCCCCTCGACCACCGTGTCGATCGCATTGGCGCGTTCGGACACGCTGTTCATCGCGGTCGCCGCGTTCTGCGCGGTGCTGCGGCCCGCATGGACCAAGGCACCGGCCTGCTCGGCGCGCGCCATGGTGGCCTCGGCGGACTGGCTGCTGCTCTTCAGCCGGTTCTCGATCAGCTGGATCGCGGCGCTGGTCTCCTGGAGCGTATGCGCGGTAGTCTCGGTGCGGTGGGCGAGGTCTTCCGAGGCCGTGGCGATCTCGCTCGATCCCGTGCCGATATTGCGCGCGCCGTGGATCGCGGTGCGCAGCATCGCCGAGAGCGCGCCGGCGGCCCGGTTGAAGCTCAGCCGCACCGGCTCGTAGACGCCGGGGAAGGGGGTGTTGATGCGGTGGCGCAGGTCGCCCTTCTCCAGCGCGGCGAGCGCTGCGCCCAGCACGTCGCCGACATTTTCCTGCTCGGCGAGGTGGGCCGCGTCCATCTCGGCGCGGCTGCGCGCGGCGGCGTGGAAGCGCGCCACGGCCTGGGCGATGTCGCCCAGTTCGTCGGTGCGGTCGCGATAGGGGATCGCGGTGTCCTGCCCGCGCGACAGCGTGGTGGTCGCCTGGGCGACCTGGGCCAGCGGCTGGGCGACGCGGCGGGTGAGCCACCAGGCGAACCAGCCGATCGTGCCGAACAGCGCGAGCGCGAGCAAGGTCAGCACGCCGATCGAAGTCCAGAGCGACTGGGACGAGCGGTCGCCGAACGCGGCCTGCTCCTCGGCGGTGGCCTTGACGAGCGCGTCGATCGCCTTGCGGTGCGCGTCATAGGCTTGCGTGAGCACCGCATAGCGGGCGCGGGCGGTGACCATGTCGTTCGCGGCGATCGCATCGAGAAACGAACCCTGCGCCTCCTGCCAGAAGCGCATCGCCGGGGTGTGCGTGTCGGCCAGGATCGCGCGCTTGAGGCGATCGGGCAGCTCCGACTGTTCCCACACCGCGTGGCGTTCGTCATAGGCCTTGCGCAGCTCGGCAAGGCGGGCGCGGGTGGCGTCGATCCGTTCCGGGTGGTCGAGCAGCAGCGTCGCCTCGAGATAGGGCTCGATGATATATTCGGGCGGGGGCAGAATGTCGGCATTGAGATCGGCGATCTCCATCGACGCGCGGTGCATCGGGCCGCCCATCCGAATGGCGTGGATCCGCCACGCCGAGACGGCGAAGGCGATGGCCAGAAGCAAGATCAGCGCAATCGCGCCGCTGCGAACCCGCGCGGTAATCGTCATGCAGTCCCCCCGAGTGGTCTATGCCCCCGTACCGGACCCATTGTAGAAACATTTCTAGCGCGTTGCCGCCCGAAGCGAAGATTTGTTGCGCAGCTGCTTCCGCCCGGCCGACGGCACAGGCTCAGGCTGTGGCAAATTCACATAGGTTATCGCCGCCAGACGGCGAATGAACGATTGCGGAGGAGAAACATTGTCCCAGCCGCGGGGGCAGGCGTGATCCGCTGCGTGGAGGAGTAGGATGGTCGACAAAGGCTACCCGATCGGTGGGGGGCAGCTAGGGCAGCTAATTCGGGATTTCGACTGGGCGGCAACGTCGATCGGGCCGCTCGCGCAGTGGCCGCAGAGCCTGAAATCGGTCACCCAGATGCTGCTGCTTTCCCCGGTGCCGATTGTGCTGCTGTGGGGCGAAGACGGCGTGATGATCTACAACGACGCCTATTCGGAATTCGCCGGCAGCCGGCACCCGGCGCTGCTGGGGTCCAAGGTGCGCGAGGGCTGGGCCGAGGTCGCCGATTTCAACGACCATGTCATGCGGGTGGGCCTGAGCGGACAGACGCTCGCCTATCGCGACCAGGAACTGGCGCTCCAGCGGCGCGGCAAGCTGGAGCCGGTGTGGATGAACCTGGATTACTCGCCGGTGCTCGACGAGACGGGCAGGCCGGCGGGCGTGATCGCCATCGTGGTCGAAACGACCGAAAAGGTGCTTGCCCAGCGCCAGCTGCGCGAGAGCGAGGGGCGGCTCCGCGCCTTTGTCGAGGCGACCTCGGATGCGATCTACCGGATGAGCCCCGACTGGTCGGACCTGCTGCACCTCGACGGCGGCACCTTCCTCGCGCACGCGCACCAGACCCTTCCCGAGTGGATCGACACCTATATCCCCGTGGAAGATCGTGATCGCGTGCGCGCCGCGATCGCCGAAGCGGTGGCGACCCGCCAGCCGCTCGAGCTCGAACACCGCGTGCGGCAACTGGACGGCAGCCTCGGCTGGGTCGCCTCGCGCGCGGTGCCGCTCACCGACGAGGCGGGGGAACTGGTCGAATGGTTCGGCGCCGCCTCGGACATCACCGAGCAGCGGCGGACCAACGAGCATCTGAGGCTGGTGATCAACGAGCTCAACCACCGGGTGAAGAACACGCTGGCGATGGTCCAGGCGATCGCGATGCGCACCTTTCGCGCCGCGCCCGATCTGACGGTGGCGCAGGAGCAGTTCGCCGCGCGGCTGGTGGCGCTGGCCCAGGCCAACGACCTGCTCACCGGCGAGCGCTGGGCCGGCGCATCGCTGCGCGAGGCGATCGACCAGGCGGTGCGCCCGCACCAGCATGACCCGGCGCGCTGCACGCTGGAGGGCGCGGACGTCCGCATCTCGCCCAAGACCGCGCTGGCGCTGGCGCTGGCGATGCACGAGCTTTCCACCAATGCGGTCAAATACGGCGCCTGGTCGAACGAGACGGGGCGGGTGGCGATCGCCTGGTCGGTGGCCAATGGCCAGTTGCGGCTCGAATGGCGCGAGCATGGCGGGCCGATCGTGGTGGCGCCGGCGCGGCGCGGTTTCGGGTCGCGGCTGATCGAACGTGGCCTGGCGGGGGAACTTGGCGGGACGGTGACGCTTTACTTCGAGCCCGAGGGGCTGCGCTGTACCGTCGAGGCGCCGCTCGCTGCCGTCACCGTGGAATAGGATAAGGCCGTGCGTGTCCTGATCGTCGAAGATGAAATGACGATCGCCTTCCTGATCGAGGACATGCTGATCGATCTCGGCCATGAGGTGGTGGCGATCGCGATGCGGCTGCCCGAGGCGCTGGAGGCGGCGCGGCAGGTGGAGGCCGACCTGGCGATCCTCGACGTCAACCTCGACGGTCATCGCTCGTTTCCGGTGGCGGACATCCTCGCCGAGCGCGCGATCCCCTATGCCTTTGCGACCGGATACGGCGCACTGGGGCTGGAGGGGCCCTATCGCGAGCGGCCGGTGCTCGCCAAGCCGTTCCTGCGCGAGCACCTCGCCGCGCTGATCGTGAAGGTGTGTGGGTAGGGGGGGGCTAGGGTAGCCCCTCCTCCTCGGAGGAGGGGTTGGGGTGGAGGGATTCCAGAACGCCTGTTGGTCTCGGTGAGACTCTGCCCCACCCCAACCCCTCCCCTGAAGGGGAGGGGCTAATGACAGTCTTCAGCTATGCAGGAAGTGCATCACGTCGCCGTCGTTGACGACATAGGCCTTGCCTTCCGCCCGCAGCTTGCCGGCTTCGCGCGCCTTGGCTTCGCCGCCCAGCGCGACGAAATCTTCGTACGCGATCGTCTCGGCGCGGATGAAGCCCTTCTCGAAATCGCTGTGGATCTCGCCCGCCGCATTGGGCGCGGTGGCGCCGCGGTGGACGGTCCAGGCGCGGGCTTCCTTGGGGCCGACGGTGAAGAAGGTCAGCAGGTCGAGCAGCGTGTAGCCGGCGCGGATCACGCGGGCGAGGCCGGTTTCCTCGAGCCCCAGCTCGCCCAGGAACTCGCCGCGCTCCTCCATCGGCATGGTCGCGATCTCGGCCTCGATCGCCGCCGAGACGACCACCGCCTGGGCGCCCTCGGCCGCCGCCTTGGTGAAGACCTTGGCGGATAGATCGTTGCCGTTCGCCGCGTCTTCCTCGTTGACGTTGCACACATAGAGCACCGGCTTGGCAGTGAGCAGCTGGGCAATGCGGAGGTGGCGGGCCTCGTCCTCGTCCTTGGGAACGGTGAGGCGGGCGGGCTTGCCGTCGCGCAGCAGGTCGAGCGCCTGGCCGAGCACGCTGGCGGCCGCCTTGGCCTCCTTGTCGCCCTGCGCCGCCTTCTTGGCGAGGTTGGGCACGCGCTTCTCGAGGCTTTCGAGATCGGAGAGCATCAGCTCGGTCTCGACCGTCTCGGCGTCCGCAATCGGGTCGACGCGATTGTCGACATGCTGGATGTCGTCATTCTCGAAGCAGCGCAGGACGTGGACGACCGCGTCCACCTCGCGGATGTTGCCGAGGAACTGGTTGCCCAGGCCTTCGCCCTTGCTCGCGCCGCGCACCAGCCCGGCGATGTCGACGAAGCCCAGCTGCGTCTCGATGATCTTCTGCGAGCCGGCGATCTCCGCCAGCTTGTTCAGCCGCGGATCGGGCACTGCGACGTTGCCGACGTTCGGCTCGATCGTGCAGAACGGATAATTGGCCGCCTGCGCCGCGGCCGTCTCGGTCAGCGCATTGAAAAGCGTGGACTTGCCCACATTGGGCAGGCCGACGATGCCGCAACGGAAACCCATGTACTTCGATCCTGTCGTGAAGGGGCCGGCGGGTGCGCCGGCGATATTGCGGGCTCGATACGCGCAGGCGGCGGGTTTTTCCAGTGTAACGCGCGCGGCCTTGACGCAGGGGCGTTCATCTGGGGTACAGGGGGCCAAGTCTTTTCCTGCGTGCGCCAGGTTCTCGAGGAGTTTTCGTATGATTCGCCGTTATGTCATTCTGGGCAGCGCCGCGGCTGCGGCCGCGCTGGCAAGCTGCAGCGGCGGTGGGGACTCCTCGCCGACCCCGACGCCGACGGCTTCCGGCTCGGCGACGCCCACCCCGACGCCGACCGCCACCTACACCGCCTTCCCGCTGGCCGCCGCTACCGAGTTCAGCACGCTGAATGCGACGACCAACTATACCGGCGATCCGGCGACGAGCGCCGTCACGCTGGGCGTGACCGCGACCGAGACCTTCAACAGCCGCGTGAAGCTGGCCGCCACCGCGGACCTCACCAACGGCACTTTCGTGATGGACGAGGCGACCGAGGAGTCGCGTTTCGCCGGCACGAACGTAATCACCACTGCGGCGCCGACGGTGACCGAGTTCGTCTACCGCAGCGTGAGCACCGCCACGGGTGCGGCGGCGGGCAATTTCAGCCAGCTCGAAGTGCTCAACAATATCGGCGCGGCCACCGTGACGACCAGCGACAGCCTGCTCAAGCAGCTGACCGTGCTGAGCTACGCCAACTGGTGGCGCGGCGATTCGACCACCGGCCAGAAGCGCCTGACCTATTCGATCTGGGGCTATCCGACGCTCTCCTACGACATGCCGACCACCGGCAGCGCCACCTACACCGCTCGTGTGGTCGGCCGCTCGGTGAGCGTCGCCAATGGCGCGACGACGCTGGTCCGTGTCGGCGGCACCGCGACCGTGACGGTCAACTTCGCCACCGGCCTCGTTACCACGGCGATGAACCTGACGACGCTGCCGAGCGGCGGCGCCGAGACTGCGTATGTGACGCTGAACGCCCAGGGCGCGATCCCGATCGGGCAGAACCAGTTCAGCGGCAGCCTCGTCAGCGGCGGGGCGGCGACCGGCACGATCGCGGGCGCCTTCTACGGCTCTAAGGGCGTGAACATCGGGGTCGTGTTCGGCGCCTCGGGCACGATCAACGGCGCGGACACGCGCATCGTCGGCGAAGTGGTCGGCGTGAAGCAGCCATAAGCGTCGCGATCCTCGGAAAGATGGGGGCTCGGGAAACCGGGCCCCTTTTCTTTTGCGCGTCGCGCGATGCGATCAGCGGAGCAAGAGCAGGAAGGGGAGTGCGAGCAGGTCGAGCAGGAGCACGCAGCCAACCCATACTCTACGCCCGCGTCCGCATGCGCCGCTTACCGGACCGGTGCGAGCGGCGGCGAATAATCGGCCATGGTCATGAAGATGCTCTCGACCTTGGCGACGATCTTGCCGTTCGCCTCGGATTCGGCGACCACCTTCTGCCATTCGGGATCGGCGCCGAACGCCTTCCAGTCCGCCTCGCGTGCTTCACGGTTGGGGTAGGCGAGGATGTAGACCACGCGGCCCTCCGGCGCGTCGGGGCGGGGCAGTTCGTTCCAATAGGCGACATTGCGCATGCCGTGCTTGGCGAACAGCTTGAGCGTGTGGTTGCGGAAGCGGGCGTTGAGTGCCTCTGCCTTGCCGGGGGCGGGGTAGTAGATGCGCAGCTCATAGATCGGCTGCTGCGCCTGGGCAGCGGTGGTCTGCGCCGCAGCGGGCGCGGCGAGCGGAAGGAGGGCGAGCAGGGCAGGCAGGACCAAGCGCATCGGGCATCCCTTCATCGATGATGGCGGCAGGTTGGCACGGGCGGGGCTGCCGTTCCATCGCAACCTCCTTGATCCAGGCTAGAACGGGGAGCGCTCAGTCCTGCATCCGCCGTGCGACTTCGTTCATGAAGCGCACGTCGTCGCCTGCCGCCAGCCAGGATGCCTCGGCGGCGATCGCACCCAGCATGTCGGACAGGGGCTCGATCTCGGTCTTGGCATAGTTGCCGAGGACATAGCCGGTCACCCGGTCCTTGTGACCCGGATGGCCGATGCCGAGCCGCACGCGGCGGAAATCGGGCCCGAGATGCGCATCGGTCGAGCGCAGGCCGTTATGCCCGGCGGTGCCGCCGCCGCGCTTCACCTTCACCTTCATCGGCAGCAGGTCGAGCTCGTCATGGAAGACGGTCACGTCCTCGGGCGTCAGCTTGTAGAAGTCCATTGCCGCGCGCACCGCCCGGCCGCTCTCGTTCATGAAGGTGCCGGGCTTGAGCAGCACGATCTTCTCGGTGCCGATCCGGCCTTCCTGGGTCCAGCCCTGGAACTGCTTCTTGGGCGCGGAGAAGCCATGTACTTCGGCCAGCGCATCGAGCGCCATGAACCCGACATTGTGGCGGTGCATCGCATATTGCGGCCCCGGATTGCCGAGACCCACCCACAGCTGCATCACCCACACTCCCGAAAAGAAAATCGCCCCCGCACCTAGGGTGCGGAGGCGATCTTTTGAACCCGTGAAGGGAAGGCCGATCAGCCCTCGGCCGACTCGGCTTCCGCTTCGCCTTCGCTCGACTTCAGCGCCGACGGCGCGACGACGGTGGCGATGGTGAAGTCGCGATCGGTGATCGCGGGGGTCGCGCCCTTGGGCAGGGTCACGGCCGAGATGTGCAGCGAATCGCCGACTTCGAGGCCCTTGACCGAGATCTCGATCTGGTCGGGGATCTCTGCCGCGTCGACCACCAGCTCCAGCTCGTGGCGGACGACGTTGAGCACGCCGCCGCGCTTCAGGCCGGGGGCCAGCTCTTCGTCGACGAACACGATTGGCACTTCGACGGTGACGGTCGCGTGCTCGGAGATGCGCAGGAAGTCGACGTGGAGCGGACGGTCGGTCACGACGTCGAAGGCGACGTCCTTGGCCAGCGTGCGCTCGCCGTTGACCATGATCACCGAGTTGAAGAAGTGGCCGGTGTTCAGCAGCTTCTGCAGCTCACGCTCGTTGACGTGGATGCTGGCGGGATCCTGCTTGTTGCCATAGATCACGGCGGGGACGCGGCCTTCACGACGCAGCGCCCGGGAGGCTCCCTTGCCAGCCCGGTCGCGCGTTTCGGCCGACAGCGTAAGCGTGTCGCTCATGTGTCGATTTCCAATGCGCTAAATGTTTCAACGTGCATGCAGCGGCAGGCCTCCAGGGATGACCCTGCCACAGCAAGCGCGCGCCTATAGTCGACGCGGGGGGAAATCGCAAGGCGGACGTGCGCCGCCACTGAGGGTTTCCTCTCCCGCGCAAGCGGGGGAGGGGGACCGCCGCCGAAGGCGGTGGTGGAGGGGGCGGCCGGGCATGCCCCCTCCACCACGCCGCTGGCGCGGCGCGGTCCCCCTCCCCCGGAGCTCCGCTCCGAGGGAGGAAACGCTTCTACTGCAGTCGCTCCACCTTCAACCCGGCCTTGGACAGCAACGCCAGCACGCTCGCGTCCCCCGCCAGATGGCCCGCGCCGACCGCGACGAATACCGTGCCCGGCGCCTGCATCCGGTCGCGGATCCAGTCCGCCCAGGCGCCGTTGCGGCGGAGCAGCAGCGTGTCGCGCAGCTCGGGATTGCCGGCGAGGTCCGCGTTGAGCATGCGGGCCAGCGCATCCGCATCGCCCTTGCCCCAGGCGGCGACCGCAGCGTCGATGTTCGCGCCGGTCTCGGGCATGCCGGCCAGCGTGTCGCCGAGCAGGCGCGTCTGCGCGGCGGCGGAGAGATGGTCGAAATAGCCGAACTGCTGCTCGGCGGTTTCCAGCCCCGTTACCTGCTTGCCCGCCTTCGTCGCGGCGGCCTGCAGCACCTGCTCGACCCCGTTCGCATCGTCATAGCCGAGCTTCTGGAGCGGCAGCAGCGACAGGGTGAGCGCGGCCAGCCACGGCTCGTCGCGGTCGAGCGCCTGCCGGGGCAGGCCTGCCTGGCGGAGCGCGTCTTCGAGCCTGGCATGCTCGGGTGCGGGCAGGGCGGCGACGGTTGAGTCGCCGGGTGTGCGGCCCAGCTTGTCGAGCAGCGCCTGGGTTTCGGCTTGCGGCGGCATCACCAGTTCGAGGACGAGCGTGTCGCTGGCATCGAAGGCGGTGCGGACGGGGCCGTCGAACCAGCGCAGCTCGGGGCGAAGCAGGTGGACGGTGCCGAACAGGTAGACGGTGGTGTCGCCGTCGCGGACCGCCCAGAGCGCGGGCTTGGCCTCGCGCGGCGCGGCGCCGCAGCTGCCGAGGAGGAACAGGGCGGCGAGAAGGAGCGCGCGGAACATGGGGGCGGGCTTGGCGGGGCAGGGGTGGAGGAGTCAACGGGTGCCGCTCCTCCCATACCCGTCATCCCGACGCCACAAGCCGTCATCCCGACGAAAGTCGGGATCCATTCGCCACTCCGTCACCGATGGAGCCGCGCCGGTGACCCCAATGGATCCCGGCTTTCGCCGGGATGACGGTGGAGGGGCGTGACCGGCCTCCCCCGGTTGACCCCCTCCGCGGCCTGCGCCAAAGCGCTCCCCAAACCTTACAGGGTGACCAACTTGTCCGAACCTCTCAGCTTCCAGCGCATGATCCTGACGCTCCATGACTATTGGAGCACGCGCGGCTGCCTGATCCTGCAGCCCTATGACATGCGCATGGGCGCCGGCACCTTCCACCCCGCCACCACGCTGCGCGCGCTGGGGCCGGAATCGTGGAACGCCGCCTTCGTCCAGCCCTGCCGCCGCCCGACCGACGGCCGCTATGGCGAGAACCCCAACCGACTCCAGCATTATTACCAGTATCAGGTGATCCTGAAGCCGAGCCCGCCCGACCTGCAGGAGCTGTACCTGGGCAGCCTCGCCGCGATCGGCATCGATTTCACCAAGCACGACATCCGCTTCGTCGAGGACGACTGGGAATCGCCGACGCTCGGCGCCTGGGGCCTGGGCTGGGAAGTGTGGTGCGACGGGATGGAAGTCACCCAGTTCACCTATTTCCAGCAGATGGGCGGCTATGACTGCAAGCCTGTCGCGGGCGAGCTGACCTACGGGCTCGAACGTCTCGCCATGTACATCCAGAACAAGGACAGCGTGTACGATCTCGCCTTCAACGATGCGGGCGTGACGTATGGCGACGTGTTCCTGGAGAATGAGCGCGAGATGTCGAAGTGGAACTTCGAGATCGCCGATACCGACGCGCTGTTCGACCTGTTCCGCAAGGCCGCCGCCGAGTGCGAGCGCTCGCTGGAGGCGAAGCTGCCGATCCCGGCCTATGAGCAGGCGATCGAGGCGAGCCACATCTTCAACCTGCTGAACGCGCGCGGCGTGATCTCGGTGGCGGAGCGCCAGGCCTATATCGGCCGGGTGCGCGATCTGGCGAAGGGCGCCTGCACGGCGTGGATGGAAAAGAACGGGTGGGCAGCGTGACGGACTTTCTTCTCGAACTCCGCTCCGAGGAAATCCCGGCGCGCATGCAGGAAAAGGCGCGGGAGGATCTCGCGCGCCTGTTCGCCGCCGAGCTGGACAAGGCCGGCCTCAAGGCCGCCGAGACGGTCACCTATGCGACGCCGCGCCGGCTGGCGCTGATCCTCAAGGGGCTGCCTGCCGAGACTGCCGCCGTCTCCGAGGAGACCAAGGGCCCGCGCGTCGGCGCGCCGCCCCAGGCGCTGGAAGGCTTTCTGCGCAAGACCGGCCTCAGCGCCGACGATCTGGTCGAGCGCGACGGGGTGCTGTTCGCGATTGTAGACAAGCCCGGCCGCGCGACGGCCGAGGTGCTCGCCGCCGCAATCCCCGCGGTGATCCGCGCGTTCCCCTGGCCGAAGTCGATGCGCTGGGGTGCGCCGTCGATCTCCACCGAGAGCCCGCGCTGGGTGCGGCCGCTGCAAGGCATCGTTGCGCTGTTCGGCAGCGACGTGGTGCCCTGCGAAATCGCCGGCGTGGTGAGCGGTGCGGCGACGGTGGGGCATCGCTTCCACCATCCGGGGGTGATCACGATCGGCTCGGCCGACGACTATGTCGAGAAGCTGCGCGCCTGCCATGTGATCGTCGACGGGGCCGAGCGGCGGGCGATCATCGCGCTGGGCGCGAAGATGGCGGCGCAGAAGGCGGGGCTCAGCCTGATCGAGGACGAGGGGCTGCTGTTCGAGAATGCCGGGCTGACCGAATGGCCGATGCCGCTGCTCGGCCGGTTCGACGAAGCCTTTCTCGCGGTGCCGCCCGAGGTGATCCAGCTCACCGCGCGGGTGAACCAGAAGTATTTCGTGTGCCGGGATAGCGCGGGCAAGCTGGCCAACGCGTTCGTCTGCGTGTCGAACATCGACGCGGTGGACGGCGGCGAGAAGATCGTCGCGGGCAACCAGAAGGTGCTGGCGGCGCGGCTGAGCGATGCGCGGTTCTTCTACGAGACCGATCTGAAGGTCGCGCTGGAGACGCAGGCGGCGAAGCTCGAAAAGATCGTCTTCCACGAGAAGCTGGGGACGGTGGCCGACAAGGTCGAGCGCGTGGCGAAGCTGGCGCGCTGGCTGGTCGAGAGCGGGGTCATTCAATCCTCCCCGGCACGGGGAGGGGGACCATCGGCGCCAGCCGATGGTGGAGGGGGGTTGCCACAGGCGGCGTCCCTCGTGGAGGCCCCCCTCCACCACCAGCCTGCGGCTGGCGGTCCCCCTCCCCGTACCGGGGAGGATCTTGCGTCGCTCGCCGAACGCGCCGCGCGGCTCGCCAAGGCGGACCTCGTCACCGGCATGGTCGGCGAGTTCCCCGAGCTGCAGGGCCTGATGGGCGGCTATTACGCTGCCGCGCAGGGCGAGGACCCGGCCGTCGCCGCGGCGATCCGCGATCACTACAAGCCGGTCGGGCAGGGCGACGACGTCCCCACCGATCCGGTCACGGTGGCGGTGGCGCTGGCGGATAAGCTGGATACGCTTACAACCTTCTTTGCTGTTGAAGAGCTTCCCACCGGCTCGCGCGACCCATTTGCTCTACGTCGAGCTGCCTTGGGTATCATCCAGCTGATATTCGATAATGGCCTTCGCCTGGACATATCTAGAGGAGTGGCTGAGGCATTTTCCGGGCTATTTGTCTGGCCGCGGGATTATCGAAGCGTCGTAGAAATTACTAAGAAGCAGCTAGGGACGGCATTCTCTGCGAAAATGTCGCAGATCAAGGCTGTTGAGGCGCTGCGTCGGTCGGAAGATCGCTTCGTTCTGATGCGTAACATGAATATTGCGGAGGCGCTCGATGACAGGCGTACCCCCGACGTTCAGCTTCAGTCCTACAGTTGGACGCAGGGCAAACTCCTCGACTTCTTCGCCGATCGCCTCAAGGTCCAGCAGCGCGAGGCCGGTGTCCGTCACGACCTGATCGACGCCGTGTTCGCGCTTGGCGGGGAGGACGATCTCGTCCGGCTGCTCGCGCGGGTGAAGGCGTTGCAGGCGTTCGTCACCACCGAGGACGGCGCCAACCTGCTCGCCGGCTACAAGCGCGCGGCGAACATCCTCAAGAAGGAGGAATGGGAAGCCGGCGCCGTGAACCCCGCGCCCGAACCCGCCGAGGCGGCGCTGGCCGCAGCGCTCGATGCGGCCGAGTCCAAGGCGACCGACGCGATCGCCGCCGAGGACTTCGAAGGCGCCATGGCGGCGCTCGCGATCCTGCGCGCGCCGATCGATGCGTTCTTCGATTCCGTGACTGTCAACGACGCCGATCCGGCCAAGCGCGCCGCCCGGCTCGACCTGCTCGCGCGGATGCGTGATGCAGTGCACAAGGTGGCGGACTTCGCCAAGATCGAGGGTTAACGCGGTTAATTGTACGATTAATCACTGGCAAATTGACCTGAAACTGCCATTGTTCCGAAATAAAGCGGCACCGACAACGCAGTCAGCGGTTCCTGAGTCTTCGCAGCTGCGGTAGCGCCCCTTTGTCTCGAAGGGGCGCTTTCGATCGGAAGGGGATCAGGATGACGCAGTACGTGTATCGCTTCGGCGGTGGTGTTTCGGACGGTGGGGCGGGCGACAAGAATTTGCTGGGCGGCAAGGGCGCGAATCTCGCCGAGATGGCCTCGATCGGCCTGCCGGTGCCGCCGGGCTTCACCATCTCCACCGCGATGTGCACGCGTTATTATGAGGAAGGCGAGACCTTCCCCGAAAGCGTGAAGGCCGAAGTCGCGAACGGCATCGCCCATATCGAAGGCATCACCGAGAAGGTGTTCGGCGATGCGGGCGATCCGCTGCTGGTCTCGGTGCGCTCGGGCGCGCGCGTGTCGATGCCGGGCATGATGGACACGGTGCTCAACCTCGGGCTGAACGACCAGACCGTGCGGGGGCTGGCCGCCACCAGCGGCGACGGGCGCTTCGCTTGGGACAGCTATCGCCGCTTCATCCAGATGTATGCCGATGTGGTGCTCGGCCTCGACCATGGCCGGTTCGAGGAAGCGCTGGAGATCGCCAAGGAAGATCGCGGCTTCACGCTCGATACCGAGTTGAGCGCCACCGATCTCCAGGCGCTGGTCGCCGAATACAAGGCGATCGTCGAGGAGCTGTGGAACAAGCCGTTCCCGCAGGATGTGCACGACCAGCTCTGGGGCGCGATCGGCGCGGTGTTCGGCTCGTGGCAGTCCGAGCGCGCCAAGGTCTATCGCCGCTTGAACGACATCCCCGCAGACTGGGGCACGGCGGTAAACGTGCAGGCGATGGTGTTCGGCAATATGGGCGACACCTCTGCCACCGGCGTGGCGTTCACCCGCGATCCCTCGACCGGCGAGCGGGCCTATTATGGCGAGTTCCTGATCAACGCGCAGGGCGAGGACGTCGTCGCCGGCATCCGCACGCCCCAATACCTGACCCAGCGCGCCCGCGAGGCGGCGGGGGCCAAGCCCGCCTCGATGGAAGAGGCGATGCCCGAGGTCTATGGCGAGCTGGCGGCGGTGTTCGACCGGCTCGAAACCCATTACCGCGACATGCAGGACATCGAGTTCACCGTCGAGCGCGCCAAGCTGTGGATGCTGCAGACCCGCAGCGGCAAGCGCACCGCCAAGGCGGCGCTCAAGATCGCTGTCGACATGGCGAATGAGGGGCTGATCACGCGGGAGGAGGCGATCCTGCGCGTCGATCCGCAGGCGCTCGACCAGCTGCTCCACCCTACGCTCGATCCCAAGGCGCCGCGCGACGTGCTGACCAAGGGCCTGCCCGCCTCGCCGGGCGCGGCCTCGGGCCTCGCGGTGTTCGACAGCGACACGGCGGAGAAGCGCGCCAATGCGGGCGATGCGGTGATCCTGATCCGCGTCGAGACCAGCCCCGAGGATATCCACGGCATGCACGCGGCGCGCGGCATCCTGACGGCGCGCGGCGGCATGACCAGCCATGCGGCGGTCGTCGCGCGCGGCATGGGCCGGCCTTGCGTCTCCGGCGCGGGCAGCCTGTCGATCAACGCGCGCGAGAAGGTGATGCGCGTCGGCAGCCGTGAGGTCCGCGAGGGCGACATGGTCACCATCGACGGCGCCACCGGCGAGGTGATGGCCGGCCAGGTGCCGACCGTGCAGCCCGAGCTCTCGGGCGATTTCGGCACGCTGATGACCTGGGCCGACGAAGTCCGCCGCCTCAAGGTGCGCGCCAATGCCGAGACGCCGCTCGACTGCCGCACCGCGCGCGAGTTCGGTGCCGAGGGCGTCGGGCTGTGCCGCACCGAGCATATGTTCTTCGATTCGGCGCGCATCACCGCGGTGCGCCAGATGATCCTCGCCGAGGACGAGACCGGCCGCCGCGCCGCGCTGGAGAAGCTGCTGCCCGAACAGCGCAGCGACTTCCTCGAGATCTTCGAGGTGATGGCGGGGCTGCCGGTGACGATCCGCCTGCTCGATCCGCCGCTCCACGAATTCCTGCCGCACGAGGAGGCCGAGTTCGCCGAAGTCGCGACGGCGGCGGGCGTCGACGTCGACACGCTCAAGCGCCGCGCGGCCGAGTTGCACGAGTTCAACCCGATGCTCGGCCATCGCGGCTGTCGCCTGGGCGTGACCTATCCCGAGATCTACGAGATCCAGGCGCGCGCGATCTTCGAGGCGGCGATCGCCGTGGCCGAGAAGTCGGGCGCGGCGCCGGTGCCGGAAGTGATGATCCCGCTGGTCGGCACCCGCCGCGAGCTGGAGCTGATGAAGGCCGTGGTCGACAAGGCGGCGCAGGCAGTGTTCGCCGAGAAGGGCCGCACGATCGACTATCTGGTCGGCACCATGATCGAGCTGCCGCGCGCCGCGCTGATGGCGGGCGAGATCGCCGAGGTGGGCGCCTTCTTCTCGTTCGGCACCAACGACCTTACCCAGACCACGCTGGGCGTGAGCCGTGATGACGCCTCGCGCTTCCTGACCACCTATGTCGAGAAGGGCATCTACGCCAAGGATCCGTTCGTCAGCCTGGACGTCGAGGGCGTCGGCCAGCTGATCGCGCTCGCCGCCGAGCGCGGCCGCGCGACCCGGCCCGACATCAAGCTCGGCATCTGCGGCGAGCATGGCGGCGATCCGGCGTCGATCGCGTTCTGCGAGAAGACGGGGCTCGATTATGTCTCGGCTTCGCCCTATCGCGTGCCGATCGCGCGGCTTGCGGCAGCGCAGGCGGCAATTCGAGGAAAGTGATGCTGGTAGTGGCGGTAGCGGTAGCGACGGACGATGCGGCGGCACTCAGCCGCGACCTTCTCGCCAGCCCCACCGCCACCGCCGTGCTGGAACGCCGCTGCGGCGGCCCGATCCGCGCCGAGGTGGACCGCACGGCGCACAAGGACCCGACGCCCGAGCAGCGGGTGCGGCTGGGCGTAGGGCCGGACGAGCGGGTCGTGTACCGCAGCGTCGTGCTCAGCTGCGCTGGCGTGGCCTTGTCGGTCGCCGAGAACTGGTATGTGCCGTCGCGGCTGACCCCCGAGATGAACGCCGCGCTGGAGCAGGGGGATACGCCGTTCGGCGCAGTCATCCGGCCGCTGCATCCGCACCGCAAGCCGCTGGAGCAGGTGCTGTCCGGCGTCGCGCCGTACGTGCTCCGCCACCGCGCGCTGGTGTTGGACGGTGAGGGCCGGGCACTGGCGGAAGTGGTTGAGAACTACACGGCGGCGGTGTTGCGCTGACCTTCTAAAGCCCCTCCCCTTCAGGGGAGGGGGTTGGGGTGGGGCAGTGTCTCACCGAGACAAGCGTAGGCTTTGAACCCCCTCTACCTTCAGCCTTTGACGTGGGGCAGGCAGGAACTCCCTTGCGACGGAGGTGCTCGGCTTCTCTGTCAGGCCCCACCCCAACCCCTCCCCTGAAGGGGAGGGGCTTTTTAGCTTTCCATTCCTCCCAAACGAGAAGCGCCCCCCTTCCTCGCGGAAGAGGGGCGTTCCCGGGGATAGCCCGGTGTCCGTCGATCAGAACTTGGTCGTGGCCGACAGGTAGAAGGTGCGACCGGTGCGGCTGGCCATCTGGAAGGTGTCCGCGGTGGTCTGGTAGGCGTCTTCGTGGGTGTTGTTCAGGTTGATGATGCCGCCGGTGAAGCTCAGCCACTTGTTCGGCGTGAAGCCCAGCGCGAGGTCCATCTGGGTACGCGCGCGCACCGTGTGGATCTCGCCGCCGTTCACGAAGAAGCTGCTGGCGGCATCCTGCTTGTACGAGCTGCGGTGGTTGACCGAGAAGCGCACGCTGAACATCTCGTTTTCCCAATAGGGCGTGATGTTGGCGGTGAACTTCGACAGGTCGCGCAGGTTGAAGCCGGTGCCCAGCGCGCTCGAGTTGGTGTCGACCAGCGTGATGTTGCCGGTGGCGCCGAAGCCCTTGACCGGCAGGAAGCCATCGAAATTCTCGGTCGCCGAGAATTCGACGCCCTTGATGTGGATGGTGCGGCTGTCGTTCAGCACGCGGCTGAAGCTGTAGTCGCTCTTCAGGTCCGCCGACTGGCAGTCGGTGGTCACGCCGTTCAGCGCCACGCCGTTGTACGAGGTGGGGCAGTAGAACTGCGTGAAGGTGCCGTTCTTCACCGCCTTGTAGAAGCCGGCGACGCTGATCGAGTTGCCGCGGCCATGGTAGAATTCCAGGCTGAGGTCGAGCTGGTTGGCGGTCAGCGGCTTGAGGCGCGATTCACCCGCCGAGACGCTGGTGAAGGGGCGCTTCTGCTGCGAGATGCCGGTGCTGATCGTGTCCGCCATCTGCGTCTGGCTGTTGAGCAGCGGGCGGACCAGCACCTTGGCCGCGGCGAAGCGGGCCACCAGCTTCGGCGTCAGGTCGAGGGCGAAGCTCGCGCTCGGCAGGACGTTGCCGTAATCCTGGATGATGTGCTGCTGGCCGAGCAGCGCGGCGTCGCTGCCGGTGCCGTCGGTCAGGCTGGCGGTGACGTTCTGGTGGGTGTGCTCGTAGCGCACGCCGAGGTTGCCGCGCAGCGCCATGCCGCCGACGGTCGTGTCGACATTGGCCATCGCATAGACCGCGGGGACGTAGCGATCGACGCGATAGGTGCTGGGCCAATCGGGCACGTCGGGCACGGTGATGCCCTTGGAGGCGAGCAGGCTCTGCCAGACATCGGCGTTGGTCGACAGGAACGCATGCGGGATCGACATCGCGCCGTCGAGGAAGTTGGTGACCAGCTGGCCGGTGGTGCCCAGGTTCGGGATGTAGTTGAACTCGGGGAACTTCACCGGATCGGTGACGTCGCCGTCGCGATCGTGGCGGAAGGCGTTGGTCGCGAAACTTTCATGGTGATACTTGGCGCCGAGCACCAGCGACTGCACGCCGTGCCAGCCGAGATCCTTGGTCACGTCGATCTGCGCGGCCTTGTCCTTGGCGGTCTGGATGTGCGTGGCGCCGTCGACGAACGCGAACCAGGTGCGGTTGGTGTTGTTCCACACCGAGCCGTCGGTGAGGCTCTGGGTGGTCCACTTGATGTTGTTCGGGTTCGAGATGTCGAGCGTGCCGCCCTGGGCGAAGTTCACTTCGTCGATCGACGCCCATTCGTACAGCGCCGCGTCCCCCTTGGTGTAGTGCGCGACGGCGTGCACCTTCCAGGTGTCGCCCGGCTGCCAGTTGATCGTGCCGGTATAGGCCTGGGTTTTCAGGTTGCGCAGTTCGGGCTGAGTGTTGTTGTCGACGTTGAAGTTGCTGATGGTGATGTTGTTGGCGATGCCGTTGGCCTTGCCGTTCACCTTGACAGCGCTCGATGCCCAGCGGCCGAACACGTACTGGCGGGTGGTGTAGCGGGTGTGGTCGCGCGAATATTCGCCCTGGAGCAGCGCTTCGAAATTGTCGCTCGGCTTCCACTGGATGGCGCCGCTGGCCATTACCTGCTCGGTATCGCGATCGATGCGGCGGAAGCGGAAATTGCCCGGCACGCGCACATCGGGATCGATCACCCCGGCATTGTACCAGTTCTTGATGAACACATAGTCGCCGCGATCCTTCAGCTTCTGGTAGCTGACGTTCGCCATCACGCCCAGCGTGCCGCCGGCGAAGCTGTCGATGTACGCGCCGCTGACCTTGGGCGTGACTTCCTTGCCGCGATATTCGGAATTGTAGCCCTTCACGCCGACGATGAAGCGCGGGCCCTTATAGGCAAGCGGCTTGACCGTATCGATGTTGACCGTTCCCGACAGGCCGCCGGTGTCCATGTCCGCGGTGGGTGACTTCACCACCTGGATCGCGCTGGCGAGATCGGTCTGGATGATGTCGTAGCGGAAGCCGTCCTTGAAGTCGGCGCTGGCGAAGGTCTGGCCGTTGATCGTCGTGCGGGCATATTGCGCGCCGAGGCCACGGATGCTGATCGTCGAGCCGCGGCCGTTGATGTTGGACATCTGGACGCCGGCGATGCGCTGGATCGCCTCGGTGATGTTCTGCGCCGGGAACTTGCCGATATCCTCGGAGGAGATACCGTCGGTGATGCGGATGTCCTTGCGCTTCGCGTCGAGCGCGGAGGCGAGGCTGGAGCGGAAGCCGGTGACGACGATGTCGCCGCCGGTATCGTCCTGCGCCTGTGCGGCGGGCGCCGCATCGGTCTGAGCGAAGGCGGGGTCGCCGAGCGCCAAGGCTGCGACGCAACCTGCGGAAAGCAATACCAACTTGGTACCGGTAACGGCGCGACGCGCCTTGGTCGTCGAAGGACTCAACATCAAACCACCCCTCATCAAAAAATGGCGAACCCTGCTGCGGTGCTCTGTTTTCTGTCCCGAGCTTGCTGCTCGTGGTCCGACAAATGTCCTAGAGGCCTGACCAGTTGTCAAGCCAGTCGGCGACAACGGCATGACCTATTTGAGACGTTCCAATGAAAGGTAGGGGATCGGTTATGGCTCGTGCCCGGATTTTATCAGTACCCGCGCCATTTCATTCTTGCAAAAAGGCGGCGCTAAAGGGCGGTAAAGCAGGCATTATCGCGCTGGTTCGCCAAGGCTGCGGCGGCGCGCCCTCGCCGGGACGGAACGCACAAAAAAACGCCCGGGCGTTGCACCCGGGCGACAGTCAATCTCTATTGTAAGACAAGATCAGGCGTGGTGGCCGAACCTGCGCGCATGCTCGTCGGTATCGCCGGCTCGGAGCAGAGCGGCCTGTTCGCGCCAGCGTTCGTCGACGATCGTGCCGTGCGGAAGGCCGAGTCGCTCCTCCAGCGGCAGCTCGTCGCCGCGGGGCAGTTCCTCGATGTCGCGGAAGTGCTGGATGCCGAGTTGGTTGAGCTGGCGCTCGCGATGCTCGTCGATGCCGCGGATGCGGGCGAGCACATCGGTGCCGCCATAGAACCAGCTGCGCACGGCCGAATCACGCTTGCTTGGCGCCGGATCCGCGACGGGGGTGGCCGGGCGGCGATCGGCGATGGTGCGCTCCAGCCGCGAATTGGCGGCTTCCAGATCGCGGATGCGGGTATTGGCGGTGGCGAGTTCCTCGCGCAGCGCCTGGTGCGCGTCGCGCTCGGCCTCGAAGCGCTCGCGCCAGCGGCGCCCGGCGTTGCTGCTCGCCAAGCCGAGCAGCCAGCCGGCGACCAGCGCGAGCGCGAGGCCGATGAACTGCAAGGGGGTGGTGTACGGCAAGTCGGTCATGGATCAGGCTCCCGGCAACCCGCCAACAACCTGTCACCGCGCGATCGGTTCCGTAAACGTCAATGCATCAGCGAATCGTTGATCGAGCAGGCAGCGGGGCCGAGGATCACGATGAACAGCACCGGCAGGATGAACAGGATCAATGGAACGGTCATGATCGCGGGCAAACGTGCGGCCTTTTCTTCCGCACGCATCATTCTTTCATTGCGGAATTCTGCAGAGAGGACGCGCAATGCCGAGGCGAGCGGGGTGCCGTATTTCTCGGTTTGGATCATGGTTGTAACGACACCGCGGATTGCATCCAGATTGATGCGCATCGCCATGTTCTCGAACGCGGCCCGACGATCGGTGAGGAAGCCGAGCTCGATCGCGGTCAGCGAGAATTCCTCGCCCAGTTCGGGATAGGCGCGGCCGAGTTCCTTGGCGACGCGACCGAAGGCGGCATCGACGGTCAGGCCGGCCTCGGCGCAGATCACCAGCAGGTCGAGCGCGTCGGGCAGGCCCTTGCGGATCGCGTCGGTGCGCTTCTGGATGCGGTTCTTGAGGTAGAGGTCGGGCGCCTTGTAGCTGAGGATGAAGCTGCCGGCGACCAGGCCATAGGCCTTGAGCGGGCTCCAGTCGGCGAACATGTCGGTGCCGTAGACGAAGTAGAGCATCGGCCCGCCGAACAGGATCGGCAGCACTAGCCGACCGAGGATCACGCCTACCGCCCATTCCCGCCTGCGGATGCCGGCCTGGAGCAGCTTCACCTGCGCCGCCTTGACCTGCTCGTCCTGCAGCACCTTGAGCGAGCTGAGGAAACTGCGGATCCGGTCGGTCGTGTCGCTGCGCTGGACCAGCTTGGCGCGGCGCTTCGAGGGCGTGGCGACGATGCCGGCCTTGAGCTGCTCGCGGCGCTCGTTGAGCATCTTGACCCGGCGCGCCATCGGGTTGCGCACGGTGGTCGCGGCATAGATGGCGACGAGCACCGCAAGCGCGGCGACCGCCGACAGGATGGTCGCGACCCAGAGGACGTCGATGCCGAGCAGGGTGGGGCCTTGGGTGGGTTCCATCGCCGTCAGATCTCGAAATTGACCATCTTGGCCATGATGAAGGCGCCCAGCGCCATCCACACCAGCCCGCCGCCGCCGATCACGACCAGCCGCTGATCGGTGAAGAAGTGCATCATATATTCGTTGTTGATCGACCAGATCAGCCCGAACACGATGAAGGGCAGCGCGCCGACGATGATCGCCGAGGCCTTGGCCTCCGACGACATCGCCTTGATCTTCAGCTTCATCTGCGCCCGCTTGCGTAGCACATCGGACAGGTTGCCCAGCGTTTCCGCAAGGTTGCCGCCGGTCTCGCGCTGGATCTGGATGGTGATGGTGAAGAACTGGAACTCGGGGGTGCCGAGCCGGTCGGCGGTTTCCTGCAGCGCGGCGTCGAGCGTGCGGCCGATCTTCATCTTGTCGCTGATTGCGCGGAATTCCTCGCCCACCGGCCCGGGCATCTCGAAGCCGACCACGCCAATCGTCTCGGTGATCGGCAGGCCCGAGCGCAAGCCGCGTACCAGCAGGTCGATCGCATCGGGGAAGGTGGCGGTGAACTTGCCGACGCGCCGCTTGATCAGGAAGCCGACCACGAAGTGCGGCAGGCCCAGCCCTACGAACAGCCCGAACACGATCGCGAGCAGCAGCGGCGCGCCCTTGAGGAACAGCAGCAGCGCCACCGCGAGCGCGAGGCCCAGCGTGGCTAGACCATACTGGCCGAGCGTCCAGCTCTTGCCGGTCATCGCCAGCCGCTTTTCGAGCTGCTCCTGGTTGGGCAGCAGCCGCGCAAAGGTGAGGTCGAAGCCGCTGGCCTGCGTCGTCGAGATGCGGCGCAGCTGCGCTTCCATCGCGTTGGCGCCGGTGGCGCTTACCATGTGCCGATCGCGCAGCGAGGTCAGCCGCCGCGCGCTCGCCCGCTGCGCTGAGGGGCCGGACAGCGCCAGCACCAGCAGCACCAGCACCGCGGCGACACCCAGGCCCAGCATCAGGAGCGGCAGCAGCGGCATTGGCGGCTTACTTCTTCTTGTGCGCCATCAGCGCCTTGAGGTCGCCGAGCTTGCTGAGCAGCGAGCCGCCCTTGGCCGCCTGCTTGCGCTCGCCTTCGGCGCCGGCATCGGTGATCTCGAGGATACGGCCGGCGAGTTCGCCGATCGGAGCCATGGCGCGATTGGTGCGGCCCACCTCCGCCATCGGCTTGCCGAGCTTGGCGGCCTGGGCGGCCAGCTTCGGATCGAACGGCACGACGAAGTCGATCGGGCGCTCGATCGAGCCTTCGAACTCCTTGCGGCTGATCTCGAGCAGCGCGGGCTGCGGCATCTTGTTGGCGAGGAGGAAGATCTGGGTCTGCGGCGCGTTCGACTTGAACCAGCTGAGGATGCGGATCGTGTCGCGCGCGGCGGCCAGGGTCAGCTCGGTCACCAGCACCGCCACCTGCATGTCGGCGATCAGATGCGGGTGCTGCACCAGCATCTGGCGCGGCAGATCGGTGATCGTGCACTCGAACGCGCCGCGGATTTCTTCTTGCAGCTGGTAGAAGGCGGCGCCGTCGCCGGTCATCGGTGCGTTGATCGGCGCCTCGGCCGATAGCACCGCGAGCCGTTCGGAGGCGCGGACCATCGCGCGCTCGATGAACAGCCCGTCGATCCGGCTCGGATTCTCGATCGCGTCGGTCAGGCCGCGGCCGGGCTCCAGGTCCAGCGCCAGCGCGCCCGTGCCGAAATGGACGTCGAGGTCGAGCAGCGCGGTGGTGCGGCCCTGCCGTTCGCCCATCAGCCAGGCGAGCGAGGTCGCGATGCTGGTCGCGCCGCAGCCGCCGCGGGTACCGATCACGGCGGTCGCCGAGTGGGGCCGGCCGGCGCTCGCATCGCTCTGCTTGGGCGCCGCCAGCGCGGTCTGCGCCTGGAGGAAGGCATCGCGCAGCATGTCCGGGTTGATCGGCTTAAGCAGATAATCCTGGATGCCGCTGGCGATCAGGTCGCGGTAGAGCCGCACGTCGTTTACCGCGCCGGCGGTGAGCACGATCGTGCCGGGCTCGCACACCTCGGCGAGTGCGTTGATGTCGTTGAGCGGGTCGCCGGACTCGGACAGGTCGACGAACAGCACGTGCGGGCTGGCGGAGACCGCGAGCGTCTGCACCGCGTTGCGCAGCCCGCCCTTGTTGACCTTTTCCGGCGACCAGCCGAGCTCGACCGCGATCGGGCGCATCAGGTCGGCCGTGGCCTCATCGCAGACAAAGGCGGTGAACGGATCGCGGCTAGCCGCGCGGCCGGGGTTGAAGGGCGCGTTCACTTGGGGCTCCCGCTGGATTCGGCCTTCACCGTCGCGCCGCCGCCGCCGCTGGGCGCGGCCGCGCGATAGGCGCCGATCGCCTTGCTCACCGTCATCGGGTCCGCAGTGGGCGAGCCCGGCGCGCCGCGCACCAGATCGGCGGGGTCGGCGATCATCGCGGCGAGGTTCGACGCGGTCGCACAGCCGAAGTTGGAGCTGGTGCTGGCATCGGCGGTCGCGCCGCTGAAATGGCGATAGTCGGGGCAGCCCGGTACGGCGGCGCTGGTGCGGGTGAGCACCACGCGCACCGTGCCCGGCGAGTCCGGTCGGCCGGTGGCAGGCGCGCGATCGGCGAGCAGCAGGCCATAGCGGCCGGCGGCGGCGGCGATGTCGCTGCGGCCGGTGCTGCCGTCGGCGCCGTCGTCGATCGCGAGGCGGTCGCCATAGCGCAGGTTCATCGCGCCCATCCATTCGGCGAGGCGACGGTCCTCGCCGGGGGCGAGGCGGCCACCGTCGGCCTGGAGGTCGAGCGTCAGGTCCTGGCGGCTGACGATCGGCTGGTGGACCGAATCGAGCCCGCCATTATAGCCCGCGCAGCCGGCGAGCAGCAGCGCGGGGGCGAGCAGGGCGAGAGCGGGACGCGGCAACAAGGCGGTTCTCCTCGACGGGCGCATCACAGGCCGAAGCCCGGCGCGGCGGCGGCGTTCTTGGATTTGCGTGGGCTGGGCGGCGCGATCGGGGCGGGGACCAACGCGCCGGTGGCGGGTGCCGCGCTTTGCGGCGCCATGCTCGGCATCGGTCGTTCGCCGCCCGACTTGCCCTCGCCCAGCGCGCCCAGGAAGATCCGGTCGAAGTCGTTGGGCGCCTTGTAGCCGTCGGTCGGGAGGCGGATCTGGTTCGCGTTGACCGGGCGGACGAGGTACGGCGTGATCACGATCACCAGCTCGGTCTCGTTGCGCTGGAAGGCGTTGGAGCGGAACAGCGCGCCGAGGATCGGCATGTCGCCCAGGCCCGGCGTCTTGGTGATCGAGTTGTTGTGGCTGTTCTGCAGCAGCCCGCCGATCACCATGCTCTCGCCCGAGCCCATTTCCACCGTCGTCTCGCTGCGGCGGGTGGTGAGCGCAGGGATGGTCGTGTTGGCCAGCGTGACCGCCCCCGAGGAGGAGAGCTGCGACACTTCGGGGCGGACGTGGAGCGAGATGCGCCCGTCCGCCAGCACGGTGGGGGTGAAGGCGAGGCTGACGCCGTACTGCTTGTATTCCACCGTGGTGGTGCCGAGCGCCTGGGCGATCGGGATCGGGATCTCGCCGCCCGCGAGGAAGTTCGCCGTCTCGCCCGACAGCGCGACGAGGCTGGGCGAGGCGAGGGTGGAGACCTGGCCGATCGTCTCGCCGAAATCGAGGCTGGCGAGCAGATCGGTGCCGAGGAAGCGGCCCGCCGCGCCGAGCATCGTGTTGCCGGTGCTGGGCGCGGGGAAGGAGAAGATGCTGGCGCCCGGCGGGGCCCCGGTGGCCGGGTCCGCCGCGGTGCCGGTGTTGGTGGTGATCGTTCCCGCCTTACCCTGGCTGATGCCGAACAGGAAGCTGCCGCGATCGCGGTTGGTGAGGTTGACGTTGAGGTTCTTGACGAAGCTGCGGCTCACCTCGGCGAAGCGGACCTGCAGCTGCACCTGCAGCGGCGTCGCGGTGCGCAGCCGGTTGACCACGCCGATCTTGAGCGAGGCATTGGGGTCGTTGATGCTGACGCCGGGGTTGAGCAGCCCGGTGACCAGCCGCTGCGCCTGCTCGCTGTCCTGCGGCGAGCGCACCGTGCCGTTGAGCACCGCGATCTGGCCGACGGTGGTGACGGTGATGTCCGAATCGGGCATCGCGGCCCGCATCATCGCATCGATGCTGCTGATGTTCTGGCTGACGCGGATATTGGCCGAATAGACGACCGCCCCGGCGGCATTGGTGGCAAACACCGTCGCCTCGCCGAACGCCTTGCCATAGAGGTGGATCTGTCGGGTGCTCGCGACATAGACGTCGGCGACGCCGGGGTTCGAGGTCCAGACATTGGCCGCGGCGGCGGGCAGGGTGACGAGTTCGCCCTCGCCGATCGAGAGCACCACGTCACGCGTGGGCCGCTGGCTGCCGGCGGGCAGCTGCGCCATGCGGGCGACGGGCTTGGCGGCGCGGTTCTGCGCGAGCGCAGGGTGGCCGGCCATCAGGATCGCGATGGTCGCGGCGCAAAGGGGAAGGGGGCGCTGCATCTCAGTTCTTTCCGCCGACGGGGACGAGGCTGGCATCACTGCCGCGCACGACGCGCACCACCGGGCCGATGGCCTGCACCACCACCGGCGCGCCGCCGGCCGGCGCGGGCGCGATCATGGAGCCGGGGGCGCTTTCCTTGCCCGGCACGGTGCGGCGCTGGAAGCGCGACACGTCCGCACCGGTGACATAGGAGTCGCCATCGTCCTGCGGCCGGCTGGTGGCGCGGGCGAGGAACGCCTTTTCCTTCTTGGGATCGTCGGGCACGCTCACCGCGCCGCTGGCGATCGCCTCGTCGAGGTCGGTCTGCGTGTCGGCGAGCGAGCGCAGCGAGAGCGAGAGGGTGCCGACGGTCTGCGCGACCGCGATCTTCTCGGCGATCTTCGGCGTCGCCTCGACGGTGACGGTCGAATAGGCGGTGACCACGGTCTTTCCCTTGTCGTCGGTCTGCTTGTCGGTGCGCTGGTCGGTGGCGAGCACGCGCAGGTTGCGCAGCACCGTTTCCGACGCGCGCAGCGGGGGGCCTTCGCCGCTGACCGTCTGCGTGAGGATCAGGTCGATATGGTCGCCCGGGAAGACGAAACCGGCGACGGCGCTCTGGGCGGAGACGGGAACGGTGACCGCGCGCATGCCGGGTCCGAGCGCGGCGGCGAGGAAGCCGCGATCGCCGGGCTTGACCAGTGCGCCCTGCGTCACCGGCTGGCCGGCGGGGACCGCGAAGCGGACGACGGCGCCCTGCAGCTTGGCGGGCTCGCTCTGGCCGCGGACATAATAGGCACCTTCCACAAGGTCCTTGGGCCAGGGGCGGAATTCGAGCGCGGTGGCGTCGAGGATCGTGCCCACCGGCAGCGCCCGCTTGGCGACCAGCACTTCGGTGGTGTTGACCGGCGCGGCAGCGGCTGCGGCGGGAACGCCCGGCGCCATCGCGCCGGCGGCGGGTGCGGCCGAGCCGAGCACCAGCGTGCGCGCCATGAACGCGGTGATGCCGGCGACCAGCAACGCGCCGACGAGCAGCAATAGCCTACGTGCGTCCATGTGGAACTACGCCTTTTCGTGTTCTTCGGCCGACCCGGTTGTGGCGGCGTTAATCATCACCCAATCCGGTTAAGAATCGGTTCGTAGAGGACAATTCCGGCGCCGAGCGTGATCGCGACGCCGTACGGCACCTCGATTGCGCCCATGCTGCGCCGGCGGAGCCACTGGGTGAGCAGCATCCCCAGCGTCAGCGCGCCGCCGAGCAGCGACATCAGCACCAGCATGCGCAGCAGCGGCACCAGCGGCAGCCACAGCGCGAGCGCGCCGATCAGCTTGACGTCGCCGCCGCCCATCGCGCCGGCCGCGAACACGCCGATGAACAGCGCGAAGACGAGCGCCGCACAACCGATCTGGAGCGCGACGTCCGGCCACAGCGCCATGCCGCTCGCCCACCACCAGAGCGGCGCGGCGAGCGCGATCGCGGCATTCTTCGCGTTGGCAATGGTGCGGAAGCGCACGTCCTCGATTCCTGCGGAGAGCAGAAGCAGCGCCAGCGCGCCGAGCAGACAGGCCTGGAAGATCGCCCCCATGGCCAAATGGGTAGACGGACCGGCTTACGAAACCGTAACCACGCCACATGGCAGTTTCCCGGAATTTTGCGCGTGAAATACCCGCGGGCGCGTCGGTCGACCGCTGGAGTGCTCCCGATGGCTGGCTGCTCCGCCGCTTCCACTGGCCCGCAGAAGGCGCCCCGCGCGGCAGCATCCTGTTCCAGACCGGCCGCGGCGATGTGTTCGAGAAGTATCTGGAAAGCTTCGCGCATTGGCACGCAGCGGGCTGGACGATCACCGCGTTCGACTGGCGCGGGCAGGGCGGCTCCGGCCGGCTGACCCCCAAGGCCGATTGCGGCCATATCGACGACTTCGCGACCTATATCGACGAACTCCGCGCCTTCGCCGCGCAGTGGCAGGCGGAGACGCCGGGGCCGCATGTCGTGATGGGGCATTCGATGGGCGGGCATCTGGTGCTGCGCGGTCTCGCCGAGGGCGCCATCGCGCCCGACGCCGCAGTGCTGGTCGCGCCGATGCTGGGCGTGCGCAGCGCGCTGGGCAGGCTGGCGCCGCCGCTGGCACGCGTGCTGGCGCGGCTCGGCGATCCGCGGCGTCCGGCCTGGAAGGGCAATGAGAAGCCCTATGCCACCGAGACGCGCGCCAACCTGCTCACCCACGACCCCGCCCGCTATGCCGACGAGCTGTGGTGGCAGGCGAAGGACCGCACGCTGCTGACCGGCCCGCCGAGTTGGCAATGGCTGGTCGCGGCATTCCGCTCGATGGCCGCGCTGGAGGCGGCGCGGCTGGAGTCCGTGCGCACACCGCTGTTGTTCGTGATCGCCGAGGCGGACGGGTTGGTCGATGCGCGCGCCGCCCTGCGCATCGCGCCCCGCTTGCCGGAAGCGGCGCTGCTGCGCTTCGGGCCGGAGAGCGCGCACGAAATCCTGCGCGAAGCCGACCCGGTGCGCGACCGGGCGCTGGCCACGATCGACGGCTTTCTCGATACGCGGGCGCCGCGCGCATGACGCGGTTCGACGTCGCGATCGTCGGCGCGGGCATCGCGGGCGCGAGCCTGGCCGCCGAACTTGGCTCCCACGCGCGCGTGCTGCTGCTCGAAGCCGAGGACAGGCCCGGCTATCACGCCACCGGGCGTTCGGCAGCCTTCTGGTCCGAAACCTATGGCGGGCCCGATATCCAGCCGCTTACCACCGCCTCGGGCCCGATGCTGAGCGAGAGCGGGTTCCTCGATCCGCTCGGCGAGCTGCATCTGGCGCGTGCGGGCGACCAGGGGCGAGTCGACGCCTTCCTCGCGGCGTTCGAGGGCAGCGGCGTGGCGCTCCACGCGGTCGACCCACGCAGCATCGTGCCCGGCCTGCGCGACGACTGGGCGCTCGGCGTCCATGAGCCCGGCTGCGCCTATATCGACGTGGCCGCGCTGCATCAGCATTTCCTCGCCCGCGCCAGGGCGGCAGGCGCGGTGCTGCACTGCGCTGCCGGGCTGACCGGCGCGGTACGCGAGGCTGGCACTTGGCGGCTCGCCACGCGGGGCGGGGCGTTCGAAGCGGACCTGCTGGTCAATGCCGCGGGTGCCTGGGCAGACGAGGTGGCCGCGCTGGCGGGCGCGGCGCCCATCGGCATTCGCGCCTATCGTCGCACCATGGTGCAGCTGCGCACCGATCCGGCACCGCCCGCCGGCTGCCCGCTGGTCAGCGATTTGGGCGGCAGCTTCTACTTCAAGCCCGAGGCCGGCGGGCGCCTGTGGCTCACGCCGCATGACGAAGTGGACAGCCCGCCTTGCGACGCCGCGCCCGAGGAGATCGACATCGCGACGGCGATCCACCGCTTCGAGCAGGTGGTCGACTGGCGCGTCGCCGCGCTGGAGCATCGCTGGGCGGGGCTGCGCAGCTTCGCCCCCGATCGGCGGCCCGTCTATGGCTTCGATCCGGCGGTGCCCGGCCTGTTCTGGTGTGCGGGGCAGGGCGGCTTCGGTATCCAGACCGCACCGGCGGCAAGCCGATTGGCCTGCCAGCTGCTGCTGGGGCAAATTCCGACGCTCGATCCCGAACGTTACTTGCCCGATCGTTTTCGGAATTGATTGGTAAGGCCAAAGGCTTTGCGAAAATCCATCGCTCGCCTATGAGAGTAGGTGATGAAACTGAACCGAACCAAGCTCTACCAGCGGGTGGCCGCGTCGATCGCCGACGGTATCGAAGGGGGGCGCTGGGCCCCCGGCACGCGCCTGCCGGGCGAACGCGACCTGGCCGAAGAGTATAAGGTCAGCCGGCCGACGATCCGCGAGGCGATGATCGCGCTGGAGATGAAGGGCTGGATCGAGGCGCGGCACGGCTCGGGGCTCTACGTCACGCACCGCGACAGCTCGGGCGGGCTGCGCGAGGATGCGCTCAACCTCGATATCGGCGCGTTCGACCTCACCGAGGCGCGGATCCTGTTCGAGGGCGAGGCGGCGGCGCTGGCGGCGGTGTCGATCACCGCCGAGCAGCTGGCCGAGCTCGATCACATCGCCGAGGAAATGGCCGATCCCGCCACGGGCAACGCGACGCTGTTCGACGCCGATCACCGCTTCCACATCGCGGTGGCCAATGCGACGGGCAATGCCGCGATCCGCAGCGTGGTGGAATATCTGTGGGAGCTGCGCACCCGCTCGCCGCTGTGCGCCAACATGTTCGATCGCGCGCGGCGCAACGGCGTCAACCCGCGCTATGACGAGCACCGCCCGATCCTCGACGCGCTGCACGCGCGCGACCCGCACGGCGCCCGCGCCGCGATGCGCAAGCACCTGCGCGGCGTGGTCGACGACCTGCTCGAAGCGACCGAGCTGGAGCTGCTCGAACGCGCCCGCCACGAACTCGACGCGCGCCGCGACACGCTGGCGAAGCGGCTGGAAATCGGCCCCGCCTGACCGCCTGCCGCTACGGCAACGGTGGTTCGCAGGTTTATTATCGATTCGGAGGCGTGCGGGTCGCTTGTTGGCCCCGGCTGGTCTATGATGACAGGGTGAGCAACACCGCGATTCCCTTCGAATTCCGGGTCGACGTCGCCCAGGACGACATCGACTTCATGGGACATGTGAACAACGCCTCCTACCTCAAATGGGTACAGGCGGCGGTGGTGAGCCACTGGCAGGCGCTGGCCCCGGTCGAGGCGGTGGCCGAGCACCTCTGGGTCGCGCTCAAGCACGAGATCACCTATCGTCGTCCGGCCTTTCTCGAGGACGACGTGGTCGCGACCGTCCTGCTGGAAAAGGTGCAGGGTGCCCGCGCCTTCTACGAGACGATCATCCGTCGCGGGTCCGAGGTGCTGGCCGAGGTGAAATCCAGCTGGTGCTGCCTCGATGCCGAGACCAAGCGTCCGGCCCGGCTCGCCAAGGACGTGATCGACCATTTCTTCGTCAAAGGCGCCGATTGACGGAAACATATCAGACGCATAGCGTCTGGCCATGTTGTTGTCCGCGTTCCGTCGCCGCTATCTCGACCTGCTGGGGTCGATCTACATCTACAACGAGCATCGCGGCTATACGAGCATCGACCGGGTGCTAGAGGCGGTGCGGGTGCGCGCTCCACACGACCACGCACTGATCGCTGCGATCGAGAAGCACCGCGCTGACGAGCGCAAGCACTACCAGATGTTCAAGCGCTGGTTCGAGCTGCAGGGGCGGATGCCGCTGACCGTCGACCGGACCTGCGGCCATATCGATCGCTTCGTCGAGATCATGTTCCGCCGCCCCATCGATGCGCTCGACACGCAGAAGCTCATCGAGGACGATGCCCAGTTCGAAAAGCTCTGCCGCGTGATCTCGCTCACCGAGCAGCGCGGTCACCGCCAGGTCCATATCCTGCTCAACCACCCGGCGGTGCTGAGCGACAAGGTGCTGACCCGCATCTTCCGCATCATCGAGAAGGACGAGCCGAGCCACTGGGCGCCCTATGACGGCTGGCTCCGCGCGCACGGCAAGCGCGAACCGCGCTGGTGGGAGCGGGCGGTCGACACGTTCATCCACTCCGAACTGCTGTTCGTGAAGCTGCCCTTCCTGTTCCTCAATCCCTTGGTGCGCCGCCGCACCGATTGGGCGGACGACGGCGAACGGTTGCATCCGGTGCAGGTGCCGGCGGCCGCCTGAGCGCTTGCGCGGGCGTGCAGGCGCGCGCATGGGGCACCGCAGTTTCCATGGTGCGAGTACCCGCATGGCTGCCCTTCGTCGCTGGATCGATCCCTATCTGTTGATGCTGCTCGGCACCGTAGGCCTCGCGGCGCTGTTCCCCGCCCGCGGCATGTGGGCGAGCATCGCCGACGAGGCGGTGACGATCGCGGTGGCGCTGCTGTTCTTCCTCTACGGCGCGCGGCTGGCGCCCTCGGCGATCTGGGCTGGGCTCACCAACTGGCGGCTGCAGCTGACCGTGTTCCTCAGCACCTTCCTGTTCTTCCCCATCCTCGGGGTCGGTGCCTATGCGGTGGCCGGGCATGTGCTGCCGGGCGGGATCGCGCTGGGGCTGCTGTTCCTCTGCCTGCTCCCCTCGACCGTCCAATCCTCGATCGCCTTCACCTCGATCGCGCGCGGCAATGTGCCGGCCGCCCTGTGCAGCGCCTCGCTTTCCAACCTGATCGGCGTTCTTATCACGCCGCTGCTTGTTGCGTTGCTATTGCCTAGCAATAGCGGCGCGGGCTTCTCGCTGTCGCAGCTGGAATCGATCGCAATGCAGATCCTGCTGCCCTTTGCCGCAGGCCAAGCGGCGCGGCCGCTGATCGGCGGGTTCATTCTCAAGCACAAGCTGCTGACGATGATCGTCGACCGCGGCTCGATCCTGCTCGTCGTCTATGCGGCGTTCAGCGAAGGCATGGTGGCGGGGGTGTGGAGCCGGGTGTCGCTCGCTGACCTGGCGCTGGTGCTGGCGTTCAACGCCGTGCTGCTCGGCATCGTGATCGCGGTGACGATGTTCGGCAGCCGCAAGCTGGGATTCAGCAAGGAGGACGAGATCGCCATCGTCTTCTGCGGATCGAAGAAGAGCATGGCGAGTGGCATCCCGATGGCGACGATCCTGTTCCCCGGCGGCGCGGTGAGCCTGATCGTGCTGCCGCTGATGATCTTCCACCAGCTCCAGCTGTTCGTCTGTGCGGTGCTGGCGCGCAAATATGGCGCGCGCGACTGATGCGGGTGCTGCTCACCGGATCGTCGGGCTGGCTGGGGCGCTTCCTGGCGCCGATGCTGCGGGGGGCAGGGCACCAGGTCGTCGGGCTCGACGTCGCGCCCGGCGTGGACACCGAGGTGCTGGGCTCGGTCGCCGATCGTGCGCTGGTCGAGCAGGTGTTCGCCGAGCATGGGATCGAGGCGGTGATCCATGCCGGCGGGCTGCACAAGCCGGATATCGCGCGGTACCCGGCACAGACCTTTGTAGACGTCAACGTCACGGGCACGCTCAACCTGCTGGAGTGCGCCAGGGCGGCCGGGCATGACCGGTTCGTCTTCACCTCCACGACGTCGCTGATGATCAGCCAGGCGATCCGCGACGAGGCGGGCGACTCGGCGGTGTGGCTCGACGAGGCGAGCGGCCCGATTGCGCCGCGCAACATCTACGGCGTCACCAAGCTCGCCGCCGAGGGGCTGTGCCGGATCGCCTGGGCGGAGCAGGGGCTCGCCACGATCGTGCTGCGTACCAGCCGCTTCTTCCCCGAGGACGACGACACCCATGCCACGCCCTCGGGCGAGAATCTCAAGGCCAACGAGCTGCTGCATCGCCGCCTGACGGTGGAGGATGCGGCGCGGGCGCATCTGGTGGCGCTGGAACGCGCGCCCGCGATCGGCCACGGCGTGTTCGTGATTTCCGCACCGACGCCCTTCGCCCGCGCCGACTGTGCCGCGCTCAAGCAGGATGCCGCCGCGGTGATCGCGCGCGCCTTCCCCGACGCACCGGCGCTCTACGCGGCGCGCGGATGGGCGCTGCCCGCCAACATCGGCCGCGTCTATGATTCGAGCCTCGCCGAGCGCGTGCTCGGCTTCCGCTGCGAAACCGACTTCGCCGCGGTGTTGGCGGCGCTGCGCACGGGGGCGCCGCTGCCGTTCGCGCACGACCCCTTCTATGTCTCGCCCAAGGAAACACGCGGCTAAACGCCCGCGAAGATCGCGCGCCCCTGGTCTGAGTTTTCGATGCCTCCCAAACGGGGCAACCCCATGTACACGGACTATTGACTTCACCTGCCGTCAACAATAGCGTGGCGATGTTAACGTGAACATCGCTCGATGGGGCGAAACCGTGGCGCGCACTAGCGTGTCTCGGACAAGTCTTTCGCGCGAATTGTAAGATAACCAAGGCGTTGGACTGGAGAGGAGCCGATCGGTAGCCGTGGCACACTTGCTGTGCCGCGACAGGAATGATGCGTCTTGGCGTTGTCGGCAGGCTCGGCGCGTCCCGCCGCGCATTCGCCGCCGCCTCCCCGCCGGTCCGAACAACGGACGCCGATAAGGGAGGTGAGGATGTTCTACGACAAGAGGGATCGCCGCCGCGCGTTGCTGCGCACCACGTCGCTCGGGCTGATCGTCGCGGGGGCGTGCCTCGCGCCGCTGTCCGCGCTGGCGCAGACCGCGCCCACGCCGCCGCCACAGGCGAGCGAGGACACGGTCCCGCAGACTCGGGCCGAAGCGCAGGACAGCGAGATCATCGTCACGGGCTCGCGCATTGCGGTGAGCGGCTTCAACGCGCCGACGCCGACCACGGTGCTGGGCGAGGAGCAGATCGCCGCCAATGCGCAGCCCAACGTCTTCACCACCATCTCGCAGCTGCCCTCGCTGCAGGGTTCGTCCGGCACGCAGGTCAATACCTTCAGCACCTCGAGCGGGCAGCAGGGGCTCAGCTCCTTCTCGCTGCGTGGCTTGGGCACGATCCGCACGCTGACTCTGCTCGACGGCCAGCGCGTGGTCGGCGCCAACGTGACCGGCGTGCCCGATGTCAGCCTGTTCCCGCAGCTGCTGGTCAAGCGCGTCGACATCGTCAACGGCGGCGCCTCGGCCTCCTATGGCTCGGACGCGGTGGGCGGCGTGGTGAACTTCATCACCGACACCCGCTTCAAGGGCATTCGCGGCAACATCCAGGGCGGCATCACCACCTATGGCGACGACGCGACCGGGCTGGTCCAGCTCGCGGCGGGCACCAGCGCGCTCGGCGACCGGCTCCACCTCGTCGGCAGCGCGGAATATGACAAGGAAGAGGGCATCGGCGGCGGCGAGTTCGGCACCAGGCTCGCCAACGGGCGCGACTGGTTCACCCAGCGCTCGCTGATCGACCGCGGCGTGCTCAACGACGGCTCGCCGCAATATGTCGTGCGCGACTGGGCGCAGTCGATCACCTTCACCAAATACGGCCTGATCACCGCCGGCCCGCTGCAGGGCACCGCCTTCGACCAGAGCGGCCAGCCCTTCCAGTTCCAGTACGGCTCGAACGGCGTGCCCTCGCGCACCGCCGGCGGCGCGGTGATCGGCTGCTTCGCGGGTTTCTGCCAGGGCGGCGATCTTTCGGGCAATATCGATGCGGGCCGCTCGCTCAAATCGGCGATCGAGCGGATCAACGGCTATGGCCGCGCCGGCTTCGACATCGCGCCGGACAACGAGATCTATTTCAGCGCCAATATCGGCCAGGTGAAGACCAATAACCAGCCGGTCAACGGCCAGAACCGGCCCGGCCTGACGCTGCAATGCGCCAATCCATACGTGCCGACGCTCGTCCAGCAGGCCTGCGCCGCCGCAGGCATCACCAGCTTCCAGTACGGCACCAGCAACGCGGCGCTGGGCAACAGCCGCGTCTATACCGATCGCCGCCAATATCGCTTCGTGCTCGGCGGCAAGGGCAAGCTGGAAGTAGCCGGCACGCCTTGGACCTACGACATCTATGGCGAGCACGGCACCAACTATACCGATATCGACGTGCGCAACATCATGCTGTCGCGCCGCTTCAACCAGGCGATCGACGCGACGACCCTCAACGGCACGATCGTCTGCCGCGACGCGACCGCGCGGGCCAATGGCTGCCAGCCGCTCAACATTATCGGCGGCAACCCCTCGGCGGCGGCGCTCGCCTACATCATGCCCGAGCATGGGCCCTACCAGCGCACTCGCCAGACCCAGGATGTGGCGAGCGTCAACATCTCGGGCTCGCCGCTCGACCTGTGGGCGGGGCCGCTGTCGATCGCGTTCGGCGGCGAGTATCGCCACGAATATTACAAGGTCAGTGCCGATCCCTATGGTGCCGGCTTCGCTGCGACCGCGCCGGGCGGCGACTATCCGAACGATCCGGTGCTGCTCACCACCGGCAACAACTGGTATGCCGGCAACTACAAGAACGGCACCGGTGCCTATAGTGTGAAGGAAGCCTTTTTCGAGGCGAACCTGCCGCTGCTCAACTCGGAGAAGCTGGGCCATGCCAATCTGAACGGCGCGGCGCGGGTGACCGACTACACCACCTCGGGCACCGTCTGGGCGTGGAAGATCGGCGGCACCTGGGAGCTGCCGATCGACGGCCTCCGCATCCGCGGCGTCACCTCGCGCGACGTGCGCGCGCCCAACCTTTCGGAGCTGTTCGCGGCGCCCGTCACGACGACGCTGCCGAACTTCTTCGACCCGTTCAACAAGGTCAACGTGCTGGTCATCCAGAATTCGATCGGCAACACCGCGCTCAAGCCGGAGATCGCCCGCAACACCACCGCCGGCATCACCCTCGCCAATCCCGGCTGGGCGCGCGGGCTGAACCTTTCGTTCGACTGGTACAAGATCAAGATCGACGAGGTGATCTCCAGCCTCGCGGCGACCGACATCGTCAATCTCTGCTTCCAGAAGGTGCTGCTGGAAACGTGCAGCGCGTTCAACCTCAGCAACACCGCCGGGCCCAATTTCATCAACGTCCAGGCGTTCAACCTCGCCTCGATCCGCACCGAGGGCTTCGACATCGAGGCGAGCTATCGCTGGTCGCGGCCGCTGGGGCTGCCGGGCAACTTCACGCTCCGCGCGCTGGCGACGCATGTGATCAACAACATCACCGATACCGGGCTGCCGGGCACGATCCCGGTCGACAATGCCGGCAACAATCTCGGCGCGACGCCCAAGTGGAAGTGGCTGGCGGTGCAGACCTATGACAGCGGCCGCTTCTCGCTGCTGGTGCAGGAGCGCTGGTTCACCTCGGGCACGATCGGCAACCAATATGTCGTCTGCCAGACGGGCTGCCCGGCCTCGACCACCCAGCGGCCGACGATCGACAACAACTATATCCCGGGGTCCTTCTACCTCGACGTCGGCGCGACCTTCGACGTGGTCAAGGACGTGACGCTCTACGGGAAGATCGACAATCTGTTCGACCGCGATCCGGCGCGCTCGACGATCTTCAACAATCCGGCGCTCTACGACCAGATCGGCCGGGTCTACCGCGCCGGCGTGCGGTTCAAGTTCTGAGCGACGCTGGCGATCCCCGCGCCGCTTTGGCATAGCCCCTGCAATCCGCTCTCGCTTGCGGGCGGACTGTAGGGGCAAGGGGGCGGCGATGCGGATCTGGGCGCGAGTTGGACTGGGCGTGGCTGTGCTTGCGGTGCTGGCCGCGGGTGGGCTCTACGGCGCGTCCGAATGGGTGATCCGCCGCAGCCATGCCGTCCCGCTGATACCCGTCGCGGTGCCACACGACGCGACGTCGCTGGCGGAAGGATCGCGGCTGGCGACGCTCACCGGCTGCAAGAGCTGCCATGGCGACGGCAAGGGCGCGATATGGACCCCGGTCGACTGGCGCGAGGGGCAGGTCGCGCCGCCGCCAATCGCCCGCAGCGCCGCGCGCTATTCCGATGCTGAACTTGCCCGGCTGATCCGCCAGGGGGTCACCAAGGAGAGGCGCACGGTCTTCATCATGCCGGCCTGGTCGATGACGTACCTTGCGGATGATGATGTCGGCCGGATCGTCGCCTGGGCCCGCAGCCTCAAGCCCGCGCCCGACGATGTGCAGGCGACGACCTGGTTCGGGCCGGTGGGCCGCTGGAAGATCCTGACCGGCGCGACCCAGCCGAGCGTGGTGGCGGACCCACACGGGGTGGCGAAGCGGCCCGCCGATCCGGGGCGGTACCTGACGCAGGTGCTCTGCTCGGAATGCCACGCGCTAACCGAGCCGCGTGCCCATGACGGCAATGTGGTGCCGCCGTTGGCGCCGATGGCCGCTTCCTATACGCCGGCGGACTTCCAGCGGCTGCTGCACGAGGGCTTAGGGGCAGGGGGGCGCGATGTCGGCTTCATGGGAACGATCGTGAAGGAAAACCTTCACGCACTGCGGCCGGATGAGGTGGCAGCGGTGCAGCGCTATTTGCGTGAAATTGCGGCGAAGTAACCGAGCCCAATGGGTCCGCAGGTCAGTGGCCGCGCGCGGTGACGAATAGATAGAGGAACATGCCGAGGCCGACCGAGAGCATCAGCGGTGCCGCATGGCGACAGTAGGTTATGTCGCGCCGGATCGGCTTCCCCTTGGAGCGCGAGTCCACGATGCTCCCGGTCGCCGTGAAGGAAATGAGGCCCGCCAGACCGATCACGAGGAAGGTGATGACCAGCAGCACCAGCGATCGTCCCGCCACCTTGTCGGTCAGCGCGGCTACACCACCCAGCGAAAACAGGCATAGTCCGGTGAGATGCTTGAAGTAATCGTAGAGCAGCGTGGCGCCGTCGTGATCCGCCGGCATTTCTTCGTCTTCCACTGGCCCGCCCCGTTCCGATTGCGCGACACGCTATGCAGCCGGGCCAACGGTTGCAAGGGGCGTGCCGGGGCGCTGCCGCCGCGCCTGGTCCGCACAACCTTCCCATAGAGCTCACACAGTGGCAGCCCCGCTACAGGTGAGCTGTGGTGGCAGCAGAAAATGTCCCCAAAGCTTGCATCTGCGCACGATTCGATTAAAGCGCGCGCATGTCGAGTGAACCGCGCACCCTGTACGAGAAGATCTGGGCCGACCATGTGGTCGAGCGCCGGGACGATGGCACCTGCCTGATCTATATCGATCGGCACCTCGTCCACGAAGTCACCAGCCCGCAGGCCTTTGCCGGCCTCCGCGCGGCCGATCGCAAGGTGCGCCGCCCCGACCTTACCCTCGCGGTGCCCGATCACAACCTGCCGACCACCCCGCGCGTCGACGCCGCCGGCAACCCGCTGCCGATCGCCGACCCGGCCAGCGCCGGCCAGCTTTCGGCGCTGCGCGGCAACGTCGCCGAGTTCGGCGTGCCCTATATCGATGCGCTCGATGCGCGGCAGGGGATCGTCCATGTCGTCGGGCCCGAACAGGGCTTCACGCTGCCCGGCACCACCCTGGTCTGCGGCGACAGCCACACCTCGGCGCATGGCGCGCTGGGGGCGCTGGCCTTCGGCATCGGCACCAGCGAGGTCGAGCATGTGCTCGCCACGCAGACGCTGCTGCTCAAGCAATCGAAGACGATGGAAGTCCGCGTCGACGGCACGCTCGGCCACGGCGTCAGTGCCAAGGACGTGGTGCTGGCGATCATCGGCAAGATCGGCGCGGCCGGCGGCACCGGCTATGTCATCGAATTCACCGGCGAGGTGATCCGCAACCTCTCGATCGAGGGGCGGCTGACCATCTCCAACATGTCGATCGAGGGCGGCGCACGCTCGGGCCTGATCGCGCCGGACGAGAAGACCTTCGCGTACCTCAAGGGCCGCCCGCTCGCCCCCACCGGCGAGGCCTGGGACCGCGCCGTCGCCTATTGGAAGACGCTGCCGACCGACAAGGGCGCGGTGTACGACAAGGTCGTGACCCTGGACGCGGCGGACATCGTACCGTCGCTCACCTGGGGCACCAGCCCCGAGGACGTGGTGCCGATCACCGGCGTCGTGCCCGATCCGGAGAGCTTCGCCGATCCCTCGAAGCGCGCCGCCGCGCAGCGCTCGCTCGACTATATGGGCCTCACCCCCGGCACCGCGATGCAGGACATTCCGGTGGAGCACATCTTCATCGGCTCGTGCACCAACAGCCGGATCGAGGATCTGCGCGCCGCCGCCGCGGTGGTGCAGGGCCGCAAGGTCGCCGACCGCATCCGCCAGGCGCTGATCGTGCCCGGCTCCGGGCTGGTCAAGCGCCAGGCCGAGGAAGAGGGGCTCGACCGGATCTTCCTGGAGGCGGGGTTCCAGTGGCGCGAGCCGGGCTGCTCGATGTGCCTGGCGATGAATCCAGACAAGGTTCCCGCCGGAGAACGTTGTGCTTCCACTTCGAATCGCAATTTCGTAGGACGCCAGGGTCCGGGTTCGCGCACGCACCTCGTCTCGCCCGCAATGGCGGCGGCGGCGGCGGTGACCGGGCACCTGACGGACGTTCGCGAGTTGATGGCGAACAACGCGTAGAAGAAGGGGAGAGACGCCGTGAAAAAGGCGCTCGTCGCATTGATTGCCGGAACCGTGCTGAGCGGTGTTGCTGCTGCCTATGCGGGTGCCTACCCGCGGCCGGAGACGCCGATCAAGACCATACCGGCGCTCGAACGGGTCGTCGCTGCACCGCGCTGAGCGGGCGGCCGATTGCCGGAAATTCGGGGCGGCCGCCGGCCGCTCGTTAGGAAAGCTGTGTCCATGCATCTGAACACCGTGTCGGCGGAGCGCCGCTGATGGAGCCGATCCAGCAGGTTTCGGGGCGCGCCTATCCCTGGGGCGCCAAGAACATCGATACGGACATCATCATCCCCGCGCACTGGCTGAAGACCACGACGCGCGAGGGGCTGGGCAAGGGCGCCTTCGAAAGCGTGCGCGCGGAGCCGGGCAATCTGTTCGACGATCCCCGCTATGCAGGCGCGCCGATCCTGGTGGCGGGTGAGAATTTCGGCTGCGGCTCCAGCCGCGAGCATGCCGCCTGGGCGCTGGCCGATCTGGGCATCAAGGCGGTGATCGCGCCGAGCTTCTCGGACATCTTCTCGGGCAACGCCTTCAAGAACGGCATCGTTACCGTGGTGCTGCCACAGGAGGCGATCGACCGGCTGGTGCAGGTGGCGACCGCCAACAACATCACCGTCGACCTGGAGACGATGACCGTCACGACGGACTTCCAGGACCGCTTCGCCTTCGAGCTCGACCCGTTCCGCCGCGACTGCCTGATGCAGGGGCTGGACGAGATCGGCATGACGCTGGCACAAGATACCGCGATTTCGAAATTCGAATCCGCGGTTGCGCACGAACGCCCGTGGATCGCTGGTGGAGGCGGGCATGAAGGCGTTGCTGTCGAAGGCGTCGGGCGGACCTGATACTCTAAGCCTGGAAGAGGTAGCCGATCCCGTCGTTGGGAAAGGCCAGGTGCTGGTCGCGGTGCAGGCCTGCGCGATCAACTATCCCGACGTGCTGATCATCGAGGATCGCTACCAGTTCAAGCCGCCCCGGCCCTTCGCGCCGGGCGGCGAGATCGCCGGCGTGGTGGAAGCGGTGGGCGAGGGCGTTACCGACTGGGCGCCGGGCGACCGGGTGATCGCGGTGCCGGGCCATGGCGGGCTTGTGGAGAAGCTGCTGCTGAGCCCGGCGCAGCTCTATCGCCTGCCCGAAGGCCGCAGCTTCGAGGAAGGTGCGGCGCTACTGCTCACCTATGCGACGACGATCCATGCGCTGCTCGATCGCGGCAAGCTGAAGGCCGGGCAGACGCTGCTGGTGCTGGGTGCTGCCGGCGGCGTCGGGCTCGCGGCGATCGAACTGGGCAAGGCGTACGGCGCGACGGTGGTGGCGGCGGTTTCCTCCGAGGAGAAGGCCGAGGCCGCGCGCGCGGCGGGGGCGGATGCGACTTTGGTCTATCCGCGTGGGGCCCTCGACAAGGAAGCCTCGAAGGCGCTGGCCGAGGCGTTCAAGGCGGCGGTCGGCCCCAAGGGCGCGGACGTGATCTACGATCCGGTTGGCGGCGACTATGCCGAGCCGGCGCTCCGCGCGATCGGCTGGGAGGGGCGCTATCTGGTGGCCGGCTTCCCGGCGGGCATCCCCAAGCTGCCGCTCAACCTCACCCTGCTCAAAAGCTGCGACGTGTGTGGCGTGTTCTGGGGCGCCTTCGCCGCGCGCGATCCCCAGGCCAACCGCGCGCATGTCGACACGCTGTTCCGGCTGTGGAGCGACGGCAAGATCGCGCCGCGGGTGACCGAGGTGTTTCCCTTCGCCGAGGGCGGCGCGGCGATCGCCAAGATGGCGGCGCGCGCGGTGATCGGGAAGGTGGTGGTGCGGGTGGCGGCGTAGCGGATCAGGGCGTCCGGCAATAGGGCGCGGTCGCGAGGCCCGGCTTGCGCCCCGCTGCGATCGGTCGCACCGCCAGCAACGCTGCCAGCGCACGCCCCTGCTCCTCGATCATCGGTAGGTGGCCCGAATTCTCGAACCAGCAGAGCAGCCTTGCCGGCGCCCGTAGGCGCTGGAGCCAAGCCGCCGCGAGCGAGGAGGGCGTGGTGCTGTCGTACCGCCCGAGGAACAGCACCGTCGGTACCTCCAGCGTGGTCAGCGCGGTGAACGACACGTCGGCAAGGCGCGGCCACATCGTCGTCGCAGTCAGCGCGCTGCCCTTGCCCCAGTCGGCGCGGTCCTGCGGCGTGTAGAGCGGGGAAAGCTTGGTCGAGGCGAAATAGAAGTCGGCATCCGGCCGCTGCCCGGCCAGGGAGCCGTACTTGTTCGCCCATTTGCGCCAGCCATCGGCCTGCTCGATCGTGAACGGCCGGCTGTCCGGATAGGGGCGCAGCGCGGTGATGGCGCGCACGGCCTCGTCATCGCCGCGGGCGCGGGCAAGCTGGAGCGTGTGCGCGATGCCGACCCGCTCATTCTCGCGAAAGTCGATCAACTGGCCCATGCCGATATAGGCATGGAGCAGATCGGGCCGCTTCTGCGCCACCGCCAGCCCGACCGCCGAGCCGAAGCTGTGGCCGAGCACGAACACTTTCCGCTTCCCCAGCCGGGCGCGGAGCTGCGCGATCAGTTCGATCGCATCGTCGCGATAGCGCGCGAAGGTCATCGAGGCCGCGATCCGGGCGGGGTCGTTCAGGGCATAGGATCGCCCGGCGCCGCGCTGGTCCCATTGGACGACGGTGAAGAAGTCCTCCCAGGGCCGCTGGAAGCTCCATGCCATCGGCATCTCGACCGAGCCGGGGCCACCATGGATGTACAGAAGCACCGGGTTCGCCTTGTCGGCACCGCGGATGTTCACGACCTGCCGCGCACCGCCGATGTTGAGGACCAGCGTTTCGTCGATGCCGTTCGGCGTCACGATCTTCTGCACGTCGGCGATGATGGCGCGGGCCGGTTCGAACCCGTCGGCAGATGCGGCTGCGGGGCGTGCCGGCGCGGTCGCCTGCGACTGCGCGACCGTCGGACTGCACGCGACGACCGCGGCGAATAGCGTGATCTTGCCGGCGATACCCTTCATTGCACCTCTCGGTCGGACGCGCGAAGCCAGTGGCGCAGGCACAGTGGCGAACGTCCGTTGCTGTTCGGATCCCGGAGAGATTGCATTTCCGGGGCCGTACTTGCAACGTGCCGCCATGGCGGACGTCATCGAACTCGTGTTCCAGTGCTTTTGGGAAGGCGGCGTCGAGTTCTTCTACTGCCGATGGGGGTGGCCCGGCGCCATCGCTGCGATACTCGCGCCTTTCGTCATCGTTGGCGCCATGATCGCGGTTTTTCGATACCCCTGATCCAGGCAGCGGGGCGGCGACGGTCTTGCCATCCGGAACCTCCCCCGTTGCCAGCGCCGTCCCGCCCTCCTATCTCGGGCCCGAGTTTTGCTAAGGGGCATGTAATGAGCACATTCGACGATCGCGAACGGGCGTTCGAGGCGAAGTTCGCGCGCGACGAGGATATGGCGTTCCGCATCACCGCGCGCCGCAACAAGCTGCTCGGCCAGTGGGCCGCCGCCAAGATGGGCCTCACGCCCGAAGAGACCGACGCCTATGCCAAGGCGGTCGTCCAGGCCGATTTCGAGGAAGCCGGCGACGAGGACGTGATCCGCAAGCTGCTCGGCGACATGCTCGCCGCGAATGTCGAGATCGACGACGCCACCGTGCGCCGCGCGATCGAGGAGCAGACCGTCGAGGCGCGCCGCCAGCTGATGGAATCCAAGTAACATGCCGATGCCCGCTGCCGAGATCGAGGCGCTGATCCGCGCCGGCATCCCCGACGCCCAGATCGAGATCACCGATCTGGCAGGCGATGGCGACCACTATGCAGCGCGGGTTGTCGCCCCCATGTTCCGGGGCATGCCGCGCGTGCGGCAACACCAGGCCGTCTATGCGGCGCTCGGTGGACGGATGGGCGGCGTGCTCCACGCGCTCCAGCTGACCACCGAAGCGACGCCCGAGGAGTAAGCAATGACCGACGATACCCAGGCCCGCATCCAGCAGCTGGTCGATGGCAGCGACGTGCTGCTGTTCATGAAGGGCAGCCCCCTGTTCCCCCAGTGCGGCTTTTCCAGCCGCGCGGTGGCGATCCTCAACCATCTCGGCGTCGAGTTCGACAGCGTCGACGTGCTGCAGGACCAGGGCGTCCGCCAGGGCATCAAGGCATTTTCGGACTGGCCGACCATCCCCCAGCTCTATGTGAAGGGCGAGTTCGTCGGTGGTTCGGACATCATGATGGAAATGTACGAGAGCGGCGAGCTGACCCAGCTGATGGCCGACAAGGGCGTCGCGGCTTCGGCCTGACGCGAGGTTCCGTCCGGATCCGATGAGGGGCTCCCGCCGGTGGCGGGGGCCCTTTTCGTTTGCGCGTTCCGCACGTGATGCATGCGGATGGCAAGCTGTGGCGTGGCGGGCGGGTGCCGACCTCCGCGCATGCCGCCGGCGGGATGGTCGCGATGATCCATGTGGCGAGAAATATGATGGCGCGTCACATTGTTACCGTTGAAATGAAGTCGCATCCAAGATCAAATTTACTATCGCGAGTCATTGATGTACGTTGCCAAGAATCGGTTGGGGCATCGGCATGGCGGAAGCAGTTGATCGACCGGGCGCGACTCTCTGGTCCATTCAGTATCTTCGCGCGGCTGCGGCGGTGGCTGTGGTCGTCTTCCATCAGTTGCAAATGCGGCACCCGATATTCGGGCTGGGTGAGCATGGAGTCGATTTGTTCTTCGTGATCAGCGGGTTCATCATGGTCGCGCTCACCGATGCGCGACCGACCACGCCGCGGACGTTCATCCTCGATCGCATCGCCAGGATCGTGCCGCCCTACTGGATCGCGACGCTGTGCGCCTTTCTGGTCGCGGCAGTCGATCCGCACTTTTATCACGGCTCGACTGAGCCGGGGCTGCTCGCCAAATCCTTGTTTTTCGTGCCCGCGCGCAACCCCTTCGGCGAGATCGAGCCGACGCTGTTCCTCGGCTGGACGCTCAATTACGAGATGTTCTTCTATGCCGTGTTCGCGCTGACGCTGTTCCTGCCGCGCGGCCGGCTGGTGGTGCTCTGTTCGCTGTTCGCTATTTTGGTGCTGATCGGCAGCTTGATGCGTCCGACATGGGCGGCGGCGACGGTCTATACCGATCCGCTGCTCCTGGAATTCGCGGCGGGGGCGATTCTGGGACGCGTGTTCGGCGCGAGGCCTGGGGCACCGGCAAGTCTGCGCCAGGTGCTCGCCGCGATCGCGGTCGCGCTGGTGTTGATGTTGCTGGCCTTCTGGTCCGGGCGCCTCGTCTTCGGTGCCGTCGCGGTCGTGCTGGTTTCCGGCGGGCTGCTGCTGGAGCGTGGCGGGGCGATGCCCCGCCTGCCATGGCTCAAGCTGCTCGGCGACGCGTCGTTCGCCATTTATCTGTTCCAGCAATTCGCCTTCGTGCTGGTGGGCAAGAGCTTGGCCGTGACCGGGCGACTGCTCCACCATGCGGTGCCCCATCTGCTGATCGAAGTGCTGAACATCGTGGCGGCGATCGCGCTGGGTCTGCTGGTGCTGCGGGTGCTCGAACGGCCGTTGACCAAGGCGGTCAAAGAGGCGCTGCGCCGGCTGGGCGGCGGGCCGGTTGGGCTGCGCGCGGCGGCTTGAACCGTTTCGAGAGGGTGTGATCCCGGTGCGGGCAGGTCGATGGCCATGCCGGTGAACCATCGACCCGCCCTGAAGCGTCTTTGGGGGACGCTTGAGCATTTTTGGGGAATGCTCCGGGTGTCTTCCACGTTGCAGGGCACGTGCCATTTTCCAGGATGCACGGCATTTCGCGGGATGCGATGGTGAAGCGCCGTTAACCCAGCGGCACGGGTGTAAATTCTCCCGACGGTTTCGCGGGGACGCCTCCGGTTCATCCCGTATTCAGCACCTTGACTACACACGTAAACGCAGCGATTACATGCGTAGTCAGTGAGGGTGTATGACCGAGCGAATCAGCGAAGCCGAACATGCGGTGATGGAGGTGCTCTGGGAAGAGTCGCCGCTCACCGCGCAGGAGGTGGCCGAGCGCGTACCCGTGGACCGCGACTGGAGCGCCAACACGGTCAAGACCCTGCTCGGGCGGCTGCTCGCCAAGAACGTCATCGCGCATGAGGAGGAGGGGCGGCGCTACCGCTACCGTCCGCTCGTCGCGCGGGGCGATTATGTCGTGGGCGAGTCGCGCAAGCTGATCGACCGGCTGTTCGGCGGCCGGCTGACGCCGCTGGTGGCGCATCTGGCGGAACGCGACGCCATCACCGACCAGGACATCGCCGAGATCGAAGCTCTTCTGAAGGAGCTGAAGCAATGACCGGCTGGTGGATCGAAACCCTGCTCGCGAGCACGCTGCTGATGCTGCTCGCGCTTGCCCTGCGCAGCCCGGTGCGCAAGGCGTTCGGGCCGCAGCTCGCCTATGCGCTGTGGGTGCTGCCCGTCGCGCGGATGCTGCTGCCACCGCTGCCGGGACAGTGGCATCTCAGCCAGTGGCTCGCCCCGCTCACCCGCAGGGTGGCCGAGGGGCCGAGCATGGCGGTGGGCGTGTTCCAGGGCGACACGGCGCCGGTCATCGCCGACAAGGCCGGGGCGATCGAGATCGATATCGGCACGGTGGTGGATGCCGCGCCGATCGCCGCCGCCAGCCACCATGCGCCGGCGGTGCTGGCGACGCCGATGGCGGGCATCGAGGGGCTGAACGTCTCGCTGTCGCTGCTCCTCCTGCTTTGGGCCACGGGCGCGCTGCTGTTCCTCGGCTATCACCTCGTCGCGCATCGTCGCTTCTGCCGGCACCTTCTGTCGCGGGCGCGGGTAGACCGCACCGTCGCGCAAGGCCGGGTGCGGGTGATCGAGACCGATGCCGCGCACGGGCCGCTCGCCTTCGGCATCTTCCGCAAGTACGTCGCCTTCCCGCGCGACTTTTCCGAGCGCTATGACGAGGTCGAACGCGATCTCGCGCTGGCGCACGAACTCAGCCACCATCTGCGCGGCGACCTGATCGCCAACTGGGCCGCGCTGATCGTGCTGGCCGCCCATTGGTTCAATCCGGTCGCATGGCGGGCGTTCCGCGCCTTCCGCGCCGACCAGGAAATGGCCTGCGACGCCTTGGTGCTCGCCGGCCGCGCCCAGGCACTGCGCCATGCTTATGGCCGTGCGATCGTCAAGTCCGCGCATGGGGGCGCGGTCTCGGCGGCTTGTCACCTCCACACCATAAACGACGTCAAAGGGAGATTGCGCATGCTCTCGATCCACCGGAAGCTTTCCCCCATCCGCATCGGCGCGGGGCTGGCCGGGATCACCACCGTGTCGCTCGCCGCGCTGGCGCTGACCGCCTCGGGCAGCCAGGCCGCCGAGCGGATCCGCGACAAGATGAACGCGGCGATCCAGGCGCAGGACGTGCCGGTGGCGCCCGCCGCCCCCGCCGCACCTGCAGCCCCGGTCGCGCCCCGCGCTGCCGGCGCGCCCGTAGCACCTCCCGCACCGGTCGCGCCGCCGGCCCCGGCTGCACCCGCGGTACCCGAAGGCCCGGCCGGCAAGCATCATGTCGTCCGTATCGATCGCTCGGTGACCGACGGACACGCCATCAAGAAGATGGTCATCGTCCGGCAGGACGGAAAGCAGCAGGAAATCACCATGCCCGACATGGTGGCGATCCAGGCGAGCATCCCGGATATCCGCAACGGCACCTGCGGCAAGGGCAACGCGTCCACCGTCGAGCATCGCACCGAGGGCAACAAGCAGGTGATGATCATCTGCAGCGATCGCATCGCCGCGATGAGCGCCAACGCCACCCAGATGGCGATGCACAGCAGAGCCATGGCGATGAACAGCAAGCAGATGGCGATGAACAGCGCGCTGATGAGCCTGCAGCACGCCCGCCGCACGATCGAGATCCAGTCGAGCCTCAGCCCCCAGCAACGTGCCGAAGCGCTCAAGGGGATCGACGAGGCGCTCGCCGAACTGCGCAGCGACGCCAACGACGACAGCGACGATTGAGTGTAGCGCGCCGCTGCAATTGCCCCGCAGCGGCGTGCTCGGCGGGGCCGGCCTACTCCTTCGCGGCCGGTCCCGCTCCCCCGTTCCCTCCTGTCGGCGACTTGCTCTCGGGCGCCGAATGCCCAAATGCACCGGCATGACCGATGACGCGCCCACGGGCCTTGCGATGACGCTCGAACCGCTGGTGACGCGGGTGCTGGCGGACAATCCCTCGCCCTTCACCTTTACGGGTACCCAGACCTATCTGGTGGGCACTGCCGACCTGGCGGTGATCGATCCCGGCCCCGACGATGCCGAGCATCTCGCCGCGCTGCTGGCGGCGATCGGCGGGCGGCCGGTGCGGGCGATTCTGTGCACCCATACCCATCGCGACCACAGCCCCGCGGCGCCTGCGCTGAGGGCGGCGACCGGTGCGCCGATTATCGGCTGCGCGCCGCTGGTGCTCGACGATGCCGGGCCGCGCGCCGACGCGTCGTTCGACACCGGCTATGCCCCGGATCGCGTGCTGGGCGACGGCGAGCAGGTGGCGGGGCAGGGCTGGACGCTCACCGCCGTGGCGACACCCGGCCACACCTCCAACCATCTCTGCTTCGCGCTGGAGGAAAGCGGCGCGCTGTTCACCGGGGACCATGTGATGGGCTGGTCGACCACCGTCGTCGCACCTCCCGACGGCAACATGGCGGCCTATATGGCCAGCCTGGAGACATTGATGTCCCGCGCGCAGGACCGGATCTACTATCCGGCGCATGGCGATCCGATCGAGCGGCCGCAGCGCTTCGTGCGCGGGCTGGCCGGGCATCGCAAGCAGCGCGAGGGGCAGATCCTGCGGCTGCTGGCGGAGGGCGTCGGTGCGGTGCCGGCGATGGTGGCGCGTATGTATGTCGGGCTCGATCCGAGGCTGCACGGTGCTGCGGGGCGATCGGTGCTCGCCCATCTGCTCGACCTGCAGGCGCGCGGCCAGGTTGCGGCGGCAGGCGACGCCTGGCGGGTGCTGTCCGAGTAACGATCCAAAGCGGGTATAGTAGTCGTACTCGCGGTTGTAGAATCTCCATAGTAGAGCTATACCCTGCCCAAATTAGAGGGGCGGGGAAATGGCAACGATTGTGCAGGCGTCGCCGCGTGTGCGCGCCGGGGACACGCGTTTCTTTCTGGTGATGGCGTTCGTGATGGGCGCGATCGACGTCGCCGGCTTCTCGCTCAATCTGGCGGCGGGGCGGTCGAGCTTCGCAGTGCCGCTGATCTTCCACGTTCACGCCTTCGTGTTTTTCGGCTGGATTGCCCTGTACATCGCGCAGAATCTGCTGGTCGACGGCGGATCGGTGGCGCTGCATCGCCGGCTGGGCTGGGTGGCGCTGTTCTGGGTGCCGCTGATGGTGCTGCTGGGCACCGTGATGACGGTGCTGTCGGTGCAGCGCGGCGCACCCTTCTTCTTCGACGTCCGTCAGTTCCTGATCAGCAACCCGTTGCAACTGCTGCTGTTCGGGGGCTTCGTCGGAGCGGCGCTGGTGCTGCGGCGGAAGACCAGCTGGCACCGCCGGCTGATGTTCTGCGGCATGGCCATCCTTTGCGGCCCAGGCCTCGGGCGGCTACTGCCGATGCCGCTGTTCATGCCCTATGCCTGGTGGGTGACGGTCGTCGCGGTGCTGGTGCTGCCGGTGATCGGTGCGATCGCCGACCAGCGCCGCGCGGGCCGTGTCCACCCTGCCTGGCTCTGGGGCATCGGGATGACGCTGGCGGTGCAGCTGACCGCCGACGCGATCGCGTTCAGCCCGGCGGGCACGGCGTTCACGCGCAGCGTCGTGGCCGGCACCGCCGGCAGCCATCGCCCGATAACGCCTGCCTTCCCTTGATCCCGCGGCGCGACCGGGCCATGTGGCGGGCGCACAACGGGAGTTTTGGGAATGGACGCGCGCAACGGCATCGGCGGCAGCCTCAGCGGACTCGATCTCCGCGCCGAGATCGAGCGGCTGCGCAAGGAGCGTAACGCCGTCATCCTGGCACATTATTACCAGAAGCCCGAATTGCAGGATCTCGCCGATTTCGTCGGCGACAGCCTGGACCTCAGCCGCAAGGCGGCGGAGACCGATGCGGACGTGATCGCCTTTTGCGGCGTGCGCTTCATGGCGGAGACTGCCAAGATCCTCTCGCCCGACAAGATCGTCGTGCTGCCGGACATGGACGCAGGCTGCAGCCTGGAAGACAGCTGCCCGCCCGACCAGTTCGCCGCCTTCCGCGCGCAGCACCCCGATCACATCGCGCTGACCTATATCAACTGCTCGACCGAGGTGAAGGCGCTGAGCGACATCATCGTCACCAGCAGCTCGGCGGAGAAGATCCTCGCGCAGATCCCGGCGGACCAGAAGATCATCTTCGGCCCAGATCGCAACCTGGGTGGCTATCTCCAGCGCAAGACCGGCCGCGACATGCTGCTGTGGCCCGGCGTGTGCATCGTCCATGAAGCGTTCAGCGAGACCGAGCTGCTCAAGCTCAAGGCCGAGCATCCCGGCGCGCCGATCGCCGCGCACCCCGAATGCCCGGCCTATATCCTCGATCACGCCGATTATGTCGGCTCGACCAAGGGCATCCTCGATTTCTCCAAGACGATGCCGGGCGACACGCTGATCGTCGCGACCGAGCCGCACATCATCCACCAGATGCAGAAGGCGATGCCCGAGAAGAATTTCATCGGCGCGCCGGGGGCGGACGGCAACTGCAACTGCAACATCTGCCCCTATATGGCGCTCAACACGCTGGAGAAGCTCTACCTCGCGCTGCGCGACCTCAGCCCCCGGATCGAGATCGAGGAGGGGCTGCGGGTGCAGGCGAAGAAGAGCCTCGACCGCATGCTGGAGCTGGCCAGCGGCACGGTGGGGCAGGGCGATCTGGGGCCGGTGCCCGCCTGATCGCCTCGCGGCGCTTCGGAAAACAGCGCGCCGAGTCGCGTGGCGGTGCTCGCAATGCCGAGGTTGGGCGTCCGGTGACGTCGCGCGGTCGCAGCCGGTGCCGGGGCAACCGCGCGTCGCGCCGCATGACCGTGCCGGATCGCGACGAGGATCGGCGTCTCCGCCAGTGCCACCGCCGGCGCCGCGGCACGTGCAGGGCCGATCGCGTATAGCGGCCTCCCGCAGCGATCGAACCGCGCGGAATCGGGCGCAATCAACTGGTTGCGGCCAATGCACGTTCGCTCGGCGAGCTGTTCCAGCAACCAGCCGAGCGGCTGCCAGGCCGGCTTCCAGCCCCATTTTCCGGCAGCGCTACCTGTATCATTTTGATACAGCGGCCTCAGCTACGTCGACCAGCCCATTGATCTGGGCTAGTAACGATTCGCTACTTTCGGGTTACTCATTCTGAGTGGGGTGAATGAGGACTTGTGTTATCTTTCCCGCTGGGGCCGATTTTGCCGATGCAGGATATGATCCGATCCGCGCCTGTCCTCGATCGCAAGCACCCGGTGATGCCGCACGGTCGGCTGATCGTGCGACTGATCGCGGCGCTGGAGACGACGATGGTCGCAGCAGGCGTGCGCGCGCTGGACGGCGACCTGGACCGCGCGATCATCTTCATGGTCGTGGCGCGCGCGAGCGAGATGCTGTCGCCGCACGGCGCCGGCCATGCACGCGGCGACGGGCGCGGGGCCAAGGCGATCAGCATCAACGCGCTTGCCGCCTCGCTCGGCCGCCCGTTCGAGACGATGCGGCGGCATATCCATGCGCTGTGCGCGGCGGGCCTGTGCGAGCGCGGCCCCGCCGGGGTGACGGTACCCGAGGCGGTGCATGCACGCCCCGAGATCGTTGCGCTGTTCCGCGGCAACCACGATGCGTTGGTGGCGATGGTCGAGGATATGCGCAGCTTCGGCGTGCCGCTGCCCGAGACGCGCGCGCATGTTTGCTATGACTGGCATACCGGGCTCGCCGCCGCGCATGACGTGCTGCTGACCGGCATCGAATTCCATGCCCACCGCTTCCAGTCCTGGACCGACCTGGTGCTGGCCAATGCGATCCTGTGCGCCAATGCGCGCCCGCTCACCGAAAACCGGGATTTGGCGCTGGCCTATGCCGAGTTCAGCACGTCCCCGCCCGACGGCCTTTGGCAGCCCGTCTCGACCGGATCGGTGGCGCGGGCGCTGGGCCTGCCGCCCTCGACCGCGCACCGCCGGGTCGCGGCGATGATCGAATCGGGCTGCCTCGCCCGCCGTTCGCGCGGCGTGGTGCTCACCGAAAAGGCGCTGACCGATCCCGAGCGGATCGAAGAACACCGGACAAGCATGCTCCACGTCCGCCAGATCCTGATCCGCCTGGCTGCCGGGGGCTTCCGCTTCGACCAGCCGGCCGCCAATTATCTCGACGGCCGGCCCGCGCCGCTGCAGATCGCGTAGACGCGCGCGACCGGGGATTCTACAGCCCCGCCATGACCTTCGCGCTCCCCGGTTTCGATTGCGACTCGTTCGTCCGCGCCACGCTGGCCGAGGATCTCGGCAGCGGCGGCGACATCACCGCCGCGGCGGTGATCCCCGCAGACGCGCGTTTCGAGGGCGTGATGGACAGCCGCGACGCGATCACCGCCGCCGGGCTTCCCATCGCCGAGGCGTTCTTCCGCGCGCTCGATCCCGAGGTGGCGCTCGAACGGCTGGTCGAGGACGGCGCGCAGGTCGCCCCCGGCACCGCGCTGCTCCGGCTGCGGGGCAAGGCCCGGGCGATGCTCACCGCCGAGCGCTCGGCGCTCAACACCGTCCAGCATCTCAGCGGCATCGCGACGATGACGCGGACCTATGTCGATGCGATCGCCGGCACCGGCGCGACGCTGCTCGATACCCGCAAGACGCTGCCCGGGCTGCGCGTGCTCGAGAAATACGCCACCCGCATGGGCGGGGCGACCAACCATCGCATGGGCCTGTGGGACGCGGCGATGATCAAGGACAACCATGTCGCGGTCGCCGGATCGGTCGAGGCGGCGGTGGCGCGTGCGGTGGCGGCAGGTATCGAACGGATCATCGTCGAGGTCGACCGGATCGACCAGATCGAGCCCGCGCTCGGCGCCGGCGCGACGCATCTGCTGCTCGACAATATGGGCCCGGCGGTGCTGCGCGAGGCGGTGGCGCTGGTCGCCGGGCGAGTGCCGACCGAGGCTTCGGGCGGGGTGCGGCTCGATACGATCCGGGCGATCGCCGAGAGCGGCGTCACCTATGTCAGCGTCGGCCGGCTGACCCAGTCGGCCCCGGCGGCCGATATCGGCCTCGATTTCGCGAGCGTGTGAGGGAGATGGGCATGAAGGCGATTCTGGGAAGCCTGGTGGTCATCGCGGCGCTGTTGCCCGGCGCGGCGATCGCGCAGGCGCAGATGTGCATGGCGCCGAGCAAGGTCGAGCGGCCGCTGCCCGACCTGCCGAGCGCCAAGGAGCCGCAGCGCAACCTGCCGATCGGCAGCTACACGCTGGCGCTCACCTGGGCGCCGGGCTTCTGCCGCGCGCATGGCGACGAGCCCGGCAAGGCCTTCCAGTGCGGCGGGCAGAACCGCTTCGGCTTCACCCTGCACGGGCTGTGGCCCGACGGCCGCGGCAAGCTGTGGCCGCAATATTGCAAGGCGACCCCGATCCTGCCGCCCGCACTGATCCGCAAGACGCTGTGCGCGACGCCTTCCGAACAGCTGATCCAGCACGAATGGGCTAAGCACGGCACCTGCATGCAGACGACGCCCGAGGCCTATTTCCAGCGCTCGACGAGCCTGTACCGCGCGATCCGCTATCCGGACATGGAGGCCTTGTCGCGCGGGCCGCTGACCGTAGGCGACTTCAAGCGGGCCTTTGCCGCGAAGAACCGGTCGATCCCGGCGAGCGCGATCCGGGTGACGACGACGCGCGAGGGCTGGCTCGACGAGCTGTGGCTCTGCCTCGACACGCGCTTCCGCTACCGGCGCTGCGAGGCGGGGACGGGCGGCGCGGCGGACGATGCGGCGCTCAAGATCTGGCGGGGAGACAAGGCATGACGCTGGAACGACGCGGCTTTCTGGCCGGCGCGGCGGCGCTGGGCGTGGCGGGAGCCGCCGCAGCAGCCACACCGGCGCCCGGCGCGATGTACGGCATGATCGGCAAGATGACGGCCAAGCCCGGCCAGCGCGACGCGCTCGCCGCGATCCTGCTCGAAGGCACCGGGGCGATGCCGGGGTGCCTGAGCTATGTCGTCGCGAACGATCCCGGTGACGGCGACGTGCTGTGGATCACCGAGGTGCGGGAATCGAAGGCGGCGCACGGCGCCTCGCTCGCGCTGCCCGCGGTGCGCGCCGCGATCACCGAGGGGCGGCCGATGATCGCGGGGATGCAGACGATCGCCGAGGCGGCGCCGGTGGGTGGTGCCGGGCTGGGCGGGCGACGCTAATTACGCCGTGGAACCATGAAATCTGACCGTCCAGAACCGCCCACTTACGGACATTGCCGTCTATTCGGCTTCCTCGTGTGCATCAGCCTTTGCGCGATCAGCGTTCGCACGCGCCTCTGACGGTCCGGTCTTAATGTCGTTCATATACCGTTTGATTTGAGGAATGCCCCCAAACCAAATGACAAGTAGGAGGGCGGGAATGAGCAACAGTGGAAGGTAGCTATCCATTCAGGTCCTATAGTATGCGAACGACCGCTTCCCACCATTTTCCGCCATGGCGGCTACCGCCCCAGTAGCGGTCGTTTCTAGTGGCGCGGAAGGGCGGCTATCCAGCGCCGACGAAAAAAGTAGAAGTCTAGATACAGCCACGGAGCGATCATGGTTTCAGTCGGTGTTCGCATAATTGAGCTCGACTAAAAAACTGCCGCTCCTTCAATTTATTTCCGGTCCATTCATAGTAAGCTATGCCGTCGCGACCCTGAGCAAGTCCACCCGTCAAGATCAGCAAACGGCTATTCAAGCGAAACTGCGGTTGCTGGCCCTCGGCGCCTGCCGTCACGACGCATCCTCCGTCGCCTATCTTTCCGTTTTTTGCATTAACGATAGCCCAGCACACGCCACCAGCGCCTACCCCCCATTGAGTAAACGTATAATGTCCTGCGAAGTTAGGGCCGGCTGCAGCACCTCTCCGGATGGCAGATCGAAATAGTCGGTATTCGCGTGTGATCTTTGGAGCGGTCGGAGCCAGCTTACCCGGCGCGATATAATAGTCGGCGAAGTCTAGAGCAGTCGGCCCCACGTCACGGAAGGTGTAATCCGTACACATCGAATCAGCGGCGGCCGGCGCTGAAACAGGCGCGCTCATTAGAGCGATCACGAACGTTGAGCGCGCCCACTTGGCAAACGAATAGACGGATGAATACATCGATCGATCGTGATCTGCGCGCGAGGGTTCGTCAACGGCAGCTTCCCACCATGCTCGGACATTCAGGTGCCCTCGCAAGAGCGGACGTTTATGGGTCCACGACCGAAGCCCCTTCTCCCCGGAGGAGGGGTTGGGGTGGAGGGATGCCAGATCAGACGTTGGTCTCGGTGACACGCCGACTCATCCCAACCCCATATCGGGGGAACGCCGCCCCGCGCTATTCAGGCCGGGGCCGCGCCGACCGGATACGCCCGAAGCGGAAGGGCTAGAGACGGCGTTTTACGCGTCGATCACCACGCTCGCCGGGTGATGCTTGTCCAGATAGCGCTTGATCAGCCGCACGTTGCGGGTGTTCGAGCGGAAGAAGAAGTCCGGCACCGCGCCGACGAACGGGATCATCCCCAGCGCCCAGTCGACGCCGATATTGCCCGCCATCCGTGCGATCGTCCGCTTGGGCATGCCCAGGTTGCGCGCTTCCCAGGCGAGATAGGCGCCCATCGCCGCGGCGATGCTGGGGCCGACCGCCGGCACGAAATCAAGCAGCACGTCCAGCCCCACCTTGCGGCGGGTGCCGGGGATGGTCACCATGCCCTCCAGCAGATGCTCCATCGCCTCGATCCGCTGGCGGACCGCCGCGGCATCGGTGCCGATCGGCAGCCGCTGCGCGAATCCCTCATTCAACCTTGTTGCCCGTGCCATTCCCTGACCTCACTGCTTGCGCAGGTGATTCAACGGGTGCCAGGCGCGCGCGTTCCCCTGCCAGTTGGAGAGCCGCAGCGCGACGATCGACCAGCGCAGCGGACGCGCGATCGGCAGGAAGGCAACGTCGCTCGCCAGCATCGCGTCGGCCTCGGCGATGCGGTGGGTGCGATTGTAGAGATCGGGCGCGTCGCGCGCTGCCGCGATCAGCGTCGCGGTATCGTCGGAGCAGGCGCGGCAGGCGTTGGCCAGGTACCAGCGGCCGCTGTCATAGGGCGCCACTTCGTCGACCAGCGCGAGATCGGCGCGCGGATCGCCGAGGCCCACGCGGTGCGGCGTGAGCCCGATCGCGATCATCGAGGCGGCGAGATGTCCCCAGAGCAGCGTCGCGCCTGCGCCCGACGGCAAGGCGAGGGTAATGTCGACGGGGCCGCGATGCACCGCCTGCCATTCGCGCACCCGCTGGCTGGCGAGCGCGCGGCGCTGGTCGGGTGCGACCGTCATCCAGCTGCCGGGGGCAGGGGGTGCTGCCGAATCCATCTGCGCGGGCAGGATCGTCTCGGCGGGCGTCCAGTCGGGGGCGATGGCCGCGGTGAGCGCGTTGCGATCGATCGCCATCGCGATGGCCGCGCGGTTCTGCGGGGTGGAGAGAAAACCGTCGCGGTGGAGCACCGCCAGTCCGAACAGGCCGACCGCGGCATCGACCCGGATATTCTCCGGCGCGATGCCCGCCGCCTCGATGATCGGCCAGTCGACCAGCGATCCGCCGAGGATGAGATCGGAAGCCCCCGCGCGGAACCGGGCGATGGCTGCCGCCGCGCGTTCGCCGCGCAGCCTTACATATTCCTGCGGCGCCGGTGCCGCCTTGGGATCGTCGCCGGGTTCCTCGGCGGGGCGGAGCAGCAGCCCGTCGCGCTTGCCCGCGACGATGCGGAAGGGCCCCGATCCGGCGAAATTGCGTCCGCGGAACACCGCCATCTCGGGTTGCGCGAACAGGTTGAGCAGATCGGGGCGGGGGCTTTTCAACCGCACCTCGATCACCTGGGGCGTCATCTCGACGATTTCGTCGATCACCGCGAGATAGGGCTGCAGGCGGCTCTTGCTGTTCGCCGCCACGGCACGGCGCAGCACGCGGACGATTTCGCCGGCGGTGACCGGCTGGCCTTCGGGCCAGGTCGCCTCGCCCAGCCGGAAGATATAGCTGCGCGCGTCGTCGAACACGGCCCAGCGTTCGGCCAGCGCCGGTTCGATCTGCCCGTTGCGATCGAAACGCACCAGGCCCTGCGCAGTCGCGGCGAGCGCCACCGCCTGGGCCGTGTCGATCGCGGTGGTGCTGGGATCGGCAAGCAGCGCCTCGCCACCGATCGCGCTGACCACCACCGGGCTCGTGTCCTTGCGCTGCCCCGTCGGCCCGCCGCACGCGGTGGCGGTGAGCAGCAGGGCGATCACGGGCAGGCGCAGGCGTTGCATCGGCGGGTCCCTGGCGGCGAAGCCCAAGCTCTATGGGAGCGAGCCCGTGCTGCCAACCCCGGTGGGTTCCGTGGGCACGATCCGGCGCCTATCAGGCGGATATGGCATCGAATCGGCTCCGTTCGCACCCGGCCGTGGCGTCGGCGATCGCGCTGGCGCTGCGCGGCTATCTGGCGGTGCGGACGCTCGGCTGGTTCGTCACGCGGCCGCAGACGCGCGGCGTGCGCGCGATCGCGCTGACGCCCGCAGGCCAGGTGATCCTCGTCCGCCATAGCTATATACAAGGCTGGCATCTGCCGGGCGGGGGCCAGGAGGCAGGCGAGACCGCGGCGGAAGCGGTGCTGCGCGAACTCCGCGAGGAAGCGGGGATGGTGTCGCATGGTGCGGTACGCATCCTCGGCACGCTGCAGCATCGCCCCAATTTCCGTCGCGACACGGTGACGCTAGCGCTCGTCGAGCATGTCGCCTTCGCCTTCCGCCCGTCGCTGGAGATCGTCGAGGCGCGGGCTTTCGATCTCGACGCGCTGCCCGATGGCATTGCCGCCGGCACCGCCCGCCGCCTCGCCGAATGGCGCGCGGGGCAGCCGCTGCCCCAGGACTGGTAGCGCAATCGCCGGCTTGCCAGGCCGATGCTGCCCGGTTACTCCCGGCCGCATTCGGCCAAGGACGTCGTCTGAAGCCGAACCATGATCGCGCTGGTGCCCCGAGAGGGGCTTAAAAGGGAACGCGGTGTGGGCGCATGCGCCCGAAGCCGAGGCTGTCCCTGCAACTGTAAGCGGCGAGCGAGATGCGCGGGCTTCCTCCGACGGAAGCAGCCACTGGGCCCTGGGCCTGGGAAGGTGCGCATCGAGCGACGACCCGTGAGCCAGGAGACCTGCCAGCGAGAGGTCGCTCTTGCCCTGGCCCAGGGGATGGCCGTGGCACGGTTCTCCGTCTGAGCGACGAACGAGCGGTGGAGGCCGCATCGGTTCGTCTCGTGGCGCTCCCGGCGTCCGCGCGCGGGGCGTGCCGGCCGTTCGCGAACGGCAGGACTCCGCCGCGTGTCGCTCGACGCCCGGAGAAGACGATTGAGAAGATTGCTTATTTCCAGCCTGGCCGCGATATCCGTCGGCCTTGCCGCGCCGGCATGCGCACAGGAGGCAGAGGGCGAGGACATCCTCGTCTTCGGCCGCGGCGAGTCCAAGATCGGCGTCGCGCAGGCGGCGAGCGAGGGCACGGTTTCCGGTGCGGATCTGCTGGTGCGGCCGCTGCTGCGCGTCGCCGAACTGCTCGAGGCGGTGCCCGGCATGATCGCCGCCCAGCATTCGGGCAGCGGCAAGGCCAACCAATATTTCCTGCGCGGCTTCAACCTCGATCATGGCACCGATTTTACCACGCTGGTCGACGGGGTTCCGATGAACCTGCGCTCGCACGGGCATGGCCAGGGCTATCTCGACCTCAACGGCCTTATTCCCGAGATCGTCGGCCGCGAGGATTTCCGCAAAGGGCCGTACCGCGCCGATGGCGGCGACTTCGCGCTGGCGGGCGCAGCGGCGATGACGTCCATCACGGGGTTCGATCGGCCCTGGCTGTCGGTGGAGGGCGGTTCCTATGGCTATCGGCGCATCGCTGCCGGTGGTTCGGCGAAGGGCGTGGGCGCCGGTACGCTCACCCTGGTCGGCCAGCTGCGCGCCTATGACGGGCCGTGGCAGGAGCCCGAGCATCTCCGTCATGCCTCGGGCTTCGCCAAATACGCCGCGCCGCTGGGCGCGGGCACGATCGCGGCAACGCTGCACGCCTATCACGCCAGCTGGCGCCCGACCGAGCAGATCCCCGAACGCGCCATCGGCACCGCGGCATGCCCGGACGTGTTCTGCGCACCCGATCCGAGCGCGCGGGGCCGGACGACGCGGCTGATCGGCAATGTCGCGATCCGCCAGCAGGGCTGGGACGGCAATGTCTATGGCCAGTTCTACGACTGGGCGATGACATCGAACCCGACCTACACCGATCCGGACGGCACCAGCGCGCAGATACGCCAGTTCGACAAGCGCTGGATCCTGGGCGGGCGCGGTGAGAAACGCTGGCAGGTCGCGCCTGCGCTCGCGCTGTCGGTCGGGGGCGAGGCGCAGTACGACCATATCGGCGATGTCGGCGTGGCCCGAACCGACCAGGGGAAGCCGCTCTTTTCGCTCGGCCGCTATCATGTCGAGGAAAGCTCGGCCGCGCTTTATGGCGAGGCGCGCTGGACGCCGCTGGCGGGGCTGCGGCTGATCGGCGGGCTGCGCGGCGACGGCTATCGCTACGCCGTCCGGCCACGCGATGCCGAGGCGGCGGCGCTGGGGACGGGCGCGGGGAGCGACGGAATCGTCTCGCCCAAGGCGTCGATCGCCTATGCGCTAACCCCGCATCTGGAGCTGTACGGCAATTGGGGGCGGGGCTTCCACTCGAACGACGTGCGCGGGGCGGTCAATGTCGAGACGCCGGTGCCGGTGCTGGTCCGCGGCACCGGCAAGGAACTCGGCGCGCGCTGGCAGCGCGGCGGCGTCACGCTCACCGGCACCTATTGGTGGCTGGCGGTGGGTAGCGAGCTGCGCTTCGTCGGCGATTCCAATGCGGTGGAGCCCACGGGCGCAAGCCGCCGGCATGGCTATGAGCTGGTCGCTTTCTGGCGGCCAGCGCCCTGGCTCGCGATCGACGGCAACTACACCGCCAGCCATTCGCGCTACGACAGTGGCGACCGCATCCCCAACGCGTTCGAGAACGCAGCCTCGGCCGGCGTGGCGGTGGTGCGCGCCGGCTGGGAGGCGAGCCTCCGTGTCCGCCACCTGGGTCCCTATCCGCTGATCGAGGACAACAGCGTGCGCGACAAGGGCAGCACGGTGGTCAACCTGCGCGCGGCGCGCACGCTGGGGCGGCTGCAGCTCTATGGCGAGCTGCTCAACCTGCTCGACAGCCGCGACAAGGACATCGCCTATTATTACGAGTCCTACCTGCCCGCCGTCGATCGCGACGGCCCGGTGGAGGGGCGGCTGAGCCGGGTCGTCGAACCGCGGACGCTGCGGCTCGGCGCACGCGTGCGCTTCTAGGGCCCGGATGCGACAAGGCCCGGGTGTCGGCGTTGCTGCCGATACCCGGGCCCTTTCAGCGTGGAACCAAGCCCAAGCTGGTGCGGACGGCGGGACTCGAACCCGCACGCCTCGAAAGGCAGAAGATTTTAAGTCTCCGGCGTCTACCGGTTCCGCCACGTCCGCGTGGGCGGCAGGCAAGAGGCTGCCGCACGCCGCGTGTCAAGCGCGCATCACATGTTGAGGCGGATGCGCATCTCCTTGCCGGGCTTGAAATAGGGGACGCGCTTGGCGTCCACTTCCACGGACTCGCCGGTCCGCGGATTGCGACCCGTGCGGGCATCGCGCGCGCGGGTCGAGAATGCACCGAAGCCGCGAAGCTCCACGCGCCCATCTTCACTCAGCCGGCCCACAATCTCGTCGAAGAAGATCGAAACGATCTTTTCGACTTCCCGGACCGAAAGGCCCGGATTTTCCTGCACCAGCAATTGAACCAACTCAGACCGGATCATCCGGGCCCCTCCCTTGGCGAAACGCGCCCCCCAATGGCCGCGCAACGGCTATCCCCAAGGAAACCTTAGCGCTTTTTCCCAATCTGCAGCAACCAGAAGATGTGGTTGATGCTGTCCTAAAATCAAAAAAGAAGGGCCCGGGAACCGCTTGCGCGGTGCCCGAGCCCCTCTTCAGGTCGCAAAATTAGTTGTTCTGGCTGCGCGCCTTGAGGGCCTCACCCAGAATGTCGCCCAGCGACGCGCCCGAGTCGGACGAGCCATACTGCTGCACGGCCTGCTTCTCTTCGGCGATCTGCATCGCCTTGACCGAGAAGGTCGGCTTCTTCGAACGATCGAAGCCGGTGACCATCGCGTCGAACTTCTGGCCGACCTGGAAACGCTCCGGACGCTGCTCGTCGCGGTCGCGGCCGAGATCGGTGCGCTTGATGAAGCCGGTCGCGCCATCGTCGCCAACCTGCACTTCGAGGCCCGCGTCGCGGACTTCGAGGACGGTGACGGTGACGACCGAGTTCTTGCCCAGACGATCGGCACCACCGGTCGAACCGGCAGCGGCGACGCCGCCACGCTCGAGCTGCTTCATGCCGAGCGAGATGCGCTCCTTGTCGGCTTCGACGGCGAGAACGATCGCGGTGACGGTTTCGCCCTTGCGGTGCAGGGCCAGCGCGTCCTCACCCGAGATGCCCCAGGCGATGTCGGACATGTGGACCATGCCGTCGACGTCGTTGTCCAGGCCGATGAACAGGCCGAACTCGGTGGCATTCTTGACTTCGCCCTCGACGGTCGAACCGACCGGGTGCTCTTCGGCGAACTTTTCCCACGGATTCTGCTGGGCCTGCTTGAGGCCGAGCGAGATGCGGCGCTTTTCCTGATCGACCTCGAGGACGACCACATCGACTTCCTGCGAGGTCGACACGATCTTGCCCGGGTGGACGTTCTTCTTGGTCCAGCTCATCTCCGAAACGTGGACCAGGCCTTCGATGCCCGGCTCCAGCTCGACGAACGCGCCGTACTCGGTGATGTTGGTCACGCGGCCCGAGAGCTTCGCGCCGACTGGGTACTTCACGCTCGCGCCATCCCACGGATCGCTCTCGAGCTGCTTCATGCCCAGCGAGATGCGCTGCGTGTCACGGTTGATGCGGATGATCTGAACGCGGACGGTGTCGCCGATGTTCAGGACTTCCGACGGATGGTTGACGCGCTTGTAGCTCAGGTCGGTGACATGCAGCAGGCCGTCGATGCCGCCCAGGTCGACGAACGCACCGTAATCGGTGATGTTCTTGACGACGCCGTCGATCACCTGGCCCTCGGCGAGGCTCTGGATCAGGCCCGAGCGCTGCTCCGCGCGGGTTTCCTCGAGCACCGCACGACGCGACACGACGATGTTGCCGCGCTTGCGGTCCATCTTGAGGATCTGGAAGGGCTGGGCGATGTCCATCAGCGGGGTGACGTCGCGCACCGGACGGATGTCGACCTGGCTGCCCGGCAGGAAGGCCACGGCGCCGTTGAGGTCGACGGTGAAGCCGCCCTTGACGCGGCCGAAGATGACGCCTTCGACGCGGGTGTTCTGGGCGAATTCCGCCTCGAGCTTGTCCCAGGCGGCTTCGCGGCGGGCGCGGTCGCGGCTGAGCATCGCTTCGCCGTTCGCGTTCTCGACGCGGTCGACATAGACTTCGACTTCGTCGCCGACCTTGAGGTCCGCCTTCTGGCCGGGGGCTGCGAATTCGCGCAGCGGCACGCGGCCTTCGGACTTGAGGCCCACGTCGATGACGGCGAGATCATTCTCGATGCCGGTGACGGTGCCGATCACGACGCGGCCTTCAAAGCCGTCCGCCTGACCGAAAGTTTCGTCGAGCAGTGCCGCGAAATCGTCGCGGGATGGGGTTGCCGAAGTGGCCATAAAAAAGAGGTTCCTAACGTTCGTTTTTCCGGCCAGCCGGTTGGATCCGGCGGTCTTGAGGGCCAGAATCGCCGCGGCGGCCGAATGCCGGTCGCGACATCCCTTGCGCGGGTTCCAGTGGAGGACGGGCAAGTCGCGCCAAAACGCGAAAAGGGCGCATGGAAGCAAGGCTCCCAGCGCCATCCCCCACGAGCACCCGCCCGCAGGATGCGCGCGCCTTACTGCGGATGGGGTCGAAACGCAAGGTTTTCGGGGGTGGGGGCCTTCTTAGCCCTTCCTCCTTGGAGGAGGGGGTGGGGTGGAGGGATTCCAGAACCAACGTTGGTCTCTGCGAGGCGCAGCCCCACCCCAACCCCTCCCCTCAAGGGGAGGGGCTTAGAAGGCTCAGCCCCCTATTTTCCGCTTCTCGACGATCTCGATCGCGCGCTGCACCGCGGCGTCGATCGACAGGAAGCTGGTATCCAGCGTTACCGCATCGGGGGCCTGCACCAGCGGCGCCTCGCTGCGCTGCGAGTCGCGCTCGTCGCGGGCGCGGATGTCGGCGAGCACCTTGTCGAGGCTGACGTTGATGCCGTTCTTGCGCAACTCCAGATGCCGGCGTTGGGCGCGGATCATCGGGGTCGCCTTGACGAACAGCTTCACGTCCGCATCGGGTGCGATCACCGTGCCGATGTCACGGCCGTCGAGCAGCGCGCCGCCGGGCTGCTGGGCGAAGCGCTTCTGGCGCGCAAGCAGCGCCGCGCGCACCAAAGGATGCGCCGAGACGATCGAGGCGGTCTGGCCCACCTCGTCGGTACGCAGAAAGGAGTCGGCGAGCAGCGAATCGTCGAAGCTGCAGGCGGCGACCGCATCGGCTTCCTTGCTCGGGTCCAGGCCTTCGCGCAGTACCGTTGCGGCAACGGCACGATAGAGCAGGCCGGTATCAAGATGCGGCAAGTTGTACTGGCGGGCGAGGGCGCGCGCGATGGTGCCCTTGCCCGAAGCTGCCGGGCCGTCGACTGCGATAATCATGTGGTTCCCTTGCGAGACCGGCGGTGTGCGTCAAGGGACTTGCCGTGAACTTGTCGCATTAGCTGTGAGTCAGCGCGTCCAGCGTGGCGAAGAAGTTCGGATAGCTGGTCGCCACCGGCGATACGTCGTCGATCGCGATCGGCTGTTCGGCGGCGAGCGCGGCGACGGTCATGCTCATCGCGATGCGGTGGTCGAGCAACGTCGCGACCGTGCCGCTGCCGGCGAGCGGTGCCCCGCCCGAGCCCTGGATGGCGAGGCCGTCCTCGAACTCCTCGGTGACCACGCCGCAGGCTTCGAGTGCGGTGCGCATCGCGGCGATACGGTCCGATTCCTTGACCCGCAGCTCATGCGCGCCGCGGGCAACGGTGCGGCCCTCGGCCAGCGCGGCGGCCACGAACAGCACCGGATATTCGTCGATCATGCTCGGGGCGAGATCGGCAGGCACCTCGATCGCCTTCAAGGGCGCGTGGCGGACGACGAGGTCGGCGACCGGCTCGCCGCCGACGGTGCGGGCGTTGGTCTCGGCGATGTCCGCGCCCATCAGGCGCAGCGCGGTGATCAGACCGGTGCGCGTCGGGTTCATGCAGACATTGGCGATGGTGATTTCCGATCCCGGCACGATCGATGCCGCGACCATCCAGAAGCCGGCGGAGGAGGGGTCGCCCGGCACGACGATGTGCTGGGGCTTCAACTCCGCCTCGCCGGTGATCGAGATGATCTTGCCGTTGGGGCCGTCCTCGACGGTCAGCTCGGCGCCGAAGCCGCGCAGCATCCGCTCGCTATGGTCGCGGGTGGGGACGGGCTCGATCACGCGGGTGATGCCGGGGGTGTTGAGGCCAGCGAGCAGGACCGCCGACTTCACCTGCGCCGAGGCGACGGGCAGGGTGTATTCGATCGGCACCGCCGGGCACATGCCGCGGAGCATCAGCGGCAGGCGACCGCCGGGGCTGGCGGTGATCTCGGCGCCCATCTGGCTCAGCGGCTCGATCACGCGGCCCATCGGGCGGCCCGAGAGCGAGGCGTCGCCGGTGAAGGTGGCGGTGATGCCGTGACTGGCGACCAGGCCCATCAGCAGCCGGGTGGAGGTGCCGCTATTGCCCATGTCGAGCGCCTGGGCCGGCTGTTGCAGCCCGCCGACGCCCACGCCGTGTACCCGCCAAACGCCGTCTTCGCCGCGCTTCACCTGCGCACCCATCGCGCGCATCGCCGCGGCGGTGGCGAGCACGTCCTCGCCTTCCAGCAGGCCTTCGATGCGGCTCTCGCCGACCGCGAGCGCGGAAAACATGATCGCGCGGTGGCTGATCGACTTGTCGCCGGGAACGGTAACGGTGCCGCGCAACGGACCGCGGGCGGCGAGGGTGAGAGGGCGGGGATCGGTGTTCGACATGGGCGCGGCTTTGACAGGCGGCTTGCAGCATGGCAAGGCGCGCCCCACTTTCCGGGATCACATCCCGAAATCTCCGAACACAGCGAAAGGCGAAGAGGCAACACATGGTGAAGCCGGAATGGGGCACCAAGCGCAGCTGCCCGAAGTGCGGTACGCGCTTCTATGATCTGACCAAGGACGAGCCGGTCACCTGCATCAACTGCGGTTTCGCCTGGGAGCCCGAGCCCATCCTGAAGTCGAAGCAGCCGCTGCCGTTCGAGGCAGTGAAGGCCAATACCGACAAGCCGGAAGCGGAAGATTCCGATCTGGTGGGCGATGACGATCTGGACATCGGTGCGGACGACGAGGAGCCCTCGCCGGACGACGACGTCGATCTGGGCGGCGACGACGACCTGGGCGTCGAGACCGTCAGCGACGACGACGAGCAGTAAGTCCGAAAAAATTTGGCAAGCGCGAAAAAGGCGCTTGCCAACCCCGCAAGGCCCTTATAGAGGGGCCGCCTTCCCGGGGAATGGGGCCGTAGCTCAGCTGGGAGAGCGTCGCAATGGCATTGCGAAGGTCAGGGGTTCGATCCCCCTCGGCTCCACCATTTCCCCCCGGAATCCCGGCATTGCCGGGCGCCTGATCGGCGAGATCGATCGCTTCCCCAGAGATGAAGAAACGGCGCTCCGCCTAGCGGAGCTGCTCTTCCAGGCTGCGGGTGCGATCGGTCATTTCCGCGCCCGTATGCAAGGTCGAGGCAGGCTCGATCAGCAGGATCCAGCATTCCTCGTCCGCAACCGGATTGTGCCGCACCCCCTTGGGGACAGTCAGGAACTCCCCCTGGCGCAGCGTGGTCGCGCCGTCATCGAACTCGATGCGGAGCGAGCCCTTCACGACATAGAATAGTTCGTCCTCCGAATCATGCGCGTGCCAGACGAGTTCCCCCTTCAGCTTGGCGGCCTTGAGCAGCTGGTCGTTCACGCGGCCGATCACCTTGGGGGACCAATAATCGGTCACGCGCTCGAATGCGTCGACGAGATTTGCTGCAGGCAACATGGGTGGTTCTTTCTGTCGAACGGGCGGCTTTGAATGCGACGGCCTAGTCGATCGTCGTGCCAGCGCCAATGCCGCTGGCGCCGGCGGGGAGCGGCGGATGGCAGGCGCGCCACCCGCCGCACGGTCAGGCCGCGTCAAGCGTCGGATAGTCGGTATAGCCCTCCGCCCCGCCGCCTGCGTAGAACAGTGCCGGGCGAACCTCGTTGAGCGGGGCATCGGTCTTCAACCGTTGGATCAGGTCGGGGTTGGCGAGCGCCAGTACGCCCAATGCTTCCATATCGGCGAGGCCAGCCGCAACATCCGCGCCGATCCGGTTACGCTGCCGTCCGGGGCGGTTCAGCACCAGCGTGCCATGGAACAGCCCGCGTAGCTCGGCGAGCAGCGGATCCTCGCCGCGCACGAACAGCAGGTGCAGATACGCCAGGCCCATCCCGTCGAACTCGGCCGTTAGATAGCGGTAGAGATCGTCGTTGCCGCTGCCCTCGGCGATGCCGCCGGTCGGCACGCCGGGGGAGAGGCGGATCGCCGTGCGTTCCGGGCCGATTGCTTCCGCCACCGCACGCACCACCTCGATCGCGAAGCGCGCGCGATTCTCCATCGATCCGCCATAGCGGTCGGTGCGCTGGTTGGCGTCGTGGGCGAGGAATTGGTGGACCAGATAGCCATTGGCGCCGTGGATCTCGACGCCGTCCGCGCCTGCCTCGATCGCGCGCCTTGCTGCGTAGGCGAAATCGGCGGCGGTCTGCTGCACCTCGGCGGTCGACAGCGCGCGGGGCGCGGGAACCGGCTGCATGCCCGCCGCGGTGAACATCTCCTCACCCGGCGCGATTGGCGAGGGGGCGACCGGCTGGCGGTGGTGCGGCGTGTTGTCCGGATGCGCGCGGCGGCCGACGTGCATCAGCTGGACGAAGATCCGCGCGCCCGCGGCGTGCACCGCATCGGTCACCATGCGCCAGCCGGCGACATGCGCATCGGTGTAGATGCCCGGCGTGGCGAGATAGCCCTGGCCGTCGTCCGAAGGCTGGGTGCCCTCGGTGATCAGCAGGCCCATGCCGGCGCGCTGGGTGTAGTACAGCGCGGCGAGATCGCCGGGCGTGCCGTCGGGCTTGGCGCGGCTGCGCGTCATCGGTGCCATGGCGAGCCGGTGCGGGAGTTGCAATGTGCCGGCGGTCAACGGAGTCCAGAGGTGGGTCATGATATGTCTCCTGGGAAGATGTGGGGAATCAGAGGCGACCTTCGGCCAGCAGCTCGCGGGTGCGCTTGAGGGTGGAGCGCAGGGCGGCCTTGTAGCCGCGCTCGCTGTCGAAGCTGGCCTGCTCGGCCTGTTCCTCGGGGCCGCCGGGTGCGTGATCGCGCAGCCCGAGATAGCAATAGAAGCGCAGGTGCAGCGCGCCGTCCGCATCCTCGAACAGCTCGTTGACGATGGCGCCTTTGCGCGGGCCGGTCGCCTGGAAGAAGGTGACCTTGCGCCCCGGTTCGAGCGTGATGATCTCGCGCAGATCTGCGCCGGCGATGGTTGCCTCGCGGACGAAATGGGTCGCGCTCTCCCCGGTCACGTCGCAGCGGGTGCACAGGCCTTCGGGGAGGAACAGCCGGGCGTCGCGCGCCTTGGCCTCCAGCCCTTTCCATATTTGTTCGCGGGTGAGCCGGGTTGCGCCGGCGGGGTTCACCGGAACGGTGGCGGTCGAATAGATCATGGCGGGGATCCTTGGCTGGCCGTGATTGGCTAACCCCGAAATTAATGATCCACAGGTGATCCAATAGCCGCTATATCTGGACACACCGTCTCACAGGTGGAACAAGATGGATCTGCTGGCACTTGCCGATTTCAACCTCGTCGCCCGGCATGGCGGCTTCGGCAAGGCGGCGCGGGCGACCGGCCGGCCCAAGGCGACGCTGTCGCGGCGGGTTGCGGAACTGGAGGCGGCGCTGGACCTGCGGCTGTTCGAGCGCGGCGCCCGCGCTCTGCAGCTGACCGAGGAGGGCAGGGCGCTGTTCGTCCGCACCGGCCAGTTGCTCACCGAGTTGGAGGAGACCGCCACCGCGATCGCCGCCGGGGGCGAGCGTCCGCGCGGGCGGTTGCGGATCAGCGCGCCCCTGCTCTTCTCGCAGGCGGCGATGGGCAAGATCGCGGCGGGCTTCGCGCTTGCCTATCCTGAGGTGCGGCCGGAGATCATCGTCGAAGATCGCGCAGTCGACATGATCGAGGAGGCCTATGACCTGGTGATCCGGGTCAATCCGCAGCCGGACGTCGCCTTGGTCGGCCGGGCCTTCCTGCATGACCGGCAGGTGGTGGTCGCGGCACCTGGGCTGACACGACCGGCGCCGGGGGAGACGGTGCCGGCGCTGGTGCGCGGGCCGCTGGGCGGGGCGGACGTCTGGAAGCTCGATACGCCGGATGGGTCGGTCGATGTGCAGGTGACGCCGGTTCTGGCCATGTCATCGAACATCATGCTGCGGGATGCGGTGCGGATGGGCGTGGGCGCGGCGCGGTTGCCGCTCTCGCTGGTGAGCGGTGACATCGCCAGCGGCCGACTGGTCCGTTGGGGCGACCTCGCGGGCGCGGCGGTGGCCTTGTGGGCGCTCTATCCCTCGCGGCGGCTGCTCAGCGCGCGCGTGTCGGCATTCCTCGACTATCTGAAGGAGGCCTTTCCGAACGGCACGCCGGAGGAGCTGGCCGCTTTCCTAGAAGGCTAAACGGTTACGAGCGTACTGCTATCGGTTCCCAACCGCTGGCTAGGTCGCCCTATACCAGCGTTCGATTTCGCCGCCGTACCGATTCTGCCATGACCGGCCGCAGCCGATCGGGCGCACCGCGCGCCATCGTCGAATCGGCATTGGTTCGGAGGAGCGCGCGATGAGCGGAATCGAGAATATGCTGGGCGTCACGCGCCGCGAATTGCTGGAAGGCGCGCTGGCGGTGGGTGCCGTCGCAGCGCTCGCCCCGGCAGCGCAGGCGATGGCCCAGGGCCATTCACATCACGGAGAAGCAAACATGGCGACGATCACGGTCAAGGACGGCACGACGATCTTCTACAAGGACTGGGGCCCCAAGACCGCCCAGCCGATCGTGTTCCACCATGGCTGGCCGCTGAGCGCGGACGACTGGGATGCGCAGATGCTGTACTTCCTCGAGAAGGGCTTCCGCGTGATCGCGCATGATCGCCGCGGCCATGGCCGTTCGACCCAGACCGACACCGGCAACGACATGGCGACCTATGCGTCGGACGTGCTGGAGCTGGCCGAGGCGCTGGACCTGAAGAATGCCGTGCATATCGGCCACTCGACCGGCGGCGGCGAAGTCGCGGCCTATGTCGCGCGGTCCAAGCCGGGCCGCGTCGCCAAGGCGGTACTGGTCGGCGCGATCCCGCCGATCATGCTCAAGACCGCCAGCAACCCGGGCGGCCTGCCGATCGAGGTGTTCGACGGCTTCCGTGCTGCGCTCGCCGCCAACCGCGCGCAATTCTACCTCGATGTGCCGTCGGGCCCGTTCTACGGCTTCAACCGCCCGGGTGCGAAGGTTTCGCAGGGCGTGATCCAGAATTGGTGGCGCCAGGGCATGATCGGCGGCGCCAAGGCGCAGTATGACTGCATCAAGGCCTTCTCGGAGACCGACCAGACCGAGGATCTGAAGAAGATCCAGGTGCCGGTGCTGTTCATGCACGGCGACGACGACCAGATCGTGCCGATCGCGGACTCGGCGATGCTGGGCGTCAAGCTGGTCAAGAATGGCGAGCTGAAGGTCTACAAGGGCTACCCGCACGGCATGCTGACCACGCACGCCGACGTGCTGAACCCGGACCTGCTGGCGTTCATCCGCAAGTGATGCGCTGACAAAAGGGCCGCGCCTGCTCGATCGGCAGGCGCGGCCCTTTTTGCGTGTGCGGGTGGTTAAGCATGTTCCGCAACCGCTCGTTCACACCTAACTGCGACACTGGCGCATCGGAGCAGCGCCATGATCGCCACCAACATTGCCCTTTCGGGGGTCCAGGCCAGCGTCGCGCGGATCGACGTCAGCGCGCAGAACGTCGCCAACGCCAATACCACCGGCGAGACCGTCAAGGCGGTGAAGGCGGCGGAGGCGATCGGCAAGACGGTCAACCACGCCTATCAGCCGATCGCGATCTACCAGGCGGCCGCTGCTGCGGGCGGGGTCAACGCCAAGCCGGTACCGGCGGTGCCGGGCACGGGGCCGCGCTACGACCCGGAATCGCAGGATGCCGACGAGGATGGTAACGTCGAGGCGCCCGACGTCGATTTCGCGAGCGAGGATGTCGAGCAGCGCAAGGCGCTCTTCTCGTTCCGCGCGAACCTCTCGGTGATCAAGACCGAGGATCGGATGATGGGTTCGCTGCTGGACATGCGGGTCTAATCCACAAACGAAAACCCTCTCCCGAGCCGGAAGAGGGTTTCGTCACGCTTTGCTTGTCGGACGCCCCCGATGCCCCCTCCGAAGAGGGGGGAGGGCTGTCCGCCTTCACGCCAGCGTCAGGCCGACATTCACGTTGCCGCGGGTCGCGTTCGAATAGGGGCAGGTCTGGTGGGCGGCGTCGACCAGCTTCTGGGCCTCCTCGCGATCCATGCCCGGCAGGTCGATCAGCAGGTCGGCGGTGATGCCGAAGCCGCCTTCCGAACGCGGGCCGATGCCCACCGTGGCGGTGACCTTCACGTCGGCCGGAACCTTTATCTTCATGCCCGCACCGACGGCCTTGAGCGCGCCGATGAAGCAGGCCGAATAGCCCGCCGCGAACAGCTGCTCGGGGTTGGTGCCGTCGCCGCCGGCGCCGCCCAGTTCCTTCGGGGTCGAGAGCTTCACTTCCAGAACGCCGTCTTCCGAACGCGCGCTGCCGTCACGCCCGCCGGTTGCAGTTGCCTTGGTGCTGTACTTCACATCGACCGACATCGGGTGTCTCCTTGCTTGCTGCGATAATTGTTATCGCGATAAATGCTAGATAGGCTAGGCTGCCCCCCTTGTCCAGAGGAATCTTTATCGCGATATATGTTTTATCCCGCCGCTGTCCGGCGGGGAGGAGTTTCTGCCCATGCCTGCCCCGCTTCCGCTCGACGGCCAGCTCTGCTTTTCGCTCTACAGCGCGAGCATGGCGATCACGCGCGTCTACAAATCGATCCTCGATCGGTTGGGGATCACCTATCCGCAATATCTGGTGCTCCACGCCCTGTGGGAAAAGGACGGTCGCACGGTGGGCGCGATCGGCGAGCGGCTCGCGCTCGAGTCGAGCACGATCACCCCGCTGGTGAAGCGGCTGGAGGCCGCCGGGCTGGTCGAGCGCAAGCGCAACCCGGAGGACGAGCGCCAGGTGCATGTATTCCTCACGGCGCAGGGCCAGGCGATCCGCGAGCAATGCGGCTGTCTGGGCGAGGCGATCCTCGAGAAGACCGACCTGACGCTGGAGCGGCTGGCGGCGCTCAACCGCGAGGCGCAGGCGCTGCGCGACTCGCTGGCGCGGGGGTGAGGGTGTTCGCGCCGATCTCCGGTTTGCCGGAGAACGGACTGACGCTAACATCATTTCGCGTTGCGGGGACTCGTTTTCCACGCCGTCATCCCGGCGAAAGCCGGGATCCATTCGCCACTCGGTCACAGATAATGCCGAGACGGAGACCCCAATGGATCCCGGCTTTCGCCGGGATGGCGGGCGGGGTTACGGGTTCCCATCGACGCAACCTTGTATAAGGGATGCACCTTCGCCCCCCACATCTGCTGGAACCCGAGTTTCGATGCTGCGCCTGTCCGGACTTTCCTTGCCCCTCGACCATCCCGCCGATGCGCTGGCCCCGGCGATCGCGGCGCGGCTGGGCGTGGCGCCGGCCGAGCTACGCGGCTTCACCGTGTTCAAGCGCGGCAACGATGCCCGGCGGCGCAATGCGATCCTGCTGGTCTACACCGTCGACGTCGACCTGACCGACGAGGCCGAGGTGCTGGCGCGCCTCGCCGGCGACAAGGATGTGCGCCCGACCCCGGACATGACCTACCGCCCGCCGGTCCAGGCCCCGCAGGGCTGGCAGGGCCTGCGCCCGGTGGTGATCGGCGCGGGACCGTGCGGGCTGTTCGCCGGGCTGATCCTCGCGCAGATGGGCTTCCGCCCGATCATCGTCGATCGCGGCAAGATCGTGCGCGAGCGGACCAAGGACACCTGGGGCCTGTGGCGCCGATCCGAGCTCAACCCGGACTCGAACGTTCAGTTCGGCGAGGGCGGGGCAGGGACCTTCTCCGACGGCAAGCTCTATTGCCGGGTCAAGGATCCGCGCTTCCTCGGCCGCAAGGTGCTCGAGGAATTCGTCAAGGCCGGCGCGCCCGACGACATCCTGTGGCAGGCGCATCCGCATATCGGCACCTTCCGCCTCGTGACGATGGTGGAGAGCATGCGCCGCACCATCGAGGAACTGGGCGGCGAATATCGCTGGCAGACCCGCGTCGACGCGATCGAGCTCGACGGCGAGCGCAAGATGCGCGGGCTGCACCTGCACGGCGGAAGCTTCCTGGAGGCCGACCATGTCGTACTCGCGGTCGGCCACAGCGCGCGGCCGACCTTCGAGATGCTCCACCGCATGGGCGTGCATCTGGAGGCGAAGCCCTTCTCGATCGGCGTGCGGATCGAGCATCCGCAGAGCTGGATCGACCAGGCGCGCTTCGGCAATTGCGCCAAGCATCCGGACCTCGGCGCCGCCGCCTATGCGCTGTCGCACCACTGCGCCAATGGCCGCACCGTCTACAGCTTCTGCATGTGCCCGGGCGGGCGGGTGGTGGCCGCGACCTCCGAGGAGGGCCGCGTCGTCACCAACGGCATGAGCCAATATTCGCGCGCCGAGTTCAACGCCAATTCGGGGCTGGTGGTGGCGATCGATCCGGCGCGGGATTATCCGGGCGGGCCACTCGCCGGGCTGGACCTGCAGCGGAAATGGGAGGACGCGGCCTATATCGCCGGCGGTTCCAACTACAACGCGCCGGGCCAGCTGGTCGGCGACCTGCTCGCCGGGCGGCCCTCGACCGCGCTGGGGCAGGTGGTGCCGAGCTACAAGCCGGGCGTGACGCCGACCGACCTCTCGGCCTGCCTGCCCGACTTCGTGATCGAGGCGTTCCGCGAGGCGCTGCCGGTGTTCGGCCGCCAGATCGCCCGCTACGACCATCCCGAGGCGGTGATGACCGGCGTGGAGACGCGCACCTCCTCGCCGCTGCGGATCACCCGGGGGCCGGACCTGCAGAGCCTCAACACGCCGCGGTTGTTCCCGGCGGGGGAAGGCGCGGGCTATGCCGGCGGCATCCTTTCGGCGGCAATCGACGGCATCAAGGTCGCCGAGGCGGTCGCGAAGAGCATCCTGGCCGATTAACCAACGCATTTCTTCCACATGCAAAATTAGGGCCCTCCCGCTTCTATAATGAGCGGGAAAGGGAACGATTGTGCAGGATTATCGGGAAGCGGCGCGGCTCGACGCGCTGCATCAGCTAAAGCTGCTCGACACGCCCCCGAGCGAGCATTTCGACCGCATCACGCGGATGGCGGCCCGGATCTTCGGCCTGCCGATCGCCGCGGTGTCGCTGACCGACAAGGACCGCCAATGGTTCAAGTCGCGGGTCGGCGTGGAGCACAGCAGCATCCCGCGCGAAAGGGCGCCGTGCTCTGAAGTTGCCGAGGCGCGCGGCCTGGTGGTGATCGAGGACTTCGCTACGCACCCCTGCTATTCGGACAGCCTGCTCGCCGAGCATGGCACGCGCTTCTATGCCGGTGCGCCGCTGGTGACGCGGGACGGCTATGGGCTGGGCGCGCTGTGTGTGCTGGGTGCCGAGCCCCGCGTTGCAACCCCGGAGGAACTCGCGGCGCTGACCGACCTTGCCGCGATGGTGATGGAGCAGATCGAGCTGCAGCATTCCTTCGGGCGGATCGATCCGATCAGCGGACTGCCGACGCGCGCGCAGTTCTGCGACGATCTGGTCGATCTCGCGCTCGACTGCCCCGGCCAGGCGCGCATCGCGGTGGTGGCGGATCTCGCGCGTGACGACCAGATCGCCAAGATCGTCGGCGCGATGGGCGCCGCGCGTCTCGACGAGATGGTGCGCGAGGCGGCACACGCCATTCAGAACATTCTGGGGCCGGACCGGACCGCCTATCATGTAGGCACCACCCAATTCGCTTTCCTGTCGGCGCCCGACGTGGAGGTGCAAGCCTATATCGCGGTGCTCGAACGTGGCTTCGAGGTGATCCGGGCAACCTCAAGCGTCCGTTTCGTCACCAGCGTCGCCATCGGCGTTCGCCCGTTCCGGCTGGGCGAGGTGCCGCCCGAGGACGTGTTGCGCGGCGCTGCCAGCGCGGCGCAGGATGCGCGCCGCACGGACGGTGCGATCGCGCTTTATTCGGAGGCGCGCGACTCTGCGATGCGGCGCCATTACGACCTGCTCCAGGATTTCGGCGCGGCGCTGGAGGCGGGCGACCAGCTGCGACTCGTCTTCCAACCGCGCGTCGACCTCGCGACCGGCCGCTGCCTGGGGGCGGAGACGCTGCTGCGCTGGCGCCATCCGACACTCGGCGAAGTCTCTCCGGCCGAGTTCATCCCGATCATCGAGCAGACTGCGCTCGCCCGCCCCACGACCCAGTGGGTGCTGGAGAACGCGCTCGATCAGCTTGCCGCGTGGAGCGCTGCGGGGCTCGACCTCACGCTATCGGTCAACATCTCGGCTGCCAATCTGATGGAGCAGGATCTGATCCAGCGGATCCAGCTGGCGCTGATCGCGCGGCAGCTGCGTCCTTCGCAGTTGGAGATCGAGCTCACCGAAAGCGCGATGATGGCGCAGCCCGAAAAGGCGCTGGCGATGCTCCGCGAACTGGCCGAGGCGGGAATCGCGCTGGCGATCGACGATTTCGGCACCGGCCACAGCAGCCTCGCCTATCTCCAGCAGGTGCCGGCGCATGTGGTAAAGATTGACCAGGCCTTCGTCCGCGGCCTCAGCGCCGCCTGGGGCGCCGATTATGTGCTAGTCGAGACGATGGTCGGTCTACTCCAGAAGCTCGGCCGGCGCGTGGTGGCGGAAGGCGTGGAGACGGCGGATGCCGCGGCGATTCTCGTCGGCATGGGCTGCGAGGAAGCGCAAGGGTATTGGTTCGCACGGCCGCTGGAAGCGGCGGCGTTCGCCGAGTGGATCGACGCGCGCCAGGCGCTGGCCGCTTAAGCGTTTCCTCCCCCGCTTCGCGAGGGAGGAAACGCTGAAGAGGTTGGGCTACTACGCCGCTTCGTTGAACTGCAGCGCCGCGAGGCGTGCGTAGAGCCCACCCTGCGCCACCAGTTCGGCATGAGTGCCGGTCTCGACGATCCGGCCGCCGTCCATCACGATGATCCGTCCCGCCGCGCGCACCGTAGCCAGGCGGTGGGCGATCACCAGCGTGGTGCGGCCCTGCATCAGGTGCTCGAGCGCATCCTGCACCAGCTTCTCGCTCTCGGCGTCGAGCGCGCTGGTCGCCTCGTCGAGCAGCAGGATGGGCGCATCGCGGAGCAGCGCGCGAGCGATGGAGAGCCGCTGCCGCTGCCCACCGGAAAGCCGCGCGCCGCCTTCGCCGAGGAAGGTGTCGAGCCCGTTCGGCAGGCTGCGCAGGAATTCGGCGGCATTGGCCGCCTCGGCCGCGGCCCAGATCGCCTCGTCGCCGGCGTCCCACGCGCCGTAGCGGAGATTGTCGCGCGCGCTGGCGGCGAAGATCACCGTTTCCTGCGGGACCATCGCGATACGGGCGCGCACGTCGGTGGGATCGGCCTTGGGGATGGCGACGCCGTCGATCCGGATTTCCCCCGCCTCGGGATCGTAGAAACGCTGGAGCAGCTGGAACAGCGTCGACTTGCCGGCGCCCGAGGGGCCGACCACCGCCACCGTCTCGCCGGGCGCCACGAACAGCGAGAAGTCCTGCAGCGCCGAGACTTCGGGGCGGGTGGGGTAGCGGAAGGTCACCGCGTCGAACGCGATCGCGCCTTTGGCCGGGCTGGGCAGCGCCACCGGGTTGGCGGGCGGGGCGATGTCCGGCTCCTGCTGGAGCAGCTCGGCAAGTCGGCTGGCGGCGCCCGAAGCGCGCAGCAGGTCGCCGTACACTTCGGTCAACGCGCCGAACGAGCCGGTGACGAGGCCCGCGGTGATCACGAAGGCAGTAATCGCGCCGCCGCTGATCTGCCCGGCGGCGACGCCCGACACCGCGTCCCACATGATCAGCGTGATCGCGGTGAACAGCAGGCCGATCACCAGCGCGGTCATGATTGCGCGCAGGGCGAAGCGCTTCTGCGCGGCGGCGAAGCTGCGCACGACCGCGTCCTGGAAGCGCTGGCTCTCGCGGCGTTCCTGCCCGAAGGCCTGGACGATTCGCATCGCCCCCAGCGTTTCGGAGGCGATCGCGCCGATATCGGCGACGCGGTCCTGGCTGTTGCGCGAATATTGGCGGACGCGCCCGCCCAGCCAGACGATCGGCAGCACGGTGAGCGGCATGCCGACGATCAGATAGGCGGCGATTTTGGGTGACAGCACGAACAGATAGATCACGCCGCCGATGCCGGTCAGCAGGTTGCGCAGCGCGATCGACACGGTGGAGCCGACCACCTGCTCGACCAGTGCGGTGTCGGAAGTGAGCCGCGAGGAGATTTCCGAGGGGCGGTTTTCCTCGAACCATTTCGGCGGCAGGCGCAGCAGGTTGCGGTGCACCGCAACGCGAAGATCCGCCACCGTCCGCTCCGCCACCCAGGAGATGAAGAAGAAGCGGATCGCCGTCGCGATCGACAGCACGAGGATCACCGCCAGCAGGCCTTCGAAATATACGCCGATGCGGCTGGTATCGACCCCCTTGGCGAAGCCGTTGTCGACGATCTTCTGGAAGGTGCGCGGAATCCACAGGGTCGCCAGCGACGAGGTGACCAGCGCGATCGAGGCGATGGCGATCTGCAGCGGATAGCGGCGGGTGAACTGCCAGATGACGAGCAGGCTGCTGAGCTTGCGGCGCGGCGCCGGCGGCGGGGTCGTGTCGGCCATGGTGCAAGCGACTAGCGCGGTTCGCGAGGCAGGGGAACTACCTCCGTTTGTCTATGTTCCGCATAGCTACGACGTTGCGACGCACAAGGGCGGCGTCTATATGAGTGGTAAGACAACCCCCGCTGCAGGGATCGGGGCGCGGGGAAGGAATTTTATGCTGTACGACGCTTACGAATTCCAACGTTCAATGCTCGCCGGTGCGAGTGCTCTGGCCAATTTCGGCGCGGGGCTGCTCAATAATCCGGCCAATCCGTTCGCCTATTTCGGTGGCGGACCGGTGATGGCTTCTGCGCTGGAGGTGTTCGCGCACGCCTCGGCACCGCGCGGCAAGCCGGACTTTGCGCTCGACTTCACCGAGATCGACGGCCGCCGGGTCGAGGTCCATGAGGAAATCGTGCTGCGCAAGCCCTTCGGCCAGCTCAAGCGCTTCGTGCGCCAGGGCGTCGAGGGGGCCCCCAAGCTGCTGATCGTCGCCCCGATGTCCGGCCACTATGCCACGCTGCTGCGCGGCACGGTGCAGCGGATGCTGCCGGTGGCGGACGTCTACATCACCGACTGGCGCGACGCGAAGCTGGTGCCGACCAGCGAAGGCCGCTTCGACCTCGATGACTATGTCGATTACGTGATCGATTTCCTGGCGCATATCGGCGCCGAGGGCGCGCCGCGCCCGCACATGCTGGCGGTGTGCCAGCCGTCGGTCCCCTGCTACGCCGCCGCGGCGGTGATGAGCGCGGACAACCACCCCAACCGCCCGGCGACGCTGACCATGATGGGCGGCCCGATCGACACGCGCGAGGCGCCCACCGCGGTCAACACGCTGGCGACCGAGCGGCCGTACAGCTGGTTCGAGCACAACGTCATCGCCACCGTGCCGATGACCTATGCGGGTGCGGGCCGGAAGGTCTATCCGGGCTTCCTGCAGCTCGCCGGCTTCATGACGATGAATCTCGGCAACCATCTCATCTCGCACTGGGAGATGTTCAAGCATCTCGTCCAGGGCGACGACGAGAGCGCCGATGCGACGATGAAGTTCTACGAGGAATATCGCTCGGTCTGCGACATGACCGCCGAATTCTACCTCCAGACGATCGCCACGGTGTTCCAGACGCACGCGTTGCCCAAGGGCGAGATGCTGCACCGCGGCCGCAAGGTCGATCCGGCAGCGATCACCGATATCGGCATCCTCGCGATCGAAGGCGAGCGCGACGATATCTCCGGCATCGGCCAGACCAAGGCCGCGCTGACCATCGCGACAAAGCTGCCGGAATCGCACAAGCAGTACCATCTGGCCGAAGGCGTCGGCCATTACGGCATCTTCAACGGCTCGAAGTGGCGCAACCGCATCGCGCCGGTCGTCGAGCAGTGGATGGCCACGCATAGCGGGTGAGCCTGATGTCCCTCTCCCCACCGGGTAGAGGGAGGGGCCCGCTGCCGAAGGCAGTGGGAGGGAGAGGGGCACTTCGACGACCGAGCAGCCAAGCGGCGCTTGCGCGCCGCTCACCCTCTCCAAGCTTCGCTAGGCGGCAAGCCGCCAAGCTACGCTATCCTCTCCCTCGAGGGAGAGGATAGACAGGTTTAATCACATCCCCCCTTCGTCCAGGCTGAGCAGCGTCGCATTGCCGCCGGCGCTGGTTGTATCCACCGACACCGCCCGCTCCGCGCAGAAGCGGTGAAGATAGTGCGGCCCGCCCGCCTTGGGGCCGGTGCCCGAAAGGCCTTCGCCGCCAAAGGGCTGCGAGCCCACCACTGCGCCGATCATCGAGCGATTGATGTAGAGATTGCCCACCCGCGCGTCCGCCTCGACCAGCTCGGCCGAGCGGGCGATGCGGCTGTGCAGGCCCATCGTTAGGCCGAAGCCCTTGGCGTTCACCCGCGCCACCGTTTCGCCGAGCTGGCCTGCCTTCCAGGTAGCGACGTGGAGGATCGGGCCGAACCATTCACGCGTCAGGTCTTCCGGGCGATCGATGCGGATCATCGTCGGCGGTACGAACAGGCCGGTGGCGGGCACCGGCACGGTCTTGATCCACTGCGCCTTGGCGCTGTCGCGATAGGCCATCAGCTTGTCATAGGCCGCCTGGTCGATCACCGGGCCGATATCGGTGCGCGGATCGGCGGGGTCGCCGAGGATCAGCAGTTCCATCGCCCCGCGCAGCATCTCGATCACGCCCTCGGCGATCTCTTCCTGCAGGAGGAGCAGGCGCAGCGCCGAGCAGCGCTGGCCGGCCGAGCGGAAGGCCGAGGTGAGCACGTCGGCGACCACCTGCTCGGGCAGCGCGGTCGAATCGACGATCATCGCGTTGATGCCGCCGGTCTCGGCGATCAGCGGCACCAGCGGGCGGTCGTCACCTTCGAGCAGCGACGCGGCGATCTTCTTGGCGGTGGGTGTCGAGCCGGTGAAGGCCACGCCGGCGATGCGCGGATCGGCGGTGAGCGCGGCGCCCACCTCCGGGCCGCCGGTCACCAGCACCAGCGCATCCTCCGGCACGCCCGCCTGATGGGCGAGGCGTACGGCGGCGCGAGCGATCTCCGGGGTCTGCGGGGCGGGCTTGGCGACCACGGCATTGCCCGCGACCAAAGCCGCCGCGGTCTGGCCGAGGAAGATCGCCAGTGGGAAGTTCCACGGCGCGATCGTCGCCCATACGCCGCGGCCTTCCATGCGCAGCTCGTTGCGCTCGCCCGTCGGCCCGGGGAGGGTGATGGGGGCAAGGCCGGTGCGGGCCTGGAGCGCGTAATAGCGGCAGAAATCGGCCGCCTCGCGGACCTCGCCGAGGGCGTCGGGGATGGTCTTGAAGGCTTCCTTGACGGCCAGCGCCATCAGCTCGACGCGGTTCTCCTCGAGCAGGTCGGCAAGGCGTTCGAGAATCGCGGCGCGCGTGCCGAGCGGGGTCGCGGCCCAGCCGGGGAAGGCGGCCGTGGCGCGGTCGATGGCAGACCGGACAAGCCCCTCCCCTTCAGGGGAGGGGTTGGGGGTGGGGGATGACCGATCCGCAAGCCCTTCGCTGGAGGCGGACTGCCCCACCCCAACCCCTCCCCTGAAGGGGAGGGGCTTGGCTGCGATCGCCATCGCAGTCTCCGCGAGGATCGTCCGCTCGGCGAGATCGATCCCGCCAGAATTCTTCCACGCCCCGAACAGCTCGACCGGCAGCGGGATGCTCGGGTGCCGCGTGCCGCCCACCGCCGCGATTTTCTCCACCGGATCGGCCAGCAATTCCGCCTCGCTGAGCTGCTCGTCGGCCAACTGATGCACGAAGCTGGAGTTCGCACCATTCTCCAGCAGGCGGCGGACCAGATAGGCCAGCAGGTCGCGGTGGCCGCCCACCGGCGCGTAGATGCGGCAGTGATAGCCCTGTTCGTTGACCAGCCGCTCGTACAGCCCTTCGCCCATGCCATGCAGGCGCTGGAACTCGAAGTCGCGGCTGTCACCCGCCCAGTCGAGGATGGTCGCGACGGTCAGCGCATTGTGGCTCGCAAAGGCGGGCACGATGTTCCGGGCCGCGAGCATGTCGCGCGCGCAGGCGAGGTACGAAACGTCGGTCGCCGCCTTGCGGGTGAACAGGGGGTAATCGGACAGTCCCTCGACCTGGGTGCGCTTGATCTCGCTGTCCCAATAGGCGCCCTTGACCAGGCGGACATGCATCGGCCGGCCCAGATCGTCGGCCCAGCCGATCACCGCGCGGGCGCGCTTGCCATAGGCCTGCACCGCCATGCCGAAGCCGTTCCAGCCCTTGAGCTCCGGCCGGCGCGCGACCGAGCCGATGATGTCGAGGCTCATGTCCAGCCGCTCGCTCTCCTCGGCGTCGACGGTGAGCGGAATGCCCTGCGCCGCCGATTCCGAGGCGAGCTGCGCCAGCATGTCGGTCAGCTCGGGCACGCAGCGGTCATATTGCGCGACTTCGTAGCGCGGGTGGAGCGCGGAGAGCTTCACCGAAATCGAATGCCCCGCCTTGGGATCGCGGCCCACTGCGCGGATCGCCTCGAAATAGGCCTGGAAGTACCGCTCGGCATCGGCCTTGGTCCGCGCCGCCTCGCCCAGCATGTCGAAGCTGGCGGTGAAGCCCTTGTTCTCGGGCTTCTTCATCCGCTTCATCGCCTCGTCGATGGTGCGGCCCATCACGAAGACTTCGCCCATCCGCTTCATCGCGGCGCCCACCGCCTGGCGGACGAAGGGCTCGCCGGCGCGGGAGATCAGGCGGCGGAGTGCGCCGGTCTTCTCGTCGCCGACCAACGCGCGACCCAGCATCAGGCCCCAGGTGGCCGAATTGACCAGTACCGAGTTCGACTTGCCCGAATGCGCCTTCCAGTCGGCATCGCCGATCTTGTCGGCGATCAGCAGGTCGGCGGTCTCGGGGTCCGGCACGCGCAGGAATGCCTCGGCGAGGCTGAGCAGCGCGACGCCCTCGGACGAGTTCAGCCGATATTCCTGGAGGAACTGGTTCACCCAGCCGCGGGTCTGCGCCGCGCGCAGGTCCGCCAGCAGCGCGAGGGCATGATCCATCACCCGCTCGCGCGAATCGGGCGTGAGTCGCGCACGCTCCAGAAGCGGTTTTAGAACATCGGGTTCGGCCGCACGGTGCAGCTTGGCCATCGATTCGCGGTGGTGTGACGGTACGGCAGTCGGCATTTTCCAGTTTCCGGTCGGCTAAAGCTTGCAGGGAGCCCGGTGGCCCCACTAGATATGGCGTGCCTATGAAAGATAATTACGCGAGAGGATAGTCTTGGCAGCGACCGTCACCCCGCAAGCGATGGCCGAACGGGTCGGTACCGAGCATGTCTCGGACTGGGTGGAGGTCACCCAGGCGATGATCGACCAGTTCGCGGACGCGACCGGCGACCACCAGTTCATCCATGTCGATCCGGCGCGCGCGGCGGAGACGGTGTTCGGCGGCACGATCGCGCATGGATTCCTGACGCTCTCGCTGATGCCGATGCTCGCCGCGCGCACCGATGCGCCGGCGATCGAAGGCGCGCGGATGGGCGTGAACTATGGGGGGAACAAGGTCCGGTTCCTCACGCCGGTGCGCTCGGGCAAGCGGGTGCGCGGTCGATTCACGCTCAGGAAGTTCGTCGAGCGCAAGCCCGGCGTCTGGGAGCAGGTGCAGGACTATGTGCTCGAGATCGAAGGCGAGGAGAAGCCGGCGGTGATCGCCGAGTGGATCGCGCTCGTCTATGTTTGAACCCACGGATGCCCCGGCTTGCACAGGCCGGGCTTGAGAATTCAGAAGAGAGGAACCCTATGCGCTCCGCAGTCATCGTTTCCACCGCCCGCACGGGCATCGGCCGGGCCTATCGCGGGGCGTTCAACGCCACGCCGGCGCCGACCCTGGGCGCGCACGCGATCCGCGCCGCGGTCGAGCGCGCCGGCATCGAGCCGGGCCAGGTCGACGACGTGGTGTTCGGCGCCGCGCTCCAGCAGGGCAGCCAGGCACCCAACATCGCCCGCCTCGCGCTGCTCCGCGCCGGCCTGCCGGTGGAAGTGCCGGGCATGTCGATCGACCGCCAGTGCGCCTCGGGGCTGATGGCGATCGCCACCGCGGCCAAGCAGATCGTCGTCGACAACATGGACATCACGCTCGGCGGCGGCGTGGAGTCGATCAGCATCGTCCAGACCCCGCAGATGCGCGTCGAGCCCGATCGCGAGCTGATCGCGATGCACAACGACACCTATATGCCGATGCTCCAGACCGCCGAAGTGGTCGCCGCGCGCTACGGCATCGGCCGTGACGCATGCGACGCCTATGCGCTCCAGTCGCAGCAGCGCACTGCCGCCGCGCAGGCAGCGGGCAAGTTCGACAACGAGATCGTGCCCGTCACCGCGACGATGAACCTGGTCAACAAGGAGACCAAGGAAGTCTCGCAGAAGGAGATCACGCTTTCCAAGGACGAGGGCAATCGCCCTGAAACCACGCTGGAAGGCCTGCAGGCGCTCCAGCCGGTGGTGCCCAACGGAACCGTCACCGCGGGCAATGCCAGCCAGCTGTCGGACGGCTCCTCGGCCGCGGTGCTGATGGAGGAGAAGCTCGCCGAGAAGCGCGGCCTCACCCCGCTGGGCCGCTATATCGGCATGGCAGTGGCGGGCACGAAGCCCGACGAGATGGGCATCGGCCCGGTTTACGCCATCCCCAAGCTGCTCGAGCGTTTCAACCTGAAGATGGACGATATCGGCCTGTGGGAGCTCAACGAGGCGTTTGCGGTGCAGGTGCTCTATTGCCGCGACAAGCTGGGCATCCCCAACGAACTGCTCAACGTCAACGGCGGTGCGATCTCGATCGGCCACCCGTACGGCATGTCGGGTGCCCGCATGACCGGCCATGCGCTGATCGAGGGCAAGCGCCGCGGCGCGAAATATGTCGTCGTGACGATGTGCATCGGCGGCGGGATGGGTGCCGCGGGTCTTTTCGAGACGCTGTAACCACTTGACCGGAGGGTGCGGCGCGCTGCACCCTCCGCCTCATGACAGCAGCCAGCTATCGCGACGGGGTGTCGCTGCGCAACGGCCTCCGCGCCATCGGCCAGAGCTTCGTATTCCACGGCCGCTCGACGCGCAGCGAATTGACGAGTGCGCTGATCCTGATCGCGATCGGGGAGGTGCTGCTGTTCCTCGGCTTTCACTTCTTCCATCCGCCGACGCCGCTGAACGTCACCGTCTTCTGGCGCCGCGTGGCGGTGGAGGAGACGCTGGCGCTGCTGCTGTTCGTGCCGCTGATCGGGCTGATCGTGCGGCGGCTGCACGATGTCGGGCTGCCGGCGATCCCCGGGCTGCTGCTCGCCGCAATCGGCGTGGCGGGGGATCTGGACCGCACCCAGGTGGCGATCGGGCTGCATCCCGGCGTGCCGATGCTGCCGATCGCGGGGCAAGTCGCGCTCGCGGTTCTCGCCGTGGCGCTCTACTGGTCGCCCGCGATCGGTCGGAACCGTTTCGGCGGCGACCCGCGCGCGGCCTGAAAAGCGACAGGCTCCCGCAATAATTGGCTTATTTATTGCTACTGTAACCATTGTTAGCGATATCGCCTGTCCGAGCTTTAAAAAGAAGTCGGCAGGGGAGAGAGTGCTTGATGGAACATGGCGTGGCGCTAGTGGCCGATATCGGCAGGCAATCCGTTCGCTTCGGCCTGGCTGGCGGTGCGGAAGGTGACGAGCCTCGCGAGATCAAGCGCTTTTCCAACAGCGATCATCAGACCTTCACGAGCGCCCTGGTCGCCTATCTTGCTGGGGTGGGCCTGCGCGACGCTCGGCTGCCGAGCGTGCTCGCGGTGGCAGGCGCGGTACGCGGCGATCTGATCAACTTGACCGGCAGCCGCTGGTACATTTCGCTGGCGGGCGTCGAGGCGGTGCTGCGCGAAAAGCCGGTGGCGCTGAACGAATGCGCCGCCAACGCGCTGGCACTTACGCGGCTTGCGCCGACAACGTTTACAGCGCTTCCTGGCGCGGCGCCGAAACCGATCACGCCCGGCGGCAATTACGCGGTGATCGGCGTCGGCACCGGGCTGGGCGTCGCCGCGCTCATCAGCGCGGACGGCCGTCACGTGCCGGTGCAGAGCGAGGCGGGGCATATCGGCTTCGCGCCGCAGTCCGGCGACGAGGAGCGGTTCGCGACCTTCTGCAAGGCGCGCGGCGGGCTGGTCGAGGTCGAGACCCTGCTCAGCGCCAACGGGCTGCTGATCGCCTATGAGGCGCTGTCGGGCGGCAAGCGGCTGCCCGCGCCGGAGGACGTGACCCGCAACGCCGGCCGCGATCCCATCGCCGCGGCGGTGGTGCGCATGTTCGTCGAGCATCTTGGGGCTTTCGTCGGCGATCTCGTCCTCACCTTCGATGCCTGGGACGGCGTGTTCCTGACCGGCGCGATCGCCCGTGCGCTGGAGCCGCAGCTCAAGCAGCCCGGCTTCCGTAAACGGATGGAGGCGCGCACCGCCTTTCGCCGCCAGCTCGCGGAGACGCCGGTGGCGCTGGTCAACCGCGCCGACCTCGAACTGATCGGCGCCGCTGCCGCGATCCGGAACGCCTGAGCGGACCTGCACGTTACCCGCTGGTATCCAAACTTGGGAGACGATCATGGCCGACACGGTCGAACTGAAGAAGCATTTCTGGTCCAAGCTGGCGGACAGCCCCTTCATGATGGCGGGCCTGCAGGACGGCCAGCACAGCGAGCCGCTGACCGCGCAGCTCGACGAGGACCAGGTCGACACGATCTTCTTCTTCATCGGCAAGGACAACCGCATGGCCAAGGGCGGCCCGGCGATGCTGCAGTTCGTGTCCAAGGGGCATGATTTCTTCGCCTGCCTCTCCGGCACCGCGCGCGTCGACAACGATTTCGCGATGATCGACAAGCTGTGGAACAACCAGGTCGAAGCCTGGTTTCCGGGCGGCAAGCAGGACCCGAACCTCGCGCTGCTCCGCGTCGATATCGACGATGCCGAGCTGTGGGAAACGGACATCTCGCTCAGCGGCAAGGTGAAGATGCTGTTCGGCGGCAAGATCAAGTCGGACGAGACCGGCAGCCACGCCAAGGTGGAGACCACCGCGGAGCGCTGAGCCGAGATTGACCGCGCGACGCGGCTGGGCGATCCAGGGCCATGGGTCCTTCGCTCGCTCACCGCGTCCGCACCGAGGCGCATGCCGTATGGCTCGCCATCCGCGATCCGCGCACGCCCCTGGCTGCGCGGATCGTTGGCATTCTGGTCGCGGCCTATGCGCTGTCGCCGATCGACCTGATCCCCGATTTCATCCCCGTGCTCGGGCTGGTGGACGACGCCATCCTGATCCCGCTCGGCGTGTGGCTGTTCGAACGGCTGATCCCGGCGGAGCAGTTCGCCGAGCACCGCGCGGCCGCGGAGGAGGCGAGCCACCGGCCGGTGAGCTGGGGCGGGATCGCGATCGTGCTGGGGGTCTGGGCGCTGCTCGCCTGGGGCGTGTGGAGCTGGCTGGTGACGAAGTACGATTGAGGGCTGCGTCCTCCACCTCACCTTCGTCATTCCGGCGAAACCCGGAATCCATTGGGGTCGCCGGATCGGCTCCTGCTGCGCCCGAGTGGCGAATGGATCCCGACTTTCGTCGGGATGACGGCTGATGGGGCGGGGCGCCTCCTCAGCGCTCGCCGTCTTCCTTGTCCACCCGCATCACCGGCGTCACGTCCGGATAGGGCATGATGATCTTGCCGTCGGGTGCGGCGGTGAAGGTGGTCTGCGTCGGATAGGGGATGCTGATCCCTTCTTCCGCCAGCTTGCGGACGATCGCGATCAGGATGCGATCGCGGGTCGGGTGGCCGACATCCCAGCTGCCGGTCGCGACCTCGGCGATCAGCTCATAGTCGATCGAGCTCGCGCCGAATCCGACAAAGCCGTTGCGCACCGCGGTCGCGCCGTTGGCCTCGACGATCTCCTTGAAGATCTCGGGCAGCCGCTCGAGCTTCTCCGGCGGCGTCTCGTACGCCACGCCGATCTTGAACGGCAGCCGGATGCGCGTGCGGTCGGTGAGGTTCTGCAGTTCCTTGTCGAGCAACTGGCGGTTCGAGATGATGTGCATCTCGCCGTCGAACGAGCGGACGCGGGTGGACTTGAGCCCGATTTCGGCCACCGTGCCGCTGGTCTGGTCGAACTTGATGTTGTCGCCGACGCGGAAGGGGCGGGTGAACAGGATCGATAGCGCCGCGATCAGGTCGCCGAAGATGCCCTGCGCCGCCAGACCGATGGCGATGCCGCCGACGCCCAGACCGGCGACCAGGCCGGTCACGTTCACCCCGATATTGCCGAGCACCATCACCAGCGCGATGGCGAACAGGGCGATCGATATCAGCAGCCGGATGATGCCGACCGCGCTGGCCAGGCTCTCGCTGGGGCTGTCGCCGCGGGTGCGGTGCTCGATCAGGCCGAAGATGACCTCGCGAACCCAGATCGCCACCTGGAAGGTCACCGCGATGGTGAACAGGAAGGTGATCGTCTTGTCGAGCAGCGGGGGCGTCTCCGCCACGTTCACCACCAGCCGGATCGCCAGCGTCACGATGAAGAAATTGTTGGTCCGCGCGATCGTGCGGCCGAAGATCGTGTACCAGTTGGTGCCGCTGCCGTCGCTGTTCCGGCACAGCCGCATGCCCCAAGAGCGCAGGGTGTGGAGGAACAGCGCGATGCCGACCGCGATGCCGATCGCGACCAGGATGCTCAGCCAATGGTCGGCGATCCAATCGGGCGTGTCGCCGATGAAAGCCTGGAGCTGGCGTTCGAAATGGGTGGGCTTGGTGCGGGCGGTGATCAGCATCGGGTCTCGTCAGGCTGCCTTGGCGGGCTGTTCGGCCGGATCGGTCTCCAGGAAGACGATCAGACCGCGTTCGTAGCGGTCGAGGTACTGCGTCGTGCGGGGCAGGCGCAACCCGGCGCGGAACAGCGCCTGGCCGGGCTTGTCGCGCGCCAGCTCGATCAGCCGTGGATGGACATAGGATTTGCGCGCGATGGCGGGGGTGTTGCCCAGCGCTTCGGTCACGGGCTCCAGCAGCGTCTTCAGGCCGATATAGTCGTCGGCCTGCGCCAGCGTGCGGTAGGCGATCACGCTCGCGCCCCAGGTGCGGAAATGCTTGGCGCTGAAATGCTCGCCCATCGCCTCGCGGATATAGGCGTTGACGTCGCTGGAGGTGACCGGATGCGCCTCGCCCGCATCGTCGATCCAGCGGAACAGGTTCTGGCCGGGCAGGTCCTGGCAGCGCTTGACGAAGCGACTGAGCGACTTGTCCGAGACGGTCATCACCCGCAGCTTGCCGGACTTGGCGCGGAACTGGAGCTTGAGGGTGCCGCCGGCGACCTTGACGTGGCGCTTGCGCAGCGTGGTGGCGCCGAAGCTCTTGTTCTCCTGCGCATAGGTCTCGTTGCCGACGCGGATCGAGCCGAGGTCGAGCAGGCGGACGACGGCGGCAACCGCCTTGTCCTTGCACAGCCCGCGCAGCCGGAGATCGCTCTCCACCTTGCGGCGCAGGCGGGGCAGGCGCTCGCCGAACATGCCGCAGCGATCGTACTTCGCTGCCTCCTGCGCCTCGCGGAAGCCATTGTGGTAGCGATACTGCTTGCGGCCCTTCACGTCATAGCCGGTCGCCTGGATATGGCCGTTGGGGTCGGGGCAGAACCAGGCATTCTCGTAAGCGGGCGGAAGGCCGACCGCGTTGAGCCGGTCGATTTCGTCGCGGTCGGTGATGCGGGTGCCGTCAGCGTCGAAATAGCCCCAGCCGTGGCGCATCTTGCGCCGGGTGATGCCGGGGGCCTGGTCTTCGACATAGACGATGTCGGCGCTGTCCATCGCGGTTCCTTGGGGCAGAGCCTAGGCAAATGCCCCGCAGCAACAATTCGTTCCGGAACAAGGGGCAGGGGCTCCGGGTTGGCCCGGCATCTTCCGAAAAAACGGGAAAGGATGCCCCCATGGCCAATCTCCAGAATGCGCGCGTGCTGATGCTCGCCACCGACGGCTTCGAGGAATCGGAGCTGTTCGAACCGCGCCAGGCGCTGCTCGACGCCGGCGCGCAGGTGACGCTCGCCTCGATCAAGACCGATCCGATCACCGGCGAAAGCGGCGGCGAAAAGGGCAAGAGCATCACGCCGGACACGACCCTCGACCAGGTCGAGCTCGATCAGTTCGACGCGCTGGTGCTGCCGGGCGGCGTCGGCAATCCGGACAAGCTGCGGATGGAGCCCAAGGCGGTCGAGATCGTCCGCAACTTCGTGGATTCGAAGCGGCTGGTCGCTGCGATCTGCCATGCGCCCTGGCTGCTCGCCGAGGCCGATGTGGTTGCTGGTCGCCGGCTGACCAGCTGGCCATCGATCCGCACCGATCTCGCCAATGCCGGTGCCGATGTGGTGGACCAGGAAGTGGTGAGCGACGGCAACCTGATCACCAGCCGCAAGCCCGACGATATCCCCGCTTTCAACCGCGCGGTGATCGCCGCGCTCGAAGACGTGACCGCCCCGGCCTGAACCCGAGGGCGTTGATCCAGCGCTGCGCGGGGCGCTCCACCCAGCGGTGGAGCGCCACCGACGCGGCGAGGACCAGCAGCAGGTAGCACGCCGCAAACGGCCAGCCGATCGTGGCGGTGCGGACGAAGGCGAGCTTGAAGGCGAACCACAGCAGGAAATGGCTGAGATAGGTCGCGTAGCTGATCTCGCCGAGGCGGTGGAGCAGCGCGCCCTCGAGAGGATTGCCCGGCCGGCCGGCAGTCAGCGCCAGTCCCAGCAGCAGCGCGGCGAGGGCTGCGGGAACACTCAGCGTTTCTGGTGCGCCGAGCCGCCACGCCACGGCGAACAGCGTCGCGATACCGAAGCAGGAAAGGGCGACGCCGCGTTCCCGCCAGCGCTGCCAAAGCGCATGGATCAGCGTGCCGGTAGCAAACTCCAGCAGGCAGCGCAGGACCCCGAGATGCGGGATGTCCTGCCCCAACGTCTCGGCACCGCGCAGCACGAACGCCGCGCCCAGCGCCAGCAGGAGTGCCCCGATCGCGCCCAGAAGAACGGGCGTGGCCCGGCGGCGCCAGTCGATTGCCATCACCCAGAGCGGGAACAGCAGGTACGCCGCCAGCTCGCATGAGATCGACCATGCGGGATCGTTCCAGCGTAGCGGCTCGGCGAAGCCCCAGGCCTGGACGAGCAGCAGATGCACCGGCAGCGCGGCCAGGGGAAATTCCGGTGCCGCGCGGCCGCTGGCGCGCAGGGCTACGAGAAGCAGCAGCGCGAAGCCCAGCATGGCCGCGTGCAGCGGCCAGATCCGTGCGATCCGTCGGCGCAGGAAACCGGGTACCACCGCCATGCCGCCGCTGCGCAGCCGCTCGCCATGGCTGAGCGCCAGCACGAAGCCGGACAGCAGGAAGAAAAAGTCGACGGCGAGATAGCCCTTGGCGAGGACGGCCTCGACCGCAAGGGGCAGGGCCGCGAGCGCGCCGCGCAGATGGTAGAGCACCACCCACCACGCCGCGACGCCGCGCGCGGAGGTAAGCGCGCGCAGCTCGGCCCGCCCGCTCATGCGGCGGCGACGCGCGCCTTGCGCAGCGGCCGCCAGTCCGCCGCGGCGCGCTTGCGGGCGCAATAGGTGTCGAGCCCGATCTGCGCGCCGATCAACATGTAGATAAAGGGCTGGAAGGCGATCGCCACGAACGCCGCGCCGAGCAGGTACACGATGTGGCCATTCTGCAGCGCGGCCGCCAGAGGTGCGATCCAGGCCTGATCACCCTCCGCGCGGGCATAGCGACGGCGCAGCACCTCCATGCGGAACAGCCCGGCGACATTGACCAGCAGCCACAATGCGAGCCCCGGATAGCCCTGTTCGCCCAGCATCTCGAAATAGGCGCTGTGATAGGCGCGCGCCTTGTCCACCTCCAGCGAGCGATCGACCACCGCGACGCCGCCCTGGTCCTCCACTGCCACCTTCTCGTAGCGGATCTGGTTCTGGCGATAGGCCTCGAACCCGCCGCCGAGCGGATGGCTGCGGGCATAGTCCATCGTCCATTGCCAGACGGCGAGGCGTGTGGAGGCGGAGGCGTCGCCCTGATAGGTCTTGATCGTCCCCATCCGCTCGGTGAAGGCGGAGGGCAGGAAGGGCAGGGCGGCCAGGCCCATCGCCGCCACGCAGCCGAGATAGAGCAGCTTCCTTTGGCTGTCCCGCAGCATCAGCAGCGCGACCAATCCGATGCAGAGCAGTCCGGTGCGGGTCGAGGTACCGATCGGGATCAGCAGGCAGGCGAAGCACAGCGCATAGGCGAAGGCCTTCATCCGCCAGTCGGGGGCGAAGATCGTGCCGTGGCGGGTGAACCACAGGATCAGCGGCAGGATCGCGATCGCGACGGTGGAAATGGTGCTGCCCTCGTACAGCCCCGAATTGTTCGAGACCATCAGGTTGAGCTCGCCATAGCCGCCGCCCGAAATGATGGTCTTGATCGCGCCGACGATGATGATCGAACTGGCCGAGAGGATCATGAACAGCAGCAGCGCCTCGATCCGCAGGCGCGTGCGCAAGGTGAGCGGCAGGAAGGCCGCGAAGGCGAGCGCCTTCCACACCCAGTCCCATTTGTCTCTGGCCTCGACCGGAAAGTCGGCGTGGAGGGTGGTGAACCAGCAATAGCCGATCAGCGCCACGATCAGCAGCTGGCGCGGGGCCACCCGCACGTCACGCTTGTCGTCGAACAGCAGGAACCCGCCCAGCGCGAGCGCAGCCGCCATCGCCGAGATCGGCAGGGAATTGAGCAGGAGGTAGGTCAGCCGCTGGGGCGCGACGATGTCGATATAGGCATAGACCAGCACGAACAGGAACGGCTTGCGAAAGCCGCTACCGAAGAACGCTGCCAGGAACAGCACGAAGACATAATCACGCACCGCGCTTGCCCCAGCGGCTGCGCTTCTTTTCCTTGGGCGCGGCGTCCTCGCGGTCGAGGTCCGGTCGGCGGAGCAGCAGGAAGGCGGCGAGCAGCATCAGCCCATGGGTGAGCGCAAGCGAGAGATTGTCGATCATCGGGCGGGCCGTTCCTTCCGCGCCCTCCCTAGCGCAGGTGCAGTTGACGTGCCGTTAAGCGCGGCGTGGCATGCAGTCGGCATGCGAGTCCTCCATCTTCTGGATCATGGCCTGCCGCTCCATAGCGGCTATGCATTCCGCACCCGGGCGATCCTGAAGGCGGAACTGGCGCGCGGCTGGGAGGTGGCGGCTGTCACCGGCCCGCGGCACGGCCCCGCACCCGCCGACGAGGAAGTGGTCGACGGCCTGCGCTTCTTCCGCACCCGGCCGGTCGCAGCCAGGCTGCCCGGCCTGAGCGAGTGGCGCGAGATCGATGCCTTTGCACAACGTATTCACCAGGTGGTGAAGAGCTTCCGCCCCGACGTGCTCCACGCCCATTCGCCGGTGCTCTGTGCACTCGCCGGCCTGCGGGTGCGGCGCTGGAGCGGGGTGCCGCTGCTCTACGAGATCCGCGCCTTCTGGGAAGACGCCGCGGTCGGCAACGGCACCGGGCGCGAGGGCAGCCTGCGCTACCGCATCACCAAGGCGCTGGAGACCCACGCCGTCCGTCAGGCCGATGCGGTGGCGGTGATCTGCGAGGGGCTGCGCGGCGACCTGATCGCGCGGGGCATCGATCCGGCGAAGATCGCGGTCTCCCCCAACGGCGTCGACATGGAACTGTTCGGCGAGCCGGTGCCGCAGGATGCCGACCTCGCCGCGCAACTGGGCTTGGACGGCGCGGAAACGATCGGCTTCATCGGCAGCTTCTACGACTATGAGGGGCTCGATATTCTGATCGCCGCGATGCCGGCGCTGGTCGCGGCGCGGCCGGCGATGCAACTGCTGCTTGTCGGTGGCGGCCCGGCCGAGCCGGCCTTGCGCGCGCAGGCGGCGGCGTCGCCCGTCGCGGACCGCATCCATTTCCTCGGCCGCGTGCCCCACGAGGCAGTGGAGCGCTACTACAGCCTGATCGACGTGCTGGTCTATCCGCGCAAGAAGATGCGGCTCACCGACCTCGTCACGCCGCTCAAGCCGTTGGAGGCAATGGCGCAGCAGCGCCTCGTCGCCGCCTCGGATGTGAGCGGCCACCGCGAGCTGATCGAGGACGGCATCACCGGCACTTTGTTTCCGGCGGATGACCCGGCGGCGCTCGCAAATGCGCTTGAAAATCTATTTTGCATGCGCGATCAATGGGATGTTCGCAGAAAACAGGCCCGCGCGTATATCGAGGCCGAGCGCAACTGGTTTGTAAATATTGCCGTCTATTACGGTTTGTATGAAAACCTTGCCATAAAGATGGCATGAGAACCACGTGGTCGCACACGTATCGGGTGAACGCATGAAGCTGCCGCTCGTCCCCTTTGCCGCCCTTTTGCTGGGCGGCGTATCGGCTCTGGCCGTCGTCGCCCTTCCGGCGGCAGGCATTATCATACCGTCCATCGGTGGCGCAGGCGGCACGGTGCCGCTGTCCGATCCTTCCAGGTTCCTCCTTGCGCTTGCCGCCGGTACTGTCGGCGCGGTTGTGGGCGTGCTGGCCGCGCGCTGGATCGGCCGCCGCGATCCCGTGGCAACCGCGGCGCACGAACCGGAAACGCTGCCGACCCCGATCATCCGCCGCGCCGATGCGCATCCCGACGCGCGACCGCGGCCGCCGCTGCGCGCAAGCCATGATCTGGACATGCCCGCCTGGGCGCTGCCCAAAGTGCCGGTGGAGCAGGAACCGGCCGCCGCCGAGCGCGACCTGCCCGTCGATCTCGACCAGCCGCTCGCCGCGTTCGACCCCACCGCGATCCCGGCGGTGCCGCTGCCGCCGCCCGTCCCACCGCGCCGCGAACGCGCCGCGAGCGCCGGCCAGCGGACGCCGGCCAGCCGCGAGCCCGGTGATCGGCTCGTCCGCCCCGAAACCGACGTTTCGGTGCACGCGCTGCTCGAACGGCTCGAGCGGGGCGTCGTTCACCGCAACCCGGCGGCGCAGGTGCGCGGCCGCGTGCGGGCCGATCGCGGACTCGACGATGCCCTCGCCGCGCTGCGCAGCCTCGCCCGCCAGGCCTGAGGGCCGACTCAGCACTCCTCGACGGTGAGCGCCTCGACCGCGGCGCGCAGTACGCCGTCGACGGTCTCCACTGCCCCCACCTGCAGATCGGCGACCAGGTGCCCGCGGATCGGCAATTCTAATTCGGGTAGCGCGACGAACCAGGCCTGCGCGACGACGCTCGCATCCAGCTCCAGCAGCAGCCGGTGCCGCGCACCGCTGAAGGTGACGCTCGCCCACGGCACCCAGCTCGCCTCCACGATCCGCAGCACGCAGCCCTCCGTCGCCGCCGCCGCGATCAGCGCCCGTTCGAGCCGCGCGCCGATATCGCGCCGCCGCGCCGCTTGGGCTTCCAGGCCGGCGGGGCGGCGAGGAAGGCGCGCAGCCGTGCCGTCAGGTCCGGTCCCGGTACGCGGCCCAGGCGCAGATCGCCGACCAGTCGCGGATCGCCCGCTGCCAAGCGCCCGAACCGCGTCGCCGGCATCCGCGTCCGTTCTAGGAACGCTTCGATTTCCCCATGCAAGGACACCCATGTCCTCCTCCTTCGACTCGGATGATCACGATATGTTCTCATCTGAGTCTTGCGTAGGAAAAATCCTAAGTGTAGGAAAGGGGGTATGGAAGCCGATGTTCAACGGGCAAATTTTGCGAAGCTGGTGGCCTCCAAGGGGGTGCGTCTCGCCACGCTGTCGCGCGTGCTCGGGCGCAACCCGGCCTATCTGCAGCAATATCTGATGCGTGGCTCGCCCCGCGAACTACCCGAGCGCGATCGGGCGCGGCTGGCCGAGTACCTGGGCGTCGACGAGACGCTGCTGGGCGGTCGCCCGCAGGCGGCGCTGGTCACCGTGCCGCGGATCGATCTGGGCGCGTCGGCGGGGCCGGGGGGCTGGGCGGAGGAGGAAACCGCTCAGGCGCCCTTCGCCTTTCCGCCGCTCTTGCTGCGCCAGCTCGGCGTGCGGCCCGAGGCGGCCTCGATGGTGCGCGTGGCGGGCGATTCGATGGCGCCGACGCTGCGCGATGGCGACGAGATTCTGGTCGACCGCGATCGTTGCCGGATCGATGCCCGCGGCATCTTCGTGCTGCGGGTGGAGGGCGAGCTGCTGGTCAAGCGGCTGCGGCCGGCGGTGGGCGGGGTGGAGCTGGTGAGCGACAACCCGGACTATCCGGTGCGGCTGGCACGCGCGGGGCGGTTTCAGCTGATCGGGCGGGTCGCCTGGCTGGGGCGCGCGCTGTGAGCGGGGCTGCCGACGTCGCCGCGTTCATCCGGAAGCAGCTGCCGGTCCTGGAAGTCGCCTGCGTCCCCGAACTGCGGTTGCACAAGGCGGGGCCCGCAAGCGGCGTGGGCCGGCTAGGCGATGCGGCACCCTATTGGGCCTATTGGTGGGGCGGCGGGCTGGCGCTGGCGCGGTACGTGCTGGACCATCCCGTGCAGGTGATGGGGCGCCGCGTGGTTGATCTCGGCGCGGGGTCGGGCCTGGTCGGAATCGCCGCCGCACGCGCCGGTGCGGCCAAGGTCACGGCGTCCGAGATCGACCTGCACGCCCGCGCTGCCATCGCGCTCAACGCGGCGCTGAATGCGGTCACGCTGGCGGAGATCGTCGGCGACATGACCGACGGCCCGGCGCCCGACGCCGATCTGCTGCTCGTCGGCGACGTGTTCTACGCGCCCGACGTGGCGACGCGCGTCACCGCCTTCCTCGATCGCTGCGTGGCGGCTGGGGTGGAGGTGCTGGTCGGCGACCCGTGGCGGGCGCCGCTGCCGGTGGAGCGGCTGACGCTGCTGGCGCGCTACGACGTCGCCGAAACCGGCATGGCCAAGGCCGCCGGGGTATTCGCCTATCGCGCGATATGAGGCCGGGGGCAGGGCGCCCCCGGCTGCCGCTCACCAGACGTGCACCCGCGCTTCAGGCGCCAAATACAGCGCATCGCCGGGCTTCACGCCGAATGCCTTGTACCATGCGTCCATGTTCCGCACGATGCCGTTGACGCGGTACTTGTCCGGGCTGTGCGGATCGGAGAGCAGCTGCGCCCGCACCGCGCCTTCGCGCGCCTTGCCTTGCCAGCTGGCGGCATAGGCGAGGAAGAAGCGCTGGTCGCCGGTGAGGCCGTCCAGCACCTTGGGCTCGCCGTGGCGGGCGACATAGCGGCGATAGGCGGCATAGGCGACTTCGAGCCCGCCGAGGTCGGCAAGGTTCTCGCCCAGCGTCAGCTGGCCCTTGATGTGGACGCCGGGGATCGGCTCATAGGCATCGAACTGCTTGACCAGCGCCTGGGCGTGCGCGGTGTAGCGCTCCGCCGACTGCGCCGTCCACCAGTCGCGCAGCTTGCCGGTGGCGTCGAACTGCCGGCCCTCGTCGTCGAAGCCATGGCCCATTTCGTGGCCGATCGTCGCGCCCGTCTCGCCATAGTTCACCGCCGGATCGGCGGCGGGATCGAAGAAGGGCGGCTGGAGCTGGGCGGCCGGGAAGGTCACCTGGTTCATCACCGGATCGTAATAGGCGTTCACTGTCTGCGGGGTCATCTCCCACAGCGTGCGATCCACCGGCTTGCCAAGTCGCGATAGCTGCAGCTTCCACTCGAATTCGTCCGAGGCGAGGTCGTTCGCCAGCGGATCGGTGGCGCTGACCGGCATCGACGCATAGTCGATATACTTGTCCGGGTGGCCGATGCGCGGATCGAACGCGGCCAGCTTGGCGAGCGCTTCCTTGCGGGTGGGCGCGTCCATCCAGGCGGCCGCCTTGATCTTGTCCGCGTAAGACGCGCGCAGATCCTCGACCAGTTCCTTCGACAGCGCCTCCGCCGCCGGGCCCCAGTGGCGCTCGGCGTAGATCTTGCCGATCGCCTCGCCCAGCGCGCCGTTGACGACGCGCACACCGCGCTTCCAGCGCTCCGACTGCGCCTGCACGTCGCGGAGCGTATGGCCGTAGAAATCGAACTGCGCGGCGTCGAATGCCTTGGGCAGCACCGCGGCATGATCGCTGATGAAGCGGAAGCGCAGCCAGTCCTTCCAGGTGGCGAGCGGCACGTCGCCCAGCCGCTTGGCGGCGGCGGTGACGGCAGTCGTCTCGCGCACCACCACGGTCGGCATCTTGCCCAGGCCCTGGTGGGCGAGCACCGCACCCCAGTCGAACTCGGGCGCCAGCTTGGCGAGCTGGGCGCGGTCCATCGGGTTGTAGGTCTTCTGCGGATCGCGGCGCGCCTCGGGCGTCCACTGGTCCTTGGCGAGGCTGGTCTCGAGCGCGAGGATCGCATCTGCCTTGGCCTCGGCATCGGCGATGTCGGCCAGCTGCTGGATCTTCACGATATAGGCGCGATACGCCTTGCGGATCGTCTCGTACTTATCGCCGGGCAGCAGGTAATAGTCGCGGCTCGGCAGGCCCAGGCCCGCCTGGCCGGCCATCACCGTGTAGCGGGTCGGATCCTTCTCGTCGGCCGAGATGCCGATGCCGATCGGGCTGGCATAGCCATGGTCGGCCATCAGCAGCTCGAGCGCATGGCGATCCTGCACCGCATCGATGCGGGCGAGATAGGGCTTGAGCGGCGCGGTGCCGCGCGCTTCGATGCCGGCCTCGTCCATGAAGGCGTGATAATAGGTCGCGACCTGGCGCAAGACGGGATCGCTGGGCGCGGGGCCCGCATCCTCGATCAGCTTGCGCACCTCCACCTCGGTCTCGTCGGGCAGGTCGTAATTATAGCCGATCCGTGCCTTGTCGGGCGCGATCGGCGCGTCGCGCAGCCAGCTGCCCAGCGCATAGGCATAGAAGTCGTCGCCCGGCTTCACGCCGCGGTCCATCGTCGTGAGATCGACGCCCCAGGGGCCATACTTCGCCTTGTCGGCAGTCTGGGCGAGGGCGGGGGAAGCGAGCAGCGAAGTGCCGAGCAGCAGGGCTGCGAGACGCGGGAGGCGCATGAATCGGGTGGTCCTCGAAGTGATATATCTCGCTACCACGGTCGAAGAAGCGACTCAATTCTCCTCGCACGCGCGTCGGGTGCCCGATCGGGATAGGCGCGTCCGACGGCGCTTATCCCGATCGATGCGCAGGATTCACGCGGTCGCCGATGTCGCGCGCCGCCGCCGCAACCCATGGCCGGCCAGCCCGAGGCCCAATATCATCGTCGCCCATGCCGCAGGCTCGGGTACGCCGGTGGTGGTGATGATCGGCGTCTGGGTCATCGTCACGGCACCGCCGGCGACGAAGGTGAGGCCGGTGACGAAGGCGCCCCCGTCGGTCGGGTCGAGCGCGGCCGTCAGGTCGATGCCCTTCAGCTTGAACCCGGTGACGCCGGCCGCGAACAGCGTCGTGAAATCGAAGCTGTAGACGCCGTGCGCCAGCAGCACGTCGTTGAGGCTGTAGACGTCGTAGCCATTGGCGTCGCCGGGGATGGTCGGGAAGATCGCGCTCGCGATGTTCGGCCCGGAAAGCACGTCGTAGATATAGCCGGTCGCATAGTCCGGATCGATGAAGATCGGCGTGGCGGGCGTTGCGACGAAGTCGAAGGTGAAGGCCTTGGTGACAGGGTTCTGGGGCACGCTAGGCTGAAAGGGATTGGAGGGGGTGCTGCCCGTCTGGGTGCCGTTCACGAACACGCCGGTAAACGCCATGCCGGTGTCCAATGACGTGTCGCTCCAGTTCGCGGCGCCGAACCGCAGCTGATAGGTGCCGGCGGTCGTGATCGTGTATTCGGACTTGATCCAGCCGGTATAGCCGCAGCCGATATCGTAGCAATCGCCGCTGCTGGGGCCCAGCGGAGACCAGACCGGTCCGCCGGCGATGATCGGAACGGTGGATGGAGTCAGCACCGCGTTCACTGCCGGCATGCTCTGGCCCGGGACGATCGTGCCGCTCGGCTTGGTGCGGGCAGTGAAGAGGTTCACCGCCAGGCTGTCGTCGGTCGCCCCTGCCGTCAGCAGCTGGGCGAACGCATAGTCGGAAAAGCCTGCGCCGTCCGAGGTGACATAGTTGAAGTAGAAGGACACCTTGTCGCCGACCCGGGCGGCAAACGCGGAGGAGCGGAGTTCGGAGCCGTTGGTCGCGCTGCCGCTATACCCGGTGATCCTCGCGGCCCCATCCTGGCCGAGATGGGTGGATACCCAGTTCCAGCTGGTCGCGCCGCCCGGCGGTGCCGTGACGACTCCGTCGGCCGCCGTCGCAGTTCCGCAATTGCCGATGCAGGTGTCGGCCAAAGCAGCGCAAGGTGCGAATAGTAGAGCGAGTACATGCGGGGCGCATGCAAGCTTTCGACGCCGCATCAGATCTCTCCCAAATCCATCTATCGATGTCTTGCCCCCGATCGATAATATGGATTTCGCAAGTAGACTGCTACCAGGATTGAATTGATGCTGAGCAAGTTCATGCGATTTGGATATTTTTGTAAGGGGCGCAATGGCAGGGCGTTGATTTGTATGTGCAATGTATCGCTGCGCGAATTGCCGTTTCGGCGCTGCTTTGGGGTTGCTGCTCACAGACGGCAACGATCTCCCGTGGATCGTCAGACAAAAAAGGCGCCCGGATCGCTCCGGACGCCCCTTTCTTCAGCAGATCCCGAAAGGATCAGCTCGAATAGTACATGTCGTACTCGACCGGGCTTGGGGTCATTTCCCAACGGGCCACGTCGGCGCGCTTGATCTCGATATAGGCCTCGATCTGGTCCTTCGAGAACACGTCGCCCTTCAGCAGGAAGTCGAAATCGGCTTCCAGGCTGTCCAGCGCCTCGCGGAGCGAACCGCATACGGTCGGCACTTCGGCCAGCTCGGCCGGGGGCAGATCGTACAGGTTCTTGTCCATCGGGTCGCCCGGGTGGATCTTGTTCTGGATGCCGTCCAGGCCCGCCATCAGCAGCGCCGAATAGCAGAGATACGGGTTGGCCAGCGCGTCCGGGAAGCGGAACTCGACGCGCTTCGCCTTGCTGCCGGTGCCGTACGGGATGCGGCACGATGCCGAGCGGTTGCGGCTCGAATAGGCGAGCAGCACCGGCGCCTCATAGCCCGGAACCAGACGCTTGTAGCTGTTGGTCGACGGGTTGGTGAAGGCGTTGAGCGCCTTGGCGTGCTTGATCACGCCGCCAATGAAGTAGAGGCAGGTGTCGCTGAGGCCCGCATAGCCGTTGCCGGCGAACAGGGGCTGGCCCTTTTCCCAGATCGACATGTGGGTGTGCATGCCCGAGCCGTTATCTTCCTTGATCGGCTTCGGCATGAAGGTCGCGGTCTTGCCATAGGCCTGGGCGACCTGGTGCACGACATACTTGTAGATCTGCATGCGATCGGCGGTGGTCACCAGCGTGCCGAAGGTCAGGCCCAGCTCATGCTGTGCGGCGGCGACTTCGTGGTGGTGCTTGTCGCAGGGCAGGCCCATTTCTAGCATGGTCGAGACCATCTCGCCGCGGATGTCGACGGCGCTGTCGACCGGCGCGACGGGGAAATAGCCGCCCTTGGCGCGCGGACGGTGGCCGAGGTTGCCGGCTTCGTACTCGCGGCCCGAATTGCCCGGCAGCTCGATGTCGTCGATCTTGTAATAGCTGGTCGAGTAGCTGTTCTCGAAGCGGACATCGTCGAACATGAAGAACTCGGCTTCGGGGCCGACATAGATGGTGTCGCCGATGCCGGTGGTCTTCAGATACGCCTCGGCGCGCTTCGCGGTCGAGCGCGGGTCGCGGGCATAGAGTTCGCCGGTCGACGGCTCGACGATGTCGCACACCAGGATCAGCATCGGGGTGGCAGAGAACGGATCGATCCACACCGCGTCCAGATCCGGCTTGAGGATCATGTCGGACTCGTTGATCGCCTTCCAGCCCTCGATCGACGAACCGTCGAACATCAGGCCGTCGGTCAGCTCGTCCTCGCCGAGGATCGACGCGACCATGGTCAGGTGCTGCCACTTGCCCTTGGGGTCGGTGAAGCGCAGGTCGATCCATTCGATCTCCTGATCCTTCACCATCTTCAGGATGTCACTGGCCGAATTCGCCATCGTATTGCCCTTTCGCTCTCTTTCGTGTGCCCGACGAATCGGGCAATAAAATTACTCGTGCGGCGGCCTCATCGCCGCCGCCCCCGTCCACGTCAAACGGCGTTTTCGTTCCGCTCCCCGGTGCGGATGCGCAGCGCCGTCTCGACGGGGATCACGAAGATCTTGCCGTCGCCGATCCGGCCGGTCTGCGCGGCGGCGGCGATCGCCTCGACCACGCGTTCGGCCAGCGTGTCTTCCACCACCACTTCCAGCTTCACTTTGGGCAGGAAGTCCACGACATACTCGGCGCCGCGATACAGCTCGGTATGGCCCTTCTGGCGGCCGAAGCCCTTGGCTTCGGTGACGGTGATCCCCGAGACGCCCACTTCGTGCAGCGCCTCCTTCACTTCATCCAGCTTGAACGGCTTGATGATGGCTTCGATCTTTTTCACGTTTTCCCCCAGGCAGCGGAAACGCCCGCGACAGGTCTGATTCCTGGGTGTTTAGCAACCTGCATGCCAGAACGGGAATAGCCAGCGTGCCCCCACGCGCCGAACGGATTTCGGCGCAAGAATCTGCTCGATTATCGGGCATTGGCTGCTCAATCGCGCAGCAGATCAGGCGGCGCGGACCTCGAGCAGGAAACGGTCGACCTCGTCGGACAGTTCCTCCGCACCGCTGCGCAGGCCCGCGGAGAGATCGGCGATGGCGTGCGCATTGCCCGAGGCGGCCTGCGCGGCGGCGCGGACCTGCTCGATATCGGTCTGTACCGCGCGGGTGCCGGAGACGCTTTCGGCGACGTTGCGGGCGATGCTACGCGTCGCGTGGTGCTGGTCGCGCACCGCGCATTCGATGCTGGAGGACAGGCCGGCAATGCCGGTGATCGCCTGCTCGACCCGCCCTTGATTGGTGGTCACACGGTCGACCACGGTTCGGATGCCGGCAACCTTGGTGCCGACGCTCTGCGCGGCGTGACGAACCTGGCCGGCCAGCGCCTTGATCTCGTTGGCCACCACGGTGAAGCCGCGGCCGGCCTCGCCCGCACGCGCCGCCTCGATCGCGGCGTTGAGCGCGAGCAGGTTCACCTGCCCGGCAATCTCGCCGATCGTGGCGGTGACCGCGCCGACATTCTCAGCGAAGGCGTCGAGCTCGGCGGTACCCAGCCGGCTGTCGTCGACCAGCGCGACCGCCTCGGCGGCCGAGGCGCGCGCGGTGACCGTGTCCCGGCCGATCGCGTCGAGCGTCGCCGCCAGCGCCTCGGATTCGCGGGCGATTGCGGCGAGATTGTCGTGGCTTTGCGCAACCGCGGCGGCGAGCGCGGTCGCCGAGGCGCTGTTGGCGCTCGCCCGCTCGACGGTGGCGGCGGCGCTGGCGCGCAGCGTGCCGGCGAGATCGCGGAGCTGCCCCGCCATCGCGCCGACCTCGGCCTCGATCCGCTCGCTCGCGGCTTCGATACGGCGGGCGCGGGCGGTCTGCTCGGCGGCCTCGCGCACCCGGTCCTCGGCGGCGAGCTGGATGATGCGGCGGTTGCTGATCGCGGCGAAAAGCTGCCCGCCGCGGGTGAGGATCATGCCTTCCTGCCCGTCGGCGGCCGAATAGGCATCAACCAGCGCGCGCGGCGACTGGGCATAATCGGCGACGGGGCAGGGGCGCACCATCGATTCCAGCCGCCGCCCATAGGCCGGGTTGCGCAGCAGCGCATGGCCATAGGGATTGAGCAGCAGCCGGCGCACGTCCTTCTCGAACACCGCGCCCAGCGGCTGATGGCGGGCATCGAGTACCGGCAGCAGCCGCAGCGACGGATCGTCCTGGAAGCAGCGCACGGCCTCGCCGAGCGGCGTCTCCAGCGTCAGCCAGGGCGGCGCGCGTTCGGCCTCGGTAAGCCACGCGAAGAGGAAGCGGAGATGGGCGGGCATGTCGAGCATCGCCGCCTCCGGTAGGGCACGGCGGTAAACGAGCGATTAGTGTTTGATGACAGGTTTACGACATTCCCCCATGAAATCTTCGCACATTTGCGGCTGAAGCGAGGTGTGAACGTTAGCGGCGACGATCACGCACTGAACAGGGGAAGCTTCGATGCGATCGCTGCCGATGAATGCGCCGGCCGAGCTGCGACGCCGGATCGCCGATGGCGTTGCGTCGGCGGGCGCACGCTCGGTGGTGGTGGCCCGCGGCTCGCTGGTGCTGATGGCCCATGGGCTTTCGGCAGTGCTGCCCGAACAGCGCGGCGACTGCTGGATTGAAACCGAGGGTGGAACTCTGACCGCGGACGACACCATGGCGCTGCTGCGGCACTGGACCACCGGTGCCCCGATGGCACAGGGCGTTTAGGCCCCCGAAGCGCTACTTTCTGGACGCAGGCGGCTTCTGATGGCAGAGGGCCGCCTTTGTATTGCCAAATCCGGCCCAGCCCTGCGGCGGCCGGGCCGACCAGAGCGTTACGAGGACCCGCTTTCATGACCGTCGACACGCGCGCGCCCGCGCTGCTTCCCGAACATCCCGCCTTCGCCACCGCCAAGGTGCTGTGGGTCCGCCACTGGAACGAGCATCTGTTCAGCTTCGCGATCGAGCGTCCGGCGAGCTTCCGCTTCCGCTCGGGCGAGTTCGTGATGATCGGGCTGGAAGGCGAGGGCGGCAAGCCGCTGATGCGGGCCTATTCGGTCGCCAGCCCATCCTGGGCCGAGGAGCTCGAATTCCTCTCGATCAAGGTGCAGGATGGTCCGCTGACCTCGAAGCTGCAGAAGATCGTGCCGGGCGACGACATCTATCTCGGCAAGAAATCGACCGGCACGCTGGTCGCCGACGCGCTGCTGCCGGGCCGCCGCCTGTTCCTGCTCTCGACCGGCACCGGCCTGGCGCCCTTCCTCAGCGTCGCGCGCGATCCCGAGATCTACGAGCGCTTCGAGCAGGTGATCGCGGTGCACAGCGTGCGCCGAGTGAGCGACCTGGCCTATCATGACGAGCTCGCCGCCAAGCTCGCCGACGATCCCCTGATCGGCGAGCAGGCCGCGCACCAGTTCCACTATGTGCCGACGGTGACCCGCGAGCCGTTCCACACCAGCGAGCGCATCGGTGCGCTGCTCGAGAACGGCAAGCTGTTCGAAGGCGTGCCGGGCGACCCGGTGCTGCACCACGAGACCGACCGCGTGATGCTGTGCGGATCGATGGACATGATCCGCGATTTCGCGACGCTGCTCGAGGGCAAGGGCTTCAAGGAAGGCTCGAACAACGCGCCGGGCGATTTCGTGATCGAGCGCGCCTTCGTCGGCTGAACCTCGCCGCTTCAATGAGCGTCTCCTCCCTCGGCGAAGCCGGGGGAGGGGGACCGCCGCCGAAGGCGGTGGTGGAGGGGGAAAACCCTCCCGCCGCGAGATGCCCCCTCCACCATTTGCTGGCGCAAATGGTCCCCCTCCCCCGGAGCTGCGCTCCGAGGGAGGAAACGGTTGATCTTCAGGCGGCGAGGGCAGTCGCGCCGTTGACTGCGCGAATATCCGCCGCCAGCTGGTCCACCCGGGCCGGATCGGCATCCCAGGCGAACATGAACCGCGCGCCGCCGCCGATGAAGGTATAGAAGCGCCAGCCCCGCGCGCGCAGGCCTTCCAGCACCGCCTCCGGAGCCCGGACGAAGACGCCGTTGGCCTCCACCGGGAACATCAGCTCGACGCCCGGCAACCCCTGGATCTGCCCCGCCAGCCGCTGCGCACAGGCATTGGCGTGCCGCGCGTTGCGCAGCCAGGCGCCGTTCTCCAGCATACCCACCCAGGGCGCCGCCAGGAAGCGCATCTTGGAGGCGAGCTGCCCGGCCTGCTTGCAGCGATAATCAAAGTCCTGCGCCAGCGCGCGATCGAAGAAGAGGACGGCCTCGCCCACCGCCATGCCGTTCTTGGTGCCGCCGAAGCAGAGCACGTCGACGCCCGCGCGCCAGGTGATCTCCGCCGGATCGCAGCCCAGCGTCGCGCAGGCATGGGCGAAGCGCGCACCGTCCATGTGCAGCTTGAGGCCGAGTTCGCGGCACACCGCCGAGAGCGCCTTCACTTCGTCCACCGTGTAGACCTGGCCGGTCTCGGTCGGCTGCGTGATCGTCACGACGCGCGGCTTGGGGAAGTGGATGTCGGAGCGGCTGGTCGCCACCGCGCGCACTGCCGCCGGCGTGAGCTTCCCGTCCTCGCTCTGCGCGACGAGCAGCTTGGAGCCGTTGGAGAAGAACTCGGGCGCACCGCACTCGTCGGTCTCGACATGCGCCGCCGCCGAGCAGATCACGCTGTGATAGGACTGGCAGAGCGCCGCCAGCGCGAGCGAATTGGCCGCCGTGCCGTTGAACGCGAAGAACACCTCGCAATCGGTATCGAACAGCGTGCGGAATGCGTCCGCGGCCGTGTGGGTCCAACGGTCGTCACCATAGGCCGGCGCGTGGCCGGTATTGGCGGCTTCCATCGCTGCCCAGGCTTCGGGGCAGATTCCGGCATAATTGTCGCTGGCGAATTGCTGGGCTTCGGTCGTCACGCTCTACTGCCTTCTTCCTGTTCCAGGAGGCGGGCGACGACAGGAAATGTGGCGTGGACACCGTGTTGCCGGGTTCGGCCACATCCCTCCACTTTGCCATGGAGGCACCACCTTGCACGGGGCAGGTTGGTGCCGGGCGTCGGCCCGACTCTTGATGCTGCAGCAGCGAATAACGGAAGTTGCGGAAGGGCGCAAGATTGTTGCGGAGCGCCATTTGCAGTTGGCGGCGCCCGCGTCGCCCTGCCACCGTCATCCCCGCGAAGGCGGGGACGACGAGGATTTGGTCTCGGGCCGCCGCCTCAGTATGGCGGCTGGTGGAGGCCCTTGGGGCTGGTCGTGAAGATCTCGCAGCCGGTTTCGGTGATGCCGATCGAATGCTCGAACTGCGCCGAGAGCGATCGGTCGCGCGTCACCGCCGTCCAGCCGTCGTCGAGCAGCTTCACATCCGGGCGGCCGATGTTGATCATCGGCTCGATCGTGAAGAACATCCCCGGGCGCAGTTCGGGGCCGGTGCCGGGGCGGCCGACATGGACCACCTCTGGCGCGTCATGGAACACCTGGCCGAGGCCGTGCCCGCAGAAATCGCGGACCACGCCGTAGCGATGCTTCTCGGCATGGCGCTGGATGGCATGGCTGATGTCGCCGAGATGGTTGCCCGGCTTGGCCTGCTCGATGCCGAGCATCAGGCACTCATAGGTCACGTCGACCAGCCGGCGCGCCTTGATCGGCACGTCACCGACCAGATACATGCGGCTGGTATCGCCGTGCCAGCCGCCGAGCAGCGGGGTCACGTCGATATTGACGATGTCGCCGTCCTTGAGGACTCGGTCGCCCGGGATGCCGTGGCAGACGACATGGTTGATCGAGATGCAGCAGCTATGCGTGTAGCCGCGATAGCCGAGCGTGGCGGGCACGGCCCCGGCGGCCACGGTCATCGTGCGGACGATGTCGTCCAGCTCCTGCGTCGTCACGCCGGGGACGACATGCGGTACCAGCGCGTCGAGAATCTCGGCGGCGAGGCGGCCGGCCTTGCGCATGCCTTCGAAGCCTTCCGGGCCATGGAGCTTGATCGCATGGCTGCGCGCCTGCGGCATGTCCGCCGTCACGTTCACATATTCGGTCATGCTTGCGATATAGGAGCCCCGGGCGCAAAGGGCGAGGGGGCATGGAGGATTGCGGATGCAGGAATCGGGCGCGGCGTGGCTGGAAGGCGGATGTGCCTGCGGCGAGGTGCGCTATCGCGTGGCCGCCGATCCGATCGCGGTCAACAATTGCTACTGCACCCTCTGCCAGCGCCAGACCGGCTCGACCAGCGTGGTCAATCTGTTCATCGAAAGCGAGAGGCTGGAACGCCTCGCGGGCGAGACCAGCAGCCATGTCGTGAAGACGGGCTCGGGTGGTCCGCACGAGATCGTCCGCTGCGCGACCTGCGGCACGGCGCTGTGGAGCTTCTACCCCCGGCTGGGGCGGCTCGGCGCGGGGGTGCGGGTTGCGACGCTGGACGACCCGACTGGCATCCGGCCGGATGCGGCGATCTTCACCGCCAATCGCATGCCCTGGGTGACGCTGCCCGAAGGCGTGCCGCAGTTCGAGGCGGCCTATGACCCGGCGACGTTCCTGCCGCCCGATCGGCTGGCCCGGATGCGCGCGCTGGCCGAGCGCAAGCGGGCGGCGGGTCTCTGATGGCCCCGCGGATCTGGACCGCCGCCCTGGTGGTGATCGGCGACGAAATCCTGTCGGGCCGCACCCAGGACAAGAATATCGCGCAGCTCGCCACCTGGCTCAACGCGCAGGGCATCCGCCTCGCCGAGGTGCGGGTGGTGCCGGACCAGCAGGCGGCGATCGTCGAGGCGGTCAACACGCTGCGGGCGCGCAACGACTATTGCTTCACGACCGGCGGCATCGGTCCCACGCATGACGACATCACCGTCGACGCCATCGCCGCGGCGCTGGGCGTACCGGTGGTGGTGCACGAAGAAGCGCGCGCGGCGCTGGCCGACTATTATGCCAGCAAGGGCGGGCTGACCGAGGCGCGGCTGCGGATGGCGCGGGTGCCGGAGGGCGCCGAGCTGATCGTCAACCGCATGTCGGGCGCGCCGGGGATCCGCTGGGGCAACATCTTCATCCTGGCGGGCGTGCCGCACATCGCTGCGGGCATGCTCGATGCGCTCACCGGCACGCTCGAAGGCGGGCTGCCGGTCGTCTCGCGCACGATCGGCTGCTGGGTGGCCGAAAGCGAGATCGCCGATCTGCTCGGCGAGACCGAACGCGCGCACGAAGGCGTATCGATCGGCAGCTACCCCTTCTTCCGCGATGGGCGCGTGGGCGCCAACTTCGTGGTGCGCGCTACCGATGCGGCACTCGTCGACCGCGTCATCGCGATCCTTGCCGACGGGCTGGAAGCGCGCGGCCTCGAGGCGGTCGACGGCGGAATCTGACTTTCGGCTGCGTTACGCGCGGCGCCTCGATCACCGACAAACGCCAAAAAAAAGAGCGGCACTCCGAAGAGTGCCGCTCCCATTCGATCATCCCCTAGGGGATAGATCAGAACTTGAAGGTCGCGCCCACGTACAGCATGCGGCCGTACAGATCGTAGGTATCCGCCACCGTCTGCGTGCCCGGCCAGGTGACCTGGTTGGTGTCGCCGAAGACGGGCGGCTTGGTGTCGAGAAGGTTGTTCACGCCCGCATACAGCTCCATCTGCTGCTTCTCGCCGACCATCACCTTGCCCTGCAGGTTGTGGTAGAAATAGGCCGAGATACGCTGCGCATCGGGATCGCCGAGGTTGTCGGTCAGCGGGCCCATATAGTCGATGCGGTAGTTCAGCTGGAACTTCGGGGCGCTGAACGTGATGTTGGCCACGCCCTTGTCCTTGAAGCCCGAGCCGAGGCGACCGCAGCTATAGCAATCGGCCTGACCCAGCTCGTTCTGGACCGGACCACCCGGGAACGGCGTCTGCTGCTGCTTGAAGCGATGGTTGTACATCACGTCGAAGTCGAAGCGCGAGGCGCCGACCGGCACCGCATAGCGCGCCTCAACGTCGATGCCCGACACGAGGAACGAACCGGTATTCAGGTTGAGCGCGTTGACGCGGGTGATGAAGCCGTTGCTGTCGCGGACGACGTTGTTGCAGAACAGCGGGTTCCCCGATGCGATGCATTCGTCGATCGAGACCTGCTGGCCGATGATGCCGATCGCGTTCTTCACCTTGATGGTGTAGTAGTCGACGGTCATGCTGAAGTTCTTGAAGAACGTCGGCGTGATCACCGCACCGGCGGTGAAGGTGTCGGCGGTTTCCTCGCGCAGGTTCCGATTGCCGCCGAGCAGGCCGTCGATCGTCTGGATCTGTGCCGTGCTGTAGGCGAACGCACCGCGGGTTGCGATCGTGTTCGCGATACCCGGGATGTTGGCGCAGGCCGGGTTCAGTGCGCCGATCGGGGCGCCGTCACCATCGCCGCCGCGCTGGTCGCACCGGTCGGTCACCGCCGGGAACGTCTGGCTGATCGAAGCGAACAGTTCGCCGATATTCGGTGCGCGGGTCGCACGCGAGTAGACGCCGCGGAAGCGGATGTCCGAGGTCGGTGCGAAGGTCGCGCCGCCCTTGAAGCTCCACACGCCGCCGACGGTCGAGTAGTCGGCATAGCGCGCTGCGCCCTCAAGGCCGAGATACTTGATGCCCGGACGGTCTTCCACGATCGGCGCGACGACTTCGACGAAGCCCTCCTTCACGTTGAAGCTGCCCTGCGTGTTGGTGATCTGGTTGCCCGCGCTCAGGCCCGCCTGGGTGAACGGATCGAACACTTCGGAGCTCTTTTCGTGGCGATATTCGCCGCCGAACGAGATCGCGACCGGACCGCCCCACAGCGAGAACAGGTCGCCGTTGATGCTGCCGGAGACGACGTCCTGGTTCACCTTCGCCAGATAGTCGAAGGCAACGTTGCTGCCGTTGACCAGCTGCACGGTGCCGCCGTCGATCAGCGTCACGTTGCGCGTCGGGCCGGTATAGGTCTGCAGGAACTTCGAGGCTGCCGCCGAGACGGTATTGGCGCCGAAGATGTTCATCGGCACGCAGCCCGCTGCACGCGCTGCTGCATCCGAGCAGCGAACCTGGCCGTCCGGGCCGATCTCGTTGCTCAGCGCCGCACCGTAGTTGGGCGTGTAGATCGACTGGGCGGTGGTGTGGTCGCGGCTTTCCGAGTGCTCGTAGTAGATATCGTACGACCAGTTGGTGCCGGCGGTGAACTGACCCTTCGCCCCGATCACGCCGCGATAGAAATCACGCTCGTTCTTGTTGCTGCGGCTGAAGATGTCGTTCGAGCGGCGACGGAACTGGACGACGTCCACGCCGTTGGCAACCGCGGCTGCGCGGATCGCGTCCGGCACGTAGGGGCTGCTGATCGGGATGCCGGCATAGGCCGAACCGTCGAAGTTCAGCGCTGCGCCCGCGCCCGTGTTGGCGATGGCCGACGGCTCGAGCGAAGCGTTCGAGTTGGTGCGGCTGTACTGGCCCTGCGCGTAGAGCTTGAACGCATCCGAGAAGTCGTAATGAGCGAGGACCGCACCCTGGTAGCGCTCGACCGGCACCGACAGCAGGCGATCGCCGTTGCGGTTGTACCCATCGATGTTCGCGCCCTGATAGCCCTTCAGGGCGTTGTTCGGGCCGAAGGTGAAGGTGCTGGGGTTGCCGGCGGTGAAGCCATCGGTATTCGGGCCGCTGACGTCGAACACACCCTGCGAAGCGTAGGAGCTGCGGTTCGGCAGGTCGCGCGACGAGAAAGCGCGGTCGCGCGAATACAGGCCGTGATCATTGTCATAGCTGAAGTTCGCAGTCACGTTGCCGCGGCCGCCGCCGAAATTCTGGCCGCCGGTGATCGTGACATACTGGCGCGCTGCGTCGCCCTTGTCCGAAAGGGTGTTCTGTGCGCGGACGCGCAGGCCCTGGAAGTCGTTCTTGAGGACGAAGTTGACCACGCCTGCGATCGCTTCCGAACCATAGACTGCCGAGGCGCCGCCGGTGACGACTTCAACGCGCTGGACCAGATCGGTTGGGATGTTGTTGACGTCGACGGCCGAGCTGCCGGCGATACCCAGCGTACGACGGCCGTCGATCAGCACCAGGGTGCGCGACGAGCCGAGGTTGCGCAGGTTCACCGTCGCGGTGCCGTTGCCGGTGTTCGAGAAGTTCGAGCTGGTGCGGCTGATATTCTGGCCGACCGACGGCAGCGTGGCGAGCACGTCCTGGATGTTCGAGGCGCCGGTCTGCTCGATGCGCTCGGCGCTGACGACAGCGACCGGGGTCGAGGATTGGAGGTCGGGGCGCGCGATGCGCGAGCCGGTCACGACGATTTCGGTGCCGGCACCCTGCTGCGCGGCATCGGCCGTGCCATTCTGGTCCTGTGCAAAGGCGGGCGCGGCGAACAACGCCACTGCGCCCATTCCAGCCAGCGCCGTGCCGGCGCGGAGGGCATACGCGATACGAGACATAACCTACTATCTTCCTTTGCTGCGCGCGCCGGCCTTCCGAGCGGAGGGGCGCGCGCTCTCCCTAGATCGTGTCGGCAGCTAGGCTGGCGACGACACTGCGCCGGGGCATGAGCCGCTGTAACCATGGTGTAAAGTAGCCTCCGCCACCCCCAGCGGCTTTGTCGCAGCCATGTGGCTTCCAGAACACAGTTAAGGAGCAAAGATGTAGCTCGAAGGAAACAAATATATAAATTTCACTGCTGATTGGAATGAATATTCCACTGTTACAATTTGGCAACAAACTGTGACTGCCAGCAACATTGTCGCGGGCGCGCCATCGTGCGCGAAGGCGGCCGGGCGGGCGACACTATTGTTTTGGGAAGGCCGTGTGGCGAGCGTTAGGGCTGCTGGGAGAGCAGCTGTCGCGCCTGTGCTGCGTCCAGATCCATCTGAACGGTAAGCGCATCAAGGCTGTCGAACTTCGCTTCGGGGCGGAGATAGTCGATCAGCGCGACTTCCAGCGTCTGGCCGTACAGGTCGCCGCTGAAATCGAAGAAGAAGCTCTCCAGCAGTTCGATCGGCGGATCGAAGCTGGGCCGGATGCCGAGATTGGCGACGCCGTTCAGCACGCGCCCGTCGGGAAGGCGCCCGCGCACGGCGTAGATGCCGTATTTCGGGCGGAGATAGGTGCCGAGCCGCATGTTCGCGGTGGGGTAGCCGAGCTGGCGGCCCAGCTTGGCGCCGCCTTCTACTTCCGCCGCGATCGCGAAGGGGCGGGTGAGCAGCGCCGCCGCACCGCGCGGTTCGCCAGCCTTGAGATGTTCGCGGATGCGGCTGGAGGAGACGATCTGGTCCTCCGTCGCCACCGCGCCGACCGTCTCGGCGGTAAAGCCGAGCTCGGCGCCCAGCGCAGCCAGCGTGGCGATATTGCCTTCGCGGCCCTTGCCGAAGGTGAAGTCCTCGCCGGTCACCACCCCGGCGGCGCCGACCGTGTCGACCAGCTGCTCGGCGAACTGGCGCGCGGTGAGGCGGGCAAGGGTGGCGTCGAAATGGAACACCAGCATGCCGTCGGCGCCCGCGGCGGCGAACAGCCGCTCGCGCTGGTCCAGCGTGGTCAGCCGGAAGGGCGGGGCGTCGGGCTGGAAGAAGCGGCGCGGGTGCGGATCGAAGGTCGCGACGATCGCCGGGCGCCCCTCGGCACGGGCACGCGCCACCGCGCGGCCGACGACCGCCTGGTGCCCAAGATGGAAGCCATCGAAATTCCCGAGCGCGACGATCGCGCCCCGGAGAGGAAGCGGAACCGTCGAGCCGCCGTCCAGCCGCTGCATGCGGTGGCTATAGGGATTGGCCGGGGCGATGCCAATGGGGGAGGGGGCGTGCACCTACTCAAGCCCCTCCCCTTCAGGCGCATCAGGTCGGCGCTGCTCCCAGCAGCGCCTGAACAGTGCGGGGCGCTGTTCACCTGATGTGGGGTTGGGGTGGGGCAGGGTCTCACCGAGACCAGCGCGCGCTCTGGAATCCCTCCACCCCACCCCTCCTCCAAGGAGGAGGGGCTTAGATTTTGGAACGCCCCATCCCCGCCCGCAGCACGCGAAGCACGTTGCCTCCCATCACCTTGGCAATTTCCTGCTCCGAAAAGCCGCGATCGACCAGCGCCTGGGTCACTACCACCAGCTGCGACGCATCGAACCCGGTGGTCACCGCGCCGTCGAAGTCCGAGCCGAGCCCGACATGGTCGATGCCGACCAGATCGCGGACATGCGCGATCGCCGCCGCGATCGCCTCCGGGCTGGTCGCGCAGACTGCCGCCTCCCAATAGCCGATGCCCACCACCCCGCCGGTGCGGGCGATGCCGCGGATCTCGTCGTCGGTGAGGTTGCGGTTGACCTTGCAGGTTGCCTGCACGCCGCCATGGCTGGAGACGACCGGCCGCCGCGCCATCGCGAGAATGTCGGCCACCGCCGCGTGGCTGGCATGGGCGACATCGACCACCATGCCGAGCGCCTCCATCCGTCGCAGCACCTGCCGGCCCAGCGGCGTCAGCCCGCCCTTGGCCTGCCCGTGCATCGAGCCCGCAGCCTCATTGTCGAAGAAATGTGCGAACCCGGCCATGCGGAACCCGGCCGCGTAGAGCCGATCGAGATTGGCGGGGTTGCCCTCCAGATCTTGCAAACCTTCGATCGAGAGCAGGCCGCCGGTGGCCTTGCGCCCGGTAGCGCGATCGGCGAGCAGCCGGTCGAGCTCGGTGGGCGTGCGGATCACCCGCAGCGTGCCGCCCGAGGCCGCGGCCGCGCGCTCCAGCTTCTCCGCATGCCAAAGCGAGCGCTGGAGCAGCGAGCCCCAGGTGCGCGGCGGCTGCGCTTGCGCAATGGCGAGCAGCGTGATGTTGTCGCTGTCCGCGCCATTGGCGTCGTAATTCTGGTGCCGCGGCGTCTTGGTGACCGAGGAGAAGACCTGCAGCGCGACATTGCCCGCCTGCAGCCGCGGCAGGTCGACCTGGCCGCGATTGGCGCGATCGAGCAGGTTGCGCCGCCACAGCAGCGTGTCCGCGTGCATGTCGGCGATGGCGAGGCTCGCATGCAGCGCGCGGGTCTGGGGCGTGACATGAGGGAGGGGAGCGGGGACGACGCGGTTCATCCCCGCCTCCACCGCCGCCGGAGCGATCCCGAAAAAGCCGAACGCGGCGATGGCGAGCACCGCCGCGACGCCGATCAGGATCGGGCGCTTCATCGCCGCCGGAGGAGCGTCACGAAGTCGTAGGCGGGACGGTCGCCGTCCGCCGGATGCGGCTCGCGCGCGGTCTCTTCCCAATCAGCGGGATCGAAGGCGGGGACGTGCGCGTCGCCTTCGGCATCGAGATGCACTTCGGTCAGCTCGATCCGATCGGCGCGGTCCAGGAACAGCGCGAACACCTCCGCGCCGCCGATCACCGCCGCATCCTCGCCGGCCAGCGCCAGCGCCTGGTCGACGTCGTGTGCCACCTCGGCACCGTCCGCCTGCCAGCCGGTGTCACGGGTCAGGACAATGTGGCGCCGGCCGGGCAGGGGGGCGGGAAAGGACTCGAAGGTCTTGCGGCCCATGATCATCGGCCGCCCCAGCGTCTGCGCCTTGAAGCGCTTGAGGTCGGCGGGCAGCCGCCACGGCAGCTGGCCGTCGCGGCCGATCACGCCATTGTCCGCCCGGGCGAGGTGAAAGCTGATCATACCGCCACGGGCGCCTTGATGTGCGGCTGCGCGACATAGTCGTGGATCGCGAAATCCTCATACTCGTACGAGTCGATTGACGGCGCCTTGCGGAGGATCTCCAGCCGCGGCAGCGGGCCGGGCGTGCGGCTCAGCTGTTCCCGTGCCTGCTCGAGATGGTTGAGATAGAGGTGGCAGTCGCCGCCGGTCCAGATGAAGTCGCCGACCTCGAGCCCCGCCTGCTGCGCGAGCAAATGGGTGAGCAGCGCATAGCTGGCGATGTTGAACGGCACCCCGAGGAAGATGTCGGCCGAGCGCTGGTAGAGTTGCAGGCTCAGCCGGCCATTGGCGACATGGCACTGGAAAAGGCAGTGGCACGGTGCCAGCGCCATCGCCCCCAGCTCGCCCGGATTCCAGGCGGAGACCACCATCCGGCGCGAGCCGGGGTTGGTCTTCAGCGTCTCGATCAGCTCGGCGATCTGGTCGATATGGCGGCCGTCGGCGGCCTCCCAGTCGCGCCACTGCTTGCCATAGACCGGGCCGAGATCGCCGTTGTCGTCGGCCCATTCGTCCCAGATGCTGACCTTGCGCTCCTGCAACCAGCGGACATTGGTGTCGCCGCGCAGGAACCACAGCAGCTCGATCAGGATCGAGCGCAGGTGGAGCTTCTTGGTGGTGAGCAAGGGGAAGCCCTTGCGCAAGTCGAAGCGCATCTGCGCGCCGAACACGCTGCGCGTGCCGGTGCCGGTGCGGTCCATCACCTCCACGCCGTCGTTGAGCGCGCGGGCCATCAGGTCGAGATATTGGTGCATGGCGCGGAACCTAGCGGTGCGCGCCGCGCGAGTCATCCGGCTTCGCGCCATTTCGGATATCCGGAACGGGCGCGGTTGCGGTTCGTGCGGCCGGCGCAGGGTGGCATGCCGGGACATGGTGCTAGCGCCTCCGGAACCGTACATCCTCGACCTGGGCGGCGCGCGGGCCTTGTTCGGTAACCTTACCGAGGCGCCCACCGAAATCGCCGCCTTCGCCTATCTGGCGCGGAACGGCCGCCTGCTCGGCATGCGGCATCTGCAAGGGGGGCAGGCCGATCTGGTCGATGTGCCGGTGCGGCAGGTGGTTGCCGACGCACTGGCGTTCGATGCCGTCGCGGTCGTGATGGCGCACAACCACCCGAGCGGCGATCCGACGCCGAGCGCAACCGACCGCGCGTCCACCCGCCGCCTCCTCGCCGCGCTCGAACCGATCGACGTGCGGCTGATCGACCATCTCGTGCTTGCCCGGCGCGGCACGGCGAGCTTCCGCGCGTTGGGCTGGCTCTAGCGGGCGAGCGTGGTCAGCACGCTGCGATAATAGGTGATCGACGGCGCGATCTCGCTCAGCGGGGACTTCTCGTTCAGCCCGTGGGCGAAGCTTTCGCCCGGCGTGGTGAACATCGGGCTGACGCCATAGCTCGGCACGCCCTTGGCGCGGAACCACATCGAGTCGCTGGCGCCCGTGCTCATGCCCGGCACCACCGCGACGCCGGGGAAGCGCGCATGGATCGCGCCGGTCACCGCCGCGATCAGATCGGGGCGCAGCGGCGAGGCGGGGCTGGCGACCGAGCCGCTGTCGAGCGTGCGAATGGTCAGCGTCGGCTCGGCGGCCGCGGTGGCGAGCGTCTGCCGCACCTCCTCCACCGGCGTGCCGGGGAAGATGCGGCAATTGATGTTGGCGGTCGCGCGCTGGGGCAGGGCGTTGGTCGCGTGGCCGCCGTTGATCATCGTGGCGACACAGGTGGTGCCCGTCTGGCCGACCAGGCTCGGCTCCGCACGCAACGCCGTGAGTGCCTCGGCATCGTTGGGGTTGGCGAGGAAGCGGCGGATCATCGCGGCGCGGGCGGGTTCGGCCTTGGCGGCCTCGGCTTCCCAACTGCCGCGGGTGATCTCGTTGATCTGGCCGGGAAAGGCATGGGCCTCGATGCGGGTGAGCGCATGGGCGAGCGTGTAGATCGCATTGTCGCGGCGCGGCGCACTCGAATGGCCGCCGGTATTGGTGACGGTCAGCTCGAAATCGGCATAGGTCTTCTCGGCACCGTCGATGCCGAAATAGGTCGGCTTGCCGGCGGCATCGAGCGCGCCGCCGCCGCCATCGACGTTGAGCAGCAGCTCGGCATCGGCGAAGCGATCGGCCATCAGCGCGGTGGTCTTCATCGCCGTCTCCTCGTCGCCGGAGAGCAGCAGCACGATGTCGCGGGCAGGCTTGAAACCGGTGCGCTTGAGGTCGATCAGCGTCGCGACCATCGTCGACAGGTCGTACTTCATGTCGGCGGCGCCGCGGCCGTAGATGAAGCCGTTCTCGATCACCGGGGTGAACGGGTCGCGCGTCCAGTCGGCGGGCTTGGCTTCGACCACGTCCATGTGGCCGGAGATCAGCAGCGGCTTGGCGCCGCCCTTGGCCTTGCCGGTGCCGCGGTAGCGGGCGACCAGATAGGCGGTGTCGCCCACCGGCACGATCTCGACATCGCCCTCCGCAAAGCCGCCGGCGACGAGCGTCTGCTTGAGGAAGGCGGCATAGGCGGGCGTCTGGTTGCCGGGGCCCGCGACGGTGCGGAAGGCGATGCCGCGCTTGAGCAGATCCAGCGCCTGCGCCTCGGCCTGCGGATGCTGCTGCGCGTGCGCGGCGCCCGTGCCGCACGCGAACGCAAGCGCCACCATGGCGAGGCGAAGAGATGCACGCATGAAAAATCCCCCGATCGGCTGATGGGTCAGGAGCTTACCGGGTTGCGGGGGCAGCGCAAGGTCACGCCGAGTCCTCCTCGCGAAGCTCGACGATCTCGAATGCGAAGGACGTCCAGCCGCGCTTCCTGGCGGCCTCCGCGGTCGCCGCCTTCTTGCCGGTCGCTTCCTTGGCCGACTTGCTGTGCCCCCAGAACACTTCCGTCTTCCCGTTCTCAAGCACCGCGACGATGCGCCAGAAATGGGTGAAGGGTGCGGCGGTGGGGCCGATGGTCTTCACATAGCCATCGGCCATGGTTGCGGTCAGGTAGCGCTTCTTTCTCGCCATGCCGCGCCGATATCCGAGCGGCGGCGGCCGGTCACGGATTTATCCGGCGGGTTGAATAGGCGAGTGCTGCACACGCCTCAGAAGCCGATGCGCATCGTCAGCCGGAATACCCGCCCGACCACATCGTAGAGCAACCGGTTGGTCTGCGCATAGGCCGGCCAGTTGTTGCCGTCCGGGCCGTTGCCGACCGGCACGGGGGCCTTGTCGAGGAGGTCCGTAACCGCCAGCGTCAGCGATCGCTCGCGGCCGGGGCCGCCGAAATCGACGCGCACCGATGCGTCCAGATAGGTGATGCCGCTGATCCGGTTGTCGTTGATCGTCCGGTGCTGGGCGGTCGATGCCGGGCATCCGCTCGTGCAACTGACATAGCTGTTGCTGTAGACGCCCGAGCCGAACCCGCGTGCCACCAGGTTGAAGCTCACGGGATCGACCGTCCAGAAGGCGCTTGCGCGGAAGACCCAGCTCGGCACGGCGGGGCTGTTGAACGTGCTGTCGCCGTTCACGCCGGCATAATCGACCGGGTAGATCCCGTTATCGACGATATTGTCGATGTAGTGCGTCGCCGCGCCATCGACGCGAAATTCTCCCGGCAGGCTGCGGGCGATGTGCGCCAGCGGGATCGCATAGCTGGCGTGGAAATCGATCCCGCGCTCGGATTGCCGCGCGAAATTGACCGGGCGTACCAGCACCGATGTGGGCACCCCGCCGGTGGAGACGAGATTGCCGCAATAGACGCTCGCGCCGGAATAGCAGAGGTCGACCGTCTGCTGGGCGGTCGCCGCGCCGATCGCATCGCGGATGGAGATCGCGAAATAGTCGACCGATGCCGTCAGTCCTTCGATGAAACGCGGTGCGAATGCCATCCCGGCGGTCCAGCTTCTCGCCCTTTCGGGCTTCAGTTCGGCATTGGGCAGGGTGAGTTCGACGATCGACACCGTGCCCGCGGCCGGTGCATTCGCCGGCAGGACGACGCTGTTGGTCCGCGAGGTGGTGCCCGCATAGAGATCGGCGAGATTGGGCGCCCGCACGTCCCGGCTGACATTGCCGCGCAGGCGAACGCCCGGGAGCGGCTCCCATGCCGCGCCGAGCTTCCACGTCCCGACCCAGCCGGAGGTGGCGTAGCGGGCAAGCCGGGCGGCGCCGTCGATCCGGACGGAGGACAGGATGGGCAGGCCGAGTTCGAGATAGGCCTCGCCGACGTTGCTGGATCCGTGGGCGGGCTGATAATTGCCGTACAGCCAGCCTGACCGATAGGGATCGGCGACCTGCGACGAGATCGCGTCGCGCCGCCACTCCGCGCCCGCGGCGAGAACCGCGTTGCCGCCGGGAAGCGCGAACAAGGGCCCCTGGAGGCGCATGTTCACGAGATCCTGCGTCAGCCGTTCCGTCCGCTCCGGCTGGCCGGGGCCCATTACATAGGCCAGCGCCGCGCCGGAGGGGTCTTCCGTGCCCAGCCGGTCGATCGGAATGCAGCCATTGGCGGGATCGGTGAGCGTGGAACGGCAGACCGGCCCGTTTGCGGTTGCGACGGCGTCCTGCGCGAGTTGCATGCGCTGCAGGTTCCAGACGTTCCTCAGCCGCTCGCGCGCCGAGGTCTTGCCATGCTGGGCATGCACATCCCATTGGAAGCGCCCGTCGAGCAGCGCGACGTCGCCGTGCAGGGTGCCCGACAGCCGGAACACGTCGCGCCGGTTGCTGCTACCCGGCACCGGGAAGCCGGCATTGCTGGTGCCGATCGACAAGGACCGCAGGCCAAGCGAGTCCATGCGGGCGGCGATCTGGGGATATTGCGCGCGCAGATAGGCATTGTCCGCGGCGATGGTGACGCCGGTACTCGGCGTCTGCTGGTAGGCGCTTTCTCCCGCATAGCGGTTCCACGCCCCCTCGATCGCCAGCGACGTCCCGCCGCCCAGGTCGACCGTGGTGCGCTGGAACAGGCTGATCCGATGTTCCTGCGGGATCAGCGCGTTGGTACCGACATGGCCCGCCAGCGTCGAAGACGTGTCGCCGCCCACCATCCAGGCGCCGATCGCCGGCGCATATTGTCCATAGCGCAGGGTCGTCGTGGCGCCGGCGCCCAGAAACTGCGTACCCTGCAGCGGTCCCGACGTCACCAGCCCGCCCGGTGCATAGGTGGCGGGCGCGACGCCGGTGCCGACAATGCGCTGGGGCTGGCCGTTGGCGGGCGTATAGGCCGGATTGTTGATCTGGAAATAGCCGCGCGCGTTCCACGGGCGAGCGATCGTGTCGACGCCGTCCTGGTCGAAATATTCGCCGCTCAGCAGGATCCTGATCCTGCCGTCGAGGAGGGACAGGCCCGAGGTGATTCCCACCCGCCGGTACGCGCCGTCGCCATAGGTGGAGAGGCCCTGGTCAAGCTTTACCTCGGTGCCGCGGCGGTCCGTGTCCAGGATGAAGTTGACGACCCCGCCGATCGCATCCGAACCATATTGGGCCGATGCGCCCCCGGTCACCACCTCGACCCGGCGGACGAGCGCCTGCGGGATGGTATTGATGTCCACGACGCCGTTGATCGCGGCGCCGACGGTGCGCTGCCCGTCGATCAGCACCAGCGTTCGCATCGTGCCAAGGCCGCGCAGATTGACTGCGGCGATCCCGGCAAGCCCGTTCGACATGTTGCCCGAACTGTTGCCCGGCGTGCTTCCGGGCGTGATCGCCGGCAACTGCGCGAGGAGATCTATCAGGTTGGCGGGGTTCTGCGCGGCGATATCGCGCTCGCCGAGCACCGATACGGGTACGGTGGATGCCCGGCCGTCATAGACCCGGGAGCCGGTGACCGTGATTTCGGAGGTGGAGTAAGGCTCGCCACCCGGTGCAATCGCCGCCTCCTGCGCCATGGCCGGCGCGATGACCGACGCCATGCAGGCCGGAAATGCCAAGATCCTTGCGCCGCGCCTGCAGTACGCGGCCGGGGTGCGTCGAAGCGGCACGTTCCGGTCCCGCTCGCGGATCCCCATATGACCTTGAAACTTCCCCATCTGCTACCCCCGTCCGTCTGGCTTTTGGGCTGGCGTGCGGGTTAGGGAATACGGTAGGTGGTATATGTTGACGCTCCGGCGCCATCGCGCGAACAGCCGCACAGCCCAGAGGCTGGCCTTTACAATGCGCAAGGTGAAGGAATGATCTCCCGGCCGGCTTCGATGGCAGTCCCTGCGTGGCCTTTCCCCAAGAGTAGACGTGCGTTAATGAACCATCCGGACGTATTCCTGGACTCTCCCATCGCGATCTTGTGCGAGGACTGGTCGAAGATCCGCGAGGTCGTGCTGCAGGATTTCGGCGACGACGTTGAGCGCCTGAATCAGAGGATCGAGGAAGACGCGACCTATCTGCATCGCCTGCGCGGCATGCACAGCATTGTCGACGCGAACCCGGCGGCGCTCCAATTGCTGGGGGTTCGCGACGTCGCGCATCTCCAGTCGATCGTGCACATGCTGCTTCCGGCGGATCCCACGGGGCAGGTGGTGAAAGCGATCGTCGGCGGCGAGCGGCGTTGCGAGGGCGAGCGGGATCTGCCCAGCGCGCTCGGCAACCGGACGCCGATTCTCTGGCGCTCCACGCTTCCCGAAGACCCGGCCAACTTCAACCGCGTCTATTTCTTTGCCGTCGATGTCTCGCGCCAGAAGCAGGCCCAGGCCGAACTCGATCTTGCGCGCGCCAACCTCAACCATGCAGGACGCCTGTCGCTGGTGGGGGAACTCGTCGCGTCGATGACCCATGAGGTGTCGCAGCCCATCAGTTCCATCGCCATTCTGGCCGGCGCCATGGACAAATGGCTTTCGCACGCGCCGCCGCGGGTGGAGAAAGCGGCTGCGCTGACCCGAAAGGTGCTGGCCAACGCCAATCACGCTGGGGAGGTGATCGCGCGCGTGCGGGATTTCTCGCGCAGCGCCCAGCATCACCTCAGTGAGGTCGATCCGACGAAACTCCTGTCTGAAGCGATCGCACTGGTCGAACCCGAAAGCCGGCGGCAGGGGATCAGCGTCAGCGTCTCGGCACAGACCGGTCTCCGGCCGATCAGCGTTGATCCGATCCAGATAAAGCAGGTCGTCGTAAACCTTGTCATCAATGCGATCCAGGCGATGTCGGGGCAGGTCAACGGGGCGCGGGAACGCCGGATCCAGGTCGCGGTTCGGGAAACGCAGGACAGCTGCCACTTCAGCATCGCCGACGCCGGGCCCGGTTTTGCCGACCTGACCGCGGCTGTCACGCCCTTCTTCTCCACCAAGCGTGAAGGGCTGGGCCTGGGGCTTTCCATTTGCCGGCGCATCGTCGAGGATCATGGCGGCGTCCTCGATATCGAGAGCGACCCCTCGGGTGCGCGCGTGACCTTCTCGGTGCCGTTCCTCGCGCCCCACGCATCGGATCGCGAACGGGTGGCGGGCTGACCGGCCCTTCAGGCTCATTGCCGCGCGCGTGATTCTCCTCGAGCCGTGGCAAAGGCGATGAAACTGAGCGCCGAACAGACCAGCATGTAATAGCCCGGGGCGGAATGTGTGCCGAGCGCGCGCATCAGCCCGGTCACCGCCAACTGGGCAAAGCCGCCGACGAGGACGCCAAGGCCATAGACCAGCGCAAGACCCGTCGCGCGGACCTGATCGGCGAAGGCGCGCAGGATCATGATCAAGGTCGCCCCGGCCTGCAGGCCGTTGAGGCAGATCAGCACGCTGGTGATCACCAGGATCCACGCCAGACCCGGGGAATGGGACAGTATCGTGAAGGCAGGCACGGAGAGGATCGCCAACCCGCCGGACCCCAGCATCGCGAGCAGGCGGGGGGAGAAGACGCTGTCCGAAAGCCGGCCGCCTACCAGCGACATCGCCGCCATCACCGTGCCCGCGCAGGCCCCGGCGACGAAGCCCGTATGGACCGGCATGCCGAGGATGCCCGACAGATAGGTCGGGATATAGAAGATCGCCACATAGGTAGTCGAGGTGCCCGACATGAACATGACCAGGCCGATCCCGACGCCGGCCTTGTGCCTGGTCAGTACATCGCGCAGGGGCGACGCCTTGCTGCGCGCCGTTTCGGGGAAATAGGATGCGCTCCGCAGCATCATGCCCACGGGCCCAAGCAAGAGCCCGAACAAGAACGGAAGGCGCCACGCCCAGCTCTCGATGGCGGCAGCACTGAAGGTGGCGTTCAGCCACAGGCCGGTCAGTCCCGCCAATATCGCCGCCACGCCTTGGGCGGCCATGAAGATGCTCACATAGGAGGTTCGCTGTGACGCCGGTGCCAGATCGAGCAGGATCGCGGCGCTGGGCCCGACTTCGCCGCCGATCCCGAAGCCCTGGATCAATCGCCCCGTCACCAGGAGGATCGGCGCCAGCACCCCAACCGAGGCATAGACGGGCGCACAGGCGACCATTGCGGTGCCCAGGGTCATCAGTGCCAGCGTCAGGACGACCGCGGCGCGCCTCCCCTGTTTGTCGGCATAGACGCCGAAAACGACCGCGCCGATCGGGCGGGTCACGAAGCCGACCCCGAAGGTGGACAAGGTCAGCATCAGGGACGTGACCGGATCATGGGCGGGGAAAAAGAGCCGGGAAAGGACGACCGCGAACTGGCTGAACAGAACGAAGTCATACAGCTCAAAACAGCTCCCCACCGCAACCGCGAGGCAGATCCGCTGTCGCTGCCGTCGATCCAATGCATCCGCCCGTGGTGTCATCGGCGAGACCTTCGCGGCGCTCGTGGGGGGATCGAGGGATGGCAGGGCGGATTTTTCGAAGCGCATTCGTGCATGTCTCAAGCAGCCGGACTGGCGGCTGAGACGATGCTCCCATCCGGTGGTCCTGTATCGGTACAACATCCATAGCGGATGAACCGTCGGACGTCATGCCTCCCGGGAGCGCGTGGCAATGAACAGCGGGGCGTCGCTGCGATGCCGTCGGTTCGACGCGAACGGCAGGGGACGGTGAACGCGATGCCGTTGTTCAGCACCACCGGGTCGCCCTCTTGGGAGGGGCAGGGCCGGCTTCCTGATGGTCGCCGCTGCAAGCGCGCCGGGGCCGGGGCGGGCAGGTTCAGGCGAGCCACAGCAGGTGGATCAGGCCGAGGCTGATCGCCCCGAGCACGAGAAGCGAAAGGACCACTGCGGCGGTCACGCGGCCGCCGGCATGGGCCACCGTGCGGACGTCGACCCCCAGGCCAAGCGCTGCCATCGAGACGACGGTGAGCAGCGTCGCGGCTTCGTTCGCCGGGGCAAGGGCCGCATGCGGGATGAGGCCGAAGGACCGCAGGCCGACCAGGCCGAGGAAGCCGAGGATGAACCAGGGCACCAAATGGTGCAGCGCCGGCCGCCCGGCCGCAGGGCGTTCGCCGGTGGTGACGTGCGGGGGCCGTTCGTCGGCTTCCTCGCGCAGCTTTGGCGCGATCAGCGAAAGCATCAGGCAGACCGGGCCGAGCATCAGCACGCGCACCAGCTTGACCAGCGTGCCCATCTGGACGGCGGCAGCACCACCCGGCGCAGCGGCGGCGATCACCTGCGGCACAGCATAGACGGTGAGGCCGGCAAGCACGCCGAACTGGTGACCGCTCAGGTGGAGGCCTAAGGCGAGCAGCGGCAGTGCCAGGACGACCACCACGCCCAGCACGGCGGTGAAGCCGATGGAGGCCGCGACGTCGTCGCCGTCCGCGCCGATCACCGGCGCCACCGCCGCGATGGCCGAGTTGCCGCAGATCGAGTTGCCGCAGGCGACGAGCAGCGCCATGCGCTTCGGCAGCCGCAGCATCCGGCCGATCAGATAGCTGCTTGCGATCGCCACGCAGACCACCCCCGCGATGCCGAGTAGCAGGCCCGGTCCGGCGGCGAGGATCGTCGCGGCGCTTACCGAGGCGCCGAGCAGGACGACCGCGAGTTCGAGCAGGAACTTCGCACTGAAGGTGATGCCGGGGAACCAGCGCCTATCCGGCGTCCAGGTGGTGCGCACGGCCGTACCGATCAGGATGGCGAGAACGAGCGCTTCCAGCCAGGCGCGTCCGAACACCGCCTCTTCGATCCGCTGCAGCACGAATGCGCCGCCGGTGACGGTCAGGCACAGCGTCAGGCCGGGCAGCAGCGTGCTGCCGAGCAGGGGGAAGGGGCGGGATAGGCTCTGCGTGGTCACCGTGTGTCTCCTTGGTGAGGCACAGGTGCGGCTGCAGAACCAGTCTTTCCAATGATCAGTTTATATCATTCTGATCATTCTAGGTTGTGATTGTGCGCGGGGTTGGGTGTCTGTCCGCCGTCATTGAAGCTACCGCGTGGAAAAGGACGCATCGCTTGTTCAAAGCGGCGCGGCCAAAGCGATGGAATCAACAATGGGAAGCGATCGGTTTGGCGGGGACGTGGCTCACCCGGCAGCGAGCGTGCCTATCGAGATGCTCCGCAACGCTGCGTTGCGCGCAGGGGCGGGTTGTCGACTAGCGTGCAGCCCAGCGGATGGCGTTGGTGAGGATGCGCCGATAATTGCGATCATCATAGGCTTCCGGCGAATGGCCGAGTGCCGAATAGAAGACGCGCCCCTTGGTCGATGGGTTGACCCAAATCACCGGATGGACGCCCATCGCCAGCTTGGCCCCCGGCCGGTAGCTCGCCTCGTCGATCCGCACGAGCACGGTCATGCCTTTCGCGGCAGGGTTCGAATCGAAGGAATACCATTCGTCGACCAGCGACCAGGGCAGCTTGACGCCGGCCATGGCGGGGTGGTCCGGCTTGTCGACCAGCAACTGCGCGGACTGGAGATGATCGTCGCCGCCCGGATGCCCGATGAACGTCGTGCCGATCACCGTCTGGACATACCACGGATCGGTATGGCTGTTGTCGCCCGCGGCATGTAGCGCCACGACGCCGCCGCCACGCGCGACGAACCGCGCGAAGGCAGCGCGCTGCTCGGGGGTGAGGAAGTCGCCGCTCGTGCTGTTGAGCACGACGACGGAGAAGTGGCGCAACTGCTCGTCGTTGAAGACCGCCGCATTTTCGGTGACGAAGCTTGCGCGGCCGAGATCCTTGGCGATGCTGGCGAGCACGGTGTTCGAGTGCGGGATATGCTCGATATGGCGCCAGCCATTGGTCTTGGACACGATCAGGACTGCGTGCTGCAAGCCTTGGGGCAGTGTCGGCGCGACGGAATCCTGGATCGGCTTGGGGAGATGCGGGTCCGGCAAGCTTTGCGCCGACGCGAAAAGCGCCAGTACGGCCAGTATCTTACGCATCTCGTCTCTCCCGCCTCGGCCATCCTTTGGGCACATCCTGAAGGATTCGAGATGCTTCGTTCAAGCCTAAACCTGCTTGTGCACGGAGGATGCGCCGATACGCGTGCTGCCGCAGTCGCACGAAGAGGGCACGCTTCGCCTTGGACCGGTCAACGGTTGCACGCCCTTGCTGAGGCGCCTGCGGCGCTTTTTCACCGCTCCGAGCGTGCGGCCCCGCGATGCCCGCTCATCGCCGCGCCGGCGTCGTGGGCGAAGCGGCGGTTCCAGAACAGCGCCGAGGCGGAGATCCCCGCTACGATCACGAAGGCCAGCGAGAAGTCGGCGAGATGGAGCGCCTGCCGATGCGCCAGCCGCGGTCCCAGTTCGAGCGCAGTCGCCGCGGTGCAGATGCCGAGCGACAGGGTCAGCTGCTGGAAGGTGGCGTAAAGGCTGGTCGCGGCGCTCATCTCCTGCTTCTCGACATCGGCATAGGCGATCGCGTTGTAGCCGGTGAACTGGAAGGAGGTGAAAAAGCCCGAAAGCGCCAGCACCGCCACCATCGCAGCCACCGGCCAATCGGGCCGGAACAGCGCGCAGCTGGCATAGCCGAGGCTGCTGATCAGCCCGGAGACGATCAGGCTGTCGCGGAACCCCCAGCGGCGCAGTACGCGCGGTGCCAGCGCCTTCATCGCCAGCGCGCCGATCGCGCCGACCATGGTGATCGTGCCGGTGGTCGCGGCGGAAAAGCCGAAGCCGAGCTGGAACATCAGCGGCAGGAGGAAAGGCTGCGCGCCCTGGGTGATGCGGGTAAGCGAGCCGGCGATGGTGGAGAGTCGAAAGGTATCGATCCGCATCAGTCGCGGGTCGAGGATCGGGTCGCTGGCGCGGCGGGCATGCCAGACATAGCCGAGGCCGAAGACCAGCCCGATGCCGAGCAGCGCAACCGCCACCCGGCCGGTGCCGGGATAGCTCGACAGTTCGAAGCCGAACAGCAGGCAGCCCAGCGCCACGCCGGAAAGGAAGAAGCCGCTGGTATCGAAGCGCGGGCGGGCGTCGCTGCGGATCTCGGGCACCAGCAGCATGGCGCCGATGATGCCGGCGATGCCGATCGGCAGATTGAGGTAGAAGATCCAGCGCCAGTCGAGCCAGGTGACGATGAAGCCGCCCAGCGGCGGCCCCAGGATCGGCCCGATCAGTGCGGGCATCACCAGCCAGGACAGCGCCTGCACCATGTCTTCCTTGGCGACGCTGCGCAGCAGCACCAGCCGGCCGACGGGCACCATCATCGCGCCGCCGATCCCCTGCAGGAAGCGGGCGGCGACGAGCATCGGCAGCGTCCCCGCCTGCGCGCAGAGGAGGGAGCCGGCGAGGAAGATGGCGATCGCCGCGCAGAAGATGGTGCGCGAGCCGAATCGGTCGGCCAGCGTGCCGCTCGCCGGGATGAACAGCGCAAGGGCGAGCAGGTAGCTGGTCAGCGCGAGGCTGAGGCTGGTGGCGGAGGTGCCGAGGTCGCGTGCCATCGTCGGCAGCGCGACGGTGAGCACGGTGCCGTCGAGCTGCTGCATGAACAGCGCCGCGGCGACCACCAGCGCGATCGCGCGGTAGCCGCTGCCGCTGCCCCGTTCCGGCTTGGCCGGCGTGGTCACCGCCTCGACCGCGGGCGCGAGGCCGTCGCCGACGTCCGCGCTCATCGAAGCCAAATTACGTCGTCTCCACCGCATGAAGCCTCACGCACCTCCTGCCTGCCCAGCGCATCAAAGCGCGATCTGCGCGCGACCGACGACGCTCCGTCCGTGATCGTTGACGACCACCCCCTTGGCATCCGGACGGACGATCGTCCAATCGATCGCGTTCAGCTGCAGGCGCACGAAATTGTTGAGATACCAGTTTATCCCCAAGGTCGCCGCGGTGGGTGATGCCCAATTCGGCTTCGCCGGTGCGAACCGCCTCGGCACATTCGGTAGCCGAAAGATCGAGGATGCGGACGCGTACATTGCGATACTCGAGCGCGAACCGCTCCAGGGCTTCGAGCAGGAAGCGCACGGTTGCGCTGGGAATGCTGGCCACGGTCAGGCGCCCGGCCTGGCGCTCGCCCAGCGCAATCATGCCGAGCAGCGAGCTGTCCATTTCCTCCAGCAGGCGGCGCAGTAGCGGCAGGATCTCCTGTCCAGCGGGCGTCAGCCGCACGCTGCGCGTCGTACGTTCCATCAAGGCCGTACCGATCGATGCCTCAAGTTTTTGGACGCGGCCGCTTAGCGCCCGCTGCGAAAGGTTGAGAAGTTCGGCAGCGCGCAAGCTCTTGCCGTCCGCAACCGCCACCAGCGCCCGCAGATCGATCAATTCGCAGTTAAAGGGCGGTATGCAAAGGCGGTCGCACAGCGCGGAGCGCCTTTCGAGCGCGCCTTTGCCTTAGCGCGCACGCGCTTCTGTCGCCGGCTAGGGCCGAGGTCTTGGCGGCGTGATAAAATTAGAGCCGCCCGCATTCCGCTGACTGGCTAACGCCGCTGCGTATGCAACCGCCACGGCCCAGACCGTCGCCGAATGGATGCCGGATCCCCGCGGGTCGCGAGGCGGCGTGTGATCTCGTGAAATCGGAACATGGGGATGAGGGAATCCAACGGTTAAGCATGCGCGTCGCAAGATCAGTACGTATCGCACTGCAGCAAAAATATGGAGGTACAGGGGGCGGGCCCCACGCACCTGTTCTTGATCGGCTCCGGAGAACAAACGCGATCGGGTTGGGCAATTACGAACGTCTTAGATGTTCCACGATCGTTCGACCGCTAAAGACCGATGGTGTTGAACAACCGGCTCTCAAAGTAGCGGTGACGGTCCGATTCACTCCCGTCGGTCGGCACGAGACGTGCGCCGGCCGACCTATTTGGTGGCGGAGGCATAGAGAAGATCGGTCTTCACCGCGGTCGCGGGGTGAAAGCCGAACGCCAGCACCAGCGTCATCAGCGAGCCGCCGCCGACGCCGGTTACGCCGACGAGCAGGCCGACCAGCACGCCGGCGATGGATATCCGCCAGGATCATAGCCGCCTCGCCATCGAATTGCCGGGAGCAAACGACGCCGGCAATCGGGTGCGGACCGGCGGATCACAGGCCGTGCCCTCCCTGTTGATAGTTGCGCGCGCAATGCGAGGGGAGCAACTTCGCCTTTCACGCGGCGTAGCTCTTATCGCTTTCACACCGAACCAGTGGGAATATCGTGCCGATCATGACAGTGCATTGCGGTTTTATGGAAGCGAGCTCCGGCACCCGCCGGGGCGGGTCGGCCTCGCCTCGATGACGGGGAAATACGAAGACACCCGCCTCGATACGGACGAATGGAACGTCGCGGAGATCGCAGCGGGTCTGTTCGCCGCCCGCGAGGATTGGCGCGCCGCCTACCGGCCGGGCCCGTGCGCACTGGTGCGATTCCCCTCGCGACGGCGACTGGAGCTGATCCTCTCCGACCTTTCGGGCGCGCTGTTTCCGCTGCGGCTGGGGCCGAGCTCGGTGCTGGCCGAGAACGAGGCGAGCTATGTCGAGCAGGCGCTCGGCCGCGCGCTGGCGGCGCTGCGCGACCAGGTGCAGCTGGAAATCGTCGCGCGCTGCACGACCCCGGAGCCCGAAGCGCGGGCGGAAGCCGGGCGTATCGTCGCGGCGTTCGCGAAGGAACTGCCGGCCATCCGCCGCGTGCTCGACACCGATATCGAGGCCGCTTATGCCGGCGATCCGGCGGCGCGTAGCGTCGACGAGGTGCTGATCTGCTACCCCGGCATCCAGGCGGTGATTCCCTATCGGCTGGCAAACAGCCTGTACCGGCACGGCGCGCCGCTGATCGCCCGCGTGATCGCCGAGGTCGCCCATTCGCAGACCGGCATCGACATCCATCCCGGCGCCAGCATCGGCGGCAGCTTCTTCATCGATCACGGCAACGGCGTGGTGATCGGCGAGACAGCGATCGTCGGTGAGCGCGTGCGCATCTACCAGGCGGTCACGCTGGGCGCGCGCAGCTTCCCCTCGGAGAAGGACGGCACGCTCACCAAAGGCGTGGCGCGGCACCCGATCGTCGAGGACGATGTCGTGATCTATGCGGGCGCGACGATCCTCGGGCGCGTCACGGTAGGGGCGGGCGCGGTGATCGGCGGCAATGTCTGGCTCACCGAGAGCGTGCCGCCGGGCAGCGTGATCCACCAAGCCTTTGCCGAGCGCGCGCGGGGCGACGCCTCCGCGCTGCCGAGGGGCAATGTCGTCGAGGAAGCGGATCCTGACGCGCCGCGGGGCCTGATCTAGCCAAGGGCGCGCGTCCGGCTCACCTGATTGCGCCGATGGCGTGGAGTGCCAGCCCGGCCAGCGCGGTGCCCAGCAAGGTCGTGATGACCCCGGCGCGCATTCTGAAGATCGCAAGGGCAGCGCCGAGGGCGAGCACGAGCGCCGCGGGGTCGATGCTGTGCAGCAGCGGTGCGTCGAACCGGATCGAGCCCAGGGCAATCGGGACCGTCGCGCGAAACAGCGTGTGGAGCGCGAACCACACCGCGAGGTTGAGCACCACCCCGACCACGGCGGCGGTGATCGCGGACAGCGCCCCGCCGACCGCGACGTTGCCGCGCAGCCGCTCGATGAACGGTGCGCCGAGAAAGATCCACAGGAAGCAGGGCGCGAACGTCACCCAGGTGGCGAGCAGGGCCCCGAGCGTTCCCGCGAGAAGCGGCGACAGCCCGCCGGCATCGCGATAGGCGCCGAGGAACCCGACGAACTGCAGCACCATGATCAGCGGTCCCGGCGTCGTCTCGGCCATACCCAGGCCATCAAGCATCTCTTTGGGGCTCAGCCAGCCATAGCCCTGGACCGCCTGCTGCGCGACATAGGCGAGAACCGCATAGGCGCCGCCGAACGTCACGGTCGCCATTGTCGAGAAGAAGATGGCGATGCGGCTGAACACATTGTCGGGGCCGAAAACGATCAGAAGCGCGGCGACGGGTACGAGCCACAAGCCCAGCCAGATCAGGGCGGTGCGGAGCGTCTCCCGCCAGCTTGGGCGCGCATGCTCGGGCAGTTCCTCGCCGAGCAGAGTCTCGGCATCGGCAACGGCCGCGCCTTTGGCGGCGCCGTGCCCGCCACCCCGAAACGCGGTGCTTCCTGCACGGGCGGACCACCAGCCGATGACTCCTGCGCCTAGGATGATCACGGGAAAGGGAACGCCGGCGAAGAAGATCAGCACGAAGGCAGCGGCTGCCAACAGCCGCGCCGGGCCGCTTCGCAACGCACGGCTGCCGATCCGCACCACGGCCTGAAGGACCACCGCCAGCACCGCTGCCTTGAGGCCGAAGAACAGCGCCGACACCATGCCGACCTGCCCGTAGAGGACATAGATCCAGCTCAGCGCCAGGATCGCCGCTGCGCCGGGCAGGACGAACAGAACGCCGGCGACGATGCCGCCCCGCGTGCGGTGCATCAGCCAGCCGATATAGGTGGCGAGCTGCTGCGCCTCAGGGCCGGGCAGCAGCATGCAATAGTTGAGCGCATGGAGGAATCGCTGCTCCCCGATCCAGCGCTTCTCCTCGACGAGGATGCGGTGCATCACCGCGATCTGCCCTGCCGGTCCGCCGAACGAGAGCAGGGCGATCCGCAGCCATACCCAGAAGGCCTGGCGCAGCGTGACCGACTCCGGCCTCGCCCTGGGTGCGACGTCACGTGGGTCCGAGGTCATGCCGGCACCTTGGAGCGGGCGGGCTGGTGCGAGGACCAGTTGTGCTTTTCCTCCTGCGCATCGCGGCACCAGCGATAGAGCGCGTCATAGATCGCCATGCCGGCCTCCAGCTGGACGTGATCATCGGCATGGATGCGGGACAGGCCAAGCGAGAGTGCGAGCAGACCGGCGGCCTCTGGCGCGAGATCCAGCCGATCGGTATCAGCGCCGCGAACGATCGTCGCGAGGCGCGCCAGCGGGGCATGGGTTTGGAGCCCAAAGGCCTCCACCATCACGTCGAAGGTGCAGCATTCGCCGCGATGGCTCCAGAAGACGCGGTCGTCGGCGATGTCGAACGGCTCGGCCTGGCTTTGGGCGGCGACGTCGAGAACTTCCGCCGGGGCGACGAACAGAAATCGCGCGTCGGGATCGACGAAGCGCCGGATCAGCCAGGGGCAGGCGATGCGGTCGACCTTCGGGCGGGCGCGGGTGACCCACCAGGTCCGGCCGTCCGCATGCCGTGGCGGCAGATGGGTCAGCGACACGGTGGGCCATCCCCCCGCCCGCCACGCCGCGAAGCCGCCCTCCAGCACCTCGGCTGAGATGCCGTCGCTTCGGAGCATGGCCGCCCGGGCTGCCGCGACGCTGCTTGCGCTGTCGTCCACGACGACGACCCAGAACGGGGATGCTGGGTCGTCCGGTAGCGCGAAGGTCGCGCCGGGGATGGTCTCTACAGGCTGGGCGCGCAGATCGAGGATACGGGGCGATCCGTTCAGCGCCACCATGCGCGCCAGCTTGTCCGGCGCAATCGAATTCGGAGCGGGCATGCGGCGTCCCTCACGATGTTGATGCTGGACGCGATTCTCTAGCTGACGCCTCGTGGGGAGATCGCCATCCCCATGCGGGCAGTCAGCCATGTTCCCCATCGACTGTCAATTGCCGGCGCGCCGGGTTCGCGGGTGACGACGCTGCACACCGTCGACGGTGCTGCGCGCACGCGGGACGTCGATTGATCATTTCCAATCGATGTCAGGATCGAACTCGTTTGCTCGGCGGACAATCATACTGATTGTTGGGTATTAGGCTTCGCGAGCCACGTATCCACGCGGCAGGGGATGAGAATGCAGTTCCGGCTCCGCGCGATCGCGCCTGTTTCGACGGCCATGGCGGTGCTGGCGTTGGCCCAGCCCGCCGCCCATGCCGCCATCGCCCCGGACTCCGACAAGGCAGCGACGCCGAGCGAGCTCCCGCCAAAGATGCGAAGTTGAATACTGGCTAATCCGGTCAATCAACGCGATACAAATTCGCATTTAAATGTCCGATTTCTCAGTATCGAACATTTTCGTGCAGTCCGGTGGCTGGGTAGTTAGCAGAATTTACCGAAGATTGTGGCTGTAGCTGCGTTGACGGCGGAAGGGCGGTTACGTGGCAACCCTGCCGAGTGTCTCAGCGCGCCGCGCGCAGGGGCATGATCACGGAAACGCAAAGTCCGCCGTCAGACGGTTGCGTGCGTTCAACGCGCGCGTCGATCTGAGCAGCAAGGTCATCGAGTATGCGGCCGCCAGTGCCCGATGCCATTGTTGCGGACGTACCAACGCCATCATCTTGCACCCGCATGGCCAAGTGATCCGTGAAGGAGCCAAGGGTGACGACGATGGACCCGCCCTTGGTCGGAAATGCATATTTCAGCGCGTTGATGATGAGCTCGCTTGCAATAAGCACCAGCACGCGGCGGGCGTGGCTGGAAAGCCATTGTTCCGACACGAGGCAACGGAGCCCGACAGGCTGCGGATGTTGACCGAAGAGCGTTACCAGGCCTTCCCCGATCGCGACGAGAAGCGCGGCACAAGGTGTCGGCACGCCGTCCGGCTTTTCTTCCGCGAGTGCCGCATAGGCAGCCGCCAGCTCGCGAGCGATTTGTGCATTCCTCGTGTTGTCGCAGGATACGACGATCGGCGATCGGATACGCGTCAGTGCCGACGCCAGTTGCGACAGGTTTTTTGCGCGGTGCGCCGAGTCCTCGGCCCATATCGACGGGCGGGATTGCAAACCGGCAGCGTCGCCTGAAAATAATGGAGGGGTGGGGCTGAACAGGTGGATAAGCGATCGTGACTCGTTTCGCGTGTTATCCATCGCGTTTCGGGAGGCTTCAGTCTCTCGGTTCATCGACGCGTACCCCCTGGAGGAGGCCTTAAAGTACATCGAGCGCGGATCGCGTTCATGACGAGGATTAAGATCGGGCAGGGGGGCGAACAATTATTCGCTTCGCTTCAGATCGTTCCTACGTCCGGTGCCGCGAGGCGTGAAGCGCTTGCGAAGCCAGCGCGGCATCCGAAGGGAGCCAGGTGTACCTTCTCGTCACGCTGTCGGCGCATCCCGCGACGCCGGCATCTTCGCCTGACGGATGAGCGCGGCGATGGAGGCCGTCACCTGCTCCGGAACGCCATAATGAAGAAAGTGGCCTTGGCCTGGCACCAGGCGCAGCTCGGCGCCTGGAATATCCCGAGCGAGACGCTCGGCATGCTTCTTGGGAAAGGTCACCCGATCGCCTTCGCCGGCCAGGATGATCACCGGCAGTGCAAGTTCGGGGTAGCGGGGTGCGAGCGCCATCGCTGCCGGTATCATCAGCGCGCCTTCCGCCGCAGCTGCGCGGATCTGCGATGGGCGCAGGGCAAGTCCGGCCGGGAAATCGGCCATCTTGTCGGAAACCGGCGCCGGGGCGAAGCTCGCCTTCAGCGCGATCGGCCCGGTGAGCAGCCCGGCGATTGGCGAGAGCGTCATTGCTATCAGATCCCCAACGACGGGGACTGCCGGCAAGGCTGCGGGCAGGACATCGGGCCGGACCGTGCCGTAATAATAGCCCGAGACGAGCACCAGCCCCCCGACGATCTCCGGGTGGTTCAGCGCCAGCGCCAGCGCGACCATGGCGCCCCAGCTGTGCCCGACCACCACGGCGCGCTCCACGCCAAGCTGCACCAGCGCACGCGCGATGACGTCCGCCTGTGCGGCCGGGGTCCACAGGGTGAACCGTGGCCGGCTGCTATAGCCGAACCCCGGGCGATCGAACGCCAGCACGCGGTGATGTTCCGCAGCGAGCCCGAGGACGCCGCTGGCTTCGAAGTCCTGCAGCGTCATGCCGTTGCCGTGCAACAGAAGGACGGCCGGACCCTGACCGCGCTCGACATAATGGAGCCGCGTTCCGTCGATGTCGACGAACGCGCCGGCAGGCGGCGTCTTGGCTTCGGCGCGGCGCGCCTGGATCTGGTTGATCACGGCGCTCCCCACCAGTGCGGCGGCACCTGCGCCGAGCGATCGCGCGTGCCGGGCGACGAAGCTGCGACGTGCGGGCGTGGCGGCCGCGGCGCGCATCCGCGCGAGCTTCTTGTTGGGTTTCCGTGTCATGCGAAATGAACCATTGTGCAGTGCACAAAGTTGCACGCTTCTTCCGCCTTATACGGAGTCGCTTTCAGGGGGGGGCAGCGGCTCGAGGAGATCGATCCTCTTCAGCCGCGTGTCGATCCAAGTGTGATGGCGGGATGAAGCTCGCGCGCCGTCGCCGGAACTTCCGGGTTCTTCCGATCACATGCCGCTGCCGACGCTGCTTCCGCAAAGGAAACCAGGCGTCCCGACTGGGCATCCCACAGGACGAGCCGCACCGACCTCACGCTTTCAGCGAAGCCTAGACGGTTGAGATCCGCGAGTTCCGGTCGAGCGGCAAGGGCTGCCGGAAGACGGTAAAAGGGTATCCTGCTGCACAGGTGATGGAGGTGATGCAGCCCGATATTGGCCGTGAACCATCGCAGGATCGGCGGCAATGCATAATGGGAGCTGCCGAACAGCGCAGCTTCCTGGAAGCTCCACGCCCTGCCGGATTGCCAGTAGGTGTGCTCGAACTGGTGCTGGACGTAGAACAGCCACACGCCCACCGATGCCGCGATCAGGGTGATCGGCAGCTGGATGGAGAGGAACGTCCAGAAGCCCACGATATGGATAAGGCCGGCACACGCGGCCAGCAGCGCCGCGTTCGTACCCAGGGTGCTGATCCACGGGCGCCACCCGGCGTTCATCAATCCGATAGGCAGGCGGTGTTGCAGAAGAAAGACGAAGGCCGGCCCGAGCACGAACAGGGTGAACGGGCTGCGATACAGGCGATATCGCAGCCGTGCCCAGCTTCCCAGGCTCGCGAACTCCTCGACCGTCAGAGTCGTCACGTCGCCGAAGCCGCGCCGATCGAGATTGCCGGTGCCGGCATGATGCAGGGCGTGGGTGCGCCGCCAATATTCATAGGGCGTGAGGGTCAGCACGCCGATGCATCGGCCTACCCAGTCATTGGCGCGCCGCCCGGTGAAAAAGGCACCGTGGCCGCAGTCATGCTGGATGAGGAAAAGGCGCAGCAGAAAACCGGCGGCGGGAACCGACAGGAGCAAGGCGAGCCCATAATGGATGTCCAGGGCAAACCACATCAGCAGCCAAAGGAGCATCAGCGGCACCGCGCTGACGAGCAATTCCAGCAACCCGCGCCGGTCATCGGTTGTACGGAAGGCGGCCACCTTTCGGGTGACATCCCGTACGTCGATATATGGCTGTTCGGCCCTGGCATCGGCCGGGGTTGCGCTGCGCGCGGGTACGCCTGAGTGCATTAGGGGAAAACGTGCCTTTGAAAGGTCGGAGAGCTGCGATCGGCTTCGATGTTGCCAGGTCGGCCGCCGGGAGGAATCAATGAACTAACGCCACGCAACAAGGATGCCTTCGCGGGCGCGCCGCGTTATCTACGCCGAACCCCTCTCGGCCGGCAAGACGCTGCCCAAAAGAAGCATGCGGCTGTGGCCCGAGTTTTTGGGGCCCAGTGTGCCGATGGGACGGCGTCGACGCTCTGCCGGATGCGTTGGGAATATCGTTCTTGCCATTTCGCGATGGATGTCGGCGATTACGGGATCGCGCCAGGGCTAGGCGCGGGGAAGATCATTGCTCAGGCTGGCACGGATCATGTCGAGCAACATGATCGACGTTTGCTGCGTCTTCGCATCCTCGCCGCGTTCCAAGGCGATCTCTTCCTTCACGTCGGCCGCGGTTTCGACGATTTCGACCGCATCGGCCAGGCTGATCACGGACCGCGCGACCAGACCGTGGAGGAGGCTTTCGACAAGGAGCATCGCCGCCTGGCCATGGGCGTCCGGGGGATCAGCACGTCGATCCGCGCGGAGATTCTCATTGTCGTTGGTGTTTCCGGCCATGGCGTCGCTCCTGCGCAGGCGAGAGCGTCCGCGTCTCTCAGCCGCCGGAGCCTGAAAGTCGGGGCCGACGATCAGACAGGCATACGCCACCTGCCGTGGATTGCCATCACTAAGATCAACTTTGGACTATAACTTTGAGCAATATCTATGGCGATCGGGACGTGGGACTATACAGGATGACGAACCGCTTCATCGACAAGCTGTCAGGCTTCGGGTCGCTCAGCCAGTCGGACGTCGATGCGCTGGCGGCCGCCACATCGCGGGCACGCAAGGTCGCGGCACGAACGGATCTCATTCGCGAAGGCGATCGGCCGGGCCCCGTCTTCGTGATGCTGGAGGGCTGGGCCTGCCGCTACAAGATCCTGCCCAGCGGCACGCGCCAGGTGCTAGCCTATCTGATGCCGGGCGATTCCTGCGACCTGCACGTTGGGCTGCTGGCCGAGATGGACCACGGCATCCAGACCATAACGCCGTCCGTGGTCGCCACGATCGATCGGCCGCAGATGGACACGATCCTCGACAACCACCGCGCCGTGGCGAAGGCGATCTATCTGGCGCAGTTGGTGGACGAGGGGACGATGCGCGCGTGGATCACCAGCATGGGTCGGCGCTCCAGCATCGAACGCGTGGCGCATCTGATGTGCGAACTCTATCTCCGGGCCAGGAATATCGGGCTGACCTCGGACGCGCAGTTCGCCTTGCCGCTGTCGCAGCTGATGCTGGCGGACTCGTTGGGCATGACCCCCGTGCACCTCAACCGGGTCCTTAAGGAACTGCGGCTGTCCGGCACGATGTTGCTCAAGCGCGGCAGCCTTATCATCACCGACCCGGCAAAGCTGATCCAGGTCGCCGGTTTCGACGAGAACTATCTCCACCGGCGCCTGCGCAACGCCGCCTAGGCTGGGCCGGGGATCGGCGTCCGGGCGGCTTGCGCGCCGCCCGGATCCCTCGTGCCGGCGGTCTGCCGGTTGTCAGGGGCGTAGGACAACCTTGATGACGCCGTCCTGCTTGTCGCGGAACTTCTTGTACATTTCGGGTGCCTCCTCAAGGCTGGCGGGGTGCGTCACCACGAAGCTCGGGTCGATGTCCCCGGCCTCGATCCGCGCGAGCAGGGGCTTGGTATAGGCCTGAACATGGGTCTGGCCGGTCTTGATCGTCAGGCCCTTGTTCATCATCGCGCCGATCGGGATCTTGTCGCCCATGCCGACATAGACGCCGGGGATCGAGACCGTGCCGCCCATCCGGCAGCTCATGATCGCCTCGCGCAGCACGTGCACCCGGTCGGTCGCGAGGAAAGTCGCTGCCTTGACCTTGTCGACGACCGAATCGACCGCGCCGTGGCCGGAGGCTTCGCAGCCGACGGCGTCGATGCAGCTGTCCGGGCCGCGCCCCTTGGTGCGGAACTGCAGCTCGTCATAGACGTCCTCGACCTTGCTGAAGTCGATGGTCTCGGCGCCGCCCGCCTCGGCCATCGCCAGCCGCTCGGGGACTTCGTCGATCGCGATCACGCGGCCGGCACCCAGCATCAGCGCCGAGCGGATCGCGAATTGCCCGACGGGTCCGCAGCCCCAGATCGCCACCGTGTCGCCGGGCTCGATCTGGGCATTCTCGGCGGCCATGTAGCCGGTCGGGAAAATGTCGGAGAGGAACAGCGCTTGCTCGTCGGTGACGCTGTCGGGCACCTTGATCGGGCCGAAATCGGCCATCGGCACGCGCAGATATTCCGCCTGTCCGCCGCAATAGCCGCCGAGCATATGGCTGAAGCCGAACAGGCCGGCGGGCGAATGGCCCATCGCCTTGATCGCCATCTCGGCGTTGGGATTGGTCCGCTCGCAGGCCGAGAACAGGCCCTTGCGGCAGAAAAAGCAGTCGCCGCAGCTGATCGTGAACGGCACCACCACCCGGTCACCGATCTTGAGGTTGGTGACCTCGGAGCCCAGCGCGACCACGACACCCATGTTCTCATGGCCGAGAATGTCGCCCGCTTCCATTGTCGGCTGGTAGCCGTCGAGCAAATGAAGATCGGAGCCGCAGATCGCGCAGGCCGTTATCTTGATGATCGCGTCCCGAGGATGTTGAATCTCGGGATCCTTGACGGTGTCGACGCGAACGTCGCCTTTTCCGTGCCAGCATAATGCGCGCATAGCCATGTCCTTTAGAACTACTCGGTCTGGCTAACGGTTCGGCGATGCGAAAGACCCGCACATAATGCGATCGACAGGAGGATTATTGACTAACATTCATTTAGCCGGCATCTGCTTACATTTGCGAAACAACGATCCGAAGGCCGGGACTCATTCGCCCCGGTTCATGTTGGCGAAGCGGTCGTCAATGGCGCGTGCGAGCTGCTGTGTAGAATAGGGCTTCTGCAGCAGCTGAAAACCATGGGCACCTTCTTCGGCGAGGATGTGGCTGTAGCCGCTTGCCAGAATGACGGGGAGCTTCGGGTGGGTTTCGCGAAGGCGCTTGCCCAGCTCCAGCCCGCCCATGCCCGGCATCACCACGTCGGAGAAAACGACGTCGAAGCCGGCGCCGTCCGACCCCAGGCGATGCAGCGCATCCTCTGCGCTGCACACGAGCAGCGTGCGATACCCCAGGTCATCCAGCGCCTCGCGGGCGAAGCTGCCCACTTCCTCATTGTCCTCTACGATCAGGATCGACAGGCCGGCCTTGCGGACGGCGGCTTCCTTTGTGTGCGGCGCCACCTCGGGTTCCGTGCCAGGCCCCGCCTGCGGGAGGTACAGGGTGAAGGTGGTGCCATGGCCGGGCACGCTCTCGACAGCGACGTCGCCGCCCGACTGCTTGGCGAAGCCGAACACCTGGCTCAGGCCGAGGCCGGTGCCCTTGCCGACCGCCTTGGTGGTGAAGAAGGGCTCGAACACGCGCTCCAGGATGGTGGCCTCGATCCCCGCGCCGGTATCGATCAGCGAGATCGCGGCGAAGTGGCTGTCCGACGCGGCATGGCCGCGAATGACGGGCTTCGGCACCGAACAGGCGAGCCGAATGGTGAGCTGTCCCTGTCCTGCCATCGCATCGCGTGCATTGACCGCCATGTTGACCAGCGCGGTCTCGAACTGGCTGACGTCGGCGCGCACGATGCAGGGGATGTCGGGAAGGTCGAGGGCGATCGCGACCCGCTTGCCCGTGACCGAGTTGAGCATGTCCGCGACGGTGCGCAGCCGCTCGCCGACTTCGAACGCCGCGGGGTTGAGCGTCTGCCGCCGCGCGAAGGCGAGCAGCTGGCCGGTCAGCTTGGCCGCGCGGTCGGCGGTGTCCCCGATCGCCTCGATATAGCGCGCGCGCCGTTCGGGCGGCAGGTCCGGGCGGCGCAGCAGGTCCACCGAGCCCCGGATCACCGTCAGCAGATTGTTGAAGTCGTGCGCGACACCGCCGGTGAGCTGGCCCACCGCATCCATGCGCTGGGAATGCCGCAGCGCTTCTTCGGAGGCCATCAGCTCGCGCGTCCGCTCCTCGATCCGGTGCTCGAGAGTCATGGCGAGATCGCTCAGCGCCGCTTCCCGGTCGAGCCGCTCGCGGCCGATCGAGAGGAACCGGGCGAAGCTTTCGAAGAACGAGATCGCCTCGCTCTCGAACCGGTCACGGCTGGTGGAGACGAACGAGATCACGCCGTAGAGCGTCGTGTCCGATTGCACCGGAAAGCCCGCATAGGCTCGCGTGCCGTTGCGCCGGCTGATCTCGGTGCGCGGATCGGTCGATTGCTGGACATGCTCGAGGATCAGCGGCGCGCGCTGCTCGGCGACCAGCCCGCACAGCGGCACGTCGACCGGGCAGACGTCCGCCAGCCATGCCTGGGTCTCCTCCTCCACGCCGGTGGACTGGAGCAGCCGCATCCGCGAGCAATCGTTGTTGAGCAGATAGCTGTAGCTCCGGTCGTAGCCGAGGCTTTCCGCGCCGCTCGACAGGATTTCCTGCAGCACCTGGTCGGGATCGTCGGAGGACAGCAGCCCGGCCGAGGCGCGCGCGAGCAGGTCCAGCCGCTGCTCGCGCAGGCGCTCCTCGGTGCGATCGCGCAGCACCTTGACGAAGCCGATCACCGTGTCGTCCGCGTCGCGGAGCGGCGTCATCTCCCCCTGCGCCCAGAAACGGCTGCCGTCGGCGCGCAGGTGCCAGCGCTCGTCATTGCCATGGCCGACCTCGAGTGCGCGGGCCATTTCGTGCGCCGGGCGCCCGATCGCGCAGTCCTCGGGCGTGAAGAACCGCTCGATGGTAGCACCCAGCATGTCCGCCTCGCGCCAGCCCAGGATGTTCTCGGCGCCGGCGTTCCAGCGGGTCACCCGGCCTTCGCAGTCCGTCGCGATGATCGCGAAGTCGGTCGCGCTGTCGAGGATCTGGCGGTGCCGTGCCTCGCTTTCGCGCGTGACGTCGTTCGCCCGCGCGCGCGCCGATGCCTGGTCTGCCTGTTCGAGCTGGAGCGAGATCAGCCGGGCGAACATCTCGAACGTCGGCAGGATCTCGGGCCGGTTCAGGTCCTGCGGCTTGGGATCGATCGCACAGAGCGTGCCGAAGAAGCGGCCGTCCGGCAGTACGATCGGCACCGAGATATAGCTCTTCAGCCCGTACAGCACGGGCGTGGGGTGGGTGGCATAGACGGGATCGGCGTCCACGTCGGGGATCACGACCGATTGGCGGTGCTGCCGGATCTCGTGGCAGATGGTGGTCTCGAGCTTGAGTGCATCGCCGGGCTGGAGGCCGAAATTGATCTCGTCCCGTACGCTGCAGGCGACCCAGTGGTCGTCGGTGACGCGGGCGATCGCGGCGAATCCCATGCCGGTGATGCGGCAGACGGTGTCGAGCAGCGTCGGCACCACGTCGAACGCACCGATCGTGGCGATATCGGCGGCGATTGGTTCGGGAAGGGAAGGATCTGCCACCATCATCGCTCTTTAACGCGCCGCGCCGCTTTTGGCAGGGGTCCTTTGTCGATGCTGTGTGTTCTAGCAAAATGACAGCTTCCACAATGCCTTATGCTATCGCGGTCGATGATGATCCGATGATCCTTCTCGATGTCACCGGAATTTTGGAGGATGCGGGCTTTCGCACCTACGAAGCCGATCACGGCGATGCGGCGCTGACCATGCTGCCGGGATGTGCCGACAACGTGATCCTGTTGTTCTCCGACGTGGACATGCCGGGGGACACGGACGGGTTCGCTCTGGCGCGCCACGTTGCCGAACACTATCCGTGGATCGAGATCGTGATTGCGAGCGGCCGCGTCACGCCCGGACCGGGGGACATGCCGGAAAAGGCGACCTTCATCGGCAAGCCCTTCACCGCGGCGATGGTCCACGCGCACCTGCGCGACACGCTGCCGGACGGCAAGAAGCCGGAACCCCTGAAAGCAGCGATCTGAGGCGGTGGCAACTCCCGATCGCTGAATGATCACCGTGTTAACCTATATGAATAGCGTCGGTGATTGCGCTTCCCGCCTGAACTCCCATATTTGTGCATCGCAGCATGAATGCGACCCTGCCGCTTTCGAGCGCTTCTCAAAGGACGCTACGATGCCTGGCCTTTCCGACACCCTTGCCCGCCTTGCCGCCCTGCGCGCCGCCAGCGGGACAGTGCCGTCCTCGAGGGCCGGCCGGCTGGCGCCACTCGGCGACTTCGGGCCGAACCCCGGCGGCCTTGCCGGCTGGAGCTATCTGCCCGCCGCACTGGCCGAGCGGCCCGCGCTGGTGGTGGTGCTTCATGGCTGCACCCAGAATGCGGCGGGCTATGACCGCGGCTCGGGCTGGTCGGATTGGGCCGATCGCCACGGCTTCGCGCTGCTGTTCCCCGAGCAGCAGCGCCAGAACAATGCCAATCTCTGCTTCAACTGGTTCGCGCCCGAGGACAGCCGTCGCGGCGGCGGCGAGGCGCTGTCGATCCGCTCGATGGTCGCCGCGATGGTGGCGCGACACGGTATCGATCCCGCGCGCATCTTCGTGACAGGCCTGTCGGCGGGCGGCGCGATGGCCTCCGTGCTGCTCGCCACCTATCCGGACGTGTTCGCCGGTGGCGGGATCATCGCCGGCCTGCCCTACGGATCTGCAACCTCGATGCCGCAGGCGTTCGAGCGGATGCGGGGGCAGGGTGGTCCGGACGCCGCGGGGCTGACCGCGTTGGTCCGCGATGCGTCGCCGCACCAAGGCCCGTGGCCGATCGTGTCGGTGTGGCACGGGACGGGCGATGCGACCGTCGCGCCGTCCAACGCGGGCGCCATCGTCGCGCAGTGGCGCACGCTGCACGGTCTCCCCGAGGCACCGACGCGCACTGACCGGGTCGACGGCTATCCCCATCACCTGTGGGCGGACGGCGAGGGCCGCATCCTGCTCGAGGAATACCAGATCACCGGCATGGGCCATGGCACCCCGCTCGACACGGCCGGCGCCGAAGGCTGCGGCAGCAGCGGCGCCTATATGCTCGAGACGGGGATATCTTCTACGGCCCATCTCTGCCGTTTCTGGGGCATTGCGGATCCCGACGCCCCGGCGCAGACCGTCGGCAACACGGCGCGCGCGGTACCGGCAAGGCCAGATCCAGCCCCACCGTCCATGCTGGTGCCCGCGAACTCCACGCAGACACCTGCCGGACGGGATATCGGACGCGTGATCGAGGCGGCGCTGCGCGCGGGCGGACTGATGCGCTAGCGGAAGGGTGCGCTTAATTGGCGGCAGGGGGTAGGCTGTTGCACCTCTCCACCTTATACCAAGTGCATCGTTGGCAGATTCCTCCGTAGGCGCCATCGACTGAGAGACCGACGCGCTCCCGCTTACCTGACCCGGGAGCCGATCCATGGACATCGACCATATCCGCCGCCGCTATGCGCATCATAGCCTCGCCCGGGCCTATGCCGACCGGATCGAGACAATGGGCCGGCCGCTCGACCTTGCCGTTGCCAGCCCGGTCGGATGCGAGGCGGTGGAGCAGGTGATCGCCGCCCGTGCCGAGCGCCGTTGAAGCGCCGAAGTGCTGCTGACCATCCGTCACCGCACCAGCTACCGCTATGCGCGGCCGGTCTGGCTGCAACCCCACCGGATGATGCTGTGCCCGCGCGGCCAGCATGATCTGCGGCTGCGCACGACCGAGCTCCGCTGCGTGCCGCCTGCCGCGATCGACTGGACGCAGGACGTGTTCGGCAACCTGATCGCGACGGCGAGCTTCGCGGAGGCGGCCCAGACGCTGACGATCGACAGCCGGATGGTGGTGGATCATTCCGCCGCCGCTTGGCCGGTTTTCACCATCGCGCCGTCCGCGCACCAGTTTCCCTTCACCTATTCCGATGCGGACATCGCCGATCTTGGCGGGATGCGGCTGCCCCATTATCCGCAGGCGGCGGACCGGGTGGGCGCGTGGGTGGCGCAGTATCGCGGTACCGGGCCGACCGACACGCTGACGCTGCTCAAGACGATCAACACCGCCATCGCGACCAGCCTCACCTATCGGGTGCGGGAGGAAGAGGGCACCCAGTCGCCGGACGAGACGCTCGACCAAGGCAGCGGATCGTGCCGCGACTTCGCGACGCTGTTCATCGAGGCGGTGCGCCACCTCGGCTTTGGCGCGCATGCGGTGTCGGGCTATCTCCAGCCCGAGCTGCCGGGCGACCAGCACGGCACCACCCACGCCTGGGCCGAGGTATATCTGCCCTGCGCCGGCTGGATCCCCTTCGATCCCACCCATGGCCGCATGGGCGGGGCGGGCCTGATCCCGGTGGCGGTCGCGGGCAACATCGCCCGCATCCACCCGGTGCGGGGCAGCTATCTCGGCGCGCCCGAGGACTTTCTCGACATGCAGGTTCAGGTGACGGTCGAGACGAGCAGCGCGCCCGCCGGTGCCTTCGACGCTTTTGCCCTCTGAGATGCCCGATCCGAACGGACGCGCCGCCGAACTCGATCGCGCCTATCGGACGCTGTGCCGCGGCGCGCGCTTCTTCGCCGGCCCCATGGGGCAGGGGGCGCCGCCGCCGGAGATCGCCGTGCCGATCAGCCATCGGCACCGGTCGAAATGGATCGGCAACGGCCTGCGCGAACTCGATCGGTTCCTCCACCACCTGCTCGACGCGGTCGCGCACGCCCATGGCCTGGGTGCCGCGCCTGGCCAGCGGAACAGCGCCAACAAGCTGCGCGCGCTGCACGCGGCGCTGGGGCATGGCGACGACGATCACGGCCGGCTGCTGGGACTGGGCGGCACGCGCGCGTGCCTGTTCCACTGTGACGGAATCCTGCGCAGCCAGGCAATGGCGACGGCGTGCTGGAGCGGCCTCGGCAGGTCTGGCACGCCACCGGCGCCCGATCCGGGCACGATGCTCGTCATTCTACCGACGGACCTGCAGCGCGTAGGCCATTTCTATCGAAGGCTCGCCGACGATCTCGTGCAGCGTCCCTAGTAAATACGTGGTGGATCCCCATATCGATACTATCGCGGCCAGCCTTGCCTGAGCAACGCCGCGGCTGAGAGAGAATCCTGCTCCCGCTCTTCGAAGGAGCAGCCCCATGTCTTCTTTCTCCCTGGTTCCGCGGTCCCCCAACGTCGTTCCCTTTGTCGATGGCAGCGCGCGCCGCAGGCAGACCCTGTCGATTTTCGCGCCGCGACACGATCCCGCCGGCCCGCCCAGCCCGAAATCCGCCTGAATGTCGCGCGTCGTCAACATCGACGCGGCCATGCAACAGGTGCTCGCGACCTGCGCACAGCAGCAGGTGCGGATCAGCGCGATCGAGCCGATGGCGCCACGCGGCACCCATCTTGTCCTTGCCCGCGCAGAGGATGCCGAGCGAATCCGCCAGCTGTTTCAGGGGCGCCTGCTCGACGGCGCGGTGACGCGCGGCCAGCGGCCCGCACGGCGCATCTGATCGGGCAACCAATTGCCGCGCCAATGTACCTATCGCGAACACCGAGGAGTCACCACGATGCAGCCGACCGCCTTCACCTGCCGCGCGCAGGAAGCCCGCCAGCGTCAGCTGGCGACCGATGCCCCGTTGCCCAATGTCCGTGACGTAGCGTTCATCGCAGCTGCAGCCTGGCAAAAGGAAGCGCTCGCGGCCGAAAAGCGCGAGGCGCGCGAGGTCGCCACCCGCCTGCACCGGATCGAAGCGAGTCTCGAACGCACCACGGAGGATCGTGGCTTGAGCGAGAATCCGGATCGCGGTTTTGCCGATCGACCGGTGCTGCGCGCGCTGGGGTGATGCTTGGCGGCGCGCGCATCCGTCACGCGCCGCTTTCTTTCGCCGCCGGCAGGTCCCCGGCGTCCGGATCCCGCCCCTGCCGGCGATCGAGCGATCGCATGATCGGCGTCACCGTCAGCCCGTGCAGCAGGATCGAGAACAGCACCACCAGCCCGATTATGCCCCATAGCCGCTCGGCCTGCGCCACCGCCATGTGGTTCATGCCATAGGCCAGGTAATAGATCGTCCCCACGCCGCGGATGCCGAAAAAGGCCAGCGTCAGCTTCTCGCTGCGATCGGCGCGGTAGCCGAGCAGCCCGATCCACCCCGCCAAGGGCCGCACGACCAGCAGGATCGTCGCCGCAACGGCGATGTCGATCCAGCCGACATGCGCCAGCAGGCCGCTGACGAGCGCACCACCGAACAGGATCAGCAGCGCCATCATCACCAGCCGCTCGAGCTGCTCGATGATCGTGTGCATCTCGTGGTGGAATGCGTGCTCGCGGTGCGTGTGGCGGAAGGTCAACGCGGTCACGAACACGGCCAGGAAGCCGTAGACATGGACGATCTCTGTCAGGCCGTAGGACACGAACGTCGCCGAAAGCGCGATCAGGCCGTCACCGGTCTTGGCGAGCTTGGAGTCGGCGCGCACGTGGAAGGTGAGCCAGCCAAAGGCGAGGCCGACCAGCCATCCGCCGAGAATGCCGCCGCCGATTTCCCACAGCACCCGATAGCCCAGCCATTCGCCCAGCCACGGTGTCCCCGAAACGGCGCTGGCCGCGAGCAGGATCGCCAGATGGACGAAGGGAAAGGCTGCCCCGTCGTTGAGCCCGGCTTCGGAGGTGAGCCCGAAGCGGACTTCATCCTCTTCTCCGGTCTTTGGCGGGCCGACCTGGACGTCTGAGGCGAGCACCGGATCGGTGGGCGCGAGGCTCGCTCCCAGCAGCAGCGCCGTCGCCAGCGGCAGCCCCAGGGTCCACCCGGCGATGCCCGCGATCGCGAGGATGCTGAGCGGCATGGTGATTGCCAGCAGCCGCCAGGTGACCGCCCAGCGCGCCCACCCGAACACCCGATCGATCTTGAGACCGGCGCCCATCAGCGCGATGATGACGATTAGCTCCGAAAATCGCTCCGTAATGTCCGGATACCGCATGGGCAGCGGTCGCAGCGTGACCTGTGGCAGAAGGAAGATCGTCGCGCCGATGCCCATGCACACGATCGGCAGCGATAGCGGCAATTTGCGCAGCGCGAGCGGCAGCCACGCCACCAGCGCCACCAACAGGCCGGTCCCGGTCAGGACCAGGATATAGGTGGAGGGGAGCAAGCTGGCATGGTCCATCGTTGCTTAACCGGCCGGCGAGCGGATCGGGTACCGGCGCGTGCGAAAGAAGCTGGCACTGCCCGCACTGCCATGTCTGATGGTTGTTCGGCGGAGCGCATCTCCGCGCTCAGGCTTTCTCCCCCTCAGTGCCCCGCCGCTTCCCGTTCGCGCAGGGTGGCCAGCTGACCGCTCAACTGGCGCAGCACGCGGGTGCGATGTTGATAGGTGTTGTGGCGCTCCCCCACCCGACCAGCGACGAAGTCGCTGGAGAACGCCCTGGTCATGTCCGCAAGCGCGGCCTCGAGCGCATCCGCATCCGATCCGGCTGGCGCGCAGGGGAGCGGGGCAGCGTCGTCGGGCAGGCCTGTCTTTGTCTGGTCGATGGTCATGCATGTGTCCTCGCCGAGCGGGAGCACGTAGCATCTCTCAGTCGCAGCGGCGCTCGTGGCGGATGCTGCGATAGCCTGCATATGGGGACGTCGAAGCCCGATGGATAGCTGCGGTTGCATCGATCGGTTGCCGTGCTGCGGCGTCAGGCTCAAGCTGGCTGACAATCAGGTCAGGAACCGACACATCCAGCGAAGCTTCCAAGGCATGCTTTGCAAGCCAACCGTCTCGGGCTGGCCATCGAACCCGCTGGCGTATCGCTATGGGCGTGGCACGTGAACGACGGTTGGTTCTGAAAGGAAGGGCGGGGTTTCATGCTGCAGGAGGGCGATGGTCGGCTCCTGACTGGCGCTGCCGTTCAGCATATCTCTCCGAGACGACTGTTTTGTCCCACATCCGGTCCATCGTCGCCTCATCTCTCGGGGGGCGGAGCCGCCTGATATCTCATAGGGTTATCAGGCCAGCGGGTAACAGCGGACTCGCGCCAGCCGATACAACGGTGCTGATCTGCGTGCTAGCTGGGGAGATGCCTGCGTCCATCTTCCGGTAAAGGGTGGAACGCGGTGAGGCCCGTTAGAGCGAGGACGGCCTTGAGCCGGAGGATGCGGTCCGTTGCCTTGGAGTGCATTGCTATCACCTTGCATCGTTCGGGGGGTGGTGGAGCGTGTCGATGCAGGATGGACCCTAACGGCTTGCCGGCAGAACGGTTCGTCTGGTGCTGACGCGGGCCAGCTGATGGCTGCATGCGCTGGCACTCGGTGACAGGGGTGGCTTTCCCGAAACCTGTTCCCAATTGTGTTTTCCCGAAATGGCGCATCCCAGATGAAAAATTGGGACGATCGCGCATTTTTTTAGAACGGGCGAATTCGGGAACGAGGGAGATCGATTGAACGGCAATGTCTGCGGCGATTACTGTCGCCGCTTTAGTGGCGCCTCGTCGGCGGCTTCCGTCAAATCAGGACGATCGGGCCAAACATGTGAACGGCCATATCTGGTCGGGCTTAGCCAATCGTCAGGGTGCTGGTATCAACTGGGCTCCGGAACGCCAGATCCGGCAAATGACAGACGCGACGCGATCCGCTAAGGCGGCGGCCATGCTGCGCCATGCCTGGCTCCTGCTGATCGTCCTGTTCGCCGTCGCGCTGACGACGAGTGGAGCAGTGCATGCCCGCGAGGCCCCGGACAGTACCGCCATCGCCTGCGGCGGAGAGGCGCACGCCGATGGCGACAGGGATCAGGTGCCGGCCGATGGCGATCAGAACATGCCGCACCATCATGGCGGCTGCCACGGCCATGCGGTTGGGCTGGAAGCCGGTTCGCCGGCCCCTTTCCTGCACCTGAATCTGGCGGGTCTTGCCGTGGCGCCGAGTGCCGCCGCGCTGGCCTCGCTCCTGATCGATCCCGCCTTGCGGCCGCCCAGAGGCTGAGACGCGCGCCAGCGCCGTCCATCCCTGACCGCAATCGCCGGCGTAGCCGGCCGAGGAACCCGATCGATGAGAATGCTATTCGCGGCCCTGCCGCTTACCCTGACGCTTGCCGCCTGCGGCGGCGGTGGCGGAAAACCGCAGACCAACCAGACCAATCAGACCCAGCCGGCCGAGACCACACAGGTCGAGGAAAGCGTCGTTGCGCTGACCCCACAACAGATCACCACAGCTGGCATCGAGTTGACCTACCCGACGCTTGGCCGCAGCGGCGGCGCTATCGCGTTGCCCGCATTGCTCGAAAGCGACCAGCAAGCGACACGGATCGTCGCCGCCACCGTACCCGGCCGCATCGTCGAACTGCGCCGCAACCTTGGCGATCATGTTCGTCGGGGTGAAACGCTGGCCGTGCTCGAAAGCCGCGAAGCCGCCGGCTTGCAGGCCGAAGTGCAGCGCGCCGCCGCCGGCGCGGAACTTGCCCACAGGACGCTCGCCCGGGATGAGGCGCTGTATGCCAAGGGCTTCCGTCCCTTGCGCGAGGTGGACATCTCGCGTGCTGCCGCAAAGCAGGCGGACGTGGCGCTTCGCCTTGCGCGTGAGCAGGTGGCCGCCACTGGATCGCGCGGGGGACGCTATAACCGCATTGTCCTCGCCGCCCCGATTTCCGGCCAGGTGATCGCGCGCACTGCCGTGCTCGGCCAGAACTTCGCCGCCGATGCTGCGGAGACCGAGCTGTTCCGCATTGCCCGGCTGGATCGGCTGAGCGTGTCGCTCTCCGTCTCCCCCGCCGATGCGGCGCGCATCCGTGTCGGGGCGACGGTGCAGGTCCGGGCCGCCGATCGAACCGGGCAGGCGCGCATCCGCTTCGTCTCCCCTGTGCTCGACGAAAAGACCCGGCAAGTGCCGGTCCTCGCCGAACTCGACAACCGGGCTGGCCAGTGGCGCGCGGGCGAGCCGGTCAGTGCATCGGTCGCGCTGCCGGGCAATGGCGACGGCGCGGTCCGCGTGCCCTCCACCGCGGTGCAGACGGTCGAGGGCCGTACGGTCGTTTTCGTCCGCGCCGGGCGTGGCTTTCGCGCCGCGCCGGTTACGCTCGGTCGCCGGGACGGAGCGATGGTGATCGTCGCGTCCGGACTGACCGGCGGCGAAACCATCGCGGCTGCGAACAGCTTCACCCTGAAATCGGCGCTCGGTGCGTCCGAAGCCGGCCACGAGGACTGAGGGCATGATCGACCGCATCGTCGCATGGGCGGTGGACAAGCGCTGGCTTGTCCTCCTGCTCACCCTCATCGCCGCCATTGTTGGCGCCGGCGCGCTCTGGCGCCTGCCCATCGATGCCGTGCCGGACATCACCAATAACCAGGTGCAAGTGAATATCTTGGCACCTGCGCTCTCGCCCGAACTGATCGAGAAGCAGGTCGCGTTCCCGATCGAGACCGCGCTTTCGGGGATCAAGGGGCTGGAGAGCACCCGCTCGCTCAGCCGCAACGGCTTCGTCCAGGTCACCGCGATCTTCTCGGATTCCACCGACATCTACTTCGCGCGGGCACAGGTGCAGGAGCGCCTGTCGCAAGCGCAGAAAGACCTGCCCGCCGGCGCCCGCCCCGAAATGGGGCCGATCGCGACCGGGCTGGGCGAGGTCTATATCTGGACGCTGCGTTATGCGGAGCGCGGGCACGCCGATCACCGCCCCGGCGAGCCCGGCCTCCAGCCCGACGGCAGCTACATCACGCCCGAAGGCGACAGGCTCGCCAGCGAGGCGGAAAAGGCGACCTATCTCCACACCGTGCAGGACTGGATCGTCGCGCCGAAGGTGAAAACCGTGCATGGCGTGGCCGGCATCGACTCGCTCGGCGGGTTCGAGAAGGAATATCTGGTCGTGCCCGACGTTCAGCGGCTCGCGAGCTTGCGCCTGTCGCTGTCCGACCTCGCCGAGGCGCTCGAACGCAACAATGTTGCCACCGGTGGTGGCACGGTGAACCGCAATGGCGAAGGTCTTGCGGTGCGCGCCGATGCCCGCATTCGCAGCCTGGCGGAGCTGCGGGCCGCGGTGATTGCGACGCGCGAAAATACACCCATCACGCTCGACCAGGTTGCCGAGGTGCGTCTCGGCCAGGGTATACGCATGGGCGCCGGATCGGAAAATGGTCGCGAAGTGATCACCGGTACCGCGATCATGCGGATCGGCGAGAACAGCCGCACGGTCTCCACCGGCGTCGATGCCAAGCTGAAGGCGATCGCTTCCTCGCTGCCGCGCGACATCGTGATCGAGCCGGTGCTGGACCGCACCAGGCTGGTCAATGCAACCATCACCACCGTCTCGCGAAATCTCGCCGAGGGCGCGCTGCTCGTCATCGTCGTGCTGTTCCTGCTGCTCGGCAATTTCCGCGCCGCGCTGATCGCCGCCATGGTGATCCCGATCACGATGCTGCTCACGGGCTTCGGCATGCTGCAGGCGGGCGTCTCGGCCAATCTGATGAGCCTCGGCGCCCTCGACTTCGGCCTGATCGTCGATGGCGCCGTGATCATCGTCGAGAATGCGCTGCGCCGCCTCGCCGAGCGCCAGCATGCCGAACAGCGCGCGCTCGAACTGCCGGAGCGTCTCGCCACCATCTCCGACGCCGCGCGGGAGATGATCCGCCCGTCCGTCTACGGTCAGGCCATCATCATGCTCGTCTATGTGCCGCTGCTCACCCTGACCGGGGTGGAAGGCAAGACCTTCGAACCGATGGCGCTGACCGTGATCATCGCGCTCGCCTTCGCCTTCGTCCTCTCGCTCACCTTTGTACCCGCCGCCGTAGCCGTGGCCCTGTCCAGGCCGGTCGACGAGAAGGAGGGGCGGATCGTCGCCTGGCTTCGCCGAGGCTACGAACCCACTCTGGACCGGGCGATGCGACGGCCGAAGCTGACCATCGGCGTCGCGCTCGGTGCCCTCGCGCTGGCAGGCGCCGCCTACACCACGCTCGGCCAGGAGTTTCTGCCGCAACTCGACGAGGGCGACGTGCTGGTCTCAGCCTTCCGCGTGCCGGGCACCTCAGTCGAGCAGAGCCAGAAGATGCAGGCGCAGATCGAGAAGGCACTGGCGGGCATGTCGGAGATCCGCACCGTCTTCTCGCGCACCGGCACCGCCGAAGTCGCCTCAGACCCGATGCCATCCAACGCCACCGACACCTTCATCATGCTCAAGGATCGCAAGGACTGGCCCAATCCATCCGAGGACAAGGCGGCGGTCATAAAGCGGATCGAAGCACGGCTCGCCCAGGTTCCGGGCCATGCCTATGAAGTCACCCAGCCGATCCAGATGCGCTTCAACGAGTTGATCGCCGGCGTGCGATCGGACGTGTCCGTAAAAATCTTCGGCGAGGATTTCGGCGCGCTCAACGCGACCGCGGCGAAAATCGCGACCATTCTGCGCAAGGTGCCGGGCGCCGAGGACGTGAAAGTCGAGCAGACCGAGGGGCTGCCGATGCTCGACATCGCGTTCAATCATGACGCGGCGGCCCGGCTCGGCGTTCGTGCGCAGGACGTGGCAGACACTGTCTCCGCCGCCGTGGGCGGACGCCAGGCCGGCATGATCTTCGAGGGTGACCGGCGCTTTCCGATCGTCCTTCGTCTGGACGATGCGATGCGCGCCGATCTGGAGACGCTCGGCCAGATTCCGGTGCCGACGCCCATGGGCGCCTTTGTGCCGCTCGCTTCGGTCGCCGACATCCGGTTGCTCGACGGTCCGAACCAGATCAGCCGCGAGAACGGCAAAAGGCGCGTCGTCGTCCAGGCCAATGTGCGCGGGCGCGAGGTGGCGAGCGTCGTCGGCGAAGCGCAGGCAGCAATCGCGCGCGACATCGCCTTGCCGGCGGGCACCTGGCTCGAATGGGGCGGGCAGTTCCAGAACCTTGCCTCCGCCCGCGCCCGTCTGGCAATCGTCGTGCCCGCCTGCTTCGTGCTGATCCTGATGCTGCTGTACGGCGCGCTGGGCAATGTCCGGGACGCGGCGATCGTGTTTACCGGCGTGCCGCTGGCGCTGGTGGGCGGCGTTCTGGCGCTGGTGCTGCGGGGCATGCCCTTCTCGATTTCGGCAGCGGTGGGCTTCATCGCGCTGTCAGGTATCGCAGTGCTCAACGGCTTGGTGATGGTCAGCTCCATCCGGCAACGCGTTGCCGAGGGTAACGACCGGGCGGATGCCGCGCGCGGCGGCGCCCTCGTTCGCCTGCGGGCGGTGGTGATGACCGCGCTGGTCGCCAGCCTCGGCTTCGTGCCGATGGCTCTGGGCCATGGTGCCGGCGCCGAGGTCCAGAAGCCGCTGGCGACTGTCGTGATCGGCGGCTTGATAAGCGCGACCCTGCTCACGTTATTCGTGCTCCCGACACTCTATTCGCGCTTCGGAGCTCCAGCGACGGCGAAGCCGCCTTTATAGGTTGGAATGTGCTCGAATGCTGTACACCTTGTCCCGGGTTCGGTTTGAACTTGCTGGATCCTTACGCGGAATGGCGCCCGCTAGGTCGCCTTTCTGCCTACCGGCTGTTCGATTTGCGAATGGGCGTTTCTGGGCGTGAAGCAGTCTGCCCGATTCAGGAGAAAGAGAGCGGCAGGTTTTGAGGAAAGCTGATGGGGTGGACGCCCCCCGACGGCATCGATGTGCCAGAGTGGAGGTGTTGAAGCACCACTGAGGGAGGCGTCCGTGTCGCAAGCTATCACAATCGGGCTGGATATCGCCAAGACCGTTTTCCATGCGCACGGCCAGGCCGACAGGGGCGGCTAAGCCCATCATCGTGCCGAGTAGCGCCAGCGCACGGCCCTGCAGATGGTTCGGCACGGTCGTCTGAATCAGCAGGGTGAACGGCGCGTCGCCCAGGATGAAGGTGACGCCGCTCAGCGTCCAGAACGCCGCTGCCAGCCAGAACAGGTTCGGCGGCACCAGCGCCATCGCCGCGAGCGTCGCGCAGGAAAGAGCGAATCCCCACAGCACCCAGGAGACCAGTCTCATCGGTACGAACAGCGCGACGATCCCGCCGCCCGCCACCATGCCCGCGCCGCCTAGCCCCTCCAGCATCGCAACCGCCGGCGCCCCGCCGCCGAAATGCTGCTTCACAAGCAATGGCAGCATTTCCGCGCTGGGCATCACCACCAGCACCACGGCCGTCAGCAGGGCGTAGACACGACGCAGCCTGGGATTGCGCCATACGACGGCGACGCCCTCGCCGAATTCGCTCCAAATGCCTTTGCCTTCGCCAGGCACCCGCTGCTGCGGTATGCGGAAGAACAGCAGCGGCACGATGCCGAGCGCCGCCGTCAAAACATCGATCCACAAGGCCATGCCCACCGGCATCACGCCGATCGCCAGCGCGCCCAGCGGCGCGGCGGCGACCGTAACGCTGCCATCATCGTCTGATTGAGTCCGACGGCGCGCGGTAGGAAAGGAGCGGGCACCAGCATCGCCTCGCTGGCCGCCGCTGCCGGCATCTGGAAGGCGGCGGCGGCGCTCCGCACGAACATTGCCGCATATACATGCCAAAGGGTGACGCTGCCGTGCAGGAAGAGCGCGATCAGCATCAGGATGCAGCCGGCGCCAATCGCGTCGGGCAGGATCATCAGCATGCGGCGGCTGTAGCGATCCGCAAAGGTGCCACCGATCGGTCCGAGCAATGCCTGTGGCAACAGCCCCACCAGTCCTGCGGTCGCCAGCGCGCCGAAGGTTCCCACCGTATCGGTGATCCACCAGATCAGCACGAACTGGGTCATGGCGGAACCGATCACCGACAGCGTCTGTCCGCTGAAGATCGACCAATAGCGCCAGCGCCAGCCGGCGCCGGGTCCGTGCGGATCGAGAATGGTGGACATGGCCTCCCGGTTCACGTCCGCCGCGCTGTGACGCGCGCAGGTTAGCTGCGATACGTCACCGGTCGATTCTCGAACGCCGTGTCCCCGCCCAAGGCGCGGTACAGGGCCGCTGATGCGGCAAGCTGGTCGCGGCGGGCGACAAGCGCGGCCTGCCGTGCGGCATAGGTGGTTCGCTGTGCGTCGAGCAGTTCGAGACGGCTGGTCTGCCCGGCGGCATAGGCCATGGCGGCCAGCGCGGTACGGCGTTCGGCGGCGAGGATGGCTGCGCCCTGTTCGGCTAGCTGCGTGGTATAGGTCGCCTGCGCGGCCAGCCCGTCGGCAACCTCGCGGAATCCTGTCTGGATCGCCTTCTCATACGTCGCGATTGCGCTCGACGCGCGCAGCCTGGCGAGGTCGAGAGTCCCGCGCAGTTCGCCGCCACGGAAGATCGGCAGGCTGATCGCCGGCGTGTACGACCAGCTGCGGTTGGCACCGCGGAACAGGCTGTCCAGCGCCAGGCTGGCAAAGCCGAACGCCCCGGTCAGCGATACGCGCGGGAAGAAGGCCGCGCGGGCTGCGCCGATATGGGCGTTGGCGGCGCGCAGCTCGTGCTCCGCCTGGGCGATGTCCGGGCGATGCATCAGCAGATCCGAAGGCGCACCTGCTGCCAATGCGGTGCGGATCGGCTGGTCGAACAGCGACAGCGCGGGCGGCAGATCGGCGGGCAACGGCGCCCCCACCGCAAGCGTCAGCGCGTTCGTTGCCTGCACCCGTTCGCGCTCGCGCTGGGCGAGATCGGCCCGCGCCTGCCGGACCTGCCCTTCCGCCTGGGCGAGATCGACGCCGCTCGCCTGGCCCGCCGCCCGGCGCAGGCGGGCGATCTCGAGCGATGCCTGCCAGTCCTCCAGCGTCGCGCGCGCCAGGACCAGCTGTTCCTCTGCGAGCCGCTCGTTCCAATAGGCCTCGGCGACTGCGCCGATCACCGCCAGCCGCACCGCCTGCCGCGCCTCGACCGAGGCTAGCCAGCGCTGCAGCGCCGCCGCGTTCATCGCGCGCAACCGCCCGAACAGATCGAGCTCGAAGCTCATCAGCGCCGCCTGTGCGGCAAACTGGCCGAATTCGAAGCCCGCGGCGCCGCCCCCCGGCGCCAGGCCGACCCCGGCGCCGGCCACCGACGAGGGCTGGCGCTGGCGGGCATAGCTTCCCTCCGCGTTGACCCCGGGTAACGCCTGCGCGCGCTGGACCCGCAGCTGCGCGTAGGTCGCCTCGGCATTCAGCGCGGCGATGCGCAGGTCGCGGTTGCTGTCGAGCGACAGCGCGATCAGTCGTTGCAGCCGCGGATCGCCGAACATGCCCCGCCATTCGGGCAGCGCCTCGGTACCGTCTGCGACGGGATAGGCGTCGCCAACGGGCGCCGCCGGCAGGGTCAGTTTCGGCGTCATCGAGCAGGCGGTCGTCGCCAGCAGCAGCACGAGCGAAACACGGCGCATCGTCATGCCTCCTTGCCTGCACGGCGCGTCTGCCAGCGCTCCGCCAGCCCCACCACAACCACGAAGAAGACGGGCACGAACAACAGTGCGAGCACCGTGCCGGTGATCATGCCGCCGAACACGCCGGTGCCGATGGCGTGCTGGGTCTCGGCGCTGGCGCCGTGCGCGAGCATCAGCGGCAGCACGCCGAGCGTGAAGGCCAGGCTGGTCATCACGATCGGCCGCAGGCGCACCCGGGCCGCGGCGATCGCGGCTTCGGCCAGGCCGCTGCCGTTCGCGCGATATTGCTTGGCGAATTCGACGATCAGGATCGCATTCTTGGCGCTCAGCCCGATGATCGTGATCAGGCCCACCTTGAAGAAGATGTCGTTGGTCAGCCCGCGCAGCGCCACGGCGGAGACCGCGCCGATCAGCCCCAGCGGCACCACCAGCATCACCGCGACCGGGATCGCCCAGCTCTCGTACAGCGCGGCCAGCACTAGGAATACCACCAGCATCGAGAGCAGGATCAGCAGGGGCGCCTGCGCGCCCGCCTCGCGCTCCTGGCGCGACTGTCCGGTCCACTCGATCGCGAAGCCGGGCGGCAGCTGCGCCGCCAGCCGCTCCATCTCGCGCATCGCATCGCCGCTCGAGGTGCCCGGCGCGGCGGTGCCGGTGATGCTCACCGAAGGATAGCCGTTATAGGTGGCGAGCTGCAGAGGGCTGGTGGTCCACACCGGCGTCACCAGCTCGGCGAGCGCTACCGTCTTGCCGTCGGCGCCGCGCACGCGCAGCCGCAGCACGTCGTCCAGGTTCATGCGATCCTTGGCGTCGGCCTGGACGATCACCTGCTGCAGGCGGCCCTTGTTGGGGAAGTCGTTGACATAGCTGCTGCCGAGCGCGGTGCCGATCATGTCGCTGATCGCGCTGAACGAAACACCCAGTGCGCGCGTCTTGGCCCGGTCGATGTCGAGCCGCACGCTGGCGCCGGCAGGTAGACCTTCCGCATAGACGCCCTCGAGCTTCTGGCTGTGCGCGGCGGTGGCGATCAGCGCGTCGCGCGCGGCGAACAGCGCCTGCCGTCCCTTGCCCGCGCGGTCCTCCAGCCGCAGCGCGAAGCCCGAGGAGGTGCCGAGTTCGTCGATCGCCGGCGGCAACATGCTCATCACCTGGCCTTCGTGCACCGCCTTCTGCATCGCCGCATCGGCAGCCGCGGCTTCCTGGCGGACGTCGGTGTCGCCGCGATGCCCCCAGTCCTTGAGGATGGTGTAGATCATCGCCGCATTGGGGCCCGAACCCGAAAAGCCGAAGCCCAGGATCGCCTCGGTCCGCTCGACGCCCGGCCGCCCCGCCATGTGGCGCTCGAACGCCTGCACGGCTTCCTGGGTGCGGGTGGCTGTGGCGTCGGCGGGCAGCTGGATGCTGGTCATGAAATAGCCCTGGTCCTCTTCGGGCAGGAACGACGACGGCAGCTGGGTGAAGGCCAGGCCCAGCAGGCCGAGCAGCGCCGCGAACACCAGCATCATCCGCAGCGATCGCTTGAGCAGCGCCCGCACCCAGCCCTGGTAGCGCCGCGTGGCGGCCTCGAACCTGCGGTCGAACCAGGCGAAGAAGCGGTTCTTGCGCGGCTCTTTCTCCACGGATTTGATCAGCGTGGCGCACAGTGCCGGGGTCAGCGTCAGGGCAAGGAAGGCGGAGAACAGGATCGATACCGCCATCGCCATGGAGAACTGGCGATAGATGGTGCCCACCGATCCTGCGGCGAGCGCCATGGGCACGAACACCGCCGAGAGCACCAGCGTGATGCCGATCACCGCCGGAGTGATCTCGCGCATCGCCTTGGCCGTGGCGTCGCGGGGGGACAGATGCTCCTCGTGCATCAACCGCTCGACATTCTCGACGACGACGATCGCATCGTCGACGATGATGCCGATCGCCAGCACCATGCCGAACATGGTCAGCACGTTGATCGAATAACCCGTCGCCAGCATCACCGCGATCGTGCCGAGCAGCGCAATCGGCGCGACGATCGCCGGGATCAGCGTGTAGCGGACCTTCTGCAGGAACAGGTACATCACCAGGAAGACGAGCAGCATCGCCTCGACCAGCGTCTGGACCACCTTCTCGATCGAGATGCGCACGAACGGCGCGGTGTCGAAGCCGGCCGACCAGCTCATTCCCACGGGCAGCGCGCGCGCGAGTTCGTCCATCCGCGCGCGCACCGCCTGCGACGTTGCGACCGCGTTAGCGCCGGGGCTGAGCTGGATGCCGACGGAGGCGGCGACCTTGCCGTTCTCGCGGGTGGCGTTGCCGAAGCTCTGCGACCCCAGTTCGATGCGGGCGACCTTGTCGAGCGTGACGCTCGATCCGTCGGGGTTCGCCTTCAGGATGACGCCGGCGAAGTCCTCGATCGTCTTGAGCTGGCCGTCGGCGGTGAGCGGCACCAGCACGCGCTGCCCCTGCGTGGTCGGCTCCGCACCGAGCGCGCCCGGCGCGATCTGCACGTTCTGCTCGGTGATCGCCGCGGTCACGTCACTCGCGGTAAGGCCGAAGCCGGCGAGCTTGGCCGGATCGATCCAGATTCGCATCGCGCGCTCGGCGGAGAAATTCTGGACGCGGCCGACCCCGGGCACGCGCTTGAGCTCGTCGACGATGTTACGGGTCATGTAGTCGGACAGCGCGACCTCGTCCTGCTGCCCGTCGGACATCAGGCTGACGAGCATCAGGAAGCCGGAGCTTGCGGATTCTACGGTGACGCCGGTCTGCCGCACGACCTGGGGCAGCCGCGCCTCGATCGCCTTGAGCCGGTTCTGCACGTCGACCTGCGCCATTTCCGGGTCGGTGCCCGGGCGGAAGGTGGCGGTGATCGAGGCAGAGCCGGAACTGTCGGCGGAGCTTTCGAAATAAAGCAGGTTCTTTACGCTCGAAAGCTCGCGCTGAATCAGCGAGACGACGCTGTCGTTCAGCGTCTGCGGCGTGGCACCGGGATAGCTGGCATAGATGCTGACGGTCGGCGGCGCGACGCTGGGGAAGCGCGCGACGGGCATCTGCGGAATGGCGAGCACGCCCGCCAGCACGATCGCGATCGCGATGACCCAGGCGAACACCGGGCGATCGATGAAGAAGTGCGGCATGGTCCTGTCCTCAGCCCGCGCTGCCATCGCGCCAGGGGAGCTGCTTCACCGGGGTGTTGGGCTGCACCCGGTCCTGCCCTTCGACGATCACCACCTCGCCGGCGCGAAGCCCGGACAGCACGACGTAGCGGCCGTCGACGATCGGCCCGAGCTGCACGCGCCGGTGATGCACGCGGTCCTGCGTATCCACCACCGCGAGCTGCGCGGCGCCGTCGTCGGCGCGGGTGACGGCCTGTTGCGGCACGGTCAGCGCGGCAGGCATCGGCGCGCGCGGCAGGCGGGCGCGGACGAACATGCCCGGCAGCAGGCGCTCGCCGGGATTGGGGACTTCCACGCGGACCAGTGCGTCCCCGGTCGCCGGATCGACGGCGACGCCCGAAAACAGGATGTGTCCCTTGATCGGATGTGTCGCACCCGACGCCAGGACGATCTCGACCGGACCGGCACTGCCGCCTGCTGCCCGCCGCGCTGCATAGCGCTCGGCTGGCTGGCGGACGTCCACATAGACCTTGTCGATCTGCTGGATGGTGGCGAGCGGCGTGGCGTCGCCGGCAGTGACCAGCGCGCCTTCGGTGAGGTTCGCGGCGCCGATCCTGCCTGCGATCGGCGCTGTCAGCCGCGCGAAACCCAGGTCGATCTGGCGGCGGTGGAGCGTCGCGCGGGCTTCGGCGAGTTCGGCGGCGGCCTGGTCGCGCGCGGCGACGGCATCGTCATAGCTCTGGCGGCTGATCGCATCGGCGGCGACCAGTGGCTTCAGCCGCTCCGCCTGAGTCCGCGCGCGGGCATAGGCAGCGCCCGCCTTCTGCAGGGTCGCGCGCGCCGTATCGGCATCGGCGCGCAGCGGCGCCGCGCCGATCTCGAACAACACCTGCCCCGCACGCACCGTCGCGCCCTGCTCGAACCTGCGACGCTGGAGGATCCCGCCGACTTGCGGCCGCACCTCCGCCGTGCGGAACGCGACCACCCTGCCGGGCAGCTCGTCGGTGGAGATCACGGCGCGCGGGGCGACACGCAGCGTCAGCACCTCGACCTCCTCGGTGGAAGGGAGCGGCGACGTATCGGCAGTGCAGGCGCCCAGCGCACCGGCGACCGCCAGCGCGAGGGGCAGGGTTCGGGGAAGCATTCGAGCCATCATGCCAGCGCCTATCCGCGCGTCCGGTTGCGCCTCCGTCGACATTGTGTGGAGGCTTTGTGGAGGCGCACTGGCGGCGCTTCCGCTTTGACTGATAGGGATCGCACCATGCCTGCCGGAGCCCGCCCCGCATGAACCCGCTTGCCCTGATCGCCGAAGACGACAAGGACATTGCCGACATCCTGCGCGCCTATCTGGAGCGCGAGGGCTTCCGCACCGTGCAGGCCGGCGATGGCCGCACCGCGCTGGACCTGCACCTGGCGCTCAAGCCCGACATACTGCTGCTCGACATCACGATGCCGCTGGCCGACGGATGGGAAGTGCTGTCCGAAGTGCGGCGTCGGGGCGGCACGCCGGTGCTGGTCCTCACCGCGCTCGATCAGGACATCGACAAGCTGCAGGCGCTGCGCATCGGGGCCGACGATTATGTCGTCAAGCCGTTCAACCCGGTGGAGGTGGTGGCGCGGGTGAAGGCCGTGCTGCGCCGCGCGGGGCCCGGGGCCGCGGGCGGTGTGCTGCGGATCGGCCCGGTCGAGATCGACACCGTCGCGCATATCGTCCGCACCGATCGGGGCGAGGTTGCGCTGACGCTCACCGAGTTCCGCCTGCTGTCCCATATGGCCCGCACGCCCACTCGTGTCTTCAGCCGCAGCGAACTGCTCGACGCGTGCCTGCCGGGATCGGATGCGCTCGATCGCACGGTCGACAGCCACATCAGTAAGCTGCGGCGCAAGCTGGACCAGGCGGGCGCCCCCGACATGCCGGAAGGCGTCCGCGGCGTCGGCTACCGGCTCTGGTCGCGCGCATGAAACAGCGGATCAGCCTTACCCGCCAGCTGGCGCTGGTGATGGCGGCGCTCGCGACAATGGCGATCGTCGCCACGTCCGCGACCTTCTACATCGTCTACGCGGTGCTCGAACGGCTGCACATCCTCGCCCCGCCGCCGCCCGGAGCCGATGACTTCACCGGCCTCGACTTCGGCATCCTCCTCGCGGGCTGTCTGTTCGGCGCGCTGCTGGCGCTGGGTATCGCGCTTTGGGTATCCAGGCGGATCGTTCATCCGCTGCGCGCTCTGGGAGAGGCTGCGCGCAATATCGCCGGCGGGGATCTGGCGACCCGCGTGGAGGAGATTTCGGACGCGCATGGCGAGACGGCGCTGCTGATTGCGGACTTCAACGCGATGGCGGGGCGGTTGCAGGGCATGTCCGAGGATCTGTCGACCTGGAATGCCCAGATTGCGCATGAACTGCGCACCCCGCTCACGATCCTGCGCGGGAGGCTGCAGGGGGCACAGGACGGCGTCTTCGCGCTCGACGCACAACTGATTGCCGGACTGCTGCAGCAGGTCGACGGCCTTACCCGCCTCGTCGAGGACCTTCGCAGCGTCAGTCTGGCGGACAGCGGGCGGTTGGACTTGATGCTGACGGAGGTGGATCTCGCGGCGGAGGTGGAGGCGCTGGCGCCAATCCTTATTTCCATGCTCACGCCCGCGGGTTTCGGCCTGGCGCTGGATCTGCAGCCCGGATCCGTCCAAGCCGATGCCGGTCGGCTGCGCCAGGCGATCCTTGCGCTCGTCGAGAATGCGCGCCGCCATGCCGATCCCTGCGTGATCCGCATTCAAACCTACTTCACCGACGCAACCGCTTCCGTGAGCGTCATCGATGAAGGGCCGGGCCTTCGTGCTGGCTTCGAGAACCGGGCGTTCGATCCATTCGCGAGGGACACACAGCGCACGCAGGGCACGGGATTGGGGCTCGCGGTTGTCCGGGCCATCGCGCGCGCCCATGGCGGCGATGCCGCATACGGCCGGACCGGCACGGGATCCATTTTCAGGCTAACCTTGCCCGTGGCGGGCCGTAACAGGGGCTAGCCCTTCAGCTATAAAACGGCGATCGATGACAGTTTTCTAGCAAAGCTGCCTTCCAGAGGCCGGCTGTCTCATGACCATTTCTGGTCGACAGCTGCCGGCCGTTCAGAGGGCGAAGCGGTCATTGGGTGGTGATAAGCTCAACATCCGCTATCGCCAGGAGCAGACATTCAGCGGTCAATTGCACAGGCGCTGAACGAAGCGAGCCGCACATCAATTCGAAAGCTCTGGCCCGAGCAACAGCCGCATCGCACGAAAATCGAACGTGTAGCTGCCCCTGACCGTCAATGCGGGCTGTCCTAGATTGCCAAGAACGGGCGCCGTCGTGTCGCCCTCCAACGTGACGGCCACATCCTGTTCGGCCACCGTCGCGGCCCCTGCGGTGATCATCAGCCGCGGTTCGATCGCCACATCACCTTCGGTGCCGCCACCCAGGCCCAATGTCGTGTCTCGCTTCCTCGACCAAATGCGCGCGGTCGGCGAAGCGGGTAGCATAGCTCGCATGGAGGCTGCTTCGGTTTGCCCCGGTGTCGATGCTCACCAAACCCTTGCGCCCCGCGATCTCCACCTCGGCCACAGGCGTCAGCTGCTTCATGAACAGCCTCGCTCCCGATCTGAGCAACGGACCCGCCCGATCGATCGCGAACGTGCCGTCGGCATCGATCCTGAATCGGCCTAGCTGCGCGAGCGCAGGGCAGCCGAGTATCGCCTCGATCTGATAGCCGCCTAGCGGAGACCGGATGAACAATGCACTGTCGGGTACAACGATTGCCACTAGATTCCGAAGGATCACACCGCCAAGCGGAAGCCTGTGTATGACAGCGATGCGTGTCGGAACCGAATGGCCCGTCAAACCAACCGCTCGTGCGCCGGTGTCGCGAACCGCCAATTGCATCCGTCGGGCCGCGCTCTCGGTTACAACGGAAAGGTTGGCACCTGTATCGATGTTCCACGAAAGCGGGACGCCGCGTACCGTCAGATCGACATTCCGCGTGCCCAGCACATTGCGGTAACTGCGCAAGGTCGCCGTGCTGCTGCCTGTCGCCTTTGGTCTGGACACGTCACGCAACACCGCCGCCGTTCCGATCGCCTCACGCAGATCGGCAAGTTCGTCGGGATCGGCAGGGTCGCCATGGGCCGCAAGCCACCGCACGATCAACGCATATTCCTTCCTGTACGCGCCCTGCCGGGCATAGGAGTCGAGCAGCGCCCTGAATGCGGCATGTGCCCGGGGAGAATGGATTTGTTCCAATGTCGCCAAGCATCGCGGGAGCGATGTCGTCGCTTCCTCGAGGCGGTTGTCGCGCTCGGCGATGATCCCCTCGACCGCGCAACGCTCGGCGCCCTTCGGCATCGCCTGCGCCAGCCTCCGCGCCTCGGCCATGTCCCATCGCGCAAGCGCGGCGTCGACCGGTAGCAGGTTCTCGGCTGGCGAGGCGGCATTGGGGGGCGTCGCGGCGGCAGCCGCCACGGCAAGAATGGCCTGCACCACCATGCCATGGCCTCCCAATCCCAGCCCGCTCACGCTGCGACGGCCTTAGCGCGGCGACGCACGTCGCTGATCGTCAGCGAGACCGCCGAGACCAGGAAGTAGAAGGCGCCGAACGCCGCATAGGGTGCAATGTCGGCAATGCTGACCGGGGCGGCGCCCGCCGCCTTGCTGAGCATGTGCGCGCCGGCCAGGCCGGACTGGGCACCGCTCAGGATCATCGCCCATTGCGCGCCATAGGATTTCCAGCGCCGCACGCCGGTGAGGAGCTGGAACAAGCCGGAGAGCACCGCCCACACGCCGAAGATCTGGAGGACCGCGTGCATGCCGTGCGGGAGGGTCACGGCGACCGCGATGGCAGTCACGATGCTGACGACGAAGTTGAGCATCTGGCTCTTGTTCCGCGCCAGGCCGCCGCTCCGGCGGGCGTCGAGATAGTTGGCCAGCGCGTCCCAGGCCGGATAGGCGACGAGCAGCACCGCGGCCAGCGGCGGCATGGTCCTGGCAACGGCGAAGGCGAGGACGACCCAGATCGCGGCGACGGCGAAGCGCAGGTAATAATAGGTCTTGAGCCAGTCGCGGTCCGGGGACGTCGCGTCGGTGACGGTCTTCATGGCTTGGTTCCTTTCTGTGATGCAGGCGCACGTCTCCCGCCCGGCTAGCCGGGTGGGTCGATCGTCGGCGGTTCAGGCAGCGTGCGGCCGGCGATCGGCCGCGCGCGTGATGGTTAGAGGCGGAAGCGTTGCGGCAGGCACCATCGCGCCACGGCCGCCACGGCGGTGCACCCGACGCTGTACCAGACCACCACGTAGAGGGGATCGTTGAACGGGCAGCAGAATGCGAAGACGAAGGCGCCGCAGGTCCCGGCGGCGATGCCGCTCGCGAGCGCGCTCAGCCCGGGCTGGGTCGGCGCCGCCCGACGCATCAGCGCCCCGAGCAATGCGAGGATCGGCAGCGAGAGCACGAAGATCGAGGTTGCGCACCGCATGCCGCTCACCGGGTTGATACGGTCGAGCAGCCCCAGCTCGCCCATGCCCGCGGGCGTGACGAACGCACCGCCGACAATGGCCAGCACAGCGAACGCGCAGGCGAGCATCAGCCCTTGCCGTGGTCGTGCCGTCGGCGAAAAGGATCGGACCGCCAGCATGCAGGCAGCCAAGGCGAGAAGGCCGAGGCTCGCCACCCGCCACATCAGATGCGGCGCCCAACCCATATGATGCATGTCGGCGCGCATCAGGCCCGTAGCCGGGGCAAGGGCGAGTTCCACCGCGCACAGCGCGAGGAGCAGCAGGCCTTCGCGGACCATGCTGCGCCGCCTGACCGGCGCGAGGTCGGATGACAGGTCGAGGATCAGGGCTTCATTCGACATCGGGGGTCTTCTCGATCAATGCCGTCAGGCGGGCGAGCCCGCGGTGGATGTTCATCTTCACGGCCGACGGGGAGAGGCCGGTCTGGGCCGAGGCTTCGTCGACGCTATAGCCCTGCACCTTGACCAGAAGGATCGCCCGGGCCTGGGCCGGGCGGAGCTGGTCGAGCAGGCTGGCAAGAACCGAGCTGCTGACCACCGCCGCCTCGTGATCGGCGATGGCGATCGCGTCGGGCAGTTCGTCCGCTGAGCGGCGCGCCAGGCTGCGTAGCTGGTCCACCCATTTGTTCTTGGCGATCGCCGCCAGCCACGGAGCGAAGGGATAGCGCGGGTCATAGGTATGGCGCCGCCGATGGATCGCGAGCAGGGTTTCCTGAACGGCGTCGTCGACCTCGCCAGGCGGCAGCCGCCGCTCGAAATAGCGCAGCAGCCATTCCGACGTCTCTGCCAGCAGCCGCCGATACGCGCCGCCATGCCCATTCTGGGCCGCCTCCATCAGGCCGCTCCAGCTGTCGGGCGCCATGCCGAAAGGCCGTGCGCGCGCGGACTGTGGCGCGCCCGGGGGCGGCCTTGAGATGAGTCTCGAAAGAAAGTCCGGGCGCATGAATCCTTATTCGCCGGCGACGCGAGCCCGGTCACTCTGCGTCGAACTTTTCTGCCGGAGGGTGTACCCCGCCTTGGCAACGCGTAAGGACAGGGGATGGAGTGGAGCGACGTCCGTATCTTCCTGGCCATAGTGCGCGCCGGCACGCTGGGCGGCGCGGCACGCGCGCTGCGCCTCAGCCATCCCACCATCGGCCGGCGGCTGCGCGCGCTTGAGGCGGCGACGGGCCAGACGTTGTTCCAGCGCACTGCCGAGGGGCTTATCCTCACCGAGGAGGGGAGCGCCATCGTGTCGCTGGCCGAGCAGATGGAGGAAGGTGCGCTGGCGATGGAGCGTCGGCTTGCCGGGCAGGAGCAACATCTGCGCGGCTGCCTGCGCATTTCCTCGGCCGACTGGTTCGGCGCCTATGTGCTGCCCCCGATCATCGCCGACTATGCGCGCGCCCATCCGCACGTGGACGTCGAGATCCTGACCGGCACGCGCCTGTTCAGCCTTGCGCAGCGCGAGGCGGACATTGCCTTCCGGATCGTGCCCTTCGACACCTCCGACATCGTCCAGCGGCGGCTGGCCCGGCTGCACTACGGCGTCTACATCGCCGCGGGCGCGCCCGAGCCCGTGTTCGGCGACGGCACCGGCTTCCGGCTGATCACCCATGATACCTCCACGGGCCATTTTCCCGACATCGCCTGGCTCCTGGAAAGCTTCCCCAAGGCGACGACAGTGATGCGCTCGAACAACCGGAATGTGCAGGCGCGCATGTGCAGACAGGGGATCGGTATCGCCGTCCTTCCTCGCGCCGTCGGCAGCCAAACCCCGGGGCTGCGCCTGCTCGACCTGCCGGAGGCGCCGCCCAGCCGCGACATCTGGATGGGCTATCATCGCGATCTCAAGCATCTGCAGCGTCTCCGCGCGTTCATCGCGGTGCTGGAGCAGCACCTGCGGGAGGTCGGGCCGGGCTAGCCAACAGGACGAACGGTCTTTGCCGGTAGGAGAGATCCTTGATCCGCCGGAGTCCCAGCTTTTCGGCAAGCTTCAGCGAGGCAAGGTTGACGGGCTCGACTAGGCAGGCGACGCGGTCATGGGGCGTGGCCTGTGCCAGCCAGCGCAGAAGGCCGGTCATCGCCTCGAACGCCAAACCCCGCCCGCCGCCGTCGGACGAGAAAAGCCACGAGGCTTCGGGGACGCTGTCGAGCATCGGATCGACGCCACGCCTGAAGAAGCCCGCCCCGACTTCGCCCACGACCCGGTCGCTCGCCCGTTCGACGACGGCGAGCGTGCCGAAGCCGAAGAGGCTCCAATGGCCCGCGCAGCGTAGCACCCTTGTCCAGGCGCCTTCTTCGGAATCGGGGAGATTGCTGATGAACCTGCGCACGTCGGGATCCGCCGACAGCGCCAGAATCGCCGGCACGTCGCCGGGTTCATAGGGACGCAGGAGAAGCCGCTCGGTGTCGATCATAGGGGTCCTGGAAGAAATGGGTCGACGGCCTCAGCTGTCGCGCAGGCAGGTGCGGACGAAGCGGACGAGCTCGCCGCTCAGCTCCAGATCCTCCGGCGTGCCGCTCAGGAAGCCGCCATGCGGCATCGCCTCGAAGACGTGAAGCTCGGCAGAAACGCCGGCGCGACGCAGGGCGCGATGCATGCGCACGGTGTTGGAGAGGAATAGGTCGCGGGTGCCGGATTGGAGCAGCGTCGGCGGCAGTCCGGTCAGGTCGCCGAACAGCGGGGAGAGCGCGGGATCGGAAAGGTCTGCGCCGTCTGCATAGAGCAGGTTCGCCGCGCGCAGCGGCAGGGGCAGCATCAGATCCACCAGGCGGTTCACTGCGAAACTGTCCCCGGACTCGGTCAAGTCCACCTCGGGGGACAGCAGGACGAGACCGGCGGGCATGGGAAGCCCCGCCTCCCGCGCCCGCAGCAGCATGGCGACGGCGAGGTTGCCGCCTGCGGATCTGCCGCCGATCACCACGTCCGAAGGCTTGTGACGCTCGAGCACATGGACATAGGCCGCCAGCGTATCGTCCAATGCGGCAGGATAGGGATGCTCGGGCGGCGTCCGATAATCGACGCCGTAGCAGCGCACGCCGTGCAGGTCCGCCTGCATCTGCGCGCCGACCCGGCACGCCTCGCCCCCGCCAAATACCAGCGCGCCGCCATGCAGATCGAGATAGGCCCCCTCGGCGATGGTCGCGGTCTCGGGCGTGGCGATGTGGACGGGCGCATCGCCGATCTGGACGGTCTCGACGCTGGCGCGCACACTGCCCGCAAGACTCTTGACGCCGGCGGCATAGTGCGCATCCACCGCCGCCTTGATCCGAGCCCAGCCCTCATGATCCTCTGGATCGGGCAGCGGGTGCTTGGCATTGATCGGCAAGCCGTCGGCATCGACGAGACGGTCCAGCACGGCGCGCGCCTCCGCGCTGATCGAGCGAGGCGCAGGAAGCACGCGGGCGGGCAACCGCACACCAAAGCTTTGTTCATCCATGAGCGGCGGCCTCCTTAGGGTTCTGGTCTGCGAGGAGGATGCGGGTCGATCCTCCGATTTTTCAGGCTTCGTCCTGCCACCTGCGCAGATCGGTCTGGTCATGATAGGCCATGCGATCCGGCGTGGTGATGAACTCCATGGTCGTGCCCCAGGGCATGCGGCAATAGCAGACCTTGTTTCCGGGACCTTTCTCGGTCGCATAGGGAATGGCACGCGGCGCCGTCAGCGGGGTGCCGCCCGCCTTCTCGAAACGCGCGACCGATGCCTCGATATCATCGGTGTAGAGCGCGAAATGGGTGATGCCGAAGTCGCTCGCGCGGATCGGCTGGGCCTGTTCGGGCCCGTGCATTTCGAAGAGCTCGATATCGGGTCCGGTGCCGATCTTGACCATTGCCTGCGCGCGAACGACCGTACCCGGAAAGGCACCCACGGCGCGCTCGAATTCCGGACCTCGCCGCGGCGGGTCCTGCGGGCCGAACGACTGGTAGATCAACTGGGCGCCAAAGGCCTCCGCCAGGAAGGCTTTGGCGGCTTCGATGTCGGGCACCGTGATGCCGATATGATTTACGCCGCGAATGACGGGTGCGGTCATGGCAGTCTCCTTCGTTGCTGGTTCGATTGCACGCGGGGATTGGCCCGGGCGCCGGTTCAGCCGGCCGTGAGGAAGTCGATCAGCGCGGCTGCGACTTCCTCCGGCCGCTCGTCCGCAACATAATGGCTGCACCGCGCGATCGCGCCGCCGGTCACCTTGGTGGCGAACTCCTCGAGCATCGGCACCATCCGCGCACCGAAGCGCTGGTCTCCGCCGAGGCCGAGCACCGGCATCTCGAGCGGCTGCTTCTTGTACGCGAGCGCGGCTTCATGGTCGGCGTCGAGCGTGCGATACCATTCCATGCCGCCACGGGTGCGGCCGGGAAGCGCCATCGCCCTCGCATAGATCTCGATGTCTGCCGGATCGAAGCTGCTGTGGTCGTAGAAGCGCTCGGCCATGAAGGTGGCAATATAGTCCTGTTCCCGGCCGTGGAGCAGGCGTTCCGGCAGGTCCCGGTTGGCATGGAAGCCGAAATGCCAGAGGCCTGCGGTGGTCGCCTTCCACTGGGTCCAGCCGGGAAGCGGCACATCGAGGACCGCCAGGTGGGTGACTGCCTCTCGGTGGAGGGCGGCCTGCGCCAATGCGATCATGCCGCCGATATCATGCCCGCACACGGCGTAGCGTGCGTGGCCAAGGGCAGCCATGACCCCATGCGCATCAACCGCCATGGTCGCCTTGTCATAGCCGCCCTGCGGGCAGTCGGAGAAACCCGCACCGCGCAGATCGATCGCCACCACGCTGAAACGCTCGGCGAGCCGCGGCATCACCTGGTGCCATTCCCACCAGGTCTCCGGCCAGCCGTGAAGCAGCAGGATCGGTGGGCCGGAGCCGCCGGTGACGGCATTGATCCTGATGCCGTTCGCCGGCACCAATTGCTGGGCAAAGCCCGGCAGCGCTGCGATCATGATCGCTCTCCAATGGGATCGGAAGGTTCAGGCGGGGCGGGGGGCTTCAGGGCGCGTCGAAGTCCGTGGCGATCGTGACGTCGCGCCAGGCGTCGATGTCGCGACGGAAGGCGGCAAGCTTCCGCTCGGCGATCGCGTGCGCCGCAGGGCCGAGCGGCAGGTGGAGCGGGGCATCCTTAGCGTCGACCGCCCGCAGGATCACCGCGACGGCCTTGTCCGGATCGCCTGCCTGGTTGCCGTTGCCCGTCTCGCGATACTGCTTGCGCGAGCTTGCGGCATAGTCGGGCATTGCGTTGGCCGCCATAGCGATGGATCGGCCCAGGAAATCGGTGCGGAAAGGCCCGGGTTCGACGATCAGCACGCGGATGCCGAACGGCTTCAGTTCGCCGGCAAGCGCCTCGGAAATCCCTTCCACGGCGAATTTGGCGGCATGGTAATAGCCCCCGCCACCCCGGCCCTCGATCCCGGCACCCGACGACATGTTGACGATCACTCCCCCCGAGCGCCGCAGGACCGGCAGCGCGGCTCTGGTGGTCTCGATTAGCCCGAAGACGTCGACCTCGAACATCGGCCGATATTCCTCGGGCGTGGCTTCCTCGATCGCGCCGAACAGCGCGTAGCCGGCATTGTTCACGAGCACGTCGAACCCGCCGAAGCGGTCGACTGCTTGCGCGACGACTGCCCTGGCTGCCGCCGGATCGGTCACGTCCAGCGGCAAGGTGAGCATCCGACCATCGAACGGCTCGGCCATAGGCGCGATCGTCTCGACATTGCGCGCCGTAGCGACGACCCGGTCGCCGCGCCGTGCCGCGGCGAGGGCGAGCCGTTGGCCGAAGCCGCTCGAGCAGCCGGTGATGAGCCAGGTTTTCATGACATACGCTCCACTAGTTTTCAGACGATGACGGCACGCCGCTCAGAGCGGCTGCAGGACGCTACGCCGGGGTTGGACGGCGGTGACGATGGCGACGTCCGCCATGACTCGAGCCGTCTCCGGCGCCTGGAGCGCCGCTTCCATGGCCGCCACGTCGCGGAAGTTCACGACGCCCACGGCAATCAGTCCGGCGCCGTCCTCTTGCGGGAAGAAGCCGGCGGCACTGACGAGACCGTAAGGCGCCCAACTTTCTCGCACGAGCGGGAAGTGCACGTTGATCCAATGATCGCGGTCGAACGGCGTGTCCGCATCGCCCGCATAGGTCACCAGCATCGTGATCATCCTCGAAGTCCTTGTTCGCGAGCGCCCGAAACTCCCGCCGCGCTCTGCTACCGCGTAGGGCTCGATCGGCTCCTTTCCGACGATGACGCCAATTTAGATGCTTGAATTTGTTCTTGAACGGCCAGCATTGCACGCTTGCCGTTCAGATTTGTGCGGGTGGTGAACACGCACTGCGCCGACAGCGTGTGCAATCCGCCGTCTGCGCATCTCCGTCGGCGCAAATTCTTCAGACCGGCCTCAACCGCCATCAACGCAGAGTTCGACCTCGGTTGAGGCGCGTACACTGTGATCGTCCGGCGCCAAGTGCGAGCGCCAGGTTATGGCAGATGCTGCCGTTCAGAGCCTGACTGGAGAGCGACGCATTCTGGTCGGGAGCGGACTGCCGTAGTCTGAGGCAAGCCTCGGGTCCAATGGTAGGGCTCGGCACACGGCGTTCCGGTCCGCGCCGCCAACTGCACCAGAGCAGTAGCGAACTGCACCAGACGGGCACTGATGCCAATGGCTGGAATAGGGAGCGCTAGCGACCGATCCCGCACGGACTGAGATAGCGGGCGGCACCCCGCGGTGAACGGGCGACGGGCTCCGCCTAGGAGTTCCTCCTGCTTGAACAGATATGACGGCGCTAAACGGTTGAGAGACCCACGCGGAAGAGTATTTCGAATCGGACCTAAAACGTACCAAAATGGTTCTCCGGGCGAGGAGCGTGTCCGGATTTCGGACCGAACTTTTGGTGGCCCATGAGTGCGCCACGAACTTTCGACTTGTCAGGAGATGGCGATTTTCTGGAGCCTTCGACGTAGATGCAAGTCTTGGCCAGCCGGATCGCATCGTGCGTAAACTCCCGCCCTGCGGCGCTTCGAAAAAGGGAGGGGTAGAACGTCGGATGTCGTGGATGGCGCTGCAGCTAATCAGTGCCCCTGCGGGTAGCGTGGCGATGTGCCCGCTCCCGCGAACGCGATTGGCTGCAAAGCCTTCCCGATCCGCTCGAAGAACCTGCGATCGGTAGGTGTGCGCGCGCCGTTCCATTCCGGGTGCCATTGGACCGCGAGCACCTCGGCGCCGCAGGGGCGCGCGGAGATCGCCTCGACGAGCCCGTCCTCGGGCGATAGCGCCTCGATGGTCAGGCCCTCGCCCAGCCGATCGATGCCCTCGCGGTGGACCGAATTTACGCGGACCCAAGCGTCTTGCGCAGTTCCGCCGAGCAGACCGCCGGGCGCGAGGGTTACGTCATGTCGATGGTCGAACAGGGCGTCGAACGGCAGGTCGCCGGCGCGGTGATGCTCCTCGCCGAGGTCGCGGCGTAGCGAGCCGCCGAACAGGACGTTGATCTCCTGGAGCCCGCGGCAGATTCCGAACACCGGCCGGCCGCTTTCGATCATCCGCTCGGTCAGGGCAAGGGCAACCCGGTCGCGTTGCGGGTCCGCGTGCGATTCCGGTGTCGCATGCCCGCCATAATGGTGCGGTTCGACGTCCGACCTTGAGCCTGTGAGCAGCAGTCCGTCCAGCCGCCCGGTGAGCGCCGCCACATCGGCGACCTCCACCAGCGCCGGCACCAGCAGCACCGTCGCCCCGGAGATTCGCGACAGCGGCTCGATGAAGCGACTGGCCACCGCCTGGATCGGCCGGTCCGCCACTTCGTTGCAGCAGAGCACGCCGATCACCGGCCGCTGGGCGGCCGGCGAGGGATCGCGGCGGACGAAGCGAGCCACGCGCTCAGTCCGCCGCTTCGGGCTGCGGCACGGTGCGCAGATAGGGAGTATGCTCGGTCCATCCCGCCGGGAACAGCGCCTTCGCCTCGTCGGCACCGAGCGACGGCAGGAGGATCACATCGTCGCCCTGGCGCCAGTCGGCCGGAGTCGCGACCTTGTGCGCGTCGGTCAGCTGCAGGCTGTCGATCGTGCGCAGCAACTCGTCGAAGTTGCGGCCGGTCGAGGCGGGGTAGGTGAGGGTGAGGCGCACCCGCTTGGCCGGATCGACCACGAACACGCTGCGCACCGTGTTGGTGTCCGAAGCGTTCGGATGGATCAGGTCGAGCAGCGTCGCCACGCGGCGATCGACATCGGCGATCAGCGGAAAGTTGAGCGCAGCGCCTTGCGTCCGCTCGATGTCACCGGCCCAGGCGAGGTGCTGGGCGACGGCATCGACCGACAGGCCGATCGCCTTGACGTTCCGCTTGTCGAACTCGGGCTTGAGCTTCGCGACCGCGCCTAGCTCGGTTGTGCAGACGGGCGTGAAATCCTTGGGGTGGGAGAACAGCACGACCCAGCTGTCGCCTGCCCAGTCGTAGAAGTTGAGCGGGCCCTGCGTCGATTCCTGGGTGAAGTCGGGGAAGGTGTCGAGAATCTTGAGCGACATGGAATTCCTCCTATGGCCGACGACCGGCAGGCACTAATCTCCCTTATATAGATGGGAATTGAAGCGAAGAAATTATTGGGGTCGCTGAAGCGGCCTGGTGGGTATGCGGATCCGCGCATTTCTACCCGATCGGGCGCGCGAGGGCGGCGGGGTAGCGCACCGGCGTAAAGCCGGGCTTGAAGGCGGGCACAGTTTTTATACGTTCAAATCCCACCAAAGGAGTGGGAGTTTGTCTCTCGATACGTCGCGCGTCTCGCGCCAATCAGGGGGCAATATGCAACTTTCCATCACCGCTGCACTGTTCGCTTGCGTCCTCGCGCTGCCCGCCGCTGCGCCGCCGCCGGATCGGGCGCCGGCGCTCGGCATCGCCAGCTTCGAAGCGCTGCCCAAGCCGCTGCCGCTGCCCAAGCCGCTGCCGCTGCCCTATGACGAGAAGGCCGATGCCGAAGCGGCGGTGAAGGCGGCCAAGGCGCGTGCGCTCAAAGCGCACAAGCTGCTGCTGATCGACCTCGGCGGCAACTGGTGCCTGGATTGCCGTCTGCTCGCCGGGACGATCGAGCTGCCCAAGCTCAAGCCGTGGGTGGCGCGGCATTATGAGGTCGTCACCGTGGACATCGGCCGGTTCGATCGCAACCTTGCGATCCCGGTCCGCTACGGTGTCGGGTCGCGGCCGGAAGGCGTGCCGGCGCTGCTTATTGTCGATCCGAAGACCGACAAGCTGCTGAACGGCGGCCGCGTCTCGGCACTGGCCGATGCTCGCAGCCTCACGCCGCAGGCGCTGGCCGACTGGCTGGCGCAGTGGACGCGCTGAGGCGTCCTTCAAGCCAGCCGTTTCCGGGGGGAAGCATGCACGAAGAAACCATCGTTCCGAACAGCGCCGAGGATCAGGCCTGGGCCGATCTGCTGTCGCCGACGCGGCGCGGGCTGATCACCGGCTCGACGCTCGCGGCGGCGGGGCTCGCCGCCAGCGGGTTGGGTGCCGGGGTGGCGGAAGCCCAGAGCCAGGCCCCGCTGGGCGATCCCAACTTCCGCCCGATCGTCTCGCCGCGCGACGTGGGCAAGAGCCCCTGGGGCGACAAGACGGCGCTGGAGCCTGCGACGCGCCCGCTTAGCATCCGTCCCGAGGGGGGCCACGGTCTGCCCGACCGCCCGCGGCCCTACACGGCGGTGAAGAGCTACCACGCCCATATCTATTTCGATGAGGACAATTATCCCAAGGCCGCGCGGCTGCGCCAATGGGTGATCGAACGCTTCCCGGTCGAGCTGGGCAACTGGAACCTAACGCCGCGCGGGCCGCATGTGACGCCGTCCTTCTATTTCGGCTTCACCAATGACCTGCTGCCGGTGGTTGTGCCGTGGCTGCAGCTCAACAGCCTGGGGCTGACGATCCTGCTGCACCCCAACACCGACGATCCGCGTGCCGACCATCTCTACTATACGCTGTGGGTGAACCGCTCGCAGCCGGTCAACGCCTTCAACTGGAAGAAGGCCGGCGAGCTCGGCGCGGAGCCGGTCGAGCGGATCTATCCCAATATCCGCCCGACCCCGCCGCTGGAGGTCTGATCCTGCGGGACGTCGTTCCGGTCAGAAGGCCGGGACGACGGCGCCGTCATATTTCTTGGCGATGAAGGCCTTCACCTCCGGGCTGCGCAGCGCCGCGACCAGCTTCTGCACGCGCGGATCGTTCTTGGCGCTTTCCGGCCCCACCACGAAATTGACGTACGGGCTGTTCTTGTCCTCAATCGCCAGCGCGTCGCGCGTCGGGTTGAGCTTGGCGTCGAGCGCATAGTTGGTGTTGATCAGCGCGAGGTCGACCTGACCCAGCACGCGCGGCAGCGTCGCCGCCTCCAGCTCGCGGAACACGAGGCTGCGCGGGTTGCTGGCGATGTCCTTGGGCGTCGCGGTCACATTCTTCGGGTCGCGCAGCGTGATCAGATGCTCGCGGGCGAGCAGTTGCAGCGCGCGCCCGCTGTTGCTCGGCTCGTTCGGGATCGCGACCGTGGCGCCCTTGGGGAGCGCGTCCAGCGACTTCCAGCGCCGCGAATAGGCGCCGAACGGCTCGACATGCACGCCCGCGATGGTGACGAGATGCGTGCCCTTCGCCTTGTTGAACTCGGCGAGATAGGGCCCGGTCTGGAAATAGTTCACGTCGATCCGCCCTTCGGCGACCTGGACGTTGGGCTGGACGTAGTCGTTGAACACGCGCACATCGAGCTTGAGGCCCTGTTTCGCCAGCGTCGGCTTGATGAAATCGAGGATCTCGGCGTGCGGCACCGCGGTGGCGGCGACGCTGAGCGTGTTCGGGTCGGCGGGCTTGGCGGCCTTGCCGCATCCGGCGAGCGCGAGGGCGGTGGCGAGCGACAGGAACAGGCGACGGTGCATGGAGGGGATCCTATGTGCGGGTGAAGCGGCGGACGAGCGCGTCGCCCGCCATCTGAAGAAGCTGGACCAGCGCGAGCAGCAGCGCGACGGTGACGAGCATCACGTCGGTCTGGAACCGCTGATAGCCGAAGCGGATGGCGAGATCGCCGAGCCCCCCGGCACCAACCACGCCCGCCATCGCGGTGAACGAGACGAGCGCGATGGCGGTCACCGTCGCCCCCGCGACGATGCCCGGCAGCGCCTCGGGCAGCAGCGCGCGCAGCACCAGGTCGCGGGTGGTGGCGCCCATCGCCTGCACCGCCTCGATCGTTTTGCGGTCGACTTCGCGCAGCGCCGTCTCGACCAGCCGGGCGAAGAAGGGGGCGGCGCCCACCACCAGCGGCGGGATCGCGCCGGCGACGCCGAGCGAGGTGCCGACCAGCAACACGGTGAGCGGGATCATCACGATCAGCAGGATGATGAACGGCACCGAGCGCAGCAGGTTGACCAGCAGCGCCAGCGCGCCGTTCGCCACCCGGCTCCGCCACGGCCCGCCGGGCCCGGTGAGGAACAGCAGTACGCCGAGCGGCAGCCCGATGAGCAGGGTGAGCAGCAGCGATCCGCCGAGCATGACCAGCGTGTCGAGCGTCGCCTGAACGATCTCCGCCCAGTCGACATGCGCGAAGAACCCGCTCATGCCGCCACCGCCCCGAGGCCATGGAGCGCGGCGAGCGCCGCCCTTGTGTCGCCGCCGGACAGGCCGAGGGTCAGCTGGCTGAAGCGCTCGTCCTTGAACTGGCCGACACGGCCGTCGAGGATCGCGACATCGGTACCGGTCTCGCGCGCGATGCGGCTGATCACGGGGGCTGCCACCGCATCGCCGCGGAGCGTCAGGCGCAGGACGGGGCCGTCAAAGGGGATCGGGGTCGCCTCCGCCTCGTCCTCGTGGAGCAGCGCGCGGGTCTCGGCGGTGCCGGGGGCGAGGAAGATGTCCGCCACCGCGCCGCGTTCGACCAGCCGCCCGGCATGGAGCACCGCGACGCGGTCGCACACCTGGCGCACCACCTCCATCTCATGGGTGATCAGCACGATGGTGAGGCCGAGCTCGCGGTTGAGATCGGCGATCAGCGCGAGGATGCTGCGCGTCGTCTCGGGGTCGAGCGCGCTGGTCGCTTCGTCGCACAGCAGAATGTCCGGCCCGGTCGCGAGCGCACGGGCGATGCCGACGCGCTGCTTCTGGCCGCCCGACAGCTGGGCAGGGTAGCGCGCGCCATAGTCGGCAAGGCCGACCCGGGCGAGCAGTTCCGGCACCCGCGCCCGGATCGTCGCGGCGTCGGCGCCGGCGATGCGGAGCGGCAGCGCGACATTGTCGAACACCGTGCGGGCGCTCAGCAGCCCGAAATTCTGGAAGATCATGCCCACCCGGCGGCGCAGCGCGCGCAGCCCGGTGCCGTCGAGCGTCGCGAGGTCGGTGCCGTCGACCAGCACCCGGCCGCCGCTCGGCCGTTCGAGGCCGTTGAGCAGCCGCACCAGCGTCGACTTGCCCGCGCCCGAGCGGCCGATGATGCCGAACACCTCGCCACGGGCGATCTCCAGATCGACCTCGGCCAGCGCGGCGCGGCCGGCGGCGTATTGCTTATGGACATTCTCCAGGCGGATCATGCGGCGATCACCTGCGCGGCAAAGCGTTCCATTTCTTCCTTCTGCGGGCTCATCTGGAGGAGCAGCAGGTCGAGCCCCGCGTCCTCATATTCGGCGATCCGTTCGCGCAGCTGCTCGGGCGTGCCGACCAGATTGGGGCGCAGGCCCCGGTTCGAGACCGAATATTCCTGGATCTTCAGCTCGCGCTCGAGCTGAGTGCCCGACAGCCACTGGTCGAAATTGGCATAGCCGGCCGGCAGCGCCTGGACGTCGGTGATCCGGGCCAGCTCGCGCTGCGCCTCGGCTTCACTGTCGCGGACGATCGCATAGGCCGCCATGCCGAAGGTCATGCGTGCGCCGCCGGCATCGGCGCGGCGGGCGCGCATGTCGGCGATCTTGGGCGCGATCGCCGACACCGGATCGCCGTGCATCACATAGGCGTCGCAGCGCCCGGCAATCATCGTCTTCGCCGCCTCGCTTTCGCCGCCGGCATAGAGGACCGGTGCGTGGAGCGGCTTGGGCGCGCAGATCGCCTGGTCGGTGCGGTAGAACTGCCCCTCGAAGCTGAACCGTTCCTCGCGCCACAGGCCTTTCACCACCTCCAGCCACTCGCTGGTGCGGGCATAGCGATCGTCATGCTGGTCGAACTGCAGGCCATATTGGCGCGCTTCGTCGGCCCACCAGGAGGAGACGACGTTGAGCGAAAGCCGTCCGCCCGAGATCCGGTCGATATTCGCCGCCGCCTTGGCGAACAGCGCCGGCTGGTGGAAGTTCGGTCGCACCGCGACCATGATCTCCTGGGTCCGCGTCACCGCCGCGATCGCCGCCGCGGTGGACCAGGCATCAAGTGCCGGCTCGGTCACGCCCTTGATGTCGTTGAGGTTCAGTTCGGCGATCAGGGTGAGGTCATAGCCGATCTGCTCGGCGCGGACCGCGAGGTCGCGGGCATAGTCCCAGCTCGCTTCCATCTGCTCGTCGGCGACGTTGCGGAGCCAGCCGCCGAACACCGGCATCCAATAGCCGTACCTCATGCCCGCACCTTCGCGAGCTGGGCTTCGAGCCAGTCGACCAGCCGTTCGTGCGGGTCCCAGCCGAGAATGTCGAGCGGGTTGGCGACGAAATTGGATAGCGCATTGATGTCGTAGAAGCGCGGCGTGCCGTCGCGGTCGTCGATCATCACCTCGATTCCGCCAATATCGAGCTTGGCCGCCTGCGCGATCGCCTCGGCGGCCTGGATCAGCGCGGCATCGGGCCTGGCCTCGGTGAGCGTGATCGCGGGCTTGCCGGGGGTGGCTAGGCAGACATCCGCGGGGCAGAGGTCGAAGCTGCCGCCGCCATCGACGTCGATCGCGTAGAGGAAGCGGCCGCCCAGCGTCTCGATGCGGGTGATCTTGCCGCCGCGCACGGGGACATATCCCTGCACCAGCAGCACGCGGTCGATGCTCTCGGGCACGGTGCCGGCGGCGACCGCCTCGGCGAGGCTGGCGGCATCGTCATAGCGGATGATGCCCGCGCCCGAGCCGCCGATATTCGCCTTCACCACGATCGGGAAGCGCAGATCCGATGCGGCAGCGGGCAGGTCGGCGGCGCGGTGGACGACGCGGGTCGCGGGGATGGCGAGGCCGAGCTTGGCGATCAGCGACAATTGCCGGGCCTTGGAAGCATCGACGGCTAGCGTCCCCGCACCGTTGAGCACGCGCGCGCCGGTGCCAGCCCAATGCGCCATCAGCGCCTGGGTGTAGAAGATCGGATGCTCCGGCTGGCGCAGGAAGCTCGACATGGCGATGCGGTTGAACACCAGCGGGGCAGGGGGCGCGGTATCGGCCGGGTCATAGGCATGGCCATCGGCATGGAGCGCCAGATAGCCGATGCCGCGCCGGTCCAGCGCCGCGAACAGCGGCTGGAACCAGGCGGGATGTTCGTAGAGCACGGCAAGGTCGGTCATTGGGGTCCTGGGTGTTGCGGCCGCACGGCCGGTTCGGAGGCTTCGACGATGCTGTCGGGCGGTACGTCACGGCGCAGCCAGACATTGCCGCCGATCTGCGAGCGCGCGCCGATGGTGATCGGCCCCAGCAGCACCGCGCCGGGGAAGATCGCGACATCGTCCTCGATCGCCGGATGCCGCCGCTGGCCGGAGGACGCTGTGTGCGTGCCGATCGCCTGCGGGTCGCCGCCCAGCGTCACGCCTTGGTAGAGCCGCACCCGGTCGCCGATCACCGCAGTCTCGCCGATGACGATACCGGTGCCATGATCGAGGAAGAAGCTGCGGCCGATCTGCGCGGCGGGGTGGATGTCGACGCCGGTATCGGCATGGGCGACCTGCGCGATGATTCGCGCGACCAGCGGCGCGCCGGCCAGGTGCAGCCGGTGCGCGATCCGGTGGTGGATGATCGCCCCGAGCGAGGAATAGGAGAGCAGCACCTCGTCCACGCTGCGCGCGGCGGGGTCGCTTGCGAACCCGGCCTCGACATCGGCATCGAGCTGCCGGCGCAGTTCGGGCAGCGCCGCCGCCAGTTCGCCGACGATCCGCTCGGCCTCGAAACCCTCGTCCTGCGCGGTGATGCCGGGCGCGGCGATCCGCAGCTCGAGCGCTACCTGCGCGCCGAGCTGCGACAGCGTGGATTCGAGCGTCGCCGCCACCCAGGCATTTTCGTTCGATGCGGTCAGCTCGGGCGGTCCCAGCCGCAGCGGGAACAAGGCGGCACCCAGCTGGCGCAGGATCTTGGCGAGCGCGCGCCGGGAAGGGAACTGGATGCCGTGCTCGGCATGGCGGGCATAGGCAGCGCGCCATTCGAGCCGCGCCGCCTGCAGCGCGTCGATGACGGGATCGAGCCCGCGATGGATGTCGACCGGCGCCATGGCCTCTCCTCCCATAGGGTGCCGCGATTACGGCGCGGCGGAATCCCTAGTGCAACGATAGGATTGTTTTCCGCAAGCTGGCTGAGAGAAGCCGCCCCCTAGTTTTTCTTTTTTGCCGAGTATTGCGATGGGAATTACCCCGCTGTCGCCGGCCATTAATCTGACAAATCGGGGGTCCTTGATGCCGCATCTACGTTCCGTTGCCTTTTGTACCATGTTGCTGGCGAGCAGCTCCGCGCTGGCGCAGACGGCCGCCACTACCGCGCAGGACGGTCACGCGCCGGGGGGCGACAGCGAGATCGTCGTGACCGGCATTCGCCAGAGCCTTGCGGACGCGCTGGCGGCGAAGCGGGATTCGGCGCAGGTGCTGGACGCGATCTCGACCGAGGATGTCGGCAAGTTCCCCGACAAGAACGTCGCCGAGGCGCTGCAGCGGGTCACCGGCGTGCAGCTGACGCGCGGCGGCGGCGAGGGGCAGAGCATCACCATCCGCGGTGCCGACGCCTCGCTCAACCGCGTCGAGATCAACGGGCAGACAGCGCTGTCGACCAGCATCTCCGCGGGCACGGGCAATGGCAGCAATCGCCAGGTCGATTTCCGCGATCTGCCGGTCGAGTTCATTTCGCGCGTGGAAGTGGTGAAGTCCGCCACCGCCGAGATGACCGAGGGCGGCCTGGGCGGCACGGTGCGGGTGATCACCCGCCGGCCGTTCGATGCGAAGGGCGGCTATCTCGCGGGCTCGGCGCAGGGAATCTACAACGAGCTGGCGAGCAAGGTGGACCCCAAGTTCGCGCTGATCGGCAGCAAGCTGTTCGCGCACGATACGCTCGGCGTGCTCGTCTCCGGCACCTATGAGGAGCGGACGATCCGCTACGACCAGGCGCGCAACACCGGCTGGCGCCAGGTGGAGACTGCGCAGCCCGCGACCCCGGCCGCGCAGAACTGCCTCAGCGGGCGCAACCAGGCGCGCTGCGTCGACTTGGACAAGAGCGGCTTCGGCGACTTTTATCCCGACATCCCCCGCTACATCACCGCAACCGAGCCGACCCAGCGCTATGCCTTGAACGGCATTGTCGAATGGCGGCCGGACGATCGCTTCAAGGCCTATGTCGAGGGCACCTATACCCGCAGCAACACGACCTCGAACGACCAGTATCTGCAGATCAGCACCGCCCAGGCGGTGGCCAATGGCGGGATCGATCCGACGAGCGTGACGATCGTCGACGAAACCGCGCGCAAGGTCACCTTCGTCAACGGGCTCAATGCGCCGTCGGGGATGAGCGTCAATTATCGCAGCGTGATCGGCGGGCTGTACCGTAACACGATCAATGCGATCACCGGCGCCGAATGGCAGGTCGGCAAGGTCCGACTCTCCGCGCGCGCGACCTATGCCAAGTCCAAGGTGTTCAACGACGAGGTCGACGTGACCGCGGGGGTGACGGGCAAGGACGTGCTGCCCTGGATCACCATCGACTATGGCAACCGCCAGAACGCGCCGAACATCCTCTTGCCGTTCAGCAGCACCAGCACCCAGCCGGTCAACACGCTCGCCGTCGAGGCGCGGCCGCGCGTCAACCGCCAGCGCGAGATCGGGGGCAAGTTCGATGCCGAGTACCGGCCGGACGAAAACGGCCTGCTGACCGCCTTGAAGGCCGGAATCGAGAAGCGCGACCTGATCTCCAGCAGCACGTTCAACAATTCGGTCTACACGCTCAACGGCGTCAATGGGCAGACGACACGCACCCAATCGGGCGTGACGGGCACGCAGATCGTCAGCACGGCGACCCCGGCGGCGGTCCGCGCGCAGATCCAGTCGCTGCTGGCGCAGCATGCCGGGCTCACCGGCGGCGATTTCTTCAAGACGGGCGACCTGGGCTTCGATAGCGGCCGGCAATGGCTGAGCCTGGGGCAGGATCTGGCGGACGCGGTCGGCGTGCCCAATCCCTATGGCTCGACCTCGCCGCTCGACACCTACCGGGTGAAGGAATCGAATATCGCCGGCTATCTCCAGGCGGCGCTCAAGGCCGATCCTGGCGTGCCGCTCTCAGGGGTTTTCGGTGCGCGGCTGATCCATACCGAAACCGTCTCGACCGGCAGCCAGAGCGCGAACAACGTGATCACGCCGGTCCGCTATACCGGCAGCTACACCGTGCTGCTGCCCTCGGCCAATCTGCGCGCGGCGGTGATCCCCGGCAAGCTGGTGGTGCGCGCCACCGCCACCGACGTGCTCGCCCGTCCGGCGCCGTCGCAGATGGCGCCCAATGTGCGGCTGGACGTGGTCGGCCTCACCGGCTCCCGCGGCAACCCGGGGCTGAAGCCGTATCGTGCCTGGCAATATGATCTGGGGGCGGAATATTATCTCAGCCGCACCTCCTATGTCTCGATCACTGGCTTCCGCAAGGACATCAAGTCGTTCATCGAGAACCGGAATCAGGTCGAGGAAATCAACGGCCAGACCTATACCATCACCCTGCCGGTGAACGGCACCACCCATGTGACGATCCAGGGCATCGAGGCCGGCGCGCAGGCGACGTTCGACTTCCTGCCGGGGCTGCTCCGCAACTTCGGCGCCACCGCCAACTACACCTATATGAAGGACAGCGGCTATAACGGCCGCGACTATTTCACCGGCGCGACTCTGCCGTTCCCAGGGGTGTCGCACGACAGCTACAATGCCTCGCTGTTCTACGATGACGGACGGTTCGCGGTGCGCGGATCGTACAACTGGCGCAGCCGCTATCTGATCGCGGCGGTGGATCGCGGCAACAATCCCGCGTTCGGCGAGGCGTTCGGCCAGGTCGATGCCTCAGCCAGCGTCGCGATCGGCAAGCACTGGTCGCTGTTCCTGGAGGGCGTGAACCTCACCGACTCCACCCGGATCGAGAACGCCAACAGCATCTATCGTCGCAACGTGATCGAGACCTATGGCCGCCGCCTGTACTTCGGCGTGCGGGCCAAGCTGTGATGCCGGCGCGTCGCGAGGTCCTGGCCGGGATCGCCGCGCTGGTCGGTGCGGGCGCGGGGAAGGGGAAACCGCGCGCCCGCACCCTCCATCGAGACGATTTTCGGCACGGGCTCGGGCGCTGGGTGATCGAGGCGGAGCAGCCCGCCTCGGTCACCGCCCGCGGCGGCGTGCTGGAGATCGTGGCGCCCGCCGGACTGACCCTGTGGTTCCGGCCGGTGCTGACCGGGCCGATCGCGATCGATTATGATCTGCAGGCGGTTTCCGCCAGCGGCCCGTTCGACCGAGTGAGCGACGCCAACTGCTTCTGGATGGCGCGCGACCCAGCGGTGCCGGGGGGCGACCTGCTCGCTACCCCGCGCAACGGCCGGTTCGAGGCCTATGACACGCTGGAGACCTATTATGTCGGGCTCGGTGGCAATACCAACAGCACCACGCGCTTCCGCCGCTATGTCGGTCGGCCCGGCGATCGGCCACTGCTGCCGGAGAACGATCGCCGCGGGGCGGCGGACATGCTGGTCGCCAATGCCTGGCAGCATCTGCGCCTGACCGCCGAGGGCGAGCGCATCACCTTCGCCCGCGACGGCCGCACGCTGTTCGATTTCCACGATCCCGCGCCGTATCGCGAAGGCCGGTTCGGTCTGCGCACCACCGCCACCCATTTGCGGGTGCGCAACTTCGCCATTTCCTCGCTCGCCTGACCTGCCGGAGAGACCCATGCCCGCAACCCGTCGTGACATGCTGCGCACCACCCTGCTTGCCGGCGCCGCGACGCTGGTGGGCGGCAGCGCCGGACGGGCAGCCACGCCCGCCCTGACCAACGACGCCCGCTGGATCGACGGCGAGGCGCCGGCCTGGGAGGGCGGCCAGTCCTTCGGCCTCGCTTGGCCGCAGGGCGCGTTGCGCAAGCTGGGCGGGCTGGGGGCCGTGCGGTCGGACGGCGTGCCGGTGGCGGCGCAGCACTGGCCGCTCGCCACCTGGCCCGACGGTTCGATCAAGTGGAGCGGCCATGCGCTCCCGGCTGGTGCGCTCGGCACTGCGGCGCGGGTGACGATCGGGCGCGGGACGCGCGTGGCATCCGCCGAGCCGATCCGGGTCGAAGATACGGCCGAGGGAATCCGCATCGCCAGCGGCGACCGCAGCTGGCAGGTCCCGCGTACCGGCGCGGCCTTGCTGACGCGCGCCAGCCGGGGCGGGCGCGCGGTGATCGACGAGGTGGTGCTCGTCGCGCATGCCCAGGACGCCCCCTCGCTAGCGGAGGGCGCCAGCGTCACCCGCACCGCCTATGCCAGCCGGATCGAGCAGGTCACGGTCGAGCAGCGCGGGCCCGTCCGCGCGGTGGTCAAGATCGACGGGCATCATGCCAATGCGGCGCGCGCCTGGCTGCCGTTCAGCGTGCGGCTCTATTTCACCGCCGGATCGGACGCGGTGCGGCTGGTCCACAGCTTTATCTGGGATGGCGATGCCGAACGCGATTTCCTCACCGGTCTGGGCGTGCAGGCGCGGGTGCCGCTGTCGGCGCCGCTCCACGACCGCCATGTTCGCCTCGCCACCGAGGCGGGGATCTGGGGCGAGGCGGTACGGCCGCTGACCGGCCTCCGCCGCGATCCCGGCGAGGCGTTCCGCACCGCGCAGATCGAAGGCCGCGCCACGCCGCCCTGGGAGACGATTGCGCCTGCGGTGCGCGCGCTGCTGGAACGCATCCCCGCCTGGGGTGACTTCCGCCTGTTCCAGCCCAATGCCGAAGGCTTCGCGATCACCAAGCGCACCGGCCATGGCCTGCCCGCGATCGAGGCGCTGGAGGGCCGGCGCGCGCGAGGCCTTGCCTATGTCGGCAGCCCGGCGGGCGGCGCCGCGATCGGGCTGGGCAATTTCTGGCAGCGCCATCCGAGCCAGCTCGACATCGCCGACGCCGCGGGCGACGCGGCGACGCTCACCGCCTGGCTTTGGGCGCCCGACGCGCCGGCGATGGACATGCGGTCCTATCGCGATCCGCTGGGCATGACCGACTATGCCAAGCAGAATCAGGGCCTCGACATCACCTATGAGGATTACGAGCCCGGCTGGGATTCGGCCAAGGGCATCGCGCGGACCAATGAGCTGTGGCTGTGGGCGCTGCCCGCGACTCCGGAGGATGCTCGGCTGGAGGCGATGGCGAAGTCGGTGGCCGTGCCGCCGCGGCTGCTCGCGCTGCCCCAGCAAGTCCACCGCGCGGGCGTGCTTGGCGCCTGGTCGCTGCCTGACCGTTCGACGCCGCTACGCGCCCGGATCGAGGACCAGAACGATCTGCTGCTCGCCCAGTATCGCGGCGAGATCGAACGCCGCCACTGGTATGGTTTCTGGAACCATGGCGACGTGATGCACAGCTACGACAGCGATCGCCACCAGTGGCGCTACGACATCGGCGGCTATGCCTGGGACAATTCGGAACTCTCGACCGATCTGTGGTTCTGGTACAGCGCGCTGCGCTCGGGCCGGGCCGACCTGTTCCGCATGGCCGAGGCGATGACGCGGCACACCGGCGAGGTCGACGTCTATCATCTAGGGCCGTGGGTGGGGCTCGGCACCCGCCACGGCGTCCAGCACTGGAGCGACAGTTCGAAGCAGCCACGCGTCTCCAATGCCGCCTATCGCCGGATCTATTATTATCTGACCGGCGACGAGCGCACCGGCGACCTGATGCGCGCGCTGGTCGGCTCGGGCGCGGTGCTCGCCCATGTCGATATCGGCCGCAAGGTGGAGGCACGCGCGCCGGACTCGCTGCCGCCCGGCGGAACGGCGGGGATCGTCAAGCCGGCGGCGCTGCCGGCGGGGCAGATCCAGCTCGGCTTCGGCACCAGCTGGGGCGCGCTGATCGCCGCCTGGTTCACCGAATGGGAGCGGACCGGCGACCTCCGCTGGCGCGACCGGATCCTCGCCGGCATGGAAAGCATCGTCGCGCTCCCCCGACAATGGTGGGCGGGCGGCGCGGTCTATGATCTCGCGAGCGGTCGCTATGTCAGCGGCGGGGACAGCATCAGCGTGAGCCACCTCAACGCGGTGTTCGGCCTCGTCGAGATCCAGGACGAACTGCTGCCGCTGCTGCGCGCGCCGCGCTACGAGGCGGCATGGCTCGACTATTGCGCCTGGTACAACGCACCCGCCGCCGAATGGCAGGCGCGCTTCGGCGAGAAGCCGCGTGGGCACAATCTCGCCCAGGCGCACAGCCGCCTGACCGCCTATGCCGCGCAGCGCCGCCGCGACCCGGTGCTCGGCGCGCGGGCGTGGCGGGAGTTCCTCGGCGGCGAGTTGCCCCTGGGGCTGGCTGCGCATGCGCAGCGTGATCCGGCGTCCGGCGGCGCGCTTCTCGAAGTGACCGGACTTTCCACCAACGGCGCCGCGCAATGGGGTCTGGCGGCGATCCAGTTGCTTGCGCTTGTCGACGCATGGGCACCGGCGGGGTAGGCACGCGCGCTGCTGCCCTTGCAGCAGCGCTGCTGGGATAGCAGCAGGCGCAACGCCCAAGACGGCGCGGAAATCCCGATATTAGCCTTCACGCGCAATGCGTTGACCCTCCTGGCACGGCCTTTGCGCATCTGTCCCCGATAATCATGCGCCATCGGCGCAACATTCGTGGGGGTCTGCCATGTCATCGTTCCTTCGTCGTGCGGCTACCGCTCAGGCGAGCACCGTCGTGCTCGCCCTTGCCTTGACGAGCGCGTCCCAGGCAGCGGCTGCGGCACCGGACCCGGATCGCCCCGCCACCGCTGCCGCGCCCGATCCGGACAAGGACGAGGGTCTCGACCAATCGGGCGGCGAGATCATCGTCACCGCGCAGCGGCGCGAACAGCGGCTGCAGGATGTGCCGGGCGCGGTTACCGCGCTTAGCGCGACCTTGTTCCGCGGCGGCGGCGTCGGCCGATCTGCGAACGAGGTGCTGGACCTGGTGCCCAACGCTTCGGCGGGCACGCAGCAGCATGGTCGCCCGCGCTGGTGGATCCGTGGCGTGTGTGCGGGCTAGCAGCAGCTCGATCTCGCCAACCCGGTCGGCTTCTACCTAGACGACGTCTATATCAGCAACGCGAACGCCGCCAGCCTGCCGCTGTCCGACCTCGAACGGGTGGAAGTGCTGCGCAAGCCGCAGGGGACGCTTTGGGACAAGAACACCACCGGCGGCGCGATCAACGTGATCTCGAAGCGCCCGAGCCTCTCGGTGGACGCGCAGGACAATAATGTGAAGCTCGAATATGGCAGCTTCGACAACAAGATCGCCGAGGCCGGCGTCGGCGACGCCGACTACGGCCGCCGTGATCGCCGCGAGGGCCCCTGCCACCGCGACATTGCCGCGCAGCCGCTCGATGAACGGCGCGCCCACAAGGCCTGTCGCAGCGTCACCGGCTCCGGCCGGGCGGGGGATACGACGCCGCGCGCGCCGCGGTCGCGGTCATGCCTGCACCCGCCCGCGCGCGGGCTGGTTTATGCCTTTCCGCCTGCGCGTCGCGAAACCGGCGATAGAGCGCGTCATAGACCGCTATGCCTGCCTCCAGCGGCGCAGGGCCGTCGAGGCAGAATGCTTCCACCATCACGTCGAAGGTGCAGCGTTCGCGGCGATTGCTCCAGAAGACGCGCTCGTCGGCGATGTCGAAGGGTTCGGCCCCGCTCTCCGCGGCAACCCGAAACACGTCGGCCGGTGCGGCAAACAGGAAGCGTGCATCGGGATCGACGAAGCGCCGGATCAGCCAGGGACAGGCGATACGATCGATCTTGGGCCGTGCGCGCGTGACCCACCAGGTGCGGCCGTCCGCATGCCGCGGCGGCAGATGGGCAAGCGAGACGGTGGGCGATCCCCCCCGCGAGCCACGCCGCGAAGCCGCCTTCCAGTAGCTCGGCTGCGATTCCGTCGCTGCGGAGAACGGCCGCCTTGGTTGCGGCAGCGCCGCTGCCGTCGTCACCGAAGACGACGATGGAAGGAGTGTCTGAGCGGCCGTCAGGGACGTACGGCAGCGAGAAGGTTGCCCCCGGGATCGTCTCCGAGTGCGCATCGCAGGTCGAGAATGCGGGGCGATCCGTGCAGCCCGATCAGGCGCGCGAGCTTTTCCGGAGCGATGACATTCGTAACAGGTATGACGCTTCTCTTGCGTGGTGGTGCCGGACGCGCTTCTCTGGCTGACGCCTCGTGCGGAGATCGCAATCCCCATGCAGACAATCAGCCATGGTGCCAAAACGTTGTCAGTCGCCGGCGTCGATCCCGAAGGTCCGATCGCCGCGTATCATGCCATCATCGAAGAACATGCTGGCGGGAGGCAATTGCACGCGCGCCGCGTCCCTTTCCCGGGCAGCGTGGAAAGGGGTGCGTTTCGATCCGCGGCGGTGCTTCGCGAGCAGGTCCGCCGCCAAGTGGCTCAGCTGGTTGCGATCGCGCGTTCCGCCGATCAGGAGCGGCAGCAGCGCCTGCCCTTCCTCCCATTCGGCGATTTCGGAGTCGGCGTTGATGTGGCCGAGATCGCCGGCGTCGAGGAACGCCGCGCCCCATTGATCGGCAATCTCGCGCGAGCGGTCGATCGTCGCATAGGGATCATCGCGGCTGGCAACGACGAGCGCCGGGAAGGCGAAGGCGACGTCCGGATTGGGGGCGAACCGGTCGAGCCGGCGATCGACGTCCTGCTGGTCGACATCGGGCGGGGCAACCAGCAGCGCCCCGCGCACCGAGGGAACCGCGCTCGAGCCGAGCAGCCGGGCCCACCAGGCGACCGCCTGGCATCCCAAACTGTGCGCGACGAGCACGACGTCGCCCCCGGCTTCGTGAACGGCCTGGTCCAGCCGGCTGATCCAGACGTTGCGGATGGGGTCGTCCCAGCAACCCAGCTCGACGCGGTAGCAATCGTCTAGGTCGCGTTCCCATTCCGTCTGCCAATGCCGGGCGCCCGAACCATCGATGCCGGAGACGATGAGCAGCTTGATCGGATCCTGTTCGGCGAGCGTCATTGTTTGGGCTCCTTGCCTCGCCGCCCGCGCGATCCAGGCGAAGCGCGAGTCGGCAACATCTCGGAGCGCAAACATGCCACAATTCCTATTAATATGGTCGGAATTATTGGCTGCGTTGCCGGCGATCGGCTTCCCGCCCTTGCTGTGCTGGGCGGAGCATTGATCGTCGCGGGTATCATGGTGAGCGAATGGAAGCCGCGTGCCCACCCGGGAACAGCGCATAGGAAACCCCATCTGTCGTCGGCGTCATGCACCACCATCCCTGTCGTTCCGGCGATCGCCGGGATGGTGGTGAACTCGCCCCTGCTCAGTACCGCAGGGACAGCCGGGCGTAATAATACCCGCCATAGGCCCCGAAGGGAGAGTTCGACCCGTAGATCGAGCTTCCGATCGTGTTCGCGACCGTGTTCTTGTCGGGATAGGTGTCGAAGAGGTTGTAGGCACCCACCGCCACGCGTGCAGCGCGGGTGACGTCATAGCCGAGTTCGACATCGGTGATCCACTTCGCCCCGTAGAACTGGTCCGAACTCGGCGTGTTGTTCAGCGAAGCCCATTTTCCGTAGCGGGTCTGCTTCACGTTGATGCCGATGCGGTCGAGGTTCCAGTCGAGGCCGAGGATCAGCTTGTCCTTCGGGGTTCCCACCGTGAAATAGCCCTGCGTCTGGCGGTCGAACAGCGTCAGTCCCAAGCCGGACAGCTGCGCCGGCGTGGCGGCGATGCTGCGGATGTTGGTAACGTTGTGGTTGTAGCCGAGCGTGGTGCGGAGCCTGCCCAGGCTCCCTAGCCCCAGATTGTATGCGCCGACGATGTCGAGGCCGCGGGTGCGGGTGTCGATCGCGTTGGTGAAGAAGCGGACATATTGATCGCCCGAGAAGCCGTTGGCCCGCAGGATGGCACGGACGCCCGTGCTGGAGAGCAGGCCGGTCAGCGTGATGCGATCGTCGATGTCGATCTGATAGGCATCGACCGTCACAGACAGGCCCGCGAGCGGCGTCAGTGCGAAGCCGAGGCTGTAGTTGCGCGACTTTTCGGGCCGAAGCGGCGCGGCGCCGAGCGCGGCGGCAATCGGCGACCCGGTGCGGACGATCTTCGATTCGATCAGCTGATACGCGCCGTTCACCAGGTTGAACTGGGTCGAGGTCTGGGCATAGGCCTGCTGCGCCAGGCTGGGCGCGCGGAACCCGTTGGAGAAGGCGCCCCGAAGGTTGAGCCAGTCCGCGACCTTGTACCGTGCCGATACCTTGCCGCTCCACACGTCGCCGGCGCTGTCGTCATAGGTTTCGTACCGCACCGCACCGGTCACCAGCAGGCGATCGGTGACGTCCAGCGCGAGATCGGCATAGCCGGCCCAGATGTTGCGCGCGATGTCGGCTGCGTCGGCGGGCGTGACGATGATCGCGCCTTGGGCGCCGACCGCGCCGGGCTGCCGCGCGAGCGGCGTGCCTGCGGGGTACACATAGCCGCCATTGACATACGCTGCCGGATCGAGCGCCTTGGTGACATAGCGCTCGTAGCGATACTCCGCGCCGAGCGAGACCTGGAGGTTTCGGCCCCCCAGGACGGCGTAGCTGCGCGTCAGGTCGAGATTGTTCGTCCACTGGTCGAACGCGGCGCTGAAGGTGTCGAACGTGGTGGGGCTGCTGGCGCCCAGCGAGGCATTGAGCGAGTTCTCGGCGCCGCTGCGCGCATAATCGCGGCCATAGGTGCTGCTGAGGTCCAGCTTCCAGCCGCCGATGGTGCCGCGGAGCCCGCCGGTGAACTGCCCGTCGGTCTCGTGGAGGGTATAAAAGGGCGTGAAGCCGTCGGGATAGATCGCGATGATGTCGCTGGTCGTATTCGGCTTGCGGCCGGCCTGGCCGACGCGCGCTTCGCGATAGCCCAGCGTCGCGACGGCATAGGCTTCGACGTTGCCGAGATCATAGTTGCCGTTGAGGGCGCCCTGGATCTGGCGCAGCTGGGGCAGGCCGCCTTGATAGGTACGCCGATTGACGGTCGCCTCGCGTGGATCGGGCTGGCCGTTGACCGGGAAATAGAAGGCGCCGGTGACGTCCGAGTTGCGGACCGTCGCGTTCTGGTACTTGCCGTCGATCGACAGCGCCAGCGCGCCGCGATCGCCGAGCGCGAAGCCTTGCGAAAGCTGTGCGCTGACCGTCTCGCCGTCGCTGCCGTTCACGCCGTCGCCATAGCGCTGCCCCGCTTCGATGCTGGCCGTGCCGCCCGTCGCATTGGATTTCAGGATGATATTGATCACGCCGGCGATCGCATCCGAGCCATATTGCGCGGCGGCACCGTCGCGCAGCACTTCGATCCGCTCGATGGCACTGGCCGGGATCTGGTCGAGGTCGACCGGATTGGCGCCTGCCGACACATTGCCCGAATTGAGGTTGATGAGCGCCGAATTGTGCCGCCGCTTGCCGTTCACCAGCACCAGCACATGGACCCCCGACAGGCCACGCAGGCCGGCGGGGCGAGCGACGCTGTCGAACGACGAACTGCCGACCTGCTGCGCCTGGAAGGAGGGCACGAGCTGGGTCAGCACGTCGCGCAACTGCAGGGCGCCGCCCAGCCGCGCGATGTCTTCGCCGCCGATTACGTCGATCGGGGTCGGGCTGGACGCGACGGTACGCGGCTGCCCGCGCGAGCCCGTCACCACGATGGCGCTGCCTTCGCTCGCCTCGGTTTCGGTGTCGGGCGTGTCGACCTGCTGTGCCGCGGCAACGGCGGGCGCGAGCAGTGCGGCCGAAAGGGCAAGGAAGCTGGGTACGATATGCATGCATGGTCTCCGCCGGAAGCGTGATGTTGTGTTGTCGGAAGTGTCGGGCCGCCGTCAGCGGACGGCGTCGAAGGGCGGCGTCGTGCCCAGGGGGCGGGACTGGTGGCGCGGGACGATCAGCTGGCCACCATCGACGAGCAGGATGCCGTCGCGGAAGACCTTGTCGACCTTGCGCAGCGCCGCGATGTCGAGGTCCGGGCGACCATCGACGATGAGGATGTCGGCGAGCTTGCCCGGCGCGATGCTGCCGAGCTTGTCGTCCATGTCGAGGATCTGCGCGTTGGTCAGCGTCGCGGCGCGCAGGGCTTCCGCCGCGGAATATCCACCGCGGATGAACCATTGCAGCTCGGCCAGATAGACATTGGGCACCAGCTGGTTGGCGTCGCCGATCGTATCGGTGCCGACGCCCATCACGATCCCCGCCGCCTTCATCTTACGGAAGATGTCGAAATCGGCCTGGGCGGAAAGGGTGAAGCGCCGCGACGTCGATCCGTAGAAGCCGCCCGCGCGGTCGAGGACGTTCTGGTAGACCTGCAATGTCGGCACGGCAGCCGTGTGATGCCGGGCCATCGCGCGGATGGTCTCGTCGGTGCGCGGCAAGGGGTGCTCGATGATGTCGACCCCCGCGTCGACCGCGAGCGCGGTGTAGACCGTTTCGCAGTCGCAGGTGACCTTCAGCCCGAGCCGATGCGCCTCGTCCACGGCTGCGGCAATCTCTTTGGGCGCGAAATGGCTTGCGACCTTGATGACGCTGGCGCCGCGCTTGAACGTCTCGCGCACCGCCGCACGCCAGGCATCGGCACCGTCGCGCTCCCAGGCATAGTCAGGGCCATGGCTGGGGGAGACGGGGCGCTCCGTCGCGTGGCCGCCCGTCCCGGTGATGATGTGGCCCGCCGTGAACACGCGGGGGGCGGGGATGCGGTTGGCCGCGCTCCACTCGGCAAGGATATAGGGCGCGTTTGCGACGCCGTTGAGATCCCGGACGGAGGTGATCCCCGATTCCAGCATCCAGCGCAGGTTTCGCGCACCCCGCAGCACGCCATCGCCTTCGCTCGCCTGGCGGTCGATCGGCGTGTCGCCGTCCGGATAGGTCAGGTGCACGTGCAGATCGATGAGACCGGGAAGGATCGTCTTGCCGGCAACATCGACGACGCGGGCCTGTGCCGGCCAGTCGCGTCTCCCGGCCGGCCAGATCGCGGCGATCCGGTTGCCCTCGATGAGCACGGTGCCGGGCTGCGCCCGTGGCGCGGCGGCGTCAAAGACCAGACCGCCCGTCAGTACGGTGACGGACTGGGCGGCTCCGTCGGACTTGATGGGAATGCGCCTCGGATCGTCGGTGGTGGCCGATTGAATCAACGCTCGACGATCATCGATCTGGGCGTGCGCGCTGCCGCCGAGGGCGCACGCCAATGCCGCGCCTGCGACAAGAACGGTCGCGCGTGCCCGGCGCCGCTGGCTCCATGATCGCCGCGCTACCGGCAGCCTGCTGGTCAATATCCTTATCCTTGCAACCCTTTTGCGGCCTAATTCCCTCCATTCTGGTGGAGATTAAAGGAAGTTTTCCTTCGGTGCGCTGAGGTCCTGGGTTTGCCCACGGCTGGTGACAGCGATCTGGTCCGGGCGATCCGGGAGTCGACGCAGCAGAATGTCGTGCGGGCGGGCGACCAGCTCACCTCGCGCAATCTCAACGTCCAGCCGACGCTGACAATTCGCCCCGGCACGAACGTGCTGCTCGTGGTCCACAAGGACCTGATCCTCGCGCCCTGGCGCGGATAGGAGGTCGACATGCCTGACCTGAAGCTCGCCCAAGCTACCGGATCGAAAGCCCGTCAAGCTGGCGATCCTCATAAAGCCCGACCTGCACCAGCGGCTCCAGGACAATGCTGGGCTATATGCGACACCGATGGGCAGGAGGAGGCGGTAACGGATCTGATCCCGGCAATGCTCGCGTCCTTCCTCGATGGCGACCGCAGTTTCGCAAGGGTTAGGGGAGCGGGCAAAGGGTAGAAGAGGGCTCGGCGGAAATGTCTCTTCGCCAATGCCGTCTCTGGCGCCGGCTGGATCACGTTTCACACCACGATGTTACGTCCCACGCCATATGGCAGACCAGTGCATGGAACACCTTATCCGCAGCGATATGTGCGACTCTCCATGATCTCCTGACGTATCATTTCGTTGATGAATGATACGTCAGGAGATCTTCGCGGCGTCCACCTCGCCGTTGGCACAGGCGATGCCGGCAAGTCTCAATTTCAAGGCGCTGCTCGAATTAGCGTCCCGTCGAAGCCTTTGTCTTCGAGGCTGAAGAACCCGTTGCGGTTCGGCATGCGAACGCGCGGAAGCGACGCCGCATCGAGCCTGGCATCGGCCTTCACGATACCATCGACCGACAGCAGATAGGCGACGACCCCGTAGATTTCGTCGTCGCGCAGCGACTGCGGGGCAGTGAGCGGCATGGCGCGGCGGATATAGTCGAACAGCGGCGGCGCGTAGGGCCAGTAGCTCGCGACCGTCCGCACCGGCTTCGCCGAGCCGAGCGAGCCGATCCCGCCGGTCAGTCGATCGGCGACACCGCCTTGGCCTGCGGCACCGTGGCAAGATGCACATTTCGCGTCGAACGTGGCACGCCCGGCCGCAACCGAACCGGAACCCGGCGGAAGCCCGGTCCCGTCTGCCAGGATCGTCAGGTCCATGCGCTGTACTATCTCGGCGGGCGCGGGGCGGCCGAGCTTTGGGCTCGCCCCGACGATACGGTCGCAGGCGAGCAGGAGCCCTGCCAGCAGCGCGCCGACGACAGCCACGCCGCCAAGGAGCACCCTCCGCCTACGCATAGACATGGGCGACCTTGCCGTCCGTGCCCACGCTCCAGGCCTGGATCGCATTGCTGTGATAGCCCTGCCCGGGGGCATATTTGCCGAGCCAGTCGGCGCGGCGGGGCTGCACCGCGCCGGTCTCGTCGGTAGCGCGGCTCATCAGCACGGCAGGCGCGCCGTTCCACCGCCACGGCATGCGGAATGCGGTAAGCGCCTGGGGCAGCACCGGCTGGTCGAGTGTCGCTTCCGCCCAGCTGGCGCCCCTGTCCGCCGAAACTTCGACCCGGCGGATCCGGCCCCTGCCGGACCAGGCGAGGCCGTCGATCTCGTGATAGCCCCGGCGCTGCAGATCCAGCCCGAAGGAGGGCCGCAGCAGGATCGACTTCACTCCCATCCGCAGCGAGAACATCTCGGCTTTGCCGCCGGGGAGGAGATCGGTGTATTTGGATGTCTCCTCGCGCGAAAAGGCGGGGACGGGCAGCAGCTTGAGCCGCCGCAGCCATTTGACCGAGGCATTGCCCTCGATGCCGGGCAGCAGCAGCCGCATCGGAAAGCCCTGCGCCGGTCGCAGCGGCTCGCCGTTCTGAAACAGCGCGATCATCGCGTCTTCGAGGCAGAGCGTCAGCGGCACGCTGCGCGTCATCGCGGCGGCATCGGCACCCTCGGCCTGCATCCACCGCGCTTGCGGGGCGATCCCGGCCTCGTCGAGCAGGGTGGAAAGCCGGACGCCGGACCATTCCGCGCCCGACACCAGCCCGTTCAGCTGCCCGGCGCTTGCCTGCACGGGGGCGGGGGCAGCAAGGGTTCCGCTGTTGCCCGAGCACTCTAGGAACAGGGTGCGCGTATGGCGGGGGTAGCGCAGCAGGTCCTCGTAGCGGAACAGCAGCGGCTGGCGCACCAGTCCGTGTATCAGCAGTTCGTGCCTCGCCGGATCGATGTCGGGGATGCCGTTGTGGTGGCGTTCGAAATGCAGGCCGTTGGGCGTCCGGGTTCCGTGCAGCTTCTCGAGCGGCGTGCGCGACGATCCGGTAGCCGGAAACGGCAGGTCAGGCACGATGCGCCGCGCCGGGTTGCCCGGTGACCCTCCGCCGGAGAGCGGCGCACCGGGCTGCAGCATGGCGGCAGGAGACCAGGCGTCCATCGCTGCGCGTACCCCCTTCACGAGACCTGTGGCCGCAAGCCCGCCGCCGAGCAGCAGCGCGCGGCGATGCAGCAAGCCACCGCCGGCGACCTGCTCCCATCCGTCGGAATCGTCCGTCATCCCCGATTGCGCGCTTCAGGCGACCGCATCGGCCCGGAGCGGCTCCGTCCACGCTTCCGTGGTTGCGTCGCGCAGCAATGGCAGCAGCTGGTCGCCCTGGCGGCGGATCTCAGAGAGATAGGACGTGTCGGACAGGACGAAGTGGTTGATGCCGAGATCGCGATATTTGCGCAGCGAGCGCGCCACGTCTTCCGCCGATCCGACCAGCCAGGTCGTGCCCGCACCCCCGCCGCCATAGCGGCCGGGCGCGGTGTAGAGATTGTCGTCGAGCACCTCGCCGCGTGCATGCAGATCGAGCAGCCGCTGCTGGCCGACCGCGGGGCTGCGGCGATGCTGGTCGACCTGGGCCTGCCTCGCCGCCATTTCGTCCACTTTCGCCTCGGCATCGGCCCAGGCCTGTTCGGTGGTGTCGCGTACCAGGGTGGTGATGCGCAGCCCGAATTCGAGCGGGGGCAGATCGCGGTCGAGGTCTTGGCTCAGCCGCTTCAGCCGGGCGATCCGCTCCGCCACGCCGTCCAGCGGCTCGCCCCAGAAGAGCTGGACGTCCGCCTCGGTCGCCGCGACGCGCTCGGCCGCCTCCGACGCGCCACCGAAGTAAAGGCGCGGGTGCAGCCGATTTCCGCGGGGCGCGATGCGCGGCACCACCGTCGATCCGGTGACCTGGAAATGCTCGCTCTCGAAGGTTACGTCGGTCTCGGTCCAGAGCCGCCGCACCAGCCGCATGAAGTCCTTGGTTCGGGCATAGCGATGCGCCTGGTCGCCCTCGCTGTCGCCATAGGCGGCGAGATTGTCCTGGCCGGACACGATGTTGATGCGCACCCGTCCGCCGCTCAGTGCGTCCAGCGTCGCCGCCGCCGAGGCGAAATTGGCCGGGCGCCAATAGCCGGGGCGGATCGCGATCAACGGCTCGAAGGTTTTGGTGCGCGCGGTAAGCGCGGCGGCGACGGTGAAGGTGTCGGGCCGTCCCCAGCCGGTGCCGATCAGCGCGCCGTCCCAGCCATGGTCTTCGAGCGCGCGCGCATGGCTGGTCAGCGTCTCCAGGCTTGCCGGGTCGGGATCGCTGACGTCGCCGCGGTGGCCACCCTCGACCTGATTGGGGATGTACCAGAGGAACTCGGTGGGGTTCGTCATAAGGACTCCATTGCGATGGGTGGGGGAAGGGGGCGCCGGCTAGTCGAGCCGGAAGCCCAGGCCGTGCAGGATCGTGCGAAGGGCATCGCGCCCGGCGATCGAGTCTGCACCGCGGACGCGCTGGGTGGCCTGGTCGCTCCAGTCGCGCTCGGGCATGTGCTGCTCGCGCTGGAAGCTGCGGAGGCGGCGGTCATAGGCTGCGATCGCGGGTGGGCTGGCCGCCGCGCCATAGCGTTCGCGGAAGAGCACAGCGTCCTGCGGCAGGCGCGGCTTGACCGAGGCGGGCGCCTCGGGATCGGGATAGCCGACCGTCAGCCCGAACAGTGCGAAGCTCTGCGGCGGCAGCCCGAGTTCGGCGGCGACCTCGGCGGGCTTGTTGCGGATGCCGCCGATATAGCAGCTGCCGAGCCCGATCGATTCCAGCGCCACGACTGCGTTCTGGGCGGCGAGCGAGGTGTCAACGGCGCCGAGCAGGAAGCTCTCGAGAAAGTGGAGCGCATTCGCCGGGGTTCCTATCGCCTCGCCGATACTGGTCAGCCGGTAATGGTCGACGATCCACAGGAGGAAGAGCGGGGCGTCGAGGATTTGCTTTTGGTTCCCCGCCAATGCCGCGAGCCTCGCCTTGCGGGCGGGGTCCTCGACGGCGATCACGCTCCACGGCTGGAGGTTGGACGAGCTCGCGGCCGACTGAGCGGCGGCGACCAGCAGCTCCACCGTTCCAGCGGGCACCGGGTCGGGTAGATAGGCGCGAACCGAGCGGTGCGAGAGCAGGCCATCGAGCGTCTCGTTCCAGAAGCCGGGGGCCTCGCGGGGTTCGCGGTAGCGCTCGAACAGGCGCGCCGCGGGGACGTCCGCCCAGTCGGCGGTTTCGATCACATCATCCATGGCGTTCTCCGAGCGACGGCAGCGGAATGGCGGCGTCGGACGCGCCATCGGGAAATTCCTCGACACCGAGCAGCCGGTGGAGCAGCGCGCGCAGTTCGGCGATGCGGGCGCGGCGGGCGATGCCGGTGGCGGGCAGCGCGACCGCGATGTCGTTCACCAGCCGGCCGTCCTCGAGCAGGACGATGCGATCGGCGAGCAGGATCGCCTCGTCGATGTCGTGGGTGACGAGCAGCACCGCAGGCTGGTGGGCATCGACCAGCCGCCGCAGCAGCGTATGCATCTGGACGCGGGTCAGCGCATCGAGCGCGCCGAACGGCTCGTCGGCGAGCAGCAGCTTGGGCTCGCGCACCAGCGCGCGGGCGAGCGCGACACGCTGCTGCTCGCCGCCCGAAAGCTCGTGCGGCCAGGCCCGCTCGCGGCCGCCCAAGCCCACTTCGGCGAGCGCCGCACGTCCGCGGTCGCGCCCGCCCGAAATGCCCAGCAGGACATTGTCGAGCACGCGCATCCACGGCAGCAGCCGCGCATCCTGGAAGATCACCGAGAGCCGTTCGGGCAGCCGGATCTCGCCTTCCCCTTCGGCCTCGTGGTCGATCTGGGCGAGGGCGCGGAGCAAGGTACTCTTGCCCGAGCCGCTGCGCCCCAGCAGCGCGACGAACTCGCCCGGCGCGACGTCGAGGTCGATGCCGTTGAGCACGCCCTTGCTGGTGAAGGCCCGGGTCAGTCCGCGGACCTGCACGGCCAGGCTTTCGGCGTGCACGCTCACCGGCCGAGCGTCCGGCGCCAGCGCAGCAGGCGGCGTTCGAGGAGGCGAACCAGCGCGTCCGACCCGAAGCCGAGCAGCGCATAGACGACGAGGCCGACGAGCATCACGTCGGTCTGCGCATAGTTGCGCGCGAGCGTGACCATATAGCCGATGCCGCTGGTCGCGTTGAGCTGCTCGACCACCACCAGCGCGAGCCAGGAGGAGGTGACCGCGAAGCGCAGACCGGTGAGGAAGCCCGGTAGCGATCCGGGCACCACGACATGGCGGAGGAACTGCCAGCGGGTGAGGCCAACGGTTTCGGCCAGCTCGACATGGCGCAGGTCGATCGCGCGCAGGGCGTTGTGGGTATTGATGTAGATCGGCACGAACACGGCGACCGCGATCAGCGTGACCTTCATCGTCTCGCCGATGCCGAGCCACAGGATCATGAACGGGATCAGCGCGAGGATCGGCACCCCGCGCTTGATCTGCACCAGCCCGTCGATGACATAGCCGCCGAGCAGCGACAGCCCCGAGAGCAGTGCGAGCGCCGTACCCATCACCACGCCGAAGCCGAGCCCGCTCATCGCCCGCCAGGCGGAGATGCCGAGATGCTCCTGCAGCCGCCCTTCGCGGATCAGTTCGATGCCGGTGGTCACCGCGGTCCAGGGCGCGGGCAGGACGCGGGGATCGAGCCAGCCGGTGGCGGAGAGCAGCGACCAGTAGAAGAGCAGCAGCGCGGGCCCCAGCAGGCTGCCATAGCGGGCGGGGGTGCCGGGGCTCAGCCTTTGCCGGGGCCGTGCCGGGCGGGCTTGCCCAATGGGCGCGCTGGTCGGTGTCCTTGGCGCCGTTACCGGCACGTACAGGCGTTCCGCATAGGCGTTCATGGTGCGATTCCCTTCGCTGCTGCGCCGGCGATTCCCTCGAAGCGGCGGTCGAACAGTGTCGCTGCGTCGAGGCGCGGGCGTTTAGTCTCGGGTGCGAGCGTGTCGATCGCCGCCTGTTCATAGGCGATCGCGCCGTCCCATTTTTCGGGCACGTCCATATTGGCGACATAGTTCGCTAGGACCCGTGCATCGGCGATCGGCAGCCCGCGCTTGCCTGCGTAATAGCCGCGCGCCAGTTCCTCGACGTGGGTGTTGATCCAGGCCTGACCGCGGCCCCAATATTGGATGAAGATGCGGAGCGCCGCGGCCTTGGCGGGATCGGCCAGCACCTTCTCGGGCACGTAGATGTTGCCGCCATCGTCGCGGAAGGGCGGGTGCTGGAGGATACGCGCGCCCTTGGGCCCATAATCCCGGAGGTAGCGCTGAGCGACGAGATCGTTGCGGATCGGTGCTGCGTCGACGCCGCCGGAGGCCAGCGCGCTCGAATAGACGTCGCCACCGATGCTCGACGGTAATTCGACGAGCGCCACCTGGTCGCGCGGGATGCCGGCGGCCTTCAGCGTGTCGATGACGATCTGCCCCTGCACCTGGCTTGGGCTGAACGCGATCCGCTTGCCACGGAGGTCGGCGAGCGTCTTGATCCTGGCGTTTGGCGCGATGCCGAGGACATAGGCATGCCGGTTGTCGCGATCGGCATATTCGCGGAAGGCGATGATCCGCACCGGGATGCCGGCCCAGACCGCGTGGATCGGCGGAACGCTGGCGCCGAAGCCGACGTCGAGCACGCCGGCATGGAAGGCCTCGGTCACGTCGGGGCCGCCGGTGATTTCCGCCCATTGGATGCGGAAGGGCAGCTGCTTGTCCCAGCCGTTATGCTCGAACACCCAGCGGGTGACCGGATCGCCGACGCGGAGCACGACACCGGGCGGGACGCGATCCGGGATCGGCGCGGCAAGCGCCGCGCTGGGCGCGGCCACCACCGCGCGCCGCGCCGGCGCGAAGGCCAGCAACAGCGCGGAGGATGCCAGCACGACCGCCGCCAGCGTGCCCGATCCGGTCGGCCAGCGAGGCGTCGTGCGTGCCATCAGGCCGGCACGGCGTCGGCGGGGACCGACTTCATCTGCTCGGCGGGGTAGCGGTCCCCGACCGTTGCGCCGTGCGGGAAGGCGGCTTCGAGTTCCTCGATCGTGCCTTCGTCGAGCTGGATCGCCCCCGCCGCCCAATTGTCCTCGAGATGGCGGATGTGCCGCGTGCCGGGGATCGGCACGACCTGCTTCGCCAGTACCCAGGCAAGGCTTACCTGCGCCGGCGAGACATGCAGCCGCTCGGCGACGTCCTCGATCGCCCGTCGGCGACGCGCGTTGGCTGCTACGGCCTCGGCCTGGAAGCGCGGATGGATGTTGCGCCGGTCGTTCGCCTCCACCGGGCCTGCGCCGGCAAGGAAGCCGCGCCCGAGCGGGCTGTAAGCGACGAAGGCGATGCCGAGTTCGCGCGCGGTGGGCAGGATCTCCGCCTCGACGCCGCGGGTCCATAGCGAATATTCGCTCTGCAGCGCGGCGATCGGCGCCTCGGCATGGGCAGAGCGGAGCTGCTCGGCGCTGACTTCGGAGAGTCCGATCCCGGCGATCTTGCCCTCGTCCTGCAGCACGCGCAGCTCGCCGACCGACTGCTCGACCGGCACCTCCGGATCGACGCGGTGGAGATAATAGAGGTCGATCCGCTCGACGTTGAGCCGGCCGAGGCTCGCCTCGACCGCTTCCCGCGCGGTGACGCGGCTGCCGTCGCTGCGTTGATGCGTGAACTTGCTGGCGACGACGAGCCCGTCCCGCCGGCCAGCAATCGCGCGGCCCAGCAGTTCCTCATTATGCCCGCTGCCATAGGCGGTGGCCGTATCGAAGAAGTTGATGCCGAGCTCGATTGCCCGGTGCAGCGTGGCGATCGACTGCGCCTCGTCCGCTTGCCCATAGACATGGGATAATCCCATCGCCCCAAAGCCTTGAGCGCTTACCTGCGCCCCACCGATACTCGCCACATCCGTTCTCCCGGTTGATGCCGACAGGGTGCGGGGGGAGGCCACGAGCGGCGACACAGAAAAACTTCGGCCCCCTAAATCAAATCCTACTTAATAGATGGGGATTCCCGTCCGTACCAATCTCTATCGAGTCGATAGGAATTAAGCAAAAGGGGGTCCTCGATGAATCGTCTGCATTTCACGCGTTCGCTGCTCGCGAACGCCGCCATCGTCGCGACGCCCGCAATTGCCTGGGGACAAGCCGCGCAGCAGGTCCAGCTTGCGGTCGTGGCCGAGGAAGGCGATGGGCAGGACATCCTGGTGACGGCGCGCCGGCGTTCCGAGAATATCCGCGACGTGCCGATTTCGGTGCAGGCGATCAGCGGCGAGACGCTGGAGCGCAAGGGCACGATCGATCTGCAGAGCCTGATCGACCAGACGCCGGGGCTCAACTCCACCGGCGGCAACCCGCGCAACTTCTCGATCACGATCCGCGGCATCGGTTATGCGCCGACTGCCGCCGATGGCCTCGACAACGCGATCGGCGTCTATTTCGACGGCGTGTACCAGGCGCGCCCAGGGCAGGTGCTGCAGGATCTCGTCGACGTGCAGAGCTTCGAGGTGCTGCGGGGCCCGCAGGGCACCCTGTTCGGCCGGAACGCGGCCGCCGGCGCGCTCAACATCACCTTCAACAAGCCCAGCTTCACCCCGGCGCGCACCTTTGAGGTGACCTATGGCCGCTACAATTTCGCGCAGGGCAAGACGATCCTCACCGGCCCGATCAGCGACACGATCGCCTTCCGGACGGTCGCGTTCGGGACGCGCGGCGACGGCTGGATTTCCACGCCCTTCCGCCCGGCATTCCGTGCGGCGGCGGCCCAGAAGAACATCTATGCCCCCACCGCGACCGACGAGGCGACCACCGCGGGGACCGGACGCTGGGGCGTGCGCCAGCAGTTCCTGCTCGCCACCGGGCCGCTCAAGGTGAACCTGGCCGGGGACCTCAACGTCGAGCGCGACAGTTCGTCCGGCTTCAGCTCGGGCGGCGGGATCGTCGAGCTGTTCGGGCCGGGCAACTGGGGCATCAACACCACGGCGGCGCAGCAGACCCGCGTGAGCAACGCGCTCAAGGCGCTGGGGCAGCTCGCCAATTACGGCGGCGTGCAGAACTGGGTGCCGAGCGTCGATCCGCGCACGAACATTACCAACAACTACAACCAGATGCGCACCAAGAATGCGGGCGTGTCGCTGACCGCCGACTATGATTTCGGCCCGGTGACGCTCACCTCGATCAGCGCTTGGCGGCTCTGGACCTTCGATCCGCCACAGGACAGCGACAGTACGCCGATCGATATCTACCAGAACATGGCGATCAGCCGCAGCGACCAGTTCAGCCAGGAGTTTCGGCTGGCGTCCAATCGACGCGGCCCGATCGAGTGGCAGGCCGGCGCCTTTCTCTATTACTCCAAGCTGCGCGACCATTATGTGGTCCACCAGTTCGGCGCGGACGTGATCCCCTGGTACAACGCCTATAACACGATCGCCGGCGCGAGCTTCACGCCGATCCCGCTGTCGTTCCGCGCACAGCTGACCGGCGTGCAGATCATCGAAGACACCACGGTCAAGAACCGCACTGCCGCCGCCTATGGCCAGGCGACGTGGCACCTCACCCGCACGCTCGATCTCACCGGCGGCCTGCGCTACACCTATGACCGCAAGAACGGCTCCAGCCCGGTCGATACCAGCCAGCTGCCGACATCGCTTCCGGCGGGCATCACCAACGCGCAGTTGCTGGCCTTCTACAATGCGATCGACGCCGTGCAGCGCAATCCCGGTGTCACCTACGCCGTGCCGGGCTATCCGACGACGCCCGCCACCACCGGCTATGCGCTCAACCTGCGGACCTCGAACGACAATCTGTCCGGCACGGCCAGCCTTTCATACAAGATCACGCCGGACATCACCGCCTATGTGACCTACGCCACCGGGTTCCAGGCGGGTGGGCTCGATCTTAACAACCGCTCGCTCAACCCGACGGCGCCGGCGATCCAGCCGACAACGACCAAGAATATTGAAGCCGGGATCAAGGCGTCGTTGTTCGACAAGCACCTGACACTGGCGCTCTCCGCCTATCAGGAGAAGCTCGACGGCTTTCAGACCTCGATTTCGTACACGCTGCCCGACGGCACACCGCAACGCGGTGCGACCAATGTCGGCGATATCCGTGCGCGGGGCGTCGAATGGAGCGCGGCGGCCAATTTCGGATCGGGCTTACGGCTGACCTTCGACGGCAACTATAATGACGCGGTCTACACGCGTGCGCCCTCGCTCCCGGCACCGGCCGAGCTGAGCTACAACGGCATCGCCAATATCGATGCCAAGGGGCAGCGCGCACCCTATTCGCCCAAATGGGCGCTGTCGGTGACCCCCTCCTGGGATGTTGCGATCAGCGCCAAAACCGAATTCTACAGCTATGCGCAGTTCTCGCACACCACCGGCTACGGCACCGGCGTAACCCAATCGATTTATACCCAGGTGCCGGCCCAGTCGAACCTCAACCTGCGCGCCGGGCTGCGGCTCGACAGCGGCAAGTACGATGTGTCGCTGTTCGCCAACAACGCCACCAACGAGCGGAACATCATCTCGCAGGCCCTGCTGGCGGCACCATCGGGGGCAGGGGTGACGGCGTATCTCGGACGAACGGTCAATTACAACCAGCCAGCCAGATATGGTGTCACGCTGCGTGCCAAGATTTGAACAACCGATGCTTCCCGCCGCGTCGCGAGCAGTCTTACGGGCATCTCGCGTCCTGAATGTCTTTTGCCCATGCGCCGGCAGGAGCCGCGCAAAGGCATCCAGAGCTCTTGCATGGTGAGGTTCGCCTTCCTCGCGGCGAGCTTCGCGAGGACAAGTCGCGGGACGAGATCTGGAACAAGCCAGGTAGTGTACCACGCCGCGTGGGATCCGCACTCGTGCGATCACAGCCCGTTTGGCAATCAATCCTATCGAACTAATTCTGAGCAACGCGCACAGGTTGAAAGAGCCGGTTACGATCAAGTCACGAATAACGTCCGAAAGTACCAAAAGTGTTCAAGCGGCGAGGGTTCGTGTTCGGGTTTCGGACCGGATTATTCGGTGAGCCACGAAGGAGTCATGAGCTGCTAGTCCTGCCAGAACGCACGCTTTTCTGCGGGTTACAGCACTCGATGTGAGTCCTGTAAGCGCAGCGTCTAGGAAGCCAAAGCTTCGGGTAAAGAGGATAGTCACTCCGCATCGCAAGCTGTCCAGCAAGTTTCGCCAACACTGTTCCATGGCCACGCGGCGGCCTTGCGGATCGCCAGATCATTCAGCGGCATGGTTCGGGCCTCTCATCCCGAGGCCCGATCACTGTGGGGCCCGTGCAAAAAAGTGGGGCCCGCGATTTTTGAGAAGGCCCCATCTGCAGTTGCGATTTGATGAGACGAGACGAGCGATCACGAACCGGACAGCCCGAAAAATACCGCAGATTTCCGCGGTTTACAAAGCTCTGTGGGATTTCGTGAGATCGAAAAATGGAGCGGGTGAAGGGAATCGAACCCTCGTCGTAAGCTTGGGAAGCTTCTGCTCTACCATTGAGCTACACCCGCAATCGCGCCACGGGGCTGTGGCGCATCAGCGTTTCTGCCCGGCGGAATAGCGTTGCTTAACTGCAGTGGCAATGGGGTAGTTGACGCTATTGGCGCGCCTGCGCGCCGCCAATATGGGATGGCGGCTGGCGCGGTATCTGGCACGCGTTGGTATGAGTATGGCGATTTCGTGCATGGGATCGCAGGGAGTGCGCTTTTTGGACAGGTTCGATATTCTGATCGTCGGCAGCGGCCATGGCGGGGCGCAGTGCGCGGTGGCGCTTCGGCAGACGGGGTTCGCGGGCACGCTCGCGGTGATCGGCGAGGATCCCGAGCTGCCCTATGAACGCCCGCCGCTCTCCAAGGACTATCTGAAGGGCGAGAAGAGCTTCGAGCGCATCCTGATCCGCGCGCCCGCCTTCTGGGAAGAGCGGGCGGTGACGATGCTGACCGGGCGCCGCGTCGTTTCAGTCGATTCGGTGGCGAAGACCGTCACCGACGCGGCGGGCGCACAGATCGGCTATGGCGCGCTGGTCTGGTCGGCGGGCGGCAGCGCGCGGCGGCTGGCGTGCAGCGGGCACGATCTCGCCGGCGTCCATGCCATCCGCACCCGGCGTGATGTCGACCAGCTGCTCGCCGAGCTGCCGGCGACCCGCCGGATCGTGGTGATCGGCGGCGGCTATATCGGGCTGGAGGCGGCGGCCGCGCTGATCAAGGCGGACAAGCAGGTGGTGGTGCTCGAGGCGATGGACCGGGTGCTCGCCCGCGTCGCCGGGGAGCCGCTGTCGAGCTTCTACGAGGCCGAGCATCGCGCCCACGGTGTCGAGATCCGTACCGGTGCGCTGGTCGAGTGCCTGGAGGAGCAGGACGGGCGCGTCTCCGGCGTGCGGCTGGCGGGCGGCGAGGTGCTGCCGGCGGACATGGTGATCGTCGGCATCGGCATCGTCCCCGAAGTCGCACCGTTGCTCGACGCAGGCGCGGCGGGCGGCAATGGCGTGCGGGTGGACGCGCAGTGCCGCACCAGCCTGCCCGACGTCTATGCGATCGGCGACTGCGCGCTGCATGTCAACGCCTATGCCGACGATGCCGAGATCCGGCTGGAATCGGTGCAGAACGCCAATGACCAGGCGAACGTCGTCGCCAAGCTGCTCACCGGCCAGGACGCGCACTATGATGCCGTGCCGTGGTTCTGGTCGAACCAGTATGACCTCAAGCTGCAGACCGTCGGCCTCTCGATCGGCCACGATGCGACGGTGCTGCGCGGCGATCCGGCGGCGCGGTCCTTCTCGGTGATCTATCTCAAGCAGGGACGGGTGATTGCGCTCGACTGCGTCAACGCCACCCGCGACTATGTCCAGGGCAAGCGGCTGGTCGCCGAGCGGATGACGGTCGATCCCGCCGTGCTCGCCGACCCGGCGACGGTGCTCAAGGAGCTTTGAGTTGCGCGCGGCCGCGCGCGCGGGCATCCCGTCTTCCAACCAGAAGGAGAAGTGAGGATGTCCGACGCGCCGGTGCTGCTTGCGATGGAAGGCGATGTCGCGGTGGTGCAGCTGAACCGCCCCGAACGGCTCAACGCGCTCACCCCCGACATGCTCGATCTGCTCGCGGCGACGCTACGGCGCGCGGCGGACGACGGCGCGCGGGCGGTGCTGCTCACCGGCGAGGGCCGGGCGTTCTGTGCGGGCGCGGACCTCACCGCCAGCGTCGGCATGCGCGATTCGGGCGAGGCGCTGCGGCGGCACTATAATCCGGTGATCGCGACCATGGCAGAGCTGCCGATCCCGATCGTCGCCGCGGTCAACGGGGCGGCGGCCGGGGCAGGGGCCTCGATCGCGCTGGCGGCGGACATCGTGGTGATGGCGCAATCGGCCTATCTGCTGCTCGCCTTCGCCAATATCGGGCTGGTGCCCGATGCCGGGGCGACCTGGCTGATCGGCAAGGCGGCGGGCCGCGCGCGGCTGCTGGAAATGGCGCTGCTCGGCGAGCGGATGCTGGCCGAGGAGGCGCTGGCCAACGGGCTCGTCACCCGGGTGGTGGAGGATGGCGGGCTGCTGCAGGTGTCGCACGGGCTGGCGACCAAGCTGGCGGCGATGCCCACCGTGGCGCTGGGGCTGATCCGCAAGCAGGTGAGCGTGGCGCTTTCGGGCACGCTGGCCGAGACGATGGAGATCGAGGCCGATCACCAGAGCATCGCCGCCAGGACCGAGGATTGCCGCGAGGCGATCGCGGCCTTCCTCGAAAAGCGTGAGGCGCACTTCATCGGCCGCTGAGAGCCCGCGCGACGAAATCGGTTCTCGGGCGTTACGAGGGCCATGCAGACGCTCTGGTTCATCACCAATCCCAATTCCGGCACGACCTCGCAGGCCAAGTGCGAAGCGATGGAGGCGGTGTTCGAGGAGCGCGGGCTGCGGCTCGCCGGCCGCACCCGCTTTCCCGAAGACGCGCTGCCGGAGGCGGCGCGGCTCTACGCGGCGGACGTCGATACGGTGGTGCTGTTCGCCGGCGACGGCACGATCAACGCGGCGCTGCGGGCGCTGGCGGATTGGGAAGGCGCGTTCCTGATCCTGCCGGGCGGGACGATGAACCTGCTCGCCAAGGCGCTGCACGACGAGACCGATCCGCACAAGATCATCCACGCCGCGCATGGCTGCGATCGCCGGGTGGCGCTGCCCTATATCGTGGCGGGCGAGCACCGCGCGTTTGTCGGGCTGATCCTGGGGCCGGCGGCGAGCTGGTTCCGTGCGCGCGAAGTGGTGCGCAAGGGGCGGTTCGGCCGGCTGCTCGCGGCGGTGCGCGGCGCCTGGCGGAGCACCTTCCATCGGCGCGGCGTGCGGGTGCAGGGCGCGCGCGCGCTCGGCGACAGCTACCAGGCGGTGTTCGTCACGCCCACGCTCGACGGCCTCGATGTCGCGGCGGTCGATGCGCGCGACTGGGGCGCGATCGCGCAGCTCGGCTGGGAATGGGTGACCGGGGATTGGGTTGCGGCGCGCGCGGTGACCGAAAGCCGAACCGAGCAGTTGCGCCTGCGCGAGCGCAAGCCGGTGCTCGCGCTTTTCGACGGCGAGCCCGAGACGATCGACCCAGGCACCACCATCCGCGCCGGGCGCAGCCTGGAGACCTTCATCGCCACGCGCGCGGAGGTGCCGGCCGCATGACCCGCTTCTTCCATGTCAGCGACGTGCATTTCGGCCGCGAGAATCGCGAGGCGGTCGACTGGTTCAACGCTAAGGTACGCGACGAAAAGCCCGCCGCGGTGATCATGACCGGCGACCTTACCATGCGCGCCCGCGCCAAGGAGTTCGCCGCCGCCGCCGAATGGCTGGAGAGCCTGGCGGTGCCGATCACGGTGGAGGTGGGCAACCACGACCTGCCCTATTTCAATCCCTTCGCGCGGCTGGCGATGCCGTACCGCCGCTACCGCGCGCTGGAGCGGATGATCGAGCGCCCGCTCGACATTCGCGGCGTGTCGATCGTGCCGCTGAAGACCACCGCGCGCTTCCAGTTTCGCACCAACTGGTCGAAGGGTCATGTCAGCCGCCACGCGCTCCAGAAGTCGCTGGCGCTGGCCGAGGCGGTGCCGTCGGGCGGGTTGGTATTCGTCGCCGCGCATCATCCGCTGGTCGAGGCCGGCACCCGCGCCACCTCGCGCACCCGCGGCGGACGGCGGGCGCTGGAGGCGCTGGCCCAGGCAGGCGCCAATGCGGTGCTGACCGGGCACGTCCACGATCCGTTCGACATCGAGCATGCCGTCGGCGACCGCACGGTGCGGCTGATCGGGGCAGGCACGCTTTCCGAGCGCACCCGCGACCAGCCGCCCTCGTTCAACGAGATCACCGTCGACGGCGCGAGTTTCTCCACCCGCGCCCGCTTTCTCGGCGAACCGAGCGTGGCGCTCTAGCGGCGGAACAGCCCAAGCGGGCCTCGCCCGGCGGTGGACCAGGTCGACCAGTTGGGGAAGACATAGGGCATGTCGGCATCGCTCACCCCGTGCCAGCGGGCGATCGCGCCGAGATATTCCTCCTGCGCGATGCCGGGGATGAAGCGGCCTTCCTTGGTGATGTCGTCGGCGCCGCCCAGCACCGGATCGGGATAGGTGCCGAAGATGCCGCCCTTCGCCACGTCGCCGCCCATCACCAGATGGTTGTTGCCCCAGGCATGGTCGGTGCCGTTCTGCGCATTGCTGGCATAGGTGCGGCCGAAATCGCTCATCGTGAAGGTCGTCACGTTGGCGCCGACGCCCAGTCCCTGCATTGCCCGGTGGAAGGCCGCCATTGCCTGGGCGAGCTCGCCAAGCTGGTCCGCATGCGCACCCGCAGTTGGGCTGCCCTGGATCTGGTTGGCGTGATAGTCGAACCCGGCCATGCTGAGCAGGAAGCTCTGGCGGCTATGGCCCAGCGTACCGCGTGCCTCGATCATCTTCGCCGCGCCGAGCAACTGTGCGGCGATGTCGCTGGTAAGCGCGCGCCCGTTCGCATCGACGAAATAGCGGGTAACGCTGCCCGCGCCCGCGAGCAGGCTGTTGGCCAGGTCCGCCTGGTCGAAGGTGTCGCGCAGCGTCGTTTCCACGCCGTCCATGATCGGGCCGCCATCGCTCGTCGCGAGCATGGTGGTGGCGAGGTTCTTGGCGGTGTCCTGGGCGCTATAACCGGAACGGCCCGGCAGGCCCGAGGCCGGCAGCACCAGCGGCGTCGCCGTCTTGCCGATCAGCGCCAGGGTTGAGCCGGCGAGCGAGATCAGCGGTGGCAGCCGGCCGCCCGGCATGCGATCGGCCAGGCGACCCAGGAACCCGTCGCTGGCGGCATCGCGGGCGCGCAGACCCTGCCAATGCGCCTGCTCGTCCGAATGGCTCATCAGGTTGCTCGGGCGCAGGTCCGGGCGCGACTGGTAGGTCGCCTTGGTCAGCGGGGCGAACAAGGTGCCGGTGTTGAGCACCAGCGACAGCCCGCCTTCATCCCAGATCGGCCGCAGCGCTGCCATGGCCGGGTGCAAGGCGTAGCTGCTGTTCGTCAGCGGCGTCAGCGTGTTCCGGGGCAGGGCGACGCCGCCGCGCGCGGCCTGATAGGCGGCGTGCCGGGCATCCGTCGGCACCACCATGTTCCAGCCGTCATTGCCGCCATAGAGGAAGATGCCCACCATCGCCCGGTAGCTGCCGCTGGGGGCGGCGACGGCGGCGGTACGGCCGAGCTGGCCCATGGCGGCCAGGGCACCGGTGCCCGCGGTGAGGCGCACGAAATCGCGTCGGGAAAGCGTCATCGGATCGGTTCCTTACCGGTCGACCAGGAATTGCGGGCTGGTGGCGGCGATGTAGAGCAGCATCTGCGCGCGCTTGCGGGCGCGGACACGCGCGTTCTTGTCGTTGATCGCCATCGCCGCGGTGCGCAGCGCGGCGCGCTGGGCCGGCGTAATGCTATTGCCCAGCAATAGTACGTCTACGGCGGCGACCATCGCATCGACATTGTCGCCGAAGGACTCCCAGGTCGCCCAGGCAAATTTGGTGCCAGAGGCGGTGCCATAGCCGGTCGGCGCCTTGAACTCCGCGGTCGAAACCTCGGTGCGCACCGTCCATTCATACATCATGTTGTGGAGCCGCAGCACCGTGCTGCTGTTGAGCAGCTTCGACGCCGGGTTGAACAGCGTGGCGCTGCCCTGCAGCGGGTAATCGACGGGGTAGAAGTTGAACACCGAAGGCGCGTGCATCACCGGCTGGCCGAGCCCGGTATCGCGCATGACGAAAGCATAGCCGTCGGTGGTCATGCCGATCGCGCGGGCGAGCGAGACCATCGCCAGCACCGGCTCCTTCAGCTTGCCGCGGTCGGAACGTGGCGCGGTGCGGGCCTCGGGATCGGTAAGGATCGCATGGACCACCGCCTTGAGATCGCCGCGGACACCCTGGCCATTGTTGGCGAACACCGCCGCCACCCGGCCGACATAGCCTGGGGTAGGGTTGGCGGTGACGAGATGGACGATGAGGTGGCGCGAGACGAACGGAGCCGTGGAGGGGTGGTTGAACGCGGCATCGACCACCGCATCCACGCTCGCCTGCTGGCTGGCACCTGCGGGGACACGCGTGCCGAGGAACTGCTTCTCGCCGGCGTCGTAGCGATCGGGCACCGGAATCATCGGCTTGACGTCGTCGCCGGCGAGCTGGTTGGTGATCGGGGCATTGCCGATGCGGGCGCGATCCCAGCCGGTGAGCGCGCGGGCGACACCGCGGATATCGTCCGGCCCATAATTCGGCACGGTGCCGCCGGTCGCGTCGCGGCGCGGCGAGCCGTTCTGGTTGAGCATGTTCGGGCCCATCGAGAAGAGCTGGAGCAGCTCGCGCGCATAATTCTCGGAAGGGGCTGCCTTGTTGCTGCCCGCCATGTTCAGATACATGCCCATATACGGGTTGAGCGAGACGGCCTTCAGCAGCGTGCGGTAATTGCCGAATGCATTATCGAGGAACAGCTGGTTGAACGACGCCATGCCGGCGGTGGAGCGCTGCTCCTGCTCGGACGCGACGATCATCTGGGCGAGCGCGAAGGCAACGCGCTGGCGCAGCTGGTCCGGCGCCGAGACGGCGTTGGCGTAGAAGCGCATCGCCACCGGGGTGCGGCTGAAATAGCGGCGGTTACAGGGGACGTCCTTGCAATAGTCGATCCTGCGCGCCACCGCGAGATCGGCATAGGTGCTGCCGCGGGCGGAAAATTGCTGGTTGAGCCAGCCTTCGGTCCCCAGCTTCGAGATCTGCTCGAGCACCTGCGGCGTCGGCCCGAAGGTGGTCTGCCGCGCCAGGCGGATGCCGTCGGTCACTTGGGATTGCGCCGGCGAAAGCCCGGCATTGGCGGCCGACAGATCGACCAGCCCGCTGGTCATCCGGCTGTCTGCCAGGTTGATGTTGTCGCTGCTGCCGTCGCAAGCCGACAGCAGGCCCGCCGCGCATAGCGCAGCCGCCGTCCATATCCGTCGCATGTCTGAATTCCCCGCCCGCAGGTTTTGCCGCGTTGCACCCAAGCTTTACGGGGAACCGATTTTTTTAGGAAGGGCTGTCCCAGAGTGGGATATATGCACACCTGTGAACAAGGTCGGTTTTAGCACGGTTGATACGTAGCCGTATCGAGATTCCGTGCGATCGGCCGTTGCGAGTCCGCGGCGATTGCTAGGGAACAAGTGCATCCGAAACGCGTCTCACGACGTAGTCGTGAGGCTGCCCCGCTCAAGGGCGCGCCATGCGAGCGGGTCGGCGAACAGTATCAGCAGGTTGCGTTGCACCATTTTGGGTAGGCGCTGGGCGCGCGATTTGCGCACGCTGCCGAACAAGAAAAAGGGCGGCCCGTCGCCGGACCGCCCCAATTTCCTTGGCCGAAGCCGAGACGCTTAGCGCTTCGAGAACTGGAAGCTACGACGAGCCTTGGCCTTGCCGTACTTCTTACGCTCGACGGCGCGGCTGTCGCGGGTCAGGAAGCCGGCCTTCTTCACCGGGGCGCGCAGCACCGGCTCATACTTGGTCAGCGCCTGCGAGATGCCGTGCTTCACAGCACCGGCCTGGCCCGAGAGACCGCCGCCCTTGACGGTGCAGATCACGTCATACTGGCCCTCACGCTCGGCGACACCGAACGGCTGGTTGATGACGAGACGCAGCGTCGGACGCGCGAAATAGATTTCCTGGTCACGACCGTTGATCGTGATCTTGCCGGTGCCCGGCTTCAGCCACACGCGGGCCACGGCGTCCTTACGACGGCCGGTGGCGTAAGCGCGGCCATACTGGTCCAGCTCCTGCGCACGCAGCGGCGTGGTCGGGGCGGCCGGCTCGTCGATCTGGCCGGCGAGATAGGCGTCGGCAGCGGCGGCAGCCGGAGCGGCGGCCTGGCCTTCGGTTGGCGCGGCGGGCTGCTGGCCCAGCGCTGCGCCCAGGTCGGAAAGCGACTGGCGGTTGTCAGACATTATGCACCCACCTTGTTCTTGCGGCTCATGCCGGCGATGTCGAGAACCTCGGGGTTCTGAGCTTCATGCGGATGCTCCGAACCGGCGAAGATGCGCAGGTTGCGCATCTGCTGGCGACCGAGCGGACCGCGCGGGATCATGCGCTCCACGGCCTTCTCCAGAACGCGCTCCGGGAAGCGGCCCTCGAGAACCTTGGCAGCGGTGACGCCCTTGATGCCGCCCGCATAGCCGGTGTGCTTGTAGTACACCTTCTGGCCGAGCTTCTTGCCGGTGAAACGGATCTTGTCCGCGTTGATCACGATGACATTGTCACCGCAGTCGACGTGCGGGGTGAAGCTGGTCTTGTGCTTGCCGCGCAGGACGTTCGCGATCACCACCGCTGCACGACCGACGACGAGCCCTTCGGCGTCGACGATGTGCCACTTCTTCTCCACCTCGGCCGGCTTGGCCGACTTGGTGGTCTTCATCAGCGCCTTCATGGCCTGTGACCTTTCGCGTAGGAAATGCATACGCGCCACCGTTGCCGGCAGCGCGATTGATGCCCCTCTAACCATTTGGGCCCCGAAAGTCAAGAAATGCGTGGGTTTGCTGACGGGTAAAATAATACCTGTCGGTTCAGCGGGTCTCTTCGGCAATCCAGCGGGTCACGGCAGCGCCGGCTTCGACCGGCCATTGCTCGATCACCGGGAGGTCATAGCCATGGATCGCGGCGATCCGCTCGCGGAGGCGGAGTGCCAGGGCAGGGCGGGTCTTGAACAGGGCCGGCACTTCCTCGCCGCGCTCGATGCCGCCCTGCCAGCGATAGATCGAGGTGCAGGGTGCGAGGAGGTTGACGCAGGCCGCCAGCCGCTCCGCCAGCACCGTCTCGGCCACCCGCTCGGCATCGGCGCGGCTGGCGAAGGTGACGTAGAGCAGCGCGGTGTCGCTCACCGCGTACGGCCGACGGCGTGGACGCCCCACACGGTCGCGCACACCAGCAGCGCGCCCACCAGCTGGTGGGTGGCGGCGAGGTGGAGGTTCACCCCGGTCATCACGGTCGCGATGCCGAGGAGGATCTGGATGCCGAACGCCGAGTGGATCGCGATCGAGGCGCGGCGGTCGCCGGCTGCCTTGGCCTTGCGCGCGAGCACGATCAGCCCACCTACGACCACCCAGGCCCACCAGCGGTGGATGAAGTGGACGATCGCCGGATCATACAGCGCGGCGTGGAGCGGGCTCTCGCCGGTCTGGCTCACGCCGGGGAAGAAGCGGTCGTTCATCAGCGGCCACTGATCGGTGACCAGTCCGGCATCGAGCCCCGCGACGAGGGCTCCGTAGAAGAGCTGGATCGCCAGCAGCACCAGCACGCCCGCGCCGAGGCCGGTCAGCCGGGCGGGGCGCTCGGCATGGTTGGCGGCGAGCGCGCGCAGGTCGAGCATCGTCCAGACGATGCCGCCCAGCGTGAACAGCGCGGTCATCAGGTGGGTCGCCAGCCAGAAATGGCTGACCGAGGTGCGGGTGTGGTTGAGCCCGGATTTCACCATCCACCAGCCGAACGCGCCCTGCAGCCCGCCCAGCGCGAGCAGCGCCACCAGCCGCCAGCCATAGCCCTGCGGGATCTGCTTGCGGATGGCGAACCACAGCAGCGGCAGCGCGAACACCATGCCGATCAGGCGGCCGAGCAGGCGGTGGATATATTCCCAGAAGAAGATGCTCTTGAACCCGGCGAGCGTCATACCCTGGTTGAGCTGCTCATATTGCCCGATCTGCTTGTAGTGATCGAACTCGGCCTGCCACTGCGCGTCGTTTAGCGGGGGAATGATGCCCGAGATCGGCTTCCATTCGGTGATCGACAGGCCCGATTCGGTGAGCCGGGTGATGCCCCCGACGACGACCATCGCGACGATCATCGCGGCGACGACGAACAGCCAGTGCGCGAGCGCACGGGGGCGGGCGGTGAGCGGGAGTACAGTCATTTTCAGCACGTACCGCGATGTACGCGCTCGGGGAAGCGCGCGCTAGCCGCCCGCTTGTGGACTTTCGGGAAGGGCGGGCTGCGCGGGCGGTGGCGCGGATGGCTGGCGCTTCATCGCGATATCGATCAGCGTTTCCAGGCGGATCACCCGCTCGCGCGTCTCGATCGAGTGGCGGCGGGCCTCCTCGGCGGTGGTCAGCGACTGATCGACCTTGTGCTGGAGGAGCGCGACCTGCTGGAGGGCGCGCAACGCATCGGTCCAGAAGCTCACTGGCGCGCCCAGCCGGACAGGGCGGTGGAGAGCGCATCCCAGTCGATCGAGGAATCGGCCAGCAGCTGCTCGCGGACTCGGGCGCGATAGGCGTCCTCGTCGAACGCGGCCGCAGCCGTGCGCGCCGATTCGAGCTTTGCGAAGGCCTCGTCCGTACGGGCATTGGCCTGTTCGAGCTGGGCGAGCAGGTCGCGCATCAGCGCCATCTCGGCATCGGTCGGTTCGGTATAGCGTTCGGCGGCGGTGCGCATGAAATCGCTCACCGTCATGTCCGCCGCTTCCGCATTGGCGGAGATGCGCCGCTTTTCCTCGGGCGATACCAGCACGACGACACGACTGGAGCGAGTCTGGGGAAGCTGCGTGGCCATGTGCATGTACATGGCATGTGCATGTTGGAGATTCAAGCTGGGGCGGGACGTAGATCCTCCCCGGAACGGGGAGGGGGACCGCCGCCGAAGGCGGTGGTGGAGGGGGATCTCCGCACCGGAATCGCCCGCTGCGCTCCCCCTCCACCAAGCCGCTGCGCGTCTTGGTCCCCCTCCCCGTGCCGGGGAGGATCGAGAAATTACGCCCGCACGCCGTCGGCCAGCTCGGCCTCGTTGTAGCGCAGCGCCTTCAGCACCGTGTCGACGATGTTTGCGGCGTTGAGCCCGGCCTCGTCATACTGCTTCTCGGGCTTGTCCTGATCCTGGAACAGGTCCGGCAGGCGCATCGTGCGCAGCTTGAGCCCTGCGTCGATCAGGCCGGTGTCGCTGGCCAGCGTCAGCACATGCGCGCCGAGGCCGCCGATCGCGCCTTCCTCGATCGTCACCGCCACTTCATGCGTGGTGAGCAGGCGGCGGATCAGATCCTCGTCGAGCGGCTTGGCGAAGCGCAGATCGGCGACGGTGGTCGAAAGCCCCTTGGCTTCGAGCGTATCGGCGGCCTTGAGCGCCTCGGCGAGACGGGTGCCGAGCGACAGGATCGCCACCTTCTTGCCCTCGCGGACGACGCGGCCCTTGCCGATCTCCAGCCGTTCGGGAACCTTGGGAAGTTCCAGCCCGACGCCGTTGCCGCGCGGATAGCGCAGCGCGATCGGGCCGCTGTCGTGCATCGCGGCGGTATGGGTCATGTGGACGAGCTCGACTTCGTCCGCCGCTGCCATCACCACGAAATTGGGCAGGCTGGCGAGATAGGTCACGTCGAAGCTGCCGGCATGCGTCGCGCCGTCCGCGCCGACCAGACCCGCGCGGTCGATCGCGAAGCGGACCGGCAGGTTCTGGATCGCGACGTCGTGGACCACCTGGTCATAGGCGCGCTGCAGGAAGGTCGAGTAGATCGCGCAGAACGGCCGCATCCCCTGCGCGGCGAGGCCCGCCGCGAAGGTGACGGCATGCTGCTCGGCAATGCCCACGTCGAAGGTGCGATCCGGGAAGGTCGCCTGGAACTTGTCGAGCCCGGTGCCCGACGGCATCGCCGCAGTGATCGCGCAGACGGACGCGTCGCGCTCCGCCTCGGCGAGCAGCGCGTCGGCGAACACCTTGGTATAGGCCGGCGGGCCCGGCGGTGCCTTGGCCTGGGCGCCGGTGATCACGTCGAACTTCTGGACGCCGTGATATTTGTCCGCCGCCGCTTCGGCCGGGGCATAGCCCTTGCCCTTCTTGGTCACGACATGGATCAGGATCGGGCCCTGCTCGCTGTCGCGGACATTCTCCAGCACCGGGATCAGGTGCTCGAGATTATGGCCGTCGATCGGGCCGACATAATAGAAGCCCAGTTCCTCGAACAGCGTGCCGCCGGTCGCCATGCCGCGGGCGAATTCCTCCGCCTTGCCGGCCGCGACGGTGAGGCGGCGCGAGAGCTTGCGGGTGAAGCGCTTGGCCAGCTCACGCAGGCCGAGATATTCGGAAGAGGAAATGAGACGCGCCAGATAGGCCGAAAGCCCGCCCACCGGCGGTGCGATCGACATGTCGTTGTCGTTGAGGATCACCACCAGCCGGTTGCCGGCGGCCTCGGCGTTGTTCATCGCCTCATAGGCCATGCCGGCGCTCATCGCGCCGTCGCCGATCACCGCGATCGCCTTGCCCGGCGCTTCGTTGAGCTTGTTGGCGATCGCGAAGCCGAGCGCCGCCGAGATCGACGTGGACGAGTGCGCCGCGCCGAACGGGTCATACTCGCTTTCGCTGCGCTTGGTGAACCCCGAGAGGCCGCCGCCCTGGCGGATCGTGCGGATCCGGTCGCGCCGCCCGGTGAGGATCTTGTGCGGGTAGCATTGGTGCCCGACGTCCCAGATCAGCCGGTCGTCGGGGGTGTTGAACACATAGTGGATCGCCACCGTCAGCTCGACGACGCCCAGGCCGGAGCCGAGATGTCCGCCGGTGGAGCCCACCGCACTGATGGTTTCGGCGCGAAGCTCGTCGGCCAGCTGGCGAAGCTGGGCGGGGGCGAGCTTCCGGAGGTCCTGCGGCGTGTCGACCGTGTCGAGCAGCGGCGTCTTGGGTAGGTCAGCCATGGGCTTTGTTAGCGCAACGTTAGTCTCAAGTCGAACGGTCTGTTGGGCAGGTCAGTCGCACTTGCCGCACTTGCCGCGCACCTCGATCACCGGGCGGACGGGCGAAAAACCGGCATGCTGCGCGGCGGACCGTACGTTCTTGGTGATCGAATCGTCGTCGATATGGGTGGTCTGGCCGCAGCTGTCGCACACCAGGAAGATGCAGTCGTGCAGGCATTCGGGATGCGCATTGGCGACATAGGCGTTCGCGCTCTCCACCCGGCGTGCCAGATTGGAACCGACGAACAGGTCGAGGATGCGATACACGCTGTTGGCGGCGACCCGGCGGCCTTCGGTCTTCGATACCGCCTCGGCGATGTCATAGGCCGAGGCGGGCTTGTCGAACCCTGCCAGCGCCTCGAACACGCGCTCGCGCATCGCGGTCCACTGCTCGCCAGCCTCTTCCAGCCGGGTGCGGGCCGCCTTGGTGAGATCGGCCCCATGGTGCTCGTGATGATTGTGCGCGGACATGAAGACGATTTAGGGGGTGCGGCCGCTTCCGGCAAGCAGTGGCCCGTCGGCCTTCAATAGGTGGCCCGACGGTTCAGGTCGTGGCCGAGCGCGACCAGCGACACGCCGACCAACGTCCAGAAGGTCTCGAACCCGCCATGCGGCAGGCTCAGCGCGCCGCTCATGATGCCCAGCCCGAAGGCGCCGACTGCAGCGGGGGCCATATAGCCGTGATGGACAATGCCGCGGCCCAGCGCATAGATGCCGAAGCCGATCGCGAGGACCAGGCCATACTCATGGATATGCGGGTTGAGCAGGCCGCCCGCGGTCGACACGATCGTCAGCAGCACGGTCGTCGCGATGCAATGAATGAGGCACAAGCCGCTGATCCCGATCGCAATGCGATCGAAGGCGCCATCCATGCCCGCCCACCAGCGGGCCAGAGGGGTACTCAACGACATGGCCGCCATATAGACCCGTGGTTCAGGCGGTACAATATATCATGGCGCAATTTCGTGCCGAATCTGGGAGAAGGTGCCGAAATGCCCTGTCACGCGCGAACGCTGACCGGAAGCTCGCGCCACGGATGTACTGGCTATGCAACAAGTTGGCTTGCAACGTTACAATGCAAGCGCGGCCCATGACGAAATCGTGTAACAATTTCGCGAAAGTACAGGCCGTCGCGGTGAGGGTAGGCCGGATGCCGCTCTAGGGTACGTCACCCGGCCATTCCCATATCGTCTACTATAGATCGTCCTCCCTGCGTTTACCAGTGTGCTTGCACCGATTTAGCCGCGTTTTGTGCGGTGCTGGCAGTGTGGCCGCCAAGATAATGTGCCTGCGCCGCGTCGGTCGCGTTGACTGCCAGCAGTGAGCGCGCCTCCGCGGTGGTCCGCACCGATCCGCTGCGCTCCGCGGCGGTATCGAGCAGCCGGTCGAGCAGCAGCTGGCCCTCTTCCCACCAGCCGATCCCGCTGGCGGCGTTGAGATGCCCTTGCGGCCCGGCATCGACGAACAGGCTGCCCCATCCGCGAGCGAGATCCCCCGCGCGTTCGATCGACATCCAGGGGTCGTCGCTGCTCGCCACCACCACGCTGGGGAAGGGGAGCAGCGTCGCCGGTGTCGGGCGAAAGGCGTGAAGCTCCGCCGGCGCCGAGTTGCGGTCGACATCGGCGGGCGCCACCAGCAGTGCGCCGGCAACCGGCGTACCGAACGTCTGCCCGGCGAGCGTCGCCCACCAGGCGACCGCCAGGCAGCCCAGGCTATGCGCCGCGAGCACCACCGGTGCCTGCGCTTGCCGGATCCCCTGGTCGAGCTTGGTCACCCAGGCGTTGCGATGCGGCGTATCCCACATGCCGAGCTCGACCCGGTGCGTGTCGGGGCGGGATTGCTCCCACAGCGTCTGCCAGTGCGACGGCCCGGAGCCGCCGAGACCGGGGACGGTGAGGATGATCGGCGAGCGATCATCGATCGGCGAAAAGATCGTCATTGCGTTCCTCTCCTTTGGTCCTTGGAGGGACTGGCCGGACTCAACACATAATCCCTACCGGATTAGTGGGCAATAAGCCTTGCGCCGAATGGAGGAGCGGTTGCGCCGGGGCGTTGGCCGCGCCTAAAGGGCGGGCATGGCAAAGCTTCGCGCCGATCAACTGCTCGTCGACCGCGGGCTCGCCGAGAGCCGCACGCGGGCGCAGGCGCTCATCATGGCGGGGCTCGCCTTCACCGGCGAGCGCAAAATCGAGAAGGCGGGCCAGATGCTCGCCGAGGATGCAGCGATCGAGGTGCGGGGGCGCGACCATCCCTGGGTGTCGCGCGGTGGCATCAAGCTCGCCCATGCGATCGAGCATTTCGGCTGGGATGTGACCGGGGCGGTCGCGATCGACGTCGGGTCCTCGACCGGCGGCTTCACCGACGTGCTGCTGACGGGCGGCGCGGCGCGCGTCTATGCGGTGGACAGCGGCACCAACCAGCTCGCCTGGAAGCTGCGCCAGGACGAGCGCGTGGTGGTCCACGAGCAGACCAGCGCGCGCATCCTCACGCTGGCGCACATTCCCGAGCCGATCGACCTGGTGGTATGCGACGCGAGCTTCATCGGGCTGGCCAAGGTGCTGGAGGTGCCGCTGGGCTTCGTCCGGCCCGGCGGGCGGCTGGCGGCGCTGATCAAGCCGCAGTTCGAGGCGGGGCGCGAGGAGGTCGGCAAGGGCGGGGTGGTGCGCGATCCGGTCGTGCACGCGCGGGTCTGCGCCGAGGTGGCCGTCTGGCTGGAAGGCAAGGGCTGGCAGGTGCTGGGCGTGACGCGCAGCCCGATCACCGGGCCGGAGGGCAATGTGGAGTTTCTTATCGGTGCGGTGCGCGGGGACGGCGCAGAAGGCTGAAAGGCAATGGACGCTCCGGTGCGGCGGCAACCGACCGAAGTCGAGGAAGTTTAGGCTTGCGCGTGTGTCGGCGGGTCTCTCGATGGGTCGGCGCGGGCAAGCTCAGTTTAGGAAGTTGCGGCGCGTGAAGATTCGGCGCGTGCTGCCCTGCCGAGACAGGCCAGGGTCGCGAAGCGCCTTGCCTCGCGCCGGAAAGCATTACCGACGGGATCAAAGAGCGGCCGCCCGAAGGCGGCATATCCCGCACATCCAGGGAACGATTTCGAAGCCGCAAGAAAGCCGCTGAAGCGTTCGAAAGTCCGGGGAATGATCGTCGCGCACGGTCAGATTTGGTGGAAAGCGGACAGGCGGCTTTCGGGAGAGCGGCAGGAAATTCGCCTTCGAAAGCGACGAAGGCGTTGGAAAGCCTTCGCTTACGCCTCAGCGGCCACAACCCACGTGCCGAACAACGCCAGCCCGCACGCTTTTGCCAAGCCGATGGACGCCTGGTTGTTCATCTGACACCGATACTGCGGTTCATACCCTTGCTGTCGGGCAAACCCGGCGATCGATCGAACGGCAGCACTAGCATACCCCTTGCCACGCGAATCGGGGAGGGTCAGAATGCCGAGGTCCGCCATTGGGCTATGGTGCCACAATATCGCGCTTGCGGCGCTTACCAATCGGCCGCCATCGAAGCAGCCGAATACGGCCCAATGCGCAAACTCGACAAAGGCATCTTCCCGATCCTGCTCCGATGCTGTTGCATGAAAGGTATCGAACGCTGCACGGTCCTCTTCGGTGAGCTGCCGCGCAAACGCTCGGTTGCCTGCGACCAGACCTCCATTTGCAGGTAGGTAGAAGAGGTAGTCCGGATCGTGGAAGGCGATGCCCTGTTCTTTCAGGCGCTCGCGCAACGCTGCGGCGGTTGCCATGCTCGCGTCCAAATGGATCGCGGAGGCTAGTTCGGGCGTGATCGCGGCCCGTATCGAGCCGTCTGCTCGCTCCAGCATCATCGCCGGCCGTTTGCGGTCGAGGGTCGAGACTACCGACAGGATGAAATTGCCGCGCGTCTCGGCCAAAGTACCTTCGAAAGCGGTATGCCAGTAGTCCAGAACGGGTCGGGGGCAGTCGAACATGCGAGTGCGGTAGCATTGTCGGCGTATGGCCGATACCAGTCAGGTTCCTTTCTGCTTGGGAGCGGCTGTCGATACGTCTGGAGCATTTCCATCGGCGGCACAATTCGGGCCTGGTCCCTCTCAAAGATCGCCAGCTTTTGGGATCGCGAGTTGACTGCCTGAGCGGCTTGGATCGGGGCGCAAGCGGCCGGTGGTAGGGCCGGCCCTTTGCATGCCCTGCGCGATCGCTTAGGCGTACGGCAACAAGGGATCGTAGAGGGGAAACGGCACGTGAACGCACTGGCATCGAAGGCGCAACTGCGTCGGGGCTTCTGGCGCCGCGCGCTGGTGACGGTGCCGGTCGTGGTGCTGCTCGGCTTCGGATCGGCGATGGTGGCCCCTGCCGGGGACCAGAACCCGTGGTTCACCGCGCTCGCCAAGCCGGCGATCCAGCCGCCGAACATCGCCTTTCCGGTCGTCTGGACGATCCTCTACGTGCTGATGGGGCTGGCTCTCGCGCTGGTGCTGAGCGCGCGCGGCGCACGCGGGCGGGCGGCAGCGGTCGCGCTGTTCGTCCTCCAGCTTGGCGTCAACCTTGCCTGGTCGCCGATCTTCTTCCGTTTCCACATGCTCGATCTCGCGCTGATCGTGATCGTGGCGCTGGCGGTGCTGGTGGCGATGACGATGGTCGCCTTCTGGCGCGTCCGCAGCCTCGCCGGGCTGATGCTGCTGCCCTATCTGGCCTGGGCGTGCTTCGCGAGTGTCCTCTTTTCGCAGGTCCGCGATCTCAATCCCGGTGCAGAAAAGATTGCGTCGGCGGGCGGGAACGCCCACATCGGCGACGACACGCTTTGAGTGGGATTTTTTGACATGCAGACCGACAACCGCCTGTTCGACGATCTGGTGAAGATGGTGAACGGCGCCGCCGGCACCTTCGCAGGGGTGGCCCGCGAAGCCGAGGCCGGCGCCCGCGAGCGCGCCCGCGAATGGATCGGCGGGCTCGATTTCGTCAGCCGCGACGAGTTCGAAGCCGTGAAGGCGATGGCCGCCGCCGCGCGCGACGAGGCCGATGCGCTGAAGGCGCGCCTCGATGCTCTCGAGGCGAAGCTGAACCCGCAAGGGAATGCGTGACGCTGGCTAGGCTTTCCTTGTCCACAGCTTTCGGCGGCGGGGCGCAGGCGCAAGCTTGTGCCCCGTCCGCGTGCTTGGCACTAGCGGGCATGGCTACACGACCGGGGGCGACATGGGCATGCTAGACGAAGCGGAATTCGACCGCGACGCCGCGGCGCCCATCGACATGCTCGAGACCTATTTCGCCGCGCATGGCTGGACCCATGAGCGCGAGGACGACGAGATCGTCGCCAAGGTGAAGGGCAGCTGGACCCAGTACGAGCTCCGCGCGATCTGGCGCGAGGACGACGGTGTGCTGCAGTTCATGGGCTTCCCCGACGTGCGCGTCCCCGAGGAGCGGCGCGGACTGGTCTACGAGACGATCGGGCTGGTCAACGAACAGCTGTGGATCGGCCATTTCGAGCTCTGGTCCTCGACCGGCATCCTGCTGTTCCGCCACGCCGCGCTGATCGACGGCGACGAGGGCGCGTCGCTGACGCTTGCCCAGGCCGAACTGCTGGTGGAAAGCGCGATCGACGAGTGCGAGCGCTTCTACCCGGTCTTCCAGTTCGTCCTGTGGGGCGGCAAGACGCCGACCGAGGCGATCGCCGCGGCGCTGATCGAGACCCAGGGCGAAGCCTGACATGGCGCTGCTGTCGCGGATCTGGCTGGTCGGTGCCGGCAACATGGGCGGGGCGATGCTCCGTCGCTGGTCTGGGGCGGGGATCGATCCCGCCGCGATCACCGTCATCGACCCGGGCAGCCCCGTGGTGCCCGAATGCGTGCGGCATCTGACCGCGCCGCCCGAGGGTGAGCGGCCGACCGCGCTGGTGCTGGCGGTGAAGCCGCAGCAGCTCCACAACGTCGCGCCGGTGCTCGCGCCCTTCGTCGCGGGCGTGCCGCTGCTCGTGTCGATCCTGGCGGGCGTGGAAGTTGCGACGCTGGCGGACGCGCTGGGGGCGCGGACCGTGGTGCGCGCGATGCCGAACCTGCCGGTGGCGATCGGCAAGGGCGTCGTCGGCCTTACCACACCGAGCGACGATGCCGAGGCGCGTGCCGCCGCCGAGACGCTGATGCAGCCGCTCGGGCTGGTCGAATGGGTGCCGAGCGAGACGATGCTCGATGCGCTGACCGCGCTCGCCGGCTGTGGTCCCGGCTTCGTCTTTCGCTTCGTCGATGCGCTTGCCGAGGCGGGTGCCGCGCTCGGCCTGCCTGCCGACCAGGCGCAGCGACTGGCGCTCGCCACCGTCGAAGGATCCGGGTTGATGGCCGCAGCCGCGAGCGAAAGCCCGGCGGTACTGGCAGATCGCGTCGCCAGCCCCGGCGGCTCGACGCGCGAGGGCCTCAACGTGCTGGACCGCGACGATGCACTGAAGGCGCTGCTGCGCGAAACACTCGCTGCTTCTGCCCGTCGTAATGCGGAAATGGCCGCCGAAGCGCGCAAATAGCGCGTTCATCTACGGAACGCGCACTATTCCCAACGGTTAAGTCTCCGATCTCATGCATCGACGGAGGCTACCATGGCTACGACGACCGAACCGAAGCGTACTGCGAAGACCAGCGCCAAGGACACGAGCAAGTCCGGCACCGGCACCAGCCTGGGCGTGATCGCCGGCGCGGCCGCCGGCGGTGCGGCGCTCGGCCTGCTCGCGATGCTCGGCCGCAAGGCGGCGGTGCAGGCGCCCAGCGCGCTCGCCGGCAATTGGGACGACGCGCTCAAGGCCGAGCACAAGGCGGTGCTCAAGGTGTTCGACACGCTCGAAGCGACCGACGACAAGGCGACGATCCGCCGCAACATGCTCCTCGCGCACATCAAGCATGCGCTGGTGAAGCACGCGATCGAGGAAGAGAATGTCATCTACCCGGCGCTCCGCGAAGCGGGGAAGACCGAGCAGGCCGACGAGCTCAACGCCGAGCATGGCTATGTGAAGCAGTTCCTCTACGAGCTGGAAAACATGCCGAGCACCTCGCCCAAGTGGCTGGAGAAGGTGAAGGAATTCCGCGCCGCGCTGGAGAAGCACATCCGCGAGGAAGAGGACACGCTGTTCCCCGAACTCCGCGCCCAGCTGAGCGAGGAAAAGAACAAGGCGCTCACCCACGCGATGAACAAGGAAGGCTTCAAGGTCGCCTGATCGACCTTGGCGCCGGGGTGCTCAGCGCCCCAGCGTCGCCACCCGGCCGCGCTCGTCCTCGGGCATCAGCCCTTCGAGCACGGCCCAGAATCCCCCGACGGCTCCCTGGCCGGCGCTCGAATAGGCGCCGGCCATTTTTTCGCGCAACGCCTCGAACAACTCCGATTCGAGCCTGGCGCCGGCCTCGGTGAGCCGCAGCAGCCGCTGCCGCCGGTCGCGCGTGCCCGCGCGCGTCTCGACCAGCCCGCGCTCGGCCAGCTCGCCCAGCACCCGGCCCAGCGATTGCTTGGTAATCGCCAGCAGCGAGAGCAGTTCGCTCACCGTGAGGTCGGGCTTGCGGGCGATGAAATAGAGCGCGCGGTGGTGCGCTCGGCCAAGCCCCTGGCGCGCCAGCCCGTCGTCGATCGAGCGGGTGAGGTGCGAATAGCCGAAATAGAGCAGCTCGATGCCGCGCCGGATTTCGGGCTCGCGCAGGAAGAGGGGAGAGGCAGGAATTGGGGCAGCCATGTTGACCGTTTCTGCCACCGCGCCTAGTCCTGCGCAACCCGAGGCTCTGGGGACGAGAAAGACCGAGTGATGGAAGACGCGACGATCCTGGATTTCGAATTCGAGGCCCACACCAACCCGCGCACCGGCGACGAGCGCGCGACGATCCTCGCGAACCCAGGCTTCGGCAAGGTATTCACCGATCACATGGCGGTAATCCGCTATTCCGCCGATAAAGGCTGGCACGATGCGCGCATCCAGCCCTATGCGCCGCTCCAGATCGATCCGGCCTGCGCGGTGCTCCATTATGCGCAGGAGATTTTCGAGGGGCTCAAGGCCTATCGCCTGCCGGACGGCGGCGCGGGGCTCTTCCGGCCGGGCGAGAATGCCCGCCGCTTCCGCGAATCCGCCGAGCGGATGGCGATGACGCCGCTGCCCGAGGACCTGTTCCTCAGCTCCATCCGCGCGCTGGTGAAGGCCGATCGCGACTGGATCCCGGAAGGCGAGGGCGCCTCGCTGTACCTGCGGCCCTTCATGTTCGCGAGCGAGACGTTCCTGGGCGTGAAGCCGGCGAGCGAATATCTCTACCTTGTCATCGCCTCGCCAGCGGGCGCGTACTTCAAGGGCGGCGCGCCGTCGGTTACCCTGTGGGTGTCCGATCACTATACCCGCGCCGCGCCGGGCGGCACGGGCGCGGCCAAGTGCGGCGGCAACTATGCCGGCAGCCTGGTCGCCCAGGCCGAGGCGATCCGCCAGGGCTGCGACCAGGTGGTGTTCCTCGACGCGGTGGAGAACCGCTATGTCGAAGAGCTGGGCGGCATGAACGTGTTCTTCGTGTTCGATGACGGGAGCATCGCCACCCCGCCGCTCTCGGGCACGATCCTGCCGGGCATCACCCGCGAATCGCTGATCACGCTGGCGCGCGGCGCGGGCGTCGAGGTGCGCGAGGAGCGCTATTCGATCGACCAGTGGCGCGAGGACGCGAAGAGCGGTCGCCTGCGCGAGGCGTTCGCCTGCGGCACCGCCGCGGTGGTGACGCCGATCGGCGCGGTGCGGGGATCCGGTTTCGAGTTCCAGATCGGCAATGGCGGGCCGGGCCTGCTGACCGAGCGGCTGCGCGAGCAGCTGGTGGGGATCCAGCGCGGTGTGGCACCGGACCCGCACGGGTGGCTTGAACGTCTGTTCTGAGGCTCTATAAGCCCGCTTCCCGTTGGGGCGTCGCCAAGTGGTAAGGCAACGGTTTTTGGTACCGTCATTCGGAGGTTCGAATCCTCCCGCCCCAGCCAGAACATTCTTCTGGGCCAAGTTACTGAAAAATAACGGGTTTTTCTTCGAGTAAATTCGTCGTGGTACCCTGCCGTGGTACCCTGTTGTGGCGTTGATTTCGACACCATGATTCGACCGGATTCGAGGCGCAAGCCCCCATCCTGCAATGGCCGACTTATCCACAGGAAACTGCATGGCTGCGCAGCCGGCTGCGCTGCAGCTGCCCGGCCGGGATGCGCAGGTCTAGAGGACCAGCAACCCCCGTCGTCGACGTTGCCGCGGGTCGAGGCTGTCGGCTAGAAATGGGTCATGTGTAATCTTTACACCCTCCGCCGTTCGATGGCCGAAGTGGCCGCTCACTTTGACGCCACGCACGTCGCTGGGTCGAATGCGGGTGACGAGGTATATCCCGGCTACCCCGGGATGGTGGTTCGTGCCGCCGAAGGGCAGCGCCTCGTCCAGTCAATGGTCTGGGGTTTTCCCCTACGACTGAAGACTATGAGCCCCACGGCGAAGCCGAAGCCGGTGAATAACATCGCCGATCTGCGCAAGCCGATGTGGGTGGGCCTGGCGCGCAAGCCGGAGTGGCGCTGCGTGATCCCGCTGACCGGCTTTGCCGAGGCCGAAGGCGCCAAGGGTGCCAAGACCCGTACATGGTTCCGCGTGAAGGACGAACCGATCTTTGCCTGGGCGGGGCTGTGGCGGGACAGTGCGGAATGGGGACCGGTCTACTCCGGCGCGATGACCGATTGCAACGAGGCGATCCGCCCGGTGCACGATCGCATGCCTGTGCTGCTCCACCGCGACGAGCAGGAGCGCTGGCTTCATGGCAGCTTCGACGACATCGTCGCCCTTCAGGAGCGATGCTTCCCGGATGCGCTGATCGTTGCCGAGCGTACGAGCGAGCCTTGGGTGAAGCGCAAGGGGGCGGAGGCGACGCCTTCGCTCTTCTAGGCGCGAAAGCGGCTAACGGCGCGGCGCCAGGCTACGTCGTTGGGCAGCGGCAGATCGACGATCGTTGGCGGATCGCGGGTGAGTTCGAGCTGTGTTCCCCTCCGGCCGCATCGCGAGCAGCGCAGGCGAGCGCCGGCGTCGACCAGACGGTCTGGCCATTGTCGCCGCTGAAACAGCCACCACAGGGCGGCGGCATGGAACACGGCCTCGTTGCCGCACGCTGGGCAGCGTGCACGAAGGGTGCGATGGAAGGCGGCGGCCTCGAACAGCGTGCGCGGGATTTGCCCGCCATCCGCGTCGTACCGGGCCATGTCAGCCGACCAGTCGCAGCCTGGGACCCGCGGCCTCCGGCGAGCGCTGCAGGTCCAGCAACGGCAGCTGCGCCTGCGGCACGACCCGCAACAGCGCGCCCGGCCAAGCCGGAAACATCGCGCGGACCTTGGCGGACAGCAGCGTTGCGGCCGGCATGTCGATCAGCAATGTCGCGTCATAGCCGCACCACAGCTCCGGCGGCACACGGCCCAGCCGGTAGTTGCCTGCGACCACCAGCACTACCGCGGGATGCAGTTCCCGGCGCGCGGCAATGAAGCGTGCGAGGCATAGCGGCCGCTGCTCGGCTACCCAAGCCTCGTATTGCGTCTGCGAGTGGGTCTGCACCACGCGGTGACCTTCCACCTTGCCAACATGGATGGTCCATTCGCCATAAGGGAAGGTTTCCAGCTCGACCAGCCAGCGATGCGCCAGCCAGTTGGTTCGCTCGATCGCATCCACGGCGCAGCAGTTCAGGCGCGCGCCTGCTCCGGAAACAAGCCCGGCTGTACCGCTTGGTCCAGCAGCGCCAAGCGCGCCTGCTGCGCAGCGCCGACGGCCTGGCGATATTGGACGGTGGCATAGCGTTCGGCCTCGTTGAAGCCGAGCGGTGCCCATTCCTCGCTCGGATAGCAGGCATCGTAGATCGCGCGCGCAGCCGCGCGCAGCTGGAGGTCGTGGTCCATGCTGAAGCTCCCATTGCTGTCGAATCGCCGCCAGAGCAGCATGGGTTAGCTAGAACAAAAAAAGAACATAGTGCAAGGGAGATGGAGTTCGAGATGGGGGTGCAAGGGTCCGCCGCGTCCTGTCTATGTGTCTGGCGAGGCGCGTTAATCGATGCGCGCTGCCAGCCTGCGGCGGTTCGACCGTCTCGCGGAACCGATGGCAAATGCGCTAGTGGCCTGAAATGGGACAAACCTGCTAGTCGCCCTCACAAATTGGAACGTCTGACTACGCCGACACTGGTCATTCGTGGGCCGACTTGAGCCTTCCCTCCCATGTCCGGGCTGTTAGACAGTCCGGAACATCTCCTTTTGAGAATGCAAGCTGGCAGCGGACGCTCCTGGCGGCGAACCCGCATCCCAGGTCGTGCCCCTTATTAAACGACTCATTCAAGTCTAGACCGTTCAAGGCTGGATGCGGTCAGTTCTTGGGACATCTAAAATAAAATGGTAATTCGCATCTCTCGCGGCCCGCCATTCCGCCGTTGGCCGCCCTCAGCCGCCTTCTCCTACTCTACATTCGCAACGGCTAAGGCGACGTGTTGTGCGACCGCACATCGGCATCTTTGCAAACTCATTTAGATACGTGCAGAGGAAGTCCCGTCAATCGGAATAGCAGAGGCTATTCTAAACAATAGAAATACGCATGCAACTAATATTATTATTATATCGATAAATTATATTACGTTTCTGAAGTATTGTTCTATATGACATGGTGGCTATATTTCGATAACAACATATTATACTTAAAAATATTGAGGATAACCACCTTGTAATTTTATATTCGATCTACATTGTCCAGTCGACCACTCAAAATACGCTGCTTGGCGCGGATCGAAAACCCTGCTATCGTGCGAACTAGCAACGGAGATAGCCATGCGTACAAACGATAGTGCGATTGCTGCACGCGCCGAAGTTCCGCTCGAAAGCGCCGCGCTCGCGCGCGTGATTGCCGAGGTTCGCACCGGGCCGATTCAGGTGAAGGCTGGTGCCTATAATCGGACTTATAACCGGCACAACCGGTGACTATCCAGGCGAGCTGCGCACGGCAGCTCGATACCGTCCTTCTCAAGGTCGCGAGCCGGTGTAATCTGGATTGCAGCTATTGCTACGTCTATCACATGGGAGACGAGGCATGGCGCAATCAGCCCAAAAAAATGTCGGTCGCTGTGCTCGAAAAGGTCGCCGATCGACTCGCGGAGCAGTTAGCGCTGCAGGCTAAGCCGTTCAGCGTCGTGCTGCACGGGGGAGAGCCGCTGCTGCTCGGCCCCGCCAAACTGGACCAGTTTTGCCGGCGCCTCCGCGCGGCGCTACCCCATCCGTGCGGGATCCATTTGCAGACCAACGGAGTGTTGCTGACCGACGCCATTATCGACGTGCTGATCCGTCATGATGTCGGTGTGTCGGTCAGCATCGATGGCCCCCAAACGGTTCATGACCGCTTTCGCCTGGATCATCGCACAAGGGGTTCTTTCGATCGCGTTCGGGCCGGCATCGCCCGATTGGTTGCGCGGCCAGATGCGCGACCATTGCTCGCCGGCGTCCTGGCGGTGATCGATCCCGAAAGCGATCCCGCCGAGGTGTACGCAGCCCTCAAGGATACAGGGGCGCCGAGCCTCGATGTGCTGCCGCGCGACGGCAACTGGGATCAGCTGCCCTTCGGCAAGAAGTCGCCGACGTCGACCGAGTACGGCCTATGGCTGGAAGGCTTGCTCGAGGTCTACCTCGCCGATCCAGCCCCGCCGCACGTGCGCTTGCTCGACGACATGATGCGGCTCGTGCTCGGCGGTCGCTCGATGAAGGAGGGCGTTGGCACGGCCGACTACGGCATTCTCGTGATCGAGCCGGACGGGACCGTCGATAAGAACGACACGCTCAAGGTCGCGGGTTCCGGCGCCGACCGCTTCGAGCGCTCTTGGTCTGTGTTTGAACATGCGTTCGACGAGATTCTCGGCAGCGAGGAATTCGGGTCCTATTACGCACAACAGCGCCCCATCGCCGCCGCCTGCGCCAGCTGCACCGATCTTGCCATATGCGGCGGGGGCATGGTCGCTCACCGCTGGAGCGCGCAGCGCGGCTACGACAACCCAACCATCTTTTGCGCCGATCAGCGCCATGTGATCGCGCGCGTGCGAGGTCTCGTCGAGACCCTGCGAATTCAAGCTGCCTGAGGACCCAGATGCGCATTGACTCTATCGACACCATCCGCGATGCACGCCGGCAGGCTATCGACTTGGAGCTGAGCGACAGTGTCGCTCTCAAGCGCCTGATCGCCGAAGTGCGGCAGCAGGACCATGACGGGCCGCTTGACGTGACCCTCTACAATCGAACTTATCATCGTCATAATCGCTGATCCGGCACATGGCGACCCTCGCTCTCCTTGATCCCTATCAGCGTCTTGCACCGTCGCATGTCGCGGCGGCGCCGTTTCGCTATTTCTTGACCGACGGCTGCCTCGCGCCGGAAATGGAGGCGGCGCTGCTCGCATGGCTCGAGCACGGCGCCCCATGGACGCTGGTCGAAACCGATTTTTACGAGCAGTTCGAGTTCGACATGCGGGATGCCGACCTGCCGGATGCCATCGCGTCTTTGGTCTCGCCCATCAGTCTCGACGCTTTGCGCGCGAAGATGGAAGCTGCCTTCGGCGATGCTCTGGGCACTCATGTCCAGGTCGTCGCGCATCGCCTCGATCCCGGTCAGCGTATTGCCATCCACAACGACATGCGCAAGGGGGGCGAGACCCACCGATTGACCGTGCAGCTGAATCGTGGCCTGGCCGATGCCGACGGCGGCTTTTTCATGCTTTTCAACAGCGACGACGTCAATGACATTCACCGCATCCTGCGGCCAATCTCGGGCAGCGCGATCGGCTTTGCGATCAGCCCCGCATCTCACCATGCCGTCTCGCGGCTGCACGGCGGCGAGCGCTTCACTCTGGTCTATTCCTTCTACGGCCCGGACAATGGGCAATCTTGAAGGCTGGCTCGCTGACGCCTTCGCCACCGAACAGCCCTGCTGGTTCCCGGGACTTGCGGACGAACTAATCACCGCATTCTGGGCCGGGACGACTTCCGATCCGGCGACCTATACCACGGAAGTATGGCTGGGATCGGGGAGCACGGCGCCGAGCGTGCAGATCCCCGAGGTGGCGACCATGCAGCTTGAGCCCCTTCCGGCGCTCTATGCGGATCGCTTTCCAGCCCCGTCCTTCGCCGCTGCCTCGCAGACCGCGCCGCGAGCGATCGCCAACGCGCTGAAGCGCTTGGCAGCATCGGGCGCCGGCTGCGCCGTCACGCGGCTCATCCGCTCGGTCCATTGCATTGAGGCGCTCGGACCGGGGTACGATTGCAGCCATTCCGAGCCGTCCTTGCCTTTTTCTGTATTCGTCTCCGTTCCCTACGCACAGCCGGACGGCGAATTGCGGCTCGCGGAATCGCTGCTGCACGAGGCGATGCATCTACAGCTCACGCTCATCGAGCGACACGTCGCGCTCACACGCGTGGATGCAGGGGGCGCCTATTCGCCTTGGCAGCAGCAGCAGCGTCCGATCCTCGGCTTAGTGCACGGCCTCTACGTGTTCGCAGCGATCCATCGCTGGCTCACGACCCTGGCAGCGGATTTTTCGATCTCTGATCTCGACCGCGCTTACGCGCATCGGCGGCTCCGCAACATCGACGAGGAGATCACACAGGTGACCGCGCTGGCGAGCGCCCCGGGGCTCACATCCTTCGGCCGAGCCCTTGCTGAGTGGCTTCTAAGCGCAACCGGCGTGTCGCCGATCCATGCGAATGATCAGCCGCCACATCATGTCGGTGTCTCTTCCGGCAGATAATTTTTACCGGCGGCAAGCGCGGCGAGATGATCGGCGGCCGCCGCGCTGAACCGTGCGGCCGGCCCGACCGCGGCTGCCAGCTGCGCGCGAACCCGTGCAATATAGGCGATCGCCTCGGGGCGCGGGTCGTCTTTAAGAAGCTCAACACTTTCGTAGAGACGGCTGAGCTGCCGCAGGTGCAGGAGACGGTCGCGCGCCAGGGTCGTGCGGTCCAGCGCGAGAATGTCGATGGTCGCCTGACCGTGGGGCGACCTTCCGATCGGCGCCTCGCCCCGAAACTGGATATGCTCGCGCGGGTCAGCCGCGCCGTAAGGGTCGAGCAGCAGCGGCTCCTCATAGTTGATGTCGTCGTGATGATCGACAGCTCGCGCATCTTCGAGCACAAGCGGAAAGCGGTCGCGCTTGCGATACGAGTTGCAGTCCGGACAGGCATAGGAGAGATTGGGCCAGCTATAGCCAAGCCAATAATATCCCGGATAGATCCGGCCCGAGTCGGTCAGCACGGCGGCCTTGGGGCGGAAATGCTCGACGTCGCCGGCCACGTTGGCGTCGAAGACTGCCTCGCAGAAGCCGCATTTGTCATGCTGGTCGGCCTTAAGATGCCGCTTAACAATCGCCGTGCCGTAGATCTTGCTCGTAATGTCGAAATCCCGCTCGCCGCTCCGATAGGCGGCCGGATCATCGTCGAAGGCGGCGCAGTTCGCGTTCGTGGCGGCGACGCCCCGCCGAAGCGACGAGGGCACCGCCGCACACTTGTCGTAGCGGATCACGGTCAGCGCGTCGCAAGCAGATGGGCGGCCTCGCGGATGAGCTCGGCCGCCTTTTGGTCTTCCGGACCACTGTCGCTCGGAATGGTCGCGACGAGCGCGTTGGCCGCCTCGAGCTGGACTTTCTCGTCCGCGGTGAGATCCTTCTTCTCGAGCAGGGTGCGACGGGTCTGAAACGCTTCGGCGATCTCGGGCGCGAAGGGATCGTGGTCGTGCAGCAGGCCGACGCTCACCTGATCGAGCCGCCAGCTGCGCACTGTCTTGGGATCGTTATCGATCGTCGCATGATCGCCTTCGCGCCTGACGATGGCGATGTTGGTGTCTAGATAGGTCTGCGCCAGGACCGGGCTGTGCGTCGTCACGATGAATTGCACCTGCGGAAACACTTCTGACAGATCGCGCCGTACCCGGCGCTGCCACTTGGGATGGAGATGCAGGTCCAACTCGTCGATTAGCACGATGGCTGGTTCGCGCAGCGGTTCCGCCGCGTCCTTGTGATGCTCGGCCATCCGCCATGCCAGATCGACTGTCCAAGCGAACATAGTCTGATAGCCGACGCTCAGCGAATGAAGCGGCACCTCGCCCGAATAAGTCTCGATCCAGACGCCCGTTTTTTCGTCCTGACGCCCCGGCATCGGCGGGCCGTAGACATGCACGCGGTCCGGATCGCCGACTTCCGGCAGGATGCTTGCCAGCGCGCGCTTCATATCGGCGTAGAGCGACGCCGCGCGGCTTTCTGCCCGCCCGCCCTTCGTGGAGCGCGAGCGGAGTTCACGCTCCTCACGCAACGCGATGTGATCTAGATCCTCGAGAATCTGAACAGCGTCCGCCAATTCGATTTCAGGATTGAAAAGCGATGCGGTGGGATCATCTTGGTCGGACACCACCTCGCTGCGTCGATAAGGTGGATGCCGGGCGGCGCTATAGCCGACCACGAGCGGCTGCTTGAACTGGCGGCGCTTCACTTTCGTAAAGCCAAACTCTCCCAGGTCCTTCTTCAAGATCGTATAGTCGGCGGAGGTGACGACCCATTTGCCTCTGCCCTTTGGACGCTGAGCCGGCCGCAATTCGCGGCCGATCGAGAACTCAGCTTCGAGTCTGACTTTCAGGCCTTCGCCCACCCGCGCCATCTCGACCAGCAGGTCGTCTTTATAGGCCGGTATCGCGGGCTCGACACGATCGGGATCGCGTGCGTCGGTTCTCGCGCTTTGTTCCACGTTCAGGATCGGCCGCATCAACGCGAGGCATTGCATCAGGGTAGTCTTGCCGAGGCCATTCTCGCCCAGGATGAGCGTCCACGGCGCCGGTCCACCGTCCAACCTGAGATCGAGCGTCGCGCCGGGAACGAAGGCCTTCACGTTCGAAAGCCGCAACTCGCTGTAGTAGACGGTCGCACCGTCGCTTGAGCTCATCGATCGCACCCTTTCACGCTCGGCATGCTCCATCTCCAGACCGCGGTGAATGATTCTGCAATATCGCCGGGCAAGGCACCCTAGCGTCGAAGTCGCTCTCAAAATAGTATCAATTGCTGCGATCTGCAGAGTCACCACCGATCTGCGCGTCCGCGAACTCGGCGCCACCTTCGCCGACGTTGTTGCTTCGATGCTCGACGAAAACTTATGCTGTTGAGCGTAGAATATTCATCCACACTGACATATCTCGGAGCAATCTCCCCTATGAAGAACGACTGTCCAGGCCTACCCATTCTCGAAGAACCATGCGATGCCTGCGGCGGAACCGGAGACGCGCCGCCCGGGAAGCCGTATGAGATGCAGGCGAGCCTGAGCTGCCCCAAGTGCAAGGGCCATAAGGTCGCGCCGACCGAAGCCGGCCGCCAACTGCTCGATTTCGTTAAACGGCGGCTCAACCTATCTGAACCCGAAGCGCCCCGTTCCCTGTTCGGCTAAGCGCACCCACTGGCAGCGCCGCACGCCGTGAGGAAGGGGGTAAAAGGCTTTAGCAAACCACACGCTTCCGGTCTGCCTTTGGCCGAGAATCGGTTATTCCGCCCCACGTTCGGCCCGTGTGCTCAACCTGCAATACGGACGCAGGTCGCTCGGCGAGAGTCACGGCTGGTAGGCGGTGGGAGGCTCCCGAGTGTCAAGACGGCCAGCCCGCGAGAAGGATCAGGAAGGATCGTCCTCAGGGGGCTCGATCCTCATGGTCAGCTGCGTTTCGGTGGCTGCTTGGGTGCTTTCAACCTGCGGCAGTGGCACTGGCGCGACTGCTTTCGTCGCCGCAACTACATCAGCCGCAGACTTCGAGCCCAGGTTCGCTAGTTCCACTTGGCACTGGTCAAGTCTGCCAAGCAGCCGATCCTCTCGCCGCTGGGCTTCCGCCAATGCTTCCTTCATCGCTTCGACGCTGACCTGCAGCTCGTCGATCTCACCGTGCGCTTCCTCAAGAGCTTGGAGCAGCTCAGCGAACTCACTTTCCGAGTCGCGCTGCCGACGTTCCGCATGTGAGACGCGAAGGTTTGCGGCGCGGTCGATGGCGCCAGCGACCTCTCGTGCTGAACGAACAAAGCTTCTTGTGGCTTCGACGGCCACCTGATCCATGTAGGCCTTGAACGCGACTTCGACCCCTGCAGGCAAATCCACCCCTGCTTCCTCGGCGGCCTCTCCGCGCCGTCGCCTCCAATCATTTACCTTGTCATACAACGCCTTGTTGGCATGACAGCCAAGGATCTTGGAAAGCCTGAAGGCAGTGAGGTCACGTGGTTCGCAGTTGTTGGCGGCGACGTATTCATCCGCCGCCTGATCCACCATCTCCTGGCGGATCCAGTCTTTACTTCCCTTCATGGTCATTCTCGCATCTGGCGAGGCAGTCATCCTGTGAGACCTGCGAGACCTGCGATATCGCGGGTGTCACAGCTGTCGCAGGCGGCTTGAGCTCGTTTGCCTCGCGTCGTCATCAAAATGCGCCCGCCTGACGCGGTGCGCGGTTCGATCGAGAGGGCGGTACTATGGGGCTGCCCAAGAAGTGGGTGGATGGCACAGAAAGCGACATGCAATGGTGGTCGCGCGAACCAGCCTGTGCCGAATGGTTGCGGCCACGCGGCGCACCGATGCCAGAAGCGCCATCGCGGCGAACGTGAGGAAGATCGATGCGTAGCGTCGTTCTGCCCCAGGCCCGGCGCGCGGTCGTGCCGCTTCGGCCGCAAGCATTCGGCCAACCGCCGCCAGCAACTCTCCAATCGTCTTGGCCGCATCAGCAGAAAGCGCTGGTCGTTCCGGCGAAGCAAGGGGCGCTGTGTCTGATGGCGACGAGTTCATGTTTGCTTTATATGTTCGTCGCCAGGTGGAAAGAAGCGATATTTATACAGACGGACGACGGAAACGTCGTGTTGCTCGATTGATGGGGTGGCGCGGAGAATTGAGGGCGGAGAGATTCGAGCCGGTCAAAGGCGCAGATCCAGAACTCGTCTGCTCGGCGCCTTCGCCATGCCGGCGGATGCCTAATCCAGGCGCCAGCCCACTTTCATGGCGTCGACCGCGAGCACGCAGTGCCTCCGCCAGCCAAGCTCAAGCCTTCGGTGTGCCTGCCACGACGGCAGCCACCCGGGATGCCGCTTCCCATGCCGCTCGTCGCGCCGCCAATATCTCGCCGTCACGACGAGATGGACGTGCGGCGCGATGATCCAGTCCTCCGCATCGCCCTCCATGGCATGGATCGCCCACGCCACGACCGCCCCCTTGGCCACAAGCTCCCGCTCGACGAAGCTGGTCGCCAGCCTTTTCCAGTTCTTCGATGGTAGTGCCCTGGGAATCTCCATTACCACGTGCCAGGCGGAAACCTCGGTGAAGTCGTCCGTCGCCGCTGCCGCAGCGTCGGCTTCCTGCCAGATGGTGTAACCTTCGGTCGCCCAGACGGGCGCCTTGGCGGGCAGCAACAGTCCCGAACCCCGCAGCTCGCAGCGCCGTTCGCTGAAAGCGCGCGGCATGGGGCCAAACTGGTCGACGGGTCCGCTGTCCCGCCAGATATAGGCAACGTTGGCGACTGCGGTCCGGTAGGCGGGTGAGCGGCCGGCGATGCGCCAGGCTTCGCTGATCGGCCGGATGTTGAACTGCAGGCCGGAAGCGGGGCGCCGCTCGCGGCGATAGCTTGTCCAGGCACGGCGGGCTGTGTCCACGTCCTGTTGACGGAGGAGCGGAGTGGTGATGTCGGTCATGATGGTATCCTGAAACGGCAACGCCGCCCGAAGCAGGGGCGGCGTTGCAGGGGGGTGGATTTCGGGGGGAAGCGGATCAGCAGGCGATCTTCAGATCGTCCAAGGGGCAGCTGTCGGCGATGCCGCGACCTGCAGGCACAAGAAGATTGCCCTTGAGCCGTAGCGACTGCTCTTGCTCGAAGACCTGACGCCAGCGCCGCAGGGCGATCCGCTCGCCGGCATCCCGCCGATGATTTTGCGGCAACTTAGCGCTGGTCAGCACGTGGCGTGGGCCGATGAACCAGCGGCGATCGCTGGCCAGCAGTTCGACCCGGGCACTGTCGCTGGCGGCATAAAGCCGCATTCCGCCCCGGAAGCGGATGTTCATGCCTTCGCGGACGGCAAGCGCGATCTCGCGCGGCGGTTCATCGTTCGCCGGCATCACGATCTGCACCATGTCGCGCTGCAGTTCGGCCGCGACGCGCGTAAGTTGCGGCTCCTGCAGCGGACCGCTGCAGCCCGTGGCGCACCAGCCTATGGTGTGGAACGGCGGCGCCTGCCGGGGATATCCCATCAGCACGCGCAGCGCGAAGGTCCAGTTCTGTGCGATCGCCAGATATGGGGGTAGGTCAATCATTCATTTCTCCAATGTTGATAAGGCCCTGCGGGCCGACAGGCGTTTTTCCACTCCACGGCGGACGCCGTTCTTCCGATGCTCTGTCCCGGTTCATCTGGTCGCGCATACGAAGCCCGCGGTCTTGCCGCGGCGCAGCCAGTCCTCTGTCGCTGCCTCGGCCGACAGGCCGGCCATCCCCGCGTCGCGAGTGAACACCCGCCACAGAACTAGGGCCTGTGCCTCGAGGTCTGCCTGGTGCTGCTCGCAGCGGCCCGTTGCCCAGGCCGAAAAGATGGACGGCAGATCCATCCGTGGCGCGGAAATCGCCATTTCCGCCGCGACGTCGGCAAATGGCGGTGCGGCCGCACCACCGCGAGGCACGGCCAGATCGACCACCCCGCCGGACAGCAGCCGGTGCAGCCGTACGAGGAAGTGCTGGGCGATCTCCGGCTTCGCTGTCGCTGCGGCGTCCAGCAGCATCGGCATCATGCCGTGATCCACCTGCCAGCCGATGAAGGTGGCGTTGCCGGGAAGCCGGTCGGCTGCCCATTCGAGCAGCGCCTCCTCCGGCGTACCGGCGGAAAGAGCGTTGCTGTGCAGTTCGAAGCGCCAACCTCGCCTCAAGTCGCGCTGCGCAACCAGGATGCCGAGGCCGACGAGGTGGCGTCCCTCCGGATGAGTGCCGTCTGCGGAGGCGGGAACGGGTACGTGGGACAGCGTGAGAGAAACACAGGTGGTGACGGTAGGCGTGGTCATCGAAGGTCTTTCGTAGTCGCGCGCGCACGCGCCGCCGCGGGCGGCGACGTGCGGACGACGGGATGGAAGGGTGGAAGCTTGGCCGATCAGAACGGATCGGTGTCGCTGCTCGCAAAGGCGGCTTCGTCGCGCTGCTGGTTCAGGCGAAGCTCGGCATCTTCGAGCGCGGCGGAGGCTCGCAAAGCGGGGGCCCATTGGCGCGCCAGTTTCACCGGCCGGCAGTCGACGAACGGCAGGAGGTGCGCGAGGTCCGGATCGGCTTCGATCCATGCCGCTAGATCCGCCATCGGCAGATACCACAGGCGGTCGTCGCTCTTCTCGAAGGCTATGTAGTGGTACCAAGCGAGCAGCGTGCAGACGCAGTCCTGCATGACGTACTCCAGCACCTTGCGACGCTGGCCTGCACGCCAGAGCGTGCCGACCTGCGATCCGTCCGTGTCCAGCTTCGCCGGAATGCCGAGTGCGGCGCAGATCTCGGCCATGGCGACGGGCCGCGTCGCGCCCATGCCGGCAAAGGCATCGGCCAGGTCGCAGTGTGCGCCGTCATAGCGTCCGGCGCGCACTTGCCGGGACAGGCCCTGCAGCGACGCGCCCGGCAGGTGACGCATGGCGCCCAGCGCCAGCACGCGATTGTCGAAGCCGCGGCCATTGTACGTGATGCCGGTGGCATCGACCGGCAGCAGCCTGTCGACCTGCTCGTAGAAGTCGGCTTCCTCGCCGGGCTGGCAGACCAGCGCGTCGATGGCGAACCGGAATCCTGCCGGTGTCCAGCAGGCCGACAGGAAGGAAGCCGCCACGGGCTTGTGGCGTGGCCAGGGCGGGAAGGAGCCGTCTGCCGGCTCGTTCTCGACGATGGTCTCGATGTCGTAGGCGACGACATGATGCGGGTTGTATTCGGTGCGTTGCGGATAGGGCGCTTTGCGCATGGTCTTCTCTCACATGGGGACGCGCCGCCGGCTGGCGGACGCGGACCGATCGCGAGCTGCAGCGAGCGCTGCCTTTTTCCACTCACTTCAATCGATCGAAGAGCCTTGCCATTTCCAAATCTGGTAGGAGTAAAGCGGCGCCTGAAGGGCTGCCGCAACCGAAGGCACGTTGCGCGGGCCGCCCAGAGCCCCTCGGGGGGCGACGCGTGCCGATCCCGGAACGCGACGCCAACTCGGCTTGATAGCCGTCACGAGGGAAGTTGGGTCGATTGCCTGCGTAGCAGGCCTTCTCATCAAACGTTACGCGAGGCCGCGTAACGTTAGAGGTATTGCGCCTAAAATTTTGGCTAACCGCTGAATGATGGTGCCGTTAGCTGCAGCTAATCGCCATGAAGAGAAATTATTAGCTAAGGTGTGGCCCTGCCACGCTTTAGCGGTATTGCGCCTAAAAATTGGCGGGACGTGGAGGATGGGCGCCTTGTAATTCGAGAACTCGTTCTGGTTGAGCGGCGTGCCCGAGGGTTGCATAAATACCATAGTATTCCCGATAAATTGATTGGCAGTTCGATTCAGCTTCAGAATCGTGAGATGCCATCCTCTAAGCTTGGAATGAGCAAGCCATATAACCGCAACGACCCCGTCCTCACTGCTGGCATGCAGCGGGCCAATGAAATGATCGAACACGCGACCGCTTCCATCAAGGAGCTTCAACTCGAAGGTGAGAAGAGGGACGCGCGCGGTGCGATCACGTATAATGCCAAGCTTGCCCGCCAGCGCATGCGCAATCCGGAAGGCTTGGCAACCATACCTAGAGCTGCGCTGAGACATACGCTCCGCAAGGCACTGCTTGCTGCGGAATGCGAAGTTCAGCTTAAGCAGGACGCCATGATCGCGGCGGAGGCGGACCTCGAGAGGGCGATAGTGGCATTGGCATACGTGCGAAATAAGGCTGCGATCTTCGAAGCCGCGGATTTGGACAAGTTCCGGGCTCATGCTGAGCCGCTTACAGACGCGGTTGATCCGGAGGATGCGGAGCTCGTCAAGTATTTGAAGGCGCTTGGCTTAACGAGCAAGGCACTAGGTCGAATTGAGCGATCCCGCTTAGCAGAGACGCTCAGTCAGCTGGCAGCTGAGGCTGCCTCGCAGAACAATGTCGAAGTCGATTGCGAGGAGCATGGCGGGAAAAACTCGGACAGCATTGGTGTCGCATTGAAAGCCGACGAGCATGGCGTCAAAACCGAAGCGGACGGCGAGCAAACCTTCATGAACGAGAATGCTCAGCAGGCCGTGCAAGTGGGCGCCGCCGAGATAGTCGCTCCTCCGGCTGGGACATCCGTTACCGAGCGGATCGGCACTGATCGCGGAGCCGAAGCGGACTTTGGTGGTCGCTCGGCTAATGCCCCAGACAAGGTTGTGCCTGTAATGCCATCTCAAGACCGTCGTGTGGCAAGTGAAGGCGTGTCACTGGAAGGTGCCTACCCCATAGCCAACGACGGCTGGGAGTTGCCAGCGGCGGTGAGCGTAGAGGCTGCCGCCGCATTCATGGAGGTTGCCAGGAGGTTTCAGAACGGCACGGAGGATCTCAGCGACCGCGAGCGGCGGACATGGGGTGTTCGTTGGTATGACGGCATACCAGAGCAGACGCTGGTTGATGCGTTGACGGACCACATCGCAGAAGGAACGGAGTCACCGCTCGCGCACGAATATCTGGCCACGCTCCGCAGCGACGGCAAAACTGCGGCGGAGGCGCTGCTGTGCCGCTGGAGCGAACGCAAAATGGCGTTTGAAATCGCCACTAGCAGAGGGTGGGCTGAAGAGCGTGCCAAGCTTGGGTTCCCCGATCCGCCTTCGAACTAGCCATCATTCATAAGCCATCTGGTCGGCTAACGGATCTGGAGCTGCGCTTGCGTGATTCGTTATAGATTTAGGCAAATTTAATACATTCAACTGATTAACGAACTTGGCTCGGCTAACCGAACGTTCCGATTAGACGACTTTCGTCCTACCGCAGACGATTGGCTCAGGTACGATGGTCCCATTCCGGAAAAATTGCCTTCAGCCGCTCAATCGTGTGACGCCACTTCGCCTTCTTTGGAGCGCAGACCGTGTTCTGGTTCCCGAACATGCCTACTTCGTCCACAGCGTCACTGAGCGGCACGGTGCGAAGCCATTCTACGGGGACGAAGTATTCCGTGCGCTCCTGATCATCGACGAAGGCGCGATGGTAGCTTCGTCCCGTCAGAGCGTCGAGGACGGGTCGCGTGACTCCCGCGCTGTCCGCGATGCGGAAATCTCCGGCCGCGACAGGTGCTCCCGTCACGCGTCCGACACCTACATAGCCGCGCTTCGGTACGCGAACCCAGATACGATCGCCTTCGTGGAGCAGGTTCAGGGTACCACTGTACCAGCTCCCTCCGCCCGCAGAGACGAAGCCGTACCGCCGCGCGTCTTCCCACGAGCGGCTCTCACCCTCGCCGAAGTTCACATAGTATTCGCCGTTCCAGGGCTCCCTGTCCGCTGACTTTGTCCCGCCCGAGCTGACGCTGGCGGCAACCTGGGTCTCGACAGGGTCCAGCAGCCAAGACCGGCTAAGCAACTGCCCGCCGTCTGCCTCGAAAACCTGGAAGCACAGCACATTGATGGGGATGTCGCGCTTATTGAGGTAGTCGACGATGCGCTCCGAGCTCGGATCTAGATGGCTGGCGACGATAACGATTTGATGGCTTTCGTTGAGCACGTCCTCGTCGAGCGGCTGTCCAAACCGGGCGCGAAACGCCTCCGTCAGATTTCCGCCGCCGCTGAACTGGGTGTAGATGCGGCTGATCTCATCGCCGTCCAGATCCTCGGCCCAGCTGGCATAATCAATCGCCTGCGCGACCACCTCGCGCGGCGTCTTGCCTCGCTTCAGCTCGATCAGCACGAGCGAGGCATCCGGCGCGAGGGCCAGCAGGTCGATGCGGCCGCCAAAGCCGGTGTTTACCTGGCGCCCGATGATCATCCACTGATCTGAAAGCATCGCCGGCTCGGCGACGATCATGTCCTCCAGCAACGCCTCGCTGGGTAGTGCTGCCTCGCGCAGCGCTGCCGGGCGCTTGCCGACTTTCCAGATGCTGTGACGGATCGGCATGACGTTATCGCTGTCCCATCTATTCGGCTGGTTCGGATTGCATGAGGATACCGTCCAGGTTCGTGGCGGTTACGAATGGTACGTTCAACGCGGCGAAGTGCGCCTTCCCGCAGGCGATTTGCGCCTTCTCGGCCTCGCGGAGCGTGTTCAGGTCGCCCTTGCTTTCGCTGACCAGGTAGACGTCCTCACGCCCATCGTGCTGACGGACAATGGCCCAGTCCGGATTGTAGGTACCCAGCGGCGTGGTGATCTTGAAGCCGCTAGGAAGCTTGGCGAACACCTTGATCGCACCGCTGAGGTCCAGCGCCTTCGCCAGTTCCCTCTCGATGTTGGAATCGACTACGATGTGATCGAGCGGGGCGTGCCGCACCTCCACAAGGCGATCGATCGGCACGTCATCTTCGGCCGTGAACAGGTCCTGCGCCCACCAGTCGTCGAGCGGCTTGTAGACGATGCCGTTGGTCATCATCAGGCGCTTGCCCGCCTGGACGATCGCGGTAACGGCATCGACGAATGCGGACGGATTGACGGCGGCATCTTCCAGCCTGCCGGACTGAACGAGAATGTCCGCCAGCACCTTGCGGGGCAGCTCCGTCCGGTTCTGCAGCTCGCCCAGCAGATCCGGCACATCAAGTCTTGCCGCCTTCAGCCGTTGCGGCTGCGACGTGCCGACCTTCTCCGGCGTCACGCCTTCGCGGCCGATCAGCATCTCGGCCAGCTCGAACGTGACCCGCGCCTCACCTGGCCGGGGCATATCGCGAACCGCCTGCGCGCAGCGTGCGACGAGCGCCGCATCGTCGAAGTCGAGCCGGTAGGTCGTCTTGCGGCTGATCTTGTCCCATAGCGCCTTGAAGTCGTGCCCTTCGAGCACGGCCAGATTGAGCTTCACCTGGCGTTTGTCGCGCGCGTCGCTGACCGGCACCTTCCGCGCAAGGCGGTGGAGCATATCGCGGATCAACTTCGCGGCAGGTGCAGGCAGCTCGGCCGGCAATGGCACGTTGTTCTGGGCCAGGGCGGTGCGCAGCTCCGGTTTCGCTTCGCCCTTGTCCGTGATGAGGCCGGCCTCGGTGAGCCCCTGGAATACCGCGCGGCTTTCCTGCAGCGACACCATGCCCGTGCCGCCTTCCGGCAGCGCATAGGTCAGGCCGGCGAACAGATCGGCGGTGACGATGCCGAGCTTGATCTCCAGCGCCTCCTCCATTTCGGACTGCAGGCCCTTGGCGAAATCGGCATAGCTTTCCTGCGCGATGACGGTCAGGACGTTGATGCCTTCGTCGCGGCGGCGCTGACCGGTTTGGTCCACGCAGAGACGCAAGCCGCGGCCTATCGACTGCCTACGCCGCATCTCGCTCGCGATCTCGCGCAAGGTGCAGATCTGGAAGACGTTCGGATTGTCCCAGCCTTCGCGCAGCGCGGAATGCGAGAACAGGAACCGAAGCGGCTCGGCCTCGTCGAGCAGGCGCTCCTTGTCCTTCATGATCAGGTCGAAGGTGCGTTCGGCATCCTCGCGCGAGCGCGCGTTGGAGAATTCGCCCGACGCGTTCAGCGTCGGCTCGGTGAAGCGCCCCTTCTTGTCCTGCGAGAAATAGCCGTTGTGCGCGCGCGCCGCATCCGCCGGCACTTCCGCGAAGAGCGACTGAAATTCCGGCTGCGCCGCCAGCTTGGCATATTCTTCTTCGAATATGACGGCGAGCGGACCGCGGGTCGCGTTGCCCTCCTCGTCGTAGCGACGGTAGTCCGCGACGGCGTCGATAAAGAACAGGCTGAGCGTCTTGATGCCGAGCGGGCGGTTGCGCAGCTCCTTGCGGAAGTGATGCTGGATCGTCTGCCGCACCATGGCGCGGGCAAACGAATCCTTGTCGACGTCGCCCCAGCTGTCGCCGACGTGCAGCTGCTTCACGCCGTCGCCGGGGACGATTAGCTGCATCGAGCCCGAGCCGCGCATCTTCTCGATGATGCCGATACGGTACCCGGCATAGACGGTACGCCCGCCGGAAACCTGATCCTCGGTTAGCTCTGTGCCGTCATACACCCAGACCACCTGGCGCGACACGCCGCCCTTCATCTGCTTGGCGATCTCGACGCGGGCGCGGGGCAGTTGCCCCTTCTTAGCTTCGATCTCGAGCAGCTTCACATAGGGGCTGTTGTCCGCATCCTGGATACGGGCGCCGTCGACCTCGATCGACTTCACCAGCCCACGATCGTGCGCATCGAAGGCATCGAGCCGGTACACGGGGTGGAAGCGGAACCGGTGCGTCGCCGAATAGCCGATGGTCGCCAGCGGCTCCATGGCGCGCAGAATTCTGCCGCCGGCGCTATCGGCTGCGCGACCCACCGATTGCGGTTCGTCGACGATGATGATCGGCCGTGTGCTCTTCACCCATTCCAGCCCCGGGATGTCGCGGGTTTGCTCGCGCGCTTGCTGGAAGACCGCAGCCTTGCTGGCCAGCGATTGCACGGTAGCGATCATCACTCGGATCGACGAGGACGAGGCGAAGTCGATGATCCGTGACAGGTCCGAGCTGTCGTACACGAAGCTTTCGAAGGGAACGCCATCATAGATCTGGCGGAAATGGTCGCGCGTCTGTTCGATCGTCTTCTTAACGCCCTCGCGAATCGCGACCGAGGGCACGACGATCACGAACTTAGTGAAGCCATAGCGGCGGTTCAGCTCAAAGATGGTGCGCAGGTAGACATAGGTCTTGCCCGTGCCGGTCTCCATCTCGACCGTGAAGTCCATCTTGTAGTCGCCGACGGCGTCTCGCTTACCCTTGGCCGTCACCTCCAGAGTGGGCGAAGCGGGTAGGGCGTGGCGGTTCTGAACGTCGTTCAGGTTCGCCAGTATCGCTTCGTCCAGCAGATCGAAGCGGTTGGCATAGCCAAGCAGCTTCTCGGCATAGTCGAGCTCCCCCGCCACTTGGCGGGGGGCGATGGTGAACAGCGATTGGCGCTGCTCCTGGCCGGCGAACAGGTCGACCACCGCGTTGATGGCTGCCACTTGGTGCGGCAGCTCTGCTTCGAACACGAACTTCATTACGGGCCCGATCAGATGCTGGCGATCTTGGCGATGCGATCGCCCAGGCGCTGACGGAGAATGGCGGCAAGGTTAGCCTTGGTCGCCGCACGATTGCCGTCCGCTCCAAGGCCGGTGTCTTTGAAGTATACGGTGGTCTGCACCGGATCGAGCGCCTCGACCCAATCCGCCATGCCTTGTCCCAATACTTCGGCGTCGTCGGCAGCGATGTCGCTCAGGCACACCATTAGCGTGCCGCCGCCCAGCGCATAGACGGTCTTGTCCGCGATGGTGCGCTTCTCCTCCGGCAGCGTGAGGTCGATACCAGTCTTGAGCAGCAGCTCAACCAGCAGGTCTTCCTCAGTTCGGCCCGGCAGGACGTTGTCGACTGCATCGAGGATGCTCGCTTCAAGATCTTCCGCATCCGGCTGCCATGGCTTCAGATTGGATGTGGCCAGTTTGTAGACGCGGAAGCCGGTGTCCAGCTTTACATCTGATCGCTGCGCCCGAAGCTTCGCGCCAGCCCGACGGAGGCGCTCCTTCGTAAGCTCAGAGATGTTCAGTGGTTTTCCTAATTTGTTCAAGAATTTAGCTGCGGAGCTCTGAGATGTCTGATCAGCTGATAGAATTTCAGGAAGCTGCACAAGTATGAACCTGCGAGCCATTCCATCTTCTATTGTCGCTTGCCAAACACCTCGAGCTGTAGTCCCCGAACCGGCAAAGAAGTCCATGATCCAATCGCCTTCTTCCGGCGCTATATAAGACGTGAGATATGATATCAGCGAAACAGGCTTAGGATTTGAGAACGATCTTGCGGCTTCTGGAAAATCTTCCTTGAGATCATAAGCTCCAAGTCTTCCGTCTATATCAATCCAGCTCGGAAGCTTTGCGTTAAAATCCTTGGCGTATACCTTTAATTCTACAATTTTTTCTTCATCTTCACCAAAAAGAATTCTGCCATCCTCAATGAGGCTATCCATCGTTTCCTTTGGGAATCTATATCCAAGCAAAGGTTGCTTAGTCGGTTTTTTCGTTTTTGGGTGGATTACGTCGTACCGATAGCCCTCTTTGCCGGGGTTGTGAACACTTTGACTTCCGGTGTAGATGCCGCCACTATCAATGTATTTGTAACGATCGAGAGGCCAAAGCTCAGCCTTATGTGATCGAAACCACAAATCGTACGCCTCCTGCAGACGAGACTTCTCGTGCAGCTGGCAGAGTTCTTCACCCTTTTGTACCAGTATGTCCTTCACGGCAGAAGCTCGTGACTTCCAAACATTATCGATGCTTGATTTGTCCCGAGCTACGACAAGAATATATTCATGTTCCGTTGCGACATTTGTCGGATTATTATCCGTGGCGTTCTTCCACACGATCGTGCCAACAATATTTTCTTGGCCAAATATCTCACATGTAAGTGCCCAGAGATTTGCGTATTCTCGTTCTTCGATCGAGATAGCAATAACCCCTTTTTTTGACAAAAGCTCCTTTGCCAAAACCAATCGCGGTAGCAGCATCGAAAGCCAATCAGAATGAAGGCGGCCTGCGGCTTCCCTATCGGTGGTCAGTACCTCGCCTTCAGAATTCTTCTGTCCAGTAAGTGCAAGGTAGTTGCTGAGAGGCTGTCCATAGGCGTCTTGATATACAAAGTCTTTGCCTGTATTGTATGGCGGATCAATGTAAATAAACTTTATTTTGTTCGAATACGAGCGTCGCAGAATCTTAAGAACTTCTAGATTATCGCCTTCGATTAAAAGATTATTCGTGGAATCCCATGCGACACTATCCTCAGGGGCGGCGAGTAGTGTTCCAAGGCTAGGCGTGAGCGCAAATGCTCGCGCCTTGCGCTTACCCTTCCAGTTTAGGCCATAGCGCTCCTCGCCATCCTCGACGGCGTCTCCCAGCAGCTGGCGCAGCACGTCGAAGTCGATCTTCCCGTCGCTCGCAATTTCGGGGAACAGTGTCTTCAGCCTGGCGACGTTGTCCGCGCGCATGTCACCGCTACCCGCAGCTTCGTCGCCGCGAGTGATCTGGGGAAGGGGATCGGCGCCGGTGGCGCTGGGGGCGTCAGTCACTCTTGGTCTTCTCCATTAGCCGCAGCCAGAACTGCGGGCTCGAATGCTTCGTATTCAGTTTCCCGTCCGGCAGAACGATGCCCTCGGCGAGCAACCGGTGCAGCACGCGGTTCCGCTGCATCGCCTTCTTCGGAAGGGGCTGTCCGATGTCACGCATGACACTCGCAATCAAGGGAATGCGCTCGGGTGGAAAGGGGGGCTGCAGCGCTTTCGACGCCCGTGCGGCGTTGGCCAGCTTTGCCGGTGAAGTGGCCGCCCTGCTCTTCTTCGCCGCCTTCTTCGCGGCACGGGCGGATGCCGCGCGCTTCTGGCGCTCCTTCAGCGCGGAAGGGAAGGGGGAGTTGTGCTGCCGCTCCCGCGCCGGGAAGTCTCCGCTATCCGACCACGCCATACCGTAGCCGATCACCGTGCCCCCACCGTGATACCCCCCGCGGCCCATCAAACTGCCCTCAGTTCCCCCTCGATCTCCTGCAGCCGATCCTTGAGCATCCGCGCCGTTTCTCCAAGGACAACTTGCTGCGCCAGCCGCTTTTCTTTGCGCGCCGCGGCGCGTGCCGCCAGCCACTCGGCCTCGGCCTGCGCGTGACGGGCGAGGGCTTGCCGCCGCGCCTCGCACGATGCCGGGTCACGGCACAGCGCGAAGGGGCTAGCGGTGATCCGCGCGACCGTCAGCGCTTCTACCCGCTCGATCATCGCCCCATAGGTGGCGGCAAGGGTAGTACTCGGCAGTGCCGACAGAGCGAGGTTCGCCAGGAAAGCCGCAGCGCCGGGGTCGTCTGGTTGGGCGAGATCCGGCGCCAGTACTAGTCGCTCGACCACCATCTGTTCGGCGACACGCTCCGCGCGGCGGAGCGGTGCGAGGCTGAGGCGCGTCCCGGCATTGCCCGGGAGCGCTGTCGCCAAGACGATCGGCACGGGGATGGCGCGGTGGATCAAGGTCAACAGGCGCTGTGTCGGCTCCGCACGTGCCGTCATTGCCAGCAATTGGATCGCGGGAACGGGGCGCTCGTCGTCCATGTCGGCGGCAATGCCGATGGTTGCCGGCGACAGGGTGGCAAGCCAGTCAAGGCGCTCGATCATGCCGTCGATCAGCTTTCGGTCGGCCGTGCTCGAAGCGCTGTGCTGCGCAAGTAGATCCTTCGGCAGGCGCCGAGGCGGCGCGTTCATAGGCGGCAGCGCCATGGCGGCGAAGACGTCGGCAGGGGTGATGGTCATGGCGAGCCGGTCACTGTGGCCCCAGCACCGGCAGCCAGCAGACGACCTCCCAGTCGTCCAGGCCGCTTTCGCCGCCCGCGCCTTCGATGCCCCCGGAGGTGAACAGGCTTTCGACCGCGCGCTCTTCCGCCTTGCCGGTGACGCCGCGAATGGCGGCAGCAAGCAGCGACTGCCAGCGCGCCATCGACTCGCCGCCGCGTGTTTCGGTATCAAAGCGGGCCCAGGCTTCGGCTTGTTCGGCTCCCGGCGTGGCGGCGGCGAGGCGAAGCAGGTCCAGCATGCGCTTTGGCTGGCTATGGGGCAGGATGATCCGCTCGTCCGCGCCGACATAGACAAGGGCATGCGGGAACAGAGGATCTGCCTTCGCGATCGCGCGCTCGGCTGCGGGCGTTGCGGCGCGCAGCACGAACAGCGCGCCGGCGGGCAAATCGTCGCTAGCGAAGATCGGAGCGAAGGTGCCGGGCAGGCTTCGCTCCAGCGCGGCGCGCTCGTCCGGGGTCAGCCGTGCGAGGTCCAGGCGCAGGTCGTTCAGCGTGAGATCCGTGATCGAGACGCCGGACGAAAGATCCTCCAGATCCACGACCCGCGACTGCAGCGCTTCCAGCTGCTGGCGGCGATACTCCAGATCGTTCATCTGGTTGCCAGCCTGCGCTTCGATGAGGTTCTCCTCACCGGTGGCGGAAACATCGAGCAGCATCATCTTGCCGGACACGCTGCGCTCCAGCCCGATATAGCTATCCAGGTCCATGTTCGGCCAGAAATTGACCAGCTTGATGACCTCGTTGGGAGAGCCCAGCCGGTCGACGCGGCCGAAGCGCTGGACGATGCGCACCGGGTTCCAGTGGATGTCATAGTTCACCACGCAGTCGCAGTCCTGCAGGTTTTGGCCCTCGGAGATGCAGTCGGTGGCGATGATCAGGTCGATCTCCTCTTCGCTCGCCAGCGCCTCCGGGCGTGCACGGGCACGCGGGGCGAAGGCGGTAAGGATCGAGCCGAGGTCGGCGCGCAGCTTGGGATGTGTAGTGCCGTTGCGGCCAGAGCCGGTCACCAGCGCCATGCGGCGCGGATAGTCTGCGCGCAGGGCATCATAGAGATAGGCCGCCGTATCGGCGAAGGCGGTGAAGACCAGAAGCTTGACGTTGTCCGGGTTGAACGGGTTCGCGAGCTTCTCGCCGATTAGCCGTTTCAGATCCGCCAGCTTCGCATCTAGCTCCGGGGTAACGCGTCGCGCCTGATCGTGAAGGCGGGCAAGGCGCTGCCTGTCTTCCGCCAGGTCCTGTCGCCAGCGCACTAGGTCGGCGTCGCTGAGCAGAACCTTGACGCTGCGGCCGACGCCCAGCTGGTCGAACGCGGGATCGTCGTCGTCCAGATCATCGATGGCGGGGGCTTCGATGCTATCGTCATGCGCGTCGATGCGGCCGATCAGGGCTTCGACGGCCTCGAGCTGACGTCCGATTGTCAGCGCGAACGCATGCACGGAGCTTTCCATGCGTTTCAGCAGGTTAACGCGCATCAGCGCGATCAGGCTTTCTTCGCGATCCAGCTGGCGGAAGACGCTGGTACCACCGCCGGCGCCCGCAACGTCCTGGTTGTAGCGGCGCTCATAGGCGCCACGGCGGTCTTCCAGCACATAGCGCAGCGGGGCAAAGGCCGCGAGCTTCAGACGTCGGATCTCGTTGTTGATCTCGACGATCGGCGGGAAGGCGCCGGAGGCGTCCACGTCCGACTTGATGTTGGCGGGGGGTAGCTTCTCGGGGAAGGTGCCGGTCTCCGCCGTGCCGTAATAACGTTCGATGTGCTTGCGGCTGCGGGCGATGGTCAGCAGGTCCAGCAGGCGGAAGTAGTCGAAGCCCAGCATTTCCAGCAGCTTGGCGGGGGTGCGTGCGGCCTCCGGCAGCTGTTGCCAGCGGTTGAACTGTCCTTGTGCGATGCGGATCGTACCCGACACGCTGGCGATCCCGAAGCCGGCGAGGGCCCGGTCGTCGCCCTCGGTCGCGAAGGCAATCTGATTCTTGAGGTCGTTCAGCCGATTGTTGACCGGGGTAGCGGACAGCATCAGCACGCGGGTCTTAACACCCGCCCGCACGACCGCGTTGAGCAGGCGATCATAGCGGCTCTCGCGCTCGCCCTTGCCAGCCGGGCGGTTCCGGAAATTGTGGCTCTCGTCGATGACGACGAGGTCGTAGTTCGCCCAGTTAATGTGGCTGAGGTCTATATCACCCGATTGGCCACGTTCTCGGGACAGGTCGGTGTGGTTGAGCACGTCGAACGCGAAGCGATCGGCCGCGAGCATGTTGCGAACGTCGTTGCGGGTCCACAGCGACCAGTTTTCGCGCAGGCGTTTGGGGGCGAGGACGAGCACGCGGGCATTGCGCAGCTCGAAATATTTGATGACCGCCAGCGCCTCGAAGGTTTTGCCGAGGCCCACGCTGTCGGCGATGATGCAGCCGCCGAAGCGCTGGAGCTTGTCGATCGCGCCGATCACGCCGTCCTTCTGGAAGCGGTATAGCTTCGACCAGACCTGCGTTTCGCGGATACCCGTGGCCGAGTCGACGATCCGCGATTCGTCGGTGCCAGCTTCCATTTCGGCGAACAGCTGGTGGAGTGCCTGGGTGTAGACCGTCGATGGCGCATGGTCGGAAGCGCCCTGGCATACAGCGTCACGCAGAGCAGTCACCGCTGGTCCGTCGGTAGCGCCGGCGTTCCACTGATCCACGAACCACTGCCGGAAGAAAGCGATCTCCTCTGGGCTCTCGGTACCCTGAACAAAGCCGAGTTGTGCCTGCGGCGCCATGCCCAGCCCGGCGGTCGTCAGGCTGCAGTTGCCCGCCAGCGCGCTGGTAGAAGTCAGCAGCAAAGACTGGGCGGTCGGTAGCCGCGTCTGGCGTACCGCAGCGCGATCGAGGACGTTGCGCGCATGGCGGAACAGCGAGCGTCGCCGCAGCTGATTGCGCCTGCTCCGGTCGCTTCCGCCGCCGTACAGCGCCGCTGCGGGCTCGCTCTCTCCGACCAGCAGGTGACGAATATCTACCCGCCCCCGCAGCGCTTCCAGCCCGAATACCGAAATCTGCTCACAGAGGGCGTCAACATCGCTGGGCCTGTTCAATAGGAAGTCAACGCTGCGGTCTGCGCCGCTGTTTGATACGATCCGCACCTGTTTTCGCCCCCTCGATTATGTGTCGCTTCCTATTGCGTTGCGGGAAAATCCTCAACGGCGGCGCGGTTTATCGCCACATGCTCGGAACCGCCCAGCGGCCTCGCCGATTTCGGCCCATCTACCCGCCGGTGACCCGCCGACTAGGCTTCCATGACAAGCCGGACGAGTCGCTCCCTCGCATGATCAAGCGAGGCGGTGTTGGTTTTGCTTGAGCACCGCTCCCGAGCTTTGTCACCGACGAAGTACGCGATGCGCTCGGCGTTCGCGCCGCTTGGGTGCGGTAGGCCGTCAAGGACACGCGAGGCGTCGATCATCCCTTCATTCGCTAGGTGCCGTAGCGCGGCACTGACTTTTGGGCCGAGTGGAACGACGAGCGCATTATGGAGCATAGACAACTCCGTACCAGTGTAGGCCTCGAGCCAGCTTCTCAGCTGCGGCGTCCGGACCATGTCTGGTTGTCCGGACCAATTCTGACCATCGACGAACACTGGATAGCGAAGGGCAGACGTGAAGTGGACGAGATGGGCTGCGTCGCTCCAAAGGGCGGCGGTTGAGGGCACGCCGAGCAGCTTCGCCACCCCAATCAGATCGAGCATGCGAATCAGGTTACTGCGCATTGGTTCGCCGGAAAAGCTTGCAAAGATCTTCGACTTCTCTGCGGCCAAGTCGATCGCATCGCCGGCAACCAGCGCAGACGAGGCAGCCCGCAACGCGCTGACTGCCTGAGAGCGGCCCGGCGTCATGCCGACGATCACTATCTTAGCGGTATAATTGATGTGATCGAAGGGGGCGTAAATCATCTGCACGCTCCGGCCGCCTATTTCACACTGAGCCATTGTGAACTTCGGGTGATCGAGCGCATCTTCGGTGTGTTGCAAGTTCCATTCGAGCAGCAGCGGAGCGAATTGGGGGAGAAGGTTTGGCGTCATGACAGTGGCAGATAACTTCTGATTGAGGATTGATTTATTAGTCGAAGTAGGGTGCTTAGCTGCCCGCGTGGGCGCGAGGCAACTCGGGTGTGACCTTGTAGAGACATAGATCTGGGAGAACAGGACATATGACTGAGCCACGCCGCCGGGACGGTAGGCCCATCTGGATTGACGACTCCGGTGCAGCGACTGCTTTGCGGCGCATGGATCTAGGCTCTACTGCGGGCAGCGGGTATAGCGAGAGTTGGCTGCAGGACCTACTGCATCAGCAGCCAGCCGTGTTTCCGATCGAGCAGATCGAGCCGGGCTTCGGCGATCTCGTGCCGATCTGCCGAGAGCTGCCACTGCTCTTCGGCGGCGGACGGAGCGGCGCGCTCGACAATGTCTACGTGACGCCCACGGGCGGTATCGTTCTCATCGAAGCAAAGCTTTGGCGCAATCCACAGGCCCGGCGCGAGGTCGTCGCTCAGGCCATGGAATATGCTGGGGCGGTGTTCCGAATGGGCTACGAGGCGTTCGAGCAGGCGGTTCGCAAGGCGCGGCGCGCGAGTTCTGAAGCGGAGGTATCCATATACGAATTGGTCCGGGCGTGTGACCCCGGCGTCGGAGAGGCGGAGTTCATCGAGGCTGTGTCGAGGAACCTATCCCGCGGCCGGGCGGTGGTTGCCGTTGTGGGCGACGGCATTCGAGACGACATCGCGCCGCTGGCGGAACTGCTTCAGAGTCATGCGGGTCAGCGATTTACCTTCGCCTTGGTCGAACTGGGAGTTTTCGCTGCCCCGGACGGCGGCTCGCGGGTTATCGTGCCTTCCGTACTCGCGAAGACCGTTCTGATCGAACGAGGCGTGGTGCGCCTCGACGATAGTGCGCTGCGCGTCGATGCGGTGCAGATGGAGCGCGCATCGACACTTGCCGCGACCGCGCGGCGCGGCGTGAGCATCGGCGAGGACGAGTTTTACGAGTTGCTCGGGCAGCGTGATCCTGAAGCGCCGGCGTTGCTCCGTGCCTTTCTGGAGAAGCTCGATCCCCTCGGCTTCTATGTTGATCTAAAGGGTTCGCTCAACCTGCGGCACGATGGGGCCGGAGGACGACCATTGAACCTGGGTTCAATCCGGAAGGATGGCTTCGTCAACACAAGCCCCGCGTCTTGGTTCGGTCGATATCCGGAAGCGCGCGCCTATAACGAACGGCTCGCACGTGCCATCCAGGGCAAGGTTGGTGAGGACAAGGCAGGAGCTGAGTGCGCCTTACGGACGGGAGCCGATAAGACACCTCGCTTACGCGACCTGCTGCCCCTGCACGAAGCTACCTGGCTGGAAGCTATCGAGAAGTACGTTCAGAATGTCGTGACGCGTGAAAGCATCTCGCTCCCCTAGGAGCTAGGGACGCTGGGGGCATCATTCAGGCCTGCTTGCTGCATCTTCGTTTCCGCGCTTAAGAGCGTCTGCTAGCGCCTCTTCAGCCACTGCTTGTAGGTCTGTGATATATTCCTCATCCGCGCAGTCGCGGGTCGCAGTGCAGGACCCACATTCCAGGACGTATAGGTTCGTGGCTGCGATCTCGGGCAATACCACGTCGACCAAGGCGAGTTCCTCCTCGGTCATGGCTTTGCCACAGTGATCGCATGCGGGTTGCACCGCCTGAAGGCGCCTACCTTTGGGCGATGTGAAGGAAGGCAGTTCGTACTTGTCGCTTCGACCCATAAGGCACCTTGAAAGATGATCGTGTGGCAGCATGCACATCAGCAATTACTAAATTCGATACGTGATGAGCGCGGCCTCGGCGAGGGCTGGCGCCGATCGCCCCAGGAGTCCTCCTTGGCGGTGTCCTGTCCGGGCCGCGCGTAAGGTCATCGATCGCCGGTCTGCATTGCGCATTGAACACCCTCGCACTGGCGTCGCGCCGCCCGGTTTGTCGAAGTGCGCGAGCGAGTCGAGGACGTCGCTCGACCGGGGCAGCGCGGCTTCGTCAGCTCGGCGCGATCGCGCCACACCGCCGGAGCCGCAACTGTTCGCATGGCTGGACGAGGTGCTGCTGTCGGTCGGCTTGCCGACGTACTGGCTCGCTTTTTTATTATCTAAACATGAATAAGAAGAGTGAATATGATCCCATCAACATTGGCCTGCAGCGCGGATGGGCAGGGAACTTAGCCTACCGCTGCAAGGCCGGCCATGACGACAAGCCGCATTCCTCCCTCATGTGCTTGGGACCGTCCTGTCACAGGGACGTTTTCGGGTTGGACATCCTTGCCTTACGCGGAGCGCGCAGACCGGCAGGTAACAGCTGCACCGGGAACGGATCCAGATGCCGCGTCACCTCCGGTATCGCTTTCGCGGCGTTCCGCAGCAACTCCATATGCGCCTTCGAATAGCGCCCCTCGGTTTCGCTCGATAGCTTGTGCCCAGCGAAGTCAGCTCGGACCTCGGCCGCAATGCCAGCTGCTTTCATGCTGTCGATCACCGTGTGTCGGAACGAGTGGGTCGCTTGACCGGCCCTCAGGAAAGGCAAGGCGGCTGCAATCTTGGTCCAAATGGTCTTGTAATAGCGATCGCCCATGGTGCCTTTGCCGCTCTCGGCCTGCAGCTCGGGGAACAGCATTGACTCGCCAGCCCCTCTGAGCGCCTGCACATATGCAGGAAGTCCGAGACGGATCAGCTCCTCGGCGAGGGGCAGGTTGCGCGCCGAGGTGATGGTCTTGAGCCGTCGGATTGCCGTCGGACGAACGTTGATCTGCCAATGGCCGTCGACGACTTCCATGTCGTCGAGCATGAGGCCGCATATCTCCTCGCGCCGCATCCCGGTGTACCAACCGATCATCGGTACGAAATACCAGGCACTGTGGACGAGCAGACTGCCGGGCTGCATGCGGCGAGCCAGTGATTTGGATCCTGTCCAAGGCGGAAGGCTGAACAACATTCTACCCTGTTCTTCGGTGTAGGCGTCCCGCTGATCGCGCGCATCACGTTGATCGTTCTCGATGAAAGCGCTGTAGTCCAGCGCGCCCAGCGGCTGGTGCTTGGCGAACCACGTCGTCAGCTGACGCAGGAAGCCCCAATGGCGGTTGGTCGTGCTGAGGCCGAGGCCCAGCTGATCCCTGGTCAGAGCGCCGGCAGGGATTTTCGGCGGACCCGCTTCGTCCTTCCGCTTCGCGCCTCGCGCAACCGCCTTCTCGCCTTGCTGGACACGCGCCTCCGTTTCCGCGACGATCTCGTGGATCGTCATGGTACGATGCTGGGGTGACTTTCGGAACGAAGGGCCATGCAGCTTCGCGAAGCAGTCGTTGAGCTGGACAAGGTCGTCGTGCGTGACGGTCGCTAGCGGCCTGCCGTCCATCACCTGCTCGAGCAGAAGGGCGAGCAGCTTGAACTGTTCGCGTGTCTTCTCGGTCCATGGGTCGCCCCCTTTGCGGCGGGCTGTGCCGTCCACTCCGCCGGTTCGCGGATTGTGCGCAAAGAACTTCTCGACGGCTTCCGTTGGAGTCATCAGTGCGAACGGACCAGTCGTAACCGGCTGTGGCGCAGGATGATTCATGGGCGTTGCTGGCTGGGCGGGCGAAGACGGTTGATATCCGGTAATCGGCACCGGCGGGTAGGCTGCGCCGGGGTTGGTCAGCGCATCGCGGAACTCGCGAATGGCTTGTATCCGCGCCTGGTTGACGACCTTCCCGGCCATAGCTGCACGCAGCTTGAATTGCTCGACACCGATGTCGGCAAGCCTGGCTACGGCTGCGTCTTCCGTGCCCTCATGTTCTATCGATGCAGCCAGGTCTGACCACGCCATGACCACGATCGGCTCGTCGGCCGCCTCGGGGTCGATGTGGGCGACAAGGAAGTCCTCGATCTTGCCTCGCACCGCGCCATCCATCGCCGCCAGCTCGCCTGCGTCCAAGCGCAAGGCGAGCGCCTTTTCGGTATCCTCGTTATCCTCGACTGGCACGATGTGGAGCCGGGCGTGCATCACCGCCAGGCGGTCACGCTCGATCATCACCTGTCGGCGAAAGATCTCGGCGCGTTGTGCCGCAGTGAGATCATCCCTGCCGCGATTGGCGATCATGTCCATGGCAATGCGCTCGCAGATCAACGTCAAGGCCGGCGCCAGTTGACTGGCCCGCTTCCGGCATGTGGTCCGAAGCGAGAAGCGTATCCTGAAAGGTTTATCGGCTCCTAAACGTACGAGGCGACGATAGTAGTAGGTTCCGTGCTTGCGGGTAACGTTCTGGATGCCGGACATCCGCGTGGGTCCTTGCCGTGGTACCCTGCCGTGGCACCCTCTCGTGGTGCATTGGCGGGGCAGGTTTGCAAGAAACCCGTCTTTTCAATTACTTGGGTCATTTCTGGCTGGGGCTCCTCCCGCCCCAGCCGGTTTCTGAAAATGGTTATTTGTCAGCGCTTCACCGGCTGATTTTCGGCTCATGTGGGGCAGGCTTGTGAGGACGGTTTAACGTCCTCGCGCGCTCGAATCGCGGGTCGGGTTTTCCCGGCTTTGATGTCGAACCATCGTTTACGACGGATGGGGGTCGAGTGCGGCCAAGATCGGCTCGGTGCTGAAGCCCGGACCATCCAACGCATTCCCAAACACATAGGCGTTGAGCGCGTCGGAGAGCGTCACCTCGCACCCCGTGTCGTCGATGCGCATGCCTGCTGCATCCAAGTAAGCGCTGCCCCGTCCAATCCTTCCCGCGGCCTATCGGCAATACCGGAGGGACAAGCTCATGGAGGCAGCATGAAAATCCGCCACTCGCTCGCGCTCGCGCTTTCCGTGCTTCCAGTTTCGGCGGCAATTGCCGGTCCCAAGGGCCAGACCGTCCCCTCGGCCCCGCCGCCGGCTCCGCCCCAGGCATCGCCGGGCGGCATCTGGCCGCCGCGCCAGGCGCCGGGCTATTATCGCTTCGAACTCGGCGACTTCGAGATCGTCGCCCTGCTCGACGGCACCCACCCCTTCCCGGCAACCGAGCTGGCGGTGGGCGCCAAGCCCGGCGAGGTGGCGAGCCTGCTCGCGCAGAACTTCCTGACCTCGCCGGTGGAGGGCGGGTTCAGCGCGTTCCTCGTCCGCCTGCCGGGCAAGCTGGTGCTAATCGATACCGGCGCCGGGGATCTCTATGGCCGCGACGGCGGGCTGCTGGTCGCCAATCTCCGCGCGGCGGGGATCGCGCCCGAGCAGATCGACGAGATCTATCTTACCCATCTCCACCGCGACCATGTCGGCGGGCTGCTGATGGGCGGCAAGGTCGTCTTCCCGCGCGCCATCGTGCGTGTGGCGCAGGGAGAGGCGGATTTCTGGCTGAACGACGCCAATCGCGGCAAGGTGCCGGCGTTCCTCGGCTCGATGTTCGACGGCGCCCAGCAATGCCTGAAGCCCTATATCGCCGAGGGGCGCTTCAAGCCCTATGCCGAAGGCGAGGCGCTGGCGCCCGGAATCACCGCGATCGCGGCGCCGGGGCATACCCCCGGGCATCACCAATATCTGGTGGAGAGCCGCGGCAAGGCGCTGCTGGTGTGGGGCGATACGGTGCATGTCGCACCGGTGCAGCTGCCCGATCCGCACGTCGCGATGAAATACGACACCGATCCGGCCGCGGCGGTGCGCTCGCGCGAAACCGCGTTCGCCGCGGCGGCCGACAAGGGCTGGTGGGTGGCGGGCGCGCATATCTCGTTCCCCGGCCTCGGCCATGTCCGCCGGACCGCGCCCGGCAGCTATGCCTGGATCCCCGCCAACTATGCGCTCAATCGCATGCCGCAATGAGCGCCATGGAGACGCCGATGACCCGCTTGCCACCGATCCCCCCGAGCGACCTGACCGACGCCCAGCGCCCGCTGTTCGAGGCGATGACCGCCGGCGTGGCCGCCAAATATCAGACCTTCACCACGGTGCGCGAGGACGGCGCGCTGCTGGGCCCGTGGAATGCCTGGCTGCACGATCCCGAGATCGGTGCGGCCTATTGGGGCGTCACCCAGGCGCTCACCGCCGCCAAGCGCATTCCCGATCCGGCGCGGCAGGTCGCGATCCTGGTGGTGGGTGCGCATTTCGGTGCGGCGTACGAAATCTATGCCCATGGCGCGGTGGCGGCCAGCGCGCACGGCATGTCTGCGCGGCGGATCGCGACGCTGGCCGCGGGTGAGCGTCCCGAGGATCTCGACGACGACGAAGCCATCGCGCACGATGTCGCCAAGGCGCTGCTCCGCGGCGGGGTGTTGGCCGATCCGCTCTACGCCCAGGCGCTTGCCCGGTTCGGCCAGGCGGGGACCAGCGAGCTGATCTACCTCGTCGGCCATTATTGCTTCGTGTCGATGACCCTCAACGGCTTCGGCATCCCCGTTCCATAAGCCGAAGGGCGCATGGCCGCCGCCATGCGCCCATTCCCGGCCGATCTCACGCGACGATGTTGCGCAGGATTCCGATCTGCTCGATCTCGACCTCGCAGACGTCGCCGGGCTGCATCCACAGCGGCGGTGTGCGGGCAAAGCCGACCCCGGCCGGAGTGCCGGTTACGATCACGTCGCCGGGCTCCAGCGTGAACGCCTCGCTGAGCAGCGCGACGAGTTCGGTCACATCGAAGATCATGTCGGCGGTCGAGGCGTCCTGCACCACCGCGCCGTTCAGCCGGGTCTGGAGCCGCAGCCCGCGGGCACCCTCGGGCAGGGCCGCGGCGGGAACGAAGGCGGGGCCGAAGGCGCCGGTCCCGTCGAAATTCTTGCCCATCGTCCATTGCGGCGTGCGGAACTGATAGTCGCGCACCGATCCGTCGTTGAAGATCGAATAGCCGGCGATGTGGCGCAGCGCATCCTCGCGCGCGATGTTGCGGCCGCCCAGGCCGATCACCGCCACCAGCTCGCCTTCGAAGTCGAAATCCTGCGACTGCGGCGGGCGGACCAGCGGCGCGCCGTGCCCGATCAGGCTGGTGGCGAAGCGCGCGAAGATGGTGGGATAGGTGGGAACCTCGAAATGGCCCTCGGCGGCGTGATCGACATAGTTGAGGCCGATGCACACGATCTTGCCGGGGTTGGGGATCGGCGGGAGGATCGTCATCGCATCGATGTCGATCGGGGCGGCGCTGCGGAACTCTGCCATCGTCTCCATCAGATCGACACCCGAGGCGATCAGCGCCGGCAGGTCGCCCGGATAGGCGGGGTCCGCCGCATGGACGGCGCGATAGCCTTCGCCGGTGTTGACCGCGAGGCCGACGCCGCGCGCATCCTGGAATCGAACGATCTGCATCGGGATACTCCGTTGCGGCTCAGGCCCAGTTCGCCTTGCGCGAGGTCTGGCCGATGCCGGGGTTGAGGCTGTTGGTGGGATCGAGTGCGCGATAATGCGCGGCGAGCGGCGGCTTGGCCGGATAGAGATGGCCGACATTGTGCTCGGCCGGATATTCGGCGCCCTGCGCGTCGAGCAGCGCGAGCATCGCCCGCTCGAACGCAATCGGATCCTCGCCGCGCTTGAGCAGATAGTCGCGGTGGAAGACGTGGCAGAAGAAATGCCCGCAATAGCTCACGCCGATGACCTTCTCAGCCAGTTCGGGCGGCAGCTGATCGTTCCAGTCCGCGTCGTTGCGGCGATGGGCGACATCGAGCGCGACGAAATCCTGCATTTCGCGCCGATGCAGCGCGCGGTAGCGGATCGTCGCACCGGCGACGGCAAAGCGATGGAGGAAAGCGCGTTCGCCTTCGTCCTTGGTGCACTCGAAATAGGCGCCGCTCGCGCTGGGGAACGTCTTGGCGAGCAGCGCGCGCGCCTCTGCGATCCCCGCGTCGCCCATGCGCAGGATCAGATGATGCTCGAAACGCCGGTCGAAGTCGCGCATGCGGGCGGGCAGGTGGCGCGGCAGCCACGCAACCGCTGCCTGCATCAGCCAGTCGGACAGGTCGTTCGGCAACCAGCGGTGGCGGGCGCAGAAGGCGTCGAACCGCCCTTTCAGCGCGAACAGTCGCGGCAATTGCTTGGCGCCGAAATAGCGGACGGCCAGGAACGTATCCTTGCCGTAGCGCTCGGTGAGGCGGAAGGCCGAGCGGTGGATGTATTCGCCTTGGATCGGGAGGTCGCCGAAGCTGGTCAGGATCGTCCGGCGCAGCGCGGTGAGTTCGGCGGGATCCTTGGTGCCGATGTAGAAATCCGCCGTCTTCGCATCGCGCGGGAAGGTATCGAGCCGCACCGCGAAGACGACGACGTGGCCGCCGCTGCCGGCCGCCTCGAAAAGGTGGCGCGGATCGTTGTTGAACCGGGCGGGCGTCTCGGCATCGACTTGGCGGACATGCTCCTGATAGCCATGATCGGAGCAGACCCGCGCGGGATCGTCGACAATCTCTTCCTCGCGGATGTCACCTCGGTCGAGCCGGGCGAGCATCGCCTCGGGATCGGTGCCAAGGGCGACGCCGAGATGGTTGACCAGCGCGACGCTGCCGTTCGCCTCGATCCGGGCGTAGAGGGCCATCTGGGTGAAGGCCGGTCCGCGATGGATCAGCGCGCCGCCGGAATTGTTGCAGATGCCGCCCAGCACCGAGGCGCCGATGCACGAGGAGCCGATCCGCGAATGCGGCTCTCGGCCGACCGAGGCGGTCAGGTCCTCCAGCTCGAACAGCCGCGAACCGGGCAGGCAGAGCACCTGCGCGCCGCGGCGGATCAACTGGATGCCGGTGAGACGCGTGGTGCTGACGATCACGATCGGCCGGTCATAGTCGTCGCCGTCGGGCGTCGATCCGCCGGTGAGGCCGGTATTGGCGGCCTGGACGATCAGGATTACCTTCGCCGCCGCGCAGGCGGTGACCACGCGCCACAGCTCCACCAGCGTACCGGGCAGCACCACCGCCAGCGCGCTGCCCCCGCCGAAGCGGAAGCCGGTGCGATAGCGGCGGGTCCGCTTCGGATCGGTAAGCAGGTGACGCGGGCCGACGGTGCTGGCGAGTGCGGCCAGCAGCGCGGCGGTTTCGTGCCCGGCGGGTCGGATCGTTGCGTGCGCGGTCATGGCTCAGCCCTGCCATCCCCGCAGAAATTCCAGCAAGTGAGCGCTAACCGTTTCAGGGCGTTCCTCGTGCGGCAAATGGCCGCAACGCTCGATCGGGATGGCGCGCAGGTCGTCGGCCATTTCCGCCCATACCTTCGGCATGTCGAACATCTTGCCGACCGCGCCGAAATCGGCGCCCCACAAGGCGAGCGTTGGGCAGGCAATCTTCACGTGCGCGTCGACCAGATCCTGCGCGACGTCCTCGGCATTGGCGCGATAGTCCGCCATCGCGCCGCGTACCGCGCCCGGCGCGCGATAAGCGCGGACATAGGTGTCGAACGCCTCTCCGCTGATCGCCGAGGGGTCATAGGCCCAGTCGGAGAAAAACCAGCGCAGCCATTGCTCCTCCTTGCCGGCGATCAGCGTCTCCGGAAGGTCGGGGATGAGGTGGAAGAGGAAGAACCAATAGGCCTTGGCGATCTCGGCATTGAGATCCCGCGCGACGATGCGGGTGGGGACGTTGTCCATCACTACCAGCCGGTCGACCCGGTCGGGGAAATCCTTGGCGAAACGGGTCGCGACGCGGGCGCCGCGATCATGGCCGACCAGCGCGATCCGATCGATGCCGAGCGCGTCGAGCAGTGCCGCCAGGTCACGCGCCATGGTGCGCTTGTCATAGCCGGTCGCGGGCTTGTCCGTTTCGCCATAGCCGCGCAGGTCCGGCGCGATGATGCGGTAGAGCTCGCCCAGCACCGGGATCTGATACCGCCAGGCGAAGTTCGTTTCCGGGAAGCCATGGAGCAGCACCACCGGCGGACCTTCGCCGGTGTCGATATAGTTCTGGCGGATGCCGTTGGCGCGGAGCGTGTGGCTGGCATAGACGGTCATCGGGCGAGATCCTTGGGCGATGCGAACGCCGCGTTGTGGCAGCGCCGCGCTGCAGGGGATTGGCGCCGAACGCGATCTTTTGTCGGTTCTAGACATCGGCGTGCGTTGGCGGGTGCCCGCAAACGCCGCCAAAAAGGCGGCGCAATCGACAAGCGGTGACAGCCCGACTCTCGCTAGGTGGACGCGCTTCGCCAAGGAGATCGCAACGATGACCGCCACCAGCCTACTCACCCCGCAGGAGTGCGCGGTGCTGATCGTCGATGCACAGGCGGGGCTTGCCTTCGCCACCGGCTCGGCAGACCGGCAGACCGTCCGCGGCAACCTCATCGCGCTTGCGCAAACGGCGAAGGCGTTCGACGTGCCGGTGGTCGTCAGCACCTCGGCCACCAAGGTCTATAGCGGCCCGCTGATGCCGCCGCTCCGCGTCGTGCTGCCGGACGTGGTGCCGATCGAGCGGCGGAACATGAATCTATGGGAAGACGAAGCGGCGCGCGCCGCCGTGGTCGCCACCGGCCGCCGCACATTGATCGTGGCGGGGCTGCTGACCGAGGCGTGCGTGAGCTTCCCGGTACTCTCGGCCCTAGCCGAGGGCTATGCGGTGCGCGTCGTCACCGATGCCTGTGGCGGACTGACCCCGGCCAGCCACGAAGCTGCGATCCAGCGCATGGTCCAGGCCGGTGCGGTGCCGACCTCCTGGCTGCAGTTGCTGCTCGAACTGCAGCGCGACTGGACGCGGCACGACACCTACGAAGCTGCCCGCGGCATCGTCGTCGACCATGGCGGCGGCTATGGCATCGGGCTCGATTATGCCCGCGACATGATCCATCCATGACCGAGCGAAAGATCGTCGGCACGCTGCACGGTGTCGCGATCGAGGTCGCCGCCTGGGACGGGAGCGCGGCCGAGGCCGACCTGTCCTGCGCCTGCATGTTCACGGAGGAACTGGGCGGGGGGCCGCCGGTCGGCGGCCTCGCGCATCTGGATGCCGCGTTGGGCGGCGCGCTGGTGCGGCTTCGCGCCGACGGCATCTTCGCCGCCGAGATCGGCGAAACGCTGTTCCTGGACCAGCCGCCACCGACGGTGACCGCCCGCGCGCTGCTGATCCTGGGCATGGGAACGCCGGTCGGCTGGCACGCGCAGGAGCTCACGGCCGCGGTGCGGCGTGCGGTCACGATCGCGCTGGGACTTGGCGTCGGCTCCGCCGCGCTGGCGCCGAGCATGCTCGACAGCGGCCTGGGACCCGACCAGACCGAAGGCGCCCCTGCCGCGATGGTGGCGGGGCTGGCCGGGGCGCTGGATGCCCATGCGCGGCTGCGGGCGATCGGCTTCGCCGGCGACCCCGCGCTGCGTCGCTGGACGTTCGACGTCGGCGCGGCGCGCTTTTCCGGTGCCGTCGCCGCGTTCGGCGCGGCGCTGGCCGATCACTGAGAAGCACGCCATGCAGCACACGCCACCGCCGCCCGTCATCACCTCCGAGGTTCGCATCGTCGACGCGGAGGGTGCGCCGCGGATCCTGCTCTCCGCGGCCGGGCAGGGCCCGTCGATCGTGCTGATCGGCCGCGACGCCAAGCCGGCCGCGACGGTGGCGCTCGACAAGGACGACCGGCCATCGGTCCGCCTCGCCAACCCCGCACCGGGCGCGCCCGTCGCCGCGATCGAGATCGACGACAAGGGCGCACATGTGAAGTTCGATCGCGCGGGCGGCGCCTCGTCCTATCTGTTCCTCAACAATGCCGGCGTCTCGGGCGTGGTGCTGATCGACGCCAAGGGCGTGCGGCGGGCCAGCGTGCTCGTCGGTGCGGACGGCAAGGTCACCGTTGAGGGACCGGACGGGAAGGCGGCGGCGGGACGCTGATCCCGCCGGTCTCGCGCTCGAACTCAATCTCCGTTGCGTTCGCGCAATACGCCCGCGCGACTTTTGCCGCCAACTCGCCGCGGTCGGCATCTCAAACATCGGTTCTCGGCGGCCCATGCTCGAGCGGGCAAACCCTCGGATAGCTTGGCGCGCGCGCGGCGCTGGCGAAGATGGCGCCCACCGCATCCCCTGGCTGGGCAGGGCGTGCCGGACCGAGGATCGCCAATGATGGTCGAGCGCCGTTACATCTTTGCACCGGGAGAACGACCGCTCTTCCCCGGCGCGCCCTATTCGCCCCGCCTTTCGACCGGCGCCCGGTGCGGGTACGCGCTCTCCGCCGTCATCCTGGCCTTGGCCAGCGGCCTCGGCAATGCGTTGATCAGCACCAACCTCTACGTCATCGCGGGGAATATGGGCCTCTACGTCGCGGAGGCGAACCTGTTGCTCGCCGTGTTCGTGGCGTTCAACGCCACCGCCAACCTGCTGCTCGTGAAGGCGCGCGTCCAGTTCGGCATCCCGGCGTGCCTGCACGTGATCCTGGGCACGCTGATCCTGGGCGAACTGATCGCGCTGTGCTTCCCGTCGCTCGGCACCACGGTGCTCGCCCGCGCGATCAGCGGCGTCGCCTCGGGCGGTCTCACCACCATGGGGCTGTACAGCGCGTTCCAGGTCTTTCCGGCGCGCCTCCGCCCGATGGCGGTCGTCGTGGGGTTCAGCCTGCCCCAGCTCGCCATCCCGATCGCGCGGATGGTGCCACTGGACCGGATCGCCTTCGATCACTGGGCGGGCGTCCACTGGATCGAGCTGGCGCTGGCGCTCGCCGCCTGGGCGCTGACGGTCCTGCTGCCGCTGCCGCCGACGGACCGGAGCAAGGCCTTCGAACCGCTCGACGCGCTCACCATCGCGCTGGCGCTGGGGGCGATGCTGCTGGGCTGCGCAGGGCTGGCGTTCGGACGCTTCTACTGGTGGACCGACGCGCCCTGGCTCGGCTGGATGTTCGCCGGCGCGTTGCTGCTGCTCGGCCTCGTCTTCCTCGTCGAGGATCGCCGGGCGCGGCCGCTGCTGCAGGTCCGCTGGTTCGGGACCGCGGAGATCCTGCTGATCGCCGGCATCGCGCTCGTCGTCCGCATCGCGCTGACGGAGCAGACCTATGCCGCGGTCGGGCTGTTGGCGCTCGGCGGCCTGACCGACGACCAGTTGCACGGGCTGTTCGCAGTGGTGCTGCTGGCGATGATCGGCGGCATCGCGCTCGCCGCATGGCTGGCGCGCCCCGATCGCCTGCTGCCGATGATGCTCGCAGCGGCGCTGGTGATCGCCTGGGGAGCGTGGCTCGACACCCATTCGACCAGTGACACGCGCGCCACCGAACTGGCGCTCAGCCAGTCGCTGCTCGGGATCGGCACGACGCTGTTCCTCGGGCCGGCGCTGCTGTTCGGGATCGCGCGGGTGCTCGAGCGCGGCCCCACCCATCTGGTGAGCTTCGTCGTGCTGTTCAGCACCACCCAGAATCTGGGCGGGCTGGCCGGCGCTGCGCTGCTGGGCAGCATCCAGACGATCCGTGCGCGGGTGCATGCCGAGAACCTGGCGGATGCGATCCCGCCGGGCAGCTCGCCCGCCGCGGAGCGCATCGCCGCCAGCAGCGCCCAGCTTGCGCACCAGCTGCCGGATCCTGCCGCGGCCGCGGCGCAGGGGAGTGCGCGGCTGGGCAGCGCCCTGCAGACCCAGGCCAACATCCTTGCCTTCAACGACACCTTCTGGGTGGTGACGCTGCTGGCGCTGGGGCTCGCGGCGTTTCTCGCAATCGTCATTCTTGTCCAGGAAGCGCGTCGGCTGCGCCCCGCGCCCGTCGGAGCTGCTCGATGACTCAACCCGCCTCCGAACCTCCCGCGCCTGCACCTCCGCCCGCTGCGGCGCCCGACACTTGGCACCCACCGCGGCCGCGGCCGTTCGTCACGGCGCTTTGTGCGGTGGCGCTGCTGCTCGCGATCGGCGCGGTTCTGCAGATCTGGGGCATCGGGCCGTTGCGCGGCAGCGCTGAGCGGACGGACGACGCTCTGGTGCGCGGCCGCACCACCGTGATCGCGCCGCAGGTAAGCGGCTATGTCGCCCAGGTGCTGGTCCGCGACTATCAGCAGGTGAAGGCGGGGCAGGTACTCGTGCTGATCGACGACGCGATCTATCGCGCGCGGGTTGCCCAGGCCCGGGCCAATCTCGATGCGCAGCGCGCGGCGCTTGCCAACAGCCGCCAAGCGCGCTCGGCGCGTGCTGCCGGCATTGCCGGGCAGGACGCTGCGGCGGCCGACGCGGTGGCGCAGCTGATCCGCGCCAAGGCGGACATGGCCCGCGCACGCGATCTGGCCCGCGACGGATCGATCTCGCTGCGCGAGCGCGACCAGACGGCCGCCGCACTCGCCCAGGCCGAGGCCGCGGTGCGCCGGGCCGCCGCCAATACCCGCGTGGCGCACGAGGATCTGCGTACCGTCGAGGTTGGCCGCGAGGCGCTGGTCGCGCAGGTGGAGGCGGCGGCGGCGCAGTTGCGGCTCGCGGAGATCGACCTGCTGCACACCGTCATCCGTGCCCCCGAAACGGGGCAGCTCGGCGAGATCCATGTGCGCCGGGGCCAGTATGTCACCAACGGTACCGCGCTGATGGAACTGGTGCCGCCGGATCGCTGGGTGATCGCCCAGTACAAGGAGGCCCAGACCAGCCGGATGCGGCCCGGCCAGGCGGTGCGGTTCCGCGTCGATGCGCTGGGCGGTGCGCAGCTGACCGGCCATGTCGCGCGGATCGCGCCGGCGACCGGGTGGGAGTTCGCGGTGCTCAAGCCCGACAATGCCACCGGCAATTTCGTCAAGGTGCCGCAGCGCATCGGCATTCTGATCGCGGTGGATCCGGGGCAGCCGCTTGCGGCCAGGCTGCGGCCGGGCATGTCCGTGGAAACGCGCATCGACACGGGCGCCGGGCGATGAGGGCATGGCCTGCCTTGCTCCTGCCGGTGCTGCTGCAAGCGTGCATGGGCCCGGCGCGGCCGGTGCCCGGCGCGGCGGCGGTCGCGATCCCGGCGCACTGGCGGTCGGATGGCGGATCCGGCGCGGTGACCGCCGACTGGTGGCGGGACTTCCAGGATCCCGCGCTCGATGCGCTGGTCGACCAGGCGCTCGCCGGCAATCCCGACCTGCAGATCGCCGCGACCCGGATCGAGCAGGCGCGGGCGCAGTTGCGCGGTGCCGCTGCCGCCGCGCGGCCCAGCGCGGCACTCGCCAGCGGGGCCAGCAGCGGCCGCAGCGTCAACGCGTTCGGCGTAGGGGTCGACCAGGAACGCGCCCAGGGCGAGCTGGATGTCGCCTATGAAGTGGATCTGTTCGGGCGGTTGCGCCAGTCGACCCAGGCGGCGCGGGAGGAATGGCTTGCCTCCGCCGATGCCCGCGATGCGCTGCGCATCACCCTGATCGCGACGGTGGTCCAGGCCTATATCGGCCTGCGTGCCGCAGATGCGCGGCTGGAGATCGTCCGGCAGACGGTGGACGAACGCCGGCAGGAGCGCGACCTGATCGGGCGCCGCTTCCGCGCCGGCTACGCGTCCAGCCTGGAGGCACAGCAGGCCGAGGCTGCGCTGGAAGCGGCGACCCGGCTGCTCCCTTCGACGATGCTCGCCCGCACCTTGCAGGAGAATGCGCTCAGCCAGCTGCTCGGCCGGCCGCCGGGCGCCATCGCAGCGCCGGGTGAAGCGCTGGCGTGGCCAGCCGCCGTCCCCGCCAGTCTGCCGGCAGAGGTCGTCCGGCAGCGGCCCGACATCGCGGCGGCGGAGCGTCGGCTGGCGGCCGCCGACCACCGCCTCGCCGCAGCGCGCGCCGCCTTTCTCCCCCGCATCCAGCTGGCGGGAAGCGGCGGCGGGGTGGTCTCGACCTTGCTCGACGATCCGATTTCGCTGTTCTCGATCGGCGGATCGATCCTTGCGCCGATCTTCCAGGGCGGTGCGCTCCGTGCCGGCGCGGACGCGGCGGCCGCGCGGCGCGACGAGGCCGCCTATGCGTACAAGGCCACCGTGCTCCAGGCATTTCGCGAAGTGGAAGACGCGATGGCCTCGCTCCGCTTCCTGACCGAGGAGGCGCAAACCGCCGAGCGACAGGTCGCGGCGCTCGACCAGGCCTATCGGGTAGGGCGGCGGCGGCACGAGGCCGGCTATGCGTCGTACCTGGAGCAGCTGGATGCCGAGCGGGCGCTGCTTTCCGCGAGGCTCGACCTGGTGCAGCTCCGATTCCAGCGGCTCACCGCCATCGTGAGTCTCGTCCGCGGCGTCGGCGGCGGCTGGGCGCACGAGTAGCGCGAGAAGACATTCAGGAGGAAGAGGAGCGCGCCGCACCCGGCGCGCTCCCCCGTATCACGCCCGCAGCTGCTTCACCGCATGGTCCGCGGCGCGCATGGTCAGCGCCATGAAGGTCAGCGACGGGTTGACGCAGGAGGCCGAGGCCATCTGGGCGCCGTCGGTGACATAGAGGTTCGGCGCGTCGTGCGCCTGGCTGAAGCCGTTGAGCACCGAGCTGCGCGGGTCGGCACCCATGCGCGCGCCGCCCATTTCGTGGATGGCGTCGCCGGGGACGTGCTCGCCCTCGTTGCTCGTCACATTCTGCAGCCCGGCGGCGCGGAGCATCGCCTCGCCCTGCACCTTGGCATCGGCGATCAGCTTGAGTTCGTTCTCGCGGAAGGTCACGTCGAAGCGCATCAGTGGCACCCCAAAGCGATCGACCTTGCTCGGGTGGAGCGAGACGCGGTTGTCCTTGTAGGGCAGGCACTCGCCGAACGCGCCCATGCTGAACCGCCAGGGCCCGTAGCGACGCATGCCGTGCTTCATCTCGGCACCGAAGCCCACCGGGCCTGCCGGCTGGCGCCAGGCACTGCCCTGATAGCCATAGCCGCGCTTGAAGCCGACACCTTCCTCGCCGCCGATGTTGCGGAAGCGGGGGATGTAGACGCCGCCGGGGCGCCGGCCATATTCGATCAGGTCGGTCATGCCCGGGATCTCGCCGTCGATGCCGACGCGGAAGATATGGTCCATGACATAGCGGCCCAGCGTGCCGCTGCTGTCGAAATGGCTGCGCTCGCTGCCCGGCGCGCGCGAGTTGAGCAGGATCTGGTTCGATCCCATCGCCGAGGCGCAGAGGAAGACGAGGTCGGCATTGACCACCTGCGCCTGGCCGGTCTTGGCATCGATATAGCGCACGCCGGTGACGCGCTTCTTGGCCGCGTCATATTCGATGTTGGTCACCACAGCGTCGGACTGGAGCGTGAGCTTGCCGGTCGCGCGCGCGGCGGGGAGGGTGACGGCTTGCGTCGAGAAATAGGCGCCGAACGAGCAGCCATTGCCGCACTGGTTGCGGAACTGGCACTTGGTGCGGTCCTGGTCGGGCTTGTCCTCGGTCATGTTCGACAGGCGGGTGTTGATCAGCTTGCGGCCGGGGAACTTGGACTCCAGCCGTTCCTTCAGCCACTTCTCGGCGACGTTCATCGGCATCGGCGGCTGGAAGTTGCTGTCCGGCAGATAGGGCAGGTTCTCGCGCGAGCCCGAGACGCCGATATAATCCTCGACCTTGGCGTACCAGGGCGCGAGATCGTCATAGCCGATCGGCCAGGCACCATCCACGCCCTCGCGCTTGTTGGCGTCGAAATCCTCGGGCGCCCAGCGGAAGCTCCAGCGTCCCCAGATCAGCGACTTGCCGCCGACAGCACCGGGGCGGATCCAGTAGAATTTGCTGCCCTCGTCGAAGGCATAGGGGTTCATGCGGTCGTTATTGTAGAAGCCCATGTTGCTGGGCTGCACATAGCCGCGCTTGGCGATGAAATAATCGCGCTCCTGCAGCGGCTTGGGCATGATGTTATGCGCGGGCACCTCATAGGCGGGCTTGCCGTCATACGGATAGTCCTCGCCATGCTCGACCATGCGGCCGCGATCGAGCATCAGCACGCGGAGGCCCTTTTGAGTCAGTTCCTTGGCGGCGAAGCCGCCGCTCACGCCCGAGCCGATGACGATCGCATCGAACCTGTTGGTAGCAGCCATGATGTTTCCCTCTCCCAGGGAGTGTTGTTGGTTTAGAAGCGCAGCGCCTGCAGCGTCTTGAAGCTGGTGGTGATGTCCGGAAGATAGGGCGCGGGCGCCTCGTCATTCTCGACATAGAAGTGGCGGACATGGGCGCTCGACGGACGCTTGAACAGCGCCGCGAAGTCGATCGTGCCGGTGCCCACCGCGGTCATCTTGCCATCGGGGCGCATGTCCTTGACGTGGTAGGAGTAGAGGCGCTTGTTCAGCCGGTCGATCAGCGCGTCGAGGTCCTGGCCCGCGCGCTTGGCCCAGTAGAGGTCGAGCTCCACCTTCACCAGTGACGGATCGGTCGCCTTGAGCAACCGATCGTAGAGGCTGACGCCGCCTGGCGTGTTGGTGAACTCGAAGTCGTGGTTGTGGTAGGCGAAGTCGAAGCCCGCCTTCTTGAGCTCTGTCGCGAACTTGTTGAAGTTCGGCAGCGCCGCGTTCCAGCCCGCCTCGGTGCGATGCTCGTCGGTCATGTAGGGCAGCACGACGGTCTTGGCGCCGAGGGTGCGGGCCATCGCCACCGACTTGTCGAACTGGCCGAGCAACGCGTCATAGCCGATGTGGAGCGAGGGGCAGCGCAGCCCGGCCTTGTCCATCGTGGCGCGGAGCATCGCCGGATCCATGCTGTCATAGCCGCCACCGCCGAACTCGATCTCGCGATAGCCGATCTTCGCGATCGCATTGAGCGTGCCGACCGGATCCTTCTGGAAGATGTCGCGCACGGTATAGAGCTGGATGCCCACGGCAGGGATCTGCGCGGCAAAGGCCTGCGGGATCAGGCGATCCATCAGCGCGAGGGCGGTAACGCCGCCCGCACCGGCGAGCAGGGTACGACGGGTGATCCTCATGCGCTGTACACCTTGTTGACCTGGGAATAGGGGAAGGCGCCGTTATATTCGCCCGGCACCGGCAGATATTCGCGTTCCTGGGTGATGCCGATCTCCGAGGTGTAATACCCCGTGATCACCAGCTGGCGGAACGCCTCGAAGAAGGTCTTGCCGCCCGCGATCTGGCCATTCATCGCCAGGGTGAGCAGCGCGTCCTGCTGCGCCGGCGTCGCCTTGGCGGCGGCGACCTTATAGTCCTGCTGCGACCGCGCCTCGATCGCATCGAGCCCGGCGACGATCGGCACCCGATCCCCCGGCATCGCCCAGTCGGCGAGCAGCTTCTCGATGAAGGCGGGTACGCCCGCGGCGATCGCGCCCGGGGTGTCGGTGGTGGGGATCACCCGCTCGCTCAGCGCAGTCATCAGCGCGCGCTGGGCGGGATTGAACACGGCGACGCTGGGCGGCCCGTCGGGGATCATCTGCGTCGCGGTCATCTGCGCGGCGCGGGCGATGGGGGCGAACACGCCCGCCCCGAACAGGGCGAGCACGCCGGTCAGTGCGGCGCGACGATCGATGTTCATTTGCGATCTCCCGGAAGGTCCTGCGCGATCGCCGCTTCGGGCAGCGGGCGCACCCAGATGTTGCGGAACGACACCGGCGAGTCATGGTCCTGCAGCTGGATCGGCAGGGCATCGGCGTGCGCGGTATATTCGGCGATATGGCGCCAGTTGGTGGTGCCGAGCATCGCCTGGTGGTTCTGCACCAGCACGCCATTGAGGAACGCCGTGACATAGGCCGGGCGCAGCAGCTTGCCGTCGGCAGCGAAGCGGGGACGCTCGAAGACGATGTCGTAGCTCTGCCATTCGCCGGGCTTGCGCGACGGGTTCACCAGCGGCGGCTTCCAGCCATAGACGCCGCCTACCGTGCCATCGGCATAGGTGGGGTTCTGATAGCCGTCGAGGATCTGGATCTCGTAGCGCTGCATGAACCAGATGCCGCTGTTGCCGCGATCCTGCGAGCTCTTGGTCGGCGGATTGGGCGAGCGGAATTCGAGGTGAAGCTGGACGTCGCCGAAGCTTTGCTTGGAGATCAGCGCATTCTCGCCGCCGCTGCTCGCGCGGGTCGGCACGGTGAGCACGCCGTTCGCCACCGGCCAGAGCTTGCGCTGCGCGGTCCAGGCATCGAGCGAGCGGCCGTCGAACAGGACGATCGCGTCCGAGGGCGCGCCGCCCGGCTGCGCCGCGGGGGTGACGACGGTGGGGTGGGGGCGGTCCGAGTCATGGACGTGCCAGTTCCCGCCGCCCGGCAGGATCGGCGTATCCTTGAACCCCGGTTTTTCCTGTGCCGCAGCGGGTGTCGCGGCAAGCACCGCCAGACCCGCGAGCAGCAGCTGTGTGCTTCTCGACATGCTTCTCTCTCCCCTCAGACGGCGTCGATCGTGCGATAGGCGGCGATCAGCCGCTCCTCGCCCGCGCGCCCTTTGACCGAATTGCCGTGTTCCATGCCGATCGTTCCGGCATATTTCCGCTCGCGCAGCCAGCGGACGATGTTCGAATAATTGATCTCGCCGGTGCCCGGCTCGTTGCGGCCGGGATTGTCGCCGAACTGGATATAGCCGATCTCGCTCCAGCAGGCGTCGAGCGCCGGGATCAGGTTCCCGGACTGGATCTGCTCGTGATAGAGATCGGCGAGGATCTTCACCCCCGGGCTATTGGCCCCGCGCGCCACCGCATAGCCCTGCGCGATGCTCTGCATGTAGACGCCCGGATGGTTGGTGCGGGTGTTGAGCGGCTCCATCACCAGCGCCATCCCATGCGGTGCGACGAGATCGCCTGCGCGGCGCATCAGGTCGATCACCCGCGCGGTCTGGATGTCGAGCGGCACCCTGGGGTCGAGGAACCCGGTCACCACAGTCATCCGCGTGGCGTTCAGCCGCTTGGCGACGTCGATCGAGGCGCGGATGTCCGCCAGGAACGCCTCGCGCTCGGCGCCGTCGTTCGCACCCAGGATCGGCCGCGACTGGCCCCATTTGGGCATCGAGGCGACGAACACGCCCATCGTCATGCCGCGGCTCGACAGCGCCTTGGCCATCGCCACCTGCTCGTCGACCGGGCGGGTCGCGGCCTCGTTGTCCTCCCAGGCGGTGAAGCCCTGGTCGGCGGCGAAGGCGATCTGGTCCAGACGACTGCCGCGGCTGGCGAAGCTGCCCTCGTGCGGCGCGAAATGGAGCGAGAAACGCGCCGCATTTGACTGGCCGCGCGCCGAGGATGCCACCAGGGGCATCGCCGTCGCGCCCGCCAATACGGTGCGGCGCGTCACGCTCATTTGCCGCTCATCGCCTTCAGATAGGCGATGATCTGCTGGCGCTTGGCGGGATCCGCCATGCCGATCGGCATGCGGGTGCCCGGCACCTTCTTCATCGGCGCGGCAATGAACTGGTCGAGCGTCGCCGGATCCCAGGTCAGCTTGGAATTCTTGAGCGCCGTCGAATAGTTGAAGCCGGGCGCGGAGGCCGCCGGGCGCCCCACCACGCCGTTGAGATTGGGGCCCACGCCGTTCTTCCCGCCCTTCTCGACGGTGTGGCACGCCTTGCAGGCGGCAAAGGCGGGCGGGGCGGCAGTCTGCGCCCAGGCGGGCGCGCTCGCCGTCAGCGCCGCGGTTGCGGCAAGTGCCATCCAGAACTTCATCTACGCTCTCCGGTTACGATCTCGGTCCATTTGGTGTCGGCCTTCGCATTGGCGATCATCGCCTCAACAAAGGCCATCGTCCGCAGCCCGTCCGCGACGCCCGGCACCTGCGCCGAATCGCCGCGAACAATGGCCGCGAACCCACGATAAAGGTTTGCAAACGCTTCGATATACCCTTCCGGATGTCCGGCAGGTGTACGAAGCAGGGGCGTCGTGCTCACCCCCAGACCCGGCCCGCCGGCGCGGACGATCTCCGCGGTGCGATCGAGCCAGCGCAGGGTGAGCGTGTTGGGCTCCATCTGCGCCCATTCCAGCCCGCCGCGCTCGCCATGGATGCGCAGGCGCAGGCCGTTTTCCTCCCCTGCGGCGACCTGGGTTGCCTTGAGCGTACCGCGTGCGCCGCCTTCGAAGCGAAGCAGCGCGCTGACGTCGTCGTCCAGTCGCCGCCCGGGGACATGCGTCGCAAGCTCGGCCGACAGGGTCTCGACGCGCAGGCCGGAGACCAACTCGGCCAGATGAAAGGCATGGGTCCCGATGTCGCCAAGGCAGCCGCCGAGGCCGGCGCGCGCCGGATCGGTGCGCCACTCGGCCTGCTTGTTGCCCTCGGTGTCGAGCGAACCGCTCAGCCAGCCCTGGATATACTCCACCTGCACCAGCCGGATCGCGCCGAAGTCGCCGCGGGCCACGCGGGTGCGTGCCTCCTCGACCAGCGGATAACCGCTATAGGTGAAGGCGAGGGCGAACTGCTTGCCGCTCGATCGGGCGGCAGCGGCGATCGCGCGCGCCTCGTCGCTGTTCATCGCCATCGGCTTTTCGCAGAAGACGTGGAAGCCGGCGTTCAGCGCGGCGATGGCGACGGGTGCGTGGAGGTGGTTCGGCGTGACGATCGCCACCGCGTCGATGCGCTCGCCTTCCGGCAGCGCGGCCTCGCCAGCGAGCAGCGCGTCACAGGTTGCATAGACCCGCGCCGGATCCAGACCGAGCAGGTCGCCGGTCCGCGCATTCCTGCCCGCATCGGTGCTGAACGCGCCGGCCGCCAGCCGCCAGTCGCCGTCGAGCGCCGCCGCCATGCGGTGCACGGCGCCGATGAACGCGCCTTCGCCACCGCCAACCATGCCGAGTTTCAGCGGATGCCGGATCATGCGTCGCGGTTTCCCAACCCCATCAGGGTGCGGATCGCGGCCTTGTCGACTCCGCTCGAGGCGAAATCGTCGAACGCGCGCTCGGTGACGCGGATGATATGGTCGCGGATGAAGGGCGCGCCTTCGCGGGCACCGTCCTCGCTGTTCTTCAGCGCGCATTCCCACTCGATCACGGCCCAGCCGCGATAGCCATACTGGGCGAGCTTGCTGAAGATGCCGACGAAATCGACCTGGCCGTCGCCGGTCGAGCGGAAGCGGCCGGCGCGATTTACCCAGCTCTCGTACCCGCCATAGACGCCGCTACGCCCGGTCGGGTTGAACTCGGCGTCCTTCACGTGGAAGCACGAGATACGGTCGTGATAGCGGTCGATGAAGTCGAGGTAATCGAGCTGCTGCAGCACATAGTGCGACGGATCGAACAGGATGCGCGCGCGCGGGTGGTGGTTCACAGCCTCGAGGAAGCGCTCCCACGTCGCGCCGTCATGAATGTCCTCGCCCGGATGGATCTCATAGGCGCAGTCGACGCCCGCTTCCTCAAACACGTCGAGGATCGGCAGCCAGCGGCGGGCGAGTTCGGCGAACGCCTCCTCGACCAGCCCGGCCGGGCGCTGCGGCCAGGGATAGACATAGGGCCAGGCGAGCGCGCCCGAGAAGGTGGCGTGCGCCTTGAGCCCCAGCCGGCCGCTCGCGCGGGCGGCGAGCTTGACCTGCTCGACCGCCCAGGCCTGGCGCTCGGCGGGCTTGCCGTGCAGCTCGGCCGGCGCAAAGCCGTCGAACAGCGTGTCGTAGGCGGGATGCACCGCGACGAGCTGGCCCTGGAGGTGCGTCGATAGCTCGGTCGGCTGGATGCCGAACTTGTCGAGCCGGGCGCGGAGATCGTCGCAATAGGCCTGGCTTTCGGCAGCCTGCTTCAGGTCGATCAGCCGCGGATCGCACGGGATCTGCACCCCGACATAGCCGAGCCCCGCGGCCCATTCGGCCATGTGGTCGAGCGTGTCGAACGGGGCGGTGTCGCCGAGAAACTGGGCGAGGAAGATGCCCGGACCCTGCATCGCGGTCATGCCTGCACCTCGTTGCGGTTGTTCTTGAAGGTGAACTGGAAGAGGAGCGCGATCACCGCCGCAGCGATCGCCGGATACCACCAGAGCTGGTGCCAGTCGGCGACGGTCGCTTTCGCCGGCAGCTGCGCATAAAGCAGGCCGCCGATCTGCGAGCCGAGCAGCATGCCGACGCCATAGGTGAACAGCGTCAGCATGCCCTGCGCCTGGGCGTTGACCCCCTTGGGTGTGGCGATGGTGCCGGTGTAGATCGCGCCGGCGACGAAGAAGAAGTCGTAGCACACGCCGTGCAGCGCGACGCCGAGATAGATCGCCCAGATCCCCGCGCCGCCGTCGCCGATCGCGAACAGGGCATAGCGCAGCGCCCAGGCGATCATGCCGACGAGCAGCAGCGGCTTCACCCCGAAGCGGCGATAGAGGAACGGCATCGAGAACATGAAGACCAGCTCGGACATCTGGCCGATCGCCAGCGTGCCGCCGACATTCTCGATCCCCGCCGCGCCCACGTATGGCGAGGCATAGGCATAGTACATCGCCAGCGGGATCGAGATCAGCGTGGCGCAGAGGATGAAGATCAGGAACGAGCGGTTGCGCATCAGGCCGAAGGCTTCGGTGCAGAATACCTCGGCGACCAGGCTCTTGCCCTGCGGCGCATCGGGCTGAACATTGGGCAGGGTGATGCTGTACAGGCCCAGCGCGAGCGAGACGACGCCCGCCACCTCGAAGATATGCGGGCTTGCCGACAGACCCGCCCAGCCGATGATCAGCCCCGCCACGATCCAGCCGAGCGTGCCGAAGGCGCGCACGAAGGGGAAGCGATCGACGCGCTCGCCGAAGCTCTTGAGCGCGATGGTGTTCGCCAGGCCCACGGTCGGCATGTAGAGGATCATGTAGCCGAGCAGCAGCCACACGAAGCTGGCGCCGTGCTCGGGCGTGAGCAGCCTGGGCAGCACGAAGAGCAGTACGCCCCCGACGAGGTGCAGCACCACCATCAGCATCTTGGGGCTGAGGAACCGCGCCGCCGCCATGCCGAGCAGGAACGAGCCGACGATCGAGGCGATCGGGCCAACCGAGAACGCGTTGGCGATCAGGCTGCCGACGCCGACGGTCTGCATCACCAGGCCCAGCGTGACGTTCCACGCCCCCCAGACGAAGAACTGCATGAACATCAGGGCGCTGAGGCGCCCGGTGAGCAATCCCGATACGGGCTGCGTGCTGTTCATGGTGATCCCTTCAGCAGCGACCATACGCTTCCTCTCCCCGCGCGGCTTTGCCGCTGTTCGAATCGCAGCCTATGCAGAGCCGAATACGATGTAAAGGATTACATTGGTGGGGCTCGACACGGCCCGTCGCACGCTACAAAGATATCTGCATGGCTACGATTATCGACGTCGCCGCGGCCGCTGGCGTTTCCACTGCCACGGTGTCGCGCGTGCTCAGCCAGCCGGGTCGGGTGGCGGAGGCGACGCGGGCGCGGGTGATGGAGGTGGTCGAGGCGCTCGATTACCGGCCCAATGTCGCTGCACGGACGCTGCGCACGCTGCGTGCCGCCAAGATCCTGCTCACCGTGCCGGACATCTCCAATCCCTTCTTCGCCAGCGTCATCCGTGGCGCCGAGGAAGCGGCGCGCGACGCCGGCTATGCGGTGGTGCTGGGCGACACGCGGCACGATCCCGAGGTCGAGGATCAGTACGCCGAGATGCTGTCGCGCCGCGAGGTGGACGGGCTGGTCTTCCTCGGCCACCGACTGCCCGCGAGCCTGGAAGCGCTGGTCGCGCGGGAGGGCGCCTCGGCGCCCATCGTCAATGGTTGCGAGTACAGCCCCGAGATCGGCGTGCCGAGCGTGCATATCGACAATGCCGCCGGGAGCGCCGACGCGATCGAGCATCTGGTCGAGCTCGGCCACCGCGAGATCGGCATCATCACCGGGCCGCCGATCAGCCCGATCAGTCGCGACCGTCTGGCGGGCGTACTGCGCGCCGCCGATCGGCATGGGCTCAAGGACCGGCTCCATCTGCGCGAGGGCGATTACGGCGCCGACTCCGCCCACCGCGCCGCGCGCGCACTGATCGCGGAAGGGGTGACCGCGCTGTTCTGCTTCAGCGACGAGATGGCGCTGGGCGCGATCAGTGCGGTGGGCGCGGCGGGGCTGTCCTGCCCGGGCGACGTATCGGTGATCGGCTTCGACGACCTGCCGCTCGCGCGCTTCTTCCATCCGGCGCTGACGACGATCGCCCAGCCCAAGGGCATGATCGGGCGGCGGGCGGTGGAGTTGCTGGTCGGCATCCTGCGCGGCACCGAACCCGCCGAGCGGCAGGTGACGCTGGCTCACGAACTGATCCGCCGCGCCAGCACGGGCCCCGCGCCGAACCCCCAGTGACACGTCGCGCGCACATGCTATGCTCCTGCAAAGGCGATCGAAAGCATCGCGGGCGCCGGCCGCCCCCCCCGGCCGGCGGGGGCGGCGAGGCGGGCGGGGGGGGGGGCCGGGGCGCGGGGCGGGGGGGGGCGCCGCCGCCCGTCGCGGGGGGGACAACGGGGGGGTGGGCGCGGGGGCGCTG
>NZ_JBEPMH010000001.1:0-1516742 GCF_040545665.1 Sphingomonas trueperi | reverse complement strand
GTCGTGCGGGATCGGTAGTCCCAAGCAACTGTTCAGGGTTGTGACCAACGCGGAAGGGACCCTTGCTCCCTATCGGGCTCCAGACCCTCGGGGGGGACGGGCTCCCTTCCGCAACCTCTTCATACCACCATCCCATCAGACAAGAGGGGGCTTATCCCGCCAAGAACGTCATCAGCGCTCGCTCGAACACATCCGGCTGGTCGAGCATGATGAAGTGCCCGCTGTCACCAACGCCGCGAATCGTCACGTGCGGCGCCCCGGCATATTGCGCGCGGTAAAGGCCCAGCATCTTCTCCTCGCCGCCGCGCGCCTCGGTCCAGGGCACCAGCACGGTGATCGGCGCGGTGATCTTCGGCAGCTCCGGCCGGAGGTCGGTCAGCATGTCCTCGTAGATTGCCTGTCCGCTTACCCGCATGTCGGCACGGCCAGACCAGCCCGCGACCTTTTCCTGCGAGGCGGGCTTGAGCGCGTTCTGGCGCGCGATCGACTGCGCGAGCAGCGGCGGGAAGGGCTTGCCGTACAGCCCGGCCATCTGCGCGCGCATCATCTCGGCGGGCGCCTTGGCCGCCTCGGCGTTCGGCAGCCCGCCCCAGACCACGCCGAGAAAGGGCAGCGCATCGACGATCAGCGCCTTTTTGACGTCGCTGGGATGTTCGCGCGCCAGCCGGAGCGTCACCAACCCGCCCATCGAATGGCCGACCACCGGCACCGCGCCCAGCTTGCGGCTCTCGATCAGCGTGTGGAGATCGGCCACGATGCCGTCGAGGATGCCGGGCTGGAGGTTGGCGCGCGGATCGTCGCCGCCGAAGCCGTTGACCTGCACCAGATAGACGCGGTGGTTCTTGATCAGCTCGGGCACCACGCCGTCCCAGGTGGCGCGCGGGCTGGACAGGCCGGGGATCAGCACCACCGGGCTGCCGCGGCCGAGCACCTGCACCGAGATATGGTCCATCTGCACCAGCGTGTCGGCGGCGGTGGCGACCGAGGTCGGGGCCGTAGCGGCATGCGCATGCCTGAAGAAGCCGTTCACCGCCAGCAGCGCGATCAGCATGGCGAACCAGGGAAGCCGGCTGTCCCGGCGGCACAGGCATCGAACGACGCGGTTCATTGGTCCGTCTCCTTGGCGGGGTTGAGGAAGATCTCTTCGATGGCGAGTCCGAACAGGTCGGCGATCTTGAAGGCGAGCGGCAGCGAGGGATCGTAGCGACCGGTCTCGATGGCGTTGACGCTCTGGCGCGACACCTCGAGCCGTTCGGCGAGATCCTGCTGGCTCCAAGCGCGTTCGGCGCGGAGCACGCGGAGGCGGTTGTTCATGCGTCGGCGCCCGGCCGATCGCGCCGATAGACCAGGCCCTGGCACAAGCCCAGCCCGGCAGCCCATAGCGGGAAGGCTCCCCAGAGCGGGAAGCGCCCGACCACGCCGCCCTCTTCCAGGAAGCCCCAGACGGTCGTGAACGCGAGCAGGATTCCCAGTCCGCCGATCGCGGCAATTGCGTTGCGGCTGCGCAGATACTCGTCCTTCTCCTCGATCAGATAGAGGCCGATCGCGGCGATGGCGGCGAGCAGCGGCAGGGCGGGTGCGAGGGCCAGGACGAACAGGAGCGTGCCATCGGGATGCCACGCCTGGGCCGCCACTTTGCATGCCACGAGAACGACAGAATAGACGCCCATCGCGGGCAGGAACCGCCACATGTACCGGCGCTGCGCTGCGTTCATGGTGCCACAAGCCATGGAAAGCTCCCTTTTCGGATAGACAAGGGAGCTTTACGTCAAACATGCTTTACATGTCAAGCGTGGTTGACATGTACCATTCCTCCCTGGCACGGGGAGGGGGACCATGTGCGCCAGCACATGGTGGAGGGGGCGCCGCGAACGCGGCGGTATCCGATGCTATCGACAAGTACCGTGCCTGCGGCACGGCCCCTCCACCACGCGGCGGTGCCGCGCGGTCCCCCTCCCCGTGCCGGGGAGGAATTTACGTGCCGAGCCGCGTCACCATGTCTTCGGCCAGCTGGCTCAGCGTGTCATCCCGCGCGCCCATCACCACGATCCGGTCGCCCGGGCGGGCCTGCGCGACCAGATGCGCCGCCGCCGCCTCGCGGCCGGGGATGTGCATCGCCTGTGCGCCGGTCGCCGCGACATCGGTGACGATGTCCGCGCTCGTCACCTCGCGCGACACCGTACCGCCCTGGTAGACCGGGTCCGGCAGCACCAGCAGGTCCTCGCGCCCCAGCTTCGTCGCGAACATCGCGACCAGTTCGCGCCGCATCACCTTGAGCGGGCCATAGCCATGCGGCTGGAACAGCAGCAGCAACCGCCCGGGAAAGGCGTGGAGCGTATCGAGCGTCGCGGCGATCTTGTCCGGGTTGTGCCCGAAATCGTCGATCACCGACACGCCGCCCGCCATGCCGACCAGCTCGAACCGCCGCCGCAGCCCGGTGAAGCCCTCCACCGCCTGGCACGCATCCGCCAGCGACACGCCCGCCGCCGTCGCCGCGCCGATCGCCGCCAGCGCATTGGCAACATTGTGCCGTCCCGGCACCTGCAGCCGCACCCGCCGCACCGTCTCGCCCATCACCAGATCGAAGCCGATCGCAAAGGCCTCGGGCGCGAGGTTCCGCGCCATCAGATCCGCCTCGCCTTCGACCGCAAAGGTCAGCGTCCGCCCGCGATCCAGCCCCGCCGCCAGCGCCGCGCTCTCGGCATCGCCGACATTGACCACCGTCGTCGCCGCCTTGCCCGCAAAGGCGCCGAACAGCAGCCGCAATTCCTCCAGCGACTTGTGGTCGAGGCTGACATTGTTGAGAACCGCGATCCGCGGCCAGTAATTGGCGATCGAGCCGTCGCTCTCGTCCACCTCGCTGACAAAGGCGTCCCCTGCCCCGACCAGCGCGCTGGCGAAGGGCGCGTCCGGCGTGGCGAAATTCTTCATCACCGCGCCGTTCATCACCGTGGGATCGCGCCCGCAGGCGTGGAGGATCCAGCCGATCATCCCCGTCACGGTCGACTTGCCGCTGGTCCCCGCCACGCCGATCGGCAGCGGGGAAGCGTTGAACAGGCTCGCCAGCAGCTCGGCCCGCGACATGCGCGCGCAGCCCAGTTCGGCCGCGCGCACCATGTCCGGCACGGTCGGCTCGATCGCGGCGGAGGCGACCACCACCTGCTCGGCCGACTGCACCCCGCTGCCGTCCTGCGGGAACAGGTCTACCCCGCGCGACCGCAGCCAGTCGAACTTGGAGGCCAGCCGCCCGCCGTCGAGGCTGCGGTCCGAACCCGAGACCCGGGCGCCCCGGCCGGCGAGGATCATCGCCAGCGGCATCATCCCCGAACCGCCGATCCCTACGAAGAAGGTTGCTTTGCCATGCTGCATGGGCACGCTATCGGCAATTCGAGGAGACCATACAAGCATATGCGGATCGGAGTCGTCGCGCCGGCGCGGCCAGTCACCCGGGAATCGTCTGCCCGCATGGCGGCGTTCATGGCGCTTACCTATCCCGAGCATGCGGTGGTGTTCCACCCGCAATGCTATCTCTCGGCGGGCCATTTCGCCGGCACCGATGCCGAGCGCGCGGCGGCGTTCCTGGAGTTCGCCAACGATCCCGCGATCGACGCCATCTGGTTCGCGCGCGGCGGTTATGGATCGAACCGCATCCTCGACGCGGTGATGCCGCATCTCGGCGACGCGGCCCGGCGCAAGACGTACATGGGCTTTTCCGACATGGGCTTCCTGCTCGGCGCGCTGTACGCCCGCGGAATCGGCCATCCGGTACACGCCTCGATGGCGAGCAGCATCGGCAAGAACGATGCCGGCGTGGACACCGGCTGGGCGCTCGGCTGGCTGATCGACCGCGACCGCCGCGGGCTGGACCCCGCGCTGGCCGATGGCCGCCCCGCCGCCGCCTTCAACCTCGCGATTCTCACCTCGCTGATCGGCAGCAAGTATCTGCCCGATCTCACCGACCATGTGCTGATGATCGAGGAGGTGGACGAGCCGCTCTACCGGATCGACCGGATGCTGTTCAACATGGCCCATGCCGAGCAATTGAAGGGCATCGCCGGCATCCGCCTCGGCGCGGTGACCGCGATCGCCGAGAACGACCCGCCCTTCGGCGAGACGGTGGACGAGATGATCGTCCGGTGGTGCAAGGAGATGGGCGTCCCCTATCTCGGCCGCTGCGCGATCGGGCATATCTCGACCAACCACGTCGTGCCGTTCGGGGTCGCATGAGCCCCGATCCGCAAGCGCTGCGTACACGCCACGGCGCGGTATCGCTGCTCGCCCACCCCTCGCCGATCGAGCGGCTGACGCGGCTGGAGGCGGCGCTTGGCACGGAGGTGCGGATCTATGTGAAGCGCGACGATGTGGCGGGCATCGGCGGCGGCGGCAACAAGCTGCGCAAGCTCGAATTCCTGCTCGGTGATGCGATCGCGCAGGGCTGCGACACCTTCGTCACCACCGGCGGGCTGCAATCCAACCATGCCCGGCTGAGCGCGGCCGCCTCGGCACGGATGGGCCTCGCCTGCGAGCTGGTGCTGGCCGATGTCGTGCCGCGCCATGATGCCGACTATCGCGGCAACGGCAACCTCCTGCTCGACGCGATCTTCGGCGCGACCGTCCACCGCGTGTCCGGCGACACCGACCCGCTCGCTTTCGCCCATACCCGCGCCGAGGCGCTGCGGGCGGAGGGGCGGACGCCGTACGTGGTCGGCGCGGGTGGGTCGTCGCCGGTCGGCGCGCTCGGCTATGTCGCCTGCGCCTGGGAGATCCTTGGCCAGGAAGCGGCACTAGGCGAACGCTTCGCCCGCATCGTCGTGCCCAATGGCAGCGCCGGCACCCATGCGGGCCTCGCCGCCGGCATGGCGGCAGCGGGCGCGGACGGGGCGCGCGTCCAGTCCTACGCCGTCCTCGCCACCCCCGAGCGCGCCCATGCCGAGACGCTGGCGCTGGCCCAGGCGACGCTCGCCGCCAACGCCCTGCCGGGCAGCGTGACGGCGGCAGAGGTGGCGATCGACGGCAGCCAGCGTGGACCCGGCTATGGCATCCCCACGCCCGCGATGCGCGAAGCGGTGGAACTGCTCGCCCGCACCGAGGGCCTGCTGCTCGACCCGGTCTATAGCGGCAAGGCGTTCGCCGGGCTGCTCGCGGCGATCCGCGGCGGCGCGTTCCGGGCGGGCGAGGCGGTGCTGTACGTCATGACCGGCGGGGTACCGGGGTTGTTTGCGTATCGGGAGGTGTTTGGGACCTGACCTGTTCGAGTTAATCGTCGCTACCGTCCGTGGTGACGAAGAACGAAGTCCGCTCTTTCTCGAACTGCTTTTGACGGGTCAGAGACGAGCGTTTCTGCCAACGCCCGAGCATCCGAAGTATCGAGCATGTGTCGGATGATGCTGGAGACCGCCACTCTCCGCACCGCCGCTGACTTGTCTCGGATGCCGCGTGCAATTAGGCTCTCCCTACAATAGGTCACCGTCAGATCGCGTCTGTCGAAAGCCGTTTCGCGCCGTCGCAGTCCCATCGATTTGTCGATCCAGCGCCATGCGGTTCCCGAGGGCCATTCGGCCTTACCGTTGATCAGAGCCTCTAGCGCCACCGCCCGAACGGATGGCTGGACCGCATCAGATGCAAGCGCAACCAAGTAGGGATCGAGCGCCGCCGTCCGCATGGCATATCGGAGTGTCGAAGCCTGCGGGCCGGTTGCAGCGCGGGCAAAAAGAACTGCCAGTTCAGCAGCCACATCAGCGCGCCCAAACACGTCATCAAGGATGGCACGCTCTTGTCGCCACCTGCGCCACGTCTTCTGCCGGACAAGAATTTCGACGGCTGTCCGGGCAACGATGGTAGCTGCCGTAGCGGGAAAGCAACGTATTGCACACTCGGCTGCCGCCCGACGAACGGGTTCAGCCCAGTCGTTCAGCCGCCAAAGAATCGCAGCAAACAGGAACGGGCTGGGTAAGCCACCCTGGATGTTGCGAAGCGCAGCCTCTCTGAGCCGCCCATCTCGATGAAAGATATAGAGATATTCAAGACCCGAAAATCGCGACAAAAACGAGATCTCGCGTCGAACAGGCGAATAAATCTTGCTGATCAGCGGCATGTCATATCGTCGGTAAAGACCCGCCGCGTCTGCAATCTCCCTGTCAGCTCTGGCGATGTCAGCCGGGTCAATGCTGGCGACCATGTTCACTGCATTACGCAGTAACGGCTCAGGGTTGTCGTCACCCTCTAGCTTGTTACCCACCTCATTCAGCAACCGGATAAGCTCGGGAGGCATCAGCGTTGAATCGGTGATCATCAGTATGGCGTGCGCGATGAACGATCCGAGGTCAAATATCTATCACCCCTCCAGCACCCGCCCCACCCGCACCAGCGCGCCATCGGGATCGGACACCGCGAACTCGTAGGTCCCCCACGGCATCGCATGCGGCGTTCCCGGCTGGATGATGGCCTCGCGCACCCGATCCGCCACCGCGTCGACATCCTCGACATAGAGGTACAGCCCGAAGGGATTGTCCGGCGCCTGGGGCGTCTTCGCCTCGTGCCGCAGGTGCAGGTGCCAGCCGCGGCCGTCTTCCAGGATGCGGTAGTGGCCGTAGTCGCCGGTCACCTTCAGCCCTAGCCGGCGGTAGAATGCGGTGCTCGCGTCAAGGTCGCGGCAGGGCAGGATGGCGACGATGTGGTGGCTGGCGTCCATGGCGGCAGGCTATGCTGGCGGCGCGCGGTGCGCCACCCCAAAGCATTGCTGCGTCCCCCTCACCCTTCCGCCGCTTCGCGGCTCCCTCCCTCTCCCACAAGGGGAGAGGGACCAGGACGCCGAAACTCCCTCTCCCCTTGTGGGAGAGGGAAGGGGCCCGCCGCCGAAGGCGTGGGGAAGGGTGAGGGGGAGACGGGTGAAATCCCCCCACCCCATCCCCTTTTCGCGAGCGCTTGCCTATATCGCACCCGCGCGGGCATAAGCCGCGCTCCATTCCCACCCAAGAAGAAGGGTTCTTCCCGTGTCCGAGATGTTCCGCATTACGCTGCCCGACGGTTCCGTCCGCGAGGTAGCCCCGGGGACTACCCCGGCGGACATCGCCGCGGCGATCGGCCCCGGCCTCGCCAAGGCGGCGCTCGCCGCGCGCGTCGATGGCGAGCTGCGCGACATCGGCCGCCCGTTCGAGGGCGACGCCCAGCTCGCGCTCGTCACCGCCAAGGACGAGGCGGATGCGCTCGAACTCGCGCGCCACGATTACGCGCATATCCTCGCCGAGGCGGTCCAGCACCTGTTCCCCGGCACGCAGATCACCTTCGGCCCGTCGACCGACGACGGCTTCTACTATGACTTCGCCCCCAAGGACCGCCCCTTCACCGAAGAGGACCTGCCGGCGATCGAGGAGGAGATGCGCCGCATCATCGCGCGCGACGAGCCGCTGATCCGCGAAGTCTGGTCGCGCGCCGACCTGATCGCGCGCTGGACGGCGCAGGGCGAGACCTTCAAGGCCGAATGGGCCAAGGAACTCCCCGAAGGCGAGGAGTTGACCGTCTACCGCGCCGGCAAGGGCCAGGACGCCTGGCTCGACATGTGCCGCGGGCCCCATCTCGCCTCCACCGGCAAGGTCGCGGCGGATGCGTTCAAGCTCACCCGCGTGTCGGGCGCCTATTGGCGCGGCGACCAGAAGAACGCGATGCTCAGCCGCATCTACGGCACCGGCTGGCTGAACAAGAAGCAGCTCCAGGAGCATCTGACGCGCCTGGAAGAGGCTGCCAAGCGCGACCATCGCAAGCTCGGCGCGGAGATGGACCTGTTCCACCTCCAGCAGGAGGCGCATGGCTCGGTGTTCTGGCACCCCAATGGCTATGTCATCTACCGCGTGCTCGAGGATTATATGCGCCGCGCGGTCAACGGCGCGGGCAGCAAGGAAGTGAAGACCCCGCAGGTGATGGATGCGCGCCAGTGGGAGCAGTCCGGCCACTGGGGCAAGTATCGCCAGAACATGTTCGTCATCCCCGACGAGACCCCGAACATCGAGGACGAAGGTCCGATGGTGTCCGAGGATGCGCAGTGGATGGCGCTCAAGCCGATGAACTGCCCCGCGCACATCCTGATCTTCAAGCAGGGCATCAAGTCGTATCGCGACCTGCCGATGCGCCTCGTCGAGAATGGCTGCTGCCACCGCAACGAGCCGCACGGCGCGCTGCACGGGCTGATGCGCGTCCGCCAGTTCACCCAGGACGACGGGCACATCTTCTGCCGCGAGGACCAGATCGTCGACGAGGTGAAGGCGTTCTGCGCGCTCGCCGACCGGGTCTACAAGCATTTCGGCTTCACCTATGCGATCAAGCTGGCGCTGCGCCCCGACAAGCGCTTCGGCACTGAAGAGATGTGGGACCAGGCCGAGAACGAGCTGCGCGACGCGGTGGTCGCCGCCGGTCTCGCCACGCCCGAATATGGCTGGGAGGAACTTCCCGGCGAAGGCGCCTTCTACGCGCCGAAGCTGGAATGGCACCTCACCGACGCGATCGGCCGCACCTGGCAGGTCGGCACCATCCAGTCGGATCGGGTGCTGCCCGAGCGGCTCGATGCGAGTTACGTCGGCGAGGATGGCGAGCGGCACCGCCCGGTGATGCTGCACCGTGCGATCTTCGGCTCGTACGAGCGGTTCATCGGCATCCTGATCGAGCATTTCGCCGGCAAGCTGCCGACCTGGCTCGCGCCGGTACAGGCGGTGGTCGCCACGATCGTGTCCGATGCCGACGACTATGCCCGCGAGGTGGTGGCCAAGCTCCACGCCGCGGGCATCCGCGTCGAGAGCGACCTGCGCAACGAGAAGATCAACTACAAGGTGCGCGAACACTCGCTGGCCAAGGTGCCCAACCTGCTGGTCGTCGGCAAGCGCGAGGCCGAGGAGAGCACCGTGGCGCTCCGCGTCCTCGGCAGCCAGGGCCAGACCATGCTGACCCTGGACGAGGCGATCGAACGGCTCAAGGCCGAAGCGCTGGCACCGGACCTGCGGTAAACTGCTCTCAAGTCCCCCTCCCGCTTGCGGGAGGGGTTAGGGGAGGGTGAGAGAGGGTAGCAGGCGACACGCCGCGATGGGCGGAGATCGCAAAAGGGCTCCTTCTTCCGCCGCATGCTCGGCTTTCAGCACACACCCTCCCCCGACCCCTCCCGCAAGCGGGAGGGGAGCATCGGCGACGAGCCTCGCGCCATAATTGATAAGCTGCTATCCTCGCCGCATGACGCTGTTCCAGAACGTGCGCCGGGGCCTCCTCCCCGCCCGACTGACGGTCGACGAGGTCTACGATCTCACGGCCGCTGGCGTGCTGCGCGAGAGCGAGCATATCGAGCTGATCGAGGGAGAGGTGGTGCCGATGGCGGCTGCCAAGGCAAGCTGGCATTCGATCATGGAAGGCAAGCTGAACTGGGCGCTGGCCCGGGGACTGCCGGACACCGCCCGCGTCTATCCTGCCCCCTCGCTGACGCTGGCACTTGATACGCTGGTGGAGCCGGATCTTCTGGTCGTGCCGCTCGGCACCAGGATGCGGGATATCGGCGGTCCGGATGTGCTGCTGCTGATCGAAGTGGCCGACAGCTCGCTGCCGTACGACCTGCGCGTCAAGCCGCCGCTCTACGCCCGTCACGGCGTGCGCGACTATTGGGTCGTCGACGCAGTCCGCCAGACGATCCGTATCCACCGCGCGGCCGAAAACGGCGTCTACACCGATGTCGAGGAATATGAGGCGCACGACACGGTCACGCCGCTGCTCTTCCCGGACCTGACGATCCGCCTCGATACGCTGGACTGAGCAGGCGGCACGCGAAGGCACCGCCGGCGCCAGCCTCAAAACCGGTATTTCAGCCCAAACTGCAGAATCGGATAGACCTGATAGTCGTTCGCCGAATCCTGCAGCTTCTGGCGCTGCTTGGCGAGTTCGTTGCGGTAGGTGGTGCCCGCCACCGTAGGATCGGTCGCCAGCGTGCCGTTCGAGGTGAAGTCGCGGATCCGCACCGCGCCCTGGAACAGCGCACCCGCCTCAATGGTGAAGGCCAGCCCCTTGCGCAGCTTGCCGCCATAGCCGAGCGTCAGCTGCGGCGCGAATTCGCGCAGGTCGGCGCGGCCGGTGATGGTGCCGATCTGCTCGGGGGTGAACACCAGGCTGCCGATCCGAGTCGGGCCGTTGGGCGTCGCGCGGACATTGCCGTCGGTGCCGTTGTAGCGCGCACCGCCCGAGATGCGGAAGCCGCCGCCCAACGGGTAGACGTCAAGGATCACGCCCCCCGACGAAAGCTTGGCATCGCCGTCATAGTCGATGCCGCCCGAGCTGAAGCTGTGGTCTACGCCCAGGAAGCCGCCATTTGCGCGCACGCCGACATGCTGGTTAAAGCGATAGCCGATCTCCGGCCCCACGCCCAACGAGCCGGCGGTCACACCAACGCTCGTCTTGCCCTGCTCCGCGCCCGCCTGGGTTTGCGCCAGCGCCTGGCCGGCAAGAGTCAGGGCGGCGAATCCCGCCGCCATGCGAAACAGTCGCTGCATGCTATTCCCCACATCGCCGGCACGCGGAAATGTCCGCCGGCTTTGGGAGCATTATAGACGCCAGAACAGCCACGTGATTGCCGCTGCCGGGCTTTCCCGCGTCGCTGCTGCACTTGCCGCGCAATATCGCCGCAATATGCCGTCCGGAAGACCTTCTCTCGCGGCCAATTCATGTCTATATAGGACGCTGATCAAACTACAGGAGCCAGTCTTATACGTTCTCCCATGCCCCGGCGCCCGATGGCGCCCGCGATGCCGCTGAACGGGCCGCGGTTTAACGAATTCATCCAGTCGCCCAAGGTTCGCGTGATCGACCAGGACGGCGAAAACCTTGGCGTGATGTACACGCGCGAGGCGATGGCGCAGGCTGCCGAGGTCGGTCTCGACCTCGTCGAAGTGTCGCCCAACGCCGACCCGCCCGTCGCCAAGTTCCTCGATGTGGGCAAGTTCAAGTACGAGGCGCAGAAGAAGGCGAACCTCGCACGCAAGACCCAGAAGACGCAGGAGATCAAAGAGATCAAGATGCGTCCCAACATCGACGACCACGATTACGACGTGAAGATGCGCAACGTGCTGAAGTTCATCGGCGAGGGCGACAAGGTGAAGATCACCCTGCGCTTCCGCGGTCGTGAGCTTTCGCATGGCCAGCTCGGCATGCAACTGCTCCAGCGCGTCCAGCAGGACGCGGCGGAAGTTGCCAAGGTGGAGAGCTATCCGCGCATGGAAGGCCGTCAGATGCTGATGGTGCTCTCGCCCAAGTGATGCGCCGGCGGCGGTTCGCATTCGCGGCCGCCGCCGCAGCCTGGTTCCTGCCGGCAGCGGCGGTCGCGCAGACCGCCGCCTTGCCGCCCATCCCCGCCGCGACCAGCGAATCGATCGCCGTCCCCAAGGGCGCGCGACTCGTCTGGGCGGACGAGTTCGACTCGGGCCGGCTGCCCGATGCCAGGCGCTGGGCCTATGATACCGCCCGCAACCGCGAAGGCTGGTACAACCAGGAACTCCAATATTACGCCGCCAACCGGCCCGAGAATGCGCGGGTCGAGAACGGCCATCTCGTCATCGAGGCACGCCGCGAGCGGCTGACCGGCCAGCCCGATTATGGCGGCCAGGAATACAGCTCCGCCCGCCTGCTCACGCGCGGTCTCGCCAGCTGGACCTATGGCTTTATCGAGGTCCGCGCCAGGCTTGCCTGCGGCAAGGGGCTATGGCCGGCGATCTGGCTGCTCGGCACCGACGGCAAGGCAGGCTGGCCGCGCCTCGGCGAGATCGACGTGATGGAGCTGGTCGGCTGGGATCCGCAGACGGTGCACGGCACCATCCACACCGGCGCCTATAACCACGCGCAACATACGCAGAAGGGCGCGACGACGCAGGTGCCGGACGCCTGCACCGCCTTCCACACCTACCAGCTCGACTGGACCAGCGACCGTATCCTGATCGGCATCGACGGCCATGCCTATATGCGCTTCGACAACGACCATAAGGGCGATCCCGCCACCTGGCCGTTCGACAAGCCGCAATATCTGCTGCTCAACGTCGCGGTCGGCGGCTGGGGCGGCACCCACGGCATCGACCCTGCCGCCTTCCCGTCGCGGATGGAGATCGACTATGTCCACGTCTGGCAGACGGTCGACCAGGCAAAGGGGCGGTGACCTGCCCGCCCCCGCCCGTCCTCAATCCTCGGCGGCGATCCGCACGCGCAGGCCGTCCAGCGCATCGGTGAAGGGCAGCTGGCAGGAAAGCCGCGAGGTCGCGTCGCGATCGCTCGTGCTGTCGAGCAGATCGTCCTCGTCCATGCTCATCTTGGGCAGTTTGTCCGCAAATTCCGGGTCGACATGGACATGGCAGGTGGCGCAGCTGCAGCAGCCGCCGCACAGCGCCAGCAGCTCATCGAAACCATTGTCGCGAATCACTTCCATCACGCTGAGACCGGCCTCGCCGGTTACCGTGCGTTCGGTTCCGTCACGCGTCACGACCGTAAGCTGGGGCATCTGCATCTCCTTGGTTTCCGGCGTCCATGCCGGTGAACCGGGGCCAGTTCAAGGAGCCACTGCATGGGTTTGACTGCCGACCAGCTGAAGGGGGCGATCGACGCATTGGCCGCGCTCGAACCCGCCTTCGCCGCAGCGCTGGAACGCGCCGGCTATCCCGAGCCGCGCATCCGCCAACCCGGCTATGCCACGCTGCTGCGCACGATCCTGGGCCAGCAGGTGAGCGTCGCCTCGGCGACCGCGGTATGGAACAAGCTGGACGCGCTGCTGGGCGATGCCGAGCATCCCGCGCTGCTTGCGGCGGCGAGCGATGAGTTGCTGCGCAGCGCCGGCCTGTCGCGGCAGAAGATGGGCTATGCCCGCAGCCTGTCCGAACAGGTGACCAGCGGCGCGCTCGACCTCGCCGCGCTGCCGGCGGACGACGAGGAGGCGATCGCCGCGCTCACCCGCATCAAGGGCATCGGCCGCTGGTCGGCGGAAATCTACCTGCTGTTCGCCGAAGGCCGGCCCGACATCTGGCCCGCCGGCGACCTGGCCGTGCAGATCGAGATCGGCCGCATCCTCGGCCATCCCGAGCGCCCGAGCGAGAAGCTGACCCGCGAATGGTCGGAAGCATGGCGCCCGCACCGCGGCGCGGCGGCGATCTTCGCCTGGCACCATTACGGGATGATCAAAAGCGCGATCTGACGCCCCGGTCGCCGCAGCCGCAACGCGACAGGCAACCAGGCCAGTCTAGCGCATCGAAGCTGCCGGGCCGGTGCCAGCGCCCGCTGCCCCCACAGGCACGCGGTGCGCCGCGAACAAGGAAATACTCTCGGCCGCGCCGGGATCGCGGTTGGCCAGCACCGCAATGGTGATGCCGCTGTCGAGGAAGTGGATCAGCGAGCCGCTCATGCCCGGCGCCCCGCCGCCATGGCCGATATACCGGCCGCTCCCCGGCATGGTGCCGCCGAAGTCGAAGGGCACGAAGCTGCCGTCCTTGATGCGCACGCCGCCCTCGATCAGCTGGCGGAACGTTTCCGCGCGCAGCAGCCGATGGTCGGTGAGGCCCAGGATGAAGCGCTGGAAGTCCCCCACCGTCGCATAGCCGCCGCCGGCCGACGTCCCTCTCAGCGGCAGCGTCCTGTCGGCGCGCTGCAACCGCGGCTCCATTCCCATATAGCTCACCGCCCGGCGCGGAAGCAGCGCGCTTTCGGGCTGGTTGCCCGTGGAGGCCATGCCCGCGGGATCGAAGATGTGGCGCTGGATATAGCTGTCGTACCCCTGCCCGGAGACGGTTTCGACGATCCGGCCGAGCAGGATGAAGCCATAGTTGCTGTACGCCTGCTGGTCGCCGGGCGCGAAAGCCGCGGGCCGCTTCCCGTAGAGTGCCACATAGTCCTGCAGCGTGCGAAGGGAGGCCTTGTTCGCATCGAACTCGGGTCCGAAGATGTCGCCAGTGCCGCCGGTGTGGGTCAGCAGGTGCGCGAGCGTCACCTTGGTGGCGATGCCGGGATCCGGATAGCCGGGCAGATAGCGGCCGATCGGCGCATCGAGCGCGATCTTGCCCGCCTCCACCAGTTGCAGGATGGCGACGGCGGTGAACATCTTGCCCATCGAGCCGAAGCGAAACTGGGTATCGAGCGTGTTCGACTGGTGCTTCTCGCGGTCGGCGAGTCCATAGGCCTTCTGGAACAGCACCTGGCTTCCCTGCGCCACCAGCACCGCGCCGTCGAACCGGTTCAATGCGTGGCGCTCGTCGGCGCGCGCCGACACGGCGGCTATCAGCGCGGGGAGCGCAAGCCGAACGGGGCGGGATACGCCGGGTGGCACGTCGTCACGGGCCGCAACGAAGAGGAGGCGCGGCTTCTCACCCGGCGTAGCACCAAGCCCGAACTGCGCGACGGCGTAGCCGTCGAAACTCGGATCGTGGACCCACAGACTGACCTGCTTCGCATCGCTCGACTGAACGCCACAGACGCGCATGCCGCGGAGGTTTTGCCGCAGTTCGAGCCAGTCGGACGGGGTATAGAGCAGCGCGGGGCCGCGCTCCTTGACGAACTGGAGGAAGGCCGTTTCGTCCCCTGTGTTCATGACCTCGAACCAATCTGTCGCAAGCGTCTGCACCGCTGCCGCCACAGGGTCCTGAGGCGCCTGCGCCGCTGCCGGACCACAGGCCGACGGGGCGGCCGGTTGCGCTGCGGCTGGAATACCCCCGGACAGGGCAGAGAGAAGAATTGGAACCGCCAAAAGCTGGTGCATGTGCAGGCCTCCCCCGCCCCGGGCATACTAGGCCCGAAAAAGCGGCGCCATCATTCCGACATATGTAGATTTATCAGTCAAGGAGAGTGGCAGGCGACGTTCGGGAAGGTCCTATTGGCGCTGTGCGGAGGTGGGGAGCCAGCGCACGAACGCAAAGAGGCCGCCGAGCTCCGCAAGGATGGCGCACGCCTGCCACACCCATTGCAGGTCTTGCAGCAGCAAGACGCTCCTGTAGGTCGCCAGCGTCACGGTCGCGGCCAGCATCACCGCGCCCAGCAACGCGATCCGCCGGGTATTCCGTTCTACCAGCGCCCAGGCGAGTCCCAGATGCGCCGCGCCCAGCACCAGCCAGAGGAGCAGCAGCCCGGGTACCGCCGCACGCTGCGCGCTGCGAAGATAGGGATTGGGAACCGCTTCCGGCCCCACCATGACATGAATTGCCGCGAGCGAAAGATCGCCCGCACGGCAGAGCAGCAACGCAGCCATCGGCAGGATCAGGCCCAGCGCAAGGAGATGGGTGGCAACGCCGCGGCGGCCGTCGGCCTGCAGGGGCAGCAGGCGGCACGACGCGCCCAGGCATCCCGCCGCGAAGCCCAGCCCCCGGCCCTCGGTCGCGGCGATGTCGAACTCCGCGAGCATCGCCTGCGCCCAGGGCCGACGCGCATCGCCCAGCACATGGACAGCGAGCCGCATCATCGCGCGGGCCGCCGCCGCCCTCATGCCAGCGCCACCCCCAAGGGGGTCTGCCCGTTCTGCGGCGAGACCTGAGCATCGCGGGCGAAGGCGATTCCCGCCGCCGTCAGCCGGTACGCATGACGCGCCGGCCGGCCCGGTTGCGCGGGCTCCCGCCATTCGGCTTCGACCAGGCCCTGCTCGGTCATCCGCATCAGCAGCGGATACAGGGTTCCGGACTTGAGCCCGGTCTCCTTCATCAGTTCATAGCCATGGCGCCAGTGCTGCGGCGCCGCCGCCAGGGCGTCGAGAAGGGAAAGCATCTGCCTGGAAGGACGCCGGTTGCGGGACATCCTCGCAAGCTATCTATGTAGAGTTTCCCGTCAAGGCGGAACGCAGTCGGGCCTCAGCCCTCGGCGCCGTCCTCGTTCTTTGCTTCTTCCGCGGCCGCCTCGCCGCCGCTCTGGAACCAGGCCTCGACCGGGCCGACCAGCTTGATCGTCAGCGGGTTGCCCTTGCGATCGGTCTTCTTGCCGAGCGCGACGCGCACCCAGCCTTCGGAGATGCAATACTCCTCGACATCGCGGCGCTCGACGCCCTTGAACTTGATGCCGACGCCGCGCTCCAGCAGTTCGCGGGTGAAATAGGGGCTGCTCGGGTTGACCGACAGACGATCGGGAGGGGTATCGCTCATGCGCGGCTCATGCCGTCATTCGGCCGCGGGTTCAAGATAGCGGTGGATCGCCGAGACCACCACCGATCCCTCGCCCACGCCTGAGGCGACGCGCTTCACCGATCCGGCGCGCACGTCGCCCACCGCGAACACGCCGGGTGCGGTCGAGCAGAAGAAGGTCTCGCCGCTGCCGGTCTGCACGAAGCCGCGCGCGTCGAGATCGACACAGCCCTCCAGCCAAGTCGTGTTGGGCACCGCGCCGATCATCACGAACAGCGCGCCGACCTTGCGATGCTCGACCGCCCCGGTCTTGCGATCGGTCCAGTCGAGCCCGGTCAGCGCACGCTCGCCTTCCAGCGCGGTGACTTCGGTGAAGGGGTGGAGCGTGATCCTGTCCGAGGCCTCGATCCGGTCGATCAGGTAGCGCGACATCGTCGCGGCCAGCCCGGGACCGCGCACCAGCACATGGACATGCGCGGCATGGCGGGCGAGGAACACCGCCGCCTGTCCCGCCGAATTGCCGCCGCCGACCACCACCACCTCGGAGCCCGCGCACAGCCCGGCTTCCATCGCGGTGGCGGCATAGTAGATGCCGTTGCCTTCCAGCTCGGCATAGCGCGGCAGGTCGAGCTTGCGGTAACGCGCACCCGTGGCGACCACTACCGCACGCGCCTGCAGCGTCGCGCCGTCGTCGAGGTGGAGCCGCAGCGGCCGCTCCTCGCACTCGATCCGCACCACCGAGCGCGAGACGAGCAGCCGCGCGCCGAACTTCTGCGCCTGCACCTGCGCGCGGCCGGCCAGCGCCTGGCCGGAAATACCGGTGGGAAAGCCCAGATAGTTCTCGATCTTGGAGCTGGTCCCCGCCTGACCGCCGGGCGCCACCGCCTCGATCACGATCGAGTCGAGCCCCTCGGATGCGGCATAGACCGCCGCTGCCAGCCCCGCAGGCCCCGCGCCGACCACCGCCACGTCGTGCACATGCTCCGGATCGAGCGACGTCGCGAGGCCCAGCGCATCGGCCAGCGCCGCGTTGGTCGGGTTGCGCAGCACGCGGCCTTCCAGCACCACCACCGGCAGATCCGCTTGCGTCAGCGCCAGGCATTCGAGGAAGCCCGCGGCATCGGGATCAGTATCGGTGTCGATCCGCCGGTGCGGCATCGCGTTGCGGGTGAGGAAGGTCTCGATCCGCCCCATGTCCGCGCCGTGGCCCGGCCCTGCGAGCGCGACGCCCGCATCGCTGTGGCGGAGCAGCCCGACGCGGCGCAGGATGAAGGCGCGCATCACGATCTCGCCGATATCCGGCTCGGCCGCCATCATGCGGCGAAAGGCGGCGCGCTCGATGCGCACCACCCGCGTGCCGGGCAGCGCGCGGGCGCTCACCAGGATCTTGCGGTCGTTGAACAGGTCGAGCTCGCCGGTGAACTGGCCGGCCTCATGGACGTGGAAGACATGGTCCCGGCCCTCGCTGTCCGTATCGACGATCGCGATACCGCCCGACAGGCACAGGAAGAAATCCACGCTGTGATCGCCGCGGCGATACAGCATCGCGCCTTCCTCCACCGCCTCCTCAGTGCCGAAGGCGGCGACCCGCGCGATCATCTCCGCGGTCAGGACCGGGAAGGTCTGGGCGGATCGCGCATAGGGATCGGCCGGGTCGAGCGATTCGGTGGTTGCCATGCGCCCACCCTAACGCGCGCTGCGCGGCGCGCGACCCATCTCTAGAGATGGTCGCGCACCTGCGCGCTCAGTCGCAGTAGCGCACCAGCACCGGGCGGCCGAGATACGGATCCCATACCCGCCGCACGTTGCAATATTCATAGTAGCGATAGCGGGGAAAATTATCCCGGTACCAATAGCCGTCGGTCGGGTAATAGCCGCGCTCGCGGTAGAAGCGCCGGTCGTAATCATAGCGCCGGTCGTTCGAGATCGCCGCGCCGATCGCCAGGCCCGCAATGCCCGCCACCAGCGCCGCACCGGCCACGTCGCCGCCGCGATCATGGTAGTAATGCCGACGATAGCGCCAGTCCTGCGCCTGCGCGGGCGCTGCCGCCGCCAGCAGGCTCGCGCCCGTCGCGATGCCCAGCACCAGCTTCTTCGCCAGGTTGTTCATGCTGTTTGCTCCTCACCTCGGGGCGCCTGCGAGTCGCTGAGCGCCGATGGCCTTCCGATACGCAATCGCGGCTTAATCGGTACGGAACTGGCTGTTCAGCCGCGGTTTAGCTGGGTAACGGGCGGCATGGCCTACTGGATCCTTCGCTCCGAACCCGATGTCTATGGCTGGGATGACCTGGTGCGCGACGGCACCACCGAATGGAACGGCGTGCGCAACTATACCGCGCGCAATTTCCTGAAGGACATGGTCCCCGGCGACCAGGCGATCTTCTACCATTCCAATATCCAGAAGGCCGCGGTCGGCATCATGGAGATCACCCGCTCCTGGCAGCCCGACGGCGACGACGGCAAATGGGCGAGCGTGGAAGTGAAGGCGCTGCGCCCGCTCGCCAAGCCCGTCCCGCTGCCCGAGATCAAGGCCGAGCCCCGGCTCAAGGACCTCGAGATGGTGCGCCAGTCGCGCCTGTCGGTGACGCCGGTGCGGCCGGAGGAGTGGGCGGTGCTGCTGGAGATGAGCGGAACGGCACCGGATCGCTGAGGTCGATCGGCACGCGGTTGGACTTGTCGGGCTTCTTCTTGAACGCCCGGCCGACGCCCTTGCCGGCATCGCCGACCAGCTTGAAGAAATTGGTCGATTCGCCCGGTTCCTCGCAGCAGCTGTCCGGGCTGATCACCTTGCCGACGCCGCGGACCAGCGTGGTCGCCGCGCCGAAGATGTCGACGCCAACCTGGCACCCGCCGACCCGCGCGGCGCAGGGCGTCTCGACAACGTTGAGCGCGCCGATGCCCGTGCGATCGGGATTGCTGGGCATGGGCCGATCTGGCGGTCCGCGCTCGCCCGGCAGCGGCAGCCGCGGCGCATCGACGCCCTTGCCGCACGCGACGATCTGATCGCCGCCCGTCTGGGCGGAGGCGCAGGGCTCCGCGAGCACCGACCAGCGCTGCGAGCCGTCCGCCGCCTGCTGCGGGGTGTTCACCGCGGCGGTGGTGGCGGGCGCGGCCGCCTGGGTTTGGGGCGAGAGGCTCATCAACAACGCGGCCAGCAACATCCGATACTCTCCCGGCGGGCCGCCCTTAGACCATGCCGCAGCGGCCAGCGAAAGCGCATTCCGCACGCTCCCGGCCCGCGCTAGCATGGCAACCGCTACCGGGGAGCGCAGCATGCCGATCATCCTTACCGCCTTCGAAGCCGCACCCGATCGAGGCCGCGGCCTCGCGCGCGACATGCAGGTGCGCTGGGCGCTCGAGGAACTGGGGCTGGCCTATGACGTCCGCCTCGTCTCCTTCGCCGCGATGAAGCAGGCCGAGCATCTCGCCCGCCAGCCCTTCGGCCAGATCCCGACCTATGAGGAGGACGGGCTGACGTTGTTCGAGTCGGGCGCGATCGTCCACCACCTTGCCGAACGCCATGCCGGGCTCCTGCCCGAGGATCCGGCCGCCCGCGCCCGCGCGATCGCCTGGATGTTCGCGGCGGTGAGCACGGTCGAGCCGCCGATCGTCGAATGGGCGATGGCGCGGATGCTCGAGCGCGAAGCGCCCTGGTTCGCGGCGCGTCAGCCGATGCTGGAGGACCGCGTCCGCACGCGGCTGGCGCACCTCGCCGACCGGCTGGGCGAGGCCGACTGGCTGGAAGTCGGTTTCACGGCTGCGGATCTGCTGATGGTGGGCGTGCTGCGGCGGCTGGGGCGATCGACGATGCTGACCGAACAGCCGCGGCTGCTGGCGTACATCGCCCGAGGGGAGGCCCGGCCGGCATTCCAGCGCGCCTTCGCGGCGCAGCGCGCCGTGTTCGAGGCACAGGCGAACGGCAGCGCCTAACCACCACGCGTTTCCTCCCCCGGAGCAAGGCTCCGGGGGAGGGGGACCGCCGCCGAAGGCGGTGGTGGAGGGGGAGCTGCCGGGCATGCCCCCTCCACCACGCCGCTTGCGCGCCGCGGTCCCCCTCCCCCGCTTCGCGGTGGAGGCGATGCTTGTGTTGGAGCGGCTCCGCCCCAATGAAAAAGCCCCCGCCGTTGCCGGCAGGGGCCCTTTCTTCCGGAAGCCGTCGCTTACGCGGCCGACTTCGACCGGCTCTGGCGCTTGCGCTCGTTCGGGTCGAGGAAGCGCTTGCGCAGGCGGATGTTCTTCGGCGTCACTTCCACCATCTCGTCGTCGTCGATGTACGCGATGGCCTGTTCCAGCGTCATCTTCTTCGGCGGGGTCAGGCGGATCGCATCGTCCTTGCCGCCCGAAGCGCGGAAGTTGGTCAGCTGCTTCGCCTTCATCGGGTTGACCTCGAGGTCTTCCGTCTTGGCGTTCTCGCCGATGATCATGCCTTCATACAGCGCTTCGCCGTGGCCGACGAACAGGATGCCTCGCTCTTCGAGCGGACCCAGCGCATAGCCCTGCGCTTCGCCGGCGCCATTGGAGATCAGCACGCCGTTCTTGCGGCCTTCGATCTTGCCCTTGTACGGCCCGTACTTCTCGAACAGGCGGTTCATGATGCCGGTGCCGCGGGTGTCCGAGAGGAACTCGCCGTGATAGCCGATCAGGCCGCGCGACGGTGCCGAGAAGGTGATGCGGGTCTTGCCGCCACCGCTCGGACGCATGTCGGTCATCTCGGCCTTGCGCTGGTTCATCTTGTCGACGACCGTGCCCGAGAATTCCTCGTCCACGTCGATCACGACGGTCTCGTACGGCTCTTCGCGGCCGTTCTCGCCGTCGCGGAACAGCACGCGCGGACGGCTGATGCCGAGCTCGAAGCCCTCGCGGCGCATCGTCTCGATCAGCACGCCGAGCTGGAGTTCGCCGCGGCCGGCGACTTCGAAGCTGTCCTTCTCGTCGCTCTCGGTGATCTTGATCGCGACGTTCGATTCCGCCTCGCGGAACAGGCGGTCGCGGATCATGCGGCTGGTCACCTTGCTGCCCTCGCGGCCCGCCATCGGCGAGTCGTTGACGGCGAAGCGCATCGACAGCGTCGGCGGATCGATCGGCTGCGCGTGCAGCGGCTCGCTCACCGAGGTGTCGGCGATGGTGTTCGACACGGTGGCGACGGCGAGGCCGGCGAGGCTGATGATGTCGCCTGCGCGTGCTTCCTCCACCGGCACACGGTCGAGGCCGCGGAACGACATGATCTTGGAGGCGCGACCGGTCTCGACGATGTTGCCGTCGTTATCCAGCGCGTGGATCGGCTGGTTGAGGCGCACCGTGCCGCTCTCGACGCGGCCGGTGAGGATACGGCCGAGGAAGTTGTCGCGGTCGAGCAGCGTCACGAGGAACTTGAACTCGGCCTCTTCGTCCACCTGCGGCGGCGGGACATGCTCGACGATCTTCTCGAACAGCGGGGTCAGCGTGCCTTCGCGCGCGTCCTGGTCGGTCGAGGCATAGCCGTTGCGGCCCGAGGCGTAGAGCACCGGGAAGTCGAGCTGCTCGTCGGTCGCTTCCAGCGTCACGAACAGGTCGAACACTTCGTCGAGCACTTCCTGGACGCGCGAATCGGCACGGTCGATCTTGTTGACGACCACGATCGGACGCAGGCCCAGCTTCAGTGCCTTGCCGGTCACGAACTTGGTCTGCGGCATCGCGCCTTCCGACGAGTCGACCAGCAGGATCACGCCGTCGACCATGCTCAGGATGCGCTCCACCTCGCCGCCGAAGTCGGCGTGGCCGGGCGTATCGACGATGTTGATGCGGATGCTGTTCTCTTCCGTGCCGTCCGGCGACCAGTCGACCGAGGTCGGCTTGGCGAGAATCGTGATCCCGCGCTCCTTTTCGAGATCGTTCGAGTCCATCGCACGCTCTTCGACGCGCTGGTTGTCGCGGAAGGTGCCGGACTGGCGGAAGAGCTGGTCGACGAGGGTGGTCTTGCCATGGTCGACGTGTGCGATAATCGCCACGTTACGGAGGTTCATGCGATTTCCTGATTGGCGCGGAAGCGCGCGTACGGGCGGGCCCATAGCCGAAATGGTGCGTCGCGGGAAGGCCCCTGCTGCAAACGGCATTCCCGTTGAAACACATAGTGCCATAGCCATATACCACACTTGCGGGATACGTGCTTCGCCTGCATGGTTATCCCTACGGAGTTGGAGAGAGCGACGATGGCGACTGTGACGGATACCGCAGAACAGGGTCTGGTGCTCACGCCCCCGGATCCCGTGCCCGCCGTGGCGCCCGAAAAGGCCGCCGGACTGGTGCCGGTCGAAGATACCAAGAAGTCCGAACTCGACAAGCGCGTCACCGGCTTCATCGACGATCTGATCGCGCAGGACGTCAACTCGCCCGAATTCGGCAAGCGCGTCGATGCGATCGCGGCGATGGGCCAGAAGGAAATCCGCGATGCGGCGGGCCAGTCCAACCGCTTTCTCGATCGCCCGGTCCGCGCGATGGGCAGCGACGGCGGCGTCGGCGCCGATCTGCTGGCACTGCGCAAGACGGTCGAGGAGCTCGACCCCTCGCGCAACGGCAAGCTGATCGGCGGCAAGGACGGCTTCCTGTCGAAGATCTTCGGCGGCGGCGGCGGACTGACCAACTATTTCCGCAAGTACCAGTCGTCGCAGAGCCATATCAACGCGGTGCTCAAGAGCCTGGCCAACGGCAAGGACGAGCTACTGCAGGACAATGCCGCGATCGCCACCGAGCGCGCGAACCTGTGGAACGCGATGGGTCGCCTCGAACAGATGATCTACCTGTCCAAGGCGATGGACGAGAAGCTCGAGGACAAGGCCAACGAGCTCGATCACACCGATCCCGCCAAGGCCAAGGCGATCCGCGAGACCGCGCTCTTCTACGTCCGCCAGCGCACCCAGGACCTGCTCACCCAGATGGCGGTGACGGTGCAGGGTTATCTGGCGCTCGATCTGGTCAAGAAGAACAATGTCGAGCTGATCAAGGGCGTCGACCGCGCCTCGACCACCACCGTATCGGCGCTGCGCACGGCGGTGACCGTCGCCCAGGCGCTCAACAACCAGAAGCTGGTGCTCGACCAGATCACCGCGCTCAACACCACCACCGCCAACCTGATCGAATCGACCGGCCAGCTGCTCAAGAGCCAGACGGCGGCCATCCACGAACAGGCGGCGAGCGCGACCATCCCGGTGGAGACGCTGCAGCGCGCTTTCCAGAACATCTACGACACGATGGATGCGATCGACACGTTCAAGCTGAAGGCGCTCGACAGCATGAAGGTAACGGTCAACACGTTGTCGAACGAGGTCGAGAAGTCAAAGGGCTATATCGCCCGCGCCGAGGGTGCCGAGCAGAACCGGCTTGGCGGCCCCACGGACGGCTTCAAGCTGGAGGCGATGTAAGCCGCGATGCCGAGTGACGTGGACCGCCTGCTCGCCCGTGGCGAGGAACTGATCGAACGCTCCCGCGCCCGCACCGAAGGCGCGCTCGCCACCCGCACCCGCAAGCGGCGCGAGGCGGAGATCCTCGCGCGGCTCGCGCGGGTCGCGGCGGCGGATGCCGTCATCATCATCGCCGCGATCACGATCGGCATGTTCGTGCCGCTCGGCATGTTCGGGGCGCTGGCGGTGATGATGCTGCTGATCCTGGCGACTCTCGTCTTCGCCTCGATGCCCGTCACCAGCGCGCCGCGCGTCGAGCAGCTGGTGCAGGTGCCGCTCAAGGCGTTGCCGTCCACCACCGAGCGCTGGCTGGAGACGCAGCGGCTGGCGCTGCCCGCGCCTGCCCGCACGCTGGTCGATTCGATCGGGGTGAAGCTGGAAACGCTGGCGCCGCAGCTCGCCCGGCTGGACGAGTCCTCGCCCGCCGCCAACGAAGTCCGCAAGCTGATCGGCGAGCAACTGCCCGAGCTGGTCAAGGGCTATGGCCTCGTGCCCGAGCCGCTCCGCACCGTGCCCCGCAACGGCATGACGCCGGACCAGCAGCTCGCCCAGGGTCTGCAGGTGATCGACGAGGAGATCGCCGAGATGACTGCGCAGCTGGCGCAGGGCGATCTCGACGCGCTGGCGACCCGCGGCAACTTCCTGCAGATCAAGTACAAGGACGACGAGCTGGGCTGAGCGCTCAGAGCAACGCGAGCAGGTAGCGGATCAGGTCGGCGATCCCGCTCGCGCTGACCGGCAGCAGCAGCAGGATCAGCGCATAGACGAGGAACATCCGCGTCAGGAATCGCTCGCGCCGACCCGGCGGCAGGGGCACGGGCCGCTGCGGTTCCGGCCGGGGCCAGACGCGATTCTCGTCGAAGAACATCGTTGGCGAAGGTGCCGTATCGCAGGGCGCCCCGCAACCACCCCTTGGGCCAGCGGAGCGCTGCATCGGACCGGCCGCCGCCTAGGATATTTGCGTAGAGACCCCGCATCCGCGCCGTGGCAGGCGAGGCGATCAGGCTCGCGCAATGACCACCCCCTCCCCCGCCGAACGCCCCAGCGTATTGCTCGTCGAAGACGATGACGGCGTGCGTCGCTCGACCCAGTTGCTGCTGCACGGCCAGGGCTATCGCGTGCGGGCGCACAGCGTGGCGACCGCCTCGCTCGCCGACCCCGCGGCGCTCACCGCCGACTATTTGGTGGCCGATTATTGCCTGCCCGATGGCGACGGCATCGCCCTGCTCCGCGCGCTGAAGGCGCGGGGCTGGACCGGCCGCGCGGTGCTGATGACCGGCTATCCCAGCCCGGCCCTCACCGCGGAGGCCGAGGCTACCGGCTATGCGGCGCTGCTCGAAAAGCCGCTGCGAACGCACGAGCTGCTCGGCGCGCTGGGCGACTGAAGCGGACGACCGCCTACCGCGTGCGATCGAGCGAAAGCTGCCGTGCGCAAAGCCCCTCGGGGTGCCACGCATGCGTCAGGGTCGTCGGCGGTTGTTCGGCGTCATGCAGGATCAGCGCGAACCCTTTGCGCGGCACCTTCCCGATCGCCATCAGCAGCATCGGCGGCCCCGCCTCGATCATCAGCTGGTTGCCCGCACCCCGACCGATCCGTACGCCGTCGGGCGTTTCGAGGCAGGTATCGCCCTCCACCGCGAAGAATGCCTCGGGCCCCGAATGCACATGCAGGGGGGCCGTCGTCCCGGGATCGAAGACGGACCGAATATACTCCGCCGCGTAGCTCGCGGCAGGTGCGATCGGTAGGGGCCCCACGGTCGACACATGCTTGCCGCCGCGCGGGCGCCACCCGGCATCGGCGATCGTGAAGAGCCACACCGATCCGAAGGCTTCCGAGACCACGCTGGTCGCGGCGGCAGCCTTTTCCGCGGCATCCTTCGAGGCGAAGCGATCGAGGTGCCAATAGACCTTCCCCGCCGGCAATGTCGGGAGTTGCTTCCGCGCGAGAAGGCACGCCGGCCCGACTCGCTCGGTCGCCTCGCAGGGCCGCGCCGTCGCCTGGGCGGAAGCCGTGACGGGCCATGCGGCAGCGGTCAGCGCCGCAAGAGCACCCAGCATCGTTCGCATGCGCGCATCCCCCAATCCAAGAAGATGCCGAGCATGTCTGCTTTCCGCCATCGCCACAAGCGCGCGACGCGGCGAAGGAAGCGCTAGGCCACCACCTCGGCATCCTCGCGCTTTTCGGGCCGGATATAGATCGAGCTGAGCTGGGGCAGCGCGGCCTTGAGCTTGGCCTCGATCCGCTCGATCAGCGTCTCGGCCTCGCCCATCGCCAGACTGTCGTCGAAGTCGGCGCTGATCGCCACGAACACCCGGTCGGGCGCGGTGTGGATGGTGCGGACATGGTTGACTGCGGTGATGCGCGGCTCGGCCTCAAGCATCGCGCGGACCTGGGCAATGAGGTCCGGGTTGGCGCGCTCGCCGATCAGTAGCCCCTTGGCCTCGCGCGCCAGCAGCGTCGCGACCGCCGCGAGGATCAGGCCGATCGCGATCGATGCGGCCCCGTCGATCCGCGGGTCGCCCCAGGCATGGCTCGCCCACACCCCGATCGCGGCGACGATCAGGCCGGCGAGCGCTGCCGAATCCTCGAACAGCACGATGAAGCCGGCGGGATCCTTCGATTCCCGGATCGCCTTCCACCAGCCGCAATCGCCCTTGCTTGCGCGGAACTCGCGGATCGCGATCACCCAGCTGGTGCCCTCCATCGCGGTGGCGATGCCGAGCACGATATAGTTGACCAGCGGATCGCGCAGCGGCTCCGGATCGAGGATGTGGAGATAGCCTTCATAGACAGACACACCGGCGCCGAGCCCGAAGATCAGGATCGCGACGACGAAGGCCCAGAAATAGAGCTCGCGGCCATAGCCGAAGGGATGTTCGGCATCGGGGGGCCGCTTGGCACGGCGCTGGCCGTAGAGCAGCAGGATCTGGTTGAGGCTGTCGACCAGGCTGTGGACGCCCTCGGTGAGCATCGAGGACGAGGCGGTGATCGCCGCCGCGACGAACTTCGCGACGGCGATCCCGATATTGGCGCCGAGCGCCGCGTAGAGAACCAGATTGGCGCGCCAGCCCGACGCGGGAGACGCGGCCATCCGGGAGTGCCTCAGTCGAGGCCGAGCTTGTGCAGCGCCTTGTCGATTACGCTGCGATCTTCCTTGGGGGCGCCGTCCTTGCCCTCGGTGCGCGCGGCTTCCGCCTTCGCGTCATAGCCGGAGCTTTCCGGGATCTCGTTGTTGTGCACCGGCTGGGTCGAGGCGGGCGGGTCCGAGGCGTCCATCGACTCGTCGAGCGCGCGGTCGAGGCGGGCGTCCTTGCTCGCCGGATCGCGGGCGAGCCGCTCCTCGATCGAGGAATCGGTACCGGCATCGGCGGAATGGACCGCGCCCTTGGCGTCGTCATCGGCGCGGGGGTCGGGAGCGACCGACATCCGGTCCATCGCGGGGTCGAGGGGATTGTTGGTCATGCTGCACTCTCCTGAGCGTTACCCCGATTAAACGGACATGTCGGGACTCACGTTCCGTCGGCCGGCACCCGTGCAAAACAAAAGGCCCGGCGGATCGCTCCGCCGGGCCCATGTGTCTTCCGTTCCGCGCGAAGATCAGTCGCGCGAGCTGCCGAACAGGCGCAGCAGGAACAGGAACATGTTGATGAAGTCGAGATAGAGGTTCAGCGCCCCCATGATCGCGACCTTGCCCTGCTCCGGCGTGCCGGCGACATAGGCGTAGATGCTCTTGATCTTCTGCGTGTCATAGGCGGTGAGGCCGGCGAAGATCAGCACGCCGACGGCGCTGATCACCAGGCTCATCGTGCCCGACTGCAGGAAGATGTTGACGATCGACGCCACCAGAATACCCACCAGGCCGATCAGCAGGAAGGTGCCGAAGCCCGACAGATCCTTCTTGGTGGTGTAGCCATACAGGCTCAGCGCACCGAAGCCGGCGGCGGTGCCGAAGAACACCTGGGCGATCGACATGTCGGTATAGGTGACGAAGATCGTCGAGAGCGACGCGCCCAGCAGGCCGGCATAGGCGAAGAACAGCGCCTTGAGCGTGCCTTCGGACATGCGGTTCTGGCCGAAGCTCATCGCGAACACGATCGCCAGCGGCGAGATCATCGCCACCCAGCCGAGCAAAGTCGGCTGCAGCGACGGCCCGCGGGCGGTTTCCACCACCTGGAACAGCACGCGCTGCAGCGCGTCGACCTTGCCGAACGCCAGCGCGACGATGCCGGTCAGCAGCACGCCGGACAGCATGTAGTTGTAGACCGACAGCATGTACGACCGGAGCCCCGCGTCATGCGCCGCGGCGCGTGCACTCGCGGTCGCGAAGGGCGACTCGCTCGTGCGGGGATCGGACCAGTTAGCCATTCGAAAAACTCCTTTGACCGGCGCGATGCCGGATGCATGGAATATCGGCCTCGCCACAGGGGTTTTCAAGCAAAACCGGGCCCAGCAACGTTTCGATACATCGGTTCGAACGACTTTGCCGGGCCTTTGAAGGCGATAGCACCGCCGATACCCCGCTCAACTGCTCTTCGGGATCGCTCTATCCTGAACGAGGGGCGGATCCTCGCCGACGCTGGTCGCATAGGCATTGATGATTCCGGCCAGCAGACCCGGGAAGCGCGCTTCGACCTCCGCCCATCGGGAATGATTGCGCACCTCAACCCCGTGGCGCTCGCTCCGGATCAGGCCGGCCTCCCGCAACACCTTGAAATGGTTGGACAGGGAAGACTTGGGGATGACTCGGTCCCCCACCGCGGCGACGGCGGAGCACGCCTCCACGCACCCTGCCCGCATGATATTGGCGAAGATCGCGGCGCGGTTCGGATCCGACAGCGCATGCAGGATGGCCTCGGGACGAATCTCGTCGATGGCAGGGTGAATCAGCGGCCTCATGCGAATTCCATATAGGGGCGGTTGACGCCAACCGCATTAGTTCCGATATTCCGAACTATGGGATAAAGGCGGGGGTTTCCCGCCTTCCCGCGTCGGAGGTTGGTTCAAATGACGAAGTTGAACGGGAAGGTGGCCATCGTCACCGGTGCATCCAAGGGTATCGGCGCGGCCATCGCCAAGGCGCTGGCAAAGCAAGGCGCTTCGGTGGTCGTGAATTTCGCGTCGAGCAGGGCGGGTGCCGAAACCGTAGTGGAGGGCATCACCGCCGCAGGCGGTCGGGCCGTTGCGGCGCAGGGCGACGTGTCGAAGGCGGCAGAGGCGCAGGCGCTGGTTGATACCGCCCTTCGCGAATTCGGGCGGCTGGACGTGCTGGTCAACAACTCGGGCGTCTATGAATTCGCCCCGATCGAGGCGCTGACCGAGGACCATTATCGGCACCAGTTCGACGTCAATGTGCTCGGTGTGCTCCTGGCCACCCAGGCCGCGTCGCCGCACCTCGGCGAAGGCGCCAGCATCATCAACATCTCGTCGGCGATTACCCATGTGAACACGCCGGGCGCCGCCGCCTATGCGGGCACCAAGGGCGCGGTGAACGCCATTTCGGGCGTGCTCGCCAACGAACTCGCCCCGCGGAAGATTCGCGTCAATGCGGTCAGCCCCGGCTATGTCGTCACCGAAGGCACGCACACCGCAGGCATCGTCGGCTCCGACATGGAAGCCGGACTGGTCGCGCAGACGCCGCTGGGCCGGGCGGGCACCCCGGACGACATCGCCGACGTGGTCACCTTTCTCGCGTCGGACGATGCACGCTGGCTGACCGGCGAGATCATCACCGCGAGCGGCGGCATCCGCTGACGTCCCGGCTGGCGCTGCGTCTGCTGCAGATCGCTGCGGACGCGGCCCCGGCGCCCGGGGTGGACCTGGCCGCTCGCGCGCCTAGAATCCCCGGCATGCATCGTCTGTTCGTCGGCTTCCGCCCCCCGTCCGCGATTCGCGCGCAGTTGCTCGGCCTTGCCGGCGGCGTGCCCGGCGCGCGCTGGCAGAGCGACGAACAGCTGCACTGCACGCTGCGCTATATCGGCGAGGTCGAGCGGCCGGTGGCGGAGGACGTCGCGCTCGCGCTCGGCAGCGTCCGCTTCGCCCCTTTCGAGCTGGCGGTCGTCGGCGTCGGCGAGTTCGACTCGCGCGGGCGGCCCAATGCGCTCTGGGCAGGACTGCGGCCCCATGAGACGGTGACCCTGCTCCATCACAAGATAGACCAGGCGCTGGTGCGAGCCGGCCTCGTCCCCGAGCGCCGGGCCTATCTGCCGCACATCACGCTGGCCCGGATGAACGTGCAGGCAGGCGCCAACGAACGCTTCCTCGAGGCACATGCCGGTCTCGCCAGTTCGCCGTTCACCGTCGACAGCTTCCTGCTCTACGAAAGCCATCTTGGCCGCGAGGGCGCCAGTTACGAAGCGATCGAGCGCTACAAGCTGCGGGGCTGAGTCCCCGTGACGCCGTCCGCCACCAGCGCCATTGCGGCGCGGACGACGCCGTCCTCGGCCGGCACCTTGCCGTCGAGCGCGAGCGTCGACAGGCCATGCACCACGCCCCAGGCGGCGAGCGTCGCCGGCCCCGAATCGCCGCCCGCCAGGCTCGCGACGCGCCGCGACAGGATCGCGAAGGCCTCGCCATATTCCTTCGGCGCAACGGCGCAGCCCGGATTGCCGCCGAACATCAGCCGGAACATCGCCGGATGGGCTTGCGCGAACCGGAAATAGGCAATCCCCTGCGCGACCAATGCCGCCTTGGCCGGCTCTGCCCGATCGGCGTCCGCCAGCACGCGCGCGAGGTCGGCGAACCCCGCCTCCGCCACGGCGCCGAGCAGCGCCGCCTTGTCGGCGAAGTGCCGATAGGGCGCCATCGCCGACACGCCGGTCGCCTTGGCCAGCGCGCGTAGCGTCACGCCCGCCTCGCCCTGTTCATCCAGCAGCGCCGTCGCGGCACCGATCAGCCGCGCGCGCAGCCCGTCTGCAGTTTCCATCTTGTTTACACCGTAAACTACCCGTATCGTGTACAGTGTAAACAAGGAGACTCGCCATGCAAGCCAACACGCTCCGCGAGACGGTCGATCTCGCTGCCTATCCCGAACTGATCGTGGTGATCCTGGGGTTCAAGCTGCGCCGCTGGCGCGCGCTCCCCGCGATGATGCGGATCGGCCGCGGGCTCGCCGAGATCAAGAAGAACCCGCCCGACGGGCTGCTTGCCGAGGACGGGATGCTGTTCGGCTGGAACCATGTCGGCTTTCGCCAATATTGGCGCGACCTGCCGAGCCTGGAGGCCTTCACCCGCAGCGCGCCGCACAGCGTGTGGTGGCGCGATTTCCTCAAGGACCCGCAGGGGGCGGGCTTCTGGCACGAGGCCTATAGCGCCCGCGGCATCGAGGCGGTGTATGTCAACCTGCCCGGCCAGCGGCTCGGGCTCGGCATGTTCGCGCCGGTCGCCAAGCCGGTGGGCACGCTCATGTCAGCCCGGCAGCGCCTCCACGCCCATGCGGGCATGGAGGGCTGAGCCGGGCGGGCGTCGTCAGAACGACGCCCAGTCGCCGTCCGCCATGGCGGGAGCGGGCGCCGGTGCGGCGCGGCCGCCAGTGCCGCTGCGCTTCGAGAGGTTCGGGCGCTGCAGCGGCAGGCTCATCCGCGGATTGTGCGTTTCGCCGACGTTGAAGGCATGGGCCGAACGCTTCAGCGCCTCGACTTCGCGGCTCAGGCTGCGCGCGGCGGCGGAGGTCTCCTCGACCATCGCGGCATTCTGCTGGGTCGCCTGATCCATCACCGTGACCGCGGTGCTGATCTCGCCGATCGACGAGGCCTGGGCCTGGTTCGCGGTCGCCATGCTGCCGAGCAGGTCGTGCACTTCGCGGACATCCGTGGCGATCGCGGCAAAGGCGCCGTCGACGCGCTGGACCATGCCCACCGCGGCGGTGACATCGGCCTGGGTGGTGGTCAACTGGTCGCGCGCGCGCCCGGCTTCCTCTTCGGCGCGCATGGCGAGGGCGGAGACGAGATCCGCGACCACCGCGAAGCCACGCCCCGCCTCACCGGCACGGCCCGCTTCCACGGCGGCGTTCATCGCCAGAACCCGCGTCTGGAAGGCGATCTTGTCGAGGCCCTCGATCACGTCGTCGATGCCCTTGGCGCTTTCCGACACGCGGCTCATCGCCGACACCGCCTCGTCGGCGACGTCGCGGCCGGCCTGGACCGAGGCGATCGCCCCGTCCGCGCGCGCCACGGTCTGGCTGGCGCTGCCAGCCGTGCTGCGCAGGCGCTTGTCCATCTCGCTGATCGACTGGACCGTCTCCTGCAGGCTCGACGCCGCGCTTTCGGTACGACGCGACAAGTCCTCGGAGGCAACCGCGATTTCGGCAGAGCCGGTGCTGATCGTCTCCGCCGAGGTCGCGACCGAGCGTACCAGTTCGCGCAGCGAGGCCAGCGCTTCGTTGAAATTGGTCTTGAGCACCGCATTGGCGCCGGGGAAATCGGCGGTCACGTCCGCGGTCAGGTCGCCCTTGGCGAGCCGCTCGAGCGACTGGCCCAGCACCCGCACCACTTCGGCCTGCTGCGCGGCAGCCTCGCGCTGCGCGACGGCGGCGTCGCGGAAGATGAGCATCCCGCGCGAGATGCGGCCGACGCAATCCTCATAGTCTGTATGCGCGATCGGCGCGGCGAGGTCGCCGGCGGCGAGTCCCTCCATCCGCACGACCGTCGCGACATAGGGATCGGCGATCACGCGCGCGAACATGCGGGTCAGCACGAAGGCGGTGGCGATCACCACCACGTTGAGCCCCAGCATCACCCAATGCGGCAGCACCAGATTGAGCACCGCCAGGACCACCATGATCCCGACCATCGCGCCGAAGGTGACCTTCAGTTTCTCCCGAATGGGAGCCTTTACTTCCAACCAGTGCAGCATGTTCGTCCCTAACCCGTCGGATGCCGGCCTTCCTCCGCCAGTCCCGCGTTGAGCCCACCCAGCTGCATTGTAGAGGGCAAGAGGTTGAAAAAGTTCATTCTGACATGCGTCGGAAACAATTTGTCTGAAACCCTCAACCCGAAATGAGAGAGTCGCCCGGGTCACCCCCGCCCGGGATCGATCAGGAACTTCTCTCCGGTCGCCTTGCGCTCATAGGCGCGCAGCACGTCCGGCTGCAGCGTTTCGGCCAGCCCGATGGTGCGGGTGTAGCGGCTGGCGAAGGTGGTGGTGAGCTCGGCGAGGATGCGCTGGCGCATCGCCCCCAGCGTCGCCATGCCCGCGCGGCGCAGGAACGGCGTCAGCAGCCAGCCCGAGACGCTCCACTGGAAGCCGAACGCCAGCCGGTTGAGCGTGGTCGGCGCCATGTCGAGCGCGCCGTAGATATAGAGCTGCTTGAACTGTTCGGATCCATAGCGGCTATATTCGGTCATCTTGCGCACCGCCGCCGCCTCCATCGCCTGGAGGATGTCGCTGCCCAGCGTACCGCCGCCGATCGCGTCGAAGGCCACGGTGGCGCCAGTCTCGGCCACCGCATCGGTAAGCCGCCCGCGGAAATCCTCGTCGCGGCTGTTCACCACATGGGTGGCGCCGATGTCGCGCAGGATCGCCGCCTGTTCCTCGGAGCGGACGATGTTGACCAGCGGCACCCCGTCGGCGAGGCAGATCTTCTGGAGCATCTGCCCCAGGTTCGAGGCAGCGGCGGTGTGGACGATTCCGCTGTGCCCGTCGCGCCGCATCGTCTCGACGAAGCCGAGCGCGGTCAGCGGATTGACGAAGATCGCCGCACCGTCCGCCGCCGCGGTACCCTCGGGCAGTTCGACGACGTCGCGCGCCTTGAGCACCCGGTAATCGGCGAACATCGCGCCGCCCACGGCAGCGACCCGCTTGCCCATCAGCGCCGCGGCTTCGGCCCCGGCGGCCACGACCGTGCCGGCGCCCTCATTGCCCACCGGCATCGACTGGCCGAGCCGCGCCTTCATGCTGCCCAGCCGCCCCTTCTGCACCTCGAACAGCAGCGCATCGCCCTCCTGGCGCAGCGTATCGACCTGTGCCGGGCCGAGCAGCAGCCCGAGATCGCTGGGGTTGATCGGCGCCGCCTCGATGCGGACGATCACCTCGTCCGCGGCGGGTTCGCCATAGGTCGCCTGCTCCAGCGACAGGCGCAGCGTGCCGTCCTCGCTCAGCGTCGAGCGCAGTTCGCGTCCGGTGAATGCCATGGGTCCCTCTCCTTCGGTTTGTTCAACGCGTTTGTACGAGTTCTTCCACCAGCCGGTCGGCCGCCGCGCGCACCTCGTCCCAGGTGCGGTCGAAGCCTTCCGGCCCGCCATAATAGGGATCGTCGACCGCGCGGCCTTCCCAGCCGGGTACCGCGTCGAGCAGCAGCCGCAGCCGGGCGCGCGCACCCTTCGGCGCGATCCGGCGGAGGTCGGCAAGGTTCTGGGGGTCGAGCGCGAGGATGTGGTCGAACCGCTCGAAATCCTCGCGCGTCACCTGGCGGGCGCGCTGGCCGGTGATGTCGATGCCATGCTTCGCCGCGACCGCGATCGAGCGGCGATCGGGCTGCTCGCCGGCATGCCAGCCACCGGTCCCCGCCGAATCGGCGACCACCGCCACGCCGGCATCCGCCGCCGCCGCGCGGAATGCCGCCTCGGCCAGCGGCGAGCGGCAGATATTGCCCAAGCAGACGAACAGGAATGCCGGTTCGGCCATCGTCGAAATCATCCTTTCGTAAAACGGGTACGCTCTGCTAGCCTGGCTGGCAACGGCACGCACAACGCCGAAGGAGAGGATATGGCCAGCATGCCCCCAACGCCCGATGGGGCCAAGGCGACCCCCTATGCGTGGTACGTGCTCTCGCTGCTGCTGCTCGTCTATATCCTCAACTTCGTCGATCGCCAGATCGTCGCGATCCTCGCCGACGACATCAAGCGCGACCTGGGCCTGCGCGACCAGGATATCGGCTTCCTCTACGGCACGGCCTTCGGCGTGTTCTATGCGCTGTTCGGCATCCCGCTGGGCCGGCTGGCCGACAACTGGCACCGGGTGCGGCTGATGACCCTTGGCCTCGCGCTATGGTCGAGCATGACCGCGCTTTCCGGGTTCGCCCGCACCGGGCTGGTGCTGGGGCTGGCGCGGATGGGCGTGGGCATCGGCGAGGCGACCGCCGGGCCTGCGGCCTATTCGTTGATCTCCGACTGGTTCCCCAAGCGCCTGCGTGCCACCGCGCTCGCGCTCTATTCCTCGGGCGTCTATCTCGGCGGCGGCCTGTCGCTGTTCCTCGGCGCGCTGATCGTCCAGCGCTGGAACCAGGCCTATCCGGGCGGTGGACCGCTGGGGCTGGTCGGCTGGCAGGCGGCGTTCCTCGCGGTCGGCGTGCCGGGGCTGCTGGTGGCCGCGTGGATCGTGACCCTGCGCGAGCCGCCGCGCGGGCTTTCCGAAGGCATGGCGACCCCGCCCCACCCCGCCCCGTTCCGCGCCTTTTTCCAGGAGCTGCTGACGATCATCCCGCCCTTCACGCTGATCGGGGCGGCGCGGCTGGGGACCGCCGCGCTGGCGCGCAACCTTGCCGTGCTCGCGCTGGTCGCCGGGCTGGTCGCGCTGCTCGTCCATCTGGGCGAGCCGCCCGCGCAATGGATCGCGGTGGGGATCGGCGCCTATGCCGTGTTCAGCTGGGCGACCGCGCTCAAGCGGCGCGACCCGCCGACCTATGCGCTGATCGTCGGCACCCCCGCCTTTCTCTGCGTGGTGCTGGCCTATGGCCTCAACACCTTCCTCGCCTATGCGATGGCGGGCTTCGCACCGAGCTTCATCCGCCGCGCCTTCGACATTCCGCCCGAGCAGCTGGGGTCGCTCGGCTTCTGGATCGGCGCGCCGGTGGCGCTGGCGGGGTTCCTCGGCGTGACGATCGCCGGGCGCATCGCCGATGCCCTGCGCGCCCGCAGCGCGGTGGGGCGCCTTCACGTGCTGCTCTTCGCCTGCGTCGCGCCGATCCTACCGATCGTGCTGCTGTTCACCGCACGCGACCTCACCACCGCCTATGTGATGCTGCCGCTCGCCCAGTTCCTGATCTGCGGCGGGCTGGGCGCGGCCGCCGCCACGACCCAGGACCTGGTGCTGCCGCGGATGCGCGGCACCGCCACCGCCGCCTTCTTCATCGGCACGACGCTGATCGGCCTTGCACTCGGGCCTTATTGCGCCGGGCGGATCGCGACGCTCACCGGCGATCTGGCCACGGGCGTGCTGGCGCTGCTCGCCAGCGTGCCGCTGGCACTGGCGGCGATCTGGGGCGCCTATCGGCTGCTGCCGGCGGCGGAGGCGAGCAAGCTTGCCCGCGCCCGCGCCGCCGGCGAGGCGGTGTGACGAGTTTAAAACGCGCAGTAGCGCGTTTCGCGGCACCGGCCCGCTCCCCCACCCGGCCACCCATAGAATATTGCCGTTGGGTGGGTGGGGGAGCGGGCCGGTGCCGCCTTGAAATTCGCGCTTCCGCGAATTTCAAATGGTAGCTCAGACCGTCTGGAACACGCCGCAGGCGATGCGGCCGCCGCTGTTGCCCGCGGGGTCGCTCTTGTAATCGTCCTCGCCGGCATGGACGACCAGCGCCGCGCCGTCCTGGTCCATCAGCTGGTCGAAGCTGCCGCCGGCCAGCGTGAAGCTCAAACGGCCATGGCCCTTCTCGTCGACCTTCATGTTGGGCAGGTCGCCGGCATGGGGGCCCATCGGGTTTTCCTTGCCGTGCTTGGTGGCACCCGGGTTCCAGTGCCCGCCCGCGCTGGTGAAGTCCGGCGGCGTGCAGACGCCGGTGGTGTGCACATGCACGCCGTGCGGCCCGGGCGAGATGCCGTTCACGTCGACCAGCACGCGAATCGATCCCTCGACCTGCTCGGCCACCGCGGTGCCGACCACCTTGCCGCCGGCATCGTGCAGTTCCGCCTGCGCGCGGAAATGGCCTGCCATATAGCGCGCGTTCTGCGCCTTGGTCGCGCAGCCGCCCAGCAGCAGGCCGATGACCGCTGCACTCGCGCCGATTCCCCAAGCCTTCATGTTCAATCTCCCGGCCATGTCCTTGATGCAGCGTAATGGCCCTTCTTGGCCGCGGTTCCAAGAGCCGGGGCGGCCGGTTCGGGCCATCCGTCGGTAGGATACGGCGGATTGCTTCGGTTCGCCGCACCAGACCGCACGCCCACCGCAGCTTTTACTTTTCGTTAACCTTCCTTTACGACTTTGCCTGTCGGGAGCGTCGCGGCATAGCGCCTCCCCAGGTTCACACGGCCAAAGACTCACAGGGGAAGTATCATGCACCGGCTCGCCTTTGCGATGCTCGCTCTGCCCATGCTCGCCGGCTGTCAGGCAAGCACGACCAAAACGGAGCTTCGTCCGATCGCGGTCGTCGAGATGCCGCCGCCTCCGCCGCTGTGGCGCACCCGCATCGCCCAGGCCGACATGCCGCGGCTCGAGAACCTGCCCGCCAGCTGGCGCCAGCTCTACGAGAACGTCCGCGCGCCGGTGCGCAAGCTGCAGGGCGCGGTGCTCGATCCCGATGCCGGCCAGCCGCATCCGGCGCTGCCGCCCGGCTCCTATCGTTGCCGCACGCTGCACCTGAAGCCGGGACCCGCCGGCCGGGCGCTGGTGCAGCCGAGCCCTGCCGGCTTCTGCTACATCTCCGCCTCGAACGAGCCGAAGGACGACGCACCGCTCGGTCTCGCCAAGCAGACCGGCACCGACATCGTCGCGGGCTATGTGTTCCCGGACGGCAAGCGCTACGTGTTCCTCGGCGCCCGCCAGGCCAAGCCGGGCGCGAACGACATCGGCTATGGCAATCCCGGCGCGCGCGACGTGGTGGGCATGGTCGAGCGTTTCGGCACCTTCCGCTGGCGGCTGGCAATCCCCGGTGCGGTGCCCGGGAGCGTCGACGTCTATGAGCTGACTCCCGTGCCGGCGGATGTCCAGCCCAAGGGCTGATTCCGCCGGCGCCTATCGAAACGTTTGTTCATCGGGGCGACAGGAACCGTTGCCGCAGTGCAACACCTTTGCCGCAAATGCTTCTTGGCGATGCAACCTTGGCCGTAGCCCGGGCATTGTGCGCCCATCTCCGGCCGTCCCGCCTGTTGCAGCGGACCAGCGCCGGGAGATGTGTGTTTCACCAGCGTAGAGGTTATCCCCCCATGCGTAAGATCATCGCCGTCGCGGCAGCTGCTGCCGCGCTCCCCTTCGCCGTCCCCGCCTTCGCGCAGGACACCACCACCGGTGCCGGCACGATGGAGACGACCACCACCGCCGCGCAGGAGGATGGCCCGCGCGCGCCGGACGGCTCCAAGGCCTTCGGCATCGAGCCCTATGTCGGCGTGCTCGGCGGCTGGGAGCGCTTCGATCGTCAGCCCAACGCCGGCATCCCGATCCCGCCGAACAAGTATCGCCTCGATGGCGCGCTCGTGCAGGGCGTGGCGGGCATGAACGTGCCGCTCGGCCCGGTGTTCGTTGGTGCCGAAGGCAACGTCGCCAAGGGCGTCAGCGGCGACATCGATTGGGAATATGGCGTTGCCGGGCGTTTCGGCCTGCGCGCGGGCGACAGCGGCCTGATCTACGGCAAGGTCGGCTATCAGTGGGTCAATTTCGACAAGGTCGCCGACACCAATCGTGACTATCACGCGATGACCTACGGCATCGGCGTCGAGGTCGGCCCGAAGGACATCGGCCTGGGCGGCATCACCGGCCGCAGCGGCCTGCGCCTGCGCCTCGAGATGAACACGTTCAGCGATGCGAAGAGCTTCCGCCCGATGGCGGGTGTGATCGCGCACTTCTGATCGGGTCCGCCGCCCCTCCTTGCGGAGGGGCGGCTTCCCGTTGATTCCGGTCAACCCGCCCGCGCCGGTTTCGGCTATGGCGGGCGCCATGTCCGAATCGTCCCTGCCCTTCGACCGCGTCGGCGGCGAAGACTCCGTCCGCGCCATCGTCGACCGCTTCTACGACCTGGTCGAGCAGGACCCCGCCTATGCGGCGCTCCACGCGATGCACCAGCCGGACCTGACCGCGCTCCGCCACTCGCTCACCCGATTCCTGGTCGCCTGGCTCGGCGGCCCGCGCGACTGGTTCGAGGCGCGTCCCGGCATGTGCATCATGGGCTTCCACCGCCAGCTTGCCGTTACCGCGCAGACCGCGGCGCAATGGGCGCACGCGATGGACCGTGCGCTCGCCGCCGATCCGGGCATAGAACCCGAAACCGCACGCCAGATGAGCGAGGCGCTCCACCGCATGTGCCGCGCCATGGCGGTGCAGGCCCGCACCGCCGCCGAGGCTGCCGCCCCCGCACCCGCGGGTTGATCCGCTTCGGAGCAGGTCTCCGCCGCAATCCCGACGCCATTCGATACAAGGGGTCGCGTGATGAACGCGCGGATCACCCCCGTCGATACGCCGCTGGAAGTCGCCTGTGAACATTGCGGCCGCTTGGGGGTGACACGCGAGGCGTGGGCGGAATGGAACGTGGCCGAGCAGGCTTGGGTGCTCAGCCATTTGTTCGATTTCGCCTTCTGCCATCACTGCCATCGGCCGGCGCGGCCGGTCGAGCGACCGGCAACCGACCTTGGTCCGGCCGCGAAAGGAACGGTTTGAAACGGGCGGCGCGGGTTAACCCCCTCTCGTGCTTCCCGCAGCGCGCAAGCGCGGGGGACGGGTCTGCCGGGGGTTGTGCCCCGGCAGGCCCGCAACTCCGGGGATGGGGCCAAACGAGGCTATAGCGCGACGGCAAGCATCTCGCGAATACCGAGGTGCCGCCGCAGCGAACGGATTGGGCCGCACATAGTAGGGCTGACCGACAGTTCACGCCCAGTTTACACAATTGGCCGGCAGAAGATTGATCGCCTGGCAGCCTATCGTTGCGGCCGTTTCACGCAACTTGCTTGTTATTTGGTGCAGCTGTCCTGCCAAAGCCGGGTCGCTGATTGGCGATGCTTGCCAGCCACACAAGCGTGCGATCTTGCGAGATGGCTGTATAGGCCAACTCATGTCCTTTGGCGGGGATGATGTCGAGGCGAGCGTGTCCGCTTGCTGCTGCCAGCGCAGCACCTTGGGACGCGGGAATGAGCGTATCCGCTTCACCATGCAAGATCAGCGTGGGGCAGCCGATCTTTGCCAGTTTCTGCTCGTTATCGAAGCGGTCGCGCACGAGCAGGCCAGCCGGCACGAACGGCAGTTGCCTTCGGACCACATCGACCATGCTGGTGAAGCCGGAAACAAGGACGAGTGCAGCGACCCGATGCTCCGCGGCCATTTCGGTGGCGACCCCCGATCCCAGCGAGTTGCCCATCAGAACTATCTGCGGCCCCTGAACGCCATGGCCCAAAAGCCACTGAAGTGCAGCTCTGCCGTCCTTGTACAATCCTTCCTCACTGGGCGATCCAGGGTTGCCGGCGTAGCCTCGATACTCGGGCAGGAGCAGGCCGTACCCAGCCCGGGCGAAGGCTTGGGTTGCTACTCTGCTACCCGCGGTGGTGTCGCCGTTTCCATGGAAAAAAACGATCGTCGGCCGCCCATTCCTAGCGGGCCGGTACATTGCACGCAGAACGAGCCCATCGGGCGTCCTGAGGCTAACCATTTCCGGATCGGCGAGCGTCTTTGCGCCATGACCAGTTGCCCCAGGATAGATGTAGGATCGCTGGTTCACGTGCAGCCATGTCAGGCCTGCAATGTAGAGCAGGAGGGTCCCTCCGATCGCGCTCCAAATGATCTTTCGCGTCAGGTGCCCCCTCCAAATCGGGACGACGACTTCTGCCGATGTCCAATCCACGGAACGCTCTATACGATGGATAGCCACCCGTTTGGGCGGTCGTCAAACCTGCGTTGAAGGGTCCAGCCACGCGAACGGCCGCTCTCCCTGCGCTGTTCAACGATGCTCCACCTCGACTTGAACACTGCCGTCCAATCGGATGCGCGCCAGCGGTCGAGATTACGATCGTTCCGGAACTGGCACGTGATGGACGCACCCGCCGATGCAGCCCCCCTCTGCTTCAACGGCTGGATGTTGGAACAGCCGCAAGCGTGTCTTCCCCTGCTCGCGGCCGATCCGCCACGAGACATCGCCGCCGCCCGGCGCTATGAGCGCGCGATGCCCCGGCTGCTTCTGTTCAACAAGCCCTTCGGGGTCCTGTCGCAATTTACCGACCGCGGATCGCCGACGGTGCGGTCGACCTTGTCGGACTTCATCCAGGTGAAGGGCGTCTACCCCGCCGGGCGGCTCGATCGGGACAGCGAGGGTCTGCTGCTACTGTGCGACGACGGGCGGCTGCAGGCGCGCATCGCCGATCCGCGCTTCAAGATGCCCAAGACCTATCTGGTGCAGGTCGAAGGCGATCCGCAGGAAGCGGAACTCGCGCGTTTGCGGCAGGGCGTTCTGCTCAACGACGGCATGACCCTGCCTGCGGAGGCCGCGCGGATCGATGCGCCGGATTTGTGGCTGCGCGATCCGCCGATCCGCCAGCGCAAGTCGATCCCCGACGCTTGGCTGAAGATCACCATCCGCGAAGGGCGCAACCGGCAGGTGCGCCGGATGACCGCGGCGGTCGGCTTGCCCACGCTGCGGCTGGTCCGCTGGTCGATCGGCGACTGGTCCGTCGCGGGGATCGCGCCGGGGCGGTTCGAGGAGGTCTCTGCTTCCGATCGCACGCAACGTCGTTGATCCGCTTTGGCGCGAGCGGGTGAAACGGCTCGCGGCATGGGGTTATCGCGGACGTACCTGCTGCCGGTTGCCGCCGGCCGCGAAAGCTGATTTGAGGCGATGCGCAGAGGGGGTGCCCTTCACCCGGCGCATAGGCCGGAGGAGGGAGTGCATCCATCGCGTCGCGATCGGCTTCCTCGCCCCGCAACGCGAACAAAGACCAATCGGCCGGGTTTTGGATTTTCAATGAACTATCGCCATTCCTTCCATGCCGGCAACAGCGCCGATGTCGTGAAGCACAGCCTGCTGATCGCCCTTGTCCGCGCCTTGCAGCAAAAGCCGGGCGCGCTGACCCTGATCGACACCCATGCCGGCTGCGGCCTCTACGACCTTGGCGGCGAGCAGGCCCAGCGCACCGGCGAAGCCGCCCATGGCGTGCTGCGCGCCTTTGCCGACGCACACCCCTTGCTGGAGGACTATCGGGCCGCCGTGCGGGCGGTGAACGCGGGGGCGGAACCGCACCTCTATCCCGGCTCGCCGCAGTTCCTGGCGCAGCTGCTGCGGCCGCAGGACCTGTTGATCCTCAACGAAAAGCATCCCGAGGACGCGCAGGTCCTGCGCAGCGCGATGCGCGGGTCGCCGGCTGCCGTCCACGAGCGCGATGCCTATGAGCTGTGGCTGGCGATGCTGCCGACCCGAACGCCGCGCGGCGTGGTGGTGGTCGATCCGCCCTATGAGCAGACCGACGAGCGCGAACGCATCACCGCCACCCTCGCCGCAGCGCACCGCAAATGGGCGCATGGCGTGACCGTGATCTGGTATCCGCTGAAGGACCGCGCGACGCACCAGCAATGGAAGAACAAGTTACGCAGGCTCGGCATCCCGAAATTCCTGTCGGTGGAGCACTGGCTCTACGATGCCGACATGCCCGGCATCTATAACGGCGCCGGCCTGTTCATCGTCAATCCGCCCTATGCCTTCACGCAGGCGCTGCCGCCGCTGCTCGAAGCGCTCCGTGCGGCACTGGCGCCGGAAGGGCATAGCGGCGAGCTCACGGCGGACTGGTTGCACGCCTAAGCGAACGCGACAGGCGATCCAGTGTAGTGGCGGACCTGGGGCGCAACGCCCCTCCCCCTCGCCCCGTGCATCGTGTAGGCCCGCCCGCGATGTTTCGCCGTCCGCTGCTCGCCTCGCTCCTTCTCGGCATCGCCTCCGCCACCGGCTTCGCGCCGCTGGAATGGTGGCCGCTCACCCTGCTCTGCTTCGCCGGGCTGTTCGCGCTGGTCCATGCCGCGCCGACGCTCCGCGGCGCGCTGTTCCGCACATGGCTGTTCGGGCTGGGCCATTTCACGCTGGGCGACAACTGGATCCAGCACGCCTTCGACTTTCAGGACAAGATGCCGCCCGCGCTCGGCTATGCCGCGGTCGTACTGCTGGCGCTGTACCTCGCCGTCTATCCGGCGCTGGCGATGGGCACGGCCTGGGCCTTCGCGCGCAAGGTGAAGCCCCGCTCGGGCTGGGTCGAGCCGGACCTCGGCTATGTCCTTGCAGGGAGCGCTGCCTGGATCGTCACGGAATGGCTGCGCGGGGTGGCGTTCACCGGCTATCCGTGGAACCCGCTGGGCGTGATCTGGGTGCCGGTGCCGGGGGTGCGCAACCTCGCGACGCTGATCGGCACCTATGCGCTGTCGGGCGTGACGATCGCGGTCGCCGGCAGCCTCTATCTCGCCTTCCAGCGCCAGTATCGCCCGCTGCTCGTCGAGGCGGTGGCGCTGCTCGCGCTGGGCCTAGGCTGGTCCGATCGCTGCGACCAGATCCGCTGCATCAGCACCGCGAGCGGCAAGGAAGTGGTGATCGTCCAGCCCAATATCGGCCAGGACGCAGTCAGCCGCCCCGATTATGCCGAGTTCCTCCTCAACCGGATGATCGCGCTCAGCGGCAAGCCCGGTGCGCTGCCCCGCCTCGTCGTCTGGCCCGAGGGGATGGTCGATTACTTCGTCGAGGACGGCTATCCGGTACAATGGTATCGGCAGGACCCGCGCTTGGTACGCGCGCGCATCGGCGCGATGCTGGGACCGTGGGACCAGGCGCTGATCGGCGGCAACGCGCTGGAGTTCGATCGTTCCAGCCAGTTGCAGGGCGCCGGCAACTCGGTCTGGGCGCTAGGGCCCGACGGCATGCTCGGCGGCCGCTACGACAAGGCGCATCTGGTGCCGTACGGCGAATATCTGCCGATGCGCACGCTGCTCGCCCCGCTCGGCCTCGCCCGGCTGGTGATGGGCGATGTCGACTTCCTGCCCGGCCCCGGCCCGCGCGCGATTGCCGTGCCCGGCTTCGGCAACGCCGGCATCCAGATCTGCTACGAGATCATCTTCTCGGGCCAGGTGGTGGACGAGGCGCATCGGCCCGACTTCCTGTTCAACCCCTCCAACGACGCCTGGTTCGGCCGCTGGGGTCCGCCGCAGCACCTGGCCCAGGCCCGACTGCGCGCGATCGAGGAGGGCCTGCCGATCCTGCGCGCCACCCCCACCGGCATCTCCGCGCTGATCGACGGCCATGGCCGCCTGCTCGGCACGATCCCACCAAACCAGGCCGGCGCGATCCGCCTGCCGCTGCCCCGCCCGCTGCCGCCGACGCTGTTCTCGCGGGTCGGCAACTGGATGGTGTTGCTCGTCGCGGTGCTTACGGGGTTGTTCGCGATTGCATATCGGCGCTTCGCCCGCTAGGGAGCACATATAAGGAAAGCTTTATATGGGCATGGCAACGGCCCGGCGATCCTTCCCAACCTGAGGAATTTACATGCGTTCCAACTATCTCTTCACGTCCGAGTCCGTGTCTGAGGGTCATCCCGACAAGGTCGCCGACCAGATTTCCGACTCGATCGTCGACCTGTTCCTGTCGAAGGATCCCGAAGCGCGTATCGCCTGCGAGACGCTGACCACCACCCAGCTGGTCGTCCTGGCCGGCGAAATCCGCTGCAAGGGCGTGTACGAGGACGGCGCCTGGGCCCCCGGCGCGCAGGAAGAGATCGAGAAGACCGTCCGCGAGACGGTGAAGCGCATCGGCTATGAGCAGTCGGGCTTCCACTGGCAGACCTTCCGCTTCGAGAACAACCTGCACGCGCAGTCGGCGCACATCGCGCAGGGCGTGGACGCGAGCGGCAACAAGGACGAAGGCGCCGGCGACCAGGGCATCATGTTCGGTTTCGCCTGCGACGAGACCCCGGACCTGATGCCGGCGACGCTCTACTACAGCCACAAGATCCTCGAGCGCATGGCCGCCGACCGCCATTCGGGCGCGGCCCCCTTCCTCGAGCCCGACGCCAAGAGCCAGGTGACCCTGCGCTTCGAGAACGGCAAGCCGGTCGCCGCGACCGCCGTGGTCGTCTCGACCCAGCACGCAGCCGGTTATGACCAGGGCGAGAAGGAGGCCGAGCTCCACGCCTATGTGAAGAAGGTCGTTGCCGACCTGCTTCCGGCCGAGCTGCTGTCGGACGCGACCGAGTATCACATCAACCCGACCGGCTCGTTCGAAATCGGCGGCCCGGACGGTGACGCCGGCCTGACCGGCCGCAAGATCATCGTCGACACCTATGGCGGCGCCAGCCCGCACGGCGGCGGCGCGTTCAGCGGCAAGGACCCGACCAAGGTCGACCGTTCGGCGGCGTACATCACCCGCTATCTCGCCAAGAACATCGTTGCGGCCGGCCTTGCCAAGCGCTGCACGATCCAGCTCGCCTACGCCATCGGCGTGTCGAAGCCGCTGTCGCTCTATGTCGACACCCACGGCACCGGCACCGTCGGCGACGACAAGATCGAGCAGGCGATCCAGGGCATCGAGAAGCTGGGCGGCCTCACCCCGCGCGGCATCCGCACGCACCTGGGCCTCAACAAGCCGATCTACCAGCCGACCGCTGCGTACGGTCACTTCGGCCGCAAGCCCGAGGGCGATTTCTTCCCCTGGGAGCGCACCGATCTGGTCGAGGACCTGAAGGCCGCGCTCGCCGCCTGATCGGTCCTTCTGATCCGAAGATGAAAAGAGCCCCGCCGGCAGCCGCCGCGCGGGGCTTTTTCATGGCCCTCCCACCCGCTCGTTACGGGCGCGCCCTATAAGGGCTTGTGGGGCCCGCCATGGTTAACGCGGGCAGCGGAGGGAGTAGGAATGGTTCTCGACACGGAGGACTGGCAGGCACCATCGGCACCGGGCCTGCATCTTGCATTTCGGCCGGTACATGATGTCATCACGTCCCGCGTCTTCGCCTATGAGGCGGTGCTGCGCGGCCCCGACGGCGAGGAAGGCGACGAGATCCTCGCCCAGATCCCCGCCGAGCGCCATGCCGAGCTCGACCGCCGCGTCGCCGCCGGCGCCGTCACCAAGGCGATGGAGATGGGGCTCGGCACCACCACCGCGCGGCTGCTGATCCCGATCCATTCGCCAAGCGTTGCCCCCGCCGACGCGGCACTAGCTGCCGCCACCCTGGCCGGACAGCGCACCGGCCTGATTCCCGAGCGGATGATCTTCGGCATCCACGGCTTTGCCGACGTGCCCGGCCAGCAGCTCGCCGACCTGGTCGACGGCCACACCCGCGCCGGTGCGCTCACCGCCTTCCTCGGCCTGGGGCACGACCCGATCGGCTTCAGCCCCTGCGTGCGCTATCGCCCGGCGATGGTGCGGCTCGACCCCGACCTGGTAAACGGCATCGATGCCAGCTGGTCGCGCCGGCTGATGCTCGAGGAACTGGCGCCGCGCCTGCGCGAGCACGGCATCCGCGTGATCGCCGACGGCGTTGCCCACGAGGGCGTGCTGCGCCGCCTGCGCAGCTTCGGCATCTTCCACCTCCAGGGCGAGCTGGTCGCGCCGCCGATGCCCGGCATGCTGCCGCCCACCCGGATCGAGCGCCCCGCCGCGGCGGCTTGATATGGTGTTAGCCCGAGCGTCACCATCAACGCTCGGGTAATCACTTCCGCCTACCATTCGATGCAAGGGGATCCAGCTTGGAGATGCCCCGTGCTCGACCAAATCGCCCCCGCTCCGCTTCAGGAAGCGCTTCGCCGGGACTGGTTCGCGATGGCGTTCCAGCCGGTCGTCAACACCTCCACCCTCATCGTCACCGCCTATGAGGCGACGTTCCGCGGCCCCGACGGCGAAGGCCCCGCCGCCTTTGTCGAGACGCTCGCCGAGGACAAACGGCCCACCTTCGATCTGCGCTGCCGTGTCGCCGCGATCGAGCAGGCAATGCAGCTCGGCATTACCGAGCGCCACACCCGCCTCGCGATCAAGGTGATGCCGAGCTACATTACCGATCCCGACGCGGATGCCGATCGCATGCTGCGCATCGTCCGCCGCCTCGGCTTCCCGGCGCGCGAACTGGTGTTCGAGTTCAGCGACCGCGATCATCTCGAAAGCGACAAGATGCTGCGGCTGATGAAAGCCTATCGCAAGCTCGGCTTCCTCATCGCGTTCGACGATTTCGGCGCGGGTGACATGGGCCTCGATCTGGTTTCCGCCTTCACCCCCGACACGCTCAAGCTCGCGCCCGAGCTGGTCCACAGCCTGTGCAGCAGCTGGGCCAAGCGAATCGTCGTCGAGCGCGTGGCCGAGATTGCCAAGAAGGGACGCATCCGGCTGATCGCCGAAGGTGTCACGACTCGCGCCGAGCATGATCGTCTGCGGTCGCTGGAGGTGACGCTGATGCAGGGCGACCTGATCGCGCTGCCGCAAGTGGGCGCGCTGCCTGCCCCTTCGCTGCGCCTCAACGCCGCGGCATGAGGCACGAATCGCGGAATCGTTTGCAGTCGTCGAATGCAAGCACCGTAGATTCCCCAACCGTTTGAATCCGCTGCGCAGACGCACGGAATGGGAGGGTTCGGCCGAATTGGGTACCCAGGCTCCAGGTTCACAAGAATCGCGTTGAGGAGCACACCCCATGGCCACCACGATGGATCTTCGGATCGACCTGCAGCCGATCACGGCGCAAGGCAGCACCGAGCCCTTCGCCTGGCATGCCGGCATCCAGGCGCGTCCCCAAGCCTTCCACACGGTCGATGCGATCCTGCTGCGCGAGGACCGCGCCGAACTGGAAGCTGCCCGTCTCGATCGTGCGCTCGCCGCTGCCGCGCAGGCCGGACTGGCCGATGCCGGCACGCTGCTGGCGGTGCCGGTACAGGTCCACGCCGGTTCGCCCGATCGCCTGCTCGGCCACCTCTTCCGCGCCGCGCTGCGCCACCGCTTCCCGCTCGACCAGATCGTCGTCGAGATCAGCGCCGACGAATCGACCGACCGCGATGCCGCCGCCGCGATGATCCACGCCTGCACCGATCGCGGCATGATGATCGGCCTGAGCGACTTCGCCGCCGGTCCGCTGGCGCTCGGCCTGCTCGCCCATTGCTCGCCGCGGCTGATCCGCCTCGCGCCCGCGCTGGTCCACCATCTCGAGGCCGCCCCGGCCCGCGCCCGTTTGATCGAAGGCGTGCTGCGCCTCGCCCGCGGCATGGGCGTCACCGTGATCGCACCGGTCCCCACCGAGGAAGCCGAGCAACGCGCTGCCGCCGCCGCCGGTCTCCGCCACTTCCAGGGAACGCCGAGCGCCGCGCCGCGCGTCCGCCGCTACACCCGCCCGGTCCGCCGCTGGGCCGCCCCGGTCGCCGTCACCCGCCTCGCCGCCTGAACGCCCCGGATTTGCCAGCACGCGGCGGCGCGACTATGCGCTGCGCCCCATGGCAGATCCCGTCACCCTCCGTCGTCTCTATGGCCGTCGCCAAGGCCACAAGCTCCGCCAGGGCCAGTCCGCGCTCGTCGAGGCATTGCTGCCCCAGGTGAGCGTGCCCGATGCCGGCCCGCTCGATGCGCAGACCCTGTTCGGCGACGATCGCCCGCTCGAATTCGAGATCGGCTTCGGCGGCGGCGAGCATCTCGCCGGCCAGGCGTCGATGCGGCCTGATCACGGCTTTATCGGCTGCGAGCCGTTCCTCAACGGCGTTGTCGGCGCGCTCAATTATATCCGCGACGGCGAACTCGCCAATGTCCGCCTGCACATGGGCGACGCGCTGGAAGTGATGGAGCGGCTGCCCGATGCCAGCCTGTCCCGCGTCTACCTGCTTCACCCCGATCCCTGGCCCAAGGCGCGCCACGCCAAGCGGCGCATGGTCAACCACGGTCCGCTCGACCTGATCGCCGCCAAGCTCAAGCCCGGCAGCGAGTTCCGCCTCGGCACCGACGATCCCACCTATTGCCGCTGGGCGATGATGGTGCTGGGCCAGCGCAAGGACTTCGTCTGGCAGGCTACAACCGCGCAGGACTTCCTCACCCGCCCCGCCGACTGGCCGGAGACGCGCTACGAGCGCAAGGCGCGACGCCAGGGGCATGAGGTGTGGTATTTCCGCTATGTCCGGGTCTGAGCCCGGCCACCGCATCGAAAGCGTCGAGACGGTCTACCAAGGCTGGGGCCGGCTGCTGCTGGCGACGCTGCGCACCCCCGACGGCAGCCTGATCACCCGACAGATCGAGGATCACGGCGATGCCGTCGCGGTGCTGCCCTATGATGCTGACCGCGGCACCGTGCTGCTGGTCCGCCAGTCGCGCCCGCCGCTGCTCTTCCGGGGCGAGACCGAACCGGTCTACGAGGCACTCGCCGGGCGGATCGATCCGGGCGAGGATGCCGACACCACCGCCCGCCGGGAAGCGGTGGAGGAATGCGGCGTCACGCTGGGGACGATCGATCTGGTCGGCCATTTCTTCGCGATGCCGGCGGTCTCCACCGAGCGGCTGAGCCTCTATCTCGCGCCCTACAGCCTGGCCGATCGCACCGGCGCCGGCGGCGGGCTGGCGCACGACCATGAAGATATCGAGGTGATCGAGATGCGGCTCGACGATCTCTGGGCAGAGGGCATGGCCGCGCTGGCCGACATGAAGACCGCGATCCTCGTCCTCGCGCTGCGCGAGCGACTCGCCGCTCAGGCCTGGCCGCCCGCCGCCTGACCGCTGCGGCGCCATACGCCGTGCAGCAACCGCGCCGCGAAAGCGTCCAAGCCCGGCCGAACGAAGATCCAGTCGCGGATCGCCGGGCCCCTGGTCGCGCCCATGGTCTGCTTGTAGCCGCTGTCGCCCGCGCCCCAATCGACCAGCGTCACCCCGCGCTCGCGGGCGCGCAGCAGGTTGCGATACTGGAGCAGCTTGCCCGGCGACTGCTTCGCCACCGCCGGATCATAGCTGTTGGCGATGGCGTAACAGCGCGTGCCGGCGACCAGGTCGAACGAGAAGGCCATCGGCCGCCCGTCGATCCGCAGCACCGCGGCGGAGAGCATGTCCGCCAGCACGGGATCGTGCAACACCGCTTGCCAGAAGGCGCCGTGCCCGTCGGCGGTGAACTTGGCGTCGCGTCCGTCGGTGCGGTCGGCGATCCAGCTGCGCCGCTCGATATCGGCGAGCGCGTCGACGTCCGGCGGTCCCCATTCCCAGGCGAGCGGGCCCGCGGCGGCGAGATGCTTCTCCAAATGCCGGTTCTTGCGCAGCGTCGATCCGCGCGGCCAGTCCTCGGCTGCGATGTCGAGCTGGAAGCTGTCGGCCACATGCCGATCGAGCAGCGTCCATCCCGTCGCCAGCGCGCGTGCCTTCAGCCAGTCGAGCGCGGGATCGCCGTCCTCGACCGGCCCGATCCGCAGCGCCCGCACCTGCCGCACCAGCGCGCCGAGCAGGGCATCCGCCGCCGCGTCGCTCGCGCCTTCCGCCACGGGGAAGCTGCGGAACGGCCAGTAGCAGCCGGGGATTTCCGCCAGACCCAGCCAGTGCGGTCCCTTGGCGACGAAGGGCAGCGCCGCCGCCGGCATGCCCACGGTCTCCACCACCAGCGTCCGCGCTGTGCCGCCATAGGCGTGGAGCGCTGCGGCGTACCACCCGCGCCGGAGGAAGCGGTGGCTTTCCGCGGCACGTTCGGCAACCGCGTCCAGCGCGTCCGCCAGGCCGTGTACAAAGGTGGTGGATATCCCTTCCCCCACCCGATCGTCATCCCCGCGGAGGCGGGGATCCATTTGCCAGGACGGGCTGGGAAGAAGCCCAGGCATTCCCACCAAGGGGTCCCCGCCTTCGCGGGGATGACGGTGGAGGCGGGGGACCGGCGGGGCCATTCGAGCGTCTTACGTGCTCACCCGTTACCATCCGGTGCAGCCCCTGCTTGCACGCAGCGCACCACCGCTTGCATAAGGAGCATGCATGGAAGGTCCCTATCTCTCCACCGTCTCGGATACGATCCAGGCTGCGATCGCGCCAGTGTTCCTGCTCGCCGGCATCGGCGCGTTCCTGAACACCATGGTCGGCCGGCTCGCCCGCATCATCGATCGCGCGCGGGTGATCGAGGAGCTGCACCCGCGCTCCAGCGGCCCCGAGCATGACCGCCATGTCTGGGAACTGCGCATCATCGATCGCCGCATCTCGGTGATCAACAACGCGATCTTCCTGTGCACCGCCAGCGCGCTCGCCATCTGCATGGTCGTCGCGCTGATGTTCGTCTCGCGGCTCGCCAATCTCCATGTCGGCATCTGGGTCGCGGTTGCCTTCATCATTTCGATGCTGCTGCTGATCGCGGGGCTGCTCTATTTCCTCGTCGAGGTGCGGATGTCGCTCAAGGCGATCCATGTCCGCCAGGAACTGCTCGAACTTGATTCCTAGCCCATTGCCCTAAGGGCGCCGCCTGACTAACACCCCGCTTCCATTCCACGGTCGGGCAGGCAATGGCGGACGCACCTCTTATCGGCATCATCATGGGCAGCACCTCCGATTGGGAGACGATGCGCCACGCCGCGTCGATCCTCGAGGAGCTGGGCGTGCCCCACGAGACCAAGGTCGTCTCCGCCCACCGCACGCCCCAGCGGCTGTATGACTATGCGACCAGCGCGGCGGATCGCGGGCTCAAGGTGATCATCGCCGGGGCCGGCGGGGCGGCGCACCTCCCCGGCATGGCGGCGGCGATGACGCATCTGCCGGTGCTGGGCGTGCCGGTCGAATCCAAGACGATGAAGGGGCTCGATAGCCTCTATTCGATCGTCCAGATGCCCGGCGGCATTCCCGTCGGCACGCTGGCGATCGGCAAGGCGGGCGCCAAGAACGCCGCATTGCTCGGCGCCGCAATCCTCGCCACGTCGGACGCGGCCCTCACCAAAAAGCTGATCGCCTGGCGCACCGCGCAGACCGAGAGCGTCGCGGAGGAACCGGCATGAGCGACATCCTCCCCCCCGGCTCCACCATCGGCATCCTCGGCGGCGGCCAGCTCGGCCGTATGATCGCGGTCGCGGCCGCCAATCTCGGCTATCGCACCCATGTCCTCGCTCCCGACGAGGAAAGCATCGCGGCGCAGACCGCTTCCAGCTTCACCCGCGCCGACTATCACAGCCATATCGTGCTCGACGAACTGGCGAGCCATGCCGACGTGATCACCTACGAGTTCGAGAATGTCGCGCTCGCCCCCGTCGCGCATCTCGCCAGCAAGGTTCCGGTGCGGCCCGGCGCCAAGAGCCTGGAAATCGCGCAGGACCGCGCCAACGAGAAGTCGTTCGTGGCCGAGCTCGGTGGCCGTACCGCGCCCTGGGCGCTGGTCACCACCCGCGACGAGCTGCACGAAGCGATCGCGAAGATCGGCGCGCCGTCGATCCTCAAGACGCTGCGGCTCGGCTATGACGGCAAGGGCCAGGTGCGGCTGCACGACGCCGCCGAAGCCGAGGCGGCCTGGGCAGCGATCGGCGAACGCCCGGCGATCCTCGAAGGCTTCGTCACCTTCAGCCACGAATTCTCGATCATCACCGTGCGCGGGCTCGACGGCACGCTGGCCAGCTATCCGCCGCCCTGGAACGAGCACAAGGACGGCATCCTCGCCCGCTCCACCCTGCCCGCCCCGGCCGAAATCGCGCGTCACTGGACCGAGGCGGCAGCGCTTTCCGGCCGCGTCGCCGAGGCGCTGGGCCATATCGGCGTGCTGACCTGCGAGTTCTTCGCGACCGAGCAGGGTCCGGTGTTCAACGAAATGGCGCCGCGCGTGCATAATAGCGGCCACTGGACGATCGAGGGGGCCGAGACCTCGCAGTTCGAGAACCATGTCCGCGCGATCTGCGGCCTGCCGCTCGGCTCGACCGCGCTGACCGGTAGCCATGTCGAGATGGAGAACCTGATCGGCGACGAGGCCGATCGCTGGCCCGAACTGCTCGCCGAGCCGGGCACCCATCTCCACCTCTACGGCAAGGGCCAAGCCCGGCCGGGGCGCAAGATGGGGCATGTCACGCGGGTGAAGCGGGGCTAGCCCCTCGTCACCCGCGCGCGTGGCGGCTCAATTGCCTTCCGAATCGACGACGAACACCTCGGGCTTCCCCCGCGACAAGGGGTCCCACCCGGCCGAGAGCGCGGAGCGGACGCAGCGCGTGATCGTCGCATCGTCCAATTGGAGACGCCCGCGTGGCAGCCCTTTGAGCAGCCGCTTGGGCGCCGGGAATTCCAGCCACGCCTCGCGCTTGGCATCGCGCTGGGCAACCGCGATGGTCATCCCCTTCCAGCCCTCATCGTCCGATAGATGAGGCTCGCGTTGCAGACGCCAATCATAGGTAACGCCATCCAGATCGATGGCACCGCTTGTGCTCAGGGATTTCGACATGGGGCGGCCCTTAGCATGCTAGGCGGGCAAAGACACAGGGGCGGAACAAGGGGATGCCGAACGAGTAACGCCGAGGTAGCGCTGCGGCTTGTATCAGTCTGGCTCTTGGCCTACATACCGAGCAAGGATTGGGCTTTCCCGGTCGACAAAAGGGCTTCGGGTTTCCGGGGCCCTTTTGTTTTGCACTCATGGAAAGATCGTCAGGGCGGACACGCGATCCTTGATGGTATCGAAAGCCCGGTTCGCCTGGTCCGGTCGAAGGGCGCGAAGCGCAATCGGCCGTACGATAATATCGCTAAGCTGATGTCCTGCGAGATTGGCTGATTTAGGGACGAAAAGGGGCTCAAGCGGCGTTCTCATGAGGTCAACAGAACGCCATCCCCATTGCTTGCCATTTTGGGCGATCCGCCGAAATTCCAGTTCCAGCTGACGGTCCTCTTCCCGTCCCCGCCCTTCGAACAGAACATGCGTCAGCTGCCCCTCCTGCCCTTCGCGTATCAGCTTGTCGCTAAGCTTCTCCATACAAAACTGCATCGCAATCTCGTATGGGTTCCAGGGGTTCACATACCGTGCTTTGTGCCTAAACTTGTCGATCACCGCGCAAAATGCGCGAAATGGAGCATCCGCCATCACCGCGCTGACATCTGCCATGAACGCTGCTCGGAGAGCGGAATCTTTTCTTAAAGAAAGCGAACGGCGGCTCCTGCTTGCGGATTTCGCGCTCGTGCAAAATCGCGGCGTCATGACCGAAGTATTTGAACTTCAGCCTCCGAAAGGCTGGCTCAACATTTTCCGCATATGCGCTCTTTTCGAATATACAAAAAACCAAAGCAAAAACGGGAAATTGCGGATCAATCGATTGAAGACCGTGATCTCCACTTTCGTCCGCAAAGACGATGTAGTCGCTAAATGCCGGCACTCTACAAATTTGAAGCTGGTAGACGGTGAATGCAACAACGCAGTTTGGCAGTAATCGGCGGCGCCTACCGCTTTCCCGGCTCCACCCGGTCCGCCAGCCGCGTCACGGCGGCGGAGTGGATGCCCTGCGTCGTCGCCAGTACGCCGTACGCCTCGCCCGCGGGGGTGTTGAAGGCCAGCGGTTGCCCCAGCGCATCGGTCACCGCCGCGCCGGCCTCGCGGGCGAGCAGCACCGCGGCGGCGATGTCCCATTCATGGCCCCAGCGCAGCGTCGCGACGAGGTCCGCCTCGCCGGCTGCGACCATCGCGATGCGCAGCGCGATCGAATTGGGCTTGGGCACCGTCACCAGGTCGCGGTCGACCCTGGGGAGCTGGTCCGCCGGCACTCGTGCGCCGGGGAGCTCGGCGCGCTCGGCCGCCCGCAGCGCGACGCCGTTCCGCCATGCCCCCGCGCCCGCCCGTGCCGTCCAAACCTCGCCGCGCGCGGGCGCATCGAGCACCCCGATCACCGGCTGGCCATTCTCGACGAGCGCGATCGAGACCGCCCAGCCGGGCCGCCCGCGCAAATAATCGCGGGTGCCGTCGATCGGATCGACCACCCAGAGCCGGGAGAGCGCCAGCCGATCGGCATTGTCCACCGTCTCCTCGGAAAGCCAGCCGGCATCGGGGAGCAGCGCCCCCAGCCGTTCGCGGAGCAGCGCGTCCACCTCCAGGTCGACCGCGCAGACCGGGTTGCCCGGCGCCTTTTCCCAGCGCGCGAAATCGCTTTGCCAGCGCGCCATGGCGTGGCGGCCCGCGTCGGCGGCGATCGCCGCGATCTCGGCGGCGAGCTCAGGCACCGGCGATCGTCATCCCGTCGATGCGGACCGTCGGCGCGTTGATGCCATAGCGGAACTCGAGGTCGTTGGCAGGCGTCAGCGCCAGGAACATGTCCTTGAGGTTGCTCGCGATCGTCACCTCGGAGACCGGCACGGTGAGTTCGCCCTTCTCGATCAGGAAGCCTGCCGCACCCCGGCTATAGTCGCCGGTGACGCCGTTGACGCCCTGGCCGATCAGCTCGAACACATAGAGGCCGTGCTCGATCTCGCCGATCAGCGTCTCGGCGGGGACATGGCCCGCCTCCATATAGAGATTGCTCGGCGAGACGCCGGGCGCCCCGCCGCCGCCGCGGGTGGCATGGCCGGTCGGCTCGAGACCCAGCTGGCGGGCGGCGGCGCTCTCGAGCAGCCAGGTCTCCAGCATGCCTTCGCGGACGATCTGCATGCGGCTGACCGGCAAGCCCTCGCCGTCGAATGCACGCGAGCGCATGCCGCGCGGGCGGTGCGGATCGTCCCAGATGGTCACGCCGGGGGCGAAGATCTGGGTGCCCAGCGCGTCGAGCAGGAAACTGGTCTTGCGGGTGATCGCCGCGCCGGAAATCGCCCCCATCAGGTGCCCGAGCAGCCCGGAGGAGACGCGGCGATCGAACACCACCGGCATCGCGCCGCTGGCGATCTTGCGCGGGTTGAGGCGGGCAACCGCGCGCTCGCCCGCCAGCCGCCCGATCGCCTCGGGCGAGTCGAGCATCGCCGCGTGGCGGGCGGAATGGTGGGCATGGTCGCGCTCCATCGCGCCGCCGCTGCCGGCGAGCACGCTGGCCGAGATGCCGTGGCTCGATTGCGCATAGGCGCCGTGAAAGCCGTGGCTGGTGACGAGCGCGAGCTGCACCCGGCTCGCGCCTGCGCCCGCGCCTTCGCTGTTGGTCACGCCCGCCACGCCGCGCGCGGCTTCCTCGGCGGCGAGCGCACGGACCTTGAGCGCGGCGGGCTCCACCTCGGCGCCGTCGTCGAGATCGAGGTTCGGCGGGGCGCCGTGCATCAGCCGGTCCTGCGGGGCGAGCCCCGCCCATTGGTCCTCCGGCGCCTCGCGCGCCATCGCCACCACGCGCTCGACCAGCGTGTAGATCGCATCGCTGCTCAGGTCGCTGGTCGAGACGCTGGCCGAGCGCTTGCCGACGAACACCCGCAGGTCGAGTTCCTCGGCCTCGGAGCGCTCGACATCCTCCAGCGCCCCCATCCGGACGGAGACGGAAAGCGAGCGGTCGGCGGAGAAGACGGCATCGGCGGCGTCGGCACCGGCACGGCGGGCACGCGCCACCGCATCGGCGGCGCGCTCCAGGGCCTGATCGTTGTTCAGCATCCCCGCGACTTAGGAGCGCGGGGCCGTAAAATCAAAGTCCGGACATTCCCACCACCGCGCAGGCGGCGAGCATCAGGAACCCGGCATCGCGATTGGCGCGGAAGCGGCGCAGCGCATTGGCGCCGTCGGCGGGCTTGAGCGTCACGAGCTGCCAGACGAAATGCACCGCCACCGGCAGCAGCGCGAGCAGCGCGAGCGGATCGGGCCGCACCGTCCACAAGGCCGCTCCCCACAAGGCCACCGCGCCGACATAGAGCAGCCCGACGCCGCCGCGGACGTGCGCCCCCATCCGCCGCGCCGACGAGCGGACCCCGACGATCGCGTCGTCCTCCACGTCCTGCAACGCGTAGATCGTGTCATAGCCGATCACCCACAGGATCGTGCCGGCATAGAGCCACCACTGCGCCCCCTGCCGGCTGGCAAAGGCCGCCCCGGGATCGCCCGCGACGAACCCCACCACCGCCCCCGATCCGAACACGATGCCGAGGAACGCCTGCGGCCACCAGGTGATGCGCTTCATGAACGGATAGGCGGCGACCACCGGCAGCGTCGCCAGCGACCAGAGCTTGGCGGGCAGCGGCATGGCGAGCCACACCGCCAGGCCGATCGCGAGCAGCACCGCCAGCCAGGTCCAGGCCGCGCGCAGCGAGACGGCGCCGCTCGGCAGCGGGCGGCTGCGGGTGCGCTCCACCTGCGCGTCGAGGTCGCGGTCGACGATGTCGTTATAGACGCAGCCCGCGCCGCGCATCGCGATCGCGCCGAGCAGCATCGCGCCGATCCGCCACCAGGCCCCGTCCGGCAGGCCCGAGAGCAGCGCGCCCCAGGCGCAGGGCAGGAACAGCAGCCACCAGCCGATCGGCCGGTCCAGCCGGGCGAGCAGCGCGTAGGGCCGCCAGCCGCTGGGCAGCAGGCCGATGAAGCCGCGATGTTCGGTATCGGGGGTGATGGGGGTGGCGCCGGTCATGCGCTGCCTGCTGCCACAAGCGCGCCCCTGCCCCCAAGCCGAAATTTGCGGGCACAATTTTGCGACAATCGCTAGCTAGCGGGACGAATCGGTTTTCGGGTGGAGGGTTCAAAGATGCGGATGCTGGGTTTGGCAGGACTGTTGCTGGTGCTGGCGAGCGGCGCACAGGCGCAGGACGGTCCCCCGCCGCCGGGCGGACCGGGTGGCCCTGGGGGCCCGCGTCCGCGCGGCCTGTTCGTCAGCCCGATGGGCGAGCCGTTCCGCGGCACCCCCGACGGCAAGGCGCCCGCCGATGCCTGGTTCGACGGCGCCGACGCCGATCATGACGGCGCGCTGACGCTCGACGAGTTCCGCGACGATGCGATGCGCTGGTTCAAGATCCTCGACCGCAAGGGCGACGGCGAGATCGACCCTGCCGATATCGAGCATTACGAGACCGTCCTTGCCCCCGAGGCGCGCGGCGGCGGCTTCGAGACCGGCGGGCCGACGATGGGCGACAATGGCGAGGTGAAGGCCGCCGACATCGGCTCCACCCGCGTACTGAGCGGCCTCGCCCGGTTCAACTATCTCGGCAGCCCCGAGCCGGTAACCGCGGCGGACACCAGCCTCAACGGCGGCGTGAGCGCGATCGAGTTCATGAGCTCGGCCAAGCGCCGCTTCGATCTGCTCGATACCAACCATGACGGCAAGATCACCAAGGCCGAGCTTCCCGAACTGCGCACCGGCGCGTTCAAGCGCGGGGGTCGCGGCGGGCGCGGCGGCGGTGGTGGCGAGGGCGGCGGCCGGCGCGGCGGCGGCGGGCATCGCGGCGGCTATATGGGCGGATCGGTGGGCGGCAGCATGGGCGGCTGAGCCGGCACCCTCACCCTCCCACTGCCTTCGGCAGCGGGCCCCTCCCTCTCCCGCAGGCGGGAGAGGGCCGAGGTAAGAATCCCTCTCCCGCCTGCGGGAGAGGGAGGGAGGCGCCCAGCGCCGGAAGGGTGAGGGTGAGTCGGGGTCGGTGAGGGCGGCTGGCGGAAGCCCCTATTCCCGCTCGGGCACCGGCACGTTGAACCCGTTGAGCGTCACCGACACCAGGCTGTACAGCCCCACCAGATAGATCAGTTCGTTGGCGCCGTGCTGGCCGAAGGTATCGACCGCCAGCCGATAGCACGGCTCGGGCAGCACCCCGCCCTTCACCAGCGCATAGGCGACGTCGAACGCGACATTCTCCTGCTCGTCCAAATCGGCGGGCTTGAGCCCCGCGCAGATCGCCGAGATCCGTGCCGGGGACATCTTCTCGGCCTCGGCCACCGCGACATGCGCGTAGAGTTCGTACGCCGCATCGAAATGCGCCCCGGTGACGAGGATCGCGACCTGCCGCGCCGGATCGGGCAGCGTCGCTTCCATCGACATCGCCTTGGTCAGCGCCCAGATCGCGCCGCCGATCTTGGGCTCGTGCAGCCACGGGTTCCACGGCCCCATCAGGCTGCCGTCCGAGCCCACCGCGACGAAGGCATTGAAGTTGGACGAGATGCCGCGCTTCATATCCTCGTAGAGCGGCTTCTGGTCGTCGGAGAGCTGGTCGGGCTTCAGGAGGGGCAGGCGCATGGTCGTGCAGTCCTTCGCTGGACGCGGCGAGGATGCCGCGCTGCACAAATGCTACAGCGCCGCGTTGGCTCCGGCGATCCTACGCGGGGATAGTCAGAGAACGCGCCGCACGCCGGGGATCGCCCGCAAGGCGGCGGCAACCACGAAGGCACCAATACAGGCCGCGGCGGAAACGCCGACGAACTTGACCCAAGGCGTATAGGGCAAGGTCGCGGCCCACCTGCTGAGCGCAACAAGGACCGGTGCGTGCACCACGAACGCGCCGAACGCGTTCGCCGCGAACCACCGGCCTACCGGGCCCGAGCGCCGCGCCGGAGTCGCCGCCCAGGCGAACAGCGTCAGGATCACGCCCGTCGCGACGAACGGCTCCCACAACGCATAATAGAGCGCGTTGCCGTTCCACCCGCCTTCGAAGCCCCCGCCAACCCCGTGCAGCATGATCATGATGGGCAACGTCACGACGGCAAGGATGGCAACCGCGAGCCAGGGCACGGCCGCGCGCAGGGGTATCCGTTCCAGCAGACGATGCGGTGCGGCGGCGATGCCGGTGACGAACAGCAGGATATAAAGCGGGAAAAAACCGAGCTGCAGCCAGAGCACCTCGTGGCCGACGGGGATGACCAGCCGAACCACGAACGCCACCATGCCGATCCCGATCATCGCCGGCAGGAGCGTCCTCGGCCGCGGCAGCGCTGCCGCCGTGCGTCCATTGGCCGGAAACGCGCCCGCCCAGCGCAACAGCGCATAGGCATGCGCGAAGATCAGCAGCGCCAGTGCGAACCAGAGCGGGCCGGGGCCATGCGTTCCGCCAACAATCCCCTGCCCCCAGCGCCGCAGCAGGTCCGCGCCGCCGGTGGCGTCGGCAATCTCGACGGTGAGCGGGAACAGCACGAAGAAGAACGCCAGCAGCGGCAGCCCGAGCCGGATCCAGCGGTCCGCCAGATAGCGGCCGGCGCCTTTCCGGTCGAACGAGGCAGGCGTGTAATAGCCTGCCAGCAGGAAGAACAGGCCCATGAAATAGGACTGGTTGACCGCGTTGAACATCACCAGCAGCGGATTCGACGCGTTGGGCTCCTGCCGCCAGAACCACCCCCCGGACCCGCCATAGACGATCGCGCTATGGTGCAGGATGACGAGCATCGTCATGAGCACCCGCACCAGATCGATGCCGGCGTTGCGCTGTGTCGGAGTGGGTGCGGGGGTCGATGCCATCCCCCGGTATGAAGCGAAACGTTGCGCTCGCCAACCGATCTGCGCGTGTCGGCCCTACCCCGCCGCCAGTGCCGCGCGGATACCGTCGATCACGAACTGCACCGCCAGCGCCGCGAGCAGCACGCCGAGCAGCCGCGACACCACCGCCTCGATCTTGGCGCCGACGATCCGCATGATCGGCCCCGCCGCGAGCAGTGCCAGCACGCACAGCAGCAGCACCGCCAGCATCGCCGAGAGCACGACCAGCGATTGCTCGATCCCCTTGCTCTGCGCCATCAGCAGCATCACCGAGGCGATCGAGCCCGGCCCGGCGATCATCGGCATCGCCATCGGGAAGATCGAGATGTCGACCGGATCCTCGGCCTTCACCTTCTCGGCGCGGTCCTCGCGGCGTTCGGTGCGCTTCTCGAACACCATTTCCAGCGCGATCAGGAACAGCATGATGCCGCCGGCGATGCGGAAGGCGTTGAGGCTGATCCCCAGCGCGTGGAGCAGCGCCTCGCCGAACAGCGCGAAGCCGAGCAGGATGATCGAGGCGACCATCACCGCGCGCACCGCCATCGCGCGGCGATGCACGGCATTGGTCCCCGCCGTCAGCCCCGCGAAGATCGGCGCGCAGCCGGGCGGGTCGATGATGACGAAGAAGGTGACGAAGGACGAGACGAACAGCTCGATCAAATCGCGTCTGCCTCGAGCGGTACCCCCGCATTGCGGTGCGCGGCGACCAGCGTGTTGCGCAGCAGGCAGGCGATCGTCATCGGGCCGACGCCGCCCGGCACCGGCGTGATCGCCCCCGCGACGCTCGCCGCGCCGTCGAAGTCGACATCGCCGACCAGGCCATTGTCGGTGCGGTTGATGCCGACGTCGATCACCGTCGCGCCTGGCTTCAACCACTCACCCTTGACGAAGTGCGGGATGCCCACCGCCGCGACGACGATGTCCGCGTGGCGGAGATAATGCGGCAGGTTGCGGGTGCGCGAATGGACGATCGTCACCGTCGCGCTCGCCTTGGTGAGCAGTGCCGCCATCGGCTTGCCGACGATGTTCGAGCGGCCGATCACGACCGCGTCGAGGCCCGACAGGCTGCCGAGCTTGTCCTGCAGCAGCATCAGGCAGCCGAGCGGGGTGCAGGGCACGAAGCCTTCGAGACCCGTGGCGAGGCGGCCGGCATTGACCGGGTGGAAGCCGTCGACGTCCTTCTCGGGCGAGATGCGCAGCAGCACTGCCTGCTCGTCGATATGCCTGGGCAGCGGCAGCTGGACGAGGATGCCGTCGACGCTGGCGTCCGCATTGAGCTGGTCGACCAGCGCGAGCAGCGCTTCCTGCGTCGTATCGGCCGACAGCTTGTGCTCGAAGCTCGCCATCCCGGCCTCGCGGGTCTGCTTGCCCTTGGAGCGGACATAGACGGCGGACGCCGGGTCCTCGCCCACCAGCACCACGGCGAGGCCGGGCACGCGCCCCGCCGCCGCTTCGAATGCAGGAACCAGGGTCGCGATGCGGGCGCGCAGGCCCGCGGCAAATGCCTTGCCGTCGATGATCTCAGCCGTCATGCGCCTCGCCATAGAGGCTGCGGGCGATTTGTTCCAGCGCCGCACCGTCCCCGGCGATCGAAAGTCGCTTGAGCCGCGACGTTTCGCCCGCGATCAGCGTCACGTCGCGCTTGGGCACCCCGAACGCCTTGGCGACCAGCGGCACCAGCGCGGCGTTGGCGGCGCCCTCCACCGGCGGGGCGGCAAGGCGGGCGGCGAAATGCTCCTCCGTCCCGGCCGCCAGCACGTCGCGCGACGCCCGGGGCGTCACGCGCACGGCGATCTCGAGCCCCGTGGCGCTAGGCCGCCAGGCCGGCACGGCTCAGAGCGCGGCGCCGGCGATCATGATCGCGATCCGCGGGATCACGATGTTCTGCAGGATGTAGAGGATCAGCAGCACGACCAGCGGCGAGATGTCGAGCGCGCCGAAGTCCGGCAGGATGCGGCGGATCGGGCGGTACAGCGGCTCGGTCATCCGCTGCAGCGCGGTCCACACCGCGCGGACGAAGTCGCTGTGCGTGTTGATGACGTTGAACGCGATCAGCCACGACAGGACCGCCTGGATCACGATGATCCACCAGACGATGTTCAGCACCACCTGCACGATCTGCAGCAGCATCAGGCCAATCTGGGTCAATTCACTCTCCGCGACACCGTTTCAGGTGCGATATAGGATGAAACGCGCGCCGAACAATCAGCTGTGGACGAGCGTGCCTACGCCCTGGCGGGTAAAGATTTCCAGCAGCATGCCGTGCGGGATGCGCCCGTCGAGGATCACCGCCGCATCGACGCCCGCCGCGACCGCGTTCACGCAGGTCTCCACCTTGGGGATCATGCCGCCCGAGATGGTGCCGTCGTCCTTGAGCGCCTGCACCCGCGCCGCATCGAGATCGGTCAGCAGGTCGCCGGTCTTGCTCAGCACGCCCGGCACGTCGGTGAGCAGGAAGAAGCGCTTGGCGCCGCATGCCCCGGCGATCGCCCCCGCCATGGTATCGGCGTTGATGTTGTAGGTGTGCCCGTCCGCGCCCAGCGCGATCGGCGACACCACCGGGATGAAGCCCGACGCCGCGAGCGACTGGAGGATGGAGATGTCCACCGCCACCGGCTCGCCGACGAAGCCCAGGTCGACGTGCCGCTCGATGCCCTGCAGCGGATCGGCCTCGCTGCGCTGCACCTTCTCGGCGCGGACGAGGCCGGCATCCTTGCCCGAGATGCCCACGGCCCTGCCGCCGGCCGCCGCGATCCAGGCGACGATTTCCTTGTTGATCGAGCCCGCCAGGACCATCTCGGCGATCTCGGCGGTCGCCTTGTCGGTGACGCGCAGACCGCCGACGAAGGTCGATTCGACGCCGAGCCGCTTGAGCATCCGCCCGATCTGCGGGCCGCCGCCATGGACGACGATCGGGTTGATCCCCACCGCCTTCAGTAACACCACGTCTTCGGCGAAGTCGCGCGCCAGCTCGGGATCGCCCATGGCGTGGCCGCCATATTTCACGACGAAGGTGGCGCCGGCATAGCGCTGCAGATAGGGCAGCGCCTCGGTGAGGGTTTCGGCCTTGGCGAGCAGCGCCGGATGGGGTGCGTGGTCGGTCATGCGCGGCCCTTTAGAGCCGCTCAGGCCCTACGTCCATCGAGAGCGCGTCCCAGCGCCACCGCGCCGGTGATCAGGAACGGCACGAGCACGATCGACAGCACCACCTTGGTGAGCATCTGCCCGGCCATCAGCTCCAGGATCGGCCGCTCGCCGAGAAAGGAGATGCTGATGAACAGCACGGTATCGACGATCTGCGACACCACGCTCGCCACCATCCCGCGGAACCAGACCAGCCCGCCCGGCCCCTCGCGCCCGCGCAGCTTGTTGAAGATGAACACGTTGAGCGTCTGCGAGGTGCCGTAGGAGATGAACCCCGCGAGCATCATCCTCATCCCCTGCCCCACCACGATCGGGAAGGCGGCGACCGCAGGCGGGTACATGCCGGGATCGGTCGGCAGGATCAGCACCAGCTGGATCAGCGCGGCGGACATCAGCAGCGGCACGAAACCCAGCCGCACCAGCCCGGTGGCGATCGCCTGGCCGTGCAGCTCGGCCACCGCGCTCGACAGCACGACGAGCAGCAGGAAGGCGAAGATCCCCGCCTCCACCGCCAGCGGGCCGAGCGCGACCTGCTTCACCCCCAGCACGCCCGCCATGCAGACCATGCCGCCATAGAGGATGGCGTAGACGAACAGCGAACGGGGGACGGCGAGCTTCTGGGTATCCATCGCCGGGTGCTAGCGCCAAAGGCGGCCGGGTGGAAGATGGCGCGAGGGGCCGATACGTCCCTCTCCAGGCCTGCAGCACCGGCGCAATGCGCACCTGCACACTTTCTTAACGATGCGGGCTGTCTAACCAGACGTGGAACGATAAATCCGTCAAGTCCGGTGTGTTGCGGGGACGGCGGGGATAAAGGGGAGCCGCACATGATTGTCGCCGCGGGACGGGGGTATTGGCGGGAAGCCTTGGAGTTTCTCGTCTATTTCGTCTTCATGACGTTGCTGAGTGCGGCGATGTACGTGCTCGTCAGCTATGCGCCGCAGGCCAACTCGACCTGGTATATCAATACCTGTATCGTCGTTGCCGTTCTTACCGGTGGCTACGCAGTCAGGATGTACCGGCGTTACCGGGCAGCGCGGCTGCTGAAATCGGTGGGAACGGCGAAGGCCACCCCCTCTCGCATCTCGCCCAAGGAGTCGCGTCGGCGGAGTTGGTCCGATCGCATTGCCGGCGAGACGCTGCGCGACGACAGTCCCGAACGCGCGAAAGCCCTCACGGAGCTGGAAGCCGTGGAGGAAGCCTATCGCGCGCGCTGCCGGGCACGCGGAGAGAAGCCGGACCGGTCTTCGTCCGAGCCGACCGCGTCGATGACGACCGACCAGATCCGAGAAAGGATCGCGCTGCGACTGGACCAGCTGGCGCTGCATGGTGCGCGCGGAGCCGCATCCGGCCGCTAGACCGCCGGATGCGCGCGCCGTCGGACGGCATGACCGTAGCGGCCGGAGTGGACGAAAAGTCACCCGATCAAAGCATGCAGCTTGCCGATGCCTGCCGATGCTTGCCGCCCCCGCCCGCGCGGCTATGGTGCGGCCCATCACATTCTGTGGGGGATTCCGCTTCGATGCCGTCCATGCGCCTGCTCTGCACCACTGCCCTGATCGCGCTCGCCGCGCCTGCCCTGCCCGCCTTCGCCCAGCAGGCGCCCATCGCGACCACCCCCGCACCGCTTTCCACGCTGGTCGACCAGGTGAAGCTCCCCTATGAGCAGTTCACCCTCGCCAACGGGCTGCGCGTGATCGTCCATACCGATCGCAAGGCGCCGGTCGTCGCGGTTTCGGTCTGGTACGATGTCGGCTCCAAGTCGGAGCCCGCGGGCAAGACAGGCTTCGCGCATCTGTTCGAGCATCTGATGTTCAACGGCTCGCAGAACGCCCCTGGCGATTTCTTCGAGCCGCTCAAGCAGGTCGGCGCCACCGATCTCAACGGCACCACCAGCTTCGATCGCACCAACTATTTCGAGACGGTGCCCAAGCCCGCGCTCGCCCGCGCGCTGTTCCTCGAGAGCGATCGCATGGGCTGGTTGACCCCGGCCATCACCCAGGGCGTCCTCGACGAGCAGCGCGGCGTCGTCCAGAACGAGAAGCGCCAGGGCGACAACCGCCCCTATGGCCTGATCCAGTACACGCTTTTCCAGGAACTGCTGGGCACCACCCCGTATGGCCATACCCCGATCGGATCGATGGCCGATCTCGACAAGGCGAGCCTCGCCGATGTGAAGGGCTGGTTCCACGATCATTATGGTCCGAACAACGCCGTGCTGGTGCTGGCCGGGGATATCGACGCCGCAGAGGCGCGGCCGCTGGTCGAGAAATATTTCGGCGCGATTCCCCAGGGCCCCAAGGGCCACCTGCCCCAGGTGACGGTGCCGACGCTGCCCGCCGCCAAGACCGTTGTGCTGAAGGACCGCGTACCCGCCACCCTGATCGTGCGCAGTTGGGCGATCCCCGGCCTCAACGATGCCGAGACACCGGCGCTGCAGGTGTTCGGCGAAGTGCTGGGCGGCCTGGCCAGCTCGCGGCTCGACAATGCGCTGGTCCGCAAGGAGAAGCTGGCGGTCAACGTCTCCGCGGGGGCCAGCCCGATGGCGCAGCTCGGCATGTTCCAGATCCAGGCGGTGGTGAAGCCGGGGGTAGACCCGGCGCTGGTCAACCAGCGGATCGACGCCATCCTGGCCGATCTGATCGCCAAGGGACCCACCGCCGATGAGGTGCAGCGCGTCGCCACCAGCAACGTCGCCGGCACGATTGCCGGGCTGGAATCGACCCGCGCCCAGGCATCGGCCCTGGCCGAGGGCGCGCTCTATTCGAACGACCCGGGCTTCTTCCGCAAGCGCCTTGCCGCGCTCGCGGCGGTAACGCCGGAAAAGGCGCGCGCCGCTGCCGCCAAATGGCTGGCGCGTCCCGCGCTCACCATCCGCGTCGAGCCGGGCGACCGCGCCGCCTATGAGGAATCCACCCCGGTGCCCCCGGCCAAGCCGGCGGCCGAGGAAGCGATCCCCAAGGGCGATCGCGGGGCCCTGCCCGATGTCGGCCCGGTGCGCGACATCCGTTTCCCCGACGTGGCCCGCACCAAGCTGTCCAACGGCATGGAGCTGATCTACGCACAGCAGAGCGCGGTGCCGATCACCCAGGTGTCGCTGAGCTTCGACGCGGGCGTCACCGCCGATCCGGATGGCAAGGCCGGCACCCAGAACCTCGCGCTCTCGCTGCTCGAGGAAGGCACCACCCGCCGCGATTCGATCGCGATCGCCGAGGCCGAGGAGCGGCTGGGCGCCAATATCGGTTCGGGCAGCTCGGCCGACCGCACCTACCTCACGCTGGGCGTGCCGAGCGCCAACCTGGGCGGCGCGGTCGATCTGTTTGCCGATGTCGTGCGGCACCCGGCCTTCGCCCCGAACGAAGTCGAACGGCTGCGCGCCACGACGCTGACCGGCATCCAGTTCGAGCTGAGCGATCCGAGCGGCCTCGCCAACCGCGTGCTGCCGGGCCTGCTCTATGGCAGCGCCTATCCCTATGCCAAGCTCGGCAACGGCTCGGGCGATCCCGCCGCGATAGCCAAATTGTCGCGCGACGATCTGTTCGCGTTCCACCGCGCCTGGATCCGGCCGGACAAGGCCAAGATCTTCGTCGTCAGCGACCTGCCGCTGGCGCAGGTGAAGGCGGCGCTGGAGGCGCGCTTCGGCGACTGGAAGGGTGAGGGCGCGGCCGGCGTCAAGGCGTTCGCCGGCAAGCCGCAGCCGTCCGGCGCCCGCATCGTGCTGGTCGACCGGCCCGCTTCGCCCCAGTCGCTGATTCAGGCAGGGCAGATGACGGCGCTCGATCCCACCGGCGACCTGCTCGTCGCGGTCACCGCCAACCAGGTGCTGGGCGGCGGCTTCCTGTCGCGCATCAACATGGAGCTGCGCGAGAACAAGCACTGGTCCTACGGCGCGGGCGGCGGGTTCAACTGGCTGGAGCATGCCGTGCCCTATGCGGTGAACGCGCCGGTCCAGGCGGACCGCACCGGGGACTCGATCCAGGCGATCCGCCAGCAGGTCCGCGACTTCCTGACGACCAAGGGCGTCACCCCGGCCGAGCTCACCCGCGAGGTCAACGGCGCCACCCGCGAGCTGGCCGGGCGATTCGAAACCGCGGGCGCGGTGCTCGGCGCGATGCAGCAGAACGACCTCCGCCATCGCCCGGACGATTATTACGACAGCATCGCGCAAAAATATCGCGCGCTCACCGCCGCCCAGCTTGACGCTGCGGCACGCGGGGCACTCGACGTCGATCGCTTCGTTTGGGTGGTGGTGGGCGACGCCGCCAAGGTCCGCCCGCAGCTTGACAGCCTCGGCCTGCCTGTCGAGGTGATCAGCGCGAGTTCTCTGGCGGGGAAGGCCCCGCCGGCAACCAAGTAACCTGGCAAGTAGGAGAGATCCAAATGGCGAATGTGGATGGCAGCTGGAACACCGTGACCAAGTCGCCGCTGGGCGACCAGCAGGCGACGCTCACCGTCACCAGCAACGGCGACAGCTTCACCGGCAGCTTCAACGGCGCGATGGGCCAGACCGAGATCAAGGACGGCAAGGTCAATGGCGACACGCTCAGCTGGTCGCTCGACATCTCGGTGCCGATGCCGATGACGCTCACCTGCGAAGCGACCGTCACCGGCGACAGCCTCGACGGCACCGTCACCGCGGGCGCCTTCGGCAGCTTCCCGATCACGGGCACGCGGGCGTAAGCTTCGACTGAAATCCTCCCCTGCAAGGGGAGGTGGCGCGCGCAGCGCGACGGAGGGGTGTAACCGCTGGGGGCGTGTCCTCCACGGCAGCGGGGACACCCCTCCACCACCGCCTTCGGCGGCGGTCCCCCTCCCCCGCTGGGGGAGGATCTTGGGGCATCGGGACTTGCCCAACCCCCACGACTTCCTACAACGTCGCCATGAGCGAAAACCCCACGCCGCCCGTCGCCGCGACCCGCCCGCACAGCGTCACCCATCACGGCATCACCATCGAAGACCCCTGGGCCTGGCTGCGCGACCCCGGCTATCCCGAGGTCACCGACAAGGACGTCCTCGCCTATCTCGAGGCCGAGAACGCCTATTTCGACGCGATCATGGCGCCGCACAAGCCGCTCGCCGAGACGCTGTTCCAGGAGATGCGCGGCCGCATCAAGGAAGACGAGGCCAGCGTCCCCCAGAAGGACGGCGACTGGCTCTACTGGACCGATCACGAGGTCGGCGCCGAATATGCCCGCTGGTGGCGCAAGCCCGTCGCCGGCGGCGAGGACCAGCTGATCCTCGACGAGACCCCGCTCGCCGCCGGCAAGGAATATTTCCGCCTCGGCGAGATTGCGGTGAGCCCCGACGGCCGGCTGCTCGCCTATGCCTATGACGACAACGGCTCGGAACGGTTCGAAGTCCGGGTCAAGGACCTCACCACCGGCGAGCTCCTGCCCGACACCATCTCGGGCATGCTCTCCGACATCGTCTGGACCGCGGATTCCAAGGGCTTCCTCTACGGCCTCGCCAACGAGAACTGGCGCACCGACAATGCCCGCTGGCACAAGCTCGGCGAGCCGGTGGACAGCGACATCGAGCTGTTCCGCGAGGCCGACGAAGGCTACCGCGTCGCGGTCGGCGAGACCTCGTCGCGCAAATGGCTGACCATCGCCACCGGCGACCATGTGACGAGCGAGGTCTGGCTGCTCCCCGCCGACAACCCCGCCGCCACGCCCGTGTGCGTCGCCCCGCGCAAGCCCGGCCGCGAATATGACGTCGACGAGCATGACGGCACGCTGTTCATCCACACCAACGATACCGACACCAACTGGCGCCTCGTCACCGCGCCGATCTCGGCCCCGGGCGAATGGACCGAGCGCATCGCCCCCTCGCGCCATTTCTACATGACGGGGGTCAGTTGCTTCGCCGATTTCTTCATCGTCGAGGGCCGCGAGGACGGGCTCGATCAGGTCGCGCTGCACCGCTACGACCCCGCCATCCCCCCGGTGCGCCTGACCTTCCCCGAGGCAAGCTATGTCGCGGGCCTGGGCGACAACCCCGAATATGCCGTCACCAAGCTGCGGCTCGGCTATGAATCGATGGTCACCCCCGGCACCGTCCAGGATTACGACGTCGCGACGGGCGCGCTGGAAACGCTCAAGGTCCAGGAGATCCCCAGCGGCTATGACGGAGCCAAGTATCGCACCGAGCGCCTGACCATCACCGCGCGCGACGGCACCGCCGTCCCCGTCTCGATCGTCTATCCGCACGACTTCCCGCGCGACGGCACCGGCAAGCTCTATCTCTATGCGTACGGCGCCTATGGCCACGCCATCCCACCGGGCTTCTCGACCAGCCGCATGTCGTTCCTCGATCGCGGCATGGCCTTCGCCATCGCCCATATCCGCGGCGGCGACGATCTCGGCCAGCACTGGTATCACGAAGGCAAGCTGGAGAAGCGCACCAACACCTTCCACGATTTCGTCGACGTGGCGAAGGGGCTGATCACCCTCGGCTATACCGCGCCGGGCCGGATCGCCATCGCCGGCCGATCGGCGGGCGGCGAGCTGATGGGCGCGGTGGTCAATTCGGACCCCGAGCTGTGGGGCGCGGTGATCGCCGACGTGCCGTTCGTCGACGTGCTCAACACCATGCTCGACGAGAGCCTGCCGCTCACCCCCGGCGAGTGGCCCGAATGGGGCAACCCGATCGAGGACAAGGCGGCGTTCGAGCTGATCCGCAGCTACAGCCCGTACGACAATGTGAAGGCACAAGCGTACCCGCCGATGCTGATCTCGGGCGGCCTCAACGACCCGCGCGTGACCTATTGGGAGCCCGCCAAATGGGCCGCCCGCCTGCGCGCGACCAAGACCGACGACAATATCCTGCTGCTCAAGACCAATATGGGCGCCGGCCATGGCGGCAAGTCCGGGCGGTGGGAGAGTTTGCGCGAATATGCCGACGAGATGGCGTTCGTGCTTTGGCAGTTGGGGGTGGAGGGGTGAGTTGGGATGAGCGAGGCACCATCCGTGTGCCTCGCCATCTGCTTCATCATACGTTAGCAGCCGACTCCGCGACCTGCTCGATTTCAGCCAACAGAATATTTGCGTCGTTTACTATCGCTGTACGAATCAGCAACGCCTCTAAATCATCTCTGGTTAAAACATAAACTCCAGAATTCATGACCTCTTTGATTTCGGGAAGTATCTCCTCCCTCAACTTCGTGGTAACCATGATGGGGTAAACTTTGATATGGGAATTATTGGTAGCGTTCAGACTTGCTCGTACTGCCGCCGCTCTTCCGAGTAAGACGGATGGCTTGTGCCCGGCCTTTAGGACGCCGGTAGTACATTCAACAAGTGCTATATTTCCTTCTGGCGACGACACAAGTATGTCGACAGCATCTTTCATCTTGGAATTGACCCCAAGATGAGACGGACTAAAACCCAGAAGCCACACAAGCCAAGACACAGCAAACTCAAGATCTTTTCCGGGATCAGACCCCTCGCCCCTCAGATACCCTGTAAGTATCTTAAGACCGGGGTCATAGACCTCCAGCGCGGCACGCCTTGGATTTTGCGATTTATCTGGATCATGAATCCACCAGCTGTGAAACGCCTTGCCATCATAGCTCGCGAATGCCTGAATCAATGCTGCTGGGGGAACGTCGAAGTGGCCGCTTCCCACGCATACATTGCCTTCATCCTCCCACTTGAAGTGCCCGGCGACCCAAACCCCTCGGCTGAACAAACTACCGTTCGCAAGTATGCGATAACCCACGGCAGCTTTGCCAAAATCGAGGCCTTTGACCAACCTTACTTTCACGTCGGCACGAGAGCCTCGCACCATCGAACGAGTATCAATCGCCACGACGATGGGCGAGCGAACTTCAAAGCTTGCATTTGTATTTTCTGTAATCGCTATGCCGACCGTTTGCAGCAGGTCAATCATCCCATCATACGGTTCGCTGTGCGAGCGCAGCTCCCAATCAAACGATGGCCGATTTATAATTTCATTTTGCAAGCCACCGATCAAGGTGAGAGCGTGTACATGGAGCTGACGGCTTGATACTCCACCTGGAGCTTCATCTAATTTAACATCGTAAAAATCGTCTGCATTTTTCTGAAAGTAATACCGGCACCCCCTTATCTCTATAACGCCGTCCAACAAACTACCGATTACATCCCCTAATTCACAATCACTACGATCCATCTTGATCTTAGCAGCTCGAATATTGTCGGTTTCTACCCAAACCTCTTGAACAACGTCTCCGGGGATGTTGTAGTTTATGACTCCCTTATGCAGGCTCCAAGAGTCACTTTTTCTAGATGCAACGAAGCTCAGCACGAACTCCATATGAGCATCAAACCCGACCAACGATTGCAAAAACCGTTCAATAGCCTGCGATGGCAGCAAGATCGCCTCCGAGGTGAATACCGAAATACTAATTGACCAGATGATCGAAACATAATGCTTATCATGAAAATTCGTGATTCAAAGACACTGCTGCAGACCTCTTAACCTCTCAATCCCCCGCAAACCCAAACGCCGTAACCCCGCGCTCCCGCTCGCTCCCCGCCGCCGCCCGCCCCGCAGGCGCCGCCGAGCGCTGCAGGCAGGCGACGCGCGTACACGCCCGGCACCCCAGGCCGATCGGCGCGGCGCGGCCGGCCAGGTCCACGCCGCGCGCCGCCGCCAGCGTCCCCGCCTCCGCCGCCGGCAGCCCCAGCGCGATCACGAAGCGCGGGCGCACCCCGCCGGGCGCCCTCCTTTGCCGTAGCCGCGAGCCTATGCAGCGACAGCTTCGGGCGCCACTATCCATCATGGCTTATGAAGGACAATCCAGAGCGATGAATCACGCCATGACCCATCTTAAGAACGCCTTCCGGTTAGATCCTCTTCAGGATGAGGATGCCGCTATGAAACTGTCGCTCTTGGTCGTCGGTTCTGAATTGCGCATCCCAGACATCATCGCCCTTCTAACCGATTCGAATTGGGGAGGCGTCGCGGGCGACCCGGGTTGGATCATCCATCGAGACGGGGATCCTCCCGTTACGACGTCGGAAAACAGCACGTCGCCAATCATCTTCACAGCGGAGGTGGACCCTGAGGACTATCCTTTGACCTTCCCGACATTCAGTTGCGACGGCGTTGCCTTCATGGGATACCTGACCCGCCTGGCAGATGCGCTGGAGGCAGACCTTCCGGATTTGGTTGAGATACGCGACTTACGCGCGGCTTTGGCATTGCAGTAGAGCACCGCTGCCAAGGCGCCCCCTCAATCCCCCGCAAACCCAAACGCCGTAACCCCGCGCTCCCGCTCGCTCCCCGCCGCAGCCCGCCCCGCAGGCGCCGCCGAGCGCTGCGGGCACGCCACCCGCGTACACCCCCGGCACCCCAGCCCGATCGGCGCGGCGCGGCCGGCCAGGTCCACGCCGCGCGCCGCCGCCAGCGTCCCCGCCTCCGCCGCCGGCAGGCCCAGCGCGATCACGAAGCGCGGGCGCACGCCGCCGGGCGCACCCCCATGCGGATGCACGCAGCGCGCGATGGTGAAGGCGCGCGCGCCGTCCTCCAGCTCGACCAGCTGCACCGCCGTCTCGTCGGTCCGCGCAAAGGCGTCATAGGCGTTCCAAAAGGGGCACGGCACCGCCGCCTCGACCAGCGCCGATCCGCTGGCGCCGGCATAGCGTTTCGAGACCTGCCCCGCGCGATCGAACCGCATCAGGAAGAAGCTCAGCCCCCGCGCGCCCACCCGCTGCAGCGTCGTCAGCCGGTGCGCGACCTGCGCCGCGCTCGTGCCGAAGCGCCGCTGGAGCAGCTCCAGGTCATAGCCGCTCGCCTCGCACGCGCGCAGGAAGCGGGCATAGGGCATCGTCACCGCGGCGGCGAAATAGGCGGTCAGATGGCGGCGGAACAGCCGCACCGCCGCCCGGTCCAGTTCGGCGCCGCGCACCAGCGCCTCGATCTCGTCGCGCGCCTCCACCGCCAGCTGCTCGGCCAGCGCGAAGGCGCGCGCGCTGGGATCGAGCGCTTCGGACAGCTGCAATTGCCGCGCATGCAGGTCCAGCCGCTTGAGCGCATCCCCCATCACCTCGGCGGGCAGGATGCGCACGGCGAGCTGGTGTTTCACCCGCAGCCGATCGGCCATCGCGCCATACGGCTCGCCGGCCATGCGCAGTTCGTCGGCCAGCGCCTCGCCGGCGGCGTCGAGATCGGCGAAATGGTTGCGCCAGCGCTCGATCGCGCGGCGGACCTGGGGGCCGGGATCCTGCGCGGTGCCGGGGAGCGGGGCAGCGGCGCTGCCCATCCGGTCATAGGCGCGGGCAAAGGCCTCGGCGCCGTCGGGTGCGCCGGCCAGCCATTCCTCGAGCTGGTGGCGATCGATAGCGAGATCGGCGAAGAGCGGGTCGGCCAGCCGCCGCCGCAGCGCCTCGGCCCCGCCGCCGGGCTCGGCTGCGGCGAGGCGGCGGGGATCGAAGTCATAGGTCTCGGCCAGCTTGAGCATCAGCGCGGCGGAGATCGGCCGCTGGTTGCGCTCGACCAGGTTGAGATAGCTGGCCGAAATCTCCAGCGCCTCCGCCATCGCCGCCTGGGTGACGCCGAGCTGGAAGCGCAGCCGCCGGATGGCGTGCCCGGCGAAGAGTTTGCGTTCGGCCATGGTTCGAGTCCTGCTCCTTCCAAATTCCTCCCCGGAACGGGGAGGGGGACCGCCGCCGAAGGCGGGGGTGGAGGGGCCGCGCCGCAGGCGCGGTAGTCCCGGACTATCCCCCGCCCGCACCGCCGCTAGCGCGGCGGCCCCTCCACCACGCCGCTCGCGCGGCGCGGTCCCCCTCCCCGTTCCGGGGAGGAATTTTGGGAGGACCGCCCCCGCCACCGTCATCCCGGCGAAAGCCGGGATCCATTCGCCTGTCGGCCGCCCCTCCTGCCGCGCCGGAGCGGCAATGGATCCCGGCTTCCGCCGGGATGACGGCTGGAGGGCCGGCACCTTCCACGGCGGCTTTCCTACACTAAGCGTTCTTGGTACGTTCTCACCAAACAACACCCATTGATATGTAAATACTTTACACCACAACAAGGAGGTTCGGCAACCCAGCACACACCCACACCCTGTGCGAACCCGAAGTAGAATTCCCCACCTGCATGAACTTTGGCAACTTACCCACACAAGGTTTCGCCATTCAGTCAAGGAATTCACAATGCCCCAGTCGCTTGGTTTCGAGGATCTCGTCCCCGCCCCCGCCGGGCGATTCGACGGCATCCAGCGCCCCTACACCGCCGCAGATGTCGCGAAGCTGCGCGGCTCGCTGCCGGTGGAGCACACCCTGGCCCGCCGCGGCGCGCTCAAGCTGTGGGAGCTGCTGCGCACCGAGGACTATGTCCATGCGCTCGGCGCGCTCTCGGGCAACCAGGCGATGCAGATGGTCCGCGCGGGGCTCAAGGCGATCTACCTGTCGGGCTGGCAGGTCGCGGCGGATGCCAACACCGCCGGGCAGATGTACCCCGATCAGTCGCTCTACCCGGCCAATGCCGGGCCGGAGCTGGCGCGGCGGATCAACGCGACGCTCCAGCGCGCCGACCAGATCGAGCATATGGAAGGCGGCGCGACGCGCGACTGGTTCGCCCCGATCGTGGCCGATGCCGAGGCCGGGTTCGGCGGCCCGCTCAACTGCTTCGAGATCATGAAGTCCTATATCGCCGCCGGCGCGGCGGGCGTGCACTACGAGGACCAGCTGGCGAGCGAGAAGAAGTGCGGCCATCTCGGCGGCAAGGTGCTGATCCCCACCCAGGCGCATATCCGCAACCTCGATGCGGCGCGGCTGGCGGCGGATGTGTGCGGCGTCCCCACGGTGATCTGCGCCCGCACCGATGCGGAATCGGCGCGGCTGATTACCTCGGACGTCGACGAACGGGATCACCCGTTCCTCACCGGCGAGCGGACCACCGAGGGGTTCTTCCGCCTGAAGGAAGGCACCGGGGTCGACCACTGCATCCAGCGCGGGCTGGCCTTTGCGCCGCATGCCGACCTGCTGTGGTGGGAAACCTCGAAGCCCAATCTCGACGACGCCCGCCGCTTCGCCGAGGCGATCAAGAAGCAGCATCCCAACAAGATGCTGGCCTATAACTGCTCGCCCAGCTTCAACTGGGAGAAGAACCTGGACAAGGACGATATCGCCCGCTTCCAGCGCGAGATCGGCGCGATGGGGTACAAGTTCCAGTTCGTCACCCTCGCCGGCTTCCACAGCCTCAACTACGGCATGTACGAGCTGGCGCGCGGCTATCGGGATCGCGGCATGGCGGCCTATTCGGCGCTCCAGCAGGCCGAATTCGCGGCCGAGGCCGAGGGCTATACCGCGACGCGCCACCAGCGCGAGGTCGGCACCGGCTATTTCGACGCCGTCGCCCAGACCGTGGCGGGGGGCGCCAGCTCCACCACCGCGCTCGCCGAGAGCACCGAAGCCGCCCAGTTTACCAGTGAAGCCGCGTAATCAGGAGAGCATGCCATGTCGAACGAACCGCAGCGCAGCCGCGCCGTCTTTTCCACCGAGGATTTCCGCCTGCTCCGCGAGGCCGTCGGGGCCCATCTGCAGGCGGTGAAGGACAAGCCGGAATCGGTGAAGTTCTCCAACCTCTACCACCGCTTGGGCCGCGTGGCCTGACGCCTTTCCTGGGGAGGAAAGGATGCCCGCCGGGTTACGTACCCGGCGGGCATTTCCGGTGTCAGTCGGCCCGCGCGCCGAGCTGCGCCAGCCGGGCGGCATGCTCCGCCTTGCCGAAGGGGAAGCGGCGATAGAAGAAGGCGGCGATGGCGCCGAGCAGGAGGTAGACCGCGCAGAAGATCAGCGTGAAGCGGTCGATGACGCCCTCGGGCACCGTCCCGGGCTTGGCACCGTCGGGAAAGCCCGAGAAGCTGAGGATCAGGCCGGTCGCGAAGATGCCGAGCCCGCTCGAGCATTTCTGGACGAAGAAGAAGCCGGCGAAGAACACCCCCTCGGAGCGCCGCCCGGTCTCGACTTCGGAGTGCTCGACCACGTCGGCCAGCATCGAGGCGCCGAGCATGGTGGAGGACACGGCGAAAGTCGCGTTGACGGTGAAGATCGAGAACAGCACCGGCAGCAAGAGCGGGCTCCCCGGCGCCGGGAACAGCCCGGCGAGGCGGAGGAGATAGGGGGCGACGAGGAGCAGCACGGCGAACACCATCGCCATCGTCGCCGCCTGGGGCTTCCCCATCCGGTGCGCCAGCCTCGGGGCGAGGAAGAAGGCGAAGACGACACCCAGGAACAGCGTCGCGCCGAGCAGCTGGAAGGCGAGGTTCCCGAAGCGCCAGACATGGGCGTAGAGATAGTTGGACATCGAGAAGCTGATGCCCTGCGCGACGAAATAGCTGAGCGCCGCGGTCATCAGCACCAGGAAGGCCGGGTTGCGCAGCGTGGCGAACAGCTCGGCGATGCTCTGCCGCAGCGGCTGGGGCTCGATCTCCACCGGCGGCAGGTTCTTGATTTCGCGATGCGTGCCGAGTGCCGAGCCGAGGATCGCCACCACCATCAGCGCCGCCCCGCCGATAGCGAAGCCGGGATAGCCGGCGCGATCGAACTGGCCGTGCGGCTGGCCGGTCCGCTCGGCAAGGAACCAGCCATAGGAGAGCATCAGCATCGCCATGCCCCCGCCCCAGCCGAACAGGAAGCGATAGGCCATGATCCTGGTGCGCTCCTCATAATCGGAGGAGAGCTCGGGACTCAGCGCCTGGGAGGGCACCTCAAAGGCGGAGACGGCGGTACGCACGACCACGGCGGAGACGAACAGCCAGCCGAGCAGCGCGCTCTGGCCCCAGGCAGGCGGGTTCCACAGGAACAGCCAGCCCACCGCGATCGGCAGCCAGGCCGCATACATCCAGGGATGGCGCCGCCCCCAGCGGCTCCGGGTCCGGTCCGACAGCATGCCGATCGCCGGATCGACGAACGCGTCGAACAGCAGCGCACACATGATCACGAAGCCAACCTGCGCCGCGGGGAGACCCACCACCTGGTTGTAGAACAGCAGCAGGAAGGTGACGAAGCAGAAGTCCTTCACGCCGTACGCCGCGGCGCCAAAGCCATAAGCGAGCATCGTCGGCGTCGCCACGCGCCGGCTCGGCGGCACAGGTGGGGTGTCGGCGGTGCGACCGGCCATCAATTCATTCTCCACTACGTCCCCCGCCCTCCCCGATACAGGGAGGGGGCCGCCCCGGCAAACGAAACACTTTGGAAGATCGGGTATGGCTTGCAGGCGGCCATCCAACCGCTATACCTGCCAAAAATTAGAACCGAGAGGATGGCCATGGCCCTCGAACCAGAGCTGTTCGACGCGCTGATCGACACGGTCCGTCGCTTCGTCGCCGAGCGGCTGCGCCCGCTGGAGGCGGCGGTGGAGGCGGCGGATGCGATCCCGGATGCGATCGTCGAGGAGATGAAGGCGCTCGGGCTGTTCGGGCTCTCGATCGCCGAGGAACATGGCGGGCTGGGCCTCACCATGGCCGAGGAAGCCCGCGTGGCGATCGAGCTGGGGCGCACCACCCCGGCCTTCCGCTCCGCCTTCGGTACCAATGTCGGCATCGGCAGCCAGGGGCTGGTGATTGCCGGCACGCCCGAGCAGAAGGCGCATTGGCTACCGCGCATCGCCCGCGGCGCGATCATCACCAGCTTCGCGCTGACCGAGCCGGACGTGGGCTCGGATTCCGGATCGGTGAAGACGCGCGCCGTCCGGGACGGCGACGTGTACCGGCTGAGCGGCACCAAGCGCTACATCACCAATGCCGACAAGGCGCAACTCTTCACCGTGATGGCGCGCACCGGCGAGGAAGCCGGCGGGCGCGGCGTCTCCGCCTTCCTGGTGCCGCGCGACCTGCCCGGCGTCGCGATCGGCGAGCCCGAGAAGAAGATGGGGCAGAAGGGCGCGCGCGTCGCCGATGTGATCTTCGACGACGTGCCCGTGCCGGCGGAGAATCGCCTGGGCGAAGAGGGCGATGGCTTTCGGATCGCGATGCAGGTGCTCGATCGCGGGCGGCTGCACATCGCCGCGGTGTGCGCCGGCGTGGCCGAGCGGCTGATCGCTGATTGCGTCGCCTATGCCAGCGAGCGCCGGCAATTCGGCAAACCGATCGCCGAGCACCAGATGATCCAGGCGATGCTGGCGGATTCGAAGACCGAGGCGCTCGCCGCCCGCGCGCTGGTGCTGGAAACGGCGGCGGCAAAGGACGCCGGCGCGAACACGACGATGGAAGCCGCGGCCGCCAAGTATTTCGCCAGCGAGATGGTCGGCCGCGTCGCCGATCGCGCGGTGCAGATCTTCGGCGGCGCCGGCTACATCGCCGATTACGGGATCGAGCGGCTATACCGCGACGTGCGGCTGTTCCGGATCTACGAAGGCACCAGCCAGATCCAGCAACTGATCATCGCGCGGGAGACACTCAAGCGCGGCGGATAAGGAAGCCCTCTCCCCACCGGGGAGAAGGTATGGAGAGGGGCAGTCGGACACACGAAACGATGGGCCGGGATCGAGAGACTGCCCCTCTCCCCGGCCCTCTCCCCGGAGGGGAGAGGGAGTTTGGCATGGACGTAGCTTCGCTGTTTCGCCTCGATGGACGGGTGGCGCTGGTCACCGGGGGCTCACGCGGGATCGGGCGGATGATCGCCGAGGGGTTCGTTGCCTCGGGTGCAAAGGTCTATGTGTCGTCGCGGCGGGCCGACGCCTGCGAAGCGACCGCCGCGACGCTGGGTCCGAATGCGATCCCGCTGCCGCATGACGTCTCCACCGTCGAAGGCTGTCGCGCGCTCGCTGCCGATCTGGCCGCGCGCGAGCCCCGCCTCGACATCCTCGTCAACAACGCGGGCGCCGCCTGGGGCGAGCCGTTCGAGAGTTTCCCGGAAAAGGGCTGGGACAAGGTGATGGATCTCAACGTGAAGTCGCCCTTCTTCCTGACCCAGGCACTGCACGATCTGCTCAAGGCCGGCGCTTCGACCGACCGTCCCGCCAAGGTGATCAACATCACCTCGATCGACGGCCAGCGCCTCAACGCGTGGGAAACCTACAGCTATCAGGCATCCAAGGCGGCGCTGATCCATCTGACCCGGCGCATGGCGGCGCGGCTGGTGCGCGACCAGATCCACGTCACCTCGATCGCGCCCGGCGCCTTCCCCAGCGACATGAACAAGGCTGCGCGCGATCATGGCGGCACCGTCGCGCAGGCGATTCCCGCGAGGCGCATCGGCGTCGCCGAGGACATGGCGGGGGCGGCCATCTACCTCGCCAGCCGGGCAGGAGATTATCTGGTCGGGGAAACCGTTACGGTGGACGGAGGGCTGGTCAACGCGTCGCTGGGCGCGAGCATCGACGGCTAAGCCGTGCCGCCGAGCAAGCCCACCGATAGGAGATAGCCCCCACCAGCAGCGCACTCCACTGCATCGCACGCATGGTGGAAATGTAGCGGGGGTGCTGCATTGCGCGAACCACCGAGCCAGGCCACGCCAACATGCCCGCCCCCTCGAAAGCCCACCAGAGCCCCGTCGCGGTCACCGCGATCTCCGCGGGATTGCCCCAGTGGCGATGAAAGGAGACAATTCCCGCGCCGACAAAAAATGCAACCGCACCCACGGCGTGCATCGCCGCCGGATGCCGGCAGAGGTCGCGGGAGAAATCGGCAACCGCGGTGGGGAACCGCAGGAACCCCACCGCAGATACCAGCAGATAGATGCCGAGCACCGGCGCCAGCACGAGCGTTTCGCGCGAGACCAGCGGCCCGAGCAAGTCGACGGACATTACCGCGCGATTTCGCCCGCCGCCAGCACCGCCAGCGTCACCAGCTCGCTGGCGGTGGAGGTCATCGGCGCGATCTGCACCGGCTTCTCCATGCCGATCAGCATCGGGCCGATGGTGGAGTCGCCACCCAGCTCGCGCAGCAGCTTGGCCGAGATGTTGGCCGACTGCAGGCCCGGCATGATCAGGATATTGGCCGGGCCCGAGAGACGCGCGAACGGGTAGTTGGCGAGCAGCTTGGGGTTCAGCGCCACGTCGGGCGCCATATCGCCTTCATATTCAAACTGCACGCCGCGCGCATCGAGCACCTTCACCGCGTCGCGGATATTGTCGATCCACTTGCCCTCGGGGTTGCCGAAGGTGGAGTAGCTGAGCAACGCGACGCGCGGCTCATGGCCCATGCGGCGGGCGACCTGCACGGTGCGCTCGGCGATGTCGGCCAGTTCCTCGGCGCTCGGGCGTTCGCTCACCGTGGTGTCGGCGATGAACACGGTGTGCGACTGGCCGACCAGCACATGGATGCCGAACGGCGTGCGGCCGTCGACCGGATCGATCACGCGACGCACCTGGCGCATCGTCTCGGCATAGGTGCGGGTAACGCCGGTGATCATCGCATCGGCATGGCCGAGGCGGAGCAGCAGCGAACCGAAGATGTTGCGGTCGCGATTGACCATCCGCTCGCAGTCGCGGTGCAGATAGCCGCGGCGCTGCAGGCGCTTGTACAGCGTCTCGACCATCTCGCCGACCAGCGGCGAGTTGACGCTGTTGTGCAGCTCGAAATGATCGGGGTTCGCACCGAGCGCGCGCAGCTGATCCAGCACCGATTCGCGGCCGACCAGCACCGGCGTGCCATAACCACCCTCCTGGAAGGCGATTGCGGCGCGCAGCACCACTTCTTCCTCGCCCTCGGCGAAGATGACGCGCTTCGGCGTGGCGCGGGCGCCTTCGTACGCCATGCTGAGCACCGACGTGGTCGGGTTCATGCGCGCGCGCAGCTGCTGGCGATAGGCCGTCATGTCGATGATCGGCCGCGTCGCCACGCCCGAATCCATCGCCGCCTGCGCCACTGCCGAGGGAATGATCTCGATCAGGCGCGGGTCGAACGGCGTCGGGATGATATAGTCGGGGCCGAAGCTGTGCGAGGTGCCATAGGCGCTCGCCACTTCCTCGGGCACCTGCTGGCGAGCGAGCTCGGCCAGCGCGCGGGCGGCGGCGACCTTCATCGCATCGTTGATCCCTGTCGCACGCACGTCGAGCGCGCCGCGGAAGATGAACGGGAAGCAGAGCACGTTGTTGACCTGGTTCGGATAGTCCGAACGGCCGGTGGCGATGATCACGTCCGGCCGCACGCGCTTGGCCTCGGGCGGGGTGATCTCCGGATCGGGATTGGCCATCGCGAAGATGATCGGCTTGGGCGCCATCTTCTCGAGCAGCTCGGCCGGAAGCGCATTGGCGGCGGAGAGGCCGAGAAACACGTCCGCGCCTTCCAGTGCCTCGGCCAGCGTGCGGCGGTCGGTGCGCGCGGCATGGGCCGACTGCCACTGGTTGATGCCTTCGCGGCCCTGGTAGATCACGCCGGTGCGATCGCACATCAGCAGATTGTCCTGGGGCAGGCCCATCGCCTTGATCAGCTCGGTGCAGGCGATTGCGGCGGCGCCGGCGCCGTTGACGACGATCTTGGTCGTCTTGATGTCGCGGCCGGTCAGGTACAGCGCGTTGATCAGGCCGGCGGCGGCGATGATCGCGGTGCCGTGCTGGTCGTCATGAAACACCGGGATGTTCATGCGCTCGCGCAGCGTCTGCTCGATCACGAAGCATTCGGGGGCCTTGATGTCCTCGAGGTTGATGCCGCCGAAGCTCGGCTCCATCAGCTCGACCGCGTCGATGAAGCGATCGACATCCTCGGTCTTCAGCTCGAGATCGATCGAGTCGACGTCGGCGAAGCGCTTGAACAGCACCGCCTTGCCTTCCATCACCGGCTTCGACGCGAGCGCGCCGAGATTGCCCAGGCCCAGGATAGCGGTACCATTGGAGATCACGGCAACGAGGTTGCCCTTGGCCGTGTAATCATAGGCGGTTGCAGGATTTTCGGCGATCGCCAGCACCGGCACGGCGACGCCGGGCGAATAGGCGAGCGCCAGATCGCGCTGGGTCGCCATCGGCTTGGAGGCGACGATCTCGATCTTACCGGGGCGGCCCTCAGCGTGGTAGCGCAGCGCCTCGCGATCGGAAAACTGGACGTTGCTCTCTTCGGCCATCCGCTCGGCTCCTAACTTCGTTGACTGTTTGCGCCCCTAAAGCAGCCCGAAGCAGCGATTGCAAACCGCAGAAGTCGTTTTCCGTGCTTTCCCCTACGTCGCTTTAATATGATGAATTGCGTACAGCGCGCTGTCGCCGGAGCGCCAGATCGGTACTAGCCGCGGGTCGCGGACGCCCGTCGGCAGCTGCACGTCCATCAGCCATAGATAGTCGACCTGGTCGAGCGGCAGCGCCGGCACGAGTTGCGCGATGCTGTGCCGGTTGCGACCCGCACCGGTGGTGCCGACGCAATCGGGTGGAGAAACGAGCTGAGACGGATCGGTCGCGAAGCCCGACGGCGCATAGCGGGATTCCAGCAGATGGACCGACTTCACCGCCCAATGCGCGTTGACCCAGGCATCGCGCTCCAGCGTGGCGAGATTGGCCAGGTGGGTGATCCGCGGGTTTCGCCACGCGCGCGCGCCGCAATCGGCGAGGGTGAGGTTCAGCACCCGGCTGCCGCGCGCGACATGGTCGAGCGCCTGCAGCTCGCGATGGTAGCGCTGGCCATAGCCGATGAAGCTTGCGTTGGTGACGCCGAAGCGCAGCACCAGCAGCGCGACTCCCGCCGCCGCCACCCAGGCGCGCGGGCGGCGCTGCACGCGGCTCCAGTCCTGCAGCGCCAGCGCCAGCATCATGGCATGCGCGACCAGCCGTGCGTCGACATTGGCGGTGCCCGAAAGCTGGTAGGGCGAAGCGAGGAACAGCGCACAGCCTGCCCACACCGCCAGCCTGCCCCCGCGCGCCAGTCGCGCGCCGCGCAGCCGGCCATAGAGGAGCACCGCAAGGGCGGCGCCCAGGCTCGCCAGGTCGAACGCCATGTTCTGATCGCGCAGCATGTTGCACAGCGCGTCGATCTTGCCGGGAAAGTCCCAGACGGTCTTGCCGCCCTTCTCCCCGCCGGCGGAAAGCACCACCGGTACCACGACGAACAGGAAGGGCCAGAGCCTGGCGGCGAGCGCAGCGAGGCCGCGCGGCTGCCACCAGCGCCCGATCCGCTCGGCCTCCCAGGCCGCGACCCACAACAGCAGCAGCGCGCCGCCCTCGCCATGCCCCAGGAACAGCGCCGGGGCGAACAAGGCGAAGATCAGCGCGCGCAGGGCTTTGCGCCGCTCCAGTGCCATCCACAGTGCCCAGCCGCACAGCGACAGGGCCGCACTCAGCGCATAGTTGACGAAGCCCCACAGGAAGGAATCGTTGTAGACGAACAGCAGCGCGAAGGGCAGCGCCGCCGCACCCCCCGGGTTCAGCCGCCGGGTGACCGCAAGCAGCCCCAGCACGGTGAGCGCCGGCACCGCCGCACAGACCAGCCACATCGCCGCCACCGGCCCCAGCAGCGGGTGCAGCGCCTGGACGATCAGGTCCGCCCCTAGGTTGAGCGTCGGCCGCCAGGTGAAGACGAAATAGCGGTGGAGGATGCTGTCCGCCGGGGCCAGCTGCACCGCGAACCGCCCGATATGGCCGGGCACGTCGACCAGCGGCGGCACCCGCACGAACAGGAAGGGCAGGATCGACAGCAGCGACAGCAGCAGGATCCAGTGCCAGCGCAGCACCGCTGCCTTGCCCGTCTGCGCGGAAAAGAAGCTCATGCCCCCGCGCCTTATCCCCAGTTTCCACCAGCGTCACCCCATGGCTGCGGCTTGTGCCGCCCCCCGTGCTTCCGGTAGCGAGGCGCGATGTCCTCTGCCGCCCCTACCCCGATGATGGCCCAGTATCTCGCGCTCAAGGAAGAGGCGGGGGATTGCCTGCTCTTCTACCGGATGGGCGACTTCTTCGAGCTGTTCTTCGAGGACGCGAAGACGGCGAGTTCGGTGCTCGACATCGCGCTCACCTCGCGCGGCGAACATGAGGGCGACAAGATCCCGATGTGCGGCGTGCCGGTGCACGCGATGGAGGCCTATCTCGCCCGTCTGATCAAGGCCGGCCACCGCGTCGCCATCGCCAACCAGACCGAGACGCCCGAGGAAGCCAAGAAGCGCGCCGGCTCCAAGGCGCTGGTCTCCCGCGCGATCATCCGCGTGGTGACGGCGGGCACGCTGACCGAGGAAGCGCTGCTCGACAGCCGCTCCGCCAACTGGTGCGTGGCGGTGGGCGAGGCCGGCGGCGGCGTCGCCATCGCCTGCGCCGACATCTCTACTGGCCGCTTCGAGCTGATCGAGACCGACGCCGCCCGGCTGGGTGCCGAACTCGCCCGGCTGAACCCGGCCGAGACGATCGCCTGCGATGCGACCGAGTTCGCCGAGCTGGCGACGGCACTCCGCCCCAAGCTCGATTTCGACAGCGCCGGGGGCGAGGCGCGACTCAAGCGGCTGTTCGGCGTGGCCACGCTCGACGGCTTCGGGCAATTCTCGCGCGCAGGGCTCGCCGCCGCGGGCGGGCTGGTCGCCTATCTGGAGCATACCGCCAAGGGCTCGCTGCCCTTCCTCCGCCCGCCGCGGGTCAGCCGCGCCGAAGCCGCGATGGCGATCGACGCGGCGACGCGCGAGAGCCTGGAACTCACCGTCAGCGCCGCCGGTGCGCGCAAGGGCAGCCTGCTCGACGCGGTAGACCGCACGGTGACCGGCGCCGGCGCGCGCCTGCTTGGCGCCGACATCGCCGCGCCGCTGATGGACCGCGCCACGATCGACGCGCGGCTCGACCTCGTCACGCTGTTCCACGACGATTCCGGCCTGCGCGACAGCATCCGCGCGACGCTGCGTGCGCTCCCCGATATCGGCCGCGCGCTCGGCCGCCTCGCCGCCGGCCGGGGTTCCCCCCGCGATCTCGGCCAGCTCCGCGACGGTCTCGACGGTGCCTGGCGGCTGGGCGAGAAGCTCGACCGGCTGGCCGACGCCCCCGCCCTGCTCCGCGAGCTCGCCCCCCAGCTGCGCGGGCACGGCGCGCTGATCGACCTGCTTGCCCGTGCGCTCGTCCCCGAGCCGCCGGTCGACGCCGCGCATGGCGGCTATATCGCCGAGGGCTATGACGCCGCGCTCGACGACCTGCGCGACGCAGGCGCCGGCGGCCGCCGCGCCATCGCCCTGCTGGAGGCCGAGTATCGCGCCCGCACCGGCATCACCGCGCTCAAGATCCGCCACAACGGCGTGCTCGGCTATCATATCGAAGTCCCCGCCCGCTCGGCCGACGCGCTGATGAAGCCCGACAGCGGCTTCACCCATCGCCAGACGCTGGCCGGCGTCGTCCGCTTCAACGCCCCCGAATTGCACGACGTCGCAGTGAAGGTCACCCAGGCCGGCGCGCATGCCCTCGCCGCCGAGTCCGCGCATCTGGAAGACCTGACCGGCCAGGCACTCGCCCGCCGCGAGCCGATCGCCGCGACCGCCGACGCGCTGGCCCGGATCGACGTCGCTGCCGGTCTCGCCGAACGCGCGGCCGAAGGCGGCTGGGCCCGCCCCGACCTAGTCGAGCATAGCTGCTTCGAGATCGAAGGCGGTCGCCATCCCGTGGTGGAAGCCGCCATTGCCCGCGCCGGCGGCCGTTTCGTCGCCAACGACTGCAGGCTCTCCGAAGACTCGCGCCTGTGGCTGGTCACCGGCCCCAACATGGGCGGCAAGTCGACCTTCCTGCGCCAGAACGCGCTGATCGCGGTGCTGGCGCAGGCCGGCAGCTACGTCCCCGCCACCCGCGCGACGCTGGGGCTGGTCGACCGGCTGTTCAGCCGGGTCGGCGCCTCGGACAATCTCGCCCGTGGCCGGTCGACCTTCATGGTCGAGATGGTCGAGACTGCGGCGATCCTGGCGCAGGCGACGCCGCGCAGCTTCGTCATCCTCGACGAGGTCGGCCGCGGCACCTCCACCTATGACGGCCTCGCCATCGCCTGGGCGGTGGTGGAGGCGATCCACGAGGAAAATCGCTGCCGCTGCCTGTTCGCCACCCATTATCACGAGCTGACCCGGCTGGCCGAACGCTGCGAAGCGCTGACCCTTCACCATGTCCGCGCGCGCGAATGGAAGGGCGAACTGGTACTGCTCCACGAGCTGGCCGACGGCCCAGCCGATCGCAGCTACGGCATCGCCGTCGCACGGCTCGCGGGCATGTCGCCCGCCACGGTCAAGCGCGCCAAGGCGGTGCTCGACAAGCTCGAGGCCGGCCGCGCCAAGACCGGCGGCCTCGCTGCAGGCCTGGACGACCTGCCGCTGTTCGCCGCCGCCGCGCATGCGGAGGAAGAGAAGGTCGACGCGCTGCGCCACGAACTCGACGCGATCGACATCGACGCGCTCAGCCCGCGCGAGGCGCTGGACGTGCTGTACAAGCTGAAAGGCCTGGCGAAGGAAGCATAAGCGCTTCGTTACCAAGCGCTTTAAGGGGTAAGGATCGCACCGTCCTGCCGGAGGTCGCCCGATGCTGCTCGCTGCCCTGCTCGCGTTCACCCCGCCGGTCCCCGCTTCCGCCGAGGCCTTCCTCACCGGGACGCTCGGTCTCGACCGCTATCGCGCGGCTGCAGCCGATCTGAACGGGGACGGCAGGCCGGAAGTGCTAGCCTATGCGGAATCCGCCGGGCAGTGCGGCAGCGGCGGCTGCACCCTGTACATCCTGGCCCCCCGAGGCAGCGGCTGGCGCGTCGTGCGCAGGATGTCGGTCACCCGTCCGCCGATCCGCGTGCTGGCAAGCAAGACCCGCGGATGGCACGATCTCGCCGTCCATGTCGCCGGTGGCGGCATCGGGGGCGGATATGATGTCCGGCTGCGCTTCGACGGCCGCCGGTATCCCGGCAACCCGAGCATCGCGCCGCGCCTTCCCGCGGGAGGCACGCCCGGACGCACCGTGCTGCGCTAGCGCCGTTCAGGCCGCCGCGCGTTCCGTATGCGCTTCGAGGAAGGCCGCCGCCTCGGCGGCGGGCAGCGGACGCGAGAACAGATAGCCTTGATATTCGTGGCAGCCGAAGGAGCGCAGGAAGCTCTGCTGCAATTCGTCCTCCACCCCTTCCGCGGTAACGCCGATGCCCAGCGACTGGCCGATGCCCAGCACCGCCTGGATGATCGCCCGCGCATCCCTGGAGCGGGCGAGATCGCGGACGAAGCTCTGGTCGATCTTCACCCGGTCCACCGCGAGCTTGTGGAGGTGCGACAGGCTGGAATAGCCCGTGCCGAAATCGTCGAGCACCAGCTGAACGCCCGCCTCGCGCAGCCGGGCGAGGGTCAGCTCCACCCCGGCATCCATCGCGAGCATCGTGCTTTCGGTGACCTCCAGCTGCAACTGCCGCGGGTCCATGCCGTGCCGAGCGAGAATCGCGAGAATGCGGGAATCGAGATGCGGGCTGCGCAGCTCGATCGGCGACAGGTTCACCGCCAGCGCCAGTGCCGGGAAGCGCACCATCATCGAAACCGCCCGATCGAGCACCCATTCGCCGAGCGGCACGATCAGCCCGCTCGCCTCGGCGATGGGAATGAAGCGCAGCGGCGCGATCATGCCGTGCTGGGGATGGTGCCAGCGCACCAGCGCCTCGACGCCGACGACGCGGTGGCCGCCGGCATCGATCACCGGCTGGTAATGGACGTCGAGCTGGTCGCCCGCGGCGAGTGCGGCGCGCAGGTCCGCCGCCAGCATGCGGCGCGCCTGCATCTCGCCGGCCAGCGCTGCGTCGTAGAGGCGGAACGCGTTGGCCGGCTGGCGCTTCGCCTCGTAGAGCGCGAATTCGGCGCGGCGATGCAGTTCGTCGGGGGACAGGCCGGGTTCCCCCCAGGCGCATCCGACCGAGACGCCGAGCGTCACGGCGCCCGACGGCCCGACGAGCGGCGCATCGAGCAGCGCGAGCACCCGCCTGCACGCCGCCTCGGCCGCGGCGGCGTCGCGGCAATCATCGACCAGCACCGCGAAGCTGTCCCCGCCGGTCCGCGCTACCCGGTCCGACCCGCGGGCAGCGCCCGCGAGCCGGTAGGCGAAAGCTCGGAGCAAAGCATCGCCGACACTGTCCCCAAACGCGTCGTTGATGTCCTTGAACTGGTAGAGGTCGATCAGCACCAGCGCGGGCGCCGACGGTGGGCATGTCGCCAGCGCACCGGCCAGCTGCTCGGCGAGCGCGGCGCGGTTGGGCAGGCCGGTCAGCGTGTCGTGATAGGCGAGATGGCGGATTCGCGCTTCCGCGGTGCGCAAAGGCGTGATGTCGGTGAGGATGGTCAGCACCAGCAGGGTCTCGCCAACGACGATCCGCCGGCGGCGGGTGACCAGGTTCCGCACCGTGCCGTCATGGCCGACGAGAAGCTCTTCGGTCTCGAGGTCCTTGCCGGTCGCGAAGACCTGGGCATGTTCGGCGACGAAACGGGATATCTGTTCGCGCGAGAGATAGGCCTCGATCGGCGTTGAGAGCCAATGCGCCCGGTCTTTGCCGACCAGGTCGCAATATGCCTGGTTCACTTCGACGATGCGATCGTGCTGGTCGATCAGCAGCACCGGCGAGGGCAATGCCCCCAGCATCATGCGCAGATCGGCGCCGCGCGCCGCGTCCGCGTCTCCCTGCACTGCCTGCTGCATCGGGCGCTCCGCTGCCAATGTCCCTGGAGCGTGCGGCTCTGCCCTGCCGACTCGGGTTCTGCCTAGTTGGGGCAAATCCATATCGGAAACGTAATTTTCCGATAACCAAAGGACATTGCGGGAAAGCGGAAGAACGGGGGCCAAAATGAAAGAGGCCGCCGGGCCCCACTCCTGGGTACCCGGCGACCCCCGACATGGTCAGCGGCCGGAGAGCTCCAGCCCGGGAGACCATGCGGACCGCGTTACCTGCAACTGCCGACGTTGATTGGAGGAGAATACCTCCCGGCGGCAATATGGATGGAGGGCTTCCATCCACGCGGCAGGATCAGCGGCGCGTCTCCCGAACGAACTGAACCGACCTCACTGCTGAACCATGAGACATCGGATCACCTCCTTTCGCTTGTTGAAGAGCCTGTGCCTCTCGACACACTTGACATGTAGGATGACCCCGAGTCGCAGAACAAGTCTTGTAAAAGATTTTTATCGGTGCGATTCTGGAAGTCTGGGCCGAAGCGCTGCGCCGCGTCGCCCTATTTGCGGCAGTCCTCCACCACCCGCAGGATCTCCGGCCAGGCCGGAATCACCAGCACCGGCATGCCCCCGCCCTCGATCACGAACCGTCCGCGGCTGAAGCCCAGCGCGTCCAGGAAGCTGTCGTTGGCAGCGAAGGCCATGGCGAGCATGCCGGGCGCACTCGGGTCCGGTGTCGCGGGCACGGCCCGGACGGCGCTGGTCGTGCGCAGGGTGAGGCTGGCGGGCGCCGAGCCGGTACGCGCCAGCGTCACGCGCCGCGTCGTTAGATCGCAGCGGAAGGTTGCAAGCGGGGCGCCGCCGGCCGCGCCATAGGTCGCGCTGCCCGCGCGATATCGCCAATCGCCCGGCGTGAGCGGCCAGTCGCGCCAGTCCGCGCGGAGCGTCGGCTTGGACGCGGGCGGCGGTGGCGGCGCGGGTACCGGCACCGGGCGCCGAGCAGGCGCAGGCGGCGGCGTGGACGGAGCGGGCACGCAGCCGGCGACGAGAACGAGGCCGGCACCGGCGAGCAGGGAAAGCAAACGCATGGCGCGCTTATGGGCGAGGCGTGCCCCCGCCTCAACACCCGCCGCCCGCATCCCAGCGGCAGTCGGTCGCACGGGGTCCGCTATCGCAGCGTCGTCGTGGTACGGATCGCCTCGACCATCCCGGGCAGCCAGCCATTGCCGTCGCGGAGCTTGAAGGTGTTGGTATAGGCCCAAGCGCAGCTCTGCACGCCGATCGAGGCATAGGCCGAGGACAACGTTCCGTAATAGAGGATGCGCTGGGCGAGCGGGATGCCGGGATCGTCGTTCGCGCCATATTCGCCGACGAACACCTGCCGGCCGGTGCGCTGCATATAGGCCTGCACCGCCGCCAGATTGGCATTGAGCTCGCGCAGGTCCGCGGCGCCGCCGAAGATGCGCCCGAGCGGCGGCACGCGGCCGGGTGCCAGCCAGGTGGCGTTCTGATGGGTGAAGTCGAACGGATCATAGGTGTGGATCGTCACGACGAGCCGGGGATCGTCGGGCAATTGCAGCGTCGCGAGCGAGGGCACGCCGCTCCAGTTCTGCCCGCCGATGATCACCGGGCGCGTGGGGTTGGTGGCGCGCACCTGCGCCAGCGCAGGGGTGAGGATCGCCAGCAGATTGCCGTCGTTGAGCGCGCCATTGGGCTCGTTCATCAGCTCGAACCACACGCTCGCCTCGGGTTCGTCGGCGAAGGCGGCGGCGATCTGCTTCCACAGCATCGCGAACCGCTCGGCATGGGCGGCAGGCGCGGTCGCCATTTCCTCATAATGGTGCAGGTTGAGCAGTATGTTGAGCCCGGCGCCGCGGGCGGTATCGACCACGTGGCGGACGCGGGCGAGGAAGGTTGCGTCGATCGTGTAGGGCGGCGCGGCAAGCGCGTGGTTGGACCAGCGCACCGGCAGGCGGATCGTGTCGAACCCGGCGGTCTTGATGATCGTGAAGTCCGCCTCGCCGATCGCGCGGCCCCAATCGCCTTCGTTGGGCGCTTCCAGATGGTTGCCCATGTTGACGCACTTGCCGATCGGGATGGCGGCGCCGGTGGTCGGGCGGAAGGCGGCGGCGGGCGTGTAGCTGGCGCTAGTCGCGGTCGGCGTGGGCGCCGGCGTTGGGGATGGCGTGGGTGTCGGGGCCGGCGCGGAAACCGGCGGCGTTACCGTCCCCCCTGCGGAGCCTCCACCGCCACAGGCGCACAGCGCCGCCATCGCAATGCCTGCCGCCATGCCGCGTGCGCGCATCCTACCCTCTCCCATGTCGTTCCGGTGTGCCCGGATCCGGGAGGAAGATCGCCCAACGAAGCGGCTGAATCAATTGCTTGCGGGAATACTCAAGCGGCGAAGCGCGCTGCATAGATTGAGGGGCGGTATCGCGGCTCAGGGATCGGCATGCCGTTTGCCGCCGCCGCCTCCAGCCAACCGGCAATGGCTTCGCGAACATTGGCGAGCGCGGCCTCGGGCGTGTCGCCATGAGTCGTGCAATAGCGCAGGTCGGGAGCGTCGGCGATCCAGCACCCATCCTCGTCCGACCAGAGCAGATTGATGTGGTAATGCGGCTCGCTCATTCTTGCATACTCAATCCGAACTCAGCGACAATATCCTCGAAATCGCGGAATGGCAGCGTCGCTCGCGGATCATTCATCACCTGCCCGTACAACCTGGAAATGCGGACCATCGTTTCCTCGTGTGACCGTTCAACACTGTCACACGCTTTCCACGACGACAGGTGCCTCGTTACCGCCGTCAGCGCCCTTATCCCCGCCTCGGCCCGCCGAACTTCGTCTTGGTCTGCTTGCCATAGCGCGTCTTCCGCGTGCCCGGCTTGCCTTCGTTGCTGCGCCCCATCACCGGTGCCTTGCGCTCGCTCTCCGGCAGCCCGAGTTCCTCCGCCTCCAGCGCGCGGATCTCGTCGCGCAGGCGGCCGGCTTCCTCGAACTCGAGGTTGGCGGCGGCATCGCGCATCTTCTTTTCGAGCTCCTCGATATAGCCGCGCAGATTGTGGCCGACCATGTGCGGGCGATCGGCATCGATCTCCACCGTCACCTGGTCCTTGCTCGACACATGCGCGATGATGTCGCCGATATTCTTCTTGACCGTTTCCGGCGTGATTCCGTGTTCGAGATTATACGCCATCTGCTTCTCGCGGCGGCGGCCGGTCTCGGCGAGCGCGCGCTCCATGCTGCCGGTCATGCGATCGGCATAGAGGATCACCCGCCCCTCGACGTTGCGCGCCGCGCGGCCAATCGTCTGGATCAGCGAAGTCTCCGAACGCAGAAAGCCTTCCTTGTCGGCATCGAGGATCGCGACCAGCCCGCATTCGGGGATGTCGAGCCCCTCGCGCAGCAGGTTGATGCCGATCAGCACGTCGTACACGCCCATCCGCAGGTCTCGGATCAGCTCGATGCGCTCCAGCGTCTCGGTGTCCGAGTGCATGTAGCGGACCTTCACGCCCGCCTCGTGCATGTACTCGGTCAGGTCCTCGGCCATGCGCTTGGTAAGCGTGGTCACCAGCGTGCGATAGCCCTTGGCGGCGGTCGCCTTGCACTCCTGGATCAGGTCCTGCACCTGCTCCTCGACCGGCTTGATCTCCACCGGCGGATCGATCAGCCCGGTGGGGCGGATCACCTGCTCGACGAACACGCCGCCGGTGCGCTCCATTTCCCAGTCGCCGGGCGTGGCCGAGACATAGGTGGTCTGCGGCCGCATCGCGTCCCATTCGTTGAAGCGCAGCGGCCGGTTGTCGATCGCGCTCGGCAGGCGGAAGCCGTACTCGGCGAGGGTGAGCTTGCGCTTGTGATCCCCGCGCGACATGCCGTTGATCTGGCCGATCGTCTGGTGGCTCTCGTCGACGAAGAGCAGCGCATTCTCGGGCAGATATTCGAACAGGGTGGGCGGCGGTTCGCCCGGCAGGCGGCCGGTAAGGAAACGGCTGTAATTCTCGATGCCGGCGCAGCTGCCGGTCGCTGCGATCATCTCCAGGTCGAAGTTCGTCCGCTGCTCCAGCCGCTGCAACTCCAGCAGCTTGCCCTCGGCCTCCAGTTCCTTGAGCCGCTCGGTGAGCTCGTGGCGGATCGCCTCCATCGCCTGCTTCAGCGTCGGCCCCGGCGTCACATAGTGGCTGTTGGCATAGACGCGGACATAGTCGAGGCTCGCCACCTTCTTGCCGGTGAGCGGATCGAACTCGACGATCTCCTCGATCTCGTCGCCGAAGAAGCTGATCCGCCAGGCGGTATCCTCATAGTGCGACGGAAACAGCTCCAGATTGTCGCCGCGCACGCGGAAGGCGCCGCGCCCGAAGGCGGCGTCGTTGCGCTTGTACTGGAGCGCCACCAGCTTGCGGATGATCTCGCGCTGGTCGACCACCTGGCCCTTCTTGAGGTCGAAGATCATCGCGGAGTAGGTCTCGACCGAGCCGATGCCGTAGAGGCACGACACCGAGGCGACGATGATCACGTCGTCGCGCTCCAGCAGCGAGCGGGTCGCCGCGTGGCGCATCCGATCGATCGCCTCGTTGATTGAGCTTTCCTTCTCGATATACGTGTCCGACCGCGGCACATAGGCCTCGGGCTGATAGTAGTCGTAGTAGCTGACGAAATATTCGACCGCATTCTCGGGGAAGAAGTTCTTGAACTCGCCATAGAGCTGCGCGGCGAGGATCTTGTTGGGCGCGAGGATCAGCGCGGGGCGCTGCAGTTCCTCGATCACCTTAGCCATGGTGTAGGTCTTGCCCGATCCGGTGACACCCAGCAGCACCTGGTCGCGCTCGCCGGCGCGCGCCTGCTCGACCAGTTCCGGAATCGCGAAGCGCTGGTCGCCCGAGGGCTGGTATTCGGAGACGAGCTTGAACGCCTTGCCGCCCTCCGCCTTTTCGGGGCGCTGCGGACGGTGGGGGATGAACGCCTGGCCCGTCTCGGGCTCGGCAAGGTTGGTCCGGATCTGGATCGCCATGGCCGGAATATGGGGTGCAGGGCGCCGTCTGAAAAGCGGCCTTTCGATCAGGAACTTGGGCGATCAGGGTGTTGGACGGTAGGCGATACGCCACATCGCCAGGCCGATGCCGCCTGCGAGCAGCGTCACCGCCGCCGCCTGGGCGAGCTTGAACGCCAGCCCCAACAGCCAGCTGCGCGTGTCGATCGGCGCCAGGCTGAACATGCCCCCGCCGCTCTGCACGCCGACGAACAGGCCCAGCCCGAGCAGCCCCGTCACCGCAGCGGCATAGCGGCCGCGCCGCAACCCGATCGCGTGCAGCAACAGCCAGATCGGCCCGCCGACCGCCGCAAGCGCCAGACCCGCGAACAGCGTGCCGACCGCCCAGCCCGCCAGCAGCGCCAGCGGCGCGCGCTGCCCCGCCGCGATCAGCAGCAGCAGGATCAGCAGCCCGCCCAGCGCGCTGCCGGCCGCCAGCGCCTTGGCGATCTGCTTTCCATTCGTCTCTAGATGGCGCCCTGCGCCGCTGCCGTCGTGCATCCGTCCCCGCCCTCGCCCCCTTCTTAGGAACGGTTGCGAAGCGTCTCAACCTCAGCGGAAACGATCGAAGTGCCCCTCGGCACGGCATGTCGCGATGCCCTGGTCGTCTGGCGCGGGCGGCGGGGTGCTGATCGCGGGCACGTCAAAGCTGCGACCGATTGCATGATCGACGAAGCGATCGCCGCGCGTCCCGCCACAGCGCAGCATCGCGGCCAGCATGTCCGGCGGGGTGCGATAGGCTTCCCAAGAGAGGCGGAACGTTCCCCAGTGAATCGGGAGCGCCCAAGGCCGGCCGAGCCCGTCCCACACCCGGATTGCGTCGCGCGGACCGATATGCGCATCCGCCGCCATCTGGCCGGGCTTGAAGCGGAAGGCGCCGATGGGGATCGCGGCGAAGCGCACCGGGCCGAGTGCTGCGGCTTCGGCGGGCCATTTGCCGTCGCCCCAGCCGGTATCGCCGGCGAAGAACAGGTTGCCGCCCGGCAGCGTCACCACGAAGCTCGACCAGAGCGCGCGATTGCGATCGGCGAACCAGCGGCTGCTCCAGTGATGGTTGCGGGTCACCACGACATCGACGCCGGGCCTGAGCGTGAGCCGCTGCCCCCAGTCTAGCCCGCGCGCCGGCACCCCCGCCTGCCCGATCACGCTGTCGTTGCCGAGCCCGGTGACGATCACCGGGCGGTCGCGCTGCCAGATCGTCTTCAGCGTGGCGAGGTCGAGATGATCGTAATGGTTGTGGCTGACGACGATCAGGTCGATCCTGGGCAGGTCCGCCAGCCGCACACCCGGCGCGGCGACGCGCTTCGGCCCGATGCCGAGCGGGCCGGCCACCTCGCTCCACACCGGATCGGTGAGGATGTTGAGCCCCTGGGTCTGGATCAGCACGCTGGCATGGCCGATCCAGGTGACCGTCATCGCCTGCCCCGCCACCCGCGCCGGGGGATGCCCCTGCGCCACCGGCACGCGGGCCGGCCAGGGCGGCTGCTGCGTGGCGCTTGCCGCCCGGTGCGCCAGGAAGGCGAAAGCCAACGCGGGGGCGGGCGCGGTCTCGCCATCCGGATTGGCGAAATGCTGTCCGTCGAAATGGCCGGTCTCGGCACCGCGATAATAGATGCGATCGAGGAAGGGCGGCACCAGCGTGAGGAACAGGCACAGCGCCACCACGATCCAGAGCAGGAGTCCGACAAGTGCCTTGGCCATGGTCGCAATACGCATGGGCGCGGGTGATGGCCGCAAAGCCCCTTGCGATCAACCGCCCCGATCCCCTAGCGCGAACGCCATGACGCTGCCCCGCACGCAAGAGGAAGCCGCCGCCGAGCTCGAGCAGCTCGCGGCCGAGATCGCGCACCACAACCGCCGCTATCACGATGCCGACGCGCCCGAGATCAGCGACGCGGACTTCGACGCGCTGGTTCGCCGCAACGCCGAGATCGAGGCCGCCTTCCCCGAGCTGGTCCGCGCCGATTCGCCCTCGCGCCAGGTCGGCGCCACGCCCTCGGGCCCGCTCGCCAAGGTGGCGCATGCGCGGCAGATGTTCAGCCTCGACAACGGCTTTGCCGACGAGGACGTCGCCGATTTCCTCGGCCGCGTGCGCCGCTTCCTCAAGCTGGCCGACGATGCGGCGATCGAACTCACCGCCGAGCCCAAGATCGACGGCCTCTCCTGCTCGCTGCGCTACGAGGACGGCGTGCTGGTGCAGGCCCTCACCCGCGGCGACGGCCGGATCGGCGAGGACGTGACCCCCAATGTCCGCACCATCGCCGACATCCCCCACCGCATCGAAGGCGCACCGCCGGTCTGCGAGGTGCGCGGCGAGGTCTATATGGCCAAGGCAGACTTTGCGGCGCTCAACGCGCGGCTGCTGCTCGAAGCCGAGGAGACCGGCAAGGAAGCGCGCCAGTTCGCCAATCCGCGCAACGCCGCTGCCGGCTCGCTGCGCCAGAAGGATGCCGCCGTCACCGCGACGCGGCCGCTGCGCTTCCTCGCCTGGGGCTGGGGCGAGCTGAGCGAACCGCTCGCCGACAAGCAATATGAAGCGATCGACCGTATCCGCGCCTGGGGCTTCCCGGTCTCCGACCTGTTCGTCCGCGCGCCCACGCTCGGGGACGCGCTCGCCCAGTATCGCGCGATCGAGGCCCGCCGCGCCGATCTGCCGTTCGACATCGACGGCGTGGTCTACAAGGTCGACCGGCTCGATTGGCAGGAACGGCTCGGCTATGTCGGCCGCGCGCCGCGCTGGGGCCTCGCGCACAAATTCCCTGCCGAGCGCGCGCAGACCACGCTCCAGGCAATCGACATCCAGGTCGGCCGTACCGGCAAGCTCACGCCGGTCGCGCGGCTGGAGCCGGTGACGGTGGGCGGCGTCGTCGTCAGCAACGCGACGCTCCACAATGCCGACGAGATCGCGCGGCTGGGCGTCCGCCCCGGCGACCGCGTGGTGCTCCAGCGTGCCGGCGACGTGATCCCGCAGATCGTCGAGAACCTCACCCGCGACGAACCCCGCGCCGAGTGGCACTTCCCCAGCCATTGCCCGATCTGTCAATCCGAAGCGGTGGCGGAAGAAGGCGAAGTCGATGTCCGCTGCACCGGCGGGCTGATCTGCCCGGCGCAGCGGCTGGAGCGCCTCAAGCATTTCGTCAGTCGCGGCGCACTCGATATCGACGGGCTGGGCGAGAAGACGCTGATCGAGTTGCTCGACCTGGGCTGGATCGCCGAACCGGCCGACATCTTCCGCCTGGCGCAGCATCGCGACGCGCTGCTCGGCCGCGAAGGCTGGCAGGAAAAGTCAGTCGATGGCCTGCTCGCCGCAATCGAGGCCAAGCGCACGCCCGACGCCGCGCGCCTGCTGTTCGGCCTGGGCATCCGCCACATCGGCGCGATCACCGCGCGCGACCTGCTCAAGCGCTATGTCACCGTGCCCGCGCTGGAGGCGCTAGCCAACGAGCTGATCGCCTTGCGCGACGCCACCCCGCCGCAGATGGGGGAAACCGAGGCCAAGCATCGTACCCGACTCGACAAGGCGATCGCCGAGCGGATCGGCGTGGAGAATGTCGGCGCCGCGGTAGGCCATGCGCTGGCGGACTTCTTCCACGAGCCGCACAACCGCGCCGTCTGGGCCGACCTGCTCCGCGAAGTATCGCCGCCGCCCTTCGTGGTCGAGTCGCGCGACTCGGAAGTAACCGGCAAGACGCTCGTCTTCACCGGCACGCTGGAAGCGGTGAGCCGCGACGAGGCCAAGGCGCAGGCCGAGCGTCTGGGTGCGCGGGTATCGGGTTCGGTGTCGGCCAAGACCGACCTTGTGATCGCGGGACCGGGTGCCGGCTCGAAGCTGAAAAAGGCCGCGGATTTCGGAATCCGGGTGATCAGCGAGAGCGACTGGCTGGCAATCGTAAGCGCTTCCGAGTGATGCCTTTTTGCAACGCACCATAGTGGAACGTTGCGCACGTATTGACTGTCACAATTCCGCAATCAAAGCCAAGCAGGGGGCAGCCAGACAGATGGCGCGCAAAGCGCCACGACTGGTAGCCACAGGCTAAAAAAGGGAACTCTCGATGCGAACGCACTATCTTGCAGGCGTGGCCGCTGCCGCGCTGCTCATTCCGGTTTCAGCACATGCGCAGGAAACCACCTCGACGATCCGCGGCACCGTGACCGCCAACGGCGCACCGGTCGCCGATGCGGCCGTCGTGGCGACCAATTCCGCATCGGGAACCCGCTCCACTGCCCGCACCGACGCGAGCGGCAACTTCAGCCTGACCGGTCTTCGTACCGGCGGTCCGTACACCGTTGAAGTCACCGCGCCCAACTATTCGAACGCCTCGATCACGGACATCTACACGGTGGCCGCACAGTCGTTCGATCTCCCGGTCGAACTCGTCGCAGAGGGCCAGGACATCGTCGTGACGGCCAGCACCGTTCGCGGTGCTCGCTCCATCTCTCAAGGCCCTGCGACCGTGCTCACGGCTGAGCAGATCGCCAACGTCGCCAGCCTCAACCGTGACATCCGCGACTTGTCGCGTCGCGATCCGTTTGCCCGTCTTGACGATACGCCGACGGGCGGCCGCGCGATCTCGTTCGCGGGTCAGAATGCGCGCTACAACCGCTTCAGCGTCGACGGCGTGCCGATCACCGACAATTTCGGTCTCAATACCGATGGCCTGCCCAGCCGCCGCTCCCCGATTCCGTTCGACGCGATCGGCCAGTTCCAGGCCAAGGTCGCACCCTATGACGTGCGCGAAGGCAATTTCCAGGGCGGCGCGATCAACATCGTCCTGAAGTCGGGCACCAACGATTTCCACGGCACCGGCTTCTATGCGCGTTCGGGCGACTCGTTCGTCGGTAGCAAGACCAAGAACGTCACCGTCAACGTGCCGAAGTTCCACGTCGACAATTATGGCGCCGAACTGAGCGGCCCGATCATCAAGGACAAGCTGTTCTTCATGGTCGCCGGTGAGCGCCTGCGCGGCGGCCGTCCGATCGTCGAAGGCCCGGTGGACAACAATGGCGGCACCGTGATCCCGGGCATTACCCAGGCGCAGGTGGATCGCATCAGCGCGATCGCCAAGAGCGTCTACAACTACAATACCGGCGGCGTACTGAACGACTCGGGCGACAAGGACGACCGCGTCGTCGCCCGCCTCGACGCGAACATCAGCGACAAGCAGCGCCTGTCGGTGACGTACACCTACGCCAATGACGCGATCAACCTGCTCAACAACACCTTCACCAACGCGCCAACCGGCCTGGGCCTGGCGTCGAACGCCTATATCCAGGGCAACCGCCTGCACACCGGCGTGGTGCAGCTGAACTCCGACTGGGCGGATGACTTCTCGACCGAAGCGCGCGTGTTCTACAAGAACTACACGCGCATCCAGGACCCGCTGTTCGGCCGCGGCTTCGCCCAGTTCCGCGTCTGCTCCAACGAGGTCTCGACCGGGTCGCTTACCGCCTGTGACAACAACGCAGCGATCGTCTCGTTCGGCCCGGACAATTCGCGCCAGACCAACCAGCTGAAGACCGACACCTGGGGCGGCATGTTCCAGGCGCGCGTTACCAAGAACGACCACGATCTGCGCATCTTCAGCGAAGTTGCGTTCGTGAACGTCTTCAACTCGTTCCTGCAGAACAGCGCCGGCAACTATTACTTCGACTCGCTCGCCGACCTGCAGAACAGGACTGCCAGCTCGATCACCTATGGGAACGCGATCCCCTCGCTGGTCCCGAACGATGCGGCCTCGAACTTCTCGTACCAGAGCTACACCTTCGGTGTCATGGATTCCTGGCGCGTCACCCCGACGCTGAACATCAGCTACGGCATGCGCTATGATCTGTACGGCATGCACGATCTCCCGGCACGCAGCGCGGCCTACACGGCGCGCTATGCCGCCGGTGCGATCGTCAACGGCCAGCTCCAGACCATCGGCGCCAACAACGCCAACATCTCCGGTCTGGGCCTCTTCCAGCCGCGCGTCGGCTTCGACTGGAAGCCGCTCCCGCGCGTGAGCATCCGCGGCGGCGGCGGCATCTTCGGCGGCGGCACGCCCGACGTCTATGTGTCGAACAGCTTCTCGAACACCGGCGTGCTGACCAACTCCATCAATATCAATCGCACCGCCACCGGCTTCTCGGGCGCGACGACTGACGCCACCATCGGCAACGCCGCGCTCTCCGGCGTTACCGGGACCTCGATCCCCGGCGCGGTGAACACCCTGCTGACCAACGCCACGGTGGCCACCAACGCCCCCGTCAATGCGATCGATCCGCACTTCAAGCTGCCATCGCAGTGGCGCGCGACGCTGAGCGGCGAATATTCGGTGAGCGGCTGGACCTTCGGCGCGGACTTCCTCTACTCGAAGGTTCGCGACCAGGTGTACTTCACCGACATCCGTTCGCAGCCGATCGCAGGTTCGCTGACGCCGGATGGTCGCCAGCGTTACCGGAACATCATCGATGGCGCCGCCAGCACCAACACCAACACCGACATCCTGCTGACCAACACCAGCAAGGGCCGTGCGCTGATCGGCGTCGCGCGCATCGACAAGACCTGGGACTTCGGCCTCAACATCAACGGCAGCTTCACCTATCAGGACGTGAAGGATCAGTCGCCGGCGACCTCGTCGACCGCGGGTTCGAACTACAGCAACGGCTCCTTCGTCGACCCCAACAACGTTGCCTATGGCATCTCGAACGATCAGGTGAAGTACTTCTTCAAGTACAGCCTGAACTACGAGCACGCGTTCTTCGGTGACTACAAGACCACGTTCGCGCTGTTCGGCGAATCGCGCATCGGTCACCCGTACAGCTACACCTTCCAGGACTTCGGCAGCGGCCGTTCCTCGGTGTTCGGCACCACCGGCGTCAGCTCGGGCACCGGTACCGGCGGCAACCGCTATCTGATGTACGTGCCGACGGTGAACGATCCGCTGGTTTCGTACAGCACCCCGGCGGTTCGCGATGCGGTGAACGCGTTCATCGATGCTTCGGGCCTCGGCAAGTATCGCGGTCAGGTCGCGCCGCGCAATGCGTTCCACTCCAAGTGGTTCACCCGCATCGATCTGCACGTTTCGCAGGAACTGCCGACCGGCCTGGGCAAGTCGCGCGTCACCCTCTTCGGCGACATCGAGAACTTCACCAACTTCCTCAACAAGAAGTGGGGCCAGACCCGCGAGTACGTGTTCCCGTACAACGTGGCGACGGTCCGGGTGCAGTGCCTGACCACCAAGGGCAACGCCGATGGTGCGGGCACCGTCGCGACCAGCGCCGCGCAGCCCTGCGCCCAGTATCGCTATTCGCCGGTGGGTGGCTCGGCCAACTTCACGGCGCCGAGCGATCAGATCTACGCGAACCAGTCGCTCTACTCGATCCGCATCGGCGCCCGCTTCACCTTCTAAGCGGCACGACCGATCCTTTCAGAATGCCGGGCGCCCAGCGCGCCCGGCATTTTTTTTGCCCCCTCGCCATCCCGATGGTACAGGCGCAGCGTGGCAAAGACTTCGCTTCCGCAGACCAACACCCGGACCTTGGGCCTTTCCAAGCCCGATCTGTTTTCGCGTCCCTTCTTCGAAGACAAGGGCCGGGCCTTCTGGATTCTCCAGGCGACCGGCTGGAGCGGCTATCTGCTGCTGCGCTCGGTATCTTCGATCTCGAACGGATTTTCGGTCGAGGGGCTGATCAAGGCGATCATCGAGGCGATCGTCGGCTATTGCCTGACGCTGCTGCTCTCCGCACTCTACGGCTTCTACCGCCGGCTGCCGCGCATCCCGGCGGTGCTGCTCACCCTTGCCACCCTGGGCGCCGCAACGCTGATCTATGCGGTGCTGGAGGCGTTCACCTATTCCTTCACAGCGGCCGAGGCGGGGATCACCGTCGCCCGCGTGATCGGCTACAGCTTCCTCACCTTCACGGTGCTGGCGGGCTGGTCGGCGCTCTATTTCGGGATCAACTTCTACCTGATCGTCGAGCAGCAGATCGACCAGATGCAGATCCTGGAGAACCAGGCCTCCAGCGCCCAGCTGGCGATGCTGCGCTACCAGCTCAACCCGCACTTCCTGTTCAACACCCTCAACTCGATCTCGACGCTGGTGCTGCTCAAGCAGACCGAGAAGGCCAACATCATGCTGTCGCGCCTCTCCTCCTTCCTGCGCTACACGCTGGCCAACGAGCCGACCGCCCACGTCACGCTGGCGCAGGAGATCGAGACACTGAAGCTCTATCTCGAGATCGAGAAGATGCGCTTCGACGAGCGGCTGCGGATGCATTTCGACCTCGATCCGCGCGTCGCCAAGGGCCGGCTGCCCTCGCTGCTGCTCCAGCCCCTGGTCGAAAACGCGATCAAATATGCCGTCAGCACACAGGAGGACGGCGCCGATATTATCGTTTCGGCTCGACTCACCGGAGACAGGGTGCAGATCGCCGTGTCCGATACGGGTCCGGGATTGATCGAAGCGCGTCCTAGGCCGACGCTTTCAACCGGCGTGGGGCTCGCCAATATCAGGGAACGTCTGGCGCAGGCCTTCGGGCCTGACCATCGTTTCGAGACACGAACGAAACCTGGGGAAGGTTTCAGCGTTGAGATCGAAATACCGTTCCAGCTTGAGGAACCGAACCGAGAGGCCGCATGACCATCCGTACCATCCTCGTTGACGACGAATCCCTGGCGATTCAGGGGCTCGAGCTCCGGCTGCAGGAGCATGAGGATGTCGAAATCATCGACAAATGCTCCAATGGCCGCGAAGCCATCCGATCGATCAAGACGCACAAGCCCGACCTCGTTTTCCTCGACATCCAGATGCCGGGGTTCGACGGGTTCTCGGTCATCCAGGGCCTGATGGAGGTCGAACCGCCGCTGTTCGTCTTCGTTACCGCCTATTCCGACCATGCCATCCGCGCCTTCGAGGCGCAGGCGGTGGATTATCTGATGAAGCCGGTCGAGCCTTCCCGGCTGGCCGACACGCTGGACCGCGTTCGCCAGCGCCTCACCGAAAAGCGGGGCGTGGAGGAAGTGGAAAAGCTGAAGGAGGTGCTCGCCGAAGTGGCGCCGGATGCGGTGGACGACATCGCCACCGGCGACGGCGCCGAGCCGGCCTCGAGCCGCTTCGAGAAGCTGATCAACATCAAGGATCGCGGCCAGATCTTCCGCGTCGACGTCGACACGATCGAGCGGATCGATGCGGCCGGCGATTACATGTGCATCTACACCGGCGACAACACGCTGATCCTGCGCGAGACGATGAAGGATCTGGAGAAGCGGCTCGATCCGCGCCGCTTCCAGCGCGTGCACCGCTCGACGATCGTCAATCTCGATCTGGTGCGGCAGGTGAAGCCGCACACCAATGGCGAATGCTTCCTGGTGCTCAATTCGGGCGCGCAGGTGAAGGTGTCGCGCTCGTATCGCGACGTGGTGGCGCGCTTCGTCCACTGAGGCGCCCTGCCCCAGTTAGCAAAAAAGGCCTCGCCCGATAGGACGAGGCCTTTTTCTTGTCAGCCGATTGCGATCAGAACCCGGCCGAAAACGTCAGGAACCATTGGCGCGGCGCGATCGGGTAAAGCGAGTAGCTGTTGGTCGCCGATCCCACCGAGATGGTCGACCAGCCCCCCACATCCGCCAGGTTGGTGACGTTGAGGCTCAGTTCCGCCTTCTTCAGCCGCACCATCTCCGCCGGCAGCTTGGCGGCCAGGCGCAGTGAGGTGAGGAAGTAAGACTTCACGCTGGTGTCGTTGGCATAGGTCGCATAGCGGCGGCCGACATAGTCGCCGGTCACCTGCGCCTCGAACGCGCCGAGCGACAGCGTCGCGACCGACTTGTTCATCCATTTCGGCGAGCCGGGCACCTGCTTGCCGCACGTCGGCACCACGCCGCCGGTCACCACGCCCCCGCCGATGCAGCCCGGCACCGCCGCGCCGATGCCGGCCGCGGTGGAGCTATAGTCGCTCTGATAGGTCGAGCTGTTGTACGAGACGGCGTTGTACAGCGACAGCGCGCGGCCGAAGTGCAGCGTGAAGGCGGCATCGACGCCGTCGGTATGCACGCTGCCCACGTTCACCAGGATCGAGGTGCCGCCGGTGATCGCGCCGCCGGCGATGCCGCCGGGGTTGGTGCTGATCGCGAGCAGGCGGTTGCTGAAGGTTACGTGGTAATAGTTCACCTGCGCGTCGAGCCCGCTCAGGACCCCGTCGAAGCTGCGGTGGGTGCGCACGCCGCCTTCATAGGTCCAGCTGGTCTCGGGCTTGCCCTGCTGGGCGAAGGCGTCGAACGCCGACTGGCTGCCGGTGAACCAGGGCGAGAGCGAGCCGCCGCCCAGATAGGCCATATATTGGTGCAGGTTCTTCTGGACGTTGAAGTAGAGCTGCTCATGGCCGTTCAGGTCGTAGGTCGCGCCGACCGAGGGCAGGAACCAGTTCTTGGTGTTGATCCGCCCGCTCGGCAGGTTGCCGGTCAGGCCCGAGAGCGAGCCCGCCTTGGGCTGCACCGGGAACCAGCCGTTCGCCCATTGCGCGCTGGTCTTGACGCCGGCCTCGACGCGGAGCTGCTCGTTGACCTTCCACGCGTCCTGCACATGGAGCTGAAGCACGTTGACGCGCGCCTCGCCCTGATACTGGGTGAACAGCGGGTTAAACGGGCGGATATAGGGGCTGCTGGAATCGGGGTTGTTGACATCCAGCCCGTACCAGCGGCGCCACTGGGTCGCGCTGTTATGCTCGAACCAGGCGCCGAGCTGGACCTGGTGCGCGCCGAGATCGATGTCGAGGTTGGAGATGCCGCCCTCGCGATCGATGCGATATTCGGTGGTGCGAGTCACCAGACCCGAGCCGCCCGTCGCCGCGACCAGCGCGGCCGAGGCGTTGGCGTTGGTCCCGTACTTGGGCCCCTTGCCATAGTTCGGGTCGAGATAAGCCTGGATTACCGTGATCGACTGGCCGAGCGGCCCCGCCACCACGCCGACGCCGTCGTTATGATGATAATAGCCGGTGTTGGACCAGGTGACCCGGTCGCCCAGCTTGGCATCGTAGCGGGCATAGGTCAGGTAGTCGGTGCGCTGCGCATCCGAATAATAGTTGCGATAATTGCCGCCCTGCGCGCCCGGCGTGTTGCCGAAGGCGTCCATATAGGCGCGCATGCCGGCGAGATCGGAATAGAAGAAGGGGCGGGTCCGCGGGGTGTAGAGCTGCGCGGCGGTCGCGGTCTTGCCCGGCGACGGCTGGAAGAAGCTGGTCGCGTCCTCGTTCGGCTCCTTCTTGTCCGAATAGTCGAAGAAGACGGTCAGCTTGCCGGCGGCATTGTCATGGACGAACTTGGCGTTGGCCTGCCAGCCGCCCTGAATGCCGTTGAAGTCCCAGGCGCGGGCGCGCTGGCGGACGCCCGAGACATAGGCGCTGTTCTCTCCGCCCGGTCCGAAAGCGCCGCTGTCGAGCCGCAGATAGGTGCGCGAGGTGCCGTAGCTGCCCACCGTCTGGTTGAACGTGCCGCCCAGCGTCTTGGCCGGATCGGCCGAAAAGGTCTCGACCGTGCCGCCGAGGTTGCTGGTCGACGCGGTGCCGAGATCGCCGGCGCCGGTGGTCACCACCACCCGGCCGACATTCTCCGAGATCACCGCGCGCTGCGGCGACAGGCCGTTATAGTTGCCGTAGCTCTGATCCCCGAGCGGGATCCCGTCCATCGTGTAGCCAAGCTGCTGGAAGTTGAAGCCGTGGATGAAGATCTGGGCGTTCTGCTCGTTGTTCCCCCAGGGATCGGCGGTGATGTAGAGCACGCCCGGCAGCGTCTGGATCGCCTTGAGCGGCGAGACGCCCGGCAGGATCTTCTGGATTTCTTCCGACGAGATCGCGGTCGCCGAGCGCGTCGTCTTGGCGGTGACGACGATGGTGCTGGCGGTATCGCTGTCGCTGCCGCCCTGGTCGTCGGTGGCGACGGTGCTGGTCTCCTGCGCCTGCGCGGGCAGCGCGGCGGCGGCAGTGAGGAAGGCGGCGACGGAAACCGTCGCGCGGAGTGCGTGGTGGAACTTCATGTGGCGACCCCCCAGGTCTGATGTTGCGGTTGCAAGCTGGGGGGCGGCTAGGGTCGCGATGTTTCAGTTCGGCGGCGTTTCGATAAAACTGGCGTGACGTTGCCTTTTTGCTGCGGTCGCGAAACTCACACGCCGCCGGGCTCGTCCAGCCCCTGCGGACTGCGCGAGACCGGAAGGCGACGGGGGCCGAGCCAGTGGCCGGCGAGCAGCACCGGCTCCAGCACGGCCATGCCGATCAGCACGGCGATCAGCCGCTCGACGCCCGGCAGCACGTCGCCATCGGCATAGCTGTCCGGCACCAGCATCACCAGCACGGCGAGCGTGAACTGGGTACCGACATAACGATAGCTGTGCGGCCCGTTCTCGATTCCCCGCCCGATCGCCACGCCGAGCGCGGTACCCGCGACCAGCATCGGCGCCTGGCCCTGGGCGAGGAACAGGCAGACCGCGGACAGCGCCGCCCCGGCGAGGCAGCCGACGAAGCGCTGGGCCAGCCGCACGCTCACCGGCACCAGCCCGCCCGCGCCGAGCCCATGGACCGGCACCAGCATCACCGCCATCACGCCCACCGCGCTCTGGGCGAGGGCCGGCAGCGCCAGCGCGCGCGCCACGCCGATCAGCAACGCCAACGCCACGCCTGCCTGCGCCGCATGGCGGAACGCAGCCGGGTGCCACAGCGTGATCTCCGGCGGCGGAGTGGGCGGTGCGGGCCAGCGCCGGCGCAGCGTGAGGGTCGAGACGATGCTCTCCGTCGCGCAGGCGACCGTACCCGCCACCGTCTCCAGGATGCGGGTAAGGACGAACTGGTCGAGTGCGGTCGCCGGCGTCTCGATCTTGTCGAGCAGCACCATCGCAAAGGTTAGGCCGAAGAACAGCCAGGCATAGGCCCGCCGTGCGGTGAGCGCGCGGTAGAGGCTGAGCGTGCCCACCGCCATCATCGCAAGGGCGCTGCCCATCCAGCTGGTCGCGACGAGCGGCGCCAAGCCCAGCGCGAGCAGCCCGCCCGCGACGGTGCCGACGATCCGCAGCAGGCCGCGGAGCACCGTCTCGCTGGCATGGCCGCGCATGACCATATAGCCGGCGAACGCCGCCCAGGCGACATTGTCGCCGCCGATCGCATGCGCCACCAGGATCGCCAGCAGCACGGAGACCACGCACTCGCCGATATCGACGGTGCGCGGGCTGATCCGCGCGATCAGGGCATTCCAGCTGGCTGCGATACGCGTCATCTCATCCGAACAGCTCGGTGAGGAAAGTGGTCATCGCCTGCCAGCTGCGGCGATCGGCCTTGGGCTCGAAGGCAACCTTCGGATTGTCGCCGCCCTTGCGGCTGACATCGGTGAAGGCATGGCCGGCATGGCCATAGGCGTGGAGCTGCCAGTCGGCACCGGCGTCGGTCAGCTCCTGCGCGAGCGCGACGGTCGCTTCGGGCGGGGCGATCGGGTCTTCCCAGCCATGGCAGACCAGCAGCTTCGCGGTGATCGGGGACACATTGGCATAGTCGGGCCGGTCATAGACGCCGTGGAACGAGACGCCGCCGAGAATCGGCAGTCCGGCGCGGGCCATGTCGAGCACGCACTTGCCGCCGAAGCAGAACCCGGTCGCAGCCGCGCGCTCGCCGTCCGCCTGCTCCAGCCCGACCAGCGCCGCCAGCGACCCCTCCAGCCGCGCACGCAGCAGGCCGCGATCGGCGTTCAGCTCGGCCATGTAACGGCCCATGTCCGGATCGCTGAGCGTCGTGCGCTTGCCCTGCCCGTACACGTCCGCGACCAGCGCGACATAGCCGAGCGCCGCCAGCGCATCGGCCTTCACATTGTCCTCTTCCTTCTGGCCGAGGATGTTGGGCAGCACCAGCACCGCCGGTCGCTTGCCCGAAACCGCATCGTCCCATGCCGCCACGCCTTCGAACGGACCGCCCGGGCCATCATAGACCAGCGTCTGCCGAACCAATGCCATGCCTGTCGTCTCCTGCGCTTGTCCCTGTCGGCCCTTTCGCTAAGGACGGCGACGCGCAGTTACAAGGAGAACGCCCATGCCCACCCTCGTCCTGATCCGCCACGGCCAGTCGGCCTGGAACCTGGAGAACCGCTTCACCGGCTGGTGGGACGTCGACCTGACCGAGCAGGGCGTGCGCGAAGCGACCGCCGCCGGCACGCTGATGAAGGAGAAGGAGCTCGACTTCGATCAGTGCTTCACCAGCTTCCAGAGCCGCGCGATCAAGACGCTGCACCTGGCGCTGGAGGCGATGGACCGGCTCTGGCTGCCGGAAGAGAAGGACTGGCGCCTCAACGAGCGCCATTATGGCGGCCTGACCGGGCTCGACAAGGCGGAGACCGCGGCCAAGCATGGCGACGAGCAGGTGAAGATCTGGCGCCGCAGCTTCGACGTGCCGCCGCCGCTCCCCGAGGCAGGTTCGCCCTGGGACCTGACCAAGGATCCGCGCTATGCCGGCATCCCGATCCCGCAGACCGAGAGCCTGAAGGACACGATCGCCCGCGTTCTGCCCTATTGGGAGCAGCGCATCGCGCCGGAGCTCAAGGCCGGCAAGCGCGTGCTGATCGCGGCGCACGGCAATTCGCTGCGCGCGCTGGTCAAGCACCTGTCGGGCATCCCGGATGACGAGATCGTCAGCCTGGAAATCCCGACCGGCCAGCCGATCGTGTACGAGCTCGACGCGGACCTGAAGGAAGTCGAACGCTACTATCTGAGCGAGCGGTAAGAGTGGCGCAATAGCCCCTCCCCTTCAGGGGAGGGGTTGGGGTGGGGCAGTGTCTCACCGAGACCAACGCACGTTCTGGAATCCCTCCACCCCAACCCCTCCTCCCAGGAGGAGGGGCTTAGTTTGGGTATCACCGCGGCCCCAGATCCGCCGGGATCGTCGCCCGGTATTTCGGCGCCACCCGCGCCTTGCTCGCCTGCTCGTACGCATAACCCGCGCGCAGCAGCAGCCCGTCCGCATGCGCCGTGCCGATGAACGACAGACCCGCGGGCAGCCCGTTGACCAGCCCCATCGGCACGGTGAGGTGCGGATAGCCCGACACCGCCGGCAGCTCGCTCGCCGAGGGCCCCACGAACTGGTCGCCATGCGCCGGATCGCTCAGCCAGGGCGTGCCATAGGTCGGCGTCACCAGTATCGCCGCCCCCGCCGCTTTGAGCATCGCGTCGATCCCCTCAGGCCCGGCCAGCCGCTGCGACTTGGCGCGCGCTGCCTTGTAGTCGGGATCGTCGAGCCCCTTGGTCGCCTCAGCCTTCAGGAAGGTCTCCTGGCCGAAGAACGCCATCTCCTCGCCCGCATGCGCTTTGTTGAAGGAAATCACATCGGCCAGCGTGCGGACCTTCACTGCCGCCGGTGTGGTCGCAAGATAGGCAGCGAGATCGGCCTTGAGCTCGGTATAGAGCACCAACCCCTCGGCCTCGCCCAGCCCATCCAGCTTGGGCAGCTTCACCTCGACCAGCGTCGCCCCCGCCGCGCGCAGTTCGTCCAGCGCCTTGTCGAAGCGGGCGCCCAGATCGTCCGCCATCTCCGGCCGCCAATAGCCGATCCGCATGCCCTTCAGCGCATCGGCGGCAAGCCCAGCCGCATAGTCCTTACGCCAGGCGTTCGCGCCCTTGGTCGCCGGATCGGCGGGATCCTCGCCGACCATCGCCGAGAAGAGCAGCGCCACGTCGGCCACGCTGCGCCCCATCGGCCCCGGCGTATCCTGGCTGTGGCTGATCGGCACGACATGCGTCCGGCTGACCAGCCCCAAGGTCGGCTTGAGGCCGACCAGTCCGTTCATCGCCGAGGGACATACCACCGAGCCGTCGGTCTCGGTCCCCACTGCCACCGCCGCCAGACTCGCCGCCGCCGCCGCGCCCGATCCGCTCGACGATCCGCAGGTGGTGCGATCGAGCGCATAGGGATTGCGCACCAGCCCGCCGACCGCGCTCCAGCCGCTCATCGAATGGTCCGAGCGGATGTTGGCCCATTCGCTGAGGTTGGTCTTGCCGAGGATCACCGCACCCGCCGCGCGCAGCTGCGCCACCACCGGCGCATCGCGGCCGGTGCGGTTGTCCTTGAGCGCCAGGCTCCCCGCGGTGGTCGGCAGCTCCTTCGTCTCGATATTGTCCTTGATCAGCACCGGCACACCGTCGAGCGGCCCCAGCGCCTTGCCCGCCTTGCGCCGCACATCGCTGGCACGCGCCTGGGCGAGCGCATCGGGGCTCACCGCGATCACCGCGCGCAGCGTCGGGCCCTTCTGGTCCATCACCGCGATGCGCGCGAGATAGGCGGCGGTCACCGCCGCGCTGCTGGTCTTGCCCGAGGCGAGATCGGCGGCGATCTTCGTTGCCGTCGCCTCCTCGACCTGCACCTGCGCCACCGCCGGGCAGGCCGCCGCCAGCGCCAGCATCGCCACACCCCAAGCTCGCATCGCATCCCCCTTTTGTCTGGTTCGCGAGCAGCCTAGCCTGTGCCGAACCAAGCGCAATCCTGCCCCGATGGACAATGGGCAAGATCGGTCGGGCGGACCGCACCCCCGCTCCCTAGGAAGGCGTCGCCACGGAGGAAAAGATGCAGACGCCGCTCGCCCGCTACCATGCCAGGATGCAGCGCGTGCTCGATCATGTCGACACGCATGCCGAGGAGGATCTCGACCTGGAGACGCTGGCGGGCGTCGCGGCGTTTTCGAAGCATCATTTCCACCGCCAGTTCAGCGCGCTGTTCGGCCTGTCGGTGCATCGCTACGTCCAGCTCGTGCGGATGAAGCGGGCCTCGTACCGCCTCGCCTATCGGCCGGGCGAGCCGATCACCGGCATTGCGCTCGACGCCGGCTACGAAGCGCCCGAGGCGTTCGCCCGGGCCTTTCGCCAGCGCTTCGGCCAGGCGCCCTCGCAGTTCCGCGCGGCGCCGGACTGGCACCCCTGGCACGCGGCCCTCGTGCCGCTCACCCAAGCAAGGAGCCAGACGATGCAGACCCGCTTTGCCCTCGACGACGTGACGACGCTCGATTTCCCCGCCACCCCGGTCGCCTTCCTCACCCACCGCGGCGACCCCGCGCTTCTCGGCGACACGATCCGCCGCTTCATCGCCTGGCGCAAGACGACCGGCCACCGTCCGCCGGCGAGCGCCACCTACACCATCTTCCATACCGACCCGCGCACCACGCCGCCGGAAGACTATCGCCTCGACCTCTGCGCGGGCGCCGCGCACCCGGTTGCGGACCTGGTGCATGGCATCGAACCCGGCCTGATCCCGGCGAGCCGCTGCGCGATGCTGCGGGTGGTACGGCATGCCGACGACCTCGAGCCCGCCGCGCTGTTCCTCTACCGCGCATGGCTGCCCGAGAGCGGCGAGGAGCCCGGCGATTTCCCGCTGTTCGCAAGACGGGTCGCCTTCTTCCCCGACGTCCCCGAAAACGAGGCCGTGACCGAGCTCTATCTGCCGCTCCGATAGCGCCCATGGTGCAGCGTGCGCCGCCGCGACCACCAGCGGTTGTGGCGGCGGTGATTCATCCCCCAAAATTTATTTGCAGTTCCATGTTCGTTCCCTTGCCTTTTGCGGAGGCGAGGAAGGTCCATGCGTCGCGACATGAATCGACTGTTAACCGTGCCACGAGCCGAGTCATTTCAGCGACGAGCCGTTGCAATCCTCCGTGATTTCCGCTCTTGTGCCCGGACTCGGATTGGCACAATCTGTAGTGGTCGCACCAAGGGGCAAGCCCAAGCACTGGTAACCCATCGTTCGCATCCCCAAATGCGGCTTGGGTAGACTCGTGCCGGGCGCCGGGCCGATGGACACTTTTTGTTCTCGCGCAAACCCGGCTGGTGCTACGATCGCTACCGTGCCCCGAGTCGGTTGTTGCGTAACGCAGAAGACAGGGGTCCGAGGTATGGAATTCAGAGATAGTGAGACCAGCGTGAACGAGACCGCCACCATCGAAGCCGCCCCCGCCAGCAAGGCGCTCGACAGCAAGGCGATCGTGCCGCAGCCCTATCCGGTGGAGGTCGATCATGCGCGCGACGCGCTGCTCACCGATTTCGGCAAGGAGACGCTCAAGGACCGCTATCTCCTCCCCGGCGAAAGCTATCAGGACCTGTTCGTCCGCGTCGCCTCGGCCTATGCCGACGACCAGGCGCACGCCCAGCGCCTGTACGACTATATCTCCAAGCTGTGGTTCATGCCGGCCACCCCGGTGCTGTCCAACGGCGGCACGGGCCGCGGCCTCCCGATCAGCTGCTATCTGAACTCGGTGCCGGACAGCCTGGACGGCATCGTCCAGACCTGGAACGAGAATGTCTGGCTCGCCTCGCGCGGCGGCGGCATCGGCACCTACTGGGGCAGCGTGCGCGGCATCGGCGAGCCGGTGGGCCTCAATGGCAAGACCAGCGGCATCATCCCGTTCGTCCGCGTGATGGATTCGCTCACCCTCGCGATCTCGCAGGGCTCGCTGCGGCGCGGCTCGGCGGCCTGCTATCTCGACATCTCGCACCCCGAGATCGAGGAGTTCCTCGAGATCCGCAAGCCCTCGGGCGACTTCAACCGCAAGGCGCTCAACCTGCACCACGGCGTGCTGATCCCCGACGCGTTCATGGAAGCGGTGCGCGAGGGCGCCGAATGGCAGCTGAAGAGCCCGAAGGACGGCTCGGTCCGCGCGACCGTCGATGCCCGCGCGCTGTTCCAGAAGCTGGTCGAGACCCGCCTCGCCACCGGCGAGCCGTACATCGTGTTCTCGGACCACGTGAACTCGACCATGCCGAAGCACCACCGCGATCTGGGCCTCAAGGTCTCGACCTCGAACCTGTGCTCGGAAATCACGCTGCCCACCGGCCGCGACCATCTCGGCAACGATCGCACCGCGGTGTGCTGCCTGTCCTCGCTCAACCTCGAGACCTGGGACGAGTGGAACAAGGACAAGCTGTTCATCGAGGACGTGATGCGCTTCCTCGACAATGTGCTGACCGACTATATCGAGCGCGCGCCCGACGAGATGGCCCGCGCCCGCTATTCGGCGGCGCGCGAGCGCTCGGTGGGCTTGGGCGTGATGGGCTTCCACAGCTTCCTCCAGGCGCGCGGCATTCCGTTCGAAGGCGCGATGGCGAAGAGCTGGAATCTCCGCATCTTCAAGCATGTCAGCGCACAGGTGAACGAAGCCTCGATGGCGCTCGCCGTCGAGCGCGGGCCCTGCCCGGATGCGGCCGACATGGGCGTGATGGAGCGCTTCAGCTGCAAGATGGCGATCGCGCCGACCGCGTCGATCTCGATCATCTGCGGCGGCACCAGCGCCTGCATCGAGCCGATCCCGGCCAACATCTACACTCACAAGACGCTCAGCGGCTCCTTCTCGGTGCGCAATCCGTATCTGGAGAAGCTGCTCAAGGAGAAGTCGAAGAATTCCGATGCGGTGTGGAACTCGATCCTCGAACAGGGCGGCTCGGTCCAGCACCTCGACTTCCTGACCCCGGAAGAAAAGGACACCTACAAGACCAGCTTCGAGATCGACCAGCGCTGGATCCTCGAACTGGCGGGCGATCGCGCGCCGTTCATCGACCAGGCGCAGTCGCTCAACCTGTTCATCCCGGCGGACGTGGAAAAGTGGGACCTGCTGATGCTCCACTTCCGCGCCTGGGAGCTGGGCATCAAGTCGCTCTACTATCTGCGCTCCAAGTCGGTGCAGCGCGCCGGCTTCGCGGGCGGGGTCGAGGCCGACAACACGATCGAGAAGCCCAAGTTCGATCTGGGTGAATCGACCGACTACGACGAATGCCTGGCCTGCCAGTGAGGAAACGGGATGGAGGAACGCGGCGCCTCTGAAAATCCCTCTCCCCCTGTGGGAGAGGGAGGGGCCCACGCTGCGCAGCAGCGTGGGAGGGTGAGGGGGAAAGGTGGAAGCCTGTCCCGCGGCAATGCCGACGGCCTCACCAAGCGCCAGCTTCTTCCGTCCACTACCGCTACCCGATCGCGCGCGCTTCGCCGCGACGCGGGCCCCGTCGAACGGACATTATGGGCAGCGCTACGTCGCGCGCTGCCGCACGCAAGGTTTCGCAGGCAAGTGCCGATGGGTGTCTATCACGCCGATTTCTGTTCGCATGGCGCGAAGCTGGTCGTCGAAGTCGACGATGCGACGCATGCCGTGCGTCGGGATCGCGACGCGGTGCGCACGCGGTTTTTGAATGTCGAAGGTTATCGCGTGCTGCGCTTCTGGAACAACGAGGTGATGACAAACCTCGACGGCGTGCTCGCGGAGATTGCGCGGCATGTGGATGCCGGGGGCCAAGCGTGAACCCGCGTCCCCCTCACCCTTCCGCCGCTTCGCGGCTCCCTCCCTCTCCCACAAGGGGAGAGGGAGCAGGTCGTCGTTTTTCCCTCTCCCCTTGTGGGAGAGGGAAGGGGCCCGCCGCCGAAGGCGGTGGGAAGGGTGAGGGGGATACGGTCCTCCCCCACCCCACACCCTCAAGCCTCTTCTTCGAACAGTTCGACCGCGACATCGGCGTTGGCCGAGAGGCGGACCTTGTCGCCCTCGACTTCGGCGACCAGGCCGCCCGGGAGGTAGTGGTGGTGCCCTTCATGGCTGCCGGTGGCACCCTCGACCTGGGCAGCAGAATCCTTCTTGGTGAGCTTGATGCGGTCGCCATCGACATGGTCGACGGTGCCGACATGGACGCCGTCGGCGCCGATGACTTCCATATGTTCCTTGATCGCGCTGAGATCTGCCATGGGTATTCTCCTGCTAGGGGTTCGCGCACCGAACGCACGCGGTCGCGAAACGATGCACGCTGCCCCAAGGGACGTCAGCCATACGCAGGGATAGCCGCGTGAAGATCCGCGCCCTCTTCGCCTTCACCGCCCTCACCCTGCTGGCCGCCTGCGCGCACCAGGTGCCGAGCGCCGTCGCCCCGCAGGCACCGGGCTTCCTGCTCGGGCTGTGGCATGGCTTCATCTTCCCCGTCGCCTGGGGGCTGTCGCTGATCTTCCCGGAGGTCGCGGTCTATGCGGTGCCGAACAATGGCGGCTGGTATGATTTCGGCTTCTTCATCGGGGTGGTGTTCCTCGGCATCGGCGCGCAGGGTGGCCGCAAGGTCGTCTATCGCGAGCGCATCGTCATGCGCGATGGGATGAAGACCGTTCGTGGACGCGTGATCGACCAATGACCCGTACCCTCGCCCTCCAGGCCGGCCTCGGCATCGCATCGGGCACGGCAGGACTGATCGTCCTCCTCCGCCCTTCGGCGGCGCGATGGCTGCTGCGCTTGGAGGCCAGCGAGCCGGCGACCTATGCGCTGCGGATCGGCGGCATGATGCTGGTCGCGCTCGGCCTGTTCCTCACCGGCTTCGCGCTGGCCTTTGCGAGTGCGGGAGGGGTGGCGTGAGCCTCTTCTTCCACATTCCTCCCCTGCAAGGGGAGGTGGCAGGCCGCAGGCCTGACGGAGGGGTGTCCCCGCTGCGGGCACTCGCCTTCGTCACCGGCCGGGACACCCCTCCACCGCCCTGCGGGCGGTCCCCCTCCCCCTCCGGGGGAGGATCCTAGTTTTCTCGTTTCTACCGTATCTGACGAATACCTGCCGGAGTACCCCAGATGTCGCTTCTCGAAGCCCGCAAGACCTACAAGCCCTTCGAATATCCCTGGGCCTATGAATATTGGAAGCGCCAGCAGCAGGTCCACTGGCTGCCGGAAGAAGTGCCGCTGGGCGAGGATTGCCGCGACTGGGCGCAGAAGCTGACCGATCACGAGCGCAACCTGCTCACCCAGATCTTCCGCTTCTTCACCCAGGCGGACGTGGAAGTGCAGGATTGCTACCACGAAAAATATGGCCGCGTGTTCAAGCCGACCGAGATCAAGATGATGCTCACCGCCTTCTCCAACATGGAGACGGTGCACATCGCGGCGTACAGCCACCTGCTCGACACGATCGGCATGCCCGAGACCGAATACAGCGCCTTCCTCCAGTACAAGGAGATGAAGGACAAGCACGACTATCTGAGCACCTTCGGCGTCGATACCGACGAGGATATCGCCAAGACGCTGGCGATGTTCGGCGGCTTCACCGAGGGCCTGCAGCTGTTTGCCAGCTTCGCGATGCTGATGAACTTCCCGCGCTTCAACAAGATGAAGGGCATGGGCCAGATCGTCACCTGGTCGATCCGCGACGAGAGCCTGCACTGCGAAGGCATCATCAAGCTGTTCCACACCTTCTGCAAGGAACGGAACTGCATGACGCCGAGCGTGCGCGACGACATTCTGGACATGTGCCAGAAGACCGTGCGCATCGAGGACGCGTTCATCGATCTGGTGTTCGAAATGGGCCCGGTGAACGGCATGACGCCCAAGGACATCAAGAAATATGTCCGCTTCATCGCCGACTGGCGCCTGGGCCAGCTGGGCCTGAAGCCGATCTACATGATCGACGAGCATCCCCTGCCCTGGCTCGCCCCGCTGCTCAACGGCGTCGAGCACGCCAATTTCTTCGAGACGCGCGCCACCGAATATTCGAAGGCGGCGACGCGCGGCCAGTGGAACGAGGTGTGGGACAGCTTCGACAAGCGCCGCCAGGCCAAGACCACGTCGGTCGCCAACGAAGATGCGATCGAAGGCGACATGTTCGCCAAGGCGGGGATCGCGGCGGAGTAAGTTGGGGCCCTCTTCTTACCCCCCCCCCGCTTGCGGGAGGGGTAGGGGAGGGTGTGTGCTGGAAGCGAGGGCTGGCGCTGAAGAAGCGCAGAGTATCCAGGGGAGAGTTGCGTGGAGGGGACTGATGTCAGCGGATCGCCCGCTACCCTCACGCACCCTCCCCTAACCCTCCCGCAGGCGGGAGGGGGATTTTAGAAGAAGAACGGGTTTACCCCAGCGCGGCGACGAACGCCCGCGCATTGGCGCCGACCTGCTCGGCGGTCATCCCCACCTTGTAGAGCGCCGACCCCAGGCCGAAGCCCGGCGCGCCGGCAGCCTGCCACGGCGCCATCGTGTCCGGCGACACGCCGCCCACGGGCAGGATCCGCGCCTCGGTCAGCACCGCGCGCATCGCCTTGAGCACCGTCGGGCTCGCCGCCTCGGCCGGGAACAGCTTGAGCGCGGTCGCGCCCGCGTCGAGCGCAGCGAAGGCCTCGCTCGGGGTCAGGATGCCCGGCAGCGAGACGAGCCCCGCCGCCGCGCTCGCGCGGATCACGTCGAGGTTCGCGTTGGGCGAGATGATCATCGTGCCGCCGGCGTCCGCCACGGCCTGTACCTGCTCGACCCGCAGCACCGTGCCCGCGCCGATGATCGCGCGGCCGGCGAAACGCTTGGCGAGGCGCGACACGCTCTCCAGCGGGTCCGGCGAGTTCAGCGGCACTTCGATCAGCGTAAAGCCGGCCGCGACCAGTTCGTCGCCGATGGCCTCGACCTCGTCGGGCTTCACGCCCCGGAGGATCGCGATCAGCGGGCAACGGGCGAAGGCGGCGTCGAATTCGGCAACGTGGTTCATGCAATCTGCTCCGCAATGGCAAGGATTCCCGCGACGAACGCGTCATGGCTGCTGGCGATGACCGCCTCGCGCCCATGCGCGCCGATCGCGGCGGCATAGAGGCCGCCCAGCATCGGGTCGGCCAGGATATGGACGGTGTCGTGCCCGGCATGCGCCAGCCGCGCGGCGACGTCGCTGCCGATCAGCAGGCCGCTGGCGAAGGCCGCCGCGTCGGCATCGTCGCGCACGCCCAGCATCTTGGCGGCGCGGATGCCGAAGAGCGAGGCGGCGAGGTCGCGCTTGCGCCCCTCCTCCACACCCGCATGGAAAGCGGGGCCGACATGCACCTCGCCGCCGAGCTGCGCGGCAAGCAGGCCTTGCTTGCGCAGCGTGGCGAACAGCTCGCCGGTCATCGCGGTGGTGAAATCGGCGATGCGGCCATCCGCCATCTCGACCCATTTGCAGTGCGTGCCGGGCTGGACGAGCAGCGCATCGGCGGGCGCCAGCCCCGCGCGCACCGCGCCGAGCAGCTGGACTTCCTCGCCGCGCATCACGTCAGGTCGGCCGGTCACCAGGGTCGAGACTCCCGGCACGATCGCGCTGCGTTCCTCCACCCAGAGCAGCCCACCGGCCAGTTCGGCGATCCCTGCGGGCGCCGCGACATAGGGCGCCGGCGCCCAGCCGATATTGGCGCCGACCATGCCCGCCATCAGCAGCGGCAGGTCACCGTGGCGCGCACGGATGCCCGCTGCCTCGGCGCCGAAGTCGGTCACCGAGGTGACGCCCTTGTCGTCGCGCTCGGTGTGGCGGACCTCACCGCCCTCGATCAGGAAGACGCGGCGGTTGGTCGTACCCCAGTCGACCGCGAGGAAGGCGCCCGAGAAGCTTACCACCATGTCGCGTACAGCCCGATGAGGATGAGGACGATCACCGCCGCGGCGATGTTGAAGCCGGCAGTGGTACGGAAGCGCACGCCTTCCATGCGGATGCGGTTGCTGCCCCCTGCCGCCGGCCGCGCGAGCGAGACGATCACCGCCAGCGCCAACGACGCCAGGAACACGATGCCCATGCGGTTGATGAACGGTATCGCGTTCAGCGCCTCGATCCCGCCCCACTTGGCCGGGAACCAGAAGACGAAGCTGAGCACCACCGAGGCGACCGCGCCGACCAGCGCCCCCGCCTCGGTCGCGCGCGGCCAGAACAGGCCGAGTAGGAAGATGACGGTAATCCCTGGCGTCACGAAGCCGGAGAATTCCTGGATGTACTGGAAGGCCTGGTCGAGGCTGCCGAGCAGCGGCCGCGCGGTGAACATTGCGATGATGATCGAGACCACCGCCGCGATCCGGCCGACGCGCACCAGATGCGTTTCATAGGCAGCCTTGTCGGCGCCGTCTTCAGCGCGCGTCTGCACGCCCTTGAGCTTGGCGTAGATGTCGAGCGTGAAGATGGTGGCGATCGAGTTGATCTTGGACGCGGTCGACGCGATGATCGCCGCGATCAGCGCCGCGAAGACGAGGCCGAGCAGCCCGGTCGGCAGCAGCGCCATCATCGTCGGGTATGCCTGGTCCGGCTTGGCGAGGTTGGGCGCCAGCACCACCGCGGCGATGCCCGGCAGCACGATGACGACCGGCATCAGCAGCTTGAGGAAGCCGGCGAACACCACGCCGCGCTGCGCCTCCGCCAGGCTCTTCGCCGCCAGCGCACGCTGGATGATATACTGGTTGAAGCCCCAGTAGCTCAGGTTGGCGATCCACATGCCGCCGACCAGCACGGCGATGCCGGGCAGATCCTTGTAGTGCGGGTTGTCGGGCGAGAGGATCATGTCGAAATGATCGGGCACGCGCCGCGTCAGTTCCTGGAAGCCGCCGATCACGCCGCTGTCGCCGCCGATCTTGGTCAGCGTCAGGTACGCGACGACGAGGCCGCCCAGCACCAGCAGCGTCACCTGGACGATATCGGTCAGTGCCACCGCCTTGAGGCCGCCGCGCAGCTGGTAGAGCAGCGCGAACGCGCCCAGCCCGATCAGCGCCACGTCCTGGTTGACGCCCGCCACCTGGGTGACCGCGATCGAGCCCAGCCAGATGATCGAGGTGAGGTTCACGAACACGTAGAGGATCAGCCAGAACACGGCCATCACCGTCCGGATGGTCGGCCCGAAGCGCTGCTCCAGGAACTGCGGCATCGTGTAGATTTCGTTGCGCAGGAAGATCGGCAGGAAGAACTTGCCGACAATCAGCAGCGTCAGCGCCGCCATCCACTCATAGGATGCGATGGCGAGGCCGATGGCATAGCCCGATCCCGACATGCCGACGATCTGTTCGGCGGAAATGTTCGCCGCGATCAGCGAGGCGCCGATCGCCCACCAGGGCAGGTTCTTCGAGGCGAGGAAATAGTCGCTCGAATCCTTGGTGGCGCCCGCCTTGTCGCGGCTCACCCATTGCGCGAGGCCGAAGATGCCGATCGCATAGACGATCACCACGATCAGATCGATGTTGGATAGACTCATGCCCACTCCTGCCGGTGCCGGCGCGAACGGCATGGCCCGCGCGTCTTGCCCCTCCCCGCCCCAATGCAGGGTTCGACCAATCATTTATCTTATTTATCGGGGTTGTCCAGCAACGCGGCTTGAGTACCATGGGTGCAACGATGCGGACGTGCGCAGCTTCGCACGGACACGAACAGGAAAGCAATTGCGAGGATGTCCACCTCTCCTTCCCTCCCTGCCGATGCGGTCCGTTCGGGGCTGGGCCGCAACCTTACCTATGGCATGCTCGACGCGCTGGGCCGCGCGATCGTCACCGGCCGCTACGAGACCGAGCCCTTCCCCACCGAAGCGGAGCTCGCCAAGCAGCACGGCGTCAGCCGTTCGGTGACGCGCGAGGCGGTGAAGATGCTCACCGCCAAGGGCCTGCTGAGCGCGCGGCCGCGGCAGGGCACGGTGGTGCAGCCGGCCTCGTCGTGGAACCTGTTCGACACCGACGTGCTGCGCTGGCTGCTCGAGCGGCAATTCTCGGTCGACCTGTTGCGCCAGTTCAGCCAGCTGCGCATCGCGATCGAGCCCGAGGCGGCGGCGCTGGCGGCGCAGTTCGGCACCCCCGAGGATCTGCAGCGGATCTCCGCCGGACTCGCGCGGATGGAAGCGGCGGAGCGCGGGCTCGACGACACGCTGGATGCGGACATCGCCTTCCATGTCGCGGTGCTGCGCGCCTCGGGCAATCCCTTCTACGCCCAGTTCCGCGACATGGTGGCCACCGCGCTGCGCACCTCGATCCGCTTCACCAACCGGATCAAGGGCCGCAGCGCGAGCGTGGCCGACCATGCCGCGGTACGCGACGCGATCGCGGGGAAGGATTCCGCCGCCGCGCGCATCGCGATGCAGACGCTGATCGGCGACGTGGTGGAGCTGATCGAGACGTCAACGGGTGCGGAAGCGGCGGTGTAGACCAGCCTGTCCCTCCCCTCGAAGAGCGTTGAACGCGCGTCCCCCTCACCCTTCCGCCGCTTCGCGGCTCCCTCCCTCTCCCAAAGGGAGAGGGACTTCCACCCCTCTCCCTTTGGGAGAGGGAGGGGCCCATCGCGCAGCGATGGGAGGGTGAGGGTGGCATCCAGATGCGATCCCCTCCCCACCAAGAGAGATCGCCAAACCTCAGGGGATCAGCCGGTCCGCGCGGAGCCGCTCGAACAGCGCGAAGAAGGCGTCGTCGGTCGGCTGATAGGCGGTGAAGCCAAGTCTGCGGCTCTTCGACATGTCGGTGACCACCTCGATCGGCCGGCCGAGATCCGCATCGGTATGCCAGGGCGAGGCGAGGCGCGCGAGGTCGGGCTCCGCCAGCCCTTCGCGCGCGGCGATGTCGCGCCAGAGATCGGCATCGCCCGCCATCTGCTGTTCGAGCGGCTGGACACTGCCGTCGAACGGCGCGGGCTCCAGCCCGAACCATGCGGCGATGCGCGCCCACATCCATTGCCAGCGGAAGACGTCGCCGTTGACGACGTTGAACGCCTGGTCGACCGCCGCCGGTGTCTCCGCCGCCCAGAGCAGATGCAGGGCCAACTGGCCCGCATCGGTCATGTCGGTGAGCCCGCTCCACTGCGCGGCCGAACCCGGGAAGCGGAACGCGCGGCCGGTCTCGCGGCACAGGGTCGCATAGACCGCGAGCGTGGTGCCCATGTTCATCGCGTTGCCGACCGCCTTGCCGATCACGGTGTGCGGGCGGTGCACACTCCAGCTGAAGCCGTCTCGCTCGGCGGCGGCGAAGACCTCGTCCTCCTGGGCGTAATAGAAATTGTCGACATCGAGCCGGCCCTGCTCCTCGCGGAACGGCGTCTGCGGCAGGCTGCCCTTCCCGTACGCCTCGAACGGCCCGAGATAGTGCTTGAGCCCGGTGACCAACGCGACATGGCGCGGGCCCGTCGGCTTGGGCAGCCCGTCGAGCAGGTTGCGCACCATGGCAGAGTTGACCCGGATATTCTCCGCCTCGCTGTCCTGCCGCAGCCAGGTGGTGATAAACACCGCATCGGGGTTGACGCCCGCCAGTGCCTGCGCCGTCGCCGCCGCATCGGTGAGGTCTGCCGCGATCGGCGAAACGCCCGCCTGTTCGACGGGTCGGCGCGCCAGCCCGTGCACCGTCCAGCCCTGCGCCACCAGCAGGTCCGCCGTTGCGCTGCCGACGATGCCGCTTGCGCCCACTACCAAAGCCGTCTTGGCCATTTCTGCCTCCATAAAGCGTTGGAGGCCGAGCTAGGCAGCCGCACGCGCGGCTTCTAGACGGCACCAAATCGGAACCTAGGCACCAAGAGGTACCCATCTATGCGGCCAGGCACGGCGGATTCGGAATGGCGGGAGGATTGCGCACCGCGCCGCGTACTGGCGCTGTTCGCCACCAAATGGACGAGCATGGTGCTCCACACGCTCCACACCCGCCATGGCGGCGCGGCGCGCAGCGGCGTGCTGCTGCGCAGCCTGCCCGGCATCTCCAAGAAGATGCTGACCCAGACGCTGCGCGAGATGGAGGAAGTGGGGCTGGTCGACCGGATCGTCCAGAACGCGGTGCCGCCGGCGGTGGAGTACCGGCTGACACCGCTGGGCGACCGCTTCGTCGAGCCGGTCGAACTGCTCTATGCCTGGGGGCGCGACAATGCCGATGCGCTAGACCAGCTCGGCAGCCGGCCCACCGCCCGTCGGGCCTGAGGCTGGGACATTCCTCCAGTCGTCATCCCGGCGGAAGCCGGGATCCATTCGCCACTCGGCTGCAGCACGAGCCTCTACGGAGGCGCCAATGGATTCCGGCTTTCGCCGGAATGACGAAGGGAGGGTAGTCGCCGCGACCGCTCAGTGGCTGTCGCGCGGCAGGCCCTTGGTCTGCGCGATGCGCTGATACTTCACCGCGCTTTCGAACACCGCGCCGCCGTCGAACTGGCCGACCAGCCCGCGATGGATTTCCTGCCACGGCGTCTGCGATTCGGGCACGTAATCGATGCCGAGTTCCGCGCGGCGTTGCGCCAGTTCCTCGTCGCTGACCAGCATGTTGGCGCTACGCGTGTTGAGATCGATGCGGATCCGGTCGCCGGTGCGGACCAGCGCGAGCCCGCCGCCCACCGCCGCCTCGGGCGCGGCGTTGAGGATCGAGGGGCTGCCGCTGGTTCCCGACTGGCGACCGTCGCCCAGGCACGGCAGCGCATGCACGCCCGCCTGGATCAGCGCCACCGGCGGGCGCATGTTGACCACTTCGGCGCCGCCCGGATAGCCGACCGGCCCCGCCCCGCGCATGATCAGGATGCTGTTCTCGTCGATGCCGAGCGCGGGATCGTCGATCCGGTGGTGATAATCCTCGGGCCCGTCGAACACGAAGGCGGTGCCTTCGAACGCGCCAAGGTCGTCGGGGTTGGAAAGATAGCGCGCGCGGAACTCGTCCGAGATCACGCTGAGCTTCATCACCGCATTATCGAACAGATTGCCCGAGAGCACGGTCAGCCCCGCCGCCGGCCGCAGCGGCGTGGCGAGCGGGCGGATCACGTCGTCGTCCTCGATCTCGGCGGTGCCGATATTTTCGCCGATGGTGCGGCCGTTGACGGTCAGCGCGTCATTGTGGAGCAGCCCGGCGCGGTATAGTTCGCCCATCACCGCGGGCACGCCGCCAGCGCGGTAGAAATCCTCGCCCAGATAGGTGCCGGCCGGCTGCAAATTGACCAGCAGCGGCACGTCGGCGCCGTGCGATTCCCAGTCCGCCAGCGTCAGATCGACGCCGATATGGCGGGCGATCGCGTTCAAGTGGATCGGCGCGTTGGTCGAGCCGCCGATCGCGGAGTTGACCCGGATCGCGTTGAGGAACGCCTCGCGGGTCAGCACGTCGCTGGGCTTGCGATCGGCCAGCGTCATCTCGACGATCTGGAGGCCGGTGCGATAGGCGCATTCGGCGCGGTCGCGGTACGGCGCCGGGATCGCGGCCGAGCCGGGCAGCGACATGCCGAGCGCCTCGGCCATCGCGTTCATCGTCGTCGCGGTGCCCATGGTGTTGCACCAGCCGGTCGACGGCGCGGACGACGCGACGAGCTGGATGAAGCCCTTGTAATCGATCTCGCCCGCCGCGAGCATCTCGCGCGCCTTCCACACGATCGTGCCCGAACCGGTGCGCTCGCCCTTGAACCAGCCGTTGAGCATCGGGCCGACCGACAGCGCGATCGCGGGGATGTTCACGGTCGCCGCCGCCATCAGGCAGGCCGGGGTCGTCTTGTCGCAGCCGATCGTCAGCACCACGCCGTCGATCGGATAGCCGTACAGCGTCTCGACCAGGCTGAGATAGGCGAGGTTGCGATCGAGCCCCGCGGTCGGGCGCTTGCCGGTTTCCTGGATCGGATGGGTCGGAAACTCGATGGCGATGCCGCCCGCCTCGCGGATCCCCTCGCGGACGCGCTTGGCGAGTTCGAGGTGATGGCGGTTGCAGGGGCTGAGGTCGCTGCCGGTCTGGGCGATGCCGATGATCGGCTTGCCCGACTGCAATTCCTCCAGGCTCAGCCCGAAGTTGAGGTAGCGCTCGACATAGAGCGCCGTCATGTCGGGGTTATCGGGATTGTCGAACCACGCCCGCGAGCGCAGCGCCGCGCGACGAGTTCCAGCTTCTTCGGTCATGATTCCTCCGCTACGGCGCAGTTTCAGGCGTATCTGCGGCTCTTGATAACCGCGGGCTACGCCCATAGGAAGCATATATATCTTATAAAAGGATGGCCTGATATGTCGGAGCGGATTCGTCTTGGGTTGGTAGGCATCGGCAAGATCGCGCGCGATCAGCATCTGCCGGCGCTGGAAGGCGATGACCGTTTCGAGCTGGTCGCCACCGCCAGCCGCAACGCCTCGGTCGACGGCGTCGCCGCGCACAAGGACATCGAATCGCTGATCGCCGGCGGGCACGATCTCAGCGCCGTGTCGCTGTGCACCCCGCCCGAAGGCCGTTACGACCAGGCGCGCATCGCGATCGAGGCCGGCCTCAACGTGATGCTGGAAAAGCCGCCGGCCGCGACGCTCACCGAGATCGCCGACCTCGCCGAGCGCGCCCGCGCTAAGGGCGTGACGCTGTTCACCACCTGGCATTCGCGCGAGGCCGCCGGGGTCGAGCCGGCCAAGGCGTGGCTGGAAGGCAAGCAGATCACCGCCGCGCGGATCACCTGGCGCGAGGACATCCGCCGCTGGCACCCGGGACAGGAATGGATCCTCGCGGCGGGCGGCTTCGGCGTGTTCGATCCGGGCATCAACGCGCTGTCGATCGCGACCAAGATCCTGCCCGACGCGCTGCTGCTCGACCAGGCCTGGATGGAAGTGCCCGAGGGCCGCGCCTCGCCGCTCCGCGCCAAGCTGCACATGCGCAGCGGCGGCGCCGCGGTGACCGCGGACTTCGACTTCCTCCAGACCGGTCCGCAGACCTGGGACATCGAGGTCGACACCGATGCCGGCACGCTGCGCCTCGGCATGGGCGGCAGCATCCTCCAGCTGCCGGGCGCGGACGAGCAGAAGGCGCCCGATCGCGAATATGCCCGCCTCTACGCCCGCTTTGCCGAGCTGGTAGCTGCGGGTGAGAGCGACGTCGACGTCCGCCCGCTCCAGCTGGTCGCCGATGCCTTCCTCGTCGGCGAACGCACGATCGGCGAGACCTTCGCCTTCTGAACCCCGCCGGCGCCCGCTTGCCTGGGCGCCGGCAGTTTCGATCCATCCCGCACAGGTCGCTACGCCGTTCGACATATTTTGCGACAACCTTTTTGTGGCACCACGGAAACGTGCCATCTAATGGCGAGTTTGGCAGTGACCGGTGGTCCGGCATTCCTCGGGCCACCCCTAAGCGGGTTCTGAAATTTGAACGCTCCGACCAGCTATGGCCGTTCGGGCCTGATCGTGTTTGCATCGGCCCTGCTTCTCGCCGCGTGCAGTTCCGGCGACGGTGGCGGCAAGCAGCAGGCCGGCGGCCGCCGCGGACCCTCGGGCCCGCCGCAGGTCGGCTATGTCGTGGTGCAGCCGGGCAGCGTGCCGATGACGACCGAGCTCGCCGGGCGCGTCACCGCCTATCAGTCCTCCGAGGTTCGCCCGCAGGTCGCCGGTATCGTCCAGCGCCGCTTCTTCACCGAGGGCACGATCGTCCACCAGGGCCAGACGCTCTACCAGATCGATCCCAGCCTCTACCAGGCGAGCGTCGCGCAGGCGCAGGCCAACCTGCAGAACGCGCAGGCCAATCTGGAAGCCGCGCGGATCAAGGCCGATCGCTACAAGCCGCTCGCTGCAATGCAGGCGGTGAGCCAGCAGGATTATACCGACGCGGTCGCCGCATCGCGCCAGGCCGCGGCGCAGGTCGCCCAGCAGCGTGCCGCGCTGCAGACCGCGCAGATCAACCTGCGCTTCACCAAGGTGCCGGCCCCGATCACCGGCCGGATCGGCCGCAGCCTCGTCACCGAAGGTGCGCTGGTCACCACCAACCAGACCGATCCGCTGACCACCATCCAGCGGCTGGACCCCATCTATGTCGACATCCAGCAGTCGAGCGCCGACATGCTCGCGCTGCGCAAGGCGCTCGCCAAAAGCGGAATCACGCCGGCCAGCGCCGCGGTGCGGCTGAAGCTGGAGGACGGCAGCGACTATGGGATGGCCGGCACGGTCGAGTTCTCCGAAGTCGTCGTCAACGAAAGCACCGGCACGGTCACGCTGCGCGCGCGCTTCGCCAACCCGCAGAACATCCTGCTGCCGGGCATGTTCGTCCGCGCGGTGTTCGCGCAGGCGATCGATACCCAGGCCTATCTGGTGCCGCAGGCCGGCGTATCGCGCGATCCCAAGGGCAATGCGACCGTCTATGTCGTCGGATCCGGCAACAAGGCCGAGGCGCGCACCGTCGTCGCCGATCGCACGATCGGGCAGAACTGGGTGATCACGCAAGGACTTGCACCGGGCGACAAGGTGATCGTGCAGGGCACGGCGAACCTCAAGCCGGACATCGACATCAAGCCGGTCCCCGCCAACACGCCGCAGAAGATCGAGCCGCCCAAGAAGGGCCAGGGGCAAGGCGGCGACCCATCCAAGGGCGGCAGCCAGGCCAAGGCGGGCTGAGCCCCCATGTCACGCATCTTCATCGACCGGCCGATCTTCGCCTGGGTGCTCGCCATCATCGTGATGCTGATGGGCCTCGCCGCGATCTTCTCGCTGCCCATCGCGCAATATCCCGACATCGCGCCGCCGCAGGTCAATATCCGCGCCACCTATCCGGGCGCTTCGGCCGAGACGGTGCAGAACAGCGTCACCCAGGTGATCGAGCAGCAGCTGAGCGGCATCGACGGGCTGCTCTATTTCAGCAGCTCGTCCACCTCGCGCGGCCAGGTGACGATCTCGGCGACCTTCGAGAAGGGTACCAACCCGGACATCGCCCAGGTGCAGGTGCAGAACAAGGTGCAGCAGGCGCTCTCCCGCCTGCCCAGCCAGGTGCAGCAGCAGGGCCTGACCGTTACCAAGTCGAACCCCGACTTCCTGATGATCGTCGGCGTCTATGATTCGACCGACCAGAAGAGCAATCTCGACGTTTCGGACTGGCTCGCCTCCAACCTGCAGGATCCGCTGTCGCGCATCGAGGGCGTGGGCGACACCAACGTGTTCGGCGCGCCCTATGCGATGCGCATCTGGCTCAACCCGGCGCGGCTGGCGAGCTATGGGCTGATCCCGAACGACATCATCACCGCGATCCAGAACCAGAATACCGAAATCGCCGCCGGCGAGCTGGGCGGCCAGCCCATGCCGCAGGAGCAGATGCTCAACGCCACGGTGACCTCGCAGTCGCGGCTGCAGACGCCCGAGCAGTTCGCCAACATCATCGTGAAGACCGATTCGACCGGCGCCGCGGTGAAGCTGCGCGACGTGGCGCGCGTCGAGCTCGGATCGGACAATTACAACTCGTCCAGCCGGATCAACGGCCATCCGGGTGCGGGCCTCGCCATCTCGCTGTCGCCGGGTGCCGACGCGCTCAAGACCGCCGACCTCGTCAAGCAGCAGGTCGAGGCGGCCTCGAAGGGCTTCCCGCCGGGCTTCAAATACGCCTACGCCAACGATACCACCGGCTTCATCAAGCTCTCGATCGAAGAGGTCGTGAAGACGCTGATCGAGGCGATCATCCTCGTCGTGATCGTGATGTTCGTCTTCCTGCAGAGCTGGCGCGCGACGCTGGTGCCGGCGATCGCGGTGCCGGTGGTGCTGCTCGGCACCTTCGGCGTGTTCTACGCGCTCGGCTTCTCGATCAACACGCTCACGCTCTTCGGCCTCGTCCTCGCCATCGGCCTGCTCGTCGACGACGCGATCGTCGTCGTCGAGAATGTCGAGCGGCTGATGGAAGAGAATCCGGAGATGACGCCGCGCGAGGCGACGATCCGCTCGATGGACGAGATCCAGGTGGCGCTCGTCGCGATCGCGCTGGTCCTCTCGGCGGTGTTCCTGCCGATGGCGTTCTTCGGCGGGTCGACCGGCGTGATCTATCGCCAGTTCTCGGTGACGATCGTATCCGCCATGGTCCTGTCGGTGCTCGTCGCGCTGGTGCTGAGCCCGGCGCTGACCGCCACGCTGCTCAAGCAGAAGAGCCAGGAAAAGGATATCGAGGACACGTGGTTCGCGCGGCGCTTCCCCTGGGTGGGCCGCGGGCTGACCACGGCCAAGACCAAGTTCAACAACGGCTTCGATCGCGGCGTCGAGCGCTACACCGGCTGGGTGCAGGCGGTGATCGACCGCAAGTGGATCTTCCTGCTGCTCTATGTCGCGGTGTGTGCGCTGCTGGTGCTGATGTTCGTCCGCCTGCCCACCGGCTTCCTGCCGACCGAAGACCAGGGCGCGGCCTCGCTGCAGATCCGCCTGCCCGCCGGCGCCACCATGTCGCGCACCCGCGAGGTGCAGCTGGCGGTGGAAAAATACTTCCTCACCAAGGAAGCCAAGAACGTCTCGGTGATGTTCTCGGTCGCGGGCGGCGGCGGCGGTGGTGGTCCCGCCGGCCAGAATACCGGCCAGGGCTTCCTCAACTTCGCCGACTGGTCCGATCGCAAGGGGCAGGCGAACAGCGCCGACGGCATCGTCAATCGCGCCTCCGCCGCCTTCCGCAACTTCCGCGATGCGCAGGTCTTCGCGCTGGTGCCGCCGGCGATCCGCGGCCTCGGCCAGTCGACCGGCTTCACCATGGAGCTGCTCAATGCCAGCGGCATGCCGCGCGAGCAGTTCCTGGCGGCACGCGACAAGCTGCTCGCCGCCGCGATGGCCGACCCCGAGCTTGCCGCGGTCCGCCTGACCGACCTGCCCGACGTCGCCACGCTCAAGGTCAACCTCGACCAGCAGAAGCTCGCCACGCTCGGGCTGTCCCAGGCCGATGTGAACTCGACGCTGTCGACCGCCTGGGGCGGCCGCTACGTCAACGACTTCATCGACCGCGGCCGCGTCAAGCGCGTCTATGTGCAGGGCGACGCGCCCTATCGTTCGGAGCCGAGCGACCTCGCCCAGTGGTTCGTCCGCAGCAGCAACGGCCAGATGGCGCCGTTCACCTCCTTCGCATCGACCAGCTGGGCGACGGCGCCGACCTCGATGGCGCGGTTCAACGGCGTCCAGTCGTTCGAGTTCAGCGGCCAGGCGGCACCGGGCAAGAGCTCGGGCGAGGCGATGAAGCGCATCGCCGAGCTCGCCGCGCAGATCCCCGGCACCAGCGTCGCCTGGGCGGGCCTGTCCTACCAGGAACGACTCTCCTCGGGCCAGGCGCCGCTCCTCTACGGCGTGTCGCTGCTGGTCGTGTTCCTGTGCCTCGCCGCGCTCTATGAAAGCTGGTCGATCCCAATCGCGGTGCTGCTCGTCATTCCGCTCGGCCTGGTCGGCGCGATCTTCGCGGTGACGCTGCGCGGCTTGCAGAACGACGTCTATCTGCAGATCGGCCTGCTCACCACCATGGGCCTGGCTGCGAAGAACGCGATCCTGATGATCGAGTTCGCCGAACAAGCGGAGAAGCAGGGCAAGCGGGTGATCGAGGCGGCGCTGGACGCAGCACGGATCCGCCTCCGCCCGATCCTGATGACCAGCCTCGCCTTCATCTTCGGCGTGCTGCCGCTCGCCATCTCCACCGGCGCGGGTGCCAACAGCCGCGTCGCGATCGGCACCTCGGTGATCGGCGGGATGCTCACCGCGACGATCCTCGCCATCTTCTACATCCCGCTGTTCTTCGTGCTCGTCCGCCGCGGCGTGCGCGACGGCCTGGCCGCGCTGCGCAACCGCCGCCATCGCAACACCCCGGAGGCCCAGGCATGAAGCGCGCGCTGACGCTCCTCACCACCGTCGCGCTCGCCGGCTGCTCGATGGCGCCCAAGGACGTGCGCCCCGCGGCGCCGGTCCCGCCGAGCTGGCCGGTGGGCGATTCCTACCTGCGGACGAGCGAGGCCACCCTCCCCGCGCTCACCTGGCGCGAGGTGTTTCGCGACGCCCGGCTGCAGAAGCTGATCGAGCAGGCGCTGGCCAACAATCGCGACCTGCGCGTGGCGGCGGCGAACATCGCCGCGGCGCGGGCGCAGTACCAGATCCAGCGCGGCGCGCAGCTGCCCCAGGTCGATACTAGCCTCGGCATCACCGAGCGACGCGGCAACGTGAACAATGTCGGCAACGGCCTCGGCAATGGCACTGGCAACACCGGCAATACGGGCAACACCGGCGGGAATGTCGGAAACGTCGGCAATGCCGGCGGCGGCCTCCGTACCAACTATTCGACCCAGGTCGGTATCACCGGCTTCGAGCTCGACCTGTTCGGCCGCCTCGCCTCGCTCACCCGCGCGCAGCAGGACACCTATTTCGCCACTGAAGCCGGCGCCCGCGCGACCCGGCTGACGCTGGTCGGCGACATCGCCACCGCCTGGCTCACCTATGCCTCGGACGCGAGCCTGCTTGCCGTCGCGCAGCAGACCGCGAAGAGCGCCGAGGACAGCGTCCGCCTCACCCGCGCCCGCCTCGAAGGCGGCGTCGCCCCGCGCACCGATCTCCGCCAAGCCGAGCAGACGCTCGCCACCGCGCAGAACGACGTCGCCCGCCAGACGAGCCTGCTGGCGCAGGACGTTAACGCGCTGCGCCTGCTCGCCGGATCGGAAATCGACCCGGCGCTGCTCCCCGCCTCGATCGAGGAGGCGGCGCCGACCATCGCCGCGGTACCGGCGGGGCTCGATTCGAGCATCCTGCTGCGCCGCCCCGATGTGGTGCAGGCCGAATATCAGCTACGCGCCGCCAACGCCCAGATCGGCGCGGCGCGCGCGGCGCTGTTCCCGCGGATCAGCCTCACCACCGTGCTCGGCTTCGCGAGCACGGCGCTTTCCAGCCTGTTCGACGGCGACGCCTTCACCTGGCAGGCAGGCGGCACCGGCAGCTATTCGATCTTCCGCGGTGGGGCGGCACGCGCCAATCTGCGGTTCACCGAAGCGCAACAGCAGGCCCAGGTCGCCAATTACGAGCGCGCGATCCAGACCGCCTTCCGCGACGTCGCAAACGCGCTGGCGGTGCGTGGCACGATCGACGCCCAGCTCCGCGCGACCCAGCTGCAGGAAGAAGCGGCGGCGGATACCTATCGGCTGAGCGAGGCGCGCTATCGGGGGGGCATCGACACCTTCCTGCAGAGCCTGGTCTCGCAGCGCTCGCTCTATGCGGCACAGCAGCAGCTGGTGACGGTGCAGCTCACCGCCGCGACCAACCGGGTGAACCTCTACCGCGCGCTCGGCGGCGATTCGCAGCTGGAGGTGACGCGCGAGGGGCCGCAGCCGGTGGACCCGTCCGGAACCGCGGCAACGCCGGGCAGTTGACCGCACGCCCCTGCTTGTGGCAGGCGCAATCCAAGCGGGCGGGTATAGCACAATGGTAGTGCAGCAGCCTTCCAAGCTGAATACGCGGGTTCGATTCCCGCTACCCGCTCCACCGGACCAAGCATGACAGCCGATCCCACCCCGCTCGCAATTTATGTGCATTGGCCGTTCTGCGTGTCCAAATGCCCCTATTGCGATTTCAACAGCCATGTCCGCGAAAGCGTCGACCAGGCGCGGTGGCGCGATGCGCTGCTCGCCGATCTGGCGCATGAAGCGGCGGCGCTGCCGGGGCGGCGGCTGGGCTCGATCTTCTTCGGCGGCGGCACACCCTCGCTGATGCCCCCCGAGACGGTAGCCGCGATCATCGACGCGGCTGCCAAGGCCTGGACGTTCGAGGACGGCATCGAGATCACGCTGGAGGCGAACCCCTCCTCGGTCGAGGCCGCGCGCTTCGCCGATATCGCTAGCGCAGGCGTGAACCGCGTGTCGCTGGGGCTGCAGGCGCTCGACGATGACGCGCTGATCTTTCTCGGCCGCGCGCATGGCGTCGACGAGGGCCTAGCGGCGCTGGCGACCGCGCAGTCGGCCTTCGATCGCGTTAGCTTCGACCTGATCTATGCCCGCCCGGGCCAGTCGCTGGACGCCTGGGAGGCCGAGCTGCGTCGCGCGATCGGCTTCGGCACCGAGCATCTTTCGCTCTACCAGCTGACCATCGAGCCCGGCACCCGCTTCGCGACGCTGGCGGCCAAGGGGCAGTTGACGATCCCCGATGCCGATACCGGCGCCGACCTGTTCGAGATGACCCGCGCGATTACCGCCGCGGCGGGGCTGCCGGCCTATGAGATTTCCAACCATGCCCGCCCGGGCGCGGAGAGCCGGCACAACCTCACCTATTGGCGCTACCGCGACTATGCCGGGGTCGGGCCCGGCGCGCATGGCCGCCGCGGGGGGCTCGCGACGCTGCGCCACAAGAAGCCGGAGAACTGGCTCGCGGCGCTCAATCGCAACGGCCATGGCATGGAGCGCGAAGACCGGCTCGACCCGGCCGATCGCGCGATCGAGGCGCTGCTGATGGGGCTGCGGATCGGTGAGGGTATCGATCTCGACCGCATCGCCGTGCTGGCCGATGGTACGCCGCCGATCGATACGAGGGCGCTCGACCGTATCGTGCAGCAAGGGCTGGCCGCGCGAGAGGGCAGCCGGCTGCGGGTCACCGAGGCGGGCATGCCGGTGCTCGAAGCAATCCTACGCGAGATCGTGGCCTAAACCCAGCAAACGTCATCCCGGCGAAAGCCGGGATCCATTCGCCACTCGGTATCGGCAAAAGCCGCGACGGTGACCCCAATGGATCCCGGCTTTCGCCGGGATGACGGCCTTGGAGAGTGACGGGCGCTTAGTTCGCGCTCGCCGGCGCCGCCGACACGGTGACGATCGACCCGTCGCGCACTTCTTGCACCTCCAGCGCGCGCGCGGCGACGCCGTCGCGGCCGAAGCGGAAGGCGCCGTCGACGCCGCCGAAATCATGGTCGACCAGCATCGGGGCCGGGAAGTCGGTGTTGTTCTTCCAGTCGCGCGCGATACGCACGGTCAGCAGCACCGCGTCATAGCCGAGCGCCGACAGCCGGTACGGCGCCGCGCCGAAGCGGTTGCGGTACTTCACCGCATATTGCCGGTACACGCCGTCGGGCACGCTGGCGAACCACGAGCCGTTGAGCACCGGCCGGCTGGCGATCGCCGAATCGGTGTTCCACAATTCGGTGCCGAGCACGCGCGCCGCCTTGCCCGCACCCGAACGGCGGATCGCCGGCACCGCCAGCGTCGCCGAACCGGCGCTGCCCGCGATCAGGATGGCCTGGTAGGGCACGCCCGAAAGCTTGGCGATCGCCGCGTTCATCGAGCCCGGCCGCGCATCGTAATTCTGCATCGACAGCACCTTGCCGCCGGCGCTTTCCACCGCGCGGAGGAACGCGGTCGAGCTGCGCTGGCCGTAGACGCCCGAGGGAATCAGCCCGGCGAACTGGGTGATGCCGTTGCCCTTGGCATAGTCCACCACCCGCTCGATCGACTGCGTCGGCGAATAGCCGAGCAGGTAGACGCCGTTGCCCGCCGCGCTGGCATCGTTGGAGAAGCTGAGCACCGGCACCCGCGCCTTGCGGGCGATCGGCGCGACCGCACGGGCGTCCTCGCCGAGCAGCGGCCCGAGGATCAGCTTGTTGCCCTCGGCCACCGCGCGTTCGGCCGCGGCGACCGCCCCGCCCGGGCCGGCGGTGTCGTAGCTGGTGATGCGGATCGCATCGGTGTTGGTGTCGAGGATCGCCAGCTGCGTCGCGTTCTGCAGCGAGCGGCCGAGCCCGGCATTGGTGCCGGTCAGCGGCACCAGCAGCGCCACGCGGTGGCGCGCGACGTCCTGCGGCAGCCCCTGCTGGATCGGCGTGTTCGGACGCTCGGCCGGGCGCTCGGCCGGCGCGGTCGGCGCGGTCGGCGGACCGCCGCGCGGCGCGACGCAGGCGCTTGCCAGAAGGGCCAGACCGGTCACGGCCAAACGAAGGGACGCGATGCGTCCCGGTTGCGATTTGCCGCTGCCCTCTGCCATGACACTCCCCGATGGAAAACACGCTTGCGCCCGGCCTCTATATCGTCGCCACTCCGATCGGCAATCTCGGTGACCTGTCGCCGCGCGCCAGCATGATACTCTCACAAGCCGATGTGGTTGCAGTGGAAGACAGCCGCGTGACCGCCGGGCTGCTCCGCCATATCGGCGTGAAGCGGCCGATGCAGCCCTATCACGACCATAATGCCGATGCGGTGCGCCCGGACCTGATCGCGCGGATGGGCAGCGAGGCGGTGGCGCTGGTCTCCGACGCTGGCACGCCGCTGATCTCCGATCCCGGCTACAAGCTGGTCCGCGACGCCCGCGCCGCGGGGCACACCGTGGTGACGATCCCCGGCCCCTGCGCCGCGATCGCCGCGCTGACGCTCGCGGGACTGCCCACCGATCGCTTCTTCTTCCTCGGCTTCCTGCCGAGCAAGGCGCATGCGCGGGCGGAAGCGATCGCCGAAGTGGCCGCGATCAAGGCGACTCTGGTGCTGTACGAATCGGGCCCGCGCCTGTCCGCCTGCCTTTCGGCGCTCGCCGAGGGTCTGGGCGACCGCGAGGCGGGCGTCGCGCGCGAGATCACCAAGAAGTTCGAGGAGTGCGTGACCGGCACCCTCTCCACCCTCGCCGCCCGCTATGCCGAGGCGCCGCCCAAGGGCGAGATCGTCATCGTCGTCGGCCCACCCGGCGAAGCGCCGCCCGCAACGCTGGAGGACGGCGAGGCCGCGCTGGTGGAGGCGCTCACCCGCCTCCCCGCCTCCAAGGCAGCGGGCGAGGTGGCCAAGAAGCTCGGGCTGGACCGCAAGGCGCTCTACGCCCGCGCGATGGAACTGAAGGGGTGAGGGACCGCCGCGCCGCCGAGCTGCGTGGCCGCGACGGCGAGCGCCGGGCCGCCTGGTGGCTGTGGCTGCGCGGCTGGCGCATCCTCGACCAGCGGGTGCGCACCCCCGCGGGCGAAGTCGACATCGTGGCAAGGCGCGGCACCCTCGTCGCGTTCGTCGAGGTGAAGACCCGCAAGTCCGCCGCCGAACTCGACTATGCGATCGACGAACGCCGGCTCGCCCGCGTCGCCGCCGCCGCCGAACTGCTGATGCCGCGCTATGCCGGGCCCGGCGACGATATCCGCGTCGACGTGATCCTCATTGCCCCGCGCACGCTGCCTCGCCATATCGAGAACGCCTGGATCGGGTGACCTAGCCCGGCAAGACACCCAAGGAGGCCGCATGCTTACCGTCGCCGTGCAGATGGACCCGCTCGATTCGATCAACATCGCAGGCGATTCGACCTTCGCGCTGATGCTCTCCGCCCAGACGCGCGGGCACACGCTGTTCCACTACGCCCCCGAGGACCTGAACTACAGCGCCGGCCGCGTGTGGACCAAGGCGCATCCGGTGACGGTGCAGCGCGTCGAAGGCAATCATTTCAGCTTCGGCGATCCGGTGAAGCTCGATCTCGGCGACGCGGCCGACGTGGTGCTGATGCGCCAGGATCCGCCCTTCGACCTCGGCTATATCACCGCGACCCACCTGCTCGAGCGCATCGCCGATCGCACGCTGGTAGTGAACGACCCCGCCCAGGTCCGCAACGCGCCCGAAAAGGTTTGGGTACTCGATTTCGCCCAGTTCATGCCGCCGACGCTCGTCACCCGCTCGGTCGAGGAAGCGAAGGCCTTCCTCGCCGAGCATGCCGAGATCGTCGTCAAGCCGCTGCACGGCAATGGCGGCAAGGCGATCTTCAAGATCGGCCGCGACGGCGCGAACCTCTCCTCGCTGATCGAAGTGTTCAACACCGCCTATCGCGAGCCGCACATGGTGCAGGCCTTCCTCCCCGACATCGCCAAGGGCGACAAGCGCATCGTGCTGGTCGACGGCGAGGTCGCGGGTGCGATCAACCGGCTGCCGGGCGAGGGCGAGATCCGTTCCAACCTCGCGGTCGGCGGCTCGGCGGCGAAGACCGAACTGACCGACAAGGAGAAGGAAATCTGCGCCGTGCTGGGGCCCGAACTCCGGAAGCGCGGGCTCCTTTTCGTCGGCATCGACGTTATCGGGGGGCAATGGCTGACCGAAATCAACGTCACTTCGCCCACGGGCATCGTCGCGATCGACCGGTTCAACGGCACCGACACGGCGGGCATGATCTGGGATGCGATCGAGGCCCGGGTGGCCGCACGCGCCTGATCGGGGCTTGACGCGATGGGTGTGATCCTCGGCTGGGGCTATTGGGGCATCTTCCTGCTGATGGTGCTCGAGAACGTGATTCCTCCGGTCCCCTCCGAGGCGATCATGGGGATGGCGGGAATCGGCGCGGCGCGCGGGCATTTCGATCCCGTGCTGCTGGTGCTGGTCGGCACGCTCGGCACGGTGCTCGGCAACCTGTTCTGGTGGGAGGTCGGGCGACGGCTCGGCTATGAACGGCTGCAGCCCTTCGTCGCGCGCTGGGGCCGCTGGCTCACCGTCGAGTGGCACGATGTCGAGCGGTTCAAGGGCTATTTCGATCGCTGGGGCGGGCCGACGATCTTCGTGTTCCGCTTCATGCCCTTCGGCCGCACGATCATCTCGCTGCCCGCCGGGCTGATGCACATGCCGTTCTGGAAATTCTGCCTTTATACCGCAGCCGGCAGCGCACTGTGGAACGCCGCCCTGGTCGGCGTCGGCTACGGCCTGGGGGCAGCGATCGCCGAGATCGACCGGTTCGTCACCCCGGCCATCGTCATCGGCGTGGTCGCGATGCTGATCTTCTATGTGTGGCGGGTGCTGACCTGGAAACCGCGGGCGGCCTGACCGGCTCTAACCATCGATCAGGTGCGGCACGAACCGGGCGGTGTTGCCGGTAATCAGCCCGTCCTCGCGGATACCCATGCCGACCGCGACGCCGTCCACCACCCAGGACCCGATCACCGGATAGCCGGCGCCAAAGTCGCGCAAGGGCTGAAAGCGCTGGTAGATCCAGCCCTGCTCGACATAGTCGCCCTCGCTCTCCGCGACGACCTTGTCGCCCCAGCGAATCGAGACGTTCGCACCCTCGCGACCGAACAGCGGCTTGGCGACCTGATCGCCGCCGATCGGCCGCGTGCCCGCCTCCAGCAGGTTGGGATGGCCGGGAAACAGCTCCCACAGGACCGGGAGGATCGCCTTGTTGCTCCACAAGGTCTTCCAGATCGGCTCGATCCAGCGCGTGGTGCCAAGGCTCTCGACCAGCATCGGCGCGAATTCTTCGGCCAGCAGCCATTCCCAGGGGTAGAGGTGGAAAGCGGTCTCGATCCGTCGATCCGCGCCATCGACGAAACGGCGCGCGGCATGGTTCCAGCCGATCGCCGCCATCTCCACCGGCAGCGTCGCGAGCCCCGCCGCCTCGGCCGTGTCGCGCAGATAGGCGATGGTGACGCTGTCCTCGCCCGCGGCATCCGCCATGTGCGCGAAGTGGACCGGTCCTTCCCCGAGCAGCGGCGCGATCGCGCGCCATTGGGCAACCAGCGCCTCGTGGATGCCGTTATACTGGTCGAGCCCAGGAAACACCGCCTCCTTCCAGTCCCACTGGACCACCGCCGCCTCGAGCAGGCTGGTCGGCGTGTCGCAGTTGAACTCGAACAGCTTGGGCGGCCCTTCACCGCTATAACCGAGGTCGAAGCGGCCAAAATTGAGCGCAGGCGGCTCGGCTTCCCATGCCGCCGCCACCGCGTCCCAGGCAGGACGCGGGATGCCGAGCTCGCCGAGGCGGCCCTCGGCGATCACATGCTCGCCCGCCGCCAGATAGAGCCGATACAGTTCGGCACTCACCGCCTCGATCTCGGCAACCTCGGCGGCGGTGAAGACGTAGCAGGCGCTTTCGTCCCAATAGGGCTTGCCGTCGAGGCTGTGCCAGACGAGCCCGAGCGCTTCCACCCGCGCCTGCCAGTCGGCCCGCGGCGCCACCGTCGTGCGGCGCATCAGCCGCCCTTGCTGCCGAAGGACCCGCCGATCCTGCCGAATCCACCGCGCGTCACCGCCTCTGGTCCGCCATAGCGCACGCCGCTGGCGGGCTGGAACGATCCGCCCCGTGCCGCCTCGCCGATCGCGGGCACGGTCGAACCCTTGCCGGCATAATAGAAATGCCCGCCGCCATGACCGCCGCCGCTGCGGCCGCAGTTCACATCGGCGATGCGCCGCCCCGCCGCATCGGTACAATAGCGCACCGGCTGGTTGGCCACGTTGCTGCCGCCGCATCCTGCCGCGAGCAACGCCACGGAGGTCGCGGCGGTAATCCGCAGCACGCTGAAATCGGGTGATCTACGCATCATGCCCCCAGGTAGCCGCGATGCATTTCCCCATGCACCGCAAACGGCGGGCTTTTTACCGTGGCTTCCGCCCGCTGTCTCGGAAAAGCGGAACCCCGCGGCAATCCGCGGAAAACAAAGCTTATTGCTCCTGCGAACGAATTGCAAAGATATTCCTGCCCCCATACCGAATCCCGGGTTGCAGCCTCGCTATTATAGGCCTATCCCGCCCTCGCTTTCGCGGCGCATGTTCACGCGACCGCTTTGCTTGGAACCAACCAAGGAGATTCCATGGCCCGCAAGAAGATCGCGCTGATCGGCTCCGGCATGATCGGTGGTACGCTCGCGCACCTCGCCGCCATCAAGGAACTGGGCGACATCGTCCTTTTCGACATCGCTGAAGGTACCCCGCAGGGCAAGGCGCTAGACATCGCGCAGTCCGGTCCGGTCGAAGGCTTCGACGCCAACCTCAAGGGCGCGACCAGCTACGAGGACATCGCGGGCGCAGACGTCTGCATCGTCACCGCCGGCATCCCGCGCAAGCCGGGCATGAGCCGCGACGACCTGCTCAAGACCAACCTGGGCGTGATGAAGGCCGTGGGCGAAGGCATCGCCGCGCACGCGCCCGACGCGTTCGTGATCTGCATCACCAACCCGCTCGACGCGATGGTGTGGGCACTCCGTGAGTTCTCGGGCCTGCCGCACCAGAAGGTCGTCGGCATGGCCGGCGTGCTCGATTCGGCACGCTTCCGCCACTTCCTCGCCGAAGAGTTCAAGGTCTCGGTCGAGGACGTCACCGCTTTCGTGCTCGGCGGCCACGGCGACACCATGGTCCCGGTGATCGAATATTCGACCGTCGCCGGCATCCCGGTGCCCGACCTGATCAAGATGGGCTGGTCCACCCAGGAGCGCATCGACGCGATCGTCGCCCGCACCCGTTCGGGCGGCGGCGAGATCGTCGCGCTGCTCAAGACCGGCTCGGCCTTCTATGCGCCCGCCACCAGCGCGATCGCGATGGCCGAGAGCTATCTGAAGGACAAGAAGCGCCTGCTTCCCTGCGCCGCGCACCTCACCGGCCAGTACGGCGTCGACAACATGTATGTCGGCGTGCCGATCGTCATCGGCAAGGACGGCGTCGAGCGCATCGTCGAGATCGAACTGAACGCCACGGCGAAGCAGAACTTCGACGTCTCGGTCGACGCGGTCAAGGAACTGGTCGCGGCATGCAAGTCGATCGACTCCTCGCTCGCCTGATCCTGCCCGCGCTCGTCGCGGTGCCGGGCGTCGCTTCCGCACAGGAAGCGATCGCCACGGCACCGACCGAGCCGGTGGCGCTGTTCCGTGCCGTGTGCATGGGCGGCAGCGCCCGGTTGACTCGCGGCATGTCCGAAGCGGCGACCTATGCGACGCTGCCGCTGCCCGCGCAGCGCGCGATCGGCATCGGCGCCTCCTCGACCGCGAACGCCGCCGATGCGCTGAAGGCGCCCGCCCCCGAACCGGCCGCGGTGCCCAACAGCATCTACCGCATCGCCGGCGGCAACACCTATCTGTTCGTACCCAAGGCCGGCACCGGCACTGGCACCCTCGCCGAATCCTGCCTGGTCCTGTGGATCGGCGGCGGCGACGATTATCTCGCGGCCCGCAAGATCGTGCTGCCGAGCGAGGAAAAGGTGCCGCTGTACGCGCGCCCCGAATCCAAGCCCGACCGCGCGACCTTCACGGCCGCTTCGTTCGGAACGACGCAATATTCGCTCGCCACGTTCGGCGGCTGGATTGCGCTGCGCTCCTTTACCCCTCCTCCCAGCGACCCGGAAAAGGCGAACTGAATGAGCATCCTCGTCGACAAGAACACCAAGGTCATCGTCCAGGGGATGACCGGTGCCACCGGCACGTTCCACACCGAGCAGGCGCTTGCCTATGGCACGCAGATGGTCGGCGGCGTCACCCCCGGCAAGGGCGGTAGCACGCATATCGGCCTGCCCGTGTACGACACGGTCGCCGAAGCCAAGGACAAGACCGGCGCCGACGCCAGCGTGATCTACGTGCCGCCCCCCTTCGCGGCGGACTCGATCCTTGAGGCGATCGACGCAGAGATCCCGCTGATCGTCGCGATCACCGAAGGCATTCCGGTGCTGGACATGGTCAAGGTGAAGCGCGCGCTCTCCGGCTCCAAGTCGCGCCTGATCGGCCCGAACTGCCCGGGCGTGCTGACGCCGGGCGAGTGCAAGATCGGCATCATGCCGGGCTCGATCTTCTCCAAGGGCTCGGTGGGCGTCGTGTCGCGCTCGGGTACCCTCACCTATGAGGCGGTGTTCCAGACCACCAATGCGGGCCTCGGCCAGACCACGGCCGTCGGCATCGGCGGTGATCCGGTCAACGGCACCAACTTCATCGACGTGCTCGAGCTGTTCCTGGCCGACGAGGCCACCCAGTCGATCATCATGATCGGCGAGATCGGCGGCTCGGCCGAAGAAGAAGCGGCGCAGTTCCTGATCGACGAGGCCAAGCGTGGCCGCAAGAAGCCGATGGCCGGCTTCATCGCGGGCCGCACCGCCCCTCCGGGCCGCCGCATGGGCCATGCCGGCGCGATCGTCTCGGGCGGCCAGGGCGGCGCCGAGGACAAGATCGCGGCGATGGAAGCCGCCGGCATCCGCGTTTCCCCCAGCCCCTCGCTGCTCGGCGAGACGCTGCTGGAAGCGCTGAAGGGCTAAACTGCAACGGTAGCGCTCCTATATAGGTGGGGATGGGAGCGCTAACACGAACGGAAGCATGATCATGGGCTATGAAGGCCTCGACTTCGACGACATCGCCGGCGGCGTGAGCCCCGGCTTCGTCGAGACCCTGTACCGGCGCTACAAGAGCGATCCGGCCTCTGTCGAACCGAGCTGGCGTGCCTGGTTTGAGGGTCTCGAATCCACGGCCTCCGGCCCCAGCTGGCAGCGCGCCAACTGGCCGCTGACCGAAACCGACGCGCTGACGGCCGGGCTCGACCCCACCCAGATGGAGCCCGCGCCGAAGCCCGCCAAGGGCGGCGCCCCGGCCAAGCCGGCCGCCCCCGCCGCCTCGACGGCGGACGTGACCAAGGCCGCGGAAGATTCGATCCGCGCGATGATGCTGATCCGCACCTACCGGGTGCGCGGCCATCTCGCCGCCAATCTCGATCCGCTGGGCCTCGCCCGCCAGAACCTGCCCGCCGACCTGACGCCGGAATATCACGGCTTCTCGGGCGCAGACCTCGACCGCCCGATCTATCTCGGTGGCGCGCTCGGCCTGCAGCACGGCACGGTGCGCGAGATCGTCGCGATCCTCCAGGCCAATTACTGCGGTAATGTCGGCCTCGAGTACATGCACATCGCGGATGTGGAGGAGCGCCGCTTCCTCCAGGACCGGATGGAAGGCAAGGACAAGGAGATCAACTTCACGCCGGACGGCAAGAAGGCGATCCTGTCCAAGGTGATCGAAGCCGAGCAGTGGGAAAAATTCCTCGGCAAGAAATATGTCGGCACCAAGCGGTTCGGCCTCGACGGCGGCGAATCGATGATCCCGGCGATGGAAGCGATCATCAAGTATGGCGGCCAGCAGGGCGTCCGCGAGATCGTGTACGGCATGGCCCATCGCGGCCGCCTGAACATGCTCGCCAACGTCATGGAAAAGCCGTTCCGGGTGATCTTCCATGAGTTCGGCGGCGGTTCGGCCAATCCGGACGACGTTGCCGGTTCGGGTGACGTGAAGTACCACCTCGGCACCTCCACCGATCGCCAGTTCGACGGCATCAGCGTCCATATGTCGCTGGTCGCCAACCCGTCGCACCTCGAGGCGGCCGATCCGGTCGTGCTCGGCAAGGCGCGCGCGCTGCAGACGATCCGCGGCGACCTGGAAAAGCACGAGCAGGTGCTGCCGGTGCTGATCCACGGCGATGCGGCCTTTGCCGGCCAGGGCATCGTGTGGGAGACGCTCGGCTTCTCCGGTATCCGCGGCTACAATACCGGCGGCTGCATCCACTTCGTGATCAACAACCAGGTCGGCTTCACGACGAGCCCGCAGTTCGCGCGCTCCTCGCCCTATCCGTCGGACGTCGCCAAGGGCGTCCAGGCGCCGATCCTGCACGTCAACGGCGACGATCCCGAAGCCGTGACCTTCGCCTGCAAGGTGGCGATCGAGTTCCGCCAGGAATTCCACCGCGACATCGTGATCGACATGTGGTGCTATCGCCGCTTCGGCCACAATGAAGGCGACGAGCCCGGCTTCACCCAGCCGCTGATGTACCAGAAGATCCGCCAGCACCCCGGTGTGAGCAGCATCTATGGCCAGAAGCTGATCGCCGAGGGCGTGGTCGACCAGGGCTTCATCGACGAGAAGACCAACCAGTTCACCACGCTGCTCGAAGGCGAGTTCGAGGCGGGCAAGACCTATCTGCCGAACAAGGCGGACTGGTTCGCCGGCCGCTGGTCGGGCCTGGGCGCGCCGTCGGACGGCGAGGGCTCGCGCCGCAATGTCGAGACCGGCATCGAGAAGAAGCTGTTCGACAGCCTCGGCCGCACGCTGACCACGGTCCCCGAGGATCTCGAGATCCACAAGACCCTCGGCCGCGTGCTCGATGCCAAGCGCGAGATGTTCAAGTCGGGCACCAATTTCGATTGGGCGACCGGCGAGGCACTGGCCTTCGGCTCGCTGCTCTCGGAAGGCTATGCGGTGCGTCTGTCCGGCCAGGATTCGGGCCGCGGCACCTTCTCGCAGCGCCACGCCGTCTGGGTCGATCAGAAGACCGAGGCCAAGTACGTGCCGCTCACCACGGTGCCGCACGGCAGTTTCGAGGTGCTCGATTCGCCGCTCAGCGAATATGGCGTGCTCGGCTTCGAGTACGGCTATGCGCTGGCGGATCCGAAGGCGCTGGTGCTGTGGGAAGCGCAGTTCGGCGACTTCGTGAACGGCGCGCAGATCATGATCGACCAGTTCATCGCGTCGGGCGAGTCCAAGTGGCTCCGCGCCAACGGCCTGGTGATGCTGCTGCCGCACGGCTATGAAGGCCAGGGCCCCGAGCACAGCTCGGCACGTCCGGAGCGCTTCCTCCAGCTCTGCGCGCAGGACAACATGCAGGTGGTGAACATCACCACGCCGGCGAACTATTTCCACCTGCTCCGCCGGCAGATGCACCGCAACTTCCGCAAGCCGCTGATCCAGATGACGCCGAAGTCGCTGCTCCGCCACAAGATGGCGGTGTCGAGCGCCGAGGAGTTCCTGGGCGACAGCCACTTCAAGCGGATCCTGTCGGACCCCAACGCGCCGGCGGATACCGAGGTCAAGCGCCTCGTGCTCTGCACCGGCAAGGTGGCGTACGACCTGATGGAAGCGCGCGATGCGGCCGGCGACCAGAACACCGCGATCGTCCGGATCGAGCAGCTCTACCCGTTCCCGGGCGAGCCGCTGACCGAGCGGCTGAAGCGCATGCCCAACCTCGAAGAGGTGGTGTGGGCCCAGGAAGAGCCGAAGAACAACGGCTACTGGTTCTTCGTCGAGCCGCTGATCGAGCAGTGCCTGATCGACGCCGGCGGCAAGATCCAGCGTCCGCGCTATGCCGGTCGCGCCGCGGCGGCCTCGCCCGCCACCGGCCTGATGAAGCGCCACACCGCAGAGCAGGGCGCGCTCGTTGCCGACGCGCTCGGCCATAATGTCCGCGAAGAAATCCGCCGCACCCGGAAAGGTTGAGAATGGCCACCGAAGTCAAAGTCCCCGTACTGGGCGAATCGATCACCGAAGCCACCGTCGGTGAATGGCTGAAGAATCCGGGCGATCCCGTCCGCGTCGACGAGCCGATCGCCAGCCTCGAGACCGACAAGGTCTCGGTCGAAGTCCCGTCGCCGGTCGCCGGCGTGATGGGCGAGCAGATCGTCAAGGTCGGCGACACCGTCGAAGTGGGTGCGGTGATCGCGATCATCGCGGGTGAAGGTGCGGCCGCCGCGCCGGCTGCCGCCCCCGCCGCTGCTGCTCCGGCCGCGACGCCTGCCCCGGCGCCTGCCGCTGCCCCGGCCCCGTCGGCCGATGCCGCCGCGCTGTCGCCGTCGGTGCGCCGTGCGGTGCTCGAAACGGGTGTTGATCCCTCGACCGTGCAGGGCACCGGCAAGGACGGCCGCCTGACCAAGGACGACGTGATCGCCGCCGCCAGCAGCAAGCCCGCTGCGCCGGCCCCGGCTGCTGCGCCGGCGCCTGCCGCCGCTCCGGCTTCGACCGGCGGCCGCAAGGAAGAGCGCGTGCGGATGACCCGCCTGCGCCAGACCGTCGCCAAGCGCCTCAAGGAAGCGCAGAACACCGCCGCCATGCTCACCACGTTCAACGACGTGGACATGACCGCGGTGATCGAGGCGCGCGCCAAGTACAAGGACCTGTTCGAGAAGAAGCACGGCGTCCGCCTCGGCTTCATGGGCTTCTTCGTGAAGGCCGCGTGCATGGCGCTCAAGGACATTCCCGGCGTCAACGGCTCGATCGAGGGCGACGAGATCGTCTATCACGATTATTGCGACGTCTCGGTCGCGGTCTCGGCCCCGCAGGGCCTGGTCGTGCCGGTGATCCGCGATGCGCAGGACCTGTCGGTCGCGGGCATCGAGCGCACGATCGGCGATTTCGGCAAGCGCGCCAAGGACGGCACGCTCAAGATGGACGAGATGAAGGGCGGTACCTTCACCATCTCCAACGGCGGCGTGTTCGGCTCGCTGATGTCGACCCCGATCATCAACCCGCCGCAGTCGGCCGTGCTCGGCCTGCACCGCATCGAGGACCGTCCGGTCGTCCGTAACGGCCAGGTCGTCGTCCGCCCGATGATGTACCTGGCACTCAGCTACGACCACCGCCTGGTCGACGGCCGCGAGGCGGTGACCTTCCTCGTCGCGATCAAGAACGCGATCGAGGATCCGACCCGCCTGCTGATCGACCTCTGATACACTTTGTGCCCCTGCGAAAGCAGGGGCCCAGGGTTGGGAAATACATCGCTTGTGGCCCTGCGCTCCTGCTTCCGCAGGAGCACGGAACCAAGGAGAAGCCCGACGAAATCCGGCTGCGTGTACATCATGGCGAACAAGCGCAACGGCACGATCTATGTCGGATCGACCAGCGACCTGCCCGCCAGAGCGTACCAGCATCGCACCGGCATGATCGAGGGCTTCCCAAGGACAAGGGCTGCAAGCACCTTGTCTGGTACGAGGCGCATGAGGATCTGGACGGAGCGCGGCTTCGTGAACGCCAGATGAAGAAATGGAAGCGGGCGTGGAAGATCGAGCTGATCGAACGCGACAACCCGCAATGGAAGGATTTGTACGGGACGCTCTTCGGCTGAGCCGCGCGATGGCGCCGGATCGAAGAACGTCCCTCGCAACCCTGGGCTCCTGCGTTCGCAGGAGCACTGTTATGGCTGGACCCGCCCGTTCCCTTGCGAAAGCAGGGGCCCAGAGCCCCGGGCGACACGGCCGATAGTTTAAGCGCCCGCACGCGCACGCATGGAGCGGAAAATGGCTGAATATGATTTCGACGTCCTGATCATCGGTTCCGGCCCCGGCGGCTATGTCGCGGCGATCCGCGCGGCGCAGCTCGGCCTCAAGACCGGCTGCGTCGAAGCCCGTGAGACGCTGGGCGGCACCTGCCTCAACGTCGGCTGCATCCCCTCCAAGACGCTGCTGAACGCGTCCGAGCTGTTCTACGAGGCCGCCTCGGGCGCGCTCGCCAAGCACGGCGTCAAGCTCGGTTCGGTCGAACTCGACCTGCCGACGATGATGGCGGACAAGGACAAGGCCGTGAAGGGCCTGACCGGCGGCATTGAATTCCTGTTCAAGAAGAACAAGATCGAGTGGGTGAAGGGCCTCGGCACCTTTGTCGACGCGCACACCGTGCAGGTGGGCGAGCGCACCGTCACCGCCAAGAACATCGTGATCGCCACCGGCTCGTCGGTCACCCCGCTGCCGGGCGTGACGGTCGACCAGAAGGTCGTCGTCGACTCGACCGGCGCGATCGCGCTGGAGAAGGTGCCGGCGAACATGGTCGTGATCGGCGGCGGCGTGATCGGGCTCGAGCTCGGCTCGGTCTGGCAGCGCCTCGGCGCCAAGGTGACCGTGGTCGAGTATCTCGACCAGCTGCTCCCCGGCATGGACGGTGAAGTCCGCAAGGAAGCCGCCAAGATCTTCAAGAAGCAGGGCATGGAGATCAAGCTCTCCACCAAGGTGACCGGCGTTGCCGTCAACGGCGACAAGGCCAGCGTCACGGTCGAGCCCGCCGCCGGCGGCGCCGCCGAGACGCTGGAAGCCGATGTCGTGCTGGTCGCGATCGGCCGCCGTCCGAACACCGAGGGCCTGGGCCTCGACAAGATCGGCCTCGCCACCAACCAGCGCGGCCAGATCGAGACCGATCACAGCTTCCGCACCGCCGTCGACGGCGTGTGGGCGATCGGCGACGTGATCCCCGGCCCGATGCTCGCGCACAAGGCCGAGGACGAGGGCATTGCCGTCGCCGAGAACATCGCGGGCCTGACCGGCATCGTGAACCACGCGGTGATCCCGAGCGTCGTCTATACCCACCCCGAAATCGCCGGCGTCGGCCTCACCGAGGAGCAGGCGCGCGAGAAGGGCGAGGTAAAGGTCGGCAAGTTCCCGATGGCGGGCAACAGCCGCGCCAAGGCGATCGACGACACCACCGGCTGGGTGAAGGTGATCGCCGACGCCAAGACCGATCGTGTGCTCGGCGCCTGGATCATCACCGCGCCGGCCGGCACGATGATCGCCCAGGTGGCCCAGGCGATGGAGTTCGGCGCGACGTCCGAGGACATCGCGTATACCTGCCATGCCCATCCGACGCATTCCGAGGCGATCAAGGAAGCGGCGATGGGCGTGCTCGGCAAGCCGATTCACATCTGAGGGGTCACGAGTCCCCCTCACCCTTCCCACCGCCTGCGGCGGCGGGCCCCTTCCCTCTCCCACAAGGGGAGAGGGAGTTTCGATCCCCGCTCCCTCTCCCCTTGTGGGAGAGGGAGGGAGCGCCGACGGCGCGGAAGGGTGAGGGGGACATCCTCGAAGCAGAACGCCGCCGGCATCCCCGGCGGCGTTTCGCTGTTCGGGGCCCTAGAACCGCGCTAACGCCCCCGCATGACCATCTCCCTCGGCACCCATGACGCGATTATCCTCGGCGCCGGCGCGGCGGGGATGTTCTGCGCCGCGATGGCGGGCCAGCGCGGCCGCCGGGTGCTGCTGCTCGACCATGCCGAGGCGCCCGGGAAGAAGATCCTGATCTCGGGCGGCGGGCGGTGCAACTTCACCAATCTCGGCACCGCGCCCGATCGCTACCTTTCCGCCAACCCGCATTTCGCCAAGTCCGCGCTCGGCCGCTACACCGCGCAGGATTTCCTCGCGTTGGTCGAGCGCCACGGCATCGCCTGGCACGAGAAGACGCTGGGCCAGCTGTTCTGCGACGGTTCGGCGCGGCAGATCGTCGACATGCTGCTCGGCGAATGCGCGATGGGCGGGGTGACGATCGAACTAGGCGCCAGCATCACCGACGTAGACCACGCCGACGGCCGCTTCCGCGTGACGACCAGCAAGGGCATCGCCGAAGCCCCCGCCCTCGTCCTCGCCACCGGCGGCCCGGCCATCCCCAAGCTGGGCGCGACGGGCTTCGCCTATGATCTCGCCCGCCGCTTCGGCCTCAAGGTGGTCGAGCCGCGCCCAGCGCTCGTCCCCCTCACCCTCGGGCCGGACCAGGCGCTGTTCCGCGACCTCTCCGGCGTCTCCACCGCCGTGGCCGCCAGCGCCGGCAAGGCGCGCTTCCGCGAAGCGGCGCTGTTCACCCATCGCGGCCTTTCCGGCCCGGCGATCCTGCAGGTCTCCTCCTACTGGAAGCATGGCGAGCAGATCGCGATCGACTTCCTGCCCGAACACGCGAAGGGCTGGCTGCGCGACGCCAAGCGGACCGAACCGCGCCTGGGCTTGCGCACCCTGCTCAACCGGCAGCTACCCGATCGGCTCGCCACCACGCTGGCCGAGCGCATCGCCCTGCCCAGCGAGCTCGGCAATTGCCGCGACGCGCTGCTGGACCAAGCCGAGGCACAGCTGGCGGGCTGGCGATTCACCCCCAACGGCACCGAGGGCTTCGCCAAGGCCGAGGTGACCGTGGGCGGGATCAGCACCGCCGATCTTTCCTCGCAGACCATGGAAGCGCGCCGCGTCCCCGGCCTCTACGCGATCGGCGAGGCGGTGGACGTAACCGGCTGGCTAGGCGGATATAACTTCCAATGGGCCTGGGCGAGCGGCTGGGCCGCGGCCCAGGCACTGTAAGATTGAACGCCTGTTGCGCGAACAGCACGTTAGACTCTGGAAAGTTGCTTAACACCCGGTTTTCGTTTGCAAAGCTTGCTCCGGTTCGGCCAGACTTGCGCGAAGGAGCAACTATCTTGTTGCGCCTGGGGGGACATTTCGACTCGAATGAAAGTCAGGTGCGTTTTGGCAGCTGCCGCACTGGCCTGCCCTGTCGCCGCGTTCGCACAGCAACAGCCTGACCCGGCCTCAGGCATCCCCGGCGTGCCGCCCGCCGCGGGGGTGCTGGTCTATGGGCCGGAGTTCTTCGCGAATACCGCGTTGCCGACCGCGCTGGACATGGTGCAGCGCCTGCCGGGCTTCACGCTCGACGTCGGCAATGGCGATGCGCGCGGCATCGCCGGCAACACGGGCAACGTGCTGATCGACGGCAAGCCGCCCGCCTCCAAGACCGACGGCCTAGGCGAGATCCTCCGCCGGATCAGCGCGGGCAGCGTCGCGCGGATCGAGCTGATCCGCGGCGGCGCGCCGGGCATCGACATGCAGGGTCGCGCGGTGATCGCCAACGTCGTGCTAAAGCGCACCGCCTCGACCGAGAAACTGATCAACTTCCAGAGCTATATCTATCGCGACGGCTATGTCGGGCCGGACCTGACGCTGCAATATGCCCGGCGCGACGGCGATCGCCGCGACGAGGTGTCGTTGGAGGTGCTCAGCGATCGTACGAACTATACCAATCACGGCATCCGCACCCGCGAGGATGCGGCGGGGAATCTCCTGCAGCGCCACCGCCTCGATCAGTGGGACCGCGACCGCACCGCCACGCTGCGCGCCTCCCTGCAGCGCGCCGTCGGCGGTGGCCTGCTGACGGTCAACGCCCGCGCCGACTATTTCGACTATCCGACCAGCCTGACGGTGACGCTACTGGAAGGCAGGGGCAGCAGCGGCCAGGCGATCGACATTACCCATCAATGGAAAGGTGAGCTGGGGGCCAACTGGACCAAATCGCTGGGCGAAAAGAGCGAGGTGGAGCTGATCGCCCTGCAGCGGCTTGGCCACACCGGCTATGATTCCACCACCAACGCAGGCGGCTTCGTTTCCACCTTCGGGCAGCAGTCGCGCAACGGCGAGTCGGTCTTCCGCCCGATCCTGCGCTACAAGCCCAGCAAGGCGCTGTCGCTGGAGGGCGGCGGCGAGATCGCCTACAACTTCCTCGACAACCGCACTGCCTATGCCGAACAGGGCGTGCCCGTGGCGCTGCCGGACGAGAAGGTATTCGTCAGCGAAGTGCGCGGCGAGCTGTTCGGGCTGGCGCGCTGGCAGCCTTCGAGCCGCGTCACCCTGGAGGCGGGCATGCGCACCGAAGTGTCCCGCATCGCCTCCGACGGCGATACCGACCGTGCGCGCTCCTTTTTCTACCCCAAGCCACGGCTGCAGCTGACCCTGCGGCCGAACGCGCGCGACCAGGTGCGGCTGCGGGCGGAGCAGAGCGTCAGCCAGCTCGACTTCAACAATTTCGTCGCCGCGACCGAGATCAACCTGGGCACGGTCCGCGCCGGCAATGGCGACCTGGTGCCCGAACAGACGCTGACGCTGGAGGCGGTCTACGAGCACCGCTTCTGGGGGAAGGGCGCGCTGGAGCTGAGCGCCAAGCACGAGGCCACGCGCCACGTCATCGACTATATCCCGCTGGAAGGCGGGTATGATGCGATCGGCAATATCGGCAACGGCACGCGCGACACGGTGGGCAGCACGCTGACGCTCCCGTTCGACAAGCTGGGCATCAAGAATGCGCGGCTGCGCGGCAGCGCATCGGTAGTGCGCAGCCACGTCACCGATCCACTGACCGGCGAGCGGCGGCGCTATACCAACGAACAGCCGTTCACCTGCAGCGGCAGCTTCAGCCAGGATCTGTTCGGCGGCCGCTTCACCTATGGCGTCTATGCGAGCTGCGGCCAGCCCGACACGCGGCTCTACCGGATCGCCGAATTCCGGACGACGCAGGTCGAACCGGCGCTGGAGGTCTACACCATCTGGAAGCCGAGCAAGCGGCTGGCGATCCGGGTGGACGCCGGCAACCTGCTGAACGCCGCGCGGACCTATGACCGCAATCTCTATACCGGCGAACGCAATGTCGCACCGCTGCTGTACCGTGAGCGCGCCACGCAGCGCCGCGGCCAGTATCTGTACGTGCAGTTCCGGCGGACGCTGTAAGGGCCTGCGACCACGCCATTCCGGCACGCGCCGGAATGGCCATCGATAAGCTCAGTCGAGGTTCGGCCGCAGATAGCGCGTCGCCAGCTCCTCGCTGATCCCGCGGCGGGCAGCATAATCCTTGAGCTGGTCCGGCCCGACGCGGGCGACACCGAAATATTCGGCCTGGGGGTGGCCGAAATAGAAGCCGGAGACCGCCGCGGTCGGCAGCATCGCGAAGCTTTCGGTGAGGCTGATGCCGGTGCGCTTGTGCGCATCGAGCAGGTCGAACAGGATCGGCTTGAGGCTGTGCTCGGGGCAGGCCGGATAGCCCGGCGCCGGGCGGATGCCGCGATACTGCTCGCGGACCAGCGCGTCATTGTCGAGCTGCTCGCCCTCGGCATAGCCCCACAGCGCGGTGCGGACGAACTTGTGCAGCCGCTCGGCGAACGCCTCGGCGAGACGGTCTGCCAGCGCCTTCAGGAGGATGTCCGAATAATCGTCGATCGCCGCCTTGAAGCGGGCGAGGTGCGGCTCGATGCCGTGGATCGAGACCGCGAAGCCGCCGATCCAGTCGCCATCATGATCGATGAAGTCGGCCAGGCACATATTGGCGCGGCCCTCGCGCTTGGCGATCTGCTGACGCAGGAACGGCAGGCGGACGTGGCTCTCGTTTTCGAGATGCACGATCACGTCGTCGCCCTCGCGGCGGCACGGCCACAGCCCGGCGACACCGCGCGCCGTGAGCCAGCGCTCGGCGATGATCTTGTCGAGCATCTTCTGGGCGTCGGCGAACAGCGAAGTCGCGCTTTCGCCGACCACCTCGTCGGTCAGGATCGCCGGGTAGTTGCCCGCCAGCTCCCAGGCACGGAAGAAGGGCGTCCAGTCGATATAGTCGCGCAGGTCCTTGAGGTCCCAGTCGTCGAACGTGTGGACACCCGGCATGCGCGGCTTGCCCGGCTTGAGCGACATGTCCGCCTCGAAGGCGTTGGCGCGGGCGTCTTCCAGCGGCAGCAACTCGCTCTGCCCCTTGCCGGCGCGGGTGACGCGGACATGCTCGTACTCGTCGGCGATCTTGGTCACGTACGGATCGCGCTGGGTATCGGAAACCAGCGCGGTCGCCACGCCCACGGCGCGGCTGGCGTCGAGCACATGGACCACCGGGCCGGTATAGGCCGGGTCGATGCGCAGCGCGGTGTGGACGCGGCTGGTGGTCGCGCCGCCGATCAGCAGCGGCATCGTCATCTGCGCGCGCTGCATCTCCTCGGCGACGGTCACCATCTCGTCGAGGCTCGGCGTGATCAGGCCGGACAGGCCGATCATGTCCGCATCATGCTCGACCGCCGCCTGGAGGATGTTCGACCAGGGCACCATCACGCCCAGGTCGACCACGTCGAAGCCGTTGCACTGGAGCACGACGCCGACGATGTTCTTGCCGATGTCGTGCACGTCGCCCTTCACGGTCGCGAGCACGATCTTGCCCTTGCCCTTGGCCCCTTCTTCCTTCTCCGCCTCGATATAGGGGAGAAGGTGGGCGACGGCCTTCTTCATGACGCGGGCGGACTTGACCACCTGCGGCAGGAACATCTTGCCCGAGCCGAACAGGTCGCCGACGACGTTCATGCCGTCCATCAGCGGACCCTCGATCACCTCGATCGGGCGCGCGAAGATCTGGCGGCATTCCTCGGTATCCTCGACGACATGCGCGTCGATGCCCTTGACCAGCGCATGCTCGAGCCGCTTGGCGACCGGCCAGCTGCGCCATTCGGCCGCCTGCTTTTCCGCCACCGCATCGGTGCCGCGATACTTCTCGGCGAGCGCCACCAGCCGGTCGCCCGCCTCGGGATCGCGGTTGAGCACCACGTCCTCGCACGCCTGGCGCAGCTCGGGGTCGATCGCGTCATAGACGTCGAGCTGGCCGGCGTTGACGATCGCCATGTCCATCCCCGCGGGGATCGCGTAATAGAGGAACACCGAGTGCATCGCCCGGCGCACCGGCTCGTTGCCGCGGAAGCTGAACGACAGGTTCGACAGGCCGCCCGAGATATGGACGTGCGGGCAACGCTTCTTGATCTCGCGGCACGCCTCGATGAAGTCGACGCCGTAATTGTTATGCTCCTCGATGCCCGTCGCCACCGCGAACACGTTGGGATCGAAGATGATGTCCTCGGGCGGGAAGCCGATCCCGGTGAGCAGCTTGTAGGCGCGCTCGCAGATCTCGACCTTGCGCGCTTGCGTATCCGCCTGGCCGACCTCGTCGAACGCCATGACGACGACGGCCGCACCATAGGCCATGCACTTGCGCGCATGGTATAGGAAAGCTTCCTCGCCTTCCTTCATGCTGATCGAGTTGACGATCGGCTTGCCCGAAACGCACTTCAGGCCCGCCTCGATCACGTCCCATTTCGAGCTGTCGATCATCACCGGCACGCGGGCGATGTCCGGCTCGGCGGCGATCAGCTTGAGGAAGGTGGTCATCGCCTCGAGCGCGTCGAGCAGGCCCTCGTCCATGTTGACGTCGATCACCTGCGCGCCGTTCTCGACCTGCTGGCGCGCGACTTCGACCGCGGCGGGATAGTCGCCGGCCATCACCAGCTTCTTGAAGCGGGCCGATCCGGTGACGTTGGTGCGCTCGCCGATATTGACGAAGTTGGTGGAGGAAGGCGTGGTCATCGGGTTTCTTCTTCTTCGATCCTCCCCCGGAGGGGGAGGGGGACCATGCGAAGCATGGTGGAGGGGTATCGCGCTATCGAGAGGGGGACACCCCTCCGTCAGGCCTTCGGCCTGCCACCTCCCCTTGCAGGGGAGGATCTAAACTTACGCCGCCATGGTGAACGGTTCGAGGCCGGCGAGCCGCGTCCGCACTTCCGGCGTCGGGATGGCACGCGGGGTGAGCCCCTGCACCGCCTTGGCGATCGCGCCGATATGCGCGGGGGTCGAGCCGCAGCAGCCGCCGAGGATGTTCACCTGGCCCGCATCGGCCCATTCCTTGACGAGGCCGGCGGTGGTCGCCGGCATCTCGTCATAGGCGCCGAGTTCGTTGGGCAGGCCCGCGTTCGGGTAGACCATGATCAGCGTGTCGCAGAGCGCCGACAGCGTCTTCACATGCGGGCGGAGCTGCTCGGCCCCGAACGAGCAGTTGAGCCCGATCGTCACCGGCCGCGCATGGCGCACCGCCGCCCAGAATGCCTCGACCGTGTGGCCGGAGAGATTGCGGCCCGACAGGTCGGTCAGCGTCATCGACAGCATGATCGGGAGGTCGCGGCCCAGCGCCTCGCCCGCCTCGATCGCCGCCATGATGCCGGCCTTGGCGTTGAGCGTGTCGAACACCGTCTCGATCAGCACGAAGTCGATGCCGCCCTCGACCAGCGCGTCGATTTGCTCGCGGTACACGTCCTTGAGGTAATCGAAGTCGATCTCGCGATAGCCGGGATCGTTGACGTCCGGGCTCAGCGACAGCGTCTTGTTGGTCGGGCCGAGGGCACCGGCGACGAAGCGCGGGCGGCCGTCCTTGGCCTCGTACTCGTCGGCGATGCTGCGCGCGAGCTTGGCGCTCTCGATGTTGATCTCGCGCACCAGATGCTCGGCGCCGTAATCGGCTTGGCTGATCCGGTTGGCGGAGAAGGTGTTGGTCTCGGCGATGTCCGCCCCCGCCTCGAAATAGGCGCGGTGGATCGAGCCGGGCACCTCGGGCTTGGTCAGCGCGAGAATGTCGTTGTTGCCCTTCTGGTCGTGGCTGAGGCCCAGAGTGCCGGCATAGGCGGCCTCGTCGAGCTTCCAGTTCTGGATCTCGGTGCCGAACGCGCCATCGGTGATCAGGATGCGCTTGGCGGCTTCGGCCAGCAGTTTCTCGCGTGCAGTCATGGTTGTGTCCTCTAAAGCCCCTCCCCTTCAGGGGAGGGGTTGGGGTGGGTCAGGTCTCACCAAAACCAGCGTTCTGGCATCCCTCCACCCCCAACCCCTCCTCCCAGGAGGAGGGGCTTAGGTTGGGTTACGCCGCAGCCACCGCCGCCTGCTGCCGCGGGCGAAGCCCGAGCAGGTGGCAGATCGCGTAGCTCAGCTCGGCGCGGTTGAGCGTGTAGAAGTGGAACTGGCGCACCCCGCCTGCATAGAGCTTGCGGCACAGCTCGGCCGTCAGCGTCGCCGTCACCAGCTGTCGCGCCGAGGGATGCTCGTCGAGCCCCTCGAACAGCTTCTCCATCCAGGCCGGCACGCCGGTGCCGCACATCGCCGACATCTTCACCACGCTGGCATAGTTCATCACCGGCATGATGCCCGGCACGATCTCGGCATCGATCCCCGCGGCCGCCGCGCGATCACGGAAACGCAGGAAGGTCTCGGCCTCGAAGAAGAACTGGGTGATCGCGCGGTTGGCGCCCGCATCGATCTTGCGCTTGAGATTGTCGAGATCGGCCTCGGGGCTCGGCGAGTCCGGGTGGCATTCGGGATAGGCGCTTACCGAAATCTCGAACGGGTGGAGCCGGCGCAGGCCCGCGACCAGATCCGCCGCATTCTCATAGCCACCGGGATGGGTGCGATATTTCTCGCCGGCGCGGGGCGGATCGCCGCGCAGGGCGACGATATGCCGCACGCCTGCCGCCCAATATTCCTCGGCGATCTGGTCGATCTCCTCGCGCGTCGCCTCGACGCAGGTGAGGTGCGCGGCGGCGGCCAGCGGCGTCTCGCGCGCGATCTTCGAGACCGTCGCATGGGTGCGCTCGCGGGTGGTGCCGCCGGCGCCATAGGTGACGCTCACGAACCGCGGCCCGAGCGGCGACAGTGTCTCGATCGAGGCCCAGAGCGTCTCTTCCATCTTCTCGGTCTTGGGCGGGAAGAATTCGAAGCTCACCGCCACATCGCCCGCCACGTCGGCGAACAGGGGCGGTGCCATGGGGTCTACGATACTCATGCCGCCTTCACCTTTTCCACGCTCTCCCCGGTCTTGCGACCGAGCCATAATTTCACCGTCAGCGCACCGCCTTCCAGCGTCTGCACCTGCACCGGGGCCAGCCCGGCGCGATCGAACCAGCCGAGCATCTGCTCGTCCGAGAAACCCAGTCGTGCATGCGCATCGCGGGTGCGCAGTTCCTCGCGCTCGTGCGGCGCAAAATCGACGATCAGCAGCCGCCCGCCGGGGCCGAGCACGCGTGCCGCCTCGCCGATCGCTGCCGCCGGTTGCTGCGCGAAATGGAGCACATGATGCAATATAGCAGTATCCGCAGCCCCGTCCTGCAGCGGCAGCGCATAGAGATCGGCCTGGCGCAGCTCGGCATGGCCGAGATCGGCGAGCTTGGCGCGCGCCAGCCGCAGCATTTCGGACGAGCGATCGATCCCCACCGCCTGCGCGGCGCGCGGCCCGAACAGCTCGAGCATCCGCCCCGTGCCGGTGCCGATATCGACCAGCGTGCCGAGCGAGCCCTCGCCGAGCGCGGCGCCCATCGCGGCTTCGACTTCGCTCTCCGCGACATGGAGCGAGCGGATCGCGTCCCACTGGCCGGCATTGGCCTCGAACCAGCTTTCCGCCGCACTCGCCCGGTCGGCCCGGACCGCCGAGAGCCGCGCCTGGTCGGCCACCACCCAGGGGTCGCCCGCCAGTTCCCAGGCGTCGAGCGCAGCGAGCACCGGTGCGGTCACCGCCTGCCGGCCGAGCGCCACGAATACCCAGCTGCCTTCCTTGCGCCGCTCGGCAATCCCGGCGTCGCACAGGATCTTCACATGGCGCGAGACGCGCGGCTGGCTCTGCCCCAGCACCTGCGCCAGCTCGCCGACGCTCAGCTCCATCGCCCGCAACAGCGCAACGATGCGCAGCCGGGTCGAATCCGCGAGCGCGCGGAAGATGGCGAGGGGTTCTGTCATGGGCGGGATAGAGATATAAAGATATCTTTATATCAGGTCAACGCATCGCTGCGCGGTTGCGTGCGTTTGCGGCTCTGGCTAGCCCGGCCCCGAACCCCGTGAAGGAACCCAGTCCCATGCGCAAGCTTCTCCTCCTCCCCCTCGCCGCGCTGGCGCTCACCGGCCTGTCGGCTTGCAGCAACCAAGCGAAGAACGAAGCCGCCGAAGCCAATGAGGCGATGGCCGGCGACAGCAACACGATGGGCGAGGCGGTCGCCGACGTGAACGCCGCCGAGGACGCCGCCTTCGCCAATGCCGAGAGCGCCTATTCGAACACGTCGGGCCCGGCGGGCAACGAGATCACCGACTGACGCGTTCCACGCCCTCCCCTTTCCATCGGAGACCCCGCATGCCGCATCTTCGCCATCTCGGTGCCTCGGGCCTGGAAATCTCGCCGCTCGTGCTCGGCGGCAACGTGTTCGGCTGGACCGCCGACAAGGCCGCCAGCTTCCGCATCCTCGATCGCTTCGCCGAGCGCGGCGGGGTGATGATCGATACCGCCGACGTCTATTCGGCCTGGGTCTCCGGCCACAAAGGCGGCGAATCCGAGAGCGTGATCGGCGAATGGCTGCGCACCTCCGGCAAGCGCGACCAGGTGCTGATCGCCACCAAGGTGGGCATGCTGCCGGGCGAAGGCGGCGAGAAGCTGGCGCCGGCGCGGATCGCCGCTGCGGCAGACGCATCGCTCCAGCGGCTCGGCATCGAGACGATCGACCTGTATTTCGCGCACCAGGACGACGAGAGCGTGCCGCAGGAAGACTATCTCGCCGCGTTCGGCAAGCTGATCGACGCGGGCAAGGTCCGCGCGCTGGGTGCATCCAACTTCCACGCGATGCGGCTCAAGTCGGCGCTCGACCTCGCGGCGAAGGAAGGCCTGCCGCACTTCCGGGTGCTGGAGCCCGAATACAACCTCGTCAGCCGCCGCAAGTTCGAAGGCGAGCTGCAGGATCTGTGCATCACCCACAATCTCGGCGTGATCCCCTATTACGGCCTCGCGTCGGGCTTCCTCACCGGCAAGTATCGCAGCGAAGCCGATTTCTCGAAGAGCGTGCGCGGCGGCGGCATGGCCAAGCTGCTCGCCGGCAAGGGCGGCGCGGTGCTGGCGGTGATGGACGAGGTGGCGGCCGAGACCGGGGCCAGCCTCGCCCAGATCGCGCTTGCGTGGCTGGCGGCACAGGACGGCGTCACCGCGCCGATCGCCAGCGCGACGAGCATCGAACAGCTCGACGAGCTGATCGGCGCCTGGGACGTGGAACTCAGCCGCGACCAACTCGACCGCCTGACCGCCGCCGGGGCCTGATGACCGCAGCCGACCTGATCGACCGCATCGTCGCCCAGCTCGTCCGCCGCCATGGCGGCACCGTCCGGCGCTGGAAGACCGTGCTGGGCAAGGTGCGCGTCTACGACGCCGAGACGCACCCGCATTGCAACTGGTCGCTGGCGCCCAGCGGCGCGGCGGGCGACGTCGCGGCGGTGGAAAAGCTGCTCGACGAGCTGCGGATCACCTATCCGATCGTGACGGGCTGAACCCCTTCGACCGTCATCCCGGCGAAAGCCGGGATCCATTGAGGTCTACATCTCGCTTCTAGCTGATACGTAGAGGCGACTGGATCCCGGCTTTCGCCGGGATGACGGAAAGAAAAGGGGCGGAGCACCGTGGTGCCCCGCCCCCTTTTTCCTCTCCCGGCAGCTCTTAGAGGCCGACCTTCAGCGTCAGGAAGAACTGCTGCGGTGCGCCGACCATCAGCGTCTGGTTGTCGCCGCTGTTGCCGAAGCCATTGGTACCGATCGTCGACACATAGCTCTTGTCGAACAGGTTGGTCACGTTGCCCTGCAGCTCCAGCTTCCGCCCGCCCAGGTCGAACTTGTAGCCGAGGGTCGCATCCACCACCACGCGGCCGTCCACGAACTGGTCGTTGGTGTAGGTGAAGTAGCGCTTGCTCATGTAGTTGGCGCCGACGCGCGCATTGAAGCCCTGCCCGGACCAGGTGACTTCGCCCTTCAGCATGTGCTTGGGCGAATCCACCACCGTCTTGCCCTTGGTGGGGATGACGCCGCTCGCCGTTACGACGTCGTCGCGATAGGTCGAGTCGTTGTAGCTGTACGAGGCGAACAGCCCGAAGCCCATCGGCAGGCGAACGTCGCCGGTCGCCTCGACGCCCACCGAGCGCGCGTCGCCGACATTCTGCAGGATCGCCGGGTTACCGACGATGCCGGCGCTGGTCGTCACCGCCAGCAGGCGGTTGCGGAAGTTGACGTAATAGCCGGCGAGCGAGCCGGTGAAGATGCCGCTGCGATAGCGGCCGCCCACTTCATAGGTGTCCGACGCTTCGGGCTTGAGCTTGGTCGCGCCGCTGTTGAGCGCGTCGAAGCCCGCCTGGGTCGTCGCGAACGGACCGCTGGTGGCCGCCGACACGAAGGCGCGGGTCACCTGGGTGAAGCCGGCGAACAGCTCGGCATTGTCGGTCACCCGGTAGTTGAGGCCGGCATGCGGCTGGAACCAGTCGGTTACCTTGATCCGGCCGCCGGCGAGCCCGCCCGCGACGATCGGCGTCGCATGGTTGGTGACGGCGAAGCCCTTCCAGCCCAGGTTCGCGGTCAGCGCGCCGAGCTCGATCTTGTCCTGCACGTAATACTGGACGGTGTCGGTCTTGTATTTCCAGTACCACTGGGTGGCGAACGGGTTGCTCTGGAACGAGAGGCTGTCGCGGCCCGGATTGGTCCGGCTGTCCAGCGCATAGAAGCGGCGCGCCTGACGGAAATCGTTGCGCTCGTACCAGCCCCCGACGGTAACGTCGTTGAAGCCGAGCTTGGTGCCGATATTGCCGAACACGCCGCCGCGGCGGACGTCATATTCGGTGGTGCGCAGCGACATCGGCACGCCGTTGGGCGAGGCGACATAGGGCGTGTACCACAGGCCCTGGCCGTGGTTGTTGTGGAAATAGCCCTTGAGCACGCCGTGGACCGTCGCGCTGCCGGTCGTCTCCAGGCCCGCCGAGGCGAGATAGTCGCGGCGCAGGCCCGCGGCGTTGTAATAGGCATCGTCCGGGTTGAGGAACGGCGCCGGATAGACCTTGCCGGCCCCCGGATTGGTCGGCGTGACGCCGGTATAGCCGTTGTTGGCGCCGATGTCCGAGACGAGGATCGCCTTGGCATAGTCGTTCGAGATATTGTCCCAGTTGGTGCCGAGACGCTTGATCATATCGAGCGACATGTCCTGATAGTCGTTCTCGCGACGATCGGAGAAATCGAAGGTGCCGACCGCGCGCAGCTCCGGCGTGATCGGGGTGACGATCTTGCCGTTGACCTGGTTGATGCGCTGCGCCCCCCAGCCCTTCCACTTGTCGGTGTCCGAGTGGAGGTAGGAGAGATAGGCACGGGTGCCGCCGGGGGTCAGCTCGCCGAAGTCGAGCCGGCCGAACACGCGCCAGAAATTGTCGCTGCCGCCGGTGGCGTTGACGTCGATGCCCAGCTTCTCCTTGGGATCGCTCGACAGGAATTCGAGCGTGCCGCCGAGATTGTTGGTCGCCTGGGTATCGATCGAGCCCGAACCCTGCGAGACGCGGGTCTCGGCGATGTTCTCGCTGATGATCGCGCGGCTGATGTGGAGGCCGTTGACGTTGCCGTAGCTCGCGTCGCCGAGCGGGATCCCGTCCAGCGTGAAGCCCAGCTGGTTCTGGTTGAAGCTGCGGATCGAGATGCGGCCGGCCCATTCATAGGCGCCGAACGGATCCGCGCCCTGGAAGTTGACGCCCGGCAGCTTCTCGATCGCCTTGAGCGGGCTGGTGCCCGGCGCGAGCAGCGCAATGTCGGCCTGGGTCAGCGTCTGGATCTGGCGGGTCTCGCCCTTGCCGATCACGACGATGTCGTCGGCGCCGCTCTGCGGCTGGGTGTCGTCGATCAGCGTGGCGCTGGGCGCAGACTGCGCGAAGGCCGCGCCGGCAGTGAAGAGCGACGTACCGGCGAGCAGGCCGGCAGCAAGCATACGGATGCGCATGCGCATGATCCCCTTGGGAAAGCACCAGGCCCCTCGCCCCGTGCTGCGCCGCCGCTAGCGGTGTCGCGTTGCAACATTCGACAGTTCGCGCTTCACTCTCGGGACTCCTGCGTGACCGCTCCGTGACAATTGGATTTACGCTTCGGAAAAGTCCCGATTTCCCGTTGTCGACCGCACCTGCACTACGATAGCCATGATGCACGTCTCCCCTCTTGTGTTGCCCATTTGCAACACTATCTGCTGGTCAACGTCGAACAGGGATCAGGCATGAACCTCGAAAAATTCACCGACCGCGCCAAGGGCTTTCTGCAATCGGCGCAGACCGTGGCGATCCGCATGAACCATCAGCGGATCAGCCCGGAGCATCTTCTGAAGGCACTGCTCGAGGATGAGCAGGGCATGGCCAGCGGCCTGATCCAGGCGGCGGGCGGCGACGCCAAGCGCGCGCTGGGCGAGACCGACCTTGCGCTGTCCAAGATCCCGGCCGTCAGCGGCTCGGGCGCGCAGTCGACGCCCGGCCTCGACAACGATCTGGTTCGCGTGCTCGACCAGGCCGAGACGATCGCGCAGAAGTCGGGCGACAGCTATGTCACGGTCGAGCGGCTGCTCGTCGCGCTGGCGCTGAGCCTCAATACTGCCGCCGGCAAGGCGCTGCAGGCGGCGAACGCGAAGCCCGAGGCGCTCAACACCGCGATCAATTCGATGCGCGGCGGTCGAACCGCCGACACCTCTTCGGCCGAGGACCGCTACGACGCGCTCAAGAAGTTCGCCCGCGACCTGACCGAGGCGGCGCGTGCCGGCAAGCTGGACCCCGTGATCGGCCGCGACGAGGAAATCCGTCGCACCATCCAGATCCTCGCCCGCCGCACCAAGAACAATCCGGTGCTGATCGGCGAGCCCGGCGTCGGCAAGACTGCGATCGCCGAGGGCCTCGCGCTGCGCATCGCCAATGGCGACGTGCCCGATACCCTCAAGGACCGCACGCTGATGGCGCTCGACATGGGCAGCCTGATCGCGGGCGCCAAGTATCGCGGCGAGTTCGAGGAGCGCCTTAAGGGCGTGCTCGACGAGGTGAAGGGCGCGGAAGGCCAGATCGTGCTGTTCATCGACGAGATGCACACGCTTATCGGTGCAGGGAAAGCCGAGGGCGCGATGGACGCGGGCAACCTGCTCAAGCCCGCGCTCGCCCGCGGCGAGCTGCACTGCATCGGCGCGACCACGCTCGACGAATATCAGAAGCATGTCGAGAAGGACCCCGCGCTCCAGCGGCGGTTCCAGCCGGTGTTCGTCGGCGAGCCGACGGTCGAGGACACGATCTCGATCCTGCGCGGGCTCAAGGAAAAGTACGAGCTGCACCATGGCGTGCGGATCACCGACGCGGCGATCGTCGCGGCGGCGACGCTCTCCAACCGCTACATCGCCGACCGCTTCCTGCCCGACAAGGCGATCGACCTGATGGACGAGGCCGCCAGCCGCATCCGCATGGAGGTGGAGAGCAAGCCCGAGGAGATCGAGAGCCTCGACCGGCGGATCATCCAGCTCAAGATTGAGCGCGAGGCGCTGAAGCGCGAGACTGACGAGGCCTCGCGCGACCGGCTGGCCACGCTCGAAGAGGATCTCGCCAATCTCGAGCAGCAATCGGCCGAGCTGACCACCCGCTGGCAGGCGGAGAAGGACAAGATCAACGCCGAGGCGACGATCAAAGCCCAGCTGGACCAGGCGCGGATCGAACTCGACCAGGCGCAGCGCGCGGGCGACCTCGCACGTGCCGGCGAGCTGTCCTACGGCGTGATCCCGCAGCTCACCCGCCAGCTCGACGAGGCGCAGAACGTCACCAAGGGCGCGATGCTGCGCGAGGAAGTCACCGCCGACGACATCGCCGGCGTCGTCGCGCGCTGGACCGGCATCCCGATGGAGCGGATGCTGGAAGGCGAGCGCGAGAAGCTGCTGCAGATGGAGCAGCAGCTCGGCAAGCGCGTGATCGGCCAGGCCGATGCGGTGAAGGCGGTCTCGACCGCCGTGCGCCGCAGCCGTGCGGGGCTCCAGGATCCGAACCGGCCGCTGGGCTCGTTCCTGTTCCTCGGGCCGACGGGCGTCGGCAAGACCGAGCTCACCAAGGCGCTCGCCGAATTCCTGTTCGACGATCCCAACGCGATGGTGCGCATCGACATGAGCGAGTTCATGGAGAAGCACGCGGTCGCGCGGCTGATCGGCGCGCCTCCGGGCTATGTCGGCTATGAGGAAGGCGGCGTGCTCACCGAAGCGGTGCGGCGCCGACCCTATCAGGTGGTGCTGTTCGACGAGGTGGAGAAGGCGCACAACGACGTGTTCAACATCCTCCTCCAGGTACTCGACGACGGTCGCCTGACCGACGGCCAGGGCCGCACGGTGGACTTCTCGAACACGATCGTGATCCTGACCTCCAACCTGGGCAGCCAGTTCCTCACCAACCTGCCCGACGGCCATCCGGTGGAGGAGGTCGAGCCGCAGGTGATGGACGTGGTGCGGGCGCATTTCCGCCCGGAATTCCTCAACCGTCTGGACGAGATCATCCTGTTCCACCGGCTGGGCGCGGACCATATGGCGCCGATCGTCGACATTCAGGTCGGCCGGGTGGCCAAGCTGCTCAAGGACCGCAAGGTGGCGATCGACCTCACCCCGGCGGCCCGCGATTGGCTGGGCCGGGTGGGCTATGATCCGGTGTACGGCGCGCGGCCGCTGAAACGCGCGGTGCAGAAGTATCTGCAGGATCCGCTCGCGGACCTGATCCTGCGCGGCGCGGTGAAGGACGGGTCGACCGTGCATGTCGACGAAGGCGATGGCGCGCTGGCGCTGCGGGTAGCCTGACCCACGCACTCCGACAAAAAAAGGGCCGCTCCTACGGGAGCGGCCCTCTTCTTTTACGTTCGCTAGATCGGATGGATCAGAAGGAGAGCTTCGCGCCCATCTTGAAGTAGCGGCCGTAGATGCCTTCGCCGCCCTGCACCGCATTATAGGCGTTGGCGCCGTAGGTCACGGTGTCGATCGGAGGCATGCGATTGAACACGTTCTGCATGGTTCCGTAGAGCGTCAGGCGATCGTTGACCTTCGCCGTCGCGTTCAGATCGAACGTGATGTAGCTCTTCACACGGCAGGGCAGCGAACCGTCATTGAGGCCGCAGTCCTTGTAATCGCCGCCCTGGTCCATGGCGGAGAGGTCATAACCATCGAAATAATTCGCGGTGCCCGTGAGAGTGTACTTGCTGAAGAACTCCAGCGAGGTCGTCCAGGTACCCTTCCACTTCGGCGTGCCGGTGCCGGCCGTCAGGTTGTAGTTACCCAGCGTGCCGTCGTAGCGCTCGATCGTGCCATCCGGATAGACGGTCTCGAGCTTCAGGATGTAGGTCGCTTCCGCATTCGTCATCAGGCGAATGTTGTCGGTCAGCGGCGTGTTCAGATCGACGCTGAAGTCGAGACCAGACGTCTTCAGCGTGTTGGCATTGATGAACCCGGACTGGACGAACGCGATACGCGGCAGCGCATTCGGGTTGTTCACGTCGGGCGCATCCGGGATGATCGTGTAGCCGGCCGGGACCGCCTGGCCTGCATAATAAGCCGCGATCGCCGGGCCATTATTGGCCGTGGTGATCACGTTGGTCTTACGAATATTGTAGTATTCGAACGAGAGACGGAGCCCACGGATCGGATCCAGGGTGATGCCTCCCGTGAAGCTTTCCGACTTTTCCGGCTTCAGGTTCGGGTTCGACAGCGACGTGGCACCGTAGCTCGCGCCCGTCACATAGGTCGGGCAGGAGGTGTAGGTCGCCAGCGAGCAGTTTGCGCCATATTGCTTCAGGAAGAAGTCGTTGTAGATCGCCCTGTTCGCGTTGACATACCCAGTCGTCGGGAAGGTCGCATTCGCCTCACCGAAGCTGGGGATACGGAAGCCGCGCGAATAGGTACCGCGCAGGGTAACGAAGCGGCCGATCGGCTGGAACGTCGCGCCGATCTTCGGCGAGAAGTTGTCGATCCCGTTCGGATAACGATCGTAGCGGCCCGAGCCGTTGATCGTCAGTTCCTTGATGATCGGGGCGTTGATTTCGCCGTACAGCGAGTAAACGGTGCGATTACCCTTCAGCGCGAAGCCGTTCAGCACGAAGTAGCGCTGCGTGCCGCCATTGATGTCCGAATTGAGCGAAGGCGAGTCGACGGCTTCGTAGCGGATGGAGCCGCCGAACGCGACCTGCAGCGGACCGCCCGGAAGCTGGTAGACGTCTCCCGTGATGCTCGCATCGACCTGCGCCAGATCCGACGTGGAGGTAGCGCGCGCTTCCGGCGAGAGGTAGTTCATCGTCGCGGCGCTGGTCGCCGACGGATTGATGAAGTTATAGCTGCCATCGGCGATCACATCGAGCAGGTGCTGGATGTACACATAGCCGTTGCTCTTGCGGAGCAGGTCCATGTGCATCGCCGTCGCGTTCACATTGTAGCTGAACGTGTCGTTGATCGGACCGCGAATGCCCAGTGCCGCGCGATAGGCGCGGGTACGGCTCTGATCCTGCTGCGACAGGTTCGGCAAGCGGCCGATGATAGCTGCCGTGTAGCCCTGCGAGGCGTACGGGTTGTTCGGGTTCAGCGTGCCGTTCGCTGCCGTGCAGGCCGCGATGGTGCCGCGCGGGCAGACATACACCGGGAGCTGCAGCACGGTGTTGTTGCCGTAATAGGCGACGTTCGCCGAGGTGCTGTACCGCGGGAAGTAGAACGGCGCCGGTGCGTTAGCGCGAATCGTAGAGGGCGCGCCCGTAACGAAGCTCGACGACTGCAGGAAGTTGAACGCGGCATACGCCTCACCCGAGTCGCCGACGCGCGCGGTGACGCGCGCGGAAAGACCGAAGCGCTCGATTTCCGGCGTGATCACGCCGTAGCGGTTGACGTTGTCTTCCACGCAGACCGGGCCCGAAGCCGGGGCGGCAGCGTTCTGCGACAGGGCGAGTTCCGCGGCCGTCGGCGTGTAGGTCGGCAGACCTTGGCAACCGTTCAGATAGGTGTAGCGAGTGATGCCGTTGGCCGCCGTGCCGGTGCCTGGGTTACGCGGACGAACCGCAAACGGGGTCGCGGCACCGAAGCCCCCGGTGTAGCCATCCGCCTGCAAGCCGTTGGTGTTGCCGTTGCTTCCGCAATGGCCTTCGAAGCAGATCCGCGAGAAATCGCCGGTGTTGTACGGATAGCCGCGATCGGCGTTCTTCAGCATTTCCTGCTTGTAATAGAAGGCGCTGACATAGCCGTTGATGCCGTTCGAATCGAGATCGCCGAAGCCGGCGGTCACCGACGCGCGGTACTGCGCCGCGTCGCCGCGCGACGAGATGCCGGTTTCGCCGCGCGCGGAAAGACCCTTGAAGTTCTTCTTGGTGATGATGTTCACCACACCCGCGATCGCGTCTGCGCCGTAGGTCGAGGAAGCGCCGTCACGCAGCACGTCGATGCGCTCGACGATATCGTCCGGGATGGTGTTGAGATCGACGAAGTTGCGCGTGCCGTCGTCTGCCAGCGGATAATAGGCCGCACGCATGCCGTCGAACAGAACGAGCGTGGAGTTGGTCGTCAGACCGCGCAGCGAGACCGCAGACGCACCCGCCGCGAACGCACCGTTCGCCGAGAAGGAATTGGTCAGCGCCGGGCCGTTATTGGCGGCGATACGCTGAATGCCTTCCTGGACCGTGCTGATGCCGCGTGCATCGAGGTTGTCGGTGGTGATGGTGGTTACGGGCGACGGGGTCACCGTGTTCTTGAAAATCGTGCCGGTGACGACGATTTCCTGTCCACCAGCTGGCTCGTTCGCCTGTGCCGGCGTCGTGTCCGACTGCGCCATCGCAGGCGATGCGATCAGCGCGCCTGCGAGAACCACTGCAGAAAGTGCAATGCCCCCACGCAGCTTCAGTTGCGTCTTTTTCATGCGTTTCCCTCGCTTGACCCGGTCTCGCTGTCTTTGACCACGCGATCGGGTTGTCTCCCCGCTCCTTCAGCGCGCGACGCGCGGTCAAAGGAGCTTGTGCGAAAGGAAGCAGTTAACCGCACGAGCTGTAAAGCGGACATTCAGCTTTCTTTACAGGCTTTCATCCTTGTGTAGCGGAAAAGCCACATCGACATAGCAATGTTACGTTACACCCCTGCCGTTTGATCGAATATGTTACGGCGGTTACCAATGTTGCTCGAAAATCAGGCAGGCATTGGGCCCGTAACCAGCAGCGGGTCGATCCGTGCTCCCCGCCACGTCAACCCCCAGTGCAGATGCGGGCCGGTCGCGCGTCCCGTCGCCCCGACTGCCCCGAGCAGTTGCCCTTGCCGCACCATCGCCCCCTCTCGCACGTCGATCCTCGACAAGTGCAGGAACGCGCTCGAAAGACCCATGCCGTGGTCGAGCATCAGCAGATTGCCTTCAAGGATGAACGGCGCCTCGGCGGCGAGAATCACCACGCCGTCGGCGGGCGCGCGCACCGGGATGCCAGTGGGCAGCGCGATGTCGATGCCCGAATGATAGGCACCCGGCTCGCCCGCATAGATACGCTGCGACCCGAACAGCGTGGAGATGCGCCCCGTGGCCGGCCAGGCGAAGCGCTGGCGCCAGCCTTGCGCGGCGGTCTCAAGCGCGCGCGCGGCCTTGATCCGGGCGAGTTCGGCAGGACGTCGCGCCTCGAACTCCGCGCTAGGCACGGGATATTTGGGGAGCTGGTCCAGCCGAGAAATATTCCAGCCGCGCGGCGCGATCTGCAGGTCCTCGCGGACCGAACGGCCATCGCGAGCCTTCCCCTCCAGCACAGCAGTGGGGGCGGCATCGCGGTCGAACGCGATCAGGAAGCGGCGATCGGCGGCGAAGGGGATCGGCTGGCCGTTGAACTGGAGCTCGGTGGTGCCGGGCGGCACTTGCCCGCGCGCGATCCCGCCCTGCTCGAAGCTGCCGTCGAGCGCGAAGGCATCGCCGCCCGCGCGCGCGCTCCGCGCCACCAGCGTCGTCGCCAGCATCGCCGCGGCGAAGCGCCGCCGGTCGATCATGCCTCGAGCAGCGCCTTGGTGGCCGCCTCGGGCGTGGCATAGGCTTCCTGCCGCGCCACGCTCCAGTAGCGCAGCGAGTCGACGGGGATGCGCTCGCCGGTGACCGCGCACAGCACATGGTCGCCGGGGGAGAGAACGCGGAAGCCGTTGGCCATATAGTGCAGCTTGGCGACGCGGGCGGTGTTGGACATCAGCATGGGCGGCGCCATTCCTGCTCTTGAAGGTGGTGGGTGCGCCCTAAAGCAGCGTCGGCTGCTCGGGCTTGGGCGGAGCATAGGCCTTGCCCGCGCCGCGCTCAACCCGGGCATCCACCGACCCGTCGGCGAAATGCAGCGTCACGGCCTGCGCTGCGCGCGCATCCTCGGCCGAGGCGACCACCTTGCCGGTGCCGCGCCCCTCGACCCAGGCATAGCCCTTCTTGAGCGGTAGTTCGGGGTCGAGCAGTTCGAGATGCCGCCCCATCGCCGCCAGCCGTTCGGACGCGGTGGTGAAGCGGCGCTCCAGGCTTGCAAGCTTCAGCGCCTCGGCCGGGTGCGCGAACCGCTGGCGGAGGGCTGCCAGCTCGCGATCGGCGGCGCGATCGAGGGCGATGCCGCCCAGCCGTTGCCGCGCGGTCGCCAGCCTTTGTTCGAGCGCCGCCGGGCGCAGGGCGGCGCCGGCGCGATCGAGCTGGCCGCGCGCCACGCCCACGCGACGTTCAAGCCCCAGACCCAGGCGCGCGGCGGCGTCGTCCAGCCGCTGGCGCTGGGGGCCGAGCAGCGCATCGCGGCGCGGCAGCACGCGGACCAGCGCCGCCAGCTGCTCGCCGGCGCGCTCATGATAGCGACGCACGCAGCGCTCCGTGCGGTGCGCCAGCGTGGCGATGCCGTGGCGCACCTCCGCCAGCACCGGCACCGCGATCTCGGCCGCGGCGGTGGGGGTCGGGGCGCGCAGGTCGGCGGCGAAGTCGCACAAGGTCGTATCGGTTTCATGGCCGACCGCCGAGATTATCGGAATCGTGCATTCCGCCACCGCGCGCACGACGACCTCTTCGTTGAACGACCAGAGATCCTCGACCGAGCCGCCGCCGCGCGCGACGATCACCAGGTCGGGGCGCGGCACCGGGCCGCCGGGCTGGATCGCATCGAACCCGCGCACCGCACGTGCGACTTCCTGCGCCGAGCCATCGCCCTGCACCTTGACCGGCCAGACCAGCACATGGCTGGGGAAGCGATCCTCCAGCCGATGCAGAATGTCCCGGATCACCGCCCCGGTGGGGGAGGTCACCACGCCGATCACCCTGGGCATATAGGGCAGCGGCTTTTTGGCGCGGGCGTCGAACAGCCCCTCGCCGGCCAGCTTGGCCTTGAGCTTCTCGAGCAGCGCCATCAGCGCGCCCTCGCCCGCCAGCTCCATCCGCTCGATGACGATCTGGTATTTGGAGCGGCCGGGATAGATGGTGAGCTTGCCGGTGGCGATGACCTCCAGCCCGTCCTGCGGCTGGAACGGCAGCGCCGACGCCGCGCCGCGCCAGATCACCCCGTCAATCACCGCGTCCATGTCCTTGAGCGCGAGATAAGCGTGCCCCGAGGCGGCGCGCTTCCAGCCCGAAATCTCGCCGCGCAGGCGGACATGGCCGAACTCGCCCTCCACCATCCGCTTCAATCGGCCGGAGAGTTCGCTGACGCTCATCGGTGCCGCGTTGTCCCCGGGCACCGCCTCGGCTACGAGCCGCGCCGATGAAGTCTCGAATAAGGGGTCGGCCATGAACGTCCTGCTACTGGGGTCGGGGGGTCGCGAACATGCGCTCGCCTGGAAGCTCGCGCAATCGCCGCTGCTGACGCAGCTCTTCGCCGCACCGGGCAATCCGGGCATAGCGGCGCATGCCACGCTCGTCGACCTCGTGCCGACCGATCCGGCGGCGGTGCTCGCCTTTGCGCAGGCGAATAGTATCGGGCTGGTCGTCGTCGGCCCCGAGGCGCCGCTGGTGGCGGGTGTGGGCGACGTGCTGCGCGAGGCCGGCATCCCGGTGTTCGGGCCCAACCGCCTGCCGGCGCAGCTGGAAGGATCGAAGGGCTTCACCAAGGATCTCTGCGCCCGCGCCAACATCCCCACGGCGGGTTATGTCCGCGTCCACGGGCTGGACGAAGCGCTGGCGGCACTTGAGCCGTTCGGGCTGCCGGTGGTGGTCAAGGCCGATGGTCTTGCCGCCGGCAAGGGCGTCACCGTCGCGATGACGCGCGACGAGGCGATCGGCGCCCTCACCGCGATCTTCGCCGATGCGGGCGCGAGCGCGGTGATCGAGGAATTCCTCGACGGCGAGGAAGCCAGCCTGTTCGTCATCACCGACGGCACCGATGCCGTGCTCTTCGGATCGGCGCAGGACCACAAGCGCGTCGGCGAAGGCGATGTCGGCCCGAATACCGGCGGCATGGGCGCCTATAGCCCCGCCCCGGTGCTCACCCCCGCGCTGGAGCGCGAGGCAATGGAGCGGATCGTCCAGCCGACCATCGCGGCGCTGGCGGCCGAGGGCATCCCCTATTCGGGCGTGCTCTATGCCGGGCTGATGCTGACCAGGCACGGCCCCAAGCTGATCGAATATAATGCCCGCTTCGGTGATCCCGAATGCCAGGTGCTGATGCTGCGGTTGGAGGACGACCTGCTCGACCTGCTGCTCGCGACCGCGCGCGGCGAGCTGGCCGGGCGCCCCGCCCCGCGCTTCCGCACCGACACCGCGCTGACGGTGGTGATGGCGGCGCGCGGCTATCCGGGTATGCCCGAGACAGGCGGCACGATTCAAGGCATCGAGGCGGCGGAAGCCGGCGGCGTGCAGGTGTTCCATGCCGGCACCAGGCGCCAGGGCGATGCGCTGGTGGCGAGCGGGGGCCGGGTGCTCAACGTGACCGCGATCGGGCCGGACATCGCGACCGCCCAGGCCGGGGCTTATCGCGGCGTCGATGCGATCGACTTCCCCACCGGCTTCTGCCGGCGCGACATCGGCTGGCGCGAACTGGCGCGCAGCCGCGGCTGACCAACAAGGGAGGCGGCTGCACGCGCAGCCGTCTCCCGACAGCGAAACCGATCGCAGCCGCCTGTCGGCGCGATTGGTCGTCCAGCGATGTCGGAAGGAATTGGCGCGCCCGGAACGATTCGAACGTCCGACCCTCAGATTCGTAGTCTGATGCTCTATCCAGCTGAGCTACGGGCGCGCGGTGAGGTGCGGCGCCTAACCGAGGATCCAGGGTAGCGCAACCCCTTTTTGCATCTGCCCCTCAATTATCGCGATAGGGCAGCATGTCCTCGTCGAACGAGCGCGGCTCGCTGCAGTGCCAGGTCGCGCCGTCCCAGCGGTCCTCGCGGTCGTCATACTGGATCAGCGTGCCCACCGGGCAGCCCAGCGACACCAGCTCGTCGCGGCAGAAGGCAAGGCCGCGCTCCAGATCGATGAGATCGACGTCGAGGATCGCGCAGGCCGGGCGCCACTGCCCGGCATCGTCGAGCGTCTCGATCAGCGTACCGCCGCCGCAGGTGCCGAGCCCCGCGATGCGCAGCTCGGCATCGAGGAAGACGCCGTAGCGACCCTCGCGCTCGTGCGGGTCCATGTCGCCGGGAAAGGCGACCGACACCGAATGCGTGTCGAGCGGCTCTGCCAGAAGGGCGTCGAGCCCGGGTAGGAACCGCTCGATCATCGCATCATCCTCGCAGGGTTGCCCCAAGCTTCGCCGCCGCCGCGACGACCTTGTCGGCCACCGCCTTCAGGTCCGCGTCGGTGAAGCTCTTTTCGCCCGGTTGCAGCGTGACTTCAATGGCCAACGACTTCTGCCCCTCCGGCACGCCCTGGCCGGTGAACAGGTCGAACAGCCGCGCGTCGACGATAATGCCCTTGTCGGCACCCTTCACGGCGCGGACGAGATCGCCCGCCGCGAGGGTGGTCGGCACCAGGAACGCGAAGTCGCGCGTCACCGCCTGCAGCGCCGGGGGCGTGAAGGCGGGGCGGGTGAAGCCGGTCGCCTTCTTCGCGGGCAACGCATCGAGGTGGATCTCCACCGCCGCCACCGCGCCGTCGAGGTCGAACGCCTTGAGCACGCTCGGATGGACCATGCCGAAGCTGGCGAGCACGGTCTTGGGCCCCAGCCGCAGCGTCGCCGACTGGCCCGGATGGTAGGCGGCACCCGCCTCGCCCATCACCTGCAGGTTGGCGACCGGCGCGCCAGCGGCTTCGAGCAGCGCCAGCGCCTCGGCCTTGGCGTCGAACGCGGTGAAGGGCTGCGCCTTGCCGGTCTGCCAGCCGCGCACGGCCTTCGAGCCCGCGAGCACCACGCCGAGCGTCAGCCGCTCCTTGTCCGCGAGATAGCGGCGGCCGACCTCGAACAGGCGGACGCTGGTCGCGCCGCGCTTGAGGTTGCGCTCCGCCGCCGCCAGCAGGCCGGGCAGCAGCGAGGGGCGCATGACCTTCATGTCCTCACTGATCGGGTTCGCGAGCGTCCAGGCGCCGCCGCCGAACACCTCGGCCTGCGACTCGGGGAGGAAGCTCCAGGTGATCGCCTCGTTGAGCCCGCGCGCGGCCGCGGTGCGGCGCATCCGGCGCTCGAGCTTCTGCTCGGGCGTGGCGGTGGGAGTCGCGACGCCGGGGGTGCGCGGCAGCGGCACCGAGGGCACGTTGTCGATGCCGGCGATGCGGATCACTTCCTCAACGATGTCGGCCGGGCCGTCGATATCGCGGCGCCAGCTCGGCGCGGTGACGCGGAAGGCCTCGAAGCCGCCGCCGAGGTCCACGGGATCGCCATTGCCGTCGAGCGGCTGCACGGTGAAGCCGAGGCTTTCCAGGATCTCGACCTGCTGGCCTGCGGGCACCGCGAGCCCGCCTAGCGTTTCCGCCAGATCGGGATCATAGCCGACGACCGCGCCCACCTTGGGCGGGGTGCCACTGCGGGTGACGTCGCTCGGGGTGCCGCCGCACAGCGCCAGCACCAGCCGGGTGGCGATCGCCAGCCCGTCGTCGAGGAATTCGGGATCGACGCCGCGCTCGAAGCGGGTGCGCGCATCGCTGGTCAGCAGCAGCTTCTGGCCGGTGCGGGCGATATGCTCGGGATCAAAATAGGCGCATTCGATCAGCACGTCGGTGGTGTCGTCCGAACAGCCCGAATGCTCGCCGCCCATGATGCCGCCGATGTCGTGCACGGCTACATTGTCGGCGATCACCGTCATCGAATCGGTGAGCGCGTAGGTCTTGCCGTTCAGCGCGACGACGGTCTCGCCGTCCTTGGCCTTGCGCGCGACCAGCCCGCCCGAGAGCTTCGCCATGTCGTAGACGTGGAGCGGGCGGCCGAGCCCGAACATCACGAAGTTGGTGATGTCGACCAGCGCGGAAATCGGCTTCTGCCCCACCGCCTTGAGGCGCTGCTGCAGCCAGTCCGGCGACGGCCCGTTCTTCACGCCGCGCACGCTCTGGCCACAGAAGGCCGGGCAGCCCACCGCGTCGTCGGTGCGCACGTCGGGGCCCGCGCCCTGCGGCACGATCGCCGGCAGGCCCGCGACCACCGCGTCGAGCGGCTTGAGCGTGCCGAGCCCCGCTGCGGCAAGGTCGCGCGCGATGCCGCGCACGCCCATGCAATCCTGGCGGTTCGGCGTGATCGAGACGTCGATGACAGGATCGTCGAGGCCGGCATAGTCCGCATAGGCGGCACCGACGGGCGCATCGGCCGGCAGCTCGATGATGCCGTCATGATCCTCGCCGAGCTCCAGCTCCATGGTCGAGCACATCATGCCGTTCGATTCTACGCCGCGGATCGCCGAGACCTTGAGCTGCATGCCGTTGGCCGGCACCACCGCGCCCGGAAGCCCGAGCACGCCGACCAGGCCCGCACGCGCGTTCGGGGCGCCACAGACGACCTGCAACACGCCATCGCCGGTCTCGACGCTCAGCACCTGCAGCTTGTCCGCCTGCGGGTGGCGCTCGGCGGTCAGCACGCGGGCGATGCGGAAGCCGTTCAGCCGCTCGGCCGGGTTCTCGACGCCCTCGACTTCGAGGCCGACGCGGGTCAGCGCCTCGAGGATCTCGGTCAGCGAGGCCTCGGTCTCCAGATGCTCTTTGAGCCACGAGAGGGTGAACTTCATGCGCCGACTCCCCCGCTCAGCGTGGGCACGTCGAGGGCCGAGAAGCCGTAATGCTTGAGCCAGCGCAGATCGCCGTCGAAGAAGGGGCGCAAGTCGTCCATCCCATATTTGAGCATCGCCAGCCGGTCGACGCCGGTGCCGAAGGCGAAGCCCTGCCATTCGTTCGGATCGAGCCCGCAGGCCTCGATCACCCGCCGGTGCACCATGCCGCTACCCAGCACTTCCATCCAGCCGCCGCCGGGCGCGTCGCCGCTGCCGCCGATCACGCGCTTGCCGTCCTTCCAGGTGAAGCCGACATCGACTTCGGCCGAAGGCTCGGTGAAGGGGAAATAGCTGGGGCGCAGGCGCAGCACGATGTCGTCACGCTCGAAGAACGCCCTGAGGAAGGTCTCCAGCGTCCACTTGAGGTGGCCAAGCGTGATGCCCTTGTCGATCACCAGGCCTTCGATCTGGTGGAACATCGGCGTGTGGGTCGCATCGGAATCCGAACGATAGACGCGGCCCGGCGCGATGATGCGGATCGGCGGTTTCTGGCTGGTCATCGTGCGGATCTGCACGGGGCTGGTGTGCGTGCGCAGCACCATCGGCCGTTCATGCTCGCCGGCGAGGTAGAAGGTGTCGTGCATCGCGCGCGCCGGATGCGTCTCCGGAATGTTGAGCGCGGTGAAATTGTGCCAGTCGTCCTCGACCTCGGGGCCGGTGGCGACGGCGAAGCCCAGATCGGCGAAAATCTCCGCGAGTTCGTCCATCACCTGGCTGACCGGGTGGACCGAGCCGGGCGCGACGCCGTCGACAGGCAGCGTCATGTCCACCGTCTCGCTGGCGAGGCGCGCGTCTAGCGCGGCCTGTTCCATGGCAGCCTTGCGGGTGGCCAGCGCCTCGGTGACGGCTTCGCGCAAGGAATGGATGCGCGGACCTTGTTCCTGGCGCTCCTCGGGGGTGAGCTTGCCGAGCGTCTTGAGCAGGCCGGTGATCGCGCCCTGCTTGCCGAGCGCCTGGACGCGCACCGCCTCCAGCGCATCCAGCGCGGTGGCGGCATCGATCGCGGCAAGCAGCTCGCCGCGCAGGGTATCGAGATCGGTGGTCATCGTTTTCCGTTCACTGTGCGAGATGGCTGGAACCCTAGACGGGCCCTTAGGTCAAGGCGTTTGAGGGTCGGCTACACACGGCTGCCGAGCAGCGCGGCGCCGAAGGCGACGAACACGCCGCCGGTAACGCGGTTGAACATCCGCTGCCGGCGCGCGGGCGCCAACCACGCCGCGAGCGAGCGGCCGCCCAGCGCGTAGACCGAGAACCAGAAGGCCTCGATCACCGCGAACGTGGCAATGAGGATCGCCAGCTGCGGCAGGAACGGCCGTCCCACGTCGAGGAACTGCGGGAACAGCGCGGCGGCGAAGACGATCAGCTTGGGGTTGGACAGCCCCGTGCCGAGCCCGGTCAGGTAGCGCGCGCGCACCGACTGGCGCACCGGCACGGCTGCGTCGGCATGCGCCTCTTCCACCGGCGCACGCCAGGCCTTGATGCCCAGCCACAGCAGATAGGCGACACCGGCATAGCGCAGCACGTCGTACAGCCCGGGCGATGCCTTGAGCAGCGCGCCCAGCCCCGCCGCCGAGGCAATGAGGCAGAACATATTCGCGCTCATCAGCCCCGCGGTGGTCGGCAGCACGCGGGCGGCGCCTTCGCGGATGCTCTGCACCATCACGTGGAGCATGTTCGGCCCCGGCGTCATCGACACGAAAAACACGGCGGTGACGTAGAGCCACCAGGTCTTCATCGCCACGGGATCGTCCCTCCCGGTTGGAATGAAAAAGGGCGCCGAAGCCGCAGCCTCGACGCCCCTTGTTCAGCTTGCGCGCAGGTCCGCTCAGGCGGCCTGGGGCAGCGCCGCCTTCGCCTGCGCGATGATGGCGCTAAACGCCTCACCTTCGTGCATCGCGATGTCGGCCAGGACCTTCCGGTCCAGTTCGACACCCGCCAGCTTCAGGCCGTGCATGAACTGCGAATAGGTCAGGCCTTCGGCGCGGACGCCGGCGTTGATGCGCTGGATCCACAGGGCGCGGAAGCTGCGCTTCTTTACCTTGCGGTCGCGATAGGCGTACTGGCCGGCCTTCTCGACGGCCTGGCGCGCGATGCGGATCGTGTTCTTGCGACGGCCATAATAGCCCTTCGCCTGATCCAAAATCCGCTTATGCTTCGCCTTGGTGGTCGTACCACGCTTCACTCGTGCCATTTTTCAGGACTCCCTTACTTCAGGCCGTACGGCGCCCACGCGACAACGCGCGCGACGTCTGCATCGGCCAGCACGGAGGTGCCGCGATTGGTACGGATATACTTGGAATTGTGCGAGATCAGGCGGTGACGCTTGCCAGCGACGCCGTGCTTGATCTTGCCGGTGGCGGTGAACTTGAAGCGCTTCTTCACACCGCTCTTGGTCTTGAGCTTGGGCATTTTCGTCTCCTTTTGGTTCGACGATTGCAGACAGCCGCGGCAGCCCTATTAGCCGGACGGTCCCTCGATCGCGGAAAGGCGGCCCATTAGCGGATGGTTGGGCGATATGCAACCACCGGGGAACCCCAGCGCCGGCGAGGATTTGGAAGCGCATGGCTGAACCGGACGCACCCCTGCTTGTCGCCGATCCGGCGCCTACCCCGCCTCGGCCCGGCCGCGCGATCGGCACGCCCCTCGCCGCTACCATCGCCGTCGCCACCAGCCTGATCGGGCTGGTGGTGCTGGCCTGGGCGGTGCTGTTCGTCACCAAGGGGCGGTTCCTCAAGGGCACCTTCGAATCGATCGCGAGCAGCAGCGCCGACCGCAAGGTTCGCGTGGCCGGCGACTTCCAGCTCTATTTCGCGCCGTTCAACCTGAAGTTCGTGGCCGAGGGGCTCAGCGTCGAGAATCCGGACTGGGCGGGCACCAGCCCCTTCTTCGCCGCACGCCGGATCGATGCGCGAATCGCGACCTTCTCGCTGCTTTCCAGCCAGAAGCGGTTCCAGTGGCTTGGCCTCACCGATGGCCGAATCGACCTGCAATGGGATCGCGACGGAAAGCAGAATACATGGACTTTCGGCAGCGGCGGCGGCGAACCGCTGACCATGCCGCTGATCCAGCGCGCGCGGATCGACGGCACGCAGATCCGCTACCTCGATCCCCGCCATCAGCTGGACGCAGCGATCCGCGTCGACACCGTGGCGGCCGAGGACAATCGATTCGCCGACACGATCCGCTTCGACGGCAACGGCACCGCACGCGGTGCCCGGTTCACGCTGGCGGGTGCCCTGCTTTCCTCCAACAAGACGCTGGCGGGCGGCGAGAACCGGCTGCGGCTGCATGCCGAGGGCGTGCGCAGCCAGGTCGATATCGCCGGGGCGCTGCCCGGGGCGACGGTGCTGGAGGGCGCCAGGCTCCACATGGACCTGCGCGGGCAGAACCTTGCCGACGTCTTCCTGCTCGCCGGCATCGCCGTGCCCGATACGCGCACCTATCGGCTGACCTCGGTGGTCACAAGGGCGGGCGACGAATGGCGCTTCACCGGCATGAAGGGCCGCTTCGGCGACAGCGATCTCGCCGGCAAGTTTACGGTGAAGCTCGGCGAGCCGCGCATGCTGCTGACGGCCGACCTGTTCACCCATGTGCTCGACATCGTCGATGCCGGGCCGTTCATCGGCTACAACCCCAATGCGCTGGCGGCACAGGGCGCGCAGGCGGCGGTGACGCAGGTCTCCGGCACCCCGCGGCTGCTGCCGGACGCGCCGCTCAGGATCGATGCGCTCAAGAATTTCGACGCAAAGGTCCAGTGGCAAGTGCGCACCGTCCGCGCGCCCAACCTGCCGATGTCGAACATCGAGCTGGGCCTCGACCTCAATGACCGGCTGCTCAAGCTGAGCCCGCTCAACTTCAGCCTCGCGCGCGGCACGGTGACCTCGGACATCAGCATCGACGCGCGCAAGACGCCGGTGTTCACCACCTACGATATCCGCCTGTCGCCGACGCCGATGGGCGTGCTGCTCGCCGGCTTCGGCGCGGAGCAATCCGGCACCACCGGCATGCTCAAGGCGCGTATCCAGATGAGCGGCAGCGGCAACAGCGTGCGTGACTCGCTGAGCACCGCGAATGGCCGCATCGCGGTGATCCTGCCCAAGGGCGATTTCTGGACGCGCAACACCGAGCTCGCCGAGTTTGACATCGGCACCTTCGTCCAGAAGATGTTCGAGCAGAAACTGAAGGAGCCGGTGCAGATCAATTGCGGGCTGATCGGCTTCACCGTGCGCGACGGCATCGCCGCGGCGGACCCGATCCTGATCGACACGCAGAAGAACGTGATGCTCGGCCGCGGCGGGTTCAGTTTCAAGAACGAGACGATCGACCTCGCCTTTCGCGCCGATTCGAAGCGGTTCAGCCTGTTCTCGGGCCAGTCGCCGGTGGGCATCGGCGGCTATTTCGCCAAGCCGGGGATCAGCGTGATCAGCCCCGAGCTGGTCGGCCGCGCCGGTGCGGGGCTGGGTCTGGCGATGGCCGCGACGCCGATCGCCGGCGTGCTCGCCTTTGTCGATTTCGGCGACGCCAAGGCCGCCGATTGCGGGCCCGTCCTGTCCGGGGCCAGTGCCGTAAACCAGCGCGATGCGAAGGGCCGCCCGCGCGACGATGTCGGCCGCGGCACCACCGCCAAGTCGGAAAGCGGCAAGGCGAATGCGGGCGAAGCGAAGCGCCAGCGCAAGAAGTTCCTGGGCATCTTCTGATCGCTTGCGCGGGGGTGCGGGACGGGCGCAGGATCGCCGCGATGCTTCGCTTCCTGATCCTCTCCGCGGCGCTTGCGATGGTAGGCGACGTTCGGCCGCCGCAGCGGGTGACCAGTACGCCCGCCGCGACGGACGCGCAGGAACGGCTGCCCGTTCATGTCGGCGGGCGGGTCGAGGCAACCGCCACCGGCTATCGGCATCAATGGCCGGGCATCTATTTCGAAGCAGCGTTCCGCGGTCCCCGCGTGGTGCTGCGCTTCGACGACGCGATCAACGAATGGCGTGCCAGCATCGACGGCGCGACGCCGGTGACGATCGACCGGCCGGGCAAGGCGGATGTGACGATCGATGGCCTGCTTCCCCGCACCCATCGCATCCGGCTCGACAAGGTGACCGAGAGCGCCCAGCCCGCGCGCTTCGGCGGCTTCTTCGTTGCGCTCGGCAACAGACTGCCCGCACCCCCGCCGCGCCGGCGGCAGATCGAGTTCATCGGCGATTCCTCGATGGCGGGCTATGGCGCGCGCGCCGATCGGATCGACTGCACCCAGGCGCAGGTCCGCGCCACCACCGATACGCCCGATGCCTTTGCGGCGCTTGCTGCGCAGCATTTCGGGGCCGACTATCAGGTCAACGCGATCTCGGGCCGCGGGCTGATCCGCAACTTCGGCGGCAGCGCGCCGCAGGGCACGATGGAGCAGCTATCGCCCCGCCGCCTGCCGGCCGAGCCCGCCCCTTATCGCGATCCGCGCTGGCAGCCGCAGATCGTGATGCTCAAGCTGCAGGCCGATTTCGCCGGCTTCCGCCCCGACGCGCGGTGGCCCTCGCTGGACGCGTTCGTCGCCGATTATGCCGCGCACTATGGCGAGCTTCTTGCCCGGCTCCATGGCCGCACCCCGCGTGCGGTCTTCGTCCTCTGGTGGTTCGACACCAGCGGCGCACCGCCGGGGCAGGCCGCGATGCTGCGCGTCGCCGAGACGCGGATCGGCGCCGCAGCCCGCGCCGCCGGCGCGCGCGACGTGCTGTTCCTGCCCTTTGTGACCGGGCAGTTCCGCGCGACCGCCTGCCATGGCCATTACGGCTTCGAAGCGCATAGACAGATCGCCGACTGGCTGGTCCGCGAAATCGATGCGCACCCCGGCTTCTGGGACGGGCGCTAGCCGCGCCGCTTAGTGCCCCCGGCAGTCCATCGCTTCGAGGATATCGTCGATCCGCGCGGGGTCGCCCGCCGCAATCACTTCGCCGTTGCTGCCGGCGTGGAGCGGATCGCCCTGCCAGTCGCACATCCGTCCGCCCGCGCCTTCGATCACCGGCACCAGCGCGGCGAAGTCGTGCAGCTTGAGGCCTGCCTCGACGACGATGTCGAGCCAGCCGCTCGCCACGCAGCCATAATTATAGCAGTCGCCGCCGAGCACCGTGCTCATCACCTTGGCGTCGAGATGCTCGAAGGCGTGGAGCTGGCCGTTGTCAAACAGCGCGGGCGAGGTGGTGGCGAGGATCGCCTGGTTCAGCTCGCGGCAGATGCGGGTGGTGGCGGGCTTGCCATTGAACAGCGTCTGGCGACCGGTCACGCCCAGCCAGCGCTCGTTGATGATCGGCTGGTCGATCACGCCCAGCACCGGCCAGCCATCGTCGACCAGCGCGATCAGCGTGCCGAACACCGGTCGCCCGGCGATGAAGGCACGGGTGCCGTCGATCGGATCGAGCACCCACTGCCGGCCGCTGGTGCCTTCGCGGACGCCGAATTCCTCGCCGATGATGCCGTCCATCGGCCGCTCGGCGATCAGCAGCTTGCGCATCGCCTCCTCGCCGGCGCGATCGGCGAGGGTGACCGGCGACTGGTCTTCCTTCGCCTCGACGCCGTGTTCGGCGCGGAAATAGGGGCGGATCGCGGCGCCGGCGGCGTCGGCGAGGCGGGCGGCAAGCGCGATGTCGGTTTGGGAAACGGCCATGCCCCAGCCCTACCGGGCCGAATTTGACTCGCCAAGGTCACAAACGCCTGCCACTTCGCGGTTTATGCGTGGTATCGCCGCTCTTCCCCTGCTCGGCTTGAGCTTCGTCGCCCTGCCTGCGCTGGCGCAGGTCCGCGCGGTGCCGGCCCAACCCGCCTCCGAACAGGCGGCGCTGCGCGGCGTCGAGGTGTTCCTGGTCAACGAGGGCGAGGCGCCGATCGCCGATGCCGGCCCCCGCCAGATCGAGATCACCGCCGCCGACGGCACCCGGCTGATGCTGGAGCGTACCCCCGGCCCCACGCCAACCATCGCCGCGCACGGCTTCGCCAAGGCGCGCTACGTGCCGGTGGGCGTCGCCGGCGTCGCTGTGCCGCCGGCTGCGCAGCACAAGGCGGCCGAGATGCCCGAGCAGGAAATGGTCGTGCAGAGCTCCACCGCCAGCTCGAGCGGGCTGCTCGCCCGGTTCGAGCCGCACGAGCCGATCTACGGCGCCTTCGGCACCGACGATGCGGGCGGCAAGGTGCAGGTCAGCTTCGCGGTCCGCCCCTTTGCCGAGGACGCGCCGCTCCAGCTCGGCAATCTCCGCTTCGCCTATACCCAGACGATGTTCTGGGCGCTGAACGAGCCCTCGGGCCCGTTCCGCTCGACCAATTACAGCCCGGAACTCTATGCCGACGTGCCGGTCGACGAGACGACGCGGGTGGCGCTCGGCTGGCGACACGACTCGAACGGCCGCGGCGAAACCGACTCTGTCGACATCAACCGCATCTTCGTCCGCGGCGAAAAGACGTTCGACCTGGGCGGCGACTGGCGGGTCGATGTCGCGCCGCAAGCCTGGTTCTATGTCGGCAGCAGCGGTACCTTCCACGACATGAAGGACTATTACGGCTATACCGCGCTCGCCGCCTCGATCGCGCAGAGGGACGGCATCAAGCTCGCCCTCACCGCGCGCGGCAATGTGAAGACCGGGCATGGCGCGGCCGAAGCCTTCGTCTCCTATCCGCTGCGCCGGCTGGGAGGGGGCTTGGGCATTTACCTCTTCGGACAGGCATTCACCGGCTATGGCGAAGCGCTAGACCGCTACAACGTCAACGACACGCACGCGCGGATCGGCATCGCCTTCACCCGCTAGCCGCCGCGCGCCGGGTGGCGTAGACACAAAGCCAATTACCTGAGGGAGATTGATATGCGCCTGAAACTCGCCCTTGCCGCCCTTGCCCTGCCCTTCGCCATGATGCCGGCGAATGCGTCGCTCACCACCGGTGCGAAAGCGCCCGTGTTCACCGCCAAGGGCGCAGTGGCCGGCAAGCCGATCACCGTCGACCTCAAGGCCGCGCTCAAGAAGGGGCCGGTCGTGCTCTACTTCTTCCCGGCCGCCTTCACCTCGGGCTGCAATGCCGAGGCGCATGCCTTTGCCGAGGCGCTCCCCGATTTCACCAAGGCGGGCGCTACCGTGATCGGCATGACCGCCGGCAATGTCGACCAGCTCGAGCAGTTCAGCAGCCAGTATTGCGCGGGCAAGTTCGCCGTCGCCGCTGCCACGCCGGAGGTCGCTGCCGGCTATGACGTGGCCGCCAAGAAGCCGGACGGCACCGTCGCCAAGTTCACCAGCCGCACCAGCTATGTGATCGCGCCCGACGGCAAGGTGCTGTTCGTCCATTCGGATCCGAACCCGGCCGACCATATCCGACTCACCCTCGCCGCGGTCCAGAAGTACCGCGCGACTCACCGGAACTGACGCGCAGCCGGGGCTGCCAAGGGACTTTCTTCGCATCGATCCGGGGGCGTTAATCCTCCGCATCGGTGCGAAATGCCTGTCGTTCCGCACCAAGCGGCTGAATTCCTGCTATAAAGTATGGGCACCCAGAACCGATCCGCCGTGCGTGCGTTCAGGATGAACCCAGCGGCAACCAGATATTAGCACTCTCCGCTTATTCCTTGTGCGCAACATAGCGGCCGTCATGCCGTGATTTGCACGGGGGTTTAGGAGCGTATGCGCATCGCGCGTGCCATTCGTTCAGAGATGGAGGGGGACGAAGGCCGAGCGCTCTTCGAGCGGATCGGCGCGTTCCTTCTCGACCAGAGGCTGGCACCGACGCCGACCAACTACGCCTTCGTCCACCGGCTGTTCACCGAACCCGACGACGCGCTTGCCCGCGCAGTCGAGTTGATCACGGAGCGCGGGGTACGGATCACCCCGCGCGATATCCAGACGCTCACCGCCGATCATGGCCCCGACGAGCCACAGCAGTGTCATGCCGACCTGAAAGCGCGTGCCGAAGGGCTGGTCGCGCGCACCCAGATGCAGGTCGAAGGCTTTGCCGACATGGTCACGGCCATGCGCGCCGAAACCGCCGATTTCGGCCGGGACCTGGCGGCGAGCGCCGAAGCGATGTCCACCGGCAGCGACGCACCGGAGGGGGGCGATGACGTCGTGCGCATCACCGCCGCCATGCTCGATCGCATCCGCGTCGCCGAAGAGAAGCTGGAAACCACCACGCGCGAGGCCAACGACCTGCGCGAGAAGCTGGAAGAAGCGCGCGACAATGCGCGGCGCGACCCGCTCACCCAGTTGCCCAACCGCCGGGCCTTCGAAGAGGCCTTCGCCGCACAGGAGGCGATCGGCGGTCGCATGTGCGTGGCGGTGTGTGACATCGACCATTTCAAGTCGGTCAATGACCGCTTCGGTCACGCCGTGGGAGACCGCGTGCTGCGCGTGATCGCCGACGCGCTGAGCGAATGCTGCCATGGGCATTTGGTTACGCGCTATGGCGGGGAGGAGTTCGCCATCCTGTTCACCAACGTGCCCATCGAGGCGGCCCGCGCCGTGCTGGAGCATGCCCGTGGGACGGTGCAGACGAAGCGCTACAAGCTGCGCGACAATGATGCGCCTTTAGGGGAAATCACCTTCTCTGCCGGTCTGACGCCCGTAGAACCCGGCGAGATGCACCAGACGGCGTTCCACCGCGCCGACCGGCTTTTGTACCTCGCGAAAAACGAGGGTCGCAACCGGGTAAAGATGGGCACCTTTGATATTAGCGATTTTCGCCGCTGAATGGCAATTTTCGCCGATCAACTTGGCATTCGGCGCCAATTTCGCCTGGACGTGATCCGCACATTTCAGCATTTACAGTTACTTAGCTAAGTTGGCACGCTCCCTGCAAAACTGCTGGCATCGGCCGCCGGATGGTCCGCCAGCCGAACCACAGGGAGTATCTACCATGACCGCTCGTCTCGTTTCGCTGCACCAGACCGTTGCCGTCAGCGCCGCCGTCCTGCTCACCGCCGCGCTCGTCCTGTTCTCCACGCCCGTGATCCCGGTCGCATGATCGCGCTCGCACCCATGGAGAAGATCAGCATGTTCCGCAGCTTTCTCATCGGCGTCGCGTCGTTCGGCATCACCACGGTGATGATCCTCGGCAGCGGCCTGCAGGGCTCCAGCCTCCTCGGCTGACCCTGCCGGCCGCCCCGGCGGCCCCTTTTATCCGGAACTTGGGCCCCCTGCGCCCGGTTCTTTCGGCACCCCTCCCCAAGATCCCAGGAGCCGTGCCGATGTCCGACCAGCATATCATTGACCGAGTCCACGAGGATGCGCTCCCCGGTGAGGAGCGCTCCCTCGATCCCAAGCCGCAATGGCAGCCGCGCTATCGCGGATCGGATCGACTGAAGGACAAGGTGGCCATCGTCACCGGCGCCGACAGCGGGATCGGCCGCGCGGTCGCCGCGCTCTACGCCCGCGAAGGCGCCGATGTCGCCATCGTCTATCTGAACGAGCACCGGGATGCCGAGGATACCGCGGAGGCGGTTCGCGCCGAGGGGCGCCGCGCGATCACCATCGCCGGCGACGTCGGCGACAAGGCATTCTGCGAGGAAGCCGTCCAGAAGGTGATCGCCGCGTTCGGCCGGATCGACATCCTCGTCAACAACGCCGGCGAGCAGCACCCCGACAAGGATATCGTCGACATCAGCGAGCAGCAGCTCCGGCGCACCTTCCAGACCAACATCTTCGGGATGTTCTTCCTGGTCCAGGCCGCCGCGCCGCACCTCAAGAAGGGCGCCGCGATCGTCAACTGCACCTCGGTGACGATGTACCAGGGCGAACCCGAGCTGCTCGACTATAGCGCCACCAAGGGTGCCATCACCGCCTTCACCCGCAGCCTGTCGATGAACCTGATCGAGAAGGGCATCCGCGTGAACGCGGTGGCGCCCGGCCCGATCTGGACGCCGCTCAACCCCAGCGGCGGCGCTTCCCCTGAAAAGCTCGAACATTTCGGCGAGAGCGTGCCGATGGGCCGGCCGGGCCAGCCCAACGAAGTCGCACCGGCCTTCCTGTTCCTCGCCTGCGAGGATTCGAGCTACATGTCGGGCCAGGTGCTCCATCCGAACGGCGGCACCGTCGTCAACGGCTGAACGGCGCCCGCGCCGGTCTCAGACCGGCGCGGTCTCGCCGACGAGCCCCGTCGGGGCTTCCTCGCCGCGCGAATAGACGCCGGTGAGCAGCCCGGCGGCGAGCACATGCCCCGCCATCGCCTTGACCAGCGCGCTGCGGCCGGGATTCTCGCCGATCTCGCACCCGCCGCCGAGCGCGAACAGCTGGAAGGCATAATTGTGCGGGCCATGGCCGGTCGGCGGATCGGGCGGAAGCCAGCCTTCGCCCAGGAAGCTGTTGCGACCGACATCCTTGCCCTCGGCATCGCCAGCCCCGTCGGCGCGGATCGCGCCTTCCTTCAGGTCGCCGTCTACCGGCAGCCCCCAGATCACCGCATGGACCAGCGGCTGGGGTGCCGGCGCATCCGGATCCTCGACGATCAGGGCCAGGCATTCGGTGCCTTCGGGCACCCCCGTCCAGAACAGCGGCGGGGACACACCCTCGCCGTCCGCGGTGAAGCGTTCGGGCAAGCGGCCGCCGTTCGCGAACGCCGGACTGGCGAGGTGGAGCACCTCGAAGCTGCCGAGTTCGGGCTGGACAATCGCCAGCTTGTTGGCGCCGGCGCGCAGGCCCTTGAGCGCGCTTCCCAACCAGTGCGGTATATGTTCGAGCATCGCGGACTCTCTCCCGTTTGGCAGCCAAACGCGCCGGACCCCGCGATTATCCCGCCTTTTACAGGTCGAGTTTCTCGTAATCGGCCGGCGGCGTGATTCCCTCCATCCGCTCGGCGAGCAGCTGGCGGAAGCTCGGGCGGCTCTTCATCCCGATATACCAGCGCTTGGCGAGCTCGTGGCTCTTCCAGTCGATGCCGCCCAGATAGTCGGCCACCGAAATCTGCGCCGCCGCGGTGATGTCGGCAAGGCTCATCGTAGCACCGGCCAGCCAGGTGCGGTGGTCGAGCAGGTAATCGATATAATCGAGATGGCCGACCGCAGCCTTCATCGCATCGCGCAGCACCTTGGCGTCGGGCGGCTGGCGATAGACGATGCGCTTGATCATCCGCTCGTGGAGCAGCGGTGCGGTGATGTCGCTGTAGAAATTGTTGTCGAACCACACCACCAGCCGGCGGATCTCGGCGCGATCGACCGCCGAGCCGTTGAGCAGCGCGTTCTTGCTCACCGTCTCCTCGAAGAACTCGCAGATCACGGTGGAGTCGATCAGCGTCACGTGGCGCTCGGCATCGATCATCACCGGGGTCTGGCCGGTGGGGTTGATATCGAGGAACTCGTCGCGCCGCTGCCACGGCGATTCGCGCACCGGCTCATAGGCGATGCCCTTCTCGCCCAGCAGAAGCCGGACCTTGCGCGAGAAGGGACAGAGCGGGAATTGAAGGAGCTGCCACATGGGGAAAGCCATAAGCAGCGGAAATGGGGCGGGGAAGACTCGTTGTGCCGATGGCGGCAATTCTATATTTTGAAGGGCATTCTAGAACGGAGCCGCTCCAATGGCGCTCAGCATCAAGGACGAAGAGACCGACCGGCTGGTACGCCGCTACGCGCGCGCCAAGGGGGTCAGCTACACCACGGCGATCCGGATGGCGGTCAGCGACGCTTTGCGGCGAAGCGGTGAGCCCGTTGCCGATCCGGATGCGGAGCAGCGGCTGAAGGCCTATCGTGAGGTCGCCCGCGAAGTACGCCAAGCCTACACCGCGATGCCGACGCTGGACCCGCGCGATCCCGACTCGATGCTGTACGACAAGGACGGCTTGCCCATGTGATCGCGGTCGATACCTCGGCACTGATGGCGATCCTGCAGGACGAGGCCCAGGCCGAGGCATTTCTCCGCGCGATTGCCACGCCTGATCATGTGCTGCTCGGGGCGCCGACCGCGTTCGAGTTCCGGCTGGTAGTGCTACGCCAGAAGGGGCCTGCCTTTCTCCCAGCGGCCGATCGGCTGCTGCGCCTGCCGACGATCGAGATCGTGCCTTGGACCGGAGAGCATGGGCAGATCGCGATCGAGACGCTCACCCGCTTCGGCGGACGCCCCGCCCGCCTGAACTATGGCGACTGCATGGCCTATGCGGTCGCAGCGCTGGCGGATTGTCCGCTGCTCTTCAAGGGCGACGACTTCCGCCATACCGACATCGTCGCCGCGCTGTAACTGCGTCATTCCGGCGAAAGCCGGAATCCATTGGGGCCTCCGTCTCGGCTGCTGCCGCGAGCGACCGGCGAATGGATCCCGGCTTTCGCCGGGATGACCAAGGTGGGGAACGATCCCCACCTCCATCCTATCACTCCGCCGCCACCGCCTCGACGGTGTCGTTGAGCGGGTGCGGCAGCCGGGTGAGCATTTCCTTCGGCACCACCTGCCAGAACTTGCCCACTTCGCGGTCCCAGTCCTCCAGCAGGCCCTTCGACCATTTGCTGTCGGTCTCCTCGGCATGCGCTTCGACCAGCGCGCGGAGCTTGGCTTCCCAGTGGCTCGAGGCGAGCCGGTTCCAGGTGATGTTCTCCGGGTTGGCGTGGCGCTCGAAGCTGCCGTCGATATCGTAGACGAACGCCATGCCGCCGGTCATGCCCGCGCCGAAGTTCATGCCCACCCGGCCCAGCACCACCGCGGTGCCGCCGGTCATGTATTCGCAGCCGTTCGCGCCGCAGCCCTCGACCACCACGTCCGCGCCCGAGTTGCGCACCGCGAAGCGCTCGCCCGCCTGGCCCGCGGCGAACAGCCGGCCCGACGTGGCACCGTAGAGCACGGTGTTACCGATGATCGTGTTGTTCCACGATTCGATCGGCGAGCTGACCATCGGCCGCACGACGATGACGCCGCCCGAAAGACCCTTGCCGACATAGTCGTTGGCATCGCCGAACACCTCGAGCGTGATGCCCTTGCAAAGGAACGCGCCGAGCGACTGCCCCGCCGAGCCGCGCAATCGGACATGGACGTGCCCATCCTGCAGCGTCGACATGCCGAACGTGTTGGTCACCTCGGACGAGAGCCGCGTGCCCACCGCGCGGTGGGTGTTGCGCACCGAATAGGTGAGCTGCATCTTCTCGCCGCGCGCGAACACCGGGGCGGCATCCTTGATCATCTGCGCGTCGAGGCTGTCCGGCACGTCATTGCGGAAGGTGCTGAGGCTGAAGCGCCGCTCGGCATCGTCCGCATCCACCTTGGCGAGGATCGGGTTGAGGTCGAGATCGTCGAGATGCTCGGCGCCGCGGCTGACCTGGCGGAGCAGCTCGGTGCGGCCGATCACTTCGTCGAGGCTCTTGAAGCCGAGCTTGGCGAGGATCTCGCGCACTTCCTCGGCGATGAAGGTCATCAGGTTGATGACCTTTTCGGGCGTGCCGACGAACTTGGCGCGCAGCTTCTCGTCCTGGGTGCAGACGCCCACCGGGCAGGTGTTCGAATGGCACTGGCGGACCATGATGCAGCCCATCGCCACCAGGCTCAGCGTGCCGATGCCGAATTCCTCGGCGCCGAGGATCGCGGCGATGACGATGTCACGCCCGGTCTTCAGCCCGCCATCGGTGCGCAGCTTGATGCGGCCGCGAAGCCCATTGAGCGTCAGCGTCTGGTTGACCTCGGACAGGCCCATTTCCCAGGGCGTGCCCGCGTACTTGATCGAGGTGAAGGGCGACGCGCCGGTGCCGCCATTGTGGCCGGCGACCAGGATCACGTCGGCGTGTGCCTTAGCCACGCCCGCCGCGACGGTGCCGATGCCGGCCGAGCTGACCAGCTTCACGCACACCCGCGCGCGCGGATTGATCTGCTTCAGATCGTAGATCAGCTGCGCCAGATCCTCGATCGAATAGATGTCGTGGTGCGGCGGCGGCGAGATCAACGTGACGCCCGGGGTCGCATGGCGCAGCTTGGCGATGAACTCGGTGACCTTGAAGCCGGGCAGCTGCCCGCCCTCGCCGGGCTTGGCGCCCTGGGCCACCTTGATCTCGATCTCGTCGCAGGCGTTGAGATATTCCGCCGTCACGCCGAATCGGCCCGAGGCGACCTGCTTGATCGACGAGTTGGCGTTGTCGCCATTCTCATAGGGCTTGTAGCGCGCCGAATCCTCGCCGCCCTCGCCCGAGACGGCGCGCGCGCCGATCCGGTTCATCGCGATCGCCAGCGTCTCGTGCGCCTCGGGACTGAGCGCGCCCAGCGACATGCCCGGCGTCACGAAGCGCTTGCGGATCTCGGTGATCGCCTCGACCTGATCGATCGGCACGCCGCTTTCGGGGAAGTTGAACTCGAGCAGATCGCGCAGATAGACCGGCGGCAGATCCCGCACCCCGCGCGCGAAGGCGAGGTAGCTCGAATAGCTGTCGTTGGAGACTGCGGTCTGCAGCTGGTGCATCAGCTGCGCCGAATAGGCATGCGCCTCGCCACCCGAACGCTGGCGGTAGAAACCGCCCACCGGCAGCGTCGCGATGCCCGCATCATAGGCCGCATCGTGGCGCATCATCGCCGAGAGGTGGAGCGAGGCATAGCCTTCGCCCGAGATCTTGGCCGGCATGCCGGGGAACAGGTCGTTCACCAGCGCACGGCTGAGACCCACCGCCTCGAAGTTGTAGCCGCCGCGATAGGAGCTGATCACCGCGATGCCCATCTTCGACAGAATCTTGAGCAGCCCCTCGTCGATGGCCTTGCGGTGACGCTTGAGGCAGTCGGCGAGGCTGATGTCGCCGAACAGGCCGCGCGCGTGGCGATCGGCGATCGCGGCTTCGGCCAGATAGGCGTTCACCGTCGTCGCGCCGACGCCGATCAGCACCGCATAATAATGGGTGTCGAGGCACTCGGCGGTTCGGACGTTGACGCTGGCATAGGAGCGCAGGCCGCGACGGACGAGGTGCGTGTGCACCGCCGCCGCTGCCAGCACACCGGCGATCGCGGCCTTGTCCGGGCCACTATGCTCGTCGGTGAGGAACAGCTCGGTGCAGCCGGCGCGGACCGCCTGCTCAGCCTCGTGCCGGATGCGCTTGATCGCAAGCTTGAGCGATTCGGGATCGCCGTCGGCCGGGAAGGTGCAATCGATCTCGGCGGCATTCGCACCGAAATGCGCGCGCAGCCGGTGCCAGTCGGCATTGGTGAGCACCGGGCTCTCCAGCACCAGCACCGGGCTCCCCGCACCCTCATTGTCGAGGATGTTGGCGAGGTTGCCGAACCGCGTCTTGAGCGACATCACGTAGCGCTCGCGCAGCGGATCGATCGGCGGGTTGGTGACCTGGCTGAAATTCTGCCGGAAGAACTGGCTGATCAGTCGTGACTTGAACGAGATCACCGCGAGCGGCGTGTCATCGCCCATCGAGCCGATCGCTTCCTTGGCGGTCTCGACCATCGGCGCGAGGATCAGCTCCATGTCCTCCAGCGTCTGCCCGGCGGCGACCTGCCGGCGCGAGAGCTCGGCGCGGTCGTAGTAGGATTCCGCAGGTGCTGCGGGCAGGTCGTCGATCGACAGAAAGCCCTGCACCATCGACCCGTAATCGGCCTCGCTCGCGATCTGGTCCTTGATCGCCCGGTCGTGGAGCAGCTTGCCCTCGTCGAGGTCCACCGCGATCATCTCGCCCGGCCCGAGCCGGCCCTTGGCGACGACATTCGCCTCCGGCACCGGCACCATGCCGGTCTCCGAGCCGACGATCAGCAGCCCGTCCGAGGTCTGGGTATAGCGCAGCGGGCGCAGCGCGTTGCGGTCCATGCCGGCGACCGCCCAGCGGCCATCGGTCATCGCGAGCGCGGCGGGGCCGTCCCACGGCTCCATCACGCTGGCGAGATACTGGTACATCGCGGCGTGCGTCGGCGGGGTGTCCTCATCCTGCTGCCAAGCCTCCGGCACCAGCATCAGCTTGGCGGTGGGCGCATCGCGGCCCGAGCGGCAGATCGCCTCGAACACCGCATCGAGCGCGGCGGTGTCCGATGCGCCCGCCGGGATCACCGGCTTAATGTCCTCGCTCTGCTCGCCGAACGCGATGCTCGCCATCTTGATCTCGTGGCTGCGCATCCAGTTCTGGTTGCCGCGGATCGTGTTGATCTCGCCGTTGTGCGCGAGGCAGCGGAACGGCTGCGCCAGCCACCATTGCGGGAAAGTGTTGGTCGAATAGCGCTGGTGGAAGATCGCGACGCGGCTCTCGAAGCGCGAATCCTTGAGGTCCGGATAGAAGTCGGACAGCGACTCCGCGAGGAACAGGCCCTTGTAGATGATCGAGCGGCACGACAGCGAGCAGATGTAGAAGCCGCCGACCTGGGCCGCGATCACCCGCTTCTCGATGCGGCGGCGGATCAGGTAGAGCTGGCGCTCGAACTCGGCGGCATCCATCGCGTCCGGCTGCGGGCCGGCGATCATGATCTGCTCGATCTCGGGGCGGGTCGCCTGTGCCTTCATGCCGATGACCGACACGTCGACCGGCACCTGGCGCCAGCCATAGATGGTGTAGCCCGCCTCGATGATCTCGCTCTCGACGATGGTGCGGCAGGTCTCCTGCGCGCCGAGGTCGGTGCGCGGCAGGAAGATCATGCCGACGGCGAGGCGGTTCGGCAGCACGCGGTGGCCGCTGCCGACGATTTGCTCGTCGAAGAAGCGCAGCGGCAGATCGACATGGAGGCCGGCGCCGTCGCCGGTCTTGCCGTCGGCATCTACGGCGCCGCGGTGCCAAACGGCCTTCAGCGCATCGATCGCCGACTGGACGACGCGGCGCGACGACTGGCCGTCGGTCGCCGCGACCATGCCCACGCCGCAGGCATCGCCTTCATATTCGGGGCGGTACATGCCCTCGCGGGCAAGGCGCTCGCGCTCGGCGGCCAGCTTGATGTCGTCCATGGTCTTCCTCGATCTTCGTTCGCGCGTACCCTCTCGGGAGACGCGGTGCTTACTTCTTAGCGGGCTGCTCGGCCTTGCTGCCGAGCAGCTTCAGGATCTTCTCGCGCTGCTCGGGCGTGAGGTCCTCGGCCTTGCGCGGCGGCGGCAGGTCCTTGGTGCCGGCCTGGGCGGCCTGCACGAGCGCCGGCATCTGCTGCATGATCTCGGGCATCGCCTCGGCCATGGCCTGGGTCATGTCCGGCCCCATCATCAGCTCCATCGAGCTGTGTGCATAATGGTTGCCCGCCGGCGTCCCGAAGAAGCGCTGGAGCTCCTGCAGCTCGGGCAATGTATATTCGCGCGCATAGGCTCGGGCGAGCGCGACGCGCACCTTGGGCTCGAGCGTGGACATCAGCTTGCCCATTTCGCCCATCATCGCGCGCATCATCCGCTGCTGGCGTTCCTGCCAATAGGGATCATAGATCTCCATCACCTCACGTAGCGTGGTCTGGCCGAGCGCGGCGACGTCCGCCTCGCTCATCCCGCCCATCTTCGCGAAGTCGCGCAACGGGATCTGCGCGGCGGAGCCGACCATCGACTCCATCATACGATTGAAATTCTCGCCCATCATCCGCTGGTACATGCCCTGCGGAATCAGCTTGTCGGCCAGTTCGCGCGCGACGGCGAGGCGCGCGGGATCGGGCGCGGCCGCGGGTGCAGGCGCCGCAGACTGGGCCTGCGCAAGCGCAGGGCTGGCGACGGCGAGCAGCAGCGCGGTGGCGATCACCTTCATGCCAGGCTCTCCTCGCGTACCGCAATCTTGGCTGCAGGCGCCTTGGCGTGCGCTTTCATCCAGGCATGCATGTGCGCCGCCACGTCGCGGCCGTCGCGGATCGCCCAGACGACGAGGCTCGCGCCGCGGACGATGTCGCCGGCGGCGAACACACCGTCCATGCTGGTCATCATCGTCTTGCCGTCGGTGCGCAACGTGCCCCAGCGGGTGACCCCCAGTTCCTCGGCGCCGAACAGCTTGGGCAGATCCTCGGGCTCGAAGCCGAGCGCCTTGATGACGAGGTCGGCCGGCATCTGCAGCGCCCCGCCCGGATCGACTTCCGGCGCGCGGCGGCCCGAGGCGTCCGGCGCGCCCAGGCGCATCTTGGAGGCACGGACGCCGCTCACCTGTTCGGTTCCCTCGAACGCCTCGGGCGCGGAGAGCCAGACGAACTCGACGCCTTCCTCCTCGGCATTGGCGACCTCGCGCTGCGAACCCGGCATGTTCGCCCGGTCGCGGCGATAGAGGCACTTCACCGAGGCCGCGCCCTGGCGGATCGCGGTGCGCACGCAGTCCATCGCGGTGTCTCCGCCGCCGACGACCACGACATGCTTGCCGAGCGCGTTGAGGCTGCCATCGTCATAGGCGGGCACCGCATCGCCGAAATTCTTGCGGTTCGACGCGGTCAGATAGTCGAGCGCGTCGACCACGCCCCTGGCGCCGACGCCCGGCGCCTTGATAGCGCGTGCCTTGTAGACGCCGGTGGCGACCAGGATCGAATCGTGGCGCTGGCGGAGTTCACCCAGCGTCGCGTCGCGGCCGACCTCGAAATTGCGGTGGAAGACGATGCCCGCCTGCTCCAGCCGGTCGACGCGGCGCATCACCACATCCTTCTCCAGCTTGAAGCCGGGGATGCCATAGGTGAGCAGCCCGCCCGAGCGGTCATAGCGATCATAGACGTGCACGGCATACCCATAGCCGCGCAGATATTCGGCGGCGGCCAGGCCCGCGGGGCCCGCCCCGATGATGCCGACCGACTGGCCGCGGTCGCGGCCGACCTGCACCGGCTCCACCCAGCCTTCGGCCCAGGCGGTATCGGTGATGAACTTCTCGACCGAGCCGATCGTCACCGCGCCGTGGCCGGAGAATTCGATCACGCAATTGCCTTCGCACAGACGGTCCTGCGGGCAGATGCGGCCGCAGATCTCGGGCATGGTCGAGGTGCTGTTGGAGAGCTGATAGGCCTCGCGCAGCCGCCCCTCGGCGGTCAGGCGCAGCCAGTCGGGGATATGGTTGTGGAGCGGGCAGTGCACCGAACAATAGGGCACGCCGCACTGGCTGCAGCGGCCCGCCTGCGATTCCGCATCGGGCACCGCATAGCGTTCCGCGATCTCGCGAAAGTCTTCCGCACGCAGCTGGGCGGGGCGCTTGGCCGGATACGCCTGCGGGCGTCCGACGAATTTGAGCATGGGATCGTCAGCCATGCCGTCCCCGTACAGGAGAGCGGCACGACGATAAAGACAGCAATGCTTACCTATATGGGTTCAAAACCCGAATTTCTGGAGTGGAGGCGCAGAAATACCGCCCCTAAAGGTCCGGAACGGCCTTACCGCATGGAAAGCCAAATCAGCGCGGCAGTTCCCGCAACAATACGATAGAGTGCGAAGGGGGCGAAGCCATGCTTGCTCACGATGCCGACGAACCACTTGATGACTGCGAGCGCCACGATGAACGCGACGACGAAGCCGACGCCGATCTCGCCCCAGCCCACGCCGCTGGTCGCCAGCATCTCGCGATTCTTGAGCAGCTCGAGCGCGGTGGCACCGAGCATCGTCGGGATGGCGAGGAAGAAGCTGAACTCGGCCGCGGTGCGCCGCTCGACGCCGAGCGACAGCGCGCCCATGATCGTCGCGCCCGAGCGGCTGACGCCGGGCACCATCGCCAGGCACTGGACGAAGCCGATGCCGATCACACGCACCACCGGGATCTCGGCAATGCCGTGGATCGTCGCCGACTTGACCAGCCGCTCGATCACCAGGATCGCCACGCCGCCGATAATCAGCGCCCAGGCCACCACCTTGGGTGCGCCGAGCAGCGCCTCGATATGCTTGTGGAGCACCAAGCCGATCACCGCCGCGGGGATGAAGGCGATCAGCAGGTTGCGCACGAAGCGCAGCGATACGGGGTTGAGCTTGATCAGCCCGTCGAGCACCGCCCAGAAGGTGCGCCAGTAGAGCACCACCACCGCAAGGATCGCGCCCAACTGGATGACGACGTTGAACATCGCCCAGCGCGCCGAATCATAGCCCATCAGCTCGCTGGCGAGGATCAGGTGCCCGGTCGAGGAGACCGGCAGGAACTCGGTAACGCCTTCGACGATGCCGAGCAGGATCGCCACCAGCAGCGTGGTCATGGAAAGGCTCCTTGCAGGGTCGCGCCGGGCGACCCCCGCAAGGCGCCGCCCGGCAGGGGGAACGGGTTCAGGCGGTCGCGCGGAAGCGGCTGAAGCGACCGGCCTGGCGGAAGCGCACCAGCCAGCTCGGCGCCACCGTCGCCAGCGGCGTGGGCTGCACGCCCAGCGCGGCGAGGCCCTCGGCACCCGCCGGCACGACATTATCGGCCTGGAGCATCGCGAACTGGTCTCGCGTGATCGGCGTGCCGGGCAGCGACGCAATCAGGCCTGCCAGCGAGTCGGGCAGTTCGACGAAGTGCGGCTTGCGGCCTATCGCGCCGGCGATCCAATGGAGCAGCGCCGACATGCTCAGCACGTCCGGTCCGCCCAGCGTGTAGGTCTTGCCGCCATGCGCCGCCGGATCGGCGAGCGCTGCGGTCACCGCCTGCGCGACGTCCGAGACGAACACCGGCTGGAACTTGGTCTCGCCGCGCACCACGGGCACGATGTTGAGCGGGGCGCCCGCGATCATGCCGGCGAAGCGGTTCACGAACGCATCCTCGCGCCCGAACACGATCGAGGGACGCAGGATCGTCGCACCCGGGAAGGCACCGAGCACGGCCTGCTCGCCCGCGGCCTTGCTGCGGCCATAGCCGGAAGGCGAGTTCGCATCGGCACCGATCGCCGAGATATGCACGAGCGCACCGGCCCCGGCGGCCTTCGCCGCCTCGGCGACGTTGCGCGCGCCCTGGACATGGACCTTGTCGAAATCGCCGGCCAGGATGCCGACGAAGTTCACCACCGCATCGCTGCCCTGCAGGGCGCGGGCGAGCGTCTCGGGCTTGGTGATGTCGCCGACGACGAGCTGGGTCTGGCCCAGATTGCCCTGGGTCTTGAGGAACCAGGCATCGCGCGGCTTGCGCTCGACGACGCGGACGCGCGCGCCGGCGGCGAGCAGCTCCTGCGCCACGTAGCGGCCGAGGAAGCCCCCACCGCCGATCAGGGTTACCAGCCTGTCCTTCATCTTCCGCCTCTTTGCCTGCGCGAACCTTGCGGCCCCAATGCCGTGGGAAGGGCTAAACGGCAAGCGCGACGCGAAGTCCAACATTTTTCGAAAAAAGGTCGTTGACAGGTCCGACGATCCTACCCTAGAGGCGCCGGCCTACCCCGTGCCCAGATGGCGGAATTGGTAGACGCACCAGCTTCAGGTGCTGGCGATCGCAAGGTCGTGGAGGTTCGAGTCCTCTTCTGGGCACCACTTCTTCCCCTAATAGGGTGAAGAACAAAATCTAGATCTACCAACGACGTGGCGCTGCAGTTTTTAGGCTCGCAGCGCCACGTCGCGTTCGTCGCACACGCGAGGCGATGGCCCCCGCACCGCGAGGTGCGAGGGCCGAAGCGAGGTTCAGCGGCGAGGCGAGGCGCTCGGCGTCGGCGCTGGCGCCGCAGGCGGCGGGACGGCTGCGCCGGGGGGCGGGGCAACCCCTGCCGCGGGCGGCGGGGCGTCGGCGCCTGCCGGCGGTGGCGGGACCGCACCAGGTGCAGGCGGAACGGCGCCCGGTGGCGGGGGCGGCGGGGCGCCGGCACCAGGCGGGGGCGGCGGCGGGGCACCCGGCCCACCCGGGGGCGGGGGCGGCGGGGGGCCATGAGGACCACCCGGCGGGGGCGGAGGGGCGCCCACGGCCTGAACATTGCCCTGCCCGTCGACGAGGTAGGAGGCGTGCAGCTGGCCGTCGAGGTAACGCCCCTGCACCGTCAAGGCGGTGCCGGACCGGACGTCGGCAGCACCCCGGCCCGCATCGACCAGCGTCCGCCCAGAACCATCCTGCAGCACGAAGCGATCGCCATAGGTTTCGGCGACACGGCCCTTCACGGTCACGATGCCGCTGGTCTGTGCGAGCCTTGCGACCGCGGTTGGCACCGTCGGCGCCATTTCCACGGTCGGGCGGGTGAGCTGCACCGCGCCTGCGCCGCCCGCGGCACCCAGTGCCAGCAGCGCGGCTGCCGCCACCGCCAGGCGATTGCGCGGCAGCGTGTTCTTCCAATCGGTCATTCCATCAACTCCTCTTGGGTGTTCGATGGCACCGGTCTAGCGAGTCGACCCCGACCCCCGCTGAACCTTGCGGTTCAGTTTCGGTTTAAGCCGGGGAGCTAGGCGACACGGATGCGGATCCTGCTGGTAGAAGACGACCCCGATCTCGGCCCCGCCATCGCGCGGGCGCTGCGCGCGGAGCATTGCGCGGTCGACCTCGCCGCCGACGGCATCGACGCGCAGCATCTCGGCGAGACCGAAGCCTATGACGCGGCGGTGCTCGACCTGGGGCTGCCCGGCAGGACCGGCGCCGAGATCCTCGCCGCGTGGCGGGCGAACGGGCGCGCGCTGCCGGTGCTGGTGCTCACCGCACGCGAGGCCTGGGCGGACAAGGTGACGGCGTTCAAGGCGGGTGCCGACGATTATCTGACCAAGCCGTTCCGCGTCGAGGAGCTGATGATGCGGCTGCGCGCGCTGGTCCGCCGCGCTGCCGGCCATGCCCAGACGCGGATCGCATGCGGCCCGCTCGCCTTCGAGAGCCAGACCGGCCAGTTCGAGCTGGACGGGCTGCCGCTCAAGCTCACCGCGTTCGAGTGGCGGGTGCTGTCGCAGCTGATCCTGCGGCGCGAGGTGGTGATCGAACGGCTTGAGCTGCTCGAGCGCGTCTACGAAGGCGATGCCGATGTCGATTCGAACAGCCTCGAGGTGATCATCGGCCGCCTGCGCCGCAAGATCGGCGCCGAGCGGATCGAGACGGTGCGCGGTCGCGGCTATCGGCTGACCTGCGGCGGGCAACCGGCATGACGGGCTGGTCGCTGCGCACCCGGATGATGCTGCTGTCGGCGCTGGTCACGCTGGTGGCGCTGGGGCTCGCCGGCTGGACCATGGCCGGCGTGCTCGACCGGGTGGTGACCGGCGGGGTCGATCAAAGGCTCGACGCGCAGCTGGCGGTGCTGGCGAGCACGGTACGAAGCGACGGAAGCGTCGATCGCGATCGGCTGGCGGCGCGCCAGGGCGCCCTCGCCGCCGGGCCGGGGTGGCGCTGGCGGATCGAGGGCCCGCGCGAGACTTTGGGCAGCGCCGATTTCCCGGCGCTGCGAACGCCCTTCCCCGGCCCTGCCGAGGCCGCGCCCGCGGCGCTCCCCCCCGCACCGCTCGACGGCGAGGATGCCAAGGGCCGCATCCATGCACGCCGGCTGGTGGTGGAGAGCAACGCCGGCCCGGTGACGCTGACTGCGGCGGCCCCCGGCCGCGTGATCGGTCGGCCGGTTCGCGATGCGCTGGTCCCGCTCGCCAGCGTGATCGTGGCGCTGGCGCTGATCTTCGCCCTCGCGGCATGGGTGCAGCTGCGCTTCGCCCTACGGCCGCTGGCGGCGCTGGTCGCCCAGATCGGCGCGATCCGGCGCGGCGAGCGCACGGCGGTCGACGAGGCGCAGCCGGCCGAGCTGCAGCCGCTCGCCGCCGAGCTCAACGCGCTGGCCGCCGCCAATACCGCCACGCTGGCGGCTGCCCGCCAATCGGCGGCCAACCTCGCCCATGCGCTGAAGACCCCTGTCGCGACGCTGGCGCTCACGGTTGCGCCCGACACCGCCGAAGCCGCGCAGGTCCGCCGGATCGAGGGCGTGATCCGCCATACCCTCGCCCGCGCCCGCGCCGCCGCGGTCAACCGGCGGGCGAGCACCGCCATCGCGCCGGTCGCGAGCGATGTGGCGGGCGTGTTGGGCACGCTCTACCCCGCCACGGCGATACGGCTGGAAATCGCTGCAGACGCGCGGATCGCGATCGACGCGCACGACCTGGCGGAGGTCCTCGGCAATCTGCTCGACAATGCCGCGCGGCATGCCCGCAGCACGGTGATCCTCACCGCGACAGCGGCCGGCGGCGCCGTACTCACGTTCGACGACGACGGCCCCGGGATCCCCCCCGAACGCCGTGAACAGGTGCTGCAGCCCGGCGTGCGGCTCGACGAGGGCCCTGCCGGCGACGGGTTCGGCCTCGCGATCGTCCGCGATCTGGTGGCGCTATACGGTGGCACGATGGCGCTCGAAGAAAGCCCGCTCGGCGGCCTGCGCGTGCGGCTTACCTGTCCCGACGGCGCGAGCGCCTAGCGATCAAGCCTCCGGCGGCGCGGCGGTGGAGCTGCGCTTGACGATTTCATGCTCCAGCACCCGATCGCGGCGGGTCCGCGTCTTGGCCGAGGCGCCGCGCGCCTCGTCCGCCACCAGCGCCAGCGCCTCGGCAGCGAGGCGGCGGACCGGCTGGTGAATGGTGGTGAGCGGCGGCCACAAGGTCACCGCCGCAGTGGTATCGTCGAACCCGACGACGGTGAGCTGACGCGGCACGTCGAGCTGGCGGCGGTGCGCGACCGAGACGATCGCCGCCGCCATGTCGTCGTTGCTGGCGAACACCGCGGTGGGCGGCGCGGGCCCGTCGAGCAGTTCCTCGCCCGCCGCCAGGCCCGAGGCATAGCTGAAATCGCCCTGCACCAGCTGCACGCCCGCATCGGGGAAATCGCGCATCGCATCCTCCACCCCGGCGCGGCGCTCGGCGCTCGCCGCCTGGTCGGGATTGCCGACGACGAAGCCGAGCCGGCGGTGGCCGAGATCGAGCAGATGGCGGGTCATCTCATAGGCGGCGCGGCGATCGTCGATCCGGACGCAGGTGGCGCCGGGCACGTGATAGGCGCCGATCGCCGCGATCGGCACGCCGGCATTCTTCAGCGTCCGCAGCACCACCGGCGCCTCGCCGAGCGGCGGGGCGAGCAGGATGCCGGACAGGCCGGAAGCGGCAAAGCGCGCCAGCTCCGCCTCGGCGGGCGGGCGCCCGCCCTCGCCCTTGAGCAACACCAGCCGCGCCCCCCAGGTCGAAGCTTCCTCGAACACGCCGGTGAGCAGTTCGCTCATGAAGGCCGCGCTGGGGTTGGAATAGACCACGCCGATGCGCAGCTCCGCCGAGGTGACCAGGCTGCGCGCGGCGACATTGGGGACATAGCTGAGCTCGGCGATCGCCTGCTCCACCGCCTCGCGCGTCGCGGCGCTCACCCCGCTGCGGCCGTTGATCACGCGCGAGACGGTCATGGCGGAGACGCCCGCCTTCGCCGCCACGTCGATGATCGTCGCCCCCTGCACCGGCTTGCCCGCCTTCGCCACGCTGCTCTCCCTGCCCCCCGAATTCGGCAGGACGTACGCGATGCGGGCGGATCGGAAAAGCCGCGATGCGGTGGCGGCTTGTGCCGGCGCAGGGCGCAGCTATGCAGGCCGTCACCAAGGAGAGGGTTTTCGATGCGCCACGTCCTGCTGCTCGATTTGAACGATGATCCGGACGCGATCGCCGCCTATCGCCACTGGCATCGCCCGGGCGGGCCGCCCGCCGCGGTCACCCGGTCGATCCGCGACGCCGGCATCGAGGCGATGGAGATCTGGCAGGCGGGCGACCGGCTGGTGATGGTGATGGAAACCGGCCCGGACTTCGATCCCGAGGCGAAGCGCGCCCGCGACGCCGCCGATCCCGACGTGCAGGCCTGGGAGACGCTGATGGACGGCTTCCAGCGCCGGCTCGCCTTTGCAGAGCCCGGCGTGAAATGGGTGCCGACCGCGCAGATCTTCGCGCTCGCCGATCAGCCCTGACCGGCGAGCAGCGCGTCAGAAGGCGACGATCGCCTTCAGCACATGATCGGCCTCCTCGATCAGCGCGGGCAGGCGCTGGGGCAGGTCGTCGGCATCGACGCTGTGGGTGTGGAGCTTGTCGGTGGGCACGTCGCCCGAGCGGATCGCGGCGATCACCCGCTGGAAATCCGTCGCAAGCGCGTTGCGGCTGGCGATCAGCACCGCCTCGCGCTTGTGGAATTCGGGGTCGGCGAAGCTGAGATCGCCGGGTGCGACGCCGACCAGCAGCAGCGCGCCGCCATGGCCGACGAAATCGAGGCTGCGGCGCATCGCGGGGAGCGAGCCGGTCGCGTCGATCACCACGTCGAAGCCTTCACCGTTGGTGCGGGCGGACAGGCGCTCGCCCAGGGCTTCGTCAGCGACTTCGCCGTCAAGGCCGAGCTGCTCGCGGGCGAAGGCGAGCCGCTGGGCGCGCTGATCGACCAGGGTCACGTCGAACCCGTCGAGCCGCGCGAACAGCGCGCTGGCGATGCCGATCGGGCCGGCGCCGACTACCAGCATCCGCCCCTCGCCGTCTTTGGGCACGCGCGACACGGCGTGCGCGCCGATCGCAAGGAACTCGATCATCGCCGCCTGGTCGACGCTCAGCCCCGTGGCGTCGATCACCGCGCTTGCGGGTACCACCAGCATATCGGCCATGCCGCCGTCGCTGTGCACGCCGAGCACGCGGATGTTGACGCAGGCATTGGGCTTGCCCTTGCGGCAGGCAACGCAGTGGCCGCAGGCGAGGTAGGGATTGATCGCCACCGTCTGCCCGAGCGCGAGCGCAGTGCCGTCACCCAGTGCGACCACTTCGCCGCCGAGCTCATGCCCCATCACCCGCGGATATTGGAGGAACGGGTGGCGACCGGCGAAGATGTGATAGTCGGTGCCGCACAGGCCGACGCGGTGGATGCGGATCAGCACCTCGCCGGGGCCGGGCTCTGGGGCCTCGCGCTGGATCTGGGTCAGTTCGAACGGCGCGTTGCAGAGGATGGTACGCATGGCATGGGTCTCCTGAAGGAGCCCTGCCATGGACGTTCGCATATATGCAAGTCGGTTTTCTTATTCACCCGCCGCGAGTGCGTGGGCGCGGGCCGCGTTGACGCCGAATACCGAAGCTTCCGCCTCCCTGCAGTGGCGGGCGACATAGCCGGCGACGAGATCATGTGTGTCGGCATAGCGACCGGCGAGCTCGCATACCGGCCAGTCCGATCCCCACAGGATGCGATCCGCGCCGAAGCAGGCGAAGACATGATCGAGATAGCGCTCGAAATCGCCGGGCTGCCAGTCGCGCGCGGCCTCGGTGATCAGGCCGGAGACCTTGCAGAACAGGTTCGGGTAGCGCGCGGCGGCGGCGATCTGGTCGGCCCAGGGTTGCCAGGCGCCCGCGGCGATGTCGGGCTTGGCGGCATGGTCGAGGATCAGCCGGCCCTCGCCGACGCGATCGAGGAAGGCGGGTACGGTGCCGAGTTGCGCCGCGTTGACCAGCACGTCGTAGCTGAGCCCGGCGGCGAGCACCGCGCGCACGCCGGCGATGAAGGCATCGCCCAGCAGGAAATCGGGATCGGGCTCGTCCTGGACGACATGACGATAGCCGAGGATCGGCCCCGCCGGACGCGCGGCGATCCGGTCGGCGATGTCGGGCGCGCGCAGGTCGATCCAACCGACCACGCCTGCGATCCGCGGCTGGCGCGCCGCGCAGTCGAGGAGGAAGGCGGTTTCGGCCTCGCTCTGGCGGGCCTGCACCGCGATCGCGCGATCGATACCGGAGGTCTGCATTTCGCGGGCGAGATCGTCGGGATCGAAGTCGCGCGCGATGGCGCTGCCGGGCTCGATCCAGCCGAACGCGTCGGGGGTATAGTGCCATAGATGGTGATGGGCATCGATCCGCATGCCGCCTGCATAGCCGAACGCGGCGCGTCTCGGGAAGCATCCCGACTCGCGCAGCAAGGCTTTGTTTCGACACGCTTGCAACCCCTGCCCCGCCACCCGGTTGGTCCGTGAGGGCAGCGCCGTCCGCGCCGCCCGCCTGGAGACCACCCATGATGACGACGACGACCTCGCAGCGTACCGCCGTCCTCACCGGCGCCTCCAGCGGCATCGGCCATGCCACCGCCGAGCTGTTCGCCGAGCGCGGCTGGCGGCTGGTGCTCGCCGCACGCGACGCCGAGCCGTTGGAAGCGCTCGCCATCGCGCTGCGCGCCAAAGGCGCAGCCGTGCAGGTGGTGCCCACCGATATCGGCGACAACGCCGCGGTGGTAGCGCTGGCCGAGGCCGCGCAAGTGTTCGGCGGCACGATCGACCTGTGGTTCGCCAATGTCGGCGTCGGCGCGGTCGGGCGGTTCGAGGACGTGCCGGTGGCGGCGCACGAGCAGATACTGCGATCGAACCTGCTCGGCCATCTCTACGAAGCGCATGCCGTGCTGCCGATCTTCCTGCAGCAGGGACACGGCGTGTTCGTCAACATGATCTCGATGGTCGGCTTCGCCGCCGCGCCGCTGGCCGCCGCCTATTCGGCGAGCAAGTTCGGGCTGAAGGGCCTGTCCGAAGCGCTGCGCGCCGAGATGGCCGCGCATCCGCACATCCATATCTGCGATGTCTATCCGGCGCTGGTCGACACGCCCGCGCTCGACCATGCCGCGAACTACACCGGCAAGGCGATCCATCCGCCGACGCCGCTGCTCGACCCCCAGCGCGTCGCAACGGCGGTGGTGCGCCTCGCCGACCATCCCCGCGCGACGACGCTGGTCGGCGCGCAGAACTGGGCGGCGCGGATCGGCCACGCGCTGGCGCCGACGCTGAGCCTCAACATCGTCGACCGCTGGTTCGAGGGCTATTTCGCGCAGGCGCGGCCGGCGGCGGTGACGCCGGGCAACCTCTTCCAGTCGCCGGGCGATCGGCCGCGGGTGGACGGCGGCTTCCGCAAGCCGGTGACCCGCCGGCTGCCGCTGCTGCTCGCGGGCGGCACGCTGCTGGCGCTCGGCGGCGCCGCGCTGCTCGGACGGCGCGCGTCGCGGACGGAACCAAGCTAGGCTATATTCGTCGCCTCGACGCTGAGAGAGGAATTGCGATGACGACCAATCCGACGCGCGACCGTACCGAGACCGAACGCCATGCCCATGAAGTCGACGCGCAGGGCGCCCCGCCCCGCGACGGGCGGGTGGATGCGCTGGCCGGGGACGATCCGGACGGCATCCCGATGACGGGGGAGGAAGACCCGTTTGTCGAGGCGGAGCGATTGCCCAGCGACGCGGGGGACGACGCCGAGGCCGAGGCGCATCCGTCGTAACCGACCTTTAGCCCCTCCTCCTTGGAGGAGGGGTTGGGGTGGAGGGATTCCAGAACGAGCCTTGGTCTCGGTGAGACACAGCCCCACCCCAAACCCCTCCCCTGAAGGGGAGGGGCTTAACGGAGCATCACATCCACCGCGTGGATCGCCACGCCGACCAGTCCGCCGACCACCGTCCCGTTGATCCGGATATATTGCAGGTCGCGCCCCACGGCATTTTCCAGCCGCGAGGTGACGGTCTGCGCATCCCAGCCGCGGATCGTATCCGACACCAGCCGGACGATGCCGTCGCCATAATCCGACGCCGCGCCCACCGCCGCGCGCCGCACGAAGCGGTTGATCGTGCGCGCCAGCTTCCGGTCCGATTGCAGCGTGCCGCCGAACTGGCGCAGCGCCTCGCCCATCCGGCCGCCCAGCGCACGCTCGGGATCGCGCGCCAAGCGCAGCATCGCGCCGCGGCTCTGCTCCCACAGCCCTTCCACCCAGCGCTGGAAGCCTTCATTCTCCAGCATCTCGAGCTTGAAGCTCTCGACCTTCGCCTGGAGCTCGGGATCGTGCTGGAGCCGGTCGGCGAGGCTCTCCAGCCCCTCCTCGATCTTGGCGCGAACGGGATGGTCCGGGTTCTCCGCCATCTCGTCGATCAGCTTCTTCAAGCCTTCGATGATCTTGTTCGCCAGCGTCTCGTCGAGCCCGGTCCAGCGCATCACCGATCCGGCGCGGGCATGGACCATCTCGCGGATGAGATGCTCGTTCGCCTCCAGGATGCGCGCCGCCCCCCGGATCATCGAGTCCAGCAGCGGCAGGTGGCGCCCATTGGCGATCGCCGCCGCCAGCGCCTGGCCGAACAGCGGCGCGACCGTGATCGCCCGCAGCCGCGAGGCGATCGCGCCCTTCACCATGCCGCCCAGCCGCTCCTGGTCGAGCGATTCGAGGATGTTCGCCGCCAGCCGCGACGCCCCCGCCCCGATCCGCCCGGTGCCGTGCGACGGCGCCGCCAGCCACCGCCCCGCCGCGCCCGCCACATCCAGCCGCTGCATCCGCCGCGCCACCACGCGCGGGATCAGGAAATTGGCGCGGAGGAACTGGCCGAGCGTGTCGGCGATGCGGTCCTTGTTGCGCGGGATGATCGCGGTGTGCGGGATCGGCAGGTGCAGCGGATGGCGGAACAGCGCGGTCACCGCGAACCAGTCGGCCAGCCCGCCGACCATCGCCGCCTCGGCAAAGGCGCGGACGAAGGGCAGTGCGGGGTGCAGCCCCTGGAAATGGCGCGCGGCGAGGAACAGCGCCGCCATCGCCAGCAGCAGCCCGGTCGCGACCATCCGCATCCGGCGCAGGCCAGCGGGCGGAGGGTCGCTGCGGAGTCTGGGAGTGAGGCTCATGACCGGTGCAACGCTGCTGGGGCCCCGCGCGCTCCGCTCAGCCTTCGCGCTGGACCGCGAACGGGCCGTTCGCCTGGTTGACCGGCATCAGCTCCAGCGTGTTGACCGCGAAGTGCGGCGGCAGCGTCGCCACCCACAGCATCGTCTCGGCAATGTCCTCGGCGGTCATCGGATTGACGCCGGCATAGACCTTGTCCGACGCTTCCTGGCTGCCGGTGCGGACCAGCGTGAACTCGGTCTCGACCATGCCCGGCTCGATCGAGGTGACGCGCACCCCGGTGCCGATCAGGTCGGCGCGCAGGTTGAGCGTGAACTGGCGGACGAACGCCTTGGTCGCGCCGTAGACGTTCCCGCCCGGATAGGGATAGGTCGCCGCCACCGAGGACAAGTTGATGATCCCGCCCTTGCGCGCGACCAGCCCCGGCATCAGCTTGTGGGTGATCGAGACCAGCGCGGTGACATTGGTGTCGATCATCGTGCGCCAGTTATCGAGCGACGCCTTCTGCGCGGGCTCCAGACCGAGGGCGAGGCCGGCATTGTTGATCAGCAGGTCGATGTCCGAGAAGGGCGCGGGCAGGCTGTCGAGCGCCGCGTCGCGTGCCGCTTCGTCGCGGATGTCGAAGGCGAGCGTGTGGACGCGCTCGCCGGCGAGCTTTTCCAGCCGATCGGCGCGGCGGCCGGTCGCCACGACATGCCAGCCGGCATCGGCAAAGGCACGGACCGAAGCTTCGCCGATCCCGGCGGTGGCGCCGGTGATGAGTACGGTAGGCATGGCAACTCCTGGGGTAGAAGGGTTTGGCTTCCTATACGCGCGTGGCAGCGCTTTGGATCAGCTTTTTGCGGGTCGCCGGCGCGAGGGCGGATCGACCCGCGCTCGGAACCCCGACCGAGCTCGTGCAGTTTCGATGCCAGAGCCGGCCAACGCCGGCGATGGAGTGAACGCAATGCCCGCACAACAGCTGGAAATCGACGACACCACCCTCTTCGACAATCTCGACGATCGCCAGCTCGAGTTCGATGGCGAGGTCGATGGCGACGCGTATCAGTTCGCGGTGCAGTACAGCGTCCTCGAGGCGCTGAGCGGCAACCAGCCCGACGGCGACGCCGAGGACAGCTTCCGCCGCTACCGCGCACCGATCCTGCAAGCCGCCCTCGCCGCGCTCGCCAAGGGCCCGGACCGGCCGATCATCGTGATCAGCGAAAACGACCTCGACCAGGGGGCACGGGCATGACCGAAGCACGCTGGGGCGACGACGCCAAGAACCCGCCGATCGACTGGACGATGAGCGCGGCGCTGGAGAATGTCGTGCGCGGCGGCGGCGACATCGCCGAGGTCACAAACCTGGGCGACGCGGTGCGCGCATGGCGCGACCTCGACCCCGACCACCGCGCGCATGCCGTGCTGCTGCTCGACCATCCGGTGCACATCGACGGCGCGGCAGTAAATCGCTTCGAAGGCGAAGGCATCGCGGCGCTCGCGGAGCGGCTTGTCGGTTAAGGCGACCTCAGTCTCCCTCTCCCGCTCGCGGGAGAGGGTCGGGGTGAGGGTGAGTCGGGCGAAGGACAGGGCCGCATTCGCCCCACACACCCTCACCCTTCCGCCGCCTGTCGGCGGCTCCCTCCCTCTCCCGCAGGCGGGAGAGGAAAAGACCGATCCCCCACCGGGGGAGGATAAGGCTGCGCCGCCGCGCTCCCGATCAGACGTCGAGATTCGCCACGCTGAGCGCATTCTCCTGGATGAAGTCGCGGCGCGGCTCGACCACGTCGCCCATCAGCTGGGTGAAGATCGCGTCGGCCACGTCGGCCTGGTCGATCGCCACCTGCAGCATCGAGCGGTTCTGCGGATCGAGCGTGGTTTCCCACAGCTGCTCCGCATTCATCTCGCCCAGACCCTTGTAGCGCTGGATGGCGAGGCCCTTGCGCCCGAAGGCGAGGATCGCGTCGAGCAGCTGCGACGGGCGAGACACCAGGCTCTCGCCCTTGCCGACCGCGACGGGCGCCTCGTCCTCGGGCACCGGCGCATCCACCTCGGTCGCGAGGCCCTTGTTCGAGACGAGCTTGGACGGGGTGAGATAGGCCGGCGCCTGCTCGCTCGCCAGCGTGTGCAGCTTGCGCGCCTCGGCGGAGACGAGGAAGTTAGCCTCGACGATGTGGTGATCGGTCACCCCACGCCACAGCCGCTCGAAATGATAGCCGCCATCCTCGGTGATGCGCGCGCTCCACCGGGCTTCGGTGTCGGCGGCGTCGAGCCGGTGGACGACCGTCTTCAGCTCCTCGGCATGGCGCTCTCGGCTGACCGAGGGATCGAGCGCGCCGCCCAGCGCCAGGGATTCGATGATCATCGGATCGTAGCGGCGCGGCACGTAGCGCATCAGCGTGCGCATGCGGCGGGCATGCTCGACCAGCGTACGCAGGTCCTCGCCGGAACGCTGGCTGCCATTGGTGTCGAGCACCGTGCCGCCCACGCCGGCATCGACCAGATACTGGTCGAGCGCGGCATCGTCCTTCAGATACACCTCGGAACGGCCCTTGGTCGCCTTATAGAGCGGCGGCTGGGCGATATAGAGGTGCCCGTTGGTGATGATCTCGGGCATCTGCCGGTAGAAGAAGGTCAGCAGCAGCGTGCGGATGTGCGCGCCGTCCACGTCGGCGTCGGTCATGATGACGATCTTGTGGTAGCGCAGCTTCTCGATGTTGAAATCGTCGCGGATGCCGGTGCCCAGCGCGGTGATGATCGTGCCGATTTCGCGGCTGGCGAGCATCCGGTCGAACCGCGCGCGCTCGACGTTGAGGATCTTGCCGCGCAGCGGCAGGATCGCCTGGAAATGCCGGTCGCGGCCCTGCTTGGCCGATCCGCCGGCCGAGTCACCCTCGACGAAGAACAGTTCGGACTTGGCGGGATCGCGCTCCTGGCAGTCGGCGAGCTTGCCCGGCAGGCTGGCGATGTCCATCACGCCCTTGCGGCGGGTGAGCTCGCGCGCGCGCTTGGCGGCCTCGCGCGCGGCGGCGGCGTCGATCACCTTCTGGATGATCTGCTTCGCGACGGCGGGATTCTCTTCCAACCACTCGGCCAGCTTGTCGGCCATCAGGCTTTCGAGCGGCTGGCGGACTTCGGAGGAGACCAGCTTGTCCTTGGTCTGGCTGCTGAACTTGGGGTCCGGCAGCTTGACCGAGACGATCGCGGTCAGCCCCTCGCGCATGTCGTCGCCGGTAAGGCTGACCTTCTCCTTCTTCAGCATCCCCGACTTGTCGGCATAGTTGTTGAGCGTGCGGGTCAGCGCCGCGCGGAACGCCGCGAGGTGGGTGCCGCCGTCGCGCTGCGGGATGTTGTTGGTGAAGCAGAGGACGTTTTCGTAATAGCTGTCGTTCCACTCCAGCGCGACGTCGATCGTCACGTCGTCGCGGGTGCCGCTGATCGCCACCGGCTCGGGCATCAGCGCGACCTTGTTGCGATCGAGATACTGGACGAAGGCCGCGATGCCGCCTTCGTAGAACAGGTCGATTTCCTTCACTTCCTCGTGCCGCGCGTCGCGCAGCTTCAGGCGCACGCCCGAATTGAGGAAGGCGAGTTCGCGGTAGCGATGCTCGAGCTTCTCGAAGTCGTACTCGGTGATCTTGAACGTGTCCGGGCTGGCGAGGAAGGTCACGCGCGTGCCCTTCTTGCCGTTCGCCGGGCCGATCACCTTCAAGGGCGCCTCGGCGTCGCCGTGGCGGAAGCGCATGTAATGCTCCTCGCCATCGCGCCAGATGTTGAGATCGAGCCACTCGCTGAGCGCGTTCACCACCGACACGCCCACGCCGTGCAGACCGCCCGAGACCTTGTAGGCGTTGCTGTCCGAGGTGTTCTCGAACTTGCCCCCCGCATGGAGCTGGGTCATGATCACTTCGGCGGCGGACACGCCCTCTTCGGAGTGGATGCCGGTCGGGATGCCGCGGCCGTTATCCTCGACCGAGACCGATCCGTCCGGATTGAGCGTGATCAGGATCAGGTCGCAATGCCCGGCCAGCGCCTCGTCGATCGCGTTGTCGGAAACCTCGAACACCATGTGGTGGAGGCCCGAGCCGTCGTCGGTGTCGCCGATATACATGCCGGGGCGCTTGCGGACCGCATCCAGGCCCTTGAGGACCTTGATCGAGTCCGCGCCATATTCGTTCGCGTTGGGATCGTTCGTCTTGGGAGTGTCTGCCATGCCGAGGATATAGGGATTCAAGGGGGCAAACGAAAGCAAAATGGGCGGCCCTCCCGCCTCGCAATCGAGGGCGGCGATCCCATATCGGCGGGCATGGCGCTCGGCAGCTGGCTCACCCCCGATCCTAGCGGGATCTACCTTCCGGCGGCGGATGCGTGGATCGACCCGTCCAAGCCGGTCGCACGGGCGATCATCACCCATGGCCATGCCGATCACGCCCGCGGCGGGCATGGCGAGGTATGGGCGACGCCGGGCACGCTGGCGATCATGGCGGCGCGCTACGGGCCGCAGAACGGGCGGCCCGTCGACTATGGCGAGAGCGTCACGCTCGGCCCGATCGAGGTGGGGTTCGTGCCTGCCGGGCATGTGCTGGGCTCAGCGCAGGTGGTGCTGGATCATGCCGGCGAGCGGATCGTCGTCTCGGGCGACTACAAGCGCCGGCCGGACCCGACCTGCACGCCGTTCCAGCCGGTGAAGTGCGACGTGTTCATCACCGAGGCGACGTTCGGCCTGCCGGTGTTCCGCCACCCCGAGACCACCGACGAGATCGACAAGCTGCTGTCCGCGCTGCGCACCGAGCCCGAGCGCTGCGTGCTGGTCGGCGCCTATGCGCTGGGCAAGGCGCAGCGGGTGATCGCCGAGCTACGCGGCATGGGCTTCGACGATCCGATCTATATTCACGGCGCCCTGCAGGCGCTGTGCGACCTCTATGCCGAACATGGCGTGGCGCTGGGTGAACTCCGCCCAGCCACGGGTCTGCCAAAGAAGGAACTGGAGGGGCGGATCATCCTCTGCCCGCCCGGCGCGCTCAACGATCGCTGGTCGCGGCGGCTGCCCGATCCGATCACGGCGATGGCAAGCGGCTGGATGCGGGTGCGCCAGCGCGCGCGGCAGCGCAATGTCGAGCTGCCGCTGATCCTCTCCGACCATGCCGATTGGGACGAACTGACCCGCACCATCGAGGAACTGGCCCCGCGCGAAGTGTGGGTGACACATGGCCGCGAGGATGCGCTGGTACATTGGTGCAGGCTCCGGCAAATCCGCGCGCGTGCGCTCGATCTTTCCGGGTTCGAGGACGAAGACGATTGAGGGAGATTTGGTGATGGCAAAGGGCAAGACCTGGGCCTGGGTTGGCGGCCTGCTGGGGGGCGCGGTGGTCGCGGGCGCGGCGGCGTATTATGCGTTCGAGAAGGCGAGCGAGCAGCCGCCCTTCACGCTGGTCGAAAAGGACGGCGGCTTCGAGATCCGCGACTATCCCGAGCTGGTGGTGGCGGAAACGCGCGCGATCGGCACACGCGAGGCGGCGCTCAATGCCGGCTTCTCGCGGTTGGCCGACTATATCTTCGCCAAGCGCCGCGGCGACAATGGCGGCAGCGGCGGCGAGAAGATTTCGATGACCGCCCCGGTGCTGAGCAGCAAGCAGGACGGTAGCTGGCGGACACAGTTCGTGATGCCGTCCAAGTTCACGCTGGCGACGCTGCCCAAGCCCTCGGACAATGTCGATCTGGCCACCCGGCCCGCCCGGCGCGTGGCGGTGCTGCGCTTCTCGGGTTCGCCCGACGACGCGGCGCTGGCGAAGCGCGAGGCCGAGCTGCGCAGCTGGCTGGCGGCCAAGGGCATCGACGGCGGCGCGGTGGAATATGCCTTCTACAACTCGCCGTTCATCCCCGGCCCGCTGCGTCGGAACGAAGTGCTGATCGCGCTGTAACCTGGGGGTGGCGGGAAGCCGCCCGCTGCCTCCTCCGTCATCCCGGCGAAAGCCGGGATCCAGTCGCCTCTCGCTCACAGCAGAAGCCGATCCGGTAGCCCCAATGGATCCCGGCTTTCGCCGGGATGACGGCGGGTGGGTCGCGATAGCCTTCCACTTCTGCCGTGATCTTGCCGCGGCGCTTTCCTACTGGAGCCCGATGACGATTCGCCCCCTCCTCGCCGCCGCTGCGGCCTTCGCCTCGTTCCTAGCCCCCGCCGCCGCGCACGCCCAGGCGCGCGACCCGTTCGGCGAGTGCCTCCGCGCGCGCACCAGCCGCGCCGATCGCGACGTGCTGATCCGCTGGGTGTTCGCCGCCGTCGCGCAGAGCGCCGCGGTGCGCGACATGGTAAAGGTGGACGAGGGCCGCCGCGTCCAGGCCAGCCAGCAGGCGGGTCAGCTGATTACCCGCCTCGTCACCCGCGACTGCCGCGCGGAGGCGATGGACCGGATGAAGCGCGATCCCGGGGCGCTGCAGAACAGCTTCACCGCGCTAGGCCGCGTCGCGCTGATGGATCTCGCGCAGGACCCCAATGTCGTCGGCACGCTGGCGGGCGTGCTCCAGTACACCGACATGGGCAGCATCACGATGATGCTGATGGAAGGCGGCCTGCGCCCCGGCGGCTGAGCCCGATCAGCGCTCGAAGCGAACCCGCGCGACGACCGGATAATGGTCGCTCGGGTAGACCTCGCCGCGGTGCGTATCGATCGTCGCGATCCGCTCGACCGTGAAGCCGCGCGTCAGGATCCAGTCGATGCGGTTCTCGCCCTTGCCGGTGAAGCCGTGGAAGGTGAAGCCCGGGCCCTGCCGGTCCGGACGCGCGAGCCAGGCATCCGCGAGCGTCGCGGTCAGCACCCGGTGCGCGCCCGAGCTGTCCACCGTGTTGAAGTCGCCGGTCAGGATCACCGGGAGGTCCTTGGGCCCCGCGGCGATCCGCGCCGCCAGCAGCTTGGCCGCCTGCTCCCGCGCGCCTTCGTCCTGGTCGCGGTGCGGGAAATGGGTGTCGTAGAAGCGGAACTTGCGGCCGTCCTTGGTCTGGAAGGTGGCCCAGTTGACCATGCGCGGCAGGTCGGTCCCCCAGCTCATGCTGCCCGGCTTGTCGGGCGTCTCGGAAAGCCAGAACTGGCCCTGCTCGACGATTCGGAGCCGGTCGCGCCGGTAGAAGATGCCCATATGCTCGTTGGCATGGCCACCATAGCGGTCGGTGCCGAACCAGCTATACTGGGGCAGCGCCTTCACCACATCGTCGCCCTGGCGCTGGAACAGCTCCTGCGTACCGATCAGGTCCGGGTCCGCCGCGCGGATCGTCGCTAAGGTGAGGTCGCGGCGCTTCTCCCACAGGTTCGCGCCGTCGCCGTCGCTGGGCATGCGGATGTTGAGGCTCATCACCGTCAGCGCGGGCGCGCCCTGTGCCATCGCCGGCCCGCACGCCAGCATCGCGGCAAACGCCGCCACCAAACCCCAAACCCGCATCATCAACCCGCTCCTTCGAGTGCCTTCTGGCGCCGGCGTTGCACCGAGCTGCCAATGCCCATCGCCTCGCGATATTTCGCGACCGTGCGGCGGGCGATATCGAAGCCCTTCGCATTGAGCATTTCCACGAGCGTGTCGTCCGAAAGAATTTTCTTCGGGTCCTCGGCTGCGATCAGCGTCTTGATCGCGCTCTTCACCGCCTCGGCCGACACCGCCTCGCCGCCATCCGCCGACTGGATCGCGCTAGTGAAGAAATATTTCAGTTCGAAGAGACCGCGCGCGCAGCTGAGATATTTGTTGCTGGTAACGCGGCTGACGGTCGATTCGTGCATCTCGATCGCGTCGGCCACCTGGCGCAGCGTCAGCGGGCGGAGATGCGCCACGCCTTTCAGGAAGAAGCCTTCCTGCTGCTTCACGATCTCGCTCGCCACCTTGATGATGGTGCGCTGGCGCTGGTCGAGCGCCTTGACCAGCCAGTTGGCGCTGGCGAGCATGTCGGTCAACCAGGCCTTGCTCGCCTTGTCCTGCTTGCCCCCCGAAACCTCGGCATAATAGGCGCGGTTGACCAGCAGCCGCGGCAGCGTCGCCGCATTAATCTCCACCGCCCAGCCATTGCCGCGGCGCGCGACGAAGATGTCGGGCGTCACCGCCGGCACCGGATCGCCGCCATAGCGGCAGCCGGGCTTGGGATCGTAATTGCGCAGTTCGCGGATCATGTCGGCGAGATCCTCGTCGTCGACGTTGCAGATCCGCCGCAGCCGGCCGAGGTCGCCGCGGGCGACCAGCTCGAGATTGTCGATCAGCCGCGCCATGCACGGATCGTAGCGATCCGCTTCCTTGGCCTGGAGCGCGAGGCATTCGGCGAGATCGCGCGCGCCGACGCCGGTGGGATCGAAGGTCTGGATCACCGCCAGCACCGCCTCCACCCGCGCGAGCGGCACGCCCAGCCGCTCGGCGATCTCGCGCAGCGGCACGGTGAGATAGCCGCACTCGTCGATCTGGTCGATCAGGTGCTGGGCAATGAACAGGTCCGGGCCCGAGACGCTCGAGCCCGCCTGCGCCAGCAGATGATCGGCGAGGCTGAGATCGCTGGTGCCGAGGCTGTCGAGATCGGGCCCGTCCTCGGATCCGCCGCTGGTGGCACCGTTCATGCCCAGGCTGCCGTCCAGCCCGCCGATCATGTCGCTGGCCGAATCATGGTGGAAGGCCTCGGTCGCGAGGTCGACGTCGAGCGCTGCCTCGCCGGCCGCCTCGCCGCCGCCGAGGATCAGTTCGCTGGCATCGGCGGGGCCGTCGCGCGGCTCGAAATCGTCGCCGCTGTCCGCAAGCTCGGGCGGCCCGCCGTCATCGCCGCCCTGCGCGTCGAGCAGCGGGTTGCGCTCGACTTCCTCGGCGATGAAGGTCTCGATCTCGAGGTTGGACAGCGCCAGCAGCTTGATCGCCTGCTGGAGCTGCGGCGTCATCACCAGCGATTGCGACTGGCGCAGATCGAGGCGTGGCGCGAGACTCATCGCATCAGAGCGAGAAGCTCTCGCCGAGATAGAGGCGGCGGACATTCTCGTCGCGCACCAGATCGTCGGGCGAGCCCGCGAACAGCACGCGGCCGTCATAGATGATATAGCCGCGATCGACGATTTCGAGCGTCTCACGGACGTTATGGTCGGTGATCAGCACGCCGATGCCGCGCTGCTTGAGCTGCTTCACCAGATCGCGGATGTCGCTGATCGAAATGGGGTCGATGCCGGCGAACGGCTCGTCGAGCAGGATGATCGTCGGGTTGGCCGCCAGCGCGCGGGCGATTTCGGCGCGGCGACGCTCGCCGCCCGAGAGGGCCATCGCCGCCGAGTTGCGCAGCCGGGTAAGCCCGAACTCGTCGAGCAATTCGTCGAGCCGTGCCTGGCGTGCATCGCGATCCGGCTCGGCCAGCTCTAGTACGGCGGAGATGTTCTTCTCGACGCTCAGGCCGCGGAAGATCGAGGTTTCCTGCGGCAGATAGCCGAGGCCGAGGATCGCGCGACGATACATCGGCAGGCGGGTGATGTCCTCGCCGTCGAGCATGATGCGGCCGCTGTCGGGCTTCACCAGGCCCATTACCGAATAGAAGCAGGTCGTCTTGCCCGCGCCGTTGGGGCCAAGCAGGCCGATCACCTCGCCGCGGCCGACCGACACCGAGACGTCGGTCAGCACCGTGCGCTTGTCATAGGACTTGGCGATCGAAACGACCGCGAGCCCGCGATCGGGAAGTGGCACGGGATCCGGGGCGGAGCTTTCGGGGGCGGCGATGGCGACGTCGGTCATGACGGCTCCTACAAGGGGAATGCTGTTACGATGCCCGCCAAGCGCGCGGCCGCTTGGCAAGGTTCCTGCATGATAACGCGCGCGAAGGGAAGGCTTTGCACGGCGTACCGTGGCATTGCCCCGGCTTACTGCTTCGACGCGTCGCGATTGGGCACGGAGAAGCGGCCGGTCACGCGACCGCCCGAATTCTGCGTCGTCGGGCCCGCCGGTGCGCCGCCGAAGGTGGCACGGCTGGTATCGAGGTTGATCGTCAACCGCGGGCCTGCCGCATTGGCGACGTTGGACCCCGCCTGCTGCAGCGTGACGTTGCCGATCATCGTGATGATCCGCCGATCGACATCGTACACCGCATAGCTGGAGCGCGCGGTCTGGTTCGGACGGGTGACCGTCACCCCGCCCGTCGCATCAAGCCGCGAGGCTTGGGGCGAGCCGTTGAGCGCGCTGCCGCTATACGCCACGGTCACCCGCGCCGCGCGCAGCGTCATGTCCGACTGCTTGATGACGACGCCGCCGCTCAGGATCGCGCGGTTGGCCTTGTCGTCGAGCTGGATGTTGCGCGCATCGAAATCGATCGGCGCGTTCGAATCGCGGCGAGCCTGCGCGAAGGCGGGCACGGCGGCGAGCAGCAGCGGCAGCCCGAAGGCGAGCGGGGCGAGAGCGCGGGTCATCAGGGCCTCCTTGCCGGCTTCGGCGTCATCCGCAAGTGCGCATTGCCTTCGAGCGAGATCAGCCTTTTGTCGAGATCGGCGCGCAGGTGATCGGCGCGGAACGTGCCGGTGGGCGTGTTGCCGGTCACCGCCCCGCCGCTTTCCAGCTGGCGCGTCTTCAGATCGATCGTCGCGTCGTTGGTGTTGAGGATATAGCCGTCGCTCGTCTGGAAGCGGATCGGCCCGTCGATCATCATCTGATCGGTATTGAGATTGTAGCGCCCGTGATTCGCCACCAACGTGGCCGGCCCGTCGGTCAGGCTCAGCCGCGCGTTGAGCTGGTTGAGCTGGACCACCGGCTCAGCCGAGCTCTTCTGCACCGCGGAACCCGCGTGCAGCTCGAACTGGCGGCCCTTGGAATCCTCGCCGCGATAATCGGCGGCGACGATCTTCAGCCGCTCGGGCGACATCGCTACCTTGTTCTTGTCGAGCACGAAACTGACGTCGCCGCCCATGAACAAGGGCGCGCTGATCAGGAACGCGGCGAGCGCACCGATCAGGATCGGCAGCAGCACCAGCGCGATCCGCACCGCACGATCATGACCGCTCCCGGGATGGGCCCAGGCGCGGTTCTGTATGGTCAATCGGGCGGCGATCTCAGACATAGGCTCCCTTGTGGGGAGCCGAAACGGCCGAGACAACCACTCGATCCTTACGATCACGCATGGGCGAAGATATCCACCTCGGGCCAGCCGGCGATGTCGAGCTCGGCGCGCCAGGGCAGGAAGTCGAAACAGGCCTGCGCCATTTCCATGCGACCCTCGCGCTCGAGTCGTTTGTCGAGCTCGACCTTCATCGCGTGGAGGAAGCGAACGTCGGAGGCGGCATAGTCGCGCTGCGCATCGGACAGGTCCGGGCCGCCCCAGTCGGACGATTGCTGCTGCTTCGAGATATCGGCGCCGACCAGCTCGCGCGCCAGATCCTTGAGTCCGTGGCGATCGGTGTAGGTGCGTACCAGCCGCGAGGCGATCTTGGTGCAATAGACCGGCCCCGCCGTGACGCCGAGATAGAAGCGAATCGCCGCCAGATCGAATCGGGCGAAGTGGTAGAGCTTCAGTCGCTCCGGATCGGCCAGCACCGCGCGCAGGTTGGGTGCGGCATAGTTGGACAGCGGGCCGAAGCGCACCAGATGCTCGTCACCCGATCCGTCCGACAGCTGGACGAGGCATAGCCGATCGCGCGGGGTGATCAGGCCCATCGTCTCGGTGTCGACGGCGATCGAGGCGCCGGGTGCGAACACGCCTTCCGGCAGATCTTCTTCGTGGAAATGGACGGTCATCGCGTCCGCGTAGCGGGGTTGGCGCCGCACCTCAATGCTTTGCCGTGCCTGCACGGTTTTGCAATTCACGATTCGAAAGGATAGGGCGGCCGCCTTCGACCAGCCCCGCGCCTCCGGCCGGTCGCAAAAACGGCACGCTTCGCATGCTGTGCGTGATCCTACCGTGGCGCGGCAGACACTTTCCTGCCGCAAAGCAGCCATGCGCGCGATTTTCGTTCGCGCACCCGATTTTTTTGGGGTATGACATCCACTGTGGCACTACGTTAGTGCCGTAAGACCTGCGTTTTTCGTCCGGCGCTCGGTTTTGATTGGTAGTTTGAGGGCGAACCGGGAAGACGAACAGGGCATGAGTTTCGATAGAGGACGTCGCGGCGAGCGCGGTGGGCGCGGCAGGGACAAGCGCGATGGTTTCGGCGACGATAACTTCGGCGGCGGCGGCTTCGGCGGCGGCTTCGAAGATCGCGGCGGCTTTGGTGGCGGTGGTCGCGGCGGCTTCGGCGGCGGCGGTGGCGGCTTCGGTGGCGGCGGCGGTGGTGGTTTCCGCAGCGGCGGCGGTGGCGGCTTCGGCGGCGGCGGTGGCGGCGGTGGTTTCCGCGGCGGCGGCGGCGGCGGCATGCCCCCGCAGGTGATCGGCGAAGGCACCGGCGTGGTGAAGTTCTTCAACGCGCAAAAGGGCTTCGGCTTCATCGTTCGCGATGATGGCGGCGAAGACGTGTTCGTGCACATCTCGGCCGTCGAGCAGGCGGGCCTGACCGCGCTGGCGGAAGGCCAGCCGCTCGGCTTCACGCTCGTCGATCGCGGTGGCCGCATCTCGGCGACCACGCTGAAGATCGATGGCGAGCCGATGGAAGTCGTCGAGCGCGCACCGCGCGAAGCGGCACCGGGTGGCGGCTTCGGCGGCGATCGCGGTGCGCCGCGTGGCGGCCCGCAGCGCCAGCTGACCGGCGAGAAGGCGACCGGCACGGTCAAGTTCTTCAACGCGATGAAGGGCTTCGGCTTCATCCAGCGCGATGACGGACAGCCCGATGCGTTCGTGCACATCTCGGCCGTCGAGCGCGCCGGCATGCCGACGCTCAACGAAGGCGACCGGCTCGAGTTCGAGCTGGAGGTCGATCGTCGCGGCAAGTACGCGGCGGTGAACCTTTCGCCGCAGCAGTAACCCGCAAGGGTACTGACGGATCGAAGAGGCCGGGCGGCAACGCCCGGCCTTTTTGTTTGCGGGAATGACTGCGGGAGAAACGCGCGTGCAGATTGCGGTTCTGACCTTCGACGGCTTCAACGAGCTGGACAGCTTCGTAGCGGCGACGATCCTCAACCGGATGCGCAGCCAGGGCTGGGCGGCACACATCACCTGCCCGACCGAGGAAGTCACCTCGCTCAACGGCGTGACGGTTCGCCGCCAGCGGCCGCTGTCCTTCGCCGCGGAGGCCGATGCGGTGATTCTCGGCAGCGGCAGCAAGACGCGCGAGATCGCCGCCGACGCCGAGATGCTTTCGCAGATCGAGCTCGATCCCTCGCGCCAGCTGATCGGTGCGCAATGTTCGGGCACGCTGCTGCTCGCCAGGCTCGGGCTGATCGGCGCCCTGCCCGCCTGCACCGATCTCACCACCAAGCCTTGGGTGATCGAAGCGGGTGTCGAGGTGCTCGACGCGCCCTTCGTCGCGCACGGCAATGTCGCGACGGCAGGAGGCTGCCTGGCTTCGCAATATCTCGCCGCCTGGATACTCGCGCGCGGCGGCTCCCTGGCTGCGGCGCGCGAGGCGATCCACTATGTCGCGCCGGTCGGCGAGAAGGACGCCACCGTCACCCGGATATTGGGCGTGGTGGCGCCGTTTCTCGCCGATGTGGCGATCTTAGCCTGAGCGCGTACGGGCGTCCGCTCAGCGGATGAAATAGCCCGCGACGCGCCAGCCACCGGATTCGCGCACCAGCATGATCGTCTCGACCGAATCGGCGCGCTGCTGGAAGTTGGTCTGGAACTTGAGCACTTCATAGTCGCCGTCCGGCGCCCCGGGCAGCGTCTTGGTCTTGATGACCGATTCGAACTTGCGCGTGACCACCGCGCCCAGGGGCTGGCGCACCGGCGTGACCATTTCGGCCCAGCGCGCGTCCGAAACCTGCGCGCGGAACATGGCGGCCGCGGTCTGCCAGCTATCGTGCCACTTCCCCTGGTCGACCAGCGCTACCCAGGCTTCCGCCGCGCCAAGGCTGGCGGGGGCGTTTTCGGCGGCAGCTGCGGCGGCGGGCGGCTGCGCCACCGGCGCGGACGGGGCGTGCAGCGCGATGGCGGCGACGGCGGCGATGAACAGTGACATGATGAGCATTCCTCCACTGAGCCAGGCGAGCCGGTGCAACCGTTGCGGCCAGGCAGCTGGCAGATCGGGAGAAGCCATGGATCCCGCCGTCGCCGACACCCCCAACGGCGCGTCCCCAAGTTTTTGGGGGTCTGCCGCCTCGCTTTCGGCGAGCCGGCGTGCCGCTTCGCGGCTGCTCGCGGCGCCCAGCTTCCGCCGCGCATCGCGCAGCCGTTCGTTGACAGTGTGGACGGAGAGCCCGAGTTCGCGCGCGATAGACTTGGCGTCATGCCCGGCGAGCAACAGCCGCAGCGTCGTCTTCTCGCGCTCGGTCAGCGCGTTGTCGTCGCGCGGCTGCGGCGATGTGTCCCCCATGCCCATGCCCGCTTGTACGAAGCGGGACCGGGCCTCGCCAGTGTCCCCCAAGCGCCCCAAGAAATTTGTCCCTCAGGTCACCATCCGCCGCAGCCCAGCGATGGTATCCGCCTCGGCGGCTGGCTTGTCGGTGCGGATGCGGGCGATGCGAGGAAAGCGCATCGCCAGCCCCGATTTGTGCCGCTTCGATTCGTGGATCGAATCGAACGCGACTTCAAGGACCAGCGACTTGTCGGTCTCGCGCACCGGGCCGAAGCGGTTGACGGTGTGGGTGCGCACATGCCGGTCGAGCCATTTCAGCTCCTCGTCGGTGAAGCCGAAATAGGCCTTGCCGACCGGGAGCAACTCGCCGGTCTCGGTCCAGGCGCCGAAGGTGAAGTCCGAATAGAAGCTGCTGCGCTTGCCCGAGCCGCGCTGCGCATACATCAGCACGCAATCGGCGGTGAGCGGATCGCGCTTCCACTTGTACCACAGGCCGACCCGGCGTCCGGCGACATAGGGCGAATCGCGTCGCTTGAGCATCACCCCTTCGATTGCCGCGTCGCGAGCACCCGCGCGGATTTCCTCCAGCGCGGCGAAATCGGCGGCATCGATCACGGCGGAAATGTCGAAGCGTTCGGCATCGAGGCCGGGAACGAACGCCTCCAGCCGCGCACGCCGCGCGTGCCAGGGCTGCTCGCGGACATCCTCGGTCCCGTCGAACAGGATGTCGTAGAGCCGGACGAAGGCCGGAAACTCGGCCAACGTCTTGGCCGAGACGACCTTGCGCCCCAGCCGCTGCTGGAGCGCGTTGAAGCTGCCCGCCTCGCCGCCCTGCACCTCACCGCGCACCAGCAGTTCGCCGTCGAGCACGCCGGGCGTCGCGAACGCCGCCGCCACTTCGGGGAAGCTTCGGGTGATATCGTCGCCTGCACGGCTGTAGAGCCGGGTCTCGCCGCCGGCATGGACGAGCTGGACGCGGATGCCGTCCCATTTCCATTCCGCGGCATAGTCGGAGAGGCTGACCTGGGTCTCCTCGAGCGGGTGCGCAAGCATGAACGGGCGGAACACCGGCACGTCCTCGACCCGCGGCTGCTCGGCGCGGCCCTCGGCCCAGTCGAACAGCACGGCATAGGGCGGGTGCAGCCCGTGCCACACTTCCTCCACCGCATCGACGTCGAGCCCGAAGGCCTGGGCGAGCGCGGTCTTGGCCAGCCGCGCGGAGATGCCGACGCGCAGCGCGCCGGTCGCCAGCTTGAGCAGCGCATAGCGCTCGTCGGATTCGAGCCGGTCGAGCATCGCCGCCAGCACTGCGGGCGCATCGGAGCGGGAGAGTGCGCCTAGCGTGGATACGACCTGCGAGAGGGTAAGCGGCGCGCTTTCGGGCGGGGGCACGTGCGGCTCGGGCCAGAGCAGCGCGATGGTCTCGGCCGAATCGCCGACAAAGTCGCGGCTCATGCCGTACAGCACCGGATCGACCCGCGATTCGATCATCGCACGGAGCAGCGCCGGCTTCACCGCCGGCAGGTCGAGCGCGCCGGTCAGCGCCGCCATCGCCCAGCCGCGATCGGGATCGGGCGTCGCGCGCAGATAGTCGCCGATCAGGCGGAGCTTGGCATTGCGCGAGCGGGTGTAGATCAGCCGGTCGAGCAGGTCGGCAAAAGCGCGCATGATCCGATAGATGGGGGCGCTGACGCAGTCGCGCTAGGGCGAGGCGCCGCATAGTCGAAGCGTTCGCAGGCGCAGCAAAGAATGGTTCGACGGCACCGGGCTTTCGCGTACGGAAGAGCGATGAAGCGCTTTCCCTTCGCCCTGCTCGTGCTGATCCTGCTGCTCGCGGGCGGCCTTGGCTTCGGACTATGGACGGCGATGCGGGATCCCGTCGTGCGGCGGCTGACCGTTCACATGCGCGACTGGCCCGTCGGCGCGGCGCCGATGCGCGTCGTGCTGATCAGCGACCTGCATGTTGCCGGCCCCGAAACGCCGCCATCGCGGCTCGCGCGCATCGTCGGCCAAGTCAACGCGCTGCGGCCGGATCTGGTGCTGATCGCCGGCGATGTCGAGCAGCATCGGCGGGTGACGACCCGCGTCTATGACGCAGCGGAGGCCTCCGCGCCGCTTGCCGCGCTGCGCGCGCGCTACGGCGTAGTCACGGTACTCGGCAATCACGATTATGGACGGTTCGACAAGACCGATCTGCCGCCCTGGCTGAAAACGCAGGGCATCACCGTGCTGCGCAACGACGCGGTGCGCCGCGGGGTGCTGACGATCGCGGGTGCCGACGATCTCTACCATGGCAAATATCGGGAAAAGTCGCTCGACCATGCCGCACGCGCCCTGCCGGGGCCGACCGTGGTGCTCAGCCACACCCCCGACATCGCACCGACGCTCCCCGCGCGCTATCCGCTGGTGCTGGCGGGACATACCCATTGCGGCCAGATCGTGCCGCCGCTGATCGGGCCGATCACCGCCTCGTCCAACTATGGCCTGCGCTATGTCTGCGGGCTGATTCGCGAGCCCGGCCGCGACGTGCTGGTCACCGCGGGGATCGGCACCAGCAACGTGCCGCTGCGCATCGGTGCAGTGCCCGATTTCTGGCTGCTGACCTTCGACGGCGCAGTGCGCTGAGGATTCGCAAAGCTGCCTTATTTCGCCCCTAGCTTGCCCTTCGGGCGCGCGTCGCGCCCGTCCAGGGAGGGCTTTTCCGATGAAGTTTCTTGTCGCAGGCGCGATCGCCGCTGCCATGCTGAGGCCCGCCGCCATGGCGCAGCAAACCCCCGCACCGGCTGCCCCCGCCGCGGCCAAGTTCAGCCTCGATACGCCGATCGAGACGCTGCTCGCCGATGAAAAGGCCAAGGCGGTACTCGACACCGACATTCCCGGCCTGTCGTCGCACCCGGCGCTCGACCAGTTCAAGGCGATGAGCCTGAAAGCGGTGCAGCCCTTCTCGAACGGCGCGCTGACCGACGAGATGCTGAAGAAGGTCGAAACCGACCTCGCCGCAATCAAGTAAGCGGCAAAAGGCCGGCGCGTGCCCGCAGCGCTCGCCGGCCTATCTCCGGCTCAGCCCTTGCGGCTGGCCTCGAACAGGAACCAGGCGCGCTCTTCGGCCTGGTCGGTCCACTCATCGACAATACCGCTGGTGGCATTGTCCTTGGCCTCTTCGGCCGCTTCCTTCACCGCGCGGAAGCTCTCGACCAGCTTGAGATTGTCGTCGCGCAGTTCGGCGAGCATGTCGCCCGGCGCAACGAACTCGGCGTCGTTGTCCGAGATGGTCTGGCGGCGCGCGATGTCGCCGATCGAGCGCAGCGTGGTGTTGCCGGTCTTGCGGACACGCTCGGCGATCGCATCGGTCACGCCCAGGATCTGCGCGGCCTGGTCGTCGAGCAGCAGGTGATAGTCGCGGAAGTGCGGGCCCGAGACGTGCCAGTGGAAGTTCTTGGTCTTTAAATACAGCGTGAAGCAGTCTGCCAGCGCGCTGTTCAGGGCATCGGCAACGCTCTTGGTGTCGTTGCGGTTGAGGTCGGTCGGCGTCGCGAGTGCGGGATTTTCGGCCATGGGTGTCCTCCTGAAGTGCGGTCGATTCGTTGCCCTAACGATCGGGATATAGGGTCCGGTTCCGCCGAGGAAACAGCCATACCCTAGGATAAACCCGATCAAGCTGATCGATAGAGTCGATGCGGCGCGCGGGCGTTTCGGCGCCAACACACTTGACTTTCCCGGGCGATTCGCGCATCCGCTCCCCCCTGTCAGCGGTGTGCCACAAGCGCGCCGCTCTTTTCTTTTCGCACGAATCAAGGGTTCCGGGTCATGGCAAAGCCGACCACCGTAAAGATCAAGCTCGTCAGCACGGCGGATACGGGCTTCTTCTATGTCACCAAGAAGAATCCGCGCACGCAGACCGAGAAGCTGAGCTTCCGCAAGTACGATCCGGTCGTGCGCAAGCATGTCGACTTCAAGGAAGCGAAGATCAAGTAAGGCCGCCGGGCGCGCTGGCCGCGCCCGCGCTGTTTGATCGCATCGCGCCGGATCCTCGCGGGTCCGGCGTTTTCGCTGCATCGATCGTCTATTCCTCGATCGCGGCCATCAGCTTTTCGACCTGGTCGACGAACCGCGCCAGCGAGATCGGCTTGGCGACATAGGAGCGGGCGCCCGCCGCGCGGATCCGCTCCTCGTCCTCATGGCTCGAATAGGCGGTCACCGCCATGATCGGGATTCGGCCGAGCACGGGATCGGCCTGCATCTGGCCGATCAGCTCGAAGCCGGTGACGTGCGGCAGTTGCACGTCCATGATCACCAGGTGCGGCTTGAACCGGCGCGCGGTGGGCACGGCCTCGCGCCCGTCGCGGACGGGCTCGGCTTCATAGCCATGCGCGCGCAACAGGTCGCAGAACAGCTTCAGGTTCAATTCGTTGTCCTCGACAACGAGTACTCTTTTTGGCACGCGCTACCTCTACTCTGCGGGGCGGTGTTAGGCGATGGCGGGCGACGTGACAAATCCCGAAACGGTGGCGCTGCAGGCACTCGTCTGGATTCTAAGTGATTCCGGCCGAGCCGGTCGCCTGCTGGACCTGACCGGGCTCGATCCCGCGACGCTGCGCGCCCGCGCCGGCGAACCCGCGCTGCTCGCCGCCGCGATCGGCTTCCTCGAATCCTACGAGCCCGATCTGATCGCCTGCGCCGACGCGCTCGACCTCTCCCCCGCGGCGCTGGTCGACGCCCGCCGCCAGCTGGAATCCGCGTGAAACCCCTGCTGATCACCGATTGCGACGAAGTCCTGCTGCACATGGTCCGCCACTTCGGCGAATGGCTGGGCGACACCCATGACATCGACTTCGCGCTCAACGGCAGCGAATTCGAAGGCGCGATGCGGCGGCGCGGCGACGGCAGCACGCTGGAAGGCCCCGAAATGTGGGCGCTGCTCGACGGCTTCTTCCCCGGCGAGATGCAGCGCCAGACGCTGGTGCCGCACGCCCGCGACGCGCTGGCCCGGATCGCCGAGGTGGCCGACATCGTCGTGCTCACCAACCTGCAGGACCATTGCCGCGACCACCGCATCACCCAGCTGGCGGATCACGGCATCGTCCACCGGGTGCAATGCAACCAGGGCGGCAAGGGCACGCCCGTGGCGCGGCTGGTCGAGGAGCATGGCGCCTCCGTCGCGGTGTTCGTCGACGATCTCGCCACCCACCACGAATCGGTCGCCAAGCATGCGCCCGAGGTGTTCCGCCTGCACATGGTCGCCGAGCCGAGCCTCGCGCCCAAGGTGCCCCCTGCCCCGCACGCCCATGCGCGGATCGACGACTGGCGCGAGGCACAGGCCTGGATCCTGGAGCGCTTCGCCCAGGCCTGAGGAGGCCTTGACCCTGCCCGCGCCCGGTGGTTGGGTCCGGGAATGACCACTGTGATCGATCGCAAGCTCGCCGAGCTCGGCCTCGCCCTTCCCGAGGCCGCCGCTCCTGTCGCCGCCTATGTTCCGGTTGTCGAAGCCGGCGGGCTGCTCCACGTCTCGGGCCAGCTGCCGTTCAAGGACGGCGCGCTGATGACCGGCCGCCTCGGCGAGGACCGCGACATCGCCTTCGGCACCGAAGCGGCGCAGCGCTGCGGCCTGATGCTGGTCGCGCAGATCAAGAAGGCGCTTGATGGCGACCTCAGCCGGGTGAAGCGCGTGGTGAAGCTGGGCGTGTTCGTCAACTCGACCGCCGACTTCACCGACCAGCCCAAGGTCGCCAACGGCGCATCGGAGCTGATGCAGACGCTGTTCGGCGAGGCTGGCCGCCACGCCCGCAGCGCGGTGGGCGTCGCCGCCCTGCCGCTGGGTGCGGCGGTGGAAGTCGACGCGATTATCGAAATCGCCTGAAGCCAGGCGCGCTTCCCTGCGGCCCGGAGGCCCGGGGAGCGCGCCTGTGTCCCGTGAGCAACAGTTTGTAACAAACTCCCACCCCTTAAACGGAAGACTATTGTGCGCAGCCCGTACGATCGGGCAATCTTTTGTTGCAAATCGGAAGTCGCAGGGTCGTAGAGCCCAGAACAACGCGATGCCGATTGCAGCAGGTGAGGGACCCTTTAGTTTCTATTGAAAGGGATTCCATGCGCTTCTCCTCGATCAGCCTCGGCGCGCTGCTGCTCGCCACGACCGCGCCCGCATTCGCGCAGGAAACGGCCCCGGCCCCGGCGATCACGCTGAACGGCACCGCCACGGTGATCAGCGACTACAAATTCCGCGGCATCTCGCAGACCGACGGCAACTTCGCCGTCCAGGGCGGCCTGACCATCAGCCATGCATCGGGCTTCTACGTCTCCGCCTGGGGCTCCTCGATCGATGACTACGTCACCACCCACGGCACCGCGCACCAGGAACTCGATCTGATCGCGGGCTTCAAGCACAGCTTCAAGAACGGCGTGACCGTCGATGTGGGCGCGCTCTACTATGTCTATCCGGGCACCCGCCCAGGCTTCAGCGGCGACAAGAGTTCGTCGGACTTCATCGAGCCCTATGCGTCGGTTTCCTACGCGATCGGGCCGGTAACCGCGAAGGCGACGGTGAACTATGCGCCGAAGCAGAAGGCGCTCTCCCTCGATCAAGGCCAGAGCGGCACGCTGAAGAACGAGGACAATGTCTATCTTGCCGGCGACCTGTCGGCCGCGATCCCGAAGACCCCGATCAGCCTGACGGGCCACCTAGGCCACACGTTCGGACCCAGCTGGCTCGTCCCCATCCAGCGCAAGGAATATACCGATTGGGCGGTGGGCGCGGCCTATACCTGGAAGAACCTGACGCTCGGGGTCTCCTATGTCGGCACCGACGTAAAGTTCATCACCCCGACCGGCAAGGATGCCGCCAAGGGCAGCGTGCTGGGATCGATCGGCGTCAGCTTCTGATCGCACGGCTTGGGGCAGGGGCACGGGAGCGGCGGGGGCCGCTCCCAGCTGCCCTGCCCGGGCAACGTTTCGAAGCGCCATCTCCACCACGCCGTCATCCCGGCGAAAGCCGGGATCCAGTCGCCTCTGCGCGTCAGCAAGAGCCCAGATGGTGGCCCCAATGGATCCCGGCTTTCGTCGGGATGACCGGGGAAGGTTGACCACCCAAACGAAAAGCGCCGGCCCGCGATGTGCGGACCGGCGCTTTTTCATGCGTTAAACGGCCGCCGTTACTGCGGCGTCTTGACGCTCGCATCCTTGTTATCACCCTGGGGCGACTTGAGGATGTCCTGGGTCGTGCGGCCCTTGTCGACCACGGTGGTCGACGGGCTGCCGGCATTGCTGCGCACGCCGGCATCGGCGCTGGCGGCGCCTGCCTGATCGAGCGTCGCGGTCTCCGCCTGGCTGCGCGCGGCGGTGCCGCCGAACAGGGCTTCCAGCGCCTGATCGGACGGGTTGGTATCCTGCGGGCGCGCCGCACCCGGCTGCGGCGGACGCAGCGAGAAATCGGGCGGGATCACCAGCGGTGCCTGGCGGGCCACCGCGAACTCGTCCGGACGCGCCCGGTCATACCCCTTCTTGCCGCACGCCGAGAGCGAGGCCACGAGGGCGACGCCGGTCGCGACGAGGATCAACTTACGCATTGAATTTCTTCTCCACAGGGGCAGGCGACTTGGGGTTCTTGTCGCGAACGAGCAGGGCACGAAGCAGCAGGATCACCACGCCGATGGTAATCGCGGCATCGGCCACGTTGAAGACCAAAAAGGGGCGCCACTCGCCGAAATGCAGATCGGCGAAATCGACGACATAACCGAGGCGGCTGCGATCGAGGATGTTGCCGCACGCGCCCCCCAGCACCAGGCCGAGCGCGACGACGTCGCCGGTCTTCTTCTCGCGCAGCATCCACACGCACACACCGATGGCGATGCACGCGGTCATCAACACCAGCAGCCAGCGCATCGTCGGGCTGTTGGCCGAGAGCAGGCCCAGCGACACCCCGATATTCTTGACGAAGCGCAGGTCGAAGAACGACGTGATCGTCATCGAATCATTCTGCACCACCAGCCCAAGCGGGCCGGTGACGATATACTTGGTTAGCTGGTCGAGCACGAACACGGCGAGCGCCGCGGCGAAGCCATAGAGGCGAACCTGCTTCATCACGACACCACCCCTGCGCAACGATCGCACAATGCCCCATCCTCGGTCACTTCGGGAAGATGGCGCCAGCACCGGCCGCATTTGTGGCGATCGGTGGGCGTGACCGTGACATCGGCACCGGATTCGACCTTCGAGACGATGAACAGTTCGGTGAGCTCTTCCGCCGGCATCGGCAGGCTCGGCACCGTCACTTCGGCCTCTAGGCTGGAGCGGACCTTCTTCTCGCGGCGATAGGGCTCGATCGCCTCGGTCACCGTCTGGCGCAGCGCGCGGATCGCGGTCCAGTCATGCTCGACCGTGGCGCCTTCCGGCAGCACCGGCCATTCCAGCTCGTGGACCGAGCCGTCCTCGCTCGGGAAGCGCGCCTGCCACACTTCCTCGGCGGTGAAGGCGAGGATCGGTGCGGCGTAGCGGACCAGCGCGTGGAACAGCAGGTCCAGCACGGTGCGATAGGCGCGGCGCTTGGGATCGCTCTCGGCATCGCAATAGAGGCAGTCCTTGCGGATATCGAAGAAGAAGGCCGAGAGGTCCTCGTTCATGAAATCGCCGAGCGCGCGGGCATAGCGGTTGAACTCGAACGCCTCCGCTGCCGCGCGCAGCTCCACATCGAGCGCCGCCAGCTTGTGGAGCACATAGCGCTCCAGCTCGGGCATGTCGGCCACCGCGACCTTCTCGGCCTCGCCGAACCCGTCGAGCGCGCCGAGCAGATAGCGGAAGGTGTTGCGGATCTTGCGATAGGCGTCGCCGGTGCCGGCCAGCACTTCCTTGCCGATCCGCACGTCGTCGAAATAATCGGTCTGCGCGACCCAGAGGCGCAGGATGTCCGCGCCGCTCTCGCCGATGATCTTCAGCGGATCGACGACGTTGCCGAGCGACTTGGACATCTTCTTGCCCTGGCCGTCGAGCGCGAAGCCATGGGTGAGCACCGCGTCATAGGGCGCCCGGCCGCGCGTGCCGGCGGACTCCAGCAGCGACGACTGGAACCAGCCGCGATGCTGGTCCGAGCCTTCGAGATAGAGGTTGGCGCGGACACCCTCGCCATAGCGCGCTTCGATCACGAAGCTGTGGGTCGAGCCGCTGTCGAACCACACGTCGAGAATGTCGGTGACGACCTCATAGTCTTCGGCGCGGTAATCGGGGCCGAGCAGCGCCTGGTGGTCGGCCTGGAACCAGGCATCGGCTCCGCCGGCGCGGAAGGCGTCGAGGATGCGGGCGTTGACCGCAGGGTCGCGCAGATAATCGCCGGTCGCGCGGTTGACGTAGAGCGCGATCGGCACGCCCCAGGCGCGCTGGCGGCTGATCACCCAGTCCGGGCGGCCCTCCACCATCGCGCGGATGCGGTTGATCGAGCGCTCGGGCACCCAGCGGGTATGCTCGATCGCATCGAGCGCGATGCCGCGGAGCGTGGGCGCGTTGCTGTCGGCAGACCCTTCGCCCTGCGCGGGCGTGGGCTTGTCCATCGGAATGAACCACTGCGGGGTCGCGCGGAAGATGATCTTCGCCTTGCTCCGCCAGCTGTGCGGATAGCTGTGCTGGAAGTCGTCCGAGGCGGCGAGCAGTGCGCCGGCCGCGCGCAGGTCCGAACAGATCGGGCCTTCGGCGCTGACGAACTTCTTGTTGATCACCGATCCCTGGCCGCCGAGCCACAGCCAGTCGGCGCGGTACATGCCCGCGCCGTCGACTGCGAACACCGGATCGATGCCGTGCGCCTTGCACAGCAGGAAGTCGTCCTCGCCGTGGTCGGGCGCCATATGGACGAGGCCGGTACCCGCATCGGTGGTAACGAAGTCGCCGGGCAGGAACGGCCGCGGCTTGGCGAAAAACCCGCCCAGCGCATGCATCGGGTGCCGGGCGACGGTGCCGGCGAGATTGGCGCCCGCAATCACCGTTTCCGGCCCATGTTCGAGACCAAAGTCAATCCGCGGCGACCCGAACGCACTGAGATCGACGGACTTCAGAAGGGCGTCCACACGCTTTGTGAACGCGGGGATCAGCGCTGTTGCGATGAGAAGCGGCTTCGCAAACCAGCCCTGGAAGAGCGGGTGGGAAGCCAGGTGATCGAGGGCGGCATCGCTGCCGCCCGTGAACATGGGCTCGACGATCGCGTACTCGATCTCCGGCCCATAGGCCAACGCCTGATTGACCGGGATCGTCCACGGCGTGGTCGTCCAGATCACCGCATGTGCGCCGACCAGCTCGGGCGCGTTCGGCGCCTCGGTGATCTCGAACGCCACATCGATCTGCGTGGACGTGATGTCCTCATATTCGACCTCGGCCTCGGCCAGCGCGGTCTTCTCCACCGGGGACCACATCACCGGCTTGGCACCGCGATAGAGCTGGCCGCTCTCGGCGAACTTGAGCAGCTCGCCGGCGATCCGCGCCTCGGCGTCGAACTTCATGGTGAGATAGGGATCGTCCCAGTCGCCCAGGATGCCGAGCCGCTCGAACTGGCCGCGCTGCACCGCCACCCATTTCTCGGCATAGGCGCGGCATTCCGCGCGGAAAGCGACGGGGTCGACTTCGTCCTTGTTGAGCTTCTTGGCGCGATAGGCTTCCTCGACCTTCCACTCGATCGGCAGGCCATGGCAGTCCCAGCCGGGGACGTAGGGCGCGTCCTTGCCCATCAGGCTCTGGGAGCGGACGACGATGTCCTTCAGGATCTTGTTGAGCGCATGGCCCATATGGATGTCGCCATTGGCGTAGGGCGGGCCGTCGTGCAGCAGGAAGCGCTCGCGGCCGGCGCGGGCCTCGCGCAGCTTCTGGTAGAGCCTGATCTTCGCCCAGCGCTCGAGGATGGCGGGTTCCTTGGCGGCAAGCCCGGCCTTCATCGGAAAATCGGTCTTCGGCAGGAAGACGGTGTCGCGCCAGTCGCGCTGGGTGTCGGTTGCGTCAGTCATGGGTCGCGCGGGATTAGCCGGTGTGTGCAGGGAAGTCATCCCTGCTTGCGCACTTAAGCCCCTCCTCCTTGGAGGAGGGGTTGGGGTGGAGGGATTCCAGACGAGATGTTGGTCTTGGTGAGACACTGCCCCACCCCAACCCCTCCCCTGAAGGGGAGGGGCTTAAGAGTGCGCTATTCGTGCGCCCCGTTGGGCTTCGGCGTCACCGCCTTGGCGTGCGCGCCGGACTTGCACGCCCGGATCGTTTCCGGCTCGGGCCGCTCGCCGCGCGCCTCGAACACCGCCATATAGCCGCCCGCCGACGGCATCGGCAGCATCGAGACCTGGGCATAGCCCACCGCCGCGAACTCGCATTTGAGCAGCGCGGGCGGGGTGCCGTGATTCTCGGTGGCGCGATCGGCATCCACGACGATCACCTGCCCGCCCGGCGCCAGCGACGGGCGCAGCCGCCACAGGAATTCGTAGGGCGATTCGATCTCGTGGTACATGTGCACCATGAGCACGCGATCGAAGCTGTTCTCGGGCAGCCGCGGATCGGCGGGCAGGCCGAGGCGCACGCTGACATTGTCGAGCTTCTCGCGCACCACGCGGGTCGCCAGACCGCTGATATAATCGGGGACGATGTCCTCGGCGACCACCCGCCCCTTGGCGCCGACGCGCTGGCCGAGTCGGATCGTGTAATAGCCCTCGCCCGCGCCGATATCGGCGACGGTCATGCCGGGCTTGATGCCGGCAAGGTCCATCACCTTGCCCGCCTCGTTCAGCCGGTCGCGCTCTTCCTCGCTCGACCAGCGCGACGAGACGATCGTCGCCACCGGCCGGTCCGCCGCCGGGAAGCCGGAGTTGGAGGCGTCATGGCTCTCGTTGCGCACCGCCCGCGGACTGCCGTCGCACGCCGCCAGCAGCAGCGTCACGCCGAGCAGCAGGGGCCGCGCGCGCAAGCTCAATCGACATCCTCCACCGCGACGGCCTCGCCCGTCACGCGCTGTGCTAGCGCGGCGGCCATGAAGCTGTCGAGATCGCCGTCGAGCACGTCGCTCGGCGCGGTGGAGGTCACGCCGGTGCGCAGGTCCTTCACCAGCTGGTAGGGCTGGAGCACGTAGGAGCGGATCTGGTGGCCCCAGCCGATATCGGTCTTGGTGGCGTTCTGTGCGTCGGCCACCGCTTCGCGCTCGGCCAGCTCGCGCTCGTAGAGGCGGGCGCGGAGCTGGTTGAAGGCTTCGGCGCGGTTCTTGTGCTGCGAACGCTGGTTCTGGCACTGCACGACGATGCCGGTCGGCAAGTGGGTGATGCGCACCGCCGAGTCGGTGGTGTTGATGTGCTGGCCGCCCGCGCCCGAGGCGCGGTAGGTGTCGATGCGCAGCTCGCTCTCGTTGATCTCGATCTCGATATTGTCGTCAATCACCGGATAGACCCAGACGCTGGCGAAGCTGGTCTGGCGGCGCGCGTTCGAATCGAACGGGCTGATGCGGACGAGGCGGTGGACGCCGCTCTCGGTCTTGGCATAGCCATAGGCGTTCTCGCCCTTGAACAGCAGCGTCGCCGACTTGATGCCCGCCTGTTCGCCAGCATGATAGTCGACCAGCTCGACCTTGTAGCCGTGGCGCTCGGCCCAGCGCGTGTACATGCGCTGGAGCATTTCGGCCCAGTCGTTCGACTCGGTGCCGCCGGCGCCGGCGTTGATCTCGACATAGGTGTCGTTGGGATCGGCCTCGCCCGACAGCAGCGCCTTGACCTTGTCGGCATCGGAACGCTCGGCGAGTGCACGCAGGCTCTCGGTACCGTCGACCGCCATCTCCTCGTCGCCCTCGGCCTCGGCCATCTCGATCAGCTCGACGGTGTCGCTCAGCTCGCTCTCGATCGCACGGGTGGCGGAGATCGATTCGTCGAGGCGGCGACGCTCGCGCATCACGTCCTGCGCCTTCTTGGCGTCGTTCCACAGCGTCGGATCCTCGACGCGCGCGTTCAGCTCGTCGAGACGGCGCAGCGCGCGGTCCCAGTCGAGCGAGCGGCGGAGCAGCGCCAGCGCGCTGTTGATCTTGTCGACATATGCCTGCGCTTCAGCGCGCATGTTCCAAACCTTCCGAAGTAACCGCCGGCCGCATCCCAGACGATGCGGCGATGTCATGCCATATAGGGTGCGGCGGCCTCGCTAGTAGATTCCGCCCTGTTGTTGCAAGAAGTCGCTATCGCCCTGGCGATCGGCCTTGCGCTGCACCGGGGCCGCCGCGACGGGTGCCGCTTCGGTGTTGGCGGTGCGGCGGGTGCGGCGCGGATCGCTGTCGGGACGGAAGGCCTCCCAGATGATCGAGGACAGCGGGTCGTCGGTCGGCCAGCCATATTGCACCGGCCGGCCGCTGCCGCGATCGATGCGGACCATGCGGATGCCCGGGGGCGCGGTGAACGGCAGTGCCTCCATGCCCTCATAGGCCGGCACCGCGAATTCCTTGAAGATCGGCGCGGCGATCGAGCCGCCCTGCGCATAGCCGCCGAGGTTCGACGGCGTGTCATAGCCGAGATAGAGGCCGCCGATCATCTGCGGGGTGCCGCCGACGAACCACACATCGGTCGGGCCCGTCGTCGTGCCGGTCTTGCCCATCATCGGGCGGTTGAGGTCGCGCAGCACGGTCGCGGTACCGCGCTGGACCACGCCTTCGGTGATGTGGACCATCTGGTATGCGACCATCGGGTCGATCACCTGCCGCGCGCGGACGATCGGGCGCGGCATCGCCTTGCCGTCCCAGTCGCGCGCGTTGCAGCCCGAGCAGGCGCGCCAGCCGGCCGGGAAGATCACCTTGCCGCGACGATCCTGGACGAAGTCGATCAGGGTGGGATTGAGCGCGCGGCCCTGGTTCACCAGGATCGAATAGGCGTTGACCATGCGCAGCACCGTCGTCTCGCCCGCGCCCAGCGCATAGGAGAGGTAGGGCGGCAGCCGGTTCTTGGAGACACCCAGCCGCTGGATGGTGTCGACCACCTTGTCCATGCCGGTGGCATTGGCGATCTGCACCGTCATCAGGTTGCGCGACTGCTCGATGCCCCAGCGCAGCGTGTGCGGGCCGGCGCCGCGGGCATTGCCGAAGTTGCGGAAGCACTTCTGGCCGAGCCCCGCGCCCTGCCAGACGCAGAACGGGCCGTCGACCACGATCGAGGCGGGCGTCATCCCGTTCTCGAGCGCGGCGGCATAGACGATCGGCTTGATCGTCGAGCCCGGCTGGCGGGTCGCCTGGGTGGCGCGGTTGAACGCCTGGAGGCGCGAATCGAAACCGCCCTGCATGGCGAGGATGCGACCGGTCGAGGGATCCTCGACCACCATGCCACCCGAGACCTTGGGGACGCTTCGCAGGGCCCATTGGCCGCCCTCGGGGGCGACGGCGAGGATGTCGCCGACCTTGATCGCGTCGAAGGCATGGCCGCCCTTGCCGCGGATCGGCATCTGCGCGGCGCGTTCCGGCAGCGTGCCGGTGTCGCCATCGTCGAAGCCGAGCTGGGCGCTGCGCGCATCGCGGGCGATCACCACGGCCGCGCGCCAATTGTCGTAGTCGACGCCGATATTCTTAGAGACGAAGGCCGAGTACCAGCCATCGCCCTCGAACTGCACCTTGCCGATCGGCCCCGCCCAGCCGCGGCCACGGTCGTAGCGCAGCAGGCCGTCGCGCAGCGCCCGCTGGGCATAGGCCTGGAGCTTCGGATCGAGCGAGCTGCGGATCCACAGGCCGCCGTCATAAACGCTGTACGGCCCGTCCTCGCGCTTCTCGCCGAACTGTCGGGCGAGCTGGCGGCGCACTTCCTCGACGAAATAGCCCCCGACCCGCTCGAAGCGCGGGGTCTGACGCGGCACGGTGCCGAGCGGCGAGGCCACCGCCTGGTCATGCTGCGCCTGATTGATGAAGCCGTTGCGCAGCATTTCGCCGAGCACCCAGTTGCGGCGATCGAGCGCGCGCTGGGTGTTGCGGTCGGGATCGTAATTGGCCGGGCCCTTGGGCAGGATCGCCAGATAGGCCATCTGCGCAAGACTCAACTTGTCGAGCGGCTTGCCGAAATAGGCGTCGCTCGCCGCCGCCACGCCGCCGGAGTTGCGCCCCAGCTCGATGGCGTTGAGGTACAATTCCATGATCTGCGGCTTGGACAGCGTGTCCTCGATCCGCCAGGCGAGGATCGCTTCCTTCAGCTTGCGGGTGTAGCTCGCCTCGTTGCCGACCGCGAGATTCTTGGCGACCTGCTGGGTGATCGTGGAAGTGCCGCGCGGGGTCTTGCCACGGAGGATGCCCTCGCCCGCCGCGCGCACCAGCCCGGGGAAATCGAGCCCGTGGTGCGAGAAGAAGGTGCGGTCCTCGGCCGCCATGAAGGCGCGGACCAGCAGCGGCGGGAACTCGTTGTAGCTCAGCTGCACGCGCCGCATCTGCGCATAGGCATGGATCGGCGCGCCGTCGGCGGAACGCACATAGCTCGGCAGCTGCGGCTCGTAGCTGCGCAGCTTGTTGACCGAGGGCAGGTCGCGCGCGACGAGCAGCCACACGGCGAACACCAGCAGCCCGGCGAGCAGCGCCAGGATCGCGAGCGCGCGGAACCACCAGCGCCGCCGCAGCCGCGCCCAGCGGCCGGGCTCGCGTTCGATACGGATGGTTTGGGGAGTGTCGCCGTCGGCCATGCGGCGCGCGGTGTAGCACCTTTTCGGGCGGAAGAAAGGGAGCGGCGCCCGGCGCTTGTCCCACGTCAGCGGGTGGCGAGGTAGATTTCGGTCGCCCGGCGCACCGCTGCGGCGAGCCGTGCACGCGCCTCCGGCGAACCGAGCGCCTGCGCATCCTCGGCATTGGAAACATAGCCGAGCTCGAACAGCACCGAGGGCATGTCGGGTGCCTTGAGCACCATCAGCGCCGCCATCCGCCGCGGCCGCGCATGCAGCCGCATCGCGGGTGCGATCTCGCGGGCGAGCAGGTCGGCATAGCGCGCGGACACCGCCATGGTGCGGCGCTGGGCGAGATCGATCAGCAGCGAGGCGATATCGGCGCGCTCGCTGCCCAGGTCGACGCCGGCGAGCAGGTCCGCCCGATTCTCGCGCGCCGCCATCCGCGCCGCTTCCTTGTCCGAGGCGACTTCGGACAGGGTGTAGAGCGTACCGCCTGCCGCCAGCGGATCGGCCGCGCTGTCGCAGTGCAGCGAAAGGAACAGCGCCGCGCCCAGCCGGCGGCCGATATCGGTGCGCTGCTGCAGCGGCACGTACGAATCATCGTCGCGCGTCATCGCCACCCGCACCCGCCCCGAGGCGAGCAGCGCGTCGCGGATCGCGCGCGCGGCTTCCAGCGTCAGCGCCTTTTCGGTGATGCCGTCGACGCCCGGCGCGCCGGGGTCGCGCCCGCCATGGCCGGGATCGAGCACCACGAGCGGGAGCCCGGCCGCGCCCTGCACGCGGGGCAGCGGCGCCCCCTTTGCTGCGACCGGCTCGGGCATGGCGAGGCTGACGCTGTAATCTTCCGTGCGCCAGGCGAAGCGCGGGCCCGCATCGTTCTCGAGGGGCACAACCAGCGCGTCCTGCTCGACCCGGACATGCTCGGCCAGCCCGGCCCAGCCGGGGAGACCGGTCAGCCAGCCGGCGATCAGGAACAGCATCCAGGACATGGCCTCGCTATGCCGCGCCCGCCCGCGGCCGGTCCAGCCTCCAAATCGAACCGGAGGACTTGGTTAACCGGATGCGAAGAACCATTTGCTAGGGCGAGGGATCGAAATCCTCCCAAATGCTTTGTGGCGCCCGGGGGAACCAAATCTTCCAAAGCCGAGCCGGTTGCCGCAACGACATAGCGGTGCTAGGCAGGATATGCTTCCGGCACTGCGCCGGATCAGGCACGCGACGCTTCTTTTGTCGCGACAGTTCAGGTTGACGTTCGCATGAGGCAATTTCCCCACCGTCCGCATCGCCAGGCCTTCGCGGCCGGCAGCGTGGCGATGGTGGAGCAAGGGGACCGCTGGTCCGCTCGTGCCCGTGCAGCAACAGCAGTTTTTGAAACCCGCGCCACCCGGATCGGCCTCGCCGATCGTCTGGGGCGCTTCTTGTATCGCGCGCTCGCGCCCCATTCCCTCGAGGAACTGTGCCGGCGCGCCCGGAGAATCATCAATGACCATGCGTATGCTGATCGACGCACGCCACCGGGAAGAAACCCGCGTGGCCGTCGTCAAAGGGAATCGAATCGAGGAATTTGACTTCGAGTCCGCTGAGCGCAAGCAGCTCAAGGGCAACATCTATCTCGCGAAGGTGACCCGCGTCGAACCGTCGCTGCAGGCGGCCTTCGTCGACTACGGCGGCAACCGCCACGGCTTCCTCGCCTTTTCGGAAATCCACCCCGACTATTACCAGATCCCCAAGGAAGATCGCGAAGCCCTGCTGCGCGAAGAGGCCGAGCATGCCGCGCAGGAAGCCGCGCTGCGCGAAGCCGACGGGGACGACGACGACGATCACCATGATCACGACGACCATGAAGACGGCGTCGAGATGGTCGAGCGTGGTCATGACGACGAGGAAGCCTCGGAAGGCGAGGACGCGCCGCAGGGCGGCCGCCGCCGTCGCGGTCGTGGCGGCAATGGCGACGAGGCGGAGGCGCTGCGCCAGCGCCGCATGAACCTGCGTCGCCGCTACAAGATCCAGGACGTCATCCGTAGGCGCCAGGTGCTGCTGGTCCAGGTCGTCAAGGAAGAGCGCGGCAACAAGGGCGCGGCGCTGACCACCTATCTCAGCCTCGCCGGCCGTTACTGCGTGCTGATGCCGAATACCGCGCATGGCGGCGGCATTTCGCGCAAGATCAACTCGGCCGCCGATCGCAAGCGCCTCAAGGGCATCATGGCGGACCTCAAGCTGCCCGCCTCGATGGGCTGCATCGTCCGCACCGCCGGCCTCCAGCGCACCAAGACCGAGATCAAGCGCGACTTCGACTATCTCGCCCGGCTGTGGGACGAGATTCGCGAGAAGACGCTCACCTCGTCCGCGCCCGCGCTCGTCTATGGCGACAGTGATCTGATGAAGCGGGCGATCCGCGACATCTATAACCGTGACATCGACGAGGTGATCGTCGAGGGCGAGGAAGGCTATCGCCAAGCCAAGGACTTCATGAAGCTCCTGATGCCCAGCCATGCCCGCAAGGTGCGGCAATATGCCGACGCGGTGCCGCTGTTCCAGCGCGCCGGCGTCGAGGAGCAGCTGTCGGCGATGTACCATCCGGTAGTGCAGCTCAAGTCCGGCGGCTATCTGGTGATCAACCCGACCGAGGCGCTGGTCTCGATCGACATCAACTCGGGCCGCTCGACGCGCGAGCATAATATCGAGCAGACCGCGACCGCGACCAACCTCGAGGCCGCCCAGGAAATCGCCCGCCAACTCCGCCTGCGCGACATGGCGGGCCTGGTCGTCATCGACTTCATCGACATGGATCATTCGTCCAACGTCCGTAAGGTCGAGAAGGCGATGAAGGAGGCGCTGAAGAACGATCGCGCCCGCATCCAGGTCGGCCGCATCTCGCCCTTCGGCCTGATGGAAATGAGCCGCCAGCGCCTGCGCACCGGCGTGCTCGAAGCCTCCACCCGCACCTGCCCGCATTGCGAGGGCACCGGCCTGGTCCGCACCGCCTCGTCGGCCGGCCTATCGGCGCTGCGCATGATCGAGGACGAAGCTGCGCGCGGTCGCGGCTCGCAGATCCTGCTGCGCGCTAGCCAGGAAGCGGCCTTCTACGTGCTCAACAAGAAGCGCGGCGAACTGGCCGAGATCGAGGATCGCTACGGCGTCCTGGTCGAGGTCGAGGCGGACGGCGAGCTGGAAGGCGCACGCATGACGGTGGAGGCCTCGGGCCCGCCGCCGGCCTATGCGCCCAAGATCGAGCCGCTGATCGAGGAACCGGAAGAGGACTTCGTCGAGGAGATCGAGGAAGAGGAAGAAGAGCTCGAAGCCGAGGCGGAAGCCGAAGCCGCGGAGCCGCGCGAGCGTGGCGAACGTCCGGAGCGCGCCGAGCGTGACGGCGAAGGCCGCGGCAAGCGCCGCCGTCGTCGTCGCGGTCGTGGCCGCCGTGGTCGCGAGGAAGGCGAGGGCCAGGACGAGCAGGCCGAGACCGAGGGCGCCGAAGGCGACTTCGAGGCAGATGACGCCGAGCCGGCCGAGGTCGAGGCGACTGCCGAAACCGAGGAAACGGCAGCGCAGCGCGAGGAAGGCGAGCGCAACCGCAAGCGCCGCCGTCGCGGTCGTCGCGGTGGCCGTCGCGGCGCCGGTGAAGAGGGTGCCGAGCAGGCAGCCGAGGACGCTGGCGAGGCCGATGAGGCCGAAGCACCCGTCGCCGCGCCCGAGCCCGTCGCCGAAGCAGCCCCGGCAGCGGTAGAGGCCGAGGCGGAAGCCCCGGCCAAGCCCAAGCGCACCCGTCGCAAGAAGGCCGATGTCGAGGCGGAAGCCGCGCCGGCAGCCGTCGAGGCGCCCGCCGAGGAAGCCCCGGCCAAGCCCAAGCGCACCCGTCGCAAGAAGGCCGATGTCGAGGCGGAAGCCGCGCCGGCGGCCGTCGAGGCGCCTGCCGAGGAGGCCCCGGCCAAGCCCAAGCGGACGCGTCGCAAGAAGGCGGACACCGTTGCAGAAGCGGCCCCCGAGGCGCCCGCCCTCGAGGCGCCGGCCGCACAGGACGTGACCCCGGCAGCCGAAGAACCGGCCGCCGAGGACGCATCGACCGACGAAGGCCAGCCCCGCCGCGGTTGGTGGCAGCGGACCTTCGGCGCCTGAGCAAGTTCCCCGGCGCGACCCGCCCGGTCGCGCCGTGGTCTTTCAGTGTAGGTTCAGGGCGTTGTTGCCAGGGCAGCCCTTCAACCGAGTCCCCGGGAGTAGGATCATGGCGCGCATCCACCGATTGGCCACGCTGCTCGCGATGCTGTGCCTCGCATCGTTCGCGTCGCGCCCGGCGATGGCGCAATCGGTGCTCCGCGATGCCGAGACCGAGGCGCTGCTGGCCGACATGGCCAAGCCGCTGTTCACCGCTGCCGGGCTCAACCCTGCCAATGGCAAGGTGGTGCTGATCGCAGATCCCTCGATCAACGCCTTCGTCGCGGGCGGGCAGATCGTCTATGTCAATGCGGGCCTGATCGACGCGGCGGATACCGCCAACCAGGTCCAGGGCGTCGTCGCCCACGAAATCGGCCATATCGTCGGCGGGCACGCGGTGTTCCAGCGCGACGGCGGCTATGGCAACATCTCGATTCTCAGCCTGCTGCTCGGCGCCGCAGCGATGGCCGCGGGCTCGGCGGAGGCCGGCACCGGCATCCTGATGGCCGGCCAGCGCGCCGCGATCGGCAAATATCTCGCGTATAGCCGCGTGCAGGAATCCTCGGCCGATGCCGCAGGCGTCCGCTTCCTCAACACCGCGGGCATCACCGGCAAGGGCATGCTCGGCTTCTTCGAGAAGCTGACCCAGGAGATGCACCGCTACGGCTATTACAGCACCGATCCCGAGGTCGATCCGTTCGCCCAGACCCACCCGATGTCGCAGGATCGCGTGCAGACGCTGAAGGCCGACCTGGAAGGCTCGCCCAACTGGACCAAGCCGCTCGACCCCGATCTCGAGCGCCGCTTCAAGCGTGTCCAGGCCAAGCTGCGCGGCTATACCAACGATCCCAAGAAGACGCTGCGCCTCTATCCGCCGAGCGACCAGTCGATCCCGGCGCATTATGCCCGCGCCTATGCCTATCACCAGTCGGGCTATCCCGAGCAGGCGGCGGCCGAGACGGCGGCGCTGGTCAAGCTGGCGCCCAACGATCCCTATTTCCTCGAGCTGCAGGGCCAGATCCTGCTCGAATCGGGTCAGCCCCAGGCCTCGCTCGACCCGCTGCGCAAGGCGACCCAGCTCTCGAACAACTCCCCGCTGATCGCGAGCACCTTCGGCCACGCGCTGGTCGCGACCGAGGACAAGGCAAACCTCAAGGAAGCCGAGCAGGTGCTGCGCGATTCGCTCACCCGCGACCGCGACAATCCCTTCGCCTGGATCAACCTCGGCACCGTCTATGATCGCGAGGGTGACGAGCCGCGCACCGCGCTCGCCACCGCCGAGCGCGCCAACCTGATCGGCGACGCGCGCACCGCGATGGTCAGCGCGCGGCGGGCGATGGGCGGCCTGCCGCAAGGCTCGCCCGAATGGATCCGCGCGCAGGACATCGCCATGGTCTCCGAACAGGCGATGAAGGACGACAAGCGCAACAAGGGACGCAATCTCCAGTAATGACCCGATCGAGGCTCTTTTTTGCCAGCGCACTGCTGCTGGCCGCGGTCCTCGGTGGCCTGGTAGTACTGGGGCTGCAGGCGATGCTGCCCGGGATCGGCGGCAACAAGGCGCAGGTGGAGCGGATCGTCCACGCCTATCTGCTGGAGAACCCGGCGATCCTGCGCGACATGATGGAGAAGCTCCAGCAGCAGGAAAATGCCGAGGCGGTAAAGGCGCAGGATAGCGCGCAGGCTGCCGTGCCTGCTGCGCTGCCCGCGCTGACCACGCCCTTCGCAAGCGCCTGGGCGGGCAATCCCAATGGCGACGTCACCGTCACCGTGTTCATGGACTATGCCTGCGGCTATTGCCGCGCGAGCCTGCCGGGCCTCGCCGAGCTGATCGCCAAGGATCCGAACGTCCGCGTGGTCTACCGCGAATATCCGGTGCTGGGCGAAGCGAGCGTCGTCGCGGCGCGCTTTGCGCTGGCGGCCGCGCAGCAGGGCAAGTTCCGCGCCTTCCACGATGCGCTGTTCGCCAGCGGTGGTCCCAGCAACGCGACGATCAGCGACGCGCTCGCCAAGGCCGGGCTCAATCCGGCGGCGACGCAGAAGCTGGCCAACAGCGACGCGATCGCCAAGGAAATCGACGCCAACCACCGGCTCGGCGTCAAGCTGGCGATGAACGGCACCCCCGCCTGGGTGGTCGGCAAGCAGATCCTCTATGGCGCGCGCGACTATCAGGCGCTGGTCGACGCCGTCGCGATCGCGCGGAAGGCGAAGTAGCGGCGCCTCTTCCCCACCCACTCCAGCGTATCCTCCCCCGCCAGGGGGAGGTGGCCCGCGCCAGCGGGTCGGAGGGGGAGGATGCCAGAACGATAGCGGCGTGCTTCCTCCCCCTCCGTCGCCTTCGGCGCCACCTCCCCCTGGCGGGGGAGGAAACACTTGATTTCACGGGGCGCGCGCACCTTGCCCCAGGATGAACGCCACCCTAGCTAACGGGCTCCTTCCGGCCGGGGCCACCAATCCATGCAACCCATCCTGTCGCTACGCCAGGTCTCCAAGACCTACGCGTCGGGCCATACCGCGCTCGACCATGTCGATCTCGACATCAACAAGGGCGAGATCTTCGCCCTGCTCGGGCCCAACGGCGCGGGCAAGACCACGCTCATCTCGATCATCTGCGGCATCGTCACGCCGAGCACGGGCACGATCCTGGTCGACGGGCACGATGCGATCCGCCAGCCGCGCGCCGCGCGTTCGAAGATCGGGCTGGTGCCGCAGGAGATCGCGGTCGACATGTTCTCGCGCGTCGGCTCGGCTGCCCGCTATTCGCGCGGGCTGTTCGGCAAGGCGCCGGACCACGCCTATTGCGACCAGCTCCTCAAGGACCTCTCGCTGTGGGACAAGCGCGACGCCAAGATCATGGAGCTGTCCGGCGGCATGAAGCGCCGGGTGATGATCGCCAAGGCGCTCAGCCACGAGCCCGACATCCTGTTCCTCGACGAACCGACCGCCGGCGTCGATGTCGAGCTGCGCCGCGACATGTGGAAGCTGATCGGCCGCCTGCGCGACCGCGGCACCACCGTCATCCTGACCACCCATTATATCGAGGAGGCCGAGGAAATGGCCGACCGGGTAGGGGTGATCAACAAGGGCAAGCTGCTGCTGGTCGAGGAGAAGACCGCGCTGATGAAGAAGCTGGGCAAGCGCGAGCTGGATCTCAGCCTGGTCGAGCCGCTCGCCGCCATCCCCGCCGAGCTCGGCGAATGGCAGCTGAGCCTCGCCGACGAGGGCCACAAGCTGCGCTACACCTTCGACGCGCAGGCCGAGCGCACCGGCATCCCGTCGCTGCTCAGAAAGCTGCACGACCTGAACATCGCCTTCAAGGATCTCGACACGTCCAAGTCGAGCCTGGAGGACATCTTCGTCGACCTGGTGGGGGCACAGGCATGAACGGCATCAATTTTCCCGGCATCTGGGCGATCTACAAGTTCGAGATGGCCCGCACGATCCGCACGCTGTGGCAGTCGATCGCGACCCCGGTGATCACCACCTCGCTCTATTTCGTCGTGTTCGGCGGGGCGATCGGCAGCCGGATCGATGCAATCCACGGCGTCAACTATGGCAGTTTCCTGGTGCCGGGCCTGATCATGCTGTCGCTGCTGATGCAGAGCATCGCCAATGCCTCGATCGGCATCTACTTCCCCAAGTTCACCGGCACGGTGTTCGAGCTGCTCTCGGCACCGATCTCCGCGATCGAGCTGGTGGTGGGGTTCGTCGGCGCGGCGGCGACCAAGTCGGTGGTGATCGGGTTGATCATCCTGGCAACCTCGGCGCTGTTCGTGCCGCTGCGCGTCGACCATCCCGCCGCGATGCTCGCCTTTCTGGTGCTGACCGCGGTGACGTTCAGCATGTTCGGCTTCATCATCGGCATCTGGGCGAAGAGCTTCGAGCAGCTCAACATCGTGCCCTCGCTGCTGGTGACGCCGCTGACCTTTCTGGGCGGTGCCTTCTACTCGATCGACATGCTGCCCGAGCCCTGGCACACGGTGAGCCTGTTCAACCCGGTGGTCTATCTGGTCAGCGGCTTCCGCTGGAGCTTCTTCGGGCATGGCGATGTCGGCATCGCCTGGAGCCTCTGCTTTACCGGCATCTTCCTGCTGCTGTGCCTGGGGTTGATCGTGTGGATCTTCCGCACGGGGTACCGGCTGAAGAACTAAAAGATCACACTTAAGCCCCTCCCCTTCAGCGGAGGGGTTGGGGTGGGGCAGTGTCTCACCGAGACCAACAAGCGTTCTGGAATCCCTCCACCCCAACCCCTCCTCCAAGGAGGAGGGGCTTAATACATCAGATCACCGCACCACCGGCAACACCACCGCCGAGCCCGCACACACCCGCTGCGTGGCCTTGCGATAATCCTCGGGCTTCGCTTTGTAGATGTTCGGCACGAAGGTCTGCGGGTTGCGGTCGATCACCGGGAACCAGCTCGACTGGACCTGCACCATGATCCGGTGGCCCTTCTTGAACACATGGTCGTGGTCGCGGAGGGGAAAGTCCCAGGCGGTCACCTGGTCGGGCACCAGCGGCATCGCCTGCTCAAAGCTCTTGAGATAGCGGCCGCGCCGGATCTCCATCGCGATCGGCAGCTCATAGCCGTTGAGGCCCTTGGCATAGGCGCCCAGCGCGGTCGGCGCCTTCTCATAGTCTTCCGGGAACACGTCGATCAGCTTGACGACGAAGTCGCTGTCGGTCCCGCTGGTCGAGGCCATCAGCTTGGCGGTGACCTCGCCGGTGACGGTTAGGTCATTCTCCAGCGGCGCGGAGACATAGCTGAGCACATCGGGGCGGTCGTCGACGAAGCGCTGGTCCTCGGCTTCCCACCAGCGCCAGTCGGGCGTGGCATAGGTGGCGGACATCGGCCGCGGGCGGAACGGCAACGGGCGCGCCGGATCGCTGACATAGTCGCGGCAGCCCTCCCCCGCGGCCGGCGCGGTGAAGCTCAGCGAGCCGTCGCCGCGCAGATACAGGCTGGTCGACTGCGCATTGGCGAGCGGATATTGCTGGTACGTCTTCCACTGCCACGAGCCCGACTGGAAGCTCTTGAGCGCGTAGTCGGGCTTGGTGCCGGTGCCGTGCAGCCAATAGGCGAAGAACGGCGCCTCGACCTGCTCGACGAACTGGGTGCCGCTGTCGACGCCGAAGGGGATGCGCCCCAGGCTGTTCGCCGGCGACTGCCAGCTACCGTGCGCCCAGGGGCCGGCGACCATTAGCGCCAGCTTGTTCGGATCGTTGGCGCGCTGCTTTTCCCAGATCTTCCAGCTGCCCCAGGGATCTTCCTGGTCCCAATAGCCCGCGACGTTGAGCGTCGGCACCGTCGTCTTGCCGAGCGCGTTCGACCAGACCTGCTTCTTCCAGTGCTCGTCATAGTCGGGATGCTCGATCATCTCGCGATAGCGTGGCACCCGACCCTTGAAATATTTCTTCTCGATATCGTCGGGCGAGCCGGCGTGGAGGAACCAGTCGTACGTATCGTAGCGATCGTACAGGGTGATGCCGTCGTTGGTCGTCTTGTCGGCCTGGAGCCCGTTGACCCAGTCGCTGGCATAGGCGAGCCGCATCGCGCCCCAGCGGTGGAGATCGTCGTTCTTCCAGTAATCGATCCATGCCGCCTGCGGGCTGGTCGCCTTGAGCGCCGGGTGCGGCCTGGCGAGCGCCACCGCGGCGGTAAAGCCGGGGTACGACACGCCCCACATGCCGACCTTGCCGTTGTTCGGGCGGACGTTCTTCACCAGCCAGTCGATCGAGTCATAGGCGTCGGTCGCCTCGTCGACGGCGCCCTTGCCGGTCTTCACTTCGGTGGAGAGGGTGAAGGGCCCGCCTTCAGACTTGAAGCGGCCGCGCATGTCCTGGAACACGAAGATATAGCCGTCGCGCACCAGCGGCGCCCAGCTGCCCGGCACCCGACCCGGCGCCGCGTCGGGCGAACCATAGGGGCTGCGCTGGAACAGGATCGGCAGCGGGCCGGTGGCGCCCTTGGGGCGCAGGATGACGGTGTGGAGCTTCACCCCGTCGCGCATCGGGATCATCGCCTCTTCGAAGATGAAGGGCGCGTCGGTTGCGGTGGGCGCGGCTTGCGGCGGCGCGGCGGCCGCGAGAGGGGCGGCAAGTGCCGCGAGTGCTACCGTAACCAGCCAGTGCCGCATGTTCGTCGATCCCCCAGAAAGCGAGGGTGACTTGGTGCGGCAAGACGCCGCCGGGATCAAGCCGGCGGCGCCGCTTACCTGTTAGTCGATGCGGTGCTCGCCCTTCACCCAGCGCACCGTGCCCGAGCTGGCGCGCATCACCACGCTCTCGGTGGTCATCTTGCCCTTCACCCGCTTCACGCCGGCGAGCAGCGAACCGTCGGTGACGCCGGTCGCCGCGAAGATGCAGTCGCCCTTGGCGAGTTCCTCGAGCACATAAACCTTGTCGAGATCCTCGATGCCCCATTTGGCGGCGCGCGCGCGCTCGTCGTCGTTGCGGAAGACGAGACGGCCCTGGAACTGGCCGCCGACGCAGCGCAGCGCCGCGCAGGCGAGCACGCCCTCGGGTGCGCCGCCCTGGCCCATATAGACGTCGATCGTGGTCGTCGGATCGGTGGTGGCGATCACGCCCGCCACGTCGCCGTCCGGGATCAGCATGATGCCGCAGCCGATGCTGCGCAGTTCGGCGATCAGCTTTTCGTGGCGGGGGCGATCGAGCACGCAGGCGATGATCTCGCTGGGCTTGACGCCCTTGGCGGCGGCGATCGCCTCGACATTCTCGGTCGGGGTCTTGTTGAGGTCGATCACGCCCTGCGGGTAGCCGGGGCCGACCGCGATCTTGTCCATGTACACGTCGGGGGCGTTGAGCAGATTGCCCTCTTCCGCCACCGCCAGCACCGCCAGCGCGTTCGGCCCGGCCTTGGCGGTGATCGTCGTGCCTTCCAGTGGATCGAGCGCGATGTCGATCTTCGGGCCCTTGCCGATCGCCGATCCCACCTTTTCGCCGATATAGAGCATCGGCGCCTCGTCGCGCTCGCCCTCGCCGATCACCACGGTGCCGTCCATGTAGAGCTGGTTCAGCGCCTCGCGCATCGCCTCCACCGCGGCGGCATCGGCGGCTTTCTCGTCGCCCCGCCCGACCAGGCTGGAGGCGGAAATCGCCGCCGCTTCGGTGACGCGCACCATTTCGAGCACCAGGACACGGTCGAGAACATGGCTTGCGTTCGGCATCGGCTGGGGATTCCCTTTACGATTTGTGCACCGCGATACGGGGCCGGTTCAGCCCTGTCGAGCGGTGCTAGCGTTGTCAGGCCACTTGCCAAAGACCTTTAGTGTTTCAGGGCGCGTTTTAGGTTATGCTTGCGTGGAATAGCAGGGAATTGACACGATGTTGCTGCTGATGCTGCTGGTCGTTGCCCAGCAAGATGCCGTGTCGTCGCTGCTGGCGGACTATCGCGCGCGGACGCAGGCAGAAATTCCGTGCCGCATGCCCGCGGACCAGAGCGAGATCGTCGTCTGCTCGCGTCGCGAAGCAGACCGGTATCGGGTTTCCTTCGTCACCCCCAATATCGGCAAGGACTCCGATGCGGCGCGGCTCAACCGACTGATCGGCGATCCCGTCCAGCAGGGCATCACGCCCTGCGGCGAAGGCGCGTTTACCGTGAAATGCGGCGCGGTGGGGCTCACCGCCACCATGGGAATGGACGGCACGGCCAAGGTGCAGCGGCGGGAACTCGCGCCATGAACGCGGCGAATAGAATGCACGACTGCGCAACCAGCCATGCAACGGCGCGTTGCCTTGTCGGGACACGACAGGAGGGCATATGTTGTTGATCGCATTGGCGCTCCATAGCGCCACCATGGCCGGCAAGATGCGCGCGGTGGCAGTGGCGCGGCCACGCGTGGTGCGTGCGACGCTCAAACGATCAGCGCGGCCGCACCCGGCCCTTTCGCCGCTGGTCAGCGCATGCGACATCGAGCGCGACTGCGGGACCCGCCAGACGCGCAGCCACTTTCGCCTGACGGGCACGCAGGAGCCGTTGGTCGACCGCAAGCTCGAGATGGTCCGCGCGGCGCAGGGGCCGAGTTGCAACCGCACCGGCATGCCGGTGTGCCCCGGCAGCGGCCGGCAGTTGCTCAAGCTGAACTACTGAGCCGACGCGACGCGGCTCAAGCGTCGAGAATGTGCATCCACATCGGCTCGCCGGTGAGGCTCTGCGATCCCCGCAGCTTCTCCAATGCCTGGGCGATGCTCCGCTCCGGCGCCTCGTGCGTGACGATCGCGACCAGCGCGCTGCCGTCGGGGCTGACGCCGCGCTGGATCAGGCTTTCGATCGAGACGCCCGCGTCGCGCATCGCTGCCGCGATTTCCGCCAGCACGCCGACGCGGTCCGCCACGGTGAACCGCACATAGGAGCGCCCGCGCCGCTCGCCGCTGTCCGCCGCGGGCTGCGAAACGAGCGCCGCTGCCGGCATCGCGTAGGGCGGGCCGAATTCGCCGCGGGCGATGTCGATCAGGTCGGCGACCACCGCGCTCGCGGTCGGGCCGTCGCCCGCGCCGGCGCCCTGGAACAGCAGGCGACCGACGAAATTGCCTTCCGCCACCACCGCGTTGGTCGATCCGGTGACATGCGCCAGCGGATGGCCGAGCGGCACGAGATGCGCATGGACGCGCTGGAACAGGCCGTGCGGCCCCGCATCGGCGATGCCGAGCAACCGCACCCGGTAGCCGAGCGTCGCCGCCTCGGCGATGTCGGCCGCCAGGATATGGCGGATGCCGCTGGCCTTGAGGTCGCCGAACGCCGGCTGGGTGCCGAAGGCGATGCTGGCGAGGATCGACAGCTTGTGCGCGGCATCGATGCCGTCGATGTCGAAGGTCGGGTCCGCCTCGGCATAGCCCAGCGCCTGCGCCTCGGCGAGGATCTCGGCGAAGTCGCGGCCCTCGGCCTCCATCTTCGACAGGATGAAATTGCAGGTGCCGTTGAGGATGCCATACACCCGGCTGATCTCGTTGGCCGCAGCGCCTTCGCGCAGGCCCTTGATCACCGGCACGCCGCCGGCCACCGCCGCCTCGAACTTGAGCGCGACCTGCGCGGTTTCCGCGGCTTCCGCGAGCTCGAGCCCATGATGCGCGATCATCGCCTTGTTGGCGGTGACGAAGCTCTTGTTGGCGCCGAGCGCCGCGCGGGCGAGCGCCAGCGCCGGGCCATCCGATCCGCCAACCAGCTCGATCACCACATCGGCGTTCGCGTGCCGGGCGAGTTCGACGGGATCGTCGACCCAGTCGAAGCGCGACAGATCGATGCCGCGATCCTTGGTGCGATCGCGGGCGGAAACGGCGACCACCTCGATTCTGCGCCCCGCGCGGCGGCTAATCAGCTCGGCATTGGCGTCGAGCAGGCGAATCACGCCGCCGCCCACCGTACCGAGCCCCGCCAGTGCCACGCGCAACGCTTCCGCCATTCCTCGTTCCTCTAAAACTCTACAGCAAGACGGCGGCAGAGCACTTCGCTCGACCGCCGCCTTCCGTCCCTAGCGTCTTCTCTTCCTAGAAGGAAAGACAGATTTTGTCGCGGGCGAGTGCCGCCACGCGCTGTTTATTTCTTGATCAGCCCGATCTCGACGAGCCGCTCGTGAAGATAGTCATGCGCGGTGATCGGCTCCGGATAGCGATTCGGATTCTCCGCGTTGATGCAGCCCGGCAGCGTCTTGATCAGGAAATCGGGCGCCGGATGCAGGAAGAAGGGCATCGAATAGCGCGAATGGCCGCGGCGCTCGGCCGGCGGATTGACGACGCGGTGCGTGGTCGAGGGCAGGACATGATTGGTCAGCCGCTGCAGCATGTCGCCGACGTTGATCACCATCGCGCCTTCGGGCGGCTTCACCGCCAGCCACTTGCCGTCGCGATCGAGCAGTTCGAGGCCCGCTTCCTCGGCACCGAGCAGCAGGGTGATCAGGTTGATGTCCTCGTGCGCGCCAGCACGCACCTCGGGAGCGTCCGCCGCGACCGGCGGATAGTGGAGCAGGCGCAGCACCGAATTGCCGTCCTTCACCGCGGTGTCGAACCAGTCGGGCGCCAGGCCCAGATAGCGGGCCACCGCCGAGAGCAGCTTGTCGCCCGCGGTGTCGAAGGCGGCGAACAGCTCGATAAAGGTCTCGCGGAAGCCATCGGGCTGGGCCGGCCAAACGTTCGGCGCCATCACCTCGCCGAAGCGATGCCCGGCGGCCAGCTCGCGGCCGATATGCCAGAATTCCTTGAGGTCGACATGGGTCGCGCCCTTGGCGATCTCGGTCTTGAACGGGGTATAGCCGCGCGCGCCGCCGCCGCCGGGGAGGTAATAGCCGCGCTTCTCTTCCTCGGTCAGCTCGAAGAACGCCTTGGTCAGCGCCCAGGCGCGCTCGATCAATTCCTGCGGCACACCGTGATCGCGCACCACGGCGAAGCCGAAGCGCTGGAACGATCCGCCGAACGCCTGGGCAAAGCCCTCCGGATCGTTCGCCTGCGCCGCCAGCGACAGCACCGGAATTTCGGCCAGGGTATCCAACATCACAGTCTCCGAACGCAAAAATCGGCGGTTAGTCCCGCCACCACCCGCCCCACAAGCCTGGGAAGATTCCCAATGGCCGGCGCCCTGTCCCGATCGGGATCAGCGGCCGACCTGCATCAACCCCTTGGTCTTGGCTTCGCCCTGAGCGCTGAGCTGCAGCGCGAACGGCTGGCCGTCGTCGGTGGTGCCGATCAGGTTATCGTCCTTGGTCGTCACCTTGAAGCCCTGCTTGGTCATGTTGTCGCGGAACCAGTCGCGCACCACTGTAGGTGCTGCCGGGCTCTCGAACTCGACGATCACCTGGCCGTCCTTGTCGCCGGTGCCGTCGTTGACCTTGAGGTTCTTCAGCGTCGAACCGGGATAGAGCGTCACCCCATCGATGTCGAAATTCTTCGCGTCCAGCGGCATCTTGGGCAGCGTGATCGAGCCCTGGATCCCCGGCGCCTTGATCTGGATGCGGCCGTTCGAATCGGTGGAGATGACGCTGTTGCCGTCGCTGTCGTTGCCGTCGAAGTTGATGTTCGCGCTGCCATGGCACGCGGCGAGTGCGATCGGCAGCAACAGGGGTGCGAAACGGCGATTCATGCGGATACTCCTGCGGCGGTTGCACCTGGCAATGTTGTTGCGCGGGCACTCACGTCAATGGGAAAAAGGGTGACGTGGCGTAAGGCTTGCGCCATGGCCGGGCGATGGACGCCCCGCACCTCAGCACCGCTTCCGCCGGCCAGGCGCCGCTGCGCTTCGGCGAGTTCGTCCCGCTTGCCGCCGCGCTGATGGCGCTGACCGCGCTCGGCATCGATTCGATGCTGCCGGCGCTGCCCGCGATCGGCGCCAGCCTGGGTGTCGATTCCGCCAACCATCGCCAGTTCGTGATCACCGCCTTCCTGATCGGGTTCGCGGTGGCGCAGCTCGCCTATGGGCCGCTTTCCGATCGCTTCGGGCGGCGACCGGTGCTGCTCGTCGCGCTCGGCTGCTATGTCGTAACCTGCGCGATCGCGGCGATTTCCGGCAGCTTCGTGCTGCTGCTGGTCGCGCGCGTGGCGATGGGGACGGCGGCAGCCGGCGCGCGGGTGGTGACGGTGGCGCTGGTCCGCGACTGCTATGCCGGCCGCGCGATGGCGCGGGTGATGAGCCTGGTGTTCATCGTCTTCATGGCCGCGCCGATCTTCGCCCCCGCGGTGGGGCAGATCATCCTTTCGGCCGGCGGATCGTGGCGGACGATCTTCTGGGGCATCGGCGCCGTCGCGGCGCTGGTGCTGCTATGGTTCGCGCTGCGCATGCCCGAGACCCTGGCGGGTGACGCGCGCCAGTCGCTCCGCCCGGCACGCGTGGTCGCCGATTACGGCCTCATGCTCCGGGACCGCGCGGCGGTGGGCTACACGATCGCGACGGGCCTGCTTTCGGGCGCGCTGTTCGGCTTCATCGGATCGGTGCAGCAGGTGATGGCCGACGTGTTCCATCGCCCGGACCTGCTGACCGTGGTGTTCGCCGGCGTGGCGAGCACGATGGCCCTGGGGTCGTTCCTCAACTCCCGGATCGTAATGCGCCTCGGCACGCGGGTGATCTCCCACACCGCGCTGACCCTGCTGACGCTCCTCGCGGGCGTGCACCTCGCCGTTACCGTGCTCGGTTGGGAAACGCTGTGGAGTTTCGCGGTGCTGCAGGCACTGATGATGGCGTGCTTCGGCCTTGCCACCTCCAACTTCTCCGCGATGGCGATGGAGAAGATGGGGGCGATCGCCGGGACCGCCTCCAGCCTGCAGGGATTCGTCACGACGCTCGCCGGCGCGCTGATCGGCGCGGCGATCGGCCAGGCCTTCGATGGCACCACCATCCCCCTGTATAGTGGTTTTCTGCTGATGGGTGCGCTCTCGCTCGTGGTAGTAGCGGTAACGGAACGCGGACGGATGTTCCGCCCGAGCTGAGTCGGAACGCAGCCGGGGCCAGCGCCGTTGCGCATTCGAACCCCGGCGATCCCCGCCGGGCCAGTGATGAGGTTTGGCGATGAGCGGCACCCAGGGTCCCAGCGACGACGTGTATGACGCGGAAGGCTATGACGAGAGCCAGCGCGCCGAAATCCTCGAGGTGACGGGCGACGGGCCGGACGACGGCACACTGCTGACCGACATCAACCCCGATCTGGGCGGCAGCGAGGACGACGACGACGATCTCGACGAACTGTCGATGGCGGACGACGAGATCGGCGAGGAAGACGACGACGCCGACGAGGATGAGGACGACCTCGACGAAGACGACATCCAGGACGATTTCGACGACGAGGATGTCGACGAGGACGATCTCGACGAGGAACTCGACGACCCGGATGACGTCGCGCTGCGGCCCTGATCCTCGGCGGACGGCGCGCGGCCGGTACTGCGCGCCGTCCATCCCCCTTGCATGTGCTCCCCGGCCATGAAATGGTACGTTATACCATTGCAGTGAGGGAGGAGAGGTCATGCCCAAGTTCGTGTCCACCGCCGAGCCCCAGCCGATCGGCGCGATCAACGTCACACCGTTCATCGACGTGATGCTGGTGCTGCTGATCGTGATGATCCTCAGCATGCCGATGGTGACCCACAAGGTGCCGGTCGACCTGCCGCAGGGCGGCCCCGCCGCCACCGACGACGCGACGCATCGGCTGGCGATCGACAAGGCCGGCGCGCTGTTCTGGGACGGCATCCGTCTCGACGATGCCGCGCTGCCGGCCAAGCTGGCGGGCCTGCGCACCGATGCGGCGGTGCTCCAGCTGCAGGCCGATCCGGAGGCGCGGTACGATCGCTTCGACGCAATCCTCGCCACGATCAAGCGCGCCAACATCGTGAAACTGGGTTTCGTCGGTAACCAGCCGCTGGCCGATTGAGGAACCGGCGCATCCGGTGGCTCGTTCGCATGTTCCCGTTTTGGAAGAGACCCGGATGCGCCTGACCCCTGCCCTGCTTGCCGCCTGCTCGCTCGCTGCCTGTTCCTCGGGGCTGCCCCCGGCGGCGGACAACACGACCAACGCCGCGAGCACCGCCGAGATCAACCAGGTCGCGCCCGCCGCGACCGAGCAGGCGGCAGGCAACGCGCAGCTCGAACCGCTCAACCCGCCCGCTCCCGGCCAGCCGGGCGGCCTGCCCGACGACCGCACCCCGGTGAGCGAGGCCAAGTTCACCCCCGACAGCGCGCAGGGCGCCGCCAATGTCGTCCAGACCTATTATGCGCTGATCGAAAGCGGCCGCTACGACCAGGCATGGGCGCTGTGGAGCGACGGCGGCAAGGCCTCGGGCGACGACGCCAAGGCGTTCGCGGCGCGCTTCGCCTCCTATTCCGAATATCACGCCAATGTCGGCGCGCCCGGGCAGATCGAGGCGGGCGCCGGCCAGCGCTACGTCACCGTGCCGGTGCAGGTCTATGCGCGTATCAAGGCGACCGGCAAGCCCTTCTACCAGCTCGGCGAGGTGACGCTGCACCGGGCGGGCGACATCGATGGTGCGACCGCAGAGCAAAAGGCCTGGCACATTCGCGCGATCAAGTTCCAGGATGATCCGGGCAAGCCGGCCCAATAATCAGCCGCCGATGACGTTGCGGAGCAGCGCCAGATCCTCATTGTCGATCGGCTGCCCCAGCGCATCGGTGGCATTTTCGACCGGCACGGCGTGGCTTGGCGATTTGCCGAGCCCCGCGACGCTCACCGCGGTCCACAGCACCCCGGCCGCCCAGAGCAATGCAGCCCAGCGGCTGCGGAACAGGGCGGAGGGGCGGCGCGGCAGCATGGCGCGGACCTGCTCCCCTTTGGGTGAACGCCGCGCTACGCTCCATGGTTACCGACCGAGGATTCGTGATGCCCCGCTTCTCCCGCCAGATCACCGCAACCCCTGACGACATCGACGTGCTGGGGCACGTCAACAATGCCGTCTGGGTGACGTGGATCCAGGACATCGCGGTCGCGCATTGGGACAGCCTCGCCACGCCCGAGGACCAGGCTGCCTATGTCTGGGTGATCACCCGCCACGAGATCGACTATCGCGGCAATGTCCGCGCCGGCGAGACGGTGACCGGCGAGACCTGGGTGCCCGAGCCGCCGCGCGGCGCCCGCTTCAACCGCCATGTCCGGTTCCTGGGGCAAGACGGCAAGGTGCGGGTGGAGGCGGTGACCACCTGGGCGTTGCTCGACCGCGCCACCGGCCGATTGCTGCGGGTGCCGGCCGAACTCGGCGATCGCTTCATCGAAGCGACACGCTGACGAAGCGAGTCGTCGGCGCGACGAACCGTGGTTCGCGCCGTCGCCGAACTCGACTAGGGTGCACGCCCATGGCGTTCTCGCGTGTGTTCCCGCTGGCGGTACTGGCCCTGCCCCTGCTGCTTTCGGCCTGTATCTTCGGCAGCGGCGGCGGGGACAAGCGCCCGGCCCCCACCCCTGTCCGCCCCCGCGGCAGCCCGCCGATCACGCTCAACCGGCCGACGCCGCGCGACACGCAGCAATGCTTCACCGATCTCTCCCGCGCCGGCGTGCGGTTCAGCGCGATGCCCGATCGCGATTATGGCGGGGGCTGCATCGTCGAGGGCGCGGTGCAGCTGATCGACATCGGCGTGCCGGTGGGCGGCATCAAGGGCATGCGCTGCCCGCTCGCCCGCGCCTTCACCGGCTGGGTGCAATATGCCGTGGCACCCGCGGCGCGGCAGATCCTTGGCAGCGATCTCGTGCGCGTCGATACGTTCGGCACCTATGTCTGCCGGGCGATCGTCGGCAGCCCGCAGGCCTCGACCAAGCTTTCCGAACATGGTCGCGCCAACGCGGTCGACGTATCGGGGTTCGTGCTCCGCGACGGGCGGCGGATCACCATCCTCAAGGACTGGCAGAACCAGGATCCCGCCGTCCGCAGGTTCCTCGAGACGATCCACGCATCCGCCTGCAGACGTTTCGCTACCGTATTGAGCCCCAATTATAATTACGTCCACCGCGATCATTTCCATCTCGATATGGGGCGGGGGCCGTTCTGCGCCTGAGGCTTCCCAACCGCCCCGGATGCGCCTAATCCGCGGTCAATGAGCGATACGAGAGTCCCGTCGCGCGTCTTCCGCCCTGCCCAGCAGGAAGCCGAAGCCGCCAACACCGCCACCGGCACCCCGCAGACCGAGCATCCCGCCTACCGGCTCGCCTTCCAGGACATGGACTTCCTGCTGCGCGAGGACCTGCGGCCGATCCGCTTCCAGCTCGAGCTGCTCAAGCCGCAGCTGCTGCTCGACGAGGCGCACATCGCCTCGACCTTCGTGATCTACGGCTCGGCGCGCATCCCCGAACCGGCCAAGGCCGAAGCGGTGCTCGCGCTCGCCGAGACCGAGCAGCAGAAGCGCATCGCCGAGAGCCTGGTCGCCAAGTCCAAATATTATGACGTGGCGCGCGAGCTGGGCCGGCTGGCGAGCAACTTCCCGCTCGATGCGGCCGGCAAGCGCCACTTCGTCGTCACCTCGGGCGGCGGCCCCTCGATCATGGAAGCAGCCAACCGCGGCGCCCGTGACGTGGGTGCGGAGACGATCGGGCTCAACATCGTGCTGCCGCACGAGCAGGCGCCCAACCCCTATGTCACGCCGGGCCTGAGCATGCAGTTCCACTATTTCGCGTTGCGCAAGATGCACTTCCTGCTGCATGCCCGCGCGGTCGCGGTGTTTCCCGGCGGCTTCGGCACGTTCGACGAGAGCTTCGAGCTGTTGACGCTGATTCAGACAGGCAAGGTCGATCCGATTCCGGTGCTGTTCTACGGCAAGGAGTTCTGGAACCGCGTCGTCAATTTCGAGGCGCTGTGCGACGAAGGCGTGATCTCGCCGCGCGACCTGAATCTGTTCCGCTTCTGCGAAACCGCCGAGGAAGGCTGGGAAATCGTCCAGGACTTCTGGCGGAACAAGGAAACGGCGGGCTGATCCCGATCCTCCCCCGGAGGGGGAGGGGGACCTTCGCCCAAGGCGGCGGTGGAGGGGTATCCCCCGCTGCAATCGCGGGGTAGCGCACCAGCGTCGACACCCTCGGTCGCGCTGGGCGTGCCACCTCCCCTTCCAGGGGAGGATGGATGGGCTCGCACCCGCCCCCCGTTGCGCTATAGCGCCGCCATGACCGATCCGCTGATCCGCATCGCCGAGGCGCTCGAACGGCTGGCGCCGCCCCCTGCCCCGCCCGCCGATCTGGAGGCGCACCCCGCCTATGTGTGGCGCGGGCGCGACATCGTGCCGGCGCGCGCCTTCGCCCCTACCCCGCTCGCGCTGCTGCAGGGCGTGGAGAAGCAGCGGACCGCCCTGCTCGCCAATCTCGAGCGGCTCGCCGCCGGCCATGCCGCGCAGGACGTACTGCTGTGGGGGGCGCGCGGCACCGGCAAGTCGGCGCTGGTCAAGGGCGCGGTCGCCGAGGTGCAGGTGCAGGGCGGGCGGCTCGCTCTGGTCGAGGCGGCGACGACGCATCTGGAGACCCTGCCCGAGCTGTTCGCGCTGCTCGCCACCACCGATCGGCCCTTCGCGATCTTCCTCGATGATCTCGGCTTCGACGCCGCCGCCGATGCGCGGGCGCTGCGCTCGCTGCTCGAAGGCGGTGCCGAGGCGCGGCCCGCGCATTGCCGCCTGCTGGTCACCTCCAACCGCCGCCACCTGCTCCCGCGCGACATCGACGCACAGGCGAGCGCGATCAACCCGCGCGACTCCATCGACGATGATCTCGCCCTCGCCGATCGCTTCGGCCTGTCGCTCGGCTTCCACGTCGTCGACCAGGACACCTATGTCGCGATCGTGCGCGGTTATGCCGACGCGCATGGCCTCCACTTCGAACCGCAGGACGCGGTTCAATGGGCGACACGGCGCGGGAGCCGCTCCGGGAGAGTCGCCTGGCAATATGTGGTCGAGCTCGCCGGCCGACAGGGCAAGCGGCTCTGAAGCGCGATAATTTTTTGCGAGACCGTCCCGAAAAAGTACATCTTTGTTCGGTTGGCGCGACGAGCGGAGCGGCCCTAGCGCGCGTGCAGCAACGTTACGACGACGTTTCGATCTATGCGTAGTTACGGAGGTTTGTCACCTAGGCCGCTCGGCCGAGGAGATCGTTTGCACCCGCAGCGTCGCAACTTCCGAGACATATGGCCGCGTTAAGGACCATCATGCTCGGCGCTGCACAATGCAAACCTTCGCATATTCATCTTTGAGAACGTTATTGTTGTTCCCTTTCATAAACTTAACGTCGGGTTAACGGCCGCAGAGCCGAGTCGCTCACATCGCCGTTAACAAGGGAAAGGGTGCGCCAATGCGTATTCACACAAAGCTTGCTGCTGCGGCAGCCTTACTCTGCGCGGCCGTTCCCGCGCAGGCCGCGCAGATCCTCGGGCAAATCAGCTTCAACGGTTTCGTCCGCCCGATCGGGGCGCCCAACATGGGTGCCGCCACCGGTCTCGACTTCTACAACTTCGCCATCCCGGGCACGTCCATGGGCGACGGCGGCGCGCCGGGTACCATCTTCGCCGCGCTGGGCACATCGGGCGTGTTCTCGGGCATCACCTGCGTCGGGCCGTGCGGCACGATCAAGGACCTGCCGACCTTCGCCGGCGGCCCCGTCGCGTCGTTCTTCGACATCGGTTCGTCGATCTTCTTCGACCTGAGCTCTATCCAGTCGGTCACCTACTCGACGGACAGCGCAGGCGGCAGCCTCAAGCTGGTCGCATCGGGCACGTTCCGCATCGCCGGCTATGACGACACGGCAGCGCTGCTGACCCTGACCACGCAGGGCGATGGCCTGACCAGCTTCTCGGCAACCGCGCTGTCGGCCGTGCCGGAGCCGGCGAGCTGGGGCCTGATGATCGCCGGGTTCGGCATGATGGGCGGCATGCTCCGCGCCTCGCGCCGCTCGGTGAAGGTCCGCTACGCGAAGAACTGAGCTCCCAGCCTCCCTGGTAGCGCGAACCCCGCCGGAGCGATCCGGCGGGGTTCGTCGTTTTGGGGCGGGAGAGAGCCGATGACGGTTGGGCGCGGGGCTCTGTCAGGCCCACCCCAACCCCTTTGGAGCTTTACGCCAGCCCTTCCACCATCTCCGCCAGTTCCAGCCAGCGCATCTCGGCCGCATCCTTCTCGTCGCGGAGCCTGGCGATGCCCTCGCTCAGCTTGGCGAACTTCGCCGGATCCTTGGTGTAGAGCGCCGGATCGGCCAGCAGCGCCTCATCGCGGGCGATGGTCTGGTCGATCTCCTCGATGCGCTTGGGCAGCAGCTCGTAGTCGCGCTGGTCCTTGTAGCTGAGCTTTGTCCGCGCCTTGGGTGCTTCCACCGCCGGCGCAGCAGCAGTCGGCTTGCTCGTCTTCTTCGCCTCGTTGCGCGGCCGGCGCTTGGCTTCCCAATCGGCATAGCCGCCGACCACCACGTCGACCGTGCCGCTGCCGTCGAGCCCGAGCGTGACCGTCACCGTGCGATCGAGAAAGTCACGGTCGTGGCTGACGATCAGCACCGTGCCGGCATAATCGGCGATCACCTCCTGGAGCAGGTCGAGCGTCTCGAGGTCGAGATCGTTGGTCGGCTCGTCGAGCACCAGCAGGTTGGACGGCCGGGCGAATTCGCGCGCGAGCAGCAGGCGCGAACGCTCGCCGCCCGACAGCGTGCCGATCCGCGCCTCGGCGATGCTGGGATCGAACAGGAATTCCTTGAGATAGCCATGGACGTGCTTGCGCACGCCCTGCACGTCGATCCAGTCGCCGCCGTCGGCCAGCACGTCGCGCACCCGCTTGTCCGGCGCCATCAGGCTGCGCTGCTGGTCGATGATGATCGCATCGAGCGTCTGGGAGAGCTTCACCGTCCCTTCGTCGGGCTGGAGCTCGCCGGTCAGCATCTTGAGCAGCGTCGACTTGCCCGCGCCGTTCGAGCCGACGATGCCGATCCGGTCGCCCTTGGTGACGCGGAAGGTCAGATCCTTGATGATCGTCCGCTCGCCGAAGCGCTTGGTGACGTGCTTGGCGTCGATCACCACCTTGGTCTGGTTGCCGTCCGAAGCGGTGGCGAGCGCGGCGGTGCCCTGCGGGCCGGTCATCGCGGCGCGTTCGGCGCGCATTTCCTTCAGCTTCGACAGGCGGCCCTGGTTGCGCCGCCGGCGGCCGGTGACGCCGCGCTGCAGCCAATGCTCCTCGATCTTGAGCTTGGCGTCGAGCCGCTGGGCGTTGCGCTCCTCCTCGGCATAGACCTGCTCGGTCCACGCCTCGAACCCGCCAAAGCCGATCTCGGCGCGGCGGATGGAACCGCGATCGAGCCACAGCGTCTGGCGCGTGAGGCGGGTGAGGAAAGTACGATCGTGGCTGATGACGACGAAGGCGCCCTTGTAGCGCGTCATCCAGTCTTCCAGCCATTCGATCGCACCGAGATCGAGATGGTTGGTCGGTTCGTCGAGCAGCAGCACGTCCGGATCCTGCGCCAGCGCGCGGGCGATGGCGGCGCGGCGGCGCTCGCCTCCCGAGGCCGTGGCCGCCTCGCGCGACAGGTCGATGCCGAGCTGGTCGGCGATCGCCTCGGCCTCGTGCTGGGCGGGGGCGTCGTCGCCGGAGAGGACATAGTCCATCAGCGTGGTGCAGCCGAGCATGCGCGGCTCCTGCTCGAGCAGGATCACGCGGGTGCCGGGCACGATCGTGCGGCGACCCTCGTCGCTGTCGATCGCGCCGGCGATCAGCTTGAGCAGCGTCGTCTTGCCCGCACCGTTGCGGCCGATCAGCGCGAGCCGATCGCGTTCGCCGACATGCAGGTCGAGATTGCGGAAAAGCCAGCCGGATCCCTGAACGAGACCCAGCCCTTCATAGGAAAGCACCGGAGCAGCCATGGTGCAGCACCTAGGAGGCGGCGCGCCTCCCCGCAAGCGGCGAGGCATGGGCCGCGGCGATGCACCAATGCCACAATTGCCGAACCGCGGCTGTCGTTCATGTTCAGGGGCTATTCAATGCCCGGACCCTATGCCATTCCGATGCCGATGTTGGTCAAACCCGTTCTGATCGCGTGTCTTGCGAGCCTCGCGCTCACGAGCCCGGTCCTCGCGCGCCCGATCGGCGCGGAGCAGGATGACGGCCAGCGTGCGGCGCGCGAGCGGCGGCTTCGAGGCCAGAATCTGCCCGCGCGCGAGATCGAGCGGCGCGTGATTCCCCGGATGCCGGGCGCGCAATATCTCGGGTTCGACTATGATCCCGAGCACGACGTTTACACGCTCAAGTTCCTGCGCAATGGATCGGTGATCTGGGTGGAGGTGGACGGCCATACCGGCCAGATCCTCCGCCGCATGGGCAGCTAGAGCAGACAGAATCAGAGCACTCAGAAAAGGACGGGACAGCGAATGCGACTTCTGATCGTCGAGGACGAACCCAATCTCGGGATCCAGCTGCGCACCGCGCTCGAGGGCGCCGGCTATGCCGTCGACCTCGCGACCGATGGCGAGGAAGGCCATTTCCTCGGCTCGACCGAGCAATATGACGCGATCATCCTCGATCTCGGCCTGCCCGAGATCGACGGGCTGACCGTGCTCGATCGCTGGCGCAAGGAAGGCCGCACCATGCCGGTGCTGGTCCTCACCGCCCGCGACAGCTGGTCGGACAAGGTGGCGGGGCTCGATGCCGGCGCCGACGACTATGTCGCCAAACCGTTCCAGACCGAGGAGCTGATCGCCCGGCTGCGCGCGCTGATCCGCCGCGCTTCTGGCAATGCCTCGGCCGAGCTGACCGCGGGCGACATCCGGCTAGACACGCGCTCGGGCAAGGTCACCAAGGCGGGCGAGCCGGTGAAACTGACCGCGCAGGAATATAAGCTGCTCAGCTACCTGCTCCACCACAAGGGCAAGGTGGTCAGCCGCACCGAGCTGATCGAGCATATCTACGACCAGGATTTCGATCGCGATTCGAACACGATCGAAGTGTTCGTGACCCGCATCCGCAAAAAGCTGGGCGCCGACGTGATCACCACCATCCGCGGCCTGGGCTACAGCCTCGACGAAGCCAGCTTCACCTGAGGCCGGGCGGGTGGACGCGACGCTGATCTCCGGCGAGGAACAAGACGCCGCGCCCGCGCCCGTAGAGGCCGATCCGCGCGAACGCCGGCCGGTGCGCGTCACCGGCTCGGTCAGCCGGCGCATGCTGCTCGTCGCGACAGCGTGGATCCTGCTGCTGCTCGTCGGCGGCGGCTATGCGCTCGACCGGGTGCTGACCTCCGCGATCACCCGCAATTTCGACGACCAGCTCGATTATCTCGTCTCGTCGATGATCGTCTCGGCCGAACTGGGTTCGAACGGCGAGGTGGTGCTGAACCGCGAACTTGCCGACCAGCGCTTCCTCGAGCCCAATTCGGGGGCCTATTGGCAGATCAGCGGCCAAGGGTTCGAGCCCTTCTATTCGCGTTCGCTCTGGGACCGGCGCCTCAAAGTCGATCAGGTCCACAACGACCGCGAAATGCATTTCTACGACAGCAACCAGTTCCCGGATCAGAAGCTGCGGATCGCCGAGCGCGACCTCAAGCTGCCGGGCTCACCGGTGCGCTGGCGCTTCCAGGTAGCCGAGAGCCGCGACGTGCTCGACGCGCAGATCGCGACCGTCCGCCGCACGCTGGTCCGCAGCTTCGCGCTGCTCGGGCTGGGGCTGGTGGCGATGGCGGCGCTGCAGACCTGGTACGGCCTCCGCCCGCTACGCAAAGTCCGGCGCGAGATTGCCAGGCTCCGCGCCGGCCAGACCCAGCGGGTCGGCGGACCGATGCCGGCCGAGGTCGGGCCGATGGTCGACGAACTCAACGCGCTGGTCGAGCATAACGATCGCCAGGCCGAGGAGGCACGGCGCCATGCCGGCAACCTGGCCCATGCGCTCAAGACGCCGCTCAGCGTCATCATGAACGCCGCCGCCGCCGGGCAGGAAGACCTGCCCGATACCGTGATCCGCGAAGCGCGGACGATGCGGCGGCAGATCGACCATCATCTCGCCCGCGCGCGTGCCGTCGGCCGGCGCGGCAGCGCGCACAGCCGCGCCGAGGTGTGGCCGTCGATCGAGGCGGTGGAGCGTGCGGTGGCGCGGCTCTACCCCAATGTCCGCATCGACGTCGACGGGGTGAAGGACGCGGTCGCCCATATCGAGCGGCAGGATCTGGACGAGATCCTCGGCAACCTCGTCGAGAACGCGGCAAAGTACGGCGGCGGCAGCGTGTTCGTCACCGCACGGCTCGAATCGGGCTTCGTCGAGATCCTGGTCGAGGACGACGGCATGGGCATCCCCGAGGCCGATCGCATCCGCATCTTCGATCGCGGCGTTCGGCTCGATACCGGCAAGCCCGGCACCGGCCTCGGCATGGCGATCGTCCGCGACGTGGCCGAAATCTATGGCGGCACCGTCAGTCTGGAAGAGAGCGAGGACCTGGGCGGTCTGCTCGTTCGCCTGCGTCTGCCCGCCGCGGGCTGATTTCGCCGCCGCAATATCGTGAAATTCCGCTGTGATGCACGCCGTGCAGAGGGCGATCGTTGACCTGCGCCTGCGCGCTGCCGCCCGAAACCTTCCGAAGCAGTAACGGTCATTTAACCTATATGGTTTAATATGGCGCGGGATATTTTCCCCATTGGAGGGCACCATGAGCAGTATCGCTGCACTTTCCACCGCCGCGACGACGATGCCGTCGCCGCGCGATCGCATCAACGACCGGATCTCCGCCGCCGTTTCCTCGGGCGAGATCAGCGCGACCGATCAGAGTGCGCTGTCCACCGCGCTCGATTCGATCGATTCGAGCCTCGCGTCGGAGCGGAGCGTCGGCACCAAGCCGTCGGGCGACATGAAGGCGAAGATGGAGTCGCTGATCCAGGGTCAGGTCGACAACGGCACGCTCACCGAGGACCAGGCGACCGAACTCAAGAGCATGTTCGCCAAGGGTGCGGGCGGCAAGCATGGTCCGCACGGCACCCATGGCGGCAAGGGCCCGGAAGGCCCGCCGCCCGCGCAGGACGCGGACGCGGACACCGACACGGACGCCGCCGCCACCGCTACGACTACCGCTGACGCCGCGAGCGATGCGGTCTCGCAATTCCTCAAGCAGCTGCGCGACCAGTCCAAGGACACGACCAGCTATTCGGCGTCGGGCGACACCAGCAAGAGCAGCAGCACCAAGTCGACCGGTCTGGTCCTCGATACCCTGGCCTGACCGGGCGGGGGCGGCGCTGCGGGGGCACGCGCCGCCCCGACTCCTCAGGCAGGTTCGACCGCGCGCATCGCCTCGGCGGCGATCTCCAGGCTGCGCTTTCGGGCCTGGTGGTCGAACATCGCGCTGGTGAGCATCAGCTCGTCGGCCTGGGTGCGTTCGATGAAGGCCTCGATCTCGCGACGGACCTTGGCGGGGCCGCCGATCGCCGAGGCCGAGAGCACATGATCGAGCACGGCATTGCCCTGCGTCCCCAGGCTCTCGCGATAGCCGCGCACCGGCGGCGGCAGCTGGATGCCGCGCCCGGTGGTGCGGATCGCGACGAACGCCTGTTGCTGCGAGCTGGCGAGATATTCCGCCTCCTCATCGCTGTCGGCACCGAACACGTTGAAGCCCAACATCACGTGCGGCTTGGCCAGCGCCTCGGACGGGCGAAAGTTGCGACGATAGACCGCGATCGCCTCGTCGAGCAGCCCCGGCGCGAAGTGCGAGGCGAAGGCATAGGGCAGCCCCAGCGCGGCGGCGAGCTGCGCGCCGAAGGTGCTCGAGCCGAGGATCCACAGCTTGACGTCCGCCCCCGCACCCGGCGTCGCGCGGATGCCGGTGCGGCCGTCGTCGGCGAAATAGCTTTGCAGCTCCATCACGTCCTGCGGGAAGTCGTTGCCGTCGCTCTCGAGGTTGCGGCGGATCGCGGCGGAGACGCGCTGGTCCGAACCCGGCGCGCGGCCCAGCCCCAGGTCGATGCGGCCGGGGAACAGCGCGTCGAGCGTGCCGAACGCCTCGGCCACCTGCAGCGGCGAATGGTTGGGGAGCATGATGCCGCCCGCGCCGATGCGGATCGTGCTGGTCGCCTGGCCGACATGCGCGATCACCACCGCGGTGGCGGCGCTGGCGATGCCCTCCATGCCGTGATGCTCCGCCATCCAGTAGCGCTGGAAGCCGAGCGCCTCGGCATGGGCGGCGAGGTCGGCGGCGTTGGCGAGCGCCTGGCCCACGGTGCCGCCTTGGACGACGGGCACCAGATCGAGCAGGGAATATGCAGTCATGGGAGGGATGTGGGGACGCCGGGGCAGCGTTGCCAGAGGGTTAGGCGCCGGTGCCGTCGCTCATGCGCGCGCTGCTCGGGCAAAAATCTCCATCCACCGTCATCCCGGCGAAAGCCGGGATCCATTCGCCTCTCGGCATCAGCAAGCGCCGTGACGGAGACCCCAATGGATCCCGGCTTTCGCCGGGATGACGAAGGTTTAGTTACGCGGCCGCCCCTCCCCGCCGACGGGGAGGAGGGCGAGCTGCTTACTCCGCCGGCTGCACTTCGTCGTCGCCGGGCTTGTGGTCGATCGCGCCGTGCGCACCCGCCGGCCCGAGCACCCGGCTGCCGTCGTCGCCCGGCTTGTAGGTGAGCAGCCGCCGTGACAGCCGCGGCCCCAGCCAGCCTTCGAGGCCTACCGCGAGGCTGAACAGCGCGGGCACGATCACCAGCGTGAGCAGCGTCGAGACGATCAGGCCGCCGATCACCACCACGCCCATCGGCGCGCGGAACGACGAGTCGCCGTTGAGCGAGAGCGCGGTCGGCACCATGCCCGCCACCATCGCGATCGTGGTCATCACGATCGGCTGGGCGCGCTTGCGGCCGGCGTCGATGATCGCCTCCATCTTGGGCACGCCCTTCTCCATCTCCTCCAGCGCGAAGTCGACGAGCAGGATCGAGTTCTTGGCGACGATGCCGAACAGCATCAGCATGCCGATATAGACGGGCAGGCTCACCGGCATCCCCAGGATCGCCAGCATGATCAGCCCGCCCAGCGGCGCGTTGAGCAGCGAGCCCATGTTGACGATCGGCGAGACGAAGCGGCGATACAGCAGCACCATCACCGCGAAGACCAGGAAGATGCCCGAGGCCAGCGCGACGATGAAGTTCTGGATCATCTCGCCCTGCCACTTGGCCTGGCCCACCGTCATCTCGGCCACGCCCACCGGCAGCTGCTTCATGATGGGGAGGTTGTGGATCTCCTTCATCACGTCGCCCGAGACATAGGGCTTGCCCGTCGCCGGGTTCATCGCGAGGTCGGCGCCCACCACCAGGCGGCGCTGGAGGTTCAGGCGCTCCACCTTGGTCGGCCCCGCGGCGAAGCGGATGTCCGCCACCGCGGAGAGCGGCACCGAACCGCCGGTCTGGGTCTGCACGCGCATGTTCTGCAGCGTGTCGAGCTTGGTGCGCGAATCCTGGTCGAGCGCGACGCGGATCGGGATTTGGCGATCAGACAGCGAGAATTTCGCGCTGTTCTGCTCGATGTCGCCCAGCGTCGCGACGCGGATCGCGTTGGACAGCGCCGCGGTGGTCACGCCGAGGTCGGCCGCCAGGTCGAGCCGCGGCGAGATCACGATCTCGGGCCGTTGCAGATCGCCCGAGATGCGCGGCGCGACGACCGACTTGAGGCCCTCCATCTGCTTCATCAGGGTGAGCGCGGTCTTGTTGAGCAGCTCGGGATCCTCGCCGCCCAGCGTGATCGTCAGGTCACGGCCCGAGGAACCCCAGCCGAACTGCGAGCGGAAATTCACCCGCGCGTCGGGGATGGCGAGCAGTTTGGGCGCCAGGCGCTTCTCGAACTCGGTGCTGGTTTCGGTGCGCGCGGGCGTGTGCTTCTCGGCAAGCGTCGCGGTGACGCGGCCATTGCCCACCGAGGTGCGGGCATAGGTGTGCTGCACCGCCGGCTCGGTGCGCAGGATGCCTGCCACCTGCTGGACGACACGGTCGGTCTGCTCCAGCGTGGTGCCGGGCACCATCTCGATCGTCGCGGTTACCGTGTCCTCGTCCTGCGCCGGCTGGAAGGTCTGGGGCATGCCGACGAGCAGGCCGATCGTGGCGCCGAGCGACAGCACATAGGCGAGGATCGCCACCCAGCGGTGCATCAGCGTCCATTCGAGCAGCCGGACATAGACCCGCATCACCGGCCCGCCGCCATGTTCGACATGGCCGTGCGCCTTGAGGAAATAGGCCGCGATCATCGGCGTGAGCATGCGGGCGACGGCCAGCGACATCAGCACCGCGGCGACCACGGTGAGGCCGAAATTCTTGAAGAACTGGCCGGAGATGCCCGGCATCAGGCCCACCGGCAGGAACACCGCGACGATCGACATGGTGGTGGCGAGCACCGCGATGCCGATCTCGTCCGCCGCGTCGATCGAGGCCTGATAGGCCGATTTGCCCATCCGCATGTGGCGGACGATGTTCTCGATCTCCACGATCGCGTCGTCGACGAGCACGCCCGCGACCAGGCTGAGCGCGAGCAGCGTCATCTGGTTGAGCGTGAAGCCCATCATGTCCATGAACCAGAAGCTGGGGATCGCCGAGAGCGGGATCGCCAGTGCCGAGATCACGGTCGCGCGCCAGTCGCGCAGGAAGAGGAACACGACGACGACGGCGAGCACCGCGCCCTCGATCATCGCCTCCATCGCGGAGTCGAACTGTTCCTTGGCGTATTTGCTGTAGTTGTCGAGCAGCTCGAAATGAACCTTGGGGTTCGCCTTCTCGAGCGCCTGCAGCTTCTTCTGCGTTTCCTCGTAGATGGTGACGTCCGAGGCGCCCTTGGCGCGTTGGATGTCGAACGAGATCACCGGATGCCCGTCATAGCGCGCGAAGTTGCGGCGCTCGGCATAGCCGTCCTTCACGGTCGCGATGTCGGCGAGGCGCACGGTACGGCCGGTACCGGTCGCGATCTGGCTCTGCCCCAGCGTATAGGCGTCCTTGGCGTTGCCGACGACGCGCAGCGACTGTTCGAAGCCGGAGATCTGGGCGCGGCCGCCCGCCGCGTTCAGGTTCACCTGGCGGAGCTGCTGGTTCACCTGGCTCGCGGTGAGGCCATAGCTGGCCAGCTTCACCGGATCGAGCACTACGCTCACCTCGCGGTTGACGCCGCCGTTGCGCTGCACCGCCGCCATGCCGGAAATCGACAGCAGTTCCTTCGACACGCTATTGTCGATGTACCAGGAGAGCTGCTCGACCGTCATGTCGGTTGCGGTGACGGTGAAGCTGGCGATGTCGTTGCTGCTGGCGCTGTCGACACGGCCGACCTGCGGCTCGAGGATGCCGTCGGGCAGATTGCCGCGGATCTGCTGGATCGCGCTGCGCACGTCCTCCACCGCACGGTCGATCGGGGTGCCGATCGCCAGCTGCACCACCGTCTGGGTGTTGCCTTCGGAGACGGTCGAGTTGATCTCGTCGATGCCTTGCAGGCTGCGGACGGCGCTCTCGACCTTCTGGGTGATCTGCGTTTCCAGCTCGCTCGGCGCGGCGCCGGGCTGGCTGATCGAGATCCACACGATCGGGAAGTCGATGTCCGGGCTGTTGTTCACGTCCATGCGGCTGAAGCTGACCAGCCCGGCGATGGTGAGGAACAGGAACAGGACGATCGGCGGGACCGGGTTGCGGATGGCCCAGGCCGAGATGTTGCGAAAGCTCATCGCGCCGATCCCTTACTTCTTCTGGAGCTGGGGAATGACCTTCTGGCCCGGATTGAGGAACGCGCCCGCGGTCATCACCACGCGCTCGTTGCCGGTCAGCCCGCTGGCGATCCGCACGCCCTGGTCGGAAACGTCGCCGGTCTTCACGTCGCGGCGCACCGCTTCGTTCTTGTCATTGAGGATGTAGACATAGGTGCCCAGCTGGTCGCTCTGCACCGCAGACTGCGGCAGGATCACCGAGGTGACCGAACCCGCGACGATCCGCGCGCTGGCGAAGCCGCCGGGGCGAAGCGCCGGGTTATAGGGCAGGGCGATGCGGGCGATGCCGAGCCGGCTGGTCGGGTCGATCACCGGCGAGACCTGCCATACCTGCCCCCGGAAGCTGGTCGCGCTGCCGACCGGGGTCACTTCCGCCGGTGCGCCGACATGCAGCTTCTGGACATCGGCTTCGGAAAGCTGGGTGCGCAGTTCGAGCTGCCCGTCCATCGCCATGCGGAACAGCGTGCCCGATCCCGAGCTGACGATCTGCCCCGGCTCGATCTGGCGGGCGAGCACCAGGCCCGCTTCCGGCGCGCGGATGTCGAGGCGGTGGTTGCGCGCCTGGGTCTCGGCGAACTGCGCCTTGGCGACGCGGACGCGGGCGAGCGCCTGGTCGCGCGCGGCGGTTTTCTGGTCGATATCGGCGCGGGAAATGAATCCGTTTCCGACCAGCTTCTCGGCACGCTCGAGATTCGCCTGGGCGAGCTTGGCATCGGCCTCGGCGACGCGGATCTGCGCGGCGAGCGATTCAGCGGTCTGCGCCTGGACCGAGCGATCGACCACGGCGAGCACCTGCCCCTTCTGCACCCAGCTGCCGGCATCGACCAGCACGCGGGTGACGAGGCCGCCCTCGCCCGCGACGCCGACCGGCATCTCGCGCTTGGCGGCGAGGCTGCCCGTGCCGGTCACGATGGTCGACGCGGTCTGCTGGCCCGGTGCGGAGACGGTGACGGTCAGCAGCTGGCTCTGATCCTTGCCGCCCTTGGCGGCGGGAACGGGCTTGTTGGCCGAGCGCCCCATCAGCAGGAAACCGGCGATCACGACCAGCACGAAGGCGCCAAGGCCGATCCACAGCCACCGCCGCCCGCGCCGCGCCGGTTCCCCCTCGAACCCGAGCTGCTCCTGCCGATCCAACATCCCTGCCTCGTAATTCATGCGCCCACCTCGTTCGGAGCGCATGCGCGCCCCTCGTCGCACTGTATTATAGGAATATATCACCGGCGGCAAGGCCGGTGTAGCAACGCGCGGCGGCATGCCCGGTTGCATGTGCGCGCGCAAGTGACACCAAAGAATAAAGTTCGGCGTCTGCCGGTGCTTGCAAGTAACATCAATCGTTTGTCGTCGCCGCTTCGTTCAGCCTGCGTTCGTGTGCAGGCGTCGACAAGCCGGTGTAGGATGACGACAAACAACAGGAGGAACATCCCCATGATCCGCTCTCTGCCGCTCGCCGCGCTGCTCGCGCTGGCCGCTTCGCCCCAGGCATTCGCGCAGGTGCAGCCGGCCGCCCAGCCGATCCCGGCCGACGGCACCGTGCTCGACATCGTTGCCGAGGGCACCAGCACCCGCGTGCCCGATCTCGCGCTGATCCAGGCCGGGGTGGTCACCACCGCCGGCACCGCCGGCGAGGCGATGCAGCAGAACGCCGCGCGGATGGCGGCGGTGCTGGCTGCGCTGCGCAAGACCGGCATCGCCGAGCGCGACCTGCAGACCAGTTCGGTCAATCTCGCGCCGCAATATCGCTATCAGGAGAACAAGCCGCCGGTGATCACCGGCTATCAGGCATCGAACCAGCTGACCGTACGCTTCCGCGACGTCGCCAAGAGCGGCACGATCCTCGATGCGCTGGTCGCGCAGGGCGCGAACAACATCTCGGGCCCGAACCTCACGCTCGCCGACGAGGACGGCGCGCTCGACGAGGCGCGGCGCGACGCGATCGCCAAGGCCAAGGCTCGCGCCACGCTCTACGCGCAGGCGGCGGGGCTCAAGGTTGATCGCATCCTGCTGATCTCGGAGGCCGGCATGCCGCAGATGCCGCAGCCGGTGCCGATGCTGATGCGCGGCAAGGCGATGATGGCCGAGGCCGATACCGCGATCGTGCCCGGAGAGCAGAAGGTCACCGCCAGCGTTTCGGTGCGCTTCCTGCTGAAATGATCCGGACATGAAAAAAAGGGCCGCCCCGGCTGGGACGGCCCTTTTTGTTGGTCTGGTGGAAGCGGGATGCTTAACGCACCGCGCCGCGACGCACCAGGTTGACGATCGCCAGCAGGATGACCGCACCCACCAGCGAGACCAGGAAGGTCATCGGGGTGATCACGCCGCTGTTGATGTTACCGCCGAACAGAAGTCCGCCGACGAACGCGCCGACGATGCCGACGACGATGTTCAGGAAGATACCCTGCTGGGCATCGGTCCGCATGATGATGCTTGCAAGCCAGCCGACGACGCCGCCGATGACGAGCCAAACGATAAAGCCTACCATTCGTCCCTCCTTTACTTGCCCGGCGACCCGGGCGACGTAATGGGAAATCCGCGAATGGTCGGTTGGTTCCAGAACGATATTTTACGTTGTCAAGGGAACTTTCGGGACGCGAGACGAAAAAATCAGAACTTCTGCTGGCGTTCGTAGAGCGAGCGATAATGCTGGATGCGGGTGACGCGCAGCCCCGGCATGCCCGAACGATCGATCGCGCGCTGCCAGCCGGCGAATTCCTCGACGGTCAGGCCGTAGCGATCGCACACCTCGTCCACGGTCAGCAGCCCGCCGTTCACGGCGGCGACGACTTCGGCCTTGCGGCGCACCACCCAACGGGTGGTGTTCGGCGGCGGCAGGCTGTCCAGGGTCAGCGGTTCGCCGAGCGGACCGATCACCTTGGCAGGACGGATCTTCTGGTTCTCAATCATCTACCAAAACCTCTTCGGGGCCGGCCGCCCCTGTTACGCAACCGTGAAACGACTTTTACCGGCCTGCCTTGAACATCGGCTAAAATGGCAAGGTAAACGTTCGCTTCACCCCTCTCCCCACTGGTGCAGCGCGGCTGCGGCGGCGCGATGGAAACAGCCATCGGCCGGCGCGAGCAGCGCTGCCACGGGAAGCGGCATCGAAAGCCGGGTCTGGATTCGCGCGGTGAAGCTGGCGGCCTGCCGGCTCGTCACCATCGCCATCAGCACGGCGAGCCCCGTCGGGAGCGTCGCAGTGCCCAAGTCGCGGTTCGGATGGGCAAAACTCAAGTCCACCAATGCGTTTCCAGTCGTCCTTCGAGCGCGCAGTATAAACCGCGAGTGCTGAAAGGGCCGTAAAGGCGCCGAAAACCTCGGCTTAACTTCCATGTCTGGCAGGTTTCCGCCGACCCCGGGTGGCATCCTGTACGGGGCTGCCCTATCTGGGCGGCCATGAACCCCGGTGATTTCCAGCTAGCCGAGCCGCTTGCCCGTCGGCGCATCGTCGTCGCCATGTCCGGCGGCGTCGACTCCTCCGTCGTCGCCGCGCTCGCCGCGCGCAGCGGCGCGGAGACGATCGGCATCACGCTCCAGCTCTACGATCATGGCGAGGTGGTGGGCCGCGCCGGCAGCTGCTGCGCCGGCCGCGACATTCGTGATGCGCGCGCGGTGTGCGACAAGCTCGGCATCGCGCATTACGTCTTCGACCATGCGAGCAGCTTCCAGACCCAGGTGATCGACGACTTCGCCGACGAATATATGGCCGGCCGCACCCCGATCCCCTGCGTGAAGTGCAACATGGGGCCGAAGTTCACCGATCTGTTCGCGCTCGCGCGCGACCTCGGTGCCGATTGCCTCGCCACCGGCCATTATGTCCGCCGGGTGGTGGGCGCCGAGGGGGCCGAGCTCCACCGCGCCGCCGATCCGGCGCGCGACCAGAGCTATTTCCTGTTCGCGACGACGCAGGGCCAGCTCGACTATCTGCGCTTTCCGCTGGGCGGCCTGCCCAAGCCCGAGGTTCGCGCGCTCGCCGCCGAACTGGGGCTGGGCGTCGCCGGCAAGCCCGACAGCCAGGACATCTGCTTCGTCCCCGACGGCGACTATGCGACGCTGGTCAAGAAGCTGCGGCCGGAGGCCGAGGCGGGCGGCGAGATCGTCGACGAAAGCGGCGCCCGGCTCGGCGAGCATCGTGGGCTGATCCATTTCACCGTCGGCCAGCGCCGCGGGCTGGAGATCGGCGGCGCGCCCGAGCCCTATTACGTCCTGCGGCTGGAGCCCGAGACCAAGCGCGTCGTCGTCGGCCCGCGCCGGGCGCTGGCCGTGGGCGCGGCGCGGCTGGAGAATATCAACTGGCTCGCTGGCGACTATGCCGGGCCGATGACCGCCAAGGTGCGCAGCCTCGCCAAGCCGGTGCCGGCGCGGATGGAGGGCGATCGGGTAGTGTTCGAGACTCCCGAGTACGGTGTGGCGCCGGGCCAGGCGGCGGTGCTCTATGCCGGCGACCGCGTGCTCGGCGGGGGCTGGATCGCAGAGACCGAGCGCGCGCAGGCGCTAGCCGCCTAAACCGCTCAGGCGAAAGCTTTTTCCGGTGATTTTCGTGAAAGCGAAGATCTGAAGCTTGACCCTGGCGGCGTTTTGGCGGAACGGACGCGTAGATTGCGTCGCAGCAACAGGATGGGTCGCATACCATCGCGTTCGAGTGAGACTTTCGCATGCCTTCGATGCTGGCGGCCCCCTGGTGGGTCGCCCAACTTGCCACCGGCGCCAAGTCGTTCCGCGACAATCCCATTATCGGATCGCGCCGGCTCAATGCCCGTGGTTTGCATCGCATCCGTGTACAGGTCGCGCACCAGCTCGCCTGGAGCCGCCGCAGCCGCCTGACCGCAGACCTTCCTGACGACGACCGTGCAGCGTTCGATCGCGACGGCTTCGTCATCGTCCGCGACTTTCTGCCGCCCGAAGCATTCGCGGCCCTGCGCGCGGCGGTGCTGGCGCAGCGGTTTGCGACGCGCGAGATGCGCCAGGGCAATACCATCACGCGCCGCATCGCGATCGGGCCATCCTTCCTGCAGGCGATACCCGAGGTGAAGGCGTTGCTGCGCGACGCTCGGTTTCGCGCGCTGTGCCGCTATGTCGGCAGCTTCCGCAGCGAGCCGCTACATTACATCCAGACGATCCTGACCGACAGCGGCGTCCCGGATCCCGATCCCCAGACCAATCTCCACGCGGACACCTTCCACCCGACGTTGAAAACCTGGTTCTTCCTGAACGATGTCGAAGAGGCAGACGGGCCCTTCTCCTATGTGCCAGGCTCGCATCGGCTGACCCCCGCCCGCCTCGACTGGGAACAGGCCCGCAGCCTGACCGCGCGAACCAGCGACGATTTCCTCTCAGCACGCGGGTCGCTGCGCGTCTCGCCGGACGAACTGCCGGGCTTGGGGCTGCCCCCCGCCCAGCGTTTTCCGGTGCCTGCCAACACCCTGGTCGTCGCCGATACCTGCGGCTTCCACGCGCGCGTCGCCGCGACCCGCCCGAGCCGGCGCCTCGAGCTCTGGTCGTTCAGTCGGCGCAATCCCTTCGTGCCCTGGACCGGTGCCGATCTGCTGAGCGTGCCAGGAATTGCCGAACGGCGGATAGACGCGATGTGGCGCATCCGTGATCGCCTCCAGCATTGGACCGGACAACCTTGGCAACCGGCTGGCAACAAGCTGGTGCTCGATGATTGATCGAGCCGGTTGGTCTTGCGTCAAAGCCTGCCGGGTGCGAGACGGACAAGGACGTGATTGATAGCTGCCGGATCGGATGTTTTCCGATGTGTACCGGTATGCGAGGAGATCACGAGGGGAAGGGCATGGAAGTCAGTAGCGTACAAACCATCATCGATCATGGCGCGGACGTTATCCGTACCGAAGCAGCGGCGTTGGCGATGCTCGCCAGTCGACTGGATGCCGATTTCTCTGCGTCCGTCGACCTGCTGGTCGGTGCGCGCGGGCGCATCATCCTCGCCGGCATGGGCAAGTCCGGCCATATCGCCCGCAAGATCGCCGCCACCCTCTCGGCGACGGGCAGCGCCGCCTATTATCTGCACCCCGGCGAAGCCTCGCACGGCGATCTCGGCGTGATGCGCAGCGGCGACGTGCTGATCGTGCTTTCCAATTCGGGCGAAACCCCCGAAGTTGCAGCAGTGCTGACCCATGCCCAAAGGCTGTCGGTGCCGGTCATCGCGGTGACGGCGGGCGCCCAGTCGATGCTCGCACGCAACGCCTCGATCACGCTCCTGCTGCCGGAATGCGCCGAGGCCTGCCCCGAAGGCGTGGCACCGACGACCTCGACGACGATGATGCTGGCACTGGGCGACGCACTGGCGGTCGCGGCGATGCGGAAGCGCGGCACGTCGCGCAGCGAACTGGCGCACTGGCACCCGGGCGGGCAGATCGGCTGGGGCCTGCAGACGCTCGGCGCGCTGATCCGGCGCACCGAACCGCTGCCGTTGGTGCGCGCGGATACCAGCGCGCGCGACGTGGTGCTGGAGATGACCTCATGCGGCAAGGGCGTCGCCGGCGTGGTGGACGCTGCGGGTGACCTGATCGGCGTGATCACCGACGGCGATCTGCGGCGCTCGTTCGACCGCATGCTGCTGGCGGTGGCGGGCGAGCTGATGACGCGCGATCCTGTAACCATTACCAAGGATGCAACCGTCGACGAAGCCGTGACCCGGATGCAGGAGAACAAGATCACCGTGTTGTTCGTGATGGAGAAGGCCGGATCGCGCCGCCCCTGGGGGCTGCTCCACATCCACGACCTGCGGCTCGGCGCCTGACCATGCCAGGAGACGAAGCGGTGCGCACGCCGGGCGGCGTGATCGTGATCCCCGCGCGCTACGCTTCGGGGCGCTACCCCGGCAAGCCACTGGCGCCGGTGCGCGGTGCGACGGGGGTGGCGCAGCCGCTGATCGCCCGGACGATCGCCGCCGCCCATGCAGCGCGGCGCAATCTGCCGCTGCACGTCGCCACCGACGACGCACGGATCGCCGAAGCCGTGCAGGCGCTGGGCGAAGCGCCGGTGATGACGCCCGAATCCTGCGCGAACGGGACGGAGCGCGTCGCCGCGGCGATCGACGCCTTGGGCATCGCCCCCGATTATGTGATCAACTTCCAGGGGGACGCGCTGCTCACCCCGCCCGATTTCGTGGCGGCGCTGGCCGATCGGATGGAGCAGCATCCCGAATGCGCGGTCGCCACGGTCGCCATGCGCTGTTCGGCCACCGTCTACACCCACCTGCTCGCCGACCAGGCAGCGGGGCGGAGCGGCGGCACGACCGCAATGACCGACGCCGCGGGCCGGGCGCTGTACTTCTCCAAGCGCGTCCTGCCCTTCCTGGCTGCGCCGCCGAAGGATGCCGACAATCCCGTGCTGCTCCATCTCGGTCTCTATGCCTATCGGCCCGAAGCGCTGCATCGCTACCGTGTGCTGCCGCCCTCCCCGGCCGAACTCGCCGAAGGGCTGGAGCAGTTGCGCTTCCTCCACCACGGCATACCGATCGACGTGATCGTGCTCGACGCACCCGGCTGGGATCCGATCGAACTCAACAATCCCACCGATCTCGCCCCGATCGAAGCGACGCTCGCGGCCCGCGGGATCGCCTGATGCCGCGGCCGGCTGCGGCCTTTCTGCGCATGCCGCCCTTTCCGCGGGCGCGCGTCGCGCCGCTGGAGGTGGCTGCCACCGGTGCGGCACCGGGCGATCCGGCTGCGGTAATCGCGCAGCTGCGCGCGCTTCGCGTTGGCGGCGGATTCTGGCAGGCGCAGCCGGCGCTTCCCTCGGCGCGCGACCTGCTCTTCGTGCCGCGCACGTCCGCCCAGCTGCGCACGATGCTCGCCACCGCCCCCGCCGATGCCGGCGCGCGGGGCGCCTCGACGGGGGCGGCCCGCGCCGGACTGTTGAAGCTAGGCCCTGCCGATCCGTGGTGGCTGGTCGCCCGTGCCAAGACGGTGTTCGCCGATGCCGACAGCGAGATCGCGCTGGTTGCGGCGCTGGCGGGTTGCGACTTGCGCCTTTTCGGCACCGGGCGCTTTGCGGCGCTGGCGGACGGCCGCGATCCGGCAGCGCTGGAGCGCGTCGTCGCCGCCGAACTGCTGGAAGGCCGCTGCTATATCGACCCGTTCACCGGTACGCCGGCTCAAATCGAGCGGATCCTGACGCTGCTCGGCGAATGGCGCGCGCTGATCGACGGCAATCGCGACGTGACCCGCGTGCTCGGCGTCGCCGGCTGGAAGCGCGAGACGGTGGAGGCGCTGCTGTGGGACGGCGGGCGCGGCCCGCGCTACCGGGCCGGCGGTGCGGCCGGCGGCACGACGCTACTGTGGCGCTCCCGCGTGCCGCCGGCGATGCTGCAGCGCATCGATTCTGCGGGCGGCGCGGTCGGCGAGATCGAGGATGGCTTCGTGCGATCGGTCGGCCTCGGCGCCAATTGCGTGCCGCCGCTGTCGATCGCAGTGGATCGCAGCGGCGTCCATTTCGACCCCAGTGCCCCGAGCGACCTCGAGACCCTGATCGAGCGCGGCGGTTTCGCGCCCGCACTGCTCGCTCGCGCGGAGGCTTTGATCGTGCGGATCGTCGCGGAGGGCCTCAGCAAATATGGCCGCGGCGGCGCCGCGCTCCCGCGCCCCGCAGGCGAACGGCGCCATGTGCTGGTCACGGGTCAGGTGGAGGACGATCGCTCGGTGCTGTGCGGCGCCGCGGGCAAGACCAATCTCGACCTGCTGGTCGCGGCCCGTGCCGCCGAACCCGATGCCTATCTGATCTACAAGCCGCACCCGGACGTCGAGGCGGGTCATCGCAAGGGCGCCATCGAGGATTCGGTGGCGCTGGCCCATGCCGATCGGATCGAGCGAACGGCGCCCATCTCGGCGCTGCTCGACATGGTCGACGCGCTCCACGTGCTCACCTCGCTGGCGGGATTCGAGGCGCTGCTGCGCGGCAAGCAGGTATTCACCCACGGCGTTCCCTTCTATGCCGGCTGGGGCCTCACCCGGGATCTGGCCGCAGTTCCGGACCGGCGCACCGCGCGGCGCAGCCTCGCCGAACTCGTCGCCGCAGTATTGATTCTGTATCCGCGCTACCTCGACCCCGTCACCCGGCTGCCCTGCCCCGTGGAACTATTGGTGGAGCGCATGATTGCAGATGTGGCTGCTACGCCGACCTTGCTCGAGCGATTGCGTACCTTGCAAGGTAAGGCTAGACGCAGCTTCGCGCGCAAGGGAACCGGGCGATGAAGCATGTGCGGCCGTTACGCCGATCCTTTTTATTTCTTCAGGGTCCGCCGGGTCCGTTCTTCTGGCAGCTGAGCCGCGAGCTCCAGGCGCGCGGCTGCGCGGTGCATCGAATCAACCTGAATGGCGGCGACCGCTACGATTGGCCCGAAGGCGCCATCGACTATCGCGGCCGTATGGCGGCATGGCCGATTTTCTTCGACCGCTTCGTCCGCGAGCACGACATCACCGATCTGGTGCTCTACGGCGATTGCCGCCCGATGCATTTGGCGGCCCACCAGCTGGCGAAGCTGCGCGGCGTGGCGATCCATGTCTATGAGGAAGGCTATATCCGGCCCGACTGGATGACGCTGGAGCCCGACGGGGTGAACGGCCACTCGACCTTGGAGCGCGATCCCGCGGCCCTGATCGAACGCGCCCGCACCTTGCCGCCGCTGCCCGACCTTCCATCGATCACCGCCAGCTTCAACCGTCGGGCACGTGATTCCTATTGGTATTACCACCGGGTGATCACCGGCCGCTTCCGCTTTCCCTTCTACCGCTCGCACCGCAAGGGGCTGATCATCGTCGAGGGCTTCGGCTGGCTGCGCAAGTTCGCGCTCAGCCGCCGCCGCGCCGCGCAGGCACAGACGACGCTCGCGGCGGTTGCCGGCAAACCCTATTTCCTGTTTCCGCTGCAGCTGACAGGCGACTACCAGATCCGCGAGCATTCGCCCTTCGGCACGATGATGACCGCGGCGGACTATGTGCTCGACAGCTTTGCGCACTGCGCTCCGCCCGAGGCGCATCTGCTGGTGAAGGAGCATCCGCTCGACTGCGGTTTCCACAACTGGCGGACCTTCCTGCAGAAGCGCGCCAAGGCGCTCGGCATCGCAGACCGCGTCCACCATCTCGAAGGCGGCGACCTCAGCCGGCTGGCACGCGAGGCGCGCGGCATGGTCTGCGTCAACAGCACTTCGGGCACGCTGGCGCTCGCCGCGGGCAAGCCGGTGATCGTGCTGGGCGAGGCGATCTACGACATCCCGGGCGTTACCCACCAAGGCCATCTCGACCGGTTCTGGGATGCGCCGCAGGCACCCGACATGGCGCTCTACGACGCCTTCCGCCGGGTGCTGCACGCGCATTGCCTGGTGCGGGGCGGCCTTGCCAGCGAATCGGCGACCGAGATCCTGGTGGCAAACAGCATCGAGCGGCTGCTCGGTGAACCCACGGAAGAGATTGCGCGGATCAGCGAGACCGCGCTCTTTATCTAGGCGGTCGGCTCGAGCCCTGCATCGTTGAACCAGCCGCGGCGGCGCCCGGCAAGGAACAGCCGGTTGACCAGCGGGTTGGACCAGCCGCAATTGGTCGCGAAGTCGCGCTGCAGTGTATCATGGTGCAACTGGTGCGCCGCCGGCGTCATCAGCAGGCCGCAGCGCCGCATCGCCCGCACGATCCACGGATTATGCTCCCGGTGCAGCGAACCGTGGAAATATTGCGCGAAGGCGCCGCCGACGATCAGCGCCACCCCGCCCGCCGCCACCCATCCGGGCAACAGGCCGGTATAGGCCAGCACGTTCAGCACTACCGAGAAGGGCAGCGCCCCCAGGATCACCGTGCTGCCGATCAGCCGCCACAGATCGCGGCGGCCTAGCGCATCGGGGCGCGGATGGTGGTTCTTGAAGTCATAGACCAGCCGGTCGAGCGGGCTCACCCTCGCCATCCGCTCGCGCCACAGCGCCTTGTAATGGTCGGACTCGCGCGAGCCGGGGTAGAAATACAGCGCATCCAGGCCCTTGCCGGCCGGGGTCGGGCGATAGTCCATGTACATGTGGACGAGGCCCGAGGCGAGATCGGCGGCGTACCAGCCCGCGAGCAGCGCCGGAATCGCCCACCAGCTGGGATCCAGCAACGCCGCGACCAGATTGGCCGCGAGCGACGCAAGGAACAGCGGCATCAGAATACGTCGCGCCATCACAGTCTCACTCGTCTCCACCGATGATCGGCCGGTGCTAGCGTGCGTCCTACGCATTGCCTTGCCCTGCATCAACGGCTTGATTTGTCCGATGCGCAGGCGCAAGCGACGCTGCATCGTGACCATGCTTGCTTCTCCGATCGCGCAATCCGGCAAAACGGACTGACCCCGAACAACATGCAGCGCGATCTCCTCATCGATATCAGCCGCCTGATCTGGCGGACCTGGACCGGACGACTGCCCACCGGGATCGACCGGGTGTGCCTGGCCTATGTCGACCGGTTCGCCGACCGGGCGCAGGCCGTGGTCCAGCGCGGCAACCTGCGCCAGATCCTCACGCCCGCATTATCGGACGCGATCTTCCACCTCATCCGCGAGGGCGGCCCGCAATTCCGCAGCCGCGCGCCCAGGCTGGCGATGCGCGCAGTGGTCGCCCAGCGCGGCGGGCAGCTCGGCCAGGACCGGCTGTATCTCAACGTCGGCCATACCGGGCTGGACGCGACCGGCCTCATCGCTTGGGCAGCGCGGGCACAGGTGCGGCCGGTCTATCTGATCCATGACCTGATCCCCCTCACCCATCCCGAATTCTGCCGGATCGGCGAGGATGTTCGTCATCATCGCCGCATGGCCAATGCGCTGGCGAGCGCGAGCGGGATCATCGGCAACTCCCAGGCGACGCTCGACGAGTTTGCCGCCTTCGCCGCCGCCGAGGGCAAGCCCTGCCCGCCGATGCTGCCGGCGCTGCTTGGCGGCCATCCGCTGCCGTCCGACGCGGCGCCGATCGCGCTCGACCGGCCCTATTTCGTCACGCTGGGAACGATCGAGGGGCGCAAGAACCACGTCCTGCTGCTCCAGCTGTGGCGCCGTCTGATCGAGCATAATGCCGCCGCCTGCCCCAAGCTGGTCATCATCGGCCAGCGCGGCTGGGAAGCGCAGACCGCGCTTGCGATGCTCGATCGGCTGCCGCTGCTGCGGGGCCATGTGGAGGTGATCGAAGACTGCGGCGATACCGCGCTCGCCGGCTATCTGCGCGGCGCCCGCGCGCTGCTGATGCCGAGTTTCGCGGAAGGCTATGGCCTGCCGGTGGTGGAGGCGCTCGGCGTCGGCACGCCGGTGGTGGCGAGCGACCTGCCGGTGTTCCGTGAACTGGCGGGCGACCTGCCGATCTATTGCGACCCGTTGGACGGTGCGAGCTGGATCGCGGCGATCGCGCACCATTTGCAGGAAGGCGAAATCCGCGCGCAGCAGCTTGCCCGCGTGCGCGGCTACACCATGCCCAGCTGGGAGTCGCATTTCGCCGCCGTCGAGCCTTGGCTCGCGACCCTCTGACGCAGGAAGGTCCAGGGGGTTCTGTTGCCCGGCCCCCCTGGCGGCCGCTGGAGTCCACTTCTGTTGCCCGGTGTGGCCCGACCGCGCATTTCAGAATAACCTTAGGCCGTTAGGCCGTGGGGTTACGCCGCAATAGCGAGTGCTTCGTTATCGTTGGCACTTGTGTAATGGGCCGTTGCGGTGGTCCCATTCCGAGCGAAGACAGCGCTTTTCAATACACGTCGATCCTGGTTCGGCCCCGTCAGAAACGGTGTCCAGATACACCACCCTTTATGGTGGAGCCGCCGGGTACTGCCCCCGGGTCCGCTGCATCTATTATACGCCATTGTTTATCGCCATAGCCGGGCGAACCCGGCAACGACTCATATAGGCGCTTTGCGCTTAATGAAAAGGTCAGGTTGCACGGTTTATCGCCTTCACACCGCCCCATTCGGTTGGCATGGAGAATGCATCATGTTGACGCAGCGTTCCCGCTACGCGCTCCGCGCAATGCTCTTCCTCGCAGAACAGCCGATCGCCGGCGCGCCCGTGCCGATGAACCGCATCGCCGCCGAGGCGAACGTACCCCGCAAATTCCTCGAGCTGATCCTCGCCGATCTGCGCGAGGCGAGCTTCCTTGTCTCCACTCGCGGCAAGATGGGCGGCTATCGCCTGGCGCGGCCCGCGCACCTGATCTCGCTGGGCGAGATCATCCGGGTGATCGAGGGGCCGCTGGCGCTGGTCCCCTGCGTCAGCCGCACCGCCTATCGTCCGTGCAACGACTGCAAGGACGAGGCCGCCTGCGCGATCCGCCGGGCGATGGCCCGGGTGCGCGACGAAACCGCCCGCATCCTAGACGGCACCAGCCTCGCCGATGCCGCCGCGGAGGAACTGGCGGCGGCCTAGGCCGCCCCGTTGCGCTTCTTCAGCTCGTCGCGGATCTCGCGCAGCAACACCACGTCGGCGGGATCTGGCGCGGGCGGGGTGACGCCGCTGGCCTTGTCGCGCTCGGCGGCGGCCAGCACCTTGTTCACCGTGCGCACCAGCAGGAAGACGATGAAGGCCAGGATCAGGAAGTTGATCACCACGGTGATGAACTGGCCGAAGCCGATCAGCGGCACGCCGGCGGCCTTGAGCGCGGCATAGTTGGATGGCGAGCCGGTATAGCTGGCCGGAATCGCGCCGAGCCGCAGGAAATAGCCGGAAAAGTCCACCCCGCCGAAGATCCAGCCGACCAGCGGCATGATCATGTCGTCGGTCAGCGACTTGGTGATGGTCCCGAACGCTGCGCCGATGATCACGCCCACCGCGAGATCGAGCACGTTGCCACGTGCGATGAACGACCTGAATTCCTTCAACATTCTCGACCTCTCCCGTAGCGGATGCGGCGCAACCTTGCCCAAGTCGCGTACGCAGGCCAACCCCCGGCGTCCGATTTCGCTTCCTCCCGCTGGTGTAGGCATCGTATAAGACACCCCGTTGATGGGATTTGGAGGTTGCTTCCCCATGAAGTTTCGTACCGCACTCGTGCCGATCGCAGCCCTGTCGCTCTCGGCCTGCGGGCTCAACAGCGTGCCGACCGCCGAGGAGAATGCCAAGGCGAAGTGGGCGGACGTGCAGGCGCAGTATCAGCGCCGCGCCGATCTGGTGCCCAACCTCGTCGCGACGGTGAAGGGCGCCGCCGCTTCCGAGGGCAAGATCCTGAACGACGTGATCAGTGCCCGCGCCAAGGCAACGTCGATCCAGGTCACCGCAAACGACCTGACCGACGCGAACAAGGTCCAGCAGTTCCAGCAGGCGCAGCAGCAGCTGGGCGGCTCGCTCTCGCGCCTGCTCGCGAGCGTGGAGGCCTATCCGGACCTCAAGAGCCAGGCCAACTTCACCACGCTGATGAGCCAGCTGGAAGGCACCGAGAACCGGATCACCATCTCGATCCGCGATTACAACCAGGCGGTGCAGGACTATAACACCCGCATCCGCACCTTCCCCGACGCGGTCGGCGCCAAGATTTTCTACGGCGCAAAGCCGATGACCCCGTTCCAGGCCAAGGCCGGCGCGGACGTGGCGCCGACGGTCAACTTCGGGAACGGCAACTGATCCACGGGGCGCTCCTTGCGAGCGCCGTGCTGTTGCACGGCTGCGGCGCCATCACGCCGGCGCCGCCGGTGGCGCGCGCGGCCGATGCAGGACCGGAACTCCCGGCCCGGACCGGGCACGTCGTCGACGAAGCGGACGTGCTGACCGCCGAGCAGGCACAGGCATTGTCCCACAGGCTCGCCGAGGCGGAAGCCAGGACCCACCACCAGGTCGTGGTGGTCACCGTCTGCGGCTTCGATGGCGAGACCATCGGCGGATATAGCCGCTGGCTCGCCAATGCCTGGGGTATCGGACGCAAGTTTTATAACGACGGCGTGGTGATCCTCGTCGCGCCGGTCCAGCGGCAAGTGCGGATCGAGGTCGGCTTCGGCCTCGAGAAAGCGCTCACCGACGCAGAAGCGGTCATGATCCTCTATCGCGACGTCATTCCCCGATTCCGTGCCGGGGACTGGAACGGCGGCATCGATGCCGCCGTCACCTCCATTCTTCGTGAGATCAGCTGATGATCCTGTTGCGTTTGCTTCTGGCCCTGCTCGTCCTGACGCCGTTGCCGGCGCTGGCCGACCCGACCTTCCCCAAGCTTACCGGTCGCGTGGTCGACGACGCGCATCTGCTTTCGCCCGAGCAGGTGGCGCAGCTCACCCAGCTCTCGACGGAGGTCGAGCAGGCTTCCAGCCGCCAGCTGGTGGTCGCGACGATTCCGGACCTGCAAGGCTATGACATCGCCGACTATGGCTATCAGCTCGGCCGCGCTTGGGGGATCGGGCAAAAGGGGGCGAACAACGGCATCATCCTGATCGTCGCGCCGGCAGACAGGAAAGTGCGGATCGAGGTCGGCTATGGTCTCGAACCCATCATGACCGACGCATTGTCGAACCAGATCATCAGCCAGGTCATCGTGCCGAAGTTCAAGGCCGGCGACATGGCGGGCGGCATCGTCGCTGGCGCGCAAGCCATTGCCGAGCAGATGAAGCAGCCGCTCGAGGCTGCCGAGCAGAAGGCCAAGGCCGCGCAGGATGCGGCGACCAAATCGTCCGCGCGCAAGCGGCAGGGCGGCGGACTGCCGATCGGGCTGCTGTTCTGGTTCGTCATCCTCGTCGTGATCCTGGTGCCGATGCTCGCGCGCTTCGGCGGGCGGCGGCGGCCGGGACCGTGGGACGGCCAAGCCTATCGCGGGCGGGACAACGATAGCGGGGTACTGCCGATCGTGCTCTGGACCATCGCCAACGAAATCGGGCGGGCGGCGAGCCACCGCGACGACGACGACCATGGCGGCTGGGGCGGTGGCGGCGGCTGGGGCGGCGGTGGCGGTGGTGGGGGCGGCTTCTCCGGCGGCGGCGGGTCGTTCGGCGGCGGCGGGGCTTCGGGGAGCTGGTGAGGATGCGATTGACCGATCAGGACCGCGCGCGCGTCGCGGACGCCGTGGCGCAGGCGGAGTCTGGCACCAGCGGCGAAATCGTCACGGTGCTCGCTCGGCGCTCGGACGACTATGCCGATGTCGCGCTCCACTGGGCGGTGCTCGCCATGCTGCTGGTGCTGGCGCTGCTCGCCTGGCAGCCCTGGCCGATCGAATGGCTCCACACCCGACTGATCGATCCGTGGGCGCAGACCGTGCCGGCGCACTGGTATCTCACCGCCGCGCTGGTGGTGACCGCGCTCACCTTCCTGGTCGTGCGGGTGGTGCTCGCCAAGGATGCGCTCAGGATCGCGCTCGCGCCGGGATCGACCAAGACGCGCCGGGTCCATGCCCGCGCGCTCGCGCTGTTCCGCACCGCGGCCGAGAAGCGCACGACGGGCTCGACCGGCGTGCTGCTCTACCTCAGCCTTGCCGAGCACCGCGCCGAGATCCTCGCCGATTCGGCGATCCATTCGCGAGTCACGCCGGAGGTATGGGGCGCGGCGATGGCGGCATTGCTCGCCGAAGTGAAGGAAGGTCGCCCGGCCGAGGGCATGGCGGCCGCGGTCGCCCAGATCGGCATCGTCCTCGCCGAGCATTTCCCGCGCGCGGCGGACGACGTGAACGAGCTTCCCGATCGGCTGATCGAGCTCTAAGGGCCTCCCCATGACCGACGAACCGATCGAGACCCCCTGGGCGGGCAAGTGGATCACCGTGTTCCGCCAGGGCAAATGGGAATATGTCGGGCGCACCGGCGGCATCCGCGCCGTGGTGATCGTCGCGATCGACGAGCAGGACCGGGTGATTCTGGTCGAGCAGTACCGCGTGCCGCTCGGCCGCCGCTGCATCGAGCTGCCGGCGGGCCTCGTCGGCGATACCGAGGAAGGCGACACGACCGAGGCAGCCGCCCGGCGCGAGCTGGAGGAAGAAGCGGGCTATGCCTGCGCGCGCGTCGAGGAACTCGGCGAGTATTTCGCTTCGCCGGGCATGGTCAGCGAGAGCTTCACGCTCGTTCGCGTCCACGGCCTCACCTGCATCGGCGAAGGCGGCGGCGTGGACGGCGAGGACATCAAGGTCCACCATGTGCCGATGGCTGAGCTGCCGGCGTTCATCGCCGATTGCCGCGCGCAGGGCATGGCCGTCGACGTGAAGATGCTGCTGGTGCTCAGCGGCGCGCTGCTCGGGCGCGCCGGCTAAGCCCTGCGATCAGCGGAAATTGTCGGCGTAGGCCTGCAGCTTGAGCTTGCGCTGCGGCGCCGGCACGACGTGATAGGCATAGCCTTCGCGCTCGGCATACTCCTTCGCTGCGTCCAGCGTCGGGAAGGAAATGCGGACCTGGTTTGCGGTCTCGCCGCCGCCGGCCCAGCCGGTCAGCGGATCGGGCCGCTGGGGGGTGTGCGGCTCGAACTCGAGGACCCAGTTGTCGGTCCGGGCGCGGCCGGACTGCATCGCGTTCTTGACGCGCTGATAGATGCGAGCGGACTTCATGGGGCCACCCTTTAGCGCGCCCCGCGCGCCCTTGCATCAGCGTTTTTCGTCCGTAGCGTTGCGGAGGCCGCGGCGGGATCGTCCGGCCAGGGATGACGGGGATAGCGGCCGCGCATTTCCTTGGCGACCGCCGCCCAGCTGCCCTTCCAGAAACCCGGCAGGTCGCGCGTCGTCTGGATAGGGCGGCCTGCGGGCGAGGTGAGGCTGAGCACCAGCGGCACATTGCCGCCGATCATCGGATGCTCGGCGAGGCCGAACAGCGCCTGGACGCGCACCTCCACGGTGGGGCCGGCCTCGGCGGCATAGTCGATCGGATGGGACGAGCCCGCAGGCGTCTCGAAGCGCGCAGGGGCGAGGCGATCGAGCGTCTTCTGCCCGTCCCAACCGAGCAGGTTCTGCAGCGCCTGGGTGAGCGATTCGGGCGGGACCGCATCGAGGCGGCGCTTGCCCGCCAATGCGGCGGGGAGCCAGTCGTCGAGCGTGGCGAGCAGCGCTTCGTCGGTCAGCGCTTCCATGCCCGCATAGGCGCCGCGGGTGCGAAGCGCCTGCGCGGTATCGGACCAGGGGAGCAGGTGAAGACCATGCGCGCGAACGCCCTCCAGCAGCGCCGATTCGATCTCTGCCGGGGTTGCTGCCGAGTCGCTGCCGCCCGACAGCCGCACGGCGCCGAGCCGGCGTTCGCGCAGTGCCTCGATTCGGCCGGTGGCGGGATCGAAGGTCACGGTGCGGCGCGTCTCGATACGATCGGCGAACAGCGATTCGACCGTGGCCGCGTCGATCGACGCGGCGGAAAGGATCCGCGCGCCGGCAGCCATGCCCTGCGTCTCCGCCACGGCGAGCCAGTCGGCGCGGGCGAGCGGCGAAGTCGGGTCCAGCTTGAAGCCGCGGCCGCCCACCGAGGCCCAGGTCTCGCCGGAGCCGTCGCGCCGCTTCGCCACGCGATCGGGGAAGGCGAGCGCGACGCAGAGGGCGACCTCTTCTCCTTGCGCTCCCCCTCCCGCGCGCGGGAGGGGGTCGGGGGGTGGGCCCCCGGCCTTCGCGCGCGGCGCACTTCACGGATAGCGGGGGGCCCCCCCCCCCCCCCCCCCCCCCCGGGGGGGGGGGGGGGGGGGGGGGGGGGCCCCCCCGGCCTTCGCGCGCGGCGCACTTCACGGATAGCGGGGGCCCACCCCCCGTCCCCCTCCCGCAAGCGGGAGGGGGAGGAGGATTCGCGATGACCAACCCCTTCGATCTCACCGGCCGGGTGGCCGTCGTCACCGGCGCGAATACCGGCATCGGGCAGGCGATCGCCGTCGCGCTGGCGGCGGCGGGCGCGGATGTCGCCTGTGTCGGCCGCACGCCTGCCGAGGAAACGGCGGCCAAGATCGCCGCACTCGGTCGACGGGCGGAGATCGTCTCCGCCGACCTGTCGACGATTGCCCCGGTCGAGGAGGTGGTCGACGAGACGCTCGCGCGGCTCGGGCGGCTGGATATCCTGGTCAATAACGCCGGCATCATCCGCCGCGCCGACGCCGTCGACTTCACCGAGGCGGATTGGGACGCGGTGATCGACACCAATCTCAAATCGGTGTTCTTCCTCAGCCAGGCGGCCGGGCGGCACATGATCGCGCAAGGGAAGGGACGGATCATCAACATCGCGTCGATGCTCACCTTCCAGGGCGGCATCCGGGTACCGAGCTATACCGCGTCCAAGGCGGGGGTAGGCGGTCTCACCAAGCTGCTGGCCAATGAATGGGCGCCGCACGGGGTGACGGTCAACGCGATCGCGCCGGGCTATATCGCCACCAACAACACCGCCGCGCTGCAGGCGGACGAGACCCGCAACGCCGCGATCCTCGACCGGATACCCGCGGGGCGCTGGGGGGCGCCGGAGGATCTGGCCGGTGCTGCGGTGTTCCTTGCCTCCGATGCGGCGGCCTATGTGCAGGGGCATATCCTCGCGGTCGACGGCGGATGGCTCGCGCGGTGAGCCAGGGCTGGACGCGGCGCGGGGCGCTCGGGGCGGGGGCGGCGCTGGTCGCCGCGACGGCTGCGCGGGCGGCCCCGGACAGCGTGGTCCGCACCGCGGCGGGGGACTTCATCGGCACCCGCTCCGGCGGCGTGCGGACGTTTCGCGGCATTCGATACGGCACGGCTCCGCGCTTTCGCGCGCCGGGTGCCTTCGTGGCACCGGGGCAGACCTTCGCCGCCGACCGCTTCGGTCCGGTCTGCCCGCAGCGCGGCCCCTATGGCCCGCAGGACGAGGACTGTCTCTACCTCAACATCTGGACCACCGACGCGGACAGCCGGGCGCGCAAGCCGGTGATGCTGTACATCCATGGCGGCGCCTATTCGAACGGCAGCGTCACCGATCCGCTCAACGACGGCGCGGCGCTCGCCGCACGGGGCGACGTGGTGGTGGTCACCGTCAACCACCGGCTCAACGCGCTCGGCTATCTCTATCTTGCGCGGTTCGACCCGCGCTTCGCCGATAGCGGCAATGCCGGGCAGCTGGACCTGATCCTGGCGCTGCAATGGGTGCGCGCCAATATTGCCGCGTTCGGCGGGGATCCGCAGCGCGTGATGGTGTTCGGCCAGTCCGGCGGCGGGGCCAAGATCGCGACGATGCTGGGCATGCCGGCCGCGCAGGGCCTGTTCCACCGTGCCGCGACGATGAGCGGCCAGCAGGTGACCGCCTCGGGCCCGCTCAACGCCACGGCGCGGGCGCGCGCCTATCTCGCGGCGCTGAAGCTCTCGGAGCGCGATCTTTCCCCGCTGCTCGAGCTGCCGGTGGCGCGGCTCGTGGAAGCGCTGGACACCACGGACCCGATCCTGGGCGGCGGCCTGTATTTCGGGCCGGTGCTCGACATGAAGTGGCTCACGCGCCACCCGTTCTGGCCGGACGCCAATCCGCTGGGCAACGCGATCCCGATGCTCCTCGGCAATGTCCGCGACGAGACCAGGGCGTTCCTTTCTCCCGATTCGGAGAAGGTGCGCGGGCTCGACTGGGACAATCTCGCGGCGCGGATGGCGCCCGAGCTCAAGATCGACATTCTGCCCGAATGGGTGGTGGCGCAATATCGCGCGCATTTCCCCGACTGGTCGCCCACCGAGATCTTCTATGCCGCCACCACCGCGGGCCGCAGCTGGCGCGGCCAGGTGATCGAGGCCGAGGCGCGGGCCGCTGCAGGTGCGCCCACCTTCGTATATCAGGTGGACTTCACCTCGCGGACCGACCCGCGGCGGGGCGCCTTCCACACCATGGACATCCCGCTGGTGTTCGGGACCCTCGCCGCGAAGGGATCGCAGACCGGCACGGCCGCTGATGCGCGCGCCGCGAGCGCGGCGATGCAGGACCGCTTCCTCGCCTTCGCCCGGACCGGGGACCCCAATCCTGCGGGCACGCCGCGCTGGCCGCGCTACGACCTCGCGACCCGTGCGACGATGGTGTTCGACGCGCAGAGCCATGTCGAGAACGATCCGCGTCGCTGGCAGCGCGAGCTGTTCGCGCGCGTCCCCTATATCCAGCCCGGTACCTGACCGGCGATCCTGGGCAGGAACGATCGAACGGCGGACCCATCGTGGCCTCGTGACCGCGGTGCGATCCGTCCTGTCTGCAACGCAGCAAACCAAAGACAAAAAAGACCCCATTCACGCCGAGAAACGCCTGTTGACACCGGTTACCATCGCGCGCAGAAAAGGCGTGGGGACAGCGGGCGGAGACCCGTGGACCCCGGGGAGGATCGAACAGACGCGCGGACATCGCGTGCAAGGGCCCTTCCCACGGATTGGACGATGGTAGCGCGCAGAAACGCGCCGCCGCTTTCAGAACGGACCGTCCTGCGGGACGAAGGGAGAGAGAGATGGCTGAGGGGTTCTCGGTGCCGGGACAGGCACGCATGCGGCACTTGCGGGGCGTTTCGGCGGGCGCGCTGATCCTGGCGCTGGCTGCGCCGATGGCGGCCGCGGCGCAGGTGTCACCGGATGGCCCGCAGACGGCGCCGTCGACCGACATCGATGCCGGACAGGCCCAAAATCAGGAAATCATCGTCACCGGCTTTCGTCGCTCGCTCGACGCGGCGCTCAACGTGAAGCGCGACTCGGTGGCGGCGGTCGATGCGATCGTCGCGGAAGACATCGCCAAGTTCCCGGACCAGAATCTGGCGGAGTCGCTGCAGCGCATCCCGGGCATCTCGATCCAGCGCGATGCGGGCGAGGGCCGGGCGATCACCGTGCGCGGTCTCGGCGCGCAGTTCACCCGGGTTCGGGTCAACGGCATGGAGACGGTGGCGACCTCGACCGACGGCGCCAGCGCGAACCGCGATCGCGCGTTCGATTTCAACGTGTTCGCGTCCGAGCTGTTCACCTCGATCGTCGTCCACAAGACGGCGGAGGCCTCGCTGGACGAGGGCTCGCTGGGCGCGGTGGTCGACCTCAACACCGGCAACCCGCTGGCCGGCAAGACCGGCTTCACTGCGGTCGGATCAGCACAGGCCAGCTACAATGATCTCTCCAAGAACGTGCGGCCGCGCCTGGCGGGTCTGCTCTCCTGGAAGAACGAGGCCGGCACTTTCGGCGCCTCGGTTTCGGCGGCGTACAGCAAGACCAACAATCTCGAGCTGGGCAACAACACGGTGCGCTGGGCGCAGGCGCGCTTCGACTCGGTGAACGGCACGCCCTGCTTCTACAACAGCGCCACCGGCACGACGCCCGTACGCAACAGCGGCGGCACCTATCGTTCCAGCGCGGCATGCAACCAGGCGGCGCTCGCCTTCCACCCGCGCATCCCGCGCTATGGCGAGGTGCGGCACGATCGCGAGCGGCTGGGCATCACCGGCAGCGTCCAGTTCGCGCCCAGCGACCGCACCAAAATCTCGATCGACGGCCTCTATTCGCGCTTCAAGGAGACGCGCGAGGAAAAATGGGGCGAGGTGCTGCTGCGCTCCAACGAGCGCTCGATCGACCTGCTGAACCCGACCTATGACACCAAGGGCAACATGGTGTCGGCGACGCTCAACGATGCCTGGGTCCGCACCGAGCATTATCTGCGCAAATCGCAGACCGAATTCTATCAGATCGGCGGCAGCTGGGACCAGGACGTTACCGACAAGCTCCGCTTCACCCTGCTCGGCGGCATTTCCAAATCGGATGCGAACATCCCGGTCGAGACGACCTTCGTCTTCGACAACCGTACCGCGCAGAACTACAGCTACGACTATACCAACATGTGGCAGCCGAAGCTGACCTTCGGCACCAGCGTGACCGATCCGGCGAACTTCCAGCTCGCCGAGATCCGCGATCGGCCTTCCAACGTCACCAACAAGTTCCGCACGGCGCAGTTGCGCACCGAGTGGGACGTGACCGACGGCTTCCAGGTCAAGGCGGGCGGGGTCTATCGCCGCTTCTCCTTCGACTCGGTCGCCTATACCCGCGACGCCGTGGTCTGCCCGACCAGCACGGCAGCCGCGCGCGACGCGGTGCTGGGCAACGTGACCTGCTCGGCATCGAGCCAGGTCTTCGCGCCGGGTGCGGTCTATGGCTATCCGGCGGCAGGGCTGGGCGAGACGTTCAATCTCGGCAATGCCGGCCAGCCTGCGGGCACGACCACCAGCTTCCTGATCCCCAATATCGACGCGTCGGCGAAATATACCGGCCTCTACAACCGTCCGCTGGCGATCGACGCGGGCAACATCCGCAACGTCGTCGAGGCGGTGAAGGGCGGCTATCTCGAGTTTGACGTGAAGGGCGACCTGTTCGGCCTGCGCTACGCCGCCAATGCCGGCATGCGCTATGTCCGCACCGACCAGACCTCCACCGGCCTGAACAACGGCGTGGCGGTGACGGTAAAGCGCAACTATGACGACTGGCTGCCGGCGCTCAACGTCGCGCTGTTCCCGACCGAGAAGGTGATCCTGCGCGGCGCCGTCTCGAAGGTGATGACACGTCCGACGCTGGGCAATCTGACCCCCGGCGGCTCTGTCGACGGGTTCAACTACCGGATCAGCTTCGGCAACCCGCAGCTCGAGCCGTTCCGCGCGACCTCCTATGATATTGCCGCCGAATGGTATTTCGCGCCGCAATCGATCTTCTCGGTCGCGCTGTTCAAGAAGAACGTAGAGAGCTTCCCCGTGTCGGTGACCACCTCCGGCACCTATGCGTCGACCGGCCTGCCGCTTTCGATCATCCCGCCGAGCTCGCCCGCGGCGTCGAACCCGGAGGGGCAGATCTGGCAGATCAGCACGATCACCAACGGCACCGGTGCGTCGCTGAAGGGCATGGAAGTCTCGTTCCAGACCGCCTTCCGCTTCCTGCCGGGGTTCCTCAAGAATTTCGGCGTGATCGCCAACGCGACCTTCATCGATTCGGATGCTGCCTATACCCAGAGTGGCCCGGCGGTCGCACCGGGAGGCGCGCTGGTCGCAGTGACGCGCACCGAGACGCTCTATGGGCTGTCGAAGCGCGCCTATAACGGTACGCTCTATTACGAGGACCAGAAGTTCAGCGCGCGCGGTTCGGTGAGCTATCGCGGGCCGTATATCGATGGCGGCTCCGGCACCGGCAACATCTTCGAGGGCTATAATTCCTCGCTCAACGTCGATGCCTCGATCCGCTACAAGATCACGCCGAACGTCGAGGTATCGCTCGAAGGCACCAACCTCACCGACGACTATCGCGATCGCTACACCGATCTCGATGCCAATCGGAACTATGAATATAATCACTTCGGCCGCACGTTCCTGATTGGCGCGCGCCTCAAGATGTGAGCGGCGCGAAGGGGAGGGCCGGGATGCCGGGAATCGACCGCAGAAGCGCCTTGTTCGGAACGCTTGCCCTCGGCATCGGCGGGGTCGCGGCGGGGCAGACCGCGCCGCCCGCGGTTCCCGGCAGGCAGGTTCCGGGTCAGGCCGATCCGCGCGAGACGATCGAACTTTGGCCGGACGGTGCGCCGGGGATGCCCGGCACGCCGCTCGTGGAAACCGTCGACGAGCGGAGCAAGGACCCGCGGCTTGCCGACCGCGCCGTCCATGGGATCAACCGTCCCAGGCTCGTCGTGTTCCGGCCGGAACGCCCCAACGGGACCGCGGTACTGCTCTTCCCCGGCGGCGGCTATCGCTGGGTGGTGGTCGACAAGGAAGGCTATGAGATGGGCCGCTGGCTGGCGGCGCGCGGCTTTACCGCCTTCGTGCTGTTCTACCGGCTGCCGGGCGAGGGATGGGCCGCGGGGCCGGACGTTGCGCTCTCCGATGCGCAGCGGGCGATGCGGATCCTGCGGTCGCGCGCGGTGCACTATGGCATCCGGCCGGACAGGGTGGTCGCGATGGGCTTCTCGGCGGGCGGTCACCTCTGCGCCGATCTCGCGACCCGCTTCGATGCCCCGACCTATGCCGCGGTGGATGCGGCGGACCGTCTCTCTGCCCGCCCGGACGGCGCCGCGCTGCTCTATGCGGTCCAGTCGATGACGCTGCCGACGGCACATCCCGGGTCGCGGACGCAGCTGCTGGGCGCGCAGGCTAGCCCGGCGCTGGAACGCGCCCACACGCCTGCACGGAACGTCACGGCACGGACGCCGCCCTGCTTCCTGCTCCACGCCGAAGACGATTCGAGCGTGCCGGTGGAAAACACGCTGGAGATGCGCGCGGCGCTGCGGGCGGCAGGCGTGGTAGCGGAAACGCATCTCTTCCCGGAGGGCGGGCACGGCTTCGGCCTTCGGCTGGCGGCCGGCAAGCCCGTCGCCGCATGGCCCGACCTGTTTCGCCGCTGGGCCGAGGCGCGGGGGCTCGCGTGATGCGGATCGGCCGACGGCATCTCCTGGCGGGCGCGGTGGCCGGGGCAGGGGCGCCGGCACTCGCCGGGTCGGGGGCGCGGCGGGCGCCAGAGGTCGCCTGGGCCCGCGGTTTCGACGACCAGCGGAAGCCCGATCTCGGCGACGGGCGCTTCCTCAACCCGCTGCTCGCCGGCGATCATCCCGATCCCGCCATCCTGAAGGACGGCGCCGACTATTACATGACCTTCTCCAGCTTCGACAGCTATCCGGGGCTGACGATCTGGCACAGCCGCGATCTCGTGAACTGGCAGCCGCGCCGGGCTGCGCTGACCCGCAACATCGGCTCGGTGTGGGCGGTCAGTCTCGAGAAACATGGCGGCCGCTATTTCCTGTACGTGCCGGTGAAGGCATCGCCCAACACGATCTATGTGCTCTGGGCGGACCATATCGACGGTCCCTGGAGCGACCCGATCGACCTCGGGCTGCACGCGCATATCGATCCGTGCCACGCGGTCGGCGAGGATGGATCGCGCTGGCTCTTCCTCTCCGGCGGCGACCGCGTGCGGCTGGCGGCGGATGGGCTGTCGGTCGCCGGCCCGGTCGAGCATGTCTATGATCCCTGGCGCTATCCCGAGGATTGGGACGTCGAGAGCTTCTCGCCCGAAGGGCCGAAGATCGTGCGGCGGGGCGGCTGGTTCTACATGATCACGGCGGTGGGCGGCACCGCGGGACCGCCCACGGGACATATGGTGATCGTCGCCCGATCCCGATCGATCCATGGGCCGTGGGAGAATGATCCGGGCAACCCGGTCGTGCGCACGCAGGACGAAAGCGAGCGCTGGTGGTGCCGGGGCCATGCCAGCCTGGTCGAGGCGCCGGACGGATCCTGGTGGTCGGTGTATCACGGCTATGAGAACGGCTTCTGGACGCTCGGGCGGCAGGCGCTGCTCGATCCAGTTCGCTGGACTGCCGACGGGTGGTTCCGCATGACCGGCGGCGACCTTTCCGCACCCATCGCCAAGCCCCGCGGCGGCAGCGCCGTGCCGCATGTTCAGCCGCTTTCCGACCGGTTCGAAGCCTTGGACCTGGGAAGGAAGTGGAACTTCTTCCGGCCGGAGCCCGATGAAGCCGGGCGTGTGCATGTCGCCGGCGGCGTGCTCGAACTCGCCGCTCGCGGCACCGCACCGCATAATTCCTCGCCGTTGCTGCTCACTGCCGGGGACCAGGCGTACCAGTTCGAATGCACGATCGAGATCGACGGCGGCGCCACTGCGGGCCTGGTACTGTTCTATGACGACCGGCTCTATTGCGGGCTGGGCTTCGACGCGGAGCGTTTCGTGACGCATCAATATGGGGCGGAGCGCGGTCGTCCGCCCAATCCGCATGGCCGCGCCTTGCGAATGCGCGTGGTGAACCGCCGGCACATCGTGTCGCTCTGGACGCGCGATGACAAAGGGCAGCGCTGGCGGCGCTTCGATCGCGGCATGGAGGTATCCGGCTATCACCACAATGTGCGCGGCGGCTTCCTGATGCTGCGCCCGGGACTCTACTGCGCCGGCTCGGGACGCGCACGCTTCCGGGACTTCCGCTTTCAGGCGCTTCTCGACGTGCCGGAACGTCAGACCCCATTCGAAGGCTAGAGCGTTTTCACCTTGGGCGAAGACGCTCTAGATTTTCGATTGCCGCATTTTCCGAGTCGTTGACCGTAAACGGTCAACTTGAAGAGGCTCTATTCTTCCACGATCGCCCTTCCTCAGCCTTGCGCAGCGACGGCCTTCGGCAGGCTTGTGATGGGGCCAACGTGATGTGGCGGAAGCAGGTTTCCGCACGTTCGGATTGCAGCTGGATCCGGCCTGGGTCAGCGGCAGCGCGCTGCCCGTCCGGGCCGATCACGGCCAGGCGCGCGCCTCGGGGACGGGTACGCCGTGGACGACATGCACCGCAGCTGCCGGTCCAGCCCTGCATGATCTCGAACGCGACGGACGGCGGCAGCGGTGGGCATGGCGGCATCTGCTCCGGCGGCGCAGTGCTGATACCGTCAGGGGCCGCGGTTTCCAATGGATCGACCCGACTTTCGATGCCTACCATATCATCAAAAATGACGAAAATCTGACGATTTCGACGTTCTTGTATGTCTGCGGGAAGGGGTTGCAGGAATCGAACGGATTGGAATACGCATCTTAACGCAAGTACTTACCGCACCGCAGCGAAAGTGGAGCCCCAGGAGTCGGGCCCCACTCCCCTTTTCGTGAATCGGGTTCGAAGCACAAACGCGATCTGCTTGGGCAATTACCAACGTCGGAGATGTCCCACGATCGTTCGGCGGCTCCCGACCAGATTGCGTAGTTCGCTAGCTCGCCGCTAAACGACGGGTTCTGCCAGAACCCGTCCCATGGTCGGCACGAGACCTTCTCGGCGCAGCGATGCTCCGATCATTATCAGCTCGGTCCGAAGGGGGGCGCTCAGGCATGCTTCCTCGCGAAGCCCGCCGCGGTCGTTCGCTCGCTTCGTTCGACTTGGCGGACGCTTTTCTCCTGAAGAAGCAACTCGCAGGTTGCGGTTCGGACGCGGCATGGGTCGAGAAGTTGAGGCGTTGCTGGATGGCCTGCTATCTCGCCACAGCGCCCATGCGACTGCGCCTAGAAACCAACCGTGACCGCAACCTGATCAAGCGACGGGACGCGACCCTGATATTCCGGCCGGGCCAACCGACCTTGGGCGGGCCGGTTCAGTCGCACCTTACTACAAGGAGCCTCGACGCTATCGAGCGCACGTTTCGCCACCGCAAGGTCTGGCGACGCCGAACGAACCGTCGCCACCTTCCTCGCCAGAATTCACCTCCACGCCAGTGTCATATGGTTTGTCAGTCACAGCCCCGGGTCGAGGCTCGATGCTTGTTAGCGCTTGGATATCACATCGATCATTGCGGCAAGGAGTTCGCCGGTCGCTCCGGCCGCTTCCCATGCGTAGATGGACAGTAGAAGTGGCGCTTCCGCGGAGAAAATGGCGCTGGTGCGAACGGCATGTGCACCCGTCGTGCTGATCGGCAAAACCGATACGCCCAGTCCGGCCTCGATCGCAGACAGGACGCTGGCCAGGCTGTTGCCGGTAAATGCGATGTACCAATTCCGCCGCTCGCGCTCGATCCGGTCGATCATGAGGTCGCGGTATAATCCGCCGGGTGGAAACGTCACGAGCGGGATGGGATCCGGCCAGTCACGGAAAACGTCGCGGGCTTCGAACCATGCAAGAGGTTCGGAAAAGCTGGCGCGGGCGTCTCCATCGGCGACCGCTTCCTTGACGATGGCGATGTCGAATTCGCCGGCACGGAACCGTCGCGTCAGATCGCGGCTGAGGCCTGTCGTCACATCGAGCCGGATTTCGCGATGCCGTTCGGCAAAGCGAGCGAACTGACGGCTCATGGACATTGTCACGACGTCGTCGGGCACCCCGATGCGGATCGTGATCGTACCTGATGGATCGGCCAGCAACGTCTCCGCCTCGTTCTGCAAGGCGAGCAACCGCCGTGCATAGCCCAGCAATCGCTCGCCGGAAGCAGTCGGCGAAATGGGCCTCGCCGACCGATCGATCAGCGATTGACCGACCGCCGCTTCCAGGCGGCCTAGTTGCTGGCTGACCGTGGACTGGGTGGAATGGAGACGATCGGCTGCGGTGGTGAAGCTCGCGGCGTCGGCGATCGCAACGAAAGTGCGGAGCAATCTCGGGTCCAACATGGCGGCATTCTATTCCTGAATGTCCGTTATGCAAATATCTCATTCGTAAATGTCGAGCCACCCGTCCATTAGGAAATCTCGTCAATCCTAGGATCGCCAATATGCGTACCGCTGTCGCACCCCGCCTGTTCCGAAATGCCGTGCTCAAAGATGGCCAGATCGGCGATCTGGCGGTATCGGATGGTCGCTTCGTCGAGCCGGCGTCCCTGGCGGCCGATGCGGCTGTCATTGAGCTGTCAGGGCTTCTGGTTCTACCGGCGTTCGTCGATGGCCATATCCATCTCGACAAAAGCTTCGTCGGTGGTGACTGGTGCCCGCATCGCCCAGCCGCGAGTCTCGGCGAGCGCCTGAACATCGAGAAGCAGATGCTGGCAGAGGCATTGCCGATCACCGATCGTGCGGAGGCGCTGCTGGCGCAGGCACATGGCTTCGGCACGATCGCGATGCGCAGCCATGTCGGCATCGATGCCTCGCTCGGTCTCGATACCCTTCACGCAGTGATGGCGGCGTGCGAACCCTGGAAGGACCGGATCCACGTCGAGATCGTCGCGTTCCCCCAAGCCGGAATCCTCGCTTCGCCCGGGACCGCGGATCTCCTAGATGCCGCCCTTCGCGAAGGCGCGGACGTCGTTGGCGGTTTGGATCCGTCGGCATTCGACGGAGATGCTGACGCGCATCTAGTCGTGGTGTTCGGTCTGGCGGAACGCCACGGCGTGAAGATCGACATCCACCTCCACGAACCCGGCCCGCAGGGGATAGTGCAACTGCACCGTATCGCTGCATGGACGACCGCAATCGGGATGCAGGGCAAGGTCGTCGTGAGCCACGCCTACGCGCTCGGAGATGTCGCACCCGACCAAGCCGCCCGCACCGCCGATATCCTGGCGGCAGCCGGCATTGCGATCATGACCAATGCGCCCGGCAACCGCGCATTCCCGCCGATCAAAATGTTGCGTGCTGCAGGCGTGCGGGTGTTTGCCGGCAACGACAATGTCCGCGACGCGTGGTGGCCGTATGGCGATGCCGACATGTTAGGCCGTGCGATGATGATCGGATACCGTTCGGGCTTCTTCAGCGACGAAGACCTTGGCACGGCGTTGGACATGGCCACGACGCACGCCGCATCGGTTGTGGGTCTCGATCGCTACGGCATGGCCATCGGCGATGAAGCGACCTTCGTCATCGTCGATGCGGCAAACGCAGCGGCTGCAGTCGCCGCACCGCCGCGCGCGCGTCGCCTTGTCCAGCGTGGCGCGATCGTGCCGTCGACCCCAAGCCGACTGGAAGCCCTCTTTCCCCACTATCAAACGCAGCAAGGATATCGTCCATGAAAGCCATCGCTCTCGCGCTGTTGCTCGGCGCCATCGCTACCCCCTCCGCCGCTGCGGATATCTCTACCCATGTCCTCGATCTCGCCCGCGGCGTTGGTGGCAAGGCTGTGCCCGTAACTCTCTCGAAGCGCGGCGATGACGGCCGCTGGCAGAAGGTCGGCGCCGCAATTACCGATTCCGACGGTCGCGTTCGCAGCTTTGGGGGTTCCCAGTTGTTCGACGCCGGAATCTACCGGCTCCAGTTCGACATGTCGGGCTACCCCGATGCGTCAGCAAGCCCATTCTTTCCGGAGATTACGCTGACGTTCCGCGTAAGCGACAAGGCAGGGCACTATCATGTGCCTGTCGTCGTCAGTCCCTATGGCTATTCGACCTACCGGGGAAACTGAACATGGCTTGCATGCCTCGCCGGCTGAGCAGCGCTGATTGCGGCGAGTGCCGGAAATCCCCGCGCAGTGATTATCCGCGAAAGGTCTCACCGCTGTGCTGAGCCTCCTTCTTCTCCTGCCAGCGGCGTTCGCTGAACCAACGCTTGCGGTGCCGCTGGAGCGAAAGACCGTTTCGCTGGCGCTCGCCAACAGCCTCACGCAGGCCGCGCTCGCGTCTTGCCGCATGATAGGCCGGGAGGCCGTGGTGGCTGTGGTCGATCGCGGCGGGAATCTAGTCTCGCTCCAGCGCGGCGACGACATCGGTCCGCACAACACGCTCGCCGCCCAGCGCAAGGCGTTCACCGCCTTGTCGACCAAGGCGAACACGACAGTGCTGGCGGCGCGCGCCGCGACCGATCCGATGTCCCGTAACCTCCTCACAATGCCCGAACTGCTTTTGTTGGGCGGTGGCGTACCGATTGTCATTGATGGCGACGTGATCGGAGGTATCGGCGTCGCCGGTTCCGGCGGATCGGCCAATGACGAACGCTGCGCGACCGAGGCAATTGCGAGCGTGATGAGTAAATTGACGGCACCCTCATGACCAAACTGCAGAGTTGCGACCGGTCTGTGTATGGCGCGATCGCCAGCAACCCCAATTACAAATAAGCTAGCCTGCGCCATACACGAAAGTGCCGTGTCAATCTCGTCAATATTACCAGCCGCTGCATTCGGGTAACGCGCACGACCGGGGCGGCAATGATGAGATTGTAACGTTGCGCGGCCAACAGACTAATTTGCACACGATATGGGATTCAACGCTGATCGACGGCTAGCAGATGTCTTACGCGGAGTGGGCCGACTATCTGTTCGCCCGGGTCACGAGCAAGCAGGCGATCGCTTGGTCTGGCCCCGATCCCGAGGCATGGGTCGAAGAGGCAAGGGCGTTGCATCCGCGGGTCTACCCCAAGTCGAAGATCATCGATGGCGACTATCTTTACAATGCCCGGCCGCTGCTCCACGCGCAGATGACGAAATCCGGGCTGCATCTCGCGGCTTATCTGAACGATATGTTTGGACATTGTGGCGGATAAGGCGTTAGCGGTCGCTGGGCTGTCTCCAGGGCGCTCGGAATAGCTAGTCTATCCGAACCCGCCATTGAATGCCGGGTACCCGCACGGTGCCTTTGTCCCAAGAAAAGTCGATCAGGCTTCCGGCAGAAGTCGACCAGAATACGCCGTTCAAGACCCGTGCACGAGTGTCGGCTCTCGACCACATAGCTGACAACCCCATTCGATGCCGAAAGCGTAATCGGTCTTCAATAATTGACCTTATCCTGTGCGTCTTTCGCATCGTTGCGGCGGGTCGTCGGACGAGCCCGCTTGCAGGACAGAGTTGCCCTTGTCAGCCAATCATCAATCTGTTGGCCGTCGCCTGCGGACGCCAAATCGGTGCGGTGTCTGTCGGCGTTCATAATCCTTTTTCAAGCGTCAGAATTTGGCCCTCTGCCACCAGCCGTTGCCGCAACTGCGCATAGGGGACTGCCTGCACGGGCAGCTCGCCTTCGATCGCGAGATCTGCGGCAGCCGCCGCGGATTGACCCAAGATCATGAAGACCGGTTCCATTCGGATCGTGCCATAGGCGATGTGTGACGCCGACAGGGCGACAGGAACCAAGAGGTTATGGGCCTCCTTACGCTTCGGCACGATAGCGTCGTAGCTGATGGGATAGGCGTGGCCGACGGGCACCTCGATATTGCCCTCGTTGCGCACATGGCCCTGCGCGTCGACGATGCGCTGAGTGTTGTGCGAGTCCATCTGGTACGAGCCCATGCCGATCGGCCGCGGCGTGGGCTGGAGGCCGCGCACCTGCGGCTCCGCCATGACGAAGTCGGAAACCATCCGCCGCGCCTCGCGGACGTACATCTCCCGCGGCCAGCCGGCACTGGCAGTGAATTCGTCGCGGCACAGGCCCCAGCGCCCCATCTCCGCACGGGTCTCTGCCGGCACGTGCGGATCGTGCGCCATGAACCACAACAGGCCCTGCTGATACCGGACATGCTCGCCCGCGATCGCCTGGCGTTCGGCGTCGCTGCCCTGGGGATAGCGATAGTTCCTGCCGATATTGTCCGTGGAGAACGCGCCGAAATTGTTCACGTCCGCCTTGCCGTTCGGAATGCGATCGAACTTCTGGAAGAAGTTGCGATATCCCGCGTCCATGTAGCGCTGCAGCAGCGCATATTGGCTGGCGTCGTATCCCGCCGGCTTGGGCAGCGGCAGACGGTTGGACGCCACGTCGGTCAGGCACAATCGATAGGTATAGGCCTGGATCTTGGTATCGGCGCTGCCGTCAGGTGCAGGCTTCTCGGCGCTGATCCGCGGCAGCAGGCCGCTGCCGGGGTCCCCGGGTATTCTGTACGGGTCGATATCGAGCGTGAACTGATGGTTGGTCGTCTTGCCAAGCTGGACCCCGTTCAGCGTCTCGCCATAGGTGGCGTTCGCCTCGCGCCCCACGGCAAAAGATACCCCTGCGGCCGCCATCAGGTCGCCCTCGTAGCTTGCGTCGATGAACATGCGTCCGGCGAACCGTCGTCCCGCCTTCGACCGGAAGGCGACGAGCGTCGCGCCGCGCCGCTCGACCCCGTGGCGGCCGCGGTCGAGCGGCTGGCTTCGCTCGACGCGGACGCCGGCGCTGCGCACCCAATCCTCCAGGATGCGCTCGGCGACCTTGGGTTCGAACTGCCACATCGCGCCATCGTCGATGAAATTGTCGGCGCGTGCCGGTCGCGGCGCGTGGTTCCAGGCGCCCGGGTCGTCATAATGCCGCTTCACGCGCCGGTAGAATTCGAGCGCCAGCCCGCCGATCGCACGATGGTTGCCGGTATCGGACCAGCTAAGACCATTGGTGGTCATCCCGCCGAGATAGGCGTCCCGGCAGACCAGCGTGACGCTACGCCCCAGGCGCCGGCCCTCGATCGCGGCCATCACGCCCCCGGCGGTGCAGCCATAGATGACGATGTCGGCGGGGGGCGGGGCCTGCCGCGCCATGGCCGGAGCAGACGCGGCGAGCAGCGCCGCCGAAGCGAGGAGAACTGATCGCATGCCGGTGCTCCTCAAAACGTCGCTGCCAGGCCGAAGAAAATCCGCCGATCTTCCCGCGCACTCGTCAGCAGCCGCAGCGAGTCCTGCAGATACTGCCGATCGATCGAGCGGGTGAGGTTGATCGCCTCCACCGTCAGCCGCAGGCTGCGGGTGAGGTTGAGCTGCGCCGAGGCATCGAGCTGCCCGCGCCCCGCCGCGTAGGAACTGCCGCCGGCGGCGGCGCTGCCTTGGCCGAGCAGATAGCTGGAGCGATAGATATAGGCGACGCGGGCGGAGAGCGTCTTGTCCTCATAGAAGCCGATTAGGTTGTAGCTGTGCTTGGACAGCCCCGGCAGCGGCAGGCTGGCGCGCGTCGCCTCGTCGATCAGCGGCGTCTCGCTGTCGACATAGGTGTAGTTCGCCTGCACGCCGAGGTTACCGAGCAGGCCAGGCAAGAAACGCAGCGACTGCTGATAGGCGACTTCGACGCCCTTGATCTTGCCCGACGCGCCGTTGACCGGCTGGGTGATCTGGAATGCGCCATAGGTTTGCCCCGTGCTTGGGTCGATCTGGTCCGACAGGCCGGGAATGAATTCGCTCTGGGTACGGTTGAGCGTGAAGGAGTCGACGTTCTTGTAGAAGCCGGCCACCGTCAGCGCGCTGGAGGGTGCGAAATACCATTCGAGGGTGGCGTCATATTGCGTCGCTTCGAACGGGCGCAAGCCGGGGTTGCCGCGCGATCCCGTCCGCGACACGAAGAGCGGCACGAAGCTCACGCCCACGTCGCTGAGGCTGGGCCGCGCAACGACCTTTGCCGCGGCGACCCGGAAGGTGAGGTCTCGGCGGAGGCTGAGCGCGGCGTTGGCGCTCGGCAGCCAATAGCCGAAGCGCGACTTGGACGCCGTCGGCTGCGTATCCGAAAGATAGCCCGAGGAGATCCGCTCGAAGGTGATGTAGCGAACCCCGGCATTGCCGGTGAGCGGCAGCGATCCGAGCGCGCCTTCGAAATTGCCCTTGGCATAGAAGGCCAGCGTATCCTGGCGGACGTCCTTGATCGAGACGCGCCCGAACGGGATCGTGTCGGCGCGCGGCACGGGCAGGCCGAAGGCGTCGCGCGCGGCCTGCTTGCTCGTGGTACCGCCGAGGATGTCGCGGGGGAAATTGCCGGGCACGCCCGGGTAGAAGCTGCCTTGCTGGTTGTTGTAGACCAATCCGGGCAGTTCATCGACGGTCAGGATCCCGTCGCCATTCTTGTCCCCGCGCGACAACAGGCTCGCCGCCGTCGGGATGTTCTGCGGCGCTTCGGAATAGAATTGAATCGACTCGTAGCGGCTGCCGACTTCGACCGTTTTGAGCGGGCCGGCATCGGTGCGGATGGTGAAGTCCACCCGGCCGTCATAGCCTTTATTGTCCGTACGGAAGTCGTTCTCGAAGATCGACGCGAGCTGGTACTGCGCCGGATCGTTGGGGTTGAAGTTGGAAGCGAGCGACAGGTCGGGCACGGCCCCGCCGCGCGAAAAGTCGATCGTGGCGTTGGCGGTGCGGCCCGCGCGGGGCACCACCACATAGGTGAAGGACGCACCGGGTCCCCCATCGGTGCCGATGCCCTTGGCGTAGGACGCGTCGGCTTTCACCGTGACGATCTCGCCGTCATATTTGGTCGAGAAGCCGATGTTGGTGGACTTGAATTCGGTCGGCTCGTCATAGACCAGCGGGCGGACGGTCACCCCGGTATAGGTGGAGCGCACCACCGTGCCGTTGGCATCGGCGACCGCGCCGACGTCGTTGTCGTTGAACAGGATCTGGTAGTTCGCACTCTGCCGGTTGCGCTTGAGCCGGGTATAGGTGCCGTCGAGGATCATCTCCCAGCGCTCGCCCGGTCGATACTGGACCGAGCTGTTGAGCGTGAGCCGCTCTTCGGCACGGTCGTAGATCCGCGCCATGTAGCGGTTGGGTCGGTACAGGCCGGGATCGTTCACCCCGTCGCCATTGCCGTCGATATTGTTGGTGCGGGTCCAGCCGCCCGTGTCGAACGAATAGCCGCGCGTGTGCGTGTTGGAATAGGCCGCGCTGGCGAGGATCCCGAAATTGTCGGCGAACGTCTTCGACACCAGGGCCGAACCGCGATAGCCGAGATGATCGGCCTGGTCGGTATAAGCCCCCTGCAGCCGGCCGCTTACGACGAAGTCGGCAAGCTCCAGCGGCCGCTTGGTCTTGAGATTGACGGTGGCGCCCAGCGCGCCCTCCGGCATGTCCGCCGTCGGCGATTTGGACACGACGATGCTGGAGATGATCTCCGGACTCACCGACTCCAGCGAGGCGCTGCCCCCGGCGCCGGGGCCGAGAAAGGTGCGGCCGTTGATCTCGAGCCGGTTCTGCGAAATGCCGCGCACGGTGAAGTTCGATCCGTCGCCTTCGCGGCGGGTGATCTGCACGCCGGTGATGCGGCTCATCGACTCCGCGACATTCTGGTCCGGCAGCTTGCCGATGTCCTGCGCGGTGATGACGTCGACGATGTTGCCGGCGGCGCGCTTCACATTGATCGATTGCTGCAGAGATGCCCGGATGCCGGTGACGACGATCTCCTCGCCCGCGCCCGGTGCCTCCTGCGGTGCGGGCTCGGCCGTCACCTGCATCGACGCCGGTTCCGCCTGCGCGACGGCGGGCGTGAGCGACGCCCGTTCGTTCGACGCGCGGCGGCGCAGGACGATCGCGCCGCCCGCGCGCACCGGCACCAGATCCGTGCCGTCGAGCAACCGGCGCAGCGCCGCGGCGACGTCGAGCGATCCCTTCACCGAATTGACCCGGAGGTTGTCCGCCAAGGGCCCCGGTACGAGGATCTGAATTCCGGCCTGATGCGCGAATTGGGGAATGCCGGTGCGCGCTGGCTGCGCGGAGACGTCGAACTGGCGCGTCTGGGCCGTCGCGGTCGCGATCGGCGCCACGGACACAACGACAAGCGCGGCCGAGCCGAGAATTTGAGAACGCACGGAAACCATGGGTGAACCTCTCCCTGTGTCGGCGCTTTCTGTTCCGAAGCGCTCACCCCGTACGAGCCAGCGCTTTGGCAATTCCGTCAGCGCTGCTCCGGCTTTTTCCGCGCGATGCGGATTTCCTGAGGCGTTATGGTCACCTGGGCGTCGAATGAGGTGGCAAGCGTGGCGGCGAAATCACCGGGCTTGTCGATCTGGAAGAGGCCGATCAGCCGCTCGCGCGCCAGGTCCTGATCCTCGATCACGAGCTGCTGGCGGTTATAACGGTTGAACTGGCCGACCGCGTTGGAAACGGTTTCGTTTTCCAGCGCGATCTCGCCGCTGCGCCAGGCCAGCGCGCGGGTGATCGCGGCAGGCGCGGTGCCGACGACGGGTGCTGTCGCACCGGCATGAAAGCGCGCGAACTGGCCTGCCTCGATGATCGTCATCGCGCCGCTGGCATCCGCCGCCCATACCGCCACCGTGCCCTCCGTAACCGCGATTTCGACGCCCTGATCGCGCCGCTCCACCGAGAAGGCGGTCCCCACCGCCCGCACGAGCGCGATGCCGGCATCGACCACGAAGGGGCGGGCGCGATCCTTGGCAACCTGGAACCAGGCCTGACCATGATCGAGCGAGATGCGGCGGATGTTCCGCTCCAATGTCACGCTGAGCGCGCTGTCGGTGTTGATCATCGCGACTGATCCGTCGGCGAGCGGCAGGCGCCGGATTTCGCCGCGTGCCGTCTCGACATGCTGCGCACGCCAATACTGCCACCCGAACAGCCCGGTTACGCTGGCGGCGAGCGCAGCGGCCGCTCCGGCGAGGAACCGGCGACGCGCATGCGGTGCCGGATGCGCTGGCGCCACGCGATCCGCGGGCGGCGCGATCGCCTGGTCGACGAGGCTCAGCCCGGCCATCGCCCGCAGCAGGGCGCCTGCATGGACGGGATCTTCCGCCAGCCACGCCTCGATCGCTGCCTCGCCCGCCGCGTCGAGCGGGTGGCGCAGCGCCCATTCGGCCGCGGCCTGCTCAACGCGATCGGACATGGGCTTTTCCTTCCTCCGCCGCGGGGACGTTCTGGTCCGGTTCGGTCAGCACGCGCAGGATCGCACGAAGGCTGCGGCTGGCATCATTCTCCACCACCATTTCGGTCACGCCGAGCCGAGCGGCGATTTCCTTCTGGCTGAGCCCGTCGACGCGGCGGAGCAGGAAGATCCTGCGCGCGCGATCGGACAGGGTACCCAGCGCGGCGCGCACCCGATCGAGCTCCTGACGCCCCGCTGCGATCCGATCGGGCAGGGGCAGGTCGCTCGCCAGTTCGCTGCCCTCGGCTTCGGCGATGGGCTCGATTCGAACCACCCGGGCGCGCTGTCGTTGCCGGTGCGCCAGGTTTCGCGCCATGGTGAACAGATAGGCGCGCGGCTCGGTGATGTGGGACAGGTCGGAGAGCTGCGAGAGCCGGCAATAGCATTCCTGCACGATGTCCTCCACGTCCTCGGCTGCCACGACGCGCGACCGCAACCAACCACGAAGGTCGCGTTCGTGGGGCAGGATCTCGCGTCCCACCCATGCCGCCAGTGCCGTCCGTTCCGTGGCTGCTCTCCTCTCCGCTTCCTTCGAGACATGGGATCGCATTTTCCGTCAGCACAGAATAACGCTGTCAAAGGCAGACGCGATGCAGCCTTGACCGAGTGGGTGATTTTCGAACTCGGCCCTGTCAGCTCACGACCAAAGCCGGTCGTTTGAACGGGTACGCCGAATGTCTGCTGCTGACAGAAGCTGCCGATGAACGTTGAAATGCAGACCATCATGATGGCGCCCATCTCCCACCGTTAGGAGTGCTCTCGAGTTCCCCAGAGGCGGACATGGCGGAATGTAATTCGCAGTTAGAGCCGGCGCCCCTTACGGTTCGCCCTCACGTGATTCCGAACGCCATACGCATCTTTGCGAGGGCCGCAATCGACCCTTCCTAAATGGGAGAGGCGGATACTCCGAGGATTGAGGAGGACTGACGATGCGTAGCCCCGCGTTTGAAATTAACCAGACCCGTCGCTCTGTCCCGTACGTGGCTCCGGAGACTCGTGAGCAATGTCCCAGCTGCAGGCAGTGGTTCGACCCGCGCGACCTCAGCGAAGTGATGCAGCACGACTTAGAGCGCGGCCTCGATTCAAGGCACTGACCTCTCTAAAATTGGCGCAGAGGTCGGCTAGGGAAGCTCGCGCTTCGTGCGTATAAGACGGGTCAGAATGTACAGACGGCTTGATAAGGGCGCCATCGGATCGCGCGGCGCCTAATTACCGACACTCGACACGGCGGGTGCACTTTCCAAAAGCGACCATGGCAGCCCTCAGGCTATGGCAGGTACCGACAGAGAACGGTTTCCAGACGGAAAGCTGTGCCGGAGCGCGGGGGAAGATTGTGGCTCGGGCTGATGAACCTGCTTTTACAAGAGCCAGCACGTACCAGAAGCAGCCGTTCCAGTCTTGGCCAGCAGGGGCAGAGGACGGCTATCGGGAACGGCTGTTGCAACTGCGACATGGCGCCGCCGCCGACAAACAGCATAACACTGCCTCAACTCAAATCGCGATCGCGATCTGCGGCATAACTTTCAACCGCCCTATGTCACGGATAGGCGGGGCGCCGAAGAGGCGACGATACTCGCGGCTGAATTGGGAAGGGCTATCATATCCGACGCGGAAACCCGCCTCCGCCGCGTCGAGCCGTTCCGCCAACATCAGCGCCCGGGCTTCCTGCAGCCGCAATTGCTTCTGGTATTGCAGCGGAGTCATGGCGGTGGCGCGGCGGAAGTGGTCGTGAAAGCTCGACAGGCTCATGCCGGCAAGGGCGGCAAGGTGCGGCCCGCTGAACGGCTCGCGGAAATGCGCCTTCAGCCAGGCGATCGCCTGCGCGATCTGGCCGGTACGGCTTTCACCGCTGGCGATCGCGCGCAATGCGCCTCCGCCCGGACCAGTCATCAGCCGCACCAGCAATTCCCGCTCGATCAGCGGCGCGAGCAGCGACGCGGTCGCCTGATCGCCGAGCAGCGCCGTCAGCCGCGTTGCTGCGTCGATCAGTTCCGGTGTCATCGGGTGTAGGGTCATCCCCGCGCCGTCCTCAGCTGCCGGCAGGGGCGGCAGGGTCAACGCGATCTCCGAAAGGAGGGCGGGGTCGAGATAGAGGCAGAAACAGAGATACGGCGCGTCCGCACTCGCCTGCGTCACGGCACCCGTGATCGGCAGGTCGAGCGAGGCGACGAGATAGCTGGCGGGGCCGTAGTCGATGACCGCATCGCCCAGCAGCACCCGCTTGCCCCCTTGCGCGATGATGCACAGCGCCGGGCGCTGCACCATATGCACCGGCTCACCGCTCTGGCCTGAGCGGACCAATGCCAGTCGCGCGATGGGCGTGTCGATGATGCCATCGCGCTCGGCGTATCGGGCAATCTGCGTCGCCAGTTCCTGATGTGCCATCAGCGCCTTCGTTCCGTTACTCAAGCCTTCGACTTCTATAGACCTGACCCCACCCGATCCAGCCGGCCACTTGCGATCTGGAATATCGTACAATCATCACGCACGACCGTTCTACCGCCCTGCACCCGGACCACGCCATCTACCGGACATCGGATCGAAGTTTCGGTCCGCCTGAACGGGAGTGACTATCATGGCTATCGAGGACAAGGTTATTGCGATCACGGGCGCCAGCAGCGGCATCGGCGAAGGCACAGCGCGGCTGCTGGCGGCGCGCGGCGCGAAGCTGATGCTGGGCGCACGCCGCACCGATCGGCTCGCCGCCCTCGCGGTGGAACTAAACGAAGCGGGAGGCACGGTCGCCTTCCGGCCGCTCGACGTGACCGACCGCGCCGATTTCGAGGCGTTCATCGCCGCGACCGAAGCCGAGTTTGGCCGGGTCGATGTTCTGGTCAACAATGCGGGCCTGATGCCGCTGTCGCGCTTCGACAGCTTCAAGGTCGACGAGTGGGACCGAATGATCGACGTCAATATTCGTGGCGTCCTCCACGGGATCGCCGCTGCCCTGCCGCGCTTCAAGGGGCAGGGCAGCGGCCAGTTCGTCAACATTTCCTCGATCGGCGGCTATGCCGTGTGGCCGACCTGCGGCGTCTACAGCGCAACCAAATATGCGGTACGCGCGATCTCGGAAGCGCTGCGCATGGAGCATGACGACATTCGCGTCACCATCATCGCGCCGGGCGTGGTCGAATCGGAACTGGCCCACACGATCACCGATCCGGTGGCGGCGCAGGCAATGGTCGATTTCCGTGCCATCGCCCTCACCCCGGACGCGATCGCCCGCGCCATCGCCTATGCGGTGGAGCAGCCGGCCGACGTGGACGTCAACACGCTGATCGTCCGGCCGGTGCGCTCGACGATCTGACGCGAAGGGAAGCGCGTCCGGCTCCCGCTCTCCTTCGCATCAACGGCCCCTCCCGCAGAAGGGAGGGGCCTATCCTGCGCCTTACGCCGTCGCGCCGCCATCGATGTTGAGCGTCGTGCCGGGGATGTAGCTAGCATCCGGTCCGGCGAGGAACGCGACCGCACCCGATGTTGTCGTGGCGCGACGCTGCATATCGCTCCTGTACCAAAGGGCATGGCACGTGGCGCGGCGTCAAGCTTTCAGACGTGATGCACAGGTCCATAGCCTTTGTCGGTGCCGGCCCCACCACGATCTACACATTGCACGCGCTCCTCGCGGCGATGCGCGGGCAGGCGGCGATCACGGTGTACGAGGCACAGTCACACGCAGGCCTCGGCACGCCCTATCGCCCCGGCTGGAACGATCCGGCGATGCTCTCCAACATCGCCAGCGTCGAGATCCCGCCGATCCGCGAGACGCTTTGCGCATGGCTCGCACGTCAGCCGCGTGCCACGCTCCTCCGCTTGGGCGTAGATCCCGATGCGATCGACCCGCAGACCTTCTATCCACGGGTGACGCTAGGCGCCTATTTTCGAGACCAATTTGATTGGCTGATCGCGAGCGCGCGCCAGCGCGGCATGACCGTGGAGGTCGTCACCGGCGTGCGCGTCACGGACATCCGGGCGGAGGGAAACCGGATCTGCCTTTCGCTATCGCCCCGAAGCGGCGCCGCGTTCGAACGGGCCCACGACGATGTCGTGCTGGCGACCGGGCATCAATGGCCGGAGGAGCCGGAGGTGAAACCGGGCTACTTCCTCAGTCCTTGGCCGGCAACGGCGCTGAATCGCATTCCTCCGACAGCCGTCGGCATCCTCGGCAGTTCGCTGACCGCGATCGACGCGGCGGTCACGCTGGCGATACGACACGGCGCTTTCGTGGAGACCGAAGACGAGGCGCTGCGCTACCGCGTCGACCCGCATGCGGACGATTTCGCCATCACCATGCTGTCCCGCAAGGGTCTGCTACCCGAGGCCGACTTCTATCATCCGCTTCCCTACGAGCCACTCGCACGCTGCACCCCGGAAGCGGTTTCGGCTCTAATCGAACGGGGCGGCACGGATCTGCTCGATTGCGCCTTCGCCCTGTTCTGCGACGAGCTTGCCGCCGCGGATCCCGACTATGCGGATGCCATCGGCCTTTCTGACGTGACGCTGGAAAGCTTCGCGGATCGCTATTTCACCGATCGCATGGCGGCGGACCCCTTCGACTGGGCCGCCGCAGATCTCGCCCGGGCCCGGATCGATTTCGAAAACGGTCATACGGTGCCGTGGCGCTATGCTGTCCTGCGGATGCACGAGGTGCTCGCGCTGATCGCCCCGCATCTCGACGAAACGGCGCTGGAGCGCTTCAACACCGCGCTGAAGCCGGTCTTCGTTGACGCCTACGCCACCGTGCCGCATCTCTCGATCGAACGCATGCTGGCGCTGCACCGAGCGGGGCGGCTGGAGGTGGTCGCACTCGGGCACGGGAGCAACATCGATACGCGGTCGGAGTCGGGCGCGGTCGTCACCATCGACGGTCGGCGGCGGCACTTCCCGGCCTTTATCGACGCGACCGGCCAACACGCGTTGGGCGCCGAGGCGTTTCCGTTCCCGACGCTGCTTGCGCAGGGCGTGGTCGAAGATGCCGAACAGGCCGATGGCGCCGGCATCAAGGGCATCGTGGTGGACGCGCAATTCCGGCCTGTGAGCGCGCATCCCGCGCGGGAACGGATGTTCTGCCTCAGCATTCCGTTCCTGCTGCAGCGCCATCCGTTTCTTCAGGGCATTACCAGCTCGCACGAAATGGGCGTGATCGTGGGCACGGAACTCGCGGAGGTGGCGGACGCTGCCGCGCTGGAAGCGGCGGCATGACAGAGTTTTAAGGGGGAATGCGGTGAAGCTGTTCGCGATCTATATCGGCGGCGAGCATCCGTCTGCGCATATCGAGGTCCATGACGTCCGGTTCGTCGTCGCGGAGCGGATCCAGGACACCCACGAAAGGCTGCGCGCCGAGTGGTGGGGTACGCCGGGCACGCTGCACATTGACTGCTGGGCGGAAATCGACCGGGCCGACGGCCATGCCGTCACCTTGCGCTCCAAGCCGTCGACGACGCGCGAGAAGCTCTGGTTCGTCAATCTCGGCGGTTATGACGGCGTCGATTTCGCCGAGCAGCACAAGAACATGTTCGTTGTCGCCCAGTCGGCAAGGGAGGCGAAAGCCCGCGCCCTGGCTGCCGTGCAGGGCTGGAAGGACGCGCACCGCGACGATCTGTTCGAGGCAGACGCCGTCTTCGACCTCGACGGCATGCTCGGCGAGAGGCTGTACATCCACCTGACGCCTGCCGACGACGCAACCGCGCCGCGCTTCACCTGCCGCTACACGCCCCTCAAGTGAGGTCTGCTCCGACCGCCTCCCCGACATGGTCGGCGGAGCGGGCGGCCTCCAAGCCCTCGTACCAGTCGGCATAGGGCGTGTTGCGCGCAAGGTGACGGTTGAAGTCGGGAGCGCCGTCTTCCCACCAAGGCGGGCCGCGTTCGCCGAGCTGGCGCTTGGCGTGATCCACGGCCGCTCGGGCCTTCGCCTCGCCGCCGGCGTCCTGCTTTCGCCCTGCAACCCCAACCGCACGCCGCGCAGCCATCAGCGCTCGGACAAGTTCCGTTCGCACCTCCGGCGTCAATGTGGGGTTGGCCCTGCGCCACAGCCGCCCGCGCACGACGAAGTATCGGCCATCGGGGGTGACCGGGTATGTCGGCGTATCAGCTACGGTCGCGCGCATTGGTGCACTTGCCGAGCCATGATCAGCCGGCGACCTTGCGCAGCGAAGCTTCGATCTCGCCGCCGCAATAGGCGTCGCCATAGTCGGACAAGCTCTTCTGCTTCAGCGCGGCGAGGCGGGGCGTTTCCTGCAGCCGGCGAGCAAGACCCCAGATTGCGGGCGCCGTCTGTTCGCCCAGCCTGGCAATCTTCGGGAAGCGATCGGCCATGGTGGACCAGAGTGTGGCGGTGACGAGGTCCGCGACGCCTGGCTCCGCCGTGCCGAGAAGGAAGCCCCCATCAGCCGTGAGGCCATGGCGTTCGCCGAGCGTTTCGAAGATTCGCATCCACTTCTGCAATCGCGGTACGAAGGCTTCCCATTTTTCCGCCGTCCACATCTCGCGCCCGCCGTCCAGTGTGAGTTCGTCGATCACATCGTTGGCGTCGTTCGCCACCTTGGCGGTGAGCGCGCGGCTCTCCGCCGCGGCGGGCAGCAGGTGCAGCTGTTCGCCGAGATACAGGGCGATCGCCGGCATCTGCGACACGGCGAAGTCGCGTTGCCGGTCGACGAGGATCGGCGGTCCCATGAACGCGATTGGTTGCTCGGCAGGAGGCCGATCCATCAATGCGGCGATCGCGTCCGCATCATGCTCGGTCCACCGCGCGTTGGCGAAGGCCAGAATGGCTCGAAGGAACTGGCCACGGAATGGCACCGGCCAGTAATACAGGTCGAATTCGCGCATCGAAGTCCCCGGTAAACGCCTGTCCCTAGGAATGACTGCATCTTGAGATCGTTCCTGGGCCGGGAGTCGAGACTTGTCTCAGAGCGTCCTGGCGGCCCCGTCCCAGTGGTTCTTTTCTGGCCGCAGGAGCAGATTCAAAGAGCTCGACGGCTGCCCCCAGGAAAGACGCGTAGCAGGCCGCTCGGTCTACCTGAAAGCGGACGCAATCGAGCCTAGCACGATCGACGTTGCAGATAATTGGCCGTCGGCGGATCTACGCTGCATGACTGATGCCGCGACTGGGTCACCGCTCTGTCGAGCGGTCAAGCTGGATGGAGCCGGCGACCAATATTTTGCTTATTGTCGCAATCACCGCTTGTCCGCACGCACACAAAGTGCAGCATTTCGACGCTGACAGATCTCGACCAACTCAAGACATCCGCCGATCACTCCGCCGCTAGGGTATCACCTATCTTTCGGCGGCTCCAACGGCAGCGGATGCTTGTTCGGTCATCTGCTTGCAGAGCGTGCGTTCAGACAGTCTCTGTACCCGAGCATTCTCGGCGAGCGATATCATCTGGCCCTCTCGGACCTCCTCGGGATGCGCAGGATCAGCCGGGTTCATCAACCCAATAACCTGCGGTCCAACGATGATGCCGCGCCGGCCAACCTCTTGCTGCGCAAGCGCGGCGGGCGTGGCAGTCATTCCGCTCAAGGTAGCAGCCACGGTCCTCCGCGCGTTCGCCACATCGCCTGTGTTCGCGAAGCCCTTGGCGACACAATATTCAATAAGGCCCAAGCGATTGTAGGTCGCGCCGAATGCCCGTTGAAGCCTTTCATCGGAGGGCAGGTCCTGTGCCTGCAGGCGGCTAACAGACGCCGTTCCGAGCGCGACCCCGACCATGAGCTTGCGATAAAACTTACGCATCCAAACTTCCTTGGCTGCCGAGGGAACGCTCTCGGACAGGATCCGATGCGGATGAAGTGGGATCACATGTGGCCTTCGGAGACGAGGTCTGTCTTGCAAGATGGCACGTCGGCTTCAGCAAGCGACTCCCCAAATGCCACGCATGCTGGTGGCAACGCCGCCGTGGTCCACCGTAAGAACTGCGCGACCGCTGCTGCTATCTGTCGGCGCACTCGATGTGGAGCGGCCAGTGGCCTGAATGCGCAGACGGTACCCCGAACAGGAAGCAGTGCCCTGTCCTGTCTCCAAGTTCTCGCCCTCTTTCTCGGTCAACCGACAGGAGCGTAAGCCCTGCTGATCTCGGAGCATGAGCTCGCTGCCAACAAGCTGGAGATAGTCGCGGCCTGCCCCGGTGAACGTAAACGTGCAGCCTGTCTCCTGCGTCGATTGCTCGTCCGCGTCGCTCAGTGGCACAAGGGGCATCCGCTTCGCACTTGCTTGAACGGCGCTCTGATGTGGCGGCGTCGCAGCGCCTAAGGTCACTGCGGCTGCGCTGGCCAAGAGTGCACGAATGAACAGCATCCTTCTCCTTGTCGCGGGATAGGTGGGGCAGACAGCTGGTTCCTACGCCTTTGGCAAGGCCGAAAAGCCATCTCATCTGGCGCGGACCGGCGGACCATTTCGCCTCTATCTGCCTCAACATGCCTCGCCGCGGCCCGATTGCACGTCGCTGCGGGCCGGTTAGAGGCGTTGCTCCCTGGGGTGGTGGTCTCTCCGGGGGTGAGCCCAAGGAGGCCGACCGGATGATGCGAGTGCTATCCAATGTCCTTTTCGCGCTTGCGGGGCTGACGGGTGTGTGCGCGATGCTCGTCTATGGGTATCTCGTTGAACTAGCCTGCGGCTACGCTCCCGGCGCGATGAGTTGCAGCGGAGCGCCTTGGGACCTGACGGCAGATGACCGCTTCTGGCTGATCGGCATGCCATCCATCGCAATTGCCAGCCTCCTTGCCCTCGGAGCGCTGGCAAGGCGGAAGGCTTAACCGAGCAGCTGGAGGACCGCACAGGTCTTCGCGGGGCCAGCATCCCGCTCCCCGGCATCCGGATGCAGGCGTTCGAAGGGCAGATCGGCACCTCTAATCTGACGCCTCTCACCCCACTCTTCCTGAGGAATCTGACAGATCAATGCGGCAACCGCTAGGATTCGGACCGAGGCGTGCGCCCGCATACGCAGGAGTCCGAAGGGGTATATTTGACGTATATTTGACAAGTTTCCTGCTGATCCAGCTAAGCCATTGAGAAATGGCGCACCCGACAGGATTCGAACCTGTGGCCTCTGATTTCGGAGCGATATGGCCGTTTAATCGTCAGCAACAAGTTATGTGAGCTTCGACCTTTTAGCGTCCTGGCTTGCCTTCAAGCGCTCATGATAATCTGACCAGTATTGCATCATTCGAACGCGCTCGTCCCAATGCTCGCCGCGGAGATAGGCTCGACGGACGTCATTTCTCTCTACATGCGCGAACTGCCGTTCGATCGCATCGGGGTGCCATTTCCTGCTCTCGTTGAGAATGCTGCTGGCCATCGCGCGAAAGCCATGGCCCGTCCTCTTCGTCTTGTCATACCCCAGCCGGCGTAGGGCGGCGTTGATGGTATTGTCGGAAATCGGGCGAGCGTCTGACCGGACGCTTGGAAGCGGCCCAATTTCATCTTCTCGCCGGGGATGGTCCAGACCTTTGTTGAAAGGTCGAACTCCGCCCACTCCCCAGCGCGTAGTTCGCCCGGACGCACAAAGACGTGTGGAGCTATCCGAAGCGCCAAGGCAACCGCTGGCTGGCCCGCGTAACTGTCTATAGCGCATAGCATCGCGCCGACCTTGTCGGGCTCGATGATCGCGGCATGATGTTTGACCTTGGGCGTGATCAAAGGCTGCGGGTTCCAATGGATCGACCCGGATTTGGGTGGATCAGATACCGCCAAAACCCACGGGAATCCGACAATTTTGGATGCCCTTCGATGTCTGTGGAAAGGTGGATGGTGCCGGTTGCAGGAATCGAACCCGCGACCTTCGGTTTACAAAACCGCTGGCACTGGGACGATGATGGAGGAAATGCGCGGTTTTCCGCGTTTCTACGCCCGGTTTGGGCCGGTGGTTTTGGCCGGTTTGTGGTTCAAAAGGTTCAGGGTGGGCCGAGGAGCCAAGGTTTCCTGAAAACGGTAAACCCTTCGCTCCTCTCTCTCCCTTCAAGCAGCCGCATGAATAAGGATATAGGATGATGGAACAGTGGAATAGCGATATGGACGCGGCGCCGAAGGATGGCACGCTGGTCGATCTTTGGGTCGTGTTCCCAGGTGAAGGTGAAGGCCGGTGGGCAGACAGCCATTGGGATGACAAGCGGCAAGATTGGAAGGGACGCGGCGGTTTTGTCCTTGGGCAGTATGCCGCGAAGCCATACGCCACCCACTGGATGCCCCCCCCTCCTCCTCCCTCCCACTCCGTATAACTGGTAGGAGTGTGATGGTTATGCAGAACAATGACTTAGGGCGCATTCCTTCGGAACCAGGCTCGCAGGCTTCGCCCGAAGCCGCTTGCGCGGCTTCGCCTGTCGGTGCTGATCCCTTGCGCTTGCCATACCGCTGCTCTTTCTGCGCCAAGACTGAACACGAGGTGCGCAAACTGATCGCAGGTCCAGACGTGTACATCTGCGACGAATGCGTTGGGCTGTGTGGATCAATCGTTAATCGCAACAGCAGCCCGGCTATGGATGTCAAATCAGTTGACGAAAGGCTTAGCGCGTTTGCCAGCCATTACGGGCTAACCCCAAGCGTCGGCATGCTTGGGATGCTGGGATGGGTCGTTGGCGTTGAGCTTGAGCTATTCATGAAGCCCCGCGACAGCGCGGGCCTCGGAGAGGCATCGCCCAACCTCAGTCAGGAGACCACCACTAATGACCAAGGATGAACTGATTGCGCTGGCATGGTGCCAGTCGCAGGCCTGCGAGATCCTCGGCGTAGCGCTCAAGCGTGACGCTGACATGGAGGCCATCAAGGTGCTAGCGTCCGACGTGGCAATCAACTTAGGGATGCTTATCGATGATGCCCACGCCCACGCCACCACAGGAGACTGAAGATGACGCGGGATGAACTGATTGAGCTGGGCGTTAGCGGCTTGCTGTATTGCCTAATTGCCGGCGGAGTTGGCGTAATATGCGTTTCCGGCTTACCAGTTGGCTGGGCGCTAATACTAATTGGTGCTTGGCTTATAGCAACGTTTTTCGTTACGGCGGCCGTTTCGTCCATTTTTGCCACCACCAAGGAGAACGAAGATGGATATGGTTGAACGAGTAGCGCGGGCGTTGTTGGCGTCGGAAAGCAACGATGAGATGTCATGGGAAAACCTCGGCCTAACCACGCGTGGCGCATTCAAGCGCGATGCCCGAGCAGCCATCGCGGCAATGCGGGAGCCGAGCAGGCAGATGCGGATCGTCGGCGAACGCGAGATGATGGCGCGACACCCAAACCTAGACTGTTTTCGTGATCCATACGTCGATAGCACATGGCAGGCCATGATCGACGCAGCCCTAGGAGGCACTGATGCAGCGTGAGCCGGGAAACGACATAGGCCCGTGCAAGGCTGAGATTTGGCCGGAGCTACCTAAGGGCGGGCAGCACGTCGGTTCAGGGCCGCAGGGCGTGCGCATTACCCATCTTGCCACCGGCATTATGGCGTTTTGCGAAACGGGCCGCTCCCAGCACGTCAACAAGATGATCGCCATGAGCATGATTGAGGCGGCCATTACCCACCCGCGCTTCGACGGCCCCCGCATCATACCTCCTGAAGATCAGGGCACGTAATTCCCCGCCGGCACAACCGAGGCCTTGACGCTGCCGCCGATGAAATACCCGGGCGCCACATTCCCCTCTAGCACGGACGGCGCGTCGACGCGTATCCAGGGGGTATAGTTCGGCCCAGCCACCACCTCGTTGAACCGGATCGTGACGTTCTTCGGACCGCTGTAGATGTTGATCGCGTGCCACATGGTGCAGACGAAGCGGTTGCCGGTGATCTCGATATTCTCGTACCCGCCGACCCGGTCCTCGTCGCCGAAGAAGATGCCCTGCGGCTCGTGGCCCGGGCTGCCGATGATCTCGTTCCGAAAGATGCGGACGTTCTTGCAGCCGCTGACTTGGCGCGTCGTCCAGCACTGCACGCCGTCGGGATGGACGCCGGGGTTCGTTCGGAAATCGTGCAGCATGTTCCAGGCGATGGTGACGCCATTCGAGCCGGGGATCTCGATCGCATCGGAGCCGATGAAGCCGATGTCATTGCCGCGGATAGTCACGCCGCGGCTCTGCTCCGCCTTGATGCCGGCGTTGATCTCGACGAACCGCGAGTTGCTGACCGTCAACCCGTCGACATTGAAGGCTGACACGCCGCTCGCGTCCTTGGCGACATTCCCGTCGATCACCCCATGCACATAGAGGTCGTCGAACGTGACCGCCGATCCGTTGTTGATGCGGACCATCACCGCGGCGTTGCTGTCCGCGTTCGTCACCTCGATCCCCGCCAGTGTGAGGTTGCGCGGGTTGTTCAGCGTCAGCCGCGTGAATACCGCCCGCCGCTTGGGGTCGGCGCTGCGGATCGTCACCGGCGCATCGTATTGGCGATCGTTCAGCGCCACCGCGCCGCATGCGCCCGCGGGGAGAAGGATGGTGTCGCCTCCCTTGGCCTTGTCGAGCGCACCCTGCAGGCCGGCGCAAGAGGTCAGGGCGATAGAGGCGGCGATGACGAGGAACATGCGGGGCTCCGAATTAGGTGGGCGGCAGGCGGGTGCTGACATCAGCCCACCACTCGGGCATCGAACGAGACGCGCGGAGCTGTCCGCCGTCGATCAATGCCTTCACGGCGCTGAGCAGCTTCGGCCAATGGGCGTTCGGGTTGATGCCGTTCGCGGGCACGTAGGTGCCGCCGACGTTGTTGTAGATGTCCTCGGGCTTGATGTTGTGCCCATAGAGCAGCGTGTCGCGCTTCTCGGCCGCGTTCTGCGTGAGCTGCGTGATCACCGTATCGGTCAGCGAGTTGTCGTCACCGACCAGCGGGCCCCACTGGAGCATCTGATAGGGCGACGGGCCGAACCCGGTGAACAGCGCGCCGTTCTTGGGGCCGACCAGGCGGGCAGTGCGATAGCCAGCGTCGTAGAGCGCCTTCATCACCTTCGTCGGCCAATACTGGCCATCGACATAGCCGAACTCAAGCTTGGTGACGGTCGACGGCACGGTCTTGTCGACGGTGATCTGCGTGCCGCTATCGACGCTGAGGATCCGCGTGTCCGCCTGAAGGCCGGTCGCCGCGCTGGCGAGCAGGTGCATACCTTGGAATAGATTGGCCGTGCTGCTGAGGGTCACCGTCGTGGTGCCATTGCAGGTGGCGGTGACGCTGTAGACGCGCGCCGAGAAGGTAACGCTATAGCTGCCCGCAGTCAGCGGCCGATCGAGCTTGACCACCTTCTGATCCACCAGCTCCTTAACGATGCCGACAATCGCCCCGCCTACGAAAGCGCGCATACCGGGCACGAGGTTGGAATAAGCCGGGGTCGAGGTGCTGGTAATGGTTAGCACGGACTCAGCAGCACCGTCCGAAGCGCAGGTGTAGGTCACCGGCGCGGCGACATAGCCCATGTTTCCATAGGAATAGCACAGATGCTCAAGGCCAAGGCCCGTGGAGCCTAGCCGGTTGCGGATCTCCTGGGCATCGTTGTTGAGGGTGGTGATAGCCGTCGACAGGAGTTGGTATTTCGTGATCGGGTAGTCGTTGCCCTCGCTGTCGATCAAGATCCCGTGCCCTTCAGCCTTCATCGTGGCGAGGTTGGCCCAGGTGAACTTGCTGCTGCCGCCGGCCGTCAACACCGCCTGAGGCACATAGAAGTTCATCTTGATGCCATAGGCGGCGAAGATCGACCGGTTGTCGAATTGCGTCAGATTGGCGTCGTCGAAGGTGAAATGTACCTCGGGCAAGAAGCTATCGGGAATAGCCGCCATTGCGTCGATCACCACATCAGGCGTGTAGCTACTGGACGCTGCGTTGGTGACGCCGAAGGTGATCGACTTGCTCGCCGTGCCCAGCGCCTTGATCGACTGACCGCGTACGTCATTTGCAAGAGAGAAGGTGAGTGGAACGTTGCTGGTGCCGGTGGCATTTGGGTTGTTCGACAGGGTGATGTTGGGATTGTTGACGGCGGTGATCGTGGTTCCAGCTGGAATGATCGAGCCGAACACGTACATGCCCACCGAAAGGCCGCCCGTAACCGCCATCGTGACTACGTTGCTGGCCGTGCTGTAATTGGTCGCGTTGTAGGTCACCAGGCGGCGGTAGTTATCCACCGTCGTCGAGGTCCACACTTTGCCCAGGCCATTCGATGTGAAGGGCGAGTTGAGCGCGGCGCCACTGGCCGCCGAACGCAGCACATGCCCTAGCGACGTGCTCCAGCGCATATCGAGGAAGTCGTTAGAGTAGAAATCGCCGCAGTCGACGCAGATTGCCACCGTGTTGGCGGTGGAGAAATCGAACGTGGTTGTCAGAAAGGCATTGGTGCCGACGTTCGTGGCGTTGACGCCGTTGGCCTGGATGCGCAGGCCCGCAGCGCCTTGCACCTTCCGGCTCGAGGTATCAAGCAACACGGTTGCCCCGCTCGCACCAGTCGCGCCGTTGAGCGTGTCGAAGTCATAGATCATCGTGTAGGCGAGCGGCGTCGGCGTCGGCGTTGGTGTCGGACCAGGCGTCGGCGTCGGCGACCCGCCACCAATGGTCTGCGGCGTCGTCGCGCCGAGGTCGTCCTCGACGTAAAGCGAATAGACGCGGCTGCCGTCGCTCTGCCGGGTGCTGCCAACGCGCCAGCGAACCAGCGACCGGCCATTGCTGAGAGCGGCGATCGCCTGCGCGCGCAGAGCGAAGTTGGTCGCCGCGGTGCCGCTGATCCGGCTCTCTCGCACACCGGCACCGACCCCAGGCTCGTACTCGAGAAGCGAGACGGTCCACTCAGCCGGAAGCGAGGGATGGAATACGACGCCATTGGCGAAGCTGAAGCCCGGCGTAGCATTCTCGCCGATCTGGATGCGGCTGGTGGTTAGGCCATTGACGGCGGAGAAGAAAGGCCGCCCCACGACGCCCTGGGTAATCGAGAGGGTGAGAGCGTTCAGGGCCACGGCGGTTCCTCGGCAGTTTCACGCCGTGGTGCCGCTATCAAGCCGTGAAAGTTACCGCCGTCAGGTCACTCGCAGACCAGCTGCTTAATGCCTTGGTCCCGATAGAACTGGCACAGCCGCTTGACCTTGGCGTGCTCGCTGCGCCCCCAAGCACGGGTGTCCTCGTTCCAGGCCTCATAAACTGCCTCGTCTGTCAAGGCCGCCTCAGGGATTAGCGGCTCCGCTGCCGGGGTCAGGTCGGCAAGGCTCGGGAGGCCGGGCGGTAGGGTTTTGTTGCATCCGGATATTGCGAGCGCGAACGCACTGGCGATAGGAAGTACGAGCTGGCGGGAGAGAGGCAGTCGCATCTTTGACCTCCTTGGTTTGGGCGTCGATCGTGGCGGTGTCCCGGCCGCGCTGCTCGTCTGCCTTCGCGCGCGCAGGTGCGGCCTTCGCCTCAACATTCTCTTCGTGTTTTTCTAAGACGCCGCGGTCATGGAAATGCAGCCACACACCGAAGATGATCAGCACCACTACAACCCCGGCAACGATCTGGCCGGTGCGCGTCTTGAGCAATGCGAGAGCGGGAATCATTGCGCGCTCTCCACCTCGACCTTCGCTTTGGCGACCTGACGATCCTTCAAGGCGATGGCGCCAGCTGTGGCCCCGATGCACACGCCCAAGCCCGCAGGATAGGCAAGGCAGAAGGTGTCCAACGTGGCCGTTACCTTCCCGGCCCAGATGAAGGCTGGGCCGCTGAAGATGTAGGTGAGCGTGCCGACAGCGCCGAGGACGCGCTGCACCTCGAACTCACCGTTGATGCCCTTCAGGGCGTGAAGGATACTCATGCCGCGATCCGATCAAGCCAGCCGTACAAGAACTTCTCGTTCGCCTGCCGACCCTCGCATAGCTCGAGGTATCGGGCCCCCTGGAGCGCGTTCAGCAGGCGCAAGAGCCTCTGCTCGCCGGTGCCGCCGCGCTTTGCGAGAAAGGCATGGAGGGCCGCGCGAGTGCCGGTGCCAGCCATACCGTCCACCGCAATGTCGGCATAATCGCGGCCCTGGTTGTTCAGGCCGTTCAGCGCGCGCTGTAGGAACGTTGTCGCAACCTTCGGGCCCATGTTGACGCCGGTGTCGGTAAGCTCGGCCGCTATTGGCAGGGAGATGCCTGCGATCTTATCGAAGCCTGGCGCGACGACATACTGTCTCCGGTAGACTTCCTTGGCGAAATCGCGCGGCAAATCCCGCATTGCGCCTGCATATCCAGCTTGGCGCGCAGTGGCGATCGTGATGCCGAAGTTCGTCTCCCCTCCGCGATCAGCCGCATCGTTCACATAGCCGCCCTCGGCGCGCAGCACATCCTCTATAATGTCGTCGATGGATTTCATAGCTTCCCCCTCGATGCGAGATAGGCCGTTGCCTCGCGCTTGGCCTGATCGTTCCGCCTCCAGTGCCGCACGATGCGGTACAGCCGCGAACTGAAGAAAATCAGCATGGAGATATGAAGAGCCGCGACACTCCAGTCGTCGAATGGCGTCGGACCTGGTAGGGCCTCGCGACCGAGTATAGGACCCACGCGCAGGACGCACATGGCGGCCATGCCGGTCATGCCGATCCGCTCACCCCAGTTGAATGTGTCGTAGTATGCGGCCAGCTTGAAGACCAGAATGGCGGCTACTAGGAGCGCCGTTGTTACGTTGATCAGTGCCCAGGCGATCATTTCTCGGTCTCCACGCCGCCGCCAATCTTCGTGAGGAGACCTTTCGCTCTCCCGATGACGACTGGAATGAGGAAGTGGGAGCCGGCAGCCATGACCCACATCACCAGGCCGAATGCGCGCAGATCCATGGTGCCCTTGCCCCACCAACGCGCGGCTTCCGCGGCGATCGGGGATCCCACGAACATGGCGAAGGTGGCACTGACGAAGAGCGCGAGCGCGATCTCCACAGCTTGCATCTGGCGATACGGGCGCAGGGTGAGCGAGGTCACCGCGCCAGCGAGCGTAGCAAGGCCAACCCATAGCCAGAAGAAGGGATTATTCTCCGTCATCGGGGTGCGCGAACCTTCCTAGAGCACGTTGCTCCCGCACGTAGAGTCCAGCCCCAAGAACGACCCCGAAGAGCAGCACGAGCCCAACTATCCACATGGTCAGCCACCCCCTTAATTGCGATTGCATAGAAGACGGCGAGCCGAGCCCAGAAAGGCGCCTGCAGCCGGTGGTCGTACTCGTCGAAGCTCCAGGCGCCGGCCGCCTGATAAGCGCCGTGGATCAGGATCGACCAAAGGCAGAGTGCCCATATTGCCGGGCCCCACCAGGCGCGACGATCACCACCCCAGAACGACAGCGCGGAGAGAAATGCGATCGCGCCCAACGCGCCGTCATAGACGGGCCACAATCCCTCGCTGCGCACCTTCCAACCGAAGGCCCAGAAGATCCGCACCGGGTTCGCCCAATCGAACGGCGGATATGCCGACTCCTCGACGAGCCAGAAAAACAGCAGCGCCAGGGCGACCGGAAAGGCCCCTTGGCGCTGCGTCTCAGGAAACAGGCGCACCGCTCCGATCGCGCCAACGCACGCCAACATCGACAGGAGCGAATACGAGGTCATCAGTCAACCGGCGGGGGCGGGGGCTGCGAGCCGCCATGACCACCGCTGCCGGAGTTCAGCGTCGGCAGCTCCGGCTTGCCTTCGTCGAGCGTGTCCTCGTCGCCGGGGCAATCCTGCTCGGCGCGATGATCCTCACCGTCCTGATGGACGTGGGCCTCGTGATGGTGCGGCGGGGTGTGCTGGTGTTCGGGCATGATTTTTCTCCTTGGTTGTTGGTCAGATGCTGCGGCTTACCTCGCGCCAGATGCCATCCATGCGGAAGGACAGTACACATCCGGACGGAGCCGTATAATTGGTACCGCCCTTCATCGCGAGAGAGGCGCCATTTACAAAGGAGGTGTTCGTGTCAGCGACAAGCACTGTGATGGTCTGGCCCACATAACCATTACCAAAGCCGATGATTGCTGTCGGCGCCGTGTTAGCGGTGTTCCACAGCCCGCAGAGATCGTTACCGACCGAAGGCGAGATGTTGTTCGGCTGCAGGCTCTGAACTGCGATCGGGAAGTTTCGATAAAACCGATTGTTCGGCTCGGCATCGGAATTTACCTGGATCGGGTACTGCAGAGTCGCGTCGCAGGTGTTGTCGTGAATATTCGCGTTTCCGACGCCCGTCCCCAGGACGATGCCCACGCGAGAACTCCCCACGAAATCCCGGAAGCCGTTGTCGTGGATCGAGCAGTAATCGGTCAGCGTCGTGCCAGCCAGCTGCATACCAATCGTTGCCACCGAATCGAGCGTGCCGGGTATGCCGCGGAACTCATTGTCGTGGATGCGGATCGAGGTGCAGTCATCAAGCGCGATGCCGATATAGTTATCGACCGACAATTGCGTCTTATAAAAGAGGATGTCGTGGATCGATGTCTGATAGCGGTTTTTGAGCGAGATGCCCGTGCGGTTGGTGTTGATATGCCCCGGCCCGATATTTGTACCTGGGACCGCGAACTCCGCAGGCAGTACCATGCCGTCAAGTCCGCCCACGATCTCGAAATTCGAGAAGCAGAAGCCTTCACCCTTCGCAACCGTCCCGGTCGACGCCTGCAAAACCCCGATTTGGCAATGAAAGATCGTGAACTCACTCGCGTAAATAACCTGACAGCCCGTCAGCTTGATGCCGAACGCCATATCGAACGAGGTGGCGCCGTCACGGCCCTTTATGGCGAAGTTAGACGCGGTGATGTACCACGATGTCACGAAGTGCATCCCGATGCCCCAACAATGCGTAGCAACGGTCTGTCCGCTTATCTCTAGGTCGTCGATTGTCGGTCCCATCTTGGTGACCGAAGCCGAATCAGGGCCATTGATTGTGAGCGCCGTTGCTCCGTCGTTGGCAGCGGTGATCAACGAAAGCCCAGTGATGCGGGGCGGGAAATTGTCGTCGGTATAGGTGATGTCGAGTCCGCGCGTCGACGCGCCAGACGTCCAGATCAGCTTTGAGATCCCGCGGCCTTCGCCGATAAGCGATGTTCTATTTGCAGAGGAAATCGTAAGCTTCTGAGAAAGCATGTATTGGCCAGCGGGGATGGAAAGCGACTTCTTGGCCAGTAGAGCAGCTTGCAACGCGGCGTTGAAGGACGCCGTGTCGTCAGTAACACCGTCACCCTTCGCCCCAAAGTCCTTGACGTTGAAGATGTCCCGGAATTTGTCCTGCGCAGTCCGCAAGACTGCACCGGTGCCCGTCTGCTTGAGACCCACCGCGTCTGCGCCGGCCGCCGCCGCCAAAAATGCAGTTGTCGCCAGCGTCCGCTGCGCCGGGTTGGTTGCCCCGTCCTTCAGATATACGGTAACCGTTCCATCGCCGTTGTCGACGGCGAACCCCTGACCGGTTGCGGTAGCTGCTACGCCTGCAGCCTTGGTCGGATAGGTCGGGCCAGCTGCGGCCTCGGCGGCCGCTGCGCTAGCCGCCGCGTCGGCGTTTACCTTGCTGACCGCTTGGGCGTCGGTATCCGTTGGCAGCACGCCAAACTGCCCGGTGCGCCGAAGCACATCCGGGTAGCTCTCGCCGCGCGCGTTGATGACTTCGATGCGCTCGACGGTCATACTGTCACCTCGGGATAGATAATGAGCTGACCGCGCAGGAGCACGTCCACGATGCCGGTCGGATAGGTCAGCTTGAGATCGTGGGCGACGCGGACCGCTTCGGTGGGCAGTCCGAAAGCGTCGAAGTCTGGCCCATGCCAGCGCGCGGAGATGCGGCCGGAAAGCGGCTCGACGATGTTAACGGTTGCCGCCGCTAAGACAGCGCCGGCTCCTGCGATGGCACGCGATTTCCATTCGACGGTGGCCCCGGTCAGGTTGATCGGAGCGCCGTCGATATCCGTGAGCACCAGCTCCTTAGGCCAGTCTCCCTGGCGCGGCACCTCGATGTCGAAGCTACGCGGCATAGGCCGTGTCCTCCACGAACTGGATCTCGACGTCGCCGTAGAGGCCATTGGTGATGGCTGCGGCGAGGTTCTGGCCGGGGGCGAGGCGGCACACGACACAAGGCCAGTCGAAGTTCGCCGCAGTGCCGGCACTGATCGCCATGCGGGAGGGCGGAGAAACCTTGACGGTGGCGGAGAGGCCGGATCGCGAAAGCACTTCCTCGACAGTCTGGGCATGCACGCCGACGCCGAAGTCCATGCCCGGCTGGACTTGGCCGCCCTGGCTGACCGCGATCTGCATCGTCGTCGCCCGCAGGGCTACTGGAGCCGTGATGGTTGCGATGATGTGCGGCGAGGCAAAGCGCACCTCGGTGGGGAAATAGTCGTCGTTGACGTAGAGGTCGGAGGGCGCCGCAAAGCCATTGCCCGCGATCGGGCGGGGGCCAGTTGCCACCGACAGCAACGGCACCAAGACTGGAACCGAGCCACCCGAGAGCTTCGCGGCCCATGCCTTCCACAACCGCTGTTGATAGGGCGTGTCGAGCGCGATGCCGCCGTAGCTGATCTGCCAACGCCCGCCGCCGTCCGCTTCGATGATGTCCTGCTCGCCGACCAGAGACGTGCCGCCGCTGATCACGTCGGGCACCACAGCCGCCGAGACGGTCTCAGGGCAAAAGACATGGGCCGGGAAGATCGGGAGCATGGCGCGACGCTATGGCCGCGCCTCCGTGGAAGTTACCGCCGTCAGGGTGGATCGTCCGGCGGAGTTCCCTTGATGTTGTGGTGCAGGACACCGTTCGCGACATAGGTGTGCGCGTCTGTCACCGTGATCTTGGCCACCATCGCGCGGCCAGCCGGTATGCCGATAGCATCCATGCGTATCCAGGAGCCGTTGATCAGCATCAGATGCCCTGCCGTCGCGCGGGTGCGGCGCTCACCGATGTCCGCCGCGAACACGTCATCCTCGACGAGTTCGATCGCTTCGACGGGGAACGCACCCCATTCGAATGTCGTCTCGTGCTGGGTCCAAAGCATGTCGCCGACCCGGACCTCACCGGCTTCCTTGGTAGTGCCATCTGCCAGCAACAGGCAGGTGTCCGTCGTCACGCAATAGCCGCCGCCACCAGCGCCGCCGCCGCCGCCCGTGCCGCCGCCGCCGGTCGTGATCGTGAAGGACGTCTCTCCCGAGAAGTTCAGGAGGTCCGGCCGCCGCGTCCATGCGTCAAATGCTGCAATCTTGGCATAGAACGTCCCTGCCGCCAGTCCCTGCAGGTACACCGGAGAGGCGCCGTTGTTATAGACGAACGCGCCCTGCGTGAGCGGGTCAAACCCGCTGGTGGTCGCGTAATAGAGGGCATAGCCAGCGACATCGCTTTCCGTCAGCAGCGTGAATGGCACCTCGGCGTTGTAGGCACCTCCGGTGGCGGAGCCGATCGTCACCGTTGATGGCGCTGCATTGGTCAGCACCGAAGTTGATGCCTCTGTTGCGCTGGCGCCAGCGGCATTCACGCCAGCGACCTTGACGACATACTGCCGGCGCGTGCCGTCAAGCTCTGCCTGGCCAGCCGTATATGACACGCTGGGGATGGACGTGTTGATCGTGCGGACGAGCGTGGTGCCATCCGCGGCATAGAACCGCCAGCGATAGGATGCCGCGCGCGGGATCGGCGCCGTCGACAGGTCCAGCGAGTCGGACCAGTTGACCAGCGTGATACCGACAGGATTATCCGGCGGGGTCGCATCGGTTGCCGTGCTGGCGGTTACGGCTGACGACCATGCAGAAATGCGCCCGTCGCCGGTGCCATATGCTACCTCAACCTCGACAGCGCTATTCGTCGGCACGAAACCGGTCAGCAGCGTGACCGACGAGCCCGCATCAATGTCGGGATAGCTATCCGTCGACCACGCGCTATCCCCCACCTTCCGCCAGCGCGCGTACCAGGTCACGTCCTCACGGTTCAGCCCGGCCGCTGTGATCGTCACGCGCACGCCGCTGCCATTGTCCGAGACGGTATCATAGGCCGCAACCGCGCTGGTGATAGTAGGCGTTTCGAGCGGCTCGCCCGTCACTCGATCACCGGTAGCGGCTGGATTGCCTTCCTCGGTCGCCGGGTTCCAGCTATCGACAGCGGTGGACGTACCGAGCCAGGTGAATGTCAGGCCGCCGCTCTGGATGTTGCGGGTCAGGCCGGTGATCTCAGCGATACCGTCAAAATAGGTTCGCCCGGCTACCGCCAGCCGCAGGTTGATGAAACGATGCCCTCGGACGATGCGGCCGGCAACGTTCGTCGTGATCGTGCCCCGATAGACGGCGTTGCGGCGGGCCATCTCCCGCTTGGCGAGGCGCCGGATCTGGCCATGCGATGGGACTGGCAGGTCGAGCGTCGTTGACAGCAACTGCCCACGCTCGGCGATGTCGTCCTCGTCGGTCCAGGCGTCCGTCTCCACGCTGGCATAGTCATGCACCGCCGACATGTAGCTGCAGACGAACTCGTTGATAGCCTTGTCGTCGTCGATGCCAACACCGTTCCACTCGAACCCGGCGATATGCTCGGGGCCGATGGTGACTGTGGGCGTGTAGACCTTGCCGGCATAGACGACCAATGCCCCATCAGCCCGTGGCGCCATCCAGCCGTCGCATGTGGCCAGCAGCGCGCCGCGGACCTGCTTGTGCGGATCGGTGTGGCTATGGGCGGTCCAAGAGCGGTAGCGCGCTTCGGAGCCCCCGCTCTTCAGCGGCACGGGCTCGTCACACACCGACTGCGCGGCACGCCAATAGGCCAGCGTCGGGGCGATCTTGGCATTCCAGTACGCCAGGCGGAGAGCGGACAGCTGGGCCGCATAACCAGGATCGTTGGCCGGCACGGTAGGCCGCGGGCAGACACGGACGAGCTCATAATGCGCCAGCTGCCGGATCGGGTTCTCCGTCCAGGTCCACGCCGCCTCATTCAGCGGGTCAGCAGCATAGAGATCTGGGCACCGCTGCCACCGAGCAGCCATGGAAGCGGGCTCGGCGCCGTTCGGATAATATTTGAGATAGTCCTGCTGCTTCACGTTCTTGTAGATGGCCGCCAGCATCACCACGCCGTCGCCGCGGTGGTTGCTGGTCCAGTCGGGCACGATCGCGCCGACATCGCTGAACCAAGTGCCGGGGGCGCTGCCGTCCGTGTACAGGAGGCGGATGTTGTCGTTGTTGTAGCGACCATCGGCACCGCGCTGCACGTAGTTGCCCGATACAGTCACCTTGGTGTCGCCGAGATAGAACTGGACCACCCCGTCCATCTTGCCGTCGTGGACCGCGCCGACATCGACCGCATAGCCATTTGTGCCAGTCTCGTAGAGCACATAGGCCATGGCGAGCTTGGAAACGCCGTATGCCGAAACGCGCGGCGGGCGCGGCTGCTTGATGGAGCTCGACTGCGTCTCTGGCTTTGGCCCGCGGTCTAGGCCGGCGATGATGGAGCCGGCAACTGCAGATCCGATCAGGATGGCTGCACTGGCCAGCTGCCCGAGCCCAGGCACGACGTTGACGACTACGGCGCCCGCCAGGGTGATGATGGAGCCCAGGGTCTTAGACATGCGGCCTCCAAGCCTTCAGCACGGCGCTATCGGGAAGGGTGATGAAGGCGAGGCCACCCGGGCGGCGCAGAGCCCACATATCGCCGGTGTAGACGGCACCCGCCTCGAGCCCTGCGCGCGCGAGAACGGCGATGTCCCCAGCCTGGTACGGCGCCGTGGCGACAGGCAGCGCGTCTCCGATGCCGCGATCCCACAGCGGAACAAGCCCGCCGGATGCGGCTGCCTCGCATTCCGGCATGTCGACGATATGCCGCCAGTCAACGGCATAGTCGGGATGGCCGAGCGCGATGCACCAGTCCGCCGGGAAGGTGGAGCAGTTCCAGGCCGAGCGATCGGCGGGCGCGTCGTGGAGGAAGTCAGCGAGGTTCACCGCGGCCCCCAGCGGCGCGAGGTGCCCTGCGAGATGCCCGCGACATGAGAGAAGATGGCGTCTGTCGGGTATTTCCGCCGCTGGTCGGCATCCGTGAAGAAGTTGTTCGGCGCCTTGGAGCGGGCCGTCTCGCCGCTGGCCACGGTGATGTTGATCGTCTGCTCGGCGGCGCCCGCCTGGTTCTGCCGGCTGACGGACATCTCGCGCAGGGTGAACATCTGCTGCCACTCGACGGGGCCATCCTGCTGCCAATTGGCATCGAACGAGATCAGGCCCAGCCATACGGGCGCACCGCGCACCTCGGATGCCTCACCGAGCGCGAGACGAACGGTTTCATCCGACACGCCGGAGAATCCCAGCTGCAGGCGCTCGGCGGTACCGTTGATCAGTTCCTGGAAATCGGGGATGTTGATGATACGCCCCGCGCCGAGCGCGACGACAGGGGAGGGGATCACCGCATCGGCAGCGAGCGGCAGGCGTCCATGCCCGAGCCAGAAAACGGCCGGCGGGTCGCACGCCACGTAGACGACATAGCTTTCCCGGTAGCTGGCCACATGCCGGGGGTATCGCTACCGCCATCAGGCAATTACCGCCGTCAGGTGCTTGGAGCCGCCGGCCGGAATCGAACCGGCATGCGTCGGGTTTGCAATCCGCGGCGATGACCACTCTGCCACGGCGGCTCTGGCACCAGCGGCAGGAGTCGAACCTGCTGACATCGGGTTTGGAGTCCGTGCCGCGCCCACGCGCTCGCTGATGTGGATGCCCGACTAGGGTTCGAACCTAGGTTGCGCGGACCAAAACCGCGTGTCCTGCCTGCTAGACGATCGGGCAATGGTGCCGAAGAACGGGATTGAACCGCTGACCACCGGGTTTCAACCGGCCGCTCTACCAACTGAGCTACTTCGGCGTGGTTGCAGTGGCTGGAATTGAACCAGCGGCCTAAGCGTTATGAGCGCCTTGCTCTACCTCTGAGCTACACTGCATCGCGCAGTGAAGCCAAATGACAGCTTCACCAGCGTTGGCTGGTAAATCGACACATTTGCTGGAGGGAGCGTATCCGGTTCATAGTGACTAGCTGGCACGAAGTTACACCGCCGTCAAGTGCCGTCGTTCTGGAACTGAGACACGCGCCCCGGCACTGCCTGCAGCACCTGCTTGCCCATTGCCGCCGAAGCTTGCGCCGCGCTCTGCTGGGAAATCCGCTGCATCTCGGCGAACAGCTCTCGCGTGACGACAGCGCCCTTCATGTTGAACTGCGGGGCGCTGATCACCGGCGCTGCCATCTGCGGACGCGCCGCATCCGTTCGTCCCAGCGGAATGATGCTGCCCCCCTGGGATCCCATGCGAAGCAACTCGACACCGCCGCGGTGCTCGTTCACCCGCACGGTCTGGCCAGGCGCGACGTAGCCGCCGGACGCGCGGCCGAACAGCCCGCCGAACAAGCTGCCGAGGATTCCACCACCGACCTTCTTGAACGGGTCGCGGCCCGCGAGGATTTTCCCGAGCGTATCATCGCCGGCCACAAGGCCATTTCCGCCAAAGATGCTACCGAGACCCAGCACGTCGCCGCGGCCCACGCCGGACGCGAAGTCGCCCTTTCCTCCGAGCGCACCAGCGATGGCCCCACCGAAGTACCCCAGGCCGCGAGTGTCGCCGAGCGGCGTGCTTACGCCTGTCAGCAGCGCGAGCGTCTTCTGCGCGGCGATTACGGCCAGCGCACGAAGCCCCTGCCGCTTGAAGTCGTCCCAGAAGCTCGCCGTTCCGCCACTAAAAAGCGTCTCGTAGATGTCGGCGAGGTCGCGGATGTTCTCCTCGGCCTTGCGCTGCTGCTCGCGCTGGTATTTCTCCTCGGCGCGCGCACGGGCTTGGTTCGAGCGCTCGGTGCGGCGTTTCGTTTCCTCGTCGATGCGATCGGCGGTGTTGCCGAAGATCTGGCCGGTGCCTAGCGTGTCCTCGGTGCCCTGGACCGTACCGAGCCATGCCTGCATGCGGGCCTCGAGCGCCTTGACGCGGAGTTCGGCGGCGCGGGCCGGCGTGATGATACCGCGCTCCATAGCCCGGCCGATCGTCGCCAGGTCAGCGGCGAACTCACGAGAAGCCGCGGCCGTCGGATCATACTGGCGTTCGACGCTGTTCAGCTGGTTGCGCAGCTGGTCGAGGTCGCGGATTTCCTTCTTGCGCTCGGCCTCAGCTTCCCGCGCGGCCTTCTTGCCAGCGGAGATGCGGCTGCGCTCAGCCTTCGCCTGATCACCGATCGCCTTGATATCCCGGTCGCGCGCCTCGGTGATCTGCGTGAGCTGCTGCTCATACTGCTTGTCGCCGACCAACCCAGCCGTGCGCAGGTTGTTCAGATTGTCGAGCGAGCGGTCATAGCGGCCCTGCGCAGCCAAGCGCGGATCCGCACGCTCTGCGACGCGCTGCTGGATGGCTTTGGCGTTGGCATTACGGACAGCAAGCTGTGCGCGTGCCTCGCCGGCTTCCGCCTCTGACAGCTGCCGACGCAGCGCGGCAAGCGTCGCTTCCTGCGATGCAGCGCCGCGTCCAGGGATAACTGCTCCGGGAATGCTTCCGCCGCCTTGCCCCTCGGTCAACCGTGCCGCTGATACTGCTGAAATCTGCTGCTGGATCTGCGCCTTCGTCAGTTCCCGGGTGGCCTGGGCACGCCCCAGCAGCGCATTAGCCGCGCTCTGGTTGACGGAGATTTCGCGCGAGCCGCTGGCAATTGCAGCATCCGTCGACTTCACCATGTCGTTGATGGCGCTTGTCAACTGCTTCATTGCGTCGGCTTTAGTGCCGGCGGCATTGGCTCCAGCGAGCAGCTGGGCGACGAACGGCCCAAGGATGCCGAGGATCGACAGGAAGCCAGGCAGCGCCACCGTCCGGAGCACCTGGCCGAGGCCGGCCCCAGATGCGCTGATCTCCTGCAGCGCCTGCGAAACCTGCGGGCCCTGCTGTGCGATGATCAGGAACGGCGATTGCCCGCCGGACAACTGGGTACCGATATCGGCGATCTGGAAGCCGAGGTTACGCGCCGCGTAGGCCGATGCCTGCGACGACTGCACGATCTGTTTCTCGGCAGACGACGCCGACCGCTCGATGCTGGACATGGCGCGCGTGAAGTTACGCTCGGCGCCGTTGACCGCTGCGTCGAGGTTCCCGGTATCGCCGATGAGGGCGACGACGACGCTGTCTGCTTGAACCGCCATATCAATGCACCGCCATCATTCTGAGCAGCCGTTGCGGGTCCGACACACCGCCAGACGAGCCGGTTCCGCCCTCGGCCGCCTCGTTATGCTTGACGAGCCGTACCTGATATTCCCACCACGTCAGTTCGCGCCAGTCGCATCCGAGGATGGCGCAGTTCGCGATGACTTCGGCGAAGTCGACTTCCTCGATCGCTTTCCGGTTGCCCGCCCCTTGGCGGGCCCGACTTTTGGGCTCTCATAGCCCTCCACGCGCGCGCCGAGGATTGCCGCGGCGATCGTCCAGCATTCGCGCAGGGGAGCCGGGTGGCAATAGGTCTCCACGAGCTGCTTGGCGCGCAGGGCTGAGACGGTGATCTCCTGGCCGTTCACCAGCCCGCGCCCGCCGCCGATCAGGCCGAGCCGGATCGTCTCATAGAGGTCCTCGGCGAACGCCTCGCCATCCTCGGCCACCGCGACAGGCTCGCCGCCAAGGAAATACCGCCCCCGCAGCACCCGCCCGTAGATCTTGAAGATGCCAGCCTCGCGCAACCGCTGGAGCTCGGCCAGCTGGGGCAGCTTCAGATCGAACAGATAGGATCCGTCGCCGAACTCAAGCTCGAGCGCGGTCTGAACCGTCACGCGGCCGGGGTCCAGGTGAGGTCGTTCTCACCGGCGATGGTAACTTCCATCGTGCCGGAATCACGCTGCATGTTGATGTTGAGCGCGGTGAGGACGCCCTGACCCTCGAACGTGCCCAGCTCCTCGCCTTCATCGGTGCCGTCGTCGCGGAGGGCGACGATCTGGATATTGCGCCGCTTGCCGAGAGCTGCCTGCAGCGCCGGGAACTGCTCGACGCTGGTGACACCGGAGCCAGTCACGTCCCACTGTGAGCCGGTAACGCGAACGGTGCGGGTAGGCTTCTTGCCGGGCTTGGCGCAATCGATCTTCTGCTGATCGCTGGTCTGCACGGTCTGGTTGACCGCAGCGTTCTGGATGCCACAGACGACAGGGAAGGTCTCCGGCGATGCGCCATCGCCAATCTTGACGACCGCAAAGTCGATTTCAGTGGGATAGCTCATTGCGTGCTCCAGCTAAGTCGCGGTCACGCTATGCGGGGGTGAGGGGCCTAGTTACCGCCGTCAGGGACGGCGCGGATACGAGCGCGGCGCTGGGATGCCGCGTGTTGGGCCTCGTCTTCCGCGGCGGCCTCGATCGGCAGTAGAGCGGCACGATGGGCGAGCAGTTCGTAGCGATGCCGGCGCGTGGAGCCTTGAAAATGCCGGGCCTTGCGTTCGAAGCCCGCTCGCAACTCGTCAAGCGTCGCGTCGTCAATGACACCCCTCCGGATCAGCGCGTAGACCAGCTCGCGCAGCAGTTCGGCGTCAATGTCGTCTCTCACATGCCCACGCGGGCGTTCAGGCAGTCGAGGTCGGCCTTCATCTGCCAGTTGCGGTACTTCGCCTCGTCGGTTCCGAGATATGCCGCCGCTACTTTGCGCGCGGCTTGGCACTTGTCCTGCATCGTGCTGCCCGGCTGGTCGACGACGCGGTATTCGCGCTCGGCAAGCTCACCAGCGCTAGGTCCACAGCCAGACAGCAACACCAGAGCCGCTGCACAGGCGCCAAGGGAAACCGATTTCATCCCGTCACACATCGCACGCGCAGGTTCACGACGCAATGGAAAGCGTCAGCCTCCGCGCCGTCGACGAGCAGCTGCGACCCGGTCCAGCGCACCTTGGCGCGGCCTTGGGGGATCTCCAGGTTCTGCCCGTCCAGCGCGCGGGCGATCGCGGCACCGATGCGGCCGGCGTGATCCTCGGCAGTTTCCACCATCGCGCCGCCGACATAGCGCGGCTTGGCGAACCCGTGGATAGCTACCGTGATCTCCGAACCATCCAGACAAGTCGCACGGATCGGCACGGGCGTCGGCGAGCCGTAGAGGGTGAACGGCCACACCGGGTTTGTCGCGGTCATAGGGTACTGCTGGGCAGCGGGCACGATCGCGGTCAAGGCCGCATCAGACTTCATCGCCGCCATGATCGCCCGACGCGCGGGGAGGGTGCTGTCGATCGCCATCAGCCGGTCACCTTCCCGCCCTTGGAAATGTGCGAGACCGCGCGTGCGACCAGTTTCGCCGCATCATCGCGCTTGGCTGCCAGTGCGGGCGCCATGAACGGACGGGGAGCCATCTTGCTCGTGCCGAACTCCAGATGGACGGCATATGGTGCATTCGCGGATACCTCCACGCGCAAGGGGGCGACCTGGTTGGTTTCGATGGAGCGGTCGAGGACATGGGTGTCGGCGTTCGGCGGCTCGCCCGGGGCGCTGGGCACGTGCCCCTTGCCCGACACGGCGCCGTTTGTGATCGACAGCGCCGCGGCGACCTCGATCTCCTCGCCGGCCGCGAACAGAGCCGCGCCGACCTGGCGCTTGGCCTCCGGGCTGGTGATGCGCTTCAGCTTGGCTGAGAAGTTCGCCACCCCTGCGATCTTAGGCACGTCGGCCTCGGCAGTCCCAGTAGATCGCGGCCGGATCGCGCTGGCAGGTGGCGATCATGAACGTGCCGACGTGCGGCCCCTCGGTGATCTCTATCCGCGCGGCGGTGTCGAGGGTGCCCGCCAGCGTATCGGCAAGCACTAGGATCCGCACGTCGCCATCGGTGTAGCTGGCCTCGCCGCGCATCGCCTCGGTGGCCGCATCGACCTGGGCCATGCAGTCCAGCGCGATCGGCGTTCCCGGAGTGACGATGGACCCGTTCTCCATGACCGGAGTGCCGGGCCAGCGCGCAACGGCAGGCCAGTACCCAGCCCCAAGCGCACCCGATGCCGCGACCATGATCTGCGCGAAGGCTGCGGCGATGTCAGTCACGCGCAGCCCGCCAGGAACGGCCCACCGAAGTTGCGATACAGCCGGCGCAGGAACATGGCGCCGTACTTGGTCGAGCCATAGGCGCCGGAATTGCTCTCCCGGATGGCGGTGGCGTCGAAGGAGGCGGACATGGACCCGCTCTTGAAGTCGGTGACGCCGAGCGACGCCAGCGCCGCAGCCGGGCCAGTAGCCGCGCCCACGCCGGTGATGGTCATGTTGTGGGCGGCAAGCTCCATCTCAGCCGGAGCGCGGTCGGCCTCGATCCAGGTGTCGGTGACAGTCAGGCGGGCATCGTCGAGCCAGTAGTTGACCACGGTGTCGTCGACTGCCGCGAAGGCGGGGAAGCGCAACTTCAGCGCGGCGGCATCGGGCTGGACATAGGCCATGGGGGCGACGCTATGCCTGTGGGACGGGCTGCATTACCGCCGTCACAGCACCCGATAGACCGCGATCTGCAGGTTCACCACCGCACCGATGCCTAGGGCGGGGGTATTGTATTCGAATAGAACCCGGTTCGTATCGGGGTAGACGTTGATCGGGGCGCAGCCGGCGGAGCATGCGGCGATGGCGGCGAACATAAGGCGATCGGCGGGAACGACGCCGGTCAACGCCACATATTCGCGCTGCATGCCGCTGCTAAGGGCGAGCAGGAGCGTGCGGCTCACCGTCACGTTGCCGATGAACTGCAGGGTGCCGGTTGCGGGGTGGACGTGGTCTTCGTGCGCGGCGTTGGTGGAAGAGCCCGCCGCCGCCGTGCCGAGCGCCTTGGGGGTGGCAGTCCCGAGGGGAGTGGCTGTGGCGTTGCTGCCTGCCGGGCCGGTTGCGCCAGTGGCGCCTGTATCGCCTTTCGGTCCCTGCGGGCCAGTAGCGCCGGTTGCGCCCGTGGCACCAGTAAGCCCGATAGGACCCTGTGGCCCGGTCGCTCCCGTATCGCCCTTGAGACCCTGGGCACCCGTGGCCCCGGTTAGGCCAATCGGGCCTTGCGTACCGGTGGCACCAGTGTCTCCCTTCGCGCCTTGAGGACCGGTCGCGCCAGTTGCCCCGGTATCCCCCTTGGCCCCCGTTGCACCTGCGGGACCGGTATCGCCCTTTGGACCGGCTGTGCCTTGGGGGCCCGTTGCCCCAGGATCACCCTTGGGGCCTTGGGGGCCTACAGGGCCAGCAGCTCCAGTGTCACCTTTGGGCCCGGCGGGACCGGTCGCGCCTGCGATGCCGCCGCCAGAGGCTGGAGATCGGAGTGCCATCAGCCGCCGATCCCATAGTTCAGTTCGACAGGCGCCAGATCGGTCGGCACTGGCAGTCCAGGCCGAGCAACCGGCATCACGCTCAGGTGCGTCGGGTTCTGCGTGCTGAACACCTCGGTCTGCCATGGGCCCAGGATGCGGCCCTCGCCGTCCTTGATCAGGTCGTCGGGACCAGAAGCCCCACGGAACCGCACCGCGCAGCTGTTCGGGTTGATGATGCGGAAGGACGAGCAGCCTTTCGCCTGGATGGCGTCGATCATCGACTGCGGATAGGCGGTGGTCCTCGCCTGCTGGCCGATCGCGGGAATGAAAGGATCCCGGATGATGTTGCGGAAAGGCAGGGGGAGGCGGGCCATTGCGGCTTGGGCGGGGGTGAAGTCGGCACCAGGCAGCATTGCTGCAGCATTCGCGCCGGGATCGAGCGTTTCCCTCACAATGCCCGTGCTGTCACGATAGACCGGAACGCCGCCTGCTGTCTGATCGACCACGCTTAACCTCCTGCAGAACGGGCGGAAAATGACTGCGCACGATGTCGGATGTTACCGCCGTCAACGGAAAGGGGCCGGACATCGCTGCCCAGCCCCTCCCCGTGTTTCGTGGTGGTGATCAGGCTTCGCGGTGAAGCTCGATCGCCGCCTTGATGTCTGCGACGGTCGCGCCGTCCTCGATCTCGACACCCTCGGCTTCGGCGATCTCGAGCAGCTCGGCCTTGTCCTTGCCCGACAGCGCAATAGGCTTGTCGCCCTCGCCGTCGACCTCGAAATTACCGGTGCCGCGCGCCGACTCCAGCTCAGCCTCCGGCATGTCGAGGTCATCCTCGGCACCGGGCTGGATCATCACGAGCGAAAGGCCGTTCGGGGTGTTAGCCCAAACACCCTTCGGACCGGCGGTGGTGTTCTTGATCTTCGTCATGGTCATGCCCTCCAATCAGAAGCCGTCGCGATAGACCATCGCCGAGGGGCGACGGATCTCGGTGCCACCGACGTTCATCACGCCCGGCGTTTCCCAGGTGCCCCAGCCCTTCTGGTGGACCGGCAGGAACTGGTGACCGCCACCGGGCAGGTGGAAGCGCACGACGCCGGGGAGGTTCGCATAGGCGACCAGGCGGCGGGTGCTGCCGGTGCCTGCGGTCTCAAGTTCGCGCGAGCCCAGGATGCGGAGCGGCTGGCCGGTGCGCTGGGTGTAGCTGTTGTTCTCGCGGAAATAGGCGAGCAGCGTCGCGTCCGAGGTCGAGGTGCGCGGGGTCGAGGACAGATAGTCCATCGCCGACTCCGGCAGGACCAGCGTGTTGGCGATGTAGGTATAGGCGGTCGCCGTGCGCGGAGCGTTGAGCGCCGAGTTCAGATCGCGCAGGATCTGGTCGCCGGTCTTGTTCGCCCACAGCGGCGAGGAGCCGGTGCCGTCCGCCGTGACGTTGGCGGTGGGCACGTTGCTGTCATTGATGAAGCCGCCGAAGTTCTTCTCGGACGAGCCGCGGATCGCGATGCCGTAGATGAAGCTCTCGGCGACACGGCGCGCGGCGTCTGCCTTGTCGGTGGTCAGGTTTTGGCCCAGCTGCGCGGCGCGGCCGAGTTCCTGCCAGCTGTATTCGTAGCCGATACCAGCCAAGTGGTTGGCCTGCAGGAACTGCGAGCGCGAGATGTCCGCGAACGGCATATCGAACCCGGCGCCCGAGAGGAACTCGGCCTTGCCGGCGATGTCGCCGCTGTAGAACACCGATCCCGCATCGTAGACCGTGCCCGTGGTGTCCACGAACATGAAGTCGGCATAGTTGTACTCGGGGTACAGGTTCTGCTCGATCTCGGTGTTGATGCGATAGAGCTGCGGCACCAGGAAAGCGAGCTGCTGCTGAGCATCACTTGCGAAGGTGGCCTGGTCGAAAACGAAATTCATCTGAGGCTCTCCTTAGCGAGCGACGCGCAGACGCACGAGCGCGCCCGAGCTGACGGTGTCGTCGAAGACGGCGGGAATGGCGGTGTTGCTGGTCGAGGTGGCCGTGAACACGCCTGCGCTGGTCACATAGACCGCAGCGCCATCGGTGGTGTTCGAACCTGCCGTAACCCAGATCTCGCCCTCATTGAGGAGAGGGACCGACGCATACTGGCCATAGGTGTCCGCCGTGCCGGTGAGCGAGGCCGCGAGGCCGTGCGTGGCAATGCTGATACCCATGAAGGTGCCGGCCGCCGGGGTAGCGGTGATGCCGTGGTCGCCGACGCCGCGGAAAGCCGCCTTGCCGAATGCGATGCCCGCCGCGTCCTCGATGGTGCGGGTCAGGCGGTTGCTGGTCTCACCGTTCGCGACCATGCCCGGGTAACCGAGGGCCGGCGTGGTGGGAAAGCTGTTCTGGACGACTGCCATGTGTCTTCTCCCTTACGACGCCACTGCCGGCGTGTTCTTGTAGGCGGTGGCGTAGCGAGCGAGGCGCTTGTTGTGGGCGTCCTCGAATGCGGCCTGATGATCGTTGGCGACGACGGGCGCCGGGATCGGCGTCACGCCCTGCTGCGCAGGCTTGGCGTCCGCAGTCAGGGCAGCGAACGCGCCCTCGATTGCCGCATCGGTCATGTTGGCGGCCTTGTCGCCGAGCTTGGCCAGGACCGCAGCCTTGCGGATCTCGGCGTCCGTCTTGCCGTCCGTCACGACCTTCGGATCCAGCGCCTTAGCCTTGCCGATCACGTCAGCGCGGGCATCGGCCATCTGCTGCAGCTTCTCCGGGGTGACCTTGGCGTCTTCCAGCTGCTGCTTCAGTGCCGTGATCTCGCCGTCCTTGGTCTGGAGGGCAGTCTGCGCGGTGGACAGGTCCGCGGTGAGCGCGCCCACCTTGGTCTGTGCATCCGCGAGCGAGGTGTTGAGAGCGCCGACCGCGAGGGCAACAGCCGCGCCGTCGCTCAGGTCAACGTCCTTGGCGTCGCCAATCGTGATCTTCATCTTGGGCTTCTCCTGGGGGCGCTCGTCTACAATGCGAAGTTCCTGGCCGCCGCGAGCGCGCGACACGGCCGCCAAGTGGTTGTAACGGAAATTCTTGGCTACGAAGTCGTAGGACTGGCCGTCATGAACGCCTGCCTGGGCCACCATCTCGGCAGTGTAGCCGAGCGAGAACTCGCGCCGATCCGACTTGATGCTGTCGATCGCGCCGGAGTCCATGATCTTGATAGGGACGCGGACGAACTCGCCGTCCCGCATGATTTCGTCACCGACATCACCGACTGCGAACGACTTCCAGTTGGAAGCCTGCACAGGAACAGAGGGATGGTCGAGCGTGACGGGGCGATGCGCCAGGCTGGCAAGCGCATCCTTGTGGAACACCTCGTCAGCGGGACGGAACACACGCACCACGTCGCGCGGATCGCGGTCGGCTAGGCCCAACTCGCCTGCAAGATAGTCCTGAATGTTGTTCGCGCGCGCCACCAGGGCATCGGCCACGAAGTAGCCGTCCTTGGTGATGCGGGCGCTGCCGGCGATCTGTGCGCGGTCATAGAACATGAGCCGGGACGGTATTCGTCGTCCCGGATGGGTGTTACCGCCGTCAGACGGAGAGGTCGGGTATGTCGCTGCTCAGCGTAATTGTCGCCGCGTCCTCAGGAGGGCGGTCGATCTCAGCGAAGTGAGTTGGGCCGGCTAGTGGTATCCAATCGTGGATGCGCCAGAAGTCAGCCTCAAAGCTAGCCACGTATGGCCATCCATCCCAAACCAACACCTCCCGCCCATCCTTGAGCGCGTCGGGTAGCTCCGCGATCCGGCGCCAGGGGATCATGCGACGCGCTCCATTCGAACGCCTTGGCCAGCATAACGGACGCGGAATTCTCCGGGCACGTCAGCTATCTCGGATAGCCAACGCTTGCGTAATGCTACCTTACCCTGCGCAACGGCCCGTTGATATACGATATCTCCTGGCTCCATCTCGCGCGCGATTTGGATTATGCTGTCGCTCATTGCTTGCCCTCCCGAGCGATGCCGCACTTCGAGCAGATGACCGCATCCTGCCGGAAGACGTGATCGCAAGACTTCCCGCCCTCCTCCAGCAGCGCACCGATCATAGCGCGGTGGCAGTCTCGCGCGCCTTGGGTGTTCTCCGGACCTTGCTCTGCACCTTGCGCACAAGGGATAACGCCAGCCCCTGCTTCTACCATCCCCTCGCTCGGCTCCCGGATCGCCTCGATCGCGGCACGGGCGATCAACTCGAAATCGTCCTGCTCCCAGTCCTCGCCGTAGTCGGCGTATGGCGTCCCGGTCTTTTCGAGCGCCCCCTTAACTGCCGCTTTTGCGCGCTCCAGCGGGGTCATAGGCCGTACCCCGAACGAGTCGACTTTCCCTTCGGTCCATTGCACGGTAACGTTGATGCCAGCCATGATCGCTTTCCTATGCCGAGGCGGTTGTGGTCAGGCCCGGCGCCCGTTGGCGCGGTCGTCGGGCCGTTGCTGCGGCAACCGCTCCGGTTCGGGATCGGGGAGGTTCCCAAAAGGCATCTTGCCCGCAAAGCCTACAGTCCCGACGACCGCCAGCCCGCGTTTTTGATGGTTGCCGCAGCCCGCGCACCATACCACCACCGCGAGTGCGCACCAAACAAAAAGGGCTCCCACAATCTTACGGGGAGCCCTTTTGATGTAAAGTGTGCAGGATAGGCCTGCTTCCGATCAAGTCTACATGACAGCCTCCACCGGCATGAAACACGTATTTGATGGAGGCATGCTTCCACAACGAACATCTCTTGTCAATCGTCGAAGATCAACACCGACTGCGATCGGCAGCCGCAGTAGGGCGGCCTCCCCGGAAGGTCGGACGCTTCAGGCGGCGTCTCCACAGTAACCCCGTCAACATCGCGCCCAACCATAGCAGGATCATCGGCGTAGAGGTGCCCATTGCGCGCCAGATGCGTTGACCGCGGATGCAGCTTCATGCTGTGCCGCCACTTCCACACCGACAGGCCTGCATCGCGGCGACGCTCATCCGCGAGCGCTGAGGAAACCTTGCTGAGCTGATCCGAGGCGATCAGCAGCGAGCGCCTCCGCGACATCGCCATGCCCTCCTGGATCTGCTTGGCGACCTCGCGGGCAGACGTGCGGTTCTGGAGCCCGGCAAACACCGCGTTGCCGATCCGTTGAGCAGCCTCGGCACTGACATTGCGGACCAGCTGCACGTTCCAATTGATGTAGGACTGCAGCGTCTCGCGCACGTCAGCCTGCCCGATCAGCGTCTGCAGATCCACGCCCGTCGCGGACAGCACAGCCCCACGCCATGCCCCACGCTGCCAGGTCTCGGTCTGCAGCGCCCAATCGCGGATCGACGCATCCAGCAAGATAAACAGCCGCTCAATCTCCGACGACGCAGCATCAAGCCGCGCCTGCAGGTCGTCGGCGCTGTCTCCGGTCAGCCCGGAGAGGGTGCGCTCGTACTCCGCCATGATGCCGGGGATCGCCGCGTTCCACCGCTCCAGCATGGGCTTGTAGACCCGCGCGAACAGGGATTGCGCCAGCATTGCGGGGGGCGGGGTGTCGCGGAAGACCACCACGCGCTTGCGGCGGTTCGGCTGGGCTCTCGCCGCCATCTCCGCCAGATCGTACTTCACGGTTTAGGAACGCGCGGCGGGGCCGCTTCCACCAGTCCCGCCGGCACGCCCAGATGCTGGATCACCTCCTTGCTGCTGTTGCGGGTCAAGGGCGCTCGGGTCGCCCAAGCTCGGGTCCATGGTGCCGATGATGCCGAACCGCTCGTCCTCGGGCAGCTCGGCCAAAGCCCCATCAAGCCCGGGCATATATTCCCGCTCGCTCATGAGGTTTTGCACCCCCTTGTTGAAGGCTTCCTGCGGGATGGCATTGGTCGCCTGCAGCAGGGTGACGGCCTCCATCTCAGTCTTGAATGTGGCCGCAGTCTCGGCCTCGGTAGGCGTCGACAGGTCAGCCCATTTCCACGTGACGTCGGTAGCTGTGACGCCGGCAGATGCCAGCAAGAACGGATCCAACTGCTCCATGCAGGGCCGCAGTTCGTTCTCCTGCCCATCGGACACAGCAGCCCACCAGTTGTCCGTGTCATGCTGCCCGGTCGCGTTCATGCCGGCAGGCGAGCGGCCCATCAGCCGGGTGAACGGGATGTCTGCGACTGCGGCGACGCGCTGGTCGAATGCGTCCATGACCGCCGGGATGCCCGCCCATGTCACCTGGTAGTCGGTGACTGCTTCACCTGGGCGATCGGTGCCCGCGGCAGCCTCGTAGACCGTCGCGTTGAGGATGTTCTCCCCCTCAGCGATAGTCGCAACGCGCGCGGCAATACGCTCTTGGCCTCCCGGCGCTGCCAGCTGCTCGGACAAGCCAGGGATACCGAACCGCAGCAGCTTGGCCTTCCTCACCAAGGCGGCGAACCATGCCTGGGTATTGTCGGCGTTCTGCACCTCCCGCCACACGCGGTCGAGCCGGCAGTCGCCCCAATATGCCTGATCGTCCGCCAGTGCTTGGAGGCCCGACAGTGGGTCGCCACGGAAAGCGATGACACGCGACGGGTGGATATCCTGCGCGTTGGCCGTTCCGCTGTTCACGCGCCACATGAGCGGCTCCCCGAAAGTGGGGCTGGCGAAATCCTTGTCCCACTCCGCTACCGACAACTGCCAGCGAGACAGCACGTTGACGGCGACTAGGCCGCCTTGGCGAATCTGGGCTGCGTTGAGCGGCTGGTTATGATTGCCGCCGGCTTCAGCGATCAGGACAAGCGCACCACCGCCAATGCCGCGGAGGATCTCAGCTTGCTTCACCTTGGCGCGCAGGCTGAGGCGCTTCTCCTCCTTCTCGATCAGCTCGATATCATCAGCCTCAGCCTGCCAATCGCGCCACTTGGACGTGCGGTCGGCTGCCGGGATGGCGATGACTTTCTTGAGCAATCCGGAGGTGAGGTATGCGCCGATCGCCAACTGCGAGCCGAATGCCTGCGTAGCAGGGCTGGCATCGCGTCCCCACCTGGAGCGAACGCTGCTGATGGCGGCGCTGAGGCTGTCGGTGATCCACATGGGTTGAGCGTATGCGGTGGTGGGGTAGGGGAGTTACCGCCGTCAGGTTAGGGCGGAGAGGCTGTAGGTGCCGCCAGTCAGCATGATCTCGCTGAGCCCCCACACTAGCGCATCCGCCCTGTCAGGCGATCCTTCGCCGACGAACCCGGAGGGCGTGAAGTTGCACATCTGGTCCTCCAGGTCCGCGAACACGCCCACGTGGCTGACCTTGCCCTGCTCGTACAGGGCGGCGATCGGTTCCGCGCGGATCGCCTTGCCGCGGCTCGCCACCACCTCCTTGAACGGCGCGTTGCGGTCAGCCGCCATGATGATCGCCTTGACCATCGCCCCGCCGAAGTTGCGCTCTGCGACGATGCGGTCAGCCTTCCACCGATCCTTGACCTCGATCACGCGTCGCGCCCAGCCATCGGGGGAAAGGTTGCAGGTGGCGTCCTCCAGCACGTAGCCGCGCCCATCCGTGCCCAGGCCAACCGCGACAATGCCTACGTCGTCGCCGTTCCCGTCTCCCTTGGTGCCCGAGGGATCGACAGCGACCACCACACGGCGCATTTCAGGTGGGTTGGAGCGCCGAAACGTGTCTATGCCTGGGATTATGTCACCAATCTCGCTTTTGCGGTCCTCAAGCGCCCACAGCGCCCCGTTGACCTCGCTTGCCCATTCCCCCGCTTCGAAGCGCAGCCGCTTGGCCGCCGACATGCTGGCGAGCACCTCGAAATACTCCGCCGGCAGGTTGTCCGAGTTGTCCGACGGGTTGATCTTCATCTCGGCGTAGTCGTCGGGGTTCGGCACCGCCTCCTTGGTGCCCGGCTTCAGCTTGGCGCGGAACAGTTGGTAGCTCCAGTGCAGTTTGGACGGCGGGTTGCAGTCGAAGTAGGCCTTGAGCGCCAGGTGCGTGCGGCCGGTTGCCGCTGCGATCTCCGAGGCCAGCTCGCACTTCTGCGCTAGGCGGGACATCGCCATTTCGATGGAGCCCCACGGGATTTGGCTGCTCTCGTTGAAGTACAGCGTCACATACTCGGCGCCGAGGATCTTCTCCACCCGCTCCTTGTCGTCGAGGCCAGCGATCCAGATTTGCGAGCCGTTTGGCAGTTCGAGGTAGAAATCCGTCTTGTCCCAGCGCACCCGCAGCGTCGGGAAGCACAGTTTCAGCACCTTCGGCAGCGTGTCGGCCCAGATGCTGGTCTTGGCGTGGTTGAACCGGAAGCGGAAGATTGCGTGTCGGCTGGAGGGCGCGTTGATGGCCCGCTGCACGATCGCGCGGCACAGAAGGAACGTCTTGCCCGAGCGCGAGCCGCCGCGGAGCATGATGTTGCGGGCTGGGCTGGCGAGAAGGCGGTTGGCCTCGCGTTGGCGGGGGGTTAGGGTGGCGGGGGTGGTCATGCTGCCTGAAACAAATCGCCTTGGCGCTGGGCATCTTCGATCCGCTTGCACGCGATGTCGAAATACTTCGGTTCGCGCTCAATGCCGATGAAGTCGCGGCCCATCCGGACCGCCGCGACGCCGGTGGTTCCGCTGCCCATAAAGGGATCGAGGACCGTCTTGGCTTCAGGCAGGCGCTCGATGAAGTGCGCCATAAGCCAATCGGGCTTTTGGTGGGGGTGGCATCGCCCCGCGCTTTCCCACGAAACTACTACCGGTCCCGTCAGAACACCTTCACCCCGGCGTCCAGTCCAGCCATCTCCGCAAATGTAGGCCAACTCAAACGACGGCTTCCATGGGAGTGACAGATCCCCCATGCCAAAAGCAGGGCCTTTGCTCCAGACAACACAGGCCCTAGCGTTCTGCACAGGCGGCGTCTTCCACGTGCCGAAGAACACGCGCGGTAAATCCTTCGCCCATTCTGCCACTGCATCACGGACTGACGTGTCCTGATCACACGCGATTTGTGTGCCAGCCCACGAAGCTCCGTAATTGCTGGAATGGGAAATTCCATACGGAGGATCAGTAACAACCGCGTCCACCTTCTGCAGCGTGGGTAGGATGTCCCGGCAATCGCCGAGATACAGCGTGGCGCGGCCGATTTTCTCCACCCGGCTCACAGCCCCGCATCCTCGCTGGAGACGGTCACCGCGATGCCGCCGGTGTGTTCGACCTTCTCCTTGAACGCCTGCACGTCGATGTGCTTGCCGATCAACTCCAGGCGCTTGACGCGATCGGACAGCTTCACCTCGCGGACCATGCCGACGACATTGCCGCGCTCGTCGCGCTCCTCCACGGCCTTGATCCCGGCGACCAGACCCTTGCGCCAGATGATCGGCCAATCCTTAACCGGCTTCAGCGCGCCCGCCTCGTCGTACAGATCGGACAGGTCTGCTTCCGCTTCATCGGCGAGGCGGGTCAGCACCCAGGCCGCATCGATACGAGTGCGTTCCGAACGCTCCGCCTTGGCCGCGCCGATCGCATCGATAACTTCAGGTTTGCTAAGGTTCTCGTGCCCAATCGCATGGGCCGTCTGAGCGCTATACCCAGCCCGAATGGCCGCCTGCGTCGCGTTCAGGTCGATCAAATATTCTTGGACAAAGCGCTCTTGCTTTGGAGTGAGGCTCATGCTGCGCTCCCGAAGTTAAGACGGGCGTGGATACCGAAGTGCTTGGCAGCCGCTGCGTCGTATGCGCGCGCTGCCGCCTCCTCAGTGTCGAACAGGCCAAGGTGCAGGTTCCGTCCGGCGGCCGTGATGCGGGCATTCCAACGCCCTGCCTTTTTGTGGAACCCGACACCTTTGAAACGAGACCTGGCATTTGGCCTGGGCCCCATGTTCTGCATGTTCTGCTGCCGGGTTACCGAACGCAGGTTAGCGCGCCGGTTATCGAGCCGATCGCCGCTGATATGATCGACATCGAGACTTTGCGGATTGCCCATGATGATCCTGTGCAGGGTCATTGTCCGACCGCCGCTACGGGTGCTCACATAGCCATTCGCACTGACGAACCATGTGAAGTTCCGAGCCCAGAACCACACGTCCTCATCGACTGGGGATACCCGTCCTTTGGCATGGATACCCACCAGCTCAACGAACCGCTGCTGTTTCGCGATGACGCTCACCGTCCATCCTCCATCAGTTCAGCATCAAAAAACGACGGCGCGGGGATCTTACCCAACCGCAGCCCGAGCACATACCGCCGTGCGTGTCCGGCACGACGATGCGGCTTCAACTTCGCCCCGGTGATCGAAGCACGACGAGCGCGGAGTTCGTCACCCCCGCATTCCTCGATCCAGCGCGTGATGCACCGCCAGTTGGTCCGGAAGTGCTCCTCGATGGCGCGGTCCTGGCCAAGGCGCAGGTAGACCTCCACGAAATCCGGCGGGGCGGGGCGGTAGGGGCGGATGCAGCCGGTGTCAGGTTTGCGGGTTGCCATCACAGACGATCCTGCAAGGCGTCCGCGATCATGCTGTTCACGACGATCAGCGCGGCAACCACGCATGACTGAACCGTGTGCGGCACGTCGCCTGACGCCGAATTGATCGCGATCATGGCCAGTTCGAAACAGAACACGGTCCGGGCAATCATCATGCTCCTGCTCCTGTGTGCGCGCCGGCTGGTTGGTAGCGGGCGATGTCGAAGGGGTTGGGGTTGGGGAAGCGGGGGTCGTTTCGCGTCCACCGTCGCTTGGTCGGCTCAATACCGCGGACGATCCAGCCGCCCTGGTAGACGATATCGACCAGCTCATATGGAGGGGGATAGCCGGGGTTCGCGGGCATCAGTGGAGCCCCCCGAGACAGGGGGTGTCCACGCTTGGGGTGTCTACACCCACATCTTGAAACGGATCGCGGCTTGAAACTGGGGTATATACCCCCTCCCTCCACTCTATATAATATTTACATACATAAGGTGTAGACAGTGTAGATAGAGGGGTGGAGGCCGCAGAAAACTGCGAAAAATGGTGTCCACGCCGGGGTGTGGAAAATGCGTGGACACCCCTGTGGACATAGGTCCGATTCGGACCGAAAGTGTCTTCGGATGTCCACAAATTTCTACGCTTCAGGGCGGGGGGCGTGGTCATGGTCACTTGGCCATTCTCCACAGGCGAATGCTCTTGCGGGTGCCGTCCTGTAGACGCTCCTTGCCGATCGTCTGCGTCCATCCGAGCTCACCCATGATCGCGGCAACCCGGTCCTTCGCGCGTTGGTCGTGCCGCTCGATCGGCATCTTGATGATCTCGAGTAGGATCTGCGACGACGTGTAGGTGAAGTGCGGCACGATCGCCGCGGCAATGGTGTCCTCCCAGGCGTCGCCCTGCATGCGGTCGTCCTGCTCGCGCACGGCCAGCTGGTTCTCGTCCTCGGTCAGCCACCATTGCTCGCCGTCGCGGTAGCGCTGGAGCGCCTCAGCCCACAGCTGCTCCCGCTTGCGTTCGATCTTGGGCAGGTCGATCGCGGTGCAGGCGACAGGCCAGAAACGACGGTTGCCGGTGCTGTCGGTCAGGTAACCTTGCCCGGCCTTGCGGTTGACGGAGGCGGCGAGCACGCACTGCCGCGGATATTCGACGGTGTGGCGGCCATAGCTGGGGCGGGTCTTGTCGACCTGCATGGTGATGATGGCCTTAACGAGCTCGACATCAGCCTTGCGCAGCGCGGAGAGCTCGGCAAACTCGACGACCCACTTGCCGGCGATCTGTTCGACGAACTTCTTGTGGTCGCGGAGCTCGTTGACCATCTCGGTGAAGTAGGGGGCGCCGAACAGCGTGCGCAGGGCGGTCGACTTCTTCAGTCCCTGCGGACCCTCGAGCACCAGCATCGTGTCCATCTTGCAGCCAGGCTGGAAGACACGCGCGACGGCGCCGATCATCCAGCGAGCGCCGACAGCGCGCTCGTAGGGCGTGTCGGGCGCGCCGAACAGGATGGGCAGGAACCGATCCAGCCGGTTGACGCCGTCCCACTTCAGATTGTTCAGATACTGCCGCACCGGGTGGTAGGCGTGGTCGAACGCAAGGCGCGCGACCGCGGCCGGGATGTCGGTCTTGGACGGCTGGAAACCGGCCTTCTCGACCAGGATCTGGATGTCGACATAGTCGGCGTCCCGCAGCGGCTCGCCGCGCCATTCGACGACTCCTGCGAGCTCGTTATAGCGGATCGTCTCGCCGAGGCCCGGGATGTTCTGCAGGTACAGCATCAGGTTGTAGAGCGTCTTGCGCTCGCCCTTCGCGCCAATCTGCAGCCTGCCACGCCAGGCGTTCAGAGGAATAGCCTCAGCAGCCACGGATAGTCTCCAATGTCAGGGCCACTGCGTCGTCACCGGTGCCATCGGTGGAGCGGGCGAGGATGTAGACGGCGCCGGCAGCCTCGGCGGCGAGCGCGAATGCTTGTTGATGCTTGCGCCATGCGTCGCGACCCAGCTTGGCCTCGATGCAGAACAGTCGGCCGGTGGGGCGAACAGCGAGTAGAATGTCGCTGGACCCCACGAGGCCGTAGCGGATCATCCGCCCATCGACCTTGAGCGCTCCGGTGTTGTTGCTCCATGCGAGCCCAAGCGGCGAGACGGCCAGCAGCAGCTTGTTGACGAGATCGGCGTGGGTCACCGCTGCGCCCTCCACTGCTGCCGCTGCTTCATGATGTGCCCAGCCCAGGCGACCGGATATTTGTACTTCCGCTGCCGTCCGAGCTCGACCAGCTGCTCCAGCGTGCGGGCGGACTTGAGCTCGTCGCGCTTGCGGGCGCGGATCGCGTCGAGGTCGACGACCTGGAGCTCGCCGTCGACCTGCTCGATTTCGCGCGACTGCGTCGGGTAATTGTACCCGCAGCCCGGGCACTCGGGAGCTGGCGCATGCACACGAAAGCAGGTGGGGCACTGGCGGACCGGCACCTCGGCCTTTGCGCCGCGCTTCTTCTTCGGGCGATCGTCGAGCGTCCATTCACGCTCGTCGTCGGGCAGACCGTGGCGCATCGCGTTGCCGGCGTGGTCGAGGATGATCGCATGCGGCTTACCCTCCGCTGGGCGGAGCGCGCGGCCGATCTGCTGCAGGTGCAGAGACAGCGACTGCGTCGGGCGCAGCAGGATCACTGCCTCCACCGCGGGCACGTCGAACCCTTCGCCGAACAGGTCTGCATTCGTCAGCACCTGGATCGCGCCGGCAGCGAAATCGGCGACGATCGCGTCTCGGCTGCCGCTGTCCATGCTGCCATCGACATGCGCCGCAGGAATGCCGGCTGCCTGGAACTGCGCCGCAACGTGGCGGCTGTGCTCGACGGACACCGCGAAGGCGATCGCGCGCTTGCCCGGGGCGAGCTTCTGATAGTGCGCCACCGCGTCGCCGACGATGGACGGCTTGTCCATCACCTTGGCGAGGTCGTCGCGCTTGAAGTCTCCGCCCGACATCGCGATGCCCGACACGTCGGCGGAGGAAGGGGCGTAGAGCCTGTAATCGCAGAGCGCGCCCTGCTCCATCAGATCGGCGACGCTGGGGCCCTGGACCATGCTGTCGAACCATGTGCCCAGGCCGCGACCGTCGAGCCTCCACGGGGTTGCGGACAGGCCGACAACGCGGGCGGTCGGGTGCGCCTCGTAGATCGCCTGGTACTGCGACGCGCCCATGTGGTGGCATTCGTCGAAGATGATCAGGTCGGGTGCGGGCAGTTTATCCAGCCGGCGGGCGAGCGTCTGGACGCTGCCGACCTGAACCATGGCATCGGGATCCGCGATGCCACCGCCCATCACGAGGCTGTGCGGAATTTCCATGCCCCAGAAGGTCTTGCTGGCCTGCAGGATGATCTCGCGGCGATGCACCACCCACCAGCAACGCTTGCCGCGCGCAGCCGAGGTCTTGACCATGTAGGCGCTGGTGACAGTCTTGCCGCCGCCGGTGGCCAGCTGGACCAGGACGGTGCGGTCCATCGTGCGGAACCGCTCGCGGATGCCTTCAATGAGGTTCTGCTGATAATCGCGAAGGATGATCATCGGGAGGCGCGCTCCATGATGCGTGCCGCTTCCAGGGCCTGGGTAAGGCCGGCGCGGAGGAGTACGAGCTGCCGAGGAGGAACAGGCGCATAAACCGCGGTGGTGGCCTCGCGCGCCACATAGGACAGCAGCGGGTAAGCGGCGTCCGAGCAGCGGCGCAGGCCGGCGGTCGCGCGGTCGCGCATCATCGCTATCGCGACGCGGCAGCGCATGCTCCACTCATCCTCGTTCGGCAGGTGGATGGTGATCGCCGCCCGGTGCGCGCACTCGGCCTCGGTCCACTCCTCGGCGACCTGGAGGTCAGCCGGGAATGGCACGATGAAGCCATCGGGCACGATGCGGGCGGGCGCGTTCACAGCGGCGATACCTCGGCTTCGGTGATGCCGTAGGAGCACGCCGCAGCGAGGCGACGTGCGCGAATTTCCAGGCTGGGCGCGGTGACGATCGACTGCAGGACGAGCGCGCGCTCGATCTGGTTGAGGGTGCGCGTCATGCGTCCACCTCCGCCCGCTCGACGGTGACGACCATGCGGCCGAACGTACCGTCGTAGGTCTGCTGGCAGGTGATGCAGACATCGTCGCCAGCCAGTTTGTGGTTCAGCTGGACACGGCGCATCTGATTGATCAGCGCGTCGCCGACGATCGCCTTCCACTGCGGCAGGTCCTCGCGGTGCCGGCGCTTGTGCATGGCGTTGCAGGAGAGGACGCCGGCATAAAACGCCATGGCGCACCAGCCGATGACTTCGGCAATGTCAGGGGTCACGCCGCCACCTCCACCGCTGCCAGGTTGCGGATAACATGCTGCGGCTTCCGGGTCGCAGGCCGGCCACCGAACCCGCGAGCCAGGCTGAAGCCATGGATCTCGGCCCAGTTGCGCACGGTGTTGACGTCGCAGCCGATGATCCGGGCTGCAGCAGGCGCGGTCATGCCATCGGCGATACGCGCGAACTCGGCAGGCGCCGGGAGGTGCGCGATGCAGCGGTGCGCCTTGCAATAACCGCTGGTGTTGCGGCCATCGAGACGGCAGCCGCAGGTGATGCAGACCCGCGTCATGCCGCGATCTCCTTCCAGGCATCGGGCTCGAACCCGCGCTCACATGCCTCGGCGATGATCTCCGCAGCGGTGTGGGCCTTGCCGCGCCACTTCCAATGCGTGCCGCCGAGCTGAAACCGGCCATTGGCATCGCAGCGGAAGATCGCGGCGCGCTTCTGCAGGAAGTCGGCGGCGCGGCCCGCGAGGGACATGTCGCGGTTGTTCGGGACGGCGGCCAGCTTTGGCGCGCCGATCGCATGAACGACGCGCGCTTCCGCCTGGACGCGGCCAAGCGCCTGCAGACCGGTCTCGCGCAGCCAGCGGTCGATCATGCCCTTGCTGACATGATAGTGCGTCGCCAGCTGGGTGCGCAGCATCACGGTTGCAGCCTGGCGGAACCCGGCCGGCGGCGGTGTCAGCGGACGTGCAGCCTTCTCAAGCCGAACGCCAGACAGGATGCGCCAGCGCTGCAGGACCTCGTTGGACGCGTGGTAATGGTCGCGGAGATCCTTCCACGTCATCGTCTTGGCATTGGCGCGGAAGTCGTCGGGGATGGCGCGCATTTCGCGACCGGCATGCTTCTTCGCGCCGGTCTCAAGCCGCCAGCGCGAGACAGTGCCGCTGCTCGATCCATAGTGCTTGACGAGCTGCTTGTGCGTCATCGTCTTCGCCATCTCGACGAAGTCTTCCGGCGCGGGGCGGGGCTTGCGACTGCTCATGCCGCACCCCGCAGAACAGCAGCCTCATTCACGATCGCAGCAAGCGCGGCGAGGTGTGGCTGGATCCGGTCGGCGACGTCGAGCGTCTCCTGGTGATCGCGGTGGTTGTCCTCCAGCGCGCGGACCAGCGCGACCATGGCATCCATCACGCCGGTAGCGGTGGCCAGGTCATTGGCCGGGCTGGCAGCGAGCGGCACGGCGCGGACGCCGTAGTGCGCAAGGATCTCGTCGAGCGCGGTGGGGTCGACCAGCAGCGAGTTGAAGATCACATGCGCACCGGGAAGGTTCGCCCCGGTCAGGCCGCGGTCGAGCGGCGCGGTGTCGGTCAGGCCCATCGTCTCGGCGATGCGGACCTTGTTGCCGTGCTTGTGCCAGAGCCGCGACCATGCAACGGAGAGTTTCTGCTGAAACTTGTCCTTGGTCAGCGGCGTGACGGGACAGACTTTGGCAAACGATGCCATTACAAGCCCTCCGTATGAATACCGAATTGCCAATCGCTGTCGCAGTCCGTGGGCCGGGCCTCCGCGTAGCCGAGCACCGCCTCGTGCAGAGCGAAGATGCCTTTTGCGATGCCGGAGACGACGACGCAGGTGAGCGCGACCGCGCCCAGGATTTGGAGCACGTCCATTCAGAAATCCTCTCGAGTTGTGGGTGCGCCATTCCGAACCTTGGCCGCTTCACAATGACCCGCTGTCCCGACGGCGTTGACGCACCCGGCAAGGTGCGCAGGATCGGCTTCGCAGCGGCTGGCGTTGTCCGCTGTCGAATGACCGGGGCGGGTAGAAATTGGAGCCGATACGCGACGGGGCTCCAGGTGGCCGGTGCGGGACGCCATGGGGACACCGGCGGGGACGGGTGTGCGATCTGGGCGCAGGGGGGCGGGGAGGCGCCTCATGCGGCCGCACGCTCGATATCGACTGCATTCTCTGCCCGCTGGTCGCGCGGCTTCAAGAAGTCGCTGGGAACAACTGCGCCATGACGCAGGGCCAGGTTTGCGAACTCTGGCCGGACAGTCTCCGGGATGCCGCGAAGCCGCCAGTTCCGAAGGGACTGGTAGGAAAGATTGAACGCGGCTCGGACGATCTTGGGGGTGATCGCCCGGATAAGTGCGTCGTCGCGGTGCAGTTGCTTGCCCATGACGCCAATGTATCAACGCCGCGTTTATATAGCAAGCGCCAATCGTTTATTCCTGCAAGCGCGGCGGTGATGCAAACGGCCCTCGTGGGAACGAACGCCAACCATGACCCGAACTTCGGCCCGCGCCTTGCCGCCCTCATTAAGGCGGCCGGCTACCGCAGCGCTCGCGCTTTTGCGATCAAGGGCATGGGGTGGCCCGAGGACAGCGGGGCTCAGCGCCTTGCCAACTACCTGAACAAGAACCGCGTGCCTGATCTGCCGACGTTGGTCGGCATGGCTAAGGCGCTAGGTATTTCAGTTCAGGATTTGCTGGGGTTACAGGCCGCGACCAGCCCCGAGGGTGATGGATCGCGCGACATCCTGCTCCATCTTCTTGAGATAGAGGGCATCGATCCGGCCCGAGCGAACACGCTCGCCAGTGCTTTTCTTGCAGCTCAACAGCTGTATCGAGCGATTCCAGAGGACGAGTCTCTGGAAGCCCTCGCAAGGTTTTCAGCGCACGCCGCCTGGCTGCAACATCAGCCGCCAGAGCAAGACAGGTAATCATCGCCTGAAAGGCGTTCAGCTTCACCATTGGGGCCTACCCGGAACAAATCGTGATTCGTATCATATTGGATGCGACCCGGTGTAGGAAACTACTGTTTTTATACGGTACATCCATAACGGATGCGCAATAGATCAGCACAGGCAGAGCGCTCGGCATAGCGCCTTGTGGGATGATAAGTGTTTCTACGTAGCCGGGAGGAACCGGCGGCAAAATATAAACGGCGCTGTTGACATCACATAAACAGCGTGTTTATATACCTCCAACGCGGCACCCCGCCGCTTGGAGCTGACGCAGTGCAGTACACCAACCCCAACTGGCCCACCGAACCGCGCGCCGTAGCGCTGCTGGCGGACATCACTTCCAACCCGCCGCGCATGGTTCGCCAGCTGGCGCCGCTGTCGCAGTGCTGGGATGTCAGCGCCCCCGACTTCGTGATGGTCTACGACCGCAACGACGATCGCGTGGACGAGCTGTCCCGCATGTCGGACGCGGCGTTCCGCTACGTGCTGGATTTCCAGGGCGACATCGCCGGCGCCAAGCGGGTGGCGAAGCTCGATGATGTGATCGGGCTGGCGGTGCTGCGTGCGCGGAAGCGTGCGGCATGACCTGCGCTAACAATCCTCCGGCTTTCCCGCGCGATCACCGCCACCTGGGCCACAATGGCATGGACCTGCGCGATTACTTCGCGGGGCAGGCTATCAACCAGCTGACCGCCATCTCCGCAAAAGGCGACTTGGACCGCGGTGACGCAGGCACTCCTGCTGAAGCCATCGCGCGGCAGGCTTACACTCTCGCCGACGCCATGCTTGCCGAGCGCGCCAAGGCGACCGGCCAGGAAGGCGGTGCGCTGTGAGCAAGTGGCAGCCGATCAGCACCGCGCCGGAGGCCATCGTCGTCGAGACCAAAATCGACGACGCCAATGGGCTGCGCAATGAGGGCAAGCTGAAGCGCATGGGCTCGCTGTGGTTCACGCCCGACGAACGGATGTACGTCTACTATCGCCCTACGCACTGGCGGCCCGCGCTGTGACCCGCGCAGACCATTTCGTCGGTGCCATGCTGATCTTCAGCACCGCCCTCGCATTCATCAGCGTGGCAGCGGACTGGGCCGATCGGCATCACGGTGCTCTCGGCTGTGTTGCTGCGATCACCATCCTGCTGAACGGCCTGATGGTCTGCCGCTCTATCTGGCGCGACCGCCTGTGACCGCCCGCCGCCTCACCCTCGGCCTGGCCATCGGCGCCGCCGTCACCCCGTTCTGGCCCATCGCGCTGCTGCTTGGCGCGGCGCTGGGTGCTGACCTCTGGATTGGAAGGAAGACCGCATGAGTGCCGCCAACCTCTGGGACGCAGCCGACCGCTTCCTCCCGTATATCCGCGACGCCCAGGCGCCGATCGACCGGCCCGAGATGGTGACGCAGAACGCGGTCAAACTGAACACGTCGCTGTATCCGCCGTGCCCGCTGTGCACGCTGGATGTAATGCGGTGCGAGTGCGATCCCGATGCGTACCAGGCCGCGGCGCTGGCCGTGTTGCGGGGGCAGGCATGACCCCCGCCTACGTCACCCTCCACGCCGCCGAGCGCTGGTGCGAGCGGGTAGACCGCAACGCCAGCCTGGCCGACGCGATCGAGGCAATTCAGGCCCACACGCCGGCCATCGCTACCGCGGTGCGCTTCGGGTGCCACTGCGTGCGGCTCGGCACCGGCTACAAGCTGGTCCTGCGCGAGGGCAAGGTCGTCACGGTGATGCGGCGGAAGGATATGGTCGTATGAACGCGCCCGCGAACCTCTCCGACGCAGCCTTTCGCGCGTCTGTAGTCGGCGCCGGTGAAGTCGCCGCCCTGTTCGACGCCAGTCCGTGGCTGACCCGCTTCGAGCTCTGGCAGCGCAAGGCTGGCAACATCGCCGCGCCCGAGTTCAACGCGATCGGTGCCGACGGCAAGCCGGCTGACATGCGGATCTTCTGCGGTGTGATGCTTGAGCAAGCGGTGATCGACATCGCGTGCAAGCTCTGGGGCTATGAGCGCGTCGAGACCCCGAAGCACGTCACCAACGGCAAGGGCCTCGGCGGCCACCCAGACCAGCTGGTCCGCTGCCCCGAGCGCGGCGTCGGCGTGCTGGAGATCAAGACCGCTGACTGGCTGATTGCCAAGCAGTGGGGAGACGAACCGCCGCTCAACTATCAGTTGCAGGCGCAGACCTATGCCGGCCTGTGCGGTGTGCAGTGGTGCGACATCATCACGTTGGTAGGAGGCAACGAGCCGAAGCGGTTCCAGATGGAATTTCGCGGCAAGGTGTTCGCCGAGATCGAGCGCCGCGTCGCCGAGTTCTGGGCGAGTGTCGAAGCCGGCACCGCGCCGAAGCCAGACTACACCCGCGACGGTGGCGCGCTGGCGGAGCTGTATAGCGACCCCAAAAACACGCTGGCTGACCTGCGGACCGACAACCGCATGCCAGAGCTGCTGCAGGAATATCTCGACGCCAAGGATGCCGAGCGCGCCGCCATGGCCCGCGTCGATGCCGCCAAGGCTGAGATCTTGGAGAAGCTAGGCGAGCACAGTGCGGCGATTGTCGAAGGCTATTCGTGCCGGGTGCCGCTGCAGGCGGGTTCGCCCGATCGCGTCATCACCGCGGACATGGTGGGGCAGGTGCTGCCCGGGCGGAAGCCGCACCGCCGGTTCTATGTGAAGGCCAAGGTCTGATGGCGCGCAATCCTCTCCGCAAGTTCAAAGCCCCAAGCGCAAAGCAGACTGCGGCCCGCAATCGCAACTGGCGCATATGGAAGCTGCGCGGGCTCTATTGGAATTCCTTCCCCATGAGCGGCGAGCGGCTGGAGGCATATCGGGCAGCGATAGACGCCGAGCTAGTCCATCTCGGCGCGGAGCCTGAGACCGAGCGCCGCGCCCGCCTAGAGCACGAGCGCGACCGATACGAGACGTTCCGCGCTGCGGTCGTCGGCGATTTCAATGTTTGAGCAGGAGAAGCAATAATGGCGACCCAGATCGCGCACCGCGAGGAGCAGCGCGCAAATCCCGTGGCGGTCATCCGCCAGAACCTCCAGAACATGGCGCCCGAGCTGAAGGCCGCGCTGCCGGCTCACGTCAGCGTCGAGAAGTTCACCCGGGTGGCGATGACGGCGATCCAGAACAACCCGCAGCTGCAGAATGCCGAGCGCCGCAGCCTGTTCGGCGCGATCGTCCGCCTGGCCCAGGATGGCTTGCTCCCCGATGGCCGCGAGGCCGCAATCGTGATGTTCGGCCAGCAGGCCCAGGCCATGCCCATGATCGCTGGCGTGCTGAAGAAGATCCGCCAGTCCGGCGATGTCTGCTATGTCTCGGCGCAGATCGTCTACGAGAACGATCGGTTCAAATGGACGCTGGGCTTCGACGAGAGCGTCGAGCATGAGCCCGCACCGTTGGATCAGGATCCGGGCGAGGCAGTCGCCGCCTATGCGGTGGCCGTTCTCAAGGATGGCTCGCGACTGCTCGAGGTGATGCGCAAGAGCGAGATCGAGAAGGTCCGCAATGTCAGCCGCGCCAAGGGCTCTGGCCCGTGGGTGCAGTGGTGGGGCGAGATGGCTCGCAAGACCGTGATGCGCCGACTGTCAAAGCGCCTGCCGATGTCGACCGACCTGGACGACGTGTTCGCGCGGGACGAGACGCTGGCCGTAGAAGAGCGGCCGGTGATCGACGCCACGCCGGTCGCGCCCGTGTCGCGCCTGGATGCGATCGAGGCGCAGATCGTCGACGCCAATGACGGCACCCTGTCGGATGAAAACCCGACCGCTGGCGAGGGCCGCACCGACGAGCAGCATGGCGACCAGCAGGACGGGACAAATCCCGATGACATGCTCAACCGTATGCAGGGAGACAACTGATGTTCTTCACGAAGACGAAGCGCGAGCGCGACGAAGCCCGCGAAATTGCCGAGCGGCAGGCCGAGGAGATCAAGGAGCTTCGGAGCGATGTCCGTGCTGCGGAATATGCGGCTGATCGCCTGACCGCTGAACTACAGCAGTCGCGGCGCAAGGCCGATATTCTCGGCGAGGCCCTCAACGAAGTGCTCGCCGAACGCGACGCCCTGCGCCCCGATGCCGAGCAGTACCGCGCTAATCTCGCGCGTCTCGCCGCCGCGAATGCCGCTCGCAAGGCCGCGGCGCAGAGCAAGCGGGCCCACTGAGATGCGCGGTTATTTCATCGAAGCGATCCTGCTTCTCGCGATGCTGTGGCTGATCGGATGGGGGCTGGTGAAGCTCTACTATCTGGCCCGGCGCGAAGGCTCGACCGATCACAACGAATACCGCCGGGTGAAGACCGAGGCGGAGGACGCGCTGAACGACCTGGAACGTGCAGTTCAGCGCGCCACCAAGAAGCGGGGCCGTGGTGGCGCCCGCAATCGCAAGGCATGAACAATATGAAGAAATTTGCAGCACTTGTCATCCTCGCTGCGCCGCTTGCGGCATGCGGGAGCGTCGACGCCGGCAAGGTCGGCTTGTGGAACAACTACGGCAAGATCGGCGACCAGGTCCTGCAGGGCGGGGGACTTCAGTGGTATAACCCGCTGACGACCTCGCTCGAGGAGATGGACGTTCAAGAGCAGCCTTGGAAGGCGAACACGTCGATCTACACCAAGGATCTCCAGACCGCGACCGTAACCTTCACCATCACCACCTCGCTGGATCCGCAGCGCGCCGTCAATATGCGCCGCACGGTCGGCTTGGAATGGCGTGACAAGCTCATCCCGCCGGTGGTCGCTGCCGTCGTCAAGAATGTGTTCGGCCAGTTCAATGCCCCTGATGCCGTCGCTCGTCGCGGCGACATGCAGACGATCATGCTCGACCAGCTGCGGCAGAAATTCGCCCAGCGCGGTATCATCGTGAACGACTTCTCGCTGACCAACATCGACTATTCGGACGCGTTCGAGGGCGCGGTCGAAGCGGCGCAGGTAGCGACGCAGAAGGCAATCGCCGCCAAGAACCACACGGTCGAAGTCGAAGAGCAGGCCAAGCAGCGCGTCATCACGGCGAACTCGGAAGCTGAGGCGATCAAGGTCCAGGCCGTCGCGATCAGCTCGAACCCGGCGATTGTCCAGCTTCGGGCAATCGAGAAGTGGAACGGCGAGATGCCGCAGAACATGTACGGCTCCGCTCCCATGCCGTTCGTCCAGGGGAAGTGAACACCGCGCACTGAGTTCCACCGGGAGAGGGGTGTCGAGCCTAACAAGCGGCCCCTTGTTCCGACCACGCGAAAGGATAGCAGCATGACCGCGAACATCATCCGCATCCGCAACGTCGAGCATGAAGCCCGCTGCGTCGAGGCGATCCGTCAGCGCCGGCTCCGGGAGTCGTCGTTTCGTGTGGTCGAGCAGAGCGAGAGGAAGGCGGCGTGAGCGAGAAGGTCAAACTCAGCATCGTCCAGATCGTCGTGAAGGTGGACGACGGCGACTATTGCGGCGTGCTGCTTCCTCGGACCGGCTTGGACATGCTCGTCGGTATGCTTCCGGCCTTTGCCGATGGCCCGATCAAGCTCGTGCGCTTGCCTGGCCTAAAGATGGTCCCTCTTTCGGAGTTGACCCCCAATGACTGACTTCACCCCCGGCCACATCATCACACGGGAAAACAAGCTTTGGGACGGCGATCGTCCGAGCTGGCTGCGGGATGATGCTCGTGTAATGTTCCTAAAGGACGGCGATAATTTTTGGTACGGAGACCCCAATAACTGCGGCCACATAACGTTCTGCGGTGAGGACATCGGATCCGAAGAAACCGCCATCCGTCTCGACGCCTCTGACATCGTGTACCAGTGCATCGCTTGGAACGAAGCGCATCCGGACGAGCCCGTCATGTGGCCCTGGTATGGTGGGGATGAAGCGCCTGCGGATTGGGATGGCGCTGCAACCTTACGAGGCGACGGCCAATTACGCGCTTTCCACCCAGATGAGGTCTATATGTGGGAGCGCGAGGAGCCGCTCGATAGTGCCGAAACCATAGGCTACCAGCGCCGCCCCACCACCAGCCTTCCCGGCTCGATGGAGGCGAAGGCATCTCGGCTCGAAGAAGCCGCCCGTGCTTTGGCACAGGTTGCATACCACGGCACCCTTGCTGCTTGGTCGGATGAAACCCGCGCTTACTGGCTGGGTCGTGTGAACGTCGCCCTATACAGCCCCCACGAGGACGCGCCCACCACCAGCCTTCCCGAACCGGCAGAGGAGATCCACACCTCCGGCTATGCCGAGACGATTGAAGAAAGCCCGGAGGATTTAGCCAAGGGCATCGAGGGAATGGCCCGGCACTGGGCGGCGGAAGCTGGCGGGGTGTTCTCCACTGCCGAGGAAGTTGCCACGCTCTGCAAAGCGCTGGCTCGCATGTGCCTCCCCGACCCCACCCCTCTCGACATCGCCAAGGCAGAGCATCCCGATATCCCTGCCGAGATCGTGGAGCGCATCGCGGCTATCGTGACGAAAGGAGAGATGAAGTGAGCCGCAAGACTGGTCCACGCATTACACTAACAGCCCGCTGCTCTGACTGTGTTTTTTGTCGGTCCGAAAGCTATCGCGTTCAAGGAGATAGCGGGCATGACGTGTACTGCGATCATCCCGGCTTAGAGCGCGAAAATCGCAGCATCGGCGATACGAGTTGGAGCACACCAGATTGGTGCCCGGCTGTCGACCTTCCGGCGATCCGCGCCACCCTCTCCACCGGTCCAGGCTCCGACCAATGACCCCCACCGCCCTCCGCATGATTGCGGATAACCAATCGGAAATAGCTGAGTGGGACGCCTACCGGCAGCGGTCGGGGTGGTGGCGTCGGCTCGGCTTCATCTGGGAGTATTTCTTGTGAGCGAGCATGAACCCATGAGCCTAGAGCGCGCGGCGTCAAGCATCCGCCACGCCCTAGCACACAACTTAGAGCTCAAGCAGCCCAAAGGATACAGCCAGACCAAAACATCGGGCTGGCTCGCGGCTGAAGTGCCCGACTGGCAGCTACGGCAATGGCTTTCCGCGATCGAGGGCGCCCTCTCCACCCATCAGGAGCAAAGCAATGATTAAGCCGCCTTCCACTCTTGAGGCCGCCCTTATCGTGATTGCAACGCTTGAGGACCTTCTCGAAACGGCGGTAAGCGAGCGCGATAAAACGCGCGACGAATCTACTAAAGCAGATGACGAAACGCGCGCGTTGAAACTCGAAATGCTTCGAATGCGCGCTCTTGGTGCCAGCGCAGACTATGCGCTTGTCATGGAATTTAAGCGCCGGGCGGAACGTGCTGAAGCTGCTCTCGCTGCTTTTAGGGAGCAAAGCAATGGCTGAGGTTACACAGGCTGATCGTGATGCGGCGGCGCGGCGGATGCCGTTGAATACCATAGCGGAGTTTGAAAGGGTCGCCGAGGTTAAGCGCGGTGAACAGGACAACGACCCGCTCGTCCAAGAATTTGCCCGCCACCGCACAGAAGCAGTAAAGCCGCTGGTGGAGGCGCTGGAGAACGTCGTTGCACCACTCGCCCTGCTCCAGCGTGAGGCAGAAGCGAGGGGCAACAGGCTTTCTGGCGTAGCTTACTCGATCGCAAACGACTTGGGCTTTGTCCAGAAGATTGCCCGCGACGCTCTAGAGGCATTCCGGAGCGAGCTGTCATGACCAGCAAATACAGTGAACAGGACAAGGCGCTGGCCAATGCTATCGCCAGACATCGCGCGCTGGAGGATGCTTTCGTCACGGCAAAGATCCAGGAAGCCGCAGGCTCCAGCACGGTCCGGAAAGCTCCGATTACTGGACCCAATTGGCCAGTGCGCTCGGATTATCCGAACCGTGCAGCCTATCACCAAGCCTGCGCAGAATGGAGGCGGCAGTCATGAACGACGATACGAACCAGCGGGCTCGGGAGTGGCAGCCGCTCGACACTGTGCCCTATGGCCGCGAGGTCGAGGTCAAGATCGGCAGCCGGGCTATCCGCGCGCAGCGGATGCGCAACGTCAGCATGACCGAGGGCGAGGTTCCTTGCGACCAGTGGCAGGCCACGACCGACCGCTTCCCGAAATGCTGGTCGGCCGGCTGCTGCTGGGAGAGCAATGCCGACGGCGTCATGAGCGAACAGCCGGAAGCGTGGCGCGAGGTGCAGTCATGAACATCGAACGAGACGTGTGGTACATGCAGGCCGCCAACTGCCGCCTCGCAATCCACATCGGCACTACGGCAGTCTTATTTGGGGTTGGCGCCGGAGGATATGGCGCTCGGATTGAGCTGTTCACGCCACTCCGCGTCTTTCGGTTCCGCCGCCGCATTCCGGATAAGCAGTCATGAACGACGATACGAGGCGGGAACACGTTTCTAGCATCCCGGACGGCGATCTATTGCGCCAAGCTGTAACAAACGCCCGCGCGCACCGCAGCCGCGGATATACCGCACGCTGGGTCGCCGTAATGGACTGCTTCGGTCTCGGCAGCACCTACGCATGGCAGCTCTGCACGCGGTTTGGCTTAGATCCAGAGGAAAGGGTACGTCGATGAACGACGATACGAACCAGCGGGCGCGGGAGGCTGCGCGCATTGCCAAAGTCATGGAGGAGGACGGCGGCTGCTGGACGCCATGCTCCGGCTGTCAGGAATCCTGCGACGGGTGCGTCTCGGCCAAGGACTATCCATACGATGCGCGGTTCAAATGCCAGCCTGGCAGCGGCTGCCGTGAGTGCGGCGGTATCGGGGTGATCTGGCAGGATGGTGCATTCCTGAGCAGTTGGGGTGATGCGCTTTCCGAGGAACCTGCCACCTCCGCCCGTGAAGAAGCAATACGGGAGGCGGCGGAGATCTGCGACCAGTATGCGGCGGCGGTACGCGAGCCGAACAGTGGCATCAGCTACGGGACCGCGCTCAAGATCCAGCGGTCTATCCTCTCCCTCATTACTGGAGGTGGTGAACGTGGGTAAACGATACAGGACGCTCACCGCTAAGCCGGGTGAGGTTAAGGTCGCGTTCGGCCGCACGGATCGCTGGGCAGATCCAAGCATCGTCTACGCATGGGGTAATGGCACCGATATGCGATCTGCAAGCCGCCTGCTTATGTCGGCGCTTGAGGACAAGCCTCTAAAGCCCACGTTCGGCGGAGGTGTGGAGCAAGAGCCTTCGCTTGTCGAGGAGCTTGAGGCGCGCGGCTTCGACATCACAACCCTGCGCTTTTCAATCCAGAAGAAGCAGGTTCAGCAGGACACTCCTAATGAAGAATGATCTGGTAGAGCGGTTACGCACTGAGGCAGAAGCAAACCGTTTGCTGGCGAGAAGCACCGGTATCGGGGCCCTTGCCGAAAGCTGCGAGGCCCGTGCTGCCATGTGCGACGAAGCCATCGAAGCCCTCTCCACCACACCAGGGAGAGAGGAGATAGTGAGGGCGCTGTTTTGGGCCGACATCCAGCAAGGGGAAAAGGAAGCAAACGAAGCCCGCATCCCGGACGAATGGCGCGATAAGTGGTGGGGCGATAGCGCATCAATGCCGCTGTCCGGGCCCGGATTTTTGGCACGGTGGTACGCAATGGCCGACGCCATCCTCTCCCTTCTCAGAAAGGAGGGAGTATGAGCGCCGTTTACAGCGTGGCGTCGCTCGCCAGCCACTGGGGCTGCCACCCGGATACGGTGTATGCCCTAATCCGCGGCGGCGAATTGCGCGCGTTCAAGCTGGGAGGCAAGTTGCTCCGCATCCGAGGGGATGAGGTGGAGCGATTCGAGTGCCAGACTACAGCTTGCAACGATACCGGGGAATGCTCGCAATCGTCTGGTACGAGGAGGGACGACGCCACCGACATTCGCTTGGAACGACTGATCGAGCGTCAGCCGAGGCCGCAGCTCGTGCATTCTGGCAAAAGCGGACAACCGGCGGAGCAGCGCACACAGTAGGCGAGGCAGTGCGGGCGTACCTATCGGCCAAGACCGAGATGGCGTCGCACCACCGCGCCGAAGTGGCCTGGAAAGCCGCCGCAGACTATTGGGACAACCTCCCTATCTCCCGCGTTGATGTGAAGGCCGCAGAGGCCTACCGAGAGCGCCGGGCGCACTGCAAGGCCATCACCGTCCGCAACGAGCTGGCCGTGATCCGCGCCGCCCTGAACTGGGCAGAGAAGCAGAAGCTGATCGAGCGGGCGCCGTTCATCCAGATGCCGAAGATCCCGCCGTACCAGGTCGGGCACCTCACCAAAGAGCAATTCCGCCGGCTGCTAGACCATGCCGAGGCCGTGCATATCAAGCTGTTCATGCAGCTTGCGGTTGGCACGGGCGCGCGAACCAACGCGCTCCTGGATCTCACATGGGATCGGGTAGACTTCGAGCGCGGGCTGATCACCCTCAATCCCTACGATCGCATCCAGACCAGTAAGTACCGGGCCACCGTCCCGATGAACGACCAGCTTCGCGCGGCGCTCAAGGATGCCAAGACCGGGGCGCTCTCCGATTACGTGATTGAGCATGGCCGGGAGCGCGTCGGGTCGATCAAGAAGGGCTTCGCGGCGGCTGCCAAGCGGGCAGGGATAGCTGTCACCCCTCACATGCTCCGCCACAGCGCTGCCGTGTGGATGGCGGAGGCCGGCATCCCAATGGCGCAGATCGCCCGCTTCCTCGGGCATTCCGACAGCCGCGTGACCGAGAGAGTGTACGCCAAATTTAGCCCGGACTACCTCGCTGGGGCAGCCGCTGCTTTGACGTGGTGAGTCCGCTTGACATGCGGACACAATAGGCGCATATAGTGCGTACGTTCAGGAGGCGCACAATGTCGTACAGCCGCGATGATTATTATCAGGAATGTTTTGAGGTCGCGATGAGCGATGAAGGGCTAGACCATCTGCTTTCTCAGATGACTGCGGAGCAGCGCGCCAACATAGGGGGTGCGATCGCGGGAGCGGTGGAGAACGAGGGTACGGCCTTCTACACGCCGGAAAATCCGATGATCGAGCGCAATCGGACGCTTGAGCGTAAGCTAAAGTGGGAGCGCGAGCTTATTACCTGCAAGCCTTGTGGCGGGCGTGGACGGCTGGAGTACAGCGCTGGCGCGTGGGCTGTGAACTCCCACTGCGACAGCTGCCATGGTTCCGGGAAAGTGCACCCGCTTGGTGATCGGGAACCGGCATGAGCTGGCGCGATTACCTGACCAAAAGCGAGGCCCGCACGATCGCTAAAATCGAAAAGGCGCGCGCTGAGGTGGCCGCCATGAACGCTGATTACAGGGCCATTTCCGAACGCGCGAGGAAGCGCATGGAAAGGGCAGAAAACACGGCCTCAGGTTCAGTTGAACCCAAGAGCCATGTTGTGGAGGTCCGCTAAAATGGCGGAAATTGGCGTGCCGGTTGAGGGTCTCGAACCCCCGACCTTCGGTTTACAAAACCGCTGCTCTACCAGCTGAGCTAAACCGGCCCTGGCTTGCTACGAAGCGAGGCTGCGCCCGCATCTGCGCGGTTTGCCGCAGCGGGTCAAGCGGGAAGGGGGCGGGGCCGCGCTAGGGAAAGCCTGAAAAGATGCGCCCGTCCGGCGGGGCCGGGCGGGCGCAGGAACTCGGAAGGTCCAGGATACGGCGCCGGCCAGGCCGGCACCGTATCTGCACATTACATCCGCAGCGTGGCGCTGAGCGAGAACACGCGGCCGTTCTTGTAGATCGAGGTCGGCGCGTCCGGCGTCGAGCTGTACTGGTAGTAGGTCTCGTCCAGCAGGTTCGAGGCCGATGCCGTGAGCGAGATCGCCTTGTTCAGATTGTACGAAATCTGCGCGTCGAGCTCGCGATAGGCAGCGGTGTAGTCCGAGGACTGCTGGCGGCCGAAGCGGTAGAAATACTTGGACCGGCGATTGTAGCTGACGCGCGCCTGGAACGGGCCCTTCTCGAAATAGGGCGAGAGGGTGATGGTGTCGCGCGACAGATAGGGCAGGCCGTTCTTAGACTGGGTGTCGGCGTCGGCGAAGGTGTAGTTCGCCTGGATGCCGAAGCCCCAGATCAGGTTGGCGTTGCCCGAGATCGAGAAGCCGGTCACCGATGCCTTCCCGCCATTGACCGGGCGGGTGATCGAGTAGCGGCGGGTCTGGCCCGTGGCGGTGTTGGTGATCAGCACGCCCTGGCCGTCGGGGCCGTCGTCCACTTCGTTGCCGACATAGTTGGAGATGTCGCGGTAGAAGAGCTCACCCGAGATATAGCTGCCCGGCGCGAAGTACCATTCGGTCGAGAAACCGAAATTGGTCGCCGCATAGGGCTTCAGGTCCGGATTGCCGCCGGTGCCGGTCGAGGTGCTGTCGTCGAGCGAGAGCGAGCCGGCGAGATCGCTGTAGCGAACGCGCGCGATCACCTTCGCGACCGAGCCGCGCAGCACGACGTTCTCGCCCGCCTGGTAGATCAGGTTGGCGGCGGGAAGGAAGCGGTTGTCGTCCGTGTTCGAGCGGGTCAGCGTGTAGACGGTCTGCTTCGCCGCGTTCTGGCCGGAGACATAATAGTTCGACTGGTCTTCGGTGTGGACGAAGCGGCCGCCGATGTTACCGCGGAACTTGCCGACCTCGAAGTTCGCCTGGACGTAGCCGGCGCCGATCCGCTCCTTCACCAGCCAATAGTCGCTCTGCGAGAGGCCGCGATCCACGGTGTAGGTGCCGTACTTGTTCAGCGTCGAAATGATCGAAGCCTGGTCGAGCCCGTAGAAGGGCAGGCCATTGCCGCTGGCGCCGAGGCCGTCATACAGGCTCGGGTCGCGCAGCGTTGGGTTCAGGTCCGCCAGCGTGTAGTTCTGGTTGGTATAGACCGCGTTGCTGTAGGTCGTGTTGCTGTTGGTGTGGTCGGCATAGCGACCACCGAACAGGATGGTGGTGATCGGGCCCCAGTTCACGTCGCGCTTGACGTTCAGCTCCCCGAACCACTCCTTGTCGACGGTGAAGCCCGACTGCGTGGGAACGCCGCCGATCTGGCGGCCGACGAAGGTGGTGCCGTCCGGGCGGGTGATCGTCTCGCCGCCGAGCGCGGTGTAGTTGCTCAGCCACTTGCTGGCGTCGTTCGCGGGGCTCTGCCAGTTCACATTGGTGCTCTGGCCGTTCGCGCCCGCGGTGAAGCCTTGCTGGGTGCGGAAGTCGAGCAGATATTCGGGGTTCTTGCCGCCGCTGGCCTTGGTATAGCCGGCGTTGCCGGTCACGTCCCAGCCGCCGGGCTTCCAGTCCATCAGCACCGAATAGGTGTCGTTCTTCACGCGCGTGCGGCGATAATTCGCGTCCAGCTCGCCGGTCGCGCCCTTGCCGTTGGTGATCCCGGCGAACGAGGCCGAGGTGACGATGCCCGGATTGCCGTCCTTGCCCGGGGTGAAGGTGGCGGACGTCAGGCCCGAACCGTCATAGCCGAAGGTATAGATCGAGTTCGACACGTTGTCGTAGTTGCCGCGGATCACCATCGCCGTGCCGGTGAAGGTGAGGTTGTCGGCCGGCTTCACCTGGACGGCGCCGTTGAAGCCGATGCGCTCGCGCTGCTGACGGAAATATTCGCGGGCGAGCATCGAGGCGTAGCGCGCGGTGCCGAAGGCGGCCTTGTCGGCAGCGCTCAGTGCGCTGATCGCGGTGCCGTTGACGGTTGCGGTCGCAGGGGCGTTGCCGAGCAGGTCGGCACCGGTGCGATACCAATAGGTGGCGACGCCGGCCCGGGCGAGCTGCTGCTTGTCATAATTGGCGCCGAGCAGGATGCCGAAGGTGCCGGCATCGTTGTGCCAGCTGTACAGCCCGGAACCGCGAACGCTGCCCTTTTCGACGCGCCCGTTATATTCGTAGCCGCCGGTCAGCGCGATCGTGTTGGGCTTCAGGTCGAGCGGCTTGCGGGTGACGACGTCGACGCTGGCGCCGATCGCGCCTTCCTGCAGGCGGGCTTCCGGCGTCTTGTAGACGACGGCCTGGCTGATGATCGAAGGCGAGAGCAGCGAATAGTTGAAGGTGCGGCTCGAACGGTCCGAGGGGTTGCCGCCCCAGTCGGCCGATGCGATCGAGTGGCCGTCGATGGTCAGGCGGTTGAGCGCGGGCTCGACGCCGGCGATCGAGAGCTGCTCGCCTTCACCGAACTGGTGATCGACGGTGATGCCGGGAAGGCGCGACAGCGACTCCGCGACGTTGGTATCGGGCAGCTTGCCGACGTCCTCGGCGCTCAGCACGTCGACGATCGAGTTCGCCTTGCGCTTGGTCTCGATCGAGTCCGCGATGCTCTTGCGAATGCCGGTGACGACGATTTCCGACTGGTCGTCGCTCGCCTGCGCCAGAGCGGGCGCGGCATACAGGCCGGTGATGGCGATCGCGGCGATCGCCACCGAATTCAGCAGAGGAACCTTGAACGTCATAGTCTTCCCTTACTCCCCAGAGTGTCAGCCGTGGCTCGCGCCACGAAGGTTTTGTGCCGGCAGGACCGTGGTCTTGCCCGCGAGATCGGTAACCGCATAGGTAAAGCCCGGCTGGAGCGCATAGGCGCCGACCCGGCCGTGGCGGTCGATCGCGAGGAACGCGACCTGCGCGTCCTTCACGGCGTCGCCGCGCAACTTGGCGATGTGCAGCACGGCCTCGCGGCAGGCGGCCATCGGATCCATGCCTGCGCGCATCGACGAGACGACGCGCGCCGAACCGGCGATCCGCGTTACTTCCTCGCCCACGCCCGTGGACGTCGCGGCACCCACATCGGGCTCCACCATCAGGCCGCACCCGGCCTGGGGCGAATCCCCGACGCGGCCGCGCAGCTTGAAGGCCATGCCCGAAGTGGTGCAGGCGCCGGCAAGGCGGCCATTGGCATCACAGGCGACAATACCAATCGTGTCGTGATCGAGAGCCGAGCCGCGCTGATTTTCTATATTGGCTACAGGCTTGTACTTGGCAGTCTTAAGCCATTCGCGCCACGCCGCCTCGGCCTCGGGTGTGAGCAGGCGCGTCTTGGGGAAGCCCTGTTCGAGCGCGAACTGGCGCGCGCCTTCGCCCACCAGGAAGGTGTGCGGGGTCTTCTCCATGACGCGGCGCGCCACCGAGACCGGGTGGAGAATGTCTTCGAGTGCAGCGACCGCGCCGACATTGCCGCGATCGTCCATGATGATCGCGTCGAGCGTCACATGGCCATCGCGATCGGGATAGCCGCCCAGGCCCACCGAGTGGTTCTCGGCGTCTGCCTCGGGCACCCAGCCGCCGGCCTCGACCGCGTCGAGCAGCGAGCCGGTCTTCTTCCACTGGGCATAGGCGGCGGCATTCGCGGCCGCGCCAAAGTCCCAGGTTGAGACAATCAGCGCGCGCGGTGCCGTAGCCTGCGCCATTGCCGAGCTTGCGGGCAGCACGGCTGCACCGGCCAACCCCAATTTCAAAGCCTCGCGTCGATCCAGTCCCATCGTCGCATCCCCACGCGGCGCCGCTGCGCCGCTCTCCTCGTTGCCCGCGGCGTCACATTGCTGTCACCGCTTGGCAGGGATGCTGTCATAGGTCCCATCGGTATACAATACCAAATAAAGAAACTGGTTTTATATATGGCAGCAGATGGTCTCATCTGTTACGTTTTTCGGACGGGTTGTTGCCCAAACGCAACGGGCCGGAGTGCGGCATCCGCGCCCCGGCCCGCCTGAGGCCCGCGATCGACTCAGCCCGGCGCGGTGAACCCACCAATCTCGGCGATGGCGAGCTTGGGCTCGGGCAGTGCGGTCTCGGCAAAGCGGAGGCGCAGGTAGCGGGCCGGGCGCGCCTGCGCAAAGCCGATGCGCTGGGTGGAGAGCGCATAGGCGATGTTGCTGAACTCGCCGCTGGCGGCAGGCTGCCAGGTCTTGCCGTCGGTGCTGACCTCGGCCGCATAGCCCTTGGGCGGGGCGGCGTCGGTCATCACATGGCGTGAGGGCGTGAGGCTGAAGCCGGCCAGCGCGGTTTCGCTGCCGAGGTCGATGGTCACTTCCACCGGCGTGCCGGGTTTGGGGGCGGGCACGGTCCAGATCGTGCCGGGATCGCGATCGAGCAGCTTCTCGGCGCCAGTGCCGGGCGCGCTCACGATCTTCCAGGCGCGGGTGTCGATCACCGTCGGGTCGGACGAGACGATCGGCGCGACGGGCACCGGCGCCACCGAACGGAACAGCGCGAACTCGCTGATCGCCGGGCAGGCGGGCGCCTCGAGGATGCGCAGCCGCACCCGGCGCGGCGCGATCGGCTGGGGCAGGCGCAGGATGCGCTGGGCCGAGATGCACTCCTTCTCGGCGAGCTGCTGCCACTTCCCGTCGATCTCGGCATCCACCGCGAAGCGCGTCACGCGGACGCCGAGCGGCAGATATTCGCGCAGGCGGATCACGTCGAAGCGGGTGCCGGGCTTGAGGTCCAGCGTCAGCGTTGGCGTGGTCGTGCCGTCGGGCGTGGTCCAATAGGTCTCTCGGTTGCCGTCGAGCACGCGCGACGCCGCGAAGGCGGGGCCGCGGGTGGCGCTGGCATGGGCAACGGCGCCCTTGGCGAGGTCGGTCGCGAAGGTGGCGCGGATCGCGTCGCCGAAGCTCTTGAGGATCTTCACGTCCTGGTCGGCGATGCGGCCGCGGCGATCGGGGGGCAGGTTGAGGTTCAGATTGGTGCCCCGGCCCACCGACTCGTCATAGAGTTGCACCAGCCGCTCGGGGCTCTTCACCCGCGAATCCTCGTCGGCATGGTAGAACCAGCCCGGACGGATCGAGACATCGGTTTCCGCCGGCCACCACAGCGCGCCGCCGCGCACGCCCCCATTGCCCTCGCTCTGGACATAGGGATGGTTGGGCATGGTCGGCCAGCAGGGATCGCCAGCGACGCCGTCCTCATTGCCCACCCAGCGAATGTCGGCGCCGAGCGGGTCGAAGGTGCAGGCATCGGGCTGGAGCTGGTGGACCAGCGCGACGATCGACGGCCAGTTGTAATAGGCCGGTGCGTCGATCTTCCGCGTTTCGCGCGCTCCGCCATAATAGCCGTCGCCGCCATTGGCGCCGTCGAACCACACTTCGAACAGCGAACCATATTGGGTGCAGAGCTCGGTCAGCTGGGCGCGGTAATAGGCGATATAGCCCGGGCGGCCGTACTCGGCGTGGTTGCGATCCCAGGGCGAGAGATAGACGCCGAAAGGCAGCCCGGCGCGCTTGCACGCGTCCGACATCTCGCGGACGATGTCGCCCTGGCCGTGCTTGTAGGGGCTGTTGCGGATGCAATGCTCGGTCAGCTTGGTCGGCCACAGGCAGAAGCCGTCATGGTGCTTGCAGACCAGGATCAGGCCCTTGAGCCCGCCCGCCTTCGCCGCCGCGACGATCTGGTCGGCGTTGAAGTCGCTGGGGTTGAAGGTCTTGGGGTCCTCGTCGCCATAGCCCCATTCCTTGTCGGTGAAGGTGTTCATCGAGAAGTGGATGAAGGCGTATTGCTCGCGCTGATGCCACTTCCACTGGCGCGCGCTCGGCGTCGCGCCATAGGGCTTGGGCGCGGGCGTCCTGTTGGCTGCGCCGGTCGCGGCATGGGCGAGCGCCGGGGTGGCGATGCCGGCGGCGACGAGCGCGCGGCGGGAAAGGGTCGTCATTTGCGTTCTCCGGAGAGGGGTTCGGGAATGAGCCAGGTCTCGGCGACCTGATGGCCACGGCCGCTGCCGCCCATGCCGGCAGGGCGCGTCCAGGCGAGATCGAGCGTACCGCCGCGGGTGGCGGCGGCGGGGATGGAGATGTCCACCGTCATCGGGTTGGTCTTGCGATCGAGCGGCGGGTGGAGTTCGATGCTGCCATTGGCGACGAGGCGCATCGGCAGCCAATAGTCCTCGCCGGCATAGGTGGCGATCAGCCGGTAGCGGCGGTTTGGATCGAGCCCGGCATAGTGGAGCCGCAGCGGGGCGTCGTAGAGGCTCTCGGCATAGCTGATCCACGACATCCGCCAGCCGTCGTTTGGGGTGCGGTCAGCGATGCCCTCCACCGCGCCGTGGAAGCGTAGCGGATCGGTGACGGCGCTGCTGCCGCGAACGAGGTGCGGCGCGTTCCAGGGATCGCCGAGATCGTCGTAGAGCGCGCCTTCCTTTGCGCGGGCGTAATCGGCGAGCTGGGCTGGGGTGCGCGTCGCGAGCTGCTTTTCGATCCAGACGCGGTCGTTGAGGTCGACGTCGACGCGGTCGAGATTGGCGCCGCGCTCGACATTCGAGGCGCCGTACAGCTTCACGCTGAGCTGGAGCCGCGCGCCCTGCCACAGCCGCTCGGCCAGCGCGAACAGGCGGGTGCGGAGCGCGGGTACGGGTGCGGGGTCGGCTTCGGCCAGCCTTGCGCGCGCGGCTGCGGCATCGGGGGCGGCGAGGGCGGCGGATTCGCGGGCGCGGGCGGCGATCAGGCGGTGGCGGACGATCGCGTCATACACCGCGCGGTAGCGGAGCGCGTCGATCCGCCAATCGGCCCAGGCGGCGGGCTTGAGGGCGTCGACCAGCGCCAGCGTCGCGTCGATGGCGGCGTTCGCGGCGGGATCGCCGGTCCAGTTGTCTTCGAGCGCGAACAACGCCTTGGCCGCGGCGGGATCGCCGATGAAGCCGGCGGCATAGTCCCGCGCGAACGCCTCGGGCGTGGTCTGCGGATCCCAGCCGAGGCGGAACCAGAGGAACTGGTTCACGTCGTCGTTCACCCCTTCGGAATAGGTGACGAAGCCGCTGCTGCCGGGATCGAGGTGGCGGAACAGCGCCGTCATCGCGCGCGGGCGCGGGTCGATCGGCTCGCGACCCTCGGTGAGCGCGAAAGCGGGACTCCAGCGGTTGACCGGCACCTGTGCGTGCATGGTGTGCGCGATGTCGGGGTAGAGGAGCAGCTGGTAGCCGGCGGGAAGATGTTGTCGCTGGGTGGAGACAGGATCACGGGTCTGGGGTCCGGCGAAGATCCCCGTCAGCCAGCGCGGGCGGCGAGCGAGCTGGGCGTAGAAGGCGTCGAGCCCCGCCGCGTCGAAGCCCTGGGTGGAGATCCACACGCTGGCGGCCGGGTTGCGCGTGTGCAATGCCGCGGCTTCCTCGGCGACCAGCGGGAACAGCCGGTCGGGCGCGGCATGGCCGGGATCGCCGCCGGGGACATAGAGCGCGTCCACCTGCGGCAACGCCCCGAGCAGAAGGCGAAAGCGGCCTAGTTCGTGGTCGCGCTCGGCTTGCGTGTCATAATCGTGCAGGTTGGGATAATAGAGCGCGAAGTCGATGCCGAGCCGGTGGGCGATCTCTCCGATCCCCCGCAGCGTCTCCAGCGGTGGAGCGGGGAAGAGCGGGCTGGTGGCGTCGTCGTCGGAGACGGGCGCGATGATCTGCACGCCGCTGGCGCCCCACAGCGCGAAATCCTCGATCCGGCGGCGGAACATCGCCAGCGTCCAGGCATCATAGCTGTTGTTCTTGGCGCGATAGCCGATCTGGGTGAGCCGCACGGGCCGCGCCGGCGCACTGTCGTAGCGCAGCGGCCGCGCCCCCGTGCGCAGATACCAGCCCGCGCCATAGACGAGCCCGCGCGTGCCCTGCGCCGTGATGACCAGCGTGTCGCCGATCCGGCGGACGGCAAAGCCTTCGCGCGGCAGGCGCTTCGGCGCGACCTTGCGCCATGTCGCGCGTCGAGAGGCGGGGAGGGCGGCTTCCACGCTGTCCTGGGGCGCGAGCAACACCCGCGCGCAGGGCGCGTGCCGTTCCTCCAGCCGCGCACGCAGCAGGTCGGCCGCCACTGCGCCGCCGGCACCGGCGGCGACGCAGGGCGCCGTCGTCGTCAGGAGTGCGGCGGCGAGCAGCATCAGGCCGGCGTGCGACCGTTGGACGGCGGGCGATCGGCCAGCGCACGCCCGAACGCAGGGTTCGGCTTAGCCGACATGGTGAAGCGTAGCGTCCCGCCCTTCACCAGATCGGCGTGCGCGATCCAGCTTTTGGTCCACGGCTTGCCGTTCCAGGTGACCGCGGCGATGTACGGCGTGTCGGCGCGGTTGCCCGGCGCCTCGATCACCAGCTTGCGCCCCTTGCCGACGGTCACCTCCGCTCGCTCGAACAGCGGCGAGCCGAACACATAGGCCGCCTCGACCGGGTCGACCGGATAGAAGCCCAGCGCCGAGAAGACGAACCACGCGCTCATCTGGCCGCAATCGTCGTTGCCGATGATCCCGTCGGGATCGTTCTTGTACATCTCCACGCACAGCCGCCGCACCATCGCCTGCGTCTTCCAGGCCGCGCCGACATAGGCGTAGAGATAGGCGGCGTGCTGATCCGGCTCGTTGCCGTGCGCGTACTGGCCGACCAGCCCCGAAATGTCCGGCGGCGCGTTGTCGGGGAGCGTCGAGGGGGCGTTGAACAGCGCGTCGAGCTTGGCCTCGAACTTGCCGTCGCCGCCTATGTGCCGGATCAGCCCATAGACGTCGTGCTGGTTGAGGAAGGTCGCCTGCCAGCCATTCGCCTCGGTATAGTCGCGCCACCAGGGCTTGGGCATGTGGCCGAGCTGGACTGGATCATAGGGCGTCCACCAGCTGCCGTCGGCGAAACGCGGGCGCGCGAAGCCGATGCTGCCGTCGATCACGTTGCGCCAATTGCCAGAGCGCTTGCGCAGCCGCTCGGCGTCACCCTTCTCGCCGATCGCGGCGGCGAGGTGCGACGACGACCAGTCGTCATAGGCATATTCCTGCGTCCGGCTGACGCTCTCGAACCATTTGTCCGCAGGCACATAGCCCATGCGATCGTAGAGATCGCGGCCCTTGCTGTTGTCCTTGTCGGGCGCGGTGAAATCGAAGCTGCGGCGGCGGATCGCCGGCCAGGCGGCGGCGTAATCGGCCTCAATCCCCTTAGCCTGTGCCTCGGCGAGCGGCACCACGCCGTGCCAGCCCATCATCGTACCCGTCTCCCTGCCCTGGAGCGGCCAGACGAGCGGGCCATAGGGCGACTGCGCCGTCTGCCGGATCATGTCATCGACCAGCGACTTGGTGCGATCGGGCGCGATCAGCGTGAGGAGGGGGTGGAGCGCGCGATAAGTGTCCCATAGCGAATAGGTGCTGTGGGCCGCGCCGCCCTTGGGAACGCTATGGATCTGCCCGTCCATGCCGAGATAGCGGCCGTCGGCATCGGAGAACAGCGTCGGCGCAAGCTGCGCGTGGTAGAGCGAGGTGGTGAGGATCGTGCGCTGGTCGGCCGTGCCGCCCTCGACCTTGACCGCGTCGAGGGCCGTTTGCCACCGGGCGGTGGCATCGCGGCAGGTGCGGTCGAAGTCCCAATGTCTCGCCTCGGTGACCAGATTGGCGCGGGCGCCCGCGACATCCACCCCCGAAATGCCGCAACGCACGAGAATCGGGGCCTTTCCTGCATCCGCATAGTGCAGGACAGCCTTGAGTCTCCGACCAGAGACCTTGTGGCTGCCGGCGGACTGCTCGGCATCGTCATCACCGTAGAACGTGATGCGATCGGGCTGGCGCGAGAGCTGGAGCGCGAAGAAGATCTTGCGCCCCTTGGCCCATCGGAAGACTTGTCGCTGACCGGTGATCGTCCCGTCGGCCTCGATCTCCATCAGTGCGTCGGCGATCAGCGGCGGGCTGTCCGAGCTGTCGAGCACCAGGTGCGACAGGTCGAGCAGGATATGCCCGGCGCCGGCCGGGAAAGTATAGCGATGCCAACCGGTTCGTTCGGTGACGGTCAGCTCCGCGCGCACGCCGTTATCGAGCGCGACGCGGTAATAGCCTGGCTCGGCATGTTCGTCGTGATAGCGTTGGCGATAGCCGGTTTCGGGCTTTTCGCGGGTGCCGGGCTGAAGTACCACGGGTCCCCGGGCGGGGACAACGAGTAGATCGAGCATGTCGCCGATGCCGGTGCCCGAGAGATGGGTGTGCGAGAAGCCGAGGATCGAGCCGTCGCTATGATAATAGCCCGAGCAGGTCTCCCAGCGCTCGACCCCCGTATCGGGGCTCAGCTGCACCATGCCGAACGGCAGCGTCGCCCCGGGATAGGTGTGTCCGGTGCCGCCGGTGCCGATGAATAGATTTGGTGCAGTGCGGCGCGGCGTTGTCGCCGATAGGGGATGAGCGACAGCGGAAGCGGCGAGGCCGATAGCGCTGGAGCCGAGCAGGCGGCGGCGGGAGAGGATCACAAGGATTCCTGAAGCAGCTTGGGTTGGACCGCGGCGAGATGGACCAGCAGCTCGCCGAACAGGCCATTGGCCCAGGCGAACCAGTCGCGAGTGAACTTGGCAGGGTCATCCTGGTTCACGGCCTCATGGATGAAGCCGGTGCCAGAATCGCTAGTGCTAAGCATTCGCAGGATATTGCGAAGCGTTCTCACGTCGCCGTCGTAGCTGAAACCACGCATGATCAAAGACATGGGCCAGACCTGTCCCAGCCCGACGTGCGGTCCGCCGATCCCTTCAACGACCTTGCCGCGCGACCAATAGGGGTTCGCCTCGCTCCACGCCGCATCTGCAGTGCGTCGCCAAAGCGGTTCGTCGCGGTCGACGCAGCGGAGATAGGCGAGGCTCGACAGGGACGGCACATTGGCATCGTCCATGAAGATCGCGTTGCCGAAGCCATCGACTTCGTAGGCGATCACTTCGCGCCCGTCGCGCAGCCGCATCGTCCCATATTCACGGAGCGCGGCCTCGACTTCGCCGGCGAGGGACATCGCGTCGTTCGCAAGTGCGGAATCCTGGCGCGCTGCCATCGCAAGCGCAGCGAGTTCGCGCAGGACGGTCACCGCGAAGTGATTGGACGGGATAAGGAACGGATAGATGCAGGCATCGTCGGAGGGGCGGAATCCGCAATGAATCAGCCCCACCGGACGGCTGGGCGGGCCATAGCCGTCGAGCATCAGCGTTTCGGTCGGCCGATCGCTGCTGCGCAGGAAGCGATAGGGGCCGGGCCCGTCCTTCCGCTGCTGCTCGCGGAAGGTGCGGATCGTCGTGCGCGCGGCTTCCGCCCATTGCGCGTCGAACGGGGACGTGTCGCCGGTCGCTTTCCAATAATCATGCGCCAGGCGAATGGGATAGCAGAGGCTGTCTATCTCCCATTTCCGTTCGGCGACGCCCGGCTTCATGTCGGTCTTGTCGTGCAGCGCCCAGGTCAGCTTGGTGCGCGCATGCGGATCGGCGAGGAACGCGTTGGCATAGGGATCGAGCAGGATGCACCGCGCCTGGCGGGCAATAAGCCCTTGATACAGGCGGCGAAGGTCGGCGTCTTCCTTGGCGAGGTGCAGATAGGGCCGCACCTGCGCCGAACTGTCGCGCAGCCACAGCGCGTCGATGTCGCCGGTGATAACGAAGGCGTCGGGCTTGCCGTCGACCGTGCCCATCTTCACCGTCGTGTCGAGCGTGTTGGGGTAGCAGTTGCCGAACATCCAGCGCAGCTTGGGATCGGCGATCTTGCTGGAAACACGCGCGATTTCGCGCTCGACCGCCTTGCTGACGAAGCGGCGGTCGGCAGGCGCGGGGCGCTTGCTGACGAAGTCCACCTTGTCCGCAGCAAAAGCGGGCGTGGCGGCGAGCGCGAGGCCCGAGCCGAGCAGGGTGCGGCGATCGATCATTTTGGCGATCATTTCGGCAGCACCTGCGCATCGCCGTTCAGCGTGAATTCGGCCCATTGGCCGGCGCCGTCGCCCGGCTGGCCGCCGCCGATCCACACGCGATAGGTGCCCGGAAGCACCCGGCGGGTGCCGTCGCGCGCCACGCTGCTGATGCTGCGCGGGTCGAGCGTGAACGAGAGGCTGGCCGATTTGCCGGCCGCAAGGGCCGCCCGCTGGAAGCCGGCAAGCTGGCGTTGGAGTACCGGCGTCGTGAACCCACCTGGTTTGCCGGCAGCCGGCGTCACGACATAGACCTGTGCCACTTCCTCACCGCTGCGGTTGCCCGCGTTGGTGAGCGTGGTGCTGACCTGCACCGGCTGGCCGATGCCCGCGGCCTTCACTGCCACATCGCCATAGGCGAACTTGGTGTAGCTCAGACCATGGCCGAAGCCCCAGAGCGGCTTGCCGGTGAAGTAGCGATAGGTGCGCTCCTTCATGCCGTAATCGACGAACGCCGGCAGGTCATCGACCGAGGCGTAGAAGGTCAGCGGCAGGCGGCCCGACGGGTTGTTCTTGCCCGCCAGCGTCTCGGCGATCGCGGTGCCGCCCTCTTCGCCGGGATACCAGGCCTCCAGGATCGCGTCGGCGAGGCTCGGGTCGACCGCCACCGCGCTGCCGCTGGTGAGCACGAGGACGAGCGGCTTGCCGGTCTTGCGCAGCGCCTTCAGCAATTCGAGCTGCGGGCGGGGCAGCGCGATGTCGGTCCGGTCACCGCCGACGAAGCCGGGGATCGAGACGCTGAGCGCCTCGCCCTCGAGATCGGGCGACAGGCCGAGCACCGCGACGATGGTGTCGGCGTTCTTCGCGGCATCGAGTGCCTGGGCGAGCATCGGCTCGGCCGGGGGCTGCCACATCAGGCGGACCCCGCCATCCTCGCTGCGATGGTCGATCTCCATGCGGAACGGCACGGGGCGGCCGTCGCTGGCGAGCTTCACCGCCACGCGCGCCTTGCCGAGCGGGCCGTCGTGGAGGAGCTTGCCATCCACCCACAGCCGTACCGCGTCGTGCGTGGTGCAATCCTTCCAGCAGGCGGGGATGTCGACCGCAAGCTCATACTCGCCCGCGCCTGGGGGCGTAAACTCGCCGCTCCAGCGCACCGCAAAGCCGGTGGGGTTCAACCCCGGCAGCGGTGCTGCGCGGGTATAGTTGAAGTCGATGCGTCGGTCCCGCCGGGTGGCGAGAGGCGTGCCGCTCACCGTGGGCGAGGCGAAATACTCGGCCTTCAGCCCCGGCTTGCCGTCGGCGCGGAAGGCGGTTTCGGGCATGATCACCGCGCCCGCCTCGGCCAGCTGCGAGCCTTGCGCATATACGACGCGATCGGCGCCGAATTGGCGGCGGATGCCGTCGAGCGGGGTCACCGGATCCTTGGCGGTGCCGTGATAATTGCCCTCCAGCACGCCGAGATCGTCGGCATTGGCGCCGATTACCGCGATGCGTCCGCCAGGTGTGAGCGGCAGGCGGTCGCCGTCATTCTTGAGCAGCACGATCGCCTTGCGCGCGGCTTCCAGCGCCAGCGCGCGGCGCGCGGGGGTGCCGAGTTCGCTGGGCTTGATCTTGCCCCACGGATTGGCGCCGCCGAACGCGATGCCCAGCGCGCGGCGGGCGTCGAGCGCGCGCTTCAGCGCTACGTCCACTTCCGCCTCACTCACCAGCCCGCGCTTCACCGCCTCGGGCAGCGCCGCATAGGTGTTGCCGCAATTCAGGTCGTTCCCGCCCTTGATCGCGACCGCAGCGGCTTCCGCTGCATCCAAGCTGTAATGGTGGAAGCTGTGGATGTTCGCCACCGCGTCGCAGTCCGAGACGGTGAGGCCAGTAAAGCCCCAGTCCTTGCGCAGCTTGTCATTGAGCAGCTCGCCCGCGGCGCAGGCCGGGGTGCCGTGGATCGAGTTGTACGCGCACATCAGCGATTGCGCCTTGCCCTCGGTGATGGCGAGGCGGAAGGCGGGGGTGTAGGTCGATTCCAGGTCCTGCGGGCTGGGATCGACGTCGAAGCCGTCGCGCCCGGCTTCGGGACCGCTGTGCACCGCGAAATGCTTGGGCGTGGCGAGCACCTTGGGGTGTGCCGGGTCCGGACCCTGCAGGCCCTGGATGAAGCCGATCGCGAGATGGCCGGTGAGGAAGGGATCCTCGCCATAGGTTTCCTGGCCGCGGCCCCAGCGCGGATCGCGGAAGATGTTGATGTTGGGCGACCAGATCGTCAGCCCCTCGTAGATCTTGCGGTCGGCGGTCACCGGCTTCGCGTTGAACTTGGCGCGCGCCTCGGTGGCGACGGTGTCGCCCACCTTGTGGAGCAGCGGCACGTCCCAGGTCGCGGCGAGGCCGATCGCCTGCGGGAACACGGTGGCATAGCCGTCGCGGGCGAGGCCGTGCAGGCCCTCGTTCCACCAGTCATAGGCGGGCAGGCCGATCACCGGGTCGGCGGGCGCGGTGCTCTGGAGCTGCGCGGCCTTCTGCTCGATCGTCATCTTGGCGATCGCGGCGGCGACCGGATCGGGATCGCCGGCGAGGAGAAGCAGGGGGAGAAGGGGCATCAACGGGGTCCCAGCGTACGAAGGGTCAGGGCGCGGGCGAGCGCAGCGGCGCTAGCCTCGGAGGTGACGGTGAGGGTGCGGCTTTCGCCGGGCAGCAGATCGAAGCCGTTGTCGCTCGGCTGCGCGACGGTGGCGCCGAAGTCGAGCATCACCGCGCGGGCGAGGGCGCCGGCGGTGACGGTCACCTGCTTGCCCTGCCAGCGGACCGACAGGCGCGGGGCGGGATAGGCCATGTCCTTGGGCAGGAACCGTTCCAGGATGGCGCGCGAGACCGGCTTGCCGTCGATCCACAGCTCGGCGACGGCATAGCTTTGGGCTGGCGCCGCGCTGCCGAACAGGTCGGCATCAGCGATATTGGCGAGTTCGAGCGCGCCGGGGGAGAGGTCGAACTTCTCGGCTTTGGCGCCCAGCGGCTTGCCGTCCATGGTGAAACCGCGCACGCGCCATTCGGCAGCAATCAGCTTGGTCGCGTCGGACACGGCGACGATCCGCGTCGCGCCGTCCTTGTGCTCGGCGACGATCGCCTGGGGCGCGAACATCCGGCGCGCCTCGTACTGGAGCAGCTTCCACTGGCCGTCATAGTCGATGCTCGCCCAGCTGATCGCCGGCCAGGCGTCGTTGAGCTGCCAGTAGAGCGAGCCCATGGTGATCGGCGCGCAGGCCCGGTGGTGGCGCGCGGCCATGCCGATCGCCTGCATCTGGTTCACCTGGGTCAGGTAGACGAGATCGGCGAAGTCGACGGGCTTGCGCAGCCGCTGGTCGAGATAGAGATGGAGGCGGCTATTGCCTTCGCCCGCCAGGAACTTCTGGTGCGCTTTGAGCACCGGGCTGTCGATCGCCAGCGGGCCGTTGCCCGCGAAGCCGCGGATCGTCGACAGGTTCGGCATCGCCTGGAAGCCATATTCCGACATGAACCGCGCGCAGCCGCTGAGATAATTCTCGACCGGCTTGGAGCCCGACCAGACGTCCCAGAAATGGCGGTCGCCGGTGGCGTCGGTATCGACCGGGCCGGTATAGTCGTTCGAGGGCGAACCGGGCCAATAGGTGGTGCCGGGGGCTTCCTTCAGCACCGCGTCGCGCAGCGTGCGATCGAACAGCACGGCCATGCCCGCGCCGATCCGCTCCTGCTCATCGGCGCCGATGGCCTTCTTGAACGCCTTGCGATCGGACCAGTTTTCCCAGCCGGACAGGATCTCGTTGCCGCCGTTCCAGCCGACGATCGACGGATGCGGCTGGAGCCGGGCGACCTGCTGCTCCGCCTCGATGCGGACATTCTCGCGGAACGCCGCGTCGGGCGGGGTGATCGAGCCGCCGAACATGAAGTCCTGCCACACCATCAAGCCGAGCTCGTCGGCGGCGGCGTAGAAGGCGTCGTCGAGATAGTATCCGCCGCCCCAGACGCGGATCATGTTCATGTTGGTGTCGCGCGCATCGGTGAGCATGCGGCGCATGCGCGCTTCGGACACGTTGTTGGGGAACATGTCGAACGGGATCAGGTTCGCGCCCTTGGCGAAGATGCGCAGCCCGTTGACGCGGAAGCCGAAGCCGCCGCCCTGGGTGATCAGCTCGACGGTGCGCAGGCCGATGCGCTGCGACACGCGGTCGCTGACCGCACCGTCTTCCTCCAGCGTCGCCTCGACCTTGTAGAGCGGCTGCGCGCCATAGCCCGCCGGCCACCAGAGCTGCGGCTTGGGCAGGGTGAGCGGCACGCTGACCGCATTCTCGCCCGCGCCGAGGGTGAGCGTGCGGGCCGCTTCGACGGTCTGGCCATCGGGGCCGGTGATGCGGGTGCGGACGGTGACGGCGCGCGCGCGGTCGCCGAGCAGCTTCCACCGTGCCACCAGCCGCGCCTCGGCGGGGTTCAGCGCTTCCTGGTCGACGCGAAAGCCGTCGATGCGGGCATCGTCCCAGGCTTCCAGCCGGACCGGCCGCCACAGACCGATCTTGACCAGCCGCGGCGCCCAGTCCCAGCTGTAATCATATTTGGGCTTGCGGATATAGGGCGAGGTCTGCTTGCCCTTGGGCTCGTCGCCGAACGCGGAATCATATTCGCCGGGGAGCGGGAATTTCTCCGCCAGTACCATCGGCTGCAGCGTCTTGATCGGGGAAGCGATGGTGACGACCAGCTCGTTTGCCCCCGCCTTGAGCGCCTGCTTGGCGTCCACCCGCCAGCGGCGATGGGCGTTGACGGTCTCTACCAACTTCTGTCCGTTGAGCGTCACCGTGGCGAAGGTGTCGAGCCCGTCGAACACCAGCTCGAGATGGTCACGCGCCAGCATTTCGGGCGTGACATTCAGCGTGCGGCGGAACTGCCAGCGGGTGAGGCCCGCCCATTGGATCGGCGCCTCGTTGATGCCCTTGTACGGATCGGGCACGCGCTTCGCCGCGATCAGGTCCTGCTGGACGCTGCCGGGGACCTTGGCGGGGAACCAGGCGGCTTCCTTCGGATGCGCCTTGGCCGCCTCGGCGTCGCTGGGGTCGATGCGGACCTGCCAGGCGCCGTCGAGCGAGACCGACTGCCGCGGATCGGCCCAGGCGGGCGTGACCAGCGCGAGCAGGGGAAGGAGTGCGAGCGCGCGCGACTTCACTTCGACGCCTCCGTCAGCACCACCTTCTCGACCGTGTAGAACGGGTCACTGAGCGGGGACGTGAACTGGAAGCACAGATCCTCGTCGCCGCTCAGCTTGGGCAGTGTGCCGGAGAAGCGGAACTGCTGCGGTGCCTTGGCCGGATCGGGGAGCGGGAAGGTGCCGACGACGATCGGCTTGATCGTCGGATCCTTGGCGGCGGCGATGCAGCGCGCGCGGACGATCAGCTCGCCGTACGTGCTGACGTTGTAATGCGCCCGCACCTTGTTGAAGTCGTGCGCCAGGCCGTAGTTGCGCGGCGTGCGGGCGACATCGACGGTGAAGCCGGTCGCAACGTCCAGCGGCGCGGCCGGGTATGCCGTGCAGGTGTCGAACAGGTTGACGTTGAACACCGGCGCATTCTCCTGCGCCTCGGCATTGAGCGGCACGCGCAGGCCCAAGGCGCCCTTCGGGCAGGCCACCATGTCCGAGCTGGTGCGTGTGAGCAGCGCGGTGCGGCTGGTGTCGAAGGCGCGCGGGGTTGCGGTGGCCAGGCCTGCAGCGTCGAAGGCGGCGGCGGTGATCGTCGTGCCGGGCTTGAGCGTCAGCGGCGCCTTGTAGACCGGCGACTTCGCCGTGGGCTGCTTGCCGTCGAGCGTATAGCGGATCGTGCCGAAGCCGGTCTGGCTGGTCAGCGCCACCTTGGCCTGGTTCGCCCGCAGCGCCTCGCCGCGGGTGCCCTGCAGCTTGTAGTCGACCGCAAAGGCGCTGTCGGCGACTTCCATGCCCGATCGGCGCCAGCGCGCCATCTGCGGCTGGAGGCGCGTAACGAAGCCGGTGAAGTCGCGCTTGTCCTTGCCCGACCAGGTGATCTCGGCGATCGCCGCCGCGCGCGGGAACAGCACGTGCTGCACCTGGTACGGCGTGATCAGATACTCGCTCCACGCATTGCCCTGCGCGCCGAGCACGTGGCTCGCCTTGGCAGCGTCGATACCGGCGGGCATCGGCTCGTACTTGTAGACATCGGCCAGCGTCTGGATCGACAGGCGGCCCGGCGGCTCGTCGCTGCGGTCGCTCTGCAGGCTGTCGAGGTAGAGCGTCGGCGCGGGCGAAAGCACCACGTCATGCCCGGCATTGGCCGCTTCCACCGCGCCCTTCTCGCCGCGCCACGACATCACCGAGGCCGACTTCGGCAGCCCGCCCTCGAGGATCTCGTCCCAGCCGATCAGGCGGCGGCCATGCTGCTCGAGATAGGCGCCGAACTGCTCGATCATCCAGCTCTGCAGCCCGTTCTCGTCCTTGAGTCCGAGCGCCTTGATCTGCGCCTGAACCTCGGGCGAGCGCTCCCACTGGTCCTTCACCGCCTCGTCGCCGCCGAGGTGGATATAGGTGCCCGGGAACACCGCCATCAGCTCGTCGAGCACTTCCTTGACGAAGGCGATGCCCTTGGGGCCAGGGTTGAAGAGATATGGGTTCACGCCCCAGTCGTGCGACACTTCGGTATGGTCGCCGAAGATGCCGAGTTCCGGGTAGGCGGCGACCAGCGCCTGGGCGTGGCCGGGCAGGTCGATCTCGGGGACGATGGTCACGCCGCGTTCGGCGGCATAGGTGACCAGCGCCTTGAGCTGCTCCTGGGTGTAGAAGCCGCCGACCTTGGGGCCGGGCGCGCCGCCGGTGCTCGGCGGGGTGCGCCAGCCGCCGATTTCGGTAAGCTTGGGGTAGCGCTTCACCTCGAAACGCCATCCCTGGTCGTCGGTGAGGTGGAGATGGAGCGTGTTGAGCTTCACCGATGCCATCTGGTCGACCACGCCGTAGACGAACTCGATCGGCTGGAAGTGGCGGGTGATGTCGAGCATCAGCCCGCGCCAACCGAAGCGCGGCGCGTCCTCGACGTTCAGCGCCGGCAGCTTCACCGGCTTGCCGAAGCCGTGATCGGGGCTGAGCAGCTGGGCGAGCGTCATCGCGCCGTAAAGCAGCCCGCGATCGCCCGAGGCGGCGATGCGCACGCCCTTGGCGTCGACCGTCATGCGATAGGCTTCGGCGCCCTGGATCGCGGTATCGCGCTCGAAGCGGATCGCGCCGCTGGTGCCGGTCGCGCCCAGCGTGAGGCCGCGCTCTACCTTCACATGGGCGGCGAGGAGCTTGGCGGCGGCCACGGCGGCGGTGTCGCCGGCGGGTACGGCGATGGCGGTGCCGTTCGCCACGGTGAAGCTGCCCTTGCCCAGCGTCAGGCTGGCGGGCAGGGGGGTGAGCGGCGGCACGGTCTGGGCGAAAGCGGTCGAGGACAGCAGCAGTGCCGCCCAGCCGGAATGCCTTGCCGTTTTCAGGAACGCGCGCATCGGAAACTCCCCTATTGTCGCGGCCACCGAGCGGGGCCGGAGCAAGGGTGTAACCAATTTAGATCCTATCGGGCAACAGGCTTGCGTGCACGGACATAGTTCTTTGCATTTAGCCTCTTGACCTCTACCGTTGAGGCTGTTGGTATCATCGTACCAATGTAAGTCCGTAGGAACGCGTGTACGCGCTGCGGGAAACCTGCCGTAGATACGGTTGTCGGGGCTTGGCAACGGTGTCGGGCAAGGGGGAGAGATGATGACGTTTTCGGACCAGATCGGCCGGTTTCGCGAAGGCAACCCTTCGCCGCTCTATCTGCAGCTGCAACAACTGATCCGTGAGGCGATCAGCGGCAAGATTCTCGCCCAGGGCGACGCGATTCCGCCGGAGCGCGACCTCGCCGTGGAATATGACGTGTCGCGCATCACCGTGCGCAAGGCGATCGGTGGTCTGGTCGAGGAAGGGCTGCTCACCCGCCGCCGCGGCGCCGGCACCTTCGTCGCCGAGCGCGTCGAGAAGAGCTTCTCCAAGCTTTCCTCCTTCACCGAGGACATGGCCGCGCGCGGCCGCGCCGCCAGCAGCAATTGGATTGCGCGCTCCACCGGTCAGGTCACGCCCGAGGAGGCGATGGCGCTGGGCCTGTCGCCGGGGGCGGCGGTGCTGCGCTTCTCGCGCATCCGCTTCGCCGACGGCGAGCCGATGGCGCTCGAATTCTCGACCATCGCCGGCTACTGCCTGCCCTCGGTCGATGCGGTGGGGGACTCGCTCTACACCGCGCTCGAAGCCGCCGGAAACCGCCCGGTGCGCGCGCTCCAGCGGCTGCGCGCGGTGCCGTTCCTCGGCGAGCATGCCAAGATGCTCGGTGTCGATCCCGGCCATGCCGGCCTGCTGATCGAGCGCCGCGCCTTCCTGCGCGATGGCCGCCCGGCCGAAGTGACCCGCTCCTATTACCGGGGCGATGCCTATGATTTCGTGGCGGAACTCAGCGACGTCTGAGCCGCCCGCCTGCCTGCTGATTTTTGGAGATTGCTGCATGGATCGTCGCCAGTTGCTGCTCGGCAGCGCGGGGTTGGGGGCGCTTGCCTCGTTGGGGCTGCCCGAGGCCGAGGCGGCCGCGCGGGCGGTGGACAGCGATGCCTTCCCAATGCCTGCGCCCAAGACCGTATTGATGCCGCGCCTGCCCGACGGCGACCCCACCCGCACGCGCATCGAGCGCGGCTGGCGCTTCCATGAGGGCGACGTGCTGCCGGCGCCGCTCAAGGACCATGACGATACCTATGGCAGCGTGAAGGCCGGCAATGCCCGCGGCGCCGCCGCGCGCGATTTCGACGACAGCGAATGGGCCGAAGTCCGCCTGCCGCACGACTGGGCCTCGTTCCAGCCGTTCGAGAAGACCGCCAACGTTTCGCAAGGCTATCGCAAGCGTGGCATCGGCTGGTACCGCCGCCGCCTGACGCTCGATCCGGCCGATCACGGCAAGACGATCGAACTGCATCTCGACGGCGTCGCCACCAATGCCACGGTGTGGGTGAACGGCAGCGTCGTCGCGCACAGCTGGTCGGGCTATGCCAGCATCCTCATCGACATGACGCCGTTCGCGCGCTTCGGCGACGAGGACAATGTCATCGCCATCCGCGTCGATGCCGAGGCGATGGAAGGCTGGTGGTACGAAGGTGCGGGCCTCTACCGCCATGCCTGGCTGGTGCGCCGCGGGCCGGTGTCGATCGTCACCGACGGGGTACATTGCGATCCGCGTAAGACGAAGGCCGGCTGGAACGTGCCGGTGACGGTGACCGCGGGCAATATCGAGCGCGCGCCGGTGGCGGTTGCGGTCGAGGCCGAGCTGCTCGATCCCAGCGGCAAGCGCGTCGCCTTCGCCACCACCGCGGGCAGCGTGCCGGTGCTCGACCGCGCCGAGCTGTCGATGACGCTGAGCTTGGGCAGCCCTAAGCTCTGGTCGGTCGAGACCCCGACGCTCTACACCGTCCACACCCGCCTGCTGCGCGACGGCAAGCTGATCGACGAGCGCCGCACGCCAATCGGCTTCCGCACCGTGCGGTTCGATGCCGACAAGGGGTTGTTCGTCAACGAAAAGCCCGTCAAGCTGAAGGGCGTGTGCATCCACCAGGACCATGCCGGCACCGGCGTGGCGCAGTATGATGCGCTGCTTGGCTGGCGGCTCGAGCGGCTCAAGGCGATGGGCTGCAACGCGATCCGCATGTCGCACAATGCGCCCACCGCCGAGCTGCTCGACTGGTGCGACCGGATGGGCTTCCTCGTCATGGACGAGAACCGCCACTTCAACCCGGCCCCCGATTATCTCGCCCAGCTCAGCTGGATGGTGCGCCGCGACCGCAACCATCCCAGCGTGATCCTCTGGTCGGTGTTCAACGAAGAGCCGATGCAGGGCACCGAGGCGGGCATCGAGATGGTCCGCCGGATGGAAGCCGCGGTGCGGAAGCTCGACGACAGCCGCCCGGTCACCTCGGCGATGAACGGGTCGTTCTACAATCCGCAGAACGTCTCCTCGGTCGTCGATGTGATGGGGTTCAACTATTATCAGGGCGAGTACGACAAGTGGCACGCGCTGAACCCGACGCGGCCCAGCACCAGCTCCGAGGACACCAGCGCCTACGAGACGCGCGGCGCCTTTGCCAGCGATCCCGCCAAGCACGTCATCACCTCGTACGACGACGAGGCTGCACCCTGGGGCAACACGCACCGCAAGGCTTGGCAGCTGATCGCCGCGCGCGAGTTCATCGCCGGCGGCTTCGTGTGGACCGGTTTCGACTATCATGGCGAGCCGACGCCCTATGAATGGCCTACCGCATCCAGCTTCTTCGGCATCCTGGACCTGTGCGGCTTCCCCAAGACCGCCTTCGGCATCCACAGCGCCGCCTGGATCGACGACGCCCCGGTGGTGTGGCTGGCGCCGCACTGGACCTGGCCGGGCAAGGAAGGCCAGAATATCAAGGTCTTCGTTGCCTCCAATGCCGAGAGCGTGACGCTGCTGCTCAACGGCAAGGTCGTAGGCACGCAGAAGGTCGATCGGCTGCAGGGCAATGAATGGCAGGTGCCCTATGCGCCCGGCCGGCTGGAGGCGCAGGCGATGCGCGGCGGCAAGGTCGTCGCGCAAATGGTGCACGAGACCGCCGGCACGCCGGTGGCGCTGCGGCTCACGCCCGCACGCACGGTAATGGCGGGCGACGACGAGGACGTGCAGCCGATCACCATCGATGCGGTGGACGCCAAGGGCCGCCACGTGCCGACCGCCAATCTGATGACCAACTTCAAGCTCGATGGCGCGAGCATCATCGGCGTCGGCAATGGCGACCCGAACAGCCACGAGCCGGAGAAGGGCAATGCCCGCTCGCTGTTCAACGGCCTCGCGCAGATCCTGGTGCAGGCGGGCACCGGCCGCGGCAAGATCACCGTCAAGGCGAGCGCCGAGGGGCTCAAGCCCGCGCTGCTGACCATCGACCGCGCGGACATCGCCCCGCGCCCGCAGGTCGGCGTCACCCCGCCGCTGATGGTGCTGGGGGATTGGCGGCGCTCGGGGCAGACGGCGGACAAGCCCAAGCCAGGCCTGGTGCCGGACAACAACAGCTGGGCCTTCCTGCGCAGCGCGATGCCCACCCCGGCCGAGCCGCAGCCGGGCTGGCGCGTCTACAACAACCGCCTCACGCCGTGGAAACGGATCGCGGCGGGCGGCGGCACGCTGCGCTTCGCCAGCGTCGGCGGGCGTGCGGAATTGTGGGTCGACGGCAAGAAGCTCGCCGAGAAGACTGATGCCGCGCCGGCACCGCTGGAGGCTGCCTTCCCGGCGGGAAGCGGCCAGCGCACCGTCGAGCTGATCGTCCAGGCACCGGCGGGGCAAGCATCGGGGCTGCTCGGTAAGGTTACCCTCACCCCGCGCTGAGCGGATCGGGGTGGGGCGATCGGGGCAGAGCCTGAGCGTTTCACCGCGCCGTTAACCATGGTCGTTCACGCCTGGTTGGTGGAGGCCCGATACGGCTTCCCCTCCAGGGGGACGGCATGAATCTACTCATCGGGTGGCTGGTCGGCGAGCGCGTCGGGCGTGCCTTTGGCGCGCATGACTTTGCGCGCGGCAATGCGCTGTGGGGGCTGTTCCTGTGGTGGGCGGTCGGCTGGCTCGGCGCGACCGCGGCCTTCTACAATCTCGGCAAGGCCTGGGTGCTGCCCGGCTGCATCGGCGCGATGGGCGGCGCGCTGCTGCTGTGCCTGCGCCGGCCGCTCGCCTCGGGGGTCAAGCAGGCGATGCTCAACGCGATCGGCTATAGCGCGCGCTGGGTGATGGCGATCAGCGCCGGCTATGTCGCGCTGCGGATCGTCTGCGCGGCAATCTATGGCGAGCTGCAGGCGCACGGGCTCGCCGGGCTGCCCTGGCAGAGCCTGCAATTCGCCTCGCTGTTGTTCGTCGCCGGAGGCAGCGTGACGATCGCGGTCGCGGGGATCTTCGCCGCCGACCGGCTGCGGCTGGAGCGCGAGGGCAAGGCGCGGCTCGGCTGGCGCGAGGCGGAGCGGCAGACGTCGGAGCGTGCGGAAGCCGCCGCCCCGCCGCCCGTCGTGGTGGAAGATGCCTGGTGGGTCGTCCTCGAAGTCGCGCGGGATGCGAGCCGGGCGGAGGTCGAGGCCAAGGGGCGGGCGCTGCTCAAGCAATATCACCCCGATCTCTGGGGCTCGGCCCCGCGGCACCTCAAGGCCCAGGCCGAACACCAGACGATCCGCATCCTCCAGGCGCTCGCCGCGGCGCGCGCGGCAGGGAAGGCGGATTGCCCGGCTTGATCGGAGCGTCTCGCAACCGGGCGGTGAGTCAGGTTACGCCCAGTTGCGGACGTGCCCGAGCCCCTCTAGCACATCGGACGGAGGCGCAGCATGACTGATGATGTAATCGCCCGTCGAGTATTCAAGATCGACGGCCAACCGACAGAATGTCGCTTTTACAGACCTGAGGAGGATGCGGGCAGCTTCTTTTGTAAGGTTCAAATAGATTGGCCGGAGGGCGCGAGGAGCAAGAGAGCTGGAGGTGTTGACGAAGTTCAGGCGCTTTTGCTCGGTATGATGCTGGCCCACTCAGAGCTACTTGCTGCGAGAAACATGGATTGCCGCGCCATTTCGTGGCTTGATGACCAGAGCCTTGGGCTTCCAGTAACACCTGGCCTGCGAGATTGGGATCCAGACAACCGGTTGTGAGGTAGACGGAACGGCCGCTTTCCACGGTGGGTTCAATGGGTGGTCGCAACGCATCATTCTCAAGGTGAGAAAGGTGTGTGAGCGATGAAACAGCGGCAGCGGATCTATTACTCGGCAGCACAGCGGGCTGAGATCTGGGACCGGTGGCAACGTGGCGAGTCGATGAGCTCGATCGGTCGTCGCTTCGACCGGCAGTCGTCGTCGATCTTCTCGGTGCTGTCGCCGTCGGGCGGGATACGGCCGGCAGAGCGCAGGCGCTCGGTGCGGGCGTTGACCGCGGCGGAGCGGGAGGAGATTTCGCGGGGTCTGGTTGCCGGTCGTTCGATGCGGGCGCTGGCGGTCCAGCTCGGGCGCGCGCCTTCGACGATCAGCCGGGAGATCGGTCGCAATGGCGGGCGGGACGCCTATCGCGCAACGGTGTCGGATCAGGCTGCCTGGGAGCGTGGTCGACGCCCCAAACCCTGCAAGCTGGCTTGCCAGCCCGCCTTGCGGCGAACAGTATCTGCTAAACTGCGGCGCAAATGGTCGCCGGAAAAGATCGCAGGCTGGCTCAGGCGCAGCTTTCCGGACGAAGAGCGGCATCGGGTGTCACACGAGACCATCTACAAGAGCTTGTATATCCAGGCGCGCGGCGTGCTGAAGAAGGAGCTTCTCGAGCATCTGCGGGCAAAGCGCACGATCCGGCGCTCGCGCCATGCCAGCCTGAAACGCGACGGGCTTGGCCGGATCAAGGATGCGATCTCGATCAGCGAAAGACCCGCATCGGTCGAGGATCGCGCCGTGCCCGGACATTGGGAGGGCGATCTCATTTCGGGCGCGCGGAACAGCCATGTTGCGACGCTGTTCGAACGCCAGTCGCGCTACGTGATCCTGGCCAAGGTCGCGAACAAGGAAACCGCCACCGTCGTCTCGGCCCAGATCCGGCAGGCCCACAAGTTGCCTCGCGAACTCTACCGGTCGCTGACCTGGGATCGCGGCAAGGAGCTTGCCGATCATCGGCGCTTCACCCTGGCGACGGACGTCGACGTCTATTTCTGCGATCCCCAAAGCCCGTGGCAGCGCGGCACCAACGAAAACACCAACCGCCTGCTGCGCCAGTATCTGCCCCACGGTATCGATCTATCGGCCTTCAGCCAGGCCCAGCTCGACACCATCGCGAGGCAGCTTAACGAGCGGCCCAGAAAGACCTTGATGTACCAGACGCCAGCTGAGAAGTTCGCCGAAGGCGTTGCGACCACCCGTTGAACCCACCACCAATTCCAGCCGTCCGCGACGGTCATCGGCCGTACCGCTGAATAGTGCAGCGGCCGTCTTGCGGCCTCGATGATGTTCGCTATATGTTCGGGCGTCGCCGCTTGGCGGCGGCCGCTATTTGACTCTGCTGGAACGCTTTCCTGCGCGCGAGGTGATGCGCTTGGCGACCTCGGCCAGTCTCCGCGGGCGGCACGCGCCGAATTGCCACGAGCCGCAACTTCGTGAACTTCGCTACTAGCCGATCGTCCATCGACAGACCCGCTCACACCCGCGCAGGCCTAAACCTCCTCAACTTCGGTCGGTTGCGACCAACCTCGGCGGCAGGTTCCGCCCTTCTCCGTCTCGCCAGAGCCTGTCACCGGTTAAGCCTTTGCAAAACCATCTGCTGCATAGTCGGCGGCCATGTACACGATCCGCTTCCAGCCCGAGCACAGCCTGCTCGACATCGCCTGGCACCGCATCCTCCTGGCCGATCAGGTCCCGGACTATGCGCGCCAGTGCCTGCAGCAGTTTCTCGCCCAAGGGCTGAAGCCGGGTTATCTGCTGCGCATGGACATGCGCAAAAGCGCCGTGCAGCCGCGCGACACGCTCGATTCCTTCGCGCGCAGTTTTCGCGACTTTCCAAAGGCCTCGCGCATCGCAGTGGTGACCGCCAGCGCCTTGCAACGGATGCAGGTGCTGCGGGTGATGACCCAGCCCTATCTCCGCGTGTTCGACGATCCCGATCAGGCGATGGCGGGGTTGCTCGATGCTGACGCGTCCGAAACCGCAGACGGCGAGCGCCGCTCCGCCTGATCAGCGGGCCGCGCGTTCCGCCGCGACGAGGTCTACAAAGGCGCGGAGCGGCGCGGTCATCAGCCGGCTGGAGAAATAGAGCCGCGGCCCGTCGAAGCACGGCCACCATTCAGGCAGCACCGGCACCAGCGCGCCCGCGCGGAACTGCGGATCGAGCCAGTTCTCGAAGGTCGCGATGACGCCCCGGCCGCTGCCCGCCAGCCCGATGGCCGCAGGCGCCGCATCCACGCCGATGACGAGCCTGCCCGGCGGATCGAGTCTCACCGTCTCCTCGCCGCGCTCGAACTCCCACGGCACCATTGCGCCGCTGGAGAAACGTAGTCGGATCGCGTCGTGCGCCAGCAGGTCGCGCGGATGGGTTGGGATCCCGCGCTCGGCGAGATAGGCCGGTGCGGCGGCATAGGCGATGCGCTGGTAGGGCAGGCCGATCGGCACCGCGATCATGTCCTGCGCGAGATGCTCGCCATAGCGGATGCCCGCGTCGCAACCCGCGGCGACGATGTCGACCAGGCGATCCTCGACGACGATCTCCACCCGCACCTGCGGGTGCAGCTGGAGGAAGCGATCGAGCAGCGGCGGCAGCATGTCGACCATCACCGCGCCGGTGACGTTGAGCCGCAGCTGCCCGCGTATCGCACTGTCGGCGGCGGCGACGTCCTGCAGCGCGGCGCGGGCCTCCGCCAGCAAGGGAGAGAGGCGCGTGGCGAGTGCCGCACCCGCATCGGTGGCGGTCACGCTGCGGGTGGTGCGGACCAGCAGCGGCGCGCCGATCTGTGCCTCTAGCTGGGCGATCTTCTCGCTGACGCTCGCCGGGGACAGGCCGAGCCGCTTGGCGGCCGCCCGAAAGCCGCCGCCTTCCAGCACCGCGAGGAAGATCGTGAGGTCGTCCAGCCGCAGCCTGTCGAGATTGTTCGCCATGGCGATCAGTCTATTCGCTTCCTGGTGGATTATCAAAGTCCGGCAAACAGCGCAGATCCGTCGTCGTGCAGACAGGAGATTGGACGCGATGACGACACCGCTGATTCAAGGCATCGATCATGTCGGCGTGGTGGTGCAGGGCCTCGAAGCGAGCGTGGACTGGTATGTCGAGAAGCTCGGCTTCCGGGTGCTGCACCGCTTCGCCTTTCCCGGTGCGACGGCGGCGTTCGTGGGGCGGGACGGGCTCCGACTGGAGTTGCTGCAGGTGGAAGGGGCAGCTCTGCCCTTGCCGGAGCGGCGCGAGCGCATGGGCAATTTGCGGCTGGGCGGGATCAACCACTTCGCGATCGGTGTCGCGGACATGGCGGCGATGATCGCCAATCTGGAGGCGAAGGGCGTGGAGATCGTCTCCCCGCCGGCCGAGGTGCCCGGCAGCGGCGGGGAGCTGTATGCCTTTATCCGCGACGGCGAGGGGATGCTGATCGAAATCTATCAGCGGGCAGGCTAGAGCGTTTTCACCTTCGGCGAAGACGCTCTAGGTCTTCGATTGGCGCATTTTCCGAGTCGTTGACCGTAAACGGTCAACTTGAAAATGCTCTAGGGGCGCGGCGCCCGGCCGCGCCCGGGATCAGCCGCGCAGCTTGGCGAGGACCGCGTCGTCGCCCAGCAGGTGGAGCACCGTGGCCGAGGGGCGGGCGAGCCCGCGCAGGCCGAGTGCCAGCAGCGCGTCGCCATCCACCTCGGCCGGGTTGCCGAGTTCGACGCGCAGGCGGTTGTCGTGCGCGCTCACCGCGCGGACGTTCGCCGCGCCGCCCAGCGCTACCAGCGCCGCCGGCTGGAGCGCCACCACCGGCGTGCTGGCCGGAGCGGCGGCCGGTGCGGCGGGTGCCGTCACGCCGCCGCGCGCGGTCGCATCGCGGATCTCGACCGCCACCACATCGGCGATCGGGCCGAGCACCACCTGCAGCGCGCGCTCCGAGGGGCGCAGGATTCCGTGGGCGCCCAGCGCCTTGAGCGCGGCATCGTCGACCACGCTCTGGTCTGCGACGATCAGCCGCAGGCGGGTGGTGCAGGCGCCGATCTCGACCAGATTGGCCGAGCCGCCAAGCGCACGGGCGAACGCCTCGCCGCGGCTGGACGGCGCGGTGCCGCCAACGGCTTCCGCAGCCACGGAGGCCTCTGCTTCGCGGCCGGGGGTCTTGAGATCGAAGCGGCGGATCGCCCAGGCGAAGATGCCGTAATAGAGCGCGAAATAGACCAGCCCGACGGGGATCAGCAGCAGCGGCTTGGTCGCCTTGCCGAAGTTCAGGACGTAATCGAACAGGCCGGCCGAGAAGCCGAAGCCCAGCTTCACGCCCAGCAGGTCCATCACCACCATCGCCACGCCGGTCAGCACCGCATGGACGACGTAGAGCGCGGGGGCGAGGAACATGAAGCTGTATTCGATCGGCTCGGTCACGCCGGTCAGCAGCGAGGTGAGCGCGAGGCTGAACAGCAGGCCGCCCACCGCCTTGCGGCGCTCCGGCAGCGCGGCGCGGTACATGGCGAGGCAGGCGGCGGGCAGGCCGAACATCATGACCGGGAAGAAGCCGGCCATGAACGCGCCCGCACTCGGATCGCCGGCGAAGAAGCGGCGCAGGTCGCCCGTCGCGCCGTTGTAATCCCCCTGGACGAACCAGAACACGTTGTTGAGGATGTGGTGCAGGCCGGTCACCAGCAGCACGCGGTTGAGCACGCCGAAGGCGAACAGGCCGAATGCGCCCGCACCGGCAATACCGTGGCTCAGTCCGTCCACGCCCGCGCTGATGTGCGGGAAACCGACGCCGACGATCACGGCGATAAATAGGCCCGCCAGCCCGCTGACGATCGGCACGAAGCGCCGACCACCGAAAAAGGCGAGATAGGACGGCAGCTTGATCGCCGAGAAGCGATTGTAGAAGACGCCGCCGATCAGGCCCGAGGCGATGCCGATCGGCACGTCGAGCCGCGCGACCGCCTTGGCCTTCCACGCCGCCACCGCCAGCGCTGCCTGGTCCTTGTCGAGACCCGCACCGACCGTGTCGGGCACCGCGAGCAGGCTCTTGCCCGCCTCGGTCGAGACGAGGAAGCAGACGATGCCGGCCAGCGCCGCCGCGCCATTGCCGTCCTTGGCATAGCCGGTCGCCACGCCGATCGCGAACAGCAGGCCGAGATGCGAGAACAGCGCGTCGCCGGCAGCGCTGACGAAGGCGATGTCGAGCAGGTCGGGCTGGCCGAGCCGCAGCAGCAGGCCGGCCACCGGCAGCACCGCGATCGGCAGCATCAGCGCGCGGCCGAGCGGCTGGAGCGTTTCGAGGATCTGCTTCATGCGGTGAATTCCCGGGCAAGGCGGCGGACATCGGCGGCGGTGGCGCAGGCCAGCGCGGCAGCGGCATGGGCGCGGGCGCGCTCCAGCGTGAGGGTGGAAAGCAGCGCCTTCACTTCCGGCACCACCGAGACGGTGGCGGAAAGCTCGGTGACGCCGAGGCCGACCAGGATCGGCACCGCCAGCGGATCGGAGGCAAGTCCGCCGCACACGCCGACCCAGCGGCCCTTTGCGCTGGCGCCCCGGCAGGTATCGGCGATCAGGCGCAGCACCGCCGGGTGGAGCCCGTCGATGCCGCTGGCCACCGCCGGGTTCCCGCGGTCCATGGCGAGCGTGTATTGCGTCAGGTCGTTGGTGCCGATCGACAGAAAATCGGCTTTGGCGGCAAGCAGGTCGGCGGTTGCGGCCGCGGCCGGCGTCTCGACCATGATGCCGAGCTCGACCTTCTCGACGATGCCGAGCTCGCCACGCAGGCGATCGAGCACGGCGCGGACGGCGCGCAGCTCGCCGACGCTGGCGATCATCGGCAGCATGATCTTAGCCACGCCGATCGGCCGCACGCCCAGGATCGCCCGCAGCTGATCCTCCAGCACTTGGGGATGGGCGAGGCCGACGCGGATGCCGCGCAGGCCGAGCGCCGGATTCTCCTCCGCCGCGATCGGAAGATAGGGCGCGGGCTTGTCGCCGCCGATGTCCAGCAAGCGGACGATCAGCGGGCGGCCCTGCAGCGCGTCGGCGATCGCCTGATACTCGGCGGTCTGCTCGGCGATGCTGGGGGGCGTCTCGCGGTCGAGGAACAGGAATTCGGTGCGCAGCAGCCCGCTGCCCTCGGCGCCCGCCGCCACTGCGCGCTCGGCATCGCCGACCGAGCCGAGATTGGCGAACACTTCGATGCGTGTGCCGTCGGCGAGCCTGGCTTCGGCCCCCGCCGCGGCACGGGCAGCGGCGAGCGCCGCCGTGCGGGCGTCGACACGGGTCTGCGCCTCGCTGCGCTGGGTCTCGTTCGGTCCGACGCGCAGCGTGCCCGCGCCGGCATCGAGGATCAGTGTCTCGCCCTCCTGCACCGTGCGCAGCGCCGATCCCATCGCGACCAGGGCGGGGATGCCGAGGCTCGCGGCAAGAATGGCGACGTGCGAGGTCGGGCCGCCGCGGACGGTTGCGAAGCCGCAGACCTGCGCCGGGTCGATGGCGGTGACCTGCGAGGGCAGCAGGTCATCGGCCAGCAGGATCGTGCCCGCCGGGAAGACCAAGGGCGCATCCTGCACGCCCTCGATCGCGGAGACGACGCGGCGCTCCAGATCGACCATGTCGTCGGCGCGCTCGGAAAGATGCGCGTCGCCGCTCTGGCGCAGCAGCGCCGCCTGCGGGCGGATCGCCTGGCGCCAGGCCTGGCCGGCGCTTGCGCCGTCGAGCACTGCGGCGCGGGCGGCTTCCAGCAGTTCGGGATCGTCGAGCATCGAACGGTGCGCCGAAAGGATCGAACGCATCGGCCCGGCTGCGTGGCTGAGATCGGCCTCGATCGTTCGCACCACCTTCGCGATGCCGTCCTCCAGCCGCGCGCGCTCCAGGCTGGCGCCCTTGCCGATCGGGTCGATCGTCAGCTCGGGCAGGCGGAAGAAGCGGGCGGTGCCGATCGCCAGGCCCGGCGCGGCGGTGACGCCGGCGAGGACGCCCGGCTCGTCGGAAACCGGGGCGGCAACGGGCGCAGGGGCGGGGGCGGGTGCTGGGGCCGATGCGGGATCGGCCTTCTCGCCCATGCCGCTCTCGATCAGCGCGGCGAGCGTCGCCGCGGCTTCGTCGGCGCGACCGCCCTCGGCGGTGATGCGGATCGTGTCGCCCAGCTTGATGCCCAGCGTCATCAGGCGGACGGGGCTGCGCGCGTCGGCGCTCTGCTCGCCCTTGGTGATCGTCACCTTGGCGGCGAAGGGGACCAGCACTTCGCGGAGCTTGGCGGCGGGCCGGGCATGGATGCCGTGCGCCAGCGGCACGACCACGGTGCGGGTCGCGGTCTCGCCGACGATGTCGGTGGCCGCCTCGGCAGTCGCTCCGGCGCGCTCGATCGTGAAGATCGGCTCGCCCGGTGCGACCAGGCCACTACCGCGCTTGGCCGAAAGCGTGAGGCCGTCCTGGCTGATCAGCAGCACCGGCGTGACCACCGACGGCGCGCCGCACACGACGGAATCGAGATCGAAGCGGATCAGCACGTCGCCCTTGCGCACCTGATCGCCCACTTTCACCTGCGGATCGAAGCCGGCGCCGGCCAGTTGCACCGTATCGATGCCGATATGCATCAGCAGCTCGACACCGTCGCCGGCGCGCAGCGTGATCGCATGGCCGGTCGGCTGGAGCACCGTCACTTCGCCGTCGCAGGGCGCGTAGAGGCAGCCCTCGGTCGGATCGATCGCCACGCCGTCGCCCAGCATGCGCTGCGCGAAGACGGGATCGGGAACCTCCTCCAGCGGCAGCAGCCAGCCGGCCATCGGCGCGCCTATGGCAAGGGCCCCGGCCGAGGCGTCGTCATGGGAAGAGGGCGGCGCGATCGTGCTCAGGGCGGGTCTCCGTGCGATCAGGGGAAGCGGGTTGCGCCGATCCAGCACCCGGCGGGCTGGAAGTCGCGGGTCATCTGCACCCAGTCGGCGCGCAGCCCGGGGGCGAGTGCACCGCGCTCGTGCGACAGGCCGAGGAACGCGGCGGGGCTGGTGGCGGCCATCATCGCGGCATCCTCGGGCGAGGTGCCGACGCGGGTGACCATGTGGCGAAACGCACCGGTCATATCGAGCGTCGATCCCGCCAGCGTGCCGTCGACGCCGAGCAGCCGCCCGCCTTCGACGCGGATATGCTGGCCGTGCAGGTCGAACGAGGTCATGTCCGATCCTACGTTCGGCATCGCATCGGTGACCAGCAGGAAGCGGTCGTAGGGCCGGGCCGCCAGCGCGATGCGCAGCGCGGCGTCATGGACGTGGAAGCCGTCGGGAATGATGCCGCAATAGGCGGTCTGGTTCTCCAGCGCCGCGCCGACGACGCCGGGTGCGCGGTGGAGCAGCGGCGACATTGCGTTGAAGAGGTGGGTAACGCCGGTCATGCCGGCCTCGAAGGCGGCGCGGGCGGTCTCGTAGGTGGCGTCACTGTGGCCAATCGCGAGCAGCACGCCCGCATCGGCCAGGCGGCGGACATCGGCGAGGTCGACCATCTCGGGCGCGAGCGTCACCAGCACCTTGCCGCGGCGCGGGCGGCCGAGCAGCTCGACCATGCCGGCGTCCAGCCCGCGGAACTTGTCCGCATCGTGGATGCCCTTGCGCGCCTTGTTGAGGATCGGACCTTCGATATGCACGCCGACAACGCCGGGCACGCCCGCCTCGATCGCGGCATCGGTGGCATCGAGCGCCCTGGCGATCACTTCGGGCACGTCGCTGATCAGCGTCGGCAGGAAGGCGGCGGTGCCGAACTTGGCGTGCGCCGCTCCGATCGCGGCGATGCCTTCGACGGTCGGTGCGTCGTTGAACAGCACGCCGCCGCCGCCGTTGACCTGGACGTCGATGAAGCCGGGGACGATCCAGCCGCCGTCGAGGTCGATCGTGTCCGTGCCGTTACCCTCGGCGGAAATAGAGACGATGCGGCCCTGGTCGACCTGGATCACCGCTTCCGGCAGCGTGCCGGCAGCGGTGACGATGTGGCCGTTGACGAAACGGAAGCTGCTCATCGAGTCTCGGTCACCTTGCGGAGATACAGCGGGGCGTCGGGGTTGTTGCCGCGCGCTAGCGAAAGTGCGTTGACCATCGGGTAGAAGCTCTGGACCATCAGGATCGGCTCCACCGCCGGGTGGCCGGCGAGCACCGGCAGCGGCGAGGCGTCACCCGCCTTGGCATCGGCCAGGCACACGCGCGCGCCGCGCTCGGCGAACTCGGCCGAGGCCTCGCGGACGCTGTCGCCGGCGGTGTCCGAGGTCGCGAAGGCGAGCACCGGGAAGCCGTCGCCGACGATCGCCATCGGGCCGTGGCGCACTTCGGCGGCGCTGAACGCCTCGGCATGCAGACTACAGGTTTCCTTGAACTTGAGCGCCGCTTCCTGCGCGACGGCGAAGCTGTAGCCGCGGCCGATCACGAACAGGTTGGTCGCGTCGCGCAGCGTATCAACGACCGGTGACCAGTTGAAATCGCGCGCCTTTTCCAGCTGCTCGGGGAGGCCGGTGAGCGCGGTGGCGAGTGCCTCGTCCTGCGCCCATTCGGCGACCAGCGCGGCAAAGGCGGCGAGCGCGGTGATATAGGACTTGGTCGCGGCGACCGAGCGTTCCGGACCCGCTTTCAGGCCGATCGTGGTGTCGGCCATTTCGGCGAGCGGCGATTCCTCGTCGTTGACGAAGGCGACGACGCGGGCGCCGGCCTGCTGGTACGCCTTGACGGTGGCGAGCAGGTCCGGGCTGCGACCGCTCTGCGACACCGCGATGCACAGCGCGCGGGTGGTGGAGACAGGCGCCTCGAACACCGACGCGACCGACGGCGCCGCGGAGGCGACCGGCACGCCGAGCATCGTCTCGATCAGATATTTGCCATAGGTGGCCGAGTGATCCGACGAACCGCGGGCGCAGGTGACGACCAAGGCAGGCGGGTCGGCGCGCAGCTCGCGGGCCAGCGCGGCGAGCGCGGGGCCGTTGGCGTCGAGCAGGCGGCGGACCGCGGCACCGGCCTCGGCAGCCTCGGACGCCATCAGCGTCTGACCACCTGCGGGCTTTTCGATTTCAGCGATCATGGTCCCCGTTGCTTCCACTGGCTATGATGGAACCAGGGATAAGTTACATATTGGTATTGTTCAAGCGCTAGCTTCGTGCGTCGAGCAAATTACGCAGGGTAGAAACTTTTTCGGGGTCGGTAGCGAGACGCGGGCCGGCCTGGAAACCGAAGGCGATTTCGCGGGTATCGGCACCGGCCTGCGGACTGCGGCACGAGGCGTGGACCTCGCGCACGCCGGTCTCCAGGATCGGCGGCAGGGTGCTCGCGTCGATTCCGCTGCCGGCCAATATGGTGATTCGGTCTCCTGCGGACTGTACCAGGGCGGCGATGGTGTCGCGCCCGTCGATCGCCTTGGGCGTGCAGCCCGAGGTGAGGATCCGATCGAAGCCGAGGGTGATCGCGGTTTCCAGTGCCGCCAGCGGATCGGGGCAGAGATCGAAGGCGCGGTGCAGCGTCAGCGAGAGGCCGCGCCCGGCGTTTCGCGCGACGGACACCCAGGCTGCAAGCATCTCCGAGTCGAGCTGGCGGTCGGCGCGGCTGGCACCGATCACCACCCCGGCCAGTCCCGCATCGGCGGCGGCGCGGATGTCGGCGGCGACCAGCGCCGCCTCGGCGGCGGTGTAGACGAAGTTGCCGTCGCGGGGGCGGGCGAGAAGATGCACCGGGATCGGCGCCGTTGCTGCCGCGGCGATCAGCGAGTCGGGCGGGGTCAGGCCGCCTACCGCCAGTGCGGCGCACAGTTCGATTCGATCCGCGCCGCCGGTCACCGCAGCGTCGATCCCGGCGACATCTTCCACGCAGACTTCGAGCAATCGACGCATGAGGTATTCGCCTCCGGGACTAAGGTTCTAGAAAAGTCCTATTCCTCAGAGCACGCCGAACGTCCAGCCCTCCGTACGGGCTAGATCGGGTGTGAGGCCGGTGGGAGTCCACAGTCCCGGCTGACCGGCGGCCGCACGCAGCCACGCGGCGCTGAGGATCGCGTCGGTGGCATGGTCGTCATAGCGCGGCAGCGGCGCGTGCGGCGCGGAGCCGAACGCGGCGAGCATCGTGTCGAGCGTGTCGGCGTCGCGGATCTTCGAGATGCCCTTGCGCATCCCCGCGAGTCGCGCGGCGAGCGAGGTGTAGATTTCCACCAGCACCGGGCCGCTGGCGGGCAGCGGATCGAAGGGCCAGAGCCCGACGCGGCCGCGCAGGCGGTGGAGGACGCGCATCCCGGTGAGGCTCGACTTGCCGACCTGGCTGGCACCGACTAGGTTGAAGCAACTATACGGTGACAATGCCATCGCCTCTTGCCCGACCTCGCACACCCGGAACCGCCCGCGCCCACCGGGGAAGAGGTCGCCGCAATCGCCCATCTGGCGGAAGTGCCGTCGCGCCTCCGCATGCTGGACGAAGCTGGTAGCGGCGAGGTGCGGATCGGCCGTCGACAGGCGATCGACCAGCGCCCATAGCGCCGGGGCGTCGGCGGGGCTCTCCGCCCAGCCGGGGAAATAGGCGCCGGCATCGGCGAAGGGGAAGGCGGGGGAGAGATCGAGCCCGACCAGCGCGCGCGTGCCGCTTTCGGCAAGGCCTTCCAGGAACGCGAGGATATCGGCGCGTGACCAGGGGCGGTCGATCAGCACCGGCGCGGCGTTGCCGGTCCGGGCATGCGCAACCGCGAGCCCCTTGGGCCGCTCGACCGCCTGCCCGGACCAGTCGATCGCGATGAAATCGGTGAAGTTCAGGGGCGCGTCCCCAAACCGGCGGCGAGGCGCTGGGCCTTCTTGGCACGATCCCACCAGGCGCGCTGGATATAGAGCTCGATCCGCTCGCGCGCCGGCGTGCCGTACCGAACGAGCAGCATCGGGTAGTTGCGATAGTGATCGGTCTGCCAGAAGGTCTCGGGATCGGTCTCGAGCAGCAGCGGCTTCTCGTCCTGCTCGACCATCAGCCCGAAGCTGCCGGGCTCGCGGCTGTGCGACATCAGCCCCTTGCCGTTGATCTTGGGGCAGGGCGTGCCCCACCAGGGCGCCATCGCCACGTCCGGCAGCGTCAGCGCATAGGCGCAGGCATCCTCCCAATCATCCATCGCGCCGTTTTTCCCGCATCTCCGCCCACCAGGCGAGCCTCTCCGCCACCCGCTTCTCGTGCCCGCGATCGGTGGGGGTGTAGAAGGTCTGCGGCTCCATCTCCGCCGGCCAGTAATCGTCCCCGGAGAAGCCACCCTCGGCGTCATGGTCGTAGGTATAGCCGGTGCCATAGCCGATCTGCTTCATCAGCTTGGTCGGCGCGTTGAGGATGTTCTGCGGCGGCATCAGCGAGCCGGTTTCCTTCGCCACCTTCCACGCCGCCTTCTGCGCCTTGTAGGCGGCATTGGATTTGGGTGCTGTCGCCAGGTAGAGACATGCTTGGACGATCGCCAGTTCGCCCTCGGGCGAGCCGAGAAAGTCGTAGGTGTCCTTGGCCGCCATGCACTGCACCAGCGCGTTGGGGTCGGCCATGCCGATATCCTCCACCGCCATGCGGACGAGGCGGCGGAGCAGGTACAGCGGCTCCTCGCCCGCCGTGAGCATCCGCGCGAGATAATAGAGCGCCGCCTGCGGATCGGAGCCGCGCACCGATTTATGCAGCGCCGAGATCAGGTTGTAATGCCCCTCGCGATCCTTGTCGTACACCGCGAGCCGGCGCTGGAGGAAGGCGGAGAGCCCGGCGGGGTCGAGCGGTTCCTCGAACTCCACCGAGAACAGCGTCTCCGCCTGGTTGAGCAGGAAACGCCCGTCCCCGTCCGCGCTTGCCACCAGCGCGTCGCGTGCCTCGGGCGTGAGGGGCAGGGGGCGTTCCTCCAGCGCCTCGGCGCGATCGAGCAGCTGGGTCAGCGCTTCGTGATCAAGGCGGTGCAGGATCAGCACCTGCGCGCGGCTGAGCAGCGCGGCGTTGAGCTCGAAGGACGGGTTTTCGGTCGTGGCGCTCACCAGCGTGACCGTGCCGTCCTCCACATAGGGGAGGAAACCGTCCTGCTGCGCGCGATTGAAGCGGTGGATCTCGTCCACGAACAACAGCGTGCGCTTGCCGATCCGGGCATGCTCGCGCGCCTCGGCGAACACCTTCTTGAGGTCGGCGACGCCCGAGAACACCGCCGAGATCGCGACGAAGCGCAAGCCCACCGCATCGGCGAGCAGCCGCGACATGGTGGTCTTGCCGGTACCCGGCGGTCCCCAGAAGATGATCGAGCTGAGCTTGCCCGCCGCGACCATCCGCCCGATCGCGCCCTGCGGCCCGGTGAGATGCTCCTGCCCGACCACCTCGTCGAGCTTCTGCGGGCGCAGCCGGTCGGCGAGCGGGCCGCCGGCGGGGGAGGTGTCGGCGGCGGGTTGTTCGTGGGTCGCAAAAAGGTCGGCCATTGCGGCCAAGATAGGCGGCTGTGCTGCGATTTGCATCCCAGAGGTTGATCGCGCGCAAGGCTTGGCAGCGGCTGCCGCCCCAAACCCTTCGTCATCCCGGCGAAAGCCGGGATCCATTCGCCTCTCCGGTGCAGCAGGAGCCGACGCGTGCCGCGTCTGGATCCCGGCTTCCGCCGGGATGACGGCGGGTGGTGGGGAAGCGGCCCCCGATCGCCACCGGGCGAGGCGGGGCGGAGGTCTGGAGGATCGGGCATGGACTGCGACGTCGTCATCGTCGGGGGAGGGCCGGCGGGCTTGGCCTTCGCGCGCTCGCTGGAAGACAGCGGGCTCAGCATCGTGCTGCTCGAGCGCGCGCCGCTGGAGGCGCTGGCGAACCCGCGCTTCGACGGGCGCGAGATCGCGCTCACGCATGGGTCGAAGCGCATCCTCGAATCGCTCGGCGCCTGGGGACGGCTGCCGGCGGACGTGATCGCGCCGATGCACGCCGCGAAGGTGCTCAACGGCGACTCGCCCTTCGCGCTCAATTTCACCGCGGGGGGCGGGGAGGACGACCAGCTCGGCTATCTGGTGCCCAACCACCGCATCCGCGCCGCGCTGTACGATGCGGTGAAGCACCAGCCCGGCATGCGGCTGGTCACCGGCGCGGAGGTGGTCCATGCCCGCTCGGGCGCCACCGGGCCCCGCGCGGAAGTGCTGCTCTCCTCGGGCGAGGTGGTGCGGGCGCGGCTGCTGGTAGTGGCCGATTCGCGGCTCTCCAGGACGCGCGAGGCGCTGGGGATCGATACCGACATCAACCCGCTCGGTCGTTCGATGATGGTGGTGCGGGTGCGCCACGAACTGCCCCACGGCGCGACCGCGCTCGAATGGTTCGACCATCGCCAGACGCTCGCGCTGCTGCCGCTGAACGGCAACATGGCGGGCGCGGTGCTGACCCTGCCCGAGGAGGCCGCGCGGCGGGTGGCGGCGTTCGACGATGCCGCGCTCGGCCGCGATCTCACGCGGCGCTTCCGCCAGCGGCTGGGGCGGATGGAGGTGGTGAGCGATCGCAACGTCTACCCGCTGGTCACCACCTGGGCACATCAGTTCGTGACTGGGCGCGCGGCGCTGATCGGCGATGCGGCGGTGGGGATGCACCCGGTGACGGCGCATGGCTTCAACCTCGGGTTGAGCGGGCAGGCGCTGCTCGCCGCCGAGGTGCGGGATGCGGTGCGGCGGGGGATGGACCCGGCGCTGCCTGCGGTGCTGCGGCGCTTTGAGAACGGCCACCGTGCGGCGTGCAAGCCGCTCTATACGGGGACCAATATGCTGGTCCGCCTGTTCACCGACGAGCGGCTGCCGGCGCGCGCGATGCGGCACGCGGTGCTGCGGCTCGGGGCGGGGCTGCCCTTCGTGCGCCCCACGGTGCGGGCGATGCTGACGCATTGAGCGGGTGCACAAGCCCCTCCCCTTCAGGGGAGGGGTTGGGGTGGGGCAGGGTCTCACCGAGACCAACCGACGTTCTGGAATCCCTCCACCCCCAACCCCTCCTCCAAGGAGGAGGGGCTAAGATACCCCAAGACCCCTTGCGCAATCTCTTTCAAGATATATCTTGTGCGCATCAAGACTCGCACAGGATGCACATCACCATGTTTTCCCCCTTCGGCCGTCACGGCCATCATCACCATCACCATCATCACGGCCATCAGTTCGGTCCCCGCGGACGCGGCGGCTGGGGCGGGGGCTTTCCCGGCGGCTTCGACATCGCCTTCGCCATGGGCGAGCGCGGCCCGGGCGGGCGCGGCCGGCGCATGTTCGGCGGCGACGAGCTCCGCCTGATCCTGCTCAAGCTCATCGAAGAAGCCCCGCGCCACGGCTACGACCTGATCCGCGAGATCGAGGCGCGCTCCAACGGTGCCTATGCGCCGAGCCCCGGCGTCGTATACCCGACGCTGACCATGCTCGACGACATGGACCTGATCGCCGAGCACAAGAGCGAGGGCGCCAAGAAACAGTTCGCGATTACCGAGGCCGGGACCGCGCATCTGGCGGAGAACGCGGACGAAGTCGCCGCGCTGTTTCAGCGGCTGGCCGATCTCGGCGAGCGCCATGCCCGCACCAGTGGCGGCCCAGTGCGCCGGGCGATGCACAACCTCAAGACCGTGCTCGCCGCCAGCGTGTTCGACGAGGAAGTCGATCCCGAACGCCTGCACGCGATCGCCGAGATCCTCGACGAAGCCGCGCGCAAGATCGAGCGGCTGTAGGCAACGATGCCCCGGATCGAGGTGTTACGCCGTCGTCTGGGGCTCGTCCCCGCCGCGGCCAAGGAGAGCAGAATGACGATTGCCCCGTTCACCAGCCATGCGCTGGTGCCGACCGAACATGCCAGCCGCTACCTCCAGCAGCTGTGCAAGCACTGGCAGCACAATCTGCAGGTGACGTTCACGCCCGAGAACGGCACCGTGATCTTCCCCAAGGATGCGCGCGGCGCCAATCACCCGGGCGATGCGGCGGTGACGTTCGACGTCGCCGAGACCGGGCTGGAGGTGCGCATCGATGCTACCTCCACGGAGCAGCTGGAAGGGCTGAAGGGTGCGGTCGCCCGGCACCTCGACCGCTTCGCCTTCCGCGAGGGCGAGCTGACCTTCGACTGGCAGTAAGCCACGGAAAAGGGGCGGGAACCGCGTGGTTCCCGCCCCTTCTTGCATATCGTCCGGATCAGAAGCTGAAGCGGACCGACGCGGTGACCGTGCGCCCGGTCAGCGTCTGCGCGGTAACGACGCCCGAGGCCGGGATCGCCGCCGAGTTGACCGACACGAAGGCCAGCTTGTCGAACACGTTGTAGACGTTCAGGCCGATCTGCACGCCGTTCACCGGGCGGACCTGCACGAACGGGCTGACGATGGTGTAGCCCGGCTGCTTGAGCAGGTTGCCGTCCTGCGCGAAGCTGCTGGTGGTGCCGATCACGTTGGTGCCGATGGTGAAGCGCTTTACCTCGAACTGCGGGGTCGCCTGGAAGATCAGGTCCGGCTGGTGGCGCGGGGTGTTGCCGACCAGCGTCTTGTCGGCCTTGTCCGCGTCGATCTTGGCCTTGGTGTAGGTGGCGCCCAGCCGCAGGCTGAGCGGGCCATGCTCGAACAGGCCTTCTAGCTCGACGCCCTTGGCGCTGTAGTCGCGGTCGATCTGCAGCACGACGGTGCCGCCGCTGGCGTCGGCGCCGATCTGCAGGTTCTTGTCGGTGGTCGAGGCCCAGAAGCCGGTGGCGAACAGCGTCACGCCGTCCTTGCGGAACTTCACGCCCGCTTCGGCCTGCTTGACCGGGCCAAAGGCCATCGCCGGATCGGTCAGCGCGCCAGAAGTCGGGTTGACCGCCGGGGAGAAATACAGGCGCTCGGCGCTGGCGCGGGCACCGCGGCTGTAGCGGGCGAACACCGATAGCGGCTCGGCGATGCGATAGTTCACGCCGATCGAGTAAGACGCGTATTTGTAGCTGTAATCCGCCAGGCCCGGCTGCGACAGCGGCAGCACCGCCACGCTGCGCTCGGGCAGCGAGATCGCGCCGTCGCGGTTCATGTCGACCGGGGCCACGCCGACGCGGCCGCCGCCGAGATCAGCACCGTACAGCGTGCCGCTGACCTTGCCGAAGTCGTATCGCAGGCTGCCGCCCACCGAGAGCGCGCCGATCTGGTAGTTCACCGAGCCATAGGGTGCGAAAACGCGGTAGCTGAGGTCGTAGCGGCGGCGATAGGCGGCGGTGCCGCGGATGCCGTAGTTGAGCACGCCGCCCTGGGTCACCGGCACGCCGCCGGCGGTGAGCACGTCGACATAGGCCGAATTGCCGCCCGAGGCGATGTCGAACACGTCGGTCAGCAGGTCCAGATTCTGCGCCATCGCCTGCGACGACGCATAGAAGCCGGCGGTGGTGGTCAGCTTGCCCTCACCGACGTTCCACACGCGGCTGCCGCGGAAATCATTGGTGAAGTTGTCGAGCTTCTCCAGGTCCGAATGGATCTCCAGCCCGTACATCAGCAGGCCGTTGCCGTTCAGCGTCGACGGATTGGCGATCGTCTTGCCGGCATTCGGGCCGGTGGCGTAGCGCAGCGTCGCGCCGGGGCCGGCAAAGGCCGGGGCGAGCGCCGCGGCGGGCAGCAGCGCCATCGAGCTGCTCTCGTTATAGGTGCCCGAAATCGCGGCGTAGCGCATGCGATCGCTGAACGTCCAGCCGGCGATGTCGAACTGCGCCTCCAGCCCGATTGAGGCGACCTTGCTGCGATCGCCGTCGCGCAGGTCCAGATTCTGGACGTTGTTGTTGCCGTCGAGCGCGAGGATCGAGGTCTTGTAGCGCGAATAGAGCGTGTCCTTGCGCGGATCGAAGCCCGGGATCGTGCTGTAGCTGGGATCGGCATTGGTGCTGCGCACCGCCACCGGCACCATCGCGTAATTGGGTTCGCGGTCGTCCAGATACTTGCCGTACAGGCGGATATAGCCGTTGCCGAACGTCTTGGTGACGTTCAGCTTGATCTGGCCGCCCTTGAACGCGTCATAGCCGGTCGCGCGCGGGCCTTCGCCCTGGCGATAGAAGCCGCCGACGTTGAATCGCACCGTCTTGCTCAGATGGCCGCCATAATTGAAATCGACGCGGCCGAGCTCGTGGTCGATGCCCGAGGAAAGCTGGAGCGTGCCGCCGTCTTCCTCGCCGGTCTTGGAGATGAAGTTGACCAGGCCGCCGGGCGAGTTCGAGGCGAAGGTGGACGCCGAACCGCCGCGGATCGCCTGGACCTGCGACAGGCTGAGATCGGTGCGCAGGAACGCCGTGGTCGAGGCGAAGTGGATGTCGCCGAACTCCAGCACGGGCAGGCCGTCTTCCTGGATCTGCAGGAACTTGGAGCCGTCCGCCGCCATCGGCAGACCGCGGATCGTCACGGCGGTGAGGCCATCGGTGCCCGCAGTTTCCGCGCGGATGCCGGGCATGTTGCCCAGCACTTCGGCAATCGAGCGGGTGCCGATCTTCTGGATCTGCTCCTCGTCGATCGAGCTCGCCGAGATCGCCGAATCGAGCAGGTCCCGGCCCTTGGCGACGCCGGTGGTGAAGGCCTGCTTCTGCGGCTTGGCCTCGGCGGATTCGGCCTTCTGGGCGGCCGGGGTACCGGCGGCAGGCGCCTGCTGGGCATGTGCAGGCAGGGCGATCGCCGCGGCAGAAAGCGCCAGCGCCAGGCGGAAGCGAGTATTCATTGCAACCCCATTTGTCTCAATTGTTTCTGGGGTTGCAATGTGTCGGCGCGCGTTAAGGCATTGAAACTGGTGTGTTAAGTACAACTACGTGTGCCGGGGCAAGCTTCTGGCAACGTTTGCGCTACCGGGCATCCGAGCGTGTCGGCGGACGCTACGGAAACATGGCTGCGGCGGAGCGCGCAATAAGCCGCGTGCTTGCCTATCAGCGCCCGCGGCGTGCGAGGATCTCGAAATAACTGTCGAGCACCGCCTGGTTCACCCGGTCCCACACATAGGCCTGCGCCTTTTCGTGCCCGGACGCGCCGGCCGAGGCGGCGAGCGCCGGATCCTCGATCAGCCGGGCGATCGCGCCGGCATAGGCGTCGACATCGCGCGGCGGCACCAGGAAGCCGTTGACGCCTTCCTCGACCAGATCGATCGCGCCGGTCGCGCGCGCCGCGACGATCGGAACGCCGCACGCCATCGCCTCCGAGGTGACGTTGCCGAAGGTCTCGGTGACCGAGGGGTTGAACAGCACGTCCATCGAGGCGACCGCGCGTGCGAGATCGTCGCCGCGCTGGAAGCCGGTGAACACCGCCCCCGGCACCTGCTCGGCGAACCATTGCCGCGCCGGCCCTTCGCCGATCACCAGCACCTTGTGCGGCACGCCGCGCTCGGCCAGCCGGTTGCAGACCTGGGCGAAGATATCGAGGCCCTTTTCCAGCACCAGCCGGCCGAGAAAGCCGACGGCGAACTCCCCGTCGCCGATGCCGAGCGACCGGCGCCAGGCGAGGTCGCGGCGCGCCGGGTTGAAGCGCGCATGGTCCACCCCGCGCGACCAGATGCGGATCGGCGTGGTCACGCCCCAGCCGCGGATCAGATCGGCGGTGGAGTCGCCGGGTGTCACCACCTGGTCGACACGGTTGTAGAAGCGGGTCAGCAGCTTGATGATCACCGGCGCGACGAAGCCGAGATGGTAATAGGCCGGGTAGGTCTCGAACCGGGTGTGGAGCGAGGCGAGCGTCGCGATGTCGTGCTTGCGCGCCCAGCGCACCGCGCCGTGGCAGAGGAATTCGGGCGCCGAGACATGCACCATGTTGGGCGCGAAGGCTTCCAGGTCCTCGCGGATGCTCTTGGGCAGGCCGGTGGCGAACTTGTACTCCGCGCGGCCGCCCGGCACCGGCCAGGCCGGCACGCTCACCAGGTCGCCGGTGGGCGGGAAGGCGGGGGTATCGGTGGTCGGCGAATAGATGCGGACCTTCACGCCCTGGTCGAGCAGATAGCCGACGAGCTTGTTGAGCGCCTGGTTCGCGCCATCGCGAACATAGTTGTAATTGCCGCTGAAGAGCGCGACGCGAAGATCCGAGGGTTGCATGTTCGCGCTTCGCATAGTCGCGTGCGTGCGGCCCGGCAAGCGAACGTCATGCCCGCGTCACGGAACAGCCGTGCGGCCCGCCGGTTCTGCGACCCATGAGCAAGCATTTCGCGAAGGGCGCCGCGGTGCGCTGGAACTGGGGCGGTCACCAGGCGCATGGCAAGGTCGCCGAGCGCTTCGAGCGGCGCGTCCAGCGCACGATCAAGGGCGAGAAGATCGTCCGCAACGGCACCAAGGACAATCCCGCCTATCTGGTCGAGCAGGAAGATGGCGGCCGGGCGCTCAAGCTGGAGAGCGAGTTGGAGGCTGCCTCATAGCCCCTCCTCCTCGGAGGAGGGGTTGGGGTGGAGGGATTCCAGACCAGAAGTTGGTCTCGGTGAGACACTGCCCCACCCCAAACCCCGCGTCAGGTGAACAGCGCCCCGCGCTGTTCAGGTGCTGCCCGGGGGGCAGCACTGACCTGATGCGCCTGAAGGGGAGGGGCTTAAGTGTCGGTATCACCGCGTATACAGCACCCGCGCATCGGCCTTGAACGCCTCCGCGCTCGCCTTGCGCGAATAGAACATGTGCCCGCCGGGGTAGACGCCCAGCTTCACCCGCTGCTCCACGCCGAAGCGCGGCATCTGATCGATGATCAGCCGCGATCCGAAATAGGGGCAGGACAGGTCGTTATAGCCATGGACGATCAGCACCCCCATCTTGGGATCGTTCGCCACCGCCTTGCGCAAGTCGCTCACCGGGGCGTCGTCGGGCGTGCCGCGGTCCCAGGCCGAGTTCACCGAGAAGGACAGGGCATTGTAGCGCGCGCTCGTCTTCCAGCCCACCTCGCGAGTGATGAAGTCCACCATGGCGCTGGTCGTCGGCGCGATGATGCCTTCCAGAATCGGGTCTCCGGACTTGCGCTCGGCGGCGCTGGGGAAGGGGTCGAACGCATCGACGTTCGAGTCGTACACGCTGCCGATCTTGCTATCGTCGCGGTGGATCTCGCGCAGATAGGTGCCTTCGTCGATCCGCCCGTCGAGGCGGCGGACCAGCTTGGGGTCGAGGCCGGTCAGCTCGGTCACCTTGTCGCTCAGCCGCGCGGTCGCCTGCGGATCCGAGCGGCCCGCGAGCAGATCGGTGGCGAAGCCGCCGCGGGTATAGGCCTCGACCCCGGCCATCGCCTGCGGTGACAATTTGCCTTCGCGCTCGAGATGCCCGGCCGCCATCGAGGGGAGGGTGATCATCCAAGGCAGCGGCGACAGCGCGTCCGATCCTGCGGTCGCGGCGGGATCGAGATAGGGCGACACCATCACGATGCCGTTGACGCCCACGCCCAGCTGGGTCTGCAGCTCATAGGCAATGCGCGGGGCGCGATAGCCGCCATAGCTCTCGCCCATCACGAACTTGGGCGAGCGCAGCCGCTCGTTCTTGACCAGCCAGTCATAGACGATGCGCGACAGATACTTGATGTCGGGCTCGTTGGCGTAGAACGCTTTCTTGGTCGCGTCTTCATCGACCAGGCTGCGGCTGAAGCCGGTGCCAATCGGATCGATGAATACGAGGTCGGTCATGTCCAGCCAGCTGGCCGGATTGTCGACGAGCAGCGGCGCATCGGAGGGCGCATCGCCCTTGTCGCCGAACTGGACGCGCTTCGGGCCCACCGCGCCGAGGTTGAGATAGACCGAGGAGGCGCCGGGGCCGCCGTTGAACGCGAAGGTCACCGGCCGCTGCGCGCCGCCGCCGGGCACGACATAGGCGGTGTAGACCACCTCGCCGATCTTCTTGCCTTTGGCGTCATAGACCGGCAGCTTGCCGACGGTCGCCTGATAGCGGATCGGCTTGCCGCCGATCACCGCGGTCTGTGCGATGGTCTTGTCGTCCGGCAGCGGCGGCAGGTCGGATTTGCCGGCCTTGTCGTCACTCTTTTCGGCGGCGGCGTCGGGCTTCTTGTCCTGCGCGGGTGCCTGGGGCGCGAGGAGCAGGGCGGCAAGCGATGCGGTGATCAAAATGCTGTGGCGCAAGAACGGGTCCCCCGGTGTGGTTGCCGGCGCAGCCTAGCGGCTGCCCTGCGCCGAATCTACCGGGTGCGCCTCACAACGCTCGCCACATCCACTGCGCGGCGGGGCCATAGTGCGCCACCTTTGCGGCGAGGGCCCGGGACGGGCTGCCTGCCGCGAAACCCAGCCTGCGCCAATAGTCCGCCGCGCCATCGATCGCGATCAGTTCGGCGCGGTTGAGCCCTGCTGCAATGGCCGCGGCCAAGGCTGTTTCGACCAGCAGGCGGCCGATGCCCGTGCCGCGTGCCGCCTCCGAGACGGCGAGGTCGTGCAGATACAGCGTGTCGCCGGTCGTCGCAGGATCGAGCACGGCACCCACGGGCGGGGGCGACTCGCGCGTCCAGCCATGCGCCAGCAGATAGGCGGCGAGGGCACCATTGCGCTCGGCCGCGAGATTGAACGGCGCTGCGACGTGAAGCCGGCTGGCGAACGCAGCTACCGGCTCGACGAGGAAGGCTGGATAGGCCTGCGCCTGCAACGCCAGCGCCTGGGGAAGATGGCGGGGCTGGAACTGGGTGAGGATCGGAGCCGACATGCGGCCGTATCTGCCACCCAGGGCGCCTGGAGGCCAGCGGAACGGGATTTTCGGCTATTTCCAGCGCATCGGTGAAATACCGTAACGATCTTCCTACTTACCCGTAAACAGCCAAGAATCTATAGTTAACGAGCTCTTATCCTTGCTCGATAACTATAGTCCTGCACCAGATATTTCCACCATGCACGACAGAAGAACTGCACTTTTCGGCTGACAGCGGCCGGTTTGTGCGGAGTCTGTTGTGTCTTCTGTGCGTTTACTGTGTTGCGCTATTATGTCTGCGGGCGCGCTGCTGTTATGCGCGGCCAATGAAGCACCGAGTCTCGAAGACCAGGTGCTCGATCGCATCAACTATCTTCGCGCGAACCCGGCCGCCTATGCCGATCGTCTTCGCCAGCTGCGGCCCCATTTTCGTGGCAACACGCTGTATTTGCCGGATCGTCCGCGCGGGCTGATCACGCGCGAAGGCGTCGATGCGGTCGAGGAGGCGATCGCGTTCCTCGAACTCCAGCCGCCACTGCCGCCGCTGAGCCGCGCGGAGCTGCTGGGCCTCGCGGCGCGCGACCATGTCGTGGTGCAGGGCGCGCTTGGCACCCGCGGCCATTTCTCGCCTGACGGCGCCTCGCCCGGCGATCGCGTCCAGCGCCGGGGCGGCGGGCGACTGGTGGGGGAGGATATCTCCTATGGCTATGCCGATGCCGACGAGGTGGTGCGGCAGCTGGTGATCGACGACGGCGTGCCCGATCGCGGCCACCGCGAACTGCTGTTCAACCGCGAGTTGCGCTATGCCGGTGTCGGCTGCGGCAGCCATAGCGCGTACGGCCATATGTGCGTGATCGACGTGAGCCGCACCCGCAACGGCATGTCGGTCTACGCCACGCTTGCGCAGAACGAGGCGCGGTAGGACGCGGCGCTCGCCGGCGGGCGCGGTGCGGTCTGCTGCCTGCGCATGACGTGGTCCGGGCCTTCGGGATGTGCGGCAAACGCGGCCCGGCGACAGAGCCGGCTCGTGCTGCACCCACGCTGTTCGATCACCGTGCGATATGCTGGTCGAGACCGGGGCGGCGTGGCGGCTTGGCCGGGCGTTGGCGTCTGCTGCGCACGCCGCTGTGCTCCGCGCTTGCCCGGCACGATACACGGAACCGCCTCAGGAAGTGCATCGAGCGGCAGGGTGCTTGCGATCTGGAGTTGGGAGGTCGGTGGCTGGCATCATCAAGCTCGACGACAGACGTGATCTGTATGCGTCCAACCTGGGGTTGGGTGGCGCATTGGAATGCATTGCCCACGCAGTTTCCGATATCGATACCCGGCTTGCGCGATGGCTGCTGGATGTGGCGCAGCGAACCGGCGGCTTGATGGGCTTCGATCTTCGCGGCCTCAGCGCCGCCAGCCGCGCCGCATTCTGGGCGGGCGTGGACCGCGCCCATGCTGGCGTCGCGAACTGGGATCAGGAAACGTGTTTCAGTCCCGCGGTTGGCGTCCTCCGCTTGTTGTACGAAAGGCGCGGCGTCCAAGGAGCCGCTAGCGACGATCATGTGCCGGAGATCGACCTTGACGAAATTTGGTTCGATGGCAGCATAGCCTGAACGCAAACGGGGGGGGGCTTCGTCGGCTTGCAGGCCGTGGACCGATGAGCCCGGAGGCAGGCCCTTCAGGATGGCGCCGATGCTGACGCGCTTGGCTCCCTCCTGGACGACAAAGCTATTGCTATGGCCCCCGCGCGCAGCGCGAGAAGCGGACGAATATCGGGAGGGCGCTTTTCTCTTAAGCCCGGCAGGCCGAGATCAGCGCACTACGGTCACGAGGTCGCCGCGCTTAACCACGCCGAACAACCGCTGCGCGAAGTCCTGCGGCACGCCGATGCAGCCGTGCGTCGCCAGCCCCTGGCGCACATTGCTGCCATGGATCGCGACACCGTCGCTGGTCAGCCACAGCGTGTAGGGCATCATCGCGTCATAGGTGTTCGAGCGGTGGTTCTTTTCCATTCCCCGGATCGGGAAGTTGCCGATCGGGGTCGGGGTCTCGTCCTGTCCGTAGAGGATCACGCTGGTTGCGATCTCGTCTTCGCCGCGAAACACGGAGAGGATCTGGCGCGTCAGGTCGATGCGCAGCCAGATCCTCCCCGGGGGAACGCCATGATCGTTCCAGGCGAACTCGCCGAACTGCATGTGGTCCGGAACCCGCAACAGGCTCCGCACCACGCGCGTGCTGCCATCGCCCAGCCGCAGCTGCTGCTGATCCCCGTCCGAAAACCGAATGCGATCGGTATCGGCCGGCGAGATCAGGCGGCCCGCGGCGCTATTCTGCTTCACGTAGCGGGGTACGAACGCCTTGGCGGCCAGCGTGACGAGCAGCAACGAGGCCGCGCCCAGCGAAATCCAGATACCGAGCTTGGATCGACCGCGCATCAGGCCTTGGCTTCGCTCCGATTGCGGCGTCGCATCTCCGCACCGACAAGCCCGAACGCAGTGACCAGCATCAACCATTCCGCCGGTTCAGGAACTGCTGGCGGCGTCGGCGTGGGCGTCGGGATGGGCGGCGTTGGCGTCGGCGTCGGCGTAGGGACCGGCGTCGGCGTGGGCGTCGGTGTAGGCGTCGGCGAAGACGTCGGTGTCGGTGTTGGCGTGGGCGTCGGTGTTGGCGACGCCGTCGGCGTGGGTGTTGGCGTCGGCGTGCCGATGCCGAGCGGCGGCGCACCGCCGCCACCGCCGCCCCCTCCGCCGCTGGGCACGATCGAGTTGCCGGTGAAGCTGGCCGGCCCCGGTGCCGGGACGACGTCCGCAAAGGGCGACAGCGAGTCGAAGCCCGAAGGCAACCCCGCAATGTCGATCGGCGGGGCATCCGACGGCAGCGGCAGCGATGCCGGGATCGGTGCCTGATCGGCCGAGAGATCGAATGCCCTAGGCTGCGCGACACCGTTCTTCGCCAGCGAGTCGGGCGTCAGCGCGTCCCGTGGGTTCTTGGCGACTCGGCTGTACTTGCGCTTGCCCTTCAGGCTGTGCGCACCGGCTTCGCGAACGCCAGGCGACCGTGCCGACAGGACCGAAAGCGCCTTCGAGGCTTCTTGCACTGCAGCGGCAACCGTTGGCACCGCAATCCCGGCGGACGTTGCCGAAAGTAGCGAAATGGTTGCCGCAGAAGCACTTAGCCTGCGAACTGCCCGAGATCCAAAGCTGTCCTTCCCTGTTTTCAAGTTACTGCTCCCACCCCCTGTTGCTCGCGCTTGCGAAAAGCCCCCTTAACTCTTTCGCGAGAGCGGCAAGTATTAACCGGTATAAACGAAGTTGCCGCCAAATAGTTCCTTTGAACATGTACGGCAACACCAAACGGCGTTTCGCACCCTTGATCTGTTCGCAGGTGTACCAAAATGGAAATTCCTTCACCAGCATAAATATGCATTTATGCAGATATGGAGCTATTTCCCCAAGAGCTGATCGACTAAGCTGTTGAGATTCTTGTAATCCGATACACGCAATGGCAGGGGTTCGCCACCCTTTGCATTTGGGGATGCGGGGGCCAGCGCGCGTTCGAAGCCCAATTTGGCGGATTCGCGCATCCGCAAGGCAGCATGGGCAACCGGACGGACTTCCCCGGACAACGCGATCTCGCCGAACACCACCGCATCGGCGGGGATCGGTCGCTCCGATAGCGCCGAGACAAGCGCCGCCGCGACCGCGAGATCGGCGGCAGGATCCTGCACGCGGTAGCCGCCGGCGATGTTGAGGTAGACCTCGCACGCCGAGAAGCTAAGACCGCAGCGCGCCTCGAGCACCGCAAGCACCATCGAGAGGCGCGGCGAGTCCCAGCCGACCACCGATCGCCGCGGTGTCGCGCCCGAGGCGAGTCGGACGGTGAGCGCCTGCACCTCGACCAGCACCGGCCGCGTCCCCTCCAGCGCGGGGAAGACGACGGTGCCGGTGACGTTCTCGTCGCGCTGGGTGAGGAACAGCGAGGACGGGTTGGCGACTTCGGCCAGCCCCTCGGTCTGCATCGAGAAGACGCCGATCTCGTCGGTGCCGCCGAAGCGGTTCTTCACCGCGCGCAGGATGCGGTAGAGATGGCTGCGTTCGCCCTCGAAGGCGAGCACGGTATCGACCATGTGCTCGAGCACGCGCGGGCCGGCGATCGAGCCGTCCTTGGTGACATGCCCCACCATTACCAGCGCGGTGCCGCGTTCCTTGGCGAAGCGGATCAGCTCCTGCGCGCTGGCGCGGACCTGGCTCACCGTGCCGGGCGCGCCTTCGATCAGGTCCGAATGCATCGTCTGGATCGAATCGATGATCAGCAGGTCGGGCGGGGTGGTCATGCTCAGCGTCGTCAGGATGTCGCGTACCGAGGTCGCGGCGGCGAGCTGCACCGGCGACTGGCCGAGCCCGAGTCGCCGCGCGCGCAGCCGCACCTGGTCGGCCGCTTCCTCGCCCGAGACATAGGCGACCGAAAGCCCGCGGCTGGCGATCTTCGCCGCCGCCTGGAGCAGCAGCGTCGACTTGCCGATGCCGGGATCGCCGCCGATCAGCGTGGCGGAGCCCTCGACGAAGCCGCCGCCCAGCGCGCGATCGAACTCGGCGATGCCGCTCGGCATCCGCTCCGGCAGCGCCACTTCGGCGTCGAGGCCCGAGAGCAGGATCATCCGGCCGCCCGATTGCAGGTGATGCTTGGCCTGGAACGGCGTGGCGGGGCCGCCGGCTTCCTCGACCAGCGTGTTCCACTCCGCGCAATCGGCGCATTGCCCCGCCCATTTCGAGGTCACCGAGCCGCAGGCCTGGCACACATAGCGCTTCTGGAGTTTTGCCATGGCAACGCTCTAGCGCGACGGAAACGAAAAGGGAACGGCTGGCGCGCTTCCGCGGCCTGCACGCCGCCCCTTTTCCCGATACGCCACGCTGCTATGGAGCGGGCATGACCGGGCTCGACATCGTCACGCTTCTCATCATCGCAGGCGCCGCCATCCTCGGCTTCCTGCGCGGCTTTACTACCGAGGTGCTGGCGTTCCTCGCCTGGATCCTCGTCGTGGTGGCGGTGAAGTTCTTCCATGCCGGCTTCACCGCGCTGCTCGCGCCGATGATCGGGACGGAGGGCGGGGCGGCGGTGCTCGCCTTCGCGCTGCTCGCCGGGATCAGCTATTTCGGCGGGCGGCTGATCGCCAACACGCTGGGCGGGCAGATGCGCAACTCGGTGCTCGGGCCGATCGATCGTGCGCTGGGCGTCGGTTTCGGCGTCGCCAAGGGGCTGATCCTGGTCAGCATGGGCTTCCTTGTGCTGATGCTGGTGCTCGACACCTTCGAGGGCGGGCGCACGCACCGGCCGAAATGGATCACCAAGTCGGTCACCTATCCGCTGCTCGACACCACCAGCGCCGCGATCGGCGACTTCGTCGACCGCCGGCGGAAGGGCGAGCCGGTGTTCGGCGGAGATAATGCAGGCGTAAATGCGGACACGACTTCAAGCGCAAACCGCCCTCGCCGCAGCAAGCACGACTGATCCTCCCCGTGCCGGGGAGGATCAAGGGCGCAACCCATACGAAAGACGGGTAATTGGCGCTCGCAACTGCGGGAAGGCTACCCTAGATCAAAGGGCATGAACGCCCCGCTCTACAATATGGAAATCCTGCGCCTTGCCGCCGCGATCCCGCATCACGAACGGCTGGAGCAGCCCGGCGGCACGTCGGAGAAACGCTCGCCGGTATGCGGGAGCCGGGTGACGGTAGACATCGCCGTCGACGAAGCGGGCAAGGTTGCCGAGGTCGGCATGCTGGTGCGTGCCTGTGCGCTGGGGCAGGCGTCGGCGGCGCTGATGGGCGACGCCGTCCTCGGCCGTACCCCCGCCGAGATCGCCGTCGCGCGCGACCAGCTCACCGCCTGGCTTGCGGGCGAGCGCGACGTGCCGCCCGACTGGCCCGGCATGGAATTGTTCGTCCCCGCCCTGCCGCATCGCGGCCGCCATGCCTCGATCCGGCTCGCCTTCGAGGCCGCGGCCGAGGCTGCGGCGCAGGCAGCGGAGGCGCGGGTCTGATGGAGCATGTTTCGGACGGCTCGGTGCTTGCGGATGCGGTGCCGATGCTCGGCTTCGCGCTGTTCTTCGTGCTGCTGTTCCGGCGGCTCGGGCTCGGTGCGACGCTGGGCTTCCTCGTCGCCGGCGCGCTGGTGGGGCCGCACGTGCTGCGGCTGGTCGGCGATGCCGAGGGCAAGATGGGCATTGCCGAGCTCGGCATCGCGCTCCTGCTGTTCCTCGTCGGGCTGGAGCTGAGCCCGTCGCGGCTGTGGCGGATGCGGCGTGACATCTTCGGCCTCGGCTTCCTGCAGGTCGCGCTGTGCGGCGTCGTGATTGCGGCGATCGTCTGGGCGGTGACGGGTTCCACGCTGGCTGCGGCATTGTCACTGGGGCTGCCGATGGGGCTTTCGTCCACCGCGCAGGTGCTTCCGCTGCTGCAATCGGCCGGCCGCCTGCGCACCCCGTTCGGCGAGCGCGCCTTCGCGATCTTGCTGTTCCAGGATCTGTCGATCGTACCGCTGATCACCATCGTCGCGGCGCTGTCGCGCAACCCGGCCGACCAGGGCGGGCCGCCGGGATGGCTGCTCGGGCTCTACACGGTCGGCGCGATCGTCGGGCTGGTGGTGGCCGGGCGCTTCCTGCTGCGTCCACTTTTCCGCTTGATCGGCAATCTCGACGAGCGCGAGATGTTCGTCTTCGCCGGGCTGCTGACGGTGATCGCCAGCGCCGCGGTGATGGAGGCGCTGGGCCTGTCTGCGGCACTGGGCGCGTTCATCGCCGGTGTGATGCTCGCGGATTCGCCGTTCCGCCACGAGATCGAAGCGGACGTCGAGCCGTTCCGCGCGATCCTGCTCGGGCTGTTCTTCGTCGCCGTCGGCATGACGCTGGACCTGCATGCCATCGCCGAGCGGCCCTTCTTCGTCGCGGGCATGGCGCTCGCATTGATCGCGGCCAAGGCGGTGCTGATCATGGGCCTGGCGCTGCTGTTCGGGATGAAGCCGCGCGGTGCCTTCGCGCTCGGCGTGCTCTTGTCACAGGGCGGTGAGTTCGGCTTCGTGCTGTTCGCGCAGGCGCAGAAGGCGCTGCTGATCGAGCCGCAGGCCGCCAGCGTGTTCAGCGCGATCGTCACCGTCTCGATGGCGACCACGCCGTTCCTGATGATGGCGACCAGGCGGCTGCGCGCCGAGCCGGTCAAGGCGGGTGCCACGCCCGACGGTCCGCGCCAGGAAGGCGCCAACGCGGTGGTCGTCGGGTATGGCCGCTTCGGCCAAACGGTTGCGCAGATGCTGATCGCGCAGGGCATCCCGGTGACGATCATCGACCGCGACGTGGAGATGATCGAGACGGCCGGCAGCTTCGGCATGAAGGTCTATTATGGCGACGGCACCCGCATCGATTTGCTCCGCCAGGCCGGGGCCGGGGACGCCGAGCTGATCCTGTTCTGTCAGGACGGCGATGCGATGGATACCGAAGTGGTGGAGGGCGTGCATGCCGCCTTCCCGCACGCCAGCATCTTCGTGCGCGCCTATGATCGCCGCAGCGTGATAAAGCTCAAGGGTGCGCCGCTAGCCGGGGTGGTGCGCGAGGTACTGGAGAGCGCGATCGTGATGGCGCGGCGCGCGATGGACGCGGTGGGCGTCGATGGCGCCGAGATCGACCGGACCGAGGCCGAATATCGCCGAACCGATATCGCGCGGCTGAAGGCGCAGAAGGAAACCGGCGACCTTTATGCCGGGCGCGACGGACTGTTCAGCCAGGGCGCTGCCGCGGCGGCGGCGGTGCAGGATCGCGGTGATGGCTGATCGGGGAGCGAATGCATGAACTGGATCGCGGTGCTGGCGGCGCTCTCGGGCGCGATGGCGGTGGCTGCTGGGGCCTTTGGTGCGCACGGCGCGCAGGGGCAGGCGGTCGAGTGGCTCAAGACCGGCGGGCACTATCAGCTCGTGCATGCGGTGGCGGCGCTGGTCGCGCTGCAGCTCGGCGCGCGCGGGCCGGCTTGGCTGTTCGTCGGCGGCGGACTCGTCTTCGCGGGTACGCTCTACCTGATGGCACTGGGCCTGCCGCGCTGGCTGGGCGCGGTGACGCCGATCGGCGGGGCGGCGCTGATCGCCGGCTGGCTCTGGCTGGCCTGGGCGCTCGCCTCGAAGGTGGCGAAATGAGCGATGTGCAAGCGCCCTGGGATGCGGCGCAGGTCCGCCTCTGGCTCGAACGCCGGATCAAGGCCGCGCGCTCGGACCAGGATGTCGCCGACCGCTACGGCCGCGACCGCGAGGACGAGTATGACAAGGCCGCCGCCGAGGAATGGGTGTGCGAGCAGCTGCGGCACAGCGACGCGCTCGAGGATCAGGCGCGGCTGGGCGATGCGTTGAAGGCGTTGCTGAAGAAGGACGACTTCTACCGCGCGGGGGTGCGCAACGACCAGCGCTTCGAGCGCGAGGTGAAGGCCTATCTCCGCAAGCTGATCAAGATGGCCAAGACGAACACGGGGTTCGGGAAAACACTGCGATATCAATAGGCCGCGCGCGCTGCATCGCCGCCGCCCACGGAAAGCCGCCGGCCCCGCGGGCCGACGGCTCTGAAGGCTCGCGCTATTTCCCGTGCCGACATTCCCGATCTCGGCATGCCGACGCTCAGTCCTGCAGGAACGCCCGGATTTCCTGGGCGATGGCGTCCGCATGCGTTTCGAGCGCAAAGTGGCCGGTGTCGAGAAAGCGGATGGCCGCGTTGGGCAGGTCGCGGCGATACGCCTCGGCGCCTGCGGGCAGGAAGAACGGATCGTTCTTTCCCCACACCGCCAGCAACGGTGGCTGGTGCTTGCGGAAATAGGCCTGGAAGGCGGGGTAGAGCGCGACATTGCTGGCATAGTCGCCGAACAGGTCGAGCTGGATCTCATCGACTTCGTCCCCGCCGATGTACCAGGCGTCGAGTGCGCTGCCATCGGGGGAGAGCAGGCCGGTGTCCGGCACGCCATGCTCATATTGCCAGCGGATCGATGCCGGCGTCAGCAGTTCGCGCAGTGCCTCGCGGTTTTCGGTGCTGGGATCGCGCCAATAGCGCTGGATCGGGTTCCAGCCGGTGCTCAGGCCTTCTTCATAGGCGTTGCCGTTCTGCGAGACGATCGCGGTGATCCGCTCCGGATGCGCCATGGCGAGGCGCAGGCCGACCGGCGCGCCGTAATCGAAGATGTACAGTGCATAGCGATCGAGACCGATCACCTCGGTGAAGCGCCCGATCACCCTGGCCAGCGCGTCGAAGCCATAACGGAAGCTATTGCGCGGCTTGATTTCGGTCTGGCCGAAGCCGGGTAGATCAGGGGCGACCAGGTGGAAGCGATCGGCGAGCAGCGGGATCAGGTCGCGGAACATGTGGCTCGACGATGGAAAGCCGTGGAGCAGCAACAGCGTCGGCCGGCTGGGGTCACCGGCTTCGCGGTAGAAGACGAGGTGCCCGTCGACATCGACGGTGCGGTAGCGGATCGCGGTCATGTGGAGATCCTCGTGCAGCGAACGCCGCCGGCCCTTTGCGACCGGCGGCGCGCAAGGTCAGGCCTGGGCGGCCATCGAACGGGCGACGTCGGCGGCGCTGATCCCTTCGAGCGCGAGGCCATAGGCGGTCCCCTCATCGATCAGGCGGCGCAACTGCGTGGTCAGCGCGATGCGGGTGTAGCGGCTGGTCAGCGGCGGCAGTGCTGCGATGCCGTCGGCGATCGCGTGCGCACGGGCGAGCAGGCCGTCGGCGGGGACGATCTCGTTGACCACGCCCCAGTCCTTCGCCGTCGCCGCATCTAGCACCTGCCGGGTCAGCAGGAAATAGCGCCCGCGGACCGAGCCGATCACGTGCGGCCACACCAGGTGCATGCCGTCGCCGGGAACGATGCCGAATTCGAAATGCGGCTTGTCCTGGAACACGGTTTCCGGCGTGGCGAGGATGATGTCGGTGAGCAGCGCATATTCGCTGTGCAGCAGAACCGGGCCGTTCAGCGCGGTGATCATCGGCACTTCGATATCGAGGATGTTCGACAGGACCTTGCGGCCCTCGCGCAGGATCTTGTCATACCCCTGCGGCGTGAAGAAATCGAAGCCGTCGGGTTCGATCACGTCCATGAACGCGTCGCCCGAGCCGGTGAGGATCACCACCCGATTGTCACGGTCTTCGCCGATCTGGTGGAACAGGTCGACGAACTGCTCATGGGTGTGGCCGTTGAACACAAGCTTGCCGCCATTGGTATGCAGCGCCACTTCCAGAACGCCATTCTCCTTGCGCGTGAGGCGGGCGTTGGGGAAGGCATCGCGATAGTTTTGGAATACGGACATGTGCTGTCTCCAATTTGATGAGTACAAATTGACGAAGATCGTAGCTGGGGATGGAAGACGAAGACCATGTTGTTTCGCATGGGCGAAGGCGCTGTACTTCCCTCGCCCCGTTTAGATACGGGTGAGCGTCAGCCGCGATAATGCGCAAAAGTCGAAAGTCATTCTTGCAGGGCAGCGGGCCCTCAGCGGCAGATCGAATCGCGATTCTGCCGGATACGTGCAAGACTCAGCCCTTTAGGGACGAGGGACACGCGAATCCGATGCAATTTGCACGCTGATCGGTCGGGGCGGACCGTACAGCCGGGTGCACGCCGTCGCCGGCGCCGGGGTATGCTCCGCAAGGGGCGGGGCGCGGAGACGCCGCTACTTCCCCGCGCGTCGGCACCGATCCGAACAGTAGATCACATGCTCCCAGTCCCGCTCCCATTTCTTTCGCCAGGCAAAGGGGCGCTGGCAGACCGGGCAGGTCTTGGTGGGCAGGTCCCGCTTGGCGACGCCGCGGGGCATGGGATCAGTCCGTAGCGACGATCTTGGCCACGCCCGCCGCGACGGTGGGGTGGTAGCTCGCCTTGGAGGCCTTGTAGAAGCGCCGCGCGATCGGCTTGCCCCAGTCGCCTTGCGCCATCAGGTCCTTGTAGATCGGGTAGATCAGCAGGCCGCGCCCGACGCTGCCGACCAGCTTCTCGATGCTCGGCACCGCCGGATCGTAGCGGTTGGCGATCGCCAGCTCGCCCCAGGCCGAACGGACATAGGCGTTGTTCGATGCCGATAGGCCGAGCGTCTCGTTCAGTTCCTTCAGTCGCGCCGGCGTCTGCTGGCGGTTCAGCCCGTTGAGGAAGCGCAGCCATTGCTGCGTCGCCCAGCCCTGCGGATGCACCGCCGAGACCGGCCCGCCGGCATTCACCGCCGCCAGCGCGGCATCGACCGCCTTCAGCGTCGCCGATTGCACATGCACCGCGTTGTTCGGCAGCCCGGCCGCATAGGCCCATTTGTCGAGCTGGAGATTGGCCTCCAGCCCGGCATCGCCCTTCACCAGGTTGGCGCGCAGGTCCGCCAGGAAGCCCGCCGTGGTCTGCGGTTGGAAGGCGTGGCGGTCGAAATAGCCGCGCAGATAGGCGTCCCAGCGCGCACGGCCGACGGTGCGCTCGATCGTGCGCAGGAAGGTCGATCCCTTGAAGTAATCGAGCTGGCCGAAGGTCGCGCCGGGATCGCCGTGCAGCCGCGTGGTGGCTGCGTCCATGCCGCCGGCATCGGCGATGTCCTTCTGGAGGCCGTCCCATTCGAGATCGGCGTCGGTCGCGGCGCGTTCCTTGCCGTACACGGCCTCCATGATCCGGTTCTCGAAATAGGTCGTGAACCCCTCGTTGAGCCATGAATCCGACCATGTCGCGTTGGTGACGAGGTTGCCCGACCAGCTATGCGCCAGCTCGTGCGCCACCACGTCGACGTTCGACTTGTCGCCGGTGATAATGGTGGGCGTCAGGAAGGTGAGGGTGGGGTTCTCCATGCCGCCATAGGGGAAGCTCGGCGGCAGGACGAGCATATCGTAGCGGCCCCAGCGATAGGGGCCGTAGAGCGCCTGCGCCGCGTCGATCATCTTCTCGACATCGGTGACTTCCTTTGCGGCGGCGGCGAGCATGCTCGGCTCGGTCCACACGCCCGCGCGCGGACCGACGGGCTGGAAGACGAGGTCACCCACCGCGAAGGCGATGAGGTAGGGCGGCACCGCCTTGTCCATGCGGAAGCGGAACTTGTGCCAGCCCTTGCCTGCCGGCACGCCCTTGGCGCCGTCGATCCGCTCGCCGCTCGCCACGGCCACGAGATCGGCGGGCACGGTGAGCGTCGCGGACCAGGTCTGGCGGATGCCGGGGCTGTCCTGGGTGGGGATCCAGCTGCGGTTATTGATCGGCTGGCCCTGGCTGAACAGGTATGGCTTCTTCTTGCCGGCGGTCAGAGCAGGGGCGAGCCATTGCAGCGCCGATGCACCGGGTGCGGTGGCGTAATGGATCACGATCTTGCGCGCGCCGTGCAGTTGCACGGTGAGCGGCGCGCCAAGATCTGGCTTGGTGGCACCCACCGTGAAGGGCAGTGGCTTGCCTGCGGCGTCGGTCACTTTCGCGATCACTAGCCCGTCATCGTCGAGCACGATTTCGCTCGCGCCAGACGCTGCGAGAATGTCGAGCGTCGCGGTGCCACTGAGCGTCTTGGTCGCGAAATCCGCCTTCAGGTCGAGCGCGACATGGGTGACGCGGGCAATCTCCGGTCGCGCATAGGTCCACACGTCCTTCGCCTCGGGCGTGGTGAGGATCGGCGCGGGGGCGGTCTGCTGGGCGAGGGCGGGGGAGACGAGCATGGTCGAAGCGGCAAGGGCCAGGGCTAGAATGCGCATGGCACGGAGCTAGGCCTTGGGGCGGCGGGGGGCAAGCGCTTGCCATGGATCAATCGGATCCCACCGGACCCTCTGCGGACCCGTAACGTTGATGCGGGAGGTTCAAAGGGGGATGCGCATGGAGAGTCTGGTGGCGGAGCGGCCGGTGACGGCGGAGGGCGAGGCGGCGGCGCTGCAGGGCCTGATCGCCTATCTCAAGCAGCGGAACTACCAGTTCATCACGCCGACGCCCGCCACCCATGCGCGCGTGCTCGCCCGGGCGGACCGGCAGCGCGCCACTGACCTGCGCGACATCTTCGGCTGGAGCCTGCCCTTTGCGCGCGATCTACTCGACGCATCGCTGATGAGAGCGCTGGAGGCCGCCGGGTTGATCGAGGGGGCAGGCGGTCTGTTGCGGAGCAAGGTTCGCGTCTCGACGCTCGGGCCCGACCTGCTGGTACATTCCGCCTATCCGACCGACGATATCCATGCCGTGTTCTTCGGTCCCGACAGCTATCGCTTCGCCCGCTTTATCGCCGATGAGCTGAAGCGCTGCCCGGAGCGCGAAGGCTCGAGGCTGGTCGATATCGGCACCGGCGCCGGGGCCGGGGCGATCGCCGCCGCGCATTGCTGCGAGGCGGTCGACATCGTGATGACCGACATCAACCCGGCGGCGCTGCGGCTGGCGCGGGTGAACGCGCAGGCGGCGGGTGTCGCGGCGCGCTTCGTGCAGGGCGAGGATCTGACGGGAATCGCCGGCGCGCTGGACCTGGTGCTCGCCAACCCGCCCTATATCATCGACCCTGCCGGCCGCGCCTATCGCGACGGGGGCGACCTGCACGGCGCGGGCGTGGCGCTGGCGATGGCATGCGAGGCGGTGCCGCGGTTGGCGCAGGGCGGGCGGTTCCTGCTCTACACCGGCAGCGCCATCGTGCGCGGGGCGGATGCGCTGCACGATCGGTTGGTGCAGCTTGCTGCGGCGCAAGGCTGCCGGCTGCGGTATGAGGAGATCGATCCCGACGTGTTCGGCGAGGAGCTGGAGACGGCGGCGTACGCGGATGTAGAACGCATCGCGCTGGTGACGGCGGTGGTCGAGCGGGTGCGCACCTAACTAAGCCCCTCCTCCTTGGAGGAGGGGTTGGGGGTGGAGGGATTCCAGAACAGAGGTTGGTCTCCATGAGACACTGCCCCACCCCAACCCCTCCCCTGAAGGGGAGGGGCTTGAGATCGTTTCAGCGCTGCAAATCCAAAAACGCCGCTACCTTCGCCAGATCAACCGTCTTGTCCAGGTACGTCTGCCCGATCCCGCGCGCGAGCAGGAAGGGCAGGGTGCTGCCCTCCATCTTCTTGTCGTGGAGCATGTGGCCGACCAGCGTTGCGCCGTTCGCCGTTACGCCTGCCGCGGCCAGCCCGTCCGGGAGCCCCACCGAACGCAGGTGCGCCGCCACGCGCTCGGCATCCTCCGCCGGGCACAGGCCTTGCTGTGCCGAGAAGGCGAAGGCCAAGGCCATGCCCGCCGCCACCGCCTCTCCGTGAAGCAGCTTGTCCGAAAACCCCATCTCCGCCTCCAGCGCATGCCCGAAGGTGTGGCCGAGATTGAGCAGCGCCCGCGTTCCCGTGGTCTCGCGCTCGTCGGCGGCGACGATTCGCGCCTTGGCTGCGACCGAATGGCCGATCGCCAGCGCCCGCGCCTCGGCGCTGCCCGCGAACAGCGCCGCTGCATTTCCCTCACACCAGGCGAAGAACCCGGCATCGTCGATCAGCCCGTATTTCGCCACTTCGGCATAGCCCGCGCGCAGCTCGCGCTGGGGCAGGCTGTCGAGTACCTGCGGGTCGATCAGCACCACCGAAGGCTGGTGGAACGCGCCGATCAGGTTCTTGCCCGCCTTCGAGTTGATCGCCGTCTTGCCGCCCACCGAGCTGTCGACCTGCGCGAGCAGGGTGGTGGGGATCTGGACGAAGTTGCAGCCGCGCTTGAGGATGCTCGTCGCAAAGCCGACCAGATCGCCGATCACGCCGCCGCCAAGCGCGATCACCTGGTCGCTGCGCACCACGCCCTGTTCGAGCAGCCAGTCGGTCACCGCTTCGAGCTGCGCCCAACTCTTGGTGCTCTCGCCCGCGGGGAGCGTCAGCACCGGCGCCGTCACGCCCGCCGCGGCGAGGCTAGCCACCAGCGTCCGGCAATGCGTCGACAGGTTGGCGTCGGTGATGATCGGCATGGGCCGCCCCCGCGACAACGGGGCGAGAATTTCACCCGCACGCGCGAGCAAGCCGGGTTCGATGCGCACGTCATAGCTGCGTGCGCCCAGGGCGACGGGAATGGTGGTCACTTGCGTAGGGCCCTCAGGATCGCTTCGACGGTGGTTTCGTGCGGTGCGGCTACGCTGGAGACGCGGATCTGCGCAAGCGCGTAAAACGGGTTTCGCGTCTTGGCGAGCTCGGTCAGCGTCGCCAGCGGGTCCTTGCCGCGCAGCAGCGGCCGCGTGTCCCGCCGCCGCACGCGATCGGCGAGCACCGAGGGCTCGGCATCCAGCCAGATCGAAATCGCCTGGTCGAGGATCAGCGCCCGCGTCTCGTCGTTGATGAAGGCGCCGCCGCCGGTGGCGATCACCTTGGGGGTGCCGTCGACCAGCCGGGCGATCACCCGCCGTTCGCCGTCGCGGAAATGCGGTTCGCCGAATTTGGCGAAGATGTCGGAGACCGACATCCCCGCCGCCGATTCGATTTCCGCATCGGCATCGACAAAGGGCAGCCGCAGGCGCTGGGCGAGGCGGCGCCCTACCGTGGTTTTGCCGGCGCCCATCAGCCCCACCAGTACGATGGGCTTGCCGGTCCAGCTGTTCAGTTGCGCATGCGTTTGTAACATTATGCGAAGGGCTATACAGCGAGGGACCGTCTCGGGCAAAAGGCCCGTACCGCTCAAGGAATGGACTGTTTTTCATGCCGCGTATGCTTGTCGTGTTGCTCGTGATTCTGGTGGTTCTGGTAGGCGGCATGTTCGCGCTTGCCGGCCGCAACACCGTCAAGGAGCCGGTGCGCATGGAGAAGGCGGTCGCGCTTGAAAACCTCGCCAACTAGGGCGTCCCGGCTCGCGATCGCCGCGGCCCTGCTCGCGGCGATCGGGGTGCCGGCGTTCAGCCAGCAGCAGAAAGCGCCCGAATCGCTGTTGCCGCCCGGCTTCGACCAGCCGACGCCGCGGCCGCAGCCTTCGGCGCGCCCTAGCCCGACGCCCAGCGCAGCGCCGGCCGCAGCGCCGTCGCCGAGTGGTGAAATGGCGCCGGTCGGTGGCGACATGGGCCCCGATGCCTTCGACGTCGAGGAGAGCAACGCCAGCGTGGCGGTGGCGCCGGCGATCGATCTCTCGCAATATGACCTGCCCAAGGGCGTGCGCCGGCCGCTCAACCGCATCGGTATCCTGGCCGCGGGCAATGCGCCGTTCCCGGCCGATGCCTTTGGCGACGTGGCGGGTGCCACCCAGGTGACGCTGATGCGCAGGCTCGATGCGCCGGTCGCCTCGCGCTGGGTATCGATCGCGCTGCGCCGCGCGCTGATGTCGCCGCTCGATACCCCGCGCGGGATCGACGGCGCCGATTATGCCGCCGAGCGCGCCTGGCTGCTGCTCCGCATGGGCGAGGCAACCGCCGCGCGCGGCCTCGTCAGCTATGTCGACATCGACGATTACACCAATGCGCTGGATCGCGTAGCGATGCAGGTGGCGCTGGCGACCGGGGATCCGGCGTCGGTCTGCCCGATCGTCGACGATGCGGCGTCCAACATCCCCGATCGTGGCTGGGCGCTGGCTCAGGCGATCTGCGCGGGACTCGCCGGCAAGCCGAGCGAGGCGGACCAGCGGCTCGAAGCCGCCGGAAAGGGCAAGCCGCGCAACGACCTTGATACGCTGCTTGCCACCAAGGTGGTCGGCATGGGTGCCGATTCGCGGCGCGCGGTGACGATCGACTGGGTCGGCGTACCCGCGCTCTCCGCCTGGCGCTTCGGCATGGCGACCGCGGCGGGGGTGGATCTCCCCGACAATCTGTTCGCTACGGTGGGGCCGGAATTCCGCTACTGGCAGGCGCTGTCGCCCGCAGTGTCGCCGGTCAACCGCGCTGGCGCGGCCGAATTGGCGGCGGCGGCGGGCGTGCTCTCCAACGCCGCGCTGGTCGATCTCTATGCCGAGCTCGACCAGGCGAACGACGTCCCCGATCCGTTGCAGAAGACCGTGCGCGACCTGCGCAGCGCTTATACCGGCTCGGCCGCCGAGCGGGTGCAGGCGATGAAGAGCCTGTGGGATGCCCCCGATAGTCCGCGGCTGCGCTATGCCCGGCTGGTGCTCACCGCCAAGGCTGCCGCCTGGATCCCCGCGAACAAGAATGCTGCCGAGCCCGACCGGCTGATCGCGTCGATGCTCTCCGCCGGCTATGATTCGGCAGCGCTGCAATGGCGCGGCGTGGTCGCGCCGGGCAGCGAGGGCTGGGCGCTGCTCGCGCTCGCCGATGCGGGCGGGCCGATCGGTTACGGCGATTTTGAGCGCTATGTGGGTGCGGCGAGCCCGCGCAAGGCGGCGATGCTGCTCGCCGGGCTGGCAGGTCTCGGGCGTCTGTCGGCGAGCGATGCGCAGCGCGGCGCCGAAGCGACCAAGGTCGGCATTGGCGGCGTCAACGCCTGGACGCAGGCGATCGACCGCGCGGGCGCTGCCAACCAGCCCGGCATGGTGGCCCTGCTCGCCGGGGTGGGCATGCAGTCGCCGCGCTGGGACCAGGTGACCCCCGAGGCGCTCTACCACATCGTCGAGGCGATGCGTGCGGCGGGGATGGCCAACTATGCCCGGATGATCGCCGTGGAGGCGGTCACGCGCGCCGAGTGAGCGCCGATCGCGACCTGATCGAGCGCTTCCTCGAAATGCTCCGCGCGGAGACTGGCGCGGCGGCGAATACGATCGCGGCCTATGGCACCGACCTGCGGCTTGCTTCCGAGGCATTGGGCGGTGACTTGGCCAATGCGGGCCGCACGGAGATCGAGCGGCTCGCCGGCGGCTGGGCCGATCTCGCGCGTGCTACGGTGGCACGCAAGTCCTCGGCATTGCGGCGCTTCTTCGCCTTTCTTGCGGAGGAGGGGCACCGCGCCGACGACCCCGGCAGCGCCCTCCCGCGGCCCGGCGCCGCGCGGCGGCTGCCCAAAATCCTCAGCACCGGCGATGTCGACGCTATGTTCGCCGCGATCGCCGAGCGCCAGGCGCGGGTGCCGCCCGATCCGCTAGACCTGCGGCTCGCCGCGCTGATCGAGCTGCTCTATGGCTCCGGCCTGCGCGCGACCGAGCTTGTCTCGCTTCCCCGGAATGCGATCCACCCCGACCGGCCGTTCCTTATCCTCAAGGGCAAGGGCGGGCGCGAGCGGCTGGTGCCGATCTCCGATCGCGCGCGCGCTGCGGTTGCCGTGTGGCGGGGGCAGGTGCCGCCGGACAGCGCCTGGCTGTTCCCCTCGGGCAAGAAGCACCTCACGCGCGTGCGGCTCTACCAGATCGTCCGCGCGCTGGCCGCGATGGCGGGGATCCCGCCCGAGCGCGCCAGCCCCCACGTCCTCCGCCACGCCTTCGCCACGCACCTGCTCGAGGGCGGGGCGGACCTGCGCGCGCTCCAGGCGATGCTCGGCCATGCCGATATCGCGACCACCGAAATCTATACCCATGTCGACAGCCGCCGGCTGGTCGAGCTGGTCAATGCGCGGCATCCGCTGGGCGAGGCGCTGGCACAAGTGCCTCACCGAAACCGGTAGGTTTCGCGATCGGACCCGCTCGGGCTTCCGCACCTGCGTTGACGCGAAGCGCCGCGCCCGGTAGCGCGACGCGCATGACGACATTCCTCGACTTCGAGAAGCCGATCGCCGAGCTCCAGGGCAAGATCGACGAGCTGCGCAGCGCCGCCCAGGGCGGCGACGTGGACATCGCCGCCGAGATCGCCCCGCTCCAGGCCAAGTCGGACAAGCTGCTGCTCGACACCTATGCCAAGCTGACGCCGTGGCAGAAGACGCAGGTCGCCCGCCATCCCGAGCGCCCGCACTTCAAGCATTACGTCGCCGGGCTGATCGAGGACTTCATGCCGCTGGGCGGCGACCGCGCCTTTGCCGACGACGCCGCGATCATCGGCGGGCTCGGCCGCTTCCGCGGGCGCCGGGTGATGGTGATCGGCCACGAAAAGGGCGATGATACCGCCAGCCGGCTCAAGCATAATTTCGGCATGGGCAAGCCCGAGGGCTATCGCAAGGCGATCCGCCTGATGAAGCTCGCCGATCGCTTCGGCATCCCGGTGATCACGCTGGTCGACACCTCGGGCGCCTTCCCGGGCGTGCAGGCCGAGGAGCGCGGCCAGGCCGAGGCGATCGCGCGCTCGACCGAGGCGTGCCTGGCACTGGGCGTGCCGCTGGTCGCCTCGATCCTCGGCGAGGGCGGCTCGGGCGGCGCGGTGGCGCTGGCCGCGGGCAACCAGGTGCTGATGATGGAGCATGCGGTATATTCGGTGATCTCGCCGGAAGGCTGCGCCTCGATCCTGTGGCGCACCGCCGACAAGGCCGCCGACGCCGCCGAGGCGATGAAGGTCACCGCGCAGCACCTGAAGGAACTCAAGGTGATCGACGGCATCGTGCCCGAGCCGCTGGGCGGGGCGCATCGCGCACCGGGTCAGGCGGTCCAGGCGCTGGGCGATGCGATCGAGAAGGCGCTGGCGGACCTTGCGGCGATGTCGCCGGAGTCGTTGCGCCAGGCGCGCCGCGCCAAGTTCCTGGCGATGGGCCGCATCTGAATCGAAAAGGGGGCCGACGCGATGCGCAGCCCCCTTTCTCAGCCGACAGGAACGCGTCGCCTTACGACGCCTTCATGTTCGAGCTGACATTGGTGAAGGTGCCGTTGAGGCTGCTGCCCAGCCCCTGCATCGCAGCGATAGCGGCAACCGCGATCAGGGCGGCGATCAGGCCATATTCGATTGCGGTCGCGCCCCTGCGGTTCGCCACCAGCTTGCGAAGCATCTTCATTTGAAGCCCTCCTTCTTCAACTTCGGGAGGACGGCGATGCCCGGCAGCGCCCCCGTCCCCCGCATTCTCGGAACCTGGGCTTACGAAGCCTTCATGTTCGAGCTGACGTTGGTGAAGGTGCTGTTCAGGCTGGTGCCCAGACCCTTCATTGCGGCGATCGCGGCAACGGCGATCAGCGCGGCGATCAGACCGTACTCGATGGCCGTGGCGGCCTTGGAGTTCTTGATGAACTTGCGAATCTTAAGCATAACCGTCTCCATCGTCCCAGAAACTTCAAACACCGGCCCGTCGGGAATCCGACGCGGCCATGCGACCCTAGAGAAGAGGGGTTAAGAACCGGATAAATCGCGTGCTTACCGAATGGTTTACGCGGCTCAGTGGCCGGCGTTCTGGACCTGCGCGGAGACGTTGTTCCACATCGACGTCGCGGTATTGCCGAACAGGCTCAGCGCGCCCACCATCGCGAGTACGATCATCGCGAGGATCAGCCCATATTCGACGGCGGTGGCGCCGCGATCGGCACGGGAAAGCGCGCGCAGGGCGTGGATCAGGGCTCGCATCGACAACCAATCTCATTCAATAAACGCCGGGAATTCTGTCAGGATTTGGTTGCGAAGTGATTAGCGAGACAGGGGTGGGGCGCGAGACGCGGCCGATGTTGCTGGTAGTGGCGGCGGCGATGATCGAGGGTGGGCGCGTGCTGGTGCAGCAGCGGCCGGAGGGAACGTCCCTGGCGGGCCTGTGGGAATTCCCCGGCGGCAAGATCGAGCCGGGCGAGAGCCCCGAGGCGGCGCTCGCCCGCGAGCTGGACGAGGAACTGGGCGTCGCCGTCGATCCCGCCGCGCTGGTGCCGCTCACCTTCGCCAGCGAGCCGCTCGCCGACCGGCACCTGATGCTGCTGCTCTACCGGCTGGATCGCTGGGAAGGGGTACCGGAGGCCCGTCACGCAAGCGCGCTCGCCTGGGCGGACTTGGCGGCGCTGCGGAGCCTGTCGATGCCGCCGGCGGACTTGCCGTTCCTGGAGGTGCTGGCGCCGCTGCTTGGGGGTGATGGCTGAGCTTCGGGTCTGGACGGGAAAGCAGGCGCCGACGCGGGCGCGTCAAACCAGTTGAGGCTGGAGTATCCGATTCCCGAACTTTCTGATTGCAAAGAACGAAGCCGCTGCAACGGCCGTAGCGGCCACGGCAGGCATTATTGCGGTCAGATCAAGGCTGGCTACCGCGGCCAGAATCACTGCTCCGCCAGCGGCGAAGGCAGCGGCTAGCGGAATTAGGGGTCGTAGTGGGGAAGAAACGGCGAAGTCCCGGTGAATCATTCTCCGCCGGAGCAGGGCCCTGGCCATATAGCCCAACAAAAGCCCCGACGCGATGCCGTCCATGCCGAAACGTGCGAGGGCGAAGGACGCCACCACGCCCATCGCCGTGCCTGCTACCGTGATGACGAGCCCGTGCCCCGGCGCGCGATACGCGAACAGTAGATCGGCTATACCGAAGCTGGCCTGCAGAATCTCGGCGAGGCACAAGATCAGCATCGGAGCATAGGCGGCAGGATAATAGCCGCCCAGGAGGTGCAGTATCGCCGCTCCCATGCCGGCAATCATCAGGAAGGTCGGCAGCTGTAGATCCAGGATCTTCCTGCTCACGCTGGCGATGGTGTGCCGCGCCGACTCGACACCGGAAAGTCTCAATTCCCGCGCGACGATGGGCGTCAACAGGGCATCGAAGGACTGCCGCACCTGCCGAAGCGGCGTGCAAACCTGTCGCGCCACACCATAAATGCCTGCCGGAGCATCGCCCAACATCAACCCGACGATGTAAAGGTCTGCCCGCTCTGCAAGCGCGGTGACGCAATCCGTCCCCGTCACCCAGCCATTGTGCCGCATCGTGCTGAACAGGTGCCGAAAACCAGAGGGCCGTATCGTCAAGCCTCGCATGTCAAAGCTGCGCAGCACTGCCGACAGCGCAAAAACAATCGCCGCAAGCGTGCCGGCGGCATAGCCGAGCACGAGCCCGAATTGCGGGGCGCCGAACGCGAAGGCGACCACCGATACGAGCACAGCGACATAGGGTTCGATGATGCTTCTGCAGAGCACCTCGTAGCGAACGAGCCCCTGCCAGCGTGTGGCCGCGAGCAGGAGATCCAGCAACGCTTGCCCGGTGATGAGCGGCGCCATCCATAACAGCGTCCAGCCAACCAGTCCGAGCCCCGGCAAGAGCAAGATGCAGGAAACGATCAGCATAGTGACCAGCGCGCTGGCACCGACGACGATCAGGCCCGTTTCGAGCAGACGCTCACCCGGCGACGTCGAACGCTCCGCATTTTCCAGGATCTGGAAAAGCATCGTCTTCATGCCCGCACCGCCGATGGTGACGGAAACCTCGACGACGGCGAGCGCGACACTGTAGGCGCCATAGAGCGTCGCGCCATACAGGATGGCGGCCACCAGCAAGAACGAAATGCGCGCCCCGAACTTGATCGCGAACCCGCCGCCTACAGCCAGCGCTCCACGCTGGAGGCGCTGGTTTCCGTCAGAACTCTGGGCGTCGGGTGTAGCAGGCAACGACCCGCCAACGGTCACTTGGCGCCGTCCGAAGGCGGGGGCGTTGCAGGCGTGTCCGACTCCGCCTCGGGCTTGCGCTTGTGATGGCCATGCACATGCAAGGCGTCGATTTCCGCCTGCCTGGACTGGAGATAGGAGGCGCGAGAAGCCGCATAAGGGTCCGGCGAATCGCGGAACGATTGCAACTTGTCGGCGAATTGAACTCGGTCGTCCAACGTTCCGATGATGGTCGCAGGCAGTGTATACCAGACGCGGTTGAACGGCTTTCCAACGGTCGACGGCAGCAAAAGCTTGTCCACCGAAAGGCCGACAAGATCGCGCACCGTCGTCGGCCCGACGAGCGGAAGAAAAAGAAAGGGTCCCGGCTTTACGCCATAGAAGCCCAGCGTGTTGGCGAAGCTGTTGCGCCTTTTAGGAAGCTTGAAAGGTTTTTTTTTCGCCACGTCGACGACGCCGGCAACGCCCAGCGTGGAATTGATTCCAAAACGCCCGACCGTCTCGAAGGCTTTTCCGATCTTGTGCTGCAGGAGAAAATTGAGAAAAACGACCGGTTCGTTCAGATTATTGAAGAAGTGGCGCAATCCGGCGCGGAGAAACGACGGGAGTATTTTGGAGTAGGCCTTGGCTGCCGGTGCGACGACCAGCTTGTCGGCCGTCTGCACGACGGCATATGTCTTCAGGTTTACTTCCTGAAGAGGATCCTCGCGAGGTGGGCGTGGCCTGGCGCTGACGACAATTTCATCCTCTGGCGCGCTTTCCTGCGGGGCTGGCTCGGTTGCGCCGCTGGTAGCCTGAGGAGCAGGAGGGGCAGTCTGAGGGGCAGGCGGAGTCGGTGCGACCGTGTCCTGCCCCGGCGGGGGTGTGGACTGGGCATCCCCATCCGGCAACACAACGGAAACGATCGGCAGCGCGATCAGCTCGTCAGGCGTGCCTGCCGCGTCGCATGGCGCAGGGCCGCTCATCAGGAGCATCGCCGCCATCACGGTGGGACCACCCATTATTTGGCATTCATGGCAGTGTGTCTCGCTGCGTTCGGCACGTTTATGGGTCAACTATGACCGACATTCCGATCGTTTGGATGGGTCGGAAGGACCGGTATATGGTGGGTATACAGCGTCCCTTATCAGCAAACTCCGGCGAAAGTCACCGCGAATTCGCCTCACGGAGGGCGCGGATGCAGGCCATCCGTGCAATCGGCCCGAGCTCTTTCCCGGACGCGCGCGCCAAGCCTCCGCAAATCGCTTGCTGAAAGGACACCTGAACCCGTAGATTACGGTTCAATGACGCTTGCCATCACCGATCTGTCACGAGACCGCCGGATAGAGGATCCGACAAACCTGTGGATCATCCATCCGGCAGCTCGCCGCCTGCTGCCCTGGTTCCTCGAGCGCGGGATCTCCGCCAATGCCGTGTCCCTGGCCGGCCTGGCGCTGGGCACGTTCGCGGCGCTCGCCTATGCTCAGTGGAAGATCTGGCCTTTTGCCCTTGGCGGTTTGGTGCTGTCCGTGGGCTGGCTTATCGCCGATGGCTTGGACGGGATGATCGCGCGTGCCACGGGCACCGCCAGTCCCCTGGGGCGCGTGCTGGACGGCGTGTGTGACCACGGCGTTTTCATCCTGATCTATGTTTCGCTGGCCTTGTCGATCGGCACGGTGGAAGGCTGGGCATGGGCGGTGGCGGCCGGTGTCGCCCATATGGTGCAATCCAACCTATACGAGAGCGAACGAGCCCGCTTTCACCGTCGCTGCAAGGCAGTGGCGGTGGTCGCCCTTCCTGCACCCAGCCGCAATCCGTTCATTCGCCTCTACGATTATGGCTGGGGGATGCTGGACCGCGTCGCCGCGCGCTTCGATGACGTGCTGCAGCATCACCCCGCTCCCGCAGACCTTGCTGCGACCTATGGCGATCTGGCCGCCAAGCCCATGCGGCTGATGAGCCTGTTGTCCGCCAATGTTCGGGTCTATGCGATTTTCCTTGCCTGCCTCATCGGCAATCCACGCCTGTTCTGGTGGTTCGAACTCGTCCCGCTGAACATCATCCTCATCTTCGGACTATTCCAGCATCGCATGGTCGAAAATCGCCTTGGAACAGTATCGATGAATCACTTTTCACAAATCGAAGGAATAAAGAAGTAATGCCGGCCATTAACATCGCCATTGTTGGTGTAGGAAACTGTGCCAGCTCTCTCGTGCAGGGGCTTTCCTACTATCGCGAAGGCGCAAATGAGACCGTCGGGCTCATGCATTGGGATCTGGGCGGCTATAAGCCGAACGATATCCGTGTCGTTGCTGCATGGGACGTGGATCAGCGCAAGGTCGGCAAGGACGTGTCCGAAGCGATTTTCGCCAAGCCCAATTGCACGGCCATCTTCTGCGAAACCGTGCCGCCTACCGGCACGAAGGTGCAGATGGGTCATGTTCTCGACGGCGTCGCCGAACATATGGCGGACTATGACGACAATCGGACCTTCCTGCTCTCGAGCGAGCGCGAAGCAACCAAGGCGGAAGTGGTCGCTGCATTGCGCGAGACCAAGACCGATGTGCTGATGAACTATCTGCCGGTAGGCTCGCAGGCCGCCAGCGAGTTCTACGCCGAATGCGCGCTCGAGGCGGGCGTGGCGTTCGTGAACAACATCCCCGTGTTCATCGCCAGCGACCCCGTGTGGGCGGAGCGTTTCACCAAGGCTGGCGTGCCGATCATCGGCGACGACATCAAGGCGCAGCTTGGTGCCACCATCGTGCATCGCGTGCTGACCGACCTGTTCGCCAAGCGGGGCGTCAAGCTGGAGCGGACCTACCAGCTCAACACCGGCGGCAACACCGACTTCCTGAACATGTCCAATCATCGCCGTCTCGCCTCCAAGAAGATCTCGAAGACCGAGGCGGTGCAGTCGGTCGCGGCCGAGCGCCTGGAAGACGAAAATGTGCATATCGGCCCCTCCGACTATGTGCCGTGGCAGAATGACAACAAGGTGTGCTTCCTGCGGATGGAAGGCACGATGTTCGGCGGCGTGCCGATGAACCTCGAGTTGCGCCTTTCCGTCGAGGACAGCCCCAACAGTGCCGGCGTCGCCATCGATATGATCCGGTGCGCCAAGCTGGCAAAGGATCGTGGTCTGGCGGGGCCGATCGATGCGGCATCGGCCTATTTCTGCAAGCATCCGCGGTTCCAGATGACCGATGATCTGGCAGCGCGCGCGGTCGACGAGTTCATTGCCGTCGCGGCGGAATGATCGACACCGGCATTGTTCTCGCGGCAGGCGAAGGCTCGCGCCTTCGCGCTGTCGCCCCGCTCAAGCCGCTCTGCCGCGTTGACGGGCGAACCCTGCTTGCCCATGCCGTGTTCGGCATGGCGCAGGCGGGGCTTGCGCGAACGATCGTGGTCGTCGGCTATGAAGCGGAGACGATCGAATCCTACGTTGCGGCGAACGAATGGCCGATCCTCGTCGAGACCGTGCGGGTGGAAGATCATCGGCATCCCAACGGTTCGTCCTTGCTCGCAGCAGAACCGCTGCTGGGCGATGCGGAGGCGATCCTCGCGATGTGTGACCATCTGGTCGAACCACAATTCTATCGGCGGATGGCCGGCACCATGACGGGCGGCGGTGCGTCGCTAGGGATCGACCGGCGACTCGACAGCGACTGGATCGACCTGGACGATGTGACGTGTGTTCAGACGGAGGGCGATCGCGTGGTCGGCATCGGCAAGGGCCTGACGTCCTATGACTGCTTCGATACGGGCGTCTTCACGGTCGGCAGGGGCCTCTTCGATGCACTCCGCGGGTTGGAGAAGCCATCGCTCACCGAAGGAATGCGGCGCTTGGCATCCGACCGGGCCGCCGGCGTCAGGGATTGCAGCGATCTCGAATGGATCGATGTGGACGACGATCGAGCGTGGCGCATTGCGGAAACATGGCTGACATCGAGTCGGCGTAGCGCGGGTGGCGCGTAACATTGGCGGCCTTTGCGAAAAGGCGATGTCGGGCTGAATGCGGAACGAGCACGCCGCGCGGGACCGCACCGACCAATCAAGCTCCTGATCAATCGAGAGGGCTAGCCGCCGGGCAATCAGCGCCGCAGAGGATCGCTTTCGGCGTGAGCGGTCGTTACGTCTCCTGATTCGGAACGACATGTCTTGGTCGAAAACGGTAGCCGGCGCATCCATGACGGCCGACCTTACGCCTTGCCGACCGCGGCGTCGAAATAGTCGTTGCACCCCTCGTCCCGATGGCACGCCACCATCTTCAACCCCGCCGCATCGAGCAGCGCACCGTACGCCCCTTCGCCCAGCGATCGCGAACGCCGCCCGGTCAGGCTATCCTCCCAGTCGCAGCGCTCGCGGGGCGCGCTGAACAGGAAACGGCCGCCGGGGTGCAGCGCGCGGCCGACCCGCGTGATCACCGCCGCCTGCGCCGCCTCCGGCAGCAGGAACAGCATTCCGATCGCGACCACGCCGTCGAAGCGGCGATCGAAGAAGCGGCTGGTTTCCGCCGGCTCGCAGGCCGCGGTCGCGTCGGGCAGGATGCGGCGGAAGGCCGCGATCATCCGGGGGGCGGGATCGATGCCGAACAGCGCGAAGCCCTGCGCTGCCAGGCAGGTGCCGATCGGCACCCCCGTGCCGCAGCCGATGTCGAGCACCGCGCCGCCGCGCGGCAACTGGCGGGACCAGTGGAGGACGATGTCGGTACCGATATTCGAGCGCAGCGCGGCGAACTGGTCGGCAACCGAGTCCCAGCCTGCCGAGGCGTCGTCGCTGGTCACCGACGCCCCGCCACCGCCTAGCCCTTCGGCTTGAGCGCGTCGGCCAGCGACGCGGTCGCGCTGCCCGGGCGAGCGGGCTTGGGCTGCGAGGGGTCGGGGGCCCAGCCGGTCAGGTAGACGATCGAATATTTCTCCGGCGTGCGGCCGTCCGGATCGGCGCGTTCGGCGAAGGCGGCGGCGGTGCCGAGCAAGGTCTCGCGGCGAAGCGGCGGGGTGTTCGGCAGCAGGTTCGTCGCCGCCATGCCGCGCAGGTCGCGGATCAGCCCGCCCAGGCCGCCATAGCGCACCGTCAGCGTCTCGACATCGGCCACCGGCAGGGTGAAGCCGGCGCGCGAGAGCAGGTCGCCGGCGGCGCGCACGTCGATCTGTGGGTGGAAGCGCGCCACCGGCCGGTCGGCCTCGGCGGCGAGCAGGCAGGCGCGCAGCGTCGCGAGGCTGCCGGCGCCCAGGAACGCGCCGAGGAACAGCCCGTCGGGCTTGAGCGCACGGCGGGCCAGGGCGAGCGCGCCGGGCACGTCGTTCACCGTGTCGAGTACGCCGGCGGAGAGCACCAGGTCGAAGCTAGCCTCGGGGAAGGGGTGCATGTCCTCGTCGGCATGGATCGCGCCGCTGGCAGCGGCAAACGCCGCGCCGGCCTCCAGCCGGGTGATGGTGGCACCGGGCCAGACGAAGCTGCCGTCGGCGCTGCCGAGGTCGAGGACGTCGCGGAATTCGCGCTTCACGCCCTCCAGCCGCTCGTACAGCCCGTCGAGCATGTGGTCGCGCAGGAAGCTTTCATAGCTGCGGGCGGCGCGATCCCGGCGCTTGCGGCGCAGCGCGCGGTCGAAGATTTCGGAGTCGGACACGGCGCGCTTGTGCAGCGGCGCGGGGCTTGGAACAAGAGGGGCGTGGACCCGCGCGCGCCTTTCCTCCGCATGCTCGACCTGGCGCTGCCGCCGCGCTGCCCGGGCTGCGGCGCGATCGTCGAGGCCGATCATCGCTTCTGCGCAAGCTGCTGGGACAGCCTGCAATTTCTGGGACCGCCCTGGTGCGCGACCTGCCATCTGCCGTTCGAATACGATCGCGGGGCGGGGGCGCAGTGCGGCGACTGCCTCGCCCAGCCGCCGCCGCATGACGGGGTACGCGCGGCGGTGGCGTATGGCGAGGTCGCGCGGCGGCTGGCACTCAAGCTCAAATATGGCGGTCGGCTGGCGGTGGCGGAGACGATGGCGCGGGCGATGGCGCGGCTGGTGCCCGAGGGCGCCGATCTGGTGGTGCCGGTGCCGCTGCATCGCTGGCGGCTCTGGTCGCGCGGGTTCAACCAGGCGGTGCTGATCGCGCGGAGCGTGGCCAGGGGGCAGGGGCTGCCGGTCGAGACCGATCTATTGCGCCGGGTGAAGGCGACGCCCAAGCTTCAGGGGCTGGGCCGGCGGGCGCGGGCCAAGGTGGTCGCGGGTGCCTTCGCGCTCGCACCCGAGGCGCGGGCCAAGCTGAAGGGGCGGACAGTGCTGCTGGTCGACGACGTCCATACCAGCGGTGCGACGGGCGATGCCTGCGCCCGGCTGCTCAAACGCGGCGGCGCCTCGCGCGTTGTGATTCTTTGCTGGGCACGCGTCCTCGCCGAGGACGCCATGGATTGACAAGCCGGGGGCCCGCGCACACCTCAGGAGGCATTATGGCAAAGGTCGAAATCTACACCAAGGCGTTCTGCCCCTATTGCACGCGCGCCAAGCAGCTCCTCACCGCCAAGGGCGCGGAATATGAGGAGTACGACATCACCATGGGCGGGCCCAAGCGCGCCGAGATGCTGGATCGCGCGCCGGGCCGCACGACGGTGCCGCAGATCTTCATCGACGGGCAGCATATCGGCGGCTCGGACGATCTCGCCGCGCTCGACCGCAAGGGCGGACTGGACCCGCTGCTCGCCGCATGAACCGCGCCGCGCTGCTCCAGATGACCAGCGGGATCGATCCCGCTGCGAACGCGGCCACGCTGGTCGAAGCGGTGGCGCAGGCCAAGGCGGGCGGGGCGGCGATGCTTTTCACCCCCGAAATGTCCGGCCTGGTCGACGGCAACCGCGAGCGGGCGTTTCCGCATTACCGGCGGGAGGACGAAGATCCGGTGCTGGCCGCCGTGCGTGACGCTGCCGCGAAGCAGGGCATCTGGGTGCATCTGGGCAGCCTCGGGGTGCTGCGCGAGGACGGCAAGCTCGCCAACCGCGCCTTCGTGATCGACGAAACCGGCGCGATCCGCGCACGCTACGACAAGATGCATCTGTTCGATGTCGACCTGCCAACCGGCGAGAGCTGGCGCGAATCGAACAGCTATACGGCGGGCGCGGGGCCGGTGGTGGTCGAAACGCCGCTCGGCAAGCTGGGCCTCGCCATCTGCTACGACCTGCGTTTCCCGGACCTGTTCCGCACGATGAGCGATGCGGGCGCGACGATCCTCGCCGTGCCGGCGGCGTTCACGCGGCCCACCGGCGCGGCGCACTGGCACGTGCTGCTGCGCGCCCGTGCGATCGAGGCGGCGGCGTTCGTCCTCGCCGCGGCGCAGACGGGGGAGCACGAAGATGGGCGCGCCACCTATGGTCACAGCCTGGCGATCGATCCCTGGGGCGACGTGCTGCTCGACATGGGCGAGCCTGCGGGGCTCGGCTTTGTCGAGCTCGATCGGGCGCGGCTGGACGATGTGCGGACCCGTGTGCCGGTGCTGCGCCATCGCCGCGCGATCCCGGAGGCGGTGACGGCGTGATCGTCTTCGACCTGAAATGCAGTGACGAGCATGTGTTCGAGGCGTGGTTCAAGTCGAGCGGTGCCTATGAGGAGCAGCGCGCGCAGGGGCTGATCGCCTGTCCGTTCTGCGGCGACGTCATGATCACCAAGGCGGTGATGGCGCCGGCGGTGGCAGCCAAGGGCAATCAGGTTCCGGAAAAGGCTCCCCTTTCGCCGGAGGGGTTCAAGGCCGCGCTGGCTGCAATCGCGCAGCTCCAAGCCAAGCAGCTCGAGACCTCGACCTGGGTGGGCGACGCGTTTGCGGAAAAGGCGCGGTCGATGCATCAGGGCGATGCACCGGAGGCGCCGATCCACGGCCAGGCGACGCTCGCCGAGGCAAGGGCGCTGGTCGAAGACGGGGTGCCCGTCGCGCCGCTGCTGGTACCGGTCGTGCCTCCCGAGGCGCGCAATTGATTTCGCGCGATCGGGTCGGTACGAGCGACGGCGTGGCCCGGTAGCTCAGCAGGATAGAGCAAGCGATTCCTAATCGAGAGGTCGGAGGTTCGAATCCTCTCCGGGTCACCATCTCCATAGTTACGGCATTGTTATCATTGGCTTTGTCTAATGGTTAGACAAGCGTTACGCGACGGGGTTAGACAAATCACGGTGGGGCACTGCCTTCGCCATAGCGTCGTTCCAAGAAACTATCGGTCGGCTCACGTCGGGTGCCCAAACTCTCGGCGGCGTCCGCTGCGTTTTCAAGACGGCTACAGGATATCCAGTCGTAGAGTGAGATAGTGGGGCGTTGTCGCGCTTCCCACTTGGCGTGTCCCACGGCTGCAGTTTTCGGAAGCCGACCCATTGCTGATCGATCGAGACATCGGAAGGCAATAGAAGATTCAAGTCGCTTGCCCTGTCAAAGCTCGCCTTCTAGATTCCGGAGCGTGAGCACGTGATAGGTAAGGAATTGCGATGCGATTCGGGGGGATCGAGTGATTTTATTGAGGGCCGTGATTTGATCGCATTTCCGCTCATCGAGCGGGTCAGCGTTCATCATTACGCTCTCTATCCGGGGCGGGATGGTAGCGGTGAGCTGGAACTCGAACTTGGCCAGGGTCCGTGGTTGGTTCTCGGCGTAAATGGCTTGGGGAAAAGCACGCTCCTCTTGCTGCTCCGCTATCTCCTGGCTGGACCCGTCCGTACCCGTTCAGCCGGATTTGCGGGTGAACGTGATGACTTGCAGGCCGTAAATAATCGCTTTTTCGCTGTTCGGGTTGCCGGCGGCGCTGAGCGAGCTACGGCTAAAATCGTTGCCCGATTCGGTGCCAAGACGCTAACCGTCGAGCGTTCATTGGGAACGCTCGCTTTGCATCACGCGCATATTGCTGATGCGGCAACTTCACGAACCCTCGAAACCGAAGAGGATTATCGCGCCCTCATCACAAACCTGATGGGCGTGGCACAGTTCGAGGATGTCGTCCGGGTTTTGGATCATTTGGTCTTCTACCTCGAAGGCCGGCAATCACTGATATGGGATCTGGCTGCCCAATTTGAACTGTTTCGCGCCCTTCTCACACCAACACTTTCCGCAGATCTTCGACGGTTGGAAGGCGAGATCGTGTCTGCGGATAGTGCCGCGCGTAACCTTAACGCTACCTTGTACAAAATTACACAACGCAGAGATCGCGAATCGAATAAGCGGGTGACGGCCAATGATACTCGTGCACGTATTGCCGCGGCTCAAGGTGAGTTGGACAAGCATGTCAAGGATGAGTTGGCTCTAACGGAGCAACTTGAGGCTGCCGAGATACTTCGTGGCGATTGCAACTTGCAGCGCAAGCGTAGCGAAAAGCTCGTAGACGATGCGGCGCAGGCGTATGAGAAGTTGAAGTTTGAGGTGCTCCGGCAGGCGTTTGCTGGCGTGAGTCCCACGGACCAATATCTTTATCTCAAGTTGCTCTCGGAGCGGATCTGTATCGCCTGTAACCAAGCAGCCCCAGAAGCGGCTGCTGAACTTCAGAATCGGCATGATCAAGGGCGTTGTGTCGTATGCGGCAACCCACGCAAGATAGACGACAATGTCGAAAGCATCGGCGATGCCCTCAAAAGCAAAGCATCTGAAGCGTTTCAACTTCTGGAAAGTCGCCGCGCGGAGCTTGAAGAATTCCAAGGACAATATGCCAAAGCAAACGAGGCAGTCTACGCTCTTCACAAGAAAGTTTCGAACGTCAGAGTTGCTGTCGAAGATAAGCAAGGTCTAATTCGAAGGCTGCGCAAAAACCTGCCGGCTGAAGAAAGCCTGGCCCTGAGCCGCGAGGAAGAGCGCATCAGGACGCTCCGAGGCGAGGTCCTGACCTTTCGGCAGGAACGAGAAGCCGCCGAACGTGCTATCGAGGATTTGCTCGCCCAGCTTTCGGCCGCAGTTGAACAGGTCCGGGAGAAGCTCGAACTCGCGTTCCTTGAGCAAGCTGCGCCATTCTTTGCGGAAAGCGTGCGGTTAGTTTACGCACCCCGGACCGCAAAGATCGGACAAGGCGGACGGTCTTTCGACTTTCCGGCTTTTGAGGTGGAGATGACGTCGGGCGCGACGCTTGGGCAGTTTGTTCGACGCACGCCCGAACAGGTGTCGCTCTCGCAACGGGAGTATCTGGATATCATTTTCCGGATGGTTCTTGTTGACGTGTTAGGCGCGGGCGCCGGCTCTCTTGCGATTGATGGTCCTGAAGGTTCGCTCGATGCTGTTTTCGCCGGACGAGCTGGCGATCTCTTCGCACGTTTCTCGGCTACTGGGCAAACTAACGTCCTTCTTGCTTGCAATATCGTGGAGGGCGGCTTCATCCCGCACGCGCTTTCCAATTATCAAAGATCTGATCGACCAGGTCGGATCATTAATTTGCTAGAGCAAGCGACACCTACTCAGGCCCTGAAAACGCTACAGCCACTCTATCTTGAGAAGGTCGCTGAGATTATCGAACGCGATCCGGGGTGATGGTTCCGCAGCCCCTAGATAGCGACTTTCGCATCCGTGCGCGCGTGCTGCAAATCATGGCTGCGCTCGAGCGCGCTGGCGCGACTCCGATTTCGAATCGCGATCTCCACTCGGTTGCTTATCTCGCAAACGTGCTCAGTCCAATCTGGGATGTCGAGCCTCTCGAGACATCTGTTTTGAAGGATCGGGAGGGGCCGCGCTCCTCAGCCTTCGAGCACGAGATTGACCTTTGTATCGGCCAAGGGTTGCTTCTAGTCGATGCGCTGCGGCCCGATCCTGAAAATCCGGTGCGATTGGATGCGACCTATCGGCTGAACGCCCGGGCTGCGCGCCCCGTTTTGGCCGCGATCACTGTGCTTCCGGACGAGCAATCTGTTGAGCGTTTCTTGAACGAGCTTGCGTTTGCTTTTGTCGAGATCAAGCCTGGACTTCGAGACGATGCCGCGCTTCAGGACGCCTCTTGGTCGAATCCCGCAGTGGCGGAGGGGCGGATCGTCGACTTTGGCGAGCACTCTCAGCGCGCAGCTGTAAATCCGTCGTATAACGCAGCTCAGGCGTTCCAACGCTTCGCGCCGGAAGGCATGAAGCTCGACCGCGCCGAAAAGCTGCTCATGTATGTGCGTCTCCTCAAACGGAGGGCGCATGGCTGACGCATTCGGCGGCATGAGCCTGGAAGAGATCGAGGCCGCATCGAGGGAGCTGCCATTTCCCGACAATGCCGGGGCCTCGCCCGCCGAGCGCTTTGTCCTCAAGGTATCGGCGCTTGTCCGCGTGCGCCAAGCGCAGGGCGATAGCGGCGGCGTTGCCGTGTTTCTGCAAAGCGATTCGCTGCGAAGTGATGCAGAGGGCTGCGGCGGTTCGTTTCACCCGTTTATCGCGACCGGCAATGACCCGATTACCGAAAAGGTGTGGCTGTCGAACGCCACGCTGGGAGGCGCTTACGCGCTTGATGTCGATTGCAGCGACCAGGCGGTAATTTTCGAGAAGGTCCAAACCTCAGCCTTCGGAAAGCTGCCCGCGCTCGTAATTGATTGGCGTGGTGCGGTCCCTGCGGGTCGCTTTTATGCCCGTGGTTTGGGCGACCTGGATCATGTCCAAGAGGTGCTCCTCGCCTATACTGAGATCTCACCTGAAGATTTGAAAGCCTGCCTAGACACTGCGCATCGCACGGCGTTGGAAACACCGCAGCGAGTTGGAGAAGGCCATGCAGAGCAGATCTGGACAGACGCTTCCAAGGGCTGGCCGGCGCATAGGCCCGAGGAGCGAATTCAGGGTAAGCTCATCAACCATTTGCGCGCGCGCTATACCCGGCATGTTGTACGAGCTGAGCGAAAGAATGACGACGGTATCACTGATTTAATGATCTTTGCACACACGCAGGATGTTGCGGGCCAAAAGATCGTCGTTAACGAATGGGTGTTAGAACTAAAGGCTCTTACCGATAAAACAGAGACCGGTAATGCGATAGGATCTTCCGATATCAAGAGGCGTATTTCGGACGGTTTAACTCAGGCCATCTCCTATCGAAACGAAGAGCATGCTCGCAACGCCGCGTTGTGCTGCTATGACATGCGTGCAAATGATGAGGGCGACGAAGCTTGCTTTGCTGAGATACGCGACGACGCTGCTAGCGAAACAGTGCTACTGTGGCGCTGGTACTTGTTCCGATCATCGAAGGCGTTGCGTACTGAAAAGCAGGCGGCAAAGAAGGTGTCAGGCGCGCTCCAAGGTCAGTAGCGTTTCGAGAAGTTCCTGCCGCCCTCCTTGTTGTGGTGATGCGCGCATTGAACGAAATGGCTCGTCGGCGAGCTTGCGAAATCCGATGCTGCCGGCGATCTCCGCCAAGATATCCGCAACGGGCACTTGCACTCCGTTATAGCGGCTATCGCCCACAACTAGATATGCACGCCCACCGCTTATCAGCGAGGAATGCAGGCGCTGCATAATGGTCCGCATGTCAGCGAAATAAGCCGTGACCATGTCCGGGATCGTGGCGTTCCATAATAGCGGGCGCACTTCATTCAAAGCGCTTGCCACCTTTTTAAGCGTCTGAGATTCTATGTCTCCGACATCGTAGTCTCGCTTGATTTGGACATGACTTCGCAATGTTTGGAGCCGTAGCGTCCGATTTGCCTCACTGCTGTCGAGATAACCGCAGACCCAAAGTTCGACATTGTAGACATCCGTGTAGTCGAATGAATTCGGATAAGGCGGCGAAAATATCGCAACGTCGAAATCACCCTCGCACGGCGTCAGAACGCGCGCGTCACCACGGAGCAGCTTGAAGCTGAGGTTTTGTCTGTTGCGGAAGCGCTGAATATCATAAACTGCCTGCACAAATGCGGCATCGAACATTGAGACGACTTCGTCCGCGCTTGCTTGCCTTTCCTCCCAATGCGGTCGGTATCGCCGGCCCTTACCACTCACCACGACATTGCTCACAGCGAGTGAAACCGGCGCCAAAAGCACCCGGAACAGCCTGCGATGGGCCAGATTGCCCACGGCCATGATTGCGTTGCGAACCCCGGCAAGCCGGCGAGCAACGTCGAGGCTGAAAATGTAGCGACCCTGCTTGCCCGGCGCCACGAAGGTAATCGGAGCACCTGGGAAAAGCGTCTCGCTACGATCGTCCTCTATGCGCTTCAGGAGAGCTGCATAGTCGTCAAGTAGTTCAACCGCGTTATAGCTAGTAAGCTTGGCCTCTATCAAATCCGCCAGGTACGGGTTGACCTCAATCGTAGTAGGGAAAGCGCCAAGGAATTGACTTGCCAAAGCAGTGGTCCCTGATCCTCCAAAAGGATCTATTGCCCTTCTGATCGGCCGTTTGAGGGCGGCTGAAGTTTCCTCGAACGCTTGCGCAATCAATTCAGGTGCGAACGCTTCCTTGAATGCTCGCCAAGCTTGGAACGCCACCAGTGGTGTACCGGCATTCGTTGAGAGATGGGCGGGCTCGCGGCCTTCAAGCCAATCTTCGAGGGTAGCCGTCCGATCTTCCGCCAGAAGATGCGTCATTTCGCTTGCCCAGCCGCTACAGAGAGACCGCGATTCCGCCTGATCGATCCTCGTGCCATTTTTTCCCTCGGCGCGTCAAATGGCCATGCTGCCTCACGAGTTTTGCGAAATTGTCAACACATGTCACCCGAAATCGTCGGGGCAGGATCGCAGCGTAGTGATTTGGAGGGGGCCGCACTCTCGGCAACCCTCTCTCAAAAACTCAGCAAGCCCTCCGTGGGGACGTGGTTCTCGTGACCCAGTCTATCGTTAGCGCACTGGTAGAGGTTGAGCGCGCCGGGCTGTCGAAGACGAGATAGGACGTTTTGACGACCGATGCTCGCTGCCGGATCGATTCGAAGTTAATCGTGCGGCCGAGCCACAGTGCTAGCCGTGCCGATGATGTGGCATCTGACGCCCGTCATGACCGCACGACGGGTAATCGATCTCGGTCCTTCGGCTGTTATTGTGGTGCTTATTTGAGTTCCAGCATAACCGACGACTACGTTCAAAAAAAGAAGCTTGTCTCGGAAGAAAAATGCTTCACGCCTCTTCAATGTATCAGACTCCTCGATCGCATCGAACTCGATTTGATCATTAGTGATCTCCCGAGGATTGGTGACGATTCCCACCAATGCGCCATGCTGATAGAGCCCGTCATCAAACCGAGATGGGTGTGGTGGACTTCGGAGCAAATTGATTTCATCGCGTAATGCAGAGTCGATCCTGCGCGGCTCCAAAATACTCCTGACCAGAAATGCGATTGGAAAGGTCAGAAACGGCGTTAGCGCCGTCAATGCGCGCGTGATCAGGGCAGTTTCTGTAAAGCCCAAGCCAATGAAGATTGCAGCTGCGATCAAGCATTGCGCCAGAATGGCAATGACGGCTGATGCTACACTGTCGAGCTTGGCGTCCTTCAACGCATGCCGAGCCGCGGTTTTGCTAACGAGTCCCCAATACCCCATATCGCTTCATACCAGCCGAACCTTTGTTTGCAATGATGCGCTCGCAACCTAGCCCGAAGGTGGCGGGCTGCTTGGCGCGCCGCGTGTTCCGGGGGTGCTGGCACGAAAAAAGTTAGACAAAGTTTTGAGGTCCTAAGGCGATTTTTCGTGCGAGGCTCGGAGGTTAGGCAAGGTAAGATCCTGAGAATAAACGATTGCCGTTAGCCTGCCGGAGAAACGATTAGGGTCTAGCTGCCGCCGACCCCCACGCGACGAAGTAGAATATTGGCGCGATATACTACCGATGTCGAGCTGGAGGGGCGGGCTAGTTAGCCGCTGCCAGCCAGCTTGCTAGACAGAAGGCTCGCTGGGGAGATTAACGGAAGCGCGTCGTCTTTCACGAGGCCGTCTGTAACCGGTCTGAACAATGAGTTCAAAATGATGGCGCGGTCTTTCTCGTCGGCTGCTTCATTCTCTGCTATCAGTCCTAAATAAGTATCAGCCATGGCTTCGCGGGACCGCGCGTCGACGGCAAGGTGATGCTCACTCAGCATCATGCGAACGAGAATCCGCGTCATCCACAAATATATCGTAAGGTAAAGGAGTGTGGCGGAGGCTGTGAATATTAACTCGTGTAACCAAGTGGCTCGGAGAACGCTTGCAGTCGCGCCCTTAACCCCGGTGGAGGCATCCTTGAAAAGTTGCTCTGCGAATCTATAGGACTCCTTCACTACAACGAAAGCCAAAAATATACCCCCGGAGCCTACGGCCACGGATAGACCTGCTCGAATGCGATATGCGAACTCATGTTTCTTGGCGATCTCTGCCCACAGTGCGACCGGCTTCTTTATCTTTGTTCGCTCTAGTACAGACTTCCTGGCTGCCTCATGTTTTTCGTTCCAATCAGCGATGCTTCGTGCGGTTTCAGTGGAACGATCTTCTATGAACTGTGCAAATCGCGCCTCATAAATTGCAGCGGTCTCGTCTATTTTTCGAATAAGCTCTTGATTTTTACCGGTGATTTCCAACATCTTGGCCTCAAGCTCATGGGTTTGAGCTTCATACATATCTAATAACTGCGAAAGATTTTTGCCCTTATCGGCGATATCACTTAAATAAGCTGCTCCAAAATCACGCTCTAATCGCCGCGCGCCAACCTGTTCGCTACTGCTCATGAAGGGGATTGAGGCGGTATCGGGTAGCGCCTGCGCCAACTTAGTCGCACCAATCGCTGGCAAGATCCCCTCGTCCAGCAAGACTGACCTAATGGAGCTACCAGCTGGAGAGCTGAAAGCGATGGGCGATCTTTGACTTACAAGCTCATTGATTTCCCTTTGTGCTTCCTCGACAAAGGATGCGTTAATTAGACGGTCAGAGTATTTGTGGATGGTCTGCCAAGGCTCCAAGAGGAGCGCGGCAAGCTCTGGAAAATCACTTGGCTCCACAAGGTTTTGGGCCAATTCTGAACTGGAAGCCCACAAATCACGTTGCGATTCGGCATATTTCCCTAGGGCATTCAGGTCGTTAAAGCGTTTCAGTCCCCCTCGAAACACGCCCAGATCCACGGTAATCACGGCTGCCAATCCCCTTTTGCTCACTGATATCGCACGTGCACGGAAACGGCAGTGCGCAAGGTCGCGGTTGCCCCCAGCTGAGCGCGTTTTCGTGCCTTCGGCAAGCGGTCGTACTCGGTTGCGAGCACAACCGTGCAAGGGGGTTGGCCCAGGCCCGAAAAGAGCGGAGCGGACTACGAAGCGCGTATCGCTCCAGTGCTACCATGCCCCGCGGTCCGGTTGACTCGCTGAGGGAGGAGCCGCAAAAAGGGTTAGACAAAATCAGCCTGTACCGGAGGAAGTTTGTAGAGGATTTGGGGCTGGGTGGCCAAGATAAGTGTTTGAGAAAGCTCGTTTGTTCTAATCCTCTCCGGGCCACCATCCTCCGGCGAAGCGGCACGCGTCCCCGTGCGCACGTGCAGATGAAAGAAGATGCCTGGGAGAACAGGTGGGGAATTGGCCGCGCCTGGTGCTGCGGCCTGCTTTATGCGCGCGCCGGTGCCGATTTCCGATTGCATTCGCCGCGCACCCTAGGAGGATTTCATGTTCGTGCTGATTGCTGCCGCCATTTCCGTCGCGACGCCGACGGCGCTCCAGTCCGCGCTGAAAACGGCGCGGGCGGGCGACGTCATCCAGCTGGCGCCGGGCAACTATGGATCGGTCGTACTCAACGACGCGCGGTACGCCGCCAAGGTGACGATCAGGAGCGCGGATCTCAAGCGCCGCGCCCTCTTCACCCGGCTGACCATCAACAATCCGCGTAATCTCGCCTTGTCGGGCCTGGAAGTCTCCTATGTCCCCAAGCCCGGCGAGGGCAATACGCAGGTGATGATCCGCATCAACAACGGTTCAGGTATAACGCTCGACAGTCTCTATGTGCATGGCCTGATCGGCGGCGACGTCAGCAAGGACTTGAGCGGGCTCAGCGCCTTCAATGTCGAGGGCCTCAGCGTCACCAACTCGCGGTTCCAGCAGGTCAATGCCGGGATCAAGGTGGAGCGTGGCCGCAATGTCGTGATCGACCATAACGACATCGGTTTCATCGGTTCGGACGCCATCGAGATCCCCGGCGCAAACGGCATCACGATCTCCTGGAACAGGATCCACGATTTCCGCACCAACCCGGGCGTCCACCCCGACGGCGTGCAGTGCTGGACGACGCGACAGGCCGCCGGCTGCAAGAACGTCCGGATCCTGAAGAACCAGATACTCGGCAGCCCTGGCCACGAACCGCAAGGCGTGTTCTTCGGTGACGAGGACCGGGTCGGCGGCTACGAGAATATCGAGATCAGCGGGAACCGCTTCGTCATGACCATGTGGCACGCGATCAACATTTACAGCGGCCCGAAGAACGTCACGATCCGCGGTAACGAGGTGATTGCCGGCCCGAACTTCACGCCCTGGATCCGCGTCGATGCGCCGGCGGTTGTCGAGGGGAACTCGGCACCGGCCTATTTCATCAACAGCAACAAGAGCATGCGGCCTGCCGGAAATCGTATCGGCGGACGCTTTGCGAAATAGCGGTTGGGCGCAGCGGCGCTTGCGACTCCAACCTACCGGCAGGTGGCGTCCCGCACCGTCTCACCGATCTCGGAAAAGGCTGCCATAGCCGGTTCTCGGCATGTCATGCGATGTAAGCCCAGCCATATCCGTGACCACGAATCCGAGGATCAGCGCGATGCCAAGCGCGGCGAGGAGGGAACAGGCTGCGTGGAGGTTGGGTGTTTCCGCTTCCCCATCGACCCCGGCGTCCATCGCGCTCCCTTCCCAATGCTAGAGCCCGCGCTCGTCGCGGGCGCCAGCACATGTTGTAGCTCAAGGTGCCCGGCGGTTTGCCGTTGCGACTGCTCCGTTCTGGAACTGATTCATGTCGGATTTGACAGGGACTCGTTGATTTTCGAACAGAAATCAGGTTGAGGCAGAGCTGCCCGGGACGGAAAACGGATTCGCACGGGGCAATTTTCGGAAGAGGCACAAATGAAAAGTTTGGGGGAACGGTTCGCCGCGCGCGCGACGACCGGATTTGACTATGCGCGGTTGTTTCTCGCGCTCGCCGTGGTGCTGTGGCACACCTTTCCCGTGACGATGTCGACCGAGGCGCTGATGCCCTATGTCGATCAGCCGATCATGGTGCTCGTCCGCGTCATCCTCCCGATGTTCTTCGCGCTGAGCGGGTTCCTGGTTTCGTCGAGCCTCGAGCGCGCGCCCAACCTTGGCGTGTTCCTCTGGCATCGTGTGCTGCGCATCTTCCCGGCCCTGACGGTGGAGGTGCTGCTCTCGGCGCTGATCCTGGGGCCGATCCTGACCACGGTGTCTCTTGCAGCCTATTTCACGCACCGCGAATTCTTCCAGTACATGGTCAACATTATCGGCTGGATCCATTTCCGTCTGCCGGGCGTGTTCCTCGACAATCCGGTCTCGGGGATCGTCAACAGCTCGCTGTGGACGGTACCCTCCGAGCTGGAATGCTACATCACGATCAGCGTTCTCTTCCTGATCGGCTTCACCAAGCGGCCTAAGCTGATCGCCGTGACCTGGATCGTCGCGATGGGCATCCTCACCTGGCATCAGGTCGCGACGGCCGCGCCGATGTGGTTCAACGTCGACAAGTTCAATCTGACGCTCAGCTTCGTCGCCGGCATGATGGTGTATCAGTTCCGCCATGCGCTGCCTGGCGGCTTCGTGGTTGCGCTGGGCGCGTTCGCGGTGGCGTGCTTGTTGCTGTACTTCCCGAACGCACAATATGTCGCCAGCTTCCCCGCCGCCTATGCGATCGCCGCATTCGGTTGCAATCGCATGTGGCGCCCGAAGCTTATCTTCGGCGGCGATTATTCCTACGGCCTGTATCTCTACGCCTATCCGATCCAGCAGACCGTCGTGCATCTGATCGGTCCGGGCAAGTTCTTCGAGACCCTCGCTCTGTCCTTGCTTGCGATGGTGTGTTTCGCGGTGTTCTCGTGGCACGTCATCGAGAAGCGCATTCTGGTGTTCAAGGACTCGTTCCCCGCGATCGCGCGATGGGCCCGCCGTCCGACGCTGCTGCGTCGACCGAGCGCCGCCTAAGTCCGCAGCGCCGCAACGAAGAAGGGGAGCCGAGCGCCCTAGCGCTCGGCTCCCCAGTCATATCCCCCGCTGGACGGGTCAGTGATCGCAAGCGGGGGAAGGCTCGATCAGAAGCGGGTGCCGACGCCGAAGCCGAACACCAGCGGGTTGATGTCGACGCTGGTCTGGTTGATCGCGCCGCCGGTATTGAGCCGGGCCGTGGTGCTCATGTCGATGTACTTGACGTCGAGGTTCAGGAAGAACTTCTTGTTCAAATCGATGTCCACCCCGGCTTGCAGGGCATATCCGAAGCTGTCCTTGAGCGAGAGGCTGGTCTGGCCGAGCGCCTTGTTGAGCGAGTCGCTGGTCTTGGCCGAATAGAAAGTGGTGTAGTTGATGCCCGCGCCGACATAGGGGCGCACCGCCGCCTTGGGCAGGAAGTGATATTGCAGCGTCAGCGTCGGCGGCAGCACCCAGGTGTGACCGACCTTGCCGAGCGACGAAATGGCTTCGCGGCCCTGGATGTCGTGGCGGGTGCTGGAGACGATGAGCTCGGCCCCGATATGGTCGGTTGCCATGTAGGTGAAGTCGACTTCGGGCATCACCGCATCGCCGACGCCGACCTTGGCGGTGGGCAGGGCAGGGGTGATGCCGGTCGATGATTCATTCGGGGCGACGACGATGCCGCGCAGGCGGACCAGCCAGTCGCCGGCCGCGATGCCCGCTCGGTCCTGTGCCTGGGCGCTCGCGGTGGAGGCCAGCAGACCGGCAGCGGCCAGACCGACAAAAAGCGAAGTACGCATGGTTCATTTCTCCTCGTGTTCGACGAGGCACCGGGTAGCCGCAACTTTCCCCCGCGGTTTTGATCACACGCAACGTTGCGCGTAGGTAATGTTCCCAAGGTGGTCCGTTGGCCGGCTTGGGACCAATACGTAACGACACGCCGCACGCGCGCGATGCATGCCACGCGCGGAGGCGAATATGTTCATGGATCGAAACCAGCCGGATCTGGGCGCTGCGGAATGGAACCTGCCGGCGCGCTGCGCGGCGTGCGGCGTGCGGATGGCATCCTTGTGCGGCGGCATCTCGGCGGGCGCGCTGGAGGCGCTCAACCGCATCGGGCGCAAGCGGGTGCTGCGGCGGGGCGAGGCGCTGATCTGGCAGGGAGATATCGCCGAGCAGGTCGGCATCCTGCATCACGGGCTGGTCAAGCTGTCCGCCTCGCTGGAGGACGGCCGCGAGCAGATGCTGGGGCTGGCCTTTCCGGCGGACTTCGTCGGCGCGATCGGCGAGCGACCCTCAAGCCATTGCGTCACCGCGCTGACCGAGACCGAGCTCTGCGTCTTTCCGCGCAGCGCGCTGCCCGGGCTGGTCGAGGCGCATCCCGAGATCGGCCAGGCACTGCTGACCCGCGCCTATGACGAGCTCGACCAGCTCCGGAAATGGATGCTGCTGCTCGGCCGCAAGTCCGCCGGGGAACGTGTCGCCAGCCTGTTGCTGCAGTTCGCGGCGCGCGGCACGTGCAGCCCCGGCGCGCCGGTCGCGCTGCCGCTCACCCGCCAGCAGATGGCCGAGCTGCTGGGGCTGACGATCGAGACGGTCAGCCGCAAGCTCACCGCGATGAAGCGCGACGGCGTGATCGCGCTGCCCGATCTGCGCAGCTTCGTGATCCTCGATGCCGCGGCGCTCGCCGTGCTGGCGGCCGAGACTCCGTAACTAACCGCATGTCGGCGCGCAGTGCATCTGCCTAGCCTCGCTTCATCCACGAAGAAGACCGGATGAAATGGAGGCGACCATGAAGAATGTACTCGTTCTGATGCATGACGACGCCGGACAGGAGGCGCGGTTCCAGGCCGCGCTCGACTTGACGCGCGGGTTGGAGGGGCATCTGCGCTGCGTCGATATCGCGATGGTGCCGGCCTATGTCGGCGATTATGTCGAATTCGGTGGCGGTGCCGCATTGCTCGCCGACGAGCAGACCCGCGAGGCGGCCAATCGCGTGCGGATGGAAGGGCGGCTCAAGGCCGAGGACGTTCCCTATGACTGGGTGGACGCGACCGGCTTCGCCCGCGAATGCCTGCGCGACGCGACCGCGCTCGCCGATCTGGTGGTGCTCAATCGCGAACTCGACAAGGTCGACTATCCCGACATGCGCGATCTGATCTGCGATACCATCCTGAAGACCGGCAAGCCGATCGTCGCGGTGCCGGAAAAGGCGCCGGGCTTCGACCTGTACGGCCATGCGGTGGTTGCGTGGGACGGTTCGCGTACGGCGGAAGCGGCGCTGCAGGCGACGGTGTCGCTGCTCAAGCATGCCGGCACGGTGACGATCCTGGTGGTCGACGAGGGCTCGCTGCGGCTGCCGGCGGCGGAAGCGGCGGAATATCTGTCGCGGCACGGCATCCGGCCCGAGGTGCGGGTGGTCCCCAAGACCGATACGGTGGGTGGCGCGATCCTCGCCGTCGTCGAGGCGCTCAAGGCAGCCTATCTGGTGATGGGCGGTTTCGGCCACAGCCGCTTCCTCGAAGCGGCGTTCGGAGGCGTGACGCGGCGGATGCTGGCGGAAAGCCCGGTGCCGCTGCTGCTGGCGCACTGACGCGGACGAATCGCGCGCGCTTGCCCGTCAACAAAAGAAAAGGGGCAGGCAACCCTGGCTGCCTGCCCCTTTTGCTGTTCGCGCGGCTCGAAAAAGCCGCGGCGACCGCGCTTACTTGACGTGCTTGGCGAGGTGCTTGTTCATTTCGAACATGGTGGCCTTGTCGCCGCCGAAGATCGGCTTCAGCGTGTCGTCGGCCAGGATTTCGCGCTTGTTCGCAGGGTTCTGCAGGTTGTGCTTCTTAATGTATTCCCACACCTTGCTGACGATCTCGCTGCGCGGCAGATCGGCGGTGCCCACAATCTTCGCCAGTTCGGGCGAAGGGGTAACCGGCTTGGCAATGCCACCGCGTGCTTTGGTCTCGGCCATCGTGTCTAACTCCTGTTCGTACCCCTTATTGGGGCTATTCCTTCGTCAGCGCCTCGGGATCGAGAGGCTTCCTCCCCCTTGTCGCAACCAACGATGTACTGCGGTTCGTGCGGTGATGCACGCCCCTGTACGCCTTTGACTGCGGGAAAGGGCATCTGTCCAGCGCAGACCGCACCGAAGCGCGGCCAACCGCTGTTTTGCGGCGCTGCGGTGGTGCAGCGGCGCAACACTTTGGGGCAAAAACGTAGTAATATTGCGCGGTCAGGCCAAGACTCGGGTTTGGACCAGGCCTTCGAAGGTGCCGCGCACATCCGGCGCGGCGTCTGCGGTAAGCCGTTGGACATCCGCCAGGAAGCCCGCGGCGTCGGCGCCGGGCGCGCGATGCGCCATTTCCCAATGGCCGAATGCGCGGCGGTCGACGATCCGGCGGGAGAGCAGTACGATCGCACGATGCCGCGGATCGCGCTGGATGCGCGCGAAGGCGGCCTCCACCGCGTCCTCGGGACCTTCCAGCGCCTGGAGGAAGCGTCCGCCATCGGCGTAGAGCAGCCCGGTGATCCGGTCGCGTGCATTATTGCGGCGGGAGACGGTCAGGATGTCCTGGGTAGGACAGGGCGCGGCCGGGTTTGCGGAACTGACATAGACGAGCTGCAGCATGGAAATCCTCTCCTGCGAGCGCGCGTTTTCGGCGTAGACTGGTTAATAGCAGATTAGCATCGCCGATGCGCGCTTGTATTTCAGCTATTTAGTCCAAGCTGGACAAGATCGTATAATTCCGGCATCAGAAGCGCGTGATCGACGCCCTGCGCCTTACCCTGCGACTTATCCGCCCTTAGGGGCCGATTTCGCACGCGCGCGTCTCCCCTAAGGGCAAACCGGAACTTCCCTATCGCATCACGGCTGCGCTAGGCGCGGCCAGACCTTGAAGAGAGACACGGCCCATGTTGCGCGACCCCAGCGTCAAATATCGTCCTTTCCCCCAGGTGGATCTGCCCGATCGCCAATGGCCCGGCCGCACCATCACCAAGGCGCCGCGCTGGCTTTCCACCGACATGCGCGACGGCAACCAGGCGCTGATCGACCCGATGGACGGCGAGAAGAAGACGCGCTTCTTCGAATTGCTGGTGAAGGTGGGCCTGAAGGAAATCGAAGTCGGCTTCCCAAGCGCGGGGGCGACCGAGTTCGACTTCATCTCCGGGCTGGTGCGCGAGGGGCACGTGCCCGACGACGTGATCGTCCAGGTGCTCACCCAGTCGCGCCGCGACCTGATCGAGACCAGCTTCCAGTCGCTGAAGGGCGCCAAGCAGGCGATCGTCCACCTCTACAACGCGGTCTCGCCGGCCTGGCGCCGCATCGTGTTCGGCATGAGCCGCGACGAAGTCCGCCAGATCGCCATCGAAGGCGCCAAGGTGCTGCGTGACGAGGCGGCCAAGCAGCCCGATACCGAGTGGCATTTCGAATATAGCCCGGAGACCTTCTCCACCGCCGAGCTCGATTTCTCGGTCGAGGTCTGCGAGGCGGTGATGGACATCCTGCGCCCGACGCCCGAGCGCCCGCTGATCCTCAACCTGCCGGCGACGGTCGAGGCGGCGACGCCCAACATCTATGCCGACCAGATCGAATGGTTCTGCCGCAACATCCGCAACCGCGAGAGCGTCGTGATCAGCCTGCACACGCATAACGACCGCGGCACCGGCGTCGCCGCGTCCGAACTGGGGCTGCTGGCCGGCGCCGACCGCGTCGAAGGCTGCCTGTTCGGCAATGGCGAGCGCACCGGCAATGTCGATCTCGTGACGCTGGCGCTCAACATGTACACCCAGGGGCTGAACCCGGGCCTGGACTTCTCGGACATCGACGAGGTGATCCAGACGGTGGAGTATTGCAACCAGCTCCCCGTCCACCCGCGCCACCCTTATGCGGGGGACCTGGTGTTCACGGCCTTTTCGGGCAGCCACCAGGACGCGATCAAGAAGGGCTTTGCCTCGCAGGCAGCGCGCAACGACCAGGTCTGGGACGTGCCCTATCTGCCGATCGATCCCAAGGATCTCGGCCGCGATTACGAGGCGGTGATCCGGGTGAATTCGCAGTCGGGCAAGGGCGGCGTCGCCTGGGTGCTGGAGCAGGACAAGGGTCTCAAGCTGCCCAAGCGGATGCAGGCGGAGTTCTCCAAGCATGTCCAGGCGCTGGCCGACGAGACCAGCCGCGAGCTCAACGCCGCCGATATCTGGGGCCTGTTCGAACGGGTGTACCTGCCCGGTGACAAGGACCGGATCACGCTGGTCGACTATGAGGAAACGGGGGCCGCGGGCAGCCGCGTGTTCGTCGGCCGTATCTCGATAGACGGCGCCGCGCAGTCGATCTCGGGACGCGGCAACGGCCTGATCTCGGGCGTGGTCGACGCGCTGGCGGGCTCGACGGGTCCGCGCTTCGACGTGGTGGACTATAGCGAGCACGCGATCGGCGGCGGCGCGGATGCGCAGGCGGCCGCCTATGTCGAGTGCCGTACCGAGGACGGCCGGACGGTGTTCGGGGTCGGCATCGATGCGGATATCGCCACCGCCTCGGTGCGCGCGGTGCTCAGCGCCGCCAACCGCGCCTGACGTCAAAAGCCCCTGTCCCTGGAGGGACAGGGGCTTCCTCTCCGATTAGTGAACCGTCGCCAGCTCGCCGCTATAGGCGGCCGCGCGCGTGCCGGTGGTGCGCTCGAAGCGGAAGGCGCCGGCGCGCTGGGCGAGGGCGTTGACCTCGCTCGACAGGTTGCGGATCGCCGCCGAGGTCTCCTCGACCATCGCCGCGTTCTGCTGGGTCACCAGATCCATCCCCTTCATCGCGGTCGAGACCTGGCTCACCGCCGCCGACTGGGCATGGTTGTCATGGTCAATCGCGGCGATCAGGTTGTGCACCGCCTCGACATCGCCCGAAATCGTATCAAGCGCCGTATCGGTGTCGTGCACCGCGTCGGCGGCTTGGAGAATATCGGCCTGGGTCTCGCTGAGCATGTCGCGGGCCTGCTTGGCCTGGTCCTCGGCGCGCAGGGCCAGCGCGGCGACGAGATCGGCGACGACCATGAAGCCGCGGCCCGCCTCGCCGGCGCGGCCGGCCTCGACCGCCGCGTTCATCGCGAGCACGCGCGTCTGGAAGGCGATCTTGTCGAGGCCCTCGATCACGCCGTCAATATTCTTGGCGCTGCCGCTCGCCCGGTCCATCGCCTGCACGGCGCGGGCGGTGGTGCCGCGGCCGTCGCGGAGTGCCGTGGTCGCCTCGCCGGCGCGCTTCACCGTGTTGTCGGCGGCGATCATCGTGGCGCGCAGGCGCTCCTCGATCTTGGCCAGCGCCTCGGTCGCCTGGGCTAGATTGGCCGCGCTCTTTTCGGTACGGTGCGCGAGGTCCTCGGAGCCGTGCGCGACCTCGGACGAGGTGTTGCGGATATTGTCGGCGCTTTCGCTGACCAGCTGCACGCGGGCGCGCAGCGAGGCGATCGCCTCGTTGATGTTGTGGCGCAGCACTTCATATTCGGCCGGGAAGCGGCGATCGATCGTGCGGGTCAGGTCGCCCTCGCGCAGCGCCAGCAGGCCGTTGCCGAGTACTTCGGTGACTTCGCGCTGCGCCTCGAGCTTGCGCGCATCCGCTTCGCTCTGCGCGGCCGCGGCTGCGCGGTAATGTTCGAGACCGCTGGCGATGCGGCCCATCTCGTCGCTACGGTCCTGATAGGGAATCGTCGCCACTTCGCCCTTGGCGAGGCGATCGGTGAGCGCCGACAGCGTCCCGACAGGCTCCAGCACCCGGCGATACATGGTAATGTAGAAATGCGCCGCCTGGCCGCCGACGATCAGCGCCAGCACCAGCACGATGCCGATTGCTAGGTAGAATTCGGATGTGCCGCTGGCGGCGACGCGCTGCTGCTCGGCCCGCGCCATGGTGACGAGCTTGTCCACCGCGGCGCGGTGGCTGTCGTACAGGCCGGTCAGCTTGGCGTAGCTGGCGTCGATCGCCGCGCGATCGCCCTTGCGGGCGGCGGGCAGGAAGCCCTGGTCGAGCTCGTTCCAGAATGCCTGGGCGGCGGGGTGCGCCTGCTGGAGCAGCTGGTTGCGCAGGCTCTCGTCCACCTGCACCGTCTGCCAATATTTGTTGCGTTCCAGATAGAGGTTGTGGAGGCCCTCCAGCTTCTCGGCATGCGTGCCCAGCGTTTCCGGATTGCGCGCGATCAGCGTCGCCTCGAGATAGGGCTCGATGATATATTCGGGGGGCGGCAGGATGTCCGCGATCAGATCGGCATTGACCTGCTGGTGCAGCTGCACCTCGCCGCCCATGCGGATGCGATCCAGCCGCCAGGCCGCCAGCGAGCCGCCGACAACCAGAAGCGCCATCATGGCTAACGCGCTGTTGCGAACGAAACTTGCAATCGACATCCACGATCCTCTGGTGACAGGCGCACGCGTCCCCCAAGCGGACCTTCGGCAAGGAAGGCCTTCGGTAGATTATAGGGGGTGGGCTCGGGGCGCGTTGCCCCGAATCGGGATTATTGCTGCATATTCGTAAGAATACGGACCAGCTCGCAGCCGACCCGGGCATCGGGGTAAATGTCCTGCTTGGCGGACCGAACGCGGACCTCGACAACGCGCGGATCGCGCATCGCCAGCGCGGCGACCTGCTCGCACAGCACTTCCTGCAACTCGAAATGGCGCGAGCGGACAAGGGCATGGATGCCCTCGCGGAGGAAGTCATAATCGACCACTGCGTCGATCCGGTCCTCGGGCACCTCGGGATAGCGGCAGGTCATCGCCACGTCGATGCGGACCCGCTGGGGGGCGGCGCGTTCCTCGGGATGGATGCCGAGGCCCATCGAGACCTCCAGCGCTTCGAGATGGATCACATAATCAGGCATCGGGGCGGTGCTCGCGTCCTTCGAACATCACGTCGCTGTCGCGCGCGAGGAAATGCTGGCCGCAATCGACATAGATATTCTGCCCGGTGATGCTGCTGCACTCCAGCAGGTGCGCGACCGTGGCGGCGATGTCGGCCGGGTCGACCGGGCGGCGCAGCAGGTTCTGGCTGCCGGTGCGGGCGAACTCTTCCGCGCTCTGGTCGAGGCTGGGCAGGGTGAGGCCGGGGGACACCGCGTTCACCCGCACCCGCGGCGCCAGCTTCTGCGCGAGCATGTGGGTGGCACCCTGCAGCGCCAGCTTCGAGCAGGTATAGCTGAAGAAGTCCGGGTTGAGGTTGCCCACCTTTTGGTCGAGCAGGTTCACGACGGCGCCTTCCGCGAGATCCGCCTGCGCGGCCAGCGCCATGGCGAGGCCCACCGGGGCAGCGAGGTTCACGTGCATGTGCCGGTCGAGCAGCGCATAATTGGCGATCGGCGCCTGATCATAGGCGAACAGCGACGCGTTGTTGACCACGGCGTCGAGCGGGGCACCGAAGGCGCTACGGCATGCCTCTACCAGGGCGGCGGGGGCGCCGGGATCGCCGAGCTCGGCGCAGACCACCGCGGTGGTCGCACCGCTCGCGCGGAGTTCGGCGGCAAAGGCCTCGGCTTCGTCGGGCGAGTGATGGTGGTGGATCGCCACCGCCCAGCCGCGCGCGGCCAGGCCCCGGCTGATTGCCGCGCCGATCCGCCGTGCGCCGCCCGTGACCAGCACCCGCCCGGGCATCAATAACCCATCAGCTTGAGCACTTCGGCCCGGCTGCGCTCGTCTTCGCGGAACACGCCCATCATCCGGCTGGTCACCATGCCGACGCCCGGCGTGCGCACGCCGCGCCCGGTCATGCAGCCATGCTGCGCCTCGATCACCACTGCCACGCCCTGGGGGTGGAGGTGGTTCCAGATGCAGTCGGCCACTTCTGCGGTGAGCCGCTCCTGCACCTGCAGGCGGCGGGCAAAGGCGTGGAGGACGCGCGCGAGTTTCGAGATGCCGACAACGTGGTTCCTGGGCAGATAGGCGATCGATGCCTTGCCGGTAATCGGTGCCATGTGGTGCTCGCAATGTGACTGGAAGGGAATGTCCTTCAGCAGCACGATCTCGTCATAGCCGCCGACCTCCTCGAACACGCGGGAGAGGTGGTGCGACGGATCCTCGCCATAGCCGGCGCAATATTCCTTCCAGGCGCGGGCGACGCGTTGGGGCGTGTCGAGCAGGCCCTCGCGATCGGGATCGTCGCCGGTCCAGCGGATCAGCGTGCGGATCGCCTCGGCGACATGCTCGGGCACGGGGATCTTGTGCGGGGGGGCGACGATGTCACCGTCTACGGGGTCATGGTGATGATCGTGCATGTCTGTCTGTCCTTTCGCCGCGCAGGGCGGGTTCGGACCGCAGAAACAGCAAAGTGGCACCAGGTGCAACCCAAGGTCAGCGCTCGAACAGCCGATCCAGTGGGCCGTCGGCAAGGCACCAGAGCAGCGCGACGAGCGCGGCGCAGGCGAGGCCGGCGGCGGGGGAGGCGATCGCTACGGCGAGGCCCGCCAGATAGAGGCAGCAGGCAAGCATGCTTTTGCGCAGCGTACGTCGATGGTAGCGCTGCGCCTCCGCCGATTGCGCACCGGTGCGTCGGATCACCCGCTGCAGCCAGTTATAGGCGAAGGAGGGGAGCAGCATCACCAGCATGTAGAGCAGGGTGGCTTCGCCGCTGAAATGCTGCTCGCCCAGATAGGCAGTGGCGAAGGGGATCAGCGACAGGGTGAACAGCAGCACGATGTTCGACCAGAGCAGCGCGTTGCCCGCGCGGGTGGCGAACTGGAACAGCTTGTGGTGGTTTACCCAGTAGATCGCCACATAGGCGTAGCTGAGCGCATAGGCGAGGAAGACGGGCCATTGCGCGGCCAGCGCGGCAAGCCCGGGCCGCTCGGGTGCGTGCAGCTCCAGTACCATGATGGTCACGATGATGGCGATGACGCCATCCGAAAACGCCTCGACTCGCTTGGCGCCGTCGCGGCCTTCCTGGTCCTGCATATCCGTCCTCCTGCCCGCGCCGGTGGTGGCGCAGGCAGGAGGCGGAGGCAACTAAACCAAGGGTTTAGTCGGTAGAGATAGGCTGCACCCCGAATCCGTCACCCCGGCGAAAGCCGGGGTCCATTGGCTTGTACGTCGCGGATCGAGCCGAGGCCGCGTGGCGAATGGATCCCGGCTTCCGCCGGGATGACGGGAAAGGTTTACTTGGCCGAGAACGCCGCGTTGATGTGCAGCTTCACCTCGTCCGAGACGAAGGGGACATACTTGTCCATGCCGAAGGCGCTGCGCTGAATCGTGGTGGTCGCCTCGAAGCCGAAGTTCAGCTTCTTCATCATCGGGTTGGTGCCGGCGCCGACGAGCGTGGTGTCGAGCGTGACCGGCTTGGTGACGCCGTGCAGCGTCAGGTCGCCGGTGATCTGCGCCTTGGTGCCGGTCACGACGACCTTGGTCGAGACGAAGCGGATCGTCGGATACTTGGCCGCATCGAAGAAGTCCGGCGAAGCGAGGTGCTTGTCGAGCGCCGCGACGGTGGTGACGATGCCGCTGGTCGGGATGGTGATGTCCAGCTTGGCGTCGTTCGGCTTGGCCGGATCGATCGTCAGCGAGCCGGTGGCGCCGCCGGCCTGGCCGGTGAACTGGCTGAAGCCGAAATGGTTGACCTGGAAGTCGACCTGGGTGTGGCCGGTGTCGACGACATAGGTGCCGGCGGGAACGCGCGAAGCGTCGGCCTGGCCGGGCAGTTCCTGGGCGAAGGCGACCGGAGCGGCCGCGAAAAGAGCGAGAGCAAGGAGAGCGCGCATGAGTGTTCCCTTCGGGTGGTTGCGTCGCTCCCGTAATGAGGCCGCCGGCCGCGCAAAGCTAGTGCGCAGCCGGCAACCCAAGGTTTCCGCCCGTGATCAGTTCTTCGACTGATCGACCAGCTTGTTCGCGCCGATCCACGGCATCATCGCGCGCAGCTCGCTGCCGACCTGCTCGATCTGGTGACGCTTGGCGGCGATGCGGCTGGCCTTCAGCTCGGGCTGGCCGGCGCGGTTGTCGAGCACGAAGTCCTTGACGAAGCGGCCCGACTGGATGTCGGCGAGCACGCGCTTCATTTCCTTCTTGGTCTCTTCGGTGATGATGCGCGGGCCGGTCTTGATGTCGCCATACTCGGCGGTGTTCGAGATCGAGTAGCGCATGTTGGCGATGCCGCCTTCGTACATCAGGTCGACGATCAGCTTGAGCTCGTGCAGGCACTCGAAATAGGCCATTTCGGGGGCGTAGCCCGCCTCGACCAGCGTCTCGAAGCCGGCCTGGACCAGCGCGGTCGCGCCGCCGCACAGCACGGCCTGCTCGCCGAACAGATCGGTTTCGCACTCTTCGCGGAAGTTGGTCTCGATGATGCCCGAGCGGCCGCCGCCGACGCCCGACGCATAGGCCAGCGCCACGTCATGCGCGTTGCCCGAAGCGTCCTGATGGATCGCGATCAGGCAGGGCACGCCGCCGCCGCGGACATATTCGCTGCGCACGGTGTGGCCGGGACCCTTGGGCGCGATCATGATCACGTCAATGTCCGCCGGCGGCTCGATCAGGCCGAAATGCACGTTGAGGCCGTGCGCGAAGGCGAGCGCCGAACCCGGCTTCATGTTGCCCTTGAGATCGGCCTCCCAGATCGCGGCCTGGTGCTCGTCGGGCGCCAGGATCATCAGGATGTCGGCCCAGGCGGCCGCTTCCTTGTTCGGCAGCACCTTGAAGCCCGCGGCTTCGGCCTTGGCGGCCGAGGCCGAACCCGGGCGGAGGGCGATCGCCACGTCCTTGACGCCCGAATCGCGCAGGTTCTGCGCGTGCGCATGGCCCTGGCTGCCATAGCCGAGGATGGCGATCTTCTTGTCGGTGATCAGGTTCAGATCGGCGTCGCGATCGTAATAGACACGCATGGTGGTATTCTTCCCTTTCGAATAGCGGTGCGCGGGTGCGCGGGTGCGCGGAAAATGTTCAGGCCGGCTCGCGGCCGCGCGAGATCGCGACGATACCGGTGCGGGCGACTTCGATCAGCCCCACTTCGCGCATCAGCTCGACGAACTTGTCGATCTTGTCGATCGTGCCGGTCACCTCGAACACGAAGCTGGAGATGGTCGCATCGACGACGCGGGCACGGTAGACCTCGGCGAGGCGCAGCGCCTCGATCCGGTGATCGCCGGTGCCGACCACCTTCACCAGCGCCAGCTCGCGCTCGACATGCTCGCCCTTGGTGGTGAGGTCGACCACCTTGTGGACCGGCACCAGCCGCTCGAGCTGGGCGATGATCTGCTCCATCACCGGGGCCGAGGCGAAGGTGACGATGGTGATGCGGCTGATCAGATCGTCGTCGCTGATCTCCGACACGGTGAGCGACGAGATATTGTAGCCGCGCGCCGTGAACAGGCCGGCGATCCGCGCGAGGATGCCGGGCTCGTTATCGACGATGACCGCCAGCGTATGGCGCTCGATGGCTTCTTCCTTGATGTGCATTTCTACCCCTTCGATCCTTGCCCCTGCGGGAGGATCCAAAATCCGGTCAAACCAGCGCCTTGGCCTCGTCGTCCATCTCGCCGGAGACTTCGCTCGCCTGGAGCAGCATCTCGGTGTGCGCAGCGCCGCTCGGGATCATCGGGAAGCAATTGGCCAGCTTCGCCACGCGGCAATCGACCAGCACCGGGCCGTCATAGTCGAGCATCGCCTGGATGCCGTCTTCCAACTCCGCGCGCTTCTCGATGCGGATGCCCTTCCAGCCATAGGCCTCGGCCAGCTTCACGAAGTCGGGCAGCGCATCCGAATAGCTTTCCGAATAGCGCGACTGGTAGGTCAGCTCCTGCCACTGGCGGACCATGCCCATATATTCGTTGTTGAGGATGAAGATCTTCACCGGCAACCGATATTGCGTAGCGGTCGCAAGTTCCTGGATGTTCATCTGGATCGAGGCTTCGCCTGCGATATCGATCACGAGCTCGTCCGGATTGCCCAGCTGCGCACCGATCGCCGCCGGCAGGCCATAGCCCATCGTGCCGAGGCCGCCGCTGGTCAGCCACTTGTTGGGCGCCTCGAAGCCGAAATGCTGGGCCGCCCACATCTGGTGCTGGCCGACCTCGGTGGTGATGATCGGTGCGCGATGCTTGGTCGCCTCGTACAGCGCACGGATCGCGCGTTGCGGCATGATCGCTTCGCCCGCCTCGGGGAAGTCGAGGCAGCGGCGCGCGCGCCAGCCCTGGATGCGGCTCCACCACTCGGCGAGATCGGGCTTGGGATGGCCGCGCGCCTTCCAGCTCTCCACCATCGCGTCGAGCGCGCGCGCGCAATCGGCGATGATCGGCAGATCGACGCGGACATTCTTGTTCACGCTCGACCGATCGATGTCGATATGCACCTTGCGGCTGTTCGGCGCGAAGGCATCGAGCCGCCCGGTGACGCGATCGTCGAAGCGCGAGCCGACGGCGATGATCAGGTCGGCCTGGTTCATCGCCATGTTGGCTTCATAGGTGCCGTGCATGCCGAGCATGCCCAGCCACTGGTCCGACGAGGCGGGCAGGGCGCCCAGGCCCATCAGCGTCGAGGTGACCGGCGCGCCGGTCAGCGCCACCAGTTCGCGCAGCAGGCGCGTGGCTTCCGGCCCCGAATTGATCACGCCGCCGCCGGTGTAGAAAACCGGGCGTTCGGCCGCGGCGAGCATGTCGACCGCTTCCTGGATCTTCGCCGCTTCCGGCTCGGTCGTCGGGCGATAGGTCTTGTGCTGGATCGGGCCCGGCGCCTCGTAGCGCGCGGTGGCGACCTGGACGTCCTTGGGGATGTCGATCACCACCGGACCCGGGCGGCCCGAGACGGCGATATGGAATGCCTCATGGACGGTCGCGCCGAGCAGTTCCGGCCGCTTCACCAGATAATTGTGCTTGGTGCAGTGGCGGGTGATGCCGACCGTGTCCGCCTCCTGAAAGGCGTCGGTGCCGATCAGCGTCGTCGGCACCTGGCCGGTGATGACGACCATCGGGATCGAATCGAGCAGCGCATCGGTGATGCCGGTGATCGCATTGGTCGCGCCGGGGCCCGAGGTAACGAGGACGACGCCCGGCTTGCCGGTCGATCGCGCATAGCCTTCGGCCGCGTGCGTTGCTGCCTGTTCGTGGCGGACCAGGATGTGCTTGATCCGATCCTGCTTGAACAGCGCGTCGTAAATCGGAAGCACAGCACCGCCGGGATAGCCGAACACGACTTCCACCCCGAGGTCGGTCAAAGCCTCGATCAGGATGTCTGCGCCGCTTTTCTCGGTCACCTTTGCCTCCACGCATTCGAAAAAATGGTATACAGTGCGGAAAGTGCTCCGCCGGAGAGGGGCTGCTACTCGCACGAATATGATGCGTCAACCCCTATTGAAATAATTTCCTTTCAATCTTGATCAAATTTTCGTACGTATCTGTCTCCGCCGTCGCCTCCCACCCCCCGGGAGGCTGGCGGCGGAACCAGGTGTACTGGCGTTTGGCATATTGGCGGGTGGCGGTGGCGCCCGCTTCCTGCGCCTGTTCGGCCTCCCATTCGCCCCGCAGCACCCTGCCGATTTCCTCGACTCCGATCGCGCGCAGCACCGGCGCGTCGGCGGGAACGTCGGTGCGGGCGAGCAGGGCGCAAACCTCCTCCTCGGCGGTGGCGAGCATCGTGGCGAAGCGGCGGTCGATCCGCTCCCCCAACCAGGCGCGATCGGGGAGCAGGATCATCGCGGCGAGTTGGACCTGGTCGCCGATGCCGCCCTCGCGGCGGTCCTGCCACTCGGCGAGCGTGCGGCCGGTCGCGCGGACCACCTCGAGGGCGCGGGCGACGCGGCTGGTGTCGGTCGCGTGCAGCCGCGCGGCGGCGGCGGGATCGGCGAGCGCAAGTGCGGCATGCGCCTCGGCGACGGGCAGGGCGCGGACCCCGGCGCGGATGGCGGGGTCGATCTCGGGGATCGGGGCGATGCCGTCGATCAGCGTGCGGAGATACAGGCCGGTGCCGCCGACCAGGATCGGCAGGCGATCCTCGGCGTGCGCCTCGGCGATCGCGGTGCGGGCCTCGGCGGCCCAGCGCGCGGCCGAGCAGGCCTCGGCGCCGTCGATATGGCCGAACAGCCGGTGCGGGGCGCGGGCCTCTTCCTCTTCGGAGGGGCGGGCGGTGAGAATGCGGAGATCGGCATAGACCTGCATCGAATCCGCGTTGATCACGGTGCCGCGGTGCTTTTCGGCGAGCGCCAGCGCCAGCGCGGACTTGCCGCTGGCCGTCGGCCCTGCAATGAGCGCGACGCGCGACAGCCCAGGGGAAATCATGTTCATTGCGACGCTGATAGCAGAAGGTCTCACGTCAGGGCAGCTGGAGGCGGCCAAGGATCGCCTCGCGGCGGCGGGTTGCGCGCCGGACGCTTGGCGCTGGCTCGACGAGAGCATCGCGGCGGACCTGCCGTTTACGGCAAAGCCTGACGCTGCGCGTGCCGCGCTGGAAGGTGCGATCGCCGGGGCCGACGTGATCGTGCAGGCAGAGGCACACCGCGAAAAGAAGCTGCTCGTCGCCGACATGGATTCGACGATGATCACCGTCGAGTGCATCGACGAGCTGGCCGACTATGCCGGCATCAAGCCGCAGATCGCCGAGGTCACCGAACGGGCAATGCGCGGCGAGCTGGACTTTGCCGAGGCGCTCGATGCCCGCGTCGCGCTGCTCAAGGGTCTGCCGGAGGCCGCGATCGACCAGTGCCTTGCAGAGCGCGTGCGGCTGATGCCCGGTGCCCAGGCGCTGGTGCAGACGATGCGCGCGCGGGGGGCGTACACGATCCTCGTCTCGGGTGGTTTCACTCGCTTCGCCGAACCGGTCGGCACGCAGATCGGCTTCGACCGCCGTATCGCCAATGTGCTGGAGATCGCGGACGGCAAGCTCACCGGCACCGTCACCAAGCCGATCGTCGACAGCAGCACCAAGGAAACCACGCTGCTCGGCGCGATGGCCGAGCTGGGCCTCGCGCCGGAGCAGACCATGGCGGTGGGCGACGGCGCCAACGACTTGGCGATGATCCGCAAGGCCGAGCTGGGCGTCGCCTATCACGCCAAGCCGATCGTCGCCGCCGCTGCCGGTGCGCGGATCGACCATGGCGACCTTACGGCGCTGCTCTATGCCCAGGGCATCGCGCGCGCCGACTGGGTCAACGCCTGACGACTTAGCGGACCCCGCGTCCGAAGGTGTAGCTGAGCGCCAGCCCGCCCGAGAACTGGTTCTTGGAGCCGAACCGTTCGGTGATCGGCGAGCGCGACGCGTCGCCGGTCAGCCGGTCATAGGCAAGATAGCCGTACAAGCCCCAGCGCTTGCTCAGCTGGCGAATGCCGGTGGACGCAAGGCCGACGCTGTGCACGACATTGTCGCCGACCTGGTAGACCGGGATCCCGGCCGCGGTCGCGTCGCGCTGGGTCACGCCGAAATAGGCGCGCCGATACTTTGCGTCGGAAAGGCCCATGCGCGGGCCGATCGAGACCAGCCAGCGGTCGCCGTCGCGTTCCACATAATCGAGCGCGAGCATGCTCACCACGCCCTCATGCCCGCCCGCGCCCTTGCGCAGTTCGCCATAGGCGCGGAGCTTGGGGAGAAGATAGTAGCCGACGAACACGCCCGGCTCGACGGTGAAACCCACCTTGGTGAGGTCCGCGCCGGCGCGCTTGGCGGTGCGGGCGCTCTGGAAGCCGACCACGATGCCAGCCTCAAGTCCATGACGATTATAGATTGCGATGTTGGGGTTCTCGTCCGCCGCTTCGAATTCGAACTGGTCGTCGCCGCGGGCGGTGGAGAAGTCCAACAACGGGCGTACCGCGTCGTGGTCGGCGCCCGGATAGCTTGGCGTCCCCTGCGCGCCCACCGCAATGCGGTAGCGGCGCGGCGCCTTCTCGCTGCCGTCCGACTGCGCATGGGCAGGCGTTGCCAGGGCGAGTAGCAGGCCCACGCACATCATGGATCGTTGCATGTATTTTCTCCCAGTCAATGCGGCACTGCCATGCAGGGCTTGATCGCGCCACAGGCTTTTTCAGCCTCGGCCTGTGAGGGGAAGGGTCCGATGAGTAAGCGCGTGAGTTTGCCGGACTGGGGATAGAATGGCTGGCGACCGGGGAAGCGGCTCCGAACCTGGCTCCAGAGCCGCTCGGCATTGCCCGGCGTGGCGAAGGCGCCGAGCTGGAGCCGCCAGCTGCCCGTGGCACGCACGGGTTGCGGGGCGGCGGAGATGGTCGGCTTGGCCGGACGCGCGGCGGCTATGGGTGGAGCCTGGCGTACGGAGGTGCTTTTCGTAGCCGGGGCGGCGGCCGTGCGCACCTCCTTGGCGTAGCGTTGCGCCAGGGCCTGCGCCTGCTGGCGATCGGCGGCAGGGATATGCTGGTCCATCTGTGCGAGCGTGCGCGTCGCGGCGTCGAGTCCGCCGGCCGAGGCGCGGAGCATCAGCGCATAGGCGCGTACCCAGTTCTTCGCGACGCCGTCGCCGTTGAACAGCATCACGCCCAGTAGATACTGCGCGCGCGGCTCGCCATGCGCGACGGCGCGCTCCAGCCAGGGCACGGCGGCTTCGCGCTTGCCGTTCTCGAACAGCATCATGCCGTAGTTGGCCTCGCCCAGGTCATGCCCCTGGAGCGCGGCGAGGCGGTACCATTTCTCCGCCTCGACCATGTCGACCGGCACCCCGCGGCCGAGCTTGTAGATCTGGCCGACATTATACTGCGCGTCCGGATCGCCTTTCTCCGCCGCCGGGCGCCAGGCCTGCATCGCGCCCGCATAATCGCCGCGATTATAGGCATCGACGCCGGCCTTCACGGCGGCGTCCTGCGCGAAAGCCGGGGCGGAAAGGCCGAGGCTGGCAAGGAGCAACAAGGCGGCAGGCAGGCGCATGGCGAATCCCCTCTTGGCGGCCGTTCGGACGCGGCGCCCGTGGCTTAGCGGCTTAGAGGGGCGCCGTTAACTCGATCTTATCCGCGGCCGTGGCAGACGCAGTCCGGGTATCCGTCGACGTCGAGAGGGTAGATGCGCGTTCTGGCGCTGGCTTCGCAAAAAGGTGGATCGGGCAAGACGACCTTGTCCGGCCATCTGGCGGTGCAGGCGCAACGCAGCGGTGCCGGCCCGGTGGCGATGGTCGACCTCGATCCGCAGGGCTCGCTGACCGACTGGTGGAACGAGCGCGAGGCCGAACTGCCGGCGCTCGCCCAGACCAGCGTGGCCCGGCTCGCCGCCGATCTCGAGCTGCTGCGCCAGCAGGGTTTCAAGCTGGTGGTGATCGATACGCCGCCGGCGATCACCCCCGCGATCCTCACGGTGATCCAGGTCGCCGAGCTGATCGTGATCCCGACGCGGCCCAGCCCGCACGACCTGCGCGCGGTGGGGGCCACGGTGGAGCTGTGCGAACGCGCCCACAAGCCGCTGCTGTTCGTGGTCAACGCCGCGACTGCCAATGCCAGGATCACCGCCGAGGCGGCGCTGGCGCTATCGCAGCACGGCACCGTCGCGCCGATCATGCTCCACCACCGGACCGATTTTGCCGGATCGATGATCGACGGGCGGACGGTGATGGAGGTCGATGCCGGCAGCAAGTCCGCCGCCGAGGTCGAGAGCCTCTGGGCTTATGTCTCGGACCGGCTCGAGAAGAATTTCCGGCGTACCGTATTCGCGGCGCCCGCGGCGGCGGCTCCGTTCGCCGCCGCGCGACCCACAGGCGGTTTCGGTCGCCGGGTGGTGAATTGAATACGATGGACAAGCCGATCGCCTCGCTGAGCGCCGGGCTGCTCGCTCGCAAGGGGCTGGCGCGCAAGTCGGTGCTGGCGCTGGCCGACAGCGATGCCGTGGCCGAGCAGCTTGCCCGCACCGCGCGGGCGACCAAGGACAAGGCCGCCTTCACCCTGCGCCTCGATGCCGAACGCCGGCTACGGCTGCGGCTGGCGGCGGCGGTCACCGGCCGCTCGGCGCAGCAGCTGGTGACCGAGGCGATCGACACGATGCTGGCCGACATGGCCGAGCTGGAACCGCTCGCGCGCCGGATCGCCGCGCTCGAAGGACGAGAAACCGCATGAAGTCCCGCAAACTCCTCTCGATTGGCGCGGCGCTGCTCGCGCTCGGCGGCACCGCTGCGACCGGCGTGATGGTGCACGGTGCCGCCTCCGCCGCGGTTGCGTCCAACGCCAAGAAGGCCGCACGCGAAGCCCGGGCCGCGCAGAAGGCGCTCGCCGCGCACAAGGCGGCCGCTGCCGTCGCCCACGCCGAACAGGCGGTGGCGAACGATCCGCAGCGCGGCGACTATCGGACGCTGCTCGGCCAAGCCTATCTGCTCGCGGGCCGCTTCACCTCGGCCGGACAAGCGCTGCGCGACGCGCTCGCGCTGAACCCCGAGGATGGCCGCGCGGCGCTCAACCTCGCGCTCGCCAGCATCGGCACCGGTGATTGGGGCGGGGCGCGCACGCTGCTCCAGGCGCATGCCGCGCGCATCCCCGCCGCCGATCTTGGCCTCGCGACCGCGCTGGCCGGCGATCCGAACGCGGCGCTGGAAATCCTCGCGCCCGCAGTGCGTGCGCCCGAGGCGACCGCACGCACGCGGCAGAATTTCGCGCTGGCGCTGGCGCTCGCCGGTCGCTGGGGCGAGGCCAAGGCGGTGGCCGCGATGGACGTCGCGCCCGACCAGCTCAACGCGCGGCTGCTGCAATGGGCGAGCTTTGCCCGGCCGGCCAACGCCTATGACCAGGTCGCGGCGGTCCTCGGCGTGCAGGCGGTGCAGGATGCCGGCCAGCCGGTTGCGCTCGCGCTCGCCAGGCAGCCGTATTTCGCGGCCCTGACACCCACGCCGACGCCTACGGTCTCCCCGGAGCCGGAACCGCAGCCGGAGCCGATCCCGGTCAGCGAACCAGCCGCGCCCGTGCCGGTGTTCAAGCCGGTGCCGGTCCGCATGGCCAAGCCCAAGACGGTCAAGCCGCTGCCGCCCAAGCCCGCACCGACCATGGTGGCGAGCGGCCCCTATGTCGTCCAGCTCGGCGCGTTCGCCAATGCCGGCGTGGCGCGCGACGCCTGGCAGAAGCTGAGCGGCCGCGTCTCCGCGCTCCGCCCGCTCAAGCCGCAGGGTGCCACCGTGCCGAGCGGCACGGCGACGCTCTACCGCCTCTCGGTCGGCGGCTTCGCCCGCACCGACGCCGACGGCGTGTGCCGCGCGGTCAAGACCGGCGGCGGCAGCTGCTTCGTGCGCATGGCGGCGGGCGACGCGGTGGCGAGCTGGTACAAGCCCGCCTCCCGCATCGGCATCGCCGCCCGCTGATCGCTCAGACCAGCGCGCCGCCCTTGTAGAGCTGCAGCACGCGCCCCTGGGTGGGCAGGCGATCGAACGGCGTGTTGCCGGCGCGCGCATTCATCTTGCGCGCGTCGATCACCCAGGGCGTTTCCGGATCGAGCACGATCAGGTCGGCCGGGAGGCCCGGCTTGAGCGCGCCGCTCTCCAGCCCGAGGATCTTGGCCGGATTGGCGGCGAGCAGCGCGAACAGCCGGTCGAGGCTCAGTCTCTCGTCGCGCACCAGCGTGAGCGACAGCGCCAGCAGCGTCTCCGCACCGGCCATGCCGGGCTCGGCGTCGGCGAAGGGCAGGCGCTTGGCCTCGGGCCCGCGCGGATCATGGCCGGAGGCGATCACATCGATCGTGCCGTCCGCCACCGCTGCAAGTGCCGCTTGGCGGTCGCTCTCGTCGCGCAGGGGCGGCGAGAGGCGGGCGAAGGTGCGGAAGTCGCTGATCGCAATGTCCGACAGCAGCAGGTGCGCAGGCGTGATTCCGCAGGTGACCTGCACGCCGCGGCGCTTGGCGGCGCGGATCAGGTCGAAGCCTGCCGCCGTCGTCACCTGGCGGAAGTGGAGCTTCGCGCCGGTTTCCTCGGCCAGCATCAGGTCGCGGGCGATGGCGAGCGGCTCGGCGATCGACGGCGCGCTCGGCAGGCCGAGGCGCGCGGCGGTCTCGCCCGCGGTCGCGACGGTGCCGTCGGCCAGCCCGCCATCCTCGGCATGGGCGACCACCGTCAGGTTCAGGTCGCGCGCGTAGAGCAGTGCCTTGCGCATCGTGCCGGTGTTGGCGATCCAGCGCCGCCCGGTGGCGATGGCGCGGGCACCGGCCGAGGCGTTGATCGCGATCTCGGCCAGATCCTCGCCCTTCAACCCTTGCGTCGCGGCGGAGAGCGGGTGGACCCAGAGCTGCGGCTTGCCCGAGACGGCGGCGCGGCGGACGATGCCCGGATCGTCGAGCACCGGCGACTGGTCGGGCATCAGCCCGACACGCGCGATCCCGCCGAAGCGGCATGCGCCCTTGTCGACCGCGAACACGCCGAGGTCGATCAGTGCCGGCGCGAGCATCTTGCCGGCGACGTCGACCACCTCGGCATCGGCAGGCGCATCGACCTGGCCGACCGCCGCGATGGTGTCGCCCTGGACGAGCAGGTCACCTTCGGAGATCCCGCCCTCGGGGCAGACCAATTGCGCGTTGCGGAAGAGGATGCTGCTCATGCCCAGCCCTCCACGCCGCGCGATCGCCTTGTCAGTACGTCGAGGCAGGCCATGCGCACCGCCACGCCCATCTCCACCTGTTCGGTGATCGCGCTCCGCTCCGGATGGTCGGCGACGATCGAGTCGATCTCGACTCCCCGGTTCATCGGGCCGGGGTGCATCACCAGCGCATCGGGCTTGGCCCGGGCGAGACGTTCGGGGGTGAGGCCGTAGCGCATGTGGAACTCGCGAGTCGAAGGGATGTAGCCGCCGGCCATGCGCTCGTTCTGGACGCGGAGCATCATCACCACGTCGGCGCCGTCCAGCGCGGCATCGAAATCGGTGAAGGGCGTGACGAACATCCGGTCCATCGCCGGCGGCATCAGCGTCGAAGGCGCGACCACGCGCACCTCGGCGGCGAGCGCGGTGAGCGCGAGGATGTTCGAGCGGGCGACGCGGCTGTGTAGGATGTCGCCACAAATCACCACGCGTTGACCTGCCACCGACCCACGACGTCTCCGGATGGTGAGCGCGTCGAGCAGCGCCTGCGTCGGGTGTTCGTGCCAGCCGTCGCCGGCGTTGAGCACCGGGCAGTCGACCTTGTCGGCGATCAGCCGCACCGCGCCCGAGCTGGCATGGCGGATCACGATCACGTCGGCGCGCATCGCGTTGAGCGTGACCGCGGTGTCGATCAGCGTCTCGCCCTTCTTCACGCTGCTCTGCGCGGCGTGCATGTTGACGACGTCGGCGCCCAGCCGCTTGCCGGCGATCTCGAACGACAAGAGCGTCCGCGTCGAATTCTCGAAGAAGGCGTTGATCTGGGTGAGGCCTTCGAGGCGCTTGTCGCTCTTGGCGCGGCTGCGGTTGGCCTCCACCCATTGTTCCGCCTCGTCGAGCAGGAACATGATCTCGTGGGGCTGGAGTCCCGAAATGCCGGTGAGGTGCCGGTGCGGGAAAACGGCGCTGCCCTGTATCTGGGCACCGGGGCGATGATCGGAGGTGTGCATTAAAGCCGCCGCCTAGAGCGGGGGCGGGCCGGGCGCAAGGCCGCGACTCCGCCCCGCCTGCGTTATGCGGCCTTCTTGTCGAACAGCGAGAGCAGGATCTTGGGCTGATCGTTGGCGATCGACAGGGCCTTGGCGGCGAGCTGCTGCTTGATCTGCGCCGACTGGAGCTTGGCCGATTCGACGCCGAGATCGGCATCGACGATGTTGCCCACCGCGATATCGAGCACATCGCCGAGCTTGGTGTTGAACATGCTGGCGATATCGAACGAGCGCGCCTTGGTGCCGAAATGGCTGAGCGCCTCGTTGACGCGACCCTTGGCGCCGTCGACCACGCCGATGGCGCTGCCCAGCGCGCCGAGCCAGTCGACCGAATCGAGCCCGAGGCCTGCGGTGGAGAGGTCACGCGAGCCGATGCTGATCTTTTCGCCGATGCGGCCGATCGAGACGTCATAGTTGAACGGTACGGCGCCCTGGGCCTGGTTCGTCGTGGCGCTGGTAGAGGTGCTGGCGATCGGCGCCGTCTTGTCGTTGAGCGCGACGCCGGTCACCGCCCAGGCGGTGCCCGAGTCGGCGCCATTCGGGTTGAACCGGAAGGTGAGGTCGCCCTTGCTCGGATCATAGTCGAAGCTGACGATGTTCTCCCCGCTCACCGCCTTGCCGGCCGAAACCGCGCCGCCACCTGCGGCATAGCGCTGCCCGGTGGCGGCGATCCGGGTGCCGTTTTGCCAGACCTCCATCACGTCGCCGTCGCCGAATGCGTTGAATGCGACATCCATGCGGCCGGCTTGGGGACCGCCGGCGACGGTGTAGCTGGCACTGGCATTTTCCGGCGGGGTGCCGAGCGCCTTGGCGGCAAGCTCGGGGTCGCCCGCATTCGAGGAGGGGGCGGCGGTGGTAACGGTCTGCAGCGTGCTGCCGGTGCCGTTGCTGGTCAGCGTCGATCCCGGCGGCAGCGCGGCCATGGTGGGCAGCGCGGGCGGGGCATAGCTGGACGGCGACATCGTCGTCGTGGTCTTGGTCGTCGTGACCGCCGCCGGGCGGCCGGTGAGCAGGTTGATGCCGTTGAGATTGCTGTTCTTGGCGATCGCGTTGATCTGGTCGACCAGCGCCTTGACGTCGTTGGCGATCGAGTCCTTCGAGCCGGCGTCGTTGCCGCTCAGGCTCAGCGCCTTTTCCCGGATGCTGTTGAGGAGGTGCCGATCTGCTCGGCGCCCAGATTGGCGACGTCGAGCACCGAGCCGGCATTCGCCATGCTCTTGCCGATCGCGCGGCGCCCGTCGGCGTCGCTGTGCAACTGCTGGGCGGTGATATAGTCGGCGCTGTCGTCCTTGGTGCTGTGGACGCGCTTGCCGGTCGAGATCCGTTCCTGGTGCACCTGCACCTCGGCGGTCGCAGCATTGAGCGCGCGGACCGCATCCGCAGCGCCGGTGTTGGTCAAGATCGACAGCATCTTTCGATTTCCCCCTGTTGATTGGGGAGAAGCATATCGTGACCAGGGTAAACGGATCGTGCCTTTCAGGCTCCCGGTGAAGAAAAAGTCACGTGTTTACCAGGGCATCGATGGCACCTTGCAGAATATAGGCGGCGGCCATCTTGTCGATCAGCTCGGCGCGTTTGGCGCGACTGGCGTCCTGTTCGATCAGCGTGCGCTCGACCGCGACGGTCGACCAGCGCTCGTCCCACATCAGGATGGGAAAGCCCAAGTCTTCGAGATTGCGGGCAAAAGCGCGCGTCGACTGGGTGCGGGGGCTGTCGGTGCCGTCGAGGTTGAGCGGGAGGCCGATCACCATGCCGCGAACCTGCTGGGCGGTGATAAGCTCGACCAGCGCCGCTTTGTCCTTGGTGAACTTGGTGCGGCGGATCAGCTGGGCCGGGCTCGCGAAGCTCCAGCCGGCATCGCACAGTGCGGTGCCGATCGTCTTGGTGCCGACGTCGAGGCCGATCAGGCGGCCGCCTTCCGGTAGGGCTGCACGGAAATCGCTGGGAACGGTGGTGATCACCGCGCGGCTATAGGGGAGGCGGGGCGGGGCTGCAAAGCCTCCCCGCCGCCACCCTCAGGGCTTGTAGGCCGCCAGCCGGCGCGCGGCATCGGCGCGGACGTTTGCCCAGAACAGGCTGTAGTCGAATACGTGATAGTTGTTCCCCGGCAGCACATACTGGCCGAAGTCCGGCGGGGTCGCGCCGATGGTGAGGATGCCGCGCCCGTCGCAGCGGGCGGGCACCCGGCCTGCCTCGAGATGCGCGGACTGCAGGTTCAGGTCCGGGATCAGCGAACCGAGATTGGCGCTGGCAGGGGCCGAGTCGCCGGGCTTCCCTGTCAGCGGGTTGGTGCAGAGCATCTTGGTGCCCGCGCGCGGCTGGCCGGTGAAGCCGTTGGTCGCGTCGAAGGTGTCGATGATCAACGCCGGGTCGGCGGGCTCGGCGAAGCTCTGCCAGGACAGGATGCAGCCGGCCTGGTCGGGGCCGCTACAGGCGGGCAGGCCCATCCTGGGCAGGTCTGCGGTCAGTGACACCGGCCACCCCACCACATAGGCGGCAACCACGCGCTTAGCGATCGGCGTGCCCGCGACTCGCTCGGCGAGCAGGCGCGAAAGATGCAGCGCACCTTGGCTGTGCCCGGCAAGAATGATCGGCCGGTCGCCAGCTTCGTGGAGGAACTCCTCGAACGCCGCTGCGACATCGCGATAGGCAAGGTCGAGCGCCTTCTGCGCCTGTGCCTTGCTGGTGAGGAACGCCCCGAAGGTCGCCTGGCGATAGCGCGGCGCCCAGATCGCGGCGCTTCGGTTGAACGCGCTCGCTTGGCCGCGCAGAAACAGCTCGGCGCGGGCATTGGCGTCGGGGTTGTCGAGCGGGGCGTTCCACTGCTTGGTGTCGAGGAACGAGGTGGGGTGGATGAAGAACAGAGCCGCGCGGGGATTGGCCGCGGGCGTGTGCCCGGCGGGCGTCCACAGCGCCGGGTTGCCGGGCTTGTCCGGCCGCGCGATCCACATCTCTGCCCTCGCATAGTCGCGCGGGGAAACGGGCGGCAGGTCCGCGGCGTCGCCCGCAGGCACCATGAACTGGCGCATCAGCTGGATGCCGTAGAGCCGATAGGCGAACATGGATGCAACGCCGAGCATGATCAGGATCGCAACCGCATAAAGAAACTTCCGGGCCAATCGGCCTCTCCATTGTGCAATGCAGCATAAACAGGCGGCGACGCAATCGCGTTCCGGCCAGTGTTGCGTGCGAAGGATGCAACCGCAAGTGCCGATCGGGCGATGCAGGCGCTTGAAGGGGCGCGGCTCGGCTGATAGGCGCAAGCGCATGTCCGTAGACACCGCAACCGTGAAGAAAGTCGCGAGCCTGGCGCGTATCGCGATCAGCGACGCCGACGCCGAGCGCCTGGCGCCCGAACTCAACAACATCCTCGGCTGGATCGAGCAGCTCGGCGAGGTCGACACGCACGATGTCGCGCCGATGACTGCCGTGATCCCGAACACGCTGCGCCTGCGCGCCGACGTGATCACCGACGGCAACCAGCGCGAGGCGGTGCTGGCGAACGCGCCGCAGGGCGAATTTGGCTTCTTCACGGTTCCGAAGGTGGTGGAATGAGCACGCTGACCGATCTGGGCGTCGCCGCCATCCGCAACGGCGTGCGCGACGGCGAATTCTCCGCGCGCGAAGTGGCCGAGGCGTTCAACACCGCCGTGGCCGGTGCCGACGCGCTCAACGCGTTCATCGTCAAGACCCCCGAGCATGCGCTCGCCGCCGCCGACGCCGCCGACAAGGCGCGCGCCGCGGGCGAGACGCTCAAGCCGCTGGCCGGCGTGCCGATCGGCATGAAGGACCTGTTCGCCACCAAGGGCGTGCAGACCACCGCCGCCAGCCACATCCTCGAAGGCTTCAAGCCGGAGTACGAGTCCACCGTCTCGCACAAGCTGTGGGAAGCGGGCGCCGGCATGCTCGGCAAGCTAAACCTCGACCAGTTCGCGATGGGCTCGTCGAACGAGACCAGCTATTTCGGCAACGTGATCTCGCCGTGGCGGCGGGGCGAGGGCGACAACACGCCGCTCGCGCCCGGCGGCTCCTCGGGCGGCAGCTCGGCGGCGATCGCCGCGCGGCTCTGCCCGGCGGCAACCGGCACCGATACCGGCGGTTCGATCCGCCAGCCCGCTGCGTTCACCGGCATCTCGGGCATCAAGCCCACCTATGGCCGCTGTTCGCGCTGGGGCGTGGTGGCGTTCGCTTCCTCGCTCGACCAGGCGGGTCCGATGGCCCGCGACGTGCGCGACTGCGCGATCATGCTCGAGGCGATGGCCGGGTTTGACGTGAAGGACTCGACCTCGCTCGACATGCCCGTGCCGCATTGGGAGGCAGGGCTTTCCGCCGATCTGCGCGGCAAGCGCGTCGGCATCCCGGCCGAGTATCGGATGGACGGCACCCCGGCCGAGATCGAGGCGCTGTGGCAGCAGGGCATCGCCTGGCTGAAGGATGCGGGCGCCGAGATCGTCGAGGTCAGCCTGCCGCACACCAAGTACGCGCTGCCGGCCTATTACATCATCGCCCCGGCCGAGGCTTCCTCGAACCTCGCCCGCTATGACGGCGTGCGCTATGGCCTGCGCGAGCTGGCCGAGGGCCAGAACCTGCAGGAGATGTACGCCGCCACCCGCGCCGCCGGCTTCGGCGACGAAGTGAAGCGCCGCATCCTGATCGGCACCTATGTGCTCTCGGCAGGCTTCTACGACGCCTATTACACCCAGGCGCAGAAGGTCCGCACGCTGATCGCGCGCGACTTCGACAATGCCTGGAGCCAGTGCGACCTGCTGCTCACCCCCACCGCGCCGAGCGCGGCGTTCGGGCTGGGCGAGAAGGTCGATCCGCTGGCGATGTATCTCAACGACGTGTTCACCGTGCCGGCGAGCCTGGCAGGCGTGCCCGCGATGAGCGTGCCGGGTGGGCTGGATGCGGCCGGTCTGCCGCTCGGGCTGCAGATCATCGGCAAGCCGTTCGACGAACAGGGCGTTCTCAACGCCGGCCTCGCGCTCGAGCAGCGCGCGGGCTTCACCGCGCGTCCCAACGCCTGGTGGTAAGATGAGGGCGGGAGCGGTGGCCATGGCCGCCGCTCCCGCTTGCTGCCGATCGAGCAGCGTCAGGCCGTAGCGAGCGCCGCCGGCCGAACCCTTCGATAAAGTCCATAGACCGTGTTCGCTGCCAGGAAGAGCAGCGGCAGCAGCACGATATAGCGGTAGCGCGGCACCGGCTGGGTAATGATGTACGGCAGCACCGGCACCAGCGCGAAGGTGGCGAGGTAGAGCAGCCGTTCGCGCCATGCAAATAGCGCCGCCAACGCGCCGATAAGGCCCAGCGCCGCGACGCTCCACAGCAGTGCCTGGCGGACGATCACGTCCTTGCCGACGTGGCTGTTGTAGATGTTCCACTGCCAGCGCGGCGGGAAGTAATATTGCACCAGATGCTTGGCGCACAGCCGGACGAAGTCGGCGGGGTGATCATGGATCCACGCCTTGGCCTCGGCGCCCATGGCGTTCGCATAGGGGATTTCACCGCCCATCGCCTGCATCCGGTCAAACGCTGCCTGGCTCTCGAGCGGATGTACGGTGCGGAGCCGCTCGACGAACACTTCACGATCGTTGCCGCTCAGCGCCGCGGGGTGATTGCCGATCGCGAGTTCGAGCCCGAAATTGCCGCGCAACGGCAGGATGCGGTGGAAGACTTCGTAGTTGCGGATCGTCCAGGGCGTGAGCACCACCGCCAGCGCGACGGCGAGGAGGGCGACATGGCCGATCCAGCGCCGCGGGGAGACCGTGCGCAGCAGCAACAGTCCGATCACCGCATAGGCCGCCAGACCCAGCGCCGGGTTGATGAAGAAGATCAACGCGGCGGTCACCGCGATCGGCAGCATGCCACGATATCCCAGGGCGCGATCCCGATCGGCGCGAAGGCTGAGCAGCAATAGGATCGCGCCGAGCAGGCTGGCCACGCCGCCCTCCCATACCCGGAACGCGGTGGTTTCCAGCTCGGGCGTGACCGGCAGCAGCGCGAAGACCGCCAAAGCCCCCAGGCGCGGTGCGCGCGGCACCCCGGCGACGGCCGCCGCCTGGTAGAAGATCGCACCTGCGCCCAGCACGATGCTGATCGAGATCAGCGCGAGGATCCACTCGGATGCCGCGCTCTGGACACCGAACAACGTATAGATGCCGCCGGCGAGCCAGGGCAGCAGCGGATTGAGATGTGCGGTAAGGCCGCTGCCGCGCGCGAATACGTCTGCGATCGTGCCGTCGCGTGCGACGGAAACGGCGACATTGGCGGCTTCTCCCTGCGCGTGCGAGACACCGCGCACCGCGAGGATCGCGATCCGCTCGAGAAAGCCCAGCGCCAGAATGGCCGGTGCCAGCAGGGCGAAGCGGTGTTCCCGGTCCGACGGCAGCTTCACGATCTTTCCCCCTTGTGCGCGCCGGGTGCAAACGCCCCGGACGCGAATTGTCGTGAACTCAACGCCCGCGCTGCGGGCTGCCGCTACGCGCGCTACCCGCCTGGATCAGGATCGCCAGCGCGAACAGCGGGATCAGCCAGGCGACGCGGCCCTGGTAGCGATCGAATACCCCCGAGATCGCACCGCACACCGCGCCGTTCAGGAGTACTGCGAACACCACCAGCAGGGTAGCCTCGAACAACCGCGTGCGCCAGGCAGGCACCGCTTGGAAGCCGCCGGGGTTGCGGCGCAGCCGCGTCGCCAGGATCGCCAGCGCGACGCCGCCCAGCGCGTAGCATGCGAGCATCAGGCCGCTGATCAGCCGCAGCGGCATGGTGTGGTGGCCGATGCCGCTCTGCTGATATGCCTGGATGTCGGGGTGCAGCAGGGTCGTCAGCGCATCGCGCGGCATCAGCCCATATTCGGTGACGCCTACCGTGGCGATCTGCCGGAACACGCCGATAAGGCTCTTGCCAAGCTGCTCTAAGCCGTGGCTACGCAGCGTGCCCAGCACGATCGGCCATTGCTCGTCGCAGATCCTCGCCTTCTCGGCGGCGGGCAGCGTGGCGAAGCTGACCGCACTGCCGTCGCCGCTCCACAGAAAATCATTCTCGGTCATCGGCATCCGCGGCAGGAAGCGGCAGGTGGCGTAGTGAGTCTGCGGGCAGGTCTCGCGCAGATACTTCTCCGCGGTGCCGTCGCCGATCAGACGCGCCATCACGAAGGGGGGCGAGTAGACCGTCAGCCCTGCATGGCGTGCAGCGATCCCGAAGGCGACCTGGCCCAGGCCGCCGACGACGATCATCAGCACGATCAGGCCAAGGCTGGTCCAGCGCTGCCGACGGGTGATCAGGCCGAGCAGAAACAGCGCGCCGAGCATGCCCAGCGCGAGGAGCAGGTGCGATTTATGGAACAGGATCGCCGCCACGCCCAGCGCCAGCCAGCCGATCAGCTCGGCGCGGGTGAGGTTAGGGCGGTAGATCGCGATCATCGCGACCGCGAGGATCATCAGTCCGGCGAACACATCGGGCATGATCGTCGTCGCGAAGATGCCCGCGCCGCCGACCAGTCCGATTCCGGCGACGACGGCCCATCGCATGGTGCGCGGCGCATCGGGTGCCAGTCGCCGCAGTGCAGCATAAATCGCGACGACGCAGAGCAGCGCCTGCAGGATCGGCAGCGCCCACACGCCGGCAATCGCCCAGCTGAGCGCAAACGCGGCGCCGTAATAAACCGAGCGGGCATCCGACACGCCGTCCTCGGTGTCGATCCCCATCGTCGCTGCCGGCCCGGCCTTTGCGGGTACCGCGACCGGGCGGGTGGAGAGCGGGATATGGGCAGCGCTGGTCGCGGCCTTTCCGGCCTGAAAATAGCCGATCGAATCGGGATAGAGGATCGGGCTGCGGTTGATCGCAGCGGGGACCAGGAACAGCAGCAGCGCGACCAAGGCGAAGAGGACATCGGTTCGCTTCGATCGTGCAACCGTCATGGCGTACCCTGTTCCCCTATTGGCTTCGGCCGCGTTCCTCGCCGATCAGTCCGGTATTGCCGTGAAGCACCGGCGTTGCATCCAAATTTCCGTTCCGGGAGCATTTCGGCCACCCGGAACGGGAGTGGTTCAGGCGCGCGGTGCGGGCACGCCCAGATAGGCGAGGCGCCGGATTTCGCGACGGCCGCGTACCACCGTATCGAGGATGAGGCCGGTGAAGACGTTCAGCAGGCCGACGATCGACAGGCCAGTGACGAGCACCGCGGTCGGGAAGCGCGGCACCAGGCCGGTCTGCGCGTACGTGATCGCCAGCGGGATCGCCAGGATGATCGCGAGCAGCAGCGCGATGCCGCCCAGGATGCCGAAGAACAGCACCGGGCGTTCGATGCGGAACAGGTTCACGATCGTGCGCAAAATCCGCCAGCCGTCGCGATAGGTGGAGAGCTTCGACGTCGAACCCTCCGGCCGCGCGGCATAGTTGGTGACGATCTCGGACACCGGCATACGCAGTTCGAGCGCATGGATGCTGATCTCGGTCTCGATCTCGAAGCCGGCCGAAAGCACCGGGAAGCTCTTGACGAAGCGGCGCGAGAAGACGCGGTAGCCCGAGAGAATGTCGGTGAAGCTGCGGCCGAACAGTTGCGCAAGCATGCCGGTCAGCATCGCGTTGCCGAAGCGGTGGCCGCGGCGGTAGGCGAGCTCGATTTCCGACTTGCGTGCGCCGACGACCATGTCGAGCTGCTCGTCGATCAGGCGGTTGACCAACTCAGGGGCTGCATCGGCGTCATAGGTCAGGTCGCCGTCGGAGAGGACATAGACGTCCGCCTCGACATCGGCGAACATGCGGCGGACGACGTTGCCCTTGCCCTGCATGCGCTCCTGGCGGACGACGGCGCCGGCCTCGGCCGCGACTTCGCAAGTCCGGTCGCGGCTATTGTTGTCATATACATAGACGGTCGCTTCCGGAAGCGCGGCCTTGAAGGCTGCGACAGTCCTGCCGATCGCGACTTCTTCGTTGTAACAAGGAAGCAACACGGCGATTTTCAGCCCGGCGAAACGTCCGGCGCCCGTGGTGTCTTGCGGCGACATGAAGCTACCCCCGATATTTAGCATGCCAGAATCCAGATATTGTCGGGTTGGGTAGTGGATCGAGCTTCGTTGTGCAATGCCGAACAAACCGCTTCCGGGCACCGTTCGTCCCACCACAGAACTGCCGTAAAGCTGGCGGCGATGCCGCCGCCAAACGCCGTTGCCGCACTGCGGTTCCAATTGCCCGCTGGACCTGAACGCCGCGACGCGCGATAGGCACAGGCACGCATATTCCCATTACCTTGTGAAGAGCACATGGCGACCAAGACTGCATCGAGCTACCGAATCCAGGGCGAGACCGGCGAATGGGAGGTCGTGATCGGCCTCGAAGTCCATGCGCAGGTGACGTCGAACGCCAAGCTGTTCTCCGGCGCGGCGACGGCGTTCGGCGCGGACCCGAACAGCCAGGTGAGCCTGATCGACGCGGCGATGCCCGGCATGCTGCCCACGCCCAATCGCGAGTGCATCCGCCAGGCGGTGCGCACCGGCATGGCGATCGGTGCGGTGATCAACAAATGGTCGCGCTTCGATCGCAAGAACTATTTCTACGCCGATCTGCCGCAGGGCTATCAGATCAGCCAGCTGTTCCACCCGCTGGTGGGCGAGGGTGAAGTCACCATCAGCCTGGACGACAAGGATCCCGAAGCCGAGGTGAAGACGATCGGCGTCGAGCGCATCCATGTCGAGCAGGATGCCGGCAAGCTGATCCACGACCAGCATCCGAACCGCTCCTATGTCGATCTCAACCGCGCCGGCGTGGCGCTGATGGAGATCGTGTCGAAGCCGGACATGCGCTCCCCGGCCGAAGCCGGGGCGTATCTCTCCAAGCTGCGCGCGATCCTGCGCTATGTCGGCAGCTGCGACGGCAACATGGACCAGGGCTCGATGCGTGCCGACGTCAACGTCTCGGTGCGCAGGCCGGGCGAGCCGTTCGGCACGCGGACGGAGACCAAGAACGTCAACTCGGTCCGCTTCGTAATGCAGGCGATCGAGGTCGAGGCGCGCCGCCAGGTCGAGGTGCTGGAGAGCGGCGGCCGCATCGTCCAGGAAACCCGCCTGTTCGATCCGGACCGCGCCGAGACCCGCTCGATGCGCTCGAAGGAAGACGCGCATGATTACCGCTACTTCCCCGATCCCGACCTGCTGCCGCTCGAACTCGACGACAGCTTCCTCGAGGAGTGCCGGCAGAGCCTGCCCGAGCTGCCCGACGCCAAGCGCCGCCGCTATGAGGAATCGCTGGGCCTGACGCCGTACAACGCCGCGGTGCTGACCGCCGAGGCGGAGACGGCGCGCTGGTTCGAGGCGCTGCTCGCCGAGAGCGCACGAATCCAGAAGAAGGGCGAACAGGAAGTCGCGCGGTCCGCTGCCAACTGGCTGCTCTCGGACCTGTACGGGGCGCTCAACCGCCTCGGCAAGGGCATCGAGGAAAGCCCGGTGAGCCCCGAGGCGGGTGCCGAGCTGCTGTCGCTGATCGCGGACGGCACCATCTCCAACACGCTGGGCAAGCAGGTGTTCGAGATCATGCTGGAGACCGGCGACGCGCCCGGCAAGATCGTCGAAGAACGCGGGATGAAGCAGACCAGCGACACCGGCGCGATCGAGGCGGTGATCGCCGAGGTCCTGGCCAAGAACCCGAACCAGCTCGAGCAGTATCGCGGTGGCAAGGAAGCGCTGTTCGGCTTCTTCGTCGGCCAGACGATGAAGGCGATGGGCGGCAAGGCCAACCCGGCCGTCGTCAACGAGCTGCTCAAGAAGGCGCTGAGCTAAGGGAGGCGAGGGGATGCTGCGTAGACTGGTCGTCCTGGCCCTGGGGCTTGTTCCTCTCGGCCTGGCCCCGCTGGCCGCCTCGGCGCAGACCGCGCCGGCACCGGCAGCCCCGCCCGCCAATCCCAAGGTCGCGATCGAGACCAGCGCCGGGCCAATGGTGGTCGAAGTCTATCTCGACAAGGCGCCGGTCTCCGCGCGAAACTTCCTGCGCTATGTCGACGCCAAGCGGCTCGACGGGGTGGTGTTCTACCGCACCGTCAAGCCGGCGGAGAAGTTCGGCTTCGTCCAGTTCGGCATCCAGAACGCCCCGGCAAAGATGTTCCCGCCGATCAAGCACGAGCCGACCACCGAGACCGGTATCAAGCATCTCGACGGCACGCTGTCGCTGCCGCGGCTTGCGCCGGGCACGGCGCGCGGCGAGTTCACCATCATGATCGGCGACCAGCCCTCGTTCGATGCGGACCCGAGCAAGCCCGGCGACAATCTCGGCTACGCCGCTTTCGGGCGGGTGATCGAGGGCAAGGACGTGCTGCTCAAGATCCTCGATGCACCGATCTCGCCGACCAAGACGCTGGGCGGCAGCTTCAAGGGCGAGGTGCCCGAGGTGCCGGTGAAGATCGTCTCGGCCCGCCGCATCGCCGGCTGAGCCGCCTCAGAGCGGGTGCGGGTCCAGGTAGAGATAGCCCGGATCGAACTCGGCGAGTCGCTTGAGGCCGGGCAGGTCCTGGAAGGCCACAAGCCCGTTGCGGAACTCGACCAGCCCGCGCTCGCGCAAATCGCGCAGCACGCGGTTTACATGCACGGGGGTGAGCCCCAGGCATTCGGCGAGCTCGGCCTGGCTGATCGGGAACCGGTAGCGCTCCGCCTCGGCATGGCCGACCACGCCCAGCCGGACGTGCAGTTCGCAGAACAGGTGCGCAGCGCGCTGGATCGCCGAGCGGCGGCCGAGCGAGACTTCCCACTCGCGGTGGATCGCGGCGTCGACGTTGGTGGAGAACCACATCACCCGCGTGAGATGCGCTTGCGTCTCGGTGATCTCGCGCAGCCGCGCGTGGGAGGCGCGGGCGATCGTGCAGGGCGTGAGCGCGAGCAGCGCATGGTCCAGCCGCTTCAGCGTGAAGCCGTGCAGGTCGGCGAAGTCCCCCGGCACGTGCACATGGGTGATCTGCCGCGTGCCGTTCTTGAGGTCCTTGTAGCGGCCGATGAACCCGTCCAGCACCAGCGTCGAAAAGTTCAGCTCCTCGCCGGAGCGCACGATGGTGCGGCCGGCCGGATGCGTCACCGTGTCGACGATCGTGCCGCGCAGCGCCGCTTCTTCCGCAGCGCTGATCTCGTCGCGTAGCCGAAGTTTTCGCAGGTGGCATTCGATCATCGTGGGGGCTTCTCCAGCATGCAACAGCGGCGCCGCCTTCCGGCTGCGCCGCTGTCATGGCGGGGGTGGACGTCAGTCTTGGCCGAAGTCCTGGTTCTTCACGATCCCGTCGGCGCCGTTTTCGCCCCCGGTACCCAGCGGCACCGCCTTGGTCAGCGGCACGCCCTCCTTCGCCGCGGCATCGGCGGCGTCGGAGCGGGCTTCCACCGCCTGCTGGATGTCGGACCGGGGATCGTCATTATCGTTGGTGATGTTCGGCATGGAAGATTCTCCTGGTTCAGGCGACCGGCTGGCCGGGGGTGATGCCGGGATCGATGCTCGGCGTGGTCTCGGGCGCCGGCACGTCGATGTCGGGGCCCGGCGGCTCGATCTCCGGCGGCGGCCCGTCGGGCTGGCCGGGATTGGGCGCAGGCGCTTCGGGCGGCGGCGTGGTAGGCTGGATGGGGGGCTCTACCGGCATGGGACATCTCCTGTTCGTTTCAGCCCCAACGCCTTGCGGCACCCAATCGTTGCTTCGTACTTGCCCCGAACCCCATGACTGCTATAGAGCCCGCCGACCGGCGGTGTCCCCTGCGGGCGTGGCGGAACTGGTAGACGCGCTGGATTTAGGTTCCAGTATCGAAAGATGTGGGGGTTCGACTCCCTTCGCCCGCACCAGTCCTCGCGGCTGATGTGTGGTACACCGCAATTCCGATTCTTTTAGAAAGCGTGAGAATGCAGACTGTCGAGACGTTGAACGAGGGCCTGAAGCGCGCCTTCACGCTGAAGATCACCGCCCAGGACATCGACTCGAAGGTCGATGCCGAGGTCAAGCGGGTCGCTCCGCAGATTCGCATGCCCGGCTTCCGCCCCGGCAAGGTGCCGATCAACCTGGTCCGCAAGATGCACGGCGAGGCGCTGACCCAGGACGCGCTCAACAGCTCGATCCAGGAAGGCATCCAGAAGCTGATCGCCGATCACAAGCTGCGCCCGGCGATGCAGCCGTCGGTGAGCCTCGAGGGCGAATATGCCGTCGGCGGCGACGCGGAAGTGAAGGTCGAGCTGGAAGTGCTCCCGGACGTTCCGACGCCGTCGATCGAAGGCCTGAAGCTCGAGCGCCTGACCGTGCCGGTGCAGGAAGACGAGGTGCAGGAGCAGCTCAAGCAGCTCGCCGACCAGCAGAAGCGCTGGGACGATGCGGCCGAGGGCCATGCGGCGACCAAGGGTGACCAGGTCGTGATGGACTTCGCCGGCAAGGTCGACGGCGTCGCCTTCGAGGGCGGCACCGGCGAGGGCATGGCCGTCGAGCTCGGCTCGGGCCGCCTGATCCCGGGCTTCGAGGAGCAGCTCGAAGGCGTGAAGGTCGGCGACGAGAAGCAGCTCAACGTCACCTTCCCGGAAGATTACGGCGCCAAGGATCTGGCCGGCAAGGGCGCGACCTTCGACGTCAAGATCACCGCGGTGCAGACCGCCGGCGAGACCGTGATCGACGACGCGATGGCGAAGGCGTTCGGCCTCCAGGACCTGGAGCAGCTGACCGGCCTGCTGAAGGGCCAGATCGAGCAGCAGCTCAACGGCCTGACCCGCACCCACATGAAGCGCAAGCTGCTCGACCAGCTCGCCGCCGGCCACGACTTCCCGGTCCCGCCGTCGATGGTGGAAGCCGAGTTCGACCAGATCTGGCACCAGCTCGTTCATGAGACCGAGCATGAGGAAGATCCGGCCGCGGCCCTCGCCGAGCTGGAAGGCGAGCGCGACGAATATCGTGCCATCGCCGAGCGCCGCGTGCGCCTGGGCCTGCTGCTCAGCGAGATCGGTACCGCCAATGGCGTCGAAGTCACCGCGCAGGAAATGAACCGCCTGATCGCACAGGCCGCGCAGCAGTACGGCCCGCAGGATCGCCAGCGCTTCATCCAGTATGTCCAGCAGGAGCCGATGGCGGCTGCCCAGCTGCGCGCGCCGCTGTTCGAGGACAAGGTCGTCGACTTCCTGTTCGACAAGGCCGAGATCACCGATCGGGAAGTGACCAAGGAAGAGCTGGAAGCCGCGATCGAGAGCGAAGACGGCTTCTCGTCGGGCACCCACGTCCATGATCACGACAACCACAAGCCGAAGAAGAAGGCCGCCAAGAAGGCCGACGCTTCGGACGAGGCCGGTGAAGAGAAGCCCGCCAAGAAGCCGGCTGCCAAGAAGGCCAAGGCGGAGGAAGCTCCGGCCGCCGAGGGCGACGCCGAGCCGGTGAAGAAGCCGGCCGCCAAGAAGGCAGCCAAGGCCGAAGGCGAGGGCGAGGAAGCCGCGCCGAAGCCGAAAAAGGCAGCGGCCAAGAAGAAGGCCGACGCTGAGTGATTTGAGAAGGGCCGGAACGAAAGTTCCGGCCCTTTTTGTTTCTACCCCAAATCCTCCCCTGTAAGGGGAGGTGGCGCGCGCAGCGCGACGGAGGGGTGTCGACGCGGGTGTGTCGGACGCCCATCCAGCCGGGACACCCCTCCACCACCGCCTTCGGCGGCGGTCCCCCTCCCCCTCCGGGGGAGGATCTTATGGCTCAGCGCAGCGCGACGACCAGGGTGGTGACCGCCTTGGGCTCTGCCAGCGCTTCCGCCGACACCGCCGCCGCATCGCGGCTAGCATCGGTGACGATCCGCTCCACCACGCGCGCTCCCGGCACGCCGATGGTCAGCCGCCGCGGCACCACGCCGCCATTGACATGCACCAGCACCAGCCGCTTGCCGTCCGGCGACACCGCGCCGACCGTGTCGGCATCATCTACCGGCACCAGCCGATAGCCCGGCCGGATGTAGCGGCTGAACTGCGCCATCGCCCAGTATTTGCGCGTGACGTGGATCGGATGCTCGGCACTCGCCGGCGTGTACGCCATCTTGACGATGCCCCAGTTGCTGCCGCCCGCGGTGCCGTCGCCCTTGTCGCTGCTCTGCCGCTCCACCGCCTGCCAGAACACCCAGGCGACCGGCTCCAGCCGCTTGAGATCCTGGGCGACATGCTCGGCAAAGGCGAGTGGGCTCGCCATACCGTCGAAGCTTTCGGGGTCCTTGTCGAGCGGGGTATCGTTCTCGCTCATCCACAGCCGGATGCCGTGCGCGCGGGCGATGTCGCGCACCGCGGTCTGGTGGACGGTGCCATAGCTGTGGACGTTGAGCTGGCCGATCCGCGCGCGCGTCGCCGCCGGATAGCCCTCCCAGTCGCGCACGAAGAGATGCGAGTTGGTTTCGTCCGGCGCGGCAATCACCGTCTTGAGGCCGTGCGCCTTGAGCGCGCGGTCGGACGCATCGATCATCATCGCCTGGCGGGCGGGGCTCCAGTGGGCGCCTTCCTGGGTGTTCTTGGCGAACCAATAGTCGGTGTTCGGCTCGTTGACGGGCGACAGCGTGCGGAAGCTGATGCCGTGCGCCCGTTGCAGCCTGTCCACCACGATCGCGAGATATTCGGCGAAGCGCGCCTCCTGGCCGGGGCGGAGATTGTCGTCGGTGCCCTTCTCGGCGCCGGAGACCTTGCCGCTGACGGTCATGAACCAGGGCGGCGAGTTGGAGAAGGCCTCGAAGATCGGCGCCTTCACCCGGCGCTTGATCGCATCCAGCCACCAGCGCTGGTTGGCGTCGGCAGACCAGTCCCACATCGCCGGATCAGCCGGGTTCCACCAGTCGGTGCCGGTCGCGCCCGCTGGGCGGCGCCAGAAGCCGGGGACATCGGCGCCGGGGCGGAGATAGGGCGCCGTCTCGGGCGCGTCGCCGCCGCCGATATTGTAGCGCGCGATCGTCCAGCCGAGCCCCTGGGGCCCATAGAACAGGTCGGCGAGCTTCTCGCGCACCGGATCGGGATAGCCGCCGGTGACGTGGGCGAACCAGGCGAGCGCCGTGCCCCAGCCCTCGAAGGGCTGGCCGGGCCGCTGGAGATCGGGCCGCAGCGTCAGCGTGACCGCTGGCTCGGCAGCGGGGGGCGGCGCGCTTGTCTGGGCGAGCGCGGCGGGCGAGGCTGCCAGCAGCAGCGACAGGGCAAGCGTGCGGATCATGCGGGGAGCACTCGGTAGAGGACGGAACCATGGGGCGGCAGCGTGCGGACAAAGCTCAGCGGGCCGAGGCCTTCGTCCTTGCCCTCCCACAGGTTGCGGACCCGGACCCTGCCCGACAGGCCGAGCAGCCGCAGGTCGAACGCCGCCTCGCCCGGCTTGTCGCCGGTGTTGAACAGCGCGACATAGTGGCCGCCTGTGGCCGCGCGGGCGGTCCAGACGCGGCGATCGTCGGCGACGAACCAGGGGCGGTTGTCGCTGCTCGCCTGATTGACCGCCAGCACCTCGCGGTTGGTGAGCAGCGCGCGGGTGGGGGCATCGAGGTGGCGCAGGTCGCCGCCCATGATCAGCGGCGAGCGGGCGATTGACCAGAGCGTCATCAGCGTGCGCTGCTCGTCGGGGGTGAACTTGGTGTCGCGCTGGCCGAGCGCGAGGCGGCCGAGCGGCAGCATGTCGGCATCGGGCCAGGCGCCGGGGCGGGTATGCGGGCTCCAATTCTCCAGCCGAGTGAACTGCGCCTCCAGCATCTTCCAGTCGTCCCAGAAGTCGTCGGAGATGCGCCACATCTGCGCGTGGGCGGCGACATGGGCGGCGCGCGGCACCGGGGTCTCGCCCGGCGAGAGGCTCAGCAGGATCGGCCGGCCGGTCGCCCGGATCGCCTTTGCCGCCGCCTCGATCTCGGGGGCATGCGCATCATAGGGGCGGCTCATGTCGTCCATCTTGACGAAGTCGACGCCCCAGGACGCGAGCAGCGCGAAGACGCTGTCATAATAGGCCTGCGCACCGGGCTTGCGCATGTCGACGCCGTACATGTCCGGGTTCCACGGGCAGATGCTCGCGGTGTCGGCGATGTCGGCGGCCCGAATGCCGTTGGTGCCGAGCACCGGCAGGTTGCGCTCCACCGCCAGCCGGGGAATGCCGCGCATCAGGTGGACGCCGAACTTCATGCCGAGCGCATGGACCTTCGCTGCGATCGGCGCGAAGCCCTTGCCGCTCGCGGCCGAGGGGAAGCGGTTGGGGGCGGGGAGCAACCGCCCGTGGCCGTCCAGCGTCGGCACCGGCTTGGCGTTGTAGGTGTAGCTGCTCGCCTCGGGCTCGTACCACTGGATGTCGATGGTGAAGACGTCATAGCCGAAGGGCAGCAGCTCGCGCGCCTGGATCGCGGCGGTCTCCAGCGCCTGCGCCTCGGTGATCGTCGTGGCGAAGCTGTTCCAGCTGTTCCAGCCCATCGGCGGCGTCGGGGCGAGCAGCGGTGCCTTGGCCGCGGCAGTCGCGTGCGGGGCTGCGGCGAGGCCGCCGACCAGCGCCGCGCCCTTGAGCAGGCCGCGCCGGCCGATCTCCCCCGTGCGTGCGATCGTGTGAGGCATCGGCGTCTCCCTGTTGTTTTGTCTGACTATAAATGAGCCGGAGATGACGTCAACGCCGGGAACTCACGCCTTGAGCGAAGATTCGGTGTCCTCCTGCGCCTGGAGAATCAGCGTGACCGTGGCGGCGCGCGCGGCCGCCGGATCGCCGTCCGTGATCGCCGCGAACAGGTCGCGGTGGAGCGGGATCGAATCGCGCAGCTGCTTGGCCTTGCGGTGCTTGAACAGCGTCGTTGCGCGCACCGCCGCGCCGATGCTGCCCGACAGGCTGATCAGCAGATCATTGGCGGTCGCCTCCAGGATGATGTTGTGAAACTGCTGGTCCGCCGCCTGCCCTTCGGGGCTCGACAGCCCGGCTTCCTCCATCACCTCCAGCGCATGGCCCAGGCGGCCGACATGCCGGCTCGAACGCAACCGCGCCGCCAGTTCGGCGGCGGCGGGCTCGACGATCATACGGAGTTGAAACAGACTTTCGACGAACGCCATCGGCGGTTCGCCCTCGAACATCCAGGCCAGCAGGTCGGGATCGAGCAGGTTCCAGTCCGCCCGCGCCCGCACCCGCGTGCCCGCCTTGGGCCGGCTTTCGATCAATCCCTTCGCCGCGAGCATGCGCAGTGCCTCGCGCACGACGCTGCGCGACACGCCCCGTGATTCGGCGAGATCGAGTTCGCCCGGAAGAATGGCGCCCGGCAGATAGTGGCCGGTTGCGATCGCGATGCCGATCTCGCGTGCAATCGATTGATGCGCAGGGTTGCGCTTTCGTTGTTCCATCAATGGTTTGGCCCCGTGTTGTGCCGCGATTTTGAAGGCAGTTCCGACGCTGCGCCAGCCCCAATCACACCGCACGAAAAGCACTTGTCTTACAAATACGACAGGATATGTTGTCCGACAACTGGCCACCACCGCGCGAAAGATGCGGCATCTCGGGCCAGCCGATTTGGGGAGGTTTGTCATGAGAATGCATCATCGTACTTCGTTGCTCGGCGTATCAGCGCTCGCGCTGGCGATGGCCGGCGGGGTCGCGCCGGCCTATGCGCAGCAGGACGGCGCACCGGCTGGCGGCAGCGGAGACGATATCGTCGTCACCGGCGTGCGCGAGAGCCTGCGCTCGGCGGCGGCACTGAAGCGCAACGCCGATCAGATCGTCGATTCCGTCCAGGCGCAGGACATCGGCAAGCTGCCCGACGCCAACACGACCGAGGCGCTCCAGCGCATAACCGGCGTGCAGATCCAGCGCCGCTACGGCGAAGGCGCGACGGACTTCGACCATCGCACCCAGCCGGCGATCACCGTGCGCGGCCTCACCCAGGTGCAGAATTTCCTCGACGGCCGCGCGGTCTATTCCGCGTCGGGCGGGCGTGCGTTCGACCTCGAAGGCGTGCCGCCCGAACTGCTCTCGGGCATCGACGTCTACAAGAACGCCCCGGCCAACATCATCGAGGGTGGCGTCGGCGGTGCGGTGAACCTGCGCACCCGCAAGCCGTTTGATTCGGCCGGCCAGGTGATCAGCGCGACCATCCGCGGCAATTACTATGACCGCGTCGACAAGCCCGGCTATGCCGTGTCGGGCCTGTACAGCAACCGCTTCCAGGCGGGCGAGGGCGAGATCGGCGTGCTGATCAACGCGGTCTATTCGAAGAGCCGCTACCGCCAGGATGGCCTGCTGATTGGCCCGTTCGACACCGTGGCGCCGGGCTCGATCGCGGGCGCGCCGGCCAATGCGCAAATCCCCTATGGTCCCGAAATCTATGACGATAGCGGCGATCGCAAGCGCCTCGGCGTCGCCGGCGCGATCCAGTGGAAGCCGAGCGATGCGCTGCTGATCACCGCGCAGGCGCAGGTCACCAAATATTGGTTCAACCGTACCGGGGCCTATTATTACGATCTGAGCAACCGCTCGAACGTCCGCGACAGCAACGGCAACGTCACCAGCTATGGCACTGCGCCGGCGCCGGGGGCTGCCTTCACCTTCAACAGCGAAGGCTATGCGACCAGCGGCACGCTGTCGCCGATCGCGTTCGAGACCGGCCGCTATGATCAGCAGTTGTGGAGCGCGAGCAAGAACTTCACGCTCAACGCGGCGTGGAAGCCGACCGACCGGCTCAAGGTCAATCTGGATGCGCAGTATCTGACGTCCTATTACAACGCCGATCGCAACGGCCACGTGCTGTCGCTCTACACCCAGTCCGGCCAGACCTCGCTGACCACGCCGCACCCGCTGACCGTCGATTTCGACCTGCGCGGCAAATACCCGCGGTGGGACGTGAAGGAGCAGGGCGTCCTCAACAACCCGGCCAACTACACCACGCCCTATATCGCTGACTCGCTCCAGCGGAACGACGCCGACACCTGGGCCTTTGCCGGCGACATCGAATATGACGTCGATGGCGGCCTGCTGAAGAAGCTGCGTGCCGGTGCCCGCTATGCCGACAACAGTATCGATCTGCGCGGCACCTGGCATGCCGCCTGCATCACCGCGCTGGGCGCCGATCCGAACTGCGGCGCGCCGGCGGGCACCCCGCTGGTGCCGCTCAGCAAGAACCCGCAGCTTTCGATGCCCGGCCCGTCCAAGAACTGGTTCGACGGCAACAGCGTAAAGGGCGGGATCCTCTATCCGGCCTTCCCGGCGGGTGACGGCGTATGGGCGCAGACCAAGGCGCTGTATGCCCTGCTCGGTGCGCAGACGCAGGACAGCTTCAAGCCCGGCGACCTCAACAGCCAGACCGAAAAGACCTATACCGGCTGGGCGATCGCCGATTACGGCTTCGAACTGGGCGGCATCGCCTTCGACGGCGGCGTCGGCGTGCGGGTGGTAAAGACCAAGACGACCTCGATCGGCACCCAGTTCAACAATGACGGCACCTCGGCGCCGATCAGCGTGAGCAAGGAATATACCAAGGCGCTGCCGAGCTTTAACCTCCGCGCCAAGCTGACCGATACGTTTCAGATGCGCTTCGCCTATTCGAAGGGCCTGGCGCGGCCGAATTTCGACCAGCTTTCGACCAACCTGACGCTCAACAACCCGAACCAGATCAACCCGGTCACCGGCCACCCCAGCGCCAGCTCGGGTAACCCGCTGCTCAACCCGATCCGTTCGGACAATTTCGACGTGACGGCAGAGTGGTACTTCGGGCCTACCAGCTCGCTCACCGGCGGACTTTTCTACAAGAAGGTCAACGGCTTCCTGGCGGGCGGTATCGTTACCGGCGTGTATAACGGCGTGACCTACGACATCAACACGCAGGTCAATTCAGGCAACGGCACGGTGAAGGGGGCGGAGATCGGCTACAACCAGTTCTTCGACTTCCTGCCGGGGCCGCTGAGCGGGCTCGGCCTGCAGGCCAACTACACCTATGTCGACTCGAGTGTGTCCAACCCCTTCGCCGTGGCGGGGTCGAACGCGCCGACGCAGTTGCCGCTCGAGAAGCTGTCCAAGCACAGCTACAATATCGTCGGCCTGTACGAGAAGGGCCCGGTCACCGCGCGCGTGGCGTGGAGCTGGCGGTCGAGCTATCTCGACCAGACCCAGGGCAGTGGTGCCAACGGCATCCCGCAATATGCCGCGCCCTATGCCTCGCTCGATGCCTCGGTCAGCGTGAACCTGACCAAGCAGGTCGCCATCTCGGCGGACGTGGTGAACCTCAACAACCGGATGAACCGGATCTACATCGGCACGCCGGCCGCGCCGCTGCGCTACGAACTCAACGACCGGCGCTTCGGCCTGTCGTTGCGCGCGACCTATTGACCCTGTCGGCCGGGGCAGGCGACTGCTCCGGCCCTCTTCTATTGGAGCATGGCGCAGGGTGACGGCTTTCCACCTTTCGAGTTTTAGCGAGCGGCGTGCGGCATGAGCGCGCCGCTTTCGCATATCGCGATCATCGGCGGCGGCACCGCAGGCTGGATGGCGGCGGCGGCGCTGGGCCGGGTGCTGGATACCCGCGCCATCGCCATCACGCTGGTCGAATCCGAGGCGATCGGAACGGTCGGGGTGGGCGAGGCGACGATCCCGCCGATCCAGGCGTTCAACGCGCTGCTCGGCATCGAGGAGGCCGAGTTCCTGCGTGCGACCAAGGGCACGGCCAAGCTCGGCATCGAGTTCGTCGACTGGCGCGCGAAGGGCACGCGCTACTTCCATCCCTTCGGCATCCACGGCATCGATTTCGGCGCGATCCCGTTCGAAGCCCTGTGGCAGCGCGCGCGGCTGGCGGGCGAAGCGGCGCCACTCGAGACCTATTCGATCTGTGCAGAAGCGGCGCGGCTCGGCCGGTTCCAGCGCCCGGCGACCAGCGGCAACAACCCGCTGACGCATCTCGGCTATGCCTACCATTTCGACGCGGCGCTCTATGCCGGCTTTCTGCGCGGCAAGGCCGAGCAATGGGGTGTCCGGCGGCAGGAAGGCCGGATCGTCAGCGTCGAGCGGGGCGAGGACGGCGCGATCGCCGGCGTGGCGCTGGAGGACGGCACCCGCATCGCCGCCGACTTCTACATCGACTGTTCGGGTTTCCGCTCGCTGCTGCTCGGCGAGACGCTGGGCGTGCCGTTCGAGGATTGGGCGCAGTGGCTGCCCAACGACCGCGCCGTCGCGGTTCCCTGCACGCTGGGGCTGGAGGGGCGCTCGCCCTTCACCCGCTCCACCGCGCGGGGGGCAGGGTGGCAGTGGCGGATCCCGCTCCAGCACCGCGTCGGCAACGGGCTGGTCTATGCGAGCGCACATTGCTCGGATGCCGAGGCCGAAGCGCAACTGCTCGGCAGCCTTGAAGGCACGCCGCTCGCCGAGCCCCGGCTGCTGCGCTTCCAGGCGGGGCGCCGCGCGCGCTTCTGGGAGAAGAACTGCGTCGCGCTGGGCCTCGCCAGCGGCTTCCTCGAACCGCTGGAGTCGACCAGCATCCATCTCGTCCAGGCGGGCATCGCGCGGCTGCTGGAGATGCTGCCGGTCGGCGGCGGCACCCCCGCCGACATCCGCCGCTACAACCGGCTGATGGCGACCGAGTTCGAGACGATCCGCGACTTCCTGATCCTCCACTTCCACGCCACCGCCCGCGACGACACCGACTATTGGCGCTGCCTGCGCACCATGGAACTGCCCGACACGCTGGCCGATCGCATCGCGATCTACCGGGCCAGCGGCCGGCTTTATCGCGAGGCGGACGAGCTGTTCTCCAAGACCAGCTGGCTGGCGGTGCTGCACGGCCAGGGGGTCGACCCCAGCAGCTACGACCCGATCGCGGACGGCATGCCGCGTGACGAGGCGGCGGCGCGGCTGGTGAGGATCGCCGAAGTGACGGGGCTGGCGGCCTCGCGCATGCGGACGCACGAGGCGTTCCTGCACGAGAGCGGGACGCTGCAACGATAAATTACACGAAAATTACTCCGAGAAATTTGACCGAAACAATCAGCCTTTGCAGTATGCCCCAACGGGCGGGAGGAATCAGCGTGAACAAGTACGGGTTGCTGGCGGCGGTGGGCAGTGTCGCGCTCGCCTCCGGCATGGGGATGGCGCAGGACGGGCCGAAGATCGGCGACGCGCCGCAGGTCCAGCCGGTGCAGGTCGATCCGCGCCGCCCCGATTGGGAAAACCCGGCGGTGTTCGCGCGCGGCAAGATGCCGGCCAGCGCCACGCAATTCCCGTACGAGAGCCGCGCCGCCGCGCTGGCGGGCGATCCCGCCAAGTCGAGCCGCTACCTGCTGCTCGACGGCCAATGGTCGTTCCACTTCTCGCCGTCGTCCGACGCGGTGCCGAACGGCTTCGAGAAGCCCGACTATGACGTCGCCAAGTGGAAGCGCATCAAGGTCCCGGCCGACTGGCAGACCGAAGGCTATGACCAGGCGCGCTACAACAACATCACCTATCCCTTCCCGGCCAACCGCCCGCTGATCCCGCACGCGACCAACCCGGTCGGCTCCTATCGTCGGGACGTGCAACTGCCGGCGAACTGGTCGGGGCAGGACGTGATCCTGCATATCGGCGCGGCGGGTTCGGCCTATCGCGTGTGGGTGAATGGTGTGGAAGCCGGCTATTCGGAGGATTCCAAGCTCCCCTCCGAGTTCGACGTGACCAGGCTGGTCCATGCCGGGCGCAACACCATCGCGATCCAGATCCATCGCTGGTCGGACGGCAGCTATCTGGAGGACCAGGATTTCTGGCGCGTCTCGGGTATCGAGCGCTCGGTCTATCTGGCGGCGGCGCCCAAGGCGCGCGTGGCCGACCTGTTCGTCCATGCCGGGCTCGACGCGGCGTACAAGGACGGCAAGCTTGCGACCGAGCTGACGCTCACCGATCGCACCGCGCCGCTCACCGCGCGGATGACGCTGCTCGATAGCGACAAGCAGGTGCTGGTGCGGGAGACCGCGGTTGCCGCAGGCCCCGCGCAGAAGCTGACGCTCGCCGCCGACGTGCCGGGCGTGCGCCCCTGGACCGCCGAGACGCCCAATCTTTACACGCTGCTCGTCGAGCTGGTCGATGCCGAGGGCAAGGTCGTGCAGGCCACCCCGCAGCGCATCGGTTTCCGCACCGTCGAGATCAGGAACGGGCTGGTCAGCGTCAACGGCAAGCCGATCACGATCCGCGGCGTCAACCGCCACGAGCATGATCCGGAGACCTTCCACGTCGTCAGCCGTGCGTCGATGGAGCACGACATCCAGCTGATGAAGCGGGCGAACATCAACGCGATCCGCACCTCGCACTATCCCAACGACCCGTATCTGTACGAGCTCGCCGATCGCTACGGCCTCTATGTGATGGACGAAGCGAATATCGAGAGCCATGCATACATGGATTACGCCAACAAGCATGGCGAACTCCGCTCGCAGCTCCAGATTGGCTTCGATCCGGCGTGGAAGGACGCGCATGTCTCCCGCGTCGTCAACATGGTCCAGCGCGACAAGAACCATCCCTCGGTGATCTTCTGGTCGCTGGGCAACGAAGCGGGCATCGGCCCGAACTTCGAGGCTGCGGCCGCGGCGGCCAAGGCGCTCGATCCGGGCCGGCTGGTTTCGTACCTTGGCTGGGGGACCTGGGACGGGATCCAGGACCACCGGCCCAACTATTACGCCGACATCTACGCGCCGATGTACGATCCGGCGGTGAAGCTGGAGGATTACGCCACCAACTGGAACTTCAAGCAGCCGGTGATCCAGTGCGAATACGCCCATATGATGGGCAATTCGGGCGGCAACCTGAAGGAATATTGGGACACCATCTACGCCCACCCGAACAAGCTGCAGGGCGGCTTTGCCTGGGACTGGGTAGACCAGTCGATGTATCGCTACACCAAGGACGGGCGACGCTATTGGGGTGACGGCGGCGAGTACGGCCCCAACCCCGGCGGCGACATCGAGTTCGGCGACGGCCTGCTCCAGTCCGATCGCACGCCCAACCCGCAGCTCTATGAGCTCCGCAAGGTCTATGCGCCGATCCAGTTCGACGGCTTCGATGCCGCCGGCGGCACGGTGACGGTGCGCAATCGCCACGATTTCCGCGACCTGTCCGGCTTCACCTTCGACTGGGAAGTGCAGGAGAACGGCGTTGCGGTAGCGAACGGCACGCTGGCGACCCCGGACGTGGCGGCGCACGGCGCAGGCACGATCGCGCTGCCGCTGGCGGGCCTGACGCGCAAGCCCGGTGCCGAGTATTTCGTCACGATCCGCGCGCGCGCCAAGACCGATGCGGTGCCGCTGGTGCCGGGCGGCACGGTGATCGGCTGGGAGCAGTTCGCGCTCGATCCGGCCTATCGTATGGCCGAGGTTGCTGCACCCAAGGGCAAGGTGACGACGCAGGACGGGCAGGCGGCGATCACGCTCTCGGCGGGCGGCGCGACGCTGGTGGTGAACCGCGCGACCGGTCTGGTCGATCGCTATGCCGCCAGGGGCAAGACGCTGCTCAGCGGCGGCGCCCCGCATTTCTGGCGCGCGGTGACCGACAATGACATCGGCATCGGCACCGACAAGCAGCTCGCCGCCTGGAAGGGGATGAGCGAGACGCGCACCGTCTCCGCGGTGCAGGTGCAGGATCTGGGCGAGGACGGTGCCGAAGTGCGCGTCGCCTACGCCATGGGCGCCGGCGCGGTGCGCTTCACCAGCGTCTACCGCATGGCGGGCGACGGATCGGTCGCGGTCGACGGCAAGTTCGAGCCGGTCTCGGGCCAGCTGCCGCCGCCGTTCCGCATCGGGCTGGCCTTCACCACGCCGGGCAGCCTCAAGACGGTCGAATGGTATGGCCGGGGCCCGCACGAAAGCTATGTCGACCGCAAGACCTCGGCCCCGATCGGGCTGTGGCGCGGCGCGATCGCCGAGCAGAACCATGATTACATTCGCCCGCAAGAGACCGGCAACAAGGTCGATGTGCGCTGGATGGAGCTGATCGGCGGCGGCGCGGGCCTGCGGGTGCAGGGCGACACGCCGCTGATGATGAACGCGCTCGCCTTCCCCTATGCCGATCTCGACCGGCACGAACCCGGCACCTGGAAGAGCACCGACGTGGTGCCGAAGGCCCAGGGCACGCTGCTGATCGACGCCGCGCAATGGGGTGTCGGCGGTGACACACAGTGGAGCGAGTTCGGCAAGCCGCTCCCGAAATACCGCACCCAGTTGGTGCCAACGACCCTGCGCTTCCGCCTTACGCCCTTCATGGGCGGAGGCACTACACCAGCAAAGGCGCGCCCCGCGCGTGCAACGGAGAGAGAATGATGCGGACCCTTATCAGTGCGATTGCGCTCATCGCGGCGCTGCCCGCCCTGGCCCAGACCGGCGGCGAAACCGTGACGGTGCATGGCAACAAGCCAGGCGCGAAATATGACAAGCGCCTGTTCGGCCAGTTCGCCGAGCATCTGGGCACCGGCATCTATGGCGGCCTTTATGTCGGCGCCGACAGCAAGATCCCCAACGTGAAGGGCTTCCGCCGCGACGTGATCGACGCGCTCAAGGCGATCAAGGTGCCGGTCATTCGCTGGCCGGGCGGTTGCTTCGCCGACGAATATCACTGGCGGGAAGGCATCGGGCCGAAGGCCAAGCGTCCGGTCAAGGTCAACACCAACTGGGGCGGCGTGACCGAGGACAATGCCGTCGGCACCAATGAGTTCATGGACTTCACCGAGGTGGTGGGCGCCGAGCCCTATGTCTCGGGCAATGTCGGCACCGCGGCCCCCAGTGAGATGGCCGAGTGGGTCGAGTACATGACCTCGCCGACCCAATCGACCATCGCCAACCAGCGCCGGGCGAATGGTCGCGACAAGCCGTGGAAGCTGACGATGTTCGGCATCGGCAACGAGCTGTGGGGCTGCGGCGGCGACATGCATCCCGAATATGCCGCCGACGAGACCCGCCGCTACGCCACCTTCCTCAAGGTGCCCGCGGGCGAGCGGCTGATGAAGATCGCCAGCGGCGCCAACTCGGCCGATTACAACTGGACCGAGGTGATGATGCGCAAGGCCGGCGACAAGATCGACGGCATCGGCGTGCATTACTACACGGTGCCCGGACCCTGGGAGAAGAAGGGCGCCGCCACCGGCTTCGACGAGGAAAGCTGGGCACGCACGCTCTCCAAGACGCTCAAGATGGAAGAGCTGCTGACCGAGCACGGCAAGATCATGGACAAGTACGACCCCAAGAAGCGGGTCGCGCTCCTCGTCGACGAATGGGGCACCTGGTACGATGTCGAGCCGGGCACCAACCCCGGCTTCCTCTACCAGCAGAACAGCCTGCGCGACGCGATGGTCGCCGCGCTCAACTTCAACATCTTCGCGGCCCATGCCGACCGCGTGCGCGGCGCCAACATCGCGCAGATGGTCAATGTGCTCCAAGCGATGCTGCTGACCGACGGCGCCAGGATGGTGAAGACGCCGACCTATTGGGCGTTCGACCTGTACAAGGATTACATGGACGCCACCGTGCTGCCGGTCGACGTGACGTCGCGCTGGTACAACAAAGACCAGTGGACGATGCGTGCGGTGAGCGCCAGCGCGGTGCGGGGTACCGACGGCGTGGTCCATGTCGGCCTGGTCAATGTCGATCCCAACCAGCCGGCGAGCGTGAGCGTCAAGCTGGACGGCGTGACCGGCACGCAGGTGTCCGGGCATATCCTCACCGGCGCGGCGATGGACGCGCATAACGACTTCAAGGCGCCCGACGTCGTGAAGCCGGCCGCGTTCACCGGCGCGACGCTTTCGGGCGGCACCCTGACGGTGCAGGTGCCGGCCAAGGCGATCGTGATGCTCGACATCAAGTGAGCAAGGCGATCCTTCTGATGGTGGCGGCGGGCTTGCTCGCCGCCGCCGACGCGCCCGCGCCGCGCTGGGATGCGGCCGGCGACGGCAACCCGCTGCTCCCCGGCTATTTCGCCGATCCGTCGATCGTCCGGGACGGCGGCAAATGGTACCTCTACGCCACCATCGACCCCTGGGGCGACGACCGGCTGGCGATGTGGACCTCCGCCAACGGCCGGGACTGGAGCTTCTCCACGCCGGCCTGGCCGACCAAGGCGGCGGCGACCAGCCCGACCTCGGGGGATTCCAAGGTCTGGGCGCCTTCTGTCGTGAAGGCGAAGAACGGGCGCTGGTACATGTATGTCTCGGTCGGCTCCGAGGTGTGGGTGGGCAGCGCGCCGTCGCCTGCCGGGCCCTGGGCCGACGCGAACGGCGGCAAGCCGCTGATCGCCAAGGACTTCGCGCCCGCCTATCACATGATCGACGCCGAGGCGTTCGTCGACGACGACGGCACGGCCTATCTCTACTGGGGCTCCGGGCTCAACTGGACCAACGGCCACTGCTTCGTCGTCAAGCTCAAGCCGGACATGGTGAGCTTCGACGGCGAGCCCAAGGACGTCACCCCCGCCAACTATTTCGAGGGCCCGTTCCTGGTGAAGGCCGGGCGGCACTATGTCCTCATCTATAGCGACGGCAAGACGACCGAAGACACGTACAAGGTGCGCTACGCGATCGGCGACACGCCCTTCGGCCCGTTCCGCGAGGGGCCGGACAGCCCGATCCTCTCCACCGACAAGGCGCGGCAGGTGTTCAGCCCCGGTCATCACGCGATCTTCCGCGTCGGCCAGCAGCCCTATATCCTCTACCACCGCCATTCGCTGCCCTGGCCGCGCGCCGGGGACGATGCGACGCTCCGCCAGATCGCGGTCGATCCGCTGACGATCCGCGAGGACGGCACCATCGCGAAGGTGACGCCGAGCCATGGCAGCGCGGTTGCGGGGTTCGCGCCCCGTCGCACGCGGGGGGTGCCGGTCACGTTGAAGGGCGCGTCGACGGATGCGGTGCACGGTGCGGATCGGGCTGGGGACGATAATTACGCGACGCTGTGGCGCCCGGCGCCCGGTGCTGCGCTGGTCGCCGATCTCGGCAAGATGCGCCCGTTGCGCGAGGCGCAGCTGCGCATGGAGTATACGAACCGCGCCTACGACCTAGCGATCGAAGCGTCGGCCGATGGCACGCATTGGCGGTCCGTCGCGTCCATGCCCGGCGCCAGCGGCTCGCCGATCGTGCTGCCGCTGAACGTCTCCGCCCGGTATCTTCGCCTGCGCGTGCCGGCCGGTGCGGGCGTCTGGGAGTGGCAGCTCTACTGATCGGCGGCATCGATCAGGGGCGAAACAAAAAATGTTGCGGCGCCCTGCGCTCCCATGCGTTAGGCGGACGGACAAGCTTTCCAATCCCAAGAGGAGCAAGACATGGCCTTCGAACTTCCCGAACTGCCGTACGCCAAGGACGCGCTCGCGCCGCACATGTCGGCCGAGACCTTCGACTTCCACCATGGCAAGCACCACAAGGCCTATGTCGACAATTGCAACAAGCTGGTTGCCGACATTCCCGAGCTGGCAGGGGCGAAGCTCACCGACGTGATCGCCTATGCCAAGGACAAGGGCATCAAGGGCCTGTTCAACAACAGCTCGCAGATCTGGAACCACAGCTTCTTCTGGCAGTGCCTGACGCCGGACTATGCGGCGCCCACCGGCAAGCTGGCCGAGATGATCACCCGCGACTTCGGCAGCCACGAGGCGCTGCTCGAGAAGCTGAAGGCGGAATCGGTCGGTCACTTCGCCAGCGGCTGGGGCTGGCTGGTGCTGGACGGCGATACGCTGAAGGTCACCTCGTTCCATGACGGCGATTCGCCCGTCGCGCACGGCGTGAAGCCGCTGTTCACGATCGACGTGTGGGAACACGCCTATTACATCGACTATCGCAACGCGCGTCCGTCGTTCGTCGACACCATCCTGACCAAGCTGGTGAACTGGGAATTCGTCGCCCAGAACCTCGACGGCGAAGGCGCGAGCCGCGCCGACCAGCAGGGCTGATGCCTTGTCGATCCTCCCGTCCGGTAGCCGGGCGGGAGGGTCAACTTTCCCCGTACAAGTCGCGCTGGGCCTTCTCCAGCTTCTCTGCATAGCGCCGCCGCGCATGGCTCTCGGTGATGAGCCCCAGCACCTGCCCGTCGCTCGAAAGTATCGCCAGATCGTCCGCCACGCTCGCGTCGAAGGCTTCCAGCACTTCCGCGATCGTCATGTCGGGTGACAATGCGCTGTCCACGAATTTCGCCATGCTGCCGACGCGCTCTGCCTGATCGGCGGACGGGCTCCACACTGCGGCGGTCTCGGCGATCCCGGCATAGTGCTGCCTGGCGTCGAGCAGCACGACCCGCTTGGTCGAGCCCAGCGGGAAACGCGCGCGGAAGGTTGCGATGTCGGTATCCGCCGCGATGGTCGCCACATCGCGGCGCATCATCCGCGCGGCGGTGAGGGCACGGACCCAGCCCACATCCCGGCCGCTGCGCAGCGTCTCGCCGCGGAGGTGCAGCCGCCAGGTCGAGAAGCTGTAGCCGAACATCTCGCGCACGATGGTGCTGGCGATCAGCGTCGCGGCGATGGTGACGCCGGTGATGCTGAAGTCGTGGGTCACCTCAAGCACTAGCAGCGACATCGTCATCGGCCCGCCGACCACGGCCACCGCCAGCGCCGCCATGCCGACCACCGCGGCATCGTCGGGCGCGAGCTGGTGGAGCCCGGGGATCTCGGCTAGCGTCAGCTGGTAGAAGCGCCCGATCAGCGCGCCGAGGAACAGCGAGGCGAAGAACAGCCCGCCGCGAAAGCCGAAACCCAGCGACACCGCGGAGCTGAGCAGCTTAAGCAGGATCACCACGCCCAGCGAGGCGAGGGTCGCGGTGGCGGCGAGGTTGATGTCCAGTGCGCCGTGCCCGCTCGACAACACCTGCGGCGAGAGCAGGGCGAGCGGGATCATCAGCATGCCGCCGATCAGCGGTGCCCAGGCTGGCCGGATCGGGCTGCGGCGCACGCCCGCCTCGACCAGCGCCACTAGCCGCATCAGTGTGATGCCGAAGCCGGCGCAGAGCACGCCGAGCAGGGCATAGAGGAGATAGTCGGCGGTGCCGATCGCATGCGCCCCGCCCGCGCTGATCACATAGGGGTGGATGCCCAGCGTGCGGGCGATGGTCGCGGCGGTCAGCGAGGCGAGCACCACCGGGGCGACGATCGCGGGCGTGTAGGCGCCCAGCACGATCTCGAAGGCGTAGAAGGCGCCGGTGAGCGGTGCGCCGAACGCCGCGCCCAGGCCCGCGCCGGCCCCGGCGGCCATCAGCGTCCGCAGGTCCGCCCGGCGCAGCTTGAGCCGCTGGCCGAGCAGCGAGGCAAGCCCGCCGCCCGCCTGCGCATAGGCGGCCTCCAGCCCCACCGAGGCGCCGAAGCCGTTGGACAGCAACGTCTGGCCCACCACGGTAGCCGTATCGCGTGCGGGGATGCGGCCGCCGTGCAACGCATTTGCCTCGACCACGTCGACCGTCTTGCGGCGGCGGAGCAGCCAGAGCGTGCAGCCTAACAGCGCGCCGCCCACCGGCAGGGCCAGCAGCCGCAGCGGCGCCACATGGCTAGCCGCGCTGAGATGCTCGCCGACCGCGAGCCCGAACAGCACGCGCTGCATCCCGCGCGCGCTCTGGCCGATCGCGATGGCAGCCAGGCTCGCCGCGGCGCCGACACCGATCGCCAGCAGCAGGAACAGCAGCGTGTTCGATCGGATCTGCCGTCGCAGTCCGTTGGCCGCGCGCACCGCGTGGAAGGTGGCCGGGTGGCGCGGCAGGCCCATGGCGGGATCAGCCTTCCGGCGGGAGTGGCGCGTCCTCGGGCTTTTCCAGCTGCAGGCCGTGGCGCAGCAGCATCGGGATATTGGCGATCGCGAAGACCAGCGTCAGCGGGATCACCACCCAGGTCTTGAAGGTCACCCAGCGGTCCCAGTCGAGCATGTGGCGCATGACTTCGTTGAGGATGGCCATCGCGACGAAGAACACGGTCCAGTTGATCGTCAGCAGCCGCCAGCCCTTGGGGCTCAAGCCCGGATAGGCGGATTCGAGCATCGTCTGGAGCAGCGGCTTGTTGGCGATCAGGCCATAGCCGAGGATCACCGCGAACATCGCATAGACGATGGTCGGCTTGACCTGGATGAAGGTCTGGTCGTGATAATAGAGCGTCAGCCCGCCGAACACGAGCACCAGCACGCCGGTGATCCACAGCATCGGCGAGACGTGGCGGGTCTTCCACCAGGAGACCGCAATCGCCACCGCCATCGCGATCATGAAGGCGAGCGTGGCGGTGAAGATGCGCTGGAGCTGGACGCCGGGCGCGAGGCTGTTGACCGCGAAGAACACGATCAGCGGGCCATAGTCGAGCGCCATGCGCAGGCCGGCGGAGGCCTTGGGGCGGGCGGCTGCATCAGCCATGGGTCAGTTCCTCCACGCCGGCGATGATGCGGGCGACTTCGTTCGCGTCGAAGCCGCGCAGATCGTCGACCTTCTCGCCGACGCCGATCGCGTGGATCGGCAGGCCGTATTTCTCGGCCGCCGCGACCAGCACGCCGCCGCGCGCGGTGCCGTCGAGCTTGGTCATGACGAGGCCGGTGACGCCCGCCACTTCCTTGAACACCTCGATCTGGTTGAGCGCGTTCTGGCCGGTGGTCGCATCGAGCACCAGCACCACGTCGTGCGGCGCGGCGGGGTTGAGGCGGCCGAGGACGCGGCGGACCTTGGCCAGCTCGTCCATCAGCTCGCGCTTGTTCTGCAGGCGGCCGGCGGTGTCGACGATCAGCACATCGGTGCCGATCTCGGTGGCGCGCTTGACCGCCTCGAACACGATGCCGGCGGCGTCGCCACCCTCGGCGCCCGAGACGATCGGCACGCCGATCCGGTCGGCCCAGGTCTTGAGCTGGCCGATCGCGGCGGCGCGGAAGGTGTCGCCGGCGGCGACCATCACGCTATAATCCTGCTCGAGCAGCTGGTTGGCGAGCTTGGCGATCGTCGTCGTCTTGCCCGATCCGTTGACGCCGATGACGAGGATCACCTGCGGGCGCGGGAACGCCTCGATCTCGAGCGGCTTGGCGACCGGCTCGAGCACCTTGGCCACTTCCTCGGCCACGATCACGCGGATGCCGAGTTCCTCGAGGTTGCGCTCGAACTGCCCTTCGGCGAGCCGCGCGCGCACCTTGGCGGCGGTGGCGGGGCCGAGGTCGGAGGCGATCAGCGCCTCCTCGATCTCGTCCAGCGTCGCCTCGTCCAGCCGGGCGAGCGACAGGCCGGCGAGGTTGCCGAGCAGCCGGTCCGACGTCTTGCGAAAGCCGCCGAGCAGCTTTTCGTGCCAGCCGGGCCCGCTCATGCGACCAGCTCTCCGTCTTCGACGCGTGCAATCGTCACGTTCACCGTTTCTCCAGTCTGCCGAGGGGCGGTCAGCCGCACCTCGGCGAAATTCTCTGCATGGCCGCGGTCGCCCGGTCGCTCGACCAGCACCTGCTGGCGGCTGCCGACCAAGGTTTCCAGCCAGTTCGCCCGCTGCTCGGCCGCCGCCGCGCGCAGCCGGGCGGCGCGGTCGCGGACGGTGGCGGGTGCCACCTGCGGCATGCGCGCGGCGGGCGTGCCGGCGCGCGGGCTATAGGGGAAGATGTGCGCATGCACCACGCCGCAATCGGCGATCAGGGCGCGCGTGTTGGCGAACATCGTCTCGTCTTCGGTCGGAAAGCCGGCGATCAGGTCCGCGCCGATCGCGATTTCGGGTCGTGCGGCGCGGAGGCGTTCGGCGAGCGCCACCGATTGCGCGCGGCTGTGGCGGCGCTTCATCCGTTTGAGGATCATGTCGTCGCCCGCCTGGAGCGACAGATGGACGTGCGGCATCACGCGCGGCTCTTGGGTGAGCAGCGCGAACAGCCGGTCGTCGACTTCGATCCCGTCCAGCGAGGAAAGCCGTAATCGCTGGAGCTTGGGCACGTGCTTCAGGATGCGCTCCACGAGCGATCCCAGCGTGGGAGCCCCCGGCAGATCATGGCCGTAGCTGGTGAGGTCGACGCCGGTCAGCACCACTTCGCCATGCGCCTCGGCGAGCATCGCGATCCGGTCGATCACCGCGCCCGCGGGCACCGAGCGGCTGTTGCCGCGTCCAAAGGGAATCGCGCAGAAGGTGCAGCGATGGTCGCAGCCATTCTGCACCTCGACGAAGGCGCGAGCATGGGTGGAGAAGCTGGCGGCAAGGTGGGGCGCGGTCTCGCGCACGGCGAGGATGTCCTGCACCTGCACACGGGCCTCGGAGGCCCAGGCCTCGGGCCGCAGCTTCTCGGCATTGCCGATCACCCGATCCACCTCGGGCATTGTGGCAAAGGCTTGCGGGTCGATCTGCGCGGCGCAGCCCGTCACGACCAGTTCCGCCTCGGGCCGCTCCCGGCGTGCGCGGCGGATCGCCTGGCGGGTCTGCTTCACCGCTTCGTTGGTCACCGCGCAGCTATTCACCACGATCGCGTCCTTGCCGTCGAGCAGCGCACGGATCGACTCACCTTCGGCTAGGTTCAGCCGGCAGCCCATGTTAAGGATGAGAGGCGAGGAGAGGGACATTGGCCAGCGATCTAAGGACGCCGACCGCAGAAGTCCAACACCGGGCGGGCCAGGTGCTGGCCTTCTGGTTCGACGCGCTGCTGCCCGAACAATGGTTCCTGAAGTCCGCCGGACTCGATCGCGAGATCGCCGACTTGTTCGGAGACCTTCGCGATAGGGTGCTGGCGAGCGACGCGGCGGGTTGGGACGAGGACCCCGAGACGCTGCTCGCGGCCGTCATCCTGCTCGATCAGTTCTCGCGTAATATCTATCGCGGTCAGGCCGAGGCGTTTGCCGGGGACCCGCTCGCCCAGCACCTCGCCAAGCTCGCTGTGAAGCGCAGCTGGGACCGGCGGCTTTCCAAGGAACAACGCCAATTCCTCTACATGCCCTTCGAGCATGCCGAGGATGAGGAACTCCAGGCGCTCAGCCTGCGCTGTTTCGCGAGCCTCGAAGACGACGAGTTGCTCGCCTATGCCCGCGATCATGCCGCGGTGTTTCGCCGCTTCGGCCGCTTCCCCGCACGCAACGAGGTGCTGGGGCGCATCTCCAGGGCTGACGAGCTCGACTATCTCAGCCAGCCTGGAGCTGGCTGGTAGCATCGCCGCCCTCCAGCCGCGGTCCGGGCTGGAGGATCAGCCGCCGCTCGGCGAGCAGGCGGCGCGCGCCCGCGATCGACAGCGGCTTGCCGTACAGCCAGCCCTGGGCCTTGGCGCAGCCGATCGCGCGCAGCCGCTCCTCGATCGCGGCGTCTTCCACGCCCTCGGCGGTGATCGGCAGGTTCAGGCTCTCGCCCAGCCGCAGGATGGTGTTGACGATCGCGGCGGAGTCCGCGCTCTGGCTGAGCGAGAGGATGAAGCTCTTGTCGATCTTGATCCGGTCGAACGGCAGCGCGCGGAGATGGGCGAGCGACGAATAGCCGGTCCCGAAGTCGTCGAGCGCCAGCCGCACGCCCTGGTTCTTGAGGCTGCCGACGATCGACTGCGCGAGCGCGAGATTGTCGAACAATGCGCTTTCGGTGATCTCCACTTCCAGCCGGTGGGCGGGGAAGCCGGTTTCGGTGAGCACCTTGATGATCTTCTGCGCCAGCCAGGCATCGCGCAGCTGCACCGGCGAGATGTTGACCGACAGGCTGAGCCCAGGATCCCAGTCGCGCGCGGCGTGGAAGGCCTGGCGCATGATCGACAGCGACAGGTCGCCGATCAGCCCCGCATCCTCGGCCACCGGAATGAACCGATCGGGCGGGATCATGCCGTGGGTGGGATGCTCCCAGCGGGCCAGCACCTCGAAGCCGTGCAGGCGTCCGCTGGCAAGATCGACCTGCTGCTCGAAATAGGGGGCGATTTCCTCGCGCGGGATCGCGACGCGCAACCCGCTTTCGAGTGCGCTGCGCACCTGCAGCGCGCGCTCCATCGCCGGATCGAACCAGGCGAAGCGGTTCTTCCCCGCCTTTTGCGCCTGGTGCATCGCGATATCGGCGGTGCGCAGCAGCGCGTCGATGCTCGGGCAGTCGAAGTCGGAACGGGCGATGCCGAGCGAGCAGCTGATGTGCAGCACATGCCCCTCCATCTCGAAGGGCTGGGCGAGGCGGGTGACGATCCGCTCGGCGATGCGCTCGACGATCGCCGGTTCGCGCGGGTCGAAAGCGAAGGCGCAGGCGAACTCGTCGACGCCCAGCCGCCCGGCCAGCGCCATCTGCGGCAACGCCTGGGCGACTTCCTGCGCGACGGTGCGGATCAGCGCGTCGCCGATCGCGTGGCCGTGCAGATCGTTGATCGCCTTGAACCGGTCGAGATCGAGCACCAGCATCGCCACTGCCTGGCTCCGGCGATGCGCGCGGGCGAACATCGCGGCGCCTTCCTCGGTCAGGCTGTTGCGGTGGAGGAACCCGGTCAGCGGATCGCGGCTGGCGACGCTTTGTGCGCGCTCGCCAGCACCGCGACGCGAGGGACGGGTGGCGAGGCGGCGCGCGCAGAGGAGAATGAGGACGAGGTTGATGGCCTGCGCGCCGAGCAGCCAGACGCCCGGCACGATCCGTTCGACATGGTCGAACCCCAGGCATGCGCCGATCGCTAGCGCCAGCACCGCGGAGGCAAGGCACAGCGCGTTGAAGATCGCCGCGGTGCGATCCTTCGGCGCATATTGCCGGTCCTGATGCTGCTGCCGCGTCATCGACGCACTACGCCCCTCGTACTAACGAAGCGGCGTTTTCCCATGCAAGGCGTGTAGATCGGGTTAAATCCGTAGAGGTTGCTTTCCGCCGCCACTCTCGCTAAGGGGACCCACCGTTCCTCCGTGGACGCGAGACATTTGCCACCCCAAGGGGTGACGCCGGCCGACGAGGTTTCGTCCGCCGGCGTGTTTTGCGTTTGGCGGAACAACGACTGATTTGGAGTGATCTGGGCATCATGTTCGAGAGTTTGAGCGATCGGCTGGGCGGCGTCTTCGAGCGCCTGCGCGGACGTGGCGCGCTCGCCGAGGCCGATGTCCGGACCGCGATGCGCGAAGTGCGCGTGGCGCTGCTGGAAGCGGACGTCGCGCTGCCCGTCGCCCGCGAATTCGTCGACAAGGTAACCGAGCAGGCCGTCGGCCAGCAGGTGCTGCGGTCGGTCACGCCGGGCCAGCAGGTCGTCAAGATCGTCCATGACGCGCTGGTCGACATGCTCGGCGCGGACACCGCCGAACTGCATATCGACGTCACGCCGCCGGCGGTGATCATGCTCGTCGGCCTCCAGGGCTCGGGCAAGACCACCACCACCGCCAAGCTTGCCAAGCTGCTGAAGAAGCAGGGCAAGAAGGTGATGATGGCGTCGCTGGACGTCAATCGTCCGGCCGCGCAGGAGCAGCTGGCGGTGCTCGGCACCCAGACCGAAGTGGCGACGCTGCCGATCGTCACCGGCCAGCAGCCGGTCGAGATCGCACGCCGGGCGCTCCAGTCGGCGAAGCTCCAGGGCTTAGACGTGGTGATGCTCGACACCGCCGGTCGTCTCCACGTCGACCAGGCGCTGATGGACGAGATGAAGGCCGTGGCCGACATCTCCAAGCCGCAGGAAATCCTGCTCGTCGTCGACTCGCTCACCGGCCAGGACGCGGTGAACGTCGCCAGCAACTTCTCGGCGCAGGTGCCGCTGACCGGCGTGATCCTGACCCGGATGGACGGCGATGCGCGCGGCGGTGCGGCGCTGTCGATGCGCGCGGTCACTGGCCAGCCGATCAAGTTCGCCGGCATGGGCGAGAAGCTCGACCAGATCGAGCCCTTCCACCCGAAGCGCGTCGCCGGCCGCATCCTCGGCATGGGCGACGTGGTCAGTCTGGTCGAGCGCGCCGCGGCGTCGATCGAGCAGGAAGATGCCGAGCGCATGGCGAACCGGCTCGCCAAGGGCCAGTTCGACATGAACGACCTGCGCGCGCAGCTGAACCAGATGCGCAAGATGGGCGGCATCGGCGCGCTGGCGGGGATGATCCCGGGCATGAAGAAGGCGCAGGCCGCCGTCGACCAAGTCGGCGGCGACAAGGTGCTGATCCGCATGGACGCGATCATCGGTTCGATGACGCCGAAGGAGCGCGCCAAGCCCGAACTGCTCAACGCCAAGCGCAAGATCCGCATCGCCAAGGGCAGCGGCCTGACCGTGCAGGACGTCAACAAGCTCATCAAGATGCATCAGGAGATGCAGACCGCGATGAAGCGCCTGAAGAAGATGGGCGGCCTGAAGGGCATGCTGGGCATGCTCGCCAAGGGCGGCCCGGGCGGCGGCATGGGCGGCATCGGCAACGCTCTGGGCGGCGCCGAGATGGGCGAGATGATGGACAAGGTGGGCGCGGGCCTGCCGGGTCTGCCGGGCGGTGCCAAGCTGCCGCCGGGCTTCGAGAATTTGCTCAAGAAGAAGTAACTTAACTCAATTTGTTTCAATCGTATCTCTAGAAGGAAGTGAAGTAGAATGGCTCTCTCCATGCGTCTGTCGCGCGGCGGCTCCAAGAAGCGCCCGTACTACCGGATCGTCGTTGCTGACGCCCGTGCGCCCCGCGACGGCAAGTTCATCGAGAAGATCGGCACCTACAACCCGCTGCTCGCCAAGGATTCGGCCGAGCGCGTGAAGCTGGACGACGAGCGCGCCAGGTACTGGCTGAGCGTCGGCGCGCAGCCGACCGACCGCGTTGCCCGCTTCCTCGATGCCGCCGGCGTCAAGGAGCGTGCGGCTCGCAACAACCCGAACAAGGCGGTTCCGGGCGAGAAGGCCAAGGAGCGCGCCGAGGAGCGTGCCGAGAAGGCCAAGGCAGCTGCCGAAGCCGCTGCCGCCCCGGCCGAAGAGACCACCGAGGCCTGAGCTTGAACATCCCTCCCGCACATCGTTGCGGGAGGGATGGCTCGTGCGTCGCTGCATCCCATCATGGCAGAACCTTCCGCTCCCTCGAACCGCGGCGATCGCCTGGTGACGCTCGCCGTCGTGATCGGCGCGCACGCCGTAGCGGGCGAGGTGCGGCTGAAGGTGTTCGCCGAGGATCTGGCGGCGCATAAAAGCTTCAACGGCGGCAAGCTGACGCTCAAGTCGGTGCGCGGGGGATCCAATGGCGTGATCGCCCGCTTCGCCGAAGTGCCCGACCGCAACGCCGCCGAGGCACTGCGCGGCACCGAACTGACGGTGCCGCGTTCCGCCCTACCGCCGCTGGGCGAGGGCGAATATTACCATATCGATCTGCTCGACCTGCCCGTCACGGGCGAGGACGGGGCGCCGATCGGCCGCGTCGTCGCGATCGACGATTATGGCGCGGGCGACGTGATCGAGATCGAACGCCCCGACGGCAAGCGCTTCATGGTGCCGATGCGGCCCGAGGCGGTGCCTGCCTGGGACGACGAGCGCCTCGTCGTGGCAAGCGCGTTCGTCGAGTAAGGCTCGACAGCTATTTCCCAGTTTGCTACTGGGAAATCAATGCAAGCGCCCCTGGGCCCGCATGAACCCTATGCCGACCACCCGGTCTGGAAGGCACTCTCCCATTACACCATCGGACCCGAGGACGCGGCGCTGCCGTTCGTCGTGCGGCTCGCGCGCGAGAATGGCTGGCGTCCGGCGCATGCCGAGCGGGTGCTGGAGGAATATCGCCGCTTCTGCTTCCTGGCGGTGACCAGCGGTCGTGTCATCATGCCCTCGGATGTGGTCGATCAGGCCTGGCACCTGCACCTCACCTACACGCGCGACTATTGGGAACGCTTCTGCCCGCAAATACTGGGCCGACCGCTCCACCATGGCCCGACCGCCGGCGGTTCGGCCGAGCAGCATCGCTTCTTCCAGCATTATGCCGAGACGCTGCGCAGCTACGAGCGCGTCTTCGGCTCGCCGCCCGCGGATCTGTGGCCCGACGCACGGCGGAGGCTGACCGAGGACCACAAGGCACGCCGCGTGCACCCGCGCGACGCCTTCATTGTGCCGCGCCGGCACGCGGCCATCGGCGCCTTGCTCTTGGGGCTGGCGCTAGCGGCCGGATGGATGGGTGCGTTGCTCCCAGGGAGTGGATGAACCATGGCACTCGGACCCTTCGATCTCTCGGGCGGGCCGTTTCTGATCCTGTACGCCGCCCTTTTCCTGCTGGCCTGCCTTGCCAGCGGACGACTGTCGCACGCGCTGCGGCCGGAGGGGCGGCGCCCGCTGCACCTGCCGCCGGACGATGCGGCCGTGCTCGCAGGTGGCCTGCCGCGGCATAGCGAGATGGTCGCCATGGAACTGCTGGCGACGGGCCATCTGGCGGTGGACGCGAAGCAACATCTTGTCCTCGCCGCGGACGCCCCGGCGACGCCGGCCGTCACTGCCTTGCGGGTCTTGCCGCAGCCGCTGCAATGGCACCGCGTGGATTGGGCGCTCGCCGGTCTCGGCCAGGCAATCCGCGCGCGACTGACGGCGCAAGGACTGCTGATGACCGAAGGCGAGGGCTGGCGCGTGCGCATCGCCCAGGCGGCGCCCTTCGTGCTGCTGTCCTGCTTCGGGCTGGTCAAGCTCGCGTTCGGCGAGGCGCGGGGAAGGCCGGTCGGCTTTCTGACCATCGCGTTGATCGTGACCGTGGTCGTGGCGGTCGTGCGTCTCGCCGGCCTCGACCAACGGACGCGTGCGGGCCGCATTGCCGTCGCAGCGGCGTGCGCACGCCATACGCGGCTCCGCCGGGCGCCCACCGGCGCGGAGGCGGCGCTGGGTGTGGCGCTGTTCGGGACGAGCATCCTTATCGGCTCCGGATGGGAGGCGCTGCACCGTCTCCGCACCGCCGGGGGCGATGGCGGCGCGAGCATCGCCGATGGCGGCAGCAGCGACGGCGGTTGCGGCGGGGGCGGCTGCGGGGGCTGCAGCAGCTAGCGCCAGAGCGGCGTATCGGCGTTCAACATGTTCCGGATCGTCGTCGCGGCGACTCCGGCCTCGCCCATGGCGTGGCTGATCTGGTCGAGGCCCTTGGCGACGTCGCCGGCGGCGAACAGACCGGGGAGCGAGGTGCGCTGGTGGTCGTCCACTTCCAGGCAGCCGCTGGCGTCGGCGCGGGCGCCGGCCTCGACGGCCAGCTCGGAGCGGATGTGCGAGCCGAGTGCGGGGTAGAGGCTGTCGAAGCTCAAGCGACCCGCAGGCACCGTCAGGAGGAGCTGGTCGTTCTCGAGTGCCCAGTCGGTGGCCGGGCCCTCCACGCGGGCGACCCCCGCGGCCTCCAGTTGCGCGATTTGCTCCGGCGGCAGATCGTGGCAATCGGGGGCGATCAGCGTCACGTCCCGGGTGAAGCTGCGGATGAACAGCGCCTCGCGCGCGCCATGCTCGCCGGTGCCGTACACGGCGACGCGCTTGTCGGTGACTTCATAGCCGTCGCACACCGGGCAGTAGCGGATCTGGCCCTTCGCCAGCGCGACGTCGTGAAGTGCATCGGGCATCGGCGGGCGATGATTGACGACGCCGGTCGCCAGCAGCACCGAGCGGGCTCGCACCTCGCGATCATTGACCCTCGCGGAGAACCCGCCTTCGATCGGGCGCAGGCTGGTGACCTTCGCCGCCTCGCGCACGGTGCCGTATTTCTCGGCCTGGGCGCGCATCGCCGCGAGCAGGTCGAGGCCGGAAATGCCCTCCGGATAGCCGGCATGGTTGTGCGTGCAGGGGATCAGCGCGGCGCGGCTCGATCCGCAGTCGAACAGGCGGATCTTCAGATGATAGCGGCTGAGATAGATAGCCGCGGTGAGCCCCGCCGGGCCGCCGCCGATGATGATGCAATCGTCCATCGCGCGCCAGCGCTTGGGGTGCGCGACAGGTTCCGCATCGCGGTGTAGGGCAGGGCATGGCCACGCCCGACTATCTGCTCGATACCTGCGTCTGCATTCGCCTGCTGCGGGGCGGCGGCGCGCCGGTCGCGCGGCGGATCGCGGCGGCCGGGCCGGGGGCCATTGCGATGTCGGCGATCAGCCTCGCGGAACTGATGGACGGAGCGGGGCAGGACAGTGCCGCGCTGGACGCGCTGCTCGAGCAGGTGCCGGTGCTGGGCTTCGATGCCGTGGCGGCACGCGCTTTCCCCGCAGCGCGCGCCGCGCGCGGCCGACATGATCGGCTGATCGCGGCGCATGCGCTCGCCTTGGGCGCGGCGCTGGTCACCCGTAATGGCCGTGATTTCCGCGCGGTGCCGGGCCTGCGGATCGAAGACTGGTTCTGATCGCGTTGCGCTTCGGTGTGAATGTATATACATCCCGTATATACGGAGGTGGCCCATGGGCGAGGAATATCGCGCCAGAATCTTCAAGTCGGGCAATTCGCTGGCGCTTCGCCTGCCCAAGGCACTGGGCCTGAAGGAGGGCGCCGAGGTGGTGCTGCGGGAGGAACGCCGCGGCTTTTCGGTGGAGCCAGTGGACGACGAGGAGAAGATCGGCGGCGGCTGGATCGGCGCACTTCCGCATCTGAAGCTCATCGCGGACGAAGATCGAGAGCTGGAGGAGCGTGAGCTCGATTGGAACCTGGGCAAGCTTCGGCGCGATGACTGACCCGCTGTTTCTGCTCGACAGCAATATTTGCATCTATCTGCTCCAAGGCTCGGTGGAGCGGCTGAACGCGCGCGTTCGTGCGCAAGCCAAAGGCAGCCTTGCGGTTTCGGCGATCAGCTATGCGGAGGTTCGGCTGGGCATTCGCGACGCTCAGGGAGCGGTGCTGCAAGCCTTTTTGCGCGACGTTCCAGTGATGCCCTTCGACGCCGCCGCCGCAGAGGTGTATGGGCGTTTGCCCTTCCGCCGGGCCCGGCTCGACCGGCTGATTGCGGCGCAGGCGCTGGCGGCCGGCCTGACGCTGATCACCAACAACGAACGGGATTTCGCCGACATCCCCGACCTCAAGCTTGAGAACTGGACGCTGTGACCTTCGCTGCCACGATCCTGACGCTGTACCCCGAGATGTTCCCCGGCCCGCTCGGCATTTCGCTTGCCGGGCGCGGACTGCGCGAGGGACTGTGGTCGCTGGAGGCGGTGCAGATCCGCGACTTCGCGACCGACAAGCACCGTTCGGTAGACGATACGCCGGCCGGGGGCGGGGCGGGGATGGTGCTGCGTGCGGACGTGGTCGCTTCGGCGATCGACAGCGTGGCGCGGGAAGGGCGCCCGCTGCTCGCCATGACACCGCGCGGGCGGCCGCTGACCCAGGACCGCGTGCGGGACCTGGCGGCAGGGCCGGGCGCGATCGTGCTCTGCGGCCGCTTCGAGGGGTTCGACGAACGCATCTTCGAGGCGCGGGAGATCGAGGAGGTCTCGATCGGCGACTATATCCTTTCGGGCGGCGAAATGGCGGCGCTGACCCTGCTCGATGCTTGCATTCGGCTCGTTCCCGGCGTAATGGGCGCGGCTTCCAGCGGCATGGACGAGAGCTTCGAAACGGGGCTGCTCGAATATCCGCAATATACCCGACCTGTTGAATGGGAAGGGCGCACGATCCCCGAAGTGCTGCGATCGGGGGATCATGCGAGGATCGAAGCCTGGCGTCGCGCCATGGCGGAGACCGATACACGGCTAAGGAGGCCAGACCTTTGGGAACGCCATGAGGGCGTTCGGGTCCAGTCTCCCTCTGGCGCGCGGCGAAAACATGGGACTGACTGAGATGAACCTCATCCAGACGCTCGAAGCCGAGCAGATTGCCAAGTTCAACGAAGCCAAGAAGATTCCGGAATTCCGCCCGGGCGATACCGTCCGCATCGGTGTGAAGGTCGTCGAAGGCGAGCGCACCCGCGTGCAGAACTTCGAAGGCGTGTGCATCGCGCGCGCCAACAAGGGCATGGGTTCGAACTTCACCGTCCGCAAGATCTCGTTCGGTGAAGGCGTGGAGCGCGTGTTCCCGCTCTATTCGCCGAACATCGATTCGATCGAGGTCGTGCGTCGCGGTGTCGTGCGTCGTGCGAAGCTCTACTATCTGCGTGGTCGTACCGGTAAGTCGGCGCGTATCGCCGAGCGCCGCGACACCCGCACCGAGGCGCAGGCCGCCGAATAAGGCTGGTCTTCCCAGAATGCGAAGGGGCGTGCGGACCGAGCGGTTCGCACGCCCTTTTTCATGCCTGGCATCACGCGCCAAGCGCGTCGAGTGATCCGCTGGTCGAAACAAGTAAGCGCCGCAGACGGCCTCCGTCGCGGCGCGTTCGATGCCGTTGATGAAGGGGCCGATCAGGCGGCGGCGCGGAGGCCGTCGTTCTGGAGGAGTGCCCGTCCGCGAGCGGTAAGGGCCGCGTCGCGCACTTCGGGGCCGCCGATTCCGATCAGCAGCGCCTCATAGGCGAGCAGGCCACGATCGCAGAGACCCTGTACCGCGGCGACGAAGGCGTGATGGCGATCCAGCGATGCGCCGAGGTCCAGTGCCGTCGGGGTCAGCGTGGCGCTGCCCGGCCAACTGCGCTGCAGTGCATCGGCGATCGCGACGATGCAGCGCGAATCGAGGGCGCTCAGCGCCTCACGACTTTCCCCGCTCATCGACATCAGGTCCTCCTTAGCAACATGGTCCGCATGCCTTTGTGCAACCCGAGGGGCCGTAGCGAACCCACCGAACTCTTGCTCAAAATTGCATTTATCAGAACCACGCCATCGACCCTCGGCCGGTTCCGCAACATTCCTATGCACACATACCCGAATCGGTTTTTTCCGTTCCCGGAGTCGTGCTGTGACGCAGCATTTACGCCACTAGGCAAAATCTGCCTAGACGTGGATTGCATCCGAAACGAATTTACCGGTTGATAACTTATCTGGTCGTCTCGTTCTGGAACATCGTAAGAGGCGGACACCGGTAGATGTGTCGATGGTAAAACTCCGTACTGCCCGGAACTCCGCGAGTCGCTTACGATACAACCGTTTTCATCAGGGTGTCGTCATGTCGGCTTGGGGGTATTGCAGCGTTGGAATTGGATGATCGATTCGGATCGTGTGCCGCGGGTGAGATGATGCCCGAGGAAAGCCGGATCGTGCGCGCGGCGGTGGTGCTGCTGCGCGGCGACGTTGCAGTGTTGCATACCGGCTCGCGTGCCGTACTTGCGGCGGCGGATGGCGTCGAGGCCGCTGATTCCGCGCGACAATTGTCCGACCCGCTCGAAGCCATGGCGCTCGGCTATCGCAGTCAATTGTCTGTGCCCTTGTGGCGTGAAGGTCGACGTGTCGGGGCATTGGCTGTGCTCGACCGCGCGGAGCGCCGTTTCGATGCAGCGGATATCGCCCTGCTGCAAGGGCTTGCGGGCCGCATGGACGTCGCGCGGCCCAGCATCCACTGAAGGTCCACAAGGCCTTACGCCGTCAGTTCGCCTGGTTGGCTTCGCTGGCCAGCATGGCGCGACCGCGTGCGGTGAGCGTGGCATCGACCAGCATCGGGCCATCGCTGTTGAACACGAGTGCCTCATAGGCAAGGAACCCGGCGTCGCTGAGCGACTCTACCATCCCTAGAAATTCGGCAACGGCGGTCTCGCGGCCGCCCAATCCGATGTCGGCCGGCGTGAGAAGCGTGGAACGCGGCCAGTTCTGCTCCAGCAAACGCGTAGCGCATTCTACCGGAACACCTGAACCTATCCTGCCAAGACGGTCCACCGACATGCGGTACTTCTCCTGATCGATCGAGCGCGCCCCGCTTCGCGGCTCCACCGCGGCTGCCGTGTTTCCGGCAACTTGTGTGCTTCGGACTTTACCATAGTTTTCCATGGCGTCGAGCATATTCATTCCGAAATTTGAATATCTTTAATTGCTTCTCCATTTCGCAAGGCTTCTAAAAGACTTGTTTGAGACTTCGCGGAAGTGCCCAATCGTTGGCTCACCAATGACAACGGTTGTCCCGAAACGCCAACTGCCTCTTTACGGTTTGTCCGCGCTCGATAAACCACCCCGACTGGTAGTGGATGCCGGAAGGGCGGAGTGTTGGATGCGCAAATGGATGCTGGGCGTTACGGGGGCGGCGATTGCGATGGGGGTAAGCATGGCTGATGTCGCGGCGCAGGCGCAGACGGGGCAGTCGCTGACGCTGCAACGCATTTTCGCCAGCCCCGCGCTGGACGGCCCGGCACCGCGCGCGGTGCAATTGTCCCCCGATGGCAAGTATTTGACCCTGCTGCGCAACCGCGACGACGATCGCGAGCGCTACGACCTCTGGGCGCTGGATACCGCCAATGGCCAGTGGCGCATGCTGGTCGACTCGAAGAAGCTCGGCTCCGGCGCAGCGCTTTCTGAAGCGGAGAAGATGCAGCGCGAGCGCGCCCGCATCGGTGGCACCAAGGGCATCGTCTCCTATGACTGGGCGCCCGACGGCAAATCGATCCTGGTGCCGCTGGACGGCGAGCTGTTCCGTGCGCGGCTGAACGGGGAGGTCGACAAGCTGCCGGCCGCGGCCGGTCCCAAGCTCAACGCGGCGCTGAGCCCCGCGGGCAAGTTCGCCAGCTACCTCCAGGATCAGAACCTGATCGTCATGGACCTGAGCAGCGGCAAGGCCATGCGGGTCACCCCCGACGGCGCGGGCACCGTGCATTGGGGCGAGGCGGAGTTCGTCGCGCAGGAGGAAATGGCACGCAGCGTCGGCTATTGGTGGTCGCCCAACGACGCCCATGTCGCGGTCGAGCGGTTCGACGAAGCCCCCGTCGGCATCGTCACTCGCGCGGCGATCGGTGCCGAGGGGACGAGCATCGTCCAGCAGCGCTACCCCAAGGCCGGCACGGCCAATGCGCTGGTCGAGCTCTACGTGCTCGATCCCACCGGGCAGAAGCGGGTGAAGGTCGATCTCGGCCCCGATAGCGACATCTATCTCGCCCGTGTCGACTGGGCAGCGGACGGCAGGACGCTCTACGTCCAGCGCGAGAACCGAGCGCAGACCCGGCTCGACCTGCTCGCGGTCGACCCTGCCACCGGCGCATCGCGCGTTCTGTTCAGCGAGACGGCGGCGCCCGAGAGCTGGATCAACCTCAGCTACGGACTCAAGCCGCTCGACGACGGCAGCCTGATCTGGTGGTCCGAGCGCGACGGCCATGGCCATCTCTATCGCTGGCAGGCGGGCAAGTTCACCCAGCTGACCAAGGGGCCCTGGGAAGTCGCGCCCGACGGCATTAGCGTCGACCAGAAGCACGGTCGTCTTTACTTCCAGGGCAACAAGGACGACCCGCTCGAGCGCCACCTCTACTGGATCGACTATCGCAAGCCTGCCGCCATCACCCGGCTGACCGAGCGCGGCTGGTGGAACGCCGCGAGCATGGACGCCAGCGCCACCCGTGCGATCGTCAGCCGCTCCAGCCCCGACCAGCCGCGCCAGGTCTATCTCGCCGATGCCGATGGCAAGCGGATCGCCTGGGTGCAGGAAAATGCGGTCGGCGATGCCGATCACCCGTACCATCCTTATCTCGCGGCCCATCGCGAGCGGACCTTCGGCACGATCAAGAGGCCCGACGGCGCCGCGCTGCACTGGGAGATGATCACGCCGAAGCTGGAGCCCGGCAAGCGCTACCCGGTATTCTTCCAGCATTATGGCGGCCCGCATGTGCAGACGGTCAGCCGCGCCTGGGGCGGCGCGCTCCAGCAATATCTGGTGCAGCACGGCTATATCTGGTTCCAGATCGACAATCGCGGCTCGGCCAATCGCGGCGTCGCGTTCGAAAGCGCGATCTGGCATGCGATGGGCGGCGTGGAGGTGCAGGACCAGCTCGCCGGCGCGGCGTACCTCAAATCGCTGCCCTTCGTCGATCCGAAGCGCGTCGCCACCTATGGCTGGTCCTATGGCGGCTACATGACGCTGAAGATGCTGGAGGCGGCGCCGGGCACCTTTGCCGCCGGGGTATCCGGCGCGCCGGTGACCAAGTGGGAACTGTACGATACCCATTATACCGAGCGCTACATGGGCGATCCGCGCCAGGTGCCGGCGGCGTACAAGACCGCCAGCACCTTGGACGACGCTGCGAAGATCGCCGATCCGCTGCTGATGATCCACGGCATGTCGGACGACAATGTCGTACTGGAGAACGGCACCGCAATGTACGCCGCGCTCCAGCAGCAGAAGGTGCCGTTCGAGATGATGCTCTATCCTGGCCAGACCCACCGCGTCGGCGGGCCAGGCGTTAGCGAGCATCTGTGGAATACTATCCTGAACTTCCTTGATCGCGCGTTGACCAAGTAAAGCCTTCAGAACACACACGGATACGTAAAAGTCCGGGGGCATGCCGTGGCAATGCGGCATGCTCCATCTTCTATAATGCGCAGGTGGGAGATCTGCGCGCCTCCGGGCTGCGCCTAGGAGGAACTGAGCGTGCAATTCCTGGCCAATCTCAAAATTCAGTTCAAGATCATGATGATGCTGGGTCTACTTGGCATCGTTACCTTGGGCGTCGCCTGGTATGGCGGCAGCGTGATGCGAACGATCGATGCAGGCTATTCCGAGCTGACCGACGTGAAAATGCCGGACACGGCGAAGCTCATCCGGGTGAACCGGCTAAGCCAGACGATGATCTACTCCGCGTACAAAACGCTTGTCTATGACGGCACATCCGCACAGGCCAAGAAGGCTGCGGCCGACGAGGCTGCGGCTTACAAGCAGGCACAAGACTTTCTCGGTGAGGTTGCCACCGCCGAGAAGGAATCTTCGGCTGACCTTGCGCGGATCGATGCCGGCTTGGATGAGTTCCAGAAGGTTCTTGCGGCGGCCGTCGAGCTGGGCCTCGCGAACAAGAATGACGAGGCGAAGGCGCAACTCGTCAAAGCCGATGAACTGGCCGACACGTTCACGAAGACCATCAAGGCATATAACGACGGCCGTACTGCAGACGCCACGAAGCAGTCCGCGGAGATGAGCGCCAGCGTTGCCACTGCTGCGTTCACGCTGCTGGGCGTTGCGCTGGTTGCGATCGCGGGCAGCATGGGCGTCGCCATCTTCGTCACTCGCGCTCAGATCGCCGGCCCGCTGGGCGGCCTGCAGGAAACGATGCGCGCGCTGGCCGGGGGCCAGAACCATGTCGACGTGCCCGGCACCGAGCGCGGCGACGAAGTCGGCGCGATGGCCAAATCGGTGCTCGTCTTCAAGGAAGCGGCGCTGCGGCAGGAAGAGCTGGCGGATGCCAAGAAGCGTGCGGATGCCGCGCAGGCGCTCGTCGTGGAGACGCTCGAGGATCGCCTGGGCAAGCTCGCCAGCGGCGACCTGACCGCCTCGATCGAAACCCGCTTCGATCCCGAATATGAAGGGCTGAAGCAGAACTTCAACGCCGCCGTCAACTCGCTGCGCGAACTGATCACCGCGGTGATCGAGAGCGCCGAGACGATCTCGACCGGCTCGGCCGAAATCGCCCAGGCCAGCGAGGATCTTGCCCGCCGTACCGAAGGCGCCGCCGCCAGCCTCGAAGAGACTTCGGCCGCAGTCAGCCAGATGGACCAGCGGATCAAGGCGACCGCCGCTGCCTCGACCAAGACGGTCGAACGCGCCACGGGGGCCATCGGCGTGGTCGACTCCGGCCGCACCGTGGCGGACGAGGCGATGCAGGCGATGAGCCGCGTGTCGGAAAGCGCCAAGGGCATCGACAACGTCATCGAGGGCCTCGACAAGATCGCGTTCCAGACCCGCGTTCTCGCGATGAACGCGGCGGTGGAAGCCGGCCGGGCAGGGGAAGCGGGCCGCGGTTTCGCGGTGGTTGCCGACCTCGTCTCCGCCCTGGCGATGCGCGCCGAGGAAGAGGCAGGCCGCGCGCGCGACCAGCTGACCGCGACGCAGACCGACATCAACGCGGCGGTCGACATGGTCCGCCGCGTGGACAGCGCGCTCGGCGCGATCGTCGGTGACGTCAACGAGGTCCATTCGCTGCTCGAGACCATGGCGCAGGACAACCAGGTCCAGGCCACCGCGGTTACCCAGGTGGCGACGGCGGTTAACAGCATCGACCAGACCACGCAGCAGAACGCCGCGATGGTCGAGCAGACCTCCGCCGCTGCGCGCAACCTCAGCTCGGAAGTCAACGCGCTGACCGAGCAGGCCTCGCGCTTCAACGCGGGCGACCGCAGCGGCCGCAAGCCGATCCGCTCGAAGGTCCATGCGTTGCCGGTCGCCTCGAACAAGGCGCACGCCGCCAGCGTCAGCACCGTGCGCTCGACGGGTGCCGAAGTCGAAGAATGGGCGAGCTTCTAAGCACCGATACTTCGGACTCGACGCGCAGTTAACCACAGTCTAGGCTCGCCTTCATCTTACGATGGGGGCGAGCCATGGCGTTGGAGGCGGTAGCGCAACTTGCGCCGGTACAGGGCAAGGCGCGGATCGACATACTCGACATCTTGCGCGGACTCGCCATCCTCGGCATCTTTTTCATGAACATTCCGTTCGAAGGTCAGACGGCGGTGACGATGCTGCTCCGCCCGCAGATCATCGGCTGGACCCCGCTCGACCAATGGAGCTGGGCCTTTGTCGAGGTGGCGCTCGAAGGTACGCAGCGCGGGGTGCTGGAGATTCTGTTCGGCTGCGGGCTGATGGTGCTCGCGGCGCGGGCGATGCGGCCCGATGGGCCCGTGGCGATCGCGGATCTCTACTGGCGACGAAATTTGTGGCTGCTCTGCTTCGGGCTGCTCGACATCTTCGTCTTCCTGTGGACCGGCGACATCCTGCACATCTATGCGCTCGCCGCGCTGTTCCTCTTCCCGTTCCGCCTGCTGGGCCCGCGCGTGCTGCTGGCGCTGGGTTCGCTGTTCGCGCTGGGCATGGTCGTGACCGGCGTGCCGATCTATGTCGAGCGCGCCGCGCTGGTCGCCGCCGCACCGGGGATCGAGAAGAAGGTCGCGGCGCACCAGCCGCTGACCAAGGACGAGCAGGCCAAGCACAAGGACTGGCAGAAGCTGCTCGATCGCCGCGCGACCGGCGGCGAAATGGCCAAGAAGATCCGCGAGATGGAGAAGAAGGGCCATGCCGGCGGCTTCCTCGCCTATGCCGCGATGAACATCGGCTTTTATTTCGAGTTCATGTTGCCCGAACTGGGGCTGTCGATCGCCGAGGCCTTCTGCATGATGCTGATCGGCATCGCGCTGTGGAAATGGCGGGTGGTGCAGGGCGGGCGGAGCACGCGCTTCTATGCGATCCTGATGCTGTGCTGCTACGTGCCCGGCATGGTCGCACGCGCGATCGGGGCGCACGAGATGCTGTCGCCGGTCCCGATCGTCCACACCGCCTGGATCACCCAGGAGCCGGCGCGGATCCTGGTATCGATCGGCCATGTCGCGCTGGTCAACCTCGCGGTACGCAGCGGGGTGGGACAGGCGGTGCTCGCGCCGTTCAAGGCGGCGGGGCGGACCGCCTTCTCGCTCTATTTCCTCCAGCAGTTCCTCGCCATCTACATCCTGTTCGCGCCCTGGGGGCCGGGGCTGTTCGGCAAGCTCAGCTGGAGCGGGCTGTACGGCGTGGCGCTGGCCGTGTTGGTGGTCGAGGTGGTGCTCGCCAATCTGTGGCTGCGGGCATTCGCCATGGGGCCGATGGAGTGGGCGTGGCGCTCGCTCGCCTATGTGCAGTGGCAGCCCTTCCGGCGGCGCCGATCGACGGCGCCGGAGGGAGCGTTCGTCGCGGCATGAAATTGCGCAAATAGGGGCTCGCCACGCAAGCATGTTTCTGCTAGCGGAACCCCCGATGCTTCGAAAACGCGCCAAATCCACGCGAATTACACCGCGCCCGTAATCCGGGCGCGATAGCTGCGCTTTATGCAGCGAAGCAGCGGAATGCTGGTGCATTCCACCCTCCATCCCCACTAAAGAGCCTCCACGCCGCAGGTGTCGGCGCGGGCAAGAAAGAGGTACAAATGGGTTACCGTGTCGTCGTCGCAGGCGCCACCGGCAATGTCGGTCGCGAAATGCTCAACATCCTGGCCGAGCGGGAATTCCCGATCGACGATCTCGCCGTGCTGGCGTCGTCGCGCTCGACCGGCGACATGGTCGACTATGGCGAGACCGGCAAACAGTACAAGGTCCAGAACATCGAGCATTTCGATCCCACCGGCTGGGACATGGCGCTGTTCGCGATCGGTTCGGAAGGCAGCGCCAAGTATGCGCCGAAGTTCGCCGCCGCCGGCTGCACGGTGATCGACAATGCCTCGCTCTACCGCATGGACCCGGACGTGCCGCTGATCGTGCCCGAGGTGAACCCCGAGGCGATCGACGGCTACAAGGCGCGCAACATCATCGCCAACCCGAACTGCTCGACCGCGCAGATGGTGGTGGCTCTCAAGCCGCTGCACGATGCCGCCAAGATCAAGCGCGTGGTGGTCGCGACCTACCAGTCGGTCTCGGGTGCGGGCAAGGCGGGCATGGACGAGCTGTTCAACCAGAGCCGCGCGATCTTCGTCGGCGACCAGGTCGAACCGTCCAAGTTCACCAAGCAGATCGCCTTCAACGTGATCCCGCACATCGACAGCTTCCTCGACGACGGCTCGACCAAGGAAGAGTGGAAGATGGTGGTCGAGACCAAGAAGATCCTCGATCCCAAGATCAAGGTGACCGCGACCTGCGTGCGCGTGCCCGTGTTCGTGGGCCATTCCGAGGCGATCAACATCGAGTTCGAGGACGAGATTTCGGCGGAAGAAGCGCAGAACATCCTGCGCGAGGCGCCGGGTATCATGCTCGTCGATAAGCGCGAGAATGGCGGCTATGTCACCCCGATCGAGAGCGTCGGCGAATATGCCACCTATGTCAGCCGCGTCCGCGAGGACTCGACCGTGGAGAACGGTCTGTCGCTGTGGTGTGTGTCGGACAATCTTCGCAAGGGCGCGGCACTGAACGCGGTGCAGATCGCCGAGCTTCTGGGGCGCCGCCACCTGCAGAAGGCCTGAAAAGTGTTTCCTCCCTCGGCGAAGCCGGAGGAGGGGGACCGCCGCCGAAGGCGGTGGTGGAGGGGGGATGCCCGTGAGCTATCGGGACTTCCCCCTCCACCACTCGGCTGCGCCGAGTGGTCCCCCTCCCCCGCTTCGCGAGGGAGGAAACACTTCATCTTTGACCGCGCAGCTTACAGCCGCGGCAGGGTCACCCCGCGCTGGCCCATATATTTGCCCGCGCGGTCGGCATAGCTCGTCTCGCAGGGCTGCTCGCCCTTGAGGAAGAGGAACTGGCACGCGCCTTCATTGGCGTAGATCTTGGCCGGGAGCGGGGTGGTGTTGGAGAACTCCAGCGTCACATGGCCCTCCCATTCCGGCTCAAGCGGCGTCACGTTCACGATGATCCCGCAGCGCGCATAGGTGGACTTACCGAGGCAGATCACCAGCGTGTCGCGCGGCACGCGGAAATACTCCACGGTGCGCGCCAGCGCGAAGCTGTTGGGCGGGATCACGCAGACATCGGTCTTGCGGTCGACGAAGCTGTTCGCGTCGAAATTCTTCGGATCGACCACCGCGCTGTCGACATTGGTGAAGATCTTGAACTCGTCGGCGACGCGCGCGTCATAGCCGTAGGAGGAGAGGCCGTAGCTGATACAGCCTTCGCGGCGCTGGCTCTCGACGAAGGGCTCGATCATGCCGTGGTTGAGCGCCTGCTCGCGAATCCAGCGGTCGGATAGAATGGACATGGGCGCGGGTAGTGCGGGGCGGGGCGGCCTCCGTCAAGCGGACCGCCGCGCAAACGCATCCTCCTCCCCGCGGCTGCAGGGAGGAGGAGGGCCAGATCAGAGCTTGCTCAGCACATAGTCCGCCGAGCTCACCTCGAACGCGCCGGGCGCCTCGACGAACAGCTGCTCGACGACGCCGTCATCGACGATCATCGCGAAGCGCTGGCCGCGCTTGCCCAGGCCGAAACCCGAGCCGTCGAGGGTCAGGCCCAGCGCCTCGGCGAAGGCGCCGTTGCCGTCGGCGAGCATCGTCACCTTGTCGGCCACGCCGTTTGCCTCGCCCCAGGCCTTCATCACGAAGAAGTCGTTGACCGCGGTGCAGGCGATCTCGTCGACGCCCTTGGCCTTGATCGCCTCGGCCTTCTCCACGAAGCCCGGCAGGTGCTTGGCCGAGCAGGTGGGGGTGAAGGCACCGGGCACCGAGAACAGCGCGACCTTGCGGCCGGCGAAATAGGCAGGGGCCTGGACCTGGTCCGGACCCTCGGCGGTGACCTTGACGAGCGTGGCGTCGGGGATGCGATCGCCGGTCTGGATCGTCATGCTGCTCTCTCCTTGTACGAATCCTGCGGCCGCACGGCCGCGCCGCCTCCATCGCATCCCGCGCAACAAATTCAAGCGTGGCCCGTAGGGAGGGCGAACGATATGGTGGACCGCATGGATTCGACGCCTTCCCTTACCGGCCAGTTCCTGCTGGCGATGCCCGGCATCGGCGACCCGCGCTTCGAGCGCGCGGTGATCGCAATGTGCGCCCATGACAGCGAGGGTGCACTGGGCATCGGCATCGGTGCGACGATCGAGGGGCTGGGCCTGCACGACCTGCTCGAGCAGTTCGAGATCGATCCCGGCGAAGTGCCCGACGTACCGGTGCATTTCGGCGGCCCGGTCGAACCGCGCCGCGGCTTTGTGCTCCATTCGGCCGACTGGAGCGGGCAGGACACGATCGACGTCGCCGGCCGCTGGCAGCTCTCCGGCACGATCGACGTGCTGCGCGCCATCGCCGAGGGAAAAGGGCCAAGCCGCTGGCTTGTTGCGCTGGGCTATGCCGGCTGGGGTGAGGGGCAGCTGGAGACCGAGCTGACTCGCCATGGCTGGTTCAACACGCCGGCCGATCTGGCGCTGCTCTATGACACCGAGGTGTACGAGCGCTGGGCGGAAGGCTTTGTCGGCGCGGGCATCGATCCGCGATTGCTGGCAAGCAGCACGGGCACCGCCTGAACCGAACCCGATCGCTGTGCGCCGCCGATGCGTGGCGGCGGGCCCCTCCGAGCAGCGCGGTTCTCCGCACGATCGCGCCAAACAACGTCTACCGACGCGGGCGCCGGGCGCGCCGGACCGGCATGTCCAGGAGCGCGCCTAAGGGCGAATACGGCATATAAAGATATCTTTATATTAACATTGCGCGCCCCTTCTGAACGCGCTAGGGGCGCAGCCATGCGGCCGGGGTGACTCCCGGTGCGCCTGCAATTTGCTTGAACTGGAGAAGCAGCCCGTGGCTACCAACGACTATGTCATCAAGGACATCGCCCTCGCCGATTTCGGCCGCGCCGAAATCAACATCGCCGAGACCGAGATGCCCGGCCTAATGGCGCTCCGCAAGGAATTCGGCGCATCGCAGCCGCTCAAGGGCGCCCGCATCACCGGTTCGCTGCACATGACGATCCAGACCGCCGTGCTGATCGAGACCCTCACGGCGCTGGGTGCGCAGGTCCGCTGGGCGACCTGCAACATCTTCTCGACGCAGGACCACGCTGCCGCCGCGATCGCCGCGACCGGCGTTCCGGTGTTCGCGGTGAAGGGCGAGAGCCTGGCCGACTATTGGGACTATGTCGGCGACATCTTCAATTGGGGCGCCGATGGTGACGGCACCACCGCCAACATCATCCTCGACGACGGCGGCGACGCCACCATGTTCGCGCTGTGGGGCGCCAAGCTCGAAGCCGGCGCGACGCTGGGCGAGCCGGAGAATGACGAGGAAGTCGAGTTCCAGCGCGCGCTGAAGGCGTTCGTCGCCAAGTATCCGGGCTACCTCACCAAGACCGTGCAGAACCTGAAGGGCGTCTCGGAAGAGACCACCACCGGCGTGCACCGCCTGTACGAGATCGCCAAGAAGGGCGAGCTGCCGTTCCCGGCGATCAACGTCAACGACAGCGTCACCAAGTCGAAGTTCGACAACCTCTATGGCTGCAAGGAATCGCTGGTCGACGCGATCCGTCGCGCCACCGACGTGATGCTCGCCGGCAAGGTTGCCGTGGTCGCCGGCTTCGGTGACGTGGGCAAGGGCTCGGCTCAGTCGCTCCGCAACGGCGGCGCGCGCGTGATGGTCACCGAAATCGATCCGATCTGCGCGCTGCAGGCGGCGATGGAGGGCTTCGAGGTCGTGACGATGGACGAGGCCGTCAAGCGCGCCGACATCTTCGTGACCGCCACGGGTAACGCCGACGTGATCACCGCCGATCACATGAAGGCTATGAAGCCGATGTCGATCGTCTGCAACATCGGCCACTTCGACAGCGAGATCCAGATCGCTGCGCTGTCGAACTACAAGTGGACCGAAGTGAAGCCGGGCACCGACCTTGTCGAATTTCCGGACGGCAAGCAGATCATCGTGCTCGCCAAGGGCCGCCTGGTGAACCTGGGCTGCGCCACCGGCCACCCCAGCTTCGTGATGTCGGCCAGCTTCACCAACCAGACGCTGGCGCAGATCGAGCTCTGGACCAAGGGCGAGAACTACAAGAACGAAGTCTATGTGCTGCCGAAGCACCTCGACGAGAAGGTCGCAGCACTCCACCTCGAGAAGCTGGGCGTGCACCTGTCGCAGCTGAGCGAGAAGCAGGCGTCGTACATCGGCGTGCCGGTCGCAGGGCCGTTCAAGCCGGATCACTATCGCTACTGATCAGCGCAGCGGTCGGTTCGATCGCATCAAAATGATCTCGGAAGGGGCTCGGCGCTTGCCGGGCCCCTTTTCGTTTGGGGGCGGCATCGCTTAAGGGTGAGAGGATGGCTTGCCGGCGTCTTTCCCGATGATCGTTCTTTCGCAGAGTGGCGCGGCCATTGTCGGCGCAGTGCTGGCATTCGTGCTGATCGCGGCGGTGTGGGCGCTCTATGCCGGGCTCGCCGCGCGCGCCGCGGCGCGCACCGCCTATGAGCAGAACCGGCGGCTACTGCGCTTCTCCCGCACCTCGCCGGCGCTGCCCATGCTGGTTCGCGCCGATGGGCGTATCGAGATGTCGCCGCGCCTCGCCGCGTGGCTCGGGCTGGAGGGGCCGGTCGAATCGCTCGCCCGATTGTCGCAGAAGGATTCGGGGCTCGATCCCGAGGACGTCGCGCTGCTCGGCGAGCAGGTAGAGGCGGCGCAGCGCGCCGGGCAATCCTTCCGGCTGTCCTTGCCCGTTCGGGGATCCGAACGGATGCTGCTCGTCCTCGGCGAGCGTGCCTCCGAAGCGGTCGAGACACCGGGCAGCGTGCTGCTCTGGGTGCTCGACGCAACCGACAGCCAGGCCGAGGTTGGCGCGCTGGAGCGCGAGGCAGATCGGCTGCGCGCTGCCTTCGACGCGCTGACCGCGCTGATCGAGGCCGCGCCGATGCCGATGTGGTATCGCGGCCCCGACCTGCGGCTGCTGATGGTCAACACCGCCTATGTCAGCGCCGTCGAAGGCCGCGACGCCGAGGACGTGGTCTCACGCGGGGTCGAGCTGGTCGACGGGGCGGGGCTGGGCGGGCCGCTCGCCAACGCCGCGATCGCACGCGACACGCAGGAGCCGCAATCGGCGGCGATGCCCGCCACCATCGCCGGCGCGCGGCGCATGCTCCGCCTCCACGACGTGCCGCTGCCGACCGGCGGCATCGCTGGCTTCGCGGTCGACATCGAGGAGCTGGAGCGCGCCCGCGGCGGCCTCAAGCGCTTCGCCGAGGCGCAGCGCGCGATGCTCGACCGGATGTCCGCCGGCGTCGCGCAGTTCGGCTCGGATCGCAGCCTGGTGTTCTGCAACCAGCCCTTCCGCCGCTTGTTCGCGATGAAGAACGAATGGCTGGCCGACCGCCCCGAGTTCGACCGCGTGCTCGAACGCATGCGCGAGGCGCGCAAGCTGCCCGACGTGCGCGACTTCCCGCACTGGAAGGCCGAGCGCCGCGAATGGTTCACCGCGCCCGATGCGGTAGAGGAAAGCTGGAGCATCGGTACCACGCACCTGCGCGTCGTCGCCCAGCCGCTGCCCGAAGGCGGACTGCTGCTGATCTTCGAGGACCAGACCCAGCAGCTCGAACTCCAGCGCGAGCATGGCGAGATGCAGCAGGTCCGCACCGCCACGCTGGACAGCCTGGCCGAGGCGGTCGCGGTGTTCGGCAAGGGGCGGCTGCAGCTGTGGAACCGCAAGTTCCGCCAGGTCTGGGGCTTCGAGGACGGCTTCCTCGACGGCCACCCGCAGATCGCCACGATCGTCAAGGCGGCGGGGGGCAAGCTGGTCAATGCGGCGCGGGCGGAGATCATCGGCGACCTGATCCGGCTGGCGGCGAAGGATCGCCAGCAGCGCGGCTCCAGCATCACCTTCGCCAATGGCCGCCATTTCGACATCGCCGCGGTGCCGCTGCCCGATGGCAATGCGCTGGTGACGATGCTCGACACCACCGATCGCCAGCGCGTGGAGCGGGCGCTGCGCGACCGCAACGAGGCGCTGGAGGCGGCCGACCGCGTCCGCACCGCCTTCGTCGCCAATATGAGCTATGAGCTGCGCACGCCGCTCACCTCGATCAAGGGTTTCGGCGAGATGCTGCAGGGCGGCTTCGCCGGCAAGCTGAGCGCCGACGGGAAAGAATATGTCGAGGCCATCCTGATGTCGGTAGATCGCCTGGGCGGGCTGATCGACGACGTGCTGGATCTCACCCAGAGCGAAGGCCAGCCGATCGAGCGCGAGACGGTGGACGTCGAGCTCGCCGCCACCAGCGCGGCCGACGCGATCGCGCCGCTCGCCAAGGGCAAGGCGATCGAGCTGGTGATCGAGGATGCCGGCACCGCCGGGGTGGTGCAGGGCGATGCCCGGCGGATTAGGCAGACGGTCGAGCATCTGCTGCGCCACGCGGTTTCGCATACGCCCGAGGGCGGCCGCGTGCTGCTCCATCTCGACGGCAATGCGCGGGTGGCGCGGGTGATCGTCAGCGACGACGGCCCCGGCATGCCGCCGGAAGCGGTGGCGCGGGCGTTCGACCGGTTCGCGCAGGTCGGCACCTCGCGCGGCGGCGATCGCGCGCTGGGGCTCGGGCTGCCGCTCGCCAAGCAGTTCGTCGAGGCGCATGGCGGGCGGATCGAGCTGATCTCCGAGCCGGGGCAGGGGACGCTCGTCACGGTGGAGTTGCCGCGCGGATGACCGAAGACACGATGGTGCTTGCCTCGCTGGACGAGGCGCTGGCACTCGGTGCCAAGCTCGCGGCCGTCGTGGGTCCGGGCGACGTCATTGCGCTGTCCGGGCCCCTGGGTGCGGGGAAAACCAGCATCGCCCGCGGGCTGCTCGCCGCCCTCGGACTGGAGGGGGAGGCACCGTCGCCGAGCTTCGCGATCGTCCAGCCCTATGACGTGCCCGAAGTGCGGCTGCCGGTGCTGCACGTCGATCTCTACCGGATCGAGGATCCGGACGAGGCCGAGGAGCTGGGGCTGGACGACGCGCGCTACGATGCGCTGCTGCTCGTCGAATGGCCCGAGCGGCTGCCCGCAGCGGCATGGCACGATGCCTTGTGGCTGACGCTGACGGTCGCGGCGGACGGCACCCGTAGCTTGACAGCGCGCGTGCCGAAGGCATGGGAAGGCCGATGGCCGTTGACATGACTCCGCCGGGCTCGGCGCCCGCTTTTCTCGCTTCCGCCGGTTGGGCGGGGGCGGATATCCTCCCCGTCGCCGGCGATGCCTCGTTCCGCCGCTATTTTCGCGTCGTCGAGGGCGACCGCAGCGCGATCCTGATGGACGCGCCGCCGCCGCACGAGGATCCGCGCCCGTTCCTCGCCGTGGCGCGCTGGCTGACCGACCATGGCTTTGCCGCGCCCGCCATCCTCCACGAGGACCTGACACAGGGACTGGTGCTGCTCGAGGATTTCGGCAACATCCGGCTGCGCGAGACCGTCGATGCCGAGCCCGCGCGCGAGCTGGGCCTCTACGGCGCGGCGGTCGACCTGCTGGTTCGGCTCCACGGCGCACCCGCCGGCGTCGAGGCGCCCTACGACCTCGCCGTCTACCAGCGCGAGGCGGGGCTGTTCGTCGAATGGTATTGCCCCGCCGTCGGTCTCGAGGTCGATGCCGCCGGCTATCGCGACGCCTGGGATGCGGTGCTGGCCCCGCTGCTCGATGGTCATCGCCCCGTCACGGTGCTGCGCGACTACCATGCCGAGAATCTGATGCTGATCGAAGGTGGCGAAGGCTTGGGACTGCTCGACTTCCAGGACGCACTCGCCGGGCACCCTGCCTATGACCTGGTCTCGCTGCTGCAGGATGCACGCCGCGACGTGCCGCAAGCGACCGAGGCGACGATGCTTGCCCGCTATCACGATGCGACCGGCGCGGGGGAAGCGTTCGACATCGCCTATCATGTCCTCGGCGCGCAGCGGAACGCCAAGATCCTCGGCATCTTCACCCGGCTGTGGAAGCGCGACGGCAAGCCGCGCTACCCCGCGCTCTGCCCGCGCGTCTGGGCCTATCTCGAACGGGACCTCGCCCATCCGGCGCTGAAGCCGGTGGCGGACTGGTTCGCCGCCAACGTGCCGGCTGAAAAGCGCGGCGATCCGATGCAGGTGGCGGCATGACGATCTATTCGCTCCGCCCGCAGCCGGCGGCGCCGGTGCCCAAGACCGCGATGGTGATGGCCGCCGGCCTCGGCAAGCGGATGCGCCCACTCACCGTCAGCCGCCCCAAGCCGCTGATCGAGGTGGCCGGCAAGCCGCTGATTGACCATGTCTTCAATCGCCTGGCGGCGGCCGGGATCGAGCGTGCGGTGGTCAACGTCCATTACCTTGCCAACCAGCTCGAGGCGCATCTGCGCGCGCGGGTGAAAGGGATGGAGCTGCTGGTCTCGGACGAGCGCAAGCAGTTGCTGGAGACCGGCGGCGGTCTCGTCCAGGCGCGCGACCTGCTGGGCGACGCACCCTTCCTGTGCGTCAACAGCGACAATCTGTGGGTCGATGGCCCCACCGACGCCATCCGGCTGCTCGCGTCGCAATGGGACGATGCCAAGATGGACGCGCTGCTGCTGCTGGTTCCGCTCGCCCGCGCGACCTGCCATGGCGGGCAGGGGGACTTCCGGCTCGATGCGTTCGGGCGGATCACCGAGCGGCGCAAGCCCGGGCGGCTGGCGCCCTTCGTGTTCACCGGCGTCCAGATCCTGTCGCCGCGCGTGATCCGCGACTGGCCGGAAGGGCCGTTCTCGACCAACCTGTTCTGGAACCGCGCGATGGAGGCCGGGCGTCTCTGGGGGGCGGTCCACCAGGGACTGTGGTTCGACGTCGGCTCCCCCAAGGCGATCCACGCGACCGAGCTGGCGCTCGCGGAACTGTAAGCCCTTTCGATCCTCCCCCTGGCGGGGGAGGATAAGGGAAGGTTGCACTCGTTGCTCCAACCCCGCTAGGGTTCGCGCTCCGTTCCCCTTTTGCCGAGCCGCATGTCGCACGCCCTGCATCTCTACACGATCCCGCCGCACCGGGCCTTTGCCGATGCGCTGGCGATCGGGCTGATCCGCCGCTTCGGCGCGGACCCGCTGCGGCTGGCGCGCGGCGTGGTGCTGCTGCCGAACAACCGCGCCAAGCGCGCGATGCAGGACGCCTTCGTGCGCGAGAGCGGCGGTGGGCTGCTGCTCCCCCGGCTGGTGGCGATCGGCGATCCCGAACTCGACGAAGCGGTGTTCGAAACGGTCGACGATGCCGAGCCGGTGCCGCCCGCGGTCGATCCGCTCCAGCGTCGGATGATCCTCGCGCGGCTGCTCCAGGGGCACGACGCGCGGCTCGACGCGGCCGAGGCGGTGCGGCTGGCGGGCGATCTCGGCGCGACGCTCGACCAGCTGCTGGTAGAGGAAGTCGCGCCCAAGCGGCTCCGCGACCTCGAACTTGGCCCCGAACTGTCGGCGCACTGGGAGCGCTCGCTCGCGCTGTTCGAGATCGTGCTGACCCGTTGGCCCGAGGAATTGGGGGCGCTGGGCCGCGTTGACCTGCCCGAGCGACGACGGCGCCTGCTCGATCGCGTCTCTGCCCGGTGGACGGCCGCGGCACCGTCGGGCTTCGTCTGCGCCGCCGGCATCACCACGGCGGCGCCCGCGATCGCGCGGCTGCTGCGGGTCGTGGCGGGGCTGTCCGAGGGGATGGTTGTGCTGCCTGCGCTCGCCACCGCAATGGGGGACGACGAATGGGAGTCGCTCGGGCCGCACAAGCCGGACCCGACTACCGGGCGCCGCCGCCGCGCCCTCGAGACGCACCCGCAATTCCACCTCAAGCTGCTGCTCGACCGGATGGGCGTGGCGCGCGGCGAGTTCCAGCAATGGCGCGTCGCCAGCGAGCTCGACGCGCCGCCCGCGCGCAGCAAGGCGATCGCCTCGGCGATGCAGCCCCCCGAGCTAACCCATCGCTGGACCGACCTGCCCGCCGGCGAGCGGCGACTGGACGGCGTCCGCGCGCTCGAACTGGCGACCCCCGCGGAGGAGGCGCAGGCGATTGCACTGGCGCTGCGCGAGGCGCTGGAGACGCCCGCCCGTACCGCCGCATTGGTCACCCCCGATCGCGCGCTTGCCCGCCGGGTTGCCGCGCATTGCGCGCGCTGGAACATCGCAGTGGACGATTCCGCCGGTCAGCCGCTGTCGCTGACCCCGCCGGGCACGCTGCTGCTGGCGCTTGCCGACGCAGCCGCACAGGCGTTCGCGCCGATGCCGCTGCTGACCCTGCTCAAACACCCGCTGGTGCAGCCGAACGATCGCGCGGTCTGGCTGGACGGCGCCCGCGCGCTCGACCTCGCGTTGCGCGGGCCGCGCCCGGCGCCGGGACTTGGCGGTATCGACGCGCATCTCGCCGACCAGAGCGGGCGGGAAGGGGCGCTCCGCCGCACCGCCGCGGGCTGGTGGGAAACGGCACGACCGCTGCTCGCGCCGCTGGAGGCGGTGTTCGCCCGGGGCGCGCAGCCGCTCGCCGGGTTGGTCGCCGCATTGCGCGAGGCTGCGCAGGCACTGGGCGGTGATATGCTGTGGAGCCGCGAGGACGGTCGCGCCGCCGCGCTGCTGCTCGACGATCTCGAACGCGAGGCCGCGCATGGGCCTGCGCTGGCCGAGCCCGATAGCCTCGCGCCGATGCTGCGCACGCTGATGGACGAAGTCGCGGTACGGCCGCCGCAGGGCGGCCATCCGCGGTTGGCGATCCTCGGCCTGATCGAGGCGCGGCTGCACAGCGCGGACCTGATGATCCTGGGCGGTCTCAACGAAGGCATCTGGCCGGGCCTGCCCGCACCCGACCCCTGGCTCGCGCCGCGCATCCGCGCCGAGCTGGGGCTGCCGGGGCTGGAGCGGCGGATCGGCGTCTCGGCGCACGATCTCGCCATCGGGCTGGGCGCGAAGGACGTGCTGCTCACCCGCGCGCGTCGCGACGCGAGCGCGCCGACCATCGCCTCGCGCTTCTGGCTGCGGCTGGAGGCGCTGTCTGGCGGTCTGGAGCGGGCGGACGACCTTGCCGCATGGATGGCGGCGATCGATGCGCCGGGGGCGTTCGATCCGGTGAAGCGGCCCGAGCCGTCGCCGCCGGCCAAGGACCGGCCCAAGGTTATCTCGGTCACCGAAGTCGATCGCCTCAAGGCGGATCCCTATGCCTTCTACGCGCGTCGGATGCTGCGGCTGATGCCGCTCGATCCGGTCGATGCCGATCCCAGCGCGGCGTGGCGCGGGACGGCGGTGCACGACGTGCTGCAGCGCTGGTTCGAGGAGGATGATTGCCGCCCCGACCTGCTCCGCGCTCGCGCCGAGGCGATGCTGGCGGACACCCGCACCCACCCGCTGATCCGCGCGCTGTGGCAGCCGCGACTGATCGAGGCGATCGACTGGATCGCCGGGGAGCTGGTCGAGCAGGGCCTGAAGGGGCGCAAGGTGCTGGCCGTCGAGCGCGACGGCTCGATCGACTTCGCGGGCGTGACGCTGCGCGGCAAGTTCGACCGGGTGGACCGGCTGGAGGGCGGCGCGCTCGCGATCGTCGACTACAAGACCGGCCAGCCGCCGAGCACCCGCGCGGTGAAGGCGGGGTTCAGCCTCCAGCTCGGGCTGCTCGGCCTGATCGTCGAGCGGGGCGGGTTCGAGGGTATCGAGGGTGCTGCGCGGGCCTTCGAATATTGGTCGCTGGCGCGCAATCCGAGGAGCGGCGGGTTCGGCTATGTCGATTCGCCGGTCGACCCGAAGAAGCGCGAACCGGTGCCGGCGGAGGATTTCGTCAGCATCGCCGCCGAGCATTTCGCCGCGGCGGCGGGCGAGTGGCTGACCGCCGAGCGCCCGTTTACCGCCAAGCTGGTGCCCGAGTACGCCCCCTATGCGGAATATGACCAGCTGATGCGCCGGGATGAATGGTATGGGCGTGAGTGAGCATTACCGTGCTCCTGCGAACGCAGGAGCCCAGGGCCACACGGGCATCCCTCGCGACTCCTGGCCCCCTGCTTTCGCAGGGGCACGGCTAGGAAGGACGCGCCCATGAGCCGCAGCCCCGCCAAGCTTCACCCGTTGAAGGGCAATCAGAAGCGCGCCAGCGATCCGACGCGGCATATCTGGCTGTCGGCCTCGGCCGGCACCGGCAAGACGCAGGTGCTCGCCGCCCGCGTGTGGCGGTTGCTGCTCGCCGGCACCGATCCCTCGGCGATCCTGTGCCTCACCTTCACCAAGGCGGGTGCGGCCGAGATGTCCGAGCGGATCACCGGCCGGCTCGCCTATTGGGTGCGCGCCAAGGACGAGGAACTCGCCGCCGATCTCGCGGCGCTGGGCGAGAGCATCGGGCCGGAGAGCCGGGCGGCCGCGCGAACGCTGTTCGCCAAGGTGCTCGATGCGCCCGGCGGCGGCATCCGCATCCAGACGATCCACAGCTTCTGCCAGTCGCTGCTTTCCGCCTTTCCGATCGAGGCGGGGCTGGTGCCCGGCTTCCGCCCGCTGGAAGCGCGCGAGGAGGCCGTGCTGGCCCACGAGACGCTCGCCGAGATGCTGGTCGAGGCGCGTCGCGAAGGCCGCGAGGGCGTGATCGATGCGATCGGCGCGCTCAGCCTGCGGCTTGGCGAGGGTGGGGCGGAAGGGTTCCTGCAGGAATGCGCCCGCGCCGGCGAGGCGCTGGAGGCGTTGCCCGGCGGCATCCAGCCCTGGCTGCGGCGGGCGTTCGACCTGCCGGCGGGCGACATCGCGGAATCGCTCGCAACAAGCTGCAGCGACGACAGTTTCGACCTGCAAACGCTACGCAATATCGCCTCTGCCAACGCCGCCTGGGGCACCGTGCGCGGGCTGGAGCGGGCGGACATCATCGCCGCCTGGCTGGCGCGCTCGCCGGAACAACGCGCGGAAACGCTGGCCGATCTCCACCTCGTCTGGGCGACCGCCAAGGGCGATCCGCGCAGCTTCGCCAAGGGGCAGGCGCCGCAGGATCCCGACTATGCCGAAGCGGCGATGCGGCTGCACGGCCGCTGCGGCGAATTGCTCGCGATGCGGGTGCGCGCCGCATATGTTGATCTGCTCGCGCGCGGGCTCGAGGCGGGGCGGGAATATGCCCGTGCCTATACCGCTGCCAAGCGCCGGCTGGGCGCGGTCGACTTCGATGATCTGATCGGCCGCACCATCGCGCTGCTCCGCCAGGAGGGCATGGGCGAATGGGTGCGCTACAAGCTCGACCAGGTGACCGAGCACGTCCTGATCGACGAGGCGCAGGACACCAACCCCCGGCAATGGGCGATCGTCTCGGCCATGGCCGACGAGTTCTTCGCCGGCGAAGGCGCGCGCGGCGAGCGGCTGCGGACGCTGTTCACCGTGGGCGACTACAAGCAGGCGATCTTCGGCTTTCAGGGCACCGACCCGATCTTCTTCCAGGCGGCGTTCGAGCGGTTCAAGCGGCTGGCCAACTTCCGCCCGGACTATGAAGTGGAAGCGCGGGAGCTGGAATCGCTGTCGCTGACTCATAGCTTCCGCTCGACCCGCCCGGTTCTGGAGTTCGTCGACACCGCGCTGGGCCTGCTCCCCGAGCCCGGCATGGGCCCGATGAGCGACAGCGAGCCGCACGCCAGTGAAGTGCCGGGTCCCGGTACGGTGACATTGTGGCCACCGGTGATCGAGGGCGGCAGCGAGGCGGACGAGGAGGAGTGGATCGGTGACGCCACCCGCGCGCTCGCCGCCCGCATCGCCCGGCAGATCAAGGGCTGGGTGGGCAGCCTGCCGCTCACCAGCAAGGGGCGGATGCTCGCCCCCGGCGACGTGATGGTGCTGGTCAAGCGGCGCGGGGAACTCGCCTCGCTGATCGTCGCGCGGCTCTATGCCGAGGGCGTGCCGGTGGCGGGTGTCGACCGGCTGCGCTTGAACGCGCCGCTGGCGGTGCAGGACCTGCTCGCCGCGATCCGCTTCGCGCTCCAGCCGGAGGACGATCTGTCGCTGGCGGCGCTGCTGGTATCCCCGCTGATCGGCTGGAGCCAGGAGGAGCTGATGGCGGCGGCGGTGCGCGAGCGCGGCGGGCTGTGGCGCCACCTGCGCGAGCGCCAGCCCGCCGAGAAGCTGGCGCCGCTCTACGACCTGCTGCGCCGCGCCGACCTCGCCACGCCCTATCGCTTCCTCGAGGAGATATTGTCCGGGCCGATGCAGGGGCGGCGCAAGCTGCTGCTGCGGCTGGGCGAGGAAGCGCGCGACCCGATAGAGGAGCTGCTCAACGCCGCGCTAACCTTCGAGACGCGGGCGACGCCGTCGCTGCAGCGCTTCCTCGACTGGTTCGATCGCGGCGATGTCGAGATCGTTCGCGATGCCGCGCAGCCGCAGCCGGCGGTGCGGGTGATGACCGCGCACGGATCGAAAGGCCTCCAGGCGCCGCTGGTGATCCTGGCGGACGCGACGGTGGACCCCACGCGCAGCCCGCGCAGCTTCCTCAAATGGGCGCCGGAGGAAGATCAGGATGCCTTCCCGATCTTTCGTCCCCGCAGTGCCGAGCGCGACGGCGTCCTGGCCGAGGCGTTGGAAAAGGCCGATGCGCGCGAGTTGCAGGAACATTGGCGGCTGTTCTACGTCGCCGCTACCCGAGCCGAGGAGCGGCTGGTGATCGCCGGCGCGCTCGGTCCCCAGGCCAGGGGCGAGCCGCCCAAGGCGAGCTGGTATGCCGCGAGCGCCGCCGCGCTCGATGCGCTGGGCGTGCCGCTGGACGAAGCCGGTGTGCGGGAGTTTCACGGCGTCGTCCCGCAGGCGCCGGTTCGAGCGGTCGCGGCACCGGCACGCGTGACAGCCGCACCCGCGCCGGTACTGCCCGACTGGTTGCACACGCGCGCGCCGGAGGAAGCCCGCCCGCCGCGGCCGCTCGCGCCTTCGTCTCTCGGTGATGACCGGGTCGCCGATCCGCCGCCAGGGCCCGCGCTGCGCGCCGCTGCCGAGCGCGGGCGGCTGCTCCACGCCCTGTTCGAGCGGTTGCCCGGCGTCGTCCCGGAGACGCGGCGGTCGGCCGCCGATCGCTGGCTGGCGGGGGCGGGGGGACTCGCCGATGCCGCCGAGCGGACCGCGCTGATCGATGCGGCATTGGCCGTCACCGAAGACCCCCGCTTCGCCGAGCTGTTCGGGCCCGATGCGCTGGGCGAGGCGCCGATCGCGGCGGTGGTAGCGGACGGGGTGGTGGTCTCCGGCACAGTCGACCGGCTGGTGGTGGCGCCCGAACGGGTGCGCGTGGTCGACTTCAAGACCGGCCGCCGCGCGCCGGCGTCGCTCGCCGACGTGCCACCCTATCACCTCCGCCAGATGGCGGCCTATGTCGCCGCGCTGCGCGTGATCTTCCCGGACCGCGAGGTGGAGGCGGCGCTGCTGTATTCCGCCGGTCCGGTGCTCTACGCATTGCCCGAGGCCCTTCTCGCCGCGCACAAGCCGGGCTACGTGGGGTAGGAGCAAAGCTTTGGGTCCTGCGCTTGAGCAATGGCCCCGGCGATCATAGATAGCCGACCAACACGAAGTTCAGGAGATACCGACATGGCCACTGTGGCGACCACCGACGCCAAATTCGAAACCGACGTGCTGCAGGCGGACAAGCCCGTCCTCGTCGATTTCTGGGCGGAATGGTGCGGCCCCTGCCGCATGATCGCCCCGGCGCTCGAAGAGCTCGCCGAGGAGCTGGCGGAGCAGGTACAGATCGTGAAGATCAACATCGACGACAATCCCGATGCGCCGACCAAGTACGGCGTGCGCGGCATCCCGACGATGATCCTGTTCAAGAACGGCCAGCAGGCCGCCACGCAGGTCGGCGCGCTGCCCAAGAGCGCGATCAAGCAGTGGATCGAACGCGAGATCTGATCGCGTTGCGCTCGGCTCCTCACCCTGTCGCGGGTGGGGAGCGCGGGCTTCAATCGAACAGCAATTCCGTCGCGCGCTTGCCGAGTTCCGGCGTCGATGCCGCGACGATGCCGATACCTTCGTCGCCGATCCGATAGGGGCTGCCGTCCCAGCGGCCGACATAGCCGCCCGCTTCGGTGAGAAACAGCACGCCCGGCGCGTGATCCCAAACGAGAGTCCGCCGAAAGACCGCGATGTCGTTCTGGCCCAGCACCAGCCGAGGATAATTCTCGGCGGCGCAGCGGGGCAGCGGCACCAGCTCGAATGCCGATCCGAAACGCGCGGCGCGGGCGGCGTGTTCTTCCGCGGACTGCCCAACTTTTGAGACCGCCGCCAGCGGCCTGGCTGCTCCGCTTGCGCGGGCGCGGACCGGTGCATCGCCGATGAAGGCGCCGCCGCCCAGCGCGGCATGGCACATGCGGTCGGCAACCGGATCGTAGAGCCAGCCCGCCTGCGCCACGCCGTTTTCGACGAGTGCGATCATGATCCCGAACGGGGGCTGGCCGGCGGCGAAGTTGGCGGTGCCATCGATAGGATCGATGATCCAGGCACGCGCGGCGGTCGCCTGGTCCATCAGCGCCGGATCCGCCGCGCATGCTTCCTCGCCGACGATCACTGCGTCGCGGTCGATCGTCGCCAGCCCTTCGGTCAGCCGTTCCTCTGCCTCGCGATCGGCGATGGTGACCAGTTCGCCGGGCGTCTTCTCCAGTACCTCCTCGGCCGCGAGATTGCGGAAGCGGGGCATCACCACCGTTTCGGCCACGGTGCGCATCAGCGCGGAGACGGCGGCATGGTGGCGATGCATGCGCGTCAGCTCCGGTAGTCGGCGTTGATCGAGATATAGCCGTGGGTGAGGTCGCAGGTCCAAACCGTCGCGCGACCCTCGCCCAGGCCGAGATCGACGCCGATCTCGATTTCCTGCCCCTTGAGATGCGTCGCGACCGGTGCTTCGTCATAGCCTTCCACCGCGAGGCCGTCGCGCGCCACCTGGGTGGTGCCGAAGCGGATGGCGAGCTGGTCGCGCTCTGCGGGTTCGCCGGCCTTGCCGACGGCCATCACCACACGGCCCCAATTGGCGTCCTCGCCGGCGATCGCGGTCTTCACCAGCGGCGAATTGGCGATCGACATGGCGATGCGGTGCGCGCTGCGGTCGCTTTCGGCGCCTTCGACGGTGATCTCGATCAGCTTCTGCGCGCCTTCGCCGTCGCGCACCACGAGCAGCGCGAGCTGGCGGCAGAGGTCGGCAAGCGCGGCGCGGAAGGCGTCGGCGCCCGCGTCCTCGTCGCCGGTCAGCGGCGCATTGCCGGCCTTGCCCGTGGCGAAGGCGAGCACGGTGTCACTGGTCGAGGTGTCGCCGTCGACGGTGATGCAGGAGAAGCTGGCGCCATTGGCATCGCGCAATGCGTGCTGGAGGAACACCGGGTCGACCGCCGCATCGGTGAAGATGAAGCCGAGCATCGTCGCCATGTCCGGCGCGATCATCCCCGACCCCTTGATGATCCCGGCCAGCGTCACCGTGCGGCCGTCCACCACCGCGGTGGTCACCGCGCCCTTGGCGAAGGTGTCCGTGGTCATGATCGTCGCGGCGGCGTCTTCCCAGCTGCAGACTTCGGCGGTGTAGGCCGCGTCGAGTCCGGCCTCGGCCTTGTCGATCGGCAGCGGCACGCCGATCACCCCGGTGGAGGCGACGAACACGTCCGAGGGATCGCAGCCGAGATGCTGCGCGGTACGGGCGGCGATCGCTTCGACGGCCGCGCGGCCGCGATTGCCGGTAAAGGCGTTGGAATTGCCCGCATTCACCACCAGTGCGCGGGCCTTGCCGAGCACCAGTGCCTTGCGGCACCACTCCACCTCGGGCGAGGGGCATTTGCTGCTGGTCAGCACCCCCGCGACGCTGGTGCCTTCGTCGAGGGTGACGAAGGTGAGGTCGCAGCGGTCCCAGTTCTTGTACCGTGCCCGAGCGACGCGCGGCGTCACGCCGGGAATTGCGGGCAAAGTGGGGAAGGGCAGCGCGAGCGGGGAGGTGCTGGTGGACATGGGCAGGCCTCGGGTTAGAATGCGGCGCGTGCTTCGTGCATGGGGGGGCAAAGATCAATGCTTTTGGTGATGGCGCCGCTGTTGCCGCTGCGAGGAGGCGCTCGCCCGATCGCGAAGACGGAAGGCACACCGTCTCATTCCGCACCGATGCACCCGCCAAGCCCTAGCTTTTGATTAGACGAACCGTGCGTCGATCCCTATGTGTCGTGCGTTGCCGCCCGTCGGTTGCGACATCACCACCGTGTACCACAGGGTTTCGCTTGGAACTGCTGCTGCTCCTCACTGCGCTTTTCGCGAGCCTGACCGGCGTGTCGGGCGAGCGTGGGCTGCGCCCGATCCAGGGCGTGGCCGTGGTGCGCGTGGCCGAAGCGGCGCAGGCGGCGGTTGCCCCCTCGCGCCATATCGTCGCCGCTGCGGCGGTGCTCCCGGCGCTGGTGCGGGTCGTCGCGATCCCGGTGTTCCATCTGGCCGCCGCACCGCGGCCTGCGCTTCGCCTCGCCTTCGAGCAGCGGCGCGAATAGCCTTTCCGGCCCGCGCGCTCGGGCCCTTCTTCCCTTCGTTGCCGCGCGCGTGCGCGGTGCGCCCGTGATGGCTCCGCTTCGTCCGGCAGCCGTCGCGCATCCCATCCAAACAGGTCAGGAATTCGCATGTTCGGCGGTATTGCCAAGTCGCTTTTCGGTTCGTCCAACGATCGCTACGTCAAGTCGCTCAACCCGATCGTCCAGAAGATCGCCAGCTTCGAGCCGACGCTCCAGGCGATGAGCGACGACGCGCTCGCCCAGCAGACGATCAAGTTCCGCGAGCAGCTGGCCAACGGTGCCAAGCTCGACGACCTGCTGCCCGAGGCCTTCGCCACGGTGCGCGAGGCGGCGCGGCGGGTGATCGGCCAGCGCCACTATGACGTGCAGATGATCGGCGGCATCGTGCTCCACCGCGGCGAGATCGCCGAGATGCGCACCGGCGAGGGCAAGACGCTGGTGGCGACGCTCGCCACCTATCTCAACGCGCTGCCGGGCGACGGCGTCCACGTCATTACCGTCAACGACTATCTCGCCCGCCGCGACGCCGAATGGATGGCGCAGGTCTATGGCTTCCTCGGCCTCACCACCGGCGTGATCGTGCCCAACCTCTCCGACCAGCAGCGCCGCGACGCCTACGCCTCGGACATCACCTACGGCACGAACAACGAGTTCGGCTTCGACTATCTGCGCGACAACATGAAATATGATCGCGCCAGCATGGTCCAGCGGCCCTTCGCCTACGCGATCGTCGACGAGGTCGACTCGATCCTGATCGACGAGGCGCGCACCCCGCTGATCATCTCGGGCCCGACCGACGACCGCTCCGAGCTCTACATGAAGGTCGACGCGGTGGTGAAGCAGCTCGATTCCTCGACCTACGAGAAGGACGAGAAGCAGCGTACGATCGTGCTGACGGAGGAAGGCACCGAGACGGTCGAGCGGCTGCTCGAGGATGCCGGCGTGCTGGTCGGCGCGAACCTCTATGATTTCGAGAACACCCAGGTGGTCCACCACCTGAACCAGGCACTCCGTGCGAACGTGATGTTCAAGCGCGACACCGATTACATCGTCAAGGACGGCAAGATCGTCATCATCGACGAGTTCACCGGCCGCATGATGGACGGCCGCCGCTGGTCGGACGGCCTGCACCAGGCGGTGGAAGCCAAGGAAGGCGTCAACATCGAGCCCGAGAACCAGACGCTCGCCTCGATCACCTTCCAGAACTATTTCCGCATGTACCCGAAGCTCGGCGGCATGACCGGCACCGCCTCTACCGAGGCGGCCGAGTTCTACGACATCTACAAGATGAACGTCGTCACCATCCCGACCAACCTGCCGGTGCAGCGCGTCGACGAGGAGGACACCTTCTACAAGTCAACCGAGGACAAGTTTGCCGGCATCGCCAAGACGATCAAGGCGCATGCCGAGCGCGGCCAGCCGGTGCTGGTCGGCACCGTCTCGATCGAGAAGTCCGAGCTGCTCTCCGAATTCCTCCACCGTGAAGGCGTGAAGCACGAGGTGCTCAACGCGCGCTTCCATGAGAGCGAAGCGCATATCGTCGCGCAGGCGGGCCGCCTGGGCATGGTCACCGTCTCGACCAACATGGCCGGCCGCGGTACCGACATCCAGCTGGGCGGCAATGTCGAGTTCCGCATCGCCGACGAGCTGCGCGACCTGCCCGACGGCCCCGAGCGCGACGCCGCGATCGAGCGGATCAAGGCCGAGGTCGCCGCCGAGAAGGAGCAGGTGAAGGCCGCGGGCGGCCTGTTCGTGCTCGGCACCGAGCGCCACGAAAGCCGCCGCATCGACAACCAGCTGCGCGGCCGCTCGGGCCGCCAGGGCGACCCGGGCCTCAGCCGCTTCTATCTCAGCCTCGACGACGACCTGCTGCGCATCTTCGGCTCGAACACCCTGTTCTCGCGGATGATGCGCTCCAGCCTGGAGGACGGCGAGGCGATGCCGCCGTCGCGCTGGCTGAGCAAGGCGATCGAGACCGCGCAGCGCAAGGTCGAGGCGCGCAACTATGACGTGCGCAAGCAGGTCGTCGAATATGACGACGTGATGAACGACCAGCGCAAGGTGATCTACGAGCAGCGCGCCGACATCATGGATGCCGACACCGTCGGCCATGTCGTCGAGGACATGCGCCACGAGACGGTCAATGCGATCGTCGGCGAGGCCTGCCCGCCGAACAGCTATCCCGAGCAGTGGAATGTCGCCGGGCTCAAGGAGCGTCTCGCCGACACGCTCAACCTCGACCTGCCGGTCGACGAATGGGTGAAGAACGAGGAAGCGATCGATCCGGAAATCCTGGAAGAGCGTATCCGCGAAGCGGCCGATGCCGCGATCGCCGAGAAGGCCGCGGACCTCGAGCCGGAGACCTGGACCTCGATCGAGAAGTCGATCCTGCTCCAGAACCTGGACCATCACTGGAAGGAGCATCTCGCGATGCTCGACGCGCTGCGCCAGGTGGTCCACCTGCGCGCCTATGCGCAGAAGACGCCGATCAACGAATACAAGCACGAGGCGTTTTCGATGTTCCAGCGGATGCTCGACACGATCCGCGAGGACGTGACGCGCACCATGGCCTTCGCCCAGTTCCGCATGGCGCCGCCGCCGGAACTCCCCGAGCTGCCGGCCTTCCTGACGACGCACATCGATCCGCTGACCGGCATGGACAACACCAACGACTGGGACGGCGGTTCGGCGGGGCTGGTCACCACGCGCCTGCCACCGCTCGGCATCCCGCAGCCGGCGGGCGACGACTATGGTACCGATCCGTCGCAATGGGAGGGTGTGGTCAGCCGCAACGCGCCGTGCCCGTGCGGTTCGGGGCTGAAGTACAAGCACTGCCACGGCCAGGTGGCGTAAGGGCTGTTGGTTCCCCTCCCGCTTGCGGGAGGGATGCCCCCAGCTGTCATCCCGGCGAAAGCCGGGATTCAGTCGCCTCTCGGCGGCAGCTAGAGCCAAACCGGAGACCCCAATGGATCCCGGCTTTCGCCGGGATGACGGCTGAGAGCGTCGCCTCTACCTCGCAAAAGAAAAGGGCGGCGCCGGTATCCCCGACGCCGCCCTTTCTGTTTCCTCGCGTGCCCGCGATCAGCGGGTCTGCGGCATCTGGATTTTCGGGCCCAGCCGCTCCTTCACCTCGCGCGCATCGAAGGCGCGGATGTTGTCGGCGGGCTTGGGGCCCTTGCCCATCACGATCTCAGCCATCGCCTCATAGCGGTCGACGGTGCGAATATCGACGTTGCGGTCGAAGAAGGGATCGCCCCAGAAGGGATCCCAGCTGCGCCAGCCCCAGCGCGGGCTGTAATAGCGCCAGTACGGGTTCCAATAGCCCCAGGGGCCGCCGAAGCCGGCGCCGCCGACGCCCGGCGTCGCATAGGTCTGGGTCTTCTTTTCCGTGTCGCGATTGGCGAGCAGGAAATAGTCATAGCCGCTCTGCAGCGTCAGCTCGGCCGCGCGATAGAGCAGGTAACGCTCCACCGTCTCGCGCGAGGTCAGGCTGTTGCCCGAAAAGCTCACCCGGAACCGATTATCCTCGATCTGCTCGTCCGAATAGCCGTTGCGCACCGAACCGTTCGCCGAAGCGGGCTGGTACGGCGTGGCGGTCATGCACGATGCGAGCGAGAGGCTGCCCGCGACCATCAGGCCGAGTGCTGCCAGCCGCCGGCCCTTCTGTGATGAAATTGGCATTGTTCCTCCGACACTTCCAAACAGTAACGTCGCCGAATGCCCCTCGAACGCGCGAGCCGGCGAAACTCTCCCGTGCGTTCACGCGATGAGGCGTGGCATGAGTGCGATTGACGGTTGCTGAACGGCAGCTGTCAAGCCAGCCGATCGGGTACCTCGCGGGCATCGGCATCGATGCTGGTCTGCGGCGCCATCGCCTCCCAGGGGAAGACGAACCAGTCCTTCTGCACCGCGCGGTCGATCGTCTCGGCGCAATATTCCACCCGCTGCGACGATTGGACATTGTCGAGCAGCACGGCGAAGCGCACCTGCTCGGCCACCGCGTCTTCGGCGGCAAGCGCGGCGCGCAGCTCACCGATTGTCTTGCCGCTGTCGTTGATGTCCTCGACGAACAGCAGCCGCTCGCCGTTGCGGGTCCGCTTCGCGAGCACCCCGACCAGTTCCCCGGCGAACTGGGCGATGTGGGTCGAATAGTCGATCGAGACGAGCGGCAGCCCGATCCGGTGCGAGAGATACACCGCGGGCGTCAGCCCGCCGCGACCGACGCCGACCAGCAGGGTGGGGGACCAGTCCATCACGGCGCCTGCAATCGCGTGGACGCCCGCGACCAGCTGGTCATGGGTGAAGTGGGTGAAGAGGATGTCGCCCATCACGCCGCCTCCGCCACCCAGGCGTCGATCGCCGCAAGGTGGGTCGCCACCGCTTCATCGGGCAGGAAGGAACCCAGGAAGCTGTTGCGGGCGAGGGTGGCGAGCTGCTGCTTGCTGAGGCCGCGGCCGTACGCGACGGCGCGGTAATTCTCGCCGACATAGCCGCCGAAATAGGCGGGGTCGTCCGAATTCACCGTCGCGCGCAGGCCGAGTTCGAGCATCCGGTCGATCGGGTGCGCGTCGATCGTCTCGACATTGCACAGCTTGACGTTGGACAGTGGGCAGACGGTGAGCGTCATGCTCGAGCGCGCCAGCCGGGCGACCAGCGCGGGGTCGTCGAGGCTGCGATTGCCATGGTCGAGCCGGTCGACCCGCAGCAGGTCCAGCGCCTCATGGACATAGGCGGCTGGGCCTTCCTCGCCGGCATGGGCGACGCGCTTCAGGCCCTTTTCGGCGGCGGCGGCGAAGACGCGGGCAAACTTTGACGGCGGATGGCCAAGCTCGGACGAATCGAGACCCACGCCGGCGATGCGATCGAGCCAGGGCTCGGCCTCGGCGAGTGTCTTGAAGGCATCTTCCTCGTCGAGGTGCCGCAGGAAGCAGAGGATCAGCTGCGAGGTGATGCCGAAGCGCGTCTCGGCCTCGGCCATGCCCGCGAGGAGCCCCTCGACCACGGTACCCATCGCGATGCCGCGATGGGTGTGGGTCTGCGGATCGAAGAAGATCTCGGCGTGGCGGACGCCGTCCGCGGCCGAGCGCTCGAAATAGGCCAGCGCCAGGTCGCGGAAATCGGCCTCGGTGCGCAGCACGTCGGCACCGGCATAATAGATGTCGAGAAAGTCCTGCAGGTTCGAGAACTGGTAGGCGGCGCGCACCGCCTCGACGCTGTCATAGGGGATCGCCACGCCGTTGCGCCGGGCGAATTCGAACATCTGCTCGGGCTCGAGGCTGCCTTCGATGTGGAGATGGAGTTCGGCCTTGGGCAGGCCGGCGATGAAAGCGTCCAAATTTTCCATCGCCCCAGCATCGCAGCGGCACCGGCGAGTCGCAAGCGCAAGGCCGGACAGGTAGATTGCGTTCCGTGCACCTGCTGACGCACCCCGGGGGCATCGCGATGGGGCCAGCGCACCCGGTCCGGAACGTGCGGCATAAAATATCTTTAACGACAGCAATCTATGCCAGGTATCTAAGCAGATCGCTCGGGTTTTCCTTTGTGCGGGCTGCGGCACTGCATCGTGAAAGATCGACAGCACCGATGGCATTCTCGTTCCAGGCGAACTCAAGGCGCGCACGCTGATGCCGTTCATGCTGGGCGTCGGACTATATGCCGCCTTCGCGCAGGAGCAGACTGCCCCGGCATCTTCCGAGATTGTAGTGACCGGCAGGCGCCCCGCCGATCCCGATGCCCCTCTCCAAACGATAGCCAGCGAGGAGATCGATACGTTTGCCGCTGAGACGGTGGGGGACGTGATTACGGCTGCCCAGCGCCGCGTCGCCGGCGGGGCTAGGGACGTCTTCGTTAATGGCCGGCGGTTGGGGGACATCAGCGACATTTCCAGGCTCCCGCCGGAGGCAATCGAAAAGGTCGAGATCCTGCCGCCATCGGCGGGCGCGCGGCAGGGATTCGGCGGTGGCGCGCCGGTGGTCAATGTGGTCCTCAAGAAGCATTTCCGCGCGTTACAGGCGAACGCCAACGGCACCCTTGCCACCGACGGTGGTGGAGAAGCGGCACGGCTGGAGGTGGGGCACACGCTGCTGCGCGGCGACAAGCGTTTGAACACGACCCTATCGGGAGGATTGCAAGGCCCGCTACGCTATCAAGATCGCTTCAGCCCAGCCGCGCTGTCCGAGGGGGGAGTCCCCAACGGGACTGCGAGCCTCCGGCCCTCCGGGCAGCAGCTGACCTTGCTGGCCGGTGCGGCATTGCCTGTCGGACGGCAGCAACTCTCGCTATCGGGCAACGGCAACTTGAACCGCAGCGCGCGCGTGCTGGAAGAGGGGCGCGGCGTGCTGCGCACCAATAGCCGGGGCTTCGGCGGCTCGGCGACGCTGACCGGGGTTGCGGGGCATCACTTCTGGTCGTTGCTGGCGAATGCGGCAACCTCGACCTTCGACAGCGGCACGCGTGGCGGCATTGGCGCGGTCGACAGCAGCTCAGCTACTACGACAGTTAGCATCAGCGCGACCGCCTCAGGATCGGTAGTGCGCCTTCCCGCCGGCTCCATGCAGTATAATGCCAGCGGCTCGCTGGGCCGTGACAGGCTTTCCCAAGGCCTGGACCGCACCGGTACGTTGGCAAGCGTGCGGCGATCGAGGGACGCGCAACTTGGTCTCAGTATCCCACTTCTGAAAAGGGGCGCGGGGTGGGGACGGGTCGGCGATGTGTTCATCCGCACCCAGGCGCAATTCGCCCGCGCTACCGGCAGCGGGGCCGTGCAGGGCTATGAGCAAACGCTCGGCTGGTCGCCGCTGCATGGCCTGAGCGCGGAATGGAGCACCGGCAACCAGGCCGTGGGTGCAAACCGGGAGTTGGTGCCATCGACAATCGATTCGGATGTCCTCGTGTTCGACCCGCTGGCCCAGGCATCGGTTCGTGTCGTCCAGGTCCGGGGCGGCAATCCCGATCTGCGCATACCGAAGCAAAGGCGCAGCGCTCTCCGTGTGAACTACAACCAGCGGATGGGCGGGACTAGCTATGGAGCGTCCATCTACTACACGCGCAATCGGACCGACGACCCTATCCTCACGCCCTCGCCGAGCCTCCTCCTAGAGCAGGCATTTCCGGACCGTTTCGTCCGTGTCGCCGGCACACTCACCCGGATCGACGTGCGGCCGCTTAACGCCTTCCGGCAAAGCAACGCCAGCCTTAGCCTGGCGGCGAACGCGTCCGGCGGTCTTCGTCATCCCCAGCGGCGAGGCGGGGGGGCGGCAATGGGCACGCGGTGGACGTTGAACCTGAGCTACACTCGTCGTCTCTCCGAACGCTTGCAACTGACCCCAGGTGGACCGGTACTGGATCTAAGCGCTGCCCAGATCGGCCCCGGCGCAGGCGGCCGCGACTCGTTCAACGGGCAGGCCGGTGTCGCAAATGCGCGCTTTGGAGTTCAGCTACGGGCCGACTGGATGAGCGCGTCGACCGTCCTCGGGCAGGGCGGCGCTCGCGATGGGACCTACAGCCAACCCGTCCTGTTCGGGCTCGACACGAACTTCAACCTCAAGGCCAGTGCGGACCGCTCGGGCGGCAAGCCGACGATTCGTGTCCATCTATCGGTAGAGAACCTGATGAATGACCGACCGGCGGTGGTATTCCCGGATCGGCCTACGCCCTTCGCGTTGCTGCCCGCAAATCTCGACCCCCTGGGCAGAACCATTCGACTCTCCGTTCGAGCGACACTGGGGTGATCGCTCTGGATAGTCCGATAGTTCAGGTTGGAGATTCATCATTTAATAAATGGTAAATCTACAATCAAATAAAATCATATACTTAGGATATTTTCTTCATATATTCGGCATCGCTCGGACGTGATTTTGAGCATAGGAATGCTACGCAACAACTGGGAGGTTGATATGAAGAAGCTGATGTCGGTTCTTGCAGTCGCGGGTACGGCCGCTGCGTTGTTCGGGAGCGCGCCTGCAGCTGCGCAAAGCGTTTACCTGTACCCGAGCTTCTTCAATGACGATCCAAAGTATGTCGTCACGATTTCCGATATCAACTGGAGCGGATCCTATTACCCGCGGATCGAGGGAACAGTTCAGCCCGGCAAGCAACAGGACGGGACGTACAAGACTGTCGGCTCCGACAGCTATGGGTCGTTCAGTTTCAAGGCCAACATCACCAAAGAAAATGGCGTTACGCAGACCTGCTACTACTCGGTTACTATTGGGTATCGTGGCGACGTGACCGTCGGTTCGGCGCGCTGGACGAGCCTTCCGGCCTGCTCGGCGGAGAGATATGGCAGCGTCGTAATCTTCCGCATGAACAGCACTTCGCAGGACTGAGCCAATCGGCACCAGTGAGGGGAGGCGACTTCGGTCGTCTCCCTTTTTGCTGTTTTCGGTATCGGCGTTCGTTCGGACGATCCTTGTCGGCCAGGGATGCTGCAGCCTGTGACGCCGAGATTCAGGTGAGCGGCTGCCAGGTCAGCTCACGAGGTAGGACGCACCGAACTACGGTTGCCATCCTGATCGATCAGTGATGCTGCTATTGGAAGTTGGGGCGGGACCGGTCGTAACCGGTCCCGACAACAGCAGATGGCTCCCCGAGTAGGATTCGAACCTACGACCATTCGATTAACAGTCGAATGCTCTACCGCTGAGCTATCGGGGACCACTCTGGTCAACCCCTCGGCGGTGGGTCACCGCGTCGGGAGGCGCGCCTTTAGCACCGGGTTTTCGGAACGCGCAAGGGGTTTTATGCAATAAATTGTTCCATCGTTATCCGGTCGTCCAGCGCATGCTCCGGATCGAACAGCAGCGTGAGGTCGCGCATGCGGTCGATCTCGACATGGACGCTGCAGACTTCCCGGATTTCGCGCTGGTCGGCCACCGCGCTCACCGGGCGCTTGTCGGCCTCCAGCACGCGGATATCGATGCGGGTCTTTTCGGGCAGGATCGCGCCGCGCCAGCGGCGAGGGCGGAAGGGGCTGATCGGGGTGAGTGCGAGCAGCGCCGAGCCGAGCGGGAGAATCGGGCCCTGGGCGGAGAAGTTGTACGCGGTGGATCCCGCCGGCGTCGCGACGAGGATGCCGTCGCACACCAGCTCGGGAATCACGACCCGGCCGTTGATGGTGACTTCGAGCTTGGCCGTCTGCCGCGTCTCGCGGAGCAGCGAGGCCTCGTTGATCGCGGGAAGCACGCAGGTCTCGCCCTCCACCGTCGTCGCGGTCATCGCCAGCGGGGCGACGCGGAAGGGCCGGGCGCGCTCCAGCCGCTCGGTGAGCCCAGTCAGCCCCCAGTCGTTCATCAGAAAGCCGACCGTGCCGAGATTCATCCCGAACACCGGCAGCAGCCTCCGCCGCTCGAGCATCGCGTGGAGCGTCTGCAGCATGAAACCGTCGCCGCCGAGCGCGACCACTTCCTCGGCCTCCTCGACGGGCACCCAGTCATAGGCCTGGCGCAATTCCTCCGCCGCGGTCTGCGCCGGGGCGGTGGGCGAGGCGAGCAATGCGCGCGGCTTGCCCACGCTCATCCGCCGGTGACGCTCATGTGGCGCGAGACGGCAGGCGCGGCGCCGGCCTCGATGCGGAAATCATGGCGTTCGGGCTTTGCGGCGAGCGCGCGATCGATCGCCGCGTCCACCGCCTCCAGCCCGCCTTCGCGAATCGCTGCCTTCAGATCCACCGAATCCTCATGCCCCAGGCACATGTGCAGCCGCCCGTCGGTCGAGAGCCGGACGCGGTTGCAGCTTGCGCAGAAATTGTTGGTGAGCGGCGAGATCAGCCCCAGCCGGCTGTCCGTCCCCCCCACGCGCCAGTAGCGCGCCGGGCCGCCGCTGTCGTACGAATCGGCGACCAGCTCGAATTCGCCCTTCAGTCGCGCCAGCACCTCGGGCAGCGGCAGGAAGCGATCGGCGCGGTCCTCGTCGATCACGCCCATCGGCATTGTCTCGATCAGCGAAAGGTCCATGCCGTTCGCCGCGACCCAGGCGAGCATCGGTGCGATCTCGTCCTCGTTCAGCCCGCGCAGCGCGACCATGTTGATCTTCACCCGCAGCCCCGCGTCCTGCGCTGCGGCGATGCCGTCCAATACCTGCGCCACGTCGCCATGGCGGGTGATGTAGCGGAAGGTCTCGGGATCGCGGCTGTCGAGGCTGACGTTGAGGCGGCGGACGCCCGCGGCAGCGAGCTGCGGCGCATATTGCGCCAGCCGCGTCGCATTGGTGGTGAGGGTAAGTTCCTTGAGCCCGTCGCCGATCCGCGCGCCGAGCTGCTCGACCAGCGTCATCATGTTGCGGCGGACGAGCGGCTCGCCGCCGGTCAGCCGGATCTTGGTCACGCCGCGATCGACGAAGCGCCCGGCGATCGCCGCCAGCTCCTCCAGGCTGAGCACCGCCTCGCGCGGCAGGAAGGTCATGTGCTCCGCCATGCAATAGCGGCAGCGCAGATCGCAGCGATCGGTGACGGAAATACGCAGATAGCGGATCGCGCGGTTGTGGCGATCGACCAGCGTGGGCGGCGTCGCGAGGGCGGGGGCGCTGGCCATAGGGGCTGGAGGTAAGGCGTTGACCCGCGCCGCACAAGGCTTGGATGGCGGAGTGTGCAGGGAGCCGCTATCGAGGTCGGCATGGAAGAAGGGTTCACGATCGTCCAGGGCACTGCGCCTGCCCCCGAGGTGCCGGTATTCGTACTCTCGTTCCGCCAGCGCGACGAAGTCGCCGCCGCCGCCGCGGGCGGGGGCTGGCGGGTGGTGGCGGCGCGGCGCAGCGAGGGGCTGGAGACGCGCTTCCTGGCGAGCGGCGCCTCGGTCGCAGTGATCGACGCGCGCGGTGCGATGACCGAGGGGCTCGATGCCGCCCGGTTGCTCGGACCGACGATCAAGGCGTACGGCGCGGCGCTGCTGATCCTCGTCTCGCAGAGCGATACCGTGCACATGGGCCGCTTCTACGATGCGGGCGCGACGCATTTCCTCGGCAGCCCGATGTCCTCCGCCGCGATCGCCCACGCGATCCGATTCGCCGAGCGCTATGTCGAGCGGCTGTCGGGCTGGGCGGGGCAGGGGACGAGCAATTCCAATCCACTGGGCTGGCGATTCGATCCGGCTGCGGGCTCGATCGAACTCACGCCCGCGCTGGCCCAGTTGCTCGACCTGCCCGAGGCGCCGGGGCCGCGCGCGCTGTTCGGGCGGCTAGCGCTGTCCGACCGGCGGCTCGCCTGGGCGGCGCTGCGGCGGCTGCGCGAGGCAGGCTCGACCGCCTTCGCGCACGACCTGCCCGGCAAGGGCCGGGTGGTGCAGCATCTGCAATATGACGCCGAGACCGGCCAGATCGACGCGCTGGTCGAGCCGCTGGGGATGACCCCTGATGCCGGCGCGGCGGTGCGCGACGTGCTGACCGGTGCCCGCGACGCCCCCAGCGCGCGGCGCTGGATCGACCGCGCGATGGAGAAGGGTCAGCGGATCGGCCTGGTATTGGTGGGCCTTACCCGCTTCGATACGATCAACACCGCCTATGGCCGCCCGGCAGGCGACGAACTGCTGCGCAGCGTCTCGCGACGGGTGGCGGAGGCGGCACGCGAGACGCTGGGCGCCGACGTGGTCGTCGCGCGGATCGGCGGATCGGATTTCCTCGCGGCGGCGGTGGACCCGGGCACGTCGGCGCTGCGGACCGCAGCCCGAAAGATCGAGGAGGCGCTGGCGCGGCCCTTCGTCGCGGCGGGCGAGCTGGTCCATCTCGGCGCCAAGGTGGTGCTCACCGAGAGCGTCGCCGGGGATGGTGCCGCGAGCCTGTTGCGGCGGGCGAGCGAGACGCTGCTCGGCGAAGGCGTGGCACGGCCGGGGAGCGGACCTTCGATCGAGTCGCTGATCGGTGACTTGCGCCGCGGGATCGAGCGGGGCGAGATCGGCGTACTGTTCCAGCCGCAGGTCGCGGTCGCCACCGGGCAGATCACCGGGGTCGAGGCGCTCGCGCGCTGGCAGCATCCCCAGCATGGCGAGATCGGCGCCGAGCCGCTGTTCGCCGCCGCCGAGCGGGCCGGGCTGGTGGGGGTTCTGAGCGAGCATGTCCAGCGACGCGCGTTGACCATCGCCGCGCATTGGCCGCGGTCGTTGAGCAGCCTGCGGCTGTCGATCAATGTCACCGCCGGCGATGTCGGGCGGCCGGGCTTCGGCGAGAGCCTGCTGCGCTGGGTGGATGCCACCGGCTTCCCCCGCCAGCGGCTGACGCTGGAGATCACCGAAAGCGGCATCATGGCGGATCTGAGCGAGGCGGCGGCGCTGCTCTCCGGCCTGCGCACGGCGGGGTGCCGGGTTGCGATCGACGATTTCGGCACCGGCTATTCGAGCCTCGCCTATCTCAAGGCGCTGCCGCTCGACTATCTCAAGATCGACAAGAAGCTGTCCAACGAGATCACCGGCTCGCCGCGCGACCGGATCGTGGTGCGCGGCGTGATCGACATGGCGCGGTCGCTGGGGCTGGCAGTGGTGGCGGAAGGGGTCGAGACCGAGGCGGCGCTGGACCTGCTCGCCAAGGAAGGCTGCCAGTATTTCCAGGGCTTCCTGTGCTCGCCGCCGATCGACGTGCCGGCGCTCGCCGCGCTGGTGCGCGACTGGTGAGCGCCGGCGCGGCCCTCAAAGGTCGGGGCGGGTAAGGGCGGGAACGGCCGCAGGCGGCAGCGGGCGATAGCCGCCGAAGCGCGATCCGGCCTTCTCGGTGCGGAATTGCGCGGCGAGGTTGGCGAGATCGCTCACCTCGTTGGCGAGGTTCTGCGCGGCCGCCGAAGTTTCCTCGACCATCGCGGCGTTCTGCTGGGTTGCACGGTCCATCGCGCCCACCGCGTTGGAGATTTCGCTGATAGCGGTCGACTGGGCGCCATTGTCCTTGGCCATGCTGCCGAGCAGGTCGTGGACCTGGCCGACGTCGCCCGAGATATTGGCGAGCGCACCGTCGACCTTCTGCACCGCGTCCACCGCGGTGACGATCTCGGCCTGGGTCATGGTGAGCTGTTCGCGGGCGCGGCCGGCTTCTTCCTCGGCCCGCATCGCCAGCGCCGAGACGAGATCGGCGACGACGGCGAAGCCGCGGCCCGCTTCGCCGGCACGGCCCGCCTCGACCGCGGCGTTCATCGCAAGCACGCGGGTCTGGAAGGCGATCTTGTCGAGGCCCTCGATCACGCTGTCGGTGCCCTTTGCGGCTTCGGACACGCGGCCCATTGCCTGCGAGGCCTCGTCGGCGATCGCGCGGCCCTGGCTGACGGTGCTGAGCGCCTGGTCGGCACGCGCGACGGTGTGGCGCGACGCCTCGGCGGTCGAGCGGAAGCGCGCATCCATCTGCGAGACGGCGGCGGTGGTCTCTTCCAGGCTCGCGGCATTGCCCTGGGTGCGGCGCGACAGGTCTTCGGCCGCCTGCGAGATCTCGTTGATGCCCGAGCGGATCCGCATCGTGCCGTCGCTGACCGACGCGATCATCTCGCGGATGCGGTCCAGCGTCTTGTTGTAGCTCTTCTCGAGCGCGGCGAAGCTCGACGGCAGGCCGCTCAGCTCGTTAGTGAGGTCGCCCTCCGCCAGCGCGGTGAGGGCGTTCTCGAATGCGGTGATGGCCACGTTGCGCTCGGCCTGGGCCTCCTCGAAATAGATCGACAGCGACACTTCCATGTCGAGCAGCGCCGCTTTGACCAGCGCGATCGTCGCCTTTTCGGTGCTCGGCCCGCGGAACAGGCGCAGCAGGCGCTTCAGCGGGTTGTTGAAACGGTGGACACCGGAAATCAGCCCCTGCAGCACGATCGCATAGCTGCCGACATACCAGCGCGGCTCCAGCCCGATATGGGCATGGGTGGCGCCGATGCGGCGGGCGCTGGCGTGGTAGTCGTGGTTGAACTCGCCGGCGGCGATGCGTGCCCAATGCTTTTCCTGGGCAGCCTTTGCGTGCCGCATGTGCGCCTGATCGCGGAAGAAGCGGGCCGTCTCGGGCGTGGCCGAGGCGCGCGCATAGAAGCGGTCGAGCGCGTCGCCCAGCGTCGCCTCGACCCATGGCTGGGTGGCGCGCAGCGTGTTGCGCTGGGCCTCGTCCATCTCCATGAAGCTGAGCCGCGACTTCATTTGTTCGGGCACGGGGCGCATCCTTTCCTGACCTGCCAACGCGGCTGCCGGGCATGCGGCAAGCCAATCCTAGGCATCATAGTATGTCCCAAGGGACAGGTGGTGCGGCTAAGTAGAATACCGGTGGGCGCCGGCATTCGCGGCCGTTTCGAGAAGATGAATCCGGCGTAGTTGTCGCTGCTTATGGTGGCGAACGGTGGCTTCGGCAGGTGTGCAACGATGAAGGCGCGGAACAGGATAGCAGGTTTCAAGAATGAAAGGGAACGCGGATGCTGATGGCACTTCTACTGATCGGCGCGGATCCGGAAGCGGGCGCAGTCGATAGCGCAATGGCGCAGAGCGTTGCCGGCTGGAACGCGGGCGATATTGATCGCTTCATGCAAGTCTATTCGGACGATCCGACGACCAGCTTCGTCGCAGGCGAGGGGCTGGTGCGCGGCAAGGCCGCGATGAAGGTCCGCTATCAGGCCAAATACGACTTCGCCGATCCCGCCAAGCGCGGCACGCTGACGATCGAGCGGCTCGACTATCGCCCGCTCGGGCGCGATTATGCGCTGTACATCGGCCGCTATACGCTGCGCTATCCGGACGGGCACAGCGCGTCCGGGCCCACCAGCGTCGTGCTGCATCACGAAGCCGGCGGGTGGAAGATCGTCGCCGATCACAGCAGCTGAGCCGGCTCAGCCCGCGGCGCGTGCCAGCCCGCGGGAGAGCTGCAGCGCGCCGTGCAGCCGCGCCGCCGGGTTCGCCCAGGCGCGGTTGATCACCAGCTTCATGTCCGGCCGCAGCCGCGCCGTCTCGCCCAGCTTCTCCACATAGGCAATGAGCGCCGCGGGGTTGGGGAAGTTGTCGTTGTGGAACGAGACCAGCGCGCCCTTGGGCCCGAGGTCGAGCTTGGCGATGCACGCCTTCTTGGCGTTGAGCTTGGTCTCGATCAGCCGCAGCAGATTGTCGGTCGCCTCGGGCAGCTTGCCGAAGCGGTCGATCAGCTCGGCGGCGAAGCTTTCGATGCCGTCGGTATCCTCGATCTCGTTGAGACGGCGGTACAGGCCCATGCGCAGGTCGAGATCGGGGACATAGTCCTCGGGGATGAGGATCGGCGCGTCGACGGTGATCTGCGGCGACAGATCCTTCGGCCGCGCGTCGTCGCGGATGCCACCGGCCTTGGCGTCCATGATCGCCTCTTCCAGCATCGACTGATAGAGTTCGTAGCCGACTTCCTTGATGTGGCCCGACTGCTCGTCGCCGAGCAGATTGCCCGCGCCGCGAATGTCGAGATCGTGGCTGGCGAGCTGGAAGCCGGCGCCCAGGCTTTCCAGGTCGGACAGGACCTTGAGCCTCTTTTCCGCCGCCTCGGTCATCTGCCGCTGGGGCGGGGTGGTCATATAGGCATAGGCACGCGTCTTGGCCCGGCCGACGCGGCCGCGCAGCTGGTATAGCTGCGCCAGGCCGAACTTGTCCGCGCGGTTGATGATCAGCGTGTTGGCGCTCGGGATGTCGAGCCCGCTCTCGACGATGGTGGTCGAGACCAGCACCTCGAACTTGCGGTCGTAGAAGGCGGAGATCCGCTCCTCGACCTCGGTCGGCGCCATCTGGCCATGCGCGACGACATAGCGGACCTCGGGCACCTCGTTGCGGAGGAATTCCTCGATCTCGGGCAGGTCGGCAATCCGCGGGGTGACGAAATAGCTCTGCCCGCCGCGATAATGTTCGCGCAGCAAGGCCTCGCGCAGCACCACCGGATCCCAGGGCATCACATAGGTGCGCACGGCGAGGCGATCGACCGGCGGGGTCTGGATCACCGACAGCTCGCGCAGCCCGCTCATCGCCATCTGCAGCGTGCGTGGGATCGGGGTGGCGGTAAGGGTGAGGACGTGGACGTCGGTCTTGAGCGCCTTCAGCCGCTCCTTGTGGGTGACCCCGAAGCGCTGCTCCTCGTCGACGATGACGAGGCCGAGCCGCTTGAAGTCGATATTCTTCGCCAGCACCGCGTGCGTGCCGACGACGATGTCGATCGTGCCCGCGGCGAGACCGTCCTTCACCTTCTTGGTCTCGCCCGCGGTGACCAGGCGCGAGAGGCGGCCGATCTCGAGCGGGAAGCCTTCGAAGCGGGTCTTGAAGTTGTTGTAGTGCTGGCGGGCGAGCAGGGTGGTGGGGCACACCACCGCCACCTGCATGCCCGCCATCGCCGCGACGAAGGCGGCACGCAGCGCGACCTCGGTCTTGCCGAAGCCGACATCGCCGACGATGAGCCGGTCCATCGGGCGCCCGGCGGCAAGGTCGCCCAGCACGTCGCCGATCGCGCGATCCTGGTCGTCGGTCTCCTCGAAGGGGAAGCGGTCGACGAAGGCCGGGTAGCCGCCATGATCGGGCTCGGCGATCTCGGCGCCGCGGGTTGCGCGCAGGGCCGCGGTGGCGATGAGTTCGCCCGCAATCTCGCGGATCCGCTCCTTCATCCGCGCCTTGCGGCGCTGCCAGGCTTCGCCGCCGAGGCGGTCGAGGGTCGCGCCTTCCTCGCCCGAGCCGTAGCGGCTCAGCACTTCGAGATTCTCGACGGGCACGTAGAGCTTGTCGCCGCCGGCATATTCGAGCGCGACGCAATCGTGCGGCGCCTTCTGCACCGGGATCTGGGTCAGCCCCTCGTAGCGGCCGATGCCGTGGTCGAGGTGGACGACGAGGTCGCCGGGCGAGAGCGTCGCCAGTTCATGGAGGAAGGCGTCGGTGTTCTTGCGGCGCTTGGCGCGGCGGACGAGCCGGTCGCCGAGCATGTCCTGCTCGGTGAGCACCGCCACGTCCGGCGTGGTGAAGCCATGGTCGAGCGGCAGCACCAGCAGCGCCACCTGCAGCCCGCTGCCGTTCGGATTGGCGGCGCCGAGCGCCGGCTGCCAGCCGTCCACCGGCACCGCGCCGGTGAGGCCGTGATCTTCAAGCAGGCCCTTCAGCCGTTCGCGCGCGCCGATCGAATAGCTGGCGAGTACCGGCTTCTTGCCCTGCGCCCGCACCGCCTTGAGGTGCGCGACCACCGCTTCGTAGACGTTGCTGGCGGCGGCGCGCTCGGGCGCGAAGTCACGCGGGCCGTCGACGCCGAACTCGACGACGCGGTCCGACTCCGGCTCGTGAAACGGCGTTGCCAAGTGCATCGGCGCGTCGTCGATCCGGGCCTGCCATTCCTTGGCGAGCAGATAGAGGTCGCCGGCCTTGAGCGGGCGGTAGCTACCCGGATCGGCCGACTGCGCACGGATGCGGTTGTCCTGATAGTCCTTGATCGCCTCGAAGCGCTGCTCGGCGGCAGCCGGCGCGCCGCTGTCGCGGACGATCACCGCATGGTCGGGCAGGTGGTCGAACAGCGTCTCCAGCCGTTCCTCGAACAGCGGCAGCCAATGCTCCATGCCGGCGAGGCGACGGCCCTCGCTGATAGCCTGGTAGAGCGGGTCGCCGGTGGCGGTCGCGCCGAAGCGGTCGCGATAGCCGCTGCGGAAGCGCTTGATGCTTTCCTCGTCGAGCAGCGCCTCGCTGGCGGGCAGCAGGGTGAAGCCGTCGACGCGTCCGGTGGTGCGCTGGTCCTGCGGATCGAAGGTGCGGACGCTCTCGATCTCGTCGCCGAAGAAATCGAGTCGTAGCGCCTGTTCGGCACCGCTGGGGAACAGGTCGACCAGGCCGCCGCGCACCGCGAACTCGCCATGGTCGTTGACCGTCTCGACACGGACATAGCCGTTCGCCTGGAGCAGATAGGCGAGCTTGTCGAGGCCGATGCGCTCGCCGGGGGCGAGTCGCGCGACCAGTTGGCGGATGCGGAACGGCGTGAGCGTGCGCTGGGTCGCGGCGTTGACCGTGGTGACGAGGAGGCGGGGCTTGTCGCTCTTGCCCTGGAGTGCGTGGAGGGTGGCCAGGCGCTCGGCCATCACCCGCAGCGTGGGGCTGGCGCGGTCATAGGGAAGGCAGTCCCAGGCGGGATAGCTGAGGACCTCCAGCTCGGGCGCGAAGAAGGTGGCGGTGCTCGCCACCGCGCGCATGCCCGCCTCGTCGGCGGCGACGAACACCGCCATCCGGCTGGCGCGCGCGACATCGGCCAGCATCCAAGGCAGGAAGCCGCTAGGCACGCCGGCGAGGGTCAGCGGGTGCTTGGCGGAGAGGATCGTCTTCAGGTCGGGCATGGGGTCTCGGTCGGCTCGATCTCCGCGTCCGCACGGGGTGCGGGCAGGCTAGGAGATCCGGAGGGTCACTTGGAAATTGGCACGTAATTCAGGGTCTTCAGCGCATCCAGGATCGTGCCACGGTAGCGCTCCGGCGCGGTGTCGGTTCCCATCGCCCAGGCCATGATGTCGACGTCCTGCTCTTCCAGCAGCGTCTCGAACAGCGTGATCTCTTCGTCGTTCCAGCGCTCGCCATGCTGGTCGAAGAAGCCGCCGATCAGCAGATCGGCTTCCTTGGTGCCGCGGTGCCAGCTGCGGAAGCGGAGGCGCTTGAGGCGGGTTTCTCGGTCCATGGCGGGCTTTCCCAACGGCAGGCGCACGGCTGCACGCCAGGGCGCGGCCGACACGCGGTTGATCACGAGCCCGGCAGATAGGGATGCCGCTACCGAAAGGCCAGCGTGGTCTTCCGGGTAGTGGTGTGGAAGGCTTGTTAACCGAAGGCAGATAGGGTCGGCGTCTCTTTGGGGTTAAAAGGCTAGGGTACGATGAGCGACACTTTGACCAACAAGCTGCGTTTCGTGATGCTGAAGGCGATCAATGGCGAGCCGATGATCGTCAACATCGCGGCGGTACGCACGGTCACCACGATCAACATGGCGGGCGAGGACGTGGGCGTCATCTCGTTCGGCAAGGATCATGAAGTCGTGATCGGTTCGTCGGTGCCGGAAGTCGTGAAGGCGATCGAGGCCGCGCTCGCCAGCCACAGCCCCATCTTCCTCAACGCCTGAACCACGACAAGGGCGCTGCCGCCGGTGCAGCGCCATTTGTCAGCCGCCCCGCCGCACGATAGGGCGGGGCGATGCGTCCCGAGCTCCTCAACCCATTGTTCGCCGAAGTCACTGCGCTGAAGGGCATCGGCCCGGCGCTGGCCAAGCCGATGGAGAAGCTGGGGCTGGCGCGGGTGGTCGATGTCGCCTTCCACCTGCCGACCGGATTCGTCGATCGACTCCCCCGCGACGAACTCGACATGGCCGATTCGGGCAAGGTGATCGCGATCACGCTCACGCCCGTGCAATATCGCTTCGGCGGCGGCGCACGCTCGCCGGCGCGGGTGCAGGCGGTCGACGCCAAGGGCAATCACGTCTCCCTCGTCTATTTCGGCGGAAGCTCCGGCTGGGCCAAGAAGTTGCTGCCGTTGAACGAGCCGCGCTGGGTCTCGGGCAAGCTCGAACATTATGGGCAGGAATTGCAGATGGTCCATCCGGACCATGTGCTGCCGCTCGACCAGGTCGAAAGCGTCGGCGGGCGCGAGGCGATCTATCCCTGCTCCGAAGGCATCACCTCCAGACGCATCGCCGCCCTGGCCGCGCAGGCGATCGAGCGTGCGCCCGAACTCCTCGAATGGATCGAACCCAGCCTCAAGGCGCAGAAGGGCTGGCCCGACTGGCGCGAGGCGATCGCGCGCATCCATGCCGATCCCGCCGATGCCAAGGCACGCGAGCGGCTCGCCTATGACGAGGTGTTCGCCAACCAGCTCGCGCTTCTGCTGGTCCGCGGCGAGGCGCGGGCGAAACGGGGGCGTCCGCTTGCCGGCGACGGCCGGCTGCGCGACAAGCTGAAGCTGCCCTACGCTCCCACCGGCGCGCAGAGCCGCACCATTGCCGAGATCGAAGGCGACATGGCGCAGACCCAGCCGATGCTGCGGATGCTGCAGGGCGATGTCGGCTCGGGCAAGACGCTGGTGGCCACCATGGCGCTGCTGATCGCGGCGGAAGCCGGTGCGCAGGGCGCGCTGCTGGCGCCGACCGAGATCCTCGCGCGCCAGCATTACGAGACGCTCAGCCGCACGCTTACCCCGCTCGGCGTCAACGTCGCGATCCTCACCGGCCGCGACAAGGGCAAGGCCCGCGAGGCGACGCTGATGGGGCTGGCCGCGGGCAAGATCGACATCCTGATCGGCACGCACGCGATCTTCCAGGAGGGCGTGACCTATCGCGACCTCGGCCTGGTGGTGGTCGACGAGCAGCATCGCTTCGGCGTCGCGCAGCGGATGATGCTGCAGGCGAAAGCGGAGCGCCCGCCGCACCTGCTGGTGATGACCGCCACGCCGATCCCGCGCACGCTGACGCTTGCCCAATATGGCGAGATGGACGTCAGCCGGCTCGACGAGATGCCGCCGGGGCGCCAGCCGATCGAGACCAGCGTGATCTCCGAGGAGCGGCTGGGTGAAGTCGTGGGCGGGCTCGGGCGGCACCTCGCGGGGGGCGGGCAGGCCTATTGGGTGTGCCCGCTGGTCGAGGAGAGCGAGAAGAGCGACCTCGCCGCAGCGGAAGCGCGCGCGGCCGAGCTGCAGGCGCATTTCGGCGACAAGGTCGGGCTGATCCATGGCCGGATGAAGGGGCCGGAGAAGGACGCGGTAATGGCGCGCTTCTCCGCCGGCGAACTGGGCGTGCTGGTTGCGACGACGGTGATCGAGGTCGGCGTCGACGTACCCAATGCGACGCTGATCGTGATCGAGCATGCCGATCGCTTCGGCCTGGCCCAGCTCCACCAGCTGCGCGGCCGGGTCGGGCGGGGCGGAGGACGCTCGGTCTGCGTGCTGCTGCGCGGCAATTACCCGAGCGAGACGGCGCGCGCGCGGCTGGCACTGATGCGCGAGAGCAATGACGGCTTCCGCATTGCCGAGGAAGACCTGCGGCTGCGCGGCGCGGGCGAACTTCTCGGCACGCGGCAATCGGGCGACATGCAGTTCCGCTTGGCGGAACCGGACATGCTCGGCGCGCTGCTGCCCGCGGCCAATGGCGACGCGCGGCTGCTGGTCGATCGCGACGGCGGGCTCAAGGGCGAGCGGGGGCAGGCGGCGCGGGTGGCGCTATACCTGTTCGAGCGCGATGCAGCGGTGGGGCTGCTCCGCGCGGGCTGATCAGCGGGTGCGCATCGCGGTGACGACCGGTACATAGTCGGCGTCGGCGATCGGCTGGAGGAACTGGCAGCCGATCCGGCCGCCGAGCACCCAGCGCACCTCCGCGCCGGTGTCGCCGAGGATCGGCAGCTGGATGCGGAGCAGGTCCCCGGCCTCGAACGGCGCCTCGCAGCGCGCCATCAGCCCCTGCGGCGAGACGTTGACGACCAGGAAGGCAGCGGCGCGCGCGTCGGGGCCCACCGCACGGGTGCGATGCTCGACTTCGTCGCGATGCACCAGACGATCGTCGGCGCTCGCCAGCTTGGCACCCGTCACGCTCACACGCCCCTCTCCACACACTGGAGGACCGCAAACACGGTAACCTGGGGCAGTGAACAGGTGCCGAACGAAGCCGGTTAACGGTGTCGAAACCAGCGCGATGCCAGAAGCTTGCCGCCCTCGCCAGCCCGTCATCCCTGCGGAAGCCGGGATCCATTGGGGTCTACGTCACCGCTCCTGCTGATCCCGAGGTGCGAATGGATCCCGGCTTTCGCCGGGATGACGTATGTGGAGAGGGGGGCTCCCGCGTCGATCGGCCTCAGCCCTGCGGCGTCAGCAGCCCGTGATGCTTCTTGCCGGCCGAGAGGCGGACCTCGCCAGAAACGGCGATCGTCGCGGCCTCGTCGTCGATCTTCTCGCCCTCGACGCGCGCGCCGCCGCCCTTGATCAGCCGCCGCGCTTCGCCTTTCGACGCGCAGAAGCCCAGGCCGACCAGCGCATCGACCACGCTGATGCTGCCGCCGCTGACCGCCAGCGTCGGCAGTGCGCCGCCGGCCGCCCCTTCCTCGAAGGTCTTGCGCGCGGTCTCGGCGGCTTCCTCGGCTGCCGCGCGGCCGCGGCACATGGCGGTCGCTTCGTTGGCGAGGATTTTCTTCGCCTCGTTGATCTCCGCGCCTTCCAGCGCTTCGAGCCGGGCGATCTCGTCGAGCGGCAGGTCGGTGAACAGGCGCAGGAAGCGGCCGACGTCGCGATCGTCGGTGTTCCGCCAGAACTGCCAATAGTCGTAATGCGGCAGCTGTTCCGGGTTCAGCCACACCGCGCCCGACATGGTCTTGCCCATCTTGCCGCCGTCCGCCGTGGTGATCAGCGGCGTGGTGACGCCGTACACCTCGGTGCCGTCGACGCGCCGCGACAGCTCGATCCCGTTGACGATGTTGCCCCACTGGTCCGATCCGCCCATCTGCAGCCGGCAGTCCGCGCGCCGCGACAGCTCCAGGAAGTCATAGCCCTGGAGGATCATGTAGTTGAACTCGAGGAAGCTCAGCGACTGCTCGCGATCGAGCCGCAGCTTCACCGAATCGAAGCTCAGCATCCGGTTGATCGAGAAATGGCGGCCGATGTCGCGCAGGAACGGGATATATTCGAGCTTGTCGAGCCACTCGGCATTGTCGACCATCACCGCGTCGCTGGGCCCGTCGCCGAAGGTCAGGAAATTCTCGAACACCGTCTTGATCGAGGCGATGTTGCTGCTGATCGTGTCGAGCGTCAGCATCTTGCGGGCTTCGTCCTTGAAGCTCGGGTCGCCGATCTTGCCGGTACCGCCGCCCATCAGCACGATCGGCTTGTGGCCCGCCTGCTGGAGGCGGCGGAGCAGCATGATCTGCACCAGGCTGCCGACATGGAGCGAGGGCGCGGTGGGATCGAAGCCGATATAGCCGGGCACGATCTGCTTGGCGGCGAGCGCGTCGAGGCCCGCGGCGTCGGTCACCTGGTGGATATACCCGCGCGAGGCGAGCAGGCGGAGCAGATCGGAGCTGTATTCGGTCATGATGCGAGCGCGCATAGCCAATGCGCGCGCCCGCGTCATCCCCGGGCCGCTCAGTCCTGCGTCTGCAATTCCCAGCTGGCATGCTGCACGTCGTGACGCTTGGCGAGATGCGCGATGATGCTGTCCAGCTCGGCATCGAGTGCAGCGGTGGAGACGAGCCGGGCGCGCAGCTCGATCCGGTCGTCTGGGCGCTCGATCGTCTCGATCTCGGCGACGGGATAGCGCATCAGCTCCAGATGATCGGTCAGCAGGTCGCGCAGCCGGTCGACCTCGGCCGGCACGGTGGTGAGCGTGACGAAATAGGTCGCCTCCACCTGGCCGCCGGCAAGGGGCACCCGGTTGATGGCGTTGACCACCGGCCGCAGCAGCGTGTTGCCGGCGATGACGAACACCGCGAGCGTCGCCGCCTCCGCTGCCATGTCGCTGCCCGCACACGCGCCGACCGCCGCCGAGCACCAGAGCGTCGCCGCGGTGTTGAGGCCGCGGACGTTCATCCCCTCCTTCATGATCACGCCCGCGCCGAGAAAGCCGATGCCCGAGACGACGTAGGAGATCACCCGCACCGCTTCGAGATCGCCGGCTATGCGCTGGGCGAGATCGACGAACGCCGCCGAGCCGAGCGCGACCAGCGCGTTGGTGCGCAGGCCGGCGGTGCGCTGGCGGAACTGCCGCTCCGCGCCGATCGCGGCGCCGAGGATCAGCGCCAGCGCATAGCTGAGGAGCGTGTCGCAATAGGCGGCGAGGTGGAAGGTGTGGAGGAACTTCATGGCTGCGGCTCTAGGACGGTTTCGTTGCGCTACCATGGCGCCAATCGGACCGCGACAAGTGCGTTGCGGGTACGGCATGAAAGGCATAGTTTCGGCCTATTGGGGGGTACGTTATATGATCACGTCTTTCCTGCTGCCGTTCCTCTTCCTTGGCGCGGCCGATTGCCATCCGGTGCCCGGTGCTGATCGCCTTTGGGCGCCGAGCACTCGATATGTGGTCGTCGGCGAAGTGCATGGGACCAACGAGACGCCGGCCGCGCTTGCCAATCTCGCCTGCCTGGCAGCCGAGAGCGGGCGGCCGGTCACCGTCGCATTGGAGTATGATGCGGACACCCAGCCCGTGATCGATGCCTGGATGCGATCGGACGGTTCCGCGGCGGCCCGCACGGCACTGCTCGCCATGCCGTTCTGGCATCGCGATTTTCAGGATGGCCGCAGCAGTGTCGCATTTCTGCGGCTGTTCGAACAATTGCGCCGGCTGAAGCAGGCTGGCCGGATCCAGGCTGTGGTCGCTTCGGACGCGGCCGACGTCGCCGACGGCAAGAGCTGGGATGCCGGGATGGCGCAGGCGTGGCAGCATGCGGTGCCGGCGCCGAACGGCCTGGTGCTCGTGCTGGTCGGGAACCTGCATGCGATGCGCCAGAAGCGCGATGGGTTCGACCTCGTGCCCGCTACGTCCTTTTTGCCCCGCGACCAGACCGTCACGATCAACGCCGTTGGTGACGGCGGCGAGGTGTGGACCTGCCAGCAGGACGGTTGCGGCATGCACGGCTCCGGCGCGACGCGAGGCGTGCCAGAAGGGATGGTTACCGTGTCCGATCCAGCGGAGTCGTGGGACGTGCAATACAACCTCGGGTGCCCGACAACCGCTGCCGTCCCGGCGGTTCCCCAGCGAGGCGGCTGACACCGGCGGTGTTCCCGCGCTAGGCTGGGCCATGGACGTTCTGTTGCTGCCCCACCCGACAACACCGCCGCGCTCGATCGCGACCGTGGCGTGCACCTTGCGGCGCGACGGTGCCGCGCTGAACCTGCGCTACACCATCGCAGGTGCGCCGGGCGCGCTGCTGCTCGCTCCGGGCGCAGGGCAGGAGCGCACCGACGGGCTGTGGCGAACGACCTGCATGGAGCTCTTCGTCGGGGACGCAGGCGAGGCGTATCGCGAGTATAATTTCTCGCCGTCCGGTGCATGGGCGGCCTATGCGTTCGTGGCGCGGCGAACGGGAATGGCGGCGCTTCCGATGCGCGCGCCCCCGCGAATAGAGGCTCGCCAGGGCGAGGATGCGACGCTGGTGGCCATCCACCTGCCGGATGCCGGCACGGGCCCGCTCCGCCTCGGCATCACCGCCGTGATCGAGGAGACGGACGGTACCAAATCCTATTGGGCGCTGCGTCATGGCGGGGATGCGCCGGATTTCCACGATCCCGATTGCTTTGTCGCCCAACTGCCGCCAGCAGACTGACATGCTCTTCGGAATCGATCGCCTCCTCGCCGAACCGGATCTGCGCGCGGCCCTGCAGGGCAAGCGCGTGGCGCTGCTCGCCCATCCCGCCTCGGTCACCGCGGACCTGACCCACAGCCTCGACGCGCTGGTCGCGGCGGGCGTCAACATCTCGGCGGTGTTCGGGCCCCAGCATGGCGTGCGCGGGGACCTGCAGGATAACATGATGGAGTCGCCGGACTTCACCGATCCGCGCTACGGCGTGCCGGTGTTCAGCCTGTACGGCGAGGTGCGCCGGCCGACCGACGCGTCGATGGCCACGTTCGACGTGATGCTGGTCGACCTGCAGGATGTCGGCTGCCGCATCTACACCTTCGTGACGACGCTGCTCTATGTGCTGGAAGCCGCGGCGAAGCACGGCAAGGCGGTCTGGGTGCTCGATCGCCCCAATCCCGCCGGCCGCCCCGTCGAGGGGCTGACGCTGCTGCCGGGTTGGGAAAGTTTCGTCGGCGCGGGTCCGATGCCGATGCGCCATGGCATGACGATGGGCGAGCTCGGCCACTGGTTCATCGCGCACTATGGCCTCGACGTGGAGTTTCGCGTGATCGCGATGCAGGGCTGGCAGCCCGAGGCGGCACCCGGCTATGGCTGGCCGGCCGAGCGCCCGTGGATCAACCCGAGCCCCAATGCGGCCAACGTCAACATGGCGCGTGCCTATGCCGGCACGGTGATGCTCGAAGGGACGACGCTGTCCGAGGGCCGCGGCACCACGCGCCCGCTCGAACTGTTCGGCGCGCCCGACATCGATGCGCGCGCGGTGATCGCCGAGATGCGGCGCCTTGCGCCCGACTGGCTCGCCGGTTGCACCCTGCGCGGCATGTGGTTCCAGCCGACCTTCCACAAGCATGTCGGCCAGCTTTGCGCGGGCGTGTTCCTCCACGCCGAGGGGCCGAGCTATGACCACCAGGCCTTCCGCCCCTGGCGAGTGCAGGCGCTGGCCTTCAAGGCGATCCGCGCGCTCTATTCCGACTATGACCTCTGGCGCGACTTCCCGTACGAATATGTGTTCGACAAGCTGGCGATCGACGTGATCAACGGCGGCCCCGGCCTGCGGGAGTGGGTCGACGATGCCGCCGCCACCCCGGCCGATCTCGATGCGCTGACCCTGCCCGACGAAGCGGCGTGGATCGCGGCACGCCAGCCGCACCTGCTCTACTGATGGAGGGCTCGATGGTGGCACCCGAACGCGCGCTGTGCGGGCTGATCTTCGCGGTGGAGGAGGCGCAGGACCGTCCCGGCACGCTGGTCGCCAGCCTGCCGTTCGGCGGCATGACGCTGCTCGAATACCAGATCCGCCTGCTCGCGGGCATTGGTGCCGAGCAGGTGCTGGTCGCGGTCGGCAAGGTGACCCCGCAGTTCCTCGGCGCGATCGAGCGCGCGGGGCGCGGGCGGCTGAAGATCGACATCGTCCGCTCGGCCGAGGAGGCCGCCGAGAAGGTGCTGCGCGACGCCGATGTGCTGGTGCTGGCCGACGGGCTCGTCACCATCGATCCGGTGATGGAGCGGATGGCCGCCGAGCCGCATGCCGCGCTGCTGGTGACCGACGATTCCGAATCGCCCGCCGCGATCGAGCGGCTCGACATGCGGCATTGCTGGGCGGGGATCGCGCGGATCGAGACGCGGCACCTGGCGCACATCGCCAACATGCCGGAGGACTACGATTTCCAGTCGGCGCTGCTCCGCGTCGCGGCGCAATCGGGCGCGCTGCAGGTGCCGCTGGCGCCGGGCTGGGCGCGCGCCGGCCATGCGGTGGAGCGGAGCGGCGAGGGGCTGGCGGCGCGCAACGACGCGGTGCTGGTGGCGCTGAGTGATCGCCGCACGCTCTGGGCCGATCGCTGGGTGTTCAGCCGCGCCGCGCGGCTCGTGCTGCCGCAGATGATGGCGCGCAACATCCCCGACTGGGCCCCGGTGGCGCTTGGCGGGGTGGTGTCGGTCGCCGCCTTGCTCACCGTGCTGGCGGGCTGGGAAGGGATCGGCGCGCTGGTGGCGCTGCTCGCGACCCTGGCGTTCGCCACCGCCGCCTCGCACGCGGCGCTACGCGGCGAGGAGCCGCGCGCACGGCAGATCGAAGTCGCGATCCTTGGGCTGTTCGTGCTGCTGCTCGCGGCCGGCGGCTGGCGCGAGTTCCGCGCGATCGGCAACGCGACGCCGCTGCTGCTCGCGGCGGGCGGCGTGGGGCTGCAACTGCTCGCCGAGCGCGTACCCGTGCCGCGCCGGCGCTGGTGGGCGAACGCGGCGGCGCAGATGCTCGTCTTCACCTCCTTCGCGCTGGTCGGCCATGCGACGCTGGGGCTGGCGGCGGTGACGGTCTACGGGTTCGCGACGCTAACCGCGGCAATCGAAAGCTTGCGCGGCAAGTCTTAGCCTCCGATTAAGCTGGCTGCGCTATGTACCTGATACATGGCGCAGGGCGCTCCCGAACCGCGTGGTGGCCCGGCCATCGACGCCCAGGATCTGCTGGCGCGCGCAGCGGCAGCGGCGGCGCACGAACGCGCGCTCGGCGCGGCGACCGCACGCGACCTGGCGATCCCCGAAAGCCTGCGTCTCGACGAGCGGACCCGCACCGCGATGCTGATCGCGCTCGAACAGATCATCGGCGCCATCGAGGCCGGCCTGCGCCGCGCGGTGGTGCCGGAGGGCTTCCCCGGCATCGGCCCGACGCTGCCGCTGCTGCACACCGCCGGGCTGGCGGCCGACCGGGCGCTGGTCGACGAGCTGCTCGCCCGCATCCGCATCGACCAGCTTGCGGCCGGCCTGCCCCATCGCGCGGCCGAACATCCGGCGCGCCCCAGTCTGCTCGGCCGCCTCGCCGAACACCCGGCGCCCGAACTGTCGGAGGCCGCCCGCGCGTTGCTGCTCGCCGAGAGCCGCGCGCGGAGTCCTGAAGCGGGACGGTGGCGGCTGCCGTTAACCTTGCACCACCGGCTGCTTTGGTGGGTTGCATCCGCCATGCGCGAGCAAGCGGGAACCCTGGCGGGCGTGGCACTGGACGAGGCGCTCTGCGCCGCGGTCGCGGCGGAATGCGCGCTGGCCGAGCACTGCGCCGAGGAGCAGGTGGAAGCGGTGGCGCTCCGCCTCGCCGCGGCGATCGCCCCCGAGCCGCGCGAACGTGCCCGCGTGTTGCTGGAGGCGCTGCGCGACCGGCACGTAGCGTTGTTCCTGGCGGTGCTGGCGCAAGCGGCAGGCATCGCCTTCGCCGATGCGCGCGCGCTGCTGCTCGATCCCGGTGCCGAGCGACTGCTGCTGGTGCTGCACGCGCTCGACCTGCCCCGCGAAGCCATCGCCGAACTCTGCTTCCTGCTGAGCGACGCCGATCCGCGGCGCGATCTCGCCGCGCTGGCGGATGCGATCGACATGCTGGCGGCGCTCGACGTCGCCAAGGCGCGCGAGTTGCTCGCCGAACTGCGGCTGCCGCCCGACTATCGCGAGGCCCGCGCCGCGCTGCGTGGGGTTCGCGCGCGGTGATCGCGATCCCCTCGCTCGATCCGGTGGTGCCGCTGGCGGTGGCGCGGCTGGATGCCGGCGGGCGGCTGATCGACGCCGAGCCCCGGCTGCGCGCGCTGAACGATCGCGCCGGCGGCGGGATCGGGGAGCCCCTTGCCTTGCCGGGCGTGGCCGCGATCGCGCAGCTCGCCCATCGGCTGGGCATCGCGATTTCGCGCAGCGTCGTCGCGGCGGACGGCGAGGAGGAGATCGACCTCTGGGTGCGTGCCGGGCCCGATCGTGGCGGCGTGCGGCTGGAGGTGAGCGGCTGGCGGACGCGCCCGGCCTGGCGCCCGTCCGGCGATCCCGCGCGTGACGGCGATTTTCTCAGTGCCGCCGGCGACTGGCTGTGGGAGACCGATGGCGCGCTGCGACTGACCTTCCTCTCGCCCGAGGCGGGCCAGCGCCACGGCTTCGACATCCGCGATATGCTCGGCCAGCCGCTCACCCGGCTGTTCGCGCTGGCGCAGGACGATGCCGGGCAGTTGCCGATCCTCTCGGCGGTCTCCGCCCAAGCGCGCTTCGACGGGCAGCGGGCCGAGGTGCGCGGGACCGGGCGGATGGTGCGGCTCGCCGCGACGCCCCGGCACGATCCGCTCGGCCGCTTCGCCGGGTTCATCGGCGCGGCGCGGGTGCTGGACGGCGAGGGCGCCGACTCGCCGCGGCTCGTCCCGCCCGTCGCCGGGAGCGGCTTCCCGCGCGGCTTCGGCAAGCGGCTGGAGCGGGCGCTGCGCGGGCCGCTCGCGCGGATCATCGCCAATGCCGATGCGATCGGCGCGCAGGGGGAGGGGCCGATCCGCGGCGACTATGCCGGCTATGCGGGGGATATCGCCAGCGCCGGGCGGCACCTGCTCGCGCTGGTCGAGGATCTGGTCGACCTCCAAGCGATCGAGCGCGAGGATTTCGCCACGATGCGGTCGACGATCGACCTGGCCGATGTGGCGCGGCGCGCGGCGGGGCTGCTGGCGATGCGCGCGGGCGAGGCGGGGGTGCGCATCGATCGCCCCGGACCCGACGCGGTGCTGCGGGTGCGCGGCGAGTTCCGCCGGGCACTGCAGGTGCTGGTCAATCTGATTGGCAATGCGCTGCGCTACAGCCCGCGCGGAGCGGCGGTGTGGATCCGGCTCGAAAGCGAGGGCGGGATGGGTTGCGTGATCGTCGCCGATCAGGGCAAGGGCATCGCGCTCGACGACCAGGCGCGCATCTTCGAGAAGTTCGCCCGGGTCGATCCTTCCGAGCCGGGCGGCAGCGGGCTTGGGCTCTACATCGCGCGGCGGCTCGCCCGGGCGATGGGCGGCGACCTGATCGTCGACAGCGCGCCCGGCATGGGTGCGCGCTTCGTGCTGATGCTGCCGCTGGTCGAGGATCCGGAGCGCCCGCCTCCTCCTGCGGGCGCTCCCTGAGCCGTCAGCGGCGGCGGCAGACTTCGATGCGGCGGCCGTGGCGCCACTCGTCCCAGCAGACGGTACGGCTGCGATAGCCATAGCCGCCGCGGTCCCAACCCGGACGCCCGCGATCCCAGCCATAGTGACGGCCGCGATCCCAGCCGCGATGGCGCTCCCAGCGGTCATGGCGATCGTGGCGATCCCAGCGGCGCTCGTGATGATCGCGGTAGCGCCAGTCCTGCGCCTGGGCGGCGGTGGCGCCGACCAGCCCGGTGGCGACGAAGCCGGCGGCGGCGATCCATTGAACCAGTTTCATCGGGGTGTCCTTTCTCGTTTCGATGGAGAAGGACTAAGCGAGTCGACGCGTCCCAAGCCTGAACCGGTTTGTAGGCGGCGGTTCATCTTCGCATCATGCCCGGCGCGTCGCCGCACTGCGGCAAATCCGCAACAGCAACGCGACGATGTAAATTGTAGTACTGTGTAGTACGATTTTAGCTTGACGTTACGGCGCACAGGCGTAGATGGGGGCGCATACCGAAACGACCTTCGCGCCAGATGGACAGCGTGGGTTCAGGGAGCCGGGATATACCGGTAGTTCTCGCGGCGGAACGATGGGGGGATCCCCGGCAGTCCGGCGCGGGGTCAAGGTGGAACGTATTTTGCGGAACGGCCGGCGAGGCCTGTTGGTCTCGCCCGGGGAAGGCCTGCATCCGCCGCGTATAGGGAGTGCAGGCGATGGCGTATCTCGATCTTTCCGGCTTCGACCGTCAGCCTGTCACGGCGCAGGCACCTGCCGCGCTGACCCCGCTGGAATGGCAGGTCGTCGCGATCGCCCAGCGCGATCGGCTTTCCTCGCTGCAGGCGCCGAGCCGCTGGGCGCGCTTCCTCGCGATCTTCTTCGGTGGTGACCGCGCAAGCCCGCGGCTGGCCGACTCCAAGCTGGAGGCGCTGCGCCGCATCGCGGTGCTCGCCTGGCACAAGGGCTATGCGCTGCCGAAGCAGGAAATCGCCGCCTTCCACGCCTCGGGCTATTCGCTCGAGCATCTCGAGCTGCTGCTCGCGCGGGTGAGCGAAGGCCGTTCGGCCCTCAACGAGGGGCGCGCCCGCTAAGCGCGGGACGCGCCGTCGTCCTCGCTTACTGCTGCTTCTTTTCCTGGTTCTCGCTGTCGGCGTTGCGATCGATGCGCGACGTCATGCCGGTGGCGGCTGCGTCAGACTCGGTCTGTTCGCGGTCGCTGAACGGCTTCGGCTTCTCGGTCGGCGTCGCCTCGGGGACGGGCGCGGCGTTCACCGGCTCGGCCGCGGCGGGTTCCTGGGTCGAGACGTTCACGTCCGCAGGCGTCTCCGGCACGGTGATCTCGGTGACGTTGGCGTCGGGCGCGTTCGGGGCCTCGTCCTTGCTCCCGCAAGCAGCGAGGGTGAGGCCGGCGCCGGCCAGGATCGCGAAAGTGCGCAGTTTCATCGGATGTTCCTTGGCGTTCGGGTTCAGGAGGCGGTGGCGACGCTGACCGCCGCGCGCGATTCGATCTTCTCGGCGAGCAGCTTGTCCCAGCTATAGGGATCGTCGCGGAAGTTCATCGTGCCGTCGCCGCTCGCAAACGCGGTCCAGTAGAGCAGATAGACCGCCACCTGGTCGGCATCGGCAAGGCGGACTCGCACCGTCTTGGTGCCTTCCAGCTGCGCGGCGATCGCCTCGGGCTGCCACTCCGGATCGTTCTTCAGCAGCAGTTCGGCGAGCGGGCCGGGCTTTTCCAGGCGGACGCAGCCATGGCTGTCCAGCCGGCTATAGCTGTTGAAGCCCGACTGGACCGGCGTGTCGTGCAGATAGACGGCGTACGGGTTGTCGAAATCGAACTTGTAGCGGCCGAGCGCGCTGCGCGAACCCGATTCCTGCTGCAGGCGGCGATCCGGCCCGGTGCCGATCACACGGTAGCCATGCGCCTTCAGATAGGCCTCGCCCTTGGGCCACAGTTCCTTCGCCGCGATCCCGCTCGGCACGTTCCACGGCGGGTTGAGCACGATCGAATGGATGCGCGACTGGAGCATCGGCGTCTCGTTGCCCGGGCGACCGGTGACCGCCTTCATCGAGGCGATCGGGCTGTCGCCCTCGAACACCGTCATCACCGCGGCGGCGATGTTCACCTGAATGCGCTTGGCGGGCAGCGTCTGCGGCAGCCAGCGCCAGCGCTCCATGTTCGCCATGATCTGGCGCACGCGCGCCTCGACCGGCACGTTGAGCGCGGCGAGCGTGCCGGTGGAGACGACGCCGGTCGGGCGCAGGCCGTAGCGGCGCTGGGCGCGGAGCACGGCGTCCTGCAGGTCCTGGTCGAACACGTCGCCGCTGGCCGAGACCTGCTTGTCCTCGACCGCGAGCCGCTTGCGCAGCGCCTTCACCCGCGCGCCGCTGGCGCCTTTGGCGAGGTCGGGCCCGGGCGCGAGCTTGGGCCAGCCACCCGAGGTAAGGATCGCGCGGTAGGCGACCAGGCCCTTCTCCAGCCCGTCATAGCCGGCATAGGGCGGCGGCAGCGAGCGGATCCAGGCGGCGAGGCGATCGCGCTTCACCGCATCGGCGAAGCCGGGGGCGGGATCGAACGGGGCGGGGCGCAGGCCCCAGTCGTTGATGAAGTCGCTCGAATCGAGCCGGCCCGAATGGACGGCGCGGGCATAGTCGAGCGCGGCCCGGGCCATGCCGTCGCTATCGTTGGGCAGGGTGACCGTGCTGGTCATGCGGCGCAGGCCCTGCGACAGGCCGGCGTCGGTGAGGAGCTGGCGGAGTTCCCCGATCTGCTTGCCGCTGAGCGTGGGCAGCGGGGTCGCCGCGACCAGCGGCGCGGGGGCGAGCGGAGTCGGCTGCACCTGGGGCGGCGCGAGCGTCGGGCGGGGCGCCTGCACCGCCGGAGTCTGGCCCTGCGGTGCGCGCGGGGTCTGCGCCTGCGATGCACGCTGCGCGGGCGTCGCCGCCGGTCGCGGCGTCTGCGTGCGCGCCGGGGCCTGGATTTGGGTCTGGCTTACCGGCGTCGGCGTCGGCTGGGCGGTGGGAGTCGGGCTCGGCTTGGGCTTCGGAATCAGCCGGAACTGGGCCATGGCAGGCGAAGCGATCGCGCTTGCCAGCGCCACGATTGCCACCCCCTTTTTCATCACCAACTTCGTTCCCACCGGCTTCTTCACTTCGTCCACGCGCAATACTCCACTCGCCGCGTCGTCTATCAACGCATCGGCCTATAGGCGATGCCCGCACGAACATGCGAGAAGGAAAACCCATCCCCCGCTCAGCTTGACTTTTGCCAACGTTGTCGGGAAGCGTCGCGCCCACATCGCCACCAGGGCAGGAGAGGGATCGCTTGGCCACCGCACGTTCGACGCACACCACGCTGGCATTCGCCGCGGTAACAACGCTGTTCTTCGCCTGGGGGTTCATCACCTCGCTGGTCGATCCGCTCGTCGCGGCGGTGAAGGGCATCTTCACGCTCACCAATCTGCAGGCGCAGGCGAGCGCTTTCGCCTTCTTCTTCGCCTATTTCGTCGTCTCGCTGCCCGCCGCCGCGCTGGTTTCGCGGCTCAAGGCGGTGCCGTCGATCCTGCTGGCTTTGTGCACCATGGCGGTCGCCTGCCTCATCATGCTGACCGCGGCCAACCTCGCCAATTACTGGCTGGTGCTGCTCGGCCTGTTCGTGCTGGCGAGCGGCATCACCGTGCTCCAGGTCGCGGCGAATCCGCTGGCGGCGGCGCTCGGCGATCCGCAGCGCAGCCATTTCCGGCTGGTGCTGAGCCAGACCTTCAATTCCTTCGGCACCTTCCTCGGCCCGCTGCTGGGCGCGCATCTGTTCCTCAAGGGCGTCGAGGTGAAGTCGGGCGCGGTCGTGGATCCGGCGGTCCGCGCCGAGGCGCTGGCGGGCATCGATACCGCTTATCTGTGGATCTGCGGGCTGATCCTCGCGCTCGCGTTGTTCTTCTTCGTCAGCCGCCGCGTCGTCAGCGATGCCGCGCCCGCGCACAAGGGCACAACGGGCCTGTTCGACGCCTTTTCGTCGCGCTGGGCGCTGTTCGGCGCGCTCGGCATCTTCCTCTATGTCGGCGCCGAGGTGTCGATCGGCACCCAGATGGCGCTATTCCTCAACGACAACAGCATCTGGGGCCAGTCCGACGCGCCGTTCGGGGTGCCGATCCTTGGTACGCTAATGGGCAGCGACGGCGTGCACGGCGTGTCGCTCCAGGAAGCCGGCAAGGCCGTCGCCTTCTACTGGGGCGGGGCGATGGTCGGCCGCGCGCTCGGCTCGCTGCTGCTCACGCGTGTCCGCGCCGACAAGCTGCTCGCGCTGTTCACCGTCATCGCGGCGGCGATGTGCCTCTATGTCGTCGCGGTCGGCGGCGTCACCGCGGGTTTCGTCGCGCTGTCGATCGGCCTGTTCAACTCGATCATGTTCCCCGTGATCTTCACCCTGACGCTCGAACGGTCGGGCGCCAGCGAGGAGGCGACCTCGGGCCTGCTGTGCACCGCAATCGTCGGCGGCGCGCTGCTGCCGTTGCTGGTCGGCAAGGTGGCGGATCTGCACGGCTATGCCTTCGCGCTGATCGTGCCCGCGCTCTGCTACGTGGTGCTGTGCGGCTTCGCGATCGCCGCGGGCCGCGCCAAGCCGGTGCGCGCGGGCGGCGGCGCTTCGCTGCACTGATCGAAAGGGGCCGGGCGAGGGTTTGACGCTCCCGCAGCGTTGCGCCACGCTCGGCCCCCAACGACCAAGACCTTCTCCAGGAGAATCGGGATGTCCCTCCGCCGCCGTTCGCTGCTCGCCGGCGTACTTGCGCTGCCCCTCGTCGCCCGCGCGCAGACGCAGGAGACCTATCAGCAGCGCAAGGAACGCCTGTTGCACGAGGATTTCCCCGAACTCAGCCGCTACGCCGCCGACAATGCCCGCATCCTGGCGGCGGGCGAGAAGGTGAACATCGTCTTCATGGGCGATTCGATCACCGAGGGCTGGAAGAGCAAGCGCCCGGGCTTCTTCACCCCGGGTCGCGTCGGGCGCGGCATCAGCGGCCAGACCACGCCGCAGATGGTGCTGCGGATGATGGCGGACGTCGTCCATCTCAAGCCGCGCTACGTCCATATCATGGCGGGCACCAACGACATCGCCGGCAATACCGGCCCGATGACGCGCGCGCAGAGCTACGACAATTTCCGCATGATGACCCAGATCGCCAAGGCGAACGGCATCGGCGTGATCCTCGCATCGGTGCCGCCCGCGGATCACTTCCCCTGGCGCGAGGGGCTCGACGTGGTCGGCCCGATCCGCGAGATCAACGCCTGGCTGCAGGGCTATGCCAAGGCCGAGCGGCTGACTTGGGTCGATTACACCCCGGTGCTGGGCGACGCGAAGGGCGCGATGAAGCCGGGCCTTGCGTCGGACGGCGTGCACCCCACCGAAGCCGGCTATGATGCGATGGCGACGGTGATCGAACCGATCCTGAAAGCCCGTCACGCGTGAAGTGGCTGCTCGGCACGGCGGCGCTGCTGATCGCGGCTCCGGCCGCCGGGCAGACGCTGGAGGTGGTCTCCCCCGACGGCGCCAACCGCGTGGTGGTGGCGCTCGATCGGCAGGGCGTGCCCAATTACACGGTGCAGCGAAAGGGCGAGCTGGTGCTGGCCCCCGCACCGATTGCGCTCGACCTGGATCGCGACATGCTCGGCTGGGGCATGGCCGTCACCGGCAGCGAGGCGAGCAGCGCCGACACGCGCTACAAGATCGTCCTCGGCAAGGCGGCCGAGGGGCGCGACAACTACAACCAGCGCATCATCCACCTGCAGGAACGCGGCGGCGCCAAGCGGCGGATGGACATCATCCTGCGCGCCTATGACGACGGCATCGCCTTCCGCACGCTGGTGCCGGTGCAGCCGGCGACCGCCGCGGCGGTGGTGCGTTACGAACGCACGGGTTTCTACTTCCCGCAGCCGTGGAGATGCTGGGGGTTCAATGTCGGTCGGTTCGGCTCCAGCCACGAAGGCGAGTTCGACCCCGTCGACACCACGCGGCTGCGCGACCACAACCTGTTCGACGTGCCCTTCGCGTGCGAGACGGGGAAGGGCGCCTTCGCCATCGCCGAGGCCGACCTGATCGACTTCGCCGCGATGTATCTCACCGGCCGCGGCGACGGTGGGCCGGGGCTGCAGGTGAAGCTCTCGCCCTCGCTCGACGACCCGCGCGTCGCGGTGCACACCCGCATCGGCAGCCCGATCGTCACGCCGTGGCGGGTGGTGATGCTCGCCGACCGGCTCGGCACGCTGCAGGAATCGACGCTGCTCGCCAGCCTCTCCACCCCAAGCCGGATCGAGGACACCAGCTGGATCCAGCCGGGGCTGACCAGCTGGGACTGGTGGAGCGGGCCCTCGATCGCCAAGCTCCCCGGCCAGCGCACCACGACGGCGGTGGCCAAGGCGTTCATCGACTTCGCCGCAGCCAATGGCATGCCCTACACGATGATCGACGAGGGCTGGTATGCCGGCGCGGGCGGCGGCGGGGTGCGGCGCCCGGGCGTGGACATCACCAAATGGGCCGATGCGATCAACCTCCAGGAGGTCGCCGATTATGCCCGGTCCAAGAAGGTGCGGCTGTGGCTCTGGGCGCACTGGCAGGCGCTCGACGAGCAGATGGAAGACGCGCTCGCGCTCTACGAGAAGCTGGGTGTCGCCGGCATCAAGATCGATTTCATGGAACGCGACGACCAGTGGATGGTCAATTGGTACCAGAAGCTGCTCGGCGCGGCCGCACGGCACCATCTGATGGTCGACCTGCACGGTGCCTTCGCGCCGCGCGGGCTCACCCGCACCTGGCCCAATTTCGTCACCCTGGAAGGCGTGATGGGCGCAGAATACAACAAGTGGAGCAGCCGCGCGACCGCGGGCAACGACGTGATGCTCGCCTATACGCGCGGGCTGCTGGGGCCGATGGACTATACCCCCGGCGGCTTCCGCAACGTCACGCCCGCCGATTTCCGGATGCGCGGCGACCTGCCCATGGTGCAGTCGACCCGCGCGCACGGGCTGGCGATGTATGTCGTATTCCTCTCGCCGCTGCAGGCGGTGGCCGACAGCCCGGACACCTATGCGGCCAGCCCGGCGGGCTTCGACTTCATCCGGCAGGTGCCGACCAGCTGGGACGAGACGCGCTTCCTCGCCGGGGAGACGGGCGCCTACATCGTGCTGGCCCGGCGCAAGGGGAAGACCTGGTATCTCGGCGCGATGAACGACGAGAAGGCGCGGACCGTCTCCGTGCCGCTCGACTTCCTTGGCGCGCGCGGTACCGAGGCGCGGATCTGGAGCGACGGGGCGGCGCCCGATGCCGTGCAGGTGGAGACGAAACGCGTGTCGAAGGATACGCCGCTGACACTCAACCTCGCAGCAACCGGCGGGGCAGTGGCGGTGTTTCAGGAGCGCTGATCCAGGCAGCGGCTGCCCAGATTCTGCCGCATTTCGTCGCCGCTATTTCACCGCTCACCTGCAGTTGTCGCAAAGTTCACCCAGGGTTCATGGCCCGATGGGTCTTTTCGGTCGCATGATTGTTGCAATGCAGCGCCCGGAAAACCCGAAGGGGAACGACATGCCGTTTTTGAAGAGCCCGGCTCGGTTCCTGCTCCACTATGTCACGCGGCGGCCGCTGGCCTTCGCGCTGCTCGCGCTGCTCGTCGTGGGCGGCGCCTCCAGCGCGGTGGGCGTGCAGTACGCGATGAAGCTGTTGATCGATTCGATGACGGTCGCGGCGCCCTCGCACGCCGCCGTGTACTTCGCGCTCGCCGCATTTGTCGGCCTTGTGGCGCTGGAGAACGGGCTGGTTCGCGGCGCGGCGATGTTGTTGTGCAACATCACCGTGGCGAGCGGCGTGCGTATCCGTCTCGACATGTTCCACTATCTGACCGGCCACCATATCGGCTTCTTCCAGAATCAGCGCGGCGGCTCGCTGGGGCACCGCGTCGGCGCGCTGACCGGCTCGTTCCAGGCGCTCACCCACCGCATCCTGATGGAGATCACGCCGCCGCTGATCGCGTTCGGCGGCGCGCTGCTGATCTTCCTCGCGATCGACTGGCGGATGGCGGTGGCGATCACCGGCATCTTCGTCGCGGCGAGCACCGGCCTGGTCTTCCTCGGCATGCGCGGCGACAAATACCACAAGGCCTTCGCCCGCGCCGCCAGTGAGAGCGGCGGCGAGCTGGTCGATCTGGTCGGCAACATCGCCGCGATCAAGTCGTTCGGCGCGCGGCGTCGCGAGTCCGAGCGGCTCGCCGGCTTCTTCCAGACCGAGGCGGCGGCGCAGAAGCGCGGCTGGATGTTCGTCGAGCGCATCCGCGTCCTCCACGACGTGGCGCTGGTCATCCTGGTCGGCGGCGCGCTGGTCTGGGCGGTCGAGCGCTGGATCGCCGGCGGCATCACCGCGGGCGACGTCGTCGTCGTCAGCGCGATGACCTTCCGCATGCTCAACGGCTCGCGTGATCTCGCCATGGCGCTGATCGATACCAGCCAGCAGTTCAGCTATCTGCGCGAGACGCTGGAGATCGTCGGCGCCCCCCATGCGCTGGAAGACGCCCCCGACGCGGTGCCGCTGCAGGCAACCGAGGGCGAGGTCCGCATCGAGGGCCTCACCTTCGGGCATCATCCCGGTCGCCCGGTGCTGCACGACCTATCGCTGGAGGTCACACCCGGGCAGAAGATCGGCATCGTCGGCCCCTCGGGTGCCGGCAAGTCGACGATCCTCCAACTCGTACAGCGCCTGCACGATCCGCAGGCGGGACGCGTCCTGATCGACGGGCAGCCGATCGACCAGGTGACGCAGGACAGCCTGCACCAGGCCGTCGCCGTGGTGCCGCAGGAGGTGCTGCTGTTCCACCGCTCGATCCTCGAGAATATCCGCTTCGCCCGCCCCGAAGCCACCGATGCCGAGGTTCGCGCGGCGGCGGAGGCGGCGCACTGCGCGGGCTTCATCGCGCTGCTGCCCAAGGGCTATGACACGATCGTCGGCGAGCGCGGGACCAACCTGTCGGGCGGCCAGCGCCAGCGCATCGGCATCGCCCGCGCATTCCTCAGCAAGGCGCCGATCGTGCTGCTCGACGAGGCGACCTCGGCGCTCGACACGGGCTCGGAGATCGAGGTGCAGCAGGCGCTCGATGCTCTGATGGCGCATCGCACCGTGCTCGCGGTGGCGCATCGCCTGTCCACGGTGGTCGGCTTCGACCGCGTCATCGTCGTCGAGCATGGCCGGATCGTCGAGGACGGCGCTCCGCTGTCGCTGCTGCGCGCGGGCGGCGCGTTCCAGCGGCTCTGGGCGCTGCAGGCCGAGGGGCTGGACGCCCCGGTCGAGCGCCGCGAGTTCCCCCGCTTCGTCGCCGGCACCGCGCTGCGGATGTTCGGTATCGGCGCGCGTCCGCCGCTGCGGGTGGTGGAGCGGCAGGCGGCGGGCTGAAGCCTGCCGTCTCCGCCCATCGGGACGTCAAAATTCAATGATGCCCGGGGCGAAGCGCGCGCGATAGTCGACGCCGCGGAGCGCGCCATTGGGCTGCGGTGCGGAAATGCGCATTCTGGGATATACCGGCGAGCCCGGGGCCAGCAGAACGGGACGCTTGCCCTCGAAGGTGTAGAGCGGCGCGTTCTGCAGCTGGTAGCGGCAGATCGGATCGGCCCACAACATCGCCGCCCCATGCAACACCCGCCGCATCGACGGCGAGAGCCGTTCCTCCGGCACCTCGACGAAGCGCGGTCGCGCCATCCAGGCATCGCCGCCGTCCTGCAACTGGATACCATAGCTGATCTGCGCCGCCATGCAGGGGATCGGGCCGATCAGGAACCGCACCCGCTTCCAGGCAAAGTCGCCGGAGATGGGAACCTGCTTGAAGCCGCCCGCGACGATGTCCCGACCGAGATTGGCGTGATCGATCGGGCGAGGGTCCTCGGCACCGGCGGCGATCCACATGTCGACGCGGCCTGCCTTCCGGGCGGCGACATTGGCGGTGAGGATCATATATCTACCCCAATAGGGGCTGGCGTCGAAGCCGCGCCGCAACTGCGCGACGCCGCCGCCGAACCGGTTCCGCGCGCCGATACAGACCTTTTCGCCATCCTCGGGCACGCGAAACACGAAGTCCTTCAGCCTCACGCCGGCCCGTTGCCAGAGCATCGGATCGGCGGTCGGGAAATGGTCCGGCACGAGCGCATAACGTTGCTTGGTGACGTCGCGCCAGATCAGCTGGCGACCACGCGGTCCCGTGCCCGCGTCCCGGTCGACTGCGTCCTGCGGATCGTCCGTGCGCGGCCAGCAGCGCGGTACCGTGCCGGTAACGACGATTTCGTCGTCTGCGATGTCCGGCGGCGCCATGGTCTGCCGTGTCTGCGACGATTGCAGGGTAGAGGCGCCTAGGAGGGGGACGACAAGCAGCAGTGCCAGACGGATCATCGACGGTCCTCCGTCACGTGCAGGCGTGATCGCGGCACGATGCGCGCAGGGCATGCGCCTGTCCAGCGGGCGCGGGCCAAAGAAAAACGGCGCCACCGCGGATGCGGGACGCCGTTTTTTCCAAGCCTGGTCCGGGGCGAACCCCGGACGCAACGCTCAGCGCTGGCTGACGGGCACGTAGTCGCGCTGCGTGGGGCCGGTGTAGAGCTGGCGCGGACGGCCGATCTTCTGCTCGGGGTCCGAGATCATCTCGTTCCACTGCGCCACCCAGCCGACGGTGCGGGCTAGGGCGAACAGCGCGGTGAACATCGTCGTCGGGAAGCCGATCGCCGACAGGATCACGCCCGAATAGAAGTCGACGTTCGGGAACAGCTTCTTCTCGACGAAGTAGTCGTCCTTGAGTGCCATTTCCTCGAGCTGCAGCGCCACCTCGAACACGGGGTCCGAAACGTTGAGCGAGGCGAACACTTCGCGCACGGTCTTCTGCATGACCGTAGCGCGCGGATCGTAGTTCTTGTACACGCGGTGGCCGAAGCCCATCAGGCGGAACGGATCGTTCTTGTCCTTCGCGCGGGCGATGAACTCGGGGATGCGCTCCGGACGGCCGATCTCGTGCAGCATGTTGAGCGCCGCTTCGTTGGCGCCGCCATGCGCCGGGCCCCACAGGCAGGCGATGCCGGCCGCGATGCAGGCGAACGGATTGGCGCCCGACGAACCGGCGAGGCGCACGGTCGAGGTCGAGGCGTTCTGCTCGTGATCGGCGTGGAGGATGAAGATGCGGTCGAGCGCCTTCTCTACCACCGGATTCACTTCATATTCCTCGGCCGGAACGCCGAAGGTCATGCGCAGGAAGTTGCCGGTGTAGCTCAGGTCGTTCTTCGGATAGAGGAACGGCTGGCCGACGCTGTACTTGTACGCCATCGCTGCGATCGTCGGCATCTTGGCGATCAGGCGGTGCGACGCGATCATGCGCTGCGTCGGATCGGTGATGTCGGTCGAATCGTGGTAGAAGGCCGAAAGCGCTCCGACGACGCCGCACATCACCGCCATCGGGTGCGCGTCGCGACGGAAGCCGCGATAGAAGGTCGCCAGCTGCTCGTGCAGCATGGTGTGGCGGGTGATCGTGCTCTCGAACTTGGTAAGCTCGTCCTGCGTCGGCAGCTCGCCGTTGAGCAGCAGGTACGAGACTTCCATGAAGCTCGAATTCTCGGCCAGCTGGCCGATCGGGTAGCCGCGGTGGAGCAGCACGCCTTCATCGCCGTCGATGAAGGTCAGGCCCGACTCGCAGCTCGCGGTCGAGGTGAAACCCGGATCGTAGGTGAAGGCGCCGGTCTGCGCATAGAGCTTGCGGATGTCGACGACGTCCGGGCCGGTGCTGCCCTTGAGGACCGGATATTCTACGTCTTTCCCCGCAATCTGCAGTTTGGCGGTATCGCTCATGTAGTCGTCCTTTCCTTCGACCCGTTTTCAGGCGGGCGTACGCATCTGATCTGCGAAGCGGGGAGAGGCCCTTCGGTTCCCGGCGTCGCCTGGGCGCCGGAATTAGCCGGAGAAGGTCGGCGGCCGGTTAACGCCGCACGCAGCGGCTTCCCCAGGTCGCCGGCTTCCCGCCCGCTTCGTCCGCGACGGTGCGTACCGCCGCTTCGAGTGCCTCCGTATCCCACGTTACCAATCCGTCAAGCGCGGGATGCAACCGAGGAGCGCGGGGGCGCGGCTCGCCCTCTAGCAGAGCGCTTGCCGCTTCGTCCAATGTACGTGCGCGCATGCGAAAAAGAAGGGCCGGAGAGGGGGCGCAACGCTGGAAAATCCGAACGGAACACCGATTTGCACCTATGCTGCGGTGCAAATTACCTATCCCGACTCGTCGTTGGACGGAGCCAATATCCTCCCCGTGTTCGCGCCCCGGTGCCCGACATCCGACGATCACCGCAAGAAAACCGTAGCGGTTCACTCTCTCCGAAGATTTGAGCCAATATGGTGTGCAGATGGGAAGATCATGCGTGGCTCGGGCGTTTGCCTGCGCGGTACGCTGTTTTCTTCTGTTGCGCACCTGCGCGTATGTCCGCAGTCTTTCGCGCCATGGCCAGTCCCGCCGCTGCAGCCCCGAACCCGGGGATGTCCAGCCTTCCCTTGGGGGGCTGGTGGCGATTCCCCAAGCGACCTACCAGCGTATGGGGGGTGGTGGAGCGCTGGCTGGAGGCAGAGCGGGGCCAGTTGCCGCTGTGGGTGCCGATCGCCTTCGGGGCCGGAATCAGCGGCTGGTTCCTGCTTGCCGGACCACGGCAATGGATCGGCTTCGTCGTCGCCGCGCTGGGGGTGGCGGGTTTCGGCGCCGTGCTTCGCGGCCGAAGCGGGCGGGCCATGCTGGTGGGCGGACTGCTGGTCGCTGCGGGCTGCGGCGCGATCTGGTGGCGAGCCGAGCATTGCGCCGCGCCGGTGCTGGCGCGGCCGCAGGTGGCGCAGTTCGACGCCGCCGTGCTGCGGGTCGAGTCGCGCCCGGCGCGAGGGCTGGTGCGGCTGGTGCTCGCGCCGGTGCGCCGCGCCGACCTGCCGCCGCGGCTGCGGGTGAATGTAGACGCGGCGGCGGTGCCGCCCGGGCTCGTGGCGGGCGCGCTGGTGGCGTTGCGGGCGCGACTGGTCCCGCCACCGGGGCCATCGGTGCCTGGGGCCTATGATTTCCGGCGGGTCGCCTGGTTCGACGGGATCGGCGCTACCGGCAAGGCGCTCGACCCGGTAACGCTGCTCCGGGCGCCGCCCAAGGCCGGGCAGGACCTGCGCGCCGCCTTGTCCGCGCATATCGAGTCGCGGCTGCCGGGCAGTGCAGGCGGCATCGCCAGTGCGCTCGCCACCGGCGACGAAGGCGCGATTTCCGAGAACGACAGCGAGGCGATGCGGCGCGCCGGCCTGGCGCACCTGCTGTCGGTCAGCGGCCTGCACGTTACCGCCGTCACCGGCGCGGCGATGCTGGTGGTGTTGCGGCTGCTCGCGCTGAGCCCATGGCTGGCACTGCGCGTGCGGCTGCCGCTGGTTGCGGCGGGGGCGGGGGCACTGGCGGCGATCGGCTATACCTGGCTCACCGGCGGGCAGGTGCCGACGATCCGCTCCTGCGTCGCCGCGCTGCTGGTGCTGGTGGCGCTCAGCCTGGGGCGCGAGGCACTGACGCTGCGGCTGGTCGCCGCTGGCGCGATGGTGGTGCTGCTGCTGTGGCCGGAGTCGCTCGCGGGCCCCAGCTTCCAGCTGAGCTTCACCGCAGTGGCCGCGATCGTCGCGCTGCACGAAAGCCCGTACATGCGCCGCTGGTTCGAGGCGCGCGAGGAGGGATTGGCACGGCGGATCACGCGCGGGGCGGGATCGCTGCTGCTCACCGGCATTCTGGTCGAGCTGGCGCTGATGCCGATCGGGCTGTTCCATTTCCACAAGGGCGGCATCTACGGCGCGGTGGCCAATATCGCCGCGATCCCGCTCACCACCTTCGTGGTGATGCCGCTCGAGGCGCTGGCGTTGCTGGGCGACCTGATCGGGATAGGAGCCCCCTTCTGGTGGCTGACCGGCAAGGCGATGGCGCTGCTGCTGTGGATCGCGCACAGCGTGGCGAGCGCGCCCGGATCGGTCGCGGCGCTGCCGGTGATGCCCGCGGGCGCCTTCGCGTGCATGGTGCTCGGCGGGCTGTGGCTGGGCCTGTGGCGGACGCGGGTGCGGATCGCGGGGCTGGTGCCGCTGCTCGCCGGAGGGCTGTGGGCGCTGGCGACGCCCGGCCCGGACCTTCTGGTCACCGGGGATGGGCGGCACGTCGCACTCCGCATGGCGGACGGCAGTCTCGCGCTGCTGCGCGACCGCGCGGGCGACTTCACCCGGCAGGTGCTCGGCGAGAATGGCGGGGTGGAGGCCGATGCGCTGGCGGCGCTCGCCGAGCGGCCCGATGCGCGGTGCAGCCCCGATGTCTGCGTGGCGGAGGTGGTACAGGGCGGGCGGCGCTGGCGCGTCGCGGCTACGCGCAGCGTCTATCCCGTGGCGTGGCGCGAACTGGTCGCGGTCTGCGCGTCGAGCGACATCGTGGTGAGCGAACGGCGGCTGCCGCGTGCCTGCAAGCCCCGCTGGCTGCGGCTCGACCGGCGGGTGCTCGATGCCACCGGTGGGGTCGCGGTGGAGTTCGCGGGTGGGGCGGTCCGCACCGTGCACGCGGCGGCGCACCAGCCATGGCTTGACCCGCCCACCGTCCAGCCCCCATTCAGCGCCGCGAAGGGAGATCGACGATGATCCGGATTCTGCTTGCGGCCTCGGCACTTGGCCTCGCGTCCCCGGCGCTGGCGCAGGGCACCGACTGGGCCAAGACCCGCGCCGAATGGAATCAGACCATGGCGCCGTTCCGGATCCTCGGCAATGTCCACTATGTCGGCACCGCGGGCATTTCGGCCTATCTGATCACCAGCCCGCAGGGGCACATCCTGATCGACGGCGGCATGCCCGAAAGCGCGCCGCTGATCGCCGCGAACATCGAGAAGCTGGGATTCAAGCTCGGCGACGTGAAGATCCTGCTGATCAACCACGCGCATTGGGACCATGAGGGCGGCCTGGCCGAGCTCAAGCGCCGCACCGGCGCCCGGCTGCTGGCGAGCGCGGCCGACACCCCGGCGCTGGAGGCGGGCAAGTCCGACTATCGCCCCGATATCAGCATCGCCGCGCCGCCGGTGAAGGTCGACGGCCAGCTGAAGGACGGCGAGGAGATCCGGCTCGGCACCAACACGCTGGTCGCGCATCTGACGCCGGGGCACACCAAGGGCTGCACCAGCTTCACGATGCAGGTGCCCTCGGGCGGGGACAGCCTGACAGTATTGTTCGCCTGCAGCCTCAGCGTCGCCGACCAGCCGCTGACGCCGGGCCATGGCTATGACGCGGCACCCGCCGATTTCCGCGCCACCTTCGCCAAGCTGCGCGCCACGCAGGCGGACGTGTTCCTCAGCTTCCACGCCGAGCAGTTCGATCTCGCCGCCAAGCGCGCCAAGCAACTTGCGGGCGATGCCGAGGCGTTCGTCGATCCGGGCGAACTCGCGCGCCGGGTGGATGCGGCGCAGAAGGCGTTCGAGGCAGCCGCTCGCCAGCCATAGCGGCGCACGCGAGACGTATGCGGCAGGCGGAGAGCCACGCGATCGGCGGGCGGGCCGGTCGAAAACCGCAGTCGTCGCGCCCCTGCCGCACCTCACTTGTCGGCGGCGTCCACTTGTCTTGTTTCAGCGGCCAGGATCGATCGTACGATCCTCTTCTTGGTCGTGGACGCCTCCGCATTGGGCGCATCGGCGTAGAGGCCTTGGAGATAGCCACGGTCGAACGCCGTCATCGCGGCAGGCGCGGGCGATGCGGCGGAGTCGAATAGGGTGAGGATCGTCGCCTTGCCCTGCGCCCGTTGCGGACGGACTCCGGCCAGCGCGCGCATGGCGAGATAGTCCCCCAGTTGGTCGGTCGTCTTGCCCAGGGCGGCTGACCGTTCGACCACCACCACGGCGCCTAGCACGTCCCGACGGATCGGCGTTGCGAGAATCGACGCGATCGGAACGATCAGCGAGCGACGGAAGCTTATGGGGTCGCCGTCGCTGCTGCGGGTTTCGCTGTTGCTCCACGCCCGTACCGGCCCCCGCTCTTCCAGCAGCGCCGCGATCTCGCGCGGCGTCCGATCCCCGAACAGCCCGGGCGACGATCGCCGCAGCCGCGCGATTTCGGCATCGGCACCATCGACGAACAGGATGAAGATGTTCGGCGCGCACCGTGCGCCCGCGAGGGGAATGCCGGCCGCCACCGCGTTGCGTGCCAGCCGCTGCCCAATTTGCTCGAGCGTCCGCCGGTCGAGCCCGGCGCTGCCGACGCACAGCGGGGCACGAAATCGTGCCAGCGGCTCGCCCCACGGACTCGTCGGGGTTACCGCATCGGTGAGCAATCGAACCTCCGCGCGGTGCGGCGCCGACTTGCCGGTGACGACGATCGGATCGCCGGATTCCTGCGGCGCGCGCGGCACGGGCGTGGTCGCGGGCAGCAATGAGGCTTGCTGCGCCGCTACCGGAGCAGGGATCATCAATCCCAGAATACCCGCTAGCAGAGCTGCACGCATCGTCTCTCCCAACCGTTCGCCTCGCCTGAGCTATGGATCATAGCATAGGAGAATTGCCGGAAGAAGTTGCTGCAGCCAAGGGCGCGTACCCTTCGAAATGACCCGCCTGATGCGGAGGAAGGCGACGCCGCCCGGTGCCCGGCTCGACGAGGACGGTCAGTAGCGGCGCAGCAATCCCGCCAACCGGCCCTGCACGCGCACTTGGTCCGGACGGTAGCGTTGCGGCGTATAGTCGCGGTTTGCCGGGTCGAGCCGAACCATCGCCCCTTCCTTGCGGAAATACTTCAGCGTCGCCTCGGCATCGTCGATCAGCGCGACGACGATCTCGCCGTCCCGCGCCGTCTCGGTGCGGCGGATCAGCGCATAGTCGCCGTCGAGGATGCCGGCTTCGACCATCGAATCACCCGCGACTTCGAGCGCATAATGCTCGCCCGCCCCGAGCAGTGCGGCGGGCACCGGCAGCATCGTCGAGCCCTCGAGCGCCTCGATCGGCGTACCGGCGGCGATGCGGCCGTGCAGCGGGATCTCCACCACGTCGTTGGCCGGGGTGGGCAGCGAGGCAGGGGCGGCGGCGGTGCTCGCCGGCTTGAGCGTCTTGGCCGCAGGCTTGCGCTCGCCGCGTTCGGGCATGCGCAGCACCTCCAGCGCGCGGGCGCGGTTGGGCAGGCGGCGGATGAACTCGCGTTCCTCCAGCGCGCTGATCAGGCGGTGCACGCCCGATTTCGACTTGAGATCGAGCGCCTCCTTCATTTCCTCGAACGAGGGCGATACGCCCGTCTCGGCAAGACGGTCGGAAATGAAGCAGATCAGCTCGTGCTGCTTGCGCGTGAGCATCCAATCCTCCGGGGTCCAGAACAGACTGGGAACGTTTATGCAATGTTCCGAGGCGCTGTCAAGCGATGTCGAGGATTTCCACCGAGTCGGAGATATTTGCGGCTGGCGCATGCGGCTGGCGCACGATCAGGCAGGTGCTACGGGCGAGCGTGCGGAGCATCGAGCTGTCCTGGATCGCCGAGGCATGGACGCGCCCCTCGATCAGCGCGGCGCGCAGGTAATCGGTGCGCGGGCCATTGGCCGGCAGCGGCTCGCCGAGGATCGCCGTGCGGCCCCGCGGGAACGGATCGGCGGCACCGGAACGGTGCGCGATCAAGGGCTTGGCGAAGAGCAGGGCGGTGACGAACACCGACACCGGATTGCCCGGCAGGCCCAGCACGACCATGTCGCCGCGCGTGCCCGCCATCATCGGCTTGCCCGGACGGAGGGCTATCCGCCAGAAGTCGATCGTCGCGCCGGCGGCTTCCAGCGCCGGCCGCACGAGGTCGTGGTCGCCCACCGAGGCGCCGCCGCTGGTGATCAGCAGGTCCGCCTCGACGGTGGCGAAGGCATGGGTGAGGGCGGCCAGATCGTCGGGCAGGATGCCGAGATCGACGATCTCGACCGGCAGATCGGCGAGCTGCGCGGCGAGCATGGTGCGGTTCGATTCGGGCAGCTGGGCGGGCCCGATCGGCGTGCCCGGCGGCACGAGCTCGTCCCCGGTCGCGGCGATCGCGACGCGGACCTTGCGGCGGACGGGCAGTGCCGCATGGCCGCCGATCGCCGCCAGCGCGATGCGGGCAGGGGTGAGCCGCTCGCCTGCCGCGATCAGCGCGTCGCCCTCGGCAAAGTCGAGGCCGCGGCGGCGTGTGTTGCGGCCGAGCGTGGGCGGGCCTTCGCCCGCGAGGCGCAGCTGGTCGCCATCACGCGCGGCTTCTTCCTGGACCAGCACGGTGTCCGCGCCCGCGGGCATCGGCGCGCCGGTGAAGATCCGCACCGCTTCCCCCGGCGCGACCGTGCCCACGAAGCCAGACCCTGCGGCGCTTTCGCCGATCACGGCCCAAGGTCCGGGCAGGTCGGCGAAGCGGATCGCATAGCCGTCCATTGCCGAGAGATCGGTTTCCGGCTGGGTGCGCAGGGCAGCCACTGGCTCGGCGGCCCAGCGGCCGACGGCGTTCGCCAGCGGGACCATCTCGACGGGCGTGGGGCCGGCGAGCGCGAGCAGCCGCGCCTGGGCCTCGGCAATGGGAAGAAGTGCCATGGCGTCCGATTGGGCGCGGCGGCGCGTCGATGCAAGCGGCTTCAGCCGGCGCGGCGGCTCGCGGTGAGCAGGCGCAGGTCGCTGTCGCGCAGCGGCATGCGGAATTCGGCGAGCGTCCGGCCGGACCGCGCCTGCAATACCCGCGCCGGGCCGCCGCCGATCTCGGGCAGCGCCACCCACAGCGCCGTACCCGGCGCGAAGGCCTGGCGCGCCTCGAACTCGACCTGCTGGGCGGTGAGCGCATGGATCCGGCAATTCCACCAACCCACGCCCTCGCGCACCCGCCCGGGCAGGTCGAGGCGGAACGCCAGCTTGTCCTGCAGCAACCCGTCGGCATCGGTCCCGCCGGCCTGAGGCGCGGGGGCCTGCTGGATGCCGCGGAGCCAGGGGAAGAGCGTCTGCCAGCCCAGCTCCTCGGCGAAGACGATGCCGGCGGTCTCGCCCGCGATCCAGCGCACCGTCCCTTCGAGCGGACGCAGCCCGTCGAAGGTCAGCTGCACCGCCTCATCGACGGCGAGCCCCCGCGCCTCGATGCCGACGCCGCCTTGCGAGATGTCGCGGGTGCGAAGCTGCTCGACCTCGCCGCCGCGATGCACGCCGACGGTGTGGCGCAGCTCGATACGCGGCAGGCGGCGGCGCTCGGCGGTGGCGCGAGCGAGGTTGCGCGCGACCATCCCCAGCACGTCCACCGGCGCGTCGAAGGCGAGCCCCGCCTCGTTGCCGTCCGACCAGAGGGTGCGGCCGATCAGCGGTTCAGCGCTGCCAAGATGCAGCCGGATCGGCATCGCCTCGGCCAGCGCGCGCTCGACGCGCAGCCGCGCGCCCGCCCGGCCGATCCAGTGGATGCCGCAGTCGAGCAGTTCGCCGCCCCAGGCGAGTTGGCCTGCATCGAGCCCGTCCGCCGCCGCGGCGCTGGGCGCGCGCGGTGCGGGCAGGTCGTGCGTCAGGCTGAAGATCGTCGCGGACGTGCGCCCCGAATCCATGTGTTTGTCCCGTCCGAAGGCGGGCATCATGGGGGCGTGGGCCTGAAACCGCGGTTAAGCGGCAGGGTTGCGAAAAGCCTAACGCGGGACGTCAGGCGTCGCGCAGCCCCACGCCCATCGCCGCGCGCGCCTGCTCGGATTCCGAGGAGACCACCGGATAGGCGCAATAGTCCGCGGCATAATAGGCGCTGGGCCGATGGTTGCCCGACCAGCCCACGCCGCCGAACGGCGCGGCCGAGGAGGCGCCGTTGGTCGGCTTGTTCCAGTTGACGATGCCGGCGCGGATATTCGCCCAGAACTGGTCGTAGAGCCGCGGATCCTGGCTCACCAGGCTGGCGGACAGGCCGTAGCGGGTGTCGTTCGCCTCGGCGATCGCCTCCTCGAAGCTCGTCTTGCGGAACACCTGGAGGATCGGGCCGAACAGCTCGACGTCCACCTTCTCCCGCGCCTCGGTCATGTCGACCACGCCGGGGGTGAGGAAGGGGCGGTTCTCGATCGGCCGCTCCATGTGCCGCAGCGGGCGGCCGCCCATGGTGGAGAGCGTGAGAAAGCTCTCGGTGAGCATGTCGGCGGTATTGTTGTCGATCACCGGCCCCATGAAGGGCTGGGGATCGGCATGCGGCTCGCCGATGATCAGCCGGCCGATCAGCTTGTTGAGCTCGGCCATCAGCGGCTCGAACAATTTCTCGTCGACGATCAGCCGGCGCGCGGCGGTGCAGCGCTGGCCGGCAGTGGTGAAGGCGGACTGCACCACCAGCACCGCGGCCGAATAGAGGTCCGGCGTGTTCCACACGAGGATCGGGTTGTTGCCGCCCATCTCCAGCGCGAGGATCTTTTCCGGCCGCGCGGCGAACTGGCGGTTGAGCGCGATGCCGGTGTTGGCCGAGCCGGTGAAGAGGAGGCCGTCGATATCGGGGTGGCTGGCCAGCGCCTTGCCCTGGTCGGGCCCGCCGATCAGCAGGCGGATACAGCCTTCGGGGATGCCCGCGGCATGGAAGCAGTCGACGAGGAAGGCGCCGCTGGCGGGCGTCTTTTCCGACGGCTTGAACACCACCGCATTTCCCGCGAGCAGCGCGGGCACGATATGGCCGTTGGGCAGGTGCGCGGGGAAGTTGTAGGGGCCGAGCACCGCCAGCACGCCATGCGGCTTGTGCCGCAGCGCGAGCCGCGTGTTCATCGGCGCTTCGATGCGCCGCTGGCCGGTCCGCTCCGAATAGCTGGTGACCGAGATATCGACCTTGGCGATCACCGTCTCCACTTCGGTGCGCGCTTCCCAAAGCGGCTTGCCGGTCTCGCGGGCGAGCAGGTCGGTAAAGGCATCGGCCTTTTGCCGCACGACATTGGCGAAGCGCCGCAGCGCCTCGATCCGCACAGCGAGCGGGCGCGCCGCCCAGGCTGCCCAGCTGGCGCGGGCGATGGCAACTTCGGTGTCCGCATCCCCGATCGGGTGGCGCCAGAGCACGGCGCCGGTTGCGGGTTCGGTCGAAAGGAGTTCCTGGTCCGGCATGGGCCTTCTTGTTTCTGGTTCGTTGCCCCTGTTACGATCGCTTTGCCCGATTTCTCGGCGCTAGGCCAGAGCCTCGCCCATCACCCGGATGGACTTCACCTTTGCATGAAGCGGCGCCCAATCGTCTTGCTCGGCGATGGCGGACCAGAGCGATTCGACCTCGTCGATCAGCATCGCGCAGGGCTCGCCGCGCCAATAGGCGTGGTCGCGGGCTTTTCGCGGGCGATAGCCGGCAAGGCGGCTGCGGACCTCGGCGAACTCCGCGCCATAGCGTTCGGGCAGGGTGCCGCCGAACGCGTCGAAATAGAAAAGGTGGAGCAGCGTACCCATCTGGTTGAGTGCCACTTCCACGGCTTCGGTGAGCGCGCGGTCGCTCGCGTCGTCGCGCGGCTGGACGCCGAGGCGCCAGAGCACCGCCCTGGCCTCTTCGCGATGATAGGCGGGGGCGAAACCCTCCAGCGCAGCGATCAGCGGCGCTTCCTCCGCAATCAGCCGCAGCGAAATGGCGAGCTGCATCACGTCCCAGTAGATCGCCTCGGGTTGGCGGCCGAAGGCATAGAGGCCGTTCTGGTCGAAATAGGCCGCCGTGAAGTTCGCCGCCCAGCTGGGGGCGAACCGCCAGGGCCCATAGTCGAAGCTCTCGCCGGTGACGTTGATATTGTCGCTGTTGAGCACGCCGTGGACGAAGCCGGCGGCCATGAACTGCCCCGCCAGTCGCGCGGTGCGGGCGACGACATGGGCGAGCAGCCGCTCCGGCGCATCCGGCCCGTCTTCCTCGCCGAAATAGTGGCGCAGCACATAGGCGGTGAGCTTCCGCAGCCCTTCCACGTCCTGGAAATAGGCGAGGCGCTGGAACACGCCGATGCGGATATGGCCATGGTTGAGCCGTACCAGCACCGAGGAGCGGGTGGGGGAGGGCTCATCGCCACGGTTCAGCGATTCGCCGGTCTCGACCAGCGAGAAAGTGCGGCTGGTCTCGACGCCCAGCGCCTCCAGCATCTCAGTAGCGAGGATTTCGCGGACGCCGCCCTTGAGCGTCAGGCGACCGTCGCCGAAGCGGCTGTACGGTGTCTGGCCCGATCCCTTGGTGCCGAGGTCCATCAGCCGCCCCATGTCGTCGGTCATCTGCGCGAACAGGAAGCCGCGGCCGTCACCGATCTCGGGATTGTACACGCGGAACTGGTGGCCGTGATAGCGCAGTGCCAGCGGCTGGGGGAGGCTGCCCTTGAGCGGCTCGAAGCGGGCGAAATGGGCCAACCATTCTTCGTCGCTCAGCCCCTCCAGCCCCACCGTCGCGGCGGCGCGATCGTTGCGGAAGCGGAGGATCGTCTGGGGGAAGCGCGCGGGCGCCACCGGATCGTAGAAGCCATCCCCGAGTTCGAGGATCGCCTGTTGCGGAGCGAAGGCCATGCGGCGATATGGGGCGCGATGGGTGATCGGCGCAACTACTCCGATGGCGTTTGGTGGTCGAAAGACGGCCTGCGACTGCATTATCGCGACTATCCGGGGCGCGACGACCGTCCGCCGCTGCTCTGCTTTCCCGGCCTTACCCGCAACGCACGCGACTTCGCCGACCTCGCCGAGCGCTTCTCGGGCGAGTGGCGGGTGCTGTGCGTCGAGTTCCGGGGGCGCGGCGAGAGCGCCTATGCCAAGGACCCGATGAGCTATGTGCCGCTCGTCTATCTGCAGGATGTCGAGGCGCTGCTCGCCGAGCTGAAGATCGAGAAGTTCGTCGCGGTTGGCACCTCGCTGGGCGGCATCGTGACGATGCTGCTCGCCGCGACCGACGGCGGCAAGCTGGCGGGCGCGGTGCTCAACGATGTCGGGCCGGAGCTGAACCCGGCCGGGCTGGCGCGGATCCGCACCTATGTCGGCAAGCAGGTCTGGTACCCGACCTGGATGCACGCGGCGCGCGGCGTCGCCGAGGCGAATGCGGACGTGTACCCGGACTATGCGATCGAGGACTGGCTCGCGATGGCCAAGCGGCTCCACCGGGTGAACAGCCAGGGCCGCATCGTACTCGACTATGACATGAAGATCGCCGAGCCGTTTCGCGTGCCGGGCAACGAGGCGGGTCCCGACATGTGGCCGACGATCGACGCGCTCGCCGGCCGACCGCTGCTGGTCGTCCGCGGCGAGCGCTCGGACATCCTGCGCGCCGACACGGCCGAGAAGATGGTCGGGCGGGTGCCCGGCGCCGAACTGGTGACGGTGTCGCGGGTTGGCCATGCGCCGACCCTCGACGAGCCGGAGGCGGTGGCGGGGATCGAGCGGCTGCTGGCGAAGATAGGCTAAGATCCTCCCCGGTACGGGGAGGGGGACCGCCGCCGAAGGCGGTGGTGGAGGGGGCTCACCACGAGGGGTGCCCCTTGCCGCACTCCCCCTCCACCAAGCCGCTGCGCGTCTTGGTCCCCCTCCCCGGGCCGGGGAGGATCTTTCCCCGATGACGCCGCCGCAATCGCCCGCTACACCCCGGCCCCCATGTCGATCCACATCCTCCATCTTCATTCCACCTTCGCGCTCGGCGGCAAGGAAGCGCGGGCGGTGCAGCTGATGAACGCGTTCGGGGACCGCGCGCGGCACACCATCGTCTCGGCGATGCCCGACCAGCTCGGCGCCCGCGAGGCGATCGACAAGCATATCAAGTACGAGATCGCGCTAGACCCGCCGCCGCTCACCGGCAGGCCCTCGGTCAAGCGGTACGAGCAGATCGCGCGCTTCATGCGGCGCTTCGACCTGGTGCTCACCTATAATTGGGGGGCGATCGACGGGGTGATGGCGGCGCGCGTGTTCGGCAAGGGCCTGCCGCCGATCATCCACCACGAGGACGGGTTCAACGCCGACGAGGCGGAGAAGCTGAGCACCGTCCGCAACATGTATCGCCGGATGGCGCTGCCCGCTGCCAATGCGCTGGTGGTTCCCTCCGAGAAGCTCGAGCAGGTCGCCACCAAGTTCTGGAAGCAGCCGGCCGAGCGGCTGGTCCGCATCGCCAATGGCGTACCGACCGCGCGCTACACCGGCCAGCTCGACCCGACGCTGCTGCCGATGCTGGACAAGCGTCGCAAGGGCGAGGTGTTCATCGGCTGTCTCGCCGGGCTGCGGCCGGTCAAGGACCTGCCGATGCTGGTCCGCGCCGCGGCGGGCATGTCGTCGCGGTTCAAGCTGGTGATCCTGGGCGAGGGGCCGGAGCGCCAGGCGATCCTCGACCAGGCCGAGGCGATGGCGATCGAAGACCAGGTCTTCCTGCCGGGCTTCATCGCCAATCCGCATCGCTATCTGGGGTTGTTCGACATCTTCGCCCTGTCGTCGAAGAGCGAGCAGGCACCGGTTTCGGTGCTGGAGGCGATGGCGGCGGGGCTGCCGATCGTCGCTCCGCAGGTAGGGGATATTGCGGCAATGGTGTCCGAACCCAATCACACGTATCTTTCGGCCGATCGCACCGAAGTGTCGCTGCGGGATCGGCTCGACATCCTGGCGCAGCATCCGGACGAACGGAAGCGGCTGGGCGAGGCGAACCGGCTGCGGGTTGCCGCGTTGTATGACGAGGCCGAGATGGTTGCGGCCTATGCGCGGCTCTATTCCCAGGCGATGGGGCGGCCGGGCGCGCTGGGCTGAGACCGGGCAGACCGGGCCGCGTTGATTTGTTACTCGCTTGTCGCAGCCAATCCGGCTAGCGTCTCGCGGCAATTTTTGTGGAGGCAATGTGTTCAAGGGTCTTTCGCCCATCAGCTACAACGGCCGTGAAGTTTGGCCGCTGGTAGAGGGCGGGAAGGGCGTCGCAGCGACCAACCATGCGAGTGCGGGGGCCTGGGCGGCCGCCGGCGGCATCGGCACGGTCAGCGCGGTCAACGCCGACAGCTATGATGCGGATGGCAAGATCATCCCGCAGATCTACCGTGCCCTCACGCGCCGCGAGCGCCATGAAGAGTTGATCCAATACGCCATCGAAGGCGCCGTCGAGCAGGTGAAGCGCGCCTTCGAGATCGCCGGCGGCAAGGGCGCGATCAACATCAACGTGCTCTGGGAAATGGGCGGCGCGCAGCGCGTCCTCCAGGGCGTGCTGGAACGCACCAAGGGCATGGTGGCGGGCGTCACCTGCGGCGCGGGCATGCCCTACAAGCTGAGCGAGATCGCGGCGCACCATGAGGTGAGCTACCTGCCGATCGTCAGCTCCGGCCGCGCCTTCCGCGCGCTGTGGAAGCGGGCCTATTCGAAGGCGCAGGAGTGGCTGGCGGCGGTGGTCTATGAGGATCCCTGGCTCGCCGGCGGGCATAACGGCCTGTCCAACGCCGAGGACCCGCGCGCCCCACAGGATCCCTATCCGCGCGTCAAGGCGCTGCGCGAGGTGATGCGAGAAGGCGGCCTGCCGGACAGCGTGCCGATCGTGATGGCCGGCGGCGTCTGGTATCTACGCGACTGGAACGACTGGATCGACAATCCCGAGCTGGGCGCGATCGCCTTCCAGTTCGGCACCCGTCCGCTGCTCACCAAGGAAAGCCCAATCCCCGATGGCTGGAAGGCCAAGCTGATGGAGATCGAGGAAGGCGACGTGCTGCTGCACCGCTTCTCGCCCACCGGCTTCTATTCCAGCGCGGTGCGCAATCCGTTCCTGCGCCATCTGGAAGCGCGCTCGGAGCGCCAGATTCCGTACTCGACCGAGGCGGCGGGGGATCACACCTTCCAGCTCGACGTGGGCGTGAAGGGCAAGAATTTCTGGGTGACCCGCAACGACCTGCTGCGCGCACGCGAATGGCATGGCCTGGGCTTCACCAGCGCGCTCAAGACGCCGGACAACACGCTGGTGTTCGTGACGCCCGAGGACCAGCAGGTGATCCGCAAGGACCAGGCCGACTGCATGGGCTGCCTCAGCCAGTGCCAGTTCTCGTCCTGGGCGGATACCGAGACCAACTCGACCGGACGCCTGGCCGATCCGCGCAGCTTCTGCATCCAGAAGACGCTGCAGGACATCGCCCATGGCGGCGATACCGACCAGAACCTGATGTTCGCGGGCCACGCCGCGTACAACTTCAAGCGCGATCCCTTCTATTCGAACGGGTTCGTGCCGACGGTGAAGCAACTGGTCGACCGGATTTTGACCGGGGATTGAGGAACACACTTCTAGCCCCTCCTCCTTGGAGGAGGGGTTGGGGGTGGAGGGATTCCAGAACGCCTGTCGGTCTCTACGAGACCCTGCCCCACCCCAACCCCTCCCCTAAAGGGGAGGGGCTTAGAAATAATGGATCACAACCACCCCTCGAACACCTGGTCCGGCGGGCGGTGCCCGTCCGACCAGCTGCGGATATTGGCGATGACCTTCATCCCCATCGCCTCGCGCGCCTCGAAGGTCGCCGAGCCGAGGTGCGGCAGCAGCACGACGTTCTCCAGCGCCATCAGCCGCGGATCGACCCTGGGTTCGTCGACATAGACGTCGAGCCCCGCCCCGGCGATGCGGCGCTCCTGCAGCGCCGTCACCAGCGCCTCCGGATCGACGATCTCGCCCCGCGCGGTGTTGACCAGCCAGGCGTCGGGCCCGAGCAGGTCGAGCCGCCGGGCATCGATCAGCCCGTTGGTGGCGGCGGTGTGCGGCGTGTGGATCGTCAGGATGTCGATCGCGTCGAGCATCGCGTCGAGATCCTCGTGATAAGTGGCGCCCAGCTGGTGCTCGAGCACCTCGTGGACGCGGTGCCGCCCATGATAATGGATCTGCAACCCGAAGGCGCGGGCACGCTGCGCCACCGCCTGGCCGATCCGGCCCATGCCGAGAATGCCGAGCTTGCGCCCGCCGATCCGATGGCCGCGCATGCTGGTCGGGCTCCAGCCGCGCCAGGCGCCTGAGCGGACCAGCTTGTCGCCCTCCACCAGCCGGCGCGGCACGGCGAGGATCAGTGCCATCGCCATGTCGGCGGTGTCGTCGGTCAGCACGCCGGGGGTGTTGGTGACGATGATCCCGCGCGCCCGCGCTGCCTTCAGATCGATATGGCCGACGCCCGCGCCGTAATTGGCGATCAGCCGCAGCCGCTCGGGCGCGGCGGCCAGCAGGTCGGCGGTAATACGATCGGTGACGGTCGGTACCAGCACGTCCGCATCGGCGATCGCAACGGCAAGCGCGGCGGCGTCCATCGGCGTGTCGTCGGGATTGGCGACCGAATCGAACAGCGCCGCCATCCGCGCCTCGCTGGCTTGCGGCAGCGCGCGGGTGAGGATCACCCGGGGGCGGGACGGTCGCTTGGGATCGGCCATGGCAAAGGATTGGCCGGTGGCGCGGGTACAGTCAACGGTTGAAGCGCAGGGCCGGCTGGTCGATAGACGGCGCATGCAGCAGCGGCGTTTCTCGATCGGTATCGCAGCCCTGGCGCTCGTCGCCCTGGCCACCCCCGCGCATGCGGAGCGCAAGCCGCCTTATTACGCCTCGCTCAAGGCGAGCAAGGCGCGGATGCGCACCGGGCCGGGGCGCAACTATCCCACCAACTGGTTCTACCAGCGGCGCGGTCTGCCGGTGAAGGTGCTCGCCAGCTACGGCGCCTGGGTGAAGGTGCGCGATCCCGATGGGGCGGAGGGTTGGATGCAGGCGAACCTGCTCGACGACAAGCGCACCGCGATCGTCGCCGGCGGGGTGGCGGAGCTGCACAGCAGCCCCTCGGGCGATTCGCACATCAGCTGGCGCGCGGCGCCGGGCGTGGTCGGCAAGATCAGCGGATGCAGCGGCGGCTGGTGCTGGTTCGATGCCGGTGGCCGTGCAGGCTATGTCGAACAGGCGCGGATCTGGGGGACCGAGCCGGGCGAGACGGTGCGGTAGGACCGAATTCTAACTGAATCTCCCCGGCCAACCCCAATGCGAGTTCATACGCGACCGCATGGCGCAACTTGAGGGCATCGGTAACGCATCGTATAGCCGGATATATACACGGTTATGGGGTGGCCATGAGTGACGTTCTCCGCGATCTAGGTCCCGTCTTTCTGGGCAGCCGCCTGAAGCGCTTGGGCGAGCGGATGCAGGCTGGCGCAGCGCAGCTGCTCGCGCATGCTGGGCTTGAGGTGCAGCCTGCACAGATGCCGGTGCTGATTGCGCTCAACGAGCGAACCCTGACGATCACTCAGCTGGCGCAGGCGGTCGGCACGAGCCAGCCCGGCGTCACACGGGTTGTGGCGCAGCTTTCCGGCATGGGCCTGGTGCGGGTGAAGCCGGGCGCGGATCAGCGTCATCGCGCGATATCGCTGACACCAGCCGGAACCGCCGCGATCGCACGCGCGAAGATGTACGTCTTGCCGCAGATGGGTGAGGCAGTCGACCGCCTGCTCGCAGGGCGCAGCGATGTGTTGCTGGCGATGCTGACCGAGATCGAAGATACGCTCGCGGAGACGCCGCTGGATCAACTGGCAGCGCGTACCGATCCCGAAATCCTTTTCGTACGCGACTTCTCTGACGAGCTTGCTCGTGATTTCCACGACATAAACGCCGAGTGGATCAGCGCCATGTTCCGTCTGGAAGCAACCGACAGACATGTCCTGGACAACCCGCGCGCCAGCATCCTTAATGGGGGAGGGGCGATCCTGTTCGTCGAGGCCAAGGGCATTGGGATTATCGGAACGTGCGCGCTGCAGAAGACGAGCGCGACCGGCTTCGAACTAACCAAGATGGGTGTCCGCTCGTCGGCACGGGGGCTCAAGGCAGGGGAGTTCCTGCTTAATGCGGCCATTGAGCGTGCAGCAGCGCTCGGCGCCGATCCGCTGTATCTGCTGACGAACAGCCAATGTGTGGCGGCGATCCACCTCTACGAGAAGCTGGGCTTCTCGCATGATGCCGAAATCATGGCGACCTATGGCGCACGGTATGCGCGATGCGACGTCGCCATGCGCTATCGAGGATCAGCCAAGGCCGCGACCTAGTCCATCAGCTCCACGGCTACCGCGGTCGCCTCGCCGCCGCCGATGCACAGCGAGGCCAAGCCGCGCTTCTGGCCCTTGGTCTCGAGAGCGGAGAGCAGTGTCGCCAGCACCCGCACGCCGCTCGCGCCGATCGGGTGGCCGAGCGCGCAGGCGCCGCCATGCACGTTCACCGCGTCATGGCTTAAGCCCAGTTCCTGCATCGCGATCATCGTCACGCAGGCGAACGCCTCGTTGACCTCGAACAGGTCGACATCGCCGGTTTCCCAGCCCGCCTTCTCCAGCGCCTTGCGCATCGCGAACACCGGCGCGGTGGTGAAGCGTGCCGGTGCATGGGCATGGGCGGCGTGGGAGACGATCCGCGCGATCGGCGTAAGCCCCAGCTTCTCCGCCACCGAGGCGCGGGCCAGCACCAGCGCCGCCGCGCCGTCCGAGATCGACGAGGCATTGGCCGGGGTGATCGTGCCGTCCTTGGCGAAGGCGGGCTTGAGCGTCGGGATTTTGGCAGGATCGGCCTTGGTCGGCTGCTCGTCGAGCGCCACCGTCACCACGCCCTTGCGGCCCTGCAGCTCGACGGGGACGATCTCGCGATCGAAGGCGCCGCCGGTCTGCGCGGCCTTGGCGCGCTCGAGGCTGGCGATGGCGAAGGCATCCTGCGCCTCGCGGGTGAACTGATATTCCTTGGCGGTCTCCTCGGCGAAGCTGCCCATCAGCCGGCCCGGCTCATAAGCGTCCTCCAGCCCGTCGAGGAACATATGGTCCTTGAGCACGTCATGCCCGATCCGCGCGCCGCTGCGGTGGCGCATCGAGAGGTACGGCGCGTTGGTCATGCTCTCCATGCCGCCGGCGATCAGCAGGTCGACCGATCCGGCGGCGAGCGCCTCGGCTGCCATGATCGTCGCCTGCATGCCCGATCCGCACATTTTGTTGATCGTCGTCGCCTCGATGTGCTGCGGCAGCCCGGCCTTGAGCGCGGCCTGGCGGGCAGGGGCCTGGCCGAGCCCGGCGGGGAGCACGCAGCCCATATAGATGCGCTCGATCGCCTCGCCCTTCAGCCCGGCGCGCTCGACTGCGGCGCCCACCGCGGTAGCCCCGAGATCCGTCGCGGAGGCGTCCGCCAGGCTGCCCTGGAAGCTCCCCATCGGGGTACGGGCATAGGACAGGATGACGATGGGGTCGGCGGACATGCAGGTTCCTCTCATGATGTTTGGCGCCGATCTAGGGTGTTGGCGGCGGGTTTGCAAAAGCCGGGGTGTTCCCGCAGGAAGGCGCCGTGCATACCGCTTGCCGCCCCCTTCAGATGGGACGCCCCGATCGGCGCGCGCCCTTCGCGTGACACCGCTGGAACTCTGGGGGGGGCCGATTCTGCTCGGCGTGCTGGGCGCGGTGTTCGGCAGCTTCATCGCCACGATCGCGATCCGCTGGCCCGAGGGACGGGGCGTCGCCCGTGGGCGCTCGGCGTGCGATTCCTGCGGCACGACATTGGGTGCTGCCGAGCTCGTGCCGGTGCTCAGCTATCTCGTGCAGCGGGGGCGGTGCCGCCATTGCGCGGCACGCATCGCGCCTAGCCACTGGCTGACCGAGGTCGTGGGGCTGGCGATCGGCGGGATCGCCGGGCTCGCCGCGCCGGGCCTCGACGGGGCCGCGGGCGCGGTGTTCGGGTGGTTGCTGCTAGCGCTGGCAGCACTGGATCTTGCGGCCTTCTGGTTGCCGAACAGGCTCAATGCGGCGCTCGCCGTCGTCGGGCTTGGCGTCGGAGCGGCCGGCATAGGCGCGCCGCTGCTCGATCGCGTGATCGGCGGGGTTGCCGGCTTCGCGGTGCTGTGGCTGGTGGCGCGGGGCTACAAGGTGTTGCGCGGCCGGCAGGGGCTGGGCGGGGGAGACCCCAAGCTGTTCGGAGCGATCGGCTGCTGGCTCGGATGGGAAAATCTGCCGATGGTGCTGCTGGCCGCGAGCCTGATCGGCCTGATGGCGGTGCTGGCGATGCTGGTGGCGGGGCGGCGCGTGCGCGCCAGCGACCGTCTGCCCTTCGGCGTGATGCTGGCGCTGGGGGCTTGGGCGGTGTGGCTCGTCCCGCAGCTTGTGCCGCCTCCGACGGCGGCAGGGGAGGGGGTGGCGTGGCAGCTGGCACCGATCGAGCATTGATCGGCGTGTCGACGCGGGCAAAAAAAAGGCCGCCCCGAAGGGCGGCCTTTGAAAGTCTTAGGAGAGGATGCCTGAAAGGCCCGATCTTTCTGCACCGCAGGGGTATCTGCTGCAAGTGCGAACTGTTACCGGTATCATTGCAAAAATTGCAACCTGCCAGCGTTGTCACATGCGTAAAGGTTAACCAGATCTTAGGGGGCTAGATGACTGCATTGAAATTAAACGACTTTCTTCCTTATCGAATGTCGATTGCCTCCAATGCCGTGTCGGACGCGGTGGCCACCGCGTATCGGAACCTTTTCGGTTTGCGCATTCCAGAGTGGCGCCTCGTCGCCGTTTTGGCTGAGGGCGGGGCGATGAGCCAGCAGGCGCTGTGCGGCCGGACGCGCATGGACAAGGTGACGGTGAGTCGCGCGGCGATCGGCCTGGTCGAGCGCGGGCTGATCGCACGTGCGGCAAATCCGATCGACCAGCGCTCGCACCTCGTCGCGCTCACGCCCGAGGGTTGGCAGCTGTACGAGCAGGTCGCGCCCAAGGCACTGGAGCTCGAGCGGCGGCTGTTCGCCAGCTTCTCCGAAGAGGAGAAGGTGCAGCTGGCGGCGATGCTCGCGCGGATCGAAGCGGCGGCTACGGCATTCGACGGGGGTTGATCGCGCCGCGTCGCCTCGCGTAAGCAAAGCGGGCCCTCCCCAGGCGTGTAGCGAAGAACCGCAAGGAGGACTCCGTTGACTGACTATGCCGATCGCGCCGGACTGCAGGTTGCCACGCCCTTGGTGCGCTTCGTCGAGGAGGCGGTGCTGCCACCGCTCGGCATCGATGCGGACGCCTTCTGGGCCGGTGCCGCTGCGATCTTCGCTGAGCATGCCCCGGTAAATCGCGCGCTGCTGGCCACACGCGATGCGCTCCAGGCGGCGATCGATGCGCGGCTGGCGAGCGGCGCGGCGGCGGACGAGCCCTTTCTGCGACAGATCGGCTATCTGGTGCCCGAACCGGCGCCGTTCGCCATCGCGACCGACCATGTTGATGCGGAGATCGCGACGCTGGCCGGGCCGCAGCTGGTGGTCCCGGCGCTCAATGCCCGCTTCGTGCTCAACGCCGCCAATGCGCGCTGGGGCAGCCTGTACGATGCGCTGTACGGCACCGATGCGGTCCCGGGCGCGACGAGCCCCGGCGGCTATGATGCGGCGCGCGGTGCGCAGGTGATCGCCTGGGCGCGGGCGTTCCTCGACCAGGTGCTGCCGTCCGCCGTCGAGATCGGCAGCACGGCGGAGGGCGCGCGGCAGACCATCTATTATCGCGGCGCGAACGGCCTGCACTTCGCGATCGTGCGCGACCCCGGCCATCCGATCGGCCGCGACGATCCCGAGCATGTGGCGGATGTCCTGCTCGAATCGGCGCTGACCGCGATCGTCGACCTCGAGGACTCGGTCGCTGCGGTCGACGCCGAGGACAAGGTGCTGGGCTATGCCAACTGGCTGGGGCTGATGCGCGGCGAACTGGCGGAGATGTTCGAGAAGAACGGCCGCAACCTCACCCGCACGTTGTCGCCCGATCGCGTGCTGGGCGACGGTACCACGTTGCCCGGGCGGGCGGTGCTGCTCGTCCGCAATGTCGGGCATCTGATGACCACGCCCGCGGTGCTGCTGCCCGACGGCAGCGAGGCGCCGGAGGGCATTCTCGACGCGATCGTCACCGGCGCGATCGGGCTGCACGACGTGCGGGGTCTGGGGCGCTATCGCAACAGCCGCGCAGGCTCGATCTATGTCGTGAAGCCGAAGATGCACGGCCCGGAGGAATGCGCCTTCGCCGATCGGCTCTACGGCGCGATCGAGGGACTGCTGGGTCTTGGACCGAACACGATCAAGATCGGTCTGATGGACGAGGAGCGGCGGACCTCCGCGAACCTCGCCGCGTGCATCCATGCGCTGAGGCACCGGCTGTTCTTCATCAACACCGGCTTTCTCGATCGCACCGGCGACGAGATTCACACCAGCATGCGCGCGGGCGCGATGGTGCCCAAAGGCGAGATGAAGGCCGCGCGCTGGATCGCCGCCTATGAGGCGCGCAACGTCCGCATCGGGCTCGACTGCGGGCTGGCCGGGCGCGCACAGATCGGCAAGGGCATGTGGGCGGCCCCTGATCGCATGGCCGACATGCTCGCGCAGAAGATCGCGCATCCGAAGAGCGGCGCCACCACCGCCTGGGTACCGAGCCCCACCGCCGCGACGCTCCACGCGACGCACTACCATCAGGTCGATGTCGCCGCCTGCCAGCGGGCGCTGCCGGCCGCGGTGCCGCCGCTCACCGACCTTCTGACCGTGCCGCTTGCGGAGGGGCGCAACTGGAGCGCCAAGGAAATCGAGCGCGAGCTGGACAACAACGCCCAGGGCATCCTCGGCTATGTCGTCCGCTGGATCGACCAGGGCGTCGGTTGCTCCAAGGTACCCGACATCCACGATGTCGGGCTGATGGAGGACCGCGCGACGCTGCGCATCTCCTCGCAGCATATCGCCAACTGGCTACTCCACGGGGTCGCCACGCCCGAGCAGGTCGACGCGGCGCTGCGTCGCATGGCGGCGAAGGTCGATGCGCAGAATGCCGGCGATCCGCTGTACCGGCCAATGGCCGGGCGGGAGCGGCAGAGCCTGGCCTTCCAGGCGGCACGCGCGCTGATCTTCGAGGGCGTCGATCAGCCGAACGGCTATACCGAGCCCTTGCTGCACCGCTATCGAGCGCGCGCCAAGGCGCTTGAACCTTGCGTTTGATCGCAACCATTGCTTGGAACGCAGCAAGCGGGGAGCCAAATCGGCATCGGACCGTTACGGAGACGGGAGGGCCGGACGCAATCGCGGCTCCCGAAGGAGGCGCGTGGGTAAAGGGGTTCGGGTGGTTTGGGTCGCGGCGCTGGCCGGGGCGGGGTTCGTGCCAGCAGTTGCGCATGCCCAGCTGAACGATCCCAAGCCGGGGCAGGGCGCCCCGCAATCCGCGCCGCAAGCGCCCAAGGATGCTAGCCCCAGCGATCCGCAGCAGGCCGCGCCGATCGTCACCGACAAGGCGTTCGAAGATGCGCTGCCCAAGCTGAGCGACGACATCAACGCGCCGCTGGAGCCGATCGGCGGTTTCCAGAAGCCCGCCAAAGCCACGCCGAACGCCGGGGCCTCGACCACGCCTGCCACTTCGCCGCAGCAGCCGCCCGTGGCCGGCGACGCGCAGGGCTTTGCGCCGGCGGGACCCGAAGCGCCCGAAATGGCCGCACCGTTGCCGCCGCTCGCCGAATTCAAGGTGGAGCCGGTCGCCGACACCGCCGACGAAGGCGATAAGGCGCCCGCGATCCGCTACACCACCGAGGTCGACGGGCTCGCCGAACTGCGGCTCGACGACGAGTTCCGCAGCCTGTCCGCGCTCCAGCACGGCAAGGGCAAGGCGGCCAATGCGGCGATGGTCACCGCCCGCGCCCGCGAGGACGAGAAGCTGGCGCTCCGGCTGATGAAGTCGCTCGGCTATTATGACGGCACCGCGACCTCCTCGATCGCGCAGAATCCGCCCAATTCGGGCAACCTGCGCGCGACGATCATCGCCTCGCCGGGCAAGCTGTACCGTCTGGGTTCGGTGCGGATCGAAAGCGACCCCACGAACCCGCCGGGGCTGCTCGATCGCGAGCTGAACCTCAACCCGGGCGATCCCATCCAGGCCGATCGCGTGCTCGGCGCCGAGGCCAATGTGTCGCTGCGGATGCCGCAACAGGGCTATCCGTTCATCGAGCTCGGCCAGCGCGACATCGTGCTCGACGATGCCACCCACACCGGCGACTATACGCTCCCGGTAACGCTCGGCCCGCGCGCCAGCTTCGGCGCGATCCAGACGACCGGGCGCCGGCAGGTGTTCACGCCCGAGCATATCGACATCTTCCGCCGCTACCGCGAGGGCCAGATCTATGACAGCCGCAAGGTCGACGATCTGCGCCAGGCGCTGATCGCGACGGGGCTGTTCTCCACCGTCTCGGTCGAGCCGCAGCGCACCGGCAAGCCGGGTCCGGACGGCACCGAGCAGGTCGACCTGCTGGTCCGCCAGGTCGCGGGCAAGGCGCGCACGCTGGCCGGAGAACTCGGCTACAGCACCGGCCAGGGCGTCAAACTGCAGGCGAGCTGGGCGCACCGCAACCTGTTCCCGCCCGAAGGCGCGCTGACCGTCAGCGGCATCCTCGGCACGCAGGAGCAGGCGCTGACCACGACCTTCCGCCGCTCCAATGCCGGCAAGCGCGACCGCACCTTCCTGGTCACCGCGTCGCTCAACCACCAGGATTATGACGCGTTCGAAGCGTTCACCAGCACGCTGTCGGCCCGAATCTCGCGCGATTCCACGCCGATCTGGCAGAAGCGCTGGACCTATTATTACGGTGCCGAGCTGGTCGGCTCGAACGAGGACCGGTACAATTACAATCTCGGCAAGCGCGATCGCGGCACTTGGCTGATCGCCGCGATCCCGACCTTCCTCGGCTATGACACCTCGGACGACCTGCTCAACCCGACGCGCGGCTACCGCATCAAGGGCAATCTGAGCGCCGAAACCTCGGTACGCGGCTCGGTGCGGCCCTATGCACGGGCGATGCTCGAGGTGGACGGCTATTATCCGATCACCAGCAGCATCGTGCTGGCCGGACGAGCGCGGGTGGGTTCGATCAGCGGTATCTCACGCGATGATCTTCCGCCCTCGCGGCGGTACTATGGCGGCGGCGGCGGATCGGTCCGCGGCTTCGGCTATCAGGAACTCGGCCCCCGCTCGCCCGACGACAAGCCGGTCGGCGGTCGCTCGTTCAACGAGTTCGGGATCGAGGCGCGCTATCGCTTCGGCAATTACGGCATCGTGCCGTTCCTCGATGCCGGGCAGGTCTACGAAGGCACCGCGCCCACGGGGAGCAACCTGCGCTTCGGCGCGGGCATCGGCGGCCGGCTCTACACCAATTTCGGCCCGCTGCGCATCGACGTGGCGACGCCTATCGCGCGCAAGAAGAACGAATCCAAGATCGCGCTCTACATCTCGATCGGACAGGCATTCTGATGGTGGACGAAGTGCCTGAAACCGAGACCGTGACGGTCGTGCGTGCCGGCAAGCCGCTTTGGGTGAAGATCGCCCAGTGGGTGGCGCTGGGGCTGGTCTCGCTCGCCGCGCTGGCGGGGTTGGCGGTGCTGGGGCTCGATACCCAGCCCGGGCGGCGGCTGATCGCGGATCAGCTTGCCCGGCTCAAGCTGGAGTCCGGGCTCGGGTTCCGCATCGGCCGGATCGACGGATCGATCTATGGCGGCATGGTGCTGCGCGACGTGCGGGTGAGCGACACCAAGGGCGTGTTCGCCACCGCGCAGGAGATCAGGCTCGACTGGCGGCCGCTGTCCTATCTCAAGAACCGGATCGATATTCGCAACCTAGAGAGCCCTGAAATCCGGCTCGCGCGCCTGCCGGAACTCAAACCCTCGGGCGACCCCAACGCGCCGCTGCTGCCTGACCTCAACATCGACATTGCGCGGCTGAACGTCGCACGGATCGACATCGCCCCGGCGGTGGATGGCCAGCGCCACATCGCGCAGTTGCGTGGATCGGCACATCTGTCGGACGGTCGCGCGCAGCTCGTCGCCGATGCGGGCACGATCGCGGCACGGGGCGTCGCCGGCGGCGACCGGGTGACCCTCAAGCTCGACGCGGTCCCTGCCGCCAATCGGCTCGACATCGACCTGCGGCTGAACGCCCCCAAGGGCGGGCTCGTCGCTGGCCTCGCCAAGCTGCAGGCGCCGCTGGTGGCGACGGTGCAGGGCAAGGGCGACTGGAAGCACTGGGCGGGTAAGGGCGTCGCGACGCTGGGCGGGGGCAGCCTCGCCGACCTCGACGTGACCGCAGATAACGGCCGCTTCCAGGTCCGCGGCATGACGCATCCCGGCCTGTACCTGCAGGGTCCGGTCGAGCGACTCACCGCGCCCGGGCTGCGGCTCGACACCGATTTTCGCTGGGCGGACCGCACGGCCGACGGCGTGATCAAGCTCAAATCCGATGCGCTTTCGGCGCAGGCCGAGGGCTTGGTCGATCTCGGCAACAACATGTTCCATGGCGTGCATGTCGATGCGCTGCTGCTCAAGCCGGGCACGATCGCGCCCAAGCTCGTCGGCCGCTCGGTGCGTGCCTCGCTGGCGCTCGAAGGCGCCTTCGCGACCCCGATGGTCGACTACAAGCTGTCCGCTGGCGCGATCGGCTTCGGCGAGACGGTGGTCGAGCAGCTTTATGCTGAAGGCCGCGCCCGCGTGGATTCCGATCGTATCCTGGTGCCGGTGCGCGCCAGGGCGGCGCGCGTCTCCGGTCTCAATGCCGCCGCAGGCGGGCTCCTCACCAACGTGACGGTGAACGGCGACATCGCCATCTCGGGCGGCCGCATCCTTTCGGACAATCTCCGGCTGAAATCCGACAAGATCGACGCCACCGCGATCGTCGCCGCCGACATGGCCACGGGCCGCTACACTGGCGCGCTGAAGGGCCGGATCAACGACTATACCATCGCCGGGGTCGGCGTCATCGACCTCAACACCGATGCCCAGCTGTACACCGCCCCCGGCGGCGGCTGGGGCATCCGCGGCAAAGTCGCTGGACGTAGCCGCAAGCTGTTCAACGAGGGCGTTCGCAACTTCCTCGGCGGCAACACCGTCGCGTCGGCGCGGTTGAACCTCGATCCCAAGGGCGTGATCGGCATCGCCGATGTACGGCTGAAGGCGCCGCAGTTCCGCGTGTTGCGCGGGCAGGGGACCTATGATCCCGCCGGCGCGATCCGGCTCACGGCGGACGCCGTGTCCGATCAGTACGGCCCGCTCAGCGCCCGTGTGACCGGCACGCTCAACGCGCCGCAACTGCTGCTCCGCGCCGAGAAGCCTGGGCTGGGCGTGGGACTTGCAAAGGTCGAGGCCAAGGTGGTCGGCCGGGGGGACGCCTATGCGGTCATCGCCACCGGCGAGAGCAATTACGGGCCTTTCAACGCCGATGTGCTGGTCCGCACCGGCAAGGCGCTCGCGATCCAAGTCAACGCCGCGCGCTTCGCCGGCATGCATATCGCCGGCCAGCTTCAGCAGACGTCGGCCGGGCCGTTCGCCGGCCAGCTTACCTTCCGTGGATCGGGCGTCGACGGCCTCGCCACGCTGGGCGCCGAGGGCAAATATCAGCGCGCCGACGTGCGGGCGACGGCGGCAAATGCCGCCATCCCCGGCGTCGCCGAACTGACGATCGGCCGTGCCATCGCCAATGCGAGCATCGTGCTGGCAGATCAGCCGCAGGTCGTCGCCGACGTGCAGATCGCCAACCTCAAGCGCGGCGAGTTCCTGCTGCGCACCGCGCGCGCCAAGATCGACTATCGCGGCGGCAACGGCACCGTGCAGGCGGTGGCGAGCGGTTCCTCGGGCGTGGCGTTCGACGTCGCGCTCAATGGCCGGATGACGCCGAGCCTGTGGACCGCCGCGCTCCAGGGCCAGGCGAGCGGCGTCAAGTTCCGCACGCCGCAGGCCGCGCGCATCGCGATCGAGAATGGCTCTTATCGCCTGCTGCCGACCCAGATCGACTTCGACCAGGGCAGCATCCGCCTCGCCGGACGCTATGGCGACGGCACGGTGCTGCAGGCGCGACTCGACAAGCTCGACCTGGCGATCATCAACGCCTTCGTGCCCGATCTCGGCATCGGCGGCACCGCGACCGGCAGCCTGGATTTCGCCCAGACCTCGGCCGACGCGTTCCCGAGCGCGGACATGCGCTTGGAGATCGACGATCTCACCCGCTCCAGCCTCGCCCGCGTCTCGGCGCCGGTGCATATCAGCATGGTCGGCAAGCTGCTGCCCGACGGCGGCGACCTCCGCGCGCTGATCCGCAGGGGCACGGCCACCATCGGTCGCGTCGTCACCACGCTGCGGCCGCTCGGGCCTGGTGCGGGCAGCTGGACCGAGCGACTGATGGCGGCGCCGCTTTCCGGCGGCATCCGCTACAATGGTCCGGCGGCGCTGCCCTTCGCCTTTGCGGGGCTGCCCAACCAGCAGCTGACCGGTGCCATCGGCATGGCGGCGGACTTCACCGGCCGCGTCGATCGTCCGTTGCTCAACGGCATCGTCCGCGCCGACAATCTGACCTATGACAATGAGGGCACCGGCACCCGGCTGACCAACCTCAAGATCGACGGCCAGTTCTCCAACGACGCCTTCGTGCTGAACCAGGTTACCGCGCGTGCCGGAGACGGCAGCGTCAGCGCGAGCGGACGGGTCGGCCTGTCCTCGGCGGACGGCTTCCCGATGGCGATCAACGTCAAGCTGGACAATGCCCGGCTCGCGCGCAGCGAGGCGCTGGGGGCAACAGCCAGCGGCACGCTCACCATCACCAAGAGCGCCGAGGTCCAGAAGATCGAAGGCCAGATCAACATCCCCGAGGCGAACTACCAGATCATCCGCCAGGGCGCGGCCGAAATCCCGGAACTCAGCGGCGTGCGGCGCAAGGGCGATATCGATCCCAACCAGCAGGCGCAGGCGAAGAAGCCCGCGCGCGCCTTCGGCAATTTCGACCTCGCGATCCGCGTTCGCGCCGACAATCGCCTGATGGTGAGCGGCATGGGCCTCGAGTCCGAATGGCAGGCGAACATCACGATCGGCGGCACGACCCTTAACCCGCAGATCCGCGGCACGATGGAGGTGGTGCGCGGCACCTACAGCTTCGCCAGCCGCCGCTTCGAGCTGACCAAGGGCATCATCAGCTTCCAGGGTGCGGAGCTGACCAACCCGACGATCGACATCTCGGCGAACACCACGGCGGAAGGCGTGACGGCGATCCTCAACATCACCGGCACCGCGCAGAAACCGCAGATCGCATTTACCTCCAACCCGGCGCTGCCGCAGGACGAGGTGTTGTCGCGGCTGTTCTTCGGCACCAACGTGACCAACCTGTCCGCCACCGAGGCAATCCAGCTGGCCGCGGCGCTCAACTCGCTGCGGGCGACCGGCGGCGGGCTCAATCCGCTCGGCCAGTTGAAGTCCGCGACGGGCATCGACCGGCTTCGCGTGCTGGGCGCCGACGACACCACCGGGCGCGGCACCTCGCTCGCGGCGGGCAAGTACATCACGAACAACATCTATATCGAGATCATCACCGATGCCCGCGGCTTCACCGCGACGCAGCTGGAGGTGTCGCTGTCGCGGGCGCTCAGCGTGCTCTCGCAGACGAGTTCGTTCGGCGGATCGGGTGCGACGCTGCGCTACTCGCGGGATTATTGAGGTGGCGCGGGCCCGATAGTCGTGCAACCATGCCTCCCGGAGAGGCAGAAAAGATGCGCGAACATTTCGACGTGCTCGTCGTCGGCGCGGGGATTTCTGGGATCGGGGCGGGCTATCACCTGCAGACGCAGAGCCCCGGCCGCACCTATGCGATCCTCGAGGGGCGCGAGCGGATGGGGGGTACCTGGGACCTGTTCCGCTACCCCGGCATCCGTTCGGATTCGGACATGTACACGCTGGGTTTCCCGTTCCGGCCCTGGACCGATGCCAAGGCGATCGCCGATGGCGACGCGATCCTGCGCTACCTGGTGGACACCGCGCGCGACTTCGGCATCGACCGGCACATCCGCTATCGCCACAAGGTCGTCGGCGCCGCCTGGTCTAGCGAGGAGGCGCTATGGACGGTCACCGTCGAGACCGGCGGGCAGACCCGCCAGTTCAGCTGCAGCTTCCTCTTCCTCTGCTCGGGCTATTACAATTACGAGCGCGGCCATCTGCCGGACTTTGCCGGCCGCGAGGATTTCCGCGGCCGCATCGTCCATCCGCAATTCTGGACGCCCGATATCGACCATGCCGGCAAGCGCGTCGTTGTGATCGGCAGCGGCGCGACGGCGGTGACGCTGGTGCCCGAGCTCGCCCGCACGGCGGCGCACGTCACCATGCTGCAGCGCTCGCCCAGCTATGTCGTCGCACGGCCCTCGCAGGACCGGATCGCCAACTGGCTGCGGTGCTTGCTTCCGGCCAAGGCGGCCTATGGCCTGACGCGGTGGAAGAATGTGCTGCTCGGCCAGTATTTCTACGGCCTCGCGCGGAAGCATCCGGTCAAGGCGAAGGCGCGACTGGTCGAGATGGTCCGCTGCGAGCTCGACCCCGGCTATGACGTCGCTACTCACTTTACGCCGAGCTACGATCCGTGGGACCAGCGGCTGTGCCTGGTGCCGGATGCCGATCTGTTTGCCGCGATCCGTGGCGGAAAGGCCGACGTGGTCACCGATCGGATCGAGCGGTTCACCCCTGAGGGGCTCAAGCTACAGTCGGGGCGCGAACTCGCCGCGGATCTGGTCGTCACCGCGACGGGGCTGGAAGTGCAGCTGATGGGCGGTGTGCCGGTAACCGTGGACGCCGAAGCGGTCGATTGGTCGCAGCGGCTGACCTACAAGGGCATGATGTTCTCCGGCGTGCCGAACTTCGCGATCGCGTTCGGCTATACCAACGCCAGCTGGACGCTGAAGGCGGACCTCACCGCGCGCTACGTCACCCGGCTGCTGGCCGCGATGGCCAAGCGGGGCATGCGCCAGGTGACGCCGCAGCCCTCGGCGCCGGTCGAGCCGCAGCCCTTCCTCGATTTCACCTCGGGCTATGTCCAGCGCGCGCTGCACCTGTTGCCGCGCCAGGGCCATCGCAAGCCCTGGCGGGTGCACCAGAGCTACACCCGCGACCTGCTGGCGATGAAATATGGCGGGATCGACGACGATATGGTCTTCTCCAACCCCGAGCCTGCCAGGCGCAAGGCCGCCTAGCCGAGCAGCGCGCGGGCGGCGGCAACGCCGGTCTTGTAGGCGCCGTGGACGGTCGAGAACTCCGTGGCCGAGCAGGCCTCGCCGGCGAAGCGGATGCGCGGGTCGATCGGGGTGCTGAGTACCTGCCGGGCCGAGGCGCGGCCGGGCAGGGCATGGCTGTAGCCGCCGCGGATATGCGTCTCGCGGCTCCAGGATGAGCCCGTGAGCAATCGCAACCGCCGCCGACACTTGCCGCCGAGCAGCGCGCACAATTCCTCGATCGCGAAGTCGGCGGCGCCCTGCAGCCCGCGCGCGGCTAGTTCGCGCGCGCCGTCGCCGCCGAACATCGCCTCGATGACCGGCAGGCCAAAGGGGCGGAGCGTATAGGTGCCGGTGATGACGCTGCGCGGATCGCCGAGCAGATGCGCGTTGGCTTCCAGCTCGTCGGCACCCTGGTCGATCGCGAGGAACAGCTTGTCGGCCAGGCCCAGCGGAAGGGCGGCCGCGGCATGGAGCAGGTCGTCATGGCCGGCGAGCATGATGTCGCCCCGCGCCAGGATGTCGGTGGACACGGTGACGATCACCTGCGCCGCCTCCAGCGTGCCGCGCGGGGTCTGCAGCTTGAGGCGGATGCTCGAACGGTCGATCGCGGTGATCGGCGTGGCGAGCGCGGTGCGCAGGCAGCCGGCCTGCGCGGTCACCAGCGCGCCATAGCCGGCAGGCACGCGCCAGTCGGTCTCGGTCGCGGCATCCTCATAGGCGAGATAGTCGGCGATCGAGAGCTTGGCGGTGTCGACGCCGTTGACGAAGCCGCTGATCGCATCGATCCAGACGCTCCACGCGCTGTCCGGCACCAGCGCCGCGCCGGCGCGGTCGCCGGGGGGCGGATCCTTGCGCAGCCGGGTCTCGAACGCGTCATAGGCCTTGGCGGCGTCGCACTGCTCGGCTTGCGAAAAGCCGAGTTCGCGCCATTGCTCGCGCCAGCGAGGCAGCGTCTGGTCGAGCTCGAAGCCGTGCAGCGCGGCGATCTCGACCCAGGGGTTGTGCTCGGCCGAATGGAGCCAGCCGGCGCCCAGGTCGAGCGCCATGCCGTCGACATGCTCGGTCCGCGCACGCCCGCCGAGGCGCGTGTCGGCCTCGACCAGCAGGACGTCCTTGCCGGCATCGGCCAGGGTGCGGGCGGCCCCGATGCCGGCGGCGCCGCCACCGACCACGATCACGTCGAACTGTTGCATCGCCTGCCGAACGCGCGTCAGGCGGATCGGCTGCGCAGCAATGCCGATCGCAGGCATTCGCAAACCAGCTCGTCGCGCTGGTTGTGCATCTGGTGCCGCCAGCTGACGATGCCCTGGCCGGGGCGCGACTTGCTGGGGCGCAGCTCGATCACCTCGGAGGTGGCCCGCAGCGTGTCGCCGAGGAAGACCGGCTTGGGCATGACCAGCTTGTCATAGCCGAGATTCGCGACCAGCGAGCCCGCGGTGGTGTCGGCGACGGTGACGCCGATCATCAGGCTGAACGTGTAGGTGCCGTTGACCAGGATCTGGCCGAACTCGGAGGCGCGCGCCGCCTCTGCATCGAGGTGCAGCGGCTGGGTGTTGTGGGTGAGCGCGGTGAACAGGAGATTATCGGTCTCGGTCACTGTCCGCCGCAGGGCGTGCTCGATGCGGTCGCCCAGCTGCCATTCGTCGAAAAAGCGTGCCATTCAGCCTTCGTCCTGATCGAGTTTCAGCTTGAAGCCGAAATGGCTCTTGGTCCAGCCGAGCTTCTCGTAGAAGCGGTGGGCATCGATGCGATCCTGCTTGGAGGTCAGCTGCACCATCCGGCAGCCGCGGGCGCGGCATTCTGCGACAGCCCATTCGATCATCTGCGCGCCAAGTCCTTGCCCACGAAGGGAAGAGGCGATACGGACCGCCTCGATCTGGCCGCGCCAGGCGCCGCGGAAGGCGATGCCGGGGAGGAAGCTCAGCTGCATCGTGCCCACCACCTCGCCCTCGCGCTCGGCGACAATCAGACGCTGGTTGGGATCGGAATCGATGTCGGCGAAGGCCATCTCGTAGCGCGGGTCGAGCGGCAGCGAGGCATCCTCGCGCCCGCGGCTGAGGTCGTCGTCGTCGAGCATCGCGACGATGGCGGGTAGGTCGGCGAGGGTGGCGTCACGGAAGATCATGCCGCCTTCTCCACGCGCACGAGCAGCGTGCTTTCGGTGACCTGCGCCCCGGCGGTGACCGGAAGTTCGGCAACGGTGCCGTCGAACGGCGCGGTGAGGGCATGCTCCATCTTCATCGCCTCCAGCGTGACGAGCCGCTGGCCCTTGGTGACCGCGGCGCCGGGGGCAACGTCCACCGCGGTGATGCGGCCTGGCATGGGGGCGAGCAGCGCGCCATCCCCTGCAGCGGCGCCGCTCGTAGGGCCGGTGCGTGGCAGCGCGGCGAGAAACGACAGGCCGTCGTCGTTCACCGCCACGCCGTCTGCCACGGGTTCGGCGATAACCGTGGCGGTCCGCCAGTTCGCAGGCAGTTCGGTGACATGTACCTTACCGTCGACGGCTACCGCGACGCGCCGGTTCGGTGCGGCGTTCAGACGGAACCCGAGGGCGCCCCGCCACGGATGGGGTTGTGGTGCGCCCAGAAGGTCGTCGTCCCAACCGTGCAGCATGGTGGGCGCACCCTGATATTCCTGGACGATCAGCGCGGCTGCGGCCTGCCTGACCATGTCGTCGGTTGGCTCTGCCGGAGGCAGCAGTACGTCGCCCTTCTCCGCAATGAAGCCGGTGTTGATGCGGGCAGCCCGGAAATTTTCGTCATCCAGCGCCCGCCACAGGAACGGTGCGTTGGTCTTGACCGGGAAGATGTCCGTTGCAGCGCAGGCCTGGGCAAGGGCTTCGCACGCCTCGACGCGGCTGTCGGCATGCACCACGATCTTCGCGATCATCGGATCGTAGAAGCCAGTGATTTCCGCGCCTTCGTACACGCCGGTCTCGTAGCGGACGTCGGGCGAGGGGCGGAAAATCTCCAGCCGGCCGATGGACGGCAGGAACCCCTTGGCCGGATCCTCCGCATAGAGCCGTGCTTCCATCGCCCAGCCGTTGATCGACAGTTCGTCCTGTCGCATCGGCAGCAGCTCGCCGCTGGCGACGCGGAGCTGCCATTCGACCAGATCCTGCCCGGTGATCTCCTCGGTCACCGGATGCTCGACCTGGAGCCGGGTGTTCATTTCCATGAACCAGATGCGGTCGGCGCGCAGGCCTTCGCTGGCATCGGCGATGAACTCGATCGTGCCTGCGCCGACATAGTCGACCGCCTTGGCCGCGCGCACCGCGGCCGCGCAGATCGCCGCGCGGGTCTCGGCGTCCATGCCGGGGGCGGGGGCTTCCTCGATCACCTTCTGGTGGCGGCGCTGGAGCGAGCAGTCGCGCTCGAACAGGTGGACGACGTTGCCATGGGTGTCGCCGAACACCTGCACTTCGATGTGTCGGGGCGAGAGGATGTACTTCTCGAGCAGCACCCGATCGTCGCCGAAGGAGGAGGCCGCCTCGCGCTTGCAGCTGGCGAGCGCGTCGGCGAACTCCGCGGCGCTCTCCACCCGCCGCATGCCCTTGCCGCCGCCGCCGGCGACCGCCTTGATCAGCACCGGATAGCCCATCGCATCGGCCTCGGACTGCAGGCGTTCGGGCGACTGGTCCTCACCAAGATAGCCGGGGGTGACCGGTACGCCCGCCGCGATCATCCGCGCCTTGGCGGCGTCCTTGAGGCCCATCGCGCGGATGCTGTCCGGCTTCGGCCCGACCCAGACCAGCCCGGCGGCGAGCACCGCCTCGGCGAACTCCGCGTTTTCGGAGAGGAAGCCATAGCCGGGGTGGATCGCCTCGGCGCCGGTTGCCTTGGCCGCGGCGATGATCTTCTCAGCCACCAGATAGCTTTCGCGCGCCGGGGAGGGGCCGATATGCACCGCGTCATCGGCCTGGCGGACGTGGAGTGCGTTCGAGTCGGCGTCCGAATAGACCGCGATCGTGCGCAAACCCATCGCGCGGGCGGTGCGGATGATGCGGCAGGCGATTTCGCCGCGATTGGCGATGAGCAGCGATTTCAGCATTATAGGCGCTCCCGAACCGCGCAAACTTCACGAAGTTCGCGCATGTCGATAGAGAAAATACAGACGGGTTGCGGTCCGATGGCCATGGCCGAGCCTAGGCAGGTTCCGCTTGTGTAGGACAGGCCCTCACGGGTGGCGCTCCGGAAAGCCGTGGCGGGTGTGGAGTGCGGCGAGCACGCCCTCGATATCGTTCACGAAACCGCCTTCGGCAAAGGCGAGCGCTGGGAGGTTCTGGTTCTCCTCGCCCAGGCGCGCCACCACGGCGGCGCGGGGGCGGGGCCAGGGGACGCGCAATACCTTGATGTTCGCAGCGCGCTCCGGGAAGGCCGCGAGCAGGCCCTCCACCGTGATGCAGTCCTTGCAGTAGAAGCGGCGCTCGCCGCCATAGGCGGGATCGGCCCAGTCGGTGTCGAGGACGAACAGCGTGTCGCGGCTCATTGTCCGCATCCCGTGATGCGCGAGGTCCAGGCGAGGCTGGCGACCTTCCAGGCGCCGTTCTCGCGGACGAGGCTGAAGTGATCGGTGCCGCAATGATGCACCTTGCCGTTCAGCCGGAAGACATAGGACGCCCAGACCATCGCGAGATCGCCGTCGATCTCGACCGCGGGGCTGGAAATGCGCTCGTCGAACGTCTCCGGGCCGGGCTGGAAGCGGGTGAGCAGTTCGGCATTGGTCAGGGTGCGGACGGTGCTGGGGCCACCGGCAGCTTCGGTGACGATCGTCGCGCTCGCGCTCGGGAAGAGGACGGCGCCGATCGCCGCGGCATCGCGCGTGTTGATCCCGCCCAGCAGCTTGTCGACCGTCGCGAGCACGGCGCGCTCGTCGCTGCCGTCGGGCGGGGCGAGCGGGTTGGCGGGCGGCAGCTTGGCGGGCGAGGGCACGCTGCGCGGCGGGTTGGCCGCGGGCGGCGGCAGGCCGGCGGTCTGCGGCGCCAGGGTGAGGGCGAGAAGGGGGAGAAGCATAGGGGTGAGCCTTCAGCGATCAGATCCTCCCCCAGCTTGCTGGGGGAGGGGGACCATGCGTAGCATGGTGGAGGGGCGCGCGAAGCGCGAAAGGGAGCGGCGATGCTCAAGGGAAACGGCAGATCGTACCGTCGAGCGAAGCGCTTGCGGCGGGAGATGACGCTGCCGGAGGTGCTGCTGTGGCAAGCATTGCGCGGGCGCGACGGCGAGAAATGGCGCAAGCAGCATCCGGCGGGGCCGTACATACTCGACTTCTAGCGCGATGCGGCGCGGCTGTGTGTCGAGATTGACGGTGAGATGCATGCGCACGGCACTGCGCCTGCCGCGGATGCGCGACGGGATGCGTGGCTCGCCGCCGAGGGGGTGGCGACGCTGCGGATACCGGCGGTGGAGGTGCTGCGAAACCTCGACGGCGTCGTCATGTGGATCGGCGAGGTCGTGGCCGAACGGCGCAAGGATATCTGCGGGGGTTAGGGCGCAGCGCAAGGCTTCCGCCGCCTGCGGCGTCGGCCCCTCCACCACCGACCTGCGGCCGGCGGTCCCCCTCCCCCAGCAGGGCTGGGGGAGGATCTTGGGATGCGCTCCCCCGCTCACATCCGGAACACGCCGAACTGCGGCCGCTCCGGGATCGGTGCGTTGAGCGTTGCCGCCAGCGCCAGTCCCAGCACGTCGCGGGTCTGCGCCGGATCGATGATGCCATCGTCCCACAGCCGCGCGGTTGCGTGCCAGGGATTGCCCTCGTCCTCGTACTTCTGCCGGATCGGCGCCTTGAAGGCCTCGGCTTCCTCGGGCGACCAGCGATCGGCGTCCCGATGGACCGTGGCCAGGACGCTCGCTGCCTGCTCGCCGCCCATCACGCTGATCCGGCTGTTGGGCCAGCTGAACAGGAAGCGCGGCGAATAGGCCCGGCCGCACATGCCGTAATTGCCCGCGCCGAAGCTGCCGCCGATCAGGATGGTGAGCTTGGGCACCGTCGCCGTCGCCACTGCCGTCACCAGCTTTGCGCCATGTTTCGCAATGCCTTCTGCCTCATACTTGCCGCCGACCATGAAGCCGGAGATGTTCTGGAGGAACAGCAGGGGAATGCGCCGCTGGCATGCCAGCTCGATGAAATGCGCACCCTTCTGCGCGCTTTCCGAGAAGAGCACGCCGTTATTGGCGAGGATCGCGACCGGCATGCCCCAGATATGCGCGAAGCCGCAGACCAGCGAGCTGCCGTAGAGCGCCTTGAATTCGTGGAACTCGGAGCCGTCGACCAGCCGCGCGATCACCTCGTGCACGTCGTACGGCGCGCGGACGTCGGTGGGGAGGATGCCGTACAGCTCCTCGGGCGCGTATTTCGGCGGGCGCGGGTCCTTCAGCGCGACATCCGGCACACGATCGGCGGGGAGGTGGCTGACGATGTCGCGGACGATGGTCAGCGCATGTTCGTCATTCTCGGCCAGGTGATCGACCACGCCCGAGCGGCGGGCATGAAGGTCGCCGCCGCCCAGGTCCTCGGCGCTGATCTCCTCGCCCGTCGCCGCCTTCACCAGCGGCGGGCCGGCGAGGAAGATGGTGCCCTGGTTGCGGACGATCACGCTCTCGTCGGACATGGCGGGCACATAGGCGCCGCCGGCGGTGCAGCTGCCCATCACGCAGGCGATCTGCGGGATGCCCTGCGCCGACATGTGGGCCTGGTTGAAGAAGATGCGGCCGAAATGCTCCTTGTCCGGGAACACATCCGCCTGGTGCGGCAGATTGGCGCCGCCGCTGTCGACCAGGTAGATGCAGGGCAGACGATTGGCCTCGGCGATCTCCTGCGCGCGGAGATGCTTCTTCACCGTCATCGGGTAATAGGTGCCACCCTTCACGGTGGCGTCGTTGCACACGATCATCACCATGCGGCCGGAGACGCGGCCGATACCGGCGATCACCCCCGCGCCGGGGACTTCGCCGTCATAGAGGTCGCAGGCGGCGAGCTGGCCGATCTCGAGGAACGGGCTGCCGGGATCGAGCAGCCGCTCGACCCGCTCGCGCGGGAGCAGCTTGCCGCGTGCGACATGCTTGGCGCGGGCGGACTCGCTGCCGCCGAGCGCCGCCTGTGCGACATCGGCGCGGAGCTTCTCGGCCAGCGCGCGGTGATGCGCGGCCTGGGCGCGGAACGGGTCGCTGTCCGGGTTGACGGCGGTGGGAAGGATAGGGGCGGTCATCGCTTAAAGCCCCTCCCCTTCAGGGGAGGGGTTTGGGGTGGGGAATGAGCTGGGAGCGAGTCCGGCGTTAGGGGAGCAGTGCCCCACCCCAACCCCTCCCCTGAAGGAGAGGGGCTTAAGAAGTGCGCCCATCACGCCGCCCCCAGCAGTTCGCGGCCGATCAGCATCCGGCGGATCTCGTTGGTGCCCGCACCGATGTCGAGCAGCTTGGCGTCGCGCAGGAAGCGCTCGACCGGCCAGTCCTTGGTATAGCCGGCGCCGCCCAGCGCCTGCACCGCCTCGCCGGCGACGCGGAAGGCGTTCTCGCTCGCCAGCAGGATCGCGCCGGCCGCATCGAAGCGCGTCGTCTTGCCCGCATCGCAGCTGCGCGCCACGGCATAGACATAGGCCCGCGCCGAATTGAGCGCGACATACATGTCGGCGATCTTGGCCTGCATCAGCTGGAAGCTGCCGATCGCCTGGCCGAACTGCTTGCGCTCGCGCAGGTACGGCAGGACCACGTCGAGGCACGCCTGCATGATGCCGAGCTGGATGCCGGCGAGCACCGTCCGCTCATAGTCGAGCCCGCTCATCAGCACCGCGACGCCGCCGTTGAGCGGCCCCATCACGTTGGCCTCGGGCACTTCGCAATCGGTGAACACCAGTTCCGACGTGGGCGAGCCGCGCATGCCCATCTTGTCGATCTTCTGGCCGATCGCGAAGCCGGGCATGTCCTTCTCGATCAGGAAGGTCGTGATGCCGCGCGACCCTTCGCCCGTCTTCGCATAGACGACGAGGGTATCTGCGTAGGCCGCGTTGGTGATCCAGAACTTGGTGCCGTTGAGCACATAGCCGCCCTGCACCTTCTCGGCCTTGAGCTTCATCGAGACCACGTCCGATCCCGCGCCGGCCTCGGACATCGCCAGGCTGCCGACATGCTCGCCCGAGATCAGCTTGGGGAGGTACTTGGCCTTCTGTTCTTCATTGCCCCAGCGGGCGATCTGGTTGACGCAGAGGTTCGAATGCGCGCCGTAGCTGAGGCCGATCGAGGCCGAGGCGCGGGCGACTTCCTCGCAGGCGATGACATGTTCGAGATAGCCGAGGCCAAGGCCGCCATCGGCCTCCGGCACGGTGATGCCGTGCAGGCCCAGCTCGCCCATCGCCGCCCAGAGCTCGTCGCGCGGGAACCAGTCCTCGGCGTCGATCCGCGCGGCGAGGGGGGCGATCTTGTCGCGGGCGAAGCGCGCGGTCGTGTCGCGGATCATGTCGGCGGAATCGCCGAGGGCGAAGTCGAAGTCCGGGGTCATTCTGTGTCCTCTCCAACGGTCACGATCATGCCGTCGATTGTTGTCACGGGCCATGGAAGCAGTCGCGCGCCGACGCAAGGGCCGCCGACGCACCGGCCCTCCTCCACGGTGTAGAGCGCGCCATGCCAGCTGCACTGGATATGGGTGGCATCGGGGGTGAGATAGGCGTCGAGCGCTTGGCTGAGCGGCACCGGCATGTGCGCGCAGCGATCGACATAGCCGAAGACCTGGCCGCCCTTGCGCACGACGAAGCCGTGGAAGCGGCCCGCGCGCATCTCGAGCACGAAGTTGCGCGCGGTGCCGTCGGGGATCAGGTCCAGCGGGCCGAGGGTCACGCCGGCGGGGGTGGTCGTAAGGCGGTCCATTTAGATCGTAGCGCCCAACGTCACGGCAGCTGCGCCTTGGGGAAGCCTTCCCACACCGCATCATAGTCCGGCTGGGCGTGCGCCAGCGCGTGCTCGGTCGGGCGATAGGGCCAGCAGGTCTCGACCATGAAGGCCATGGTGCCCTCGATCTTGTGCGGCTTGAGCTCGGCATTCGTCGCGCCGCGCCAGCTGGCTACATCCGGGCCGTGGCCCGCCAGCAGATTGTGCAGCGACAGGCCGCCGGGAGCGAAGCCTTCCGCCTTGGCGTCGTACGCGCCGTGGATCAGTCCCATCGCCTCGCTCATCACGTTGCGGTGGAACCAGGGTGGGCGGAACGTGTCCTCGGCGACCATCCACCGCGGCGGGAAGATCACGAAATCGGCGTTCGCCCGGCCTGCGACGGTGCTGGGCGAGGTGAGCACGGTGAAGATCGACGGATCGGGATGGTCGAAGCTCACCGTGTTGATCGTGTTGAAGCGCGCGAGATCGTAGCGATAGGGCGCGAGGTTGCCGTGCCATGCAACCACGTCCAGCGGGCTGTGGGGCAGCGAGGTTATCCACAGATTTGCCAACGACTTTTGCACAAGCTGGAACGGTTCGTCGCGATCCTCGAACCAGGCGGCGGGCGTCTCGAAATCGCGCGGGTTGGCGAGGCCGTTGGCGCCGATCGGGCCGAGATCGGGCAGGCGAAAGAACGCGCCGTAATTCTCGGCAACATAGCCGGCGGCGCTGCCTTCGGGCAGCAGCACGCGGAAGCGGACGCCGCGCGGGATCACCGCGATGCCGCCGGGGGCGATGTCGATCCGGCCGAGCTCGGTCAGCAGCACAAGCGCACCAGCCTGGGGGATGAAGAGCAATTCGCCGTCCGCGTTGACGAAGGCGCGATTGTCCATGTCGCGATTGGCGAAATAGCGATGGACGACCACGCCTTCGAGGTCGGCGGGATCGCGGGTGGCGAGCATCGTCGCCATGCCGTCGATCCAGTCGACCGGCGCGGACGGAGCGGGGATCGGGTCCCAGCGCAGGCGGTTGGGCGCGAGCGGCTTCGCCGGCGTGTGCGGCGAGAAAAGCGGGGCGCCGTCATAGGGCTGGTAGGGCGGGTGCTCGGCACTTGGGCGCAGGCGGTAGAGCCAGCTGCGGCGGTTCTCGGCGCGCGGCGCGGTGAAGGCGGTGCCGGAGAGCTGCTCGGCATAGAGGCCATAGGGCGGGCGCTGCGGGCTGTTGCGGCCGATCGGCAGGGCGCCGGGCACGGCTTCGGTCGAGACATGGTTGCCGAAGCCGGGGAAATAGTGGGTCACGTGGCTCGTCCTCTCCAGCGCGTCTCCCCTTTTGGATCAGGACGGGGAGGGGCGTTCGGTGGGGCCGGGGTATGCCACATGTTCCTGCGGCGGCACCCCCGGCTCTCTCCCTCTCCGAACCGGTCAGGCGTCGACCTTGATCACGCCGCGGCGGATCTGGTCGAGCTCGATGCTCTCGAACAGCGCCTGGAAATTGCCGTTGCCGAAACCTTCATTGCCCTTGCGCTGGATGATCTCGAAGAAGATCGGCCCGAACATCGTCTCGGTGAAGATCTGAAGCAGGATGCCCTCATCATTCTCCACCGACCCGTCGATCAGGATGCGGTTCTTGCGCAGCCGTTCGAGGTTCTCGCCGTGGCCGGGGACGCGCTTGTCGACCAGCTCGTAATAGGTCTCGATCGTGTCCTGCAGCCGCACGCCGCGGGCGCGCAGCCGCTCGACCGTGTCGTAGATGTCGTCGGTGGTGAGCGCGAGGTGCTGGATGCCCTCGCCATTATACTCGCGAAGGAATTCCTCGATCTGGCTGGCGTCGTCCTGGCTCTCGTTGAGCGGGATGCGGATCGCCTTGTCGGGCGCAATCATCGCCTGGCTGAACAGGCCCGTCGCCTTGCCCTTGATGTCGAAATACTTCTGCTCCTCGAAGCCGAAGAGCGTCCGGTAGAATTCGCTCCACACCCGCATCTGGCCGCGGCGGACATTGTGGGTGAGGTGATCGAGCAGGTCGAGGCCGACGCTGTTCGCCGCCTCCGCTTCGCGCCAGCCGGGGAACTCGGCCCAGTCGGCATAGAGGTCGGTCTCGTCCTGGATGAAATAGAGGTAGGAGCCGCCGATGCCCTGGATGACGGTGTCGTCCTCGTCCGTAGGCTTGCCGCCATGGGCGAGCGCCCATTCCATCGCCTTTTTGGGGTCCGATACGCGGAACGCCATCGCGCTGGCCGAGGGGCCATGCTCGCCGCGGAAGGCCGCGACGCGGCCGGCATCGTCACGGTTGAGCATCAGGTTGATGCGGCCCTGCTTGTAGCGGGTGATGTTCTTGCGCGGATGGCGGTGGCTGGCAACGAAGCCCAGCTGCTCGAACTGGCGCGCCATCGCGTCCGGATCGGGCGAGGTGAACTCGACGAACTCGAAGCCGTTGAGGCCGAGCGGATTGGCGGTATCGGTCATGGCCGACCTGATACCCCAACTCGCGATTTAGTGTCAAATGTTACCAGTTCGCTACAGACCCTCGCCGCCGACCCAATGCGCGTTAGAGAGGCGGCGCGCGACGGCCCAGGTCTGGGTGCGGATATCGGGCACCGCGACGATCTCCCAGAAGGCGCCGCGGGTCATCGGACCCAGCGCGTAGAGATTGGCATTGGCGGTACCGTCAGCGGCGATGGTCTGGCCCTGGTTGTCGACGTCGATGCCGATATGCGCGGGGTCGGGGCGGATCACGCCGCGGGCGGCGAGGCGCTGGAGCAAGGGCTCGCGCGAGCGGGCGAGGTCGCCGAGCGGGCCGGTGCAGTTGACGATGCGCTGGGCGAGGATCGTCTCGGACGCATCCTGTCCGCGCGGGCGCAGGGTGACGGCGATGCCGTCCGGGCCTTCGCCGAAGTCCAAGGTCTTCGCGGCGCGCACCGCCAGCTGGCCGCGATCGATCAACGCCTGAAGCCGGGCATGGACCTCGGGGGCAAGCCGGTGGCGGTGGACGTCCCACCAGGGGCGGAGATGGCGGAGGAAGCGGGCGCGCTCGTCCTCGCTGGCATTGGCCCACATCGGCTGGGTGAAGGGGCGGAGTTCGTCGACCGCGTTCCGCCAGCCGACCTGCCCGGCGCGGTCGCGCACGGTACGGACCAGTTCGGATGCCTTCGTGCGGGGGCGCTCGCGGATCCTGTCCCAGTCCTGCCCGGCGGCATGGGGGCGGGGGAGCAGGCCACGTCGGGAGACGGCGACGATCTTGCCGCCGAACCCGCGTGCCTCCAGCAGCAGCGCCACGTCGACCATGGTGAGGCCGGTGCCGATCACCAGCACGGTATCGCTGTCGGAAAGGCCCTCGGGCACGCCCGGGTCCCACGGATCGCCCTTGTAGCGGGTGATCGAGAGCGTGGCGGGATCGAGCCCCGGCGGATCGTGCGGCGGCAGGTTGCCGACCGCGAGCACCGCGGCATCGGCGCGCAGCGTGCCGTCGGCCAGCTGGAGCGTCGCGCCGTCGGCATCGAAGGTCACGTCCTCGACCTCGCCGCGGACGAGGCGCAGGCGATCGGGATAGCGGGCGAGCGTATCCTCCAGCATCTCGCGCAGATACTCGCCATAGACGCGGCGCGGCACGAAGCTGGTCGCGGCATGCTCCACCCCGCGCGCCTCGAGCCAGCGGACGAGGTGCCCCGGATCGTCCGGCAAGGCGCTCATGTTCGCGGCGCGGACGTTGAGCAGGTGCGACGGGTGGGCGGCGCCATAGGCGAGCCCGGTGCCCGCCACCGGCGCGCGCTCGATCAGGGTCGCGCGCGGACCTTCGTGGCGGATGAGGTTGATCGCCTGGAGCGTGCCCGAAAAGCCCGCGCCGATGATGGCGACGTGTTCGATCATGGTTGCGGCTCCCCCGATGCCGGCGTCAGATTTCGTAGTCGAGCTGCCACTCGGGCTGGCGGAAGGCGGGCTGCTGCTCGGCAAAGGCTGGCTGGCGCGCCTTCATCTGGGCGTAGAGCCGCTTCACCGAATCGCTCGCGGTGCGGACGAACAGGAAGGGCAGCACGGCGTGGACGATGCAGGCGGCGCCGCCGACCATCATCGTCATGCCGAACTTCGCAGCGGTGGCGGCATGCTCGCCATAGCTTTCGCCGACGCTGCGCGGATGGGCGAGGAAAAGCCGAGTGATCATATGGGAAATGTACGCGCGATCCGGCGCGGAGGGAAGGGCGGACGCGGATGAAGCGCGCCGCCCTTCCGACGATCAGAGCTTGGCGATCGTTTCCGCCAGCGCGGTCACGTCGACGTCGCTGCCTTCGGTGGCCACCGTCTCGGTGAGGTGCGCGCGGACCAGGTCGAGCAGCGGCAGCTTGGCGCCGACGGCTGCGGCCGCCTCACCGGCGAGGCGCATGTCCTTCAGGCCCAGCGGTGCGGCGAAGCCGGCGGGGCGGTGGCGGCGCTCGGCGATCGGCGGGCCATAGACCTTGTGGATCGCGCCGTCGAAGATCGTGCCGGAGAAGACCTCCAGCATCTTCTCGCGGGCGACGCCGCCCTTCTCGCCGAGCGACATCGCCTCGCCATAGGCCTCGACGGTGGCCATGATCATGAAATTGCCGGCAAGCTTCACCAGATTGGCGGCCGAGGGCTTGTCGCCCATCGGGAAGGTGACACGGCCGAGCGCATCGAGGATCGGGGCGGCGGCCTCAATCGCGTCGGGCGACCCGGCGGCGACGATGGCGAGCTTGCCCTGCGCGGCGACCGGCGGGCGGCCGAACACCGGCGCCGAGACGAAGTGATGCCCTGCCTCCGCATGGCGCGCGGCCAGCTTGTCGGCGGTCGCGACCGCGATGGTGCTGTGCGACAGGTGCAGCGCACCCGGCGCCATGCCCGCGAGCACGCCGTCTTCGCCGTCGAGGATCGCGTCCAGCGCGGCATCGTCCGCCACCATGGTCAGCACGGCCTGCGCGCCGTCGGCGGCCTCGCGCGGCGTGCGGGCGAGGCGGGCGCCGCGTTCGGTGAGCGATGCGGCCTTGTCGGGCGTGCGGTTCCAGACGGTAAGCGTGTGTCCGGCATCGAGCAGCGCGCCCGCCATGCCGATCCCCATCTGTCCGAGCCCGAGAAATGCGAGGTCCATGCGTGTCTCCCTGGATTGCGGTGCAGCATGTGGGGTGCGGGGCACGGAACCCAAGGGGCTATCCGCCGATCAGCACCGCCGCGTCGATGAGCGCCCGCGGCACCGAGACGCCCGGCGTGGTGCCGATATAGCGCGGCACCCAGGCGGGGCCGAACTTCTGCTTGAACGACCGCAGCCCGGAGAAGCCGTACAGCCGCTCGCCATGGCCATAGACCGCGGCGCCCAGCCGCGACCAGATCGGCGCGAGCGGGCCGGGCTTGAGGCCGGAAAGCGGCGCCATGCCGAGGTTGAAGCGCTGGAAACCCTGCGCCGCGCCATATTGCAGCAGGCGGACGAACAGCAGGTCCATCGCGCCATAGGGGGTGCCCGGCAGGTGCCGCATCAGGTCGACCGAGATTTCCTCGCGGTTGGGCGTCTCCCACAGATTGGCGAAGGCGACGATCTCGCCCGCCAGCCGCAACACGGCGCAATCGAAATGCGACAGATAGTCGGGATCGAAGCGGCCGAGGCTGAAGCGCTTCTCGGCGCCCGTCTTGTCCGCCAGCCAGGCATCGGAGACGCGCTGGAGTTCGGGGAGGAGGCTAGGCACCTGCGCAGCGGGCACCACCTCGAACACCAGGCCCTCGCCTGTCGCGCGCTTCACCGAATAGCGCAGCGACTTGAACTGCCCGCCCTTGAGGTCATAGCCCTGGCGGAGATCGACCACCGCTTCCTCGCCATATTTGAGCGGCTGGAGGCCGAGTTCGACGACCAGCGGCAGCATCGCCGCGCTGACCTGGAACAGGCAGAGCCGGCCGCGCGCGGCATCGCAGCGGCGGCGGATCTCCCAGATCAGCTCGGACCAGGCCTCTTCAGGGCCGACGGGATCGCCCATCACGATCCAGGTGCGGCCCTGCACGCGGTACATCAGGAAGGCGTCGCCCGACGTAGAGACCAGAAAGTCCTTGTCGCCGGTATAGGCGAGCATTGCATCGGCACGGCTGGTGACCGCGATCGCGCGCTCGGCGACTTGCGGGTCGAGCGCCTGATGCTCGCGCACCCGTGGTGCTGCGGACATCAGCCGCCAGAAGGCCCAGCCGACCAGCAGCATCGTCGCGCCCAGCGTCGCGCGCAGGAAGCGGGGAGCGTTGCCGCGCCAGGCGAAGTCCCACCACAGGTCGTCGCTGTACGGCACGCGCTTGTAGGCGAAGAAGCCGGCCCAGGCGCTCAGCAGCAGCGCGATCAGCGCCGCCGCCCACCACCAGCGCGCGACCGGCGCCGAGCCGATCCCGGCGCTGCGATAGAAGCCGGGGCGGGCATATTGGAGGAGGCCCGCGACGATCAGCAGCACCGTCGCTTCCTCGACATCGATGCCCTTGGCGATCGAGAACACGGCGCCTGCCACCAGCAGCAGCCGAGCGGCGTAGAAGCCGCTCTTCAGCCGCGCCTGCACCGCCGGGGCGATCAGCAGCAGCGCGGTGCCGACCAGGCTCGCCGCGAAGTGCGAGCCCTCGACGAAGGGCAGCGGCAGGATGTCGTGCAAGGGGTGCATCCGGCCATGCGCCGGCGGCAGCGCACCCGATACGAGCAGCACCAGTCCGCCGCCGAACACCAGCAGCGCCAGGAGCGGCGGTACGAGCACCTGTCCGATCCGGTGTGCGACACCCAGGCCGGTGGCGATCGGGTGGCGCAGCCGCCGCCCCTCGATGCCGACCAGCAGGCCGCCGGCGACCAGCAGCGGGAGGAGATAGTAGATGACCCGGTAGAGCAGCAGCGCCGCGAACAAATCGCTGCGGCCGATCGGCACCAGTGCGAGCATCACCGCCTCGAACACGCCGATCCCGCCCGGCACATGGGTGACCAGCGCGATGACGATGGCGAGCGCATAGGCGAGGTAGAAGCTCCCGATCAGCGCCGGATCGGCATGGGGGATCAGCACGAACAGTGCGCCCGAGGCACAGGCGAGGTCGAGCGCGGCGATCCCGATCTGGGCGGCCATCAGCGGCGCCGGCGGCAGCGGCAGGGTCGCACTGCCGATACGCAGCTCCGCCAGTCCGCGGGCGCGGGCCACGACCAGCGCGGCAAAGACGAGCAGCACGGCCAGCCCTGCGCCATGGAGCAGCGCCAGCGGCAAGGTCTGGCCGAACAGCGCGAGGGGCTGCGGGGCGGCGAACAGCGCGATGGCGGTCACCGCGAACACGCCGCTCCAGAATGTGGCACCGGCGATCAGCGTGATGCGGGCGACGTCGGCGAAGTCGAGCCCGGCGGCGCCATATGCCCGCAGCCGCGCGGTGCCGCCGGTGAGCAGCGACAGGCCGAGGTTATGGCTGATCGTGTAGCTGGTGAACGAGGCAAGCGCCGCGGTCCGCCACGGCAGTCGCTGGCCGATGGCCCGCACCGCGAACCAGTCGTACAGGGTGAGCGCGAGATAGGAGGCGGTGGTGAGCCCCAGCGCCGCCGCCAGTCGGGCGGGTTCGATCCGGTGCAGCGCGTGTCGAACGTCGCGGAGATGCACCTCGGCGAGGATCGCGCGCACCGTCTCGAAGCCCAGTGCCGCAAGCGCCAGCGTGACCAGGATCAGCAGCGGCCGGCGATGGCGCGCGAGCCAGGCCAGCGGACCCTGTGCGGTCGGCGGCTCGTCCTCCGGCGCGTCGATTTCGGCGATCTGCATCCAACTCCCCCAACCGCGCCTTTCCCGTGCGCCCGCCCGCCTTACCCCGCCCCAGCGGGGCCGGGCAATCGAGGGCGCGATTATGGCGCAGGCGCGTCCAGATGCGTGCCGAGCACCGGGGCGAGCGCCGCGAACACGGTTCGGACCAGCAGGTCGTGGTCCATGCGGAGGAAATGGCCGCCGGGCAGGGTGATGCGGCGGACGTTGGGGGCGAGCAGGGTGGGGCACAGGCTATCGGTCTCGTCTTGCCCCCGGATGCAGGTGACCGGCAGCCAGTCGAGCGCGCGCGCCGAGGCGGCATCGGCATCCGGTGTGCCGATATAGGCGAAGCCGAGCGGATCGGCGCGGAAATAGGCGTCGGTGCCGGGGACGACGAGCACCAGCGCGGCGACCTGGGCACGGAGCGCGGGCGGGAGCGAGGCCAGGGCCACCCGCGCCATGTCCGCGCCGAAGGACTGGCCGATGACGATCACTTTGGCTGCGCCCGAGCGGCGCCGGGCTTCCCCGATCGCGGTGATCAGCAGGGCCTGCACCTCGGCATGGGTCTGGCGCCGGGCGAAGGCCGTCGAGCTCGCTACCGCATAGACCGGCACCCCGGCCCCGGCGAGCGCCTCGACCACATAGGAGCCCATGCCGTAGCGAAGCCCCATGTCCCCCGAGAGGAACACCGCGGCGACCGGCGCGGTGCCGGGGCGTTCGGGCATGCCGTAGAGGTGGACGGGATCGCGATCGAGGAAGCCGGCGCTCCAATAGACCCCGAAGGCGATCGCGGCGAGCAGCGCTACGAGGGCGGCTGCCCAGCGCTTCCAGGCGATGCGATGGGTGCGGGAGGAGGGTGTCGCCATCGTTGCGCCTTAGGCTGGGGGAGATGAAGAGGGGCTGAAGGGGCACGCATTCTTAGCCCCCCTCCTTGGAGCATCAGGTCGGTCATGCCCCCGGCATGACCTGAACCGCGCGGGGCGGGGTTCACCTGCCGCCCCTGAAGGGGAGGGGCTAAGAAGAAGGCCTGACCCCTCAAAACTTGTTCCGCCCGGCCCGGATCTCCGCCCGCCCGGTGAACAGCGCCCGGGCGCCGGCGGCGACGTCGCGCATCACCACCACCGCCTTGTCGCCTGCTTCCAGCCGCTCGTCGCGGGCGGGGCGGGGGATCGCGCGGCCGTCGGTGCGGTCGATCTGGACGATGAAGACGCTGCCTTCGGCGCGCCGCTCGGCTTCCTCGACGCTCAGGCCCGCCATGGTCGAGCCTTTCGCGACCTCGACCATCTCCACCTCCAACCCCAGCGCGCCGAGCTCGCGCCGCAGCCGGGCCAGTTGCTCGTCGCCCTGGACATGCTCGCGGTGGGGGTAGAGAATCATCCGCGCCATCGCCTCGGCGCCGATATGGGTGGGAAAGACGACGCGGTCGGCGCCGGCATGGATCAGCTTGCGCTCGGTCGTCGGCGCCTCGCCGCGGGCGATGATCTCCAGTTCCGCATTGAGGTTGCGTGCGCTCAGCGTGATGAACACGTTGGCGGCGTCGTCGGGCAGCACCGTCGCCAGCGCCCGCGCGCGCTGGATGCCGGCGGCGATCAGCACCTCCTCCTCGGTCGCGTCGCCGGCCAGGGTGCACAGCCCCGCCGCCTCGGCCTCGGCGCGACGTTCGGGGCCGCGCTCGATCACCACCACCGGCACCGCGGCACGGCTGAGGTCGCGGGCGAGCATCACGCCGATCCGGCCATAGCCGCAGATCACGACATGGTCGGCGAGCTTGTCGATCCGGCTCTGCATGCGGGTTGCTCCGAAAATACTCTGCAATTGCAGTACGGTGAAGAACTGGACGAGCGCGCTGGTGAGCAGGATCATGCCGGTGCAGCCCAGCACCATCGTGCCCATGGTCACGGCGTGGAGATAGGGGGTGTCGATCGGGCGGACTTCGCCGTAGCCGACCGTGTAGATGGTCAGCACGACCATGTAGCTCGCATCGGCGAAGCTCCACCCCGCCGCCATGAAGCCGATCGTCGCCAGCACCGCGACCGCCACCACGAACAGCAGGATCGAAACCAGGTTGCGCACGGGCGAGCCGAGCACTTGTTCCGCTTCTGAAAGGATCCCCCGCATTGCGTTGATAAGGGCATGGGAAGCCGGGCTTGTCCATCGGGGTTTGCCCGCAGCGGCAACCGCAAGGCGAATGCGAACGTTTACCCTGGATCAGGTGAAGGATCGGGAGAGGCTGCATGCGGAAATGGGTGTTCGGAGTTGCCGCGTTGTTCGCCGCGCCTGCCTGGGCGCAGGCCCCGAGCCCCAAGCCGCCGGTGGACCTCAATATCCTCCACGCGCAGGTGATCCTCGGGCATCTCGGCTTCGGGCCCGGCATCCTCGACGGGCGTGCGGGCCAGTCACTGACCGCCGCGGTGCGCGGGTTGCAGGAAGCGCGCGGGCTCAAGGTGACCGGCGTGATCGACCCCGCCACGCTGGCGGTGCTGCACCAGTATCGCGCGCTGCGGCCGGTGCGGACGCTCGCGGTCGGTGCGACGACGATGCAGGGCCCGTTCGTCGACCCGATCCCCAAGGATCTCGACCAGCAGGCCAAGCTTAAGACGCTCGGCTATCGCAACCCGCTCGAGAAGTTGGCGGAGATGTTTCACACCACGTCTGAAGTCATCACCGAACTCAATCCCGGTGTGACGACGATCAAGGCCGGCACGATGCTGCGGCTGCCCAATGCGCTGCCCGGCTCGCGGGACTATCCCACCGACTGGAAGCCCGAATGGCGCCAGACGCTCAGCATGCTCAATGTCGATCCGCGCCAACCCCAGGCGGACCATATCGTCGTCGACAAGTCCGAGGGCGTGCTCAAGGTGTATGGCACGGGCAATCGGCTGGTCGCGCAGTTCAGCGCGACGATGGGCAGTGAACATGATCCGCTACCGATCGGGCGCTGGAAAATCAACGGTGTGGATGCCAACCCTAAGTTTCATTATAACCCAAAGCTGTTCTGGGATGCGAAGAAGGGTGACGATCCGGCGATGCTGCCGCCGGGGCCGAACGGTCCGGTCGGCGTGGTATGGATCGACCTGTCCAAGGACCATTACGGCATCCACGGCACGCCGGAGCCGCAGACGATCGGCCGCACCGAAAGCCATGGCTGCATTCGCCTGACCAATTGGGATGCCGCGCGCGTGGCGCTGATGGTGAAGCCGGGCACCCCGGCGCTCTTCCAGGAATAGCCCCGTGCGCATCGCGGATGTCCCCTCCGCCTCTCGATCGTCATCCCGGCGGAAGCCGGGATCCATTCGCCTCTCGGTCTCGGCAGGCGCTGCAACGGTGACCCCAATGGATCCCGGCTTTCGCCGGGATGACGGTTTCGAGGGCGGTGCGCGGTTGTTGCTGCGGCCTGGAGCCTGATCGTGCGGCGCGTGGGCCTGATCGCAGGGCTGGTCGTGGTGGCGCTGCTGGTGCTGCTGGTGTCGCGCGTCCGCTTCGTGCCGGCAGGGCAGGCGCCGCGGGTCGAGTCCGCCGGGCCGCCGCCGGCGGCACCGGCGGCGGCGGCCGGGCTGGTCATTCCCGTTCAGGGTGTGCCCGCCTCCGCACTGCACAGCAACTGGGGCGAGCCGCGCGGCGACGGCACGCGCGAGCATCACGCGATCGACATCCTCGCCCGCAAGGGAACACCGGTGCTCGCCGCTGCCGCCGGCTCGGTCGAAAAGCACTTCGAAAGCGAGCTCGGCGGCCACACGCTCTACATCCGGACGTCCGATGGCGGGACAGTGTACTATTACGCGCATCTCGATACCATCGGCGTCTCCGAGGGCGCGGCCGTGCGGCAGGGCCAGCCGATCGCCACCGTCGGCAGCAGCGGCAGCGCCGATGGCGGGGCGCCGCACCTGCATTTCGAGGTCAAGCGCATGGCCCCCGGCGAAGGCTGGTGGCAGGGCACCAATGTCGATCCCTATCCGCTGCTTGCGGGAAAGCCCGGGCGGAGCTAAAGGGCCCCGCTCAGCTCTTTCTCACATACAGGCACGATCCATGAAGATCAGCGGCGTGGACATCCGTCCCGGCAACATCATCGAATATGAAGGCGGCATCTGGCGCGCCGTCAAGATTCAGCACACCCAGCCCGGCAAGGGCGGTGCCTATATGCAGGTCGAACTCAAGAACCTGCGCGACGGCCGCAAGAACAATGTCCGCTTCCGCTCGGCCGAGACCGTGGAGCGCGTGCGCCTCGACACCAAGGATTTCCAGTTCCTGTATCCGGAAGGCGACATGCTCGTGTTCATGGACAAGGAAACCTACGACCAGACTACGCTGCCGCGCGACCTGCTCGGCGAGGCCGCGGCCTTCCTGCAGGACGGCATGGACGTGGTCATGGAACTCTATGACGACGAGGCGATCAGCGTCCAGCTGCCCGACACGATCGAAGCCACGATCGTCGAGGCCGACGCGGTGGTGAAGGGCCAGACGGCCTCCTCCTCGTACAAGCCCGCCGTGCTCGACAATGGCGTGCGCGTGATGGTGCCGCCGCATATCGGCAGCGGCACGCGCATCGTCGTCGACGTGTACGAGCAGACCTACGTCCGCCGCGCGGACTGATCTGCCGGCTTCGGCCGATTTTATGCTAGGGAAGGGGACGGCAGGCCTGCGTCCCCTTTTCCCGTTTTCGGGTCAGGCCTTCCTAGTCCCCCGCAATAGCGGCAGGGAGAGAGATTGATATGGCAGCCTTTTCCGGCCTTCTCACCGTCATGGACCGTGCCGCACGCAAGGCGGCGCCCCGCCTGCGTCGCGACTTCAACGAGGTCACGCACCTCCAGGTCAGCCGCAAGGGCCCGGCCGATTTCGTGAGCATGGCCGACAAGCGCGCCGAGCAGACGCTGATCGAGGAACTGCGCAAGGCGCGGCCCGACTGGCGGATCCTGGCCGAAGAGGGCGGCGAACTGCCGGGCGATCCCGACAAGCCGCGCTTCATCGTCGACCCGCTCGACGGCACCACCAACTTCCTCCACGGCATCCCGCATTTCGCCATTGCGATCGCGGTCGAAGATCCGAACGGCAGCCAGGGCAAGCCCGAGATGACCCACGGCCTGGTCTACCAGCCGCTGACCGACGAGAGCTTCTGGGCCGAGAAGGGCCGCGGCGCCTGGCTGCAGGACCAGCGGCTGCGCGTCTCGGCGCGGCGCGATCTCTCGGAATCGCTGATCGCGACCGGCATTCCGTTCATGGGCCATGGCAATTTCGCCGAGTGGAGCCGCATCTTCGGTGCGGTGGCACCCGAAGTGGCGGGCATCCGCCGGCTCGGCTCTGCGGCGCTGGACCTTGCCTGGGTCGCGGCGGGGCGGTTCGACGGCTATTGGGAATCGGACCTCAAGCCCTGGGACGTCGCGGCGGGCATGCTGCTGGTCAAGGAAGCCGGCGGCTTCGTCACCGACTATCGCGGCCAGGACATGGCGATGCAGCGCAACCAGTTCCTCGCCGCCAATGACGGGCTCCACTCGAAGCTCCACAAGCTGGTTGCCAACGCGCTGCGCTGAGGCTTTCCGTACGATTACGGAGCCGAGAAATTAACTTTATTTCCCGGCCGTTTCCTAGGGTTTGCGCCCTATAAGTCCCTTAAAACGCCTTTGGCCATCCAGCCGGGCGAATTGGGACAAATGGCGCATGAACATGGAAACGGGCGGTCTCGGCAAGGGGCGTCGGGGAGAGGCATCGGACGAGGCATTCTGCCATGACGTGGGCTCGGTGCTCGACCGCCTCTATGCGGTGGCCGAGTTCAGCCCCGACGGCACCCTGACCCGCGCCAACCAGCATTTCCTCGACGCGATGGGATGCGTGCTCGAAACCGTGGTCGGCGAGCACCACCGCTTCTTCTGCGACGAGGACTATGCCGCCAGCCCGGCCTATGCCGCCTTCTGGGAGCGGCTGCGCGCCGGCGAGACGATCGAGGAAACCGCCCGCCGCAACGGCTGCGAGGGCAAGGATGCCTGGATCGCCGGACATTACGCCCCGGTCCGCGACTCCAATGGCGCGGTGAAGAGCATCATCCTGATCGCCCGCGATGTGCGCGGCGCGCAGATCGAGGCAGCGCTCAACCGCAGCGTGCTCAACGCCTTCAGCCGCGCGACCGCGATGATTGAATTCGATCTTTCGGGCCGGGTGCTTAGCGCCAACGAAAATTTCTGCGACCTGCTCGGCTACAAGGCCGAGGATATCGTCGGCCAGCATCACCGTATCTTCTGCACCGCCGACTATGCCCGCTCGCCCGCCTATCGCCAGTTCTGGGAGCGGCTGGGCCGCGGCGAGTTCGACGGCGGGCTCTACAAGCGCGTCGCCAAGGACGGCAGCGATCGCTGGATCCAGGCGACCTACAACCCGATCCTGGATCATCAGGGCTTGCCGGTGAAGATCGTCAAGTTCGCGATGGACGTGACCAAGCAGCAGATCGAGAGCGCCGAGGCGGCGGGCAAGCTTGCCGCGCTCGACCGCTCGACCGCGGTGATCGAGTTCGACACCAGCGGCCATGTCGTCGCGGCGAACGACATGTTCCTGCAGACCATGGGCTATGAGCGCAGCGAACTGATCGGCAAGCACCACCGCAGCTGCTGCGACCCGGACTATGTGAAGGGCGAGGACTACGCCAATTTCTGGCGTGCCCTGTCGGCGGGCGAGTACCAGGCTGGGGTCTTCCCGCGCATCGGCAAGGACGGCCGCCGCGTGTGGATCCGTGCCACCTACAACCCGATCGTCGATGCCGACGGCAAGCTGATCAAGGTGGTGAAATATGCCCACGACATCACCGAGCAGAAACAGCAGGCCGCCGATGCCGAGGGCAAGGTCGCCGCGATCAGCCGCGCCCAGGCGGTGATCGAATTCACCCCCGAGGGCGTGGTGCTCGAGGCGAACGAGAATTTCCTCAACGCCACCGGCTATCGCCGCGAGGACGTGGTGGGCAAGCACCACAAGATGTTTTGCGACGCCGAACTGGTGAACTCGCAGGAATATGCGCGCTTCTGGACCGACCTGGCGCACGGCGAGTATGTCGCCGGGGATTTCCGCCGCCGTAACAAGGCCGGCGAGGAGATTTGGCTCAACGCGACCTACAACCCGATCTTCGACGGCCTCGGCAACGTCGTGAAGGTGGTCAAGTTCGCGCACGACATCACCGAGCGCAAGAAGGCCGCGATCGAAGGCAAGAGCCGCGCCCAAGCGGTGGATCGCAGCCTGGCGACGATTGAGTTCAGCCTCGACGGCGAGATCCTGACGGCGAACGAGAATTTCCTCTCCACCATGGGCTATACCCTGCGCGAGATCCAGGGGCGCCACCATTCGATGTTCGTCGATCCGGCGCACCTCAAATCGAAGGAATATGGCGACTTCTGGCGCGCGCTCGGCCGCGGGGAGGGCCAGTCCGGCCGCTTCCACCGGATCGGCAAGTACGATCGCGACGTGTTCATCCAGGCGAGCTACTCGCCGGTGTTCGACCTGCAGGGCAATCCGTCGCGGGTGATCAAATATGCCTATGACGTCACCGACCAGGTGATGCTGGAGCGCAAGATCGCCGCCAAGACCGAGCAGATGCAGGGCGTCGTCGGCGATCTTTCCGAGGCGATCAAGACGATCAGCGACGGCGCCTCGAGCGCGACCGGCCTCGCCAGCGAAACCCAGGCTGCCGCCGATCGCGGCACCAGCGCGATCGAGGGCACGATCGAATCGATGGAGCTGATGGCGGCGTCGTCGAAGAAGATCGCCAGCATCGTCGACGTGATCGGCGATCTTGCCGGCCAGACCAACCTGCTCGCCTTCAACGCCGCGATCGAGGCGGCACGCGCCGGCGAGCACGGCGTCGGCTTCTCGATCGTCGCCGAAGAGGTGCGCAAGCTCGCCGAGCGCAGTGCCTCGGCTGCCGAGGAGATCAACCGCCTGATCGGCGAGTCGAGCGAGCGGGTCACCCAGGGCACCGAACGCTCGCGCTCGGCACGCGACGCCTTCGAGGCCATCGCCGGCTGCGTCGACAAGACCACCGGCGCCATCTCGGGCATCGCCCAGTCGGTCGGCGCGCAGCGCGAGACCTCGCGCCAGGTGGTGGCGATGATCGACGAACTCGCGACCTCCACCCACGGCAAGTTCTGAGCAGGGCCATGGGGACCGAGCTCACCGCGCCGGTCGGGGAGGCGGGGCGGCGCCATATCGACCTGGGGCTGCTCCGGCTGTGCGGGATCGAACTGGCGGTGCCGGTGGACTGGGTGCGCGAGGTCGTGCCGTGTCCCACCGCAATGGGACCCTGCTTCGGCAGCCACCCGGCGCTGATCGGCTCGATCGGGGTGCGCGGCGACGTCATTCCGGTGGTCGACGTCACCGTCCTGCTCTGCTTTGGCGAGCGGACGGGCACGGGCGGCACGATTGTAGTGCTGCGCAAGGACGACGTGCTGCTGGGTCTCAGGATCGATACGGTGTCCGGCTTGTACCGGATCCCGGTGTCGGCGGTGCGCGAGCTGGTCGATTCGGGCGGGGCCGCGCGGCTGGTCGATCGCGCCTTCGTCCGCGAGGCGCATCTCGTCGGCATCGTCGATCCCGACGCCTTGTTCGCGATGCCGGGCTTGCCGCTGGTTCGCTGCACCGTCCGCGACGCCGACCATGGCGCGCTCGGCCGCGCGTCGCCCTTCGTGTTGGTGACGGTAGCGGGCGTGCAGATCGCGATCGACAGCCATCTGGTGGAAAGCACGGCGCCTGCGACCAGCCTGCGCCGCTGCGCGGTCCCGGCCCCCGGCTGGGCGCGCTCGGTCAATTATCTCGGCCGCGATGTCCGGGTGTTCGACCAGCTCGCGACCCTGGGGCTCGACGGCGCGACTCCGGAGGAGTCGCAGGGGCCGGTGATCCTGTTGCGCATCGCGCCGGGCAAGCTGGTCGGCTGGCATGTCGAAAGCGTGCGCAGCGTCGCTCGCATCGCCAGCGACAAGTTCGGACCTCTGCCCTCGGGCCTGGCGGGCCGCGCCTCGCTGTTCGGCGGCACCGCCACCGATCCCGGCGGCGGGCAGAACCTGGTGCTGGACAGCGCGGCGGTTTGTGCCGATCCGGCGATCGTGGCGATGGCGGCCCTGTGCCGGGAGGCGACGGAAGCGGGCGGCCGCTCGATCGCCATGGCGAAGGGCAAGACCGACGCCACCGGCGCCTTCCTGATCTTCGATACCGGCGAGCGCCTGCTCGCCACGCCGCTCGACGCAATCCGCGAAGTGGTGCCGTTTCGCGGGCTTTCCTCGCGAGTCGAGGACTATTCGGGCCTGTGCGGGCTCAGCGACCACCGCGGCGCGCCGGTTTCGGTCTATGCGGTGGAGGCGGGCGTGCAGCCCGACGACGCCAAGCTGCTGATCATCGCGCGCGACCAGGAAGGGCAGGGGGCGCGCGGCTTCCTCGCGCAGCGGCTGGCGACGATCATCAATGCCCCCGCGCTCCCTGTCCCGGGGGGAAGCCCGGGCGCTCGGTTCATCCCCGCAACGATCGACGGAACCGCGCATTCCATCCGAATTCATACGCTTGGCTGAGGCCCCGCCGGACCCGTTCAGCAGGCCTTAACAATTGCGAATGATTCTCAGCGGTTCCAGGCCTTGCCGCACCGGGATCATGGTCCTAGAAGCCGCTCAAGATTCCGCAGTCGCGAGAAGAGAAGGCCATTGGTCGACCTGTCACAATATCTGCCGATCCTGATATTCCTCGGGATCGCCCTGTTGCTCTCGGGCACGTTCGTGTTCCTGCCGATGCTCGTGTCGCGCCTCACCGGCACGAACAAGCCGACGCCGGAAAAGCTCACCGAATATGAGTGCGGCTTCCCCGCCTTCGAGGATTCGCGCAGCCAGTTCGACGTGCGCTTCTACCTCGTCGCGATCCTGTTCATCGTGTTCGATCTGGAAGCAGCCTTCCTGTATCCGTGGGCGGTGAGCGTGTTCAAGCTGGGCTGGACGGCCTGGTTCTCGATGATGATCTTCGTTGCCGAGCTGGCGCTCGGCCTGATTTATGCGTGGAAGAAGGGAGCCCTGGAATGGGAGTAGAGCTTTCGTCGGCGCCTCCGGCCGGTACGCTCCCGGACGTCGGTTTCCTGAACGACATCAATGCCGAGATTTCGGACAAGGGTTTCCTGGTCACCTCCACCGAGGAGCTGTTCCAGTGGGCCCGTACCGGCTCGCTGTGGTGGATGACCTTCGGCCTGGCGTGCTGCGCGGTGGAGATGATCCACGTCAACATGCCGCGCTACGACATGGAGCGGTTCGGCGCCGCCCCGCGGGCCTCTCCGCGCCAGTCGGACGTGATGATCGTCGCGGGCACGCTGTGCAACAAGATGGCCCCGGCGCTGCGCCGGGTCTATGACCAGATGTCGGAACCGAAATACGTGATTTCGATGGGCAGCTGCGCCAATGGCGGCGGCTATTACCACTATAGCTACAGCGTCGTCCGCGGCTGCGATCGCGTGGTGCCCGTGGACATCTACGTCCCCGGCTGCCCGCCGACCGCCGAGGCCTTGCTCTATGGCGTGATGCAGCTGCAGCGGAAGATCCGCCGCATCGGGAGCCTGGACCGGTGAGGGCGCCGGCTCCCCACTATGCCGCAAACGACGGCGTGATCGAGGCGGCCAAGGCCGCGCTCGGTGACATGCTGGTCGAGGCGAAGGATGCAGTGGGCGAGGTGTCGCTCACCGTCGTCCGCGAGAAGCTGTGCGACGCGATGATCGCGCTGCGCGACACGCCGGGCCTGGAGTACCAGCAGCTCAGCGAGATCGCCGGCGTCGACTATCCGCAGCGTGCCGAGCGCTTCGATGTCGTCTACCAGCTGCTCTCGTTCACCCGGAACCACCGGATCCGCGTCCGCGTCACCACCGACGAAGAGAAGCCGGTGCCGAGCGTGACGGACATCTGGCCGGTGGCGGGCTGGCTCGAGCGCGAGACGTACGACATGTACGGCGTGCTGTTCTCGGGCAATGACGACCTCCGCCGCATCCTGACCGATTACGGTTTCCAGGGCCATCCGCTGCGCAAGGACTTCCCGATGACCGGGTATGTCGAGGTGCGCTACTCGGAAGAGGCGAAGCGCGTGGTCTATGAGCCGGTCAGCCTGACCCAGGACTTCCGCAACTTCGACTTCATGAGCCCGTGGGAAGGCGCCAAGTACGTCCTCCCGGGCGACGAGAAAGCGCCGCAGCCCGAGGCCAAGGGTGCGCCGACCCCGGCTACCGCCGCACAGGTCGCCAAGGCCGACGCGACGCCGGCCGCGAGCCAGGCTGCGCAGGGCAAGGACACCAAGACCAGCGAGAACACGGCCCAGACCGGCGCCGGTCAGCCGCACCCGGGCAACCAGCCCGGCGAGAAGCCCAAGGATCCGGATGTCCCGGCCAAGGGCGAGGGGCAGAAGTGATGACCGATACCGCAGTCAAGATCCCCGAGCGCGAGATCGACCCGGCGACGGGCGATACTTCGATCGCGAACTACACGATCAACTTCGGCCCGCAGCATCCCGCGGCGCACGGCGTGCTCCGTCTCGTCACCGAACTGGACGGCGAGATCATCGAGCGCATCGATCCGCATGTCGGCCTGCTCCACCGCGGCACCGAGAAGCTGATCGAGTACAAGACCTACACGCAGGCGCTGCCGTACTTCGATCGCTTCGATTACTGCTCGCCGCTGGCGATGGAGCACAGCTATGTGCTCGCGGTCGAGAAGCTGCTCGATCTCGAGGTGCCGCTGCGCGGCCAGTATCTGCGCGTGCTGTTCGCCGAGCTGACCCGCATCTGCAATCACATGCTGAACCTGGGTTCGCACGTCATGGACGTCGGCGCGATGACGCCGAACCTGTGGATGTTCGAGATCCGGGAGGACTGCCTGAACTTCTTCGAGCGGGCCTCGGGTGCGCGCATGCACTCGAACTATTACCGCGTCGGCGGGGTTCGCCAGGACGTGCCGGTCAAGCTGCTGAACGACATCGCGGAATGGCTCGACACGCGCCTGCCGCGGCTGTTCGGCGACGCGATCAGCCTGGTCGCCGAGAACCGCATCTTCAAGCAGCGCAACGTCGACATCGCTACGGTGAGCCGCGAGGACGCGATCAAGTGGGGCTTCTCCGGCCCGATGATCCGCGCCGCCGGCATCCCCTGGGATATCCGCCGTTCGCAGCCCTATGACGTGTACGACCGCGTCGACTTCGAGATCCCGGTCGGCACCCGCGGCGATTGCTATGATCGCTTCATGGTCCGCGTCGAGGAAGTCTACCAGTCGGCGCGCATCATCAAGCAGTGCATCCAGGACATGCCGGAAGGCCCGGTCCTGACGCTCGACCGCAAGGTCGGCGCGCCCAAGCGCGGCGAGATGAAGCAGTCGATGGAAGCGCTGATCCATCACTTCAAGCTCTTCACCGAAGGCTATCACGTGCCGGCGGGCGAAGTGTATGTCGCGACCGAAAGCCCCAAGGGCGAGTTCGGCGTGTATCTGGTGTCCGACGGCACCAACAAACCCTATCGCTGCAAGGTGCGCCCGACCGCGTTCAGCCACCTGCAGGCGATGGACTTCATGTCCAAGGGGCACATGCTGGCGGACATCACCGCCATCCTGGGCGCCATGGATATCGTTTTCGGTGAATGTGACCGCTGATGGCTGACGCTCCTCAACTCCCCGACGAAGCCGAAGTGCGCGCGCGCTGGGGCGCTTTCGCCTGGACGCCGGCCAATGCCGAGAAGGCACGCGAGATCATGGCGCGCTATCCGGCGGGTCGCCAGATGTCGTGCACCATCCCGTTCCTCGACCTGGCGCAGCGCCAGGTGGGTGCCGAGACGAACACGCAGGGCTGGCTTCCGGTTCCGGTGATCGAGTTCGTCGCCCGCGAACTGGACATGCCCTATATCCGCGTGTTCGAGGTCGCGACCTTCTACACCATGTTCAATCTGGTGCCGGTCGGCCGCTACCATGTGCAGGTCTGCGGCACGACGCCGTGCATGCTGCGCGGGTCGGACGACGTGATGGCCGCGTGCAAGTCGCGCGGGCTGAAGAAGGGCCACACCACCGCGGACGGGCTGTTCACGCTCACCGAGGTCGAGTGCATGGGCAATTGCTCGTCGGCGCCGATGGTGCAGATCAACGACGACAATTTCGAAGATCTCGATTATAATCGCACGCTGTCGATCCTCGACGCGCTGGCCAAGGGCGAGAGCCCCAAGACCGGCACGCAGGAGCCGGGCCGCCACACCGTCGAGCCGCTCGGCGGTCCGACGACGCTCACCGCGATGGTGAACGAGAACCATGACTATCGGGGCGAATGGTGATGCGGGGCAACAGCCTCATCGTCACCATCCTGGCCATTATCGGCGGCATCGTCGTGCTCGGCTGGGTGCTCAAGCTTGCATTTAACTTGATCGGGACGCTGGTCCTGATCGGTCTGGCCGTAGTCTTCTATCTGTTCGTACAGAAGCTGGTCGGGAAGGGACGCTAAGGTGCTTCAGGACAAGGACCGCATCTTCACCAATCTCTACGGCTACCAGTCGTGGCATCTCGACGCGGCGCGTGCGCGCGGCGCGTGGGATAACACGAAGGCGCTGCTGGAGCTTGGGCAGGACACCATCATCGACCGCATCAAGGCCTCGGGCCTGCGCGGGCGTGGCGGCGCCGGCTTCCCGACGGGCATGAAGTGGAGCTTCATGCCGAAGAACCCGACGCCCGAGCGTCCGAGCTTCCTCGTCATCAACGCCGACGAGTCCGAGCCCGGTTCGTGCAAGGACCGCGAGATCATCCGCCACGATCCGCACCTGCTGATCGAAGGCGCGCTGGTCGCGGGCTTCGCGATGCGCGCGCGGGCGGCGTACATCTACATTCGCGGCGAATATATCCGTGAGGCCGAAACGCTGTTCGCGGCGGTCGCCGAGGCCTACGCGGCGGGGCTGGTGGGCAAGAATGCCTGCGGTTCGGGCTATGACTTCGACGTCTTCGTCCATCGCGGCGCCGGCGCCTATATCTGCGGCGAAGAGACCGCGATGATCGAGAGCCTGGAAGGCAAGAAGGGCCAGCCGCGCCTCAAGCCGCCGTTCCCGGCGGGTGCGGGCCTCTATGGCTGCCCGACCACGGTCAACAACGTCGAATCGATCGCGGTCGCACCGACGATCCTGCGCCGCAGCCCCGAATGGTTCGCCAGCTTCGGCGCCGAGAACAACAAGGGCACCAAGCTCTTCCAGATCTCGGGTCATGTCGAGAAGCCCTGCGTGGTCGAGGAATCGATGTCGATCTCCTTCCGCGAGCTGATCGAGAAGCATTGCGGCGGCATCCGCGGCGGCTGGGACAATCTGCTCGCGGTGATCCCGGGCGGTTCGTCGGTGCCGCTGGTGCCGGCAGCCCAGATCATGGACTGCGCGATGGACTTCGACGGCCTCAAGGCAGTCGGCTCGGGCCTCGGCACCGCCGCGGTGATCGTGATGGACAAGTCGACCGACATCGTCCGCGCGATCAGCCGTCTCAGCTACTTCTACAAGCATGAGAGCTGCGGCCAGTGCACCCCGTGCCGCGAAGGCACCGGCTGGATGTGGCGCGTGATGGAGCGGATGCGCACCGGCGACGCCGACATCAGCGAGATCGACACGCTGCACCAGGTGACCAAGCAGGTCGAAGGCCACACCATCTGCGCGCTCGGCGACGCAGCCGCGTGGCCGATCCAGGGCCTGATCAAGCATTTCCGCCCGGAAATGGAGCGCCGTATCAACGAGCGCCGTTCGGGTGGCCTTGAAACCATGCAAGAGGCGGCAGAGTAATGCCCAAGCTCAAGGTTGACGGAATCGAAGTCGAGGTGCCGCAGGGCGCCACCGTGCTCCAGGCCTGCGAGGCCGCGGGCAAGGAGATTCCGCGTTTCTGCTATCATGAACGGCTGAGCATCGCCGGCAATTGCCGCATGTGCCTGGTCGAGGTGAAGCCCGGACCGCCCAAGCCCCAGGCTTCGTGCGCGCTGCCGGCCGCCGACAATCAGGAAATCCGCACCGACAGCCCGATGGTGAAGGCCGCGCGCGAAGGCGTGATGGAATTCCTGCTGATCAACCACCCGCTCGATTGCCCGATCTGCGATCAGGGCGGCGAGTGCGACCTGCAGGACCAGTCGGTCGCCTATGGTCGTGGCCAGTCGCGCTATGAGGAAAACAAGCGCGCGGTCACCGAAAAGTACATGGGCCCCATCATCAAGACGGTGATGACCCGCTGCATCCAGTGCACCCGCTGCGTTCGCTTCGGCGAGGAAGTGGCCGGCGTGGAGGATATCGGCGCGATCTATCGCGGCGAGAACATGCAGATCACGACCTATCTCGAAAAGGCGTTCAAGAGCGAGCTTTCGGGCAATGTCGCGGACCTGTGTCCGGTCGGTGCGCTGACCCACAAGCCGGTCGCGTTCGAATATCGCCCCTGGGAGCTCAAGCGGAACCTGTCGATCGACGTGATGGACGCGGTCGGCACCAACATCCGCCTCGACAGCCGTGGCCGTCAGGTGATGCGCGTCCTGCCGCGCATCAATGAGGACGTGAACGAGGAGTGGGCGCACGACAAGACCCGCTACCATGTCGACGCGCTGGTCCGCCGCCGTCTCGACCGCCCGTTCGTCCGCAAGGACGGCAAGCTGGTCCCGGCGACGTGGGAAGAAGCGTTCGACGCCGTGGCAGCGGTGGCCGCCAATGCCGGCTCGAGCGTCGCGGCGATCGCCGGCGATCTGCTCGATGCCGAGACCATGTATGCCGCCAAGGCGCTGGTGAAGGCGTTCGGTTCGGACCTGCTCGAAGGCCGCCAGACCGGCATGGCCTATGACACGTCGAGCCTGTCGGCGGTGGCGTTCAACACCACCATCGCGGCGCTTGAAGAGGCCGATGCGATCCTGCTGGTCGGCACCAACCTGCGCTGGGAAGCGCCGCTGGTGAACACCCGCGTGCGCAAGGCGATCAAGCGCGGCGCCAAGGTGTTCGCGATCGGGCCGCAGGTCGACCTGACCTACAAGGTCGAGTGGCTGGGCGACGATCTGGGGCTGCTCAACAGCCTGCCGGAGAACCTTGCCCAGGCGATCGACAATGCCAAGAAGCCGGCGCTGATCCTCGGCCCGGGCGCGCTCAAGAACGGCCATGGCGCCGCGCTCGCGATCGCGGGTGCGTTCCAGCGCGCCGCGACCGAGACCGAGGCGGCCTGGAACGGCTTCAACGTCGTCCACACCGCGGCGGCGCGGATGGCCGGCCTGATGCTCGGCTATGCGCAGAAGGGCGGCATTGCCGACATCGTCGGGGCCGCGCCGAAGCTCGCCTTCTTCCTGGGCGCCGACGAGGTGGACTTCTCGAAGTTCGCCAATAGCTTCAAGGTCTATATCGGCCACCACGGCGACCAGGGCGCGCATCATGCCGATGTGATCCTGCCGGGCGCCACCTATGCCGAGAAGCCGGGCACCTATGTGAACCTGGAAGGCCGCGTGCAGCGCGCCGATCGTGCGGTGTTCGCACCGGGCGAGGCGCGCGAGGACTGGACGATCCTGCGCGCGCTCTCCGAGAAGCTCGGCCGCACGCTGCCGTTCGACAGCTTCGACGAACTGCGCGCCGCGATGGCGAGCGAGGTTCCGGCGCTCGGCCAAGAAGGCTTGGCCGAATACGCATGGAACCCGCCCTCGCTGGCTAGCCAGGCTTCGGGTCCGGTGACCTATCCGATCGCCGACTTCTATCTCACCAACGCCATCTGCCGTGCGTCGCCGACGATGCAGCGCTGCTCGGCCGAACTGCTCCATGGCGAAGACTTCGCAGAGGCCGCAGAATGACCTCCTGGTTCACCTATCTCGGCCTGCCGTACGAGCTGGCCTGGACCGTCGCCACGGTCATCGACATCCTCGTCATCGCGCTGCCGGTGATGCTCGCCGTCGCCATGATCATCTACGCCGATCGCAAGATCTGGGCGGCGATGGCGCTGCGCCGCGGCCCGAACGTCGTCGGCCCGCTCGGCCTGATGCAGTCCTTCGCCGACGGCCTGAAGGTGTTCCTGCAGGAAACCATCATTCCGTCGGGCGCGAACAAGGGCCTGTTCCTGCTCGCGCCGATCATCACCTTCACGGTTGCGCTGATCGTGTGGGCGGTGGTGCCGTTCCAGGCGGGCGTCGCGCTGTCGAACATCAATGTCGGCCTGCTCTATGTGCTCGCGGCCTCGTCGCTGGGCGTGTACGGCATCATCCTCGCCGGCTGGTCGTCGAACTCGAAATATCCGTTCTACTCGGCGATCCGCGCAGCCGCGCAGATGGTGAGCTACGAAGTCTCGATCGGTTTCGTGCTGATCTCGGTCGTGCTCTGGGCCGGCTCGTTCAATCTCGGCGCGATCGTCGAGATGCAGAAGGGCTATTACGGCTTCGTCAACGGCAACTTCGTCAACCCGCTGCTGTTCCCGATGGCGATCGTGTTCTTCATCTCGTCGCTCGCCGAGACGCAGCGCGCGCCGTTCGACCTCACCGAAGCGGAGTCGGAACTGGTCGCGGGCTATCAGACCGAATATTCGTCGATGGCCTTCGCGCTCTACTGGCTGGGCGAGTACGCCAACGTCATCCTGATGTGCGCGCTCAACGCGACGCTGTTCTGGGGCGGCTATCTGCCGCCGTTCGACTGGGCGCCGCTCTACGCCGTACCGGGCATTCTCTGGCTGTTCGCCAAGATGCTGTTCTTCTTCTTCTGCTTCAGCTGGGTGAAGGCCACCGTCCCGCGCTATCGCTATGACCAGCTGATGCGCCTGGGCTGGAAGATCTTCCTGCCGCTGTCGCTTCTCTTCGTCTTCCTCGTTTCCGGGTACCTGATGCTGACCCGGGTTGGAGTGCCCGCATGAGCGTCGGTAGTTTCATTCGCACCTGGACTCTTTGGGAGTTCGTGAAGGCGCATGCCCTGACCTTGAAGTATTTCTTCAAGCCCAAGGCGACGATCAACTATCCGTACGAGAAGAACCCGCTCTCGCCCCGCTTCCGCGGCGAGCATGCGCTGCGTCGCTATCCCAATGGGGAAGAGCGCTGCATCGCGTGCAAGCTGTGCGAGGCGGTGTGCCCGGCGCTGGCGATCACGATCGAGGCCGAACCGCGCGACGACGGCAGCCGCCGCACGACGCGCTACGACATCGACATGACCAAGTGCATTTACTGCGGCCTGTGCCAGGAAGCGTGTCCGGTCGATGCGATCGTCGAGGGGCCGAATTTCGAATTTTCCACCGAAACGCGTGAAGAGCTGATTTATCAGAAGGATAAGCTGCTCGCGAACGGCGATCGCTGGGAACGCGCGATTGCGGCGAACCTTGCCGCCGACGCGCCGTACCGTTAAGCGCCGCACCATTCAAAGGGGCCATCCGATTCCGTGATCCAGCTTCTCGCCTTTTACCTGTTCGCGATCATCGTGTGCGTCTCCGGCGCCTGCACGATCCTGTCGCGTAACCCGGTACATTCCGTCCTCTGGCTCATCCTGGCGTTCTTCAACGCCGCGGGCCTGATGGTGCTCGTGGGCGCCGAATTCATCGCCATGCTGCTGGTGATCGTCTATGTCGGCGCGGTCGCGGTGCTCTTCCTGTTCGTCGTGATGATGCTCGACATCGATTTCACGGAGCTCCGCGCGGGCGTGATGAAGTATGCGGCTGTCGGCGCGCTGCTTGCGCTGGCGCTGGTCGCCGAGATCATCGTCGCGGTGGGCGCCTGGAGCGCCGGCACGCTGGCGCTCGGCCGCCGCGTCGCCCCGGTGGCGGACGGCGTGCCCAACATCGAGGCGATCGGTGCGCTGCTCTACACGCGCTACCTGTTCGTGTTCGAGGGCGCCGGCCTGGTGCTGCTCGTCGCGATGATCGGTGCGATCGTGCTGACCTACCGCAAGCGCAGCGACGTGCGGCCGCAGAATGTTGCGCGCCAGAACGCCCGCCGCGCCAAGGATGCCACCCGCAACATGAACCCGGCAGTCGGGCAGGGGATGGATCTGTGATCTCGCTCACCCATTATCTGGTCGTCTCGGCCATCCTGTTCACCATGGGGGTGCTCGGCATCTTCATGAACCGGAAGAACCTGATCGTCATCCTGATGGCGATCGAGCTCATCCTGCTGGCCGTGAACCTCAATTTCGTCGCCTTCTCGTCGTTCCTGCACGACCTGGTGGGCCAGGTGTTCGCGATGTTCGTGCTGACCGTCGCCGCCGGTGAGGCCGCGATCGGCCTTGCCATCCTGGTCATCTATTTCCGCGGTCGCGGCACGATTTCGGTCGACGACGTCAATCGGATGAAGGGCTGATGTCGTCCATTCTGATCATCGTATTCCTGCCGCTCCTCGCGGCAGCCGTTGCGGGGCTCGTGAACAAGTCGTTCGGTGCCGCGCTCCCGAAGATCCTCACCACGGGCTCGCTGTTCGTGGCGTGCGGCCTGTCCTGGCCGATCTTCCTCTCGTACCTGAGCGGCTCGGCCGCGCCGACGGTGACCCCGGTGCTGCACTGGATGACTTCGGGCGCGATGAGCTTCGCCTGGGAACTGCGCGTCGACGCGCTGACCGCGGTGATGCTGGTGGTGGTCACCAGCGTCTCGGCGCTCGTCCACCTCTATAGCTGGGGCTATATGAGCGAGGAGCCGGACCAGCCGCGCTTCTTCGCGTACCTGTCGCTGTTCACCTTCGCGATGCTGATGCTCGTGACCGCGAACAACCTGGTGCAGATGTTCTTCGGCTGGGAAGGCGTGGGCCTCGCGTCCTACCTGCTGATCGGCTTCTGGTTCCGCAAGCCCAGCGCCAATGCCGCCGCGATCAAGGCCTTCGTGGTCAACCGCGTCGGTGACCTTGGCTTCATGCTCGGCATCTTCGGCGTGTTCCTGGTGTTCGGCACCGTCGACATCCCGACGATCCTGGCGGCGGCGCCGAGCCATGCGGGTTCGACGATCGGCTTCCTCGGCCACCGCTTCGACACGATCACGGTGCTCTGCCTGCTGCTGTTCGTCGGCGCGATGGGCAAGTCGGCCCAGCTCGGCCTGCACACCTGGTTGCCGGACGCGATGGAAGGCCCGACCCCGGTGTCGGCGCTGATCCACGCCGCCACCATGGTGACCGCGGGCGTGTTCATGGTCTGCCGCATGTCGCCGCTGTTCGAGCAGAGCGCGGTCGCGATGCACGTCGTGATGGTGATCGGCGCGGCAACCTGCTTCTTCGCCGCGACCGTCGGCACGACGCAAACCGACATCAAGCGCGTGATCGCCTATTCGACCTGTTCGCAGCTCGGCTACATGTTCTTCGCAGCGGGCGTCGGCGCGTACGGCGCGGCGATGTTCCACCTGTTCACGCACGCCTTCTTCAAGGCGCTGCTGTTCCTCGGTGCCGGCTCGGTGATCCATGCGATGCACCACGAGCAGGACATGCGCTATTATGGCGGCCTCTGGAAGAAGATCCCGCTGACCTACACGGCGATGATGGCGGGCACGCTCGCGATCACCGGCGTCGGCATCCCCGCGCTGTTCGGCAATCCCGTGGCGTTCGGCTTTGCCGGCTTCCACTCGAAGGATGCGATCATCGAGGCGGCGTTCGCCTCGGGCAACACCGGGGTGTTCTGGGTCGGCGTGGTCGTCGCGCTGCTGACGAGCTTCTACTCGTGGCGCGTGGTATTCCTGACCTTCCACGGCAAGCCGCGCTGGGCCGCTTCCGAGCACATCCAGCACGCGGTGCACGACGCGCACGGCCATGGTCATGACGATCGAGCGCATGACGATCACGCCCATGCGCACGCCGCGCACGGCCACGACGATCACCACGCGCACGATCACGGCGACGGCACGGCGGGCTACCACCCGCACGAGAGCCCGCTGGTCATGCTGATCCCGCTGATCCTGCTGTCGATCGGTGCGGTTGCCGCCGGCTTCGTCTTCCACGGCTTCTTCATCGAGCCGAGCGCGGGCGAGACCTATTGGCACGGCGCGCTGGCCTTCAACGAGCACCTGATGCACGCGATGCATGCAGTGCCGGTGTGGGTGAAGCTCTCGGCCACGGTGGCGATGCTGCTGGGCCTGGGCACCGCGGTGTTCGCGTATATCGTTTCGCCGGGCTTCCCGGCGGCCTTCGCCGAGCAGGTGCGCCCGCTGTATCTGTTCCTGCTCAACAAGTGGTATTTCGACGAGCTCTACAACCTGCTCTTCGTGCGTCCCGCATTCGCCATCGGGCGGCTGTTCTGGAAGCGCGGCGACGAGCAGACGATCGACCGGTTCGGCCCCAACGGCGCGGCGCGCCTGGTGCAGTTCGGAAGCTTCGGAGCCGTCAAGCTGCAATCGGGGTATCTCTACACCTATGCCTTCGTCATGCTGATCGGGCTCACGGCCGCGCTCACCTGGGTCATTGCGAGGTGATGGACAAATGACCGGCTTTCCGATCCTTTCCGTCCTGCTCGCTGTGCCCGCGATTGCCGCGGTGCTCTGCCTGTTCGTCGGTGCACAGGGGGCGCGGTGGACCGCGCTCCTCGCGACCCTGGTCAATCTGGCGCTGGGCGCGTGGCTCTGGACCCAGTTCCAGCATGGCGACGGCGCCCCGCAATGGCAGTTCGTCGAGCATGTCACGCTGTTCAAAATGGGCGGCGTCGAGTTCTCCTGGGCGCTCGGCATCGACGGCTTCGCCTTCCTGCTGATCGAGCTCTCGCTGTTCCTGATGCCGATCTGCATCGGGGCCAGCTGGCTCTCGGTCACCAAGCGCGTGCCCGAGTACATGGCGGCGTTTCTCGCGACCGAAGTGCTGATGATCGGCACCTTCGCCGCGCAGGACCTGTTCCTGTTCTACGTCTTCTTCGAAGGCGGCCTGATCCCGATGTACCTGATCATCGGCATCTGGGGCGGCGTGAACCGCATCTACGCGTCGTACAAGTTCTTCCTGTACACGCTGCTCGGCTCGCTGCTGATGCTGATCGCGATGATCGCGATGGTGCTGACGACCGGCACGACCTCGATCCCGTACCTGATGGCCTATGACTTCCCGGCCAGCTGGCAAACCTGGCTGTGGCTCGCCTTCTTCGCCTCGTTCGCGGTGAAGATGCCGATGTGGCCCGTCCACACCTGGCTTCCCGACGCGCACGTGCAGGCGCCGACCGCAGGCTCGGTCATCCTGGCGGGCGTGCTGCTGAAGCTCGGCGGCTATGGCTTCCTGCGCTTCTCGCTGCCGATGTTCCCGGTCGCGTCGGTGCAGTTCATGGGGCTGGTGTTCGCGCTGTCCTGCGTCGCGGTGGTCTACACGTCGCTCGTCGCGCTCGTGCAGAGCGACATGAAGAAGCTGATCGCCTATTCGTCAGTCGCGCACATGGCGATCGTCACCATGGGTCTGTTCGCCTTCAACGCGAACGGCATCGACGGTGCGATGATGGTGATGCTGGGCCACGGCGTGGTCTCGGGCGCGCTGTTCCTGTGCGTCGGCATCATCTATGATCGCCTGCACACCCGCGAGATCGACCGGTACGGCGGTCTGGCGATCAACATGCCGCGCTATGCCGTGCTGTTCCTGCTGTTCACCATGGCCTCGATCGGCCTGCCGGGCACCAGCAACTTCGTCGGCGAATTCTTCAGCCTCGCCGGCGTGTACCAGGTCTCGACCTGGACCGCGCTGATCGGCACCACCGGCATCATCCTCGGCGCCGCCTATATGCTCTACCTGTTCCGTCGGGTGGTGTGGGGCGACCTGACCAAGGACGATGTGAAGGCGATGCCGGACCTCGACGGCCGCGAAGTCGCGATGCTCGTCGCGCTGGCCGCCGTCGTGCTGTGGATGGGCGTGTACCCGACCAGCTTCACCGCACCGATGCACGCCGACGTCGCGCGGCTGACGCAGCGCCTCGATAGCGCCGCGCACACCGCGTCGATCAGCGACTCCAAGCCCACGCCGGGTTCGCCGCAGGCGGCACCCGCCCATGAAGCCTCCGCGCACGAGGGGGCGCACTGATGTCCTATTCCACGCAACTCCTCATGACGCTGCCCGAGCTGGTGCTCGCGGCGGGCTCGATCGTCCTGATGCTGGTCGCCGCCTGGGGTGGCCAGGCATCGACCAAGCTGGTGAGCTGGGCCTCGGTGGCGCTGCTCGCCGGTGCCGGCATCGCGCTGGCGGGCCCTGCCTCCACCGGCGGCGTCGCGTTCGGCGGCCTGTTCCGCGCGGACGCCTTCGCGACCTTCGCCAAGGTGGTGATCTATGTCGCCGCGGCGGTATCGATCCTGGTCGCGCCGGGCTTCTTCCAGCGCACCTCGGGCGAGGATCTGCGTCCGGAATATCCGGTGCTGATCCTGCTCTCCACGGTGGGCATGGGCATGATGGTCTCGGCAGGCGACCTGCTGACCCTCTATGTCGGCCTCGAATTGCAGAGCCTTTCGGCCTACATCCTCGCCAGCTTCATGCGGCGGGACACGCGCTCGGCGGAAGCCGGCCTGAAGTATTTCGTGCTCGGCGCGCTGGCTTCGGGCATCCTGCTGTACGGCATCAGCCTGGTCTATGGCTTCGCCGGCACGACGCTGTTTGACGGCATCGCCGATGCTTATAGCGTCGCCACCAGCGGCAGCCAGCATACCGGCCTGCTGTTCGGCCTGGTCTTCGTGTTCGCCGGTCTTGCCTTCAAGATCTCGGCCGTGCCGTTCCACATGTGGACGCCGGACGTGTATGAAGGCGCGCCGACCCCGGTCACCGCCTATTTCGCCTCGGCACCGAAGGTGGCGGCGGTGGCGATGGCGGTGCGCGTAGCGGTTGACGCGATGGGCCCCGCGATCCTCGAATGGCGCCAGATCGTGATCTTCGCCTCGCTCGCCTCGATCATCTTCGGCGCGGTCGCGGCGATCGGCCAGACCAACATCAAGCGTCTGCTCGCCTATTCGTCGATCAACAATGTCGGCTTCGCGCTGATCGGCCTTGCTGCCGGCGGCGAGGAAGGCGTGGCGAGCGTGCTCGTCTACATGGCGATCTACGTGGTGATGACGATCGGCAGCTTCCTGGTGGTGCTGCAGATGCGCGACGAGCAGGGCGAGCAGGTCGAGACCATCGCCAGCCTTTCGGGCATGTCGCGCACGCGACCGGGCCTGGCGCTGGCGCTGGCGATCTTCATGTTCAGCCTCGCCGGCATTCCGCCGCTGCTCGGCTTCTTCGCCAAGCTGGGCGTGTTCATTGCCGCGATGCATTCGGGCCTGATCGCGTTCGCCACGGTGGGTGCCGCGGCCTCGACGATCGGTGCCTTCTATTACCTCAAGATCGTCAAGACGATGTACTTCGACGAGCCGGCGCCGGCCTTTGCGGGCAAGACCGACCTGGTCGAGGGCGGCCTGATCGCGATCAGCGCCGTCGTCATCTCGCCGATCGGCTGGGTGGTGTTCGGTGCGCTCGGCACCTGGTCGCTCGTCGCGGCCAAGGCGCTGTTCTGACCCCTGTGATCCGGACCGTCGCCGAGACGGGATCGACCAATGCCGACATCCTTTCCCTGGCGCTTACGGGCGCCGGGGAAGGGCTTTGGCTCCGGGCCGAACGCCAGACCGCCGGCAAGGGGCGGCAGGGGCGGGCCTGGGTCTCGCCTGCGGGCAATCTCTACATTTCCACGCTGGTCCGCGTGCGGCCGACTGATCCCTCGCCGGCGACGCTGGCGCTGCTGTCGGCCGTCGCGCTGGAAGAGACGGTGCGGGCGTTCGGCGTATCGCCAATGCTCAAATGGCCCAATGACCTGCTGTTGGACGGCGCCAAGCTCTCCGGCATCCTGCTCGAGCGGGCAGGCGACGCGATCGCGGTCGGCATCGGCGTCAACCTCGCGGCGGCGCCCGAGGGGCTCGACCGCGCCGCGACGAGCCTTGCCGCGCAGGGCGTGACCGTCTCACCCGATATTTTCGCCGAGGTCCTTGCCGAGAGCTTCGGCCGCTGGCTGGAGCGCTGGCGGGGCGAGGGGATGTGGCCCGTGCGCGAGCGCTGGCTGTCCAAGGCGCATCCCGAGGGCACCGCGCTCACCGCGCGGCTCGCCGACGGCTCGAGCTTCGACGGGCTGTTCGGCGGGCTGGATTCGAGCGGGGCGCTGATCCTGCGCTTGGCCGATGGCACGACCCGTGCCATTCACGCGGGCGACGTGTTCCTGCTGTAACGAGGAAGAGGGAAGGGCGATGCTGCTCGCGATCGACGCCGGCAATACCAATGTCGTGTTCGCGCTGGTGGACGGCGGCGAGATCCGCGCCCGCTGGCGCATCGCCACCGATCCGCGCCGCACCGCCGACGAATATGCGGTTTGGCTCAGCCAGCTGCTCGCACTGGAGGGCTTCGACCGCAGCGCGGTGACCGGCGTGATCGTCGGCACGGTGGTACCGCGCGCGCTCCACAACCTGCAGGTGCTCGCCAGCAAATACTTCAAGACCGAGGCGGTGATCGCCGGCAAGGGCAGCGCGGAATGGGGCTTCGCGCTCGACGTCGACGAGCCGCAGAACCTGGGTGCCGATCGCGCGCTCAACGTGCTCGCCGGCCATGCGCGGCACGCCGGCGACCTGATCATCATCGACTTCGGCACCGCGACCACCTTCGACGTGGTCGACTATCGCGGCGCCTATAAGGGCGGGATCATCGCGCCGGGCATCAACCTGTCGCTCGACGCGCTGGTGACCGCCGCGGCCAAGCTGCCGCGCATTGCCATTACCGCACCCGAGTCCGCCACCGTGGTCGGCCGCAACACCGTCGATCAGATGCATATCGGCATCTATTGGGGCTATGTGGCGATGATCGAGGGGCTGGTCGCGCGGCTGAAGGCCGAAGTGGGCAGGCCGCTCAAGGTTATTGCGACGGGTGGGCTGGCGATTCTCTTCGAAAGGCATACATCTGTCTTCGATACGATCGAGCCCGACCTCACCATCCAGGGCTTGGCGATGCTGTGGGAACGCAGCCAGCAAGGAAATTAAGTGACTCCAAGAAACGAACTGCTCTTCCTGGCCCTTGGTGGCTCGGGCGAGATTGGCATGAACGTCAATCTCTATGGCTGCGACGGCAAATGGCTGATGGTCGATTGCGGCATCACCTTTGGCGACGCCAGCTATCCGGGCATCGACGTGATCCTGCCCGACCTCCAGTTCATCGAGGACCGGGTGGACGACCTGCTCGGCATCGTGCTGACCCACGGGCATGAGGACCATATCGGTGCGCTGCCCTATCTCGCCGCCGATCTCGGCGTGCCGCTCTATGCGACGCCGTTCACCGCGGGCCTGATCCACGGCAAGCTCGCCGAGGAAGGCATCGACGACCGCGTCGAGCTCAACGTCGTCAAGGAAGAGGGGCCGTTCGACATCGGCCCGTTCACGATCACCTACACCCCGCTCGCCCACTCGATACCCGAGGGCAATGCGGTGCTGATCGAGACGCCGTACGGCAAGGTGTTCCACACCGGCGACTGGAAGCTCGACGAGGCGCCGTCGCTGGGCGGTTCGGCGACCGCCGAGGAACTGACCGCGATCGGCGACAAGGGCGTGCTCGCGCTGGTGTGCGACTCGACCAACGTGTTCAACCCCGAAGCCTCGGGCTCGGAAGCCGATGTGCGCAAGGGTCTGGACGAGGTGGTCGCCGGGGCCAAGGGGCGCGTGCTCGTCACCACCTTCGCCTCGAACGCGGCGCGGTTGCAGACGCTGGGCGAGGTTGCCCGCGACACCGGCCGCGAACTGTGTGTCGCCGGGCGTTCGCTCGACCGGATCATTCGCGTCGCCAAGGCGACCGGCTATCTGCGCGACTTCCCCGAGCTGATCGACTTCGACAAGGCGATGACGCTGCCCGCCTCGCGCGTGCTGATCGTCGCCACCGGCGGCCAGGGCGAGCCGCGCGCCGCGCTCAACCGCATCGCCGAGGGCAGCCATGTGCTCAAGCTCCACCAGGGCGACCTGGTGGTGTTCTCCTCGCGCCAGATCCCGGGCAACGAGATCGCGATCGGCAAGATCATGAACACGCTCGCCGACAAGGGCGTGGACATCATCACCGACCGCCAGGCCTTCGTGCACGTCTCGGGCCATCCGGGTCGCCCGGAACTGGCCGAGATGTACAAGTGGATCCGGCCCGAGATCATCGTTCCGGTGCACGGCGAGATCCGCCACATGCACGAGCAGGCCCGCTTCGCGCTCGAACAGGGCGTGCCCAAGGCGGTGAAGCAGCAGAATGGCGAGATCATCCGCCTCGCGCCCAACGGCCCGGCCAAGATCGGCCATGCGACGGTCGGCCGCCTCGTGCTCGACGGCGACGTGATCCTGCCGGCCGATGGCGCGACGATGGGCGAGCGGCGGCGGATCGCGCTCTACGGCCAGATGTCGGTCGCGGTGGCGATCGATCGCAAGGGCAAGCTGCTCGGGGCGCCGCAGATCCGCGTCCAGGGCGTGCCGGTGGAAGAAGACCGCGAGGACCTGATCGAGGCCGCCGCCGATGCCGCCGCCGAGGCAGTGAAGAAGGACTGGCGCGATCGCGAGAAGCTGCGCGAGTCGCTGCGCCTCGCGGTGCGGCGCGTCGCGGTGCGCTTCACCGGCAAGAAGCCGGTAGTGGACGTGCTGCTGATCGAGGCGTAACCTCGCTCCCATGAAGTGGCAGTCGGCGCTCGCGATCTATACGCTCTTCTGGGCGATGTCGGTGTTCTTCGTGCTGCCCTTCGGGGTGCGAACCAGCGAAGAGGCGGGCGTGCCGCTCGTCCCCGGCCAGGCGCCGAGCGCGCCGCACGCCTTCAATCCGACGAAGATCGTGGTGCGCACCACGATTCTTTCGGCGGTGCTGTTCGGTGCCTTCTATCTCAACTATGTCTATGGCTGGGTGACTGCAGAGATGCTCGACTGGACGCAGTAACCCCCGGCAAAACAAGCTTTTGTTGACGCCAGTGGGGCACGGCTTCCTATAAGAGCGGGATGAAAGACCTCCGCCGCCACCACGCCCAGATGCTCGCCGCGCTCGACGAACTCGAGCAGCTTACCCGGGCAGCTTGTTGTGACGAGAAGGTCGTGACTGCGGTTCGCTATCGGCTGACCCGCGCCAGCAGCGCGCGGCGTCGCGAAGTGGTCGCGCTGTGCGAACAGATGATCGCGGCCGGGGCGAGCGATCCGGCACTGCAGGCGCTGCGGGACGCTACCAATGCTTCGCGCGCCGCCTCCAGCCGCCATATCGGCACCTGGACGCTCCGCCAGGTGGTGGCGGATTGGCCGGGCTATGTCCGAGCGTCGAACACGATGCGCGCGGCACTGCGTCGTGAAGTCGAGCGTGAAGTTGCGGTGCTCACCCCGCATTTCGCCGGGATTATGTGAACGTTCACATTTCTGTCATCTTCGGTTGCCATGCGCTGCGGATGAGGTTTGCATCTCCCCGCTGACAGCGGTGGCCGGGTGCCTGCCGCACCGCGCGAGGGAGACGAAGGATGCACACTACACGACGCGAGCTGTTGCTGGGCGCCGCCGGATCGCTGCTGGTGCTGGGCGCGCCGGGCATCGTCCGGGCGCAGCAAGCTTTTCGTGCCTATCCCTTCACGCTCGGTATCGCGGCGGGGGACGCCTCCGCCGACGGCTTCGTGCTGTGGACGCGGCTCGCCCCCGAGCCGCTCGAGCCGCATGGCGGTATGCCGATGGTGCCGATCGCGGTGCAGTGGGAAGTCGGTGCGGACTCCGCCTTCAAGACGATCGCCGCCAAGGGCGAGGCGCTGGCCCGGCCCGAACTCGGCCATTCGGTGCATGTCGAAGTCGCAGGGCTGCAGCCCGACCGGCCATACTGGTACCGCTTCACCTGCGGTCGCGAGCGCTCGATGCGCGGCCGGGTCAAGACGCTGCCCGCTGGGGGCGCGTCGGTGGAGAAGGCGCGCTTCCTCGTCGCCGGCTGCCAGCAGTATGAGCAGGGGCTCTACACCGCCTATGCCCATGCCGCGCGCGAGGAGGCAGACTTCCTCTTCCATTACGGCGATTACATCTACGAGGGCCGCGGCAACCCGGTGGCGTTCGACTATGGCGGGAACCCCAGGAAGTTCATCCGCGCGCATGCCGGCGAGGAGCCGTTCAGCCTCGACGACTATCGCCGCCGCTACGCGCAGTACAAGACCGACACCGATCTCCAGGCCGCGCATGCCGCCACCGGCTGGTATGCGACCTTCGACGACCATGAGATCCAGAACAACTGGGTGAGCGACCGCGACCAGAACGGCACCCCGCCCGAGGCGTTCCTGCTCCGCCGCGCCGCGGCCTTCCAGGCGTGGTACGAACATATGCCGGTGCGCAGCGCCTCGATCCCGCATGGCGACAGCATCCAGGCCTATCGCCGCGCCCGCGTCGGCGACCTGCTCGACCTGCATTTGCTCGACACCCGCCAGTTCCGCACCGACCAGCCCTGCGACGACGGCTTCAAGGCGAAGTGCGCCGGCTGGGATGCCGCCGATGCGCAGGTGCTCGGCACCACCCAAGAGGCGTGGCTCGCCCGCAACCTCGTCGAGGGCAAGGCGCGCTGGAACGCGATTGCCCAACAGGTGATGATGATGCCGCTCGATCGGCGCATGGGCGACGAGCCCGCGCCGATCCGCAACATGGATAGCTGGGGCGGCTATGACCTGCCCCGCGAGCGGCTGTTCTCGAAGTTCGCGGGCCACGGCAATGTCGTGGTGCTGACCGGCGACGAGCACCAGAATTATGCTGGCGAGCTGCGCACCCGCGCCGGCCAGGGCGAAGCGGTGGCGGTGGAGTTCGTCTCCACCTCGATCAGCTCGGGCGGGGACGGGGCGGACGTGCGCGCGGGCAGCGACAAGATCCTCGGCCGCAACCCCTATCTCAAGTACATGAATGACCGGCGCGGCTATCTGCTGTGCGACGTGACGCGCGACCAGTGGCAGGCGCAGTTCCGCACCGTCGACACGGTCAGCGAACCCGGCGCGCCGGTGAAGACCGCGCGTACCGCGATCGTTTCCCATGGCCGGGCCCAGCTCGATTTCGCCTGACGGGGACAGCGATTGCACGAAAACGAGGGGGGCTGCCTGCCCGATGCAGGCCGGCGCACGGTGATCCGTCGCGCCGGCGATGCCGGGCTGGCGGCGATGGCAGTGGTCGCGGGGGCGCCGCTGCCGGTACGAGCAGGGGAAGCGATGGCGCCGGAAACCACGCCCGATTTCGGGCCCAACGTGCTGGTAGTCGATCCGTCGATGCCCGGCGGGGAGATCCAGGCGCGGATCGACGCGATCTTCGCGCAGCAGGAGGCTGCGCATTTCACCGATCGCCGCTTCGCGATCCTGTTCAAGCCCGGGCGCTATACCACCGATGTGCGGGTGGGCTTCTTCACCCAGGTGCTGGGGCTCGGCACGATGCCGGGCGCGGTGACGATCGACGGGCATGTCCGCGTCAATGCCGATTGGCTGAAGGGCGACGCGCTCGCCAACTTCTGGCGCGGCGCCGAGAACCTCACCGTCCGCCCGCCCGAGGGCTGGGACCGCTGGGCGGTTTCCCAGGCGGCGCCCTATCGGCGCATCCATATGCTCGGCGATCTGGTGCTCGACGATGGCGGCTCGTCGAGCGGCGGCTTCCTCGCCGATTGCCGGATCGAAGGCACGGTCCGCGCCGGTAGCCAGCAGCAATGGTATAGCCGCAGCAGCCGGATCGGCGGCTGGCAGGGCGTCAACTGGAACATGATGTTCCAGGGCGTGCAGGGCGCGCCGGCGACCAGCTTCCCCGATCCCGCGGTGACGACGCTGCTGCGCGTGCCGCTGCTCCGCGAGAAGCCGTTCCTGCGAGTCGACGAGGACGGCCGCTGGTCGGTCTTCGTGCCCGCATTGCGGCGGGACGCGGAGGGGACGAGCTGGGCCGACGGGCCGACGCCGGGCAGCGCGCTACCGCTCGCGCATTTCTTCCTGGCGCGGCCGGGTATGGATGCGGCCACGCTCAACGCCGCGCTCGCCCGCGGCCAGCATCTGCTGTTCACCCCCGGCGTCTACCGGCTCGACGCCCCGCTGCGGGTGATCGCAGCCAACCGCGTGCTGCTCGGCATCGGGCTCGCGACGCTGCAGGCGGTGCAGGGCAATGCCGTGCTGGAGATCGACGATGTGCCCGGCGTCACCATCGCCGGGCTGATGATCGATGCCGGCGCCGCGCGCTCGCCGGTGCTGGTGCAGGTGGGACCGCGCGGCAGCGACGGCGACCATCGCGCCAACCCCGTGCTGCTCGCCGACCTGTTCTTCCGTGTCGGCGGGGTGGAGGTCGGCAAGGTGGAGACCTGTCTCGAGATCAACAGCCACCATGTCCTCGCCGATCATCTGTGGATCTGGCGGGCCGATCACGGCGATGTCGACGGCACCCGCGTGCATGTCGGCTGGGACGAGAGTACCGGCGAGCAGGGGCTGGTGGTCAACGGGGACGACTTGACGGTCCACGCGCTGTTCGTCGAGCATTTCCAGCGCTACCAGACCTGGTGGCGGGGGGAGCGCGGGCGGACCTATTTCTACCAGAACGAACTGCCCTATGATCCGCCGACCCAGGATGCCTGGATGGCGGGGCCGACCCGCGGCTGGGCAGCCTACAAGGTCGACGATCGGGTCCGCGCGCACGAGGCTGTGGCGCTGGGCGTCTATGTCTATTTCCGCACCAACCCGCAGGTCGTGCTCGAAAGCGCGATCGAGGCGCCGGGGCGGCCGGGGGTGCGCTTCCGCCATGTGATGACGATGTCGCTCGGCGGCGGGATCGGCACGATCGCGCATTTGGTGAACGACACCGGCGCGGCGGCGCGTCCCGGTGCGGTGCTGCAGCGGCTGCTGTCCTATCCCTGAGCCGGTTCGCGTACCGCGAGCATCACCAGCCCGCCCGCCAGCGTGAGGCCGGATAGCAGGAACAGCAGCGGCGCGAAGCTGCCCGGCGTCGCCGCCACCCAGGCAATCGCGGTGCCGACCAGCGCGGGCAGCGTGTTGGTGAGGTTGAGGATGCCGAGGTCGCGGCCGCGATGGCGCTCGCTCGGCAGCTCCTGCATCCAGAAGGCGCCGTGGAGCGCCATGAACAGCTGCGCGCCGACGCCGTAGACCAGGAACCCGGCCACCGCGACCGTGCGGGTATCGGCCAGGCCCATCACCAGCAGTCCCCCGGCGGTCACCGCCGCGGACGCCAGCAGGAAGGGCTTGCGGCGGCCGATCCGATCCGAGAGGCGGCCGAGCAGCAGCGTGCAGGGCAGGGGGAGGAGAGTGGCCAGCACGAGCGTCCGCCCGACGAAGTCCGCCGCGGCGGCGGCGGTCTGGCGGGGGGGCAGGTCGGCGAAATAATAATAGAGATAGAGCGTCAGCCCGTTGCCCGCCGCCTGAAGCAGCAGTCGGGCGACCCAGGCCGCGGCGAGGTTGCGGCGGGCCTGGACGCGCGGCAGCGGCGCGGGCTGCGGCGGCAGGCGGCGCGCGGCGGAGAAGGCGAGCGGCGCGACCAGCAGCGCGATGACGAGCGAGAGCAGGCCCAGCCGCATGGCCTCGGTGACGCCGGGCAGCTGGACCAGCCCCCAGGCCGTCGCCGCGCCGATCGGGTTGGCCAGCGCGAGCAGGCCGCCGGTGAAGCCCTTCTGCGCGTCGGGGATCTCGTCGGCCATCAGCGCGAGCAGCGGCGCCAGCATCGCGTTGGCAGCGCATTGCACCGCCACCACCGCGAGCATCACCCCGGCGGGCGAGTCGGCGCGGGCGAACAATGCATAGGCGAGCGCCAGGCCAAGCGTGCCGAGCAGCATCCAGCCGCGACGCCCGCGGCCGCGCGCGCGCGACCGGTCGCTCAGCCAGCCAAAGCCGATATTGGCGGCGATCGCCGCAACCGTGCCGACTGCGGCGACCAGGGTGAACAGGTTGAGCCGGTCGGCGCCGGCGATCGCTTCCACCTTGATCGGCAGGAAGACCGTGAACAGCGGGAGATAGCCGATCGTCCCGCCCGCATTGGCCAGCGCGAACAGCAGCAGGAAGCGCCAATGCCGCGCGGCGCCTTGGGTGGATACGACGGGCGTCGGCGCGTGCATGCAGGGGCTGGAATAGAGGCTGGAAGCGCGAGTGCCAACGTTGTTCCTGCCGCTTTTGGTGGACCGGGCAGGTTCGGCCAATGCTGCAACTTGGCCGCGCGAAGATGACAGTTTTGAGAACGATCTTCCTGCAAAAAACTACAGAAATGTGACTTGTTGACCGCGTAACAGATCTTTGTATGTGAACGTTCACATCATGGCGGGCCATGATTCATCCAATATGCGGGGAGCCAATATGACACGGGTACATGCAGGCAGGCCGATGCTGTGGCGCGCGGGAGTATCCGCGCTCGCACTGCTGGCGATGCCGGGGATCGCAGCGGCGCAGGACACGAGCGGCGGAAGCGAAAGCGAAGCCAATGGCGACATCGTCGTCACCGGCATCCGCGCCTCCTTGCGCGAATCGCTGGAACTGAAGCGCGACGCGCAGGGCGTGGTCGACGGCGTCACCGCCGAGGACATGGGCAAGTTCCCGGACACCAACCTTGCCGAATCGCTCCAGCGCATCACCGGCGTGTCGATCGATCGCTCGATCGGTGAAGGCTCGACCGTCACCGTCCGCGGCTTCGGCCCGAACTACAATCTGGTGACGCTCAACGGCCGCCAGATGCCGACCTCGACGCTCGACGGCGGCGCCACCGCGCCGACCTCGCGCCTGTTCGACTTCGCCAACCTCTCGTCCGACGGCATTGCCGCGGTCGAAGTCTACAAGACCGGCCGTGCCGACATCGAATCGGGTGGCATCGGCTCGACGATCAACATCCGCACGCCGCGCCCGCTCGACAAGCCGGGCCTGCACGGCAGCGTCGCGGTCTCGGGCATGTACGACAGCTCGAGCAACGCCAAGAACACGCCGATCACCCCCGAAGTGTCGGGCATCGTCAGCGACAGCTTTCTCGACGATCGCATCGGCATCCTCATCGCCGGCACCTACCAGAAGCGCAAGGCAGGCAACAACGAAGTCTATGTCGGCTGGAAGAACGGCCGCACCGGGTCGGACAAGGCGGGCGAACTCGCCCAGCCGGGCGATCCGCGCGCCGCCAACATTACCAACCGCCCGACCGGCGACCAGATCTACACCGTGCCGCAGAATGCCGGCATCGGCATCAACGATATCGAGCGCGAGCGGATCAACGGCCAGGCGGTGCTGCAGTTCAAGCCCTCCGACACGCTGACCGGCACGATCGACTATGTCTATTCGCGCAACCGGGTGACCGTGCGCAGCAACAGCATAGGCGTCTATTTCAACAACAACGACACCGTCAGCAGCTGGACCGGCGGCGCGGTGGCGAGCCCGATCTTCTACACCGAGCGGTTCAAGGCGAGCGAAGGCAAGGACGTTTCCTACGTCAGCAACCTCAGCGCCAACCAGAGCGAGAACAACTCGATCGGCGGCAACCTGCAGTGGAGGCCCGAGGGCGCCTTCTCGTTCGAGCTCGACGGCCACCACTCGACCGCCAAGTCGGGCCCGACCAACAAATACGGCACCAGCACCTCGGTGAGCACCGCGATCTTCGGCGCGGCGAGCCAGACGATCGACTTCACGCATTACATGCCGGTGCTGTCGATCAAGATGCAGCCGGGCATCAACCTGACCGACGCCTCGCGCATCCAGGCGACGGGAAATTCCTTCCGCAACGGCATGTTCCGCGACGAGATCAACCAGGTCCAGTTCAAGGGCCGCTACGCGCATGGCGGGCTGCTCGACAGCGTCGACTTCGGCATCTCCTATGTCGATAACAAGGTCCGCTCGGCCTATGGCTATCTCCAGAACAACACCTGGGGCGGCGCCGGCCCGGCCTCGGACCTGCCCGACAGCCTGTTCACCCTCGCGACCATCCCGGACAAGTACCCGGGGCTGAAGACGGACGGCAGCCTGCTGATCCAGCAGATATTCACCAAGAATTTCGAGACGCTCGTCGGCAATCTCGAGAGCCTCTACAAGATGTGCTCGAAGCCGCAGAGCGGCACGCCGCTCGGCCCGGATACCTGCCTGGCGCAGTATACGGTCGACCGCCACACCTCCGAAAAGACGCTCGCGCCCTTCCTCCAGGCGAACGTCAAGTTCGATGCCTTCGGCCGCCCGGCACACCTCTATGCCGGCGTCCGCTACGAGAAGACCTGGATCGACTCCTCGGCGCTGGTGCCGGTCGCCACGGGTACCAAATGGGTCGCGGCGAACGAGCTCAACGTCGTCTATTCGGGCAAGAGCGACTACACCACGCTCAGCGGCGCCTACCAGAACTGGCTGCCGTCGTTCGACTTCGACATTTCGCCGCTCAAGAACGTCAAGCTGCGCGCATCCTACGGCCACACCATCGCGCGGGCCGATTATGGCAGCCTGCAGGGTGGCCAGACGATCGACTCGCTGTTCCGCGTCGATGGCGGCACCGGCAGCCAGGGCAATCCGGGTCTGCTGCCGTACAAGTCGAAGAACCTCGATTTCTCGGCCGAGTGGTATTACCAGCCGGACAGCTACATCTCGGTCGGCTATTTCCACAAGTCGGTGGTGAACTTCATCGGCACCGGCCAGGTGAAGAAGCCGGTGTTCGGCCTGACCAACCCCGCCGACGGCCCGCGCTACAAGGCGGCGCTGGCGGCGCTCGGCACCGGCGCGACCTCGAACGACATCCGCCAGTATATCTTCGCCAACTATCCGGGTTCGGTGAAGATCACCGGCGGCACGCCCGGCAACTACACCGGCGACATCATCGGCCTGCCCGAGGACGCCCCGGTGCTGTTCACCGTCAACACGCCGGTCAACAACAACCAGACCGCCAATGTCCATGGCTGGGAATTCGCGATCCAGCACGGTTTCTGGGATACCGGCCTGGGGATGATCCTCAACTACACGATCGTCGACGGCGACGTGCACTACCGCAACGACCAGCCCGCCACGGTCAACCAGTTCGCGCTGGTCGGCCTGAGCGATACGGCAAACGTGATCGGCTATTACGACAAGAACGGCATCCAGGCGCGCGTCGCCTATAACTGGCGTGCCGAGTTCCTGTCGGGCGCGGGGTCGAACCCGAGCTATACCGAGCCCTATGGCCAGATCGATGCCAGCGCGAGCTGGGAAGCGCTGCCGCGCACGACCCTGTTCTTCGAAGGCATCAACCTGACCGGCGAAGGCCGCCGCGCGCACCAGCGCACCGATCGGTACGTGACCGTCACCGCGCCGGGCTATGCCCGCTACACGGTGGGCGTCCGCTACCGCTTCTGACGATGGGGGCCTTGGGGAGCCTATACCCCAAGGCCCTTCCGCCCCGCCGCGCGACGTGCCAACGCCGCCGGCGGGGAAGGGGATTGCCACGCATGAACGACCAACAGCTCGTGACCATCGACGATCACCGTGCGGTCCGCATCGATCGGCGGCGCGGCGCCGCGCTGGGCGACGCCGTCCAGCTCTGCCTCGTGGTGCCCAGCGAGTTCCGCCAGGTGCAGAATGCCTATCCGATCCTGTTCCAGCGGACCGCCGCGCGGGACGGGTTCCAGGCGATCGCGCTGTTCGGCTTTGCGCCCGAGGAAAACCTCTATCTGGAGGCGGATCGCTGGGACGCGCCCTATCTCCCGCTGACGATGGCGACACGCCCCTTCCTGATCGGCCCGCCGCCCACGGGCGGCGATGTGCCCCAGCTCCATCTTTCTGCGGCCAGCCCGCGCGTGCTGGCACCCGGCGATCCCGGCTATGCCGAGGCCTCGCCGCTGTTCGAGGCGGACGGTACGCCGAGCAGCTATCTCGCCGCGGTGCTCGACGGTCTTGCCCAGCTCGACCGCGGCTACCGCGCCGCCCCTGACTTCTTCGACGCGCTGGAGCGGCACGAGCTGCTGGAACCGGTGTCGATCCGCTTCGACGATGCCGCGGGCAATGCCCGGCAGATCGTCGACTTCCACGGCATCCATGAGGAGCGGTTCGCCGCCCTCGACGGCGCCGCTCTGGGCGAGCTGCACCGCGACGGCCATCTGCTGCCGATCACCATGGCGCTGGCCTCGCTCGCCAATCTGCCGCTGCTGATCGCGCGACTCCAGCGCCGGGGCGCCGATGCCTGATCCCGCCGATCTGTTCGACGGGCTGCGGCCGGTACCCGAGATCGCGGCGGCCGATTGCTGGGCGCTCGACCATGCGCTGGCGGCCTCGGCCGAGCCGTTCGTGGTGCGCGGGCTGGTCGCCGACTGGCCATTGGTCGCGGAGGGCGCAAAGGGGCCTGCGAACACCCGCGCCTATCTCGCCGGCTTCGCGCGCGACACCGACTTCACCTATGGCGAGGGTGCGTCCGGCGCCGGCGCCCGCATCTTCTACGACGACGCGATGGCGATGAACCACCGCACCCGCCGCGCGCGGATCGGCGCGATCTTCGCCGCAATGGACGCAGACGAGGGGCAGGCGGACGCGCCGCTCCGCTACATCGCCTCCACCGACGTGCCGCGCTTCTTCCCCGGCCTCGCCGAGGCCAATCCGATGCCGCTGGGCCCGCGCGACGGGCTGGCCGCGACGATCTGGATCGGCACCGCGACGCGGGTCGCCGCACATTGCGACGAACCCGACAATCTCGTCTGCACCGCGGTCGGCCATCGCCGCTTCACGCTGTTCCCGCCGGACCAGTTCGCCAATCTCTATCCCGGCCCGCTCGACAACACGCCGGGCGGCCGCGCGATCAGCATGGTGGACTTCCACGCGCCCGATTTCGCGCGCTTTCCGAAGTTCCGCGAGGCGCTGCGCCATGCCCGCACCGTCGTGCTGGCGCCCGGTGACGCGCTGCGCATCCCGAGCCTCTGGTGGCACCATGTCGAGGCGCTCGATCGCTTCAACGTGATGATCAATTACTGGTGGCGGACGCGGCCGGCGTGGCTCGCCGAGCCGAACGACGCGCTGCTGGCGGCGCTGCTCGCGATCCGCGACCTGCCGGCGGCCGACCGGGCGCATTGGCGGCAGGTGTTCGACCATTATGTCTTCGCCCCCGGCGCGGCCGTGACCGCGCATATCCCGGAGGGCGGCCGCGGCATCCTCGATCCGCTTACCCCCGAAACGGCGGGGCAGCTGCGCGCGTATCTCTTGCGGCAGCTGAGCCGCTAGGCAAAAACGATCCAGGAGAGGAAGTTGCATGTCCCGTAGGCGCCAGTCCGTGACGATCCGCCATGTCGCGGCCGATGCCGGCGTGTCGCTGCAGACGGTCAGCCGCGTCATCAACAAGGAGCCCGGCGTGCGGCCGGAGATGCTTCACCGGGTCCAGGCGTCGATCGCCAAGCTCGGCTATGTGCCGTCGCTCGCGGCGCAGCGGATGAGCGGGTCGCGCTCCTATCTGATCCTCGCGCTCAACGATCGCGAGCGGACCATCGCCGACTGGCGCGCGCGCGAAGGGCGCGACTGGGTCGACCAGATGCTGCTCGGCGGGATGCTCGCCTGCGCGGCGCACGGCTACCGGATGATCGTCGAGCTGGTCGACACCCAGAGCGACCAGATCGAGCGCGAGATCTCCGCCGCGATCGCCGCACTCCAGCCCGACGGCGCGATCCTCACCCCGCCGCACTCGCAGAACCCGGTGATCCTCAAGCTGCTCGCCGAGAAGGGGATCGAAATCGCCCGGATCGGCTCGGTCGCCGAAGGGCCGGGGCACATGCTGGTGCAGGACGATCGCGGCAGCGCGCGGCTGGCGACCGAGCATCTGCTGGCACTCGGGCACCGGCGCATCGGCTTCATCGCGGGGCCGGCGGAATATGAGCTGAGCGCGTGGCGCGTCGAGGGCTGGCGCGCGGCGATGGCGGCGGCGGGGCTGTCCTCGGACGGGCTGCTCGAGATCGGCGACTTCTCCTACGATGCCGGGCTGATCGCGGCGCGGACGCTGCTCGACCGGGCGGACGTCACCGCGGTGATCGCCGCCAACGACCAGACCGCGCTGGCGACCATGGCGGCGGTGCGGGGGCGGGGGCTCAGCGTGCCCGAGGACGTGTCGCTGGTCAGCTTCGACGATACCCCGATCGTGCGGTTCGCCAGCCCGGCGCTGACCGCCGTGTCGCAGCCGATCGCGGATATCACCGCCAAGGCGGTCGAGCGGATCATCGACGCCTGCGCCGGGCGGGCGGCCGCGTCGGCCGAGCCGGTGGTGTTGCCCTCGACCCTGATCGTCCGCGACTCAACCCGCCGCCCGCCGGCGCGGTAGGGACCACCGCCAGTCCCGTCATTCCGGCGAAAGCCGGAATCCATTGGGGTCACCGTTGCGGCTCCTGCCGATAGCGAGAGGCGTCTGGATCCCGGCTTTCGCCGGGATGACGGCTCTTGGGGGGCGTACTAGCCCCCACGCCTTCAGTTGCGGAGACGCTCGATCGCCTGGGCGAGCGCGACGTAGAGCTTGCCCGCGTCGGACGAGAGCAACGTCACCGCCAGCGGATTGCCTTCGCGCAGGCCCAGCACTTGGCGCAGCATCGTCTCGAAATCATGGACATAGCGGTGGACGTTCTCGCGGAACGTCTCGTCATGGTCGTAGAGACGATGGATCTCGCGCGCCTCGTGCGGCGCGAGCAGGCGCACCGCGCGGCGGGTGAACACGCCGCGATCGCCCTTGAGATAGGCGCCCCAGGCACCGTCGGTCACCTCGGTCGAGAAGGTCTTGGCGATGTCGATCGAGGTCGAGTGGAGCGCGTCGATCAGCAGCGCCATGCGGTGGGCGAAGCCGTCGCTGTCGGCGCGTTCCTGCGCGTCCTGCGCCTCGGCGATGCGCGTCTCGGCGAGCTGGTTGGCTTCCTCCAGCACGGTCATCTGCGCGCGGAGATGCTCGGCGGCGCGCGCGGCTGCACCGATCGCGGCATCGGCCGCCTTGGTCAGCGTGTCGACCTGGCGGCGGACCGACAGCTCCACGGCATGCTCGATCACCTGATCGGTCGCGTCCTGGAGCACGCGGTTGACCGCGGGCACGATGCCGTCGATCGCCTCGCGGGCATGATCGGCGGCCTTGTTGGCACTGTCGCGCACCCGCATCAGCGTCTCGATCAGCTCGGGCGCGGCCTCGCTGGTGAAGCTCTTGGCATGAAGGATCGCGCCGTCGACCGCGCGGCTGAGCGTCTCGGCCTGCTCCGCGGCGGTGGCCAGCGTCTCGGCGAGCGCGGCGCGGCCGCGTTCGAGCGCGGTCTGCTGGTGGGTGACCGAGGCGGCGATGCCTGCCACCGCGTCGTGCGTGGTCTCGGCGGCGGTGACCAGCCCGAGCAATTCGGGCTTGGAGGCGGCGATGCGCTTGCGGGTGGCGTCGATCCGCCCGTCGAGGCGCTCCAGCGCGGCGGGCATCGTCTCGTCGAGCTCGCGCGCGGCGGCGTCGAGCGCGGTGAGCAGGTTCTCGGCGGTGGCGATTCCCTCGCGCGCGGTGCCCTCGCCGGTGCGCATCGACTGGGTCATGCCGTCCATCGACTGGTGCAGCCCGTGGATCGCGGCGGCGAGCGCCTCGGTACGGCGGGTGCCGGCGGCGTGGAGGATTTCGAGTTCGCCGTCGAAATTGGCGGCGCCTTCGGAGAGGCGGGCGAACAGCGCGTCGCCGCGCCGCTGCTCCTCGCTGAGCCGCGACGAGATGCGGATGATCGCATCCTCGATCAGCGCCATGCGCTGCGCCATCGCGGCGCTGCTGTCCTCGGTGGCGCGTTCGAGCGCGGCTTGGTTGGCGCCGAGCATCGCCAGCATCGCGTCGCCCTGCGCGGCGATGCCCTGGCGCGACTGGTCGACCGCGGCGGCGGCGCGATCGAGCACCGCGTCGACCTGCGCGGACATCTGGTCGGTCACCTGTTCGAGCCGGCTGCTGGCGGCCTCGCTGGTGGCTTCCATGCGGGAGATGTGCGCGGCGAGCCGCTCGGCGGCGCCGCTGGCGATGCGATCGGCCTCGCGGCCGTGCTCGGCGAGCACGGTCAGCTGGATGTCGAGCGCGGCGGCGGTCTGGCCGGCCTGCAGCCCGGCCTGGTCGACGCGGTCTGCGAGCCCGCGCATTTCCTCGTGCGCCCTGGGCAGCGAGGCGAGGATCACGGAAACGCTGTGCTCGGCGGCGCTGGTCATGGCGCTCAGCTGCTGGGTGCCGGCAGCGACCATCTCGGCCTGGCGCTGTGCGCTGGCGGCGGCATGGGCGAGGCGCTCGGCGGCGGCGTCGCTCAGCACCGAGAGGCTGGTTTCCTGCTCGGCGAGCGCATTGCGCTGGGCGAGCAGGCGATCGGTGAGCGCGGCGGTGCGCGCCTCGAGCTGCTCGGCCGCGTCGCGCATCGCCTGCGCGGTGGCGGCATGGCGGCGCGCCTCGGCGGTGCTGGTCCGCACCGCTATCAGGTAGAGCAGCGCGACCACGGCGGCAGGCACGCAGAGGGAGGCGAGCAGCTGGACGCGCTGGAAGTTGCTGAGCGGCTCGTCCCAGGCGGGCAGCGCGAGCGCCGCCATGCCATAGGTCGCGCCGACCCCGGCGGCGACCGCGAGCAGGGTTAGGATCCAGCCGAGGCGCGGCGCTTCGAGCGGCGAATCCGGTGCAACGGGCGCGGGTTCGTCGATCACCAGGCTTTCCGCCAGCACGGGCGGCTCGGCGGCGTGGGTTTCGAACGGCGCGGCGGATTCAGCGGTGGAGCCCCCAGTCATTCGGCCACCTTACCAGCTTTGCCGCGCGGACCAAGACCGGGTTGGCAACCAACGGTTAACGAAGGTGGAGATAGGATTAGCCATGGCTTATGATCCCGGTGCAATCGATACGAGTCTGGCGGCCGCAGTGGGCGACGATCCCGCGCTGATCGCCGAGCTTCGCGATGCCTTCCTCGAAAGCGTCAACCGTTCGGTCGACATGATGAAGACCTCCAAGGGCGCCGAGCAATGGGCGGGTGCCGCGCTGCGCCTGCAGAGCCTGGCCGGCAGCTTCGGCGCGACCAGCCTGATGGGCCTGGCCGAAGAGGCGGTGCGCCGAAGCGCCCAGGACGGCGCGCTCCTGCGGCGGATCGACAAGGCGGTGGAGAAGCTTTGAGCGCTCGCTAAGGTTTCAGGCGGTACATTCAGGTAGATCGTCGAATAGCCGAGGTTGGGTGGCTAGCCGCCGGTCCTCGACGGCCTCTCCAAAGCCTTGCGCAGCCAAGGAAGAGTGGCGAGGGCGTCTGTTCGTGCTGCGTCGCGTGTATCGAAAAGGCCCGAAACATGCGTCGGTGACCAATACGCCTCGACGACCACAGCGCCCGCGCTTCCATCCTCCTCGATCAAATAAACCTCTTTCTCCAGGGTTTTCTCTTCGTAGAAGTAGAGCCCGTGCGGACGGCGCAGCAGCCGCCACTGCTTCAAGCCGTCATAGCTATCCGTGGCCTCAACCGCCTGTTGATCGTCGCTCATATTGTATGGTCCCATGCGGGGCATAAGTCCGCAAGCGGGGCGATAGCGGACAACGGCCTGGTCGCTGCGCCATCAATCCGCCGCTGCCGACTCCGGCTCGAACACATCCTTCTCCCAGTTCCGCACATAGGCCGAGCCGGTGGGCGCATCGATCAGATGGACCCAGCTGTCGTCGATGTTGAGCACGCGGCCGAGTGCCACGCATTCGATCGCGCGGGCGCCGATCGCATCGTCTTCCAGCCCGCGATAGTCGCCGCGGATGCGCCAGCCGCTGTCGGGTGCGTCGCCGACGCTCGGGGGCAGTGGCAGCTCGCGGTAGAGATAATGGACCGCCGCGCCCTGTTCGAGCACGCAGCTGTCGACCAGGCAGCGCGCGTCATAGTGCCGCCGCGCCGGGGCCGAGGGCGGGCGCACCGGGCGGTCCTCGCCCCAGCGCAGGTCGATCACGTCGCCGCGGCGGAACGCCACCTCGCGGCCGGGGCGGAGCTGGGGCATGTCGAGGGGCGCATTGTCGAGCCGGCCCCACAGCTTCTCGCCCTCGGCGCGGGTGATCTCCACCCACATCCGCTCGGCGGCATAGTCGCGCGAGGGCGGGGTGGACTGGAAGATCAGCTTTGCAAGGTCGCCCGGCCGAAGCGCCAGCACCTCGTTCTCGCTGGGCAGGAAGAAGGTATAGGGCGCGGCCTCGGCCATCGGCCGGGGATCGGCGATCGTATAGCTGCCGAACAGGCGCCGGCGCCAACGGTGGAGCATGTCGCGGATCGTGGTCATCGCTTTCTACTCAACTCGCGCATCGCCGCATCGATCCCTGCAATCGTGAGAGGATACATGCGATCGCGCATCAGCTCGCGGATCATCGTCACCGAGTGCGAATAGCCCCATTGCGCCCCGGGCAGCACGTTGAGCCAGACGGTGGCGGGCCAGGTGTCGATCACCCGCTGCAGCCAGGTCGCGCCGGGCTCGTCGTTCAGATGCTCGACGGAGCCGCCGACCTGGGTAATCTCATAGGGGCTCATCGACGCATCGCCGACGAAGATCACTTTGTAATCCGGGCCATATTTGTGGAGGAGGTCGGCAGTGCGGGTGCGCTCGGTGAAGCGCCTGCGATTGTCCTTCCACACGCCTTCGTAGAGGCAGTTGTGGAAGTAGAAGAATTCCAGGTTCTTGAACTCGCTGGTCGCTGCCGAGAACAGTTCCTCGCAGAGCTTGACGAACGGGTCCATCGACCCGCCGACATCGAGGAAAAGCAGCAGCTTGACCGCATTGTGCCGCTCGGGGCGCATCTTGACGTCGAGCCAGCCTTGCCTTGCGGTGCCGGCGATCGTGCCATCGATGTCCAGCTCTTCGGCCGCACCCTCGCGGGCGAAGCGGCGCAGGCGGCGGAGCGCCACCTTGATGTTGCGGGTGCCGAGCTCGCGGGTGGAGTCGAGGTTGCGATAATCGCGCGCCTCCCACACCTTTACCGCGCGCTGGTGCTTGCCTTCGCCACCGATCCGCACGCCCTCGGGATTATAGCCGCCGTTGCCGAAGGGCGAGGTGCCCCCGGTGCCGATCCACTTGCTGCCGCCCTGGTGCCGCTCGTGCTGCTCGTTCAGCCGCTGCTGGAGCGTCTCCATCAGCTTGTCCCAGGAACCCAGCGCCTCGATCTGCGCCTTTTCCTCGTCGGTAAGATATTTCTCAGCGATCGCGCGGAGCCATTCCTCGGGAATCTCGGCCGGGGCGACGCCATAATTGCTCGTAATCCCCTGGAACACCTTGGCGAAGACCTGGTCGAACCGGTCGAGCAGCCCCTCGTCCTTCACATAGGTGGCGCGGGCGAGGAAGTAGAAGGCCTCGGGGGTGGGCTCGATCACCTGTGCGTCGAGCGCTTCGAGCAGCAGCAGATGTTCCTTGAGGCTGGCAGGGATGCCCGCGGCGCGCAGCTCGTCGAGAAAGGCGAGGAACATGGGCCTAGCCTACGCCCCCGGGACGGAGCGCGTCCATTACGTTGACCGCCGGAGGGGATGCGGCCAGTCGCATCGTCAGCGCTGCCGCCGCGCCATGAAGGCGAGCCGCTCGAACAGCATCACGTCCTGCTCGTTCTTGAGCAGCGCGCCGTGGAGCGGCGGGATCGCCTTGCTGGGATCGCGCGACTGGAGCACCTCCAGCGGCATCTCCTCGTGGAGCAGCAGCTTGAGCCAGTCGAGCAGTTCGCTGGTCGAGGGTTTCTTCTTGAGGCCGGGGACTTCGCGGATCTCGTAGAACAGGTCCATCGCGCGGCTGACCAGCAGCTTCTGAATGCCGGGGAAGTGGACGTCGACGATCGCCTGCATCGTGTCGCGGTCGGGGAACTTGATATAGTGGAAGAAGCAGCGGCGCAGGAAGGCGTCGGGCAGCTCCTTCTCGTTGTTCGAGGTGATGACGACGATCGGGCGCTCGGCGGCGCGGACGGTCTCGCCGGTCTCGTAGACATGGAATTCCATGCGATCGAGTTCCTGGAGCAGGTCGTTCGGGAACTCGATATCGGCCTTGTCGATCTCGTCGATCAGCAGCACGGGGAGGACGGGGCTGGTGAACGCCTCCCACAATTTGCCCTTGCGGATATAGTTGCCGATGTCGTGGACGCGCGGATCGCCGAGCTGGCCGTCGCGGAGCCGCGCCACGGCGTCATATTCGTAGAGCCCCTGCTGCGCCTTGGTGGTCGACTTGACGTTCCACTCGATCAGCGGGGCGTTCACCGCCTTGGCGATCTCGGTCGCGAGCACGGTCTTGCCGGTGCCGGGCTCGCCCTTGACGAGCAGCGGGCGCCGCAGCGTGACGGCGGCGTTGACCGCGACCTTCAGGTCCGCGGTGGCGACATAGCTCTGGGTACCTTCGAAGCGCATGGGCAGAAGGTGGGACGAACGGTGGCGGGATGCAACCCATCCCGAGGGGCAGGGGGCTTGGCACGCCTGATACCAAGTTGCGCCGACGGGAGTCACCCCACCTCAACGCCGTCATCCCGGCGAAAGCCGGGATCCATTCGCTTCTCCATCTCCGCAAGAGCCGATAGCGAGACCCTAATGGACCCCGGCTTCCGCCGGGGTGACGGTTTGGCGAGCGGGGATGGGTTCTTGTCCGTGCGGCTTGGTATGAACCCCCCTGTCATTCCCGCGGAGGTGGGAATGACTATGGAGGTGTGGGTGGCATTTTACCCCCGGCTGCGGGCGCTCGCGCGGGCCTCGAGCAGGTCCCACAGCCCGCGATGCTGGGCGAAGACCTGTTGCGCGCCGAACAGCATCGCACGCTCGTGCGCGGCTTCGCGGGCCAGCGCGTCGACGACGCTCACCGTCTCCTCCGGGATCGGCAGGCCGGCGGGCTTGGGATCGACGCCGAAACTGGTCGCGGCGCGATCGAGCACCGCGCGGATCGGCACCCATTCGATCGCCAGCGCGATCGCCGCACCGGTCGCGCAGCCGGCGCGATCGGACTGGGCGAGCATGTCGAGCGCATGGCGCTGCGCGGCGGCGGCGGCTTCGCTCTCGGCATGGCCGGGGGTGCTGGGCAGGGGGCCGACCGCGGCGACGAGGCGGACGAGATAGGCGCGCTCGGCGACGAAGGCATCGGCGGCGGCCTCCAGCCACTCGCACTCGATCGGGTGGCGCCCATGGCCGGCGGCATAGTCGATCAGGCCCGGATGGCGGCCATGGAGGCGGGCGATGTGGTGGATCGCGTCCGCCAGGTCGCGGCGGGGCAGGGCGTCGGCGCGGAGCGCGCGCAGATGGGGGTGGCGGGCGCTGCCGTCGGTCCCCGCCAGTGCGCCCATCGGGCCCCAGGCGCCCGACAAATGCTCCATCGGTGCGGTATCCACGAGCATGACCTTCCTCATCTGGACAGTGCCGCCCGCCATCGGCCGGTCCGGATGGGATCGCACAGCGACCATACCGAAGCGCATAGAAAGATGGTTACGCCAAAATTAATCTTGAAAGACAGGATTTCGGTTCCCCACGCATCCTTGTCCCAAATGAAAACGGCCCCGGGGGATACCCGAGGCCGTTGTCCTAGTTCGTTGTGGATGCTCTTACTGGTCGAGGAAGCTGCGCATCTTGCGGCTGCGGCTCGGGTGCTTCAGCTTGCGCAGCGCCTTGGCCTCGATCTGGCGGATACGCTCGCGCGTCACCGAGAATTGCTGGCCGACTTCTTCCAGCGTGTGATCGGTGTTCATGCCGATGCCGAAGCGCATGCGCAGCACGCGCTCCTCGCGTGGGGTAAGGCTCGCCAGGACGCGGGTGACTGTTTCCTTGAGATTCGCCTGGATCGCCGCGTCGACCGGGATGATCGCGTTCTTGTCCTCGATGAAGTCGCCCAGATGGCTGTCTTCCTCGTCGCCGATCGGCGTTTCGAGGGAGATCGGCTCCTTGGCGATCTTCATCACCTTGCGCACCTTCTCGAGCGGCATGCTCAGGCGCTCGGCCATTTCTTCCGGCGTAGGCTCGCGGCCCTGCTCATGGAGGAACTGGCGGCTGGTGCGGACCAGCTTGTTGATCGTCTCGATCATGTGCACCGGGATACGGATGGTGCGCGCCTGATCGGCGATGCTGCGGGTGATCGCCTGGCGGATCCACCAGGTCGCATAGGTGCTGAACTTGTAGCCGCGGCGATATTCGAACTTATCCACCGCCTTCATCAGGCCGATATTGCCCTCCTGGATGAGATCCAGGAACTGCAGGCCGCGATTGGTGTACTTCTTGGCGATCGAGATCACGAGGCGGAGATTGGCCTCGACCATCTCCTTCTTCGCGATACGTGCCTCGCGCTCGCCCTTCTGCACCATGTTGACGATGCGGCGGAACTCGGTGAGCGTCATGCCCGTCTGCTGGGCGATCTCGCTCATCTCGGTGCGAATGCGATCGACCGAGCTGCCCTCGTTCTCGACGAACGCCTTCCACTTCTTGTCGAGGCCGACGACGGTCGGCAGCCAGTTCTCGTCGAGCTCGTGGTCGACATAGCGATCGAGGAAGTCCTTGCGGCTGACCTTGTGGCGCTCGGCGAGACGCAGCATCTGGCCGCCCAGCGCGGTGAGGCGCCGGTTGAAGCTGTAGAGCTGGTCGACGAGATACTCGATCTTCGCCTGGTGGAACTGGACGCTCTCCACCTCGGCGGTCAGCTCCTCGCGGAGCTTGTTGTACTTCTTCTCTTCTGCCGCCGGGAAATCCTCGCCGGCCGACATGGTGTCGAGCCGCTGCTGCTGGACCTTGCCGAACTTCTTGTAGATCGCGGTGATGTTGGCGAACTTCTCGAGCGCCTGCGGCTTGAGCTGCTCTTCCATCTGGGCGAGCGAGAGGGTGTTGTCCTCCTCCTCGTCGTCCGAGGGGCGGCGGGCGCGGCGCTCGGTCAGCTCGTCATCCTCGTCCGAGGCGACTTCCTCCGGCTCTTCCTCTTCCTTGAAGCTCGGGCCGGTGCTCGATTCGCTGATCTCGCCATTGTCGTCCTCGGCGCCCTCGACCTGCTCGGCCGACGGACCCTTGGATAGCATCGCGTCGAGATCGAGAATCTCGCGCAGCTGCATCGTGCCTTCGTTGAGCGCGGTCGACCAGCCGATGATCGCGTTGAAGGTGATCGGCGACTCGCAGAGCCCCAGGATCATCGTGTCGCGGCCGGCCTCGATACGCTTGGCGATCGCGATTTCGCCCTCGCGGCTGAGCAGCTCGACGGCGCCCATCTCGCGCAGGTACATGCGCACCGGATCGTCGGTGCGATCGACGGTTTCCTTCTTCTTCGCAACCTCGAAGGCGGGCGCGGAATCGTCGCTGGTGTCGGCGGTTTCCGAATCGTCGGCCGAATCGTCCTCGGACTCGGCGTCCTCGCCGGCGTCCTCGTTCTCGACGACGTTGATGCCCATGTCATTGAGCGCGGCCATCACGTCCTCGATCTGCTCCGAGGACATCTGGTCCTGCGGCAGCATCTCGTTGAGCTGGTCGACGGTGATGTAACCGCGCTTTTTGGCACGCGCGACCAGCTTCTTGATCGAACCCTCGTTCAGATCGATCAGCGGCGCGTCACTCGTGTCTGCCGTGTCCGTGACGTCTGCCATGTTCGCCTTCGCCATCAAATCCCTCGAAACTCAGATGGCGGCAATTTTACACCGCCTCTATTCCTCAAAAACGCCGTCTTCCGCAAGCATCAGATTGGCAAGCCGTTCCTGAAGCTCCTGCCGCTGCCGCGAAAGCGCCACCTGACGGGCAAACGCTTCCTCGGTGCCGTCGCGCATCAGCGCAGCAGTCGCCTCGGCGAGCGCCACATCGACGGCGGGTTGTGCCGCCATCACCGCGATCGCCTCGCCCAGATCCTCGCGCGCCTTCGCCACGTCGGCCGCGGGCCGCGTGAAGGAGAAGGGGAGCGTGTCTGCGCGGAGCAACTCGCTTGCCACTGAATCGAAACCGGACCGAGCCAATATGGTGAGGAAATCCTCGCTATCAAGTTGACGCGACGCGGGATTGGTGAGGGCCACCTCGACAACGGCCTCGAATAGCCGGCCGAGCGCCCCCGATGCACTACGCAGACTCCCGAGGATCTCCATGTGCCGGGCGATCTCGACCGGGTGGCGGATCAGCCCGGCAAGCACCGCGCGTGCCAAGATGGGATCCAGCCCGCTCGCCTGCACGCCCTTGATCAGATGCGAGGGCGGGGCCTCGGGCGGCTGCCAGACGCCGCGGGCGTTGCGGGTGCCGCGCTGCTGCTGGCGGGCAGGGGCGGGGCCGCGCTGGTCCTTGCGGAACTCGCGCGGGCCGCGGCCGAACTGTTGGTCAGCACGGGCACGGAATTCCGCGATATATTCGTGCTTTACGTTCGGGTCTTGAATCTGCTCGGCAAGTTCGGTGAGGCGGCGCTTGAGCCCGGCGCGCTGCTCCGGCGTGTCGAGCGGGCCGGCCTCCACTTCGCTTGCCCAGAGGCGATCGACCAGTGGTTCGGGCTTGGCGAGGAGCGCCTCGAACGCGGCGGAACCCTGCGATCGGACGAGATCGTCCGGGTCGAGCCCCTGGGGCAGCGTCACGAAGGCGAGGCTGCGGCCCGGCGCCAGCATCGGCAGCGCGCGGTGGGCGGCACGGAGGGCTGCCTTCTGCCCGGCGCTGTCGCCATCAAAACAGAGCAGGGGCACTTCGGACAGCCGCCACAGCCGTTCGAGCTGGTGCTCGGTCAGCGCGGTGCCGAGCGGCGCGACGACCTCGCCGAACCCAGCCTGGGCAAGCGCGATCACGTCCATATAGCCCTCGACCGCGATCACCCGGTCGGCCTTGCGCGCGGCGGCCTGGGCGCGATCGAGATTGTAGAGCGTGCGGCCCTTGTCGAAGAGCGGGGTCTCGGGGGAGTTGAGATATTTGGGTTCGCCGTCGCCGATGATGCGGCCGCCGAACGCGATCGTCCGCCCGCGGGCGTCGCGGATCGGGATCATCAGCCGGCCGCGGAAGCGGTCGTACGGCTCCTTGCCTTCGACGGCGATCAGCATGCCGGATTCGACCAGCATCGGGTCGCCGTAGGATTTCAGCGCTTCCTTGAGCTTGCCGCGCGAATCGGGGGCGAAGCCGAGGCCGAAGCTGCGGGCGGTCTCGGGCGTGATGCCGCGTCGCTGGAGTACGGCGCGCGCTTCGACGCCCTCGATGCCGTTCAGGCGCTCGGTGAACCAGGTGGCCGCGTCGCCCATCAGCTCGTGCAGGCCCTTGGCGCGCTCGGCCTTTTCGGCGGCGCGGCGGTCCTGCTCGGGCATGTCGAGCCCGGCGGCCTGGGCCAGTTCCTTCACCGCATCGATGAAGGGCAGGCCGCGCTGGTCGGTCATCCAGCGGATCGCATCGCCATGCGCGCCGCAGCCGAAGCAATGGTAGAAGCCCTTGTCGTCGTTGACGTAGAAGCTGGGGGTCTTCTCGTTGTGGAACGGGCAGCAGGCGCGGAACTCCTTGCCCGCGCGCTGCAGCTTCACCGACTTGGCAATGAGCGTGGACAGCGTGGTGCGGGTGCGGAGTTCATCGAGAAAGGCGGGCGTCAGGCTCACGCGGCGCGCCCACCATGCGCAGACTGAAAATCAGGGTCGGAACGGGTCGCTGGGTACATCGACCCCGTTGTAGGAGCCTTACCCGCGGCGGGGAAGCCGTTCCCCGCCGCGAGCGAGCATCCGGTCAGGCCGCGTAGGCGACGCTGGTCTTGCCCTGCCTGTAGGTGCGCCGGCGGAGCGCCGCACCCGCGAGGCCGAAGCCCGCGATCATCAAGCCCCAGGAGGCCGGTTCCGGCACGCCGAGCGCCGAGATGGTGAGCGAATAGTTGCCGGAACCCTGATATTCGGTGAGAGCAAAGGTGCCGGTCTTGAAGATCGGATTTGCTTCGGTGCCCGAATAGAGCTGCGGTCCGTCGCTGAGGAACAGAAGGTTGAAGCCGTAAAAGTCTTCGATTCCCAAGCCACCGCCATTCTGCGCGTTGAAGAAGCTGACGTCGGCGACACCAGTAACGGCATCCGGGAAGCCCGGCACGTCCCACAGCGTGAAATAGGAACCGCTAAAGGCGGCATCCGGTGTGGGATTGGAGTCCAGCACGAACGACGCGCTATAGTCGCCGGTGATCACGAACTTGAACGGATCCGCAGATGCGGGTGCGCAAGTCGCAAGGCTGATGGCAGCCGTAGCTGCAAGAAGTGCGATATGTTTCATGCTGTAGTCCCCTGTTGGCGCGAGTCGCCGTCAACAATTGACCACGTAAGTTAGCGTTTTGTCAGGTATTTTTTGACGGCAGCGGAACTTATGCCATTCTCGTCGCGTTGCAGGGCAGGCTGCAAGAATTGAAAGATTATCGCGACCCCCCCCCCGGATCCGCAAACCCGGGGGCGGGCCGGCAGGGTCAGCTCAGCGCCGCCTTCACCAGCGCGCTGGCCTTGCTCATGTCGAGCTGTGCCGCGTGGCGGCCCTTCAGCTCGGCCATCACCCGGCCCATGTCCTTCATGCCCGACGCGCCCAGCTCGGCCTTGATCGCCTCGATCGCCGCCGTCGTCTCCGCCTCGCTCATCTGCTGCGGCAGGAAACGCTCGATCACCACCACTTCGGCCGCCTCGGCGTCGGCGAGTTCCTGCCGTCCGCCCTTCACATACATCTCGATCGATTCGCGGCGCTGCTTGACCATCTTCTGCAGCACCTCGACGACCAGCACGTCGTCGTCCTCGGGCGCCTTGCCGGTGCGCGCTTCGATGTCGCGGTTCTTGATCGCGCTCTGGATCAGGCGGATCGTGGCGGTCGATGCCTTGTCCCCGCCCTTCATGGCAGTCACCAGCGCAGCCTTGATGTCGTCGCGAATCATCGTTTCTCTCGATCTTTTTACGGTAAGCCGGGAACCATAGCGGAGGCCCTGAAAACTTAACAGATTGACGCTGCGGCCATCGGGGTCTAGCGGGCGGCCCTTAGCAACATCGCAAACCCAAAGCAGGAGTGCCCGCCCCAAATGGCCGACGCCAAACCCTTGTCCATGCCCGTTGGAGCCACGGGCGTTCTGGTTCTGGCGAGCGGCGAGATATTGTGGGGTCGAGGATTCGGTGCCGAAGGCGATGCCGTCGGCGAGGTGTGCTTCCACACCGCGATGACCGGCTATCAGGAGATCATGACCGACCCGAGCTTCGCCGGTCAGATCATCAATTTCACCTTCCCGCACATCGGCAATGTCGGCGCCAACCCCGACGACATCGAGGCCGATGACCCGCACGCGCTGGGCATGATCGTCCGCCAGGACGTGACCGAGCCGTCGAACTTCCGCAGCACCGAGCATCTCGATGCCTGGATGGCGAAGCACAAGCGGATCGGCCTGTCGGGCATCGACACCCGCGCGCTCACCCGCCGCATCCGGCTGGGCGGCGCGCCGAACGGCGTGATCGCGCACTCCAAGTCCGGCAATTTCGACCTCGATGCGCTGCTGGAGAAGGCGCGCGGCTGGCCGGGGCTGGAGGGCATGGACCTCGCCATCACCGTCTCGTGCGAGACGCATTTCGGCTGGGAAGGCGGCGTGTGGAAGCTCGGCGCCGGCTATGACACCAGCCGCGGCGAGAGCAAGCGCCCGCAGGTCGTCGCGATCGACTATGGTTCGAAGCGCAACATCTTCCGCAACCTGGTGCAGGCCGGCGCAGACGTGACCGTGCTGCCCGCCACCGCGACCTTCGAGCAGGTGATGGCGTTCAATCCCGACGGCTTCTTCCTCTCCAACGGCCCGGGCGACCCCGCCGCGACCGGCGAGTACGCCGTGCCGGTGATCCGCCAGCTGCTGGAAACCGGCAAGCCGCTGTTCGGCATCTGCCTTGGCCACCAGCTACTCGGCCTCGCGGTGGGTGCCGAGACCACCAAGATGTTCCAGGGCCATCGCGGCGCCAACCATCCGGTCAAGCGGCTGGAAGACGGTGCGGTCGAGATCACCTCCATGAACCACGGCTTCGCCGTCGAGCGCGAGAGCCTGCCGGCCAATGCGCGGGAGACGCATGTGTCGCTGTTCGACGGCTCCAACGCCGGCATCGAACTCACCGATCGCCCGGCGTTCAGCGTGCAATACCACCCCGAGGCCAGCCCGGGCCCGCAGGACAGCCTCTATCTGTTCGAGCGGTTCGTGGGGATGATGGCGTGAACCTGCCGCCGTTCGATCCCGCCCGCTTCGACGAAGAATGGGCGCAGGATCAGGACGTGCTGCAGAATCTCGCTGCCAACGGCGACAACCCGGCGATTGCCCGCCCCGTGGACGTCAGCTTCCACGGCTCGGGCAAGGCGCTCGCCGCGCTCGAAGAGGCTGCGGAAGACCTGGCTTTCACCGTCCTCGGCGACGAACGAAGCAAAGACGGAAGCCTTTGGCTCTTCCTTGAACGTGAACAACGCACCGACGAAGCATCGATACGCGCTCTAACCGAGCTCTGCCTGCGGATAGAGGCGTATTTCGGCCTGGAATATGACGGCTGGGGCTGCGTCGCAGAAACTGGAATGAAACACTGATGCCCAAGCGCACCGACATCTCCTCCATCCTCGTCATCGGCGCGGGGCCGATCGTCATCGGTCAGGCGTGCGAGTTCGATTATTCGGGCACGCAGGCGATCAAGGCGCTGAAGGAAGAGGGCTATCGCATCGTCCTGGTCAATTCGAACCCAGCGACGATCATGACCGATCCCGAGCTGGCCGACGCGACCTATATCGAGCCGATCACTCCCGCGGTCGTAGCCAAGATCATCGAGAAGGAGCGGCCCGACGCCGTCCTGCCGACGATGGGCGGCCAGACCGCGCTCAACACCGCGCTCGCGCTGTTCCGCGACGGCACGCTGGAGAAGTTCGGCGTGACGATGATCGGTGCCGACGCCGATGCGATCGACAAGGCCGAGGACCGGCTGAAGTTCAAGGACGCGATGACCAAGATCGGGCTCGAAAGCGCCCGCTCGGCGATCGCGCATACCGAGGCCGAGGCGCTGACCGCGCTCGACTATGTCGGGCTGCCGGCGATCATCCGCCCCAGCTTCACCATGGGCGGCTCGGGCGGCGGCATCGCCTATAATCGTGAGGAGTTCATCGCGATCGTGCGCTCGGGGCTCGACCTGTCGCCGACCACCGAGGTGCTGATCGAGGAGTCGCTGCTCGGCTGGAAGGAGTACGAGATGGAGGTCGTCCGGGATCGGAACGACAACGCCATCATCGTCTGCTCGATCGAGAATATCGATCCGATGGGCACGCACACCGGCGATTCGATCACCGTCGCGCCGGCGCTGACGCTGACCGACAAGGAATACCAGATCATGCGCAACGCATCGATCGCGTGTCTCCGGGAGATCGGCGTCGAGACCGGCGGCTCCAACGTGCAGTTCGCGGTCAATCCGAAGGACGGCCGCCTGATCGTGATCGAGATGAACCCGCGCGTCAGCCGCTCCTCGGCGCTCGCCTCCAAGGCGACCGGCTTCCCGATCGCCAAGGTCGCGGCCAAGCTGGCGGTGGGCTATACGCTCGACGAGATCGACAACGACATCACCGGCGCGACGCCGGCGAGCTTCGAGCCGACGATCGATTACGTCGTCACCAAGATCCCGCGCTTCGCCTTCGAGAAGTTCAAGGGCGCCGAGGCGGTGCTGGGCACGGCGATGAAGTCGGTCGGCGAAGTGATGGCGATCGGCCGCTCGATCCACGAATCGCTGCAGAAGGCGCTGCGCGGGCTGGAGACCGGCCTCAGCGGCTTCAACGATGTCGACCGGCTGGTCGGCGCGCCGCGCGACGTGATCGAAGCGGCGCTGACCGTCCGCTCGCCCGACCGGCTGCTGATCGCCGCCCAGGCGATGCGCGAGGGCTTCAGCGGCAAGGACGTGCAGCGTTTCACCAGCTACGACCCCTGGTTCCTCGAGCGGATCGCCGAGATCCTCGATGCCGAGAAGGACGTCGCGACCAACGGCCTGCCGCAGGACGCGGCCGGCATGCGCCGCCTCAAGGCGATGGGCTTCAGCGACAAGCGGCTGGCCTATCTGGCGCTCAAGTCGGTCAATCTGCGTGCGGGCAGCGAAGTCATGGCGCGCAGCTCGGGCCTGATCGGCGAGATCGCCAACGCCATCTCCGGCGGCGTGACCGAGGCCGAGGTGCGCAAGCTGCGCCACCGGCTGGGCGTGCGCCCCGTGTTCAAGCGGATCGACACCTGCGCGGCCGAGTTCGAAGCGAAGACGCCGTACATGTACTCGACCTACGAGGCGCCGAGCTTCGGCGAGCCCGAGAACGAGGCCGAGCCAAGCGATCGCCGCAAGATCGTGATCCTGGGCGGTGGCCCGAACCGGATCGGGCAGGGCATCGAGTTCGACTATTGCTGCTGCCATGCCTGCTTCGCGCTGGCCGATGCGGGCTATGAGACGATCATGGTCAACTGCAACCCGGAGACGGTGAGCACCGACTATGACACCTCGGACCGGCTCTATTTCGAGCCGCTGACCGCCGAGGACGTGCTCGAGATCCTCGAGGTCGAGAAGTCCAAGGGCGAACTGGTCGGCGTGATCGTCCAGTTCGGCGGCCAGACCCCGCTCAACCTCGCCAAGGCACTGGAGGATGCGGGCATCCCGATCCTCGGCACCAGCCCCGACGCGATCGACCTGGCCGAGGACCGGGAGCGCTTCGCCGATCTCGTCGCCAAGCTGGGCCTCAAGCAGCCCGCCAACGGCATCGCCCGCAGCCGCGACGAGGCGGTGCGCGTGGCCGAGCGGATCGGCTATCCGGTGCTGATGCGGCCGAGCTATGTGCTGGGCGGCCGGGCGATGGAGATCGTCGACAGCCTCCAGCAGCTCGACGACTATATCCAGACCGCGGTGCAGGTCTCGGGCGACTCGCCCGTGCTGATCGACCAGTATCTGCGCGATGCGATCGAGGTGGACGTGGATGCGATCGCCGACGGCACCGATGTGGTGGTCGCGGGCGTGCTCCAGCATATCGAGGAAGCCGGCGTCCATTCGGGCGACAGCGCCTGCTCGATCCCGCCCTACAGCCTGCCGGCCGACATCATCGCCGAGATCGAGCGCCAGACCGTGGCGCTGGCGCGGGCGCTCAAGGTCAAGGGGCTGATGAACATCCAGTTCGCGGTCAAGGATGGCGAGGTCTATCTGATCGAGGTCAACCCGCGCGCCAGCCGCACGGTGCCGTTCGTCGCCAAGGCGATCGGGGCGCCGATCGCCAAGATCGCCAGCCGGGTGATGGCGGGCGAGAAGCTGGCCAACCTGCCGCTGATCGACCGCGACATCGATTATATCGCGGTGAAGGAAGCGGTGTTCCCCTGGGCGCGCTTCCCCGGCGTCGATCCGGTGCTCTCGCCCGAGATGAAGTCGACCGGCGAGGTGATGGGGATCGACAAGGACTTCGCCACCGCCTTCGCCAAGTCGCAGCTCGGCGCCGGTACGATCCTCCCGGATGGCGGCACGGTGTTCGTCAGCGTCAAGCAGGGCGACAAGGCGGTGGTGCTGCCGGGGGTGAAGATCCTCGCCGATCTCGGCTTCAGGATCATCGCGACCAGCGGCACCGCCGAGTTCCTCGCCGCCGAGGGCATCGCGGTGGAGACGGTGAACAAGGTGGCGCAGGGCCGCCCCCACATCGTCGACCGCATCCAGGACGGCGACGTGGCGCTGATCTTCAACACCACCGAAGGCTGGCAGTCGCTGAAGGACTCGATGAGCATCCGCGCCTCGGCGCTGGCGCAGAAGGTGCCGTATTTCACCACGGCGCCGGGCAGCGTCGCGGCGGCGCGGGCGATCGCGGCGATGCGCAGCAACCCGATCGAGGTGCAGCCGATCCAGGCCTATTTCGCCTCGCGGGGGTGAGACACCCTCCTTAAGCCCCTCCCCTTCAGGGGAGGGGTTGGGGTGGGGCAGTGTCTCGCAGAGACCGACCAATGGTCTGGAATCCCTCCACCCCAACCCCTCCTCCAAGGAGGAGGGGCTAAAGGTTGAGCACCAAACCAAATCTTGCGTTTTCCGCCCCCCGCCTTGATGTTTTTCGCCCCGCGACTTACTATTCGCGTTCGCACAATGGATTTCCCCAACCGATGTAAGTGTGCGGACGTCGTTTTTGGGCGACGGTCGGTACCGGGGGTGTATTGAAGGACAAGGGCGTTATGGCGACCGTCGAGAAGATGCCGATGCTGGCGGAAGGCTATCAGAAGCTCAACGAGGAGTTGAAGCGGCTGAAGGCCGAGCGGCCGCTGATCGTGGACGCGATCGAGGAAGCGCGCGCCCATGGCGATCTTTCGGAAAACGCCGAATATCATGCCGCCAAGGAGCGGCAGGGCCAGGTCGAGGCGACCATCGCCGACATCGAGGACAAGCTGAGCCGCGCCCAGATCATCGATCCCAAGGAGCTTTCGGGCGACAAGGTCGTGTTCGGCGCGACCGTGACGCTGCTCGACGAGGACGACAAGCCGGTGACCTACCAGATCGTCGGCCAGACCGAGGCGGATGCCAGCAAGGGCCGCATCTCCTACAATTCGCCGATCGGCCGCGCGTTGATCGGCCGCAAGGTGGACGAAGAGGTCGAGGTTTCGGTGCCGGCGGGCGATCGCTATTATCTGGTATCGAAGGTCGAGTTCATCTGAGCCCTGCCATGCCGAAGTTCAGCGCCACCACGGTGATCGTCGCCGTCACGGTGGCGGTGAGCCTGATCGCCAATTTTGCGCCCAATGTGGGGCAGATCCAATATGCGGCGGGGTTCATTCCGGCGCGGCTTTCGGGCGGGTTGCTCCTGTCGGGGCCGGTGGTGCCGGTGTGGCTTACCCCGCTCAGCTCGGCGCTGATCCATGGCGGTCTCGCCCATCTCGGCATGAACATGCTGATGCTCGGCTTTACCGGCCGCGAGGCCGAGCGGGCGATCGGTGCCAAGGGCATCGTGGCGCTCTACCTGATTGGTGCCTATGCCGCGTGCGGCGCGCAGTGGCTCGCCGGGCCGATCTCGACCGCGCCGATGATCGGGGCAAGCGGGGCGAGCTCGTCGGTGGTCGGCGCCTATTCGCTGCTCTATGGCCGCCAGCGCGCCAAGGCGATCGGGCCGATCCCGGCGCAGGTGGTGCACATCGCCTGGCTCGCCGCGGCGTGGGTGGGCGTCAACCTGCTGATGGGCTTCGCCTTCCTGCAGGGGGGCGTGACCGTCGCGATCTGGGCGCATATCGGCGGCTTCCTCCTCGGCCTGGCGCTGGCCCGGCCGATGCTGCTCTGGCGCTGGCGCCACGCCTGAGGGGCGGGCTACCGCCAACCTTTTGAGCTGTCATCCCGGCGAAAGCCGGGATCCATTCGCCTCTCCCTTTCAGCAAGCGCGGCAACGGCGACCCCAATGGATCTCGGCTTTCGCCGGGATGACAAGGGTTTAAGCTTTCCGCTGCGCGATATGCCGGTCGATCACATGGCCGAGCACCGTCATCGGCACGTTGCCGCCAAGCAGCAGCGCATCGTTGAAGGCGCGGAAGTCGAACTTGTCGCCGAGCGCGGTCTTGGCCTGGGTCCGCAGCCGGTTGATCGCGGTGTGGCCCACCTTGTAGCCGCAGGCCTGGCCCGGCCAGGAGCAATAGCGGTCGACCTCGCCCTGCACCTCGTCCTCGGAGGAACCGTTCGCCTCGACGAACCAGCGGATCGCCTGCTCCCGCGTCCAGCGCTTGGCGTGGAGCCCGCTGTCGACCACCAGCCGGCAGGCGCGGAAGCCCAGCGACTGGAGATAGCCCAGCTTCGCCGCCGGGTTCGCGGCATAGACGCCGAGCTCGTCGCCCAGCTGCTCGGCATAGAGCGCCCAGCCTTCCGAATAGGCGTTGAACTGCAGCAGCGAGCGGATCAGCGGCATCTTGAAGGTATACTCGCCCTGCCAGGCATGGCCGGGGATCGCCTCGTGATAGGCGAGGTCGGGCAGGCTGAACCGCGTCCAGATGCCGGTCGAGCGCAGATTGACCCACAGCCGGCCCGGCACCTTGCCGTCGATCGTGCCGGGGCCACCATAGGCCCCGGCCGCACCTTCTTCCTCGACGATCGGAATGCGCTTCACCTCGACATTGCCGGGCACCAGCGTGTGGAAGGCCTGGGGCATGCGGGTGCGCATGTCGTCGATGCTCTTCTGGAGGATCTGGATGATCTCGGCGCGGCCGCCGTCGTTCTCGGGGAAAGCGAAGCGCTTGTCGGTGGCGAGCCCGCGCATCCGCGCGCCGACGCTCCCTTGCGTATAGCCGAGCGTCTTGAGGATGGTGTCCATCTCGGCCTGGAGCTCGGCGAGTTGCGCCTTGCCCATCGCATGGACCTCGTCCGGCGACATGGTCGTGGTGGTGCCCGCGCTCAGCGCCCAGGCATAATAGGCGTCGCCGTCCTTGAACTTCCACACGCCGGCGTCGGAGGTGGCGCGGGCGCGCTGCTTTTCTAGCTCCGCGATCTGGCGGTCTAGTGCAGGGCCCACCTGCTCGGCGACGATCCTGGTCGCGCGTGCGTCATAGCCGCCCGGCATCTTGGTGGTGCGCTTGGCGAGCGAGGTCACCACGTCCCACTTGGCCGGATCGCCGCTGCGGGCGAGGCGGATCTGCTTGAGGCACTTGTCGAGCAGGAAGTCGGGCGCGATCACGCCGACGCGCGCCGCCTGCTGGAGCCGCACCGTCTCGCCGTCGAGCGCGCCCGCATAGGCCACCAGCCGGTCGCAATAGGCATCGGCATCGTCGCGCGTGGCGATCTGGTGATCGCTGTCGAGCGTCTTGGGAATGTCGATATAGGCGCCGACATTCTGGATCACGACATAGGGGGTGTTCCGCCAGCTCCCCACCGCGACGTCGCCATAGGGGAATGCCATGCCCTTGAGGCCGTTTTCATAGGCCGTCTGGATAACGTCGAGATGGACGCGCATGTCGGGGCTGACGGCGTTCACGTCGATCCGCGCGATCTCGGCGAGCGTGGCCTTGAGATGCGCGGCCATCTTGGCGACGCCTGCGGGGGTGCGGTCGCCGAGCTTGTGCTTGAGCGCGGCGCGCGCACCCTTGTCGATGCCGAGCCCGGTCGCGCCCTCGGGGTTGAGCACCAGCAGCGCCTCGGCAGTCCGGTCGATCAGCGCCTGGGCCTGGGCTTCGGCAGGGCCGGCGGCGAGCGCGGGGCGGGCCGCTGCGGAAGTTGCCAGCAGCGCGCTCGATCCGAGCAGCACGTCGCGACGGGTAGTTTGCATCAATTCGACCTCGATGATTTTCAGTTCTGGGGAAGGGTGGGGAGCGGCTCGACGCGGAGGGTCGCGCCGGTGGCGCCGGTGATCCGCACGCGGGCGCCGGCGGGCGCCTCGGGCCCGCGCGCAGGCCATTCGCCGTCGCCGACCCGCACGCGGCCGCCATGGTCGCTTACCGGCTCAACGACGGTGACGACCTCGCCGACCAGCCGGGCGACGCGATCGTTGAGCAGCGGGTCGGCGCTCTGCACCGGAAAGTCCTGATACCAGCGCCGCCCGATCAGCACCGCGACGGCGGACCAGCCGGCAAAGCCGAGCAATTGCCCGGCCAGCGGCAGGTCCGGGAACAGCAATGCCAGCCCGCCCATGATCGCCGCCGCTGCCGCGAGGAACACCAGGAAGACGCCCGGCACCACCAGCTCGGCAATCCCCAGCGTCACCGCGGCGATCAGCCAGAGCAGGGGCGGGTGCTGCAACCAGTCCACCTAGGCGATCAATCCTGCTGGTCGAACGGACCGGGGCGGCGGGCCGGGGGCGTCGGCGGGGCGGGGGGCTTGGGCGCGCCACCGGACAGCGCGTCCCGGGCCAGCTCGCCGATGCCGCCCAGCGTGCCGATCAGCTGGGTCGCCTCGACCGGGAACAGGATCGTCTTGGCATTGGGCGAGGTCGCGAACTTGCCGACCGCCTCGACATATTTCTGCGCGATGAAATAGTTGAGCGACTGGCTGCTGCCTGCCTCGATCGCGTCGGAAACCAGCCGGGTCGCCTCCGCCTCGGCCTGGGCGGCACGCTCGCGCGCCTCGGCGTCGCGGAAAGCGGATTCGCGGCGGCCCTCGGCTTCCAGGATCCGCGCCTGCTTCTGCCCTTCGGCGCGCAGGATCTCCGACTGGCGGCTGCCTTCGGCCTCGAGAATGTTGGCGCGCTTTTCGCGCTCGGCCTTCATCTGGCGGCCCATCGCGTTGACGATGTCCGCGGGCGGCCGGATGTCCTTGATCTCGACGCGGGTGATCTTCACGCCCCAGGGCGTCGTCGCATGATCGACCACCGAGAGCAGCCGCGCGTTGATCTCGTCGCGCTTGGACAGGGTCTCGTCGAGGTCCATCGAGCCCATCACCGTGCGCAGGTTGGTCGTGGTCAGCTGGAGCAGCGCGACATACAGGTCCGACACTTCATAGGCGGCCTTGGCGGCATCGAGCACCTGGAAGAACACCACGCCGTCGGTGGAGATCATCGCATTGTCCTTGGTGATGATCTCCTGGCCGGGGATATCGATCACCTGCTCCATCATGTTCACCTTGCGGCCGACACGGTAGAAAAAAGCGGGGTAGAAGTTGAAGCCGGGCGCGGCGACGGCGGTGAAGCGGCCGAAATGCTCGATCGTGTATTGATAGCCCTGGGTGACGATCTTCACGCTGACGAGCAGGTAGAACAGCACCAGCGCTACCACCCCGGCCAGAAACACGAAAAGCACGTCCATATGCCCCGACTCCCCTCGCAATGGGGCCTAGTGCTAGCATAGAGAACGCGCATGACCAGCATGGCTCTCGCCCCCCGCACCGCCCTGTTCCTCCCCGCATCCAATGCGCGCGCGATCGCCAAAGCGCGGACGCTCGACTGCGACATGGTGATCCTCGACCTGGAGGATGCCGTGAAGTCCGAGGACAAGGACGCCGCGCGCGAGGCCGCGGTCGCGACAATGGCGGAGGGCTTTGGCGAACGGATCGCCGCCATCCGGATCAATGGCGTCGATGCGGCGGAGCACGAGGCCGATCTGGCGGCGGCCGCGCGGTCGGCGGTGGCGGTAATCGTCGTGCCCAAGGTGGAGGATGCCGCGACGGCCGCGCGCATCGCCGCGGTGGTCGGCAAGCCCCTGCTCGCGATGATCGAAACCCCGGCGGGCGTCCTTGCCGCCGCTTCCATCGCAGCGCTGCCGGGCGTCGCCGGGTTGATCGCCGGGACCAACGACCTCAAGGCGAGCCTCGGCATCCCCTCGGCTGCGGGGCGGGGCGGGCTGTCGCTCGCGCTGCAGACCGTGGTGTTGGCGGCGCGGGCGGGAAATGGCTGGGCGCTCGACGGCGTGTTCAACGCGCTCGCCGATGCCGAGGGGCTCGCCGCCGAATGCCGCGAGGGGCGGGCGCTGGGCTATGACGGCAAGACGCTGATCCACCCGGGCCAGATCGCGATCGCTGCGGAGGCCTTTGGCGCGACCGCCGACGAGATCGCCGACGCGCGTGCGTTGCTCGCCGCCGCCCAGGGCGGTGCCGAGCGGTTCCGCGACCGGATGATCGAGGCGATGCATGTGGCGCAAGCGCGGCTTCTTCTGCAACGTGCTGGCCAAGTCGAATAAATCTCGCCGCCCGCAACCGCCCCGTCCGCGGTTCTTCTATGTCTAATATATGGGCAATCTGCACGAGCTCGACAGGACGCTGCTCCAGGCGATCGGGGCGATTGAGGCGTTGCTCGCCTTGCCCTGCTGCGACGTCGCCGAGCTCTCCCGCATTCGCTACCAGACCGCCCGTGCCGTGGCCGCACGCCGCCGGGCGATGGACGCGCTGTTCAACGGCGGAACGGCCGAGGGCGGCGCGCGGGCGGAGGCGGTGCAGTCGGTCCGCGCCGGCAATCTCGAGATGCGGATGTTCTACACCGACCACACCATCGCCTGGCCGACCGCGCGGGCCGTCGCCGAGTGGCCGGCCTATGTCGCCGCCTCGCGCAAGCTCGCCGCGGTGATCCGTCGGCAGGTGGAGGTGGAACGCGCGCTGCTCTACCCGGAACAGCCCCGCGTCGACGCCTGACGCTGCCCCCTAGCGCATCCGCACCCTTGCGGTTACATGGGCCGCCAACATTCGACTCAAGGATTTGGCGCACCCCCATGGAAATCCCTCTCGGCTTAACGTTCGACGACGTCCTCCTCTATCCGGGCGAATCCGAAATCGTGCCGAGCATGGCGGATACGCGCACCCAGGTGACCAAGGGGCTCGCGCTCAACATCCCGATCCTCTCCTCGGCGATGGACACCGTCACCGAGGCCGACATGGCGATCGTGATGGCGCAGCTGGGCGGCATCGGCGTGCTCCACCGCAACCTCGAGGTCGAGGAGCAGGTGGAAGCCGTCCGCCTGGTCAAGCGCTTCGAGAGCGGCATGGTCGTCAACCCGATCACCATGGCGCCCACCGGCACGCTGGCCGATGCGCAGGCGCTGATGGCGCGGCACCGGATCAGCGGCATCCCGATCGTGGAAGCCGACGGCAAGCTGGTCGGCATCCTCACCAACCGCGACGTGCGCTTCGCCGAGAACCCCGGTCAGCGCGTCTCCGAGCTGATGACGCACCAGAACCTCGCCACGGTGAAGCTGGGCGTCGCGCAGGAAGAAGCCCGCCGGCTGCTCCACCAGCGCCGGATCGAGAAGCTGCTGGTGGTCGACGATGCCTATCGCTGCGTCGGGCTGATCACGGTGAAGGACATCGAGAAGGCCGTCACCTATCCGCACGCCACCAAGGACGCGACCGGCCGCCTGTGCGTCGCCGCCGCGACCACGGTGGGCGACAAGGGCTTCGCGCGCACCGAGGCGCTGGTCGATGCCGAAGTCGACCTGATCGTGATCGACACCGCGCACGGCCATAACAAGGACGTCAGCCGCGCGGTCGAGCGGGTGAAGAAGCTCTCCAACCGCGTCCAGGTGATCGCCGGCAACATCGCGACTGCCGAAGCGGCGCGTGCGCTGATCGATGCGGGCGCGGACGGACTCAAGGTCGGCATCGGCCCGGGCTCGATCTGCACCACCCGCGTCGTTGCCGGCGTCGGCGTGCCGCAGCTCACCGCGGTGATGGACGCGGCCAACGAGGCCGCCAAGTCGGGCATTCCGGTGATCGCCGATGGCGGCATCCGCACCTCGGGCGACATCGCCAAGGCGCTTGCCGCGGGCGCGAGCGCGGCGATGATCGGCTCGCTGCTCGCGGGCACCGAGGAAGCGCCGGGCGAGACCTTCCTGTACCAGGGCCGCGCCTACAAGTCGTATCGCGGCATGGGCTCGGTGGGCGCGATGGCCAAGGGCTCGGCCGACCGCTATTTCCAGCAGGATATTAAGGATCAGTTGAAGCTCGTCCCCGAGGGCATCGAGGGCCAGGTGCCGTACAAGGGCCCGGCGCGCGACGTGATCCACCAGCTGGTCGGCGGCGTGAAGGCGTCGATGGGCTATGTCGGCGCGGCGACGCTGCCCGAGTTCCAGCAGAAGGCGCGCTTCGTGCGCATCACCAATGCCGGCCTCAAGGAAAGCCACGTCCACGACGTGACGATCACCCGCGAGGCACCCAACTACCCGACGCGCTGAGCGCGCTAGCCGGTCGCGGCGGGCCTGTGCCCGTTCGCGACCGGTACCGGCGCCGGCACCGTATCGGCATGGCGGACCTGGTTGCGGCCGCCCCGCTTCGCCGCATAGAGCGCGCGATCCGCTTCGCGGTACAGCTTGGCAAGGTCGACCCGGTGGCGTCCTTCGGCGACGCCGATGCTGATCGTCACGCGCCGGTCGCCGATCGCCGCGCGATGATCGCATGCGGCGATCGCCTCGCGCACCTGCTCCGCGAAATCGAGAGGGGGCCGATCGGCCCCGATCGTCAGCAGCGCGAACTCCTCGCCGCCCAGACGGGCGACGGTGCAGTGCGGGCTCTCCCAATGCGCCAGCCGCGCGGCGATCGTGCACAGCACGATGTCGCCTGCGTCATGACCATGCTCGTCGTTGATCGCCTTGAAGCGATCGATATCGACCAGCAGCAGCGCGACCGACGCCTGGCTGCGCGCCGCCGTGGCGACCAGCGCGTCGGCAGCTTCCAGAAAACCCCGGCGGTTGCGGATCGCCGTCAGCGGATCATGCTCGGCGAGCCGGCTGGCGCGCGCCTCGGCGGCGAGGGCGAGGTCGCGCTCGGTGCGCATGCGGGCGAGCCGGCGGCTCGCCGCGAAGGACAGCCACAGCGTCTGCCAGGCCGAGGCGAACAGCACCAGGATCTGCGCGCCGCCGCCCCAGAACAGCGTGCCCAGATTGACCAGCTGCGTCAGCGCCAGCGCCGCCATCGGTACCGACCAGGCGGCAAGCAGGTCGCGCGCCTCAACGCTGCCGCGGCGGGCGCCGACGACCAGGCATGCCAGCACCGCTACCAGATTGCCCAGCACGGCCGCGGCGAGGAGCGGCGCGACGCTTTCGATCAAGGGGCCGCGCGCCAGCGTCGCCGGGATGCCGATCATGGTGACAGCGATGCCGAGGGCGAGTGCGGTCGCGCGCAGCGGCCCGGGAATGCGGCCTTTCTCCAGCGCGCTGGTTGCACTCAGGGTTGCCAGCAGGATGGAGAGGGCAGAAAGCGCGGTGCTGGCCTGCGCCGCCGTCGTCCCCGCCATGCCGGGCACGAGCAGCAGCCCGAATTGCGACCAGATCGCGCCCCACAGGAAGACGGTGGCGGCCCAGGCGCCCTGCCAGGCGAGATAGGCCCGGCGCGTACCGATGGCGAGCGACAGGTTATAGGCCGCGCCTGCCAGCAACAGCGTGAGCGCCGCGCCGATCAGCGCGCCGAGGACGGCGGTTTCGATGCCCGCCTCGCCCGCGGGCACCAGCCGGAGCCGCAGCAGCGGGTAGCTCGCCAGCCGATCGACGCGCAGCGTGATCGCGGCGAGGGGGGTCTTCTGGTCGCGTGGCGTGAAGGAGATCTGCGCACCGGGCCGCCAATGGTCCCCGAAATCGCCGCCGCGGACCTCCTGCCACTCGATGCTGCCATCGGCGTAACGGAAGGCCACCGCTAGCCGATCGAACCGCGTCTGGTGGACGAGCAGCGTCGGGGCTTCGCCGCGGAGGCCGTAGCGCTGCGGCGCCAGCTGCAGCCACAGCCGTGTCGCCTGATAGCCGACGGGCTTCTCCCCGCAGCGGAAGCGGATGGCGGACAATGCCGCACCAGGTCCCTCGACGGGCGACACGGCATGACAAACGCGCGAATCGAGCGGGACCGGCACCGCGAAGGCTGCCCAGGGCGCAAGCATCCACCCGAGCAGCACCAAGCGCCACCCCCGCAGCAAGACCCACGCCGCCACGCCACGCACCGAACTCGTCCCCACAATTCCCACATCGCACCCCATGCGTGACACAGGGATGTACAAAGGATTGCGCTCGCTGGCTATCCGGCGTGGAGCGTGGGCGCTTTGCATTCCGCGGGCGTTCGGCCTAGCGCTGCCGCCATGACTCCTGCCGCACGTGTACAGATGGCGATCGACCTGCTCGATCAGGTGATCGCGGCCGCGCGTAACCGCGGCGCCGCCGCCGATGTGATCCTGGCGCGCTGGTTCGCCGAGCGGCGCTTCGCCGGCTCCAAGGACCGGCGGGCGGTGCGCGGGCTCGTCTATGAGGCGATCCGACTCTGCGGCGAGGTACCGGTGTCCGGCCGTGCGGCGATGCTGGCGGTCGCCCAGGCACAGCCGGCGCTGGCAGGACTGTTCGACGGCTCGCACTATGGTCCTGCCGCGATCGCCGAGGGCGAGCCGGTGGCGGTGCAGGGCGTCGCGCCGGCTTGGCTGGAGGCCGCGTTCGAGGCTTCGGGACTTGCTGCGGACGAGCGCGCGGCGCTCCTCGACCGCGCTCCGCTCGACCTGCGGGTCAACCGGCTGAAGACGACGCCCGAGGCCGTGGCTGCGCTGTTCGAAGGCGCCGACCGGCTCGCCTTCGCCCCTGACGCGCTGCGGCTGCCCGAGGACACGCCCGTCGATCGCAGCGAGGCCTATGCCGAGGGCGGCTTCGAGGTGCAGGATGCCGGCAGCCAGCTGGTCAGCGCGCTCGCGGGTGCGGCGCCGGGCATGACGGTGATCGATCTCTGCGCGGGCGGCGGCGGCAAGACGCTGGCGCTGGCGGCCGCGATGGCCAACCAGGGCAGGATCCTCGCCTGCGATGTCGATCGGCCGCGTCTTTCAAAGCTGATGCCGCGCGCCGAGCGCGCCGGCGTCACCATCGCCGAGACGCTGCTGCTCAACCCTGCGCGCGAAGTCGAAGCGCTGGCGGATTGGCGCGAGCAGGCGGATCTCGTGGTGGTCGACGCGCCCTGCTCGGGCACCGGCACCTGGCGGCGCAACCCGGAAGCGCGCTGGCGGCTGACCCCGACGCAGCTCGATCGCTATGTCGATACCCAGGCCCATCTGCTCGACGTCGCGGCGCGGCTGGTGCGGCCGGGCGGTGCGCTGGTGCACATCGTCTGTTCGCTGCTCGACGCCGAAGGGGCAGGGCAGGTCGAGCGGTTCGTGGCGGCGCAGCCCGGCTGGGCGCCGGTGCGGCTCGATGCGCCGGCGGGCCGTCCGCGGGGCGAGGGGCTGCGGCTCACGCCGCTGCACGACACGACCGACGGGTTTTTTGTCGCGAAGCTGGTGCGGCAATGCTAGCCCATGGCCATGGAGTTTCGGAGATGTTGATGCGGTTCACGACGATCTCGGTGGCGGCGGCGCTGCTGGTGCTGACGGTTTCGACCAGCCTGAGCGCGCAGCGGCCCGACAGCCAGCTCGAACCCCGCTCGGTCGAGCTGGTGCGCCAGGCGCGCGCTGCGCAGGCGGCGGGCAATCTCGGCGGCGCCAACGACCTGCTCGAAAGCGCGCTGGCGGTCGATCCGCGCAACCGCGAGGCGTTCGTGCTGCTCGCCGATATCGCGCGCACGCAGAACCTGCCGGGCAAGGCGATCCGCTTCTATGGCGAGGCGCTCAAGCTCGATCCCAACGACGTGACAGCGCTGCGCGGCCAGGGCGAGGCGATGGTCGGCAAGGGCGCGATGACGCGCGCCAAGGACAATCTCGCCAAGATCAAGACGATCTGCAAAACGGGCTGCGCCGATGCGACCACGCTCGCCGCGACGATCGCGAAGGGCCCGCCGCCCGCGCCGACCCCGGTCGCGGCGAACGACAATGCGCCCAAGGAAGCGGCCAAGCCCTGATCGGGTTCAGCTGGGGGCGATCGCCGCCTCCAGCGCCCGCGCGCGGCTTTCCTGCGCGGCAACGATCCCACCCGCGCGGTCCATCGCGGCCTGGAGCGCCGGATAGTCCGGCTGGCCGGTCTGGGCGCGCTCGATCCGCAGCTGGTCCATGTCCGCGAGCGTCACTGCGGTGCGCGAACGGATGCCGTCCAGCACGCTGAGCGCGGTCTGTGCATCAAGCCACGGACTTGTCCCCGCCGCCTGGCTGCGGGCGCGCGCGACCTTCACCTCGGCATCCTTCGCCGCCGTCTGGAACTCGCCATCGGCCGAATCGATCTTCGCCGTCAGCGCCGCGATCCGCGCGTCAAGCGCCGCATCGGGCGTGGCCTGCGGCGTGGGCCGCTCGGGCTCGGTGAAGTTCAGCCCTTCGTTCGCGCGCGGCAGCAGCGAGGGATAGCGCGTGGCGGGCTGGGCACAGCCGGCGAGCAGCGCGGCGCCGGCGACAAGAAGGGGGAGCGATCGCATGGGCTTGCCATATGCTTGTGGAAAACTTGGCGCAACGGGGTTGCGCTCTCCGATTTCCGCCGATAAACGCTCGCCTCCACCAGGCGCCCGTAGCTCAGCTGGATAGAGCATCAGACTACGAATCTGAGGGTCGGACGTTCGAATCGTTCCGGGCGCGCCACTCCCCCGCCAGAGCATCTGCTCGGCGGGGGTTTGTGTTTCTGGGGTCAGGCGCGCGCCTCGAAGCTGTCGAGGATCTTGCCGCCGGCCATGAACACCGCGATCGGGCACACCGCGAACAGCAGCTTGCCGCCCATGCCCGGATACAGGCTCATATAATGGAAGCCGCGCTCGACCGCGCCATTGGCGAGCCCGAAGATCACCAGAAAGGCTTCGAACTTCGACTTGATCACGAAGAGGCGGCCGATGCGGTACAGCATGGCCGCCGCGCAGCAAGCACCGTGCCAGGCGCGGAAAAGCGGGGTTTCTCAGCGCGGCTTCATGGTAAAGTGTCAATTAACCCGACAAGGTCGAGCGCTTCGAGCAACGCTGCGCGCGCGGCTTCGATGCGGGCGACCAGCGCGGGGTCGGCGATGGCGTTCGGATCGATCGCCTCGGGCCAGTGCGCCTCGATGACCGCGGCGATGCGATCGAGCTTGGCGGCATCGACTAGGAAGCGCGGGTCGACGGTCGCAGGATCGGCGACGACGCGCAGGCGGAGGCAGGCGGGACCGCCGCCATTGGCCATGGATTCGCGAACGTCCACCACCTCGACGCGGCGGATCGGTCCGTTGCCCGCGACATGCGCCTCCAGCCAGTTCCACACAGCGGGCGTATCGCGCGCCTCGCTCGGCACGATCAGCACGGTGTCGCCACCCGGCACGGTGACCAGCTGGGCGTTGAACAGATAGGAGGCGATGGCATCGGCCAGGCTTACCTGGTCGGCAGGTACTTCGACGATCTCGACCTCGGGCATCGCGTCGCGGAGGCGATCGTAGAAACGCTCCTTGTCGGCAAAGGCCTGTTCGTGCGCGAACAGCACCCGGCCATTGGCCACCGCGACGACGTCGTTGTGGAAGGCGCCGGCGGCGATGGCCTCCTCGGATTGCTGGACGAACAGGGTGCGCTCGGGGTCGAGCAGGTGCCGCCGGGCGACCGCGGCGCTGGCATCGGGATGCTGGCGCGCGGGGAAGGGGCCGCCGGCGATGCCATAGACGAACACTTCGACGCCCGGCGCGTCGTGCGTGGGCGCGAGCCGCATATGGTTGGCCGCGCCTTCGTCGCCGAAGGGCGCGGGCACGGGGCCGTGGACCGCGAAGGCGGGACCTGCAAAGGCAAGGCGGAGCTGCGCCAGCGTCTCGGGCCATTCGTGGCTGCGATGGGGCATCGTCACCAGATTGGCGACGCTCAGGTGGCAGCGGCCGTCGGCGGTGTCGGGCGCGGGCGAGACGGTGGCCGCGTTGGCGGCCCACATCGGCGAGGCGGAGAGCGCCTGCGCCTGGCTATGCGGCGGCGCCTGCTCGTAGCGGAGGCCGAGCTGGGCAAGCCAGCGATGGTCCGGCCGGACATGAGGCAGCAGGATGCCCTGGTGCAGCCCGAGCGCGAGATCGGCGTGCATCTTGGCGATGCCCTGCAACGCGGCGGCGCGCGGGTGCGATACGGCACCGCGATTGCGCGTCGCGGCGAGGTTGCCCGGGCTGAGCCCCGCATAATTGTGGCTGGGTCCGACGATCCCGTCGAAATTGATCTCTACCAGCATCAGCGCGCCACCCACAACACGCTGTCGCCGACCGACAGGCCCAGCGCCTCGGCCGAGAGCGGATCAAGGGTGATGCCGCCTTCGGACGGGGTAATCTGCGCGAGCGCCGACTGGAATTCGGACAGCGTGCCCGAGGCGACCAGGGCGGGCTCGCCACCGCCCGCGATCGCCGCGATGGTCGCCCGCTGGGTCTCGCGGACCGTCTTCACCTGATCGGTGCGCGCGGTCATCGTCGGGCCGCCATCGAAGATGTCGATATAGCTTTCGAACGCAAAGCCTTCATTTTCCAGCATTCGCATCGCGGCGCGGCCGGAGGGATGGGGCAGGCCGATCACCGCGCGCGCGCTTTCGGAAAGCATCGCGGTATAGACCGGGTGCTTGGGCATCAGGTCGGCGATGAACTGGTTGCCATGGGTGGCGTTGAACTCGTCCGCCTGCTGGAAATTCATCCCGAAGAAGCGCCCGGCGACGCCGTCCCAGAAGGGCGAGCCGCCGGCCTCGTCGATCACGCCGCGCAGTTCGGCGAGGATGCGGTCGGCGAACCGCGCCCGGTGCTGGGCGATGAACAGGTAGCGCGCTCGGGCAAGGAGCAGCCCCAGGCCGCCGGCGCGCTCGCCCGGGTGGAGGAACAGCCCGCCCACCTCGCTGCACCCTTCCAGATCGTTGACGAGACTTAAGATCTCGGCGCGGAAGGTGCGCTTAAGTTCCTGACTATGCTTGGTAACCGTGCCGATACGATAGCTGTAGAAAGGCCATTTGTCGCCGACGCGGGTAAAGATCTGGCAGGTGCCGCGCACCTCGCCGGTCTCGACATTTTCGAGGATCAGCACGAACAGGTCGTCGGCGACCTCCGCATCCTCGCCGCGCGCAAAGGCAGCATGGCTGCGATCGAGCTTGGCACGAAGGGCGGGCTTGTCCGGCGGCAAATTGGTGAAACCGCCCCCGGTTAGCTTTGCCATTTCATACAAATGCTGAAGATCCTCGTCGCGCGCGGCGCGGATGCGGAAGCTGCTCATGGCCGGCCTCGCTCGGCGAGGCGGAGGAGGGTGAGGACCGAGAGCGCGGCGCGCTCGGGCAGGCTTTCGGGGATCAGAAATTCCTCCGTGGAATGGATGGCGCCGCCGCGGGCGCCCATGGTGTCGACCACCGGCACCCCGCAGGCGGCGATGTTGTTGCCGTCGCACACGCCCCCAGTCGCCTTCCAGGCGATCGGAATGCCGAGATCGGCGCCGGCGTCGCGGACGAGGTTGAACAGGCGCGCGGCGGCCGGGTCGATCGGCTTGGGCGGACGGTTGAAGCTGCCGTGCAGTTCGATCCTGACCTCGTGCGCGGCTGAAACCTGCGCGATCGCCGTGTCGAGCGCGGCCTGGGCGCGGGCGGTCGCGGCGGCATCGCCGGGGCGGAAGTTCACCCGCAGGATGGCGAGGTCGGGCACGACGTTGTTGGGTCCGCCGCCGTCGATCCGCGCCGGGTTGACCGACAGACCGGGCGCTTTGGCGTCGGCGAGCATCACCGCCAGTGCCGCGGCGGCGACGAGCGCGTTGCGACCCTCTTCGGGATTTCGCCCGGCATGGGCGCTGCGGCCATGGACGACGAGCGAGAAATTGCCCGTGCCGCCGCGGGCGCCGGCCAGCGTCCCGTCGGGCAGCGCCGGCTCATAGGTGAGCGCCGCCGTCTTGCCGTGGGCAACCTTGGCGATCAGCCCGCGCGACGAAAGCGACCCCGTCTCCTCGTCCGAATTGATCAGCACGGTATAGCCGAAATGCTCGGCCAGCGGGCTAGCTTCGGCTGCTTCGAGCGCAGCGAGCATCAGGGCCAGGCCGCCTTTCATGTCGGCGGCACCCGGCGCGTTGAGGCGCCCGTCCGCCAGCCAATGCGCCTGCTGGAAGGGATGGTCGGCGGCGAACACCGTGTCCATATGGCCGGTGAGCAGCAGCTGGACCGGCGCCTCGGGCCGCACCGTCACCAGCAGGTGGCGGCCATGGGAAAGCGGCTCGACGACGCCCCCCGGCGTCACCGTTTCCACCGGCTCGGGCTCGACAAGGTCCAGTGCACCGGGCAGCACCGAAAAGGCGTCCGCCAGCGTCGTCGCCATGGCGGACAGCCCCGCCAGGTTGCGGGTGCCACTGTTGATCGCCGCCCACTCCAAGGTCCTCTCCAGCATCGGCGCGGCTTGCGCGCGCTCGATCGCCGTCCGTTCGATCGCGGATAGCATGGTCATGGGTGGGTGGTAGCGCGGAACCGGGGCGGTTGAACACCCCCGGTCCGGCTGCCGGGTCAGAAATCGACGACGAGCGCCGCCCGGCTGGTGGTGTCGGTGGTCAGGCGGCCCAGCGGCGGCGCGCTTTCATATTGCACCGTATAGCTGAACTGCGCCGAAAGCGGCCCGATCAGCTTGGCGAGCAGCGCCGACTTGGTCGCGACGGTGCTGTTGTCCTTCTCGACATATGCCGAGGCCTGCTGGGTAACCGTCATGCCGCGCGAAAGGCGCCACGAGAAATCTAGCGACCCGCGCGCGGCGATGTTGTTCTCGGCCGGTGCGCCGATGAAGCGGGTGTAGCGATAGGCCGGGCCGAGTTCGACATCGAGTTTGATCGCAGACGACTTGATCGCGCTGTAGCCGGCACCGGCCGAGAGCGAGACGCGGTCGCCGAAGCCCGAAAAGCGATCGCTTTCATATTGCGCGGCGCCGTACATATAGGCACGGCTGTCAAACTTCCAGTTGGGCTCATAGGCGGCGAGATAGCGTTCGCGCGTGGTAAGGCCCAGGCTCTCCTGGTAATCGGCCTGGACGCGCACCTTGTGGCGCCACTCGATGCCTTCGCGCTTCACCTCGGCGGCGGCGGTGACGCCGATATTCTCCGAATTTCCGGTCTGTACGTAGCCGCCGAGTTCGACATGGCCCTTCACCAGCTGAAGGAAGTGCGCCTCGCGCAGCGCCTGCTGGGCCACTTCGCGGCGGCTCGAGCGCCACTCGCCGGCGATCTTCGCGACCAGCGGGGCGCTCGCCGGATCGGCGGTCTTGGCGTATTTGACGATGACGGCAACGTCTGCCTCGTTGCCCGAGCTCATCGCCGCATCGAGCATCGCCTTGATCGTCGGCGGGATCGGCGGATCCTCGGCGTTCGCGAGCATAAGTGGAAAGGCGAGGAGAAGGGCACGCATCACGCATTCGTCCTAGCCATGATTTCGCGGCGCAAAAAGGGCAGGCGGTCGCATCTGTACCACGCATGGGCTCAGGCGCGGCCGTGCGGACAGGTTGCGGCGCGGCAACGAGGCGCAGACGGTGGCACCCATGGAAAAGCAGGCAGTGGTGTTCGGGGCTTCGGGCGGAATCGGCGGCGCGATCGTGACGCAGCTCGCCGCCGACCCCTCGATTGCGCGGATTTATGCGGGTAGCCGCCACCCTGGCGCATCGGCAGACGCGAAGCTGGTGCCGTTCGCCTTCGATCTGACGGACGAGGCGAGCATCGCCGCCGCGGCAGCCGGGGTAGAGGGGGCGCTCGACCTGGTGTTCGTGGCGACGGGCATGTTGCACCGCCCCGGCGGCCCTTCGCCGGAAAAGGCGCTGCGGGCGCTGGACGGCGCGGCGATGGCCGAGCTGTTCGCGGTCAACACCATCGGACCGGCGCTGATCGCCAAGCATTTCGCGCCGCTGCTGCCGCGCGACCGCCGCGGGGTGTTCGCGGCACTGTCGGCGCGGGTCGGGTCGATCGCCGACAACCGGCTGGGTGGCTGGCACAGCTATCGCGCGTCCAAGGCGGCGCTCAACATGCTGCTGGTCAACCTCGCCATCGAGCTGCGGCGGACGCATCCGCAGGCGATCGTCGCGGCGCTCCACCCGGGGACGGTGGATACCGGACTTTCGACACCGTTCCAGCGCGGCGTGGTGCCGGAAAAGCTTTTTGATCCAGATCGAAGCGCAGGCTATCTCCTGGATGTTCTCAACACGCTCACGGCCGAGGATTCCGGCGGGCTGTTTGCCTGGGACGGCGCCCGCATTCCCTACTGAGCGAGCCGCCGCGCCACCAACCCGCGCAGCGCTACGTGTGCCTTGAGCCGGGCAGCGAGCAGCGCCATGCCGCTGATCTTGCGCTGGACGAACAGCGTGTCGGCGGGCGGCACGTGCCATACCGCGCGATCCTCGACCATCTGCATGCCTTCGCCGCGTACCGCCTGGAGGAAGCTGCGGTCGCCGAAGTCGAAGTCGTCGGCACGGTCGGTCTGTTCGAGGATCAGGCCAATCATGCGGTCGATGACGGCAGGATGGCGCTCCAGCGCGGCTGCACTGAAAAAGCCCAGCGCCAATGCGGCATCGCGTACGGCACGACGATCGCTGTTCAGTCCTGTTTGCAAAAGGTTGCGATATCCATCGGTAATGGCATCTGAAACCGGCATGGCGGCGCCGAAGTCGAGCAGCACCAGCCGCCCGGTTTCGGGCTGGTAGCGGTAGTTGGCGAAATTGGGATCGGTCTGGATGAAGGCGAAGGTGAATAGCTCCTGCAGCACCAGGTCGATCAGCGCGGTGGTGATGCGGTTGCGTTCGTCCTGGTCGGCGGCTTCGAGGGTTTCGATCGGCTTGGCGGCGATATAATCCATCGCCAGCACGTTGGTGGTCGAGAACTCCGGCATCGGGCGGGGTACGAGGTAACGATCGTCGCCGGCGAGATGGTCGGCATAGCGCGTCATCATCGCCGCCTCGCGGACATAATCCGCCTCGTCGTGGAGCTGGCGCTTGGCCTCGCCGAGCAGCGGCGCGACGTCGAGCCCCTTGGGCAGCAGGCCGGAGAGGCGGAGCAGGGTCGCGACATTGTCGACATCGGCGTCGATGCTCTCGCGCACGCCGGGATATTGCACCTTGATCGCCAGCATCCGCCCATCGGGCAACCGCGCGCGATGGACCTGGCCGATCGAGGCGGCGGCCATCGGATGCGCCTCGAACAGCGCGAAGCGGCGGCGCCAGTCGGCGCCCCATTCCTTGGCCAGCACCTGCTCGAGCTGGGCGGGGGGCATGTGATGGGCGCGGTCGCGCAGGCGAGCGAGGATCTGGGTGAGCTCGTCGGGCAGCACGTCGCCGGCGTCGAGCGAGATCATCTGCCCGAGCTTCATCGCCGCGCCGCGCAGCTGGGCCAGTTGCTCGGTGGCGCGGGCGACGTTGCCGGGGGTGAGGACGAGGTCGCGCAGCTGCGGGCGTTCGCCGGCGACCAGCCGCTTGGCACCCTCGGCAAGGACGTTGCCGGCAACCCCACCGGCCAGCCGGCCCATCACCCCGAAGCGGGCGAGCCGGCCTCGGGGAACCGCGCGCGAGCGGCCGTCATATCCACTATCATCCGCCATGCCGTTCCCTTTCGCGCATCCAGCGCTGGAGTGTGGGTCGAACGCGCAGGAAGGCGCGATAGAGCCGTTCGAGGAGCCAGGTCGCACCCGGCACCAGTGCCAGCAACCCCAGCGGCCGCAATAGCGGGATCGCGCGCCACATCGCTGCGAAGGCGGCTGCGCCGCTGTAGAAACGCCCTTGCGCGTCGCTGACATGGAAGCGGGCGAGCAGATCGCCGCGGTCGAGCGGGCAACTGCTGGTGTCGTCGCTGACGTCGACGAAGCGCAGCCGCCCGCGGTGATCGAGCCGACGCATCAGCGCGATCTCGCGGAGGCAGAGTGGGCAGCCGCCATCGTACCAGACGGTGAGCGGCTCAGCCATTCCATCGGATCCCGGCGGGCACCAGCGCATCGAGGAAGCGCGCGGCGTCCTCGGCGATCTCGGCCTTGCGCTCCTCGGTCATGCGATCGAAATTGCGGACGATCGGGCCCATCCGCTGGTTGCGCGCGAAGCGGTCGCGGTGGCGGGCGATGAAGTCCCAGTAGAGATAGTTGAACGGGCAGGCGTCGGGACCCGCCTTCAGCTTCACCTTGTAGCGGCAGCCCGCGCAGTAATCGGACATGCGATCGATATAGGCGCCGCTGGCCGCATAGGGCTTGGAGCCCATGATCCCGCCATCGGCGAACAGCGCCATGCCGATGGTGTTGGGCATCTCCACCCATTCATAGGCATCGGCATAGACCGCCATGTACCAGACATGGACCAGGTACGGGTCGATGCCCGCGAGCAGCGCGAAATTGCCGGTGACCATCAGTCGCTGGATATGGTGCGCATAGGCATGGGCGCGGGTCCGCTCGACCGCATCGCGGACGCAGGCCATGTCGGTCTCGGCGGTCCAGTAGAAGTCGGGGAGCGGGCGGTGGGCTTCCAGCGCGTTGGCATCGGCATAGCGCGGCATGTGCAGCCAGTAGATCCCGCGGACATATTCGCGCCAGCCGAGGATTTGGCGGATGAACCCTTCGGCCGAGTTGATCGGCACGCGGCCGGCGCGCCATTCGGCCTCGGCGCGGCGGCAGAGGTCGAGCGGGTCGAGCAGGCCGATGTTCATGTAGAGCGCGAGGTGCGCGTGGAACAGCACCGGTTCGCCGCGCCGCATCGCGTCCTGATAGTCGCCGAAGCGGGGCAGGGCGTGGGCGAGGAAATGGTCGCGCGCCTTCTCGGCATCGGCGCGGGTGACGGCGAGCGCGAAGGGCTGCAGGTCGCCGAAATTGTCGGGGAAGCGGCGCTCGACCAGCGCCAGCACCTCGCGGGTGATCGCATCGGGCTCGAAGGCGGGGAGCGTCGGCGGCGTGGTGCCCGGTGGCGGGGTGCCGCGATTGTCATGGTCGTAATTCCATTCGCCGCCGGCGGGCTTGTCGCCGTCCATCAGCAGGCGCGTGCGGCGGCGCATGTCGCGGTAGAAATATTCCATCCGCAATTGGCGGCGGCCCTGCGCCCAGGCGCGGAAGCCCGCGGGATCGATCAGGAAGCGGGCGTCTGGGAGCAGGGTGAGGCCCGGTGCCGCCGCCAGCGCCTGGCGGAGGCGCCATTCGCCCGGCTCGGTGCAGAGGATTTCCCCGACATCGAGGTCTTCGCGAGCACGCTCGATCTCGCCGACGAGGCTGCCGCGGTTTTCGGGATCGTCGAGCCGGGTGTAGCGGACCTGCCAGCCCTCGGCGCGGAGTTCCTCGGTGAAGTGCCGCATCGCCGAGAAGACGAAGGCGAGCTTCTTCTTGTGGTGCGGTACATAGCGCGCCTCTTCGGCGACTTCCGCCATGAGCACCACGTCCTCGGCCGGATCGGCGTCGGCGAGCGAGGATAGGCCAGCGCTGAGCTGGTCGCCGAGGATGAGGATCAGGCGGGCCATGCACGGTCATGTGGGGCAGGGGCCGCCTGCGAGCGCGATGTCTTTTCGGACAGGTTGAGCGCTGGCGGCGCCCGGGCGATCCCGATGCAATGGAAAACCACGCCTCGCTCGCCCCCGCCGCGCGGATGCTCGGCTATGCCGGGCTGCTGCCGCTGATCGGCTGCGCGGCCGGTCTGGTGCTGCTGCCGATGCACCGTGTGCTCCTGCTCGACGCCGGCTTTGGCTATGCCGCGCTGATCTTCAGCTTCCTCGGCGGGCTCTGGTGGGGACAGGGCATCGCGCGCGGGAAGGCGTCCCCTGCGCTGTTCACCATCGCAGTGCTGCCGTCGCTGATCGCCTGGGGGCTGATGCTGCTCCGGCTGCTCGGCTGGACGACGGAAGCGGCGCTGCTCGTGCTGGGCGCGGCGATCCTGCTCTCGCCGATCGTCGATCTGGCGCTGGCCCGCAAGCAGCAGAGCGTCAACGGCTGGATCGCGCTGCGCCTCCAGCTTTCCACCGGGCTCGGCGCCCTGACGCTGGCGCTGGCGCTCCTCTGATCAGGCCGCGGCCGCCGCGCTGCCGATCATCGTGCCCAGCCGGTGGCCGGAGAGCCAGGCCAGCTCGACCCGCGGGCCCTGCAGCCAGTCGCCGCAGGCGCCCAGCTGCAGCGATCCGTTCCACAGCGCGCCCTTGTCGATCCCCGGCGTCATCGCGAAGCGCCAGCGATGCGCGGCGAGGTAGCGGACTGCGGGCACCGCGCCCTGGGCATGGGCAAGCAGCGCGTCGAGCAGCGCCTGCGCCACGGTGTCGGCGGCGTCTTCGAGATGCTGGGTCGACCAGGAGCCATGCCCCTGCACCACCCAGGTCTCCCCGTCGTGGCGCCCAGGCTTGGCGCCGTCGCGCGCGGCCCAGCCGATGATCCCGTGCTGGCGGATGCTGTCGGCCGCGATCGGCACGCGTCCCTCGAACGCAATCATTGCCGTCCAGCAGGGCTGCGAGCGTGCGGCCATCGCATCGGCGGCCATCATCAGGTCGTGCGTGCCGAGGATCGCCGCGGCCTGCTCGGCGGGCAGCGCGACGATCGCCGCGTCGAAGGGCCCGTGCTGCTGCTCCTGCAGCCGAACATGCCAGCCCTGTGGGTTCCGAGTCAGCCCGACGACATGATGGCCGAAATGCACCTGATGCGCCGACGCCATGTGGCGCACCGGCGCGTTCATCGTCGGCGTGCCCACCCAGGCATCCGGGCCGGCCTCGTCCCACGGGCTGGCCACGCCCTGCGCCTGCCAATCCTGCACCAGACGCCGGAAGCGCTCGTCACGGACGGTGAAATATTGCGCGCCGTGGTCGAACTGGAGCGTCTCGCCGTCGACGTCGACCCGCCGGGTGGACATGCGCCCGCCGGGCCCGCGCCCCTTGTCGAACAGGGTCACCCGGTGCCCGGCGGCACGCAGCTGATCGGCACAGGCGAGGCCGGCGATGCCGGCGCCGAGGATGACCACGTCCATCGTCGCGGTCCCGCTCAATAGCCCATCAGCGACATCAGTTCGGCCCGGCTGCTGCGATCCTCGAGGAAGCAGCCCAGCATCCGGCTGGTGACCATGCCGACGCCGTGGGTCTTCACCCCGCGCCCGGTCATGCAGCCATGCTGCGCCTCGATCACCACCGCAACGCCGGCGGGCTTGAGGTGCTCCCAGATCGACTGCGCGATCTCGGCGGTCAGCCGCTCCTGGATCTGCAGACGGCGGGCATAGCCGTGGAGCACGCGGGCGAGCTTCGAGATGCCGACCACCCGGTCTTTGGGCATATAGGCGATCGATGCCTTGCCGATGATCGGCGCGAGGTGGTGCTCGCAATGCGACTGGAAGGGGATGTCCTTCAGCAGCACGATCTCGTCATAGCCCGCCACCTCCTCGAAGGTGCGGGCGAGGTGCATGCCGGGATCCTCGTCATAGCCGGCGCAATATTCGCGCCAGGCCTTGGCATGGCGCATCGGCGTATCGCGCAGCCCTTCGCGCTCGGGATCCTCACCGACCCAGCGCAGCAGGGTGCGAACCGCTTCCTGCACTTCCTCCGGGACCATTTCCTGCGCAGGTTCGTTGTCGGCCCGTTCTATGTCGTTGCAGAAGAAGTTCATCGGGCCTACCTTTCGTTTCACCGGCAGCATTTGCGTGGCACGCCGGCATCGAGTGTCCTCCACATGAGGAACCCGGGGGAAACCGGGAACATGGACAAAAGGGTATGCAAGTGCGCGACCCCAAAAGGATGCGGAAAGCCGACCAATGCCACTGACCGACATGATCGCCGGAAGCGCCGTCGCCGCGGTGCTCAGCAACCCGAGACTCCCCGACAATCCCATCATCGACTGCAACGACGCCTTCGTCACGCTGACCGGCTATCAACGCGACGAGATCCTCGGCCGCAACTGCCGCTTCCTCGCCGGTGACAAGACCGAGCCCTGGCTCAGCGAGGCGCTGAGCGCGGGCGTGCGCGAGAAGCGGCCGGTGATGGTGGAGATCCTCAACTACAAGAAGGACGGCACCCCGTTCCGCAACGCGCTGCTGGTGGCGCCGATCTTCGGCGAGGACGGCGAGCTCGAATATTTCCTCGGCTCGCAGATGGAAGTCGAGGGGCCGAAGGAAGGCACCGCCCACCGTGCCACGATCGCGCGGGACAAGATCGGCGCGCTGTCGCCGCGCCAGCGTTCGGTGCTGATCGCGATGGCGGCGGGCAAGCTCAACAAGCAGATCGCCTACGACCTCGGCCTGACCGAACGGACGATCAAGATGCACCGCGCGGCGATGTTCCGCGCGCTGGGCGTGCGCACCGCGGCGGATGCGGTGCGGATGGCGATCGAAGCCGGCTATTGAGCCACGAAAAAGGGGCGCCCCCGAAGGGGCGCCCCTGATGGGTTCGGCCGGTACGGCTTATTGCGCGTTGGCGGCCGGCATTTCGGCACCGTTGTCGGGCGCGGCGTTGCCGATCATCGCCTCGGCCTCGGCATTTGCACGATCCTCGGCGTCGTTCTGGTAGATCATCGCATTGGCCTCGGGCGCGACGTTCGCGCCGTCGGACAGATTGCCTTCGCCGCCGCCGCATGCCGCAAGCGGCGTCAGCAGGGCTGCCGCGGCCATCAGGCGAAGCTTGGTCATCCGGTTGCTCCTACGTCCAATTCCGTTGCGCAGCCGAAAGGAGCTGCGCGTCAGCCCGCTGCATGGGGCACGGCGAGCAACGCGTCAAACGCAAATATGTCGCATCGCCGTGACTTTGCCATGTTTCCGCCCGAATTCGGGACGCCCCGTCACTCGCCCTTTTCGGAGGGGACGGCGGCAATATCTTCCGGTGCGTTCGCCGCGATCGCCAGCATCGATGCCCAGGCCGCGACGTTCTGGCGCAGCTGCGCCGGATCGATCTTGTCGAGCGTGTCGTCGGGCGTGTGGTGCAGGTCGAAATAGCGCAGCCCGTCCTGGTTGAGCCCGATCGTGCCGACGCCGAGCGCGAGGATCGGCTCGACATCGGTGCCGCCATGCGCGGTGCCGCGGCCGCGCTCGATGCCCAGCGGATAGAGCGCGGTTTCCAGCCGGTCGCCGATCGCCTTGGCGCCCTCGGGCAGGTTGGTCTCGAACTTCCAGACGCGGTCGGCGCCGAAATCGGATTCCATCGCCAGCACATGGCGTTCCTTGGCATGCGCCTTGGCATAGGCCGCGCCGCCGAAGCCGCCGACTTCCTCGGCGCCGAACCAGACGACGCGGATCGTCCGGCGCGGCTGGCCGAGCTTGGCGGCCTGGAGCGCCGCCGCGGTGGTGATCGCCACGCCCGAGGCATCGTCGATCGCGCCGGTGCCGAGGTCCCAGCTGTCGAGATGGCCGCCGACGACGATGATGCCCGCGCCGGGATCGCTACCGGGGATGTCGGCGATGACGTTGCCGGACTCGGCCTCGCCCTTGAACTGCGGCGTCACGCTCAGCCGCAGCTTGACCGGGCCGCGCTTGACGAGGCGCACCAGCTGCTCGGCATCGGGCACGGAGAGCGCGGCGGCGGCGATCGGCGAGACGCCCTTCGCCCAGGTGGTGACGCCGGTATGCGGGTTGCGGTGATGATCGGTGCCGATCGAGCGGATCAGCACCGCGGCGGCACCCTTGGTCGCGGCGATGCTCGGGCCGGCGCGGCGGACGGCGCCGTAATAGCCGTACTGCGAGCCGTCCTGCGTCGGCACCATCGCGTGGTCGATAAAGGCGATCTTGCCCTTGAGGCTTCCCGCGGGGGCGGCCTGGAGATCGGCGAGCGAGGCGAAATAGACGACCTCCGCCTCCAGCGGCTGCGCGCCGGTCGAGCCCGAATAGCCGAGCGCCGCGATCGTCAGCTTCTGCGCCGATCCGCCGAGCACTTCGGCCGTCTCCGCGCCGCGGACCCAGACGGGCATGCGATAGGTCTCGATGTGGACGTTCTGGAAGCCCAGCGCGGTCAGCTTCTTGACGCCCCAGGTGCGGGCGCGGGCCTCTGCCTCGGTCGCGGCAAGACGCTGGCCGATCTCGGTCGTCAGCCCTTCCACCACGTCCCAGGCGACATCGTCCTTCAGCGCGGCATCGCGTACACTCGCCACCTGGGCGGCGGTCTGCGCGAGAGCGGGAAAGGGAAGGGCGAGCGCGGCAGCGGCCGCGAGCAGGAGGCGCTTGGTCATGCTGCGGATGCTAACCAGCGGTGGAACGATTGCAATGGGGGATGAGGTGATTGAGAGCAGAAGCTGCGAAGAGCGCTAAGCCCCTCCCCTTCAGGGGAGGGGTTGGGGTGGGGTAGTGTCTAACAGAGACCAAACCAGCGTTCTGGAATCCCTCCACCCCAACCCCTCCTCCGAGGAGGAGGGGCTTGAGCGTGTGGTCACCCCCGCGTTGCCAAGCCGCGCCCGCATCGCTACATGCCACGCGTCTTTCCAGCATCCAGAATTCTCGCAACGGAGATCCGCCACCGTGGCTGCGCAGTACGCCTTCGTCATGAAGGACATGACCAAAACCTTCCCCGGCGCCCCCAAGCCGGTGCTCAACAACATCAACCTGCAATTCTACCAGGGCGCCAAGATCGGCATCGTCGGTCCGAACGGTGCCGGCAAGTCGACGCTCATGAAGATCATGGCCGGCATCGACAAGGATTTCGCCGGCGAGGCATGGCCGGGCGAGAACATCACCGTCGGCTATCTGCCGCAGGAGCCGCAGCTCGACCCGACCAAGAACGTCCTCGAGAACGTCAAGGACGGCGCGCGTGAAGTGGCGGACATGGTCGATCGCTTCAACGCCATTTCGGCGGAGATGGGCGATCCCAAGGACGACACCGATTTCGACGCGCTGATGGAGGAGATGGGCGATCTCCAGGCCAAGATCGACGCGGTCGACGGCTGGAGCCTCGACAACCAGCTCGAAATCGCGATGGAAGCGCTGCGCTGCCCGCCGTCGGACTGGCCGGTCGAGAACCTCTCGGGCGGTGAAAAGCGCCGCATCGCGCTGACTCGCCTGCTGATCCAGAAGCCGTCGATCCTGCTGCTCGACGAGCCGACCAACCACCTCGACGCCGAAAGCGTCAACTGGCTGGAAAATCACCTCAAGGAATATGCCGGCGCGGTGCTGATGATCACCCACGACCGCTATTTCCTCGACAATGTCGTCGAATGGATCCTCGAGATCGATCGCGGCAAGTATTTCCCGTACGAAGGCAACTACTCGACCTATCTCGAGAAGAAGGCCAAGCGCCTCGAGCAGGAAGACCGCGAGGCCACCGGCCGCCAGAAGGCGATCAAGGACGAGCTCGAGTGGATCCGGCAGGGCGCCAAGGCCCGCCAGACCAAGTCGAAGGCGCGTATCGCCAAGTTCGAGCAGCTGGTCGCCAGCCAGGAAAACCGCACGCCGGGCAAGGCCCAGATCGTCATCCAGGTGCCCGAGCGCCTGGGCGGCAAGGTGATCGAGGCCAAGAACATCTCCAAGGCGTATGGCGACAAGCTGCTGTTCGAGAACCTCTCGTTCATGCTGCCGCCGGGCGGCATCGTCGGCGTGATCGGGCCGAACGGCGCGGGCAAGTCGACGCTGTTCAAGCTGCTCACCGGCCAGGAAACGCCCGACACCGGCGAGATCGACATCGGTTCGACGGTGCGTCTCGGCTATGTCGACCAGAGCCGCGATCACCTCGACGACAGCAAGAACGTCTGGCAGGAAATCTCCGACGGTCTCGATTACATGAAGATCAACGGCCACGACCAGTCGACCCGCGCCTATGTCGGCGCGTTCAACTTCAAGGGCGCGGACCAGCAGAAGATCGTCGGCAAGCTTTCGGGTGGTGAGCGCAACCGCGTCAACATCGCCAAGATGCTCAAGCGCGGCGGCAACGTGCTGCTGCTCGACGAGCCGACCAACGACCTCGACGTGGAAACGCTGGGCGCGCTGGAAGAGGCGATCGAGAATTTCGCGGGCTGCGCCGTGGTGATCAGCCACGATCGCTTCTTCCTCGATCGTCTCGCCACCCACATCCTCGCCTTCGAGGGCAATAGCCATGTCGAATGGTTCGAGGGCAACTTCGAAGCCTATGAGGAAGACAAGCGTCGTCGCCTGGGCGACGCCGCCGATCGTCCGACCGCGCTGGCCTACAAGAAGCTGACGCGCTGAGCCGCGCTACCGCTGAAAAGAAAGGGCCGCTTCGCCAGGTGCGAAGCGGCCCTTTTCGTTTGTCCTCGGTGGTGGGATCAGGCGGTGAAGCGCTTGGTGAAGCCCTTGTGCGCCTTGTCCTCCGGCACCGCCTCGCTGTCGACATGCTCGACCCGCGCCATGGGCGGACCTTCGCGGCAGGCCTCGACGAAGAGGCCGAGCGCGGTATCTTCGCCCGCGGCGAGCACCTCGACCCGCCCGTCGCGCAGATTGCGCACCCAACCGGTCAGCCCGCCGCGCTGCGCGGTGCGGACCACCCAGTCGCGATAGCCGACTCCCTGTACCCGTCCCGAAACCAGGATTCGCTGCTGCGCCATACGCTCCCTTTGTACACGCCCGTGATGTTGGGCCTCAATTACCTGTAGCAGTCTGGGACAGATGGGAAGCGGGGCAGGCGAACGGTCCGCCGCAAACCCGGCAGACCCCGGCGCGTCACGGATAGGTGATCGCCATCACTTCATATTCGCGCTCGCCCGCGGGCAGCGTCACGCGGCGCAGATCGCCGATCCGCGCACCGCGCAGCGCCCGGGCGAGCGGTGCGTTCCAGCCGACCAGCCCCTTGGCGGCATCGGCCTCGTCGTCGCCGACCAGCGTGAGCGTGCGGTGGTTGTCGTCCTCGTCCGCGATGGTGACGCAGGCGCCGAAGAACACGCCGCTGCGGTCCTCCTGCCGGCTGGGGTCGACCACCTTGGCCGCCTTCATCCGCCGGGCGAGGAAGCCCAGCCGGCGATCAATCTCGCGCAGCCGCTTGCGGCCATAGATGTAATCGCCGTTTTCCGAACGATCGCCATTGCCCGCTGCCCAGGAGATGGTCTCGACCAGCTTGGGGCGTTCCTGCCCGAACAGCTGGTCATACTCGGCCTTGAGCGCGGCATAGCCGGCGGGCGTGATATAGTTGGGGCGATCGCTCATGATCGGCCCGCGCTATCAGCCCGGCCGGCTCTTGCCCAGATACCAGCTGAGGTTCGCGTTCCCCTTGCTGCGCGCATAGGAAGGATTCATCAGGTCGTAGACCACGGCATTTTCGAGCACGCGCTGGACGTAATTCTTGGTCTCGAAGATCGGAATCTGCTCGATCCAGCGCACCATGTCGCCGCCGGGCAGGCGCGGGTCGCCATAGGCGTTGAGCCACTTGTTCACATTGCCCGGCCCGGCGTTGTACGCCGCCACCGCCAGCGGGTAGCAGCCGCCATAGTAGTTCAGCATGCGCTGGAAATAGCTGGAGCCGAGCTCAATATTGTAATCGGTATCGGCGTTGAGCGCGCCGGGGTCGTAGCTCCTGCCGATCTTGAGCGAGGTCTCGCGCGCGGTACCGGGCATCAGCTGCATCAGCCCGCGTGCGCCGGCACGGCTGACCGCGTCGCGGTTGAACTGGCTTTCCTGGCGGGCGATCGCGTGGATGATCGTCCAGTAATCGCGCTGCCCCTCGGGCACCTTCACCGAGGGGTAGCCGGCGGCGCTATAGTCCGACAGGCCGTTCTGCAGCGCGCTGCGCCCGACCATCACGCCCAGATCGGGCCGTCCGAGGGTGCGGCTGAGATCGGCGGCGAGGAGGTGGTCGTCCTCGGTCGTCGCGTCCTCGGCGATCTTGCGGAGGAACAGGCTCTGGTCGCTGCGATTGCCCATCTGGCCGAGCAGCTGGGCGGCGCGGACCAGCTCACTGCGATAAAAGGCATCGCGGGCCCCCGGGGACGCAGTCTTGCCGGTGAGATCGCGCGGGCCCCGCAGCGGCTGGCCGAGCCGTTCGACCGCAAGCTGTCCGTAGAACAGGTCCGGGAAGCCACCGGCGCTCGCATAATAGGTGCGCGCGCTGGTCGCATTGCCTGCCGCCTCGGCAGCGCGCCCGGCCCAATACAGGCCCTTGGACTGCGTGCCCGGCGTCTTCGACCCATGACCGTAGCGGGCGAACATGCCCACGGCATCGCTCGGGCGGCCGAGATTGTAGAGCGCCACCGTGCCGGCGAGCCAGGTGAGGCTGGTATAATCGTCGCGCACCCCGAGCGAGAGTTCGCTGACGTCGGTGCCGGAGGGGAAGGCGTCGTCGACCTGCGAGGCGATGCGATAGGCGAGGTCGTACTGCCCGTCCGCCAGCGCGCCCCGCGCGGCCGCGAGCAGCACTTCGTACCATTTCTCCGGATCGCCGGGGAAGCCGGCCATGCGGCGCGGCTGGGCGAGGTAGGAGCGCATCAGCTGGGTCTGGCCGGTTTGCCCCAGCCAGCGCGCGCGATCGGCGATATAGCCATGGTCGGCGCCGCCGCGCGCCTCCGCGAGGCTCGCCTTGGTCGCCGCATCATAGGCGTTGGTGCGATAGGCGATCCGCGCGTCGAACACCGGGCGCAGCTCGGGCGAGGTATAGACCAGCTGTCGCGTCGCGATGCTCGTCGCGCCCTGCCAGAGCAGCATGTCCTCGCGCGCGTCATGGTCCGCAGGCCGGAGTGCGGTGCCGAACGAGGCGAGCAGCTTGCTCTCGTCTACGGTGCGCAGGATGCCGGCGCGCCAGGCACGGCGGGCCTGGTCCTCCGCCTCGGCGCGGCGGCCGGTGGCGGCGAGCGCCTCGGCATAGCGCAGCCGGCCGGCCGGGGTGATCGGCGGGAAGCGGGTAAAGAAGCGAACGGCGAGGTCCGGCATGGTCGCGCCGCTGTCGAGGATCGTCTCGGCGGCCGCGCGCCGGCTCTTCTCGCCGGGCCAGCCGGGATGGGCGAGCAGGAAATTGGCATAGTCGGAAAAGGCGTAATTGTCCGATTGCTGCAGTCGCTTCCATTCGACCAGCGCCGTGTTCACCGGATCATATTGCGCCTGCGCCTGCGGCACGAAGCCGCCCGCCAGGGCCGCCAGCATCGCAGGGGTCACCTGCGAGGAGGCCGCCAGTCCCGAAACACCGGCGAACACCAACGCGCCTTTGAGTACCGTACCGACCATCTGGACATGATAGGAGATCCGCCCGTATCTGCCACCCCGTTTCTACCGAAAAAAGAGGATGATTCCGCGCGATGTTTTCTGGATCGATCCCTGCGCTCGTCACGCCGTTCCGCAACGGCGCGTTCGCGGAGGAGGATTTCCGCGCGCTCGTTGAATGGCAGATTACCGAAGGCTCGTCGGCGCTGGTGCCCTGCGGCACCACCGGCGAGGCCGCGACCATGCCCAAAGACGAGCATTTCCACATCGTGCGGGTCTGTGCCGATCAGGCGAAAGGCCGGGTGAAGATCCTCGCCGGGGCCGGTTCCAATGACACCAAGGTGGCGATCGACAACGTCCATGCCGCCAGGGATGCAGGGGCCCACGCCGCGCTGATGGTACCGCCCTATTACAATCGCCCGAGCCAGGAAGGCATCTTCCGTCACTTCGCCGCGGTGGCCGAGGCGACCGACCTGCCGATCGTGCTGTACAACGTGCCCGGCCGCACCGTGACCGACATCCAGCCCGCCACCATGGCGCGGATCGTTAAGGCGTTTCCGGAGACGTTCGTCGGCGTGAAGGACGCGACCGGGAGCCTCAGCCGCGTCTCCGAACAGCGCGCGGGCTGCGGCACCGGCTTCGTCCAGCTCTCGGGCAATGACGAGACCGCGCTGGCGTTCAATGCGATGGGCGGGGTGGGCTGCGTCTCCGTGACGGCCAATGTCGCGCCCAAGCTGTGCGCAGAGTTCCACGCCGCCTGGGCGGCGGGCGACAATGCCAAGGCGCTCGAACTCCACGACAGGCTCTATCCGCTCCACATCGCGATGTTCACCGATGCCTCGCCGGGTCCGGTGAAGTACGCGATGGGCCGGGTGCGCCCGGGCTTCCCGCAGGAACTTCGCCTGCCGATGACCGAAGCGGGCGAAGCGAGCCGCAAGGCGGTCGACGCCGCGCTGGAATTCGCCGGGCTTCTCTGACCTTCGGCCCGGAGCGCCAACAAACGGCTGGCGCTCCGGGCTGCGCGTCCCTACATCCCGCGGTCTTATGGCCCGTCCGCGTCCCGCTACCTTCGACAAAGTGAAGACCGTCGCCGAGAACCGGCGCGCCCGCTTCGACTATTTCATCGAACAGACCTATGAAGCCGGCCTGGTGCTGACCGGGACCGAGGTGAAGTCGCTGCGCTTCGGCGAGGGCTCGATCGCCGAAGCCTATGCCGAGGTGAAGGACGAGGCGGTGTGGCTGGTCAACGCCAACATCCCCGAGTTCAGCCACGGCAATCGCTTCAACCACGAGGCGAAGCGGCCGCGTAAATTGCTCCTTCACGAGCGCGAGATAAACAAGCTGCACGGCGCCGTCGCCCGCGAGGGCATGACGCTGGTCCCGCTGTCGGTCTATTTCAACGGCAAGGGACGGGCGAAGGTCGAGCTGGCGCTGGCGAAGGGCAAGAAGACGCATGACAAGCGCGAGACCATCAAGGAACGCGACTGGAAGCGCGAACAGTCGCGCATCCTCCGCGACCGCGGCTGAGATGGCCGCGCCGGGCCGCCTGCGTCGCCTGGCGGACAAGGCGATCCCCAGCCGGGAATCGATCGAGACCAATCGCTGGCTGAAGCCGGTCGCGAGCCGGGTGATGCACAGCTCGCTGTGGCGCTTTACCCGCCGCTCGGTACCGCGTGGCGTCGCGCTTGGCATGGTCACCGGCATTCTCGTGCCGATGGGGCAGATCCCGGCCTCGGCGTTCCTTGCGCTGCCGCTGCGTGCCAATATTCCGGCGGCGGCGGCCACCACGTTCTTCACCAATCCGTTGACGACGCCGCCGCTATGGCTCGCTGCCTACTGGGTCGGCAGCACGATCCTCGGCCCCGGTTCGGCCGTGACGGCGGCCGCCGGCCCGACCTGGCTCGACTGGCTGTTGCAGGATATCGGTCCCGCCATTCTGGTGGGGCTGCTGACGCTCACCGCCGCGCTGGCGCTGCTGGGGTATGTCGGCAGCGCGTTGCTCTGGCGCTGGTGGATCGCCGGGAAATGGCGGCGGCGACAACGTGCGCGGGCTGCCGCAGCCGCGATCGACTGACCGCGGCTGCCGCCGCTTTCGCTACACCGCTTCGGGTGTGATCACCTGCGCTGTCCCGAACACGCTCTGGCCCTGCTCCACGGCCGTCGGGAAGGGCAGGTCTGTGGCCTTGATCCCGAAGAAGGGGAAATAGCCCCAGACATGGACGTTGCCGACCACCTTCAGCAGCGTGAAGGGATCGATGACCTCGCCGGTCGGGAGGGAATAGGAGCTGAAAGTCCCGGTATCCTTGTCGAAATAGCTGATGGGGAAGCTCGCAGGCAGCCAGGTGCGTCCGGGCAGCACGGCGGCGTTGGCGCCGTTGCCGTCGGTCTGCGCACGCGCGGCGAAGTGGTGCACGACGTCGCACAGGCCTGGGCCGATCGTCACCGTCAGCGACTGCAGCGTCTGCGCCAGCGGCCTGAAATCGAAGAAATAGAAGGGATCGGCGCTGTCCGGCGTCGTTGCGTAGATGGCAGTCCAGGCGTGCGGAACGAGATCCTTGTCGTTGGCGATGGGGACATTGAGCGCTGACACCTGGTTGCCGGTATTGATGCCCGCGATCGGCGCCGCCGGGAAGGCCGCGCCCCAGGCATCGGCGAACACCGCGTTGCCGGGCGTCGGTCCGGCGGTCGGCAGGATGTTGACCGCGCCGCCCTGGCTCGTCCACGTCCAGCCCTCGATCATCGACAGGACCTGCAACGGCAACGCGGCGGACAACGCGCCGCCCAAACTGTGACCGGCGAAGATGATCCGCGGCGTGCCGGTGCCGCTCGGGACCAGCGTCTGCAGATAGGCGATCAGCGACGCCTTGTTGCCGTCCTGATCGATCAGGTTTTCGAGCAGATGGTGGAGCCCCCGCGCCGTGCCCAGCGAGACCTGCGATCGGGTTGCATCGGCCTTGTGACCCACCGGCGGGATCGCCGGGTCGGCGAGCGGGAAATCGACCATGTCGTTGGGGCCGACGGGGAAATCCTCCTTGAGCCAATCATAGGCGTCGTTGGGATCGGTGCCGGCGATCGCCACGACATAGAGGTCCTGCGAGGCGCTGTGGAGGACGGCCATCGCATTGTCGGCGCGGGCATCCTGCCGGCTTTGGTAGACCGCCGGTCCCCAGGCGACCTTCCAGTCCTGTCCGATCAATTGGTCGCCGATCTTGTCGAGCAGCCCGCTGACCGTGAAGGTTTGGGTGCCGTTGCTCCAGTTGCCGCCTTGATCGAGCGCGAGATCGAGAAAGGCGGCGATCTGCGGCGCGGTGCCGGTGACCTGCGCGCCCGCGTTCACGAAATAGGAAAAGAGAAATGTCGTCTGCGTAAGGTCGTACATGGTCCCTGTCCCAGCTATAGTTGGCGGCGCGGCGGACGCGCGGCGAGGCCGCAAGGATAGAGGGGCGCCGAGCAGCCGGTGCACATCGGAACGCTCCGTTCCCGATGCGATAGATCAAACTGTCGCGCGCGACCGCGGCAATGCTGCACCTGCGTCGCTCGTAACATCAGCGTGACACGGCGATTCAAACGCGCCCGTGCTGCAGCGCCGTTTGTTTCGATCTCGATATAGTTCCGGGCGCTCGGCTGACGTTCTGCGGCCGCGCACCCGCTTGATCGTGCCAAGGCGCGCCGGGCGCTTCGCGCGGACGAATGGGCGCTTGACGCTGGCGCGGGGACGGAACATCGGTGCACCATGGCTAGTCTGCCCGACGCCGAATTGCCGAAGCCGTCGCTGCTGCTGCCGATCGTGGCGGTGGTGGTGACCGGTGTTGCAGCGGCGGGCATCATCCTCACCAGCCTCAACGATCGCGTGATCGCGATGGGTTTTCTCGCCGCAGCGCTGCTGGCCGCCGGGGTGATGCTGGCGTTGGGGCGGCTGTTCCGCTCGCCGACGACCAGCATCGAACGCTATACCGATTGGGCGATCGCCCATGCGCTCGCCTCGGCCAGCGACGACGCGCTGGCGGTGACCGATCGCAGCGGCCGGATGGTGTGCGCCAACCCGCGGTACGAGGCATTGTTCGGCGGCTGGCCGACCCCGCCCAACCTGCCGATCGGCGACGAGGGCGAGCGGGCGCTTGGTGCCTGCGCGCGCGCCGCCTGGCGCGACGGCGAGAGCCGCTGCAGCGACATCCAGGTGTTCGGCGCGCAGGTGGCGGTGCGGGTGGTCCGCGTCGGCGACGAATCGCTGGTGTGGCGGTTCATCGGCATCCACGCGCTCGACCTGGCGGTGCAGGTGCAGGGTCTGCTCGCGGGACCGACCGGCGATCGGCTGGGTGGGGCAGGCGTGATGGTGGTGCTGGTGGCGCCCGATGGCCGCATCCGCTCGGCCAACCGCGTCTTCCGTCATCGCGCGCTCGGCAGCGCCGATGCCGTCGCCGACGGCCGCGACTTTGCCGGGCTGCTGATCACGGATTCGATCGGGCAGGTGCGGTTCCAGCGCGAAGGCATGGAAGGCACGCCGCTGCGCGTCCTCCAGATCCCGTTCCTCGAAGGCGACGAGGCGCCGCTGCTCGTCGCGCTGCTCGACGAGGAGCCGACCGCGATCGCCAGCCCCGCGTTGGCCGGCAGCGCGTCCGCGCATGTCCATTCGCTGATCTCGCTGCTGCCCACCGGTCTCGCGCTGATCGACCGCGACGGTCGCTTCCTGACGATGAACGAGGCGTTCGTCCGCACCGCGCGGGTGAACCCCGCCGCGCCGCCGCTCTATCCGGGCGACCTGGTGGTGCGCGAGGACAAGGCGACGCTGGCGGATGCCGTCCGCCGCTTCGCCGGCGGCGCGCCGCAATCGCTGGAGATCACCGTCCGGCTGAAGGATGCCTCGGAAGAGCCGGTGGCGATCACCATCGCCGGCGCGCGGGGGCTGGGCGATGCGGCGGTGCTGCTGAGCCTGCGGGACTCGGGCGAGGAGGGCAAGCTCAAGCGCCAGATCGCGCAGGCGACCAAGATGCAGGCGGTGGGCCAGCTCGCCGGGGGCGTGGCGCACGATTTCAACAACATTCTCACCGCGATCATCGGCCATTGCGACCTGATGCTGATGCGCCATTCGCCCGGCGACAGCGACTATGACGACATTCAGCAGATCCGCGCCAACTCGAACCGTGCCGCGAGCCTGACCCGCCAGCTGCTCGCCTTCTCCCGCCAGCAGACGCTGCGGCCGCAGGTGCTGCAGCTGCCGGACATCATCTCCGAGGTTTCCAACCTGCTCAAGCGGCTGCTCGGCGAGACGGTGTCGCTCGACGTCAAGCATGGCCGCAACCTGGGGCCGGTGCGCGCCGATCCAGGGCAGCTCGAACAGGTGGTGGTCAACCTCGCGGTCAACGCCCGCGATTCGATGCTCAGCAAGAACCCGAGCGGCGGGGGCTCGCTGACGATCGAGACGCTGGCGGTCTCCTCCGCCGATGTCCGGCGGATGGACGACGATGTGCTGCCGATCGGCGACTATACCGCGCTGCGCATCTCGGACACCGGCACGGGCATTCCGCCCGAGATTCTCCCCAAGATCTGGGAGCCCTTCTTCACCACCAAGGAAGTGGGCAAAGGCACCGGGCTCGGCCTGTCGACCGTCTATGGCATCATCAAGCAGTCGGGCGGCTATATCTTCGCCGAAAACAATCCCGGCGGCGGCGCGGCCTTCACGATCTACCTGCCGGTGCACACCGCGCCCGAGGCGGCGGTGGCCAAGCTGCCGGTGGTCAAGGAAAAGCCGGCCGATCTATGGGGCACCGGCACCATCCTCGTCGTCGAGGACGAGGACATGGTCCGCGCGATCGCCGAGCGCGCGCTGACCCGGCAAGGCTATTCGGTGGTCACCGCCGAAAATGGCGAAGTCGCGCTTGAAACGATCGAGACCATGGAGAAACCGGACCTGCTGGTTTCCGACGTGGTGATGCCGGTGATGGATGGACCCAGCATGGCGCGCAAGGTCCGCGAGCGCTGGCCCGACCTGCCGATCCTGTTCATGTCCGGCTATGCCGAGGAACAATTGCGCCGTTCGATCGATCTCGACAATGTCGCCTTTCTCCCGAAACCCTTTTCCGTGCAACAACTTGCAGAAGCGGTTCAGGAGATCTTGGTGGTCAAATAAGTGCTTGGCACGAAACAACTTTTCCTGCAAAGGGGGTAGCATGCAGGGTCCGCGTAACATTCTCATCGTCGAAGACGAGCCGTTGATCGCCATGATGCTCGAGGATTTCCTCGATGCACTGGACCGCGTGCCGGCGGGCACGGCGGACAATGTCGCGGAGGCGCTCGACCGGATCGGAGCCGGCGGCATCGATGCGGCGATCCTTGACGTGAACCTGCGGGGCGGCGAGCAGAGCTGGCCGATCGCCGACAAGCTGGCCGAACTGGGCATCCCCTTCGTGCTTGCCACCGGCGGCGCCGACGACAGCATCGCCCAATCGCATCGCGACCGGCCGGTGCTCTCCAAGCCGTTCACGCTGGACCGCGTCGACAAGGTGCTCAGCAACCTCAGCTGAGCCGACGCCCAAGGGTTGTGCGCAGGGCAGGGGCGACGCTAAAGCCCCTGCATCATGACCGAACTCCCCAAGACCTTCGACCCCGCCGACATCGAATCCCGCTGGTACGCCCATTGGGAAGACGAAGGCCTGTTCCGCCCCGAGCGCGAGGGCGCCGAGCCCTGGACGATCGTCAACCCGCCGCCCAACGTGACGGGCAGCCTGCACATCGGCCACGCGCTCGACAACACGCTGCAGGACATCCTCGTTCGCCACGCGCGGCTGAAGGGCAAGGATGCGCGCTGGGTGGTCGGCACCGACCATGCCGGCATTGCGACGCAGATGGTGGTCGAGCGCCAGCTCAACGCCGCCGGGCAGAAGCGCACCGACTTCACCCGCGAGGCGTTCGTCGACAAGGTGTGGGAATGGAAGGCGGAGAGCGGCGGGCAGATCACCCGCCAGCTGCGCCGGCTCGGCTGCTCGATGGACTGGGCCAACGAGCGCTTCACCATGGACGAGGGCTTCTCCAAGGCCGTCCTCAAGGTGTTCGTCGAGCTGCATCGCCAAGGCCTGCTCTATCGTGACAAGCGGCTGGTGAACTGGGATCCGGGCCTCGGGACCGCGATCTCCGACCTAGAGGTCGAGACCAAGGAAGTCCGCGGCAATTTCTGGCACCTGCGCTATCCGCTGGCGGACGGTTCGGGCTTCATCCAGGTCGCGACGACGCGGCCCGAGACGATGCTCGCCGACATGGCCGTCGCCGTGCACCCAGAGGACGAACGCTACAAGGCGCTGATCGGCAAGCAGGTCAAGCTGCCGATCACCGGTCGCCTGATCCCGATCGTCGGCGACGAGCATGCCGATCCGGCGCTGGGTTCGGGCGCGGTGAAGATCACGCCGGGCCATGATTTCAACGACTTTGAAGTGGGTGTTCGCGCCGGGATCAAGGCCGGCGAGATGCTCAACATGCTCGATGCCAAGGCGGCGATCTGCCAGACGCAGGACGGGCTGGTGCCCGCCGAGTTGATCGGGCTCGATCGCTTCGAGGCGCGCGAGGCGATCGTCGCGCGGCTGAAGGACGAGGGCTTCCTGGTGCCCTTTGTCGACAAGGAAGGCGCCGAGCATGACGCCGAGCCGCGCACCATCCAGACGCCCTATGGCGACCGCTCGGGCCAGGTGATCGAGCCCTGGCTGACCGATCAATGGTATGTCGACGCCGCGACGCTCGCCAAGCCGGCGATCGAGGCGGTGCGCTCGGGCGCGACCAAGATCGTGCCGAAGAGCTGGGAAAAGACGTATTTTAACTGGATGGAGAACATCCAGCCCTGGTGCGTCAGCCGCCAGCTCTGGTGGGGCCACCGCATCCCGGCGTGGTTCGATGCCGACGGCAAGGCCTATGTCGCCGAGACAGAGGAAGAGGCGCAGGCGCAGGCCGGGGAGGGCGTTGCGCTCACCCGCGATTCCGACGTGCTGGACACCTGGTTCTCCTCCGCACTGTGGCCGTTCGCGACGCTCGGCTGGCCCGAGAACACCGATCCCACGCTCGGCGGGCGCTATTCGAACGACGTGCTCATCTCTGGCTTCGACATCCTGTTCTTCTGGGATGCGCGGATGATGATGCAGGGCTTGCACTTCATGAAGGAAGTGCCGTTCAAGACCCTGTATCTGCACGGTCTCGTTCGCGCTGCGGACGGCCAGAAGATGTCCAAGTCCAAGGGCAACACGGTCGATCCGCTGGGGATGATCGACAAGTATGGCGCCGATGCGCTGCGCTTCTTCATGGCGGCGATGGAAAGCCAGGGCCGCGACATCAAGATGGATGAGAAGCGGCTCGAGGGCTATCGCAACTTTGCGACCAAGCTTTGGAACGCCGCGCGTTTCTGCCAGGCGAATGGGATCGCGGCCAGCAAGCATCTTGAGGCGCCGACTGCGGAGCTGGCGGTAAACCGCTGGATCATCGCGGAAACCATCGCGACGGTGCAGGCGCTGGACCTCGCGCTGGCCGACCTGCGCTTCGACGAGGCGGCGAACAGCATCTACCAGTTCGTCTGGAGCCGCTTCTGCGACTGGTATCTCGAGCTGATCAAGCCGGTGCTGCAGGGCGAGGGCGTCGACGCCGCGCACGCGGACGAGACTCGCTCGGTTGCAGGCTGGGCGCTCGACCAGATCCTCGTGATGCTCCACCCGTTCATGCCCTTCATCACCGAGGAGCTGTGGTCGAAGATGGGCCCGCGCGAGCATGACCTGATCGTGGCCAAGTGGCCGATGGCGGATGCCCGCGCGCTGGATCCGAAGGCGGCGCAGGAGATCGACTGGCTGATCCGGTTGGTGAGCGAGATCCGCGCGGCGCGGACCGAGCTCAACGTGCCACCGGGCGCGCGCCTTGCGCTGCACGTCCGCGATGCTTCGGCGGATACGGTTGCCCGGCTCGCGCGGCAGGACGCTGCGTTGGCGCGGCTCGGGCGCGTCGACCAGGCGCAGGGCGATGCGCCCGCGGGCGGGGCGCTGCAGCTGGTGGTGGACGAGGCGACCTTCGTGATGCCGCTGGGCGACGTGGTCGACCTGGAGGCCGAGCGTGCCCGCTTGACCAAGGCGATCGCCGCGGCCGAGAAGGAGCGCGACGGGCTTGCCGGGCGGCTTGGCAACCCGAGCTTCGTCGAGCGGGCCAAGCCCGAGGCGGTCGAGAAGGCGCGGGCGGACCATGCCGAGAAGGCGGCCGAAGCCGAGCGGCTTTCGGCAGCTCTGGCGCGGTTGGGGTGATCTAGCCCGACTCACCCTCACCCTTCCGCCGCTTCGCGGCTCCCTCCCTCTCCCGCAGGCGGGAGAGGGATTGCAGCTCAACTCCCTCTCCCGCCTGCGGGAGAGGGAAGGGGCCCGCCGCCGAAGGCGGTGGGAAGGGTGAGGGTGACTCTGCGAAGCTACTTGGACTCCACCGGTACCATCACATCGATCACCGCCGGCGCCACCTTCGCCGTCACCGGAGTCTTCGCCAGCACCTCGCCGTCGATCGAGATCGGCAGCGACGGCTCGGTCGCCACGCGCAGCGATTGTCCGCGGAACGTCACCGTATCCTCCTTGCGCGCCTCCAGCCGCAGCACCGAGGCCGCCCAGTTCCGCACCAGCCGTGACTTGGTCGGGCCCTTCACCACCTGCACCACGATCTCGCCCGAGGCGACCCCGGCTTCGTCGACCAGCTCGGTACCGCCATGGAACGGGCCGTTGGAAATCCGCACCTCCACCGCGCGAAGCCGCTGGGCGCTGGCGCCTTCGCCGACGATCACCGTGAACGGCTTGAACTTCACGAATTGCAGCGCGGCCCAGCTGAGATACCCCATCCGCCCGAACCAGCGCTTGGCGTTGTGCGGCACGGTCTGGGCGATCTGCGGCGACAGGCCGATCGCGGCGGTGCTGGCGTAATAGTCGTCGTCGATCATGCCGAGGTCGATCCGCTTGGGCCGCCCCTGCAGAATGGCGTCGATGGCGCCGTCCACGTCGAGCGGAATGCCCAGCGACCGCGCGAAGCTGTTCGCGGTCCCCAAGGGAAGCACGCCCAGCGTCACGCCCTTGCCGACCAGCGTGTCTACCAGGCCGCTGATCGTGCCGTCTCCGCCGCCCAGGATCACCAGCTCGGGCTTCTTCGCCAGCACCTCCTCCAGCACCGCCTCTAGCCGGTCGGGATCGTCGACGGCATGCGCGTCGACCGGCATGTCCTGCTCGCCGAAGCGGGCACAGGCGCGGTCGAACCAGTCCTGGCCGTGGCGGGACTTGGTATTGACGACCATTGCCGCCGATCGGAACTGCATGGGTACCCCTTGAATGATGACGGGCCCGTAACGCATCGGCGCGGCGATCGGGTCCGTACCCCCTGTTCCAGCGGACAGGTCGCCTTTCGCGAGACTTGCGCGTTTGTGCGCCCATGCCTGCCCCCGTCCTGCTCTGGCTCCGCCGCGACCTCCGCCTTGCCGACCAACCTGCGCTCCTGGCCGCGATCGAGGAAGGCCCGGTCGTCCCGGTCTATGTGCTCGACGACGAGACCGCCAAGCACCGCGCGATGGGCGGCGCCTCGCGCTGGTGGCTGCACAACAGCCTGGCGGCGCTCGACGCGGCGCTGCGTGATAAAGGATCGCGGCTGATCCTGCGGCGCGGCAAGAGCGAGGAGGCACTGGCGCAGCTTGCCGAGGAGACCGGCGCGACGACGATCCACTGCATCCGCCATTACGAGCCCTGGTGGCGCAATGCCGAGCGGGCGGTCGCCAAGCAACTGAAATTGTGCTGCCACGACGGCAATTATCTGCTGCCGCCGGGTTCGGTGACGACGGGCGCCGGCAAGCCCTACAAGATCTTCACGCCCTCCTGGCGAGCGCTCCGCGAACGCTTGCCCCCGGCGCCGCCTACCCGCGTTCCGTCGAAGATCGATGCACCGTCCAAATGGCCGAAGAGCGACAAGCTGGAAGACTGGGACCTGCTCCCGACCAAGCCCGACTGGGCCGGCGGCTTCCGCGAGGAATGGACACCGGGCGAGGCCGGGGCGCACAAGCGGCTGCGGCGCTTTCAGGACCACGCCGCGCGCTATGACGATACCCGCAACCTGCCCTCGATCGAAGGCAGCTCGCGCCTCTCGCCGCACCTCCATTTCGGCGAGGTCTCCCCGGCGCAGGTCTGGCATGCAGTGGAGGATGCGGGCGGGCAGGTGGAGGAGTATCTGCGCGAGCTGGGCTGGCGCGACTTCACCCAGAACCTGATCTGCCAGTTCCCCGACTATGCCGCCAAGAACGGCCGTTCCGCCTTCGACAAGATGGAATGGCGGAGCGGCCGGGATGCCAAGGCCGATCTGCGCGCCTGGCAGCGCGGCCAGACCGGCTACCCGATCGTCGACGCGGGCATGCGCCAGCTCTGGGCGACCGGCTGGATGCACAACCGCGTGCGGATGATCGCTGCCAGCTTCCTGATCAAGCATCTGCTGATCGACTGGCGCGAGGGCGAGCGCTGGTTCTGGGACACGCTGGTCGACGCCGATTACGGCAACAACGCGGTCAACTGGCAGTGGGTCTCGGGATCGGGCGTCGATTCGAGCCAGTGGAGCCGGGTGATGGCACCGCTCACCCAGTCCGAGAAGTTCGATGCGGCGGGCTATATCCGGCAATGGGTGCCCGAACTAGCCAAGCTGCCCGACGCCGCGATCCACGATCCGGATGCGGCCGGATGCCGCCCTGCCGCCTATCCGCCCAAGCGCATCGACCACCGCGAGGCGCGGGAGCGCGCGCTCGCGGCAGGCCGGGCGGTTCGCTGAGGGGCCTCAGCCGCAGCGGGCGTCGGTGATCGTGCCGGCCGCGTCGACGTGGAGGTTCAGCCGGTCGATGCGGAAGTCCATCGTCACCGCCGAGCCCGGCTCGATCCAGCGCACGCGCTTGGCGCCCGAGCGGGCCAGCGCATCGGCCTCGATCGCGGGCGAGCGCTGCTTGCCCTTGAGGTCCAGCACCCGGTTGGCGTCGCATTCGACCATCGCGGGCATCGGTTCGGCCTTCTTCTGCGGCGCACAGCCGGCGGCGGCACCGGCAAGGGCGAGGAAGGTGAGGGCGCGGATCACGCCGGGTCCTCCGTGCGGGTCATCTTGAGCTTGCCGTTGCGCACCGCGAAGCCGAGCTGGCCTTCCACCAGCGCGAGCGCATCGCGTCCGAACTGCTCGTAACGCCAGCCTTCGAGGATCGGCAGGTCCTTGCGGACCCCGGCGGCGAGCGCCTCGAGATCCTCCGACCGCGCGAGCAGGCGGGGGGCGACGTTGACTTCCTTTGCGCGGATCTTGAGCAGCAGCTTGAGCAGATCGGCGACCAGCGCGCCGTCCTTGCCGAGCGACGGCTTGCGCTCCTCGCGGCCGGGCATCTCGTCGGCCGGCATCGGCTTCGACTCGGCGATCGCCGCCATCATCCGTCCGCCGATATCGTTGCCCGCCCAGGCGGCAGAGAGGCCGCGCACCTTGGCGAGATCGCTCTGCTTGCGCGGCGGGTTGGCGGCGATGTCGGCGAGCGTCTCGTCCTTGACGATGCGGCCGCGCGGCAGGTCCTTGCCCTGCGCTTCCAGCTCGCGCCAGCGGGCCAGCGCCTTGAGCCGGCCGAGCACCTCGGGCTTGCGGCTGTTGATGCGGACGCGCTGCCACACCTGGTCGGGATCGTTGCGGTAGTTCTCGGGGTCGGAGATGCGCTCCATCTCCTGGTCCAGCCACACGCCGCGGCCGGACTTGCGCAGCTTCTCCAGCATCTTGGGGAAGATCGCGGAGAGGTGGGTGACATCGGCGATGGCATAGTCGATCTGGCGCTTGTCGAGCGGGCGGCGCGCCCAGTCGGTGAAGCGGGCGCCCTTGTCGACGACGATGCCGAGATATGTGTCGACGAGGTTGGAATAGCCGATCTGCTCGCCCTGGCCGAGCGCCATCGCGGCGACCTGGGTGTCGAACATCGGGTGCGGGGTCTTGCCGGTGAGGTTGTAGACGATCTCGATGTCCTGGCCGCCGGCATGGAACACCTTGAGCACGTCCTCATTCTTGACGAGCAGGTCGAGCAGGGGCCCCATGTCGAGATCCGGGTTCATCGGATCGATCGCCGCGGCCTCCTTGTCGTTCGCCACCTGGATCAGGCAGAGCTCGGGCCAGTAGCTGTTTTCCCGCATGAACTCGGTATCGACCGTGATGAAGTCGGACTTCGCGAGGCGTTTGCAGAGATCGGCGAGGGTGACGCTATCTTCGATCAGACCATGAATGTGCATCGGATGCCCATATACCGGTCTTCGGGTTGACAAAAGTGGGGTGTGACCGGAATGCGCGCGGTCATAGTGTTTCAATATCGTCGCGCCGGCCCGATCCGGCACCGCCCCACCGGGCGGCGATGACGACAAGGTGAGAAGAACCGCAATATGCACGCCTATCGCACCCACACCTGCGCCCAGCTTCGCTCCGCGGACGTCGGGCAAACCGTCCGCCTGTCGGGCTGGGTGCACCGCAAGCGCGACCATGGCGACCTGGTGTTCGTCGACCTGCGCGACCATTACGGGATCACCCAGATCGTCACCGACGCGAGCGGCCCGGCCTTCGAGGCGATCGAGTCGCTGCGTTCCGAATCGGTGATCACCGTCACCGGCACGGTCGTCGCGCGCGATGCCAGCGTGGTGAACCCGAACCTGCCGACCGGCGAGATCGAGGTCCGCGCCGCCGAGGTGACCGTCCAGTCGGCCGCCGCCGATCTGCCGATGCCGGTGTTCGGCGAGCAGGAATATCCCGAAGAGATCCGCCTGCGGAACCGCTATCTCGATCTGCGCCGCGAGAAGGTCCACAAGAACATCCTGCTGCGCTCGAACGTGATCGCGTCACTCCGCCGCCGGATGATCGACCAGGGCTTCACCGAGTTCCAGACCCCGATCCTCACCGCGTCGAGCCCCGAGGGCGCGCGCGACTATCTCGTCCCCAGCCGCGTCCATCCGGGCAAGTTCTATGCGCTCCCGCAGGCGCCGCAGATGTTCAAGCAGCTGCTGATGGTGGCGGGCTTCGACCGCTATTTCCAGATCGCCCCCTGCTTCCGCGACGAGGACGCCCGCGCCGATCGCTCGCCGGGCGAATTCTACCAGCTCGATTTCGAGATGAGCTTCGTCACCCAGGACGACGTGTTCGCCGCGATCGAGCCGGTGCTCCACGGCGTGTTCGAGGAATTCGCCGACTGGGAGGGCATGGGCCGCAGCGTCAGCGCGCTGCCGTTCAAGCGCATCCCGTATCGCGAATCGATGCTCAAGTACGGCAACGACAAGCCGGACCTGCGCAACCCGCTGGTCATCACCGACGTGTCGGAGTTCTTCAAGGGCTCGGGCTTCGGCCGCTTCGCTTCGATCGTCGAGGGCGGCGACGTCGTCCGCGCGATCCCGGCGCCGGGCACGCACGAGAAGAGCCGCAAGTTCTTCGACGACATGAACAGCTGGGCGCAGAGCGAAGGCTTCCCCGGCCTCGGCTATGCGACGCAGAAGGACGGCGTGTTCGGCGGCCCGATCGCCAACAATCATGGCCAGGACGGCATGAAGGCGATGGCCGAGGCGATGGGCCTGGGCCCGAACGACGGCATCTTCTTCGCCGCGGGCAAGGAAGCGCAGGCGGCCAAGCTCGCCGGCCTCGCGCGCACCCGCGCTGCCGAGCAGCTGGAACTGATCGACAAGAAGCGCTTCGAGTTCTGCTGGATCGTCGACTTCCCGATGTTCGAATATGACGAGGACGCGAAGAAGGTCGATTTCAGCCACAACCCCTTCTCGATGCCGCAGGGCGAGCTGGAGGCGCTGGAGACCAAGGATCCGCTCGACATCCTCGCCTACCAGTACGACATCGTCTGCAATGGCATCGAGCTGTCCTCGGGCGCGATCCGGAACCACAAGCCGGAGATCATGTACAAGGCGTTCGAGATCGCCGGCTATACGCAGGCGGATGTCGACACCAACTTCGCGGGCATGATCAACGCCTTCAAGTTCGGCGCGCCGCCGCACGGCGGCTCGGCCCCGGGTGTCGACCGCATCGTGATGCTGCTCGCCGACGAGCCGAACATCCGCGAGGTGATCGCCTTCCCGATGACGCAGAAGGCCGAGGACCTGATGATGCACGCGCCGTCCGCGGTGAGCGACAAGCAGCTCAAGGAACTGCACATCCGCCTGGCGCCGGGCGTCGACGGCCCCAAGGCCGGCTGAGCGGGGCGGGGCGGTCATGCGCGTCGCGGTGTTCAACACCAAGGCCTATGACCGCCGCTTCCTTTCCGAGGCGAACGCCCGCTTCGGCCACGACCTGACCTTCCTCGAACCCCGCCTCGATGTGCTGACCGCCACGCTGGCGGCGGGGCACGAGGCGGTTTGCGTGTTCGTCAATGACGGCGTCGATGCGGACGTGCTGGAGGCGCTGGCCAAGGTCGGCGTGCGGCTGGTGGCGCTGCGTTGCGCGGGCTTCAACAATGTCGACCTTGCGGCGGCGGAGCGGCTGGGCATCACCGTGGTGCGCGTGCCCGCCTATTCGCCGCATGCGGTGGCGGAGTTCACCATCGGGCTGCTGCTCGCGGTGGACCGCCAGATTCCCCGCGCCTGGTCGCGGGTGCGGGAAAACAACTTCGCGCTGGACGGGCTGATCGGTCGCAATCTGCACGGCCGCACCGTCGGGGTGATCGGCACCGGCAAGATCGGCGCGCTGGTCGCCCGCGCGCTGCGCGCCGGCTTCGGCTGCACCGTGCTGGCGAGCGATCTCCACGCCGATCCCGACCTAGAGGCGATCGGCGTTCGCTATGTGCCGCGTGAGGAACTGCTGCGCACCGCCGAGATCCTCACTCTACACTGCCCGCTCACCCCCGACACCCACCGGCTGATCAATGCGCAGGCGATCGCCGAGGCGCGCGACGGGCTGGTGATCGTCAACACCAGCCGCGGCGCGCTGATCGACACGGCCGCGCTGATCGAGGGGCTGAAGTCCCGCAAGATCCGCGCCGTGGCGCTCGACGTGTACGAGCAGGAAGCCGACCTGTTCTTCGAGGACCTGTCGAACGAGATCATCGCCGACGATCAGTTCCAGCGGCTGCTCACCTTCCCCAACGTGCTGGTCACCGGCCATCAGGCCTTCCTCACCGAGGAGGCGCTGTCGGCGATCGCGGAGACGACGCTCGCCAGCATCGCCGACTTTGAAGCCGGCCGCCCGCTCGCCAACCGCGTCGATGCAGCCTTGATCGCGCCTGCACGTTAGGGACTCCCATGACCATCGATCTTTCCGACTACGAGGCCGGCGACCCCTTCGACGGCGATTACGAAATCGAACTCGCCAAGCTGCAGAAGCGGCTGAGCCATATCCAGACTGCGCATATCATCCACAAGCGCCGCGCGATCGTGGCGTTCGAGGGCTGGGACGCGGCGGGTAAGGGGGGCGTGATCAAGCGCCTCACCGCCGAATGGGACCCGCGCTACTATGAGGTGTGGCCGATTTCTGCGCCGACGCAGGAAGAACTCTCGCACCACTTCCTCTGGCGGTTCTGGCAGCGATTGCCCGCCCAGCACAACATCGCGGTGTTCGACCGCACCTGGTACGGCCGCGTGCTGGTCGAGCGGGTGGAGGGCTATGCCAGCGAGACCGACTGGCGGCGCGGCTATGCCGAGATCAACGATTTCGAGGCGCAGCAGGTCAACAACGGCGCGACGCTGATCAAGATCTTCCTGCATGTGACGCAGAAGACTCAGGACAAAAGGCTGCGCGACCGGCTGACCCATCCTTGGAAGCGCTGGAAGACCGGCATGGACGATTTTCGCAATCGCGCGCGGCGGGCGGACTATCTCGATGCGATGCACGAGATGTTCCACGAGACCGATACGCCGCATGCACGCTGGACGGTGATCGACGGGAACAACAAGAAGGCGGCGCGGATCGCGGCGCTGACCGCCATCGCCGAGCAGCTGGAGAAACACGTGCCGATGGTGCCGCCGGAGCTCGACCCGGAGGTCGTGAAGGTGGCGACCGAAGCGCTGGGGAAGTTCTAGCGCTAAATTCCTCCCCGGCACGGGGAGGGGGACCGCCGCCGAAGGCGGTGGTGGAGGGGCCGCGCCGGAGGCGCGGGCGTGCCTGGAGCTTCGGCTGTACCGCCGCTGCCGCGGCGGCCCCTCCACCATGCTTCGCATGGTCCCCCTCTCCGTGCCGGGGAGGATTTAGAAGGTTATGCCGCCGCGAACGTCCCGTCGTTGCCCATCACGTGGAGCACGCCGTCGGCGATCGCGAAATAGGCGCCGTGGAGCGTCAGGTCGCCGGCCGCTTCGCGCTCGGCGACAAAGGGGAAGGTGCGCAGGTTGCGCATCGAGACTCGGACGGTCTCGTGCTCCATCGCCTTCACGGCCTCCGGACCCTCGCCGAATTCGGCGCGGACCTTGTCACGGGCCTCGTCGAGCATGTCGACCCAGTGTGCGATGAAGCCGCCTTCGCCCTGCTCGGCATCGGCGAAGCGTTCGGTCAGCGCGGCGTGCGCGCCGCCGCAGGCACCGTGCCCCATCACCACGATTTCCTGGACCTTGAGCTGTGTCACCGCGAACTCGAGCGCGGCCGAGACGCCGTGGCGTCCGCCATCGGTCTCATAGGGCGGCACGAGATTGGCGACATTGCGCACCACGAAGATCTCGCCCGGCGAGGTATCGAAAATCTGCGCCGGATCGACTCGGCTATCCGAGCAGGCGATCACCATCACCTTGGGACTCTGCCCCTCGGACAGCTCGGCCCAGCGGGCGCGCTGCTGGCTCCAGCCTTCGGTGCGGAAGCGGTGATAGCCGCCGATCAGTTCTTGAAATCCTGCCATATGCCTCGCCTAATCGTCCTTCTGGAGATTGTCGACGGCGACAACGCCGATCGCGCGCTTACGCTCCGTGCAACGCCATGCGCAATTTCCGGGACTGGCGAAATGCGTCCGGGCGCTCTATCTGCCCCCCATGAACGAGCAGACTCCGCTGGCCCGGCCCGAACGCCTCCGCAAGCCCGACTGGATCCGCGTCAAGGCGCCCACGTCCGAAGGGTTCGCCAAGACCCGTGCGCTGATGCGCTCGAAAAACCTCACGACCGTGTGCGAGGAAGCCGCTTGCCCGAACATCGGCGAGTGCTGGACCAAGAAGCACGCAACGGTGATGATCCTGGGCGACGTGTGCACGCGTGCCTGCCGCTTCTGCAACGTCAAGACCGGCATGCCGCGCAAGGTCGATCCGCTCGAGCCGCAGCACGTCGCCGAGGCGGCGGTGCAGATGGGTCTCGAGCATATCGTCATCACCTCGGTAGACCGTGACGATCTGCCCGACGGCGGCGCCAGCCAGTTCGTCAAGGTGATCGAGGCGATCCGCAAGGCGAGCCCGACCACCACGATCGAGATCCTCACGCCTGACTTCCGCAACAAGCACGAAGCCGCCGTCGAGGCGATCGTCGCCGCGCGGCCGGACGTGTACAACCACAATCTCGAGACGGTCCCGAGGCTCTATCCGATGATCCGTCCGGGCGCGCGCTACTATGCGTCGCTGCGCCTGCTGGAGACGGTGAAGCGGCTCGATCCGTCGATCTTCACCAAGTCGGGCATCATGCTGGGTCTGGGCGAGCAGCGCCTGGAAGTGCACCAGGTGATGGACGACATGCGCTCGGCCGACATCGATTTCCTCACCATGGGCCAGTATCTTCAGCCGACGCCGAAGCACGCCAAGGTCGAGGAGTTCGTGACCCCGCAGAACTTCCAGGCCTATGGCGCGATCGCGCGGGCCAAGGGCTTCCTCCAGGTCGCCTCGACCCCGCTCACGCGTTCCAGCTATCACGCCGGCGAGGATTTCGCCGAGATGCGCGCGGCCCGCGAGGCCAAGCTGGCGAAGGCGAGCGCCAAGGCCTGATGCCCAAGCACAGCGAAACCCGGCAACTCCCCTACACGCCGGAACAGATGTTCGATCTGGTGGCCGATGTCGCGCGCTACCCCGAGTTCCTGCCCTGGGTGAGCGCGATGCGCGTACGCTCGTCGAGCGAGACCCAGGTGGTCGCGGACATGATCGTCGGCTTCAAGGGGCTGCGCGAGACCTTCACCTCGCGCGTCACCAAGGCGCGGCCCGAGACCGTCCATGTCGAATATGTCGATGGGCCGCTCAAGCACCTGTCGAACGACTGGAAGTTCCGGCCGGACGGGCAGGGCGGCTGTTACGTCGATTTCTGCGTCGACTTCGCGTTCAAGAACCGGGTGTTCGAGATGCTGGCCGGCCAGGTGTTCGACCGCGCGCTCCGCAAGATGATCGGTGCCTTCGAGGAGCGCGCGGCGAAGCTTTATGCGGCTTCGGGTTCCTCGACCGGTACCTCGGGCGACGGCATCAACAGGTCGAGCGCGCACAACGCCGCCTGAAGGCGGATGCCGCCGCGACCGTTGTCCTCGAAATGGCGTGCGTCGGCGACGACGTGCTTGGGATCGGCGCCGCGGATCGCCTGGGCGAACACGACGGTGCCGACCGGCTTGTTCTCGGTCGCCCCGCCCGGGCCGGCGATGCCGGTGATCGCGACCGCGACATCGGCCTTGGTCCGCTCCAGCACGCCCTGCGCCATGCTCCAGGCGACCGCGATCGAGACCGCGCCGAAGGTTTCGAGCACATCGAGGCTCACCTTCAGCACGTCCATCTTGGCGTCATTGGAATAGGTGACGAACCCGGCGTCGAAGACGTCGGACGAACCCGGCAATTCGGTCAGCGCGGCGGAGACCAGGCCGCCGGTGCAGCTTTCGGCGACGGCGACGCGGCGACCGGCGGCGCGGTTCGCGTCGATGACCTTACGCGCGGCTTCTACGAGCTCGGTGGGAAGAATCGTGTCCATGATGGCGCCCCCTTGCCATTGGATGAAGGGTGTTACGAGTCAGTTCCTTGCAGGCACGCGTACCGTGGCGACAGCCTGCGCCGCCATGCCCTCGCCGCGGCCGGTGAAACCGAGGCGTTCGGTGGTGGTCGCCTTCACGCTCACCTGGCTCGGATCGAGACCGAGGATCGCTGCGATCGAGGCGCGGATCGCCTCGCGATGCGGGCCGATCTTGGGCGCCTCGCAGATCAGGGTCAGATCGATGAAGTCGAGGATGCCGCCCTCGGCCGCGACCAGCGACGCCGCATGTTCGAGGAAGCGAGCCGAGGCCGCCCCGCGCCACTGCGGGTCGCTGGGCGGGAAGTGCATGCCGATATCGCCCGCGCCGATCGTGCCGAGCAGCGCATCGGTGATCGCGTGGAGCGCGACATCGGCGTCGCTATGGCCCGACAGGCCCTTGCTGTGCGGAATGCGCACGCCGCCGAGCCACAGCGCCTCGCCCTCGGCGAAACGATGGACGTCATAGCCGGTGGCGGCGCGGACCCGCATGGCGGCGGCCAGGCGCGTCTCGGCGGCGGCGAAATCGGCGGGATGGGTGATCTTTTCGAGCATCGGATCTCCGGGAACGAGCGCGACCTGGCCGCCGATCGCGCGCAGCATCTGGGCATCGTCGGTCGCCTCCTGATCTTCGGGCCAGCGGCGGTGCGCATCGAGAATGGTGTCGAAGGCGAAGGCCTGCGGAGTCTGGACGCGGTAGAGATCGGCGCGCGGCACGGTGTCGCCGATCAGCGCGCTCTCGCCGCGTACCAGCGTGTCGGTCACGGGGAGGGCAGGGATCGCACCGCCTTCGACATCGAGGCTAGCGAGCAGGTCGTCGATGATCCGCGCCGGAAGAAAGGGCCGGGCGGCGTCGTGGATCAGGACATGGGTGAAGCTGCCGGCGAGCATCGCCTCCAGTCCGTTCCGCACCGACTCGCGGCGCGTGGCGCCGCCGGTGACGAACGGGGTGGTGCCCAGCGCGGCTTCGAGCAGCGCTTCCTGGCCTTCGCCGATCACGGTGAGCACCGCGTCGATCTTCGGGTGGCTGCTCAGCGCCCGGTGGGCATAAGCGAGCAGCGGCTTGCCGCCGAGCAGCGCATATTGCTTGGGCAGGCTGCCCCCGGCGCGGGTGCCGCTGCCTGCGGCGACGAGGATGGCGGCGGTCCTGAACGCGGTCATGGCGGAGCGCCTAGCGAAGTTTGCGGGGCAGCGGTAGGCCTGCGGCGGTCGGGCAATGCTATGTCACGGCGTGCCGGCATTTCTGCGACCTTGCCCTTCCGGCCCCGGATCGCTACATGCGCTGCCTGATTTTCAGGCAGAATTGATGCGCGAACTCGCCCCCATCCAGATCGGCCCCGTAACGGTCAAAGCCCCGGTGCTGCTCGCGCCGATGACCGGCGTTACCGACCTGCCGTTTAGGCGCGCGGTGCGGCGCTTCGGCTCGGGCCTCAACGTCACCGAGATGATTGCCAGCGCCGCCGCGATCCGCGAGACGCGGCAATCGGTGCAGAAAGCGGCCTGGGATCCGATCGAGGAGCCCGTCTCGATGCAGCTCGTCGGCTGCACGCCGCACGAGATGGCCGAAGCGGCCAAGCTCAACGAGGATCGTGGCGCGTCGATCATCGACATCAACATGGGCTGCCCGGTCCGCAAGGTGACCAACGGCGATGCCGGCTCGGCGCTGATGCGCGACCTCGACCATGCCGGCGCGATCATCCGCGCCTGTGTCGACGCGGTGAAGGCACCGGTGACGGTCAAGATGCGGATGGGCTGGGACCTCGACAGCCTCAACGCCCCCGACCTCGCGAAGATCGCCCAGGACCTCGGCGCCAAGCTGGTCACCGTCCATGGCCGCACCCGCAACCAGATGTATCGCGGCAGCGCCGACTGGAGCTTCGTGCGCCGGGTGAAGGACGCGGTCTCAATCCCGGTGATCGTCAACGGCGACATCTGTTCGGTGGCCGATGCGCGCGAGGCGCTGGCGCAGTCGGGTGCGGACGGCGTGATGATCGGCCGCGGCGCCTATGGCAAGCCGTGGATCCTCCGCCAGGTGATGGACGCGCTGACCGGCAAGGGCGACAAGCCCGAGCCCTCGATCGAAGAACAATATCGCGTGATCACCGAGCATTATGTCGAAACCTTGGGCCATTACGGCAACGAGGTGGGCGTCAACATGATGCGCAAGCATCTCGGCTGGTACACCAAGGGGCTGCACGGCTCGGCCGAGTTCCGCAACAAGGTGAACCAGGTCGTCGATCCGGTGAAGGTGCTCGACATGCTGGCGGAGTTCTACGAGCCGTGGCTTTCCCGCGCGGCGGCCTGAAGCGGTTCCGCCCGCAAACCGTCGAAGGACCAAGTTTCGCCGAACTGTTCGGCGCGCTGCCGGTGGCGGTGCTCGTGCTCGATCCGGACGGCCGCATCGCCCATGCCAACCCGGCCTGCGAGGTGCTGCTCAACCACAGCGAGACCAGCATGGTCGGCCAGCCCTATGACGCGGTGCTGCTGCCGCCCGAGGACTATGCCGATCGCCGCGACGGGCGTGGCTTCGCGGCGTTCGACGCCGAGATCGAGGCGGTGCGCGGTTTGCGGTTGCGGGTCGATTTTCTCGAAAGCCAGGTGCCCGATCACCCCGGCTGGCGGATCGTGACGCTCCACCACGCGCCCCAGGCCCGCAAAATGAACCATGGCCTAGACCGCACCGCCGGCGCGCGCGCGGCGATCGGCGCGGCGGCGATGCTGGGGCACGAAATCAAGAATCCCTTGTCCGGCATCCGCGGCGCGGCGCAGCTGCTGCAGAGCGGCGGCGACCCCGAGACCAATGGCGAGCTCACCCGGCTGATCACCACCGAAGTCGATCGCATCGCCGCGCTGATCGACCGGATGCAGGATTTTACCGACACCCGGCCGCTCGACCTCGCGCCGACCAACATCTACCCGCTGCTCGACCATGGCCGCCGCGTGGCGCTGGCCGGGTTCGCGCGCGGGATCGTGATCGAGGAATGGTTCGACCCTTCGCTGCCGCCGGTGCTGGTCGATCGGGATGCGTTCGTGCAGGTGCTGATCAACCTGCTCAAGAACGCGGCGGAGGCGCTGAAGGGCCTGGCCCAGCCGCGGATCATTCTGTCGACCGCGTTCCGCCACGGCATGTCGGTCAACGCGGGTCCCGGCCAGCCGCGCCGGCCGCTGCCGATCGAGATCTGCGTGATGGACAACGGCCCGGGCGCCCCCGCCGATATCGCCGAGCATCTGTTCGAGCCGTTCGTCTCGGGCAAACCGGAGGGCAAGGGGCTGGGGCTCCCCCTCGTCGAGAAACTGGTGCGGGACATGGGCGGGATCGTCCAATATGCCCGCGAACGCGAACCGGAGGTTACGGTGTTCCGCATCCTGTTGCCGCGAGCCACGGCATGACGCCGGGCTCGGTCCTCGTCGTCGACGACGACGCCGCGATCCGCACCGTGGTCGCCGCCGCGCTCAAGCGCGAGGGGCACCGCGTCGCCACCGCCGCGAGCGTCGCCGAGCTGCGCCGCGCGCTCACTACCGGCGTGCCCGACGTGCTGGTCACCGACGTGGTGCTGCCCGACGGCAATGGCCTCGACGTCGTCTCGGGCCTGATGGCCGAACATCCAACGCTGCCTGTGATCGTCTTCTCGGCGCAGAATACGCTGGCGACGGCGGTGCGCGCCACCGAAGTAGGTGCCTTCGACTATCTCCCCAAGCCGTTCGACCTCGATGCGCTGACCCATGCGGTGCAGAGCGCGATGGCCCGCGGCCGCCGCCGCCCGACCGACCAGCCCGATGCCGAGCAGGGCGGGGGTCCGTCGCTGATCGGCCGCTCGCCGGCGATGCAGGAGGTGTACCGGGTGATCGCCCGTGTCGTTTCCAACGACCTCACCGTGCTGATCAGCGGCGAGTCGGGCACCGGCAAGGAGCTGGTCGCCAAGGCGATCCACGATCTCGGGCCCCGTCGCCGTGCGCCCTTCGTCGCGCTCAACATGGCGGCGATACCGCGCGAGCTGATCGAGGCCGAGCTGTTCGGCCATGAGCGCGGCGCCTTCACCGGCGCCCAGGCGCGGGTGGCCGGCAAGTTCGAGCAGGCGGCGGGCGGCACGCTGTTCCTCGACGAGATCGGCGACATGCCGATGGACGCGCAAACGCGGCTGCTTCGCGTGCTCCAGTCCGGCGAGTTCACCACCGTGGGCGGTGCGCGGACGATCCGCGCCGATGTCCGCATCGTCGCGGCGACCAACAAGGACCTGGCGCAACTGGTGCAGGCCGGTCAGTTTCGCGAGGACCTGTTCTACCGGCTCAACGTCGTGCCGATCAGCCTGCCGGCGCTCCGCGAACGTCGCCAGGACATCCCGCTGCTCGCCCGCCATTTCCTCGACCGCGCCGCCGAGGACGGGCTGCCGCGCAAGCAGCTCGACAAGGATGCGGTGGCGCTTCTTGAGACGCTCGACTGGCCGGGCAACGTCCGCGAGCTCGAGAACCTGATGCGCCGTATCGCGGCGCTCTCGCGCGACGAATGGATCGATGCCGCGGCGCTTCGCCGCGCGCTGGGCGACGGCGGCGGCGTGCTGCCGGTCGCCCGCGATGCCGGCATAGAGGCGGCGATCCGCGCCCGGCTGGAGCGGATCGCGCTCGAGGAGCCCCGCGCACTCGACGACGGCACGCTCTACGACCGGATCATCAGCGAGGTGGAGCGACCGCTGATCGAGATGATGCTCGCGCGCCACCAGCAGAACCAGCTGCGCGCGGCGCGGGCGCTGGGCATCAATCGGAACACGCTGCGCAAGCGACTGGATACGCTGGGAATTGCGACGCGCGGGGACGATCCGACAAGCTGACGACACGCGATCTGCGGCAGGCCGATGCTTGCGGGTGACAAATCCGCAATATTATGTGTTCTTTTGGCCACAATCCCTGTGTACACAGGAGGCGATGGTCGCCGTAGCTCCAACGAGTCTCGATAGCCCTGAAGATTGGTCGCGCCCCGGACGGGCGTTTCGGCTGGTCGAGATGCTGGTGGTCGCGCTGGCCGTCGCCACCCCCGTCATCACCTACTGGTTCGTTCGCCAGCATTCCAACCAGCAGCTGTTCAGTCCGGGCGTCGCCGCTGCACTGCTCCTCGTCAACCTGCTCCCATATGTCGCGTTGATCGTCCTGATCGGGCGGCGGATCGCGCTCAAGCGGACCTCGCGGTCGGCACTGGCCGGGGGCGGGCGGCTGCACGTGCGGCTGGTGGCGGTATTCTCGCTGATGGCCAGCGTGCCGATCGTGCTGGCGGTGATTGCCGCCTCGATCATGTTCCAGTCGGGCATCCAGCTCTGGGGATCGGAACGGGCACGCGCTGCGCTCACCTCCACCCAGGCGCTCGCCAACGAGGGCAAGGCGCTGGTGATCCAGCGGTGGAAGGGCGAGGCGCGGCAGATGGTGAGCGACATGCTCGAAATCTCGCCCAAGGTCCCCGAGCGTTCTGCCGTCTTTGAGGACTGGTTCCTCCGCCAGACCTATTTCCGCCAGTTCTTCCAGTCGGTGCTGTTCCGCGTGATCGACGGCAAGCGGGTAGAGGCGCTCTATGCCTATGAGGCACCGTCGGGGCCCACCTTCAAGCGCCGCGTCTCGGGCAAGGTGCTCAATGTGCTGCGCAACGAGGACAGCTACATCAATTACGACTCCGAGATGGTGTGGGTGGTGACACCCGTCGACCGGTCGGCCAACCTGTTCCTGTACGTGGCGACGCCGAACAATGTCGACTTTCTCAACCGGCAGAACCTCGCCTCGGATCGGATCGGGCATGAATATTCGGCGCTGATCGCCCGCTCGCGCTCGCTCCAGTTGCAGTTCAATGCGGTGCTGTTCGGCGTCGCGCTGCTGATCGTGGGCATCGCTACGTGGATCGCGCTGGCGGTGGCAGACCGGCTGGTGCGCCCGGTCGACCAGCTCGTCCAGGCGGCCGGGCAGGTGGCGGACGGCGACCTCAGCGCCCGCGTGCCGACGCCGGAGCGCATCGACGAGATCGCCACGCTCGGCATTGCCTTCAACAGCATGACCGAGCGCCTGCAGGATCAGACCAACGCGCTGGTCACCGCCAATGCCCAGCTCGACAGCCGCCGTGCGCTGATCGAGGCGGTGATGTCAGGCGTGTCGGCGGGTGTGATCGCGATCGGCGGCGACCACCGCGTGCGGCTGATCAACGCCTCGGCGATCGCGCTGTTGCGCAACGCCGCCGAACAACCGGTCGGCCAGCCGCTGGAGGCGCTCGCCCCCGAGCTCGAGACGATGCTGGTCAGCGGCGAGCGCGAGGGGATCGTGCAGATCGCCAGCAGCGGCGAGGCGCGGACGCTCGCGGTAAAGGTCACCACCGACGAGGGCGGCCAGGTGCTCACCTTCGACGACATCACCCAGCAACTCAACGACCAGCGCCGCGCTGCCTGGGCGGACGTCGCCCGCCGCATCGCGCACGAAATCAAGAACCCGCTCACCCCGATCCAGCTCGCCGCCGAGCGGCTCCAGCGCCGCTATGGCAAGCAGGTCGACCAGAGCGACGGCGTGTTCGCGCGGCTGACCGAGACGATCGTCCGCCAGGTCGGCGACCTGCGGCGGATGGTCGACGAATTCTCGTCCTTCGCACGGATGCCCAAGCCGATGTTCCGGCGGGAATCGCTGCTCGACATCGCCCGCCAGGCGATGTTCCTGCACGAAGTCGCGCATCCGGCGCTGCGCTTCACCCTCGACGCGCCCGACCCGGCACCCTCGCTGGTGTGCGATCGCCGCCAGATCGGCCAGGCGCTGACCAACATCGTCAAGAACGCGGTCGAAGCGATTTACGCACGCAACGAGGCGGCTGGGCAGGGGGCGGACCTGCCGCAGGGCGAGGTTCACCTGACCATCCAGCCCGAGGGTGACGACCGACTTGTCCTCACCCTCGCCGACAACGGCGTCGGCCTGCCGGTCGAGCGCGACCGGATCGTCGAGCCCTATATGACGACGCGCAGCCGGGGCACCGGCCTGGGCCTCGCCATCGTCAAGAAGATCGTCGAAGAACATTGCGGCACGATCGGCTTTGCCGACCGCCCCGGCGGCGGCACGCTCGTGACGCTGTGCTTCGATACCGCGATGCTCGCCAGCGTCGCACTCACGGAGACGCCGGACGACGCGAAGGACGCGCGCCCGGCCATGCTCACCCGGATCGGAAGCAGAACATGAGCCTGGACATTCTCGTCGTCGACGACGAGCGCGACATCCGCGAACTGGTAGCCGGCGTGCTGGAGGACGAGGGGTACGCCACCCGCAACGCGGCCGACAGCGACTCGGCGCTGGAGGCGATCGCCGAGCGGCGGCCGAGCCTGGTGCTGCTCGACGTATGGCTACAGGGCTCGCGGCTCGACGGGCTGGAACTGCTCGACGAGATCAAGCGGCGCGATCCCTCGATCCCGGTGCTGGTGATTTCGGGGCACGGCAATCTGGATACTGCGGTGGCGGCGATCCGACGCGGCGCCTCGGACTTCATCGAGAAGCCGTTCGAAGCCGAGCGGCTGCTGCTGATGGTCGCCCGCGCGACCGAAACCGAGCGGCTGCGGCGCGAAGTCGCCTCGCTGCGCGCGGTGACGGGGCGGGGGACCGACCTGCAGGGCACCTCGACCGCGATCAACACGGTGCGCGCCACCCTCAAGCGGGTCGCATCGACCGGCAGCCGCGTGCTGATCACCGGCGGCGCTGGGGTCGGCAAGGAAGTCGCAGCGCGGCTGCTCCATGGCTGGAGCCAGCGTGCCGATGCGCCCTTCGTGATCGTCAGCGCCGCGCGGATGACGCCCGACCGGGTCGATGACGAACTGTTCGGTGTCGAGGAGAGCGGCGATCTCGTCCGCCCCGGTCTGCTCGAACAGGCGCATGGCGGCACGCTGTTCCTCGACGAGATCGCCGACATGCCGGTCGCCACCCAGGCGCGCATCCTGCGCGTGCTGACGGATCAGAGCTTCAGCCGCGTCGGCGGCACCCGCGTGGTGAAGGTGGACGTCCGCGTCGTCTCTGCCACCGCGCGCGACCTGATGGCGGAGATCGCCGCCGGCCGCTTCCGCGAGGATCTCTATTACCGGCTCAACGTGGTGCCGGTGCCGATCCCGGCACTCACCGATCGCCGCGAGGACATCCCCGCGCTGGTCGAGCATTATGTGGCGCACTATGCCTCCGAGCGGCGCGTACCGACGCCGGAAATCGCCGCCGATGCGATGGTCGCGTTGCAGAGCTATGACTGGCCGGGCAATGTCCGCCAGCTGCGCAACGTCGTCGAGCGCACCGTGATCCTGGCCCCCGGCGACCGGATCGGCCGGATCGACGTCGACCTGCTGCCCCCCGAGGTGCTGGGCCGCCAGAGTGACGGCGGCAGCGGCATGGCGTCGAACGCGATCATGGGCGCCCCGCTCAAGGAAGCGCGCGAGAGCTTCGAGCGCGAATATCTGCGGGTGCAGATCCGCCGCTTCTCGGGCAACATCTCGCGCACCGCGAGCTTCATCGGGATGGAGCGCTCGGCGCTGCACCGCAAGCTCAAGCTGCTCGGCATCACCGACGCCCGCGAGGATTGAGCCGCTATGGACGGAAGCGTCCGGAGGTCCTAGATTGGATCCCGGCGCCAGGGTGGCGCCGACCCTGACGCCGGGAACGGCGCACCGCGGGACAAATCCCGCCAAAAATAAGTGGAGCCACCATATGGCAGAGAAGCAGACTTCGCTTCAGGACCTGTTCCTCAACTCACTGCGCCGGTCGAAGACGCCGGTGACGATGTTCCTCGTCAAGGGCGTCAAGCTCCAGGGAATCGTCACCTGGTTCGATAATTTTTCGGTGCTGCTCCGCCGCGACGGCCAGTCGCAGCTGATCTACAAGCATGCCATTTCCACCATCATGCCCTCGGGTCCGATGGACCTTGCCGCGCTGCTGACGGCGGCGGGCGAGTATCAGCACAAGAACCCCGTGCTGCAGGAAATCTTCCTGAACGCGGTGCGCAAGCAGCAGGAAAACGTCACCATGTTCCTGGTGAACGGCGTGATGCTGCAGGGCCAGATCGCCGCGTTCGACCTGTTCTGCATGCTGCTCCAGCGCGAGGGCATGGCCCAGCTGGTCTACAAGCATGCGGTTTCCACCGTGCAGCCCGCCCACCCGCTGAACCTCGCCGAGGAAACCAACGGCGGCGACGAGGATTGATCCTCGCATGAGCACTGGTTTCGAGCGCGACCCCGACGAATTCGCGCGGGGCGCACGCGCGCTCGTCGTCTATCCGGACATGGGCGGAAGCTCGCGCGATGCCGAGGCGCGGCTGGAGGAAACGGCCGGCCTCGCGGCGGCGATAGGCGTCGACGTGGTCGAGCGCGTTGCCGTCCGGCTGCGCCAGCCCAAGCCGGGCACGCTGATCGGATCGGGCCAGGTGGAAGCCCTGGCCGAAACGGTCCGCGACGGCGAACTCCAGCTCGCGGTATTCGATGCGGCGCTGACGCCGGTGCAGCAGCGCAATCTCGAGACCGCGCTCGGCTGCAAGGTGATCGACCGCACCGGCCTGATCCTCGAAATCTTCGGCGAGCGCGCGCGCACGGCCGAAGGCCGGTTGCAGGTCGAACTCGCCCACTTGGACTATCAGGCGGGCCGGCTGGTGCGCAGCTGGACCCACCTCGAGCGCCAGCGCGGCGGCTTCGGCTTTCTCGGCGGCCCGGGCGAGACCCAGATCGAGGCCGACCGCCGGCTGATCCGCGACCGCATGGCGCGGCTGCGGCGCGAGCTCGACCAGGTCAGCCGCACCCGCACGCTCCACCGCGATCGGCGCCAGCGCGCGCCCTGGCCGGTGGTGGCGCTGGTCGGCTATACCAATGCTGGCAAGTCGACGCTGTTCAACCGGCTGACCGGTGCCGAGGTGATGGCGGAGAACCTGCTGTTCGCGACGCTCGACCCGACGCTGCGCCAGATCGCGTTGCCGGGGATCGACAAGGCGATCCTGTCGGACACCGTGGGCTTCGTCTCCGAACTGCCGACCCAGCTGGTCGCCGCGTTCAAGGCGACGCTGGAAGAGGTGGTCTCGGCCGACCTGCTGATCCATGTCCGCGACATCGCCCATCCCGACACCGAGGCGCAGCGCGTCGACGTGGAGAAGGTGCTCCAGGAAATAGGCGTGTCCGAGCAGACGCCGCGCTTCGAGGCGTGGAACAAGCTCGACCTGCTCGACGACGAGCAGCGCGAAGAAGTGCTGGCGATGGCCGCGCGTCGGACCGATGAGGTGCGGGTGATCTCGGCGCTGACCGGGGAGGGTGTCGACTCGCTGATCGAGGCGGTCGCCGGACGGCTGACCGAGGGGCATCGTCGCTACACGCTGCGGCTGGATCCTGCCGATGGCGCGGCTGCGGCTTGGCTGCACCAGCATGGCGATGTGATCGACCAGCATATCGAGGACGAGCAGGCGGTCTACGAAGTCCGCATGGCGCCGCGCGATTACGAGCGGTTCGTCACGCGGGGGTAGGGCGGTCGTCTGCCTCCTTGCCCCGATCTGGTGTGAACCTCGTCATCCCGGCGAAAGCCGGGATCCATTGGCACTACGTCGCGGCTCTTTCCGAAAGCGAGAGGCGAATGGATCCCGGCTTTCGCCGGGATGACAGCTAAGAGGTGGGAAGCCGTTAGAAGCTGGTGCCCTTCACCCCCGCTTCACCACCTGCCAAAGCGCTTCCTTTCCCTCCAGGTCCAGCCCGACGAACGCCTCGCCCGCGCGTTCTTCCATCGCCTTGAAGCGCCGCTCGAACTTGCCGTTCGCCGCTCGCAGTGCCGCTTCGGGCTCGACCCCCAACTTGCGGGCATAGTTCACGACCGCAAACAGCAGGTCGCCCACCTCTTCGGCGCGGTGGGCGTCGTTCTCGGCCGTCTCGACCTCTTCCAGTTCCTCCAGGATCTTCGCCCGCGCGCCGCTGGCGTCCGGCCAGTCGAACCCGGTGCGCGCCGCCCGCTTCTGGAGCTTCTCGGCGCGGAGCAGCGCGGGCAGGCCGATCGCCACCCCGTCGAGCGCGCTCGATGCGCCCTTGGCACCGCGTTCCTCGGCCTTGATGACTTCCCAGAGATGGTGTCCTCCCTCGGCCACGTCGCCGAAGATATGCGGGTGGCGGCGCTCCATCTTGTCGCTGATCGAAGTGACGACGTCCGCGAGTGCGAACTGTCCGGCTTCCTCGGCGATGCGGCTATGGAACACCACCTGGAGCAGCAGGTCGCCCAATTCGTCCTTCAGCTCGGCGATGTCGCCGCGCTCGATCGCGTCGGCGACCTCATAGGCTTCTTCGATCGTATAGGGCGCGATCGTCTCGAAGGTCTGCGCCACGTCCCATTCGCAGCCGCGCTCGGGATCGCGCAGGCGCTCCATGATGGCGACCAGGCGGTCTATGCCGGTGGGGGACGTCATGCAAAAGGCCTCCTGAACGCGGGTGCGGACAGGAGGCCTTTGGAGGTCGCGGGCGGCTTAGGCAAGCCGCGCGGGTTCAGTCGAGGCGGCGACCGAGCTCCTTGTTGAAGTAGAGCGCGATCAGCGTGCCGGCAGCGCCCGAGAGCAGGTACAGGCCCGAGGCGATCACCCCCCAATTCGCTGCCAGCAGCAGCGCGGCGAGCGGCGCGAAGCCGGCACCGAACAGCCAGGCGAGATCCGAGGTCAGCGCCGCCCCGGTGTAGCGCGCCCGCTTCGGGAAGTTGCTGGCGACCGCACCCGAGGACTGGCCGAACGCCAGGCCGAGCAGGATGAAGCCGAGCACCATGAACACCGTCTCACCTGCATTGCCGCGCTCGAGCAACTGCGGCGCGAAGCCCGAATAGGCGGCGATCGCGGCGGCGGTATAGCCGAGCAGCGAGCGACGACCTATCCGGTCGGCGAGGATGCCCGAGATCACGATCGCGACCAGACCGCAGGCGGCGGCACCGACTTCGATCAGCAGGAAGCGGGTGAGGTCCTCGTTGGTGTACAGCGCGATCCACGAGAGCGGGAACACGGTGACCATGTGGAACAGCGCGAAGCTCGCCAGCGGTGCGAAGGCGCCGATGATGATGTTGCGCCACTGCGCCTTGATCGTCGCGGTGACGCGCGAAGGGGTTAGTTCGCGGCTCTCGAACAGCTTCACATATTCGGGCGCCACCACCATGCGCAGGCGGGCGAACAACGCCACCACGTTAAGCGCAAAGGCGACGAAGAACGGATAGCGCCAGCCCCAGCTCATGAAGTCGGCCGAGTCGAGCGCGCTGACGAAATAGGCGAACAGGCCGCTCGCCACCATCAGCCCGAGCGGCGCGCCGAGCTGCGGCACCATCGCATACCAGCCACGACGCGAGGCCGGGGCATTCAGCGCCAGAAGCGAGGCGAGGCCGTCCCAGGCGCCGCCCAGCGCCAGGCCCTGCAGTACGCGGAGCGCCGCCAGCAGGATCGCCGACCAGATGCCGACCTGCTCGTAGCCGGGGAGGAACGCCATGGTGACGGTCGCGGTGCCGAGCAGGAACAGCGCGAGGGTGAGCTTCGCGCCGCGTCCATGACGGCGGTCAATGCGCATGAAGATCTGCGTGCCGATAGGACGGGCGATGAAAGCAAGCGGGAAGAGGGCGAACGACCAGAGCGTGCCGGTCACGCGATCCATGTAGGGAAACACCAGCGCCGGGAAGACCAGCACCGAAGCGATCGCGTAGACGAAGAAGTCGAAGAACTCGGATGTTCGTCCGATGATCACGCCGATGGCGATATCGCCGGGGCGGAGGTGATCGTCACCGTGTGAGGTGTTGATCAGGCGGGCGTCATGTTCGATCTGCGTCGAACCAAGCTGAGCATTGGCCATGGGGATATGTCTACCGCAAAGCTTTGGGGAAAGCACCTAGGGAAACTCTCGGGTTGCAGCCATGGGACAAATTGTCCTATTTCGCACCCGCACAACCCCTCCTAACTCGCGGCCGCTATGTTTCGATCCATGACCCCGTTTCGTCGTGCCCTCAGGCCGACGGCCCTGATCGCTACCCTCGCTGCCCCGCTGATCCTCGGCGGGTGCGACCTTGTCGTGATGAATCCATCCGGCGATGTTGCACGGCAGCAGGCCGACCTGATCCTCTGGTCGGTATTTTTGATGCTGCTCATCATCGTGCCGGTGATGATCCTGACGGTGGTTTTCGCGTTCAAATATCGCGCGAGCAACACCGAGTCGGAGTATGCTCCGGACTGGGATCACTCGACCCGGATCGAGCTGGTGATCTGGTCGGCACCGCTGCTGATCATCATCGCGCTCGGCGCACTGACCTGGCTCACGACGCACCAGCTGGACCCGTATCGTCCGCTGGACCGCATCGCGCCGGGTAAGCCGATCCCGGCAGGCCAGAAGCCGCTGGAGATCCAGGTCGTCTCGCTCGACTGGAAGTGGCTGTTCATCTATCCAGAACAGGGCGTCGCCACGGTCAACGAGCTGGTGCTGCCGGCCGATCGCCAGGTCCGCTTCCGCCTGACCTCGTCGAGCGTGATGAACACCTTCTACGTGCCGGCGCTGGCGGGCATGATCTACACGATGCCGGGCATGGAAACGAAGCTCCACGCGGTGATGAACCGCGTCGGCACCTTCGAGGGCCAGAGCGCCAACTATAGCGGCGCCGGCTTCTCCTACATGCACTTCCCGACCCAGTCGGTGGACGCCGCGGGCTTCGACCAGTGGGTCGCCAAGACCAAGGCTTCGGCCCAGGCGCTCGACACCGCCCAGTATCTCACGCTCGAAAAGCCGAGCGAGAAGGTGCCGGCGATGCACTTCGGCACGGTCGAGGGCGGCCTGTTCGATCGCATTGTCCAGATGTGCGTGAAGCCGGGCACCGCCTGCGGTCACGGCATGATGCACCATAGTGCGGGTGCCCAGGAAGTCGCGCCTGCGGTAAATGATCGCCCGGGCGAAGGCGCCGACGGGGCGCTGATGAAGTCGCCGGACGAGATGAAGATCAGTCCGCACCTGACCCATCCGCACGGCGCTCCCGCCGGCCACAGCGAACCCGGCGCGGATTCGAACCGTAACATGACCTGCATGGACGCGCCGGCCTATCCCGGCCACGCGGCGGCGGGCGAGGCTTGAGCACTGCCATGTCTGACACTTTGAAGATGATCTTCGGCCGGCTCTCGATCGAGAGCCTGCCGATCCACGAGCCGATCGTCGTCGCCACCTTCTGTGGCGTCGCGCTCGGCGGCATCGCGCTGCTGGGCGCGCTGACCTATTTCCGCCTGTGGGGCTATCTCTGGAAGGAGTGGTTCACCACCGTCGATCACAAGCGCATCGGCATCATGTACATGGTGCTGGGCCTGGTGATGCTGCTGCGCGGCTTCGCCGACGCGATCATGATGCGCGGCCAGCAGGCAATGGCGTTCGGCGCCAACGAGGGCTATCTCAACGCCCATCACTATGATCAGGTGTTCACCGCCCACGGCGTGATCATGATCTTCTTCGTGGCGATGCCCTTCGTCACCGGCCTGATGAACTTCGTGGTGCCGCTGCAGATCGGCGCGCGTGACGTCAGCTTCCCGTTCCTGAACAATTTCAGCTTCTGGATGACGGCGGCGGGTGCGGCGCTGGTGATGGCTAGCCTGTTCATCGGCGAGTTCGCGCGGACCGGCTGGCTGGCGATGGCGCCGCTCTCGGGCCTCGACTATTCGCCGGACGTGGGCGTCGACTATTATGTGTGGGCCTTGCAGATCGCGGGTGTCGGCACGCTGCTCTCGGGCGTCAACCTCGTCGCCACCATCGTCAAGATGCGCGCGCCGGGCATGGGCCTGATGAAGATGCCGATCTTCACCTGGACCGCGCTGGCCACCAACATCCTGATCGTCGCCGCCTTCCCGGTGCTGACCGCGGTGCTCGCGATGCTCAGCCTCGACCGTTATGTCGGCACGCACTTCTTCACGAACACCGCCGGCGGCAACCCGATGATGTACGTGAACATGATCTGGATCTGGGGTCACCCGGAGGTGTACATCCTGATCCTGCCGGCGTTCGGCATCTTCTCCGAAGTCACCTCGACCTTCTCGGGCAAGCGCCTGTTCGGCTATACCTCGATGGTCTACGCCGTGCTGGTCATCACCATCCTGTCGTACCTCGTCTGGCTCCATCACTTCTTCACGATGGGCTCGGGCGCGAGCGTGAACAGCTTCTTCGGCATCACCACGATGATCATCTCGATCCCGACGGGTGCCAAGATCTTCAACTGGCTGTTCACCATGTACAAGGGCCGCATCCGCTTCGAACTGCCGATGATGTGGACGATCGCGTTCATGCTGACCTTCGTGATCGGCGGCATGACCGGCGTGATGCTGGCGGTCCCCCCGGCCGACTTCGTGCTGCACAACTCGCTGTTCCTGGTCGCGCACTTCCACAACGTGATCATCGGCGGCGTGCTGTTCGGCCTGTTCGCCGGCATCAACTACTGGTGGCCCAAGGCGTTCGGCTTCAAGCTCGACAAGAAGTGGGGCCTGGTCTCCTTCTGGTGCTGGGTGGTGGGCTTCTGGGTGGCGTTCACGCCGCTCTACGTCCTCGGCCTGATGGGCGTGACCCGTCGCCTGCGCCACTTCGACGATCCGAGCCTGCAGATCTGGTTCGTGATCGCCGCGATCGGCGCCGCGATCATCGCCGTCGGCATCGCTGCCTTCCTGCTCCAGATCTTCGTCAGCATCCGCAACCGCGAGGCGCTGCGCGACGACAGCGGCGATCCCTGGAACGCCCGCACGCTGGAATGGGCGACCTCGTCGCCGCCGCCGGCCTATAACTTCGCGTTCTCGCCCGTCATCCACGATCTGGATGCCTGGTACGACATGAAGTCGCGCGGCGCGGTGCGCCCGGTGTCGGGCTATCTGCCGATCCACATGCCGAAGAACACCGGCGCCGGCATCATCCTGGCGGGCTTCTCGCTGGTCTTCGGCTTCGCGATGATCTGGTACATCTGGTGGCTCGCGGCCGCGTCGTTCCTGGGCCTGCTCGTCACGGCGATCGCCCATACCTTCAACTATGATCGCGACTTCTACATCACGGCAGAAGAAGTGACCGAAACCGAGAATGCGCGCACCGCGGTGCTGGCGCGCGTGGGAGCCTGACGCGATGAGCGCCACGACAGTACCCAAGGGCAAGACGCCCGTCTTCTACCAGCTCGAGGAGGAGCATCACGAACCCGGCGGCAGCACGCTGCTCGGCTTCTGGATGTACCTGATGAGCGATTGCCTCATCTTCGCGATGCTGTTCGCGGCCTGGGGCGTCTATGGCACCAGCTATGCGGGAGGCCCCACCTCCCACGAGCTGTTCGAGCTGCCGCTGGTGGCGGTGAACACGGCGATGCTGCTGTTCTCGTCGATCACCTATGGCTTCGCGATGATCGCCATGCAGGAACAGCGCAAGGGTGCCGTCCAGGCCTGGCTGTTGCTGACCGCATTGTTCGGTGCCGCCTTCCTCGGCATCGAGCTCTACGAGTTCTCGAACCTGATCCATGAAGGTGCGGGTCCGTGGCGCTCGGCGTTCCTGTCCTCGTTCTTCACCCTGGTGGGCACCCACGGCCTGCACGTCACCTTCGGCCTGATCTGGCTGTTCACGCTGATGGTGCAGATCGGTCGCAAGGGCCTGATCCCGGCCAATGTCCGTCGCTTGCAGTGCCTGTCGCTGTTCTGGCACTTCCTCGACGTTATCTGGATCGGCGTGTTCACCTTCGTCTATCTGTTTGGAGCCATGCGATGAGCGCGCACCCCCACAGCCACGCCGGCCATGACCATGGTCACGGCCACGATCATGGCCATGACGCGCCGCACTCGACCCGCGGCGGCTACATCACCGGCTTCCTGCTCTCGGTCGTTCTCACCGCGATCCCCTTCGGGATCGTGATGGGCGGCTGGATCGCCGACACCCGCGTGGCGGTGGCGATCTGCGCGGCGCTGGCGATGGTGCAGATCGTCGTCCATATGGTCTACTTCCTTCACATGAACAGCAAGTCGGAGCAGGGCTGGACCCTGATGGCGCTGGTGTTCACGATCATCATCATCGTCATCGCGCTCGCGGGCTCGCTGTGGGTGATGTACAACATGAACCTCAACATGATGCCCGGGATGGCTTCCGGCGCCGGCATGTGAGCCGGCCGGCTTCCCGCAACGGGCTGGCGATCGCGCTGCTGCCGCTGATCGCCATCCTCCTCGGCCTCGGCATCTGGCAGGTCGAGCGCCGCGCCTGGAAGCTGGCACTGATCGACCGGGTAGAGCGGGGGCTGGCCACGGAGCCGGTTCCCGCCCCCGGGCCCGCCGAATGGCCGGGCATCGATAGCGAAGCGAGCTATCGCCGCGTCCGGGTCACCGGCACCTATCTTCCCTGCCGCACCAAGCTGGCCCAGGCCGTCACCGAGATCGGGCCCGGCAAATGGGTGATGACCCCGCTGGTCACGGCACGCGGCTTCACCGTCTTCGTCAATCGCGGCTTCCTGCCGGACGGCCAGCAACTGCCCGACTGCATCACCACCAGCGTGAAGCCGGTGAGCATCTCCGGCCTGCTGCGCCTGAGTGAGCCCAAGGGCGGTTTTCTCCGTTCCAACGATCCCGCCGCCAATCGCTGGTATTCGCGCGACGTGGCGGCGATGGGGCAGGGGCTGCCGCAACTCGCCCCCTATTTCATCGATGCCGATCGCAGCGGCGACGGCTGGCCGCGCGGCGGCATGACCGTCGTCCGCTTCAGCAACAACCATCTCGTCTACGCGCTGACCTGGTTCGGCCTCGCCCTGCTGACCGCCTGGTTCGCCTGGCGGGCGTGGCGTGGACGCGGAGACGCATGACCACGGCGACGCCGGAGGAAGCCGCCCGCCGCAACCTGTTGCTGCTGGTCCAGCTGCGCTGGCTGGCGGTGCTGGGGCAGCTGACCACGATCCTCGGCGTCCACCTGGTTTTCGACGTGCGGCTGCCGCTGGTGCCGATGCTCGTCACGGTGGGTGTGCTGGTGTCGCTCAACCTGGCGATGTATCCGGCCCGCGCGCTCCGCCCCGCGACCAATGCACAGGTGATGGCCGGGCTGCTGGTCGACGTGATGTGCCTGACCGTGCTGCTCTACCTGAGCGGTGGCGCGACCAATCCCTTCGTCTCGCTCTATCTGCTGCAGGTGGTGCTGGGCGCGGTGCTGCTCGAGACGGCGTCGAGCTGGGCGCTGGTTTTCCTCACCAGCGCCGCCTTCGCCTTTCTGGCGGTGGTGCATCGGCCGCTGCCGTTGCCGCCGATGCTGTCGACGTCACTGTCGGGCGCCTTCCTGTTCGCCTTGTGGTTCAACTACACGCTCACCGCGACGCTGATCGTCCAGTTCGTCACCCGCATCGCCCGTAACCTGCGCGATCGCGACGCGCGCCTTGCCGAGCTGCGCCAGCGCGCGGCCGAGGAGGAGCATATCGTCCGCATGGGGCTGCTCGCCAGCGGCGCCGCGCATGAACTGGGGACGCCACTCGCCTCGATCTCGGTCGCGCTGGGCGATTGGCGCGCGGACAGGAAGATCGCCAAGGACCCGCAGCTCAGCGCCGAGGTGGCGGACATGCAGGCCGAGGTCGCGCGCTGCAAGGCGATCGTCGCTGGCATCCTGTTCGCCGCGGGCGAGATCAGCGGCGAGGCGCCCGAGCGCACCACGCTGCGCCGCTTTGTCACCGGGCTGGTCGAAGGCTGGCCACGCAACGACAGCGTGATCCTCGACTATCGCCTGGGCAGCGACCTGCCGATCGTGGCCGATCGCGCGCTTGGCCAGTCGATCGTCAACCTGCTCGACAATGCCGTGGAAGCGGGCGCGACTCGCATCCGGCTTTCGGTCGGGCAGGATGACGATGCGCTGGTCCTGTCCGTCCGCGACGACGGTCGCGGCTTCCCCGAGGAGATCCTGCCGCGCATCGGCGACCCCTACAACAGCAGCAAGGGCCGGCAGGGGGCCGGTCTCGGGCTGTTCCTGACGCACAATGTGCTACGGACCCTGGGCGGCACGCTGACGGCGCGCAACTGCGAGGCCGGGGGTGCCGAGGTGCTGCTCCGCGTGCCGCAGGCGGCGCTCGCTCTTGAGGACGAAACCGAATGACCGCGCATAAATTGTTGATCGTCGAGGATGATGCGGTGTTCGCGCGTACGCTGGGGCGTTCCTTCGAGCGGCGCGGCTATACGGTCGAGGTGCGCAACGGGCCCGAGGATTTGGAGCCGCTCGCACGGGCGTTCGCGCCGGATCGCGCCGTCGTCGACCTGCGACTGGGCGGCAGCTCGGGGCTGGTCTGCGTCAAGCAGCTGCACGAGATCGATCCCTCGATGCGGATCGTCGTGCTCACCGGGTTCGCCAGCATCAGCACCGCGGTCGAGGCGGTCAAGCTGGGTGCCACCAACTATCTGATGAAGCCGGCCAATACCGACGACATCGAGGCCGCGTTCGACCGCGTCGACGGCGATGTCGATACCGAGCTCAAGGCGCGGCCGACCTCGATCAAGACGCTCGAATGGGAGCATATCCACCAGACGCTGGCGGATACCAACTACAACCTGTCCGAAGCCGCGCGGCGGCTGGGGCTGCACCGCCGGACGCTCGCGCGCAAGCTGGACAAGAAGCACCTCTGACGGGCGCCGTCAGCCCTCCAGCACGCGATCGTCGAACAGGCCGTAGGCGAGGGTGGAGGCATAGAAGGCCACCGCCCGCTCGCGCGGCATCGTGCCCGCCCATTTGCGCATGTCGAACGCCGCATTCTGCAGCGCCATCAACGCCTGGCTGGCGACCAGCGGATCGATCGGGCGGATCGTCCCTTCGGCGATGCCGTCGGACAGCATGCCCGCGAAGCGCCGCGCGATCCGGTTCGAGCGATCGAGCATCGTGTTGCGGACGTGCGGGGGCAGGCCGGACAGCGCGGTCGTGCGCAGCAGCGGCCCGCGCTCGGAGAACTGATAGTCGAGCAGCGTCGCCAGCGTGCTTTCGATCCGCTGCCACTGGCTCCCCGCATGACCCTCGGCCAGCCGTTGCGCATCGGCGAGGATGTCGAAGCTGCGCTTGTAGCAGGCGATCACCAGATCGTCCTTGGCGTCGAGATGGTGGTAGAAGCTGCCCTTGGTGACGTTGAGCTCGGAGGCGATGCGCTGCACCGAGGCGCCGCGATAGCCGAGCTCGTTGATCAGTCGAGTGGCGGCGAGCAGAAATGCCTCGCGACCGGGCTCGGGCTCGTCATGCACCAGCTCGAACAATTCGGGCGCCCAGGTCTGGCCGGGGGCGGCGATGCCGTGGCGGAACACGTCCATCAGCCGCGCCTCGACGCGCGGATATTCGTCGATCTCGTAGCGGGTGATCCAGGCGTTCAGCCAGAAGCTGTTCTCGAGCAGCACGTGCGCGCGGGCCCCGCGCAGGTCGGTCTCGGCGCGGCTGCCGTCGCTGCCCCACAGGCTGCGGGTCTTGCGGAAGACGTTGCGCCAGCCGGTGAGCAGCTTGCCCTTGAGCGGTTCCTCCATCGCGCGCAGGTCCGAGAGCATCGCCACGGCCTGTTCCTCGCCGCGCCCGATCCGCGCCAGCCGCTCCATGTTGATAGCAAGGAAGCGGGCGACGCGCGCCTCGGGGGTCGGCTCGGCGAGCGCTTGATCGAGAATGTCGTGCAGCCAGGCCAGCGTCTGCTCGAACGCGGCGGCGGCCAGATCTTCCTTGCGCTTGAAATAATAGGTGACCGAGGTGGTGTTGAGCCCCACGCGCCGTGCGACATCGGCGAAGGTCATGCCCTTCGCGCTCTGCTCGTTGATCGCGGCGGCGGCGGCCGCCAGAATGGCGTCGCGCTTGGCCTGGAACCGCTTGGTGTTGGTGGTCTCGGTCTTGGGCGGCGATTGCATCCCCTCAGCTTAGCCGTTTCCGTGGCGCGCCCAAATGGTTTTTTGATGTCGGTATGCGGGAATTTGATCGGGCAGCGCCCTTTACCGAATATCGGGTACGGGCTAGGCTGCCTCCAAAGAACGACAGGAGAGCGATGCCATGGACTTCACGCTGAACGCGCGCGAAACCCATTTCCGCGACCGGGTGAAGGCCTTCATGGACGCCGAGATCCGCCCGCGCGAGGCCGAATATCGCGCCGCCGCCGTGGCGGGTGAGCGCTGGTCGGTCAATCCGGTGCTGGAGGACGTCAAGGCGCGCGCCAAGGCTGCGGGGCTATGGAATTTCTTCATGCCGCCCCAGTCCGGGCGCTCCCATGTCGACGACAGTTTCGTCTTCGAGGGCGAGCAGCTCACCAATCTGGAATATGCGCTGTGCGCGGAGGAAATGGGTCGGGTTGGCTGGGCATCGGAGGTGTTCAATTGCTCGGCGCCCGATACCGGCAACATGGAAGTGCTCCACCGCTACGGCACGCGGGCGCAGAAGGATGCCTGGCTTGCCCCGCTGATGCGCGGCGAGATCCGCTCGGCCTTCCTGATGACCGAGCCCGCGGTAGCCTCGTCCGACGCCACCAATATCGAGACGCGGATCGAGCGCGACGGTGATCATTATGTGATCAACGGGCGCAAATGGTGGTCCTCGGGCGCTGGCGATCCGCGCTGCAAGATCGCCATCCTGATGGGGAAGACCGATTTCGGCGCGGCGAAACATGCCCAGCAGAGCATGATCCTGGTCCCGCTCGACACGCCAGGCGTGACCATCGAGCGGATGCTTTCGGTTTTCGGGTATGATCACGCGCCGCATGGCCATGCCGAGATCGTGCTGCGCGACGTGCGCGTGCCGGCGGACAATCTGCTGCTCGGCGAAGGGCGTGGCTTCGAGATCGCGCAAGGGCGGCTCGGGCCCGGCCGCATCCACCATTGCATGCGCACCATCGGCGTGGCGGAAGAGGCGATCGGGGCGATGGCCAAGCGCCTCGTCAGCCGCGTCGCCTTCGGCAAGCGCATCGCGGACCATTCGATCTGGGAGCAGCGCATCGCCCGCGCGCGGATCGACATCGAGATGACGCGGCTGCTCTGCCTCAAGGCCGCCGACATGATGGACAAGGCCGGCAACAAGGCCGCCCAGCTCGAGATCGCAATGATCAAGGTGCAGGCGCCTGCCATGGCGCTGCAGATCCTCGACGACGCGATCCAGGCGCATGGCGGGGCAGGGGTGAGCGACGATTTCGACCTCGCGCACAACTGGGGCAGCGTCCGCACCCTTCGGTTGGCGGATGGCCCGGACGAGGTCCATGCCCGCGCGATCGCCCGCGCCGAGTTCGGCAAATATGCCGAGTTCGAGGCGGACCGCGCCTCTTCCGGCGATCTCGGCGTGAGCCGGTAGGAGGGGCGGGTATGAAAGCAGCCGTCCTGTTCGAGGCCAAGACCCCGCTTGCGATCGAGGAGGTCGCGGTGTCGAAGCCCGGCCCCCGCGAAGTGCTGATCCGCACCGCCGCGGTGGGGGTGTGCCGCTCCGATCTGCACTTCGTCGACGGCGCCTTTCCGCACCCGGTGCCGACCGTGCCGGGGCATGAGGCGGCGGGGGTGGTGGAGGCGGTGGGGTCGGATGTCGCGCATCTGCGGCCCGGCGACCATGTCATCACCTTCCTCACCGCCTTTTGCGGGTCGTGCGAATATTGCGTGACCGGGCGACCCTCGCTGTGCGTCGATCCCTCCACGCGGCGACCTGCCGAGGCCGAGCCGAGGCTGAAGCTGGCCGATGGCAGGCCGCTCGCGCCCTTCCTCAACCTCTCCGCCTTTGCCGAGATGATGCTGGTCCATGAAAATGCCTGCGTCGCGATCGCCAAGGACATGCCGCTGGATCGCGCCGCGCTGCTCGGCTGCGCAGTGATCACCGGCGCGGGCGCGATCTTCAACGACAGCCGCGTGCGACCCGGCGAAAGCGTGGCGGTGATCGGCGCGGGCGGGATCGGGCTCGCTGCGATCAACGCCGCCAAGATCGCCGGCGCCGGGCAAATCCTCGCGCTGGACCCGGTGCCCGAGAAGCGCGCGCTCGCCGAGAAGATGGGGGCGACGCACACGCTCGATCCGACGGAGGAGGGCATCGCCAAGCAGGTGCTCGCGCTGACCGGCGGCGGGGTGCATTATGCGATCGAAGCCGTCGGGAGGCCCGTGACGGCGGAGCTTGCCTGGCAGATCCTGCGGCGCGGCGGCACCGCGACGATCCTCGGCATGATCGCGCCGGGGCAGAATGTGAGCCTGGCGGGGCACACGTTCCTGACCGGCAAGAAGATCCAGGGCTCGCTGCTCGGCAGCACCCGCTTCCCGATCGACATGCCGCGGCTGGTCCAACTCTATCTCGACGGCAAGCTCGACCTCGACACGCTGGTCGCCGAGCGCATCCAGTTGCCGCAGGTCAACGATGCGCTGGAGAAGCTGCGACAGGGCACGAGCGTCCGTTCGGTGATCAGCTTCGCATGAGCGACCTCGACGAAACCCGCCTCGCCGCCTGGGCCTCGGTGCATGTGCCCGGCTTCACCGGTCCCGTCACCGTTACGAAGTTCCCGGGAGGCCAGAGCAACCCCACCTATCGTATAGAAAGTTCGGGCGGCACCTATGTCCTCCGCCGCAAGCCATTCGGCACGATCCTGCCTTCCGCCCACGCGGTCGAGCGCGAATATCGGCTGATCGCGGCGCTGCATCCCGCCGGCTTCCCGGTCGCGCGGCCCTATGCGCTGTGCGAGGATCGGCAGGTGATCGGCGCGCCCTTCTACCTGATGGAGATGGTGGAGGGGCGGACCTTCTGGGACGGATCGCTGCCGGACATGGCGCCGGGCGAGCGCACCGCGATCTACGAGGCGATCGTCGACACGCTCGCCGCGCTGCACCGGATCGATCCGGAGGCGGTCGGCCTCGGTGATTACGGCAGGCCGGGCAATTATTTCGCCCGACAGGTCGAGCGCTGGACCCGCCAATATCGCGCCAGCCAGACCGAGGATCTGCCCGAGGTGGAGGCGCTGATCGATTTCCTGCCGCGCACGGTGCCGCCGCAGACCCAGACCAGCATCGTCCATGGCGATTACCGTATCGACAACATGATCTTCGCCGCCGATCGCCCGCAGGTGCTGGCGGTGCTCGACTGGGAATTGTCGACGCTCGGCGATCCGCTCGCCGATTTCTCCTATTTCCTGATGAACTGGGTGACCGAGCCGGAGGGCCGATCGGGCGTGAAAGGGCTGGCCGGGCCGGAGACGGGCATCCCGACGATCGAGGACATGGTCGCGCGCTACTGCGCCGCCACGGGGCGGGACGGCGTGCCCGATCTCGACTGGTATTTCGCCTACAACCTCTTCCGCCTGACCGGCATCGTCCAGGGGATCAAGAAGCGGATGCTCGACGGCAATGCCTCGAGCACGCAGGCGGCCAGCACGGTCGAGCGGCTACCGGGACTGGCGTCGGCGGCATGGCATTTTGCGCAAAGGGCAGGGGCATGAGCGGCGGGTTGGATTTCACCGGCAAGGTCGCGGTGGTAACCGGCGCCGCGTCCGGCATTGGCCGGGCGACGGTGCGGGCATTCGCCATGCAGGGTGCGAAGGTAGTGGCGGCGGACCGCGATGCTGGCGTGCATGCGGCCATTTCGGGGGTCGACGGGGCGCTCGCCCTCGAGATCGATGCGTCTGACGAGAATGACGTGCAGCGGCTTGTTGAGACCGCGTGCGAACAGTTCGGCGGGCTGGACATTTTCTATGCCAATGCGGGCATCTCCGGTGGTACTGCCGGAATTTTCGACGCCGATGTAGCACTTTGGGCGGAAGTGCTACGGGTCAATCTCATTGGCCCGGCCCTTGCCATCAAGCATGCGGCGCCGCGAATCGTCGAGCGCGGCGGCGGCGCAATCCTGTGTACCGCGAGCGTTGCGGGGCTTCGCTCGGGGGCAGGCGGCACGCCCTATTCGGCGTCCAAGGCGGGCGTGATCAACCTGGTGCAGACCGCGGCGCAGCAGCTCGCCACCTCCGGCGTGCGGGTCAACGCGATCTGCCCCGGGTTGATCGAGACCGGCATGACCCAGCGCGCCTTCGACCATGCGCGCGAGCAGGGGAAGGAAGAGAAGCTCGGCCAGCTCAATCCCTTGCGCCGGGCAGGGCGGCCCGAGGAAATCGCGCAGGTGGCGCTGTTCCTTGCCTCCGATGCGGCCAGCTATGTCAACGGGCAGGCGATCGCGGTGGACGGCGGGCTCAGCAGCAGCCACCCGGTCACGCGGCAGGTGTTCGGCAAGTCGGCATTTTGAGCCGCGACATGCCGCCCGGCGTTGAGGAAAATTTCAACCTGCCGCCCCTACGGTATGCTCCGGAGGTCTGGCCAATCCCTTGACATGGGCGCGCGGATTGGTCAGGCCAGCGGCAACAAACAGCCTATAGAGGTAGCTCGATGAAGATCGTCTCGGCCAAGGTTATCGTAACCTGCCCCGGCCGCAATTTCGTGACGCTGAAGATTCACACCGATCAGGGCGTATACGGCATCGGCGACGGCACGCTCAACGGCCGCGAGCTGGCGGTGGTCTCCTATCTCGAGGATCACGTCATCCCCTGCCTGATCGGCATGGACCCGCGCCGGATCGAGGATATCTGGCAGTATCTCTATCGCGGTGCCTATTGGCGCCGCGGCCCGGTGACGATGCGCGCGATCGCCGCGGTCGACATGGCGCTGTGGGACATCAAGGGCAAGATGGCCGGCATGCCGGTCTACCAGCTGCTCGGCGGCCGCAGCCGCGACGGCGTGATGGTCTATGGCCATGCCAACGGCGCCGACATCGAGCAGACCGTCGACGCGGTCGGCAAGTATATCGACCTGGGCTACAAGGCGATCCGCGCGCAGACCGGCGTGCCGGGCATCAAGGACGCGTACGGCGTCGGCCGCGGCACCATGTATTACGAGCCCGCCGATGCGGCGCTGCCCTCGGTCACCGGCTGGGATACGCGCAAGGCGCTCAACTATGTGCCCAAGCTGTTCGAGAAGCTGCGCGCGACCTACGGTTTCGACCATCACCTCCTGCACGACGGCCACCATCGCTACACGCCGCAGGAGGCCGCCAATCTCGGCAAGATGCTCGAGCCCTACCAGCTGTTCTGGCTCGAGGACGTGACTCCGGCCGAGAACCAGGAAGCGTTCAAGCTGATCCGCCAGCACACCGTCACCCCGCTGGCGGTGGGCGAGATCTTCAATACGATCTGGGACGCCAAGGACCTGATCCAGAACCAGCTGATCGACTATCTGCGCGCGACCGTGGTCGGCGCCGGCGGCCTGACGCACCTGCGCCGCCTGGCCGACCTCGCCAGCCTCTACCAGGTCCGCACCGGCTGCCATGGTGCTACCGACCTGTCGCCGGTGACGATGGGCTGCGCGCTCCACTTCGACACCTGGGTCCCGAACTTCGGCATCCAGGAATATATGCGCCACTCCGAAGAGACCGATGCGGTGTTCCCGCACGACTACAGCTTCGACAAGGGCTATCTGTTCTGCGGCGAGGCGCCGGGTCACGGCGTCGACATCGACGAGGAGCTGGCGGCGAAATATCCGTACAAGCCGGCCTATCTGCCGGTCGCGCGGCTCGAAGACGGGACCATGTGGAACTGGTGAAGCGTGCCGGGGCGGCGCTGCCGTCGCCCCGCTGTTTCGACCAAGAAAAAGGCGGCCGTGGAACCCCATGGCCGCCTTTTTTCATGTTCCGTGTGAAGGTTCAGTCCTTCCAGGCCCACCAGAGCTGGGCCGGCGGGATGTTCCACCATTCCATCTCGTGCTCGATATTGTCCCAGTGCGGCGTCAGGAAGTTCCGGACATTGGGGTTGTACTGGTAGACCAGGAACGCGCCGCCCGGCCGCAGGATCTCGCGCGTCGCCTTGGCGATCGCGTCGCCGATGCCGTCGGGCAGGGTCGAGAAGGGCAGGCCCGAAGCGATATAGTCCGCCTGCTCGAACCCGTTGTCGCGAATGATCTTCTGCACATCCGCGGCCGAGCCGAGCACCGCGACGAAGCGCGGATCGTCGATCGACTGGCGCAGATAGCGGATGAAATCGGGATTGGTGTCGATCACGATCAGCTTGCCGTCGGGCCCGAGCCGCTCGAGGATCGGGCGGCTGAAGGTGCCGACGCCCGGGCCATACTCGACGAACAGCCTGGTGTTCGCCCAATCGACCTTGCTCAGCATCCGGCGAATCAGCCGGCCCGAGGACTGGGCGACCGCGCCGACCATCACCGGGCGCTTGAGGAATTGCTGCAGGAAGAACATCGTCGGCGAGGGCACACCGGCCGGGCGGGTGCGACGGGCGCTCCGGCGTTTTGCGGTGGCGGTCGAAGGGGGCATGGGCTTCCTTACGAAAATATGACGCTTCGCGGACATCGGTTGCGCAAAATCCGTCGGATATGCAAGCGACCGTCGTCGAAAAGCATCCCGATCCTGGCCACGGCAACAACGCCGGAGAGCCGCTTTGTTGCCCTGCATTTTCCCGGAGCACCGGAGTGGCTAGGAAATCTGCGGCGGGACGGTTACAACCCGCGCGCATGACATCGCTCGATAAGCCGCCTCTGGGCACCTCGACGGTGAAGTGGCGTTTTCCCGATATTCACCCCGAGGGCCGCAAATATGTGCTGATCGCCGCTGCGATCGCCGTTGCCAGCCTGTGGGTATGGGACGTCCTCACCTGGCCGCTTCTGTTCCTGACGCTCGGCGTCGCCGCCTTCTTCCGGGATCCCGTGCGGGTGACGCCGGTGGAGGAGGGCGTGCTCGTCGCCCCCGCCGACGGGCTCGTCACCATGATCCAGCGCGTGCCGCTGCCGCTCGAGCTTGCCGGGCCGCACGCGCTCGGCACCGAGCCGATGGTGCGCGTTTCGATCTTCATGAGCGTGTTCGACGTGCACGTGAACCGCACGCCGATCACCGGCACGATCCGCCACGTCATCTATATCTCGGGCAAGTTCCTGAACGCCGATCTCGACAAGGCGAGCGACGAGAACGAACGCCAGCACATGGTGGTCGAGGATCGCGACGGGTTGCGCATTGGTTTCACGCAGATCGCGGGTCTGGTCGCGCGTCGCATCGTCGCCTTCGTCAAGCCTGGGGACATGGTGGTGGCCGGCCAGCGCATTGGCCTCATTCGCTTCGGCAGCCGCGTCGATGTGTTCTTGCCCGAGGAATATGGCGCGCAGGTGATCCTCGGACAGCGCACCATTGCGGGGGAGACGATCATCGCCCGCCGCGCTATCCAGAACGCCACCGGGGTCGCGCAATGAGCAACGAACGCCCGCGCTTCCGGCGCGGGCCCGATCGGCGGGGGGTGGGTCGCAGGCCGGCATTGCCGCGTGGCATCCCGCTTCGCGCGGTGCTCCCCAACGCCGTTACGGCGCTTGCGCTCTGCTCCGGCCTTACCGGAATCCGTTTTGCGATCCTGGGCAACTGGGAGGCGGCTGTGCTGATGGTGCTCGCCGCCGCGGTACTGGACGGCATCGACGGGCGCATCGCCCGGCTGGTACGCGCTGAGAGCCGCTTTGGCGCCGAGCTGGACAGTCTGTCCGATGCAATCTCCTTCGGCGTTGCGCCCGCGTTGATCCTCTATCTCTGGTCGCTCCAGGCGCTGGGGCGTTTCGGCTGGCTGGTCGCGCTGCTCCACGCGCTGTTCTGCGCGCTGCGGCTCGCCCGTTTCAATGCCCAGATCGATCTGGCCGAGCAGCCGCACAAGTCTGCGGGCTTCCTCACCGGCGTTCCGGCCCCCGCCGGTGCGGCGCTCGCCTTGACGCCGGTCTATCTGTGGCTGTGGACCGGCGAGGCGATCACCCGCGCGCCGATCGTCATCGCCATCTGGACGGTGCTGATCGCGATCCTGATGGTCTCCAGCGTTGCGACCTTCGGCCCGAAAATCCGGCTGCGCCAGAATGTCCGGTTCGAGGCCATTGCGGTGCTGGTCGCCCTCGCTGCCGCACTCGTATCGGCGCCCTGGACCACGCTGGCGATCGTGGCAATTGCCTATCTCGCCAGCATTCCGTTCAGCATGCGGGCCTACCGCCGGATCAGGCGGCTGCGCGCTGCGGGCGGGGACGCGGCATCCGCGCAGGAACCGTCCGTACCCTGACGCGCGACAGGCGCGGCGACGGGGCGGGAAGCGCTACCGGCCGCGCCATGCCGAACAATTCGGCGAAGCGATGCAGTTGCGGATGAATGCTTGCGTAGAGCGTCCAGACGGCGGCCGTAAAAGCCGACCCGAACAGAAAAAAGACAGCGAATCCAGTCATTACCCGGCTCCTGATCTTCAACGCCGATCCCAGCGGAACCCAAGAACCTCGAACCGTCGAGAGTCTCGCCTGTTCCATCAGTCGCGTTCTGATCGCTCTATGTTCTATTCCTGTTCCAACGTCAAGCTATGTTCCGATAATGTTCCAGCTTGTGTCGTGGCACGCAATCGACTAAGCGGCCCGCCTCAACCCCGCATGGGAAGCATCATAACCCGGTGTTCGGAGCATTTCCGAATTCCCGCTTCCCAGAGGACCAACCGGAAGGAGTTATCCCTATGGCGGCACCCGTCGTCACCATGCAGCAGCTGCTCGAATCGGGCGCGCACTTCGGTCACCAGACCCATCGCTGGAACCCGAAGATGAAGCCCTACATCTTCGGTGATCGCAACGGCGTTCACATCATCGACCTGTCGCAGACCGTTCCGCTGTTCGCCCGCGCACTCGAGTTCGTCAGCTCGACCGTCGCCGCCGGCGGCAAGGTGCTGTTCGTCGGCACCAAGCGCCAGGCGCAGGAGCCGATCGCCGAGGCAGCGCGTCGTGCAGGCCAGCACTTCGTCAACCACCGCTGGCTGGGCGGCATGCTCACCAACTGGAAGACCATCAGCAACTCGATCAAGCGCCTCAAGACGCTCGAAGAGCAGCTGTCGGGTGACACGCACGGCCTCACCAAGAAGGAAGTGCTGCAGCTCACCCGCGAGCGCGACAAGCTCGAGCTCTCGCTCGGCGGCATCCGCGACATGGGCGGCATCCCCGACATCATGTTCGTGATCGACGCGAACAAGGAAGAGCTGGCGATCAAGGAAGCCAACACGCTGGGCATCCCCGTCGTCGCCGTGCTCGACTCGAACGTTTCGCCGGACGGCATCGCGTTCCCGGTTCCGGGCAACGACGACGCCAGCCGCGCCATCCGCCTCTACTGCGAAGCCATCGCCATCGCCGCGACCCGCGGCGGCCGCGAGGCGCTGATGCAGCAGGGCTATGACTTCGGTGCTGCCGAGCAGCCGCCGGTCGAGGAAGCCGTCGAAGGCTGATCGCCCGCGTCATCGAACCGTAATCGGGGCGGGGCAGGGCGCACGCACTGCTCCGCCCGACTTTTAACTGAGGAATAGAGACATGGCCGAGATCACTGCAGCCGCCGTCAAGGAACTCCGCGAAAAGAGCGGCGCCGGCATGATGGATTGCAAGAAGGCGCTCTCCGAAACCAACGGCGACATGGAAGCCGCGGCTGACTGGCTGCGCGCCAAGGGCCTGGCCGCCGCCGCCAAGAAGTCGAGCCGCACCGCTGCCGAGGGCTTGGTCGGCCTGGCCGTTGCCGGCACCAAGGGCGTTGCCGTCGAGGTGAACTCGCAGACCGACTTCGTCGCCAAGAACGAGATCTTCCAGAACTTCGTGCGCGAGACCACCGCGCTGGCGCTGGAAGCCGGCGACGACATCGCGACCATCAAGGGCGCGAAGATGGAGTCGGGCCAGACCGTCGACGAGACGCTGACCGCCAACATCGCCACCATCGGCGAGAACCAGGTGCTGCGTCGCGCCAAGAAGGTCGAAGTCGCCAAGGGCGCGGTGATCCCGTACGTCCACAACGCGGCGGCGCCGGGCCTCGGCAAGATCGGCGTGCTCGTCGCGCTCGAATCGGAAGCCGGTGTCGACGTGCTCGAGCCGCTCGGCAAGCAGCTGGCGATGCACATCGCCGCCGCCTTCCCGCTGGCGCTGGACGAGAGCGGTCTGGACCAGGACGTGCTCGCCCGCGAGCGCGCGATCGCAGCCGAAAAGGCTTCCGAGAGCGGCAAGCCGGCCGAGATCATCGAGAAGATGGTCGACGGCGCGGTGAAGAAGTTCGCCAAGGAGAATGCCCTGCTCAGCCAGCTGTTCGTGATGGACGGCAAGACCCCGGTTTCGGACGTCATCGCCAAGGCGGCGAAGGACTCGGGCTCGGCGATCGTGCTGAAGGACTATGTCCGCTTCCAGCTCGGCGAAGGCATCGAGAAGGAAGAGAGCGACTTCGCTGCCGAAGTGGCGGCGACCGCCGGTCTCACCAAGTAATCAGGCGTGCCGGGAGGGGCCGTTTCGACGGCTTTTCCCCGGCATCCACGCTTGTTCGCGCGGCGCGGCTCCTCTAGGGTCCGCGCCGCTTCGCTGTCCGCTTCTCAAGATTTCAGGAAACCCATGACCGTATCGACCTTCCGCCGCATCCTTCTCAAGCTGTCGGGGGAGGTCCTGATGGGCCAGGGTCAATTCGGCATCGATCCGGAGACCTGCGAGCGCGTCGCGCTCGAGGTGAAGGAGGCCAAGGAAAGCGGCCTGGAAATCTGCATGACCGTGGGCGGCGGCAACATCTTCCGCGGCATCGCCGGCGCCGCGCAGGGCTTCGACCGCGCCAGCGCCGATTACATGGGCATGCTTGCGACGGTGATGAACGCGCTCGCGATGCAGAACGCGCTCGAGAAGGTCGGCGTCGAGACCCGCGTCCAGTCCGCCATCCCGATGGCCAGCGTCTGCGAGCCCTATATCCGCCGCCGCGCCGAGCGGCACATGGAGAAGGGCCGCGTCGTGCTGTTCGCCGCAGGCACCGGCCTGCCGTTCTTCACCACCGACACCACCGCCGCGCTGCGCGCCGCCGAGATGAAGTGCGACGCGCTGTTCAAGGGCACCTCGGTCGACGGCGTGTACGACGCCGATCCCAAGAAGGTACCGACCGCGAAGCGCTACGAGACGCTGAGCTACGACCGCGTCCTTGCCGACAATCTGAAGGTGATGGACGCCTCCGCCGTGGCGCTGTGCCGCGACAACCATATTCCGATCGTGGTGTTCAACATCCGCGGCGAGGGCAATCTCGCCTCGGTGCTCCGGGGCGAGGGGACTTCCACCATCGTCCAGGATGCGGACGCCGCGTAACCCACTGTACCCAAGCTTCAAGGAACGCCGAAAATGGCCGCATATGACAAGGCAGATCTCGAGCGCCGCATGGCCGGCGCCGTGGAATCGCTCAAGCACGATCTGACCGGTCTCCGCACCGGCCGCGCCTCGACCACGCTGCTCGATCCGGTGACCGTCGAGGTCTATGGCTCGCACATGCCGATCACCCAGGTGGCGACCGTCTCGGCGCCCGAGCCGCGCATGCTCTCGGTGCAGGTGTGGGACAAGTCGAACGTCGGACCCGTCGACAAGGCGATCCGCTCGGCAGGTCTGGGCCTCAACCCGATCGTCGACGGCCAGACGCTGCGCCTGCCGATCCCCGACCTGACCGAGGAGCGCCGCAAGGAGCTCGCCAAGCTGGCCAACCAGTACGCCGAGAAGGCCCGTATCGCCGCGCGCAACGTGCGCCGCGACGGCATGGACAGCCTGAAGACCGACGAGAAGAAGGGCGTGTTCGGCGAGGACGAGCGCAAGCGCCACGAAACCGAGGTCCAGAAGATCACCGACGCGACGATCGCCGAAATCGATGCGGCGGCGGCAGCCAAGGAAAAGGAAATCCTGGGCAAGTGATCCGCCCGGGAGGTTCTGGTGCGGCCGAAAGGGCAGGGCGCGGTGGCCGTTAAGCTGGCCTCCGCTTCGGGCGGCGAGACCCCGCCGCCCCGCCATGTCGCGATCATCATGGACGGCAACGGGCGCTGGGCGAAGAAGCGCCTGCTGCCGCGCGTCGCCGGGCATCGCCAGGGCGTGGAGGCAGTGCGCCGCGTCGCCCGCGCGGCGCGCACGCTGGGCATCGACGTGCTGACGCTCTACGCCTTCTCGTCCGAGAACTGGCGCCGCCCGGAAGAGGAAGTCGGCGCACTGATGGGGCTGCTGCGGCAGTTCCTCGAGCGCGAGCTGGATCAGATCGTTGCCGACGGCGTCAAGCTGCGGGTGATCGGTGGCTGGCGCGAGCTCTCGCCCGACCTGGTGACGATGATCGAGGCGGCGATCGCGCGGACCGCGGTAAACACCGGCCCGACGCTGGTACTGGCGCTCAATTACGGCGCGCAAGCCGAATTGCTGGCCGCCGCCCGTCGGCTGGCCGAGCAGGCGCGCGACGGCACCCTGGACCCCGCCACGATCGACGAGGCGCGGTTCGAGAGCGAGCTGGAAACGGCAGGCTTGCCGCCGCTCGACCTGATGATCCGCACCTCGGGCGAGCAGCGGCTTTCCAATTTCCTGCTGTGGCAGGCGGCCTATGCCGAGCTGCTGTTCGTCGACACGCTGTGGCCCGATTTCGACGAGCGCGCGCTGGCCGATGCGCTGGCCCAGTTCGGGCGGCGCCAGCGACGCTTCGGGGGCCTGTGAGCAAGAATTCCGATCTTCCGAAACGTGCCGTCGTCGGGCTCGCGCTGGTCGGGCTCGCGCTCGCCGCGCTTTGGGCGGGCGGCTGGGGCTTCTGGCTGGTCATCACGGTGATGGCCGTGCTGATGGTCGGCGAATGGGCACTGCTGGCCCAGGACGAGGACAAGCGACGCCTCACCCAATATGTGATGATGGTGCCGCTGGCGATCCTGAGCCCGGCGGCGGCGGGGCCGGGGTTCCTGGCGCTGGGCCTGATCTTCGGCGCGTTCTTCTTCGTCGCGATCGTGACGCGGAACGGGAAGCTGGCGGCGGGGCAGGTCTATGTCGGCTTGCCGGTGCTGGCGCTGCTGCTGCTCCGCGAGCATCCGCAGGGCTTTGCCGCGACGCTTTGGGCGATGGCGATCGTCTGGGTTTGCGACAGCGGCGCCTATTTCGCCGGTCGCGCCATCGGCGGACCCAAGCTTGCACCGTCGATCAGTCCGAACAAGACCTGGGCAGGGCTGATCGGCGGCCTGGTCGCCGCGATCCTGTTCTCCGCCGCCTATGTCGCGCTGGCGCCGGGCAGCGCGATCGGCTGGTGGCTGGTCGCGGTCTCGCCGCTGGTGGCCTTCGCCTCGCAGATCGGGGACCTGTACGAGAGCCATCTCAAGCGCGTCGCGGGCGTGAAGGATTCGAGCAACCTGCTGCCCGGCCATGGCGGCATTCTCGATCGGCTGGACGGCCTCGTCTTCGCAGCCCCGGTTGCAGCTTTGTTTTTTGCGATCCATCATCAGGTGGTTGTGGGAGGATACTGGTGGTGAAGCGCGTCACGGTGTTGGGGGCGACCGGTTCGGTCGGCACCTCGACGCTGGATCTGATCGAACGAAATCCGCACGCCTTCGAAGTCGTGGCGCTGACCGCCAATTGCGATGTCGATAAGCTCGCCGCAGCTGCCATCCGCACCCGCGCGCGCTGCGCGGTGGTCGCCGACGAGACGTGCCTGCCCGCGCTGCAGGAGCGGCTGGCCGGCAGCGGCGTCGAAGCGCTGGGCGGCGCGCATTCGGTATGCGACGTGGCCCGCATGGGCGCCGACTGGACCATGGCGGCGATCGTCGGCAGCGCCGGCCTCAAGCCGGTGATGGCGGCGCTGGAGGCGGGCGGCACGGTCGCGCTGGCGAACAAGGAATCGCTCGTCTCGGCGGGCGAGGTGATGATGGCGGCGGCCCGTGCCTATGGCGCGACGCTGCTGCCGGTCGATTCGGAGCACAATGCGGTGTTCCAGTGCCTCGATCGCACCGCGCCCAAGGGCGTCCGCCGCATCATCCTCACCGCCAGCGGCGGTCCGTTCCGGGCGACACCCAAGGAAACGATGCGCGACATCACGCCCGCCCAGGCGGTGGCGCACCCCAACTGGTCGATGGGCGCGAAGATTTCGGTCGATTCGGCGACGATGATGAACAAGGGTCTTGAGCTGATCGAGGCCTTCCACCTGTTCCCGGTTGCTGCCGACCAACTGGCGGTGCTGGTCCACCGCCAGTCCGTCGTCCACTCGATGGTGGAATATGTCGACGGGTCGGTGCTGGCGCAGCTCGGCACGCCCGACATGCGCACGCCGATCGCCTTTGCGCTGGCCTGGCCCGAGCGGATGGAGACGCCGTGCCCGCCGCTCGATCTGGCCGCGGTCGGCAAGCTGGAGTTCGAAAATCCCGATCTCGATCGCTTCCCGGCGCTCGCGCTGGCGATGGAGGCACTGAAGGCGGGCGGGGCGCGGCCGGCAATCCTCAATGCCGCCAACGAAGTCGCCGTCGCGGCCTTTCTCGCCGGACGGATCGGATTTCTTGAAATTGCCGCAATCTCTGCCGATACGCTGTCTCGCTATGACCCGGCCGCGCCGGATACGCTCGACGCCGTACTGGCGATCGATGCGGAGGCGCGGCTTTATGCGGCTGAGCGAGTGAAGGACTGCGTCGCTTGATCCAATCCCCCGGCATCCTGCTCACCATTCTGGCGTTCGCGCTGGTGATCGGGCCGCTCGTGTTCCTGCACGAGCTGGGACATTATCTGGCGGGCCGCGTCTTCGGCGTGAAGGCCGAGGAATTCTCGATCGGCTTTGGCCGCGAGATCGCCGGCATCACCGATCGCCGCGGTACGCGCTGGAAGTTCAGCCTGTTGCCGCTGGGCGGCTATGTCCGCTTCGCCGGCGACATGAACCCGGCGAGCCAGCCCTCTCCGGAGTGGCTGCAGCTGCCGGCGAGCGAGCGCGCCAAGACCTTCCAGGCCAAGCCGCTGTGGCAGCGCGCGATCATTGTCGCCGCCGGGCCGATCATGAACTTCCTGATCGCGATCGTCATCCTCTCGACCTTCGCCTTCATGTTCGGCGAGAACCGCACGCCGTCGGTGATCGGCACGGTGATCCAGGGCAGCGCCGCCGCCAAGGCTGGCCTGCAGCCCGGCGATCGCATCACTGGCCTGGGCGGCCGTGCGGTCGAGACCTATGCCGACATGGTGCAGTTCACCCAGCTGCGGCCGAACGAGGCGGTGCGGGTCGATTTCGTCCGCGGCGGGGCTGCGCGCAGCGTGGACGCAGTGATCGGCACGCGGCTGGAGCGCGACCGCTTCGGGAACGAATTTAAGATCGGCCAGCTTGGCATCGGCGCGGCGGGCTCGACCCAGGTGCCGGTGGGGCTGCTCGAGGCGCCGCTGGTCGGCCTGCGGACCACCGCGGACATCGTCCGCATGACGGTGGACGGGCTCGGCCAGATCATCACCGGCCGCCGCTCTGTTTCCGAGCTGGGCGGGCCGCTCAAGATCGCCCAGGTTTCGGGCGAGCGCCTTTCCATGGGGCCGATCGAGTTCGCGTTCCTGATCGCGCTCGTCTCCATTAACCTGGGATTCATCAACCTGTTGCCAGTTCCGGTACTGGATGGTGGTCATCTCCTGTTCTACGCCGTCGAGGCGGTCCGCCGGCGCCCGGTGGAGCCGCAGGTGATGGAATGGGCGTTTCGAGGCGGTATGCTCGCGATCCTCGCGCTGATGCTGTTCGTGACGCTCAACGATCTGGGCGCTTTCGGTGTGTGGAGACATCTGGCCGGCTTGATCGGTTGAGGGGGTTCGTGCAGGGCGGCAATGTGCCGCGCGCGTTCCGGCAATATTTGGATTCCGACTGGGGTGGGATGGTGACTGCGATCAAGGCAAGCAATTTGGGCGCGCGGGCGACGGCTACGCTGTTGGCAGGGACGATCCTGTCGGGCGTGGTAGCACCGGCAGAGGCGCAGACCGCGGCAAAGCCCGCGGCGCCGGCGGCCCAGCCTCAGGCTGCACCCGCACCGGCGACGCCGGCAGTGGTGCGCACGATCAGGTCGCTGCGGGTGGAAGGCTCGCAGCGCATCGAGCCGGAAACGGTGCTCAGTTACACGCGGCTGCGCGTGGGCGACAGCTATACCAACGAGACGATCGACCAGGCAATCAAGGACCTGCTCGCCTCCGAACTGCTCGCCGACGTGGCGATCGAAGGCGTCGAGGACGGCAATCTGGTGCTCCGCATCCGCGAGAACCCGGTGATCAACCGCGTGGTGTTCGAGGGCAACAAGCGCCTCAAGCAGGACAAGATCGACAAGGAGATCAAGCTCAGGCCGCGCCAGATCTTCACGCGCACCGCGGTGCGTGCGGACATCGCGCGGATCATCGAGCTGTATCGCCGCCAGGGCCGCTTCGCCGCGCGCATCGAACCGAAGATGGTCAGCCTCGACCAGAACCGCGTCGACGTGATCTTCGAGATCCACGAAGGCGCGAAGTCCAAGGTCCGCCAGATCAACATCATCGGCAACGAGGTGTTCGGCGACAAGAAGCTGCGCGCGCAGATGGCGACCAAGGTCGCCAGCTTCTCGCACTTCCTCAGCTCGAACACGTCGTACGACCAGGATCGCCTGGCCTATGACCAGCAGAAGCTGCGCCAGTTCTACCTGACCGAAGGCTATGCCGATTTCCGCGTGATCTCGGCGGTGGCCGAGCTGACGCCGGACAAGAAGGATTTCATCATCACGTACGTGGTGGAGGAAGGTCCCCGCTACAAGTTCGGTCCGGTCACGGTGGACAGCGCGATCCGCGACTTCGACGACAAGAAGCTCGCCGCCGCGCTGCCGATCAAGGAAGGCCAGTGGTATAACGCCAAGGCCGTCGAGGACACGGTCGAGCAGCTGAGCGAGACCGCCGGCCTGTTCGGCTATGCCTTTGCCGACGTTCGCCCCGACTTCCAGCGCAACAAGGATGCGCTGACGATGTCGATGAACTTCCACATCGGCGAGGCGAACCGTACCTATATCGAGCGCGTCGACATCACCGGCAATCGCCAGACCCAGGACAAGGTGATCCGCCGCGAAATGCGCGTGGCCGAAGGCGATGCCTTCAACACCTTCCTGGTCAAGCGCTCGCAGGACCGCATCAACAGCCTGGGCTATTTCCAGGACAAGTTCGAGATCGAGCGCAAGGAAGGCTCCGCGCCCGACCGCATCGTGCTCGGCGCGAACGTGGAAGAAAAGCCGAACGGCGAACTGACGCTGTCGGCCGGTTTCTCGAGCCTCGAGCGCTTCATCCTCCAGGCGTCGATCCGCCAGCGCAACTTCCGCGGCATGGGCCAGACCGCAAGCATCTCGGCGGATTATTCGAGCTATTCGAAGTCGGTGGAGCTGGGCTTCACCGAGCCCTATCTGTTCGACAGCAACATAGCGCTGGGCGCGACGATCTTCCGTCGCGATTACAACTCGTTCAACTATCTCGGCACGACCCGCAACACGACCTATCAGCAGGTCTCGACCGGCTTCCAGCTGGTGGCGGGCCTGCCGCTCACCGAATACTGGACGCTGTCGGCGCGCTATTACCTGTCGAAGGACGATGTCACGCTCGACCAGTCCACCTTCTACACCGACGGCAAGTGCGACCCGTTCCTCGCCGGTCGCTATTATTGCGAAGCGGTAGGCAATCGCCTGACCTCGCTGGTCGGCCTGTCGCTGATCTATGACAGCCTCAACAGCCGCCTCCGTCCGACGCGCGGCCAGCGCGTTTCGGTGGGCGTGGACGTGGCCGGCCTCGGTGGCGACGTGCACTATGTTCGTGGACGCATCGACGGCGCGAAATATTGGGGCCTGGGCAGCGGTTTCGTGTTCTCGGTCACCGGCGAAGGCGGCGCGATCAAGAGCCTCGACGGCAGCGAAGTCCGGATCACCGATCGCTTCTATCTGGGCGAGCCGCAGTTCCGCGGCTTCGACATCCGCGGCGTCGGTCCGCGCGTGCAGCGCTACCAGTATACGGGCGACCCGGCACTGGGCACCCAGTCGCTGATCACCACCCGCGACCAGGTCGTCGACGACGCGCTGGGCGGCAAGGCCTATTACCTCACCAAGGCGGAGCTCGAGCTTCCGCTGGGCTCGGGTGCGGCGGAGCTTGGCCTGCGCCCCTCGATCTATGTGCAGATGGGCTCGCTCTTCTCCATCCGCCGGCCGCAGACGAACAATTATTTCCCGGCCTATATCGATCCCAAGACGGGCCTGCCCGGGGTCAACGCGGACGGCTCGCCCTCGGTGACGCCGCGGCCGTTGAACGATAGCGCAGGCAATCCGCTGTACACGGTTACGACGGGCGCCTTGCAGGGCAGCTACACGACCTGCACGATCGGCTATGCCGCCGCTGCAGGCCAGCCCTGCGTCGGCACCTCGATCAATACCCGCGCGCTCAACCAGAGCGGGCTGTTCTACGAACAGTATCGCGGCAGCACCGCTTCGCCGCGCATTTCGATCGGCTTCGGTGTAAACTGGAATTCGCCCTTCGGCCCGTTGCGTATCGACGTCGCCAAGGCGCTGGTCAGCCAGCCGGGCGACGACAAGAAGCTTGTTACTTTCAACGTAGGGACTCAGTTCTAATGATGAAGAACCGTGTATTCGCGGCGGCGCTTGCCGCCTCCGCGGCGATGGCTGTTGCTGCGCCGGCATCGGCGCAGGTGGCCGGTATCGCCACGATCAACACGATCGAGGCGATCACCCGCGCGAAGGCGTTCACCACTGCCGAGACGCAGCTGGACACCACCTTCAAGCCGGTCCGTGACCAGATCCAGGCGCGCCAGACCAAGTTCCAAACCGACGCGCGGGCGCTGATCGCGACGATCGACACCAACAAGGACGGCCAGGTCTCGGAAGCCGAAGAGCAGGCCGCAGCGGCCCGCAAGGATCCGAACTACACCCAGCTCATGACCCTGCAGAACCAGGCGAACGAGGAAATCCAGAAGCTGCAGACTCCGTCGATCCTGGCGGAACTGTTCGCGTTCGAGAAGATCCTGGCGCTCTATGACGCGGCGCAGATCTCGGTCGTCAATGCCCGCAAGATCAACGTGATCTTGCAGCCGGAGGCGATTGTCTACGCGCCGGACGCTGTGGACGTCACCGACGCGGTCGTCGCCGAGCTCGACAAGACGCCGACTGTCGCGATCACGCCGCCCGCCAACTGGCAGCCGCAGCAGCGCACCGTGCAGTTCCAGCAGCAGGTGAATGAACTGAAGCGTCGTGCCTACCAGCTCGCCGCCGCGCGCGCGCAGCAGCAACAGCAGCAGGGTGCCGCCGCGGCGCCGGGTGCCGCTCGCCCGGCCGCAGCGCCTGCGACCAAGCCGGCCAAGCCCGAACCGCGGTGAGCGGGGAAGCGCAGGGGGGCAGCAACATCGGTCCGCTCGATATCGGGCGGGTGATGGCGGCGCTGCCCCACCGCTTTCCGATGCTGCTGGTCGACCGGGTCGAGGAGCTGATCCTCGACCAGTCGATCGTGGCGGTGAAGGCGGTGACGATCAACGAGTCGTTCTTCCAGGGCCATTTCCCCGGCCGTCCGATCATGCCGGGCGTGCTCACCGTCGAGGCGCTCGCCCAGGCAGCGGGCGTGCTGGCGGTCGAGTCGCTCGGGCTCGCCGGGTCTGGCAAGCTCGTGTACTTCATGGCGATCGACAACGTGAAGTTCCGCAAGCCGGTGGAGCCGGGCGTGCTGCTCAAGCTCCATGTCGAGTTCGTGCAGAAGCGCGCGCGCGTCTGCAAGTTCGCCGGCAAGGCGCTGATCGGCGGCGAACTGGCGGCGGAATGCGAATTCACCGCGATGATCGCCGACCCGCCCAGCGCCTGAAGCGGGCAGGGGCCGGACCATGGACGCACTGACCTGGTTCGGCCTGCTCGCGGTGACGGCGATGCTGGTCACCTATGCGCTGGAGGCGCGTTCGACCTGGTGGGTGCTCGGCTTTGCCGGCGCCTGCCTGCTCGGATCGGCCTATGGCTTCCTGCAGGGGGCCTGGCCGTTCGGGCTGGTCGAGGCGATCTGGTCGCTCGTCGCACTCCGCCGCTGGTGGGGCATGCGGCAATGAGGTTGCGTTGGCGCCTGGGCTCTGCTAGGCGCGCGCGTCCGCTGCCGGTCGGAAACCGGCGGCTTTTTCCAAGGAATTCGATGTGAAGCAGAACACCCACCCCGATTATCACATGATCAAGGTGCAGATGACTGACGGCACCGTGTACGAGACGCGCTCCACCTGGGGCAAGGAAGGCGATCTCATGCAGCTCGAGATCGATCCGCTCGCGCACCCGGCTTGGACCGGCGGTCGCGGTCAGCTGCTCGACCAGGGTGGCCAGGTCGCACGCTTCAACAAGCGCTTCGGCGGCCTCACGCTCGGCAAGAAGTAAGTCATCGATGCCGGGCGAAGACGCCCGGCCGATGGTTTCCGAAAGGGCTTCCTTCGCACGTTCGTGCGGGGAAGCCTTTTTCGTTTCTGGGGCGGGGGAATGCTGCGAGAGGCATTGCGGTCGCTCCCGCAGCATCTGGTTGGGCTGCCGCTACATCGACGGTCCACGTGGCCGCCGATTTTGTCCGTTGCCGCGGTGGCACATCCTGCCGGAAGTGAAAAATTCGCCCGCTGACGATCTGATCAATTGCCATGAGATTGATCAGATCTTGCTTGCTGTCCGCCTGGCGAGCGACTCCGCCGCCCCTACTGGTATGGTGTCGCAAGACCACATGTTTTTTGTTCGGAAACGTGCAGGGTGCCTCGCAAGCCTCTGATCAGCAAGTGCAATATGTGATTTTGCAGTTGATGCAAAAAAACGATTGTTTAAAGCATTTATTGATACCAATTTGTGCAAACGTTGGATTAATTCGCGACGTTCTGACAGTTTTCGAAATGGATATTCGCTGAGGTAGCGGCGCCCGTGGGTTGGGTGCAATCGCATTGGAGGTGTCATGTGGTTGATGCGCAATGACTCCCGCTAGGTCGCTTGCACACCGCTGGGCTAGTGCTCGATCCAAGGGTCGTGAACGCGCATGACAGCCGCCGTTTCGCACGCCCTGTTGACCATCGCTGCTGATTTCGGCGCCGCGATCGACATCCATCAACTTTGCGAGCGATTCAGCGCCGCCGTTGCAAGCGTAGGCAACTTCCATTTCGCCCTGGGGCGTTTCGGGTCCAACGTGCTCCGCGCCGAAGAAGTGATCTTCGTGCACTATCCGGAAGCCTGGCAGCGCCATTACCACGCCAACGACTATATCAAGATCGATCCCACGATCCGCGCGATCGCGCATCGGGACATACCCTATAGCTGGGCGGAACTCGGCAACCTCGACGCCGCCCAACGCCGCCTGCTCGACGAAGCGCGGGCCTTCGGCGTGGTGACGGGGTTCACGGTGCCGATCCACATGACCGACGGGACGACGTTCGTGGCGAGCTTCGCGGCAGACGATGTCGACGCGCTCCATCGCGCGCGCCCGTTCCTGAGCATGATTTCCGCGCAGTTTCTCGAACGCTACAAGGCGCTTGCCGGCGCATCCAAGTCCCCGATCCGCCTGACCCCGCGCGAACGCGACTGCATGACCTGGACCGCGCGCGGCAAGAGCGCCTGGGAAATCGGAATGCTGCTTGGCATCAGCGAGAACACGGTCAATTTCCACGTCAAGAATGCCTGCGCCAAGCTCGGCAGCAATGGCCGCATGCTGGCGGTGGTCAGCGCGATCATGCTGGGTGTGATCTCCCCCTGACCGCGCGCGGCGCGCGGGACCGCGCCTATGCCAGCTGACGAACGCGACGCGGTTCCGTCGCCGGCAGCAAGCCCCAGCGCTCCAGCGCCTGGGTGGCATTTTCCATTCCCTGCTCGGCCTGGAGGAGGCCGCCCAGTCGTGCTGCCGTCGCACGCACACGCTCCTGCGCCGCCAGTGAGATCGCATCGGCAAGGTCTTGCGCGGTCATTGTCCGCCGGTCGAGCAGCGCCGGGTTCACCCCGGCGCGCTTGAGCCGCCACGCCCAGAAGAACTGGTCGGCCAGGAACGGCACGACGACCTGCGGCAACCCCGCCCGCGTCGCCGCCGCCGTGGTGCCTGCGCCGCCGTGATGCACCGCCAGCGATACGCGCGGGAACAGCCAGTCATGGGGCGCGTCCTTGAGGAACAGCACGTCGGGCGGCGCCTCCGCCGACTCCAGCGCGCCCCAGCCGGTCGCGACGATCGCGCGGCGGCCGGTCCGCCGCACCGCCTCGAGGATCAGCCGAGTGAAGCGCTGCTGGTCGCCGCTGAGCATGCTGCCGAACCCGACATAGAGGGGCGGCGGCCCGGCATCGAGAAAGTCCTGGAGTGCCTGGGGCGGCGTCCAGTCGCGGCCCTGGTCGAGCGACCAGAAGCCGACGACCGCCGCCCGCCCCGGCGACCAGTCCGCAGGCTGGGGCTGGAGATGCCTGCTGAACGCGTAGAGAATGGGTTGCGGCCGCACCCGCTGCTCGCGTTCGTACCAGGGGCCGAGTAGCGGGAAGGGGCGGAGGCCCAGCGTTTCGCGGAGCGCATTGGAGGGTCGCGCCAAGATCCGCCACATCGCGATGCGCAGCGCATGCGACAGGGCGAGATTGGCGGCGGCGGGCAGCTGCATGCCGGGCAGCGGCCAGATCGGCGCCATGTGCCGGGACGGAGTCAACGGCATGAACTGGGCCTGCACGAAGGGCACGCCGAGCCGTTCCGCCACCGCGGCGCCCAGGATCGTGCCCGAGCCCGAGCCGAGCACGAGATCGGCCCCGTGCGCCGCCGCCATGCCTTGCCGCGCCCATTGTGGTACCCATCGCATCATGGTGGACGCGATGGTGCCCGCCATCTTCAGCTGGTTTCCGCTCTCCATCAGCGCCCGCTCGCGCGCCATCAGCGCCGCATAGTCCGATTCGAGAGGGGCAAGCCGCAGCCCCAGTTGCTCCACGATGCCTCGATGACGATCGCTCGTGGCGATCGTCACGTCATGGCCCTGCCCCTGGAGATGGCGGCCAAAGGCGACGAAGGGCCGCACATCGCCATGCGTGCCGATGGTGAAGATAGCGATACGCATGTCGTGTCTCCGTCGCCGTGCCGCTGCGGTGCGCTAGGGCCGTTCGGCCGTGACCAGCGCGGAAGCCTGCGCCAGCGCATCGAGGTGGCGGGTGATGATGCCGCCGATCCGCGCCGCATGGGCGGGCAGCATCATGTCCTGATGCCGGCAGTCGACCTCGTGGATGGTCAGCAGGCCCGCCAGATGGCTGCCCCACACGGTGGGGCTGTCATGGATCACCGCTCCCGCCCCGTCGCCGCCGCGCAAGGCGGCGCGGAGGAACAGCGCATCCGTATCGGCATGGCCCGGCCGGTAGCGCCGTGCGAGGCCGAGATTGTGCACGGTCACGGCGCGGAGACGCTCGATGAACGCAGGCACGTCGCCGATTTCCTGCCCCAGCGTTGCCGGCAGGTCGCCCATGTCGATCGCAGCGGCGATCAGCTCGACCAGCGCATCCGTCGTCTCCGGCAGCGGCGCGCCCGGATCGGGCTGCAGCTTCAGGAAGTCCAGCGCGGCACGGATGAGCACCGTCTCCTCCATGTCCTCGGGATCGGCCTCGGTGCCGAGGAAAGGATAGGAATCGAGCAGCGCGAGCAGCGGCACCTCTTCGCCCGCGCTGCGCAGGCGCGCGGCGATGCCTTGCGCGATCAATCCGCCCATCGACCAGCCGATCAGGTGATAGGGGCCCACCGGCTGCACCGCGCGGATCTGCTCGAGATAGATGTCTACCAGCGCCTCGATCGAGTTCGGCCGGGCATCGTTCTGGAGCAGCCCGATATCCTGGAGCGCATAGACCGGGTGGCGCTGGGGCAAGTGCGGCGCCAGCGTGGCGAAGCTCCACCCTACGCCCAGCACCGGGTGGAGGCAGAACAAGGGCGCGGCATCGCCGCCGCTGCGGAGCGGCAGCACCACATCGAGGAAGCCGGAGCCTTGCGCGCTGCCGTCGAACAGCGGCGCGAGGCCGGCGATGGTCGGTTCGGTGAACAGATGGCCGATCGAGAGGTCGGCGCCCAGATCGGCCAGCGCGGTCACGAGATGCACCGCGCTCAGGCTGTCGCCGCCGAGATCGAAGAAATTGTCGTGGATGCCGACCTCCTCGACCCCCAGCACCGATCTCCAGATCTGGGCGAGCATGATCTCGGTCGGGGTACGCGGCTGCACCGCGGCGCGGCTTTCCGCCACTTCCTGCATCCCCGGGCGCGGCAACGCGCGGCGATCCAGCTTGCCGTTCGGCGTGCGGGGCAGCGCGTCGAGATACTGGAAGCGCGACGGGATCATCTGGGGCAGCAGCATCGTCGAGAGCGCGCGGCGCAGCTTCGCCGGGTCGGCGGGCGGCTGGCCCTCGGCGGCGACGAGATAGGCGACCAGCATCGCCCCGTCGTCCCCGCGTTCCAGCACGATGGCGGCCTGCTCGATCCCGTTCAGCCGGAGCAGCGCGGATTCGATCTCCGCGGGCTCGGCGCGGACGCCCTTGATCTTCACCTGATCGTCGTTGCGGCCGAGCGTGCGCACCACGCCGTCCGCATCGCGCACCGCGCGATCGCCGGTGCGGTACAGCCGGGCGCCGGCCGCGTCGGTGAAGCGATCGGGCGGAAAACGCTCGGCGGTCAGCGCCGGCTGGCCGAGATAGCCGGTAGCGACACCGTCGCCGCCGATCGCCAGCTCGCCGATCGTCCCGTCGGGCAGCTGGATGCCATAGGCATCGACGATGTGCAGCTGGGTGTTGGCGAGCGGACGGCCGATTGCCGGAAGCACCAGGTCCGCCGCGCCGATCTGCTGCGCGGTCGACCAGATCGTCGTCTCGGTCGGGCCGTACAGGTTGAACACCGCGCGCCCTAGGCCCAGCAGCCGCTCGGCGAGCTGGCCGGACAGGACCTCGCCGCCGGTCAGCAGCAGCAGCCCGCGCAATGCCTCGCTTTGGCCGGCGCCGAGGATCGCCTGCCACATGGTGGGCGTCGCCTGCAGCGCGGTCACGCCGTGGCGCGCGATCGCCGCCGCCAGTTGCTTGGGGTCGCCCGCCTCCTCGCGGGTGGCGACGACGACCGTACCGCCGGCGACCAGCGGCAGCAGCAGCTCGAGCACCGCGATGTCGAAGGTCACCGTGGTGATCGCGAGCAGGCGCTCGTCGGGCGCGATCGACAGGATTTCCTGCATCGACAGCAGCAGGTTGCGGAGGTTGGCGTGCGAGACGACGACGCCCTTCGGCCGCCCGGTGGTGCCCGAGGTATAGGTGACATAGGCGGTGCCGGCCGGAACCCGCGGGGCCGGATCGGCGGTGCCGCCAAACAGCAGACCGGCCGCGCCGGCGCGTGCAAGCAGCAGCTGCGGGACGGCGATCGGCAGTTCCATCTCGGCGTCGCACAGCACCAGTGAGGGCCGTGCGTCCTCCAGGATGGCGTGCAGGCGATCGACCGGGCCATGGCCGTTCAGCGGCAGCCAGGCCGCACCGCTCTCGGCAATTGCGAGCAGGGCGGTGACGAGCCGCCGATCGCGCGGCAGCATCACCGCGACGAGGTGGCCGGGACCAATCCCCGCCGCCGCCAGCTGGTGTCGCAGGGTTTCGACATCGCTCGCGAGCCCGCGATAGGTCAGATCGCCCGCCGCATCGATCACCGCAGGCGCGTCGGGGCGATCCCCGGCCTTGCGGTGCACCAGTGCGGGTGCGTCGTCGGCGGGCCAAGCGCGCTCGGCCGCGCGGACCTGCGCCGCCCAGCGCGAGCGCTCCTCGCCGCCGATCAGGTCGTGCGCGACCAGCGCGGCTTCCGGATCTTCAAGCACCGCGGACATCAGCCGTTCGACCCGCGCAAGATGCGCGTCGAGCTCGTCATGTGTATAAAGGCCCGGATTGGCATCGAAATCCATCCGGATGCCCTTGCCGTCCTGCCGGTCGAACATGAAGACGGTCAGGTCTTCCATCGCCCCGTTGCTCAGATTGTGGCTGCGGGCGGTGGCACCCCCGAAGCGCAGCGCATAATCGAACGGCTCGATGTTCACGCTGAACCGCGCGAGGTGCTGGTTGATCTCGTTGAAGCCCAGCTCGCGGCGAAGATCCTCGTAGCGGAATTGCTGGTGCCGCAACGCGCCTTGCAACACGCGGCGGGACTGGGTGAGCAGATCGACGAAGCTGCTCTCCCGCACCGGCCGGAAGCGCAGCGCGACGACATTAGCGACCAGGCCGGGCACCTGGCGCAGGGTGCGGCTGCCGCGCCCGGTCATCGGCATGCCGATGACGAAATCCTCCTTGCCCGTCATCCGGAACAGATAGGCGGCGAGCATGGCGGTGAGGCCCTGCGGCAGCGTCGCGCCGTGGCTGCGCACCAGCGCGCGCAGGCGCTCCACCATCTCGGCCGGGATCGTCCAGGAGCGGCGGATAAAGCCGCCGTCCGCACCCGAGGCGGTGGTGTTGCGGCGATCGAGCCGCATCGACAGCGTCGGCGCATCGGGCACGTCGCGGAGCTGCTCGACCCAATAGCTGCGATCGGTCTCGCGGCGATCGGAGTCGCGATAGCTCTGCTCGTGCTCGGCGAGCAGGGTGATCGGCAGGAAGCCGTGCGGCTCGGGCGCGCGCTTTTCGACGAACGCGGTGTAGACCTCGGCGAGGCGCGCGGCGAGCATGCCCCCGGTGAAGCCGTCGAGCGCGATGTGGTGGCAGCATTGCAGCCACAGGTGGCGCTGCGGGCCGAGCTTCAACAGCGCGCTGACCCACAAAGCATCCCGCTCCAGATCGAGCTGCGCCAGGATCCGCGCGCGCATCCAGGCCTGCGCCGCCGCGTCCGGATCGGGTTCGCCGCTCACATCGACGAAGGGGAAGTCGGTACGCACCGACGGCACCACCCGCTGCATGGGGCCGTCGGGGGTCTGGACGATCTGGATGCGCGTGGTTTCCGCCTCCTCGGATACCTGGGTGATCGCCGCCACGAACAGATCCGGCTCGATGTCCCCCAGAATCTCAACCGCCTCGGCGATGTTGAAGGTGGAACCCGGCGGCGCGATCTGGCTGCCGATCCACAGGCCGCGCTGTGCGGTGGTCAGTGGCAATAGTTGCTCGGATCCATGCTGCATCGCGTCGACTCCCCCTTTATGCCCCAATGGTCTGAAACTGCGTCACGATGGCCGCTTCGCCCGATCGGCGGCCGAGGGCGGCGCCGCGGTCTGGTTGTCCGGCCGGCACGCGCCGCCGGCGGAGCGTTCTGCATGCGCGAGTGCCGCGGCCACCTCGTCCAACGCCGCGGCCTTGGCTTCGCGCTGCAGGTATCGAAGCGCCTGGGCCAGGCGGCTGGCGATCTTCCGGCGTTGCGGGAGCTGCACGGTCAGGCTGCCTGCACGGCAGGATGGCAGGCGTCGGCATTTGGATCGGCAAGCACCCGGTGATGCACGCCAAGCCGCTGCCGAGCGATCATCAGGATCTGTTCGGACACTGGCACATAGGCGCTCGCCACCGGCCAGCGCCCAAGCCTGTCGGTCTGTTGTAGCAGGCGGTGCTCCAAGCCCGCGGCAGCCAGTGCGCCGCGCAGCACCCAGAGCGGTGAAATCAGCAGATAGCGCTCGATCCCATGGCAGACGCCGAATTCCAGCGAGGCCAGGATGAGTTCGCTCGTCACCGTCTTGCGGAGCGGTGCAGGCAGCGCGCGATCGACCGCGAAGCGGGTATTTTCCCAGACCGTATCGGCGCGCGGGACCCCTTCCTCGGGCGCGAGCTCGGGCCACAGCGTCTCGGTCATGTAGGGGCGGGTGGTGGGGAGCAGCCGCACCATCCCGCGCACCCGTGCGCAATGATCCCGCCACAGCAGGTATCTGGCTGCCGGAGTATCGAACTGGTCATATTCCATGCCGTCGAAATGCGGGACGTTCCACCCGGACCGAATGACGAACTGCTCGTGCCGGAAGCGGTACTGATCGGCGAGCGCGTCGCCGAACAGATGCGCCGATTGCCACGTTACCAAGTCGATCATGACCGCACCTCGTCGTGTTCGCTGCGGCGCACAATCCTGTTTGCAGGGCCTCCCGCCAACTCTCAGATCTGGTAGGGTTAAAGGATCGGGGGACGCGGCCTCGCTACGCGATCCGTCGCCACCGGATCGATCTGTTGCGCGGCCGAGTGCTCGCCTCGCCGTTCACAGGATCCCGGTCTTTCGAGACGACCGACGGAAACGCCATAGGGCGTTTTCGCGCCGAGCAGCTCCAAACGCAGCTGGAGCGCACGCGGACGCCCGGACGCGGGCTAGCCGCCGGGGGCGAGCACTACGAGGCGACCCCGACCTCGCCTGGCAAGTGATCGCTGCCCGAGGTCCGGACGGCGGGCTCTCAGTGCTCTTTGTGGACGAACGCCAGTCCGGCCAGGTTCAAGCACAGAGCTGTCGCGACGAACCCGCTCCAGCCGAGCCCGGCCATGAGGATGGGGGTGAGCAGCGAGAACAGGCTGCCTCCCATGAAGGTACCCGTCGAGTAGAAGGCGTTGAGGCGCATGCGGATATCGGGTGTCAGGCCGTACAAGGTGGCGCGCAGGGTCACGTCGGTGCCGATCGAACCGATGCCGACCAGTACCATCCCCGCCACGATGCCGACATAGCTCGCGGGCATCAGCAGAAGAGCCGTCCACCCTGCCAGGTTGACGACGAAGGCCAGCCGCAGCGCCGGCGCCATGCTCTTCCGGTCGGCGAAGCGGCCGAGCGCGGGTGCGGAGAGCGCTGCCGTCACCGCCACCAGGGAGAGCACGCCGATCTGCCGCGTGTCCAGGTGGAAGGGCGCTTGCTGGAGATGCAGGGTGAGGCCCACCCACAGCATGTTGAAGCTGCCGAAGCTCAGCGCCTGCAGCAGCGTCGATCGACGCAGCAGCGCGGAGGTTCGTACCAGCCCGACGAGCGAGCCCATCAGCGCGCCGTAGGACTGGTGCCGCAGGCCCGGCGTGGGCGGCATGCTGTTTCGCATGATCGTCGCCATGAGGAACGTCGCGATTGCCGCGGCAGCGTAGACGGCGCGCCAGCCGAATTCGAACCCGGCCATGCCTGCAAGCGATCGTCCCAGCATGATGCCGGTGAGAATACCCGTTGCGAGCATGCCGGTGATCGTCCCACGCCGCGCGGGCGCGACCAGGCGGGTGGCGTAGGCGGGCAGAAGATAGGTGACGATGCCGCACAGGCCGGCGACGAACCCCGCCGCGAAGAACAGCGCCGGACATCCTGTCGATGCCATCACGCTCAGCGCCGCCGCCTGAAAGAACAACAACGTTGTGGTCAAAACGCGATTGTCGATACGATCCCCCAGCGGGAGCAGGAAAAACATGCCCGCGGCGATGCCGATCTGCGTCATCGTCGGCGCAAGTCCGGCACTGCGCGGCGGGAGCAAGGCCGATCTGCTCGATCTGGCGATGGAAGCGGGTTTCAGTTCGAAGGCGAGTTTCAACCGTGCCTTCCTCGCCACCTTCGGGGCGACACCCTCCGCCTATCGCCGACACGTCGCAAAACAGGAATAATCGGGCGGACGGGCGATTTTGAGGCGCATCGGGGGCGATAAGCCGCGAGGGCTTGCGCCATGATCGACCGCCGCCAGATGCTCGCCGGCCTCAGCGCCACTGCCGCCGTGCCCTTCATCGCGCGTGCCGCGGACACGCCCAGCGCTTCGGACCTGAAGGGAGACGTTGCGATCCTCCGCGATGCGCTGAGGCTCCACCCCGGGCTGTACCGCTATAATACGCCAGCGCAGATCAAGGCGCGGCTGTCGCATCTGCAAGCCGGACTCGTTGCCGCGCCCGATCTTGTGACGCGGTATCTGCTGCTATCCCGTTTTCTCGCGACGATCCGCTGCGGGCACAGCTATTGCAACTTCTTCAATCAGAAGAAGGCAGTGGCGACAGCCCTGTTCGACCGCACGACGCGATTGCCGTTTCAGTTTCGCTGGATCGGCGGCGCCATGGTCGTCACGGATCATGGCGGCCCCGATCTGCCGCGCGGAAGTGAAGTGCTGTCGATCAACGGAGTCGCGCCGCGCGCCATGCTGGCGCGGTTGCTGCCCTATGCCCGTGCCGATGGACATAATGATGCGAAGCGCGTGTCGCTGCTGGAGGTGCGGGGCGACGACGCGATCGAGTTCTTCGACGTGTTCCACGGGCTGGAATTCGGCCCGCCGCCGCGGGGTCTGCATTTCCTCATGGCGCGCCGTCCGGATGGACGAACAGCGAGCGTCACGCTGCCCGCGATCGGGCTGAGCCAGCGTCGCGCCCAAGCTATCCAACGTGACTATCGCGGCGACGCGCCGGTGTGGGACTGGACCATGCGATCGGACGGCATCGCCGTGCTGACCATGCCCGGTTGGGCGCTCTACGACAGCAAATGGGATTGGCGCGGCTGGCTCGAGGCCCGGCTCGACAGCCTTTCCGGCGCGAAGGGCTTGATCGTCGATCTGCGCGAAAACGAGGGGGGTGAGGATTGCGGCGACGTCATCCTCGCGCGCCTGCTGCGCACGCCGCTCAAGAACCCCCAGGCGGAACGCCGCGTACGCTTTCGACGGACCCCATCCTCGCTGGACCCGTATCTCGATACCTGGGACAACAGCTTTCGCACGCTGGGCGTCGATGCACGGCGCACGACGAACGGCTTCTACATTCTCCAGGGTGCGCATGGCAGTTCGTCGATCCAGCCGGCGGCCCGTGCGCTCGAACTGCCTGTCGCCGCGCTTGTCGGACCGGTCAACAGCTCGGCAACCTTTCAGTTCGCCGAGAAGGCGCGACGGAGCGGCCGCGTGCGGCTGTTCGGCACGCCGACCGGAGGCAACCGGCGCGGGATCAACGGGGGCTGCTTCTTCTTTGTCCGGCTGCCCGCGAGCGGCATCGAGTTCGACCTGCCGCTGATCGGCTATTTCCCTTCGACGGCGGTGCCGGATGCCGGAATCGTTCCCGATATTGTTGTAGCGCCCTCGATCGCAGACATGGCGGCCGCCCGCGACCCGGTGATGGAGCGCGCAGCCGGATGGCTGCACCAGACGGGTTGAAGCTTCCGCAGATTTGCGTCGCGACGCAACTTGCCGGACCGCAGCACCCGATGCCGCACTGCCGGTGACGAGAGGTCAGCATCCCCAAGGCCGGCGATATTGGCATCGCAAGGAAATTTGGTGGCCTACGGATGCCCTGGAGGTTGAGTATCATAGCGGTCACGTCGATGATCCCGTCCAGGATCTCGCCCTGCATGCCGGGACATTTGCGCTCCTGCTCCGAACGGGCGGTGACGATACCCTGGATATAGAGGTCTTCTCCCTTGGAGGAGAGCTCTTGCGCGCACTCGGCGACGCAGCGATCGTTGGTCAGGACCAGCCCGTTCGCGCCGACGATCGAGGCGGAGCAGCCGCCCGACAGGCGCACGGCCGCGCCGCGTACCTTGTCCAGCCAGGCCTGGTCGATGGCCACCCCGTACGCCGCCTTCACCTTGGAGGCGGGGGAAGATATCGAAGGTCAACATGCCCTCGTCGGCATGGGTCGGGCTGGCCAGCATCGACGTGGCGAGGAGGGCGAGAAAACGAGAGGCGCGCATGCAGGGTCCAATGCTGTTGGTCGAGCCTGGACCCTTGCAGCATGTGATCAGCCGATGGTTAGTGCGCCCGAGAGATCGCCCGGCGCCGGCCCGCCTGCTGCCACCATGGCGCGTTCGCGCTCGACCAGGCCGGGCAACGGGGGCAGGCCGAACCGACGGGTGAGGAAGCGCGCGATCGAACCGGTATCGTAGACGCTGTGGTCGACATGGCCGCGCTTGGCGAAGGGGGAGACGATTACCGCAGGGATGCGCGTGCCGGGGCCCCAGCGATCGCCCTTGGGCGGGGGCACATGGTCCCACCAGCCGCCATTCTCGTCGAAGGTGATGACGACCAGCATCTTGTGCCATTGCGGGCTGCGGCGCAGCGCATCGACCACCACCGCGATATGCTGGTCGCCCGCCTCCACGTCCGAATAGCCGGCATGCATGTTGAGGTTGCCCTGCGGCTTATAGAAGCTCACCGCGGGCAGGGTGCCGGCGGCCACGTCGGCGAGGAAATGGTTGGTGCGCGGCGTCTCGCCTTCGCCTGCGTCGCGCAGATGCTTGGCGCGCGCCGCCGTGCCGGGCGCGAACTGCGCGAAATAGTTGAGCGGCTGGTGGTGCGGCTGGAAATTGGGGCGACTGGGGAAGCTGCCGTCGTTCGCATGGCCCGCCAGCGCAGCCGCCCAGCCGCCCGCATACCAAGCCCAGGACACGCCCTTGGCGGAAAGCAGGTCGCCGATGGTCGCGTGGCGCTGCGGCACCATCGTCTTGGCGTCGTTCCAATCGGCATAGCCGGGCCGTTCGGGATCGAGCTGGTAGGTGGGCGCATAGGGCGGCAGCATCGTGTTGACCGACCAGAAGTCGGGGCTCAGCGAACTGGGTACGAAATCGGGCGGGCCCTCCAGCGCGCTCTTGGGCGAACTCGGCTTCAGCTTGAGGCGAATGCCGGTCGGGTCGTTGCCCTCAACCTGCGCGACGCGGCCGCGCGCCGGGCTCTTGTCCGCATCGGGGTAGAAGGGCGGGCGGGCGGCGACGAGATATTGGTGGTTCAGATAGGATCCGCCGAACGCCCCCATGAAGAAGCGGTCGCACAGCGTGAACTCGCGCGCGATCTGCCAGAGACGCAGCTTGGCGGAGGCCTCGCCATAATGGCCCATCACCAGCGCGCCGCTGTCCCCCCAGGCGACGAAGCCGTCATTGCGGCCGCCGTTGATCTGCAGCTGGTTCTGGTAAAAGGCATGGACCAGATCGCGGGTCACCACGCCGTGGGGCAGCGGATCGCCTTCCGGCGTCGCCAGGGCGAAGGGCGCGTTGGCGAGCGGCGGCAGGTCGTCCGGCCCGATCTTGTAGCGGCGATGCTCGACCACCTGCTCGTCGGGCACCATGCCTTCCCAGATTTTGGGGAGCGCCTTCAGCACCGATCCGTCGCGATCGCGCTGGGCGGTGCGGGCAGGGGGCGCCGCTGCGAGTGGATCGGCAAGGCCGGGGAAGCCCGCGAACAGATTGTTGAAGCTGCGGTTCTCGGCGTAGATCACGACGACGGTCTCGATCGCCGACAATGCGCCCGTGCCGCGCCCGGCGGCCTCGGACGGCGCTGCCGCCAGCATCGCGGCCACGCCCGCCGCGCCGAGCAGGGTACGCCGCTGCGGATTGGCGAGGGTGTCTGCGGCGGCGGGTTCGGCGGCGTAGCTATCGTTGTCGTGCATGGTCATTCTCCGGTCCGCAGCCTGCGGCGTGGCGGCCGCAGGTGACAATATTTTGTTACGCCCGTTTGTCGGGCGGTCGATCGTTGGCTGGCCTCATCGTCGTTCGGCGGGGCGCAGATGTCGCGCGGATCGAGCCGCGTCGCCGCCACCGAGGCCTGCCACCGTCGTCTGTCCCGTGTATTTTCCCGACGCGCCGTGGCTTGAGCCTTAACCCAATGCCTGATAGCAACGATATAGTATATCATCCTGTCAGGATATTCAGGTGGCTTTCATCAACTCTGCGGCCCCGGCGCCGCGCCTGCCGGCATGACCGCGCTCGTTGCGGGCGAAGCGGCGTTGATCCCGGTCAGCGTGCTCACCGGGTTTCTCGGCAGCGGCAAGACGACGCTGCTCAATCTTCTGGTGCGGATGCCGGAACTCCGCCGCGCGCTGGTGATCATCAACGAGTTCGGCGCGGTCGGCCTCGACCATGACCTGATTGCGCGGTCCAACGAGGATATGGTCGTCGAGATGATGGGCGGTTGCCTGTGCTGCACCATTCGCGGCGACCTGCGCGCCACGCTGCGCGACGCGCCCTGGCGGTTCGCCCGGGAAGGGCGCTGCTGGTTCGACCGGGTCGTCATCGAGACGACGGGTCTCGCCGATCCGGCGCCGATCCTGCACACGCTGATGACCGATCCGCAGCTGCGCACGCTCTACCGGCTGGACGGGGTGATCACCACGGTGGACGCGTTCAACGGCATGGCGACGCTCGACAGCCAGGAAGAGGCGGTACGCCAGGCCGCGGTCGCGGATCGCATCGTGCTTACCAAGATCGATCTCCTGTCCAGCGACGCGTTGCGCGAGATCGAGGCGCGACTGCGCGCGATCAACCCGGCCGCGCCGATCGTACCGGTGCTCCACGGCGTGGTCGAGGCAGAGCTGCTGTTCGATGCCGGGCTGTACAATCCGGAGACCAAGAGCCTCGACGTGCAGCGCTGGCTGCAAGCCGAGGCCTATGACACCGCACATGAGCACGGGCGCGGCCATGGGCACCACGACCACGACCACCATCATCATCACCATCACGACGTGAACCGCCACGACGATCGCATCCGCGCGACCTGCCTCACCTTCGATGCGCCGCTTCGCGCCGAGGCGTTCGAGCGCTGGATCGACATCCTGACCAGCCTGAAGGGCGCGGATATTCTCCGGGTGAAGGGGATCGTGCACTTGCGCGATCACCCCAGGCCGGTGGTGGTGCACGGGGTGCAGCATCTGTTCCACCCGCCGGTGGAGCTGGACGACTGGCCCTCCGAGGACCGGCGGACGCGGCTGGTCTTCATCACCCGCGACATTACCGCCGATCAGCTGCGCGGCACCTTGTCGCTGATGACCATCGGCCTAGACCATTTCGGACTGCAGGGGCTGGTGGAGCAGATCCCGGCGCCCGGCGTCCCCGGCGGCGTGATCGGGGGCGGCTGGGCCTGACGGCGGCCGCCTACCGATCTCATCGTGCCACGTTGTTGCTCCGGTCGCGGTCGGGCAGCCTGTGGTCCGGATCGATTTCCGCGCGCACCACGCGCGGGGGTCCTGGCACATAGATGTCGGTGCTGGCGGTGCGGATCTAGGTTTCGACCGGCAGCGCGATGTCGCGCTTCGAACCGTCGGCGAAGGTGACGCGCAGCGTCGCCGGCATCACCATCGGATCGCGATTCTGCACCATCACCAGCGAGCCTGCGCCGTCCCGTGTCCGGCTGATCCGGGTAACCGCTTGGTCGAGCGTCCAATTGTGGACATACCAGCCGCGCCACCACCAGCTGAGGTCCTCCCCGCTGGTGTCCTCCATCGCGCGGAAGAAATCGGCGGGCTTGGGATGCTTGAACGCCCAGGCGGCGATGAACCGGCGGAAGGCCGGATCGAACCGTTCGGGTCCGAGGATCTGCTCGCGCAGCAGGGTGAGGCCCAGCGCCGATTTGAAATAGGTCACCGCGTGCCGGTATTTCTCGGTCACCGTGTCGGCGCGCGAGAGGATCGGCGGGGCATAGGGATCGGCCAGAATGGGCAGGATCTCGTCCACCGGATTGCCGCCGCCCTCGGCATATTCGCTGTCGCGCTTCGGCCCATATTCGCCGTGGTTGAAGGCGTCGGATTCGTAGACGTCGATGAAGGTGTTGAAGCCCTCGTCCATCCAGGCGTCCCGACGCTCGTCGAAGCCGACGATCATCGGGAACCAGCTATGGCCGATCTCGTGCGCGGTGATCCAGAACAGCTCCTTGCCGCTATCCTCGATCCCGTCGAACACGATGCCGGGATATTCCATGCCCGTCGCGATACCGGCGACGTTGACGGCGTTGGGCCAGGGATAGGGATACCAGCGGCGCGAGAACTCCTCGACCGCGTGTTTCAGATATTCGGTCGAGCGGCCCCATTTGTCGCGGCCCTGGCTCTCCGCCGGATAGACCGACATGGCGAGCCCGGTCTTGCCGCCGGGCAGGTTCATCCGCGCCGCATCCCAGGCGAAGGCGGACGAGGCGGCGAAGGCGACGTCGCGGCTGTTCTCCATGCGGAAGTGCCAGGTCAGCGTGCCGTCCTGCCGGGGGCGGGAGGCCGGGGTACCGATCTCGCCCGGCGCAATCACCTCGACGGTCGCATCGCTGGTCCGCGCCTTGGCGAGCCGTGCGCGCTGGGTGGCGGTGAGCACATCCTGCGGGTTCTGCAACTCGCCCGATCCCGCCACGGTCATGCCGGCGGGTAGCGTCACCCAATAGTCGAAGTCGCCGTAATCGAGATAGAATTCCTGCGCGAGATAGGGGAGCGGATCCCAGCCGCGCAGATCGTCATAGACGGCCATGCGCGGATACCATTGCGCGATGTTGTAGACCTCGCCGTCGCGCGCCTTGCCCCAGGCCATGCGGCCGCCCCATTCGCCGGGTATGGTGAAATGGTAGCGGATGCGCAGGCTGAGCTTGCCATGCGAGGGCAAGGCCATCGGCAACGGCACCTGCATGCGCGTGTCCGAGATCAGCGGCGTGACTGCGATCGTCTTGCCGCCGGAGAGCAGCTCGACCGCCTCGATCACCATGCCATCGGTGGTGCCGCCGGGCACGCGCCCGCTCGCCATCGCCCCGCGCGACCCCGGTCGGTAGAGATTCTGGTCGAGCTGGAGCCACAGACTGTCGAGCCGATCGGGGCTGTTGTTGGTGTAGGTGATCGTCGCCGTTCCGCTGACGCGCTTGGCGGCCGGATCGAGCGTGGCGTGGATCTGGTAGTCCGCTCGGTTCTGCCAATAGCCTGGCCCCGGCAGGCCGTTCGCACCGCGGACCGTGTTGACGGCACTGGGCAGCGCGAGCGGTGCGAAGGCCGTAGCGGGATCGTAGCGCGTCTGCGCGGTCGCGGGCAGGGCAGCGAGGGCGAGCGCCCCGGCGAGAGGATAGGCCAGATGTTTCAGGGGAAGGCTCCGTTTGTCTCGTGGCGCAAGCATAGGAAGAAGTGCCGCACCGTCCACTGCTTTGGCGCGGTGCGACAGGGGCGTTCGGCCCCTCGCGGCCTGAACCGCTATAGGGGTAGGGGGTACCCCTATGAGTCATTTGACCGATGCCAGTCCCGTCCTGATCGCGCGCGTCCGCCGCATCGCCGGCCAGGGTGCCGCCGTGGAACGTGAACGCGTCGCCGGAGCGCCCTGCGGCAAGGTGCTCCACCTGGTCGCGGCGGTGCGGGGGGCGGTGAACGGGCTGGTCGACGAGATCATCGCCGAGCATCTCGAAGCGCATGTCGCCGGGAGGGGACTGACCGACGAGGCGCGCGCAAGGCGCTGCCGACCTGCTGGCGGTGATCCGCCGCTACTCCAAATAGGATGCTGCCATACTGACGGCCTCGAACGCTGTCGCGCATGACGCGAATGCGCGGCGTACGCAGTGGGTGGTCCTGCTCACCGCCGCCATGCTGCTCGACGCGACCGACGACCCTGTCGCGGAAGACGTGCGCACGCTGGTCGAGGCGCCGGACGATACCCGGATCACCGATCCTGCACGTCTGGCGCGTAGGCCCCGACACGCGGGCGGTGATCGTCAGCGTCACCGGCGTTGCGAACGCGGAGCTGGTGCGGAAGCGCCTGGCGCCCGTCCACGAACTCGCCCATCTGACGATCGAGACGCGCTGACGCGCAGGCGTCTCCAGCCGAGCACCACGCCGGTGATGCTGAACAGGAACCCCGCGGCCAGGGGCAGCAGGAGCAGCAGGCGGCGCAGCGCGGGCCGCGCCGTCAGGCCGGGCACATTGCCGGTGTGCAGCGCATAATAGACCCAGGCATAGGCCGCGCGGCTGGAGTCCATCACGGTCAGCAACCGACCGCTAGTGCCGTCGACATACAGGTCCGGCGCGTCGGGCGCGCCCGACGGGATCCGCCAGGCCGAACGTGGCCAGTCTTCGGCCAGCGCATAGGTCGCATCGGGATCGACCGAAAGGACCCGGGTCGCCGACGCTTGCGGCCAACCGGCAGCGACCGCATTCAGCACCAGCGTGCGCATCGCCGCGTCGTCGATCTGGTGCCCCGCACCGCCGACGCGTTCGATGCTGCCGTCCGCGGCGAAGCGCGTCAGGATCGCGCGGCAGGCGAGGGGAGTCACGCTGATCTCGGACACCCTTCCGCCGGCCAGTCGCGTGGCGTCCACTTGCCGGAGCGCCTGCGTCAGGGGGCAGCCGGCATAGGCCTGCGCCTGCGCGAGCGTCGGCGTCCCGCGCGAGAACAGGCGGCCATGGTCCATCGACAGCCAGCCGCTGAAGATCCAGCCGAGCACGAACACGCCCGCGCCGAGCCCGAGCAGATGATGCCAGCGGAGCCATGGGCGGCGGAAGAAGGTGAGCCGGGGCGGATGGAGGCGCCGTGCCGCCATCATACGGACGATCCCGAGGATCATTCCCACGATCGCGACCAGCATGCAGATCAGCGACAGCCACCAGACGCCGGCATCCCAGGCGTGCCAGTCCTTGCGCAGCGGCGTCACATAGACCCAGTGCAGCACGGCCCCTGGCCAGTTCCATGCCCGTTCGCTCCGGCGGGTACGCTGGAGCAGCTCGCCCGACCGTGCCGACAGATAGAGCTGGGTTGCGGCCGCGTCGTTCGCATCGAGGCGGTAGAAGGGACGCGCCGGATCGAACCGGTTATGGACCACCCATTGGTCATAGTCGAATGGCCCGGTGGCGCTTGCCCCAGGGCCGAAGATCCGGCGCGCTTCGGCAAGCGCTTGCGCGGGCGAGAGCGGTGGGAGCATCGCACCCGTCCTCGCATCGACGGCCCGCAAGGCGCCGTCGCCTTCCACGACATAAGCAGGGCGTCCGGCGCGCTGGACCAGCCGCAGCGTCTCGGCGCCGGGAAGCGCGGCTGCCGCTTGCGCTGGCGCTACCAGGTTCGCCTCCGGCGCGACCGGCGCCTGCAGCGCCATCTGCGCGGCATGCGGCAGCGACGGGAAGGGCTGGAACAGCATCACCGCGCCGCTGGCGAACCAGGCGGCGAAGATCAGGCAGGTGGCGACCCCGATCCAGCGGTGGAACCAGACCAGCACCGCCAGCAGGCGCCGCGACAGTTGCGTCTCAGAAGCGGGCAAGCAGGCTCACCTCGGCACGGCGCGGTTCCCCCAGCATCACCTGCGCGGGATAATAGATGTCGGCCCATTGCACGAAGGTCTTGTTCCAGACGTTGTTGACCCGCCCGGTCAGCGACAGGCGCGGGGTGAGCGCCCAGGTCGCATAGACGATGCCGGTCGCATAGGGGCGCAGCACCAGGGTGTTGGCGGTGTTGCCGAAGCGTTCGCCGACGAACTTCACGCCGCCACCCGCTTCCAGCGGCAGACCGGCGATCTTCTGGACGCTGGTCCAGACATTGGCCGTCCAGTCCGGCACGTTCGGCGGCCGGTTGCCCGATGCCGCGACGCCGTAATTGGGATCGACGAAGTCGCCGTAGCGGGCGTCGACATAGGTGCCGCTCGCGGTGACCGCCCAGTGCGGCGTCAGCCGCGCCTCGCCCGAAAGCTCGATGCCGCGCGAACGCTGGCGACCGATATTGCTCACCGTGTCGATCGCGACCTGGGTCAGGATGTTGCGGCGTTCGATGTCATAGGCCGCCAGCGTCAATGATGCGCGGCCGCCGAGCAGCGAGGCCTTCACGCCCGCTTCGACCTGGCGGGAACTGGAGAGCGCGAAATTCTGGCCCGCATTGACCAGGAAGATGTTCGAGCCGACCGGATCCTGCCCGGTACTGTAGGACGCATAAGCCGTTACCGCCGGCGTCAGGTCGTAGACGAGGCCGGCGCGCCAGTTGAACGGCTTGTAGACGCGGCGGAAGCTGGAGCCGGCGGCGAAGCTGCCGTCGAGGTTGAAGTTCTCGCGCGTCAGGTACAGCCGCTCGGCGCGAAGGCCGGTGACGAGCTTGAGCCTGGCCGTCAGGTCGAGCGCGTCCTCGGCGAACAGCGCGATCTGGTCCCAGCGGGTCGGGCTCACCCGCCGATCGAGCGGTCCGAAGCTCCCGCGTACCGGCCGTAGCAGGTCGACGCTGTCGCCGTCCGGGAAGCCGCGGCTGCGGACGAAATCGAGATGGCTATAATCGAAGCCGATCACCAGCTTGTTCGACAACCCGGCCAGATGATGACGGAAGGTCGCGCTGCCCTGATCGCCCACCAGATCCTGCCGGTGGAAGACGAAGAAGCGGTCGCGATTGATCCGGCCGGTGCCGGCATTGTAGATGAAGTTCTCCGCGTTGATCCATTGGCGGTCGGCGCGGAAATAATAGGCGGTGTTGGTGAGCGTCACCGCGTCCGATGGCGACCAGGTGACGGCCAGCCGCGGCCAGACCTGCCAGCTGTTCGCCCGGCTGTCCGCGACGTTGTAGTTGACGAAGCGGGTGCGGCGATCGACCACCGCGCCGGTCGCGCTGGTCAGGATGCCGGCAATCGGATCCGTCGCCGCGCCCGCGGGGAGGAGCGGGGTGCCGTAATAGGTCGACAGCCGATCGCGAAGATAGTCGAGGCTGAGCTCGACCGAAAGCGTGGTCGACGGACGGTAGAGCAGCCCGCCCGTCGCATTGAACGAATGCGGGCCGGTATCGTCGACATAGCCGCTCGAGCGATGGTAGCTCGCATCGACCCGCGCGGCGAGCGTGTCGCTCAGCACACGGTTGCCGCCCAGGCCGAGGCTGACCGTATCGAAATCGCCATAGGAAGCGAGCGCCTGGCCGCTATCGCCCTCAAAATCCGGGCGCTTGTTCATGATGTTGACCGCGCCGCCCACCGCACCCTGGCCGTAGAGCACCGAGCCGGGGCCCTTCAGCACGTCGATCCCGGCGAGGTTGAAGCTGTTGCCCGGCCGGTTGATCATGTTGGCGGGGCCCAGATACAGGCCGTTGTGTAGGATGGTGATCTGCTCGCCGGTGAAGCCGCGCATCGAGAACAAGCTGGGATCGCCGGGCGACCCGCCGGAGATGATGCCGGGCAGGCTGTCGGTCGCTTCCTCGACGGTGCGGAAGCCCCGCGTCAGCATCTCGTCGGCGCCGATCCGGTCGAGCGTCGCGGGGGTCTCGCGGATCGACAGGTCGAGCCGGCTGCCGGTGGGCGCGATCGTATCGAGCTGGCGCAGGCGCCAGCCGGTGACGGTAATCTCGTCGCTCGCGCTGCCGGGTGCTGCCTGTTGGGCAAAGGCAGGCGTTGCAGCGGTGGCGGCGAGCGCAAGCAGCGCCGTGCTCGGCAGGCGCCGCAGCGTCATGGTCATGTCGAAGTCCCCCTTGGAAATCTTGTGGTTTGCGATCAGGCGCGCGTTCCTGCCGTCGACCGCCAGCGACTGGCAAGCAGCAGGAGAATGATCGCGGCTGCGGCGAGCACGCCGATCGTGGTGAAGGCCCCTTCCGGCAGCGCGGCGGCCAGCCCCGCCAGTTCGGCCAGCGCATAGCCGGCAGTACCGAAGCTCAGCGCCACCACCAGCCAGCCGACCGCGCGGCGATAACGCTGCACCGTGGCGGTGGTGCGGCCACGGGTGCGCAGCAGCCGGGCAACGATCTGGCTGTCGAGGGTATCGGCCAGCATCATGCCGATGGCGAAGGTCGCGGCGATCACCAGCGCGGCCGTGGTGCCGCCCTTTGCCGTTGCCGCAGCGCCCCAGGCTGCAGCTTGTGTTGCGGTATCGAACACCAGCCCGAAGATCGCCCCGATCGCGACCACGGCCAGCGGATGGGTGCTGTTGCGCAGCCGCTTCGGCACCAGCCCGCTTCGCCAGCCGATGGGCGTGTAGCGCGTCCGGGTCAGCAGGGCGTTCAGGTTGAGTGTGCCCACGATCAACAACAGGCCGATCACGGCGAGGTCGATCATCGGTGCGGTCCAGGCAGGCAGCACGAAGGCGCCCGCCGCCAGCGACACGCCGATGGCGACGGCGGCGACCGACAGGCTGTGCCCCAGCGCGAACAGCGTACCGACCCACTGCGCTAGCCGCGGTCGGACCTCGACCGTGCGAAACACGATATTGTCGATCACCGCGACATGATCGGGATCGAGGCCATGCCGCAGCCCGAGCACGAAGATCAGCCACAGCGCGGAAAACTCGATCATGCCTCTTCTTCCGCAACCCGCACGCCGCGCGCATCGAGCTTGGCCAGCCGCGCCGGCAGCGCCTTGCTGATCGCCAGCAGGCGCGGGCGGGGCGACTTCTTCCATTCGCGGCACTCGGGCAGCGTGCGCCCGCAGGCGACGCACCAGCCAGTGCGGCCGTCGAAGCGGCAGACGCTGATGCACGGGCTCTTCATACGCGCGCGGTGCCAGGTGCTGGGTCGGTGTTCGCGGTGGGGCAACGGGGCGAGGGAGTGGCAGAGAGGATGGTCATGAATGCTCACATGATACAATGTATCATTCATCATTGCGGATGTGGGGGCGGGAATCAAGCGCCGAGGTTGTCGACGCGGACCGCAGCGGCTCCGCGTCGGCTGCCTGGAAACATTCCGTAACAATCCTCTTGCTTGCGCAACAATTCGTATAACGTTACAACATATCACGTCGCAGGCGGACCGGTCGGTCGCTGGACGTCGCGCAATGCGCCCGCCACGGCCGTGGCGGGCGCCCGCATCAGGCACAGGGGATTTGGCGTTGCACTTTACCGTTCGTACCGGCTTGCTTGCCGGCGCTCTTCCGTTCGCCATGCTGTTTTCGGCGTCGGCCGCCGCGCAGGCCGAGCAGGAGACTGGGCTGGAGCAGGACCGCGAGGAGATCACCGTCAACGGGGTACGTCAGTCCTATCGCGGCAATTTCGCGCTGCGCGAGATCCCGCAGGCGATCGCTGTAATCGAGGACAAGGTGCTGCAGGAACAGAACATCACCCGCCTAACCGATGCGCTGGACCTCAACGCCTCGGTCGCGCGTCAGAATACGCTGGGTGGCCTCTGGGATTCCTTCGCGATCCGCGGCTTCGCTGGCGACGAGAACCTGCCGAGCGGCTATCTGGTCAACGGCTTCAACGGCGGGCGCGGCTTCAGCGGGCAGCGCGACGTGGCGGGGATCGAGCGGATCGAGGTGCTGAAAGGGCCGGCGGCGGCGTTGCTCGGGCGCGGCGAGCCGGGGGGGACGATCAACCTCGTTACCAAACAGGCCCAGCTCGGCCGCAGCTTCGGAAGCGCCTCGCTGCAATATGGCAGCTTCGATCGGGTGCGCGCCGAGGGCGATGCCAATATCGCGCTCACGCCCGGCATCACCGCCCGGCTGATCGGCTATGCCGAGGAGGGCGACACCTTCCGCGACACGGTGCACCAGAAGCGCTGGGGGCTGCTGCCGTCGTTCGGCGTCGCGCTCGATGCGGCGACCCGCGTGACCTACGACTTCGAATGGACGCGGGTAGAGACGCCGTTCGATCGCGGCATCGTCGTGCTCAGCGGCAATTTCGACACGGTGCCGCGCGCACGCTTCCTCGGCGAGCCGGGCGATGGCGATACCGTCGCCCGCGCGACCGGGCATCAACTGCGCGTGCAGCATGATTTCAGCGACCGCTGGAGCCTGCTGGTCGGCGCCAGCCACCGCGACACGCTGCTGACCGGCTTCTCCTCCGATGCAGAGACGGCGGCCTCGCGCCAGAAGCTGTTCGTCGATGGCCATTCGTTATCGCGTCAGCGCCGCAGCCGCTATTATGACGCGGCACAGACCGCGGTGCGCGCCGAGGTATCCGGCAGTTTCGAGACCGGATCGCTGCGCCATCGCCTGCTGTTCGGGGCGGACCATGACCGGTTCGTCTACGATCAGGTCTTTACCCGTGTGCGCCCGCCCGCCGTGTCGTCCAACCCCAGCGACCGGACCGGCTATGTCATCGACATCCGCAACCCCGTTTACGGCCGATTCCCGCTGCCGACGCCGGTGGTGATCACCGACCGTCGCGATGTGCAGGAGGCAAGCGGCGCCTATCTGCAGGACCAGATCAGCCTCGCCGACCGTCTGCAGATCCGGTTCGGCGGCCGCTACGACCATTTGCTGCTGCGTACGGACAACCGCCAAAGCTCGATCAACAGCCGCCGCACGCGCGATCGGTTCAGCCCGCAGGCAGGCATTGTCTATCGCCTGAGCGATCCGCTGAGCCTCTATGCCAGCTATGGCGAGGGCTATCGCGCCAACGTCGGCACCGATGCCGCCGGGGTGATTTTCGATCCCGAAACGACCACCTCGATCGAGGCGGGGATCAAGTTCGGCGCTTTCGGTGGGCGGCTGAACGGAACGGTGTCAATGTTTGAAATGAACAAGCGCAATGTGCTGGCGACCGATACCGCCAATCCCGGCTTCTCGGTGGCGATCGGCAAGGCGCGCAGCCGCGGCGTGGAAGTGGATCTGGCGGGCAAGCTGCCCGGCGATCTCGACCTGCTGTTCAGCTATGCCTATGTCGATGCCGAGGCGCGCTCCAACGTGCTCGATCCGAACTTCTCCTTCCAGGTGCAGCCGGGCGACCGGCTGATCAACATCCCCGATCACACCGCCAATGTGCAGCTGGCGCGCGACTTCACGCTTGCCGGGATGAAGGCGCGGCTCGGCGGCGGCGTTCAGGTTGTCGGCAAGCGCTCGGGCGAGACGGGCACGCCGTTCACCCTGCCGTCGCACATGCTGGCGCGGCTGTTCGGGGAGGTCGGGATCACGGAGCGGCTTCAGCTGTTCGGCACCGTCTCCAACCTGTTCGACGCGCATTGGTACGCGAACAGCTACACCCAGCTCTGGGTGCAGCCGGGCGCGCCCCGCACCGCCACGATCGGCCTGCGCGCGACCCTCTGAGCGCGCAGCCAGTCTCCTGATCCAGTAAGAGTATCGCGACCATGATGCCTTCATGCCCCCGCCTGGCGACCTTCGCCGCCCTTCTGCTCTGCGCAAGCGCCATGCCAGCCGCCGCGCAGGACGTGCTCGACCTGCCGCCCGCGCTGCCTTGGTCCGGCAAGAGCGCGGCGCTGGTCGCAAGGCCCGGCGGCCCCTGGATCACCCCGGCGGAGGCCGCAGGATTCAAGACGACGCCGCGCTATGCCGAGGTGCGGGCGTGGCTCGAACGGCTCGATGCAGCGTCGGACCTGATCACCCTCCACGGCTTCGGCCGCACCGGGCAGGGGCGCGAGATGCTCTATGTCCGCGCCAGCAAGGGCGGAGGCCCCAAGCCCGTAGTGCTGATCCAGGGCGGCATCCATTCGGGTGAAATCGACGGCAAGGATGCCGGGCTGATGCTGCTGCGCGACATCGCGCTGCGCGGCAAGGCGGACCTGCTCGACAAGGTCGATCTCGTCTTCGTGCCGATCTACAATATCGACGGGCACGAGCAGCTGAGCCGCTGGAACTTCGTCCATATCCGCGGCCCCGCGGAAAAGGGCGCCGAGGCCAATGCTCGCGACATCGACCTGAACCGCGATTACGCCAAGGTCGACGCACCTGAGACGCGCGCGATGATCGGGCTGATCCGGCAGCTGGACCCCATCCTCTATGTCGATTGCCATGTCAGCGAAGGCTTCGACATGCAGTATGACATCACCTTCACCTATGCCGGCTGGGGCAGATATGCCCGTCACCGCGCCACTGCCGACTGGCTGGAGCAGCGCTTCGGACCAGCCGCGATGCAGGCGCTCATCAAGGCCGGCCACACGCCGATCATCTACCCAAGCCCGATCGACACGCGCGTGCCGAGCAAGGGCATCCGCTACAGTCCCGAAGGGCCGCGCTACTCGACCGGCTATGGCGACTTCATCGGCATGCCGACGGTGCTGGTCGAGAACCACATGCTGAAGCCCTATCGCCAGCGCGTGCTCGGCACCTATGTGCTGCTGGAGGCGGCGCTACGGATCGCCGGCACCGACGCTGCGAAGATCGCGGCGGCCAAGGCGCAGGATCGCGCCAGCCGTCCGGCCGAGTTGCTCACCCGCTGGACGCCCGCCGAACAGCCGATCGGCTGGATCGAGCAGTTCAAGGGCGTGGCGTTCGACATGGTGCCGTCGTCAGCCTCAGGGCGCCCGGAGCAGCGTTGGACAGGGAAGCCGATCACCTTCCGCATGCCGATCATCGGCCAGCGCCCTGCCGAGAGCGTGCGCCTGCCCAAGGCCTGGTGGATTCCGCCCGAGCAGGCCGAGGTGATCGATCGCCTCCGCGTCCACGGTATCGCCTTCGAGACGATCGATGCGCCGCGGACGCTGCGGCTCGACCGGGTGCGGCTGGTCGATGCGAAGCTGGCCCAGCCCAAGGAGGGCAGGGTGCCGATCACCGCCGGGTTCGTCCACGGTGTGGCTGAGCAGGTGATGCCGGCGGGCAGTGTCCGTGTGCCGGCCGATCAGCCGCTGGGACTGCTGGCAGCCGCACTGCTCGAGCCCGAGAGCCAGGATTCGTTTCTGGCCTGGGGCTTCTTTCCCGAAATGCTCGCACCGGTGCCGAGCACCGATGCCTTCGTCCTGGCCGCGCTTGGCGAACGGCTGCTGGCGACGGATCCGGCGGTCAAGGCTGCGTTCGAGGCAAAGCTCCAGGCCGAACCCGGCTTTGCAGGCGACCCGGACGCGCGACTAGCCTGGCTGTTCGCGCATGCGGGCACGGGCCATGGCTTTCGTCTGCAATACCCTGTCGCGCGGGAACTTGACTGAACGAGGGGTGGCACGTGCGCCGTGAAACCTTGGCATGGCTGAGCTATTGTCTTGCCGGACCGGACGACCGCACATCCGACCGCCATCGATGCGTGCCCAAAGGGCGCCGAGACCGAAAAGTCGTCGGCTGAAAACGCTCCGCCATCTGACGCCCTACGAATACGTCGCTTGCGTCTGGACAGAAGACCCAGCGCGATTCGAAACCGACCTTTATCGCCACACCTCGGGCCTAAACACTTAGCCGACCGTGCAGATCGAATAGCGATAATAGTTGTTTTTCCGCGGGCGGAACACGTCGTGCGTCGCCGTTATCACCAGTCCGGCCCGTCTCAGGATTGCGGACAATTCCGCATCCTCGAAATAGCGGTGCAATCTGCCGCGCACATCGACATGACCGGGAAAGTCGGGCTGTTTGAACGTCGACAGCGCCAGGTGCCCCCCGGGCCGCAGCAGCGCGACGATTGCCGCCAGATAAGCGTCATATTGGCGCGGATGCTGATGGTGGAACGAACCGTTGTCGAGAACGAGATCGAATCCTTCCCGGTCCTCGCGGGCATAGGTCAGGAGATCACAGCAACGGAAGGTAAGATCGACACGAGTTTCGCGGAGCGCCACCCAATCGGAATGCTCATGGAGATCAATACCCACCACCGACGCGCATTGCCGCGTCAGATAACGGGCGTCGTCGCCATTGCCGCATCCGATATCGAGTGCACGCGCGGCGGTGGGAAGCCGGACTTGCCGTTCGACGAAGGCGGGGAACTGCCGCATCTCCGGGTCGCGCGACCATTCGTCGCTCCCGTCCCGATAATGGGCGGTGAAGGCGTTCCGCATCGTCCGCAAATAGGAGTCCGGTGGCAGCGTCGACAATGCAATGTCGACAAAGGGGGGCGAAGGTATCCCGGCCTCAGTGGACATAGAATTCGCGGACCTGATGCGGCACGCCGTTGATGACGCGATAGGCGCAGATGAAGCCACCGCGCCCGCCGACCAGCAGGATCGGAATGCCGTCCTCGCCGACCCGCGCGCAAAAGGCCTTGGTGAAGTCGGGGAGCGTTTCCTTCAGGTCGACGATCGCGCCGTCCGCATAGCGATAGCTGGCAAGCTGATAGCCGTAGCCGCCGACATGCACATGGCCGGCACAGACCACGCCATTCTCCTTGGTGCTGACCATGTGATCGCCGAAGCCCCGGCGGCGGGTGAACCCATCGAGGTCGAGCTCGAACATCCCATCGGGGCCGGCGACGAACAACTCGCCACCGGAGCGGAACATGCGCTTGATGCGATAGCGAAAGCCGTCGATCGTGCCGAGCCGGCGGTGGCTGTCGGCGGCATAGATGTGGATGCATTGATCGCGGTCCGCCGATGCGACGCGCCGTCCGTCAGCGGCATAGGCGCAGCCATAGCTCGGGCTGCCGATGTCGATGCGGTCGCGTATCGAGCCGTCCGCGATATCCATTTCGGTCAGGGTGCCATCGTCCGACGCGATCAGGCAGCGCCCGCCGGCCGCATCGAGCGCGACGCCGCGCGGTACGCCCAGAGCCTGGCGTGTCCACAGCAAGTCGCCGTCGATTGTGGCGCGAAACACGAATCCCTTGCGCGAAATGCCGACATAGCTCCCATCGTCGGTCGGCTTTACGTCCTTGACGATGCCGAGGCCGAAGCGGTGATGATGGCGCTGCGCGATCTGCACCGAGCCGAACCGTGTCGCGTGATATTCGAGAACCGCAACGCCCTGGTCGGTCCCGGCAATGACGACGCTCTCGTCGGCGGGATGCGGCTCCATGATCCAGATGCAGCGATTGCGGACCACCGCGCGGCATTGCTCTTCGCCGAATTCATTTAGCCGGATCAGATCGCCCGTCTGAAGCAGTACGTAGATCCGGTCGCTCTCCGCTACCACGGCGTGAATGATCTGGAATTCGAGCGGTCCGATGACGCGGAGCAGCCTGAATTCCGGGCCGCTATTGTCGAAGACCGCAAGCTTCCCCGCAAAGCCGCCGATATAGACCCGCGTCCCTGTCGGATCGATCGCAATGAATTCGTTATCCTCATGGGACAGCTTGAACTCGCGCAGGTTCGATCCGTCGGGCTCGATCGTCGTTGCCCCGGTGCGGACGAAACGGTCGGCGCCGAAGCCGCCATCCTGCGTCGTCCAGAAGCGGTCGTGCCGCTGGTCATAAATCACGCCATGCACCACGCTGGTATCGACCTGCGCGCGCACCGGGAAATCGTTCGACCGCAGATCGCCGATATAGAGGGTCCCGGCGACGTCTGACATCGCGTCCCTGGGGCCGACGCCCGCGACGATGCAGTCTATGAAGGTGGGTGCCGGCGACTGCCGCACATCGAGCAAGGCGAACGTCTCGGCGTCGAGCACGACAATCTGGTTGAAGGCGTTGCAGGTGTAGATCCGGCCGTCGAGATAGGCGATCCCGCGATTGGGGCTCAGCGAAGCCGTCTCTTCGGGCGCGAGCATCGCGCGGTCGCACAACCAGTTCCCGTCGTGGAAATCGAGCGGCTCGAGCGTGTCGAGCGACCATTTGCCGACCGCGCCGAAGCGCGTCTTGGTGAAGATGTGGCCGCCGCCGACGCACAGGGCGTTAACAGGCCGATCATAGGACGGCACCGGCGACGAGGCGATCAGTCTCAGGTCGGCGTCGAACTTGTGGACGCGGCCGCGAATATCCGATGCAATGAGGACATCATCCCCGGGGACATGCGCCAGCCGCAACAGACGATCCTGTACGTTCATCGTTTCTCCCGATCGGGCGCCAAACGGCCGGCCACCGCCCGAGGCGGGAACGGGGCCGGTCGTCGGGGGCGAACCGCGGATCAGCCTTCGAACTGGATGACAGTGCGGCCAGCGGCATGTTTCACGGCCGCCGCACCTTTGATCTCGCCTTTCTTGACCCATTCGAAGTCGATGTCCGGATGAACTTCCTTCAGAAGTCCCTCCGCCGCGCGAAGGTGCACGTCCTTCTTAAGTTCTTCCGGCGACAATCGTGCTTGTTCAGGGGAGAGAGTCATCACACCATCCTCATGTAAGGGGGCAACGAACAAGAAGCATCGAATAACGGGCATCAGAATGTCGTTGCGCGACTCGATAGCTCCTCACATAATGTTGATCGCGTAGCGATTTGGAGTCAACGTCATTCAATGCTAACGTCGCCGAGTCACCGATTGCTGACGCTTATGATAAAAAACGTCATGTACGTGTCGATCTCTATTTGTTCCGGGCGAAACAAGATGAAACCCTATATGGATGTAATCTTGTGACGACGTGAATAAGAGGTTTGCTCGACGGACGTATAGTAACGGAGCTTTGCGGCCCATGCGCTGTTCGCTGCACAGAATGGCAATCCGCGTCGGCAATAGGCGCCAACGGCATCGGTCGTGTTCCGCTCGGTCGGCGTGAGGGATCGATGCTGGTCACCATCGTGACAGGCAGCCACCGCTCGCCGAGTCAGAGCGCGCGGATTGGTCACTATCTCGGCAAGTGCTGGCAGGAGGTCAGCGGCCACGCCTGCGCATTGCTCGACCTCGGACATTCGCCCCTGCCAATGTGGCGCGACGTTGCTGCCGAGCCCGGGCTCGCCGCGCGCTGGGCGTCGATTTCCGACGGACTCGCGCGCAGCGATGGGTTCATTCTGATCTCGCCCGAATATCATGGTCTGGCGGCGCCCGCGCTCAAGAATTTTCTCCTGTTCTGCAATCATCACGAACTAGCGCACAAACCCGCGCTGCTGGTGGGGGTCAGTGGGGGAAATGGCGGGGCGTATCCGCTCGCTGAGCTCCGCATGGCCGCACAGAAGAACACTCATCTCTGTTTCATTCCCGAGCAACTGGTGTTTCGCCACGTGGAGCAGTTCGATCCCGATGCTGGCACGACGGTGCCATCGGCCGATCGCACGCGCCATGCCCTCGTCCTTCTCGCACGCTACGCTGAGGCGTTGCGCGGCGTCCGGGGACATGCCGATTACGATCCGGGGAGATACGCTTTTGGCATGTGAGACGGCGCAGATGCTGGTCGACATCCCCGCGGCGCGGTTCGCTATGGGCTCTGACATGGCCGAGATCGACCGCACGGTCGATGAATGGCGGAACGACCTGATCGACGTTGAGTATCGTCCGCACTTCCGATCCTGGTTGATGAAGGAATATCCCGATCACCACGTCGCGGTGGCGGGGTTCGCGCTGATGCGCATCCCGGTGACCAATGGCGATTATGCCGCGTTTCTCGCGGCGTGGCCGCGGCCCGCACCGATGTCGATTCTCGCGGGGGCCCCCGACGATCATCCGGTATGGGGCGTGTCGTGGGAGGATGCCAACGCATATGCCGCATGGCGGCGGTGTTGCGATGGCCTGGCCTGGCGGCTGCCGGGCGAGGCCGAATGGGAATATGCGGCCGCCGGCCCCAACCGACGCCGCTATCCCTATGGGGACAGGTTCGACCGGCACCGCGGCAACAGTGTGGAGAGCGGCCACGGCGGGACCGTGCCGGCCGGCGCGCTCGCCTCGGGCGCCTCCCCTTGGGGCGTGCTCGATCTCGCGGGCCAGGTCGAAGAATGGGTGAGCGACAGATACGCGCCCTACCCGGGCGGCACGGCCGTCGACGACGACCTCACCGCGCTTCACCGCGATGGCTATCGCGTGCTGCGCGGTGGCTGCTTCGCCTTGGGCGGGGACCTGACGCGCACGAGGCGCCGGCACGGCCCCTATGTCGGCGACCGCTTCATGGTGACCGGATTTCGACTGGCGATCGGAGGAGATTATGATTCGGCATGATGGACCCATCAGCGGCGTCGACGCGCATCCGATCGGCTATCTGGCGACCGCGGGATATGACGGTACGGTGATCCTGTGGTATGGTGGCCGGGCGATCGCGCGCGGCCATCACGACCATCTCGTCAACCAGTGCCAGTTTAGCGCGCGCGGCGACCGGCTGGTCACAGCCAGCAGCGACCACAGTGCGCGAATCTGGGCGGTGCCGACGATGGAACTCCAGACGATCCTGCGGGGCCATGACGACGATGTCGAAATGGCCACGTTCAGCCCGGACGGCAAGCTGATCGCGACCGCGTCGCGCGATCACACGGTCGGAATCTTCGATTGCGCGGGTGCGATGCTAGCGCGGTTGCAGGGTCATGAGTCTGACGTGATCAGCGTTGCATGGAGCGACGACGGAGCGATGGTCGTCACCTCGAGCGACGACGGCACCGTGCGCACGTGGAACCCGCGTGAACATTCGCTCGTCGACACGGTAGATCTCGGCGAGGTCGAAGCCGATACCGCCGTCCGGGCGGCGGACGGAACCATCTATGTCGGCACCGATCGCGGGACGATCACAGTTCTGCGCCCGGGTGCGGCGAGCGAGCTCGACGCGCATCGTTCGGGGGTCAAGCGGCTGGTGCTGGACAGCGAAGGCAAAATGCTGATCAGCACGAGTTATGACCGCAGCCTGAAGATCTGGACCTTGCGCGACGAGGCGCTGCCGGTGCTGCGCGCCAGCGCCGAAGTCCCGCCGGCGATCTGGCTGCGCAGCGCCGCGCTGGTCGGCGACCGGCAACTCGCGCTCGGTACCTTCGGCGGCGGACCTGCGCTGCTCGACCTTCGGACGGGCGAGTGGGACATGTCTCGCGCGGAGCCTAGCGGCGCGCTGAACGCCCTATGCCTGTTCGACGGCCTGTTGCACACCGTCGGCGACGCCGGCATTGTGAAGCGGGTGGGCCGCGAGATTGCGTGCCTCGGCAGCCTGTGCAACTTCCTGCAGCCATTCCGGGGCCGGCTGCTGACCGGCGGCCATCTCGGCACGATCATCGACGCCCATAGCGGCGAGTTGGTCTATCACCACCATTCGCCGATCAATTGCGCTACCGTGTTCCGGCGTAACGGCGCCGACCATATTGCGATCGGTACCTATACCGGCGAGGCGATCGTCATGTGTGAGGGGCCGTCGGGCCGGCTGGAGCGCGTTGCCGAAATCCCGCTGCACGCCAACGCGATCAAGGGACTCGCCAATAACGGCCGCGATATCATGAGTGTCTGCGCGACCGGCGCGGTTGCGATCACGCCGATCGACGCCCTGTGGCCGGCGCGCCTGCTAGAACCCGGGCATAGCCGGATCAGCAACGGCGTCGCGGCTTCGCCCGACGGCTGGTTTGCGAGCGTCGGCCGTGATCGCATGTTGCGGCTTTGGGATGGCGAGCGCGGTACCGCGGTGCCGACGCCACATCAACGATCGATAAAATGCGTTGCGATCTGCCCCGACACGAACATGATCGCGACCGGATCCTATTTCGGGGTCATTGCGGTCTACGACCGGGCAAGCGGGCGATGGGTCGCCGAGGAACGCCCGACCAGTTGGGGTATTTCCTCGATCGTCGCGTTGGGGATGGGGCGGTTTTGCGCCGCATCCTATGACGGCCGGACCTATGAGCTGACGGTCGCCGGCGACCGTTTACCGGGGGGCGGCGCGACGCGGTCGTCCCCCATCACGGCGTGCGAGCCAGTGTAGTCGATCGGTCTTGCCATCGGCCAGGACGGCCCGGTCATTCGCAGCCGCTCGATCTCAAGCTGCTCTGGCCTCATGTTGCCTTGTCCGGGAAGCGGGCCGAACGCGCAAATGCCCGTCGCGCCGACATTTTGGCGCCGCAGGATGCGACGCAGGCGGAGTTTCTGGAGAGCGATATACGCCAGACATTCCGTGGGTTTCAGCAGGAACTGTACAAGCGGGATTAGACACCCTGCTCGATTTTCGCCTTGGCCGCAAACGGCCACGCCGCTTCCGGCACGTTAGTCGCAACACCGGTTCAGTGAAGTCTGCTGGTCGGAGGAAGCGGGGGGATTCGCGCGCGCGCGAACCTATGCGGCAGCCGGGATTCGCAAACCTTCGCCATGGACATGCCAGCGTATCCCACCAAAGCCGCGAGAAGGTGTGGGACAAAAAGTGGCGACAACTTAGCTAAATCGTCCGAAAGGGCGGATCTGCGCCATTTTCCGCTTGATGCTGGTGACCCCTAAGGTTGCCGTAGAAGTACATTATATCATTGATAAGCAATGAAATTGTGATGCGGGGATCGCCCAGTGCCATCAAAACACCATCAATTGTTGGCCCCATTTAGTTCCGATGGGCAGGGAAGGAGCCAAGTTTTCAGACAGGTGACGGCAGGCAAGTGCCCTAATCGTCGGGCAGGGGGCTTTTAGGCATCTCCGTCGGACTGACTATCCGCGCTGATCTTTGGTTCGCGGCTGCTCCCGACCAGAATGCGCCGTTCGGTTCCGATGGCAACTATGTCCGCTCCCGCCGTAACCGCCATTGGGGCGCGTAGCGCTCGATATGCAGGCTGGGTCGGATGCTGACCGGGTACAAGCCTGCGGCGCGGCATTCCGCCTAGCCAACCGCCGGACGTCCGGTCTCCACAGGAGGGGCCGAGCCGCTTCGATCCTCTCGTTGGCAGATTTCAACCAGCGTCGATCGGCAGGCCGATCCTGCGCTTAAGCTGGTCCCTCGATGCGCCCAATGCGAGCCTTGCGGCATCCTCATCGAGGGTGCGCGCCAAGGTCATCGCGCCGACCATCTCCGCCAATACGGAGGCCGCCAGTGATTCGGGATTGGGCAACTCCAACGCGGCCAGGCTCGCGGCCAATGCAGCACGAAACGCATGGATGCCGTCCGAGAAGCGCTGCCGCGCGGCGGTGGGCATCCGGCTTGCTTCGCCGCCGAGGCTCGGGAGCGGGCAGCCCCGATCGGTATGCTTCCAGGTTTCTTCGGACAGATAATAGTCGATGAGTTCGGACAGGCCCTTGGCCGCCTCGTTCCCGGCAAGATGGCGCTTCAGCACGAAGTCGCTGTCCTGGAACATGCGGTCGACGGCATGTGCCACCAGGTCGTCGCGATTCTCGAAATGCGCGTAGAAGCCGCCATGCGTCAGCCCGGCGCGCTTCATCAGCGCGGCGACGCCGATGCCATCGGCGCCCTTCTCGCGCATCGCCTTGGCCGCCTCGTCGAGGATGCGAGCGCGGGTGCGCTCTTTGGGGGTGCTCGCTTCGCTCATCAACTTCTCGTTTCCCATCCTCCGCCCAATGCACGAACCGCCGCGACGGATGCGCGGGCGGCCTCGGCGCGGGCCGCGGCGAGGCGGTCGGTCGCCTCCAGCAGCGCGCGGTCCGCGTCGAGCACATCGACCAGCGACAGCGCACCGCCCCCATAGCCCTGCCGCGCCTGGTCGCGGGAGCGGGTTAGCGATGTGACCTGTTGTTCGCGCAAGGTAATTTCGGTCCGTGTTTCGGCGAGGCGGACGATGGCGGTTTCAACCTCTTCGGTGGCCCTTAGCACCGCGCCGCGAAACTGCGCCAGTGCCTCGGCCTCCTGGCCGCGGGCCTGCGCCACCTCGGCATCAACGCGGCCGAAGTCGAACAAGCGCCAGCGCAGCCCCGCGCCGCCGCTCGCCTGCAGGCCGGCGTTGGTGAACAGGCTGCCGGTGCCGATGCTGGCGAAGCCGAGAAGCCCGTTCAGCGCGAGGTGCGGGTAATAATCGGCGAGCGCCACGCCTGTCCGCGCGTTGCTGGCGGCAACCCGGCGTTCGGCGGCGACCAGATCGGGGCGGCGGCGCATGAGCTCGCTTGGGATGGCACTGCCGCCGGGATCGGGTGCATCGGGCACCGCTTGTGCGGTCGCGAGGTGCAGCGGGTCCGATCCCGCCTGGCGCCCGGTCAGCAGGTCGAGGCGGTGGATCTGGCCAGCGATCGCGGCGCGGAGCGGGGGGAGGCTGGCCTTGATCCCGGCGCTTTCGCCCAGCACGCGGTGCAGTTCGCGCTCGGCGACCAGCCCCTGTTCTGCCTGCTGGCGGACGAGCGCGGCCAACTTGCGTTCGGTCTCGAGCTGCTGTGCGACGACGGCGTATCGCGCCTGCAGCCCGCGGAGCTGGAGATAGGCTTCGAACGCTTCCGCCGCGATGCTCAGCCGCACCGCGTCGGCGCTTGCGGCGGCGGCGGCAAAATCGGCGCGGGCCGCCTCGCGCCCACGTCGCAGGCCCCCGAACAGATCAAGCTCCCAGGATGCCTGCGATCCGACCGTGTAGAGCGAATAGTCGCGGGGCAGATCCAGGCGGTTCGACACCGCGCCGACGGGGGTGCGCAACGACTGGCGGGTGCGCTCGCCCGATGCGGCGAGATCGAGCTGGGGCAGGAGGGCCGCGCCGCTCGCACCCGCGACCGCGCGGGCCTGATCGACCCGCGCGGCGGCGGCGACGACGTCGAGATTCTGCGCCAGCGCCGTTTCCACCAGCGTATCGAGGACCGGATCGCCGAAGCGACGCCACCACTGCGCGTCGGACGCGGCGATGGGCACCGGTGCGTGATAGGTGGCGGACAGCGCAATCTCGGGGCGGGTATAGTCCCGGCCGGCGGCGCAGCCGCACAGCGTGGCGAGGGCGAGCAGGGCAGGGGCAAGGCGCATGGCGCGGTCTCCTCAGTGCGCCGCATCCGGCGGGGGCGGGGCGGCATTGGCGGGCGGTCGGCAGAAGGGCACCATCACCAGCGCCGCAAGGAACATCCAGGCGAGCAGGCGGAACACGTCGTCGAACGCGATCGTCAGCGCCTCGCGGCCCACCAGCCGGGCGAACAGGCCCTGCGCCATGCCCATCGCCTCGCGCGGATCGGGGGCGATCTGGCCGAGGCGGCGGGCGAACGTCGCCACCGCATCGGTCGCGGCGCCGGGATGGGTGCCGAGCGCCTCGCCCAGCCTTGTCGAGGCGATGCGGGCATGGTCGCGCAGCAGCGTGTTGACGACGGCGATGCCGATCGCGCCGCCCAGATTGCGCATCAGGTTGAACAGGCCCGAGGCATAGCGCAGCTCGCCTGGCGCGAAGCCCGACAGCGCCATGTTGACGCTGGGGACGATGCACAGCATCAGCGCCAGCCCGCGTATCGCCTGAGGCAGGAAGAACTCCCAGAAGCCCCAGTCGCTGGTCATGCCGGAGGTGAGCCACAGGCTCCAGGCGAATAGCGACAGGCCGACGGTAATCATCCAGCGCATATCGACCCGCTGGCTCAGATAGGCGCTGATCACCACGCTGAGGAGCTGGGAGATGCCGACGACGAACACCGTCGTGCCGATCTGGAGCGCGTCATAGCCGCGGATCCGGGCGAGATAGACCGGCACCAGATAGATCGCCGAATACATGCCGATGCCGATCACGAAGTTGAAGGTGCAGGCAAAGGCGAAGGTCGGGCGGCGGAAGGGCTGGAGCCGCACCAGCGGGTTGGTCGAGCGGAACGAGCGTTCGAGGAACAGCACGAACGCCACCGCCGAGCACCACGCCGCCACGGCGATGCCGGGATCACCGAACCAGTCCTTTCGGGGGCCTTCCTCCAGCACATATTCGAGCCCCGCCAGGAACACCGCCATCGCGACGAAATGGCTCCAGTCGATCCGCGCGAACATCGACGGCGTCGCGCGGTCGACGCGCAGGATCTGCGAAGCGAGCAGCGTCACGATCACGCCGGGCACGATGTTGATGAAGAACAGCCAGCGCCAGTCGAGCGCCTGTGTGATCGCGCCGCCCGCGCTGGGGCCGAGCGTGGGGGCAAGGACGCTCACCGTGCCGAGGATGGCGGGGATCAGCGCGCGCTGCTTGCCGGAGAAGATGGTGAAGCCGACGGCGAAGACCAGCGGCACCATCGCGCCGCCGGTGAATCCCTGCAGCGCCCGGAAGGCGATCATCGATTCCATGTTCCAGGACAGTCCGCACATCAGGCTGGAGAAGGTGAACATGCCGGCCGACAGGACGAACAGCCACCGGGTCGACATCGCGCCGGCGAGATAGCCGGAGAGCGGAATCATCACCAGCTCGGCCATCAGATAGGCGGTCTGCACCCAGCTGACTTCGTCCGGCCCGGCGGCGAGCCCCGCCTGCACGTCGCTGAGCGATGCGGAGACGATCTGGATGTCGAACAGCGCCATGAACTGGCCGAACGCCATCACGCCGAAGATCAGGAACTTGCGCGCGGTCGGCATCGCCGACGGGTTCGCCGACCAGTCCTGGCCCAATGCCTGCAACCACCCGGCCAACGCGCTTCCTTTCGAACCAGCAAAATTGGGACTCGACACATGATGACCGTCATATAATATGATGAGCATCATATAGGCGAGGCATTTCGGCAAGGAGGCGCCCAGTGAGCGCGGAACCGATCGGGGAACAGGTGGTGGAACTGCGGCGACCGGTCGATGCGAGCGGGCAGGCGGAAACGTTCTCGACGCCGGCGGCACCGCCGCGCCGTCGCCTGCCCGGCAGGCGCGTGATCTTCGTGTCGGCGCTGGCACTGGCGGTTGCGGGCGGCGGCGCGCTGTGGATCACGGCGAGACCCTCCGTCGAGGCGACCGACGACGCCTATATCGCGGCCGATTCGACCACCGTTGCGCCCAAGGTCCGCGGGCTGGTCGGCGCGGTGTATGTGCGCGACAACCAAGTCGTGGGTGCCGGCGATCCGCTGGTGCGGATCGACCCGGAGGAGTTCGACGCCAAGGCGGCGAGCGCCCGCGCCGATCTCGCCGATGCCGATGCCAACATCGCCGCGGCGCGCGCCGCGCTTACCAGCCTGGATGCGGAACAGCGGCTCGCTGCCGCGCAGGTGACCGCCGCGCGCACGGCGATTCGGTCGACCTCCGCCGAGGCGGCGCGCGCGGCAGCCGATGGCCAACGCTACGATGCGCTGGTCGCGACCGGTGCGGTCGCCGCCCGCGATGCCGAGACCTACCGCACCAGAGCCATCGGTGGCGCCCAGGAGGCGGCGAAGGCGCAGGCCCTGCTCGCCGTGGCGCAGCAGCAGGCGGCGGTCACGGCGGCGCGGCGCCCCGGCCTGCTTGCCGCGGTGCAAAAGGCACAGGCGGCGAGATTGCGCGCCGCCGCGGCGCTCGATCTCACGCGGCAGGATCAAGGGCATGCGCTGATCCGCGCGGCGGTGGACGGCGTGGTGGGCAACCGGCAGGTGCGGGTGGGGGACTATGTCCAGCCCGGCTCGCGGCTGCTCACCCTGGTGCCGATGCACGCGCTCTACGTGACCGCCAATTTCAAGGAAACGCAGACCCGGGGCATGCGCGTGGGCCAGCCCGCGACGATCCGCGTCGACGCGCTCGACCATCCGCTGACCGGCCGCGTCGAGAGCTTCGCACCGGGCACCGGCGCCAGCTTCTCGCTGCTGCCGTTCGAACCCGGCACCGGCAATTTCACCAAGATCGTCCAGCGTGTGCCGGTGCGCATCCGCTTCGACGCCGGCCAGGCCATCGACCAGGCGCTGCGCCCCGGCCTCTCCGTCACCGCCAAGGTGCGGCTGTCCCACTGATCTCCCCATCAAGGAAAAAACCAATGTCCCAAGGAACTGCCCTCATCACCGGCGCGTCGACCGGCATCGGCGCGACCTATGCCGATCGCCTCGCCCATCGCGGTTACGATCTCGTCCTCGTCGCGCGCGATGTCGCCCGGCTCGACGCGCTCGCCACGCGCCTCCGGGCCGAGGCCGGTGTCCGCGTCGACGTGCTGCCTGCCGACCTGAGCGATCGCGCACAGCTGGCCAAGGTCGAGGCACGCATCGCCGACGACACGACGCTGACCTTGCTCGTCAACAATGCCGGCATCTCTCTCGAGGGCACGCTGATCGACACGCAGGCGGCGACGATCGAGCAGCTGATCGCGATCAACGTCACCGCGCCGACGCTGCTGGCCGGTGCCGCGCTGCGGGCGTTCGCGCCGCGCGGCAAGGGCGGGATCATCAACCTGTCGTCGGTGCTGGCGCTCGCGCCCGAGATGTTCGACGGCACCTATAGCGCCACCAAGGCCTTCCTGCTCAACCTCACCCAGGGCCTCGCCAAGGAAGTCGGCGGCAAGGGAATCCGCGTCCAGGCGGTGCTGCCGGGCGCGACCCGCACCGGGATCTGGGCGCGCTCGGGCAAGGACGTCGATGCCTTCCCGGCCGAATGGGTGATGGACGCGGGCGACCTGGTCGACGCGGCGCTGCTCGGCTTCGATCGCGGCGAGACCGTCACCATCCCGCCGCTGGCGGACGAGGGCAAGTGGCAGGCGATGCAGGATGCGCGGCTCGGCATGGCGTCCGAGCTCTCGCGCCGCGAGGTGGCACCCCGCTACCGCGCCGCTGCGGAGACCGTCGCGGCTTGAACCAAGGATCGCAGCGACCGGGTCGTGAAACCGAGCGGCCGGCCGCTGCCAGCTTTCAGAATTTGATGGTGGAGTAAAGGCAATGGCGCGGGATATCGTGATCTGCGAGCCGGTCCGCACAGCGATCGGCACCTATGGCGGTTCGTTGAAGGACGTGCCGGCGACCGATCTCGGTGCCGCGGTCGTCCGCGAGACGTTGCGCCGCACGGGGATTGATCCGGCGCGGGTCGGGTCGGTTGTGCTGGGGAACGTCATCCAGGCCGGCAACCGGATGAACCCGGCGCGCCAGGCGGCGATCGGCGGCGGCCTGCCGGTCGCCGTCCCGGCGCTGACCGTCAACCGGGTCTGCGGATCCGGGGCGCAGGCCATCGTCTCCGCCGCGGACGACATCCTGCTCGGCCGCCACGACTTCGCCATCGCCGGCGGCACGGAAAATATGGACCGCGCGCCCTACCTCATGGACGGCGGCCGCTGGGGCTACCGGATGGGCCCGGCGGAGATCCACGACGCGATGCTCCGCGACGGCCTGGTCGACGCCTTTTCGGGCGAGCATTCGGGCTGGCACACTGAGGATCTGGCACGCGAGGCGAAAATCGATCGCGAGGCGCAGGATGCCTGGGCGGTCAGGTCACAGGCGCGGTTCGCCGCCGCGCAGGAAGCGGGGCGTTTCGACGCTGAAATCATTGCTGTGGAAGTTGCCGACCGCACGGGCGTCACGCATTTCGATCGGGACGAGGCGTCGCGACCCAGGACGACGATCGAGGCGCTCGCTCGGCTGAAGCCCGCCTTCCGACCCGACGGCACGATCACCGCCGGCAACGCGCCCGGCCTGAACAGCGGCGCGGCGGCGATGTTGATCGCCGATCGGGCGGCGGCCGAGGCGGCCGGGCTGTCGCCGATCGGCCGCCTGGTCGCGCATGGCCTGTGCTCGATCGAACCGGCGCGCTTCGGTCTGGCGCCGGTGCCGGCGGTGGCGCAGGCACTGGAACGCGCGGGCTGGGCGCTGGGCGATGTCGAGCGCGTCGAGATCAACGAAGCCTTTGCCGTGGTGCCGCTCGCCGTCGCGCAGGGCCTCGGCCTGCCGCTCGATATCGTCAATGTGGAGGGCGGGGCGATCGCGCATGGCCATCCGATCGGCGCCACCGGTGCGGTGCTGGTCACGCGCCTGCTGCACGCGATGCGGCGGGACGGCGTGCGGCGCGGCGTTGTGACGCTGTGCATCGGCGGCGGTCAGGGCATCGCTTTGGCCTTGGAATCCGTTCAATGACCGATGCCACGCCACGCGGCATGGGTTGCGTGCGCCACGCCTTCGTCGAACCGCTGCTGCGGCAGGGCAAGGCGCCAACGCGGATGGAGGTAGCCGCTACGCTGGAGGTAGGCGTGGGACGAGTCGATGCCGCGCTGGCAGCGCTCGAAGCCACCCATGGCGTCGTCCTCGATCCGCATAGCGGCGAGCCATGGGTGCTGCATCCCACTCGCGCACGCCGACCGCAACCTGGGTCGCGCGGGATACGCAAGGATGGTGGGTGACTGCCTCCGGTGCGCATTCGGTATCGTCGGGCTGATCGGCGGCAACGCGGCCATCCACACCCATCTCGGTGGCGAGGCCGAGCCGATCACCATCCACGTCACGGACGGGGACGTGATCGAGGATAATCTCCAAGTCCATTTCGCCGTTCCGCCGCGCGATGCCTGGAACAATGTGCACCGCTTCTGCAGCACGGTGCCGCCGTTCCGCAGTGAGGCGCAGGTGGACCGCTGGTGCGCCCGCCACCCGCTTCCTCGCGGCGAAGCGATACCGATAGGGCAAGCCTGGGAGCTGGGCCGCAGCTGGTATGTCCGCCATGCCGATCCGGACTGGCAGAAATGTACCGGCGCGCAAGCCGCGGCGATCTTCGAGGCGGTGGGGCTCACCGGTCCCTTCTGGTGCGTCGAGCCCACCAACGATCCCTTCTGACGAGGTAGCCATGGACGAGGAAGAAGCCGCGCTCGTCGCGGATGTGGACCGGCGCGCGACCGACTATCTGCGCGGTATCGAACAGCGCCGGGTCTATCCCGATCAACGCGCGCTGGACGGGCTGGGGCGCTTCGAGGAACTGCTTCCCGATCGCGGCCGCCCCGGTGCCGAGACGCTTGCGCTGCTCGACGACGCGGGCATCCCGGCGACCATTGCGACCAACGGACCACGTTATTTCGGTTTTGTCGTAGGCGCGGCGCTCCCGGTCGCGGCAGCCGCGGAGCGGCTGATGCTCGCCTGGGACTAGGGCGCCGCGCTCGCCATGACCTCGCCGGCAGCGGCGAGGATCGAGCAGGTCGCGGCCGAATGGCTGCTCGACATTCTCGATCTCCCGCGTGGCAGCGCGGTCGGCTTCGGCACCTCGGCCACGGCGTGCAGCCTGACCTTGCTCACGGCCGCACGGGATCGGCTGCTCGCGAATGCGGGGTGGCACGTGACGACGCGCGGTGCCTTCGGAGCCCCGCCCATCCGCGTCGTGGTGCCGGAAACGGTGCACATCACCATCCTCAAGGCACTGCGTGTCCTCGGCTTCGGCGCGGAACAGCTGGTGCGTGTGGCAACGGATACACATGGGCGTATCGATCCTGCGGCACTGCCGCCGCTCGACGCACGGACGCTTGTGATCCTCCAGGCCGGCGAGGTGAACACCGGCGAGTTCGATCGCTTCGCCGAGATCATTCCGCTGGCGAAGGCAGCGGGTGCCTGGGTCCATGTCGACGGCGCCTTCGGGCTCTGGGCACGTGCTTCCGCGCACCGCGCGTTGACCGACGGCCTCGATGGTGCGGACAGCTGGACCGTCGACGGGCATAAATGGCTCAACACGCCCTATGACTGCGCGATGGCGATCTGCCGCGATCCCGAGGTGCTGGCGCGCGCGATGAACAGCGATACCGCCTATGCCGAAGGATCCCGGCACGCGCAGAAGAACCTGACGCTTGAGTTCTCTCGTCGCGCGCGTGGCATTCCGGCATGGGCGGCGTTGCGCACGCTGGGGCGCGACGGGGTCGCGGCGATGGTGGAGCGGCACGTCGCGCAGGCGCAGTGGCTCGCGGACCGCCTGCGGGGCGAGGGATTCGAGGTGCTCAACCGGGTAGTGCTCAACCAGCTGGTCGTGCGCGGCCGCGACGATGCCGAGACCGCCGCGATCCGCCTGGGCGCCAAACGCGACGCTTACTTTATCGGGCACGTAAATTCGTCGCGTATTTTCGAGTAAGCGGATTTGGCAGCGCTTTGATTCACGGGAAAGCGGGCGTTCGGCTTCCACCTTGCTCTCGACGGCCCGCGCGATACGCCCGTCGGACGTTCGCAGGCATATGCTGCGCCAGCAGGATAGTGGCAGCACCGGGACAGCGCCGCCCGCTCGCCAGCCGCGCATCGAACCGCGTCTCCGGGTCCAACGGGTCGTAGGCCTTGCAGAAGGCGTCAGCAGCACGGTCGACCCGGCGTACCAGCTTGGCGCGATCGGTTGCAGTATCGAGCCGCAAGTCGCGATATGCGACTGCCATGCTTGGTGGGAATGCCATTAAAGACGTGCCGCTGGCGCAAGCCGGCAGCACCGCGGCGCTGAGGAGCACCAACAACTTCATGATCTTCTCCCGTACAGATTGGCGTCGATCGCGCCGCAGAGCAGCCGCCATGGTTCCGTCTGGCTGGCTTTACGCACCTTCCTGCCGACCCGGCCGGCTCACCGCAGGCGGCGGAAATGGAAGTTCCTGACAAAGGGCGCTCCACCGGCGTCCGCCGCCGCAGCAGATTCCGTCATTTCCTCTCCGTCCGGTGAGACTGCATAGACCCGTACCGAGCCGAGCATCTTGTTCTTCGTAAGGCTCATGACCAGCACGTTGGAAGCGGGCTGGTTGATCGCGGCGCTGTCCGCTTCCGACTGGTCGCCTTCGCCTGCCGACGCCGATCCGTCGCGTGCGTAGCGCACCGTCATGTGCCGCACGCTGCCGTCCGGCGCGGTGATGTCGACAGTCGTCCGCCACTGACCCTTACCTGCATCCTCAAAGGTGTAGAGGACCCGGCGGGGCGGCGGCCCATAATTGGCGGGCATGCGGGCAAGGTCCAGCTGCCAGGTTCCCAGGAAGGGCGACCGGTTGGCGGCAGCGGGATCCTCCGGCCCCGCGACTGCCGCCCCGAGAGGCAACAGGAGCAAGACTGTCGCCGAGCAGCGCAGGGTGGAACGCAGGACTGCGGTTGGCATGCATCGTCTCCTTGCCCCGAGGATGCGGCTGGGGCTCCGCAGCGATGAACGCGTCGCTTCACGGCACCGCTTGTGGCCACGCGGCCTCACGCTCCGGGGCGGTGCACCCGAAGATCGTTTCGAAGCCCGTCGCCGTACGACGCGTTTACCGGACCGAAGCGGGCACCGGACCGGGCGAGAAATGCGCATGCCAGCGCGCCACGCTGGCGATGATCGCGAGCTCGATCGCGAGCACCGCGCCCTGGAGCAGCGCCTGCCGGCCATCGATGAACAACACGCTCAGGAACGTCACCAGCGTCGCCGATGCGGCCAGGCTCAGGCTGCCCCAGCGGAGCGCTGCCGACCAATCGCGCTCCAGCACCACCCAGGCGATCCGCAGATGTCCCAGCCCGATCAAAAGTTGGAGCAGCGCCAGCGACGGGATCGCTGCCTGGTAGACGCTCCGCAACGCACTTTCCTGCTGGCTACCGTCGATCAATGCACCGACCAGGCCGTTCTGCCCGGGATAGAGGTAGGGCAACCCGAACAGCGCGCAGCCGATCTGCAGCGCGGCCATCGGCAGCAGCACGCCGATCGCCACGGCATAGCTGGCGAGGACGAAGTGACCTTCCTCGGCCGCGATCAGCCCGCGTCCTGCCGCGAGGAGGCACCCGAGCGCGAACTGCACCGGTGCGCCTTCGGCGATTGCCGTGTCCAGCTCCGCTTCCATCGCCATAGCCCAGTCGCGCTTGCGCTCGCCGAGACAAGCACTCGCCACACGGAGCAGCGCGCGTGCGAACGATATCTTCATGCCAGCGCTCCCTTGAACGATTGGCCCGGCGCGCTGCCGGCGAGGTCGCGCGCGAGGGCGGCGCCTGCCGCGGTCAGGCGGTAGGCGTGGCGGGCGGGTCGTCCGGGCTGGGCCGGCTCGCGCCACTCGGCCTCGACGAGCCCCTGCTCCGTCATCCGCATCAGCAGCGGATACAGCGTCCCGGACAACAGGCCGGTGGCCTTCATCAGATCGTACCCGTGCCGCCATTCGCCATGCGTCGCTGAAAGCGCTTCGAGGAGGCGGCACATCTGCTTCGAAGGCTGTCGTTTACGAACCATGGCACGACATCAACATATGTAGACTTATGAGTCAACGGCAGATGTGCTGACGCCCGTGACGACTCTGCCCGAGCGGGCCTGCGCTGCGGTGCGCGGCCCTAGCTGCGCTGATGACAAGCAACCATCCGTAAAAAAACATGAAAGCGCTTTTCACAGGTAGAAATTTTATGTACGCCTATGCACGCAAGTTTTCACATAAGAAAACAGATAGGGGAGAGTTTGATGAAGTCGCAACGAGCAACGTCGCGCGTGCTCTGCAAGAGCCTGCCGTTTTTCGCGATCATCGCTGCCGGAGCGCCCATCACGGCGCTTGCGCAAACCACCGACGTGCCGCCCTCTGGCCCTGGCGCCGAGCAGGAGGGCCAAGAAATCGTCGTGACTGGTTTTCGCCGGTCGCTACAGGCCGCCAACGCGCACAAACGCGATGCCGACATCGTCAGCGATGGCATCTCGGCAGAGGATATCGGCAAGTTCCCCGATCAGAACCTTGCCGAGTCGCTGCAGCGCATCACCGGCGTTCAGATCACGCGGAGTCGTGGCGAGGGATCGTCCGTCAGCATCCGCGGTCTTTCGCCTGAATTCTCCCGCGTGCAGTTCAACGGCCGAACGCTGGGCAGCGGCGGCGGCAGGTCGTTCGACTTCACGTCCTTGTCCGCCGAGTTCGTCAGTTCCGTGGAGGTGCAGAAATCGCCTACGGCCGACATGATCGAGGGCGGCCTGTCGGGCACGGTCAATATCTCTACACCCAAGGCGCTACAGATCGGCAAAACGCGCTTCAACGGCACCGTCGAAGGCGTGTACGAGGAAAACGCCAAGAAGCTTTCGCCCCGCCTGTCGGGCCTGTTCAATTATGTGAATCCCTCCGAGACCTTCGGCTTCAACGTCGGGGTCGCCTATGAGCAGCGCAAATATCTGCAGGTGCAGTATCAGGGCTACGGCGCGGAAACGGGCGTGGAATCCACCCGAACGCCGCCGATCGACTATAATCGCGACGGCGATTTCAACGACACCTACACGTTCAACCACGCCCAGGCCTATCAGGCCTATCCGGGTACGCGCACCAGGTTCTCGATCATCAGCAATGCCCAGCTGAAGCCGAAGGACAATATCGAGCTGAGCCTCGACTATTTCCATTCGGACTTCAAGGAATCGAACCTCTGGTACGAGAACGCCACCCGCTTCACCAACATCGCCCCCGCCATTCCGGGCCAGCCGTACGGGGTGACGGCCAGCACCATCGACACCAGCCTGGCGCCGCAACTGCTGAACGGCTCTGCCGGCTTCCTCACCTCGGTCAGCGCTACCGGGCTGGATCACCGCGCATCCACCTTCAGCCAGAACAGCCGCAAGATCATCAACTCGGGCAGCCTGAGCGGCAAGATTACCGATGATCACATGGAGGTCACCGGCCAGGCCAGCTACTCCAAGGCGACGACCAACGGCTTGAATAACGGCTTCGCGACCATCTCGCGCGCGACGGGCACGATCACCCATCCGGACGGCATCGGCGCACCGCCCAAGGTCGAATATGGCGGCGGCTATAATCCGCTCGATCCCTCCACCTTCTACCTCCTCACGCAGGACTTCTTCGGCGGATCGAACGCGGACGAGCTGTGGGAAGGGCGGCTGGACGCGACCTACAGCTTCGACGACGGCGTTCTGAAATCGTTGAAGGGCGGGCTCTACTTCGCCGATCGCACCAACAGCGCCTATGACGTACGCTCGTCGCTCAACGCCACGCAGCTGAACGCACTCTCGGGCGGCAAGCTGCAGCTCTTCCCCGGCTGGGAAGGCGCGTCCGGGGCGGTGAGCGCACGCGACATTCTGAAGCCGGTCTCGTTCGGCAAGAGCATTCCCTATTACCCGTCCTCCTATCTGGTGACGGACCTGGACGCCTATTACGGCCTGATCTCGCCCGCGGCGATCGCGGCGGCGGCACCGCCGCAGGTGGTGCGGGGCAGCGGCTTCGACGTGACCGAGCGGACGATGGCCGCCTATGTCCAGGCCGCGTTCCGCGGCGCCCAGGATCGGCTGAGCGGCAATGTCGGCATCCGCTTCGTCAACACCCAGACGATATCGAGCGGGCTGGTGCCGAATCTCAACGGCATCATCATCGAACCGGGCGGCGTGTTCACCACCATTCCCGATGCCGCGCAGGCGTCGGTCAAGGGCGACTATCACTATTTCCTGCCCAGCATGAACGTGAAGTACGAGCTGTCACGCGACCTGGTGCTGCGTGCGGCGGCGGCGCGCGTCCTCGGGCGGCCGGGGCTGGGGCAGCTGTCCGCGGGCACGACGGTGGACGCCAATGTCCGGCGCATCAACTCGGGCAACCCGTCGCTCAAGCCCTATCTGTCGGACCAGCTGGACCTGTCGCTCGAATATTACCTCCCCAAGCAGGGGCTGCTGACGGCGGCGCTCTTCTACAAGCATCTGACCAACTACATCGTGAACGGCCAGGTGGCCGAGACCCGCACGGTGCAGCTGCGCGGCGGCGGCACTCAGACGCTGGAGTTCCGGCGCAACCAGCCGGTCAACTTCGCATCGGCGGACATCAAGGGTGCGGAAGTCGCCGCGCAGATTCCGCTGTCCTATCTGGGCGACGCGCTGGACGGCTTCGGCCTATTCGGCAGCTTCACCTATCTCGACGCGCCCAAGGTACCGCTGTTCCAGGGCGGTCCCAGCGCGACGCTGGATGGCGTCTCCAAGATCAACTACAATGCCGGTGCCTATTTCGAGAAGAGCGGCTTCGGACTGCGCGGCAGCTATACCTATCGCAGTTCCTATTCGAACGGCAGCGGGATCTTCGGGGACGGCGACGTCACGCCCGCCTATGGCCAGCTCGACGCGTCGATCAGTTACCAGATCACCAAGGCCGTCTCGGTCAATGCCGATGTCAGCAACCTGCTGAACGCGGTGCAGAAGACGCAGAACGGCTTCGGACTGCTCGACACGTACAACCTGATCGGCAGGCGGATTACCGCGGGCGTTCATGTAAGCTTCTGATCTGCCACCCTACGCGAAGATACGACGGAGATGATGTAATGATGAATCGGCGCGATGCTCTGGGATGGATCGGGGTTTCGGGGGGCGCCGGCGCGCTGGCACCCTCCGCCCTTGCGAGCGCGACGCCTGCCGCCGCGGGGCCCTTCACCCCCAACTGGCAGTCCTTCACCAGCGGCTATTCGGCGCCCGAGTGGTTCCGTGATGCCAAGTTCGGCATGTGGGCGCATTGGAGCGCGCAGTCGGTACCGGAGGAAGGCGACTGGTATGCGCGCGAGATGTACATCCAGGGCAGCCGCGCCAACAAGGCACATCTCCGTAAGTTCGGCCATCCCAGCGAGGTCGGCTTCATGGAGATCGTCAACAAGTGGAACGTCGATCCGTGGCAGCCTGAAAAGCTGATGAACATGTACGCTCGCGCGGGCGCCAAATATTTCGTCGCGCTGGCCAATCACCACGACAATATCGACACTTATGCCTCCACCCACCATCCGTGGAACACCACGCGGGTGGGACCGAAGCGGGACATCATCGGCACCTGGGAGAAGCTCGCCCGCGCCAAGGGGCTGCGCTTCGGCGTGTCGAACCACAGCGCCCATGCCTGGCACTGGTTTCAGCCGGCCTATGGCTATGACGCCGAGGGACCGATGCAGGGCAAGCGCTACGATGCGTGGAAGCTGACTGAGGCAGGCGGCCGCGGCAAATGGTGGGAAGGGCTGGACCCGCAGGTGCTTTACACCGGCCGTACCATGCCGATGCCCGCCGGCGTGACGACGCTGCCGGAGATGAACGCGATCCACGAGCGCACCGATCGCCTCTGGTCGGAAGGCGTACCCGCCAATAACGTCGCCTTTGCCCGTAACTGGGCGCTGCGCTGCCGCGAGCTCATCGACGTCTATCGACCCGATCTCATCTATTTCGACAATTTCGATCTGCCGCTCCAGCAATATGGCCTGGAGATTGCCGCCCACTATTACAACGCCAACATGTCCTGGCACGGCGGTAAGCTCGAGGGCGTTCTCAACGTCAAGATGGTGCCGCCGGAGCGCCGCATGGGCCTCGTCGAAGATGTCGAGCGCGGCGGCAAGTCGCTGATCGAAATCTACCCCTGGCAGACATGCACCTGCATCGGCAACTGGCACTATGACCGCGAGCTCTATGAGCGCGACGGCTACAAGACGGCGCCCAACATCATTCATACGCTGAGCGACACCGTCTCGAAGAACGGCAACCTGCTGCTGAGCGTGCCCATGCGCGGCGACGGCACGATCGACGACAAGGTCGAGGCGATTGTCGAGGAGGTCGCCGGCTGGATGGGGCGGTACGGCACCGCGATCTACGGCACGCGTCCCTGGCGGATCCATGGCGAGGGGCCGACCCAGGCCGCCTCGGGCATGTTCGCGGAAAGTCGGGACACGCGCTACACCGCAGCAGACATCCGCTACATGCGCAAGGGCGACGACGTGCACGCGATCGTGCTGGGCTGGCCGGAGGACAATGTGGCGCGGTTGAAGCTGTGGAGCCTCAGCAACCCGATCGGCCGCGGGGCGATCCAGCGTGTCACCTTGCCCGGCCAGAACGCGCCGCTCACCTTCCGCCGCACGGCGGATGCGCTGGAGGTCGACCTTCCGCCTGCGCTGCGTAACCGGATCGGCGTAGCGCTGGTCCTATCGGGGCGGGGCATCACGGCTGGCAGCTTGGGCGATTACAACGGCGTTTAGTTGAAGAGTGGCGGCGGAACGGGGAGTGGCGGAGTGCGGAGCAGTGCTGACGGCAGCGCCTCTCCGCCTTGCTGGCAGCTTTCGGATTAACCGGACATCGCGCGCGCCACGTGGGAACGGCGCGAGTTGGTCGGCTGCGGTCTCCGCGCGCCGCTGCTCGGCAGGCGCGGCGTTCCCCATCCGACTAACATCGAGTCTCAGCCGCTTGTCCGAACTGTTCGTTCAACACTTTTGCACCGTCGCGCAGGAAATAGAGATGGTCAGACCAGTGCTGCATCGTCCGCACGCGTTCGTCCCAATACTCGCCTCGGGTATAGGCGCGGCGGACGGCATAGCTGTCGCAGTGCGCGCGCTGTCGTTCGACGGCGTCGGGGTGCCACAGGCCCATTTCGTTGAGCAGCGTGGCCGCCATTGCTCGAAAGCCATGGCCGGTCATTTCGTCCCCCGCATATCCCATCCGGCGGAGTACCGCATTGATCGTGTTCTCCGACATCGGCTTTCGGACGGAGCGGAGGGATGGAAAGCGATGGCTGCTATAGTCTGCGCCGTGCTCAATCGAGGCAAGGATCGCGAGCGCCTGGCGGGAGAGGGGGATCGCATGGGCGCGCCGCATCTTCGTCTCGTGCGCCGGAATGGTCCAGATCGCCCGGTCCAGATCGAAGTCCTGCCACTCGGCGAAACGTAGCTCGTCAGGGCGGACGAAGACGTGTGGCAGCAGCCGCAGCGCGGCGAGAGTGTTCGGTTGCCCCTGGAAGCCCTCTATGGCCCTTAGAAGCTCTCCTGCGGTCTTTGGCGTGGTAACTGCGGCGCGATGTGCTGGCTTGGTCGCGATCAGTGCGCCGAGGAGGTCGGCGGCGACGTCACGCTCGGCGCGTTGATGAAACCGAGAAGCCAGCGGAGCTTCTTCATCGTGACCGGCGAGCGGCCAGCACTTTCCGCGCGGCATCACATTCGGCCCGTGCCGCTGCCAGGCCGGCGTCGGGCCAAACCCCGAAAGCGAGGGTTTTTGCTTCCCATGATGCCGATAGTTCATCCGCCAATAGCGTCAGCCGGATGGCGTCACGAGCAGGCAGAACCCGTCTCTATCGCTCAGCTTGTACACCTTGGCGCGAATCTCTGCGGCTTTGATGGCAACCACCGACAGCGCCGTGATGGTATTTCCCGTAGAAGCGACCGGCAGGTGCCATCAACAATACCATCAGCTCGCTGGTATATAGTGGCATTTTGCCAGCTTGAATGAGAGACTTACACCACCAAAAAACCGCAGAAAACAGCCAGTCATGGCATGTTCTGGAATGCCCTGGAAAGGCAATTTGGTGACCCCTACGGGAATCGAACCCGTGTTTCAGCCGTGAAAGGGCCGCGTCCTAACCGCTAGACGAAGGGGCCAACTGCTTGGCGTGGAGCGGCCGAATAGGGGGCGATTCCGCAGCCGTCAAGCACTCAATCGGCCCATGCAGCATCTTCTATGTGCAATTCCGCTGCGGGGCGGCTTCCCCAGGTGTCGATCCTGGCGCGGCCGGCCAGCCAGAGGTGGCGATGCGAAGGCGCTGAGAGCAGCGCCTGGCCCAGTTCCGATTCGGCCTGACGGAAGGCGACGGCCTTCAGGCTGCGCCCGTCCGCCCCGGCGACGATCGCGCGGACATGCCCCCCGGTGCCGACCACGTCGGCCTTGATGACCCGTACCGGCCCTGCAGCGATTCGCGGCGCGGGCCAGCCCATGCCATAGGGGCCGCCCGCTTCCATCGCCTCTACCAGCATCGGGTTCACGCCGGCCGGGCTCAGCACTGCGTCGAGCAGCAAGGCGCGTTCGCCGCGTGCGGCGGCGATTCGCTCGGCGAGGCGCTCTTCGAGAAACGCAGCGAGCGTTTCCACGCCCTCGGCCGCCACCGTCACCCCGCACGCCATTGCATGACCGCCGCCGGCGATCAGCAGCCCGGCGTCCTTCGCTGCCAGCACCGCCGCGCCGAGATCGACGCCCGGGATCGAGCGGCCGGAGCCCTTGCCGATCCCGTCCTCGCCGATCGCGATCACCAGCGCAGGCCTGCCGAACTTTTCCTTCAGCCGCCCCGCGACGATGCCGATCACCCCGGGATGCCAGCCCTCGCCGGAGACCAGCGCGACCATCCGGTCGGCGCCGATGAGGCACAGCGATTCGGCGGCTGTCTGGACTTCGGCCTCGATCGCACGGCGCTCCTCGTTGAGCAGGTCGAGCTCGGCGGCGATCGCGCGCGCCTCGGCGGGATCGCGCGTGGTGAGCAGCCGCACCCCGAGATCGGACTTGCCGACCCGGCCGCCGGCATTAATGCGGGGGCCAAGGGCGAAGCCCAGATCGGTGCAGGTCGGCGCGCGGGTGAGCCGCGAGGCCTCGATCAGCGCCGCCAGGCCGATGTTGCGCCGCTGTGCCATCACCTTGAGGCCCTGCGCCACGAAGGCGCGGTTGAGCCCCTTGAGCTGCGCCACGTCGGCCACCGTGCCAAGGGCTACGATGTCGAGCAGATCGAGCAGCTTCGGCTCGGGCCGGCTGGCGAAATAGCCGCGCGCCCGCAGTGTCCGCACCAGCGCCGCGCCGAGCAGGAAGGCGACGCCGACCGCGGCGAGATGGCCGTGCTCGGCGCCCTCGGCCTCGTCGAGCCGGTTCGGGTTCACCAGCGCGTGCGCGACGGGCAGCTCGGTCGCGCATTTGTGGTGATCGACGACGATCACGTCGGCGTGGGCGTCGCGCGCCATTGCCAGCGCTTCGAATGCCTGCGCACCGCAATCTACGGTTACGATCAGCCCGTGCCCCTGCTGCTTGAGCCGGACCAGTGCCTCGCCCGAGGGGCCATAGCCTTCCATCAGCCGGTCGGGGATATAGGGGGTCGCCTCCAGGCCGAGTTCGCGCAGCAACAGGATCAGCAATGCGGCGGAGGTGGCGCCGTCGACGTCGTAATCGCCGAAGATCGCGACCTGCTCGCGCGCTTCGACGGCGTCGGCGAGGCGTTCGGCGGCGCGGTCCATGTCGCGGAAGATCGAGGGGTCCGGCATGAAGGCGCGGATGCTGGGGGTGCGATGGCGCTCCAGATCGGCCCGATCGACGCCGCGGGTGAGCAGCAGCTGGGTAACGAGGTCGTCGGGGGCAAAATTCGGGTCGCGCGCATCGGCGGCGAGGCCGCGCCAGCGCCAGGGCTGGCCGAGGATCGAACGGTGAACATTGAGGGCAGGGGACATGCACCCGATGTGGCCGGGGGTTGGCCGATTGTCGAGGGGCATGCGCCGAAGCCCCGCCCGATGCGCCGGGCGGGCGGGGGCCGGATCGATCAGGCGGCCTGGGGCGCCTTCTGCTGTGCGTCCTGAAGATCCGCGACCTGCGCGGTCTTGCCGCAGAAGGGCGCCTTGGCGACCCAGCCACCGTGGTTCGATTGTTCGCACCGGACGCAATGCATCGCCGGTCGCCGACAAAGCTGAATGTGGCATTCCAACTGTTCTGCGTTCGGGGCCGTTGCTTTAATGCTTGTCAGTATAGGTGATTGTCCTCATGCATCTGCAGAACTCGCCAGCTAAGAAGATGTCGCATGCAATTGACCCGCCACAGTGATTACGCGCTGCGCCTGCTGATCCACCTGGGCAGCAGCGGGGAGGGGCGCGTCTCGATCGCATCGGTGGCCGAGGAGCAGGACATTTCCGCCACGCATCTGATGAAGATCGCCAATGGCCTCGCCCATGCCGGCTATATCGAGGCGGTGCGTGGCCGCGGCGGCGGGATCCGGCTGGCGCGCGACCCGGCGGAGATCAACATCGGCGCGGTGCTCGACGTGACGGAGCCGCGCTGCCCGATGGTCGATTGTACGGGCTGCCGACTTGCGCAGGGGTGCAACTTGCCGGGCGTGCTCGCCGAGGCGCGGCGCGCCTTCATGGACGTGCTGCGGCGCTATACGCTGGCGGACGTGCTGCGCGGGCGCGCGGGCCAGCTCTGGCCGCCGCGCGCCGCCTGAGGCTCAGTCGGCGTCGACCACGCCCGAGCGATAAGTCTGGATCGGCGCCTTGATCCAGGCCTGTTCGCGAAACCATTTGGTGATGATGTACTTGGTGCCCTCGACGACGCGCATGCCCTCGTGCAGCGTGTCGTAATTGGGGCTGCCGTCGGCGAGCATGTTGTTCCAGATCAGCAGCAGCCCGCGCTTGGGCTTGAAGCGGATGCCGGCGCGCGGAAACCAGGTGGCGCCGCCTTCCTCGACGGTGTTGAGATAGGCCATCGCCGTCCAGGTGCGCTGGCCGCCGGTCTCGACCATCTTGTCCCAATAGCCGCTGTCTTCGTGGAAATAGTCGCAATGCGCGCGGAACTGCTGGTTGGGCGCATAACGCTGGCCCTGCATCGTCTCGGCATTCTCGACCGGGATGCCGAGCAGATCGGCGATGCGGTTGTCGATCGCCAGCACGTCGGGCGACCAGCGATACAGGTCCGAGCTGTGGCTGGTGCGATAGTCGGGATCGTCGGTGGCGGCGAGCAGCGTCGAGGGGCGGGCGTTGCTGTCGATCAGCGCCATCAGCATGTCGCACTCGGCGTCGCTGAAGAAATCGGGATAGGTATAGACCTGCGCCAGCTCCACCTTGGCGCGGCGCACGTTCGGGTTCGCGTCCAGCCGCGCCGCGACCTCGCGGCCGATCCGTGCCCGTTCGGGGGAGGGCGATCCCTTGCTGTTGGGGTTGGTCTTGCTCACGGCGGAACTCTTTGCCGCGGGCGTCGGCGAATGCAAGCGCAAGGGGCCGGCATCGCTGCCGGCCCCACGTCGCTCACCAGAAGATGCCGTAGATCACGTCGACCACCTGGCCCGTGTCGACGTCGACCAGCAACGCGTCGTCATAATAGCGAACCCAGCGATACGGTCCCCAAACTTCCGGCAGGCGGTAGGAATAGGGATCGCTGATCCAATATTGCTGCGCGAACAGGAAGCTGTCGAGCCGATAGCCGACCGAGAAGCGACGATAGCCGTAGCTCCAGCGCGCCGGCGGATAATAGCGCGGCAGGCGGTAGAGGCTGCGATTATAGTCCCGATAGCCGCGCCAGTCATAGCGATTGTCGTTGCGCCAGCCATTGTTCCAGATGCCGCCATTGCCCCGCCAGCGGTCGCCGCGATCCCAGTCGCGACGATCGTTCCAGCCGCGATAGCCGTCGCGGCGGCCCCAGTCGCGGTTGCCGTTCCATTGCGCGCGCCCGCGATCGTCCCAGCGGCGGTCCTGCCAGGCCTGCGGGTTGCGGCCGTCGCCGCGATTCTGCCAGTCGGGGCGCTGACCGCCGCGCCAGTCGCGCTGCGGCTGCGTCGGGACTTGCGCGCCCTGCGGCTGCTGGAACGCGGGGCGGGGCTGGCCATCGGGACGGCGCCACTCGCCGCGATCCATTGCCTGCGGGGCACCCTGCGGCCGCTGCCAGTTACCGCCGTTCTGCGGCTGTCCCTGGGGCCGCTGCCAATTGCCGCGATCCTGCGGCTGCGCCTGGGGCTGACCCTGCGGTCGCTGCCATCCCTGACCCCCCTGGCCACCCTGCGGACGGAAGTTGTCGGGGCGCATCCAACCGCCATTGCCGCGATGCTCGCCGCGCTCCTGCGCGATGGCGGCGGCGGGAACCAGTGCAGTCGCGGCTGCGATCGCCGCCAACAGCATCCTCTTCATCGAACCATTCTCCGGTGGCAGCGGCGAAGTCGCCGTGCCGATGCTGCCTGAATACGCGCCCGACGCTGAGCGGGTTCTGAATTGCACTGACAGCAGATTGAAAGCATTCAGGCGTCGTCGGCGGGGTCGCCGCGGGCGATGCGCGCGGCATCCTGGATCGCCGCGACCAGCCGCGGATAGATGCCGCAGCGGCAGATATTGGGGATGCCCTGGCGGATGTCTTCCTCCGACGGGTTGCGATTGGTGCGGATCAGCACCGACGCCGCCATTACCATGCCGGGGATGCAATAGCCGCACTGGACGAGATTGGCGGCGAGGAAGGCCTGCTGCACCGGATGGCTGCGATCGGGCGAGAGGCCCTCGATGGTGGTGACGAAGGTGCCTTCGATCGCACCGATCGTCTCGCGGCAGGCGAGCCGCGCGGCGCCATCGATGTCGACGGTGCAGGCGCCGCAATCGCCGGTGCCGCAGCCATATTTGGTGCCGGTGAGGTTGGAGGCGTCGCGCAAGGCCCAGAGCAAGGGCGTCTTCGGATCCATGTCGTACTGGACCGGCTGGTTGTTGACGGTAAACCGAGTCATGGCCGGGACCCTAGCGGGAAACGACCGGTTTCCGAAACCGGCATTGTCGAGGGCCAGGCCGTGGGCGACATTGCGGGCATGACCCTACCCACGCTCTTCCTCCCGCATGGCGGCGGCCCGTGCTTCTTCATGAACCCCGCCGGTGGTCCGCCCGACCCGATGTGGCAACCGATGCAGGCCTATCTCGCCGGGCTGATCGCCGGCCTGCCGGAGCGGCCGCGGGCGATCCTGCTCGTCTCCGGGCATTGGGAGGAGCGCGACGTCACCGTGCATGTCGGCGACGGCCAGCCGCTGCTGTTCGACTATTACGGCTTCCCTGAAGACACCTACCAGCTGCGCTGGGATGCGCCCGGCGCGCCCGAGGTGGCGCAGCGGGCCAAGGCGCTGCTCGACGGCGCCGGCTTCCCCGTCGGGGTCGAGAGCGAGCGTGGCTGGGATCACGGCGTGTTCATTCCGATGAAGGTCGCGGTGCCGGATGCCGACATACCGCTTGTGCAAGTGTCGCTGCGGGCGGACCTCGATCCGGCCGCGCATGTCGCGATCGGCAAGGCGCTGGCGCCGTTGCGCGACGAGGGGGTGCTGATCGTCGGGTCGGGCATGAGCTTCCACAATTTGCGCGTTCGGGGCCCGCAGGCGACGCCCTATGCCGATGCCTGGGACGAGGCACTGGTCGAAGCAGTCACCGATCCCGATCCCGCGCGCCGCGAAGCCCGGATCATCGCCTGGCGTGGCTTGCCCTATGCCGCATTCGCCCATCCCCGCGAGGAGCACCTCCTGCCGCTGATGGTCGCGCTCGGCGCGGGCGGCGAGGGGCCTGCCGTGTGCGACTATCGCGACCATGTGCTCGGCTGGGCGGTAAGCGCCTTCCGGTTCGGCTAGTCGCGCCAGCTGCGGTCGGTCCGGTCGACCAGCCGGACCATCGCCGCGAAGTCCGCAGCACCCGGACCGCCGGGGACCTGCGCCATATGGACGTCGCGCTGGTGGACGGCGACGACTTCGGGCGCAATCTCGATCGGCTGGCCCATGCCCATCGTCGCGACCTGAATCTCGCAGGCGCGCTGCAGCGCCCAGTGCTTGACGAACGCCTCGGGCAGGGTGCGGCCCATGGCGAGGATGCCGTGGTTGCGCAGCAGCATCACGCGCTTGTCGCCCAGATGCGCGAGCAGCCGCTCGCCTTCCTCGTCCCGCACGGTGACGCCTTCGAAATCATGGTAGGCGATCTGGCCGATGAAGTTGCAGGCGTAGAAGTTGGTCGGCCGCAGCCCGCCTTCCAGCGACGCGACCGCCATGCCGGCGGTGGTGTGGCTGTGCATGATGCAGTGCGCATCGGGCAAATGCCGGTGGAACAGCGCATGCTGGACGAAGCCGGCGCGGTTCACCGGATAGGGTGAGTCGTCTAGCTTGTTGCCGTCGATGTCGATCTTGACGAGGTTGGAGGCCTTCACTTCGCTAAAGTGCAGGCCGAAGGGGTTGATCAGGAACGCCCCTTCCTGGTCCGGCAGCTTCACCGTGATGTGGTTGTAGATCATCTCGGACCAGCCGAGCATGTCGAACACGCGGTAGCAGGCGGCGAGCTGCTGGCGCGCCTCCCACTCGGCGTCGCTGACCCGGGGCGTGGGGGCGAGCGCGGTTGCCATGGCACCTCTCCAAATTTCTGTTTTCGAGCTTTGGGTATGCCATGAAGCGGGCAGCGCCCGCAAGCGTCAGCGGAAGCCGTAGGGCACGGCGCGGCGGTGGTCGGGATCGATTTCGATCACCGATCCGGCGGGCGGGAAGGCGCGCTGGTCGCAGTCGAGGCGGGGGCAGATGCGGCACGAGGCGCCAATCGGCGTCGCGGCACCGCCGGTTCGCAGCGCGTCGGCATAGACGAAGTCCGCGGCATGCGTCTCCTCGCACCCCAACGCGACGGCATAGCGGCGAGGCGGTCGGGTGAAGCTGCCCGAGGGCTTCACCAGCCCCTTGGCCATCGAGACATAGCGGGTGCCATCGGGCATCTCGGCGAGCTGGACCAGAATGCGGTCCGGGATCGCCACCGCCTCGTGGACGATCCACAAGGGGCAGGCACCCCCGAGTGCGGCGAATTGCAGCCGGGTGGCCGAGTGCCGCTTGGTGATGTTGCCCGCCATGTCGACGCGGCAGAAGAACACCGGCAGCCCCTGCGCGCCGGGGCGCTGCAGCGTCGAGAGCCGATGGCACGCCTGCTCGAAGCTCACGGCGAAGCGCTGGCGGAGGCGATCGATGTCGTGGCGCACTTCGTAGGCGGCGGCGCGGAAGCGGCCATAGGGCATCAGCAGCGCGCCCGCGGCATAGTTGGCGAGGCCGACGCTCAGCAGCTCGCGTGCGGCCGGCGAGGCCAGCCCGGCGCGGTCGATCACCAGCCGCATCTCGTTGGCGAATTCGTAGCGGACCAGCCGATGCGCAAGCAGGAAGGCGCGGCTTTCCGGGGGCAGGGCGTGGTTAAGCGCGAGCGTCCGCGCGCCTTCGTCGAACCGGCTGAGCTCGCTGCCGTCGCCCTGCGCGCCGATCACCCGAACCCCGTGCCACAGCCGCAGCCGATCCTCGAAGGCGCGCACGACATTGTCGTCGTCTAGCGCGAGGGCATCGGCGAGCAGTTCCGCCGAACGATCGATCGCATCGATGTAATTGCCCTCGGCCTGAAACCAGTCGCGCACCTCTTCCCAGGGCAGCGGCGCGGCATCGCCTGAGCCGGTGTCGAACCGGTCGTCGAGCACGCGCAGCTGTTCCTGGCTGCGACGATAGGCGTCGTGCAGCGCCACCATCCTTCGGGCGAGCAGCGGCTGCTGTTCGATGCCGCGGCGGACATCGGCCTCGTCGATCCGGTCGGCGGGCACGCTGCTGTCGGTCGCAGCGTCGATCGCGCGGAGCAGTGCGGCCGTGCCGCCCTCGCCGTTGATCTCGGCCGCCTCGACCGGGAACTCGCGAGCAAGCGCTAGGAGTACCCCGTCCGTGATCGGCCGGTCGTTGTTCTCGATCTGCGAGAGATAGGAGACGGAGATGCCCAGCCGCTGCGCCATCCCGGCCTGCGGAATGCTCAGGCGGCGGCGCAGCTCGCGTAGGCGAAAGCCTTCGAACAGGCGGCGGCGGGGCAAGGGCGGGAGCTGGGTGGGCATGGGCCCGCATAGTCTGCAAACCGGCGCCCCGCAACTTTGCAACATTGCATTTGCGAAGCCGGCATGGCCCGGTGCACAAGCCGCGTCCACGGAGAGAATGCCGATGTCGTCGACGATCGAGGAACTGGAACGCCGTCGTGCCGCTGCCCGTCTAGGCGGCGGCCAGAAGCGGATCGACGCACAGCATGCCAAGGGGAAGTTGACCGCCCGCGAGCGGATCGAGGTGCTGCTCGACCAGGGCAGCTTCGAGGAGCTCGACATGTATGTCGAGCACAACTGCACCGATTTCGGCATGCAGGACCAGGTGATCCCCGGCGACGGCGTGGTCACTGGATCGGGCACGATCAACGGCCGCCTGGTCTTCGTGTTCAGCCAGGATTTCACCGTTTTCGGCGGCTCGCTGTCGGAGCGGCACGCGCAGAAGATCTGCAAGATCATGGACATGGCGATGAAGGTCGGCGCGCCCGTGATCGGCCTCAACGACAGCGGCGGCGCGCGAATCCAGGAGGGCGTCGCGTCGCTCGGCGGCTATGCCGAGGTGTTCCAGCGCAACGTGCTGGCCTCGGGCGTGGTGCCCCAGCTCAGCCTGATCATGGGGCCCTGCGCCGGCGGCGCGGTCTACAGCCCCGCCATGACGGACTTCATCTTCATGGTGAAGGATTCGTCCTACATGTTCGTCACCGGCCCGGATGTAGTGAAGACCGTTACCAACGAGATCGTCACGCAGGAGGAACTGGGTGGAGCGGTGACGCATACCACGAAGTCGGGGGTCGCGGATGTGGCCTTCGAGAACGATATCGAGGCGCTGCTCGCAGCCCGCGACTTCGTGGACTTCCTTCCCGCCTCGAACCGCGAGGCACCGCCCGAGCGGCCCTGCGACGATCCCTGGGACCGGATCGACGAGAGCCTCGACACGATCATTCCGCCCAGCGCCAACCAGCCCTACGACATGCACGAGCTGATCCGGAAGACGCTCGACGAGGGCGAGTTCTTCGAGCTCCAGCCGTCCCATGCCGGCAACATCCTGATCGGCTTCGGCCGGATCGAAGGGCGTACGGTGGGCGTGGTGGCGAACCAGCCGATGGTGCTGGCGGGCTGCCTCGACATCAATGCCTCCAAGAAGGCCGCGCGGTTCGTGCGCTTCTGCGACGCGTTCGAGATCCCGATCGTCACCTTCGTCGACGTGCCGGGCTTCCTGCCGGGCGTCGGCCAAGAGCATTCGGGGATCATCAAGCACGGCGCCAAGCTGCTCTTCGCCTATGCCGAGGCGACGGTGCCGAAGATCACGGTGATCACGCGGAAAGCCTATGGCGGCGCCTATGACGTCATGGCCTCCAAGCATCTGCGCGGCGACCTCAACTATGCCTGGCCGACCGCCGAGATCGCGGTGATGGGCGCCAAGGGCGCGGTGGAGATCATCTTTCGCGGCAAGACGGCGGAGGAGATCGCCGAGCGCACCGCCGAATATGAGGCGCGCTTCGCCAACCCGTTCGTGGCGGCGAGCAAGGGCTTTGTCGATGAGGTGATCATGCCGCACTCGACACGCCGCCGGATCGCGCTGGGATTGCGCAAGCTGCGGAACAAGCAGCTCGAAAACCCCTGGAAGAAGCACGACAACATCCCGCTGTGACGCGGGTCTGATCGAGGACTGCGATGAAACTGGGCCGTCTCAACCATGTCGGCGTTGCGACGCCGTCGATCGAAGCCTCGATCGCCTTCTACCGCGACGTCATGGGCGCGGAGGTGGTCCGCGAACCCTTCGACCTGCCTGCGCAGGGGGTGAAGGTGTGCTTTGTCGATACGCCGAACAGCCAGATCGAGCTGATCGAGCCGCTCGGCGACACCTCGCCGATCCACGGCTTCCTCGCGAAGAACCCGGCGGGCGGGCAGCATCACCTCTGCTACGAGGTCCCCGATATTCACGAAGCCAAGACCTGGTTCGAAGCCAAGGGCTGCAAGGTTCTCGGCGAGCCCCGCATCGGGGCGCACGGCACGCCGATCTTCTTCGTTCACCCCAAGGACATGGGCGGCATCCTGACCGAGATCATGGAGACGCCGCGTGACGCGCATTGATCCTACCCGTGCTCCTGCGAAAGCAGGAGCCCAGAGCCACGGGCGGCGCGCTTGCAACCCTGGGCTCGTGCTTTCGCAGGAGCGCGGAGAATGACCGAGAAACCCACGCTCGATCAATGGTCGGCCGCCGCTTCGAAGGAAGTGAAAGGCAAGGACCTCACTTGGGAGACACCGGAAGGAATTCCGGTCAAGCCTCTGTATACACAGGGGGATGTGGCTGGCGCCGATCCAGGCCTGCCGGGCTTTGCACCGTTCACCCGCGGCGTGCGCGCCTCGATGTATGCCGGGCGCCCCTGGACCATCCGCCAATATGCCGGTTTCTCGACCGCCGAGGAGTCGAACGCCTTCTACCGGCGGAACCTCGCCGCCGGGCAGAAGGGGCTCTCGGTCGCCTTCGATCTCGCCACGCACCGCGGCTATGACAGCGATCATCCGCGCGTGGTCGGCGATGTCGGCAAGGCGGGCGTGGCGATCGACACGATCGAGGACATGAAGATCCTGTTCGACGGCATCCCGCTCGACCAGATGTCGGTCTCGATGACGATGAACGGCGCGGTGATCCCAGTGCTGGCCTTCTTCATCGTCGCGGGCGAGGAGCAGGGGGTTCCGCAGGAGAAGCTGGAAGGCACGATCCAGAACGACATCCTCAAGGAGTTCATGGTTCGAAATACCTATATCTACCCGCCCGAACCTAGCATGCGGATCATCTCGGACATTTTCGCCTATACCAGCGCGAAGATGCCGAAATTCAACAGTATTTCCATCTCCGGCTACCATATGCAGGAAGCCGGCGCGACCCAGGTGCAGGAGCTCGCCTTCACCATCGCCGATGGTATGGAATATGTGAAGTACGGCGTCGCCTCGGGCCTTGATATCGACAAGTTCGCAGGGCGGCTGAGCTTCTTCTTCGCAATCGGTATGAACTTCTTCATGGAAGTGGCGAAGCTGCGCGCCGCGCGCGTGCTGTGGCACCGGGTGATGACGCAGCTGGGAGCGCAGGACGAGCGCTCGAAGATGCTGCGCACCCATTGCCAGACCTCGGGCGTGTCGCTCACCGAGCAGGACCCGTACAACAACGTCATCCGCACCACGATCGAGGCAATGGCGGCGATGCTCGGCGGCACCCAGAGCCTCCACACCAACGCGCTCGACGAAGCGATCGCGCTGCCCACCGACTTCTCCGCCCGTATCGCCCGCAACACCCAGATCGTGCTGCAGGAAGAGACGGGCATGACCAAGGTGGTCGATCCCCTGGGCGGCAGCTATTATGTCGAAAGCCTGACGCAGAGCCTCGTCGACAAGGCCTGGGAGATCATCGAGCGGGTCGAGGCCGAAGGCGGCATGGCCAAGGCGGTCGCCGCCGGCTGGCCCAAGGCGATGATCGAGGAAGCCGCCGCCGCCCGCCAGGCGCGGGTGGATCGCGGCGAGGACGTGATCGTCGGGGTCAACAAATACCGGCTGGCGAGCGAGGACCTGCTCGAAACGCTCGAGGTGGACAATGCCGCCGTACGCGAGGGCCAGATCGCCCGCATCCAGCGGGTGAAGGCAGCGCGCGACGAGGCTGCGTGCCAGGCCGCGCTCGATGCGCTGCGGGAAGGTGCGCGCGGCGGCGCGAACCTGCTCGAACTGGCGGTCGTCGCGGCGCGGGCGCGCGCGACTCTGGGCGAGATCAGCGCGGCGATGGAAGACGTGTTCGGCCGCTACGCCACCCAGCCGACCCCGGTGAAGGGCGTCTACGGCGCACCGTACGCCGAGGACAACCGCTGGGCCGAGGTCGTGCGCGGCGTCGAGGCGGTCGAGCGTCGGCTCGGCCGCAAGCCGCGGCTGCTCGTCGCCAAGATGGGGCAGGACGGGCATGATCGCGGCGCCAACGTCATCGCATCGGCCTTCTCGGACATGGGGTTCGAGGTGGTGAGCGGGCCGTTGTTCCAGACGCCCGAGGAAACCGTGGTGCTGGCGCTCGACAGCGGCGTCGACGTGGTCGGCGCGTCCAGCCTGGCGGCCGGGCACAAGACGCTGATTCCCGAACTGATCCGCGGGCTGCGCGAGGCGGGGCGCAGCGACATCAAGGTCATCGCCGGCGGCGTGATCCCGCCGCAGGATTACGAGATGCTGCGCGCCGCGGGGGTGCAGGGCATCTACGGCCCCGGCTCGAACGTCGTCGAATGCGCGGCGGATGTGCTACGCCTGCTCGGCCACAACATGCCGCCGCTCGAGGCTGCTGCCGAATGAGCCTGGGCTTCTCCGTCGAAGCGCTGATCCCGCGCGCTCGCGGCGGAGGGGCGCTGCGCATGGGGCTGGTTCGAGTGCCCGAAGCCGAGTGGCTGACGTCGGGGGCGGATTTGGCGGCGCGGGCAGCGGTGTTCGCAGCCGAGCGCGACTGCGTGCAGGTGTTGCCGGAGGCGGAGGCGGCGGTAGAGGAGGTCGCGGCTTTGCTCGAACATCGCCACGATGCCCAAAGCCGTCATCCCGGCGGAAGCCGGGATCCATTCGCTTCAACGTTTGAAGCAGGAGCCGATCCGGAGCGGGCAATGGATCCTGGCTTTCGCCGGGATGACGCCTTGGAGGGAAGGACCTCTCGCGCCCCCGCCGCGCTCCGCACCGCCGCTGCAGGCGTGTGGGAGGATCTGTGCATCCTCACCCCGGATACATCCGGCCAGTACCGCCTCACCGCCGCCGCGCTGGCGTTCCCCACCGACTGGCACCTCGCCGAAAAGCTCGGCCAGGCGCTCACGCCGATCCACGCCCCCATCCATGGCTATGCCGAGCAGCTCGCCGCGGGCGTCGACCATTTTTTCGCGACGCTCCAGCCGGGCCCGATCTTCGGCCGCACCAACTGGTTCGTCGTGGCGAGCGATGCGTGGCGCTACCTGCCGCAGGACGATCCCCAAATCCGCTTCGCCCATGTGACTGCCGACAATGCCGGCAAGACCCTGTTCGTCCGCTGCGAACGCCAGACGCTCCGCCGCCTGCCCCAAAGCGGGGCAGTGCTGTTCACCATCGGCATCCATGTCGAGCCGCTCGATCGCCTGAGCGACGGTGCCGTCGCGCGCGTCGCCCAGTCCGTCGCGGGGATCGGCGGCGGCGAACACCAACGCCGCGCTGCGCCCTTTTACGCCGAGGCCCTCACCCGCTATGCCGAGCGGCGTAATCGTTCACCGGAGTTGCTTGCTTGACCCTCGAATCCTCCCCCGTCCGCACCGACTGGACCCGCGACGAGATCGCCGCGCTGTTCGACCTGCCGTTCACCGAGCTCGTGTTCCGCGCAGCCGAAGTGCACCGCGCCAACCATCCGGCGAACCAGGTCCAGCGCTCGACCCTGCTCTCGATCAAGACCGGCGGCTGCCCCGAGGATTGCGGCTATTGCAGCCAGTCGGCGCATGCCGATACCGGCCTCAAGGCGACCAAGCTGATGGACCCGCGCGCGGTGCTGCAGGCGGCGGCGCAAGCCAAGGACCATGGCTCGACCCGCTTCTGCATGGGCGCTGCCTGGCGCAACCCCAAGCACCGCGACATGGGCGCCATCGTCGAGATGGTGAAGGGCGTCCGCGCGATGGGCATGGAAACCTGCATGACGCTGGGCATGCTCACCGACGACCAGGCCAAGACGCTCGCCGATGCCGGGCTCGATTACTACAACCACAATATCGATACCTCGCCCGAACGCTATGGCGAGGTGATCACCACCCGCAGCTTCGAGGAACGGCTGGAGACGCTGGAGCATGTCCGCGAGGCGGGCATCAACGTGTGCTGCGGCGGCATCGTCGGCATGGGCGAGACGCGTGGCGACCGGGTGGGCTTCATCCACGCGCTGGCAACCCTGCCGGTGCATCCGGGCAGCGTGCCGGTCAACGCGCTGGTGCCGGTGAAGGGCACCGTGCTGGGCGACATGCTGGCAGACACGCCGCTCGCCAAGATCGACGATATCGAATTCGTCCGCACCGTGGCGGTGGCGCGCATCACCATGCCGCGCTCGATGGTCCGCCTCTCGGCCGGCCGCGAGAGCATGAGCGATGCGACCCAGGCCTTGTGCTTCCTCGCGGGCGCCAACTCGATCTTCACCGGCGACAAACTGCTGACCGCAGGCAATGCCGGCGACGACAAGGACGCGGCGCTGTTCGCCCGCTTGGGGCTCACGCCGATGGCCGCAGAGTGCAAGGTGGAGCTGGAGGCGGCGGAGTGATCTGGCTCGCGCTGTTCCTGGCGCAAGCCGACGGCGTAGAACGTACCAAGGAGGATGAGGCGTTCTGCAGTAGCGACAAGAGCGGGCAGCCTTATCGCTTCTGTATGGCTGATCGTGAGCACGCGCGGGCAGAGCGGCAACTTGTCGTCGCTTTTGCTCGAGCGCGACGCGCTGCTGTCGAGCAGAAGCGCCGGATCGATGCATTTCGCCGATCAACAGGCGACGTGACGCTGCTCGGAAATCCGATGCTCGTGCTTGAGACATCACAGCGCGTTTGGGAGCGATCATTCCGCGCCGATTGCCATCTGCTCGGCCTTGCCTCCGCGACCGGCAACGCGGGGACGGAAGGGGTGACGGCGAGCTTGAAATGCGAGGTCGACCGTATCCAGCAGCGCGTGCAATTTTTGGAACAGGCCTTTTAGGGCCGGGAGAGGAAGCCGTTGTTCAAGAAAATCCTCGTCGCCAACCGTGGCGAAATCGCGTGCCGGGTGATGCGGACCGCCAAGAAGATGGGCATCGCCACGGTCGCGGTCTATTCGGATGCGGATGCCCGCGCGCCGCATGTGCGGATGGCGGACGAGGCGGTGCGGCTCGGGCCCGCGCCGGCGGCGGAGAGCTATCTCAAGGCGGATCTGATCCTGCTCGCTGCCAAGGAAACCGGCGCTGACGCGATCCACCCCGGCTATGGCTTCCTCTCCGAGCGGGAGAGCTTCGCCAAGGCCTGTGCCGAGGCGGGCATCGCCTTTGTCGGCCCGCCGCCGGGGGCGATCGCGGCGATGGGGGACAAGATCGAGTCGAAGAAGCTCGCCAAGGAAGCCGGCGTCAACGTCGTGCCCGGCTTCCTGGGAGAGATCGCCGATACCGAGCACGCGGTGCGGATCGCGACGGAGATCGGCTATCCGGTGATGATGAAGGCCTCGGCCGGCGGCGGCGGCAAGGGCATGCGGCTGGCCTGGAGCGAGCAGGACGTCCGCGAAGGCTTTGAGGCGACCAAGCGCGAAGGCCTGGCCAGCTTCGGCGACGACCGCGTGTTCATCGAGAAGTTCATCGAGAGCCCGCGCCATATCGAGATCCAGGTGCTGGGCGACCAGCATGGCAACATCGTCTACCTGAACGAGCGCGAATGCTCGATCCAGCGCCGCCACCAGAAGGTGGTCGAGGAAGCGCCATCGCCCTTCGTCACGCCCGCAATGCGCAAGGCGATGGGCGAGCAGGCGGTCGCGCTGGCACGGGCGGTCGGCTATTACAGCGCGGGCACGGTCGAGCTGATCGTCTCGGGCGCCGACAAGACGGGGCAGGGCTTCTACTTCCTCGAGATGAACACCCGCCTCCAGGTGGAGCATCCGGTGACCGAGGCGATCACCGGACTCGATCTGGTCGAGCAGATGATCCGCGTCGCCGCCGGTGAGACGCTCGCCTTCGACCAGGCCGGCGTGAAGCTCGACGGCTGGGCGATCGAGACCCGCGTCTATGCGGAGGATCCGTATCGCGGCTTCCTGCCGAGCACCGGGCGGCTGGTGCGCTATCGACCGCCGACGGCTGAGAAAGCGGGGCAGGGGTACATCCGCGTTGACGACGGCGTGACCGAAGGCTCCGAGATCAGCATGTTCTACGATCCGATGATCGCCAAGCTGATCACCTGGGCGCCGACCCGCGACGAAGCGGCGGACCTGCAGGTGCAGGCGCTCGACCGCTTCCGGATCGACGGTATCGGCCACAATATCGATTTCCTCTCGGCGATCATGCAGCACCCGCGCTTCCGCTCGGGCGAGCTCACCACCGGCTTTATCGCCGAGGAATATCCCGAGGGCTTCCACGGCGCGCCGGCCGACGAAGCGCTGGTGCGCAGGCTCGCCGCCGTCGCGGTGGTGCTCGACCTCGCCCGCACCGCGCGGGCTGCGGAAATCTCCGGCCAACTCGGCGCGGTCGCCCTTTCCACCGAGCGGTCGGTCCGGATCGGGGAGCGCCGTTTCGAGGTGACCGTCGACGGCTGCGACACCGGGCTGCTCGTCAACCTGTCGAGTGACGAAGCGCCGCTGGAAGTCTCGGGTCACTGGCGCGCTGGCGATCCGCAGTTCTTCGCCCGTATCGACGGCGAAGCATTCGCAACCGCCATCGATCGTACTCGCACCGGCTGGAAGCTCACCGCGCACGGCGCCGCGCATCTTGTCGAAGTGCTGCCGCCGCATGTCGCGCAGTACCGCGCGCACATGATCGAGAAGGTGCCGCCCGACATGAGCCGCTTCCTGCTCGCGCCGATGCCGGGGCTGCTCACCCGTCTGCACGTCCAGCCCGGCGACCAGGTCGAGGCGGGGCAGGCGCTGGCGGTGATCGAAGCGATGAAGATGGAGAACATCCTCCGCGCCGAGCGTCCCGGCACCGTCAAGCACGCGCATTTCGGGCCCGGGGACAGCTTGGCTGTCGATGCGGCCATCCTGGAATTCGAGTGACTTAAAGGCAATACGTCTCACATCGATACGATGACGTATCGAATTTGCGATTGCTCTCCTGCCGTTTCCGGGCTTGTGGCGATTGGAAAACTCGTGTCTCAATCGTGATACAAGAGAGGCGCTCGTCGGTTACCCCCCGAAGACCGCAAGCCCCCGAAGGATGGCAAGGTGCAGGAAGAGGATGGCTTCACCCGCTGGATAGAGGCGTGCGCGGCGGGCGAATTGCTTGGCATCGGCGCGGCGGCCCTGTGGTGGGTTACCGTCGATCGCTACGATCCGGTGCCGGTAGGCGTCACCGCCGAATGGCTCGTCTTCTTCGCCAAGGCAATGAGCGGGCTGATCCAGGGCCTTACGCTAGGCTTGCTGCAAGGCTGGGCGCTGCGCCGCCAGTTCCCCGCGCTCAACCTGCGTGCCTGGGTCATGGCAACGACGCTGGTCGGTATCGTCGTCTGGTCGATCGGTGCGTGGCACGCGGTGTTCCCACCGCTTGACGGCGACCCGTTGCTGCCGCCGGTGGAAACGCTGTTCCAGACCGCGGTGGCGGCAGCCGGCTTTGGGCTGGGGCTTGGACTGCTGTTCGGGGCGGCGCAGGCACTGGTGCTGTACCGGGCCGCGGGGCAGGTGCACTGGTGGGTTGCGGTGAGCGCGATCGGCTGGGGCGCGGCATTGCCGTGCATCTACGTAGCCGCGTCGGTCGGCAGTGCCGAGCCGGGCAGCCTCGAGATCGCGATCCGCGGGCTGATAGGCGGCATCGTCTCCGGCGTCGTGCTGGGCACGATCACCGGTCTGTCTTTCGCGGTAATGCCGGCCCGCCGCAGCGCCTGACCTCGCTCAGCCGAGGTGCGGCGCGAACAGCTCCAGCAGCCGCGTATAGAGCGCCCGCTTGAACGGCACGATCAGTTCGGGAAGGTCGGCAGGCTCGGCCCAGCGCCAGGCACGGAACTCCGGGTGCGCGGTCGCGATGTCGATGTCGCCGTCCTCCCCCAGGAAGCGCAGCAGGAACCAGCGCTGGTGCTGGCCGCGCCACTTGCCCTTCCACACCTTGCCGATCAGGTCCTCGGGCAGGTCATATTGCAGTTCCTCGGGCGCCTCGGCGATCAGCTCGGCATGATGACGGGCGACGCCGGTTTCTTCCCAGAGCTCGCGAAAGGCGGCTTCGAGCGCGTCCTCGCCGGGATCGATCCCGCCTTGCGGCATCTGCCAGGCCTCCAGCGTCGAATCGAGCCGCTGGCCGACGAACACGCGGCCCTCGCGGTTTAGCAGCATCACGCCGGCGCAGGGGCGATAGGGGAGCGAAGCGGGATCGGTCATGGCGCTTCCCTAGAGCGGCCCGGGACCTGACGGAAGGGGCGTCTTTCGCACCCTGCTGCCGCTCCCTAGATTGGCGGCGTGATCCCCGTCGTCCACCATCCCGATTATGTCGCGCCGGCGCCGGCGGGCAGCGCCTATCTCTGGAACAAGAACGGCCTGGTCCGCGACCTGCTCCAGGCAGAGGGCACCCGCATCGCCTGGCATGCGCCCGAGGCGATGCCGCCGCGCTGGCTCGAGGCGGTGCACGATCCCGACTATGTCGCCGAAGTGCTGGAGGCGCGGGTGCCGCCGCACAAGACCCGGCGGATCGGCTTCCCCGTCACGCCCGCCGTCGCGCGCCGTTCGGAGCGGGTGCCTGGCGGCACCTTCCTCGCCGCACGGCTTGCGCAGGCCGAGGGTTATGCGGCGAACAGCGCGGGCGGCAGCCACCATGCGCTGGCCGATACCGGCGCCGGCTATTGCGTGTTCAACGACCTCGCCATCGCGGCCGTGCGCCTGACCGAAGAAGGCCGTGCCGCGCGCGTGCTGATCGTCGACTGCGACGTGCACCAGGGTGACGGCACCGCGGCACTCACTGCCGGGCGGTCGGACATCGCCACCTATTCGATCCATGCCGAGAAGAACTTCCCTGTCCGCAAGGCGCGCTCCACCCTCGATGTCGGTCTGCCTGACGGGACGGAGGACGCTGCCTATCTCGAAACGTTGGAGGCAACGCTGCTGCCGCTGCTCGCCCAGTTCGATCCCGACCTGGTGCTGTACCAGGCCGGCGTCGATCCGTTCGCCGACGATCGACTGGGGCGGCTGGGGCTGAGCGGAGCAGGGCTGGTCGCGCGCGATCGCTGGGTGGCGGAGACGCTGCGGCGGCGCGGCATTCCCTTCGCCAGCACGCTGGGCGGCGGCTATGGCAGCGATGCGCTGGAGGTCGCGCGGCGGCATGCGACGTCGATCCTCACGCTGGGCGAGGCGGCGCTCGGCGACGCTTGCAACGCACGCAATCAAGGCGCATCTGACGCCGCATGAGCCACTATCCCGCGCTTCGCCTCCGCCGCTCCCGGGCTTCGGCCTGGAGCCGTCGCCTCCATGCCGAAACGGTGCTCACCCCGGCCGACCTGATCTGGCCGGTATTCGTGACCGAAGGGACGGAAGAGGAGCCGATCGCAGCGCTTCCGGGCGTCTCGCGGTGGAGCCTGGCCGGCATCGTCGACCGTGCGCGCGAAGCCCGAGACCTCGGCATCCCGTGCCTGGCGCTGTTCCCCAACACGCCGCACGCCCTGCGCACCGAGGACGGCCGTGAAGCGGTCAATCCGGACAATCTGATGTGCTGCGCGATCCGTGCGATCAAGGATGCGGTCCCCGAAGTCGGCTTGCTGACCGATGTCGCGCTCGATCCCTATACCAGCCACGGCCATGACGGCATCGTCGATGCCGCCGGCTATGTCCTCAACGACGAGACCTCGGCGGTGCTGGTCGAGCAGGCGCTGGTCCAGGCGCAGGCGGGCGCCGACATCGTCGCGCCCAGCGACATGATGGACGGCCGTGTCGGCCAGATCCGCGCCGCGCTGGAAGGCGACGGCCAGGTCAATGTCCAGATCATGGCCTATGCCGCCAAATATGCGAGTGCCTTTTACGGGCCGTTCCGCGACGCGGTCGGCAGCCGCGGGCTGCTCAAGGGCGACAAGAAGACCTACCAGATGGATCCCGCCAATGCCGAGGAAGCGCTGCGCGAAGTGGCGCTCGATCTGGCCGAGGGTGCGGACAGCGTGATGGTCAAGCCGGGCCTGCCCTATCTCGACATCGTCACCCGCGTGAAGAGCGCGTTCGAAGTGCCTGTATTCGCCTATCAGGTCTCCGGCGAATATGCCATGATCGAGGCCGCCGCAGCCGTCGGCGCGGGCGATCGCGAGGCATTGGTGCTGGAGACGTTGATGGCATTCAAGCGGGCGGGATGTTCGGGCGTGCTTACCTATCACGCGCCGCTGGCGGCTCGGTTGCTCGGCGCGTGATCGAGACGGCGCGGCTGCTGTTGCGGCCGCCCGAGCCGCGCGACTTCGACGCGCTCCACGCGATGTGGAGCGATCCGGAGGTGATGCGCGATCTCGGGCCGGTGAAGACCCCGGCGCATAGCCGGGCGACGATCGCCCGGCATCTCGGCTATGGGCCCAGCCACGGGCTCGGCTTCCAGGTCGTCGAGCGGCGGGAGGACGGCACGGTGCTGGGCTTTTGCGGCTTGAAGCCCGGTGCGCCCGACACGCCGATCGCCGGCGAGCTCGAGATCGGCTGGATGTTCGCGCGCGCCCATTGGGGCAAGGGCTATGCCCGCGAGGCGGCGGCAGCGAGCCTCGACTGGGCCTGGGCGCACCGCGCCGAGCCCCGCGTGGTCGCGATCACCTCGGCGTCCAACCTGCCGAGCCAGGCGCTGATGGCGCGGCTCGGCATGCGCTGGTTCGCCGATTTCGAGCATCCGGTGCATCCTGAAGGCCATCGCTTGCGTCCCAGCGTCGCCTTCGCCATCCCCCGGCCATGATCGAGACCGAGCGACTCCTGCTGCGCGGGTGGACCGACGCCGACCGCGCGCCGTTCCACGCCATGTGCACCGATCCGCGCGTGATGGCCTTTATCGGGCCGGTGCAGTCGCGCGCGGAGAGCGATGCGGGCATCGACCGGCAGATCGGTTTTCTCGGCAGCCATGGCCATTGCTTCTGGGCGATCGAACGGCGGGAAGACGGCCGCTTCCTCGGCTTTTGCGGCCTCAAGCCGGGTGCCGCCGGCACCCCGATCGAAGGCGAGGTGGAGATCGGCTGGCGGCTCGCGGTGGAGCATTGGGGGCAGGGCTATGCCGCTGAGTCCGCGCGGGCGAGCCTCGCCTGGGGCTGGCAGCATCTCGACGTGCCGAGCATCTCCGCGATCACGGTTGAAGAAAATGCCCGCAGCTGGGGGCTGATGGAGCGGCTCGGCATGCAGCGCTCTGCGGACGATTTCGATCATCCGGCCGCCATTCGCGAGCTGCGGCGCCACCGCACCTATCGCATCGCCCGCCCGTGACCGAGCTGCAAGTGCAGGCAGGTGGCGGCCGCCGCGCTTGGTTCGTGGCAGCGATCCTCGGCGGATCGTTCCTGCTGTTCCTCATTCAGCCGATGGTCGCGCGGATGGCGCTGCCGCGGCTGGGCGGCGCGTCGGCGGTGTGGAACTCGGCGATGCTCGTCTACCAGGCGCTGCTGCTGGTCGGCTATGGCTATGCGCATTGGCTGGGACGGTTCCGCGTGCGAACCCAGGCGGGCGTGCATCTCGGGGTCCTCGCCTTCGCGGCGCTTTGGCTGCCGATCGGGCTGGGGACGATGCAGGTGCCGGCGGGTGCCGAACCCGCGCTCTGGGTGCCCTGGCTGCTCGTCGCGGCGATCGGGCCGCTGTTCCTCGCCATTTCCGCCCAGGCGCCGCTGCTCCAGCGCTGGTATGCGGTGTCGAGCCATGGGCGCGACCCCTATGCGCTCTACGCCGCGTCGAACATCGGCAGCTTCGGCGGTCTGCTCGCCTATCCGCTGCTCGTCGAGCCGCTGCTGCGCCTGCGCAGCCAGAGCTGGCTGTGGACGATCGGCTATGCGCTGGTTGTGCTGCTCGTGCTCGCCTGCGCCAGCCGCCTGCCCAAAAGCGAGACGCTGCCCGCGCCGCGTACCGATCGACCCGCGACCGTGGCACGCGACTGGGCACGGTGGATCGTGCTCGCGTTGGTGCCTTCGGGGCTGATGCTGGCGACCACCACCTTCCTCACCACCGACATCGTCGCGGTGCCGCTGCTGTGGGTGCTACCGCTCGGGCTGTACCTGCTGAGCTTTCCCGTCGCCTTCCGCAGTTCGGCCTTGCTCGACGACCTGCTCGAGCGCTGCGTGCCGCTGGTGCTGCTGCTGTTCGGCGCGACGCTGGTCGCCGGGGACTCGCGGCTGGCCTATTTCAACGCCCTGATCGGCCTGGTCCTGCTCTTCGCGGTGGCGGTGGCCTGCCATGCCCGGCTCTATGCGCTGCGGCCGCCGCCCGAGCGGCTAACCGGCTTCTACCTCGCAATGGCGGTCGGCGGCGCGCTGGGGGGAGTGTTCTCGGGACTGCTGGCCCCGGTGCTGTTCGACTGGACCTATGAATATCCGCTGCTGATCCTCGCCGCCGGGCTGCTGATCCCGCAGCGCGCGCTGACCGGCGAGCTCGCGCGGCTCTGGGCGAGCCGCTACCGACTTCCCGTCGGGCTGGCGCTGAGCGCCGGGGTGGTGGCGATCGTGGTCCTGGCGCTGCACGTGCAGCTGTTGGGCCCGATCCAGATCCAGCTCGGCTTCGTCGCGGTGGCGGTGATCGGGCTGGCGACGATCGGCGCGCGCTGGCCCTTCGCCGTGGCCCTGGCGGGCGGGCTGTTCCTGTTCGGCGGCTATACCGCGATCGAGACGTCGCTGAGCGGCGCGCGGACCCGCAGCTATTTCGGCGTCTACACGGTCAGCGACCAACCCGACCAGCGCCGCTTAGCGCACGGCACCACGGTGCACGGCGTGCAGCTCAAGGGGGGCCGGGCGACACGCCCGACGACCTATTATCAGGCGGGCTCGGGCGTGGGGCAGGCGATGCTCGCGGCACCCGCGCTCTACGGGCCAAACGCCCGCATCGGCGTCGTCGGGCTCGGTACCGGTACGCTCGCCTGCTATGCGCGGCCTGCCCAATCGTGGCACTTCTTCGAGATCGACCCTGCGGTGGTTCATCTCGCCCGCGATTCCGGCAAGTTCAGCTTCCTGCGGCTTTGCGCCCCGCAAGCGCAGATCCTCGTGGGCGACGCGCGGCTGCGGCTGAGCGAACTGCCGCCGACCAGCCTCGACCTGCTCGCGCTCGACGCCTTCTCCTCGGATGCGGTGCCGATGCACCTGATGACCGCCGAGGCCTTCGCCACCTATGGCCGCGTGCTGGCGCACGAGGGGCTGCTGCTCGTCCATATCTCCAACCGCTTCCTCGCATTGGGACCCGTGGTGGCGGGTGCCGCCAAGGCCGGCGGCTGGCAGGGGCTGCGGCTGGTCCATGTGCCGAGCGCACTCGAGCGGCAGGACGAGGGTGCCGTGTCGGACTGGATCGCGCTCAGCCGCTCGCCGCGCGTATTGGCAGCGTTGAAGGCGCGCGATGGCGAGTGGCGGCCGCTCGTCGCCCAGCCCGGGTTCACCGGCTGGACCGACGATCACGCCTCGCTGGTGCCGGTGCTGCGGCTGTTCCGCGCAGCGGGAGACTAGGTGCGCCCGAGTTCGTGCGCGATCGCGACGAACTCGGCGACACTCACCGTCTCGGCGCGACGGCTCGCGTCGATGCCAAGCGTCTCCAGCGCAGCCAGCGCGCCGGGAACCGACTTGAGGCTCTGGCGCAGCATCTTGCGGCGCTGGCCGAAGGCGGCGGCCGTCACCGCCTCCAGGATGCGGAGCTGTGCGCCCTCGGGCGCCTCGCCGGGGACGATGTGCACCACCGCCGACATCACCTTGGGCGGCGGCGTGAAAGCCGAGCGATGGACGTTCATCGCGATCCGCGGCGTGCTCCGCCACTGGGCGAGTACCGCGAGGCGGCCATAATGTTCGGTCCCAGCCTGCGCGACGATCCGCTCGGCGACTTCCTTCTGGAACATCAGCGTCAGGCTCGCCCACCAGGGCTGCCATTCGGCCGAGAGCCAGCCGACCAGCAGCGCGGTGCCGACATTATAGGGCAGGTTGGCGACGACGTGCGGCTTGCCCGTGAACAGCGCTGGGGCATCGACTTCGAGCGCATCGCCCTCGATCACGCGGAGCTTGCCGGGGAAATAGCCGCCCAGCTCCTCCAGTGCGGGAATGCAGCGGCGATCGCGCTCGACGGCGGTGACGCTGGCCCCCGCCTGGAGCAGCGCACGGGTGAGGCCGCCGGGGCCGGGGCCCACCTCGAACACCTCGGCACCTGCGAGCTCGCCGGGCACCTTGGCGATGCGGCCGAGCAGCTGGCCGTCGAACAGGAAATTCTGGCCTAGCGCCTTGCTGGCGCTCAGTCCGTACCTGGTGATGACGTCGCGGAGCGGGGGGAGGGCAGTCACGCGGCGGCTTCTGCCCGGCGCTGCGCCGCTTCCGCGGCCATGCGGATCGCGGCGATCATCGCGCCGGGATGCGCGACATCCTGCCCCGCGATGCCGAAGGCGGTGCCGTGATCGGGCGAGGTGCGCACGATCGGCAGGCCCAGCGTCATGTTCACGCCGTCGTCGAAATGGAGCGTCTTGATCGGGATCAGCGCCTGGTCGTGGTAGAGGCACAGCGCCGCATCATAGCCGGCGCGGGCGCGGGCGTGAAACAGCGTATCGGCGGCATAGGGGCCGGTGGCGTCGATGCCCTCGGCGCGGAGCTGTTCGATCGCCGGTGCCAGCACCTCGATCTCCTCGCGCCCGATCGCGCCGTTCTCGCCGGCGTGCGGGTTGAGCCCGGCAAAGGCCAGGCGCGGATGGGCAATGCCGAAATTACGCTGCAGCCCCCGTGCCGTGACGCGGCCCTTGGCGACGATCAGATCGACGCTGATCAGCGACGGCACCGCCGCCAGCGGCACATGCACCGTGATCGGCACGACCCGCAGCGTCGGCCCGGCGAGCATCATCACGGCATTGTCGGCGGTGATGCCGCAGCGTTCGGCCACGAACTCGGTCTGCCCCGGATGGGTGAAGCCGATCGCGTAGAGCTGCGACTTGGAAACCGGCCCGGTCACCAGCGCGCCCGCGGCACCGGCGCTGGCGAGGCCGGTCGCGACCTCCAGCGACTGGAGCGCGATATGCGCCGTACCCAGCGAAGGCGCGCCGGCGACCACCGGACCGGTATCGCCGATCGGCAGCACCGGCAGCGCCTCTCCGAACACCGCCCGCGCCTCGCGTGGATCGCCGATCGGCGCGATCGGGCCGTTCCAGACGGCGCGCACCGCCGCGGGATCGCCCACGGCGAAGAAGGGCGCGAGACGCTCGGCCCCGCGCGCTTCCCACGCCTTGGCAGTGATTTCCGGCCCGATCCCCGCCGAGTCGCCCATGGCGACGGCGAGCGGAGGCAGAAGGGCGCCTCCCGCCGTCACGTCAGCGATATTCGATCAGCGCGTCGCGGCGCAGGTCGCGCAGCATGCGCTCGGCGCGCAGGTTGACGCGCTGGTCTTCGAGCTGCTCCTGCACCTGCTCCACCGAGGGCGTGTTGGCGGCGGGCGGATCGTCGCGGCCGCAGATCACCAGCACGCGAACGCCGTCTTCGATCGAGCCGAAGGGCTGGGTCGCCTGGCCGACCTGCAGCGGCAGGATCAGGTTCTGCAGCGCGGGCGGCAGGTCCTTGATGACGATGTTGTCGCGGTCGACCACCTCGGCGCCTTCGGCCGAAGCAACCTTGTTCACGTCACCGCAGCCGCGGATCGCCTGGGTCGCCTTGGCGAAGGAGGCGGCGCGGGTGCTCGCCTGGGCCTCGGTGGTGCCCTTGGCGAAGGCGAGCGACAGCTGGCGGAGGCTCAGGCGGGCGTCGCGCGGATCGGAGATGCCGACCTTGTGCTTGTCCGCCAGGTAGACGATCGAAAAGCCCGCCGAGAGCGGGATCGGCCCGGCGACCTGGCCCGGCTGCATTTCCTGCACGGCCTGCGCCAGCTGCTCGGGCAGCATCGCCGGCTGGATCCAGCCGAGATCGCCGCCGCGCGCGCGGGTGGAGCTCTGCGAATAGGTACGGGCGAGATAGTCGAACGGCGTGCCCGAGCGCATCTGCTCGATCATCTTCTTCATGCCGCCGGACACTTCCTCGGCGCGATCGGGCGTGGCGTTCTGATAGATTTCATAGACGTGATATTCGTCGGTGCCCTTCTGGGCAGTGAGGCGATCGATCATCGCCTTCACTTCGGTCTCGCCGACGTTCACGTTGACGCGCTTGCGCAGCAGCCGGCTCCAGGCGAGCTCGGCCTCGATCTGGCGCTTGATCGAGCGCTCGGACGAACCGATCTCGCGCAGCCAGGCGCGCATCTGCTCGGGCGTCTTCTGGAAGCGCGTGCTGACGCGGCTGAAGCTGCTTTCGATCTCGCGGGGATCGACCTTGATCTCGTTGGCCTTGGCTTCCTGGATCTCCAGCGTCTCGTCGATCAACTGGCGGAGCATCGCGAGCTTGAGCTGCTCGCGCTCCTCGGGCTTCAGGGTCAGCTTCTGCATGCCGGTGACGAGCGCGACGCGCTGGTCGACCTCGGTGCCGGTGATCACATAATCGTTGACGATCGCGGTGGGCTTGCGAACGTTGGGATCGGCCTTGCCGAAGATTTCCAGCGTGCTGGGCAGATCGAGCCCGTTGTTCACGCCGTCCTGCCCCGCAGAGGTCTGGGCGATCGCCATCGTCGCCAGGGCGGCAAGCCCCGCGCCGGCCAGCCACTTCGCACCCGTTCCCGCAATCCTGCCCACACCCATCATCACTTCAGAACGACCCTTATCCTCAAACGGGAAGCAGCGCTTATAGCGCAATTGTGCCTGAACCAAGGCTTAGCGCCGAATCCCCCCAGACCGGGTCTTTTAGCGGCCGAGGTTCTTGAAGGCGAGGGTGAGCAGATAGGAGTTGCCGCGCTGCGCGTCGCCGGTGGTGGCATAGTCGCGCCGCCAAGTGGTGCCGATGCGGAGGCAGTCGTCCTCGTAGAACAGCCCAATGCGGTGGCGGATCGGCTGGAATCCGTTGGCCAGCGCCAGCGGATCTTCGCGCTTGTCGGTGAGGTCGATCAGCGTGGAGCCCGACAGCGACCAGAAGCGCGCGAACTGCACGCGCGCGCCGAGGCGGAGCTCCTCGCGATCCTGCAGATCCTCCAGCGTCGGATCGACATTGCGGTTGAGCCGCAGATAGCCGACCGTGACATAGGTGGCACGCGAGCCCACCGACATGTCGATCTCGTTGCGGCGCACCGCCAGCCCGTCCTTGTCGAGCCGGTACCGGTGGGTGAGGCTGACGAAATCGTGGAAGCGGATCACGGTTCGCCCGACGATGTCCGACATGCGATCGGTGAGGCCGGTGCCGTTGGGGAACAAGGAGGAACGGTCGGTCAGGCGATAGCTCTGGCCGACATTCGCCTCGATGCTGATGCCCGGCAGGTAGAGCGCGTAATCGAGCCCATAGGTGAAGCGCGTCGAATCCTCGAAGCGATCATAGCCGGCGAAGCGGTTGAGCGCGAAGAGGTTGGAATCCTCCAGGTCGACGGCGCGGGCGTCCTCGTTGGGGACTTCCATGTTGGCGAGATGCGGCGCCACGACCATCTGCACGCGCGGGGTGATCCGCTGGCTGCCGCCGAGAAAATCCCCGACGAACGGCCATTTCACGTCCAGCGCGCCGGCGGCGATGCCACGGAAGCGGAAGCCGTTCTCGCCGCGATAGCTCGCCACCGTGGTCGCGATCGTGTCGGACGTGTTGTAGATATCGCCGCGGGTATAGGCGGTCAGGCTGACTTCCTGGCCCCAGTTGGTGAGACGGCGAATGCTCCATTGCGCACTGGTGAAGGCGCGCTGGGTATCTTGGCCACCGGTGCGAGTGAGCGCCAGTGTGTTGACCTGGAAGTCGAACTTGCCGCCCAGCAGCCCGTCGTCAAGGCGGCGGCGATACTCGATCTCGGGCAACGCCACCGGCTGCAGCCCCTGGCGGTCACCCACCCGCAGCGTCTGCACTGCCCAGGCATTGATCGCGAAATAGCTGTCGCTGTCGATCCGTTCGATCGCGATGTTGTTGCGCAGCCGGTCGTCGCGCGAGATGTCGTAGCGACGCAGGAAGGTGCGGTCGCTCGCCACGCGGAGCGAGGCGCGCACGTCCCAGCTGGGATCCAGCTGATAGCGGCCGACCAGGTCGAGATAGCCGCGGAAATCGTTGCGCAGCGTCGCGGGGCTGGGCGCGACGGTGAGGTCGTCGGCGCGCCGGCTATAGGTGCCATAGGCCTGGAGGCGGAAGGCGCCGAGGCTGTTGAGCTCGCGGTAATCCGCCTGTAGCATCGGCAGCGTGTCGGAGAAGACGCGCGGGGTGACGGTCAGGTCGCGATTGGGCGCGATGCTGAAGAAATAGGGCAGGGCGAGCTGCAGGCCGTTGGTGCGGCTGTAACGGGCGTCGGGGGTCAGGAAGCCCGAGTCGCTCTGGCCGCCGGCCGGATGCGAGAAAGCCGGCAGCGGGATCGTCGCGAAACCGAATACCGAGATGCGCGCACCCTTGTAGCGCAGCCGATGCCTGGCCGGATCATAGACGACGCGGTCGGCAGTGATCTTCCACGACGGCTCCTTGGGGCATCCCGAACTGTCGGAGACCGAGCAGGGCGTATAGGCGGCGTTCTCGACCGTGATGACGCCGCCGTCGTTTCGCGAACCGCGCGCCGCGGCGATGCGGCCGCCGGCTTCCAGCACCACCAGCATGTTGTCGACCACGCCGTCCTTCAGCGTGTCGGTCAGTTCGATGCTGTCTCCGTACGCAGCATCGCCCTCCGGATTGGCGACCACGATGTTGCCGGTCGCCATCACCTTGCCGGTGCGGCGGTCCCAGGTCACCTTGTCGGCGCGGAGGCGGTTGCTCTCGCGGTACATCCGCACATCGCCGCTTGCGGTGACGACGTCGCTGTTCATGTCGTAATCGAGCTGATCGGCGGTGAACTGCACCTGCTTGGGATCGTCGGGCAGCCCGCCCGGCGGCGGCGGGGCGGGCTCGGCCGGCCGGTCCTGCAGGTCGGCGGCGGGCAGCGTGGCGCCGGCAGCCTGATCTGCGGGCATGGGACGCGAATCGGGCGCCTGCTGGGCGCGTGCCTGCGCCGACAGGCACAGACCGAGCGCGGCCGGAAAGAACATGGCCTTGCGCTTCACGAAAACTCCCACCTTTATCGTCACTCCCCGGCAACGGGCATCCACGTGCCCTATCGCAGCGATTGCGGCTCCGCAACGGGAGGCGCGTTGGCCCCAACGCACATCCGGGCTAAGGGGCCCCGCATGCAGGTCGATTTCTATCACCTTACCGTGGCGCCGCTCGATCGCGTGCTGCCGTCGATCGCCGAAAAGGTGCTGGGCAGCGGCGGGCGGCTGCTGATCGTCGCCGGGGATCCGGCGCTGCGTACCCGTATCGACCAGCTGCTGTGGAGCTACCAGCCGGCGAGCTTCCTGCCGCACGGGCAGGCGGGCGGCGAGTGGGACGCCGAGCAGCCGGCGCTGATCGCGGAGACGGTTGCACCCGCCAATGGGGCAGGTAATGTCGCCTTGGTGGACGGTCTATGGCGCGACGAAGCGCTGGATTTCGAGCGCGCTTTCCATCTGTTCGACGAGGACAGCATCGGCGCGGCGCGCGTGGCCTGGCGCGCGCTGGGCGAGCGTGAGGGCGTCGAGCGGCGCTATTGGCGGCAGGATGAAAATGGCCGCTGGGCGCAAGTCGCCTGAGCTTGCATTGAAGACGCGGGAGGACTAGGGAGCCGCCACTTCCTTCCATCACCAATTACAGGAGCCGCACGGCCATGGCCGCGACCCGGACCTTTTCGATCATCAAGCCCGATGCCACCCGCCGCAACATCACCGGCGCCGTCACCAAGATGCTGGAAGAGGCAGGCCTGCGCGTCGTCGCCTCCAAGCGCATCCAGATGACCCGCGAGCAGGCCGAAGGCTTCTACGGCGTCCACAAGGAGCGCCCCTTCTTCAACGACCTCGTCTCGTTCATGATCTCGGGCCCGGTCGTCGTGCAGGTGCTCGAGGGCGAGAACGCCGTGCAGCGCAACCGCGACATCATGGGCGCGACCAACCCGGCGAACGCCGAGCCGGGCACGATCCGCAAGGAACTGGCCGAGTCGATCGAAGCGAACTCGGTCCATGGTTCGGACTCGGAAGAGAATGCCGCGATCGAGATCGCCTTCTTCTTCAAGCCGGAAGAAATCGTCGGCTGATAGGCTGAGATTTACTGGTTCGAAAAGAGCCGCACTTCCCCAGGGAGTGCGGCTCTTTTTTTGCTCTAAACCCCTCCCCTTCAGGGGAGGGGTTGGGGTGGGGCTGTGTCTCACAGAGATCAACACCGGTTTTGGAATCCCTCCACCCCAACCCCTCCTCCAAGGAGGAGGGGCTAAAATAGTGGGACTCACCGCGGCAGCGTGATCGTGGCCGTCAGCCCGCCGCCGTCGCGGTTCGCCAGCGCGATCGTGCCGCCGGCATCGTTGACGATCGCCCGTGCCAGCGCCAGCCCGAGCCCGATCCCGCCGGTATCGCGATTGCGCGATTGCTCCAGCCGGGTGAACGGGTTGAACACCGCTTCCAGCTTGTCCGCCGGAATGCCTGGGCCGCGATCGCAAACCTCGATCGTCACGCGTTCGGCCTCCGGGATCAGCCGTACCTCGGCCCCGCCGCCATATTTCACGGCATTCTCGATCAAGTTGCGCACCGCGCGGCGCATCAGCGTCGGCCGTAGCCGCATCTTCAGCCGTTCGGGCTCCTCGAACGTCACATCGTGATCGAGATCGCGGAAATCCTCGACCACCGCATCGACGAGTGCGCCGAGATCGACATCGGTATTGGGTTCGCTCGGCCGCCCGAGCCGCGCCAGCGACAGGATGTCGTCCAGCGTTCGGCTCATCTCGTCGATCGTGTCGGCCATCCGCGCGCGATCGTCCTCGTCCTCCACCGACTCGACCCGCACGCGCAGCGCCTGGAGCGGGGTGCGCAGATCGTGCCCGATCGCGCCGAGCATCCGGTCCTTCTCGTCGAGCATCGAGGTGACGCGCCGACCGAGCGCATTGTACGCGGCGATCAGGGCGCGGACGTCGCTGGGGCCGCGCTCGCGGATCGGGGCGGTGTCGTCGCCGGGGCGGAAGGTCCGTGCGGCGTCGGTCAGGGTACGCAGCGGCCGCGCGATCCTCCCGCCGACCAGCAGCACCGGCACCAGCACCACGACGTAGAGGATCAGCGTCTGCGCAGCGAGCTGCCAGATCAGGTCGAACTCGGTGCGCGGCCACGGCGTCGCGAGCGTGAGCCAGCCCTTGCCGGGCAACTCGACCGCGACCAGCATCTCCGCGCCCATCCGCCGCAGCCGCTCGGCCCGCAAGGGATCGAGCTTGGGGTCGAGCAGGCGCTGCGGGTTCACCGGGCGCAGCGCCGCCATGATCGTTCCGGCATGGAGCCCGGCATCCTCCAGCCCGCGGCGAAGGTCGCGCTCGACATCCGCCCTGCGCCGATCGGTTTCGCCCGCAAAGGGGTTCTCGGCGTGCAGCCGTACATGGGTGCGCGGATCGGAGAGGAAGCGGTTCTTCGCGGCGCCCGGCTGGCGCGGTGTCTCGCGCTGGAGGACGAGCAGGCGCTCGGCCGCATCGGCCAGTCGCGTAGTTGCGGGCGCGATTACCAAAGCGAACCGCGCCTTTTGCCGCTCGTGCAGCAACAACCCGAAATTGATCGCCTGGGCGACGAACAGCGCCGCCGCGACGAGCAGGGCGATGCGGGCGATCAGGCTGGTGGGGAGGAACCGCCTCAAAGCCGGGTGACCTCGGCCGCCAGCGTATAGCCGCCGCCCCACACGGTCTTGATGATCGAGGGGTTTTTCGCGTCGGGCTCGATCTTCTTGCGCAGCCGGCTGACCTGGTTGTCGATCGCGCGATCGAACGCCGCCGCCTCGCGCCCCTGGGTCAGGTCGAGCAACTGGTCGCGGGTGAGCACCTGGCGCGGCCGGGTGACCAAAGCGTGGAGCAAATTGTACTCGCCGGTCGACAGCGGCACCGACACGCCCTCGCGATCGACCAGCGTGCGCTCGCCGGTACGCAGCACCCAGCCGGCAAAGGCGAACGAGCCGGTCTCCGGCGCATGCTGCTTGGCACCGCCCGCCGACCAGCGGCGCAGTACCACCTTGATGCGGGCGGAGAGTTCGCGCGGGCTGAACGGCTTCACGACATAATCGTCGGCGCCCATCTCCAGCCCGACGATGCGGTCGGTCTCCTCGCTACGCGCGGTGAGCAGGATCACCGGCGTCTCGCTGGTCTCGCGGATGTGGCGGCACAGGCTCAGCCCGTCCTCGCCCGGCATCATGATGTCGAGCACCACCAGGTCGATCGCATAGGCATTGAGCCGCGCCCGCGCGCTTTCGGCATCGCCCGCCTGGGTCACGCGGAAGCCCTGCTTGGTCAGATATTGCGCGAGCGGCTCGCGGATCGAGCGCTCGTCGTCGACGAGCAGCAGGTGCGGTACTTCGGACATGGTCACCAAGGTAGCGCCTTTGTCGTCGGGGAAAAGAGCCGGGCGGGAGGGAGGAGATCCGCGGAGCTTCGCGGTGAAGCGTCAGGGGAGGTGCCTCTGATCCCGACGGGGACAGGATCGGCGATACCCGCGGCCTCCCGCCCGGCTGCTCCGGCTGGCGTCAGTTGCCGTCGGCCGGAGGAGGGGGCGGCATGTCGCCGGCGGGCGGACCCTGGCGGCCACGCCAGCCGCCGCCGCGGCGCATCTGCATCATCTTCTGCGCGGCAGCTTGGCGCTCCGCAGCGTCGATCTTGCCGTCATGGTTGGTGTCGATCCGGTCGAACATGCGGGTGGCGCGGGCCTGTTCGTCGGCGAGCGTGAGGTCGTTCTTGGGCGCCATCCGGCCGCCCATCCGGCCGCGCTGCTGCGCCATATAAGCCTCGCGCTCTTCCGGCGTGACCTTGCCGTCGTGGTTCGCGTCCATCGCGTTGAAGCGCGTCGCGACGCTGACGAGCATCTCGTCGCGGGTGACGATGCAGTCCTTGTTCTGATCCGCCATGGCGAGCGGATCGCGGCGGGGGCCGCGCGGACCGTCCTGCGGCTCGGCCTGGGCGGCAAGTGCCGAGCCTGCGAGCAGCGAGGCCCCGAGCGCGGCGAGGGTGATACGTTTCAGCATCCGGAACTCCTGGAGAAGAAGGGGTGCCGGGGGCGGGGGCAGACCCCCGGCACACGCCTTGTTTCCCCCGCCGCTGTCGCACGGGTTTGTCATCGCCCGGGGCAAAGTGTCGCAATTTGTCGTGTGCTATTCGGCGGGCGCCTGCCGGACCCGTGGCACGACCTTCCATTCGATCAGCAGCAATGCGCTCAGCGCCAGGGCTGCGGCCACCGCGAAATTGCCGCCCTGGAAGCCGCGCTCTGCCCCATAGGCCAAAGCCTGGCTGAGGAGGAGCGGCCCGAGAATCAGCGCGACGCTGCCCAGCGCCGCCATGCCGCCCTGCAGCGCGCCCTGGTGCGAAGGATCGGTCAGCCGCGAGAGCAGGGCATTGATGGAGGGGAAGGCAAGGCCCTGGAAGGCGGCAAAGGGGATGATCGCGAACACCATCCAGGTCTCCCGCGCGAAACAATAGCCGAGAAAGGCGAGACCTCCCGCGAGCATGCCGAGCACCACCGTCCGTTCCTCGCCCCAGGCGGCGATCGCTCGGCCGGTGACGAAGCTCTGGACCAGCGCCATGCAGATGCCCGAGGCGGCGAGCGAGGCACCGATCATGCGCTCGTCCCAGGCGAGCGCGATCTCGCCGAAGAATGCCCAGGTCGCCGGGTAGACCATATGTGCGAGCTGCCAGAGGAAGGCGGCAAGCAGCAGCGGCTTGGCACTCCCCGCCTCGAACAGCGGGCGGAAGGCGGCGAAGACATGGGCCTCGCGGAGGCGGAAGGGGCGGCGGCGCTCCGGCGCCATCGTCTCCGGCAGCAGGAAGAGGATCCACAGCGCATTGAGCCCCGCCAGTGCCGCTGCCGCGATGAATGGTGCGCGCGGCCCCAGGCTGGCGAGCAGGCCGCCCATCGCGGGGCCGAGGATGAAGCCGATCCCGAACGCCGCGCCCATCATCCCGAAGGTCGCGCCGCGCTTCTCCGGCGGCGTGACGTCTGCCAGCACGGCATTGGCGGGGCCGTAGACGGCGCCGGCGATCCCGGCGACGATGCGGCCGAGGAACAGCCAGCCGATCGTCGGCGCCGCCGCCATCAGCAGATAGTCGATCGCGAAGGCGGCCATCGAGGCGAGCAGCACCGGTCGCCGCCCGATGCTGTCGCCCAGCGATCCGAGGATCGGCCCGGCGAAGAACTGCGCGACGGCGAACGCCACCAGCATCCAGCCGCCGATCCGCGCGGCATCGTCGATGCTGCTATGGGACAGGGTCACGATCAGCTTCGGGAGCACCGGAAGGATGACGCCGAAGCCGATCGAATCGATCAAGACGGCGGCAAGCACGATCGGCACGGCACGGTGGTGAAACTGCATGTCGTCCCCTCCCCAGAGGGCGCCAAGCGTACCGCGATCGGGCTCCCGGCGCTACGTTGCAGCGGCCGGTGCGGGAAGTGTGAGACCAGTCAACGTCTTACCGAAGTCGGGGCGCCGCGCGGCCCACTGCAGCGCCAATCCGGTTGGGCAACACTGTGCCATCTCTGCAACGATTGCATTCAAGTGGCATTTTGCAACTTTAGTTTTGCTTGACGGCGCTGGCGACAAGGCGTGTATTCGAGGTTCGGGTATGGAGCGGAAACACAGCTCCAACCTCGGTGGAGAGGAAAGATATGCGGCTACGCCTTATGTCGGCCTGTGCAGTGCCGGCACTCGTGATGGCGCTCGCAGCGCCCGCGCTCGCGCAGGAGACCCCCCAGGACCAGCAGGATGCCGGCGGACGATCCGTCCAGGCGGATAACGAAATCATCGTCACCGCGCAGGGCCGCGCCCAGGCGTTGGCGGACGTGCCGTTGGCGGTCTCCGCGGTCAGTGCAGAGACGCTGCAGCAGACCGGTGCCAACGACATCCGCGCGCTCAACCAGGTAGCGCCGTCGCTGCTGGTCTCCTCGACCGGCAGCGAGGCCAATGGTTCGGCCCGTATTCGAGGGATCGGTACGGTCGGTGACAATCCCGGCCTGGAAAGCTCGGTGGCCGTGTTCATCGACGGCGTTTATCGATCGCGCTCGGGCATCGGCCTCAGCGAACTGGGCGATCTCGAGCGGATCGAGGTGCTGCGCGGGCCGCAGGGCACGCTGTTCGGCCGCAACGCCTCGGCCGGCATCATTAACATCGTCTCGAAGAAGCCGGAGTCGACCTTCTCGGCCGGTGCCGAGGCGACCTATGGCAATTACGACACGATCCGCCTTCAGGGGTTCGTGAACGTGCCGCTGAGCAGTACGGTCGCGGGTCGGCTCGACGGCGTCTACATGAAGCGCGACGGCTTCTACCAGGACGTCACCAACAATCGCGACATCAACAATCGAGACCGCTATTTCCTCCGCGGCCAATTGCTGTTCGAACCGACCAGCGACATCCAGATCCGCGTGATCGGCGACTATACCCATCGCAACGAGGAATGCTGCGGCGCGGTTTATGTCGACTCTTCGATCAACCCTTATATCGGCGATCTCAACAGTCCTACCGCGAACAACATCGTCCGGGTGCTGCGCGATCTTGGCCAGCCGATGGCCGCGTTCAGCAATCCCTACAGCCGGAACCTCTATGTTTCGAAGGGCCGCAGCTATGGCGGCATCACCGAGGATTGGGGCGGATCGGTTCAGCTCGACTGGAACCTGGGCAATGTGAAGCTCACCTCGATCACCGGCTATCGCAACTATTTCTCGAGCCAGGGCGCCGACACCGACTACAGCGCGGTCGACCTGCTCTATCGCGCGCCGAATTCGGACTCGTCGCGCGCCTTCGAAACGTTCAGCCAGGAACTGCGGCTCAACGGTACCGCGTTCAACGAGAAGCTCGACTGGTTGGTCGGCGGCTATTTCGCAAATGAAGACCTGACGCTCGTCGACAACCTTCGCTTCGGCACCCAGTACGGCCGCTTCGCCACCTGCCGGATCGTCTCGGGCAGCGCGCTCGCGGCACTCTACAATCCGGCGGCGGCGGGGTGCCTTGCCGCGCGGCCGGCGCTGTTCGGCGCGGCGAGCCCGCTGATCTATGCGGCGTTCGACCGGCTGGACGGGATCAACGATCGCGGCACGACGCGGGACTATTTCAAGCAGAACAGCCGCAACTGGGCGCTGTTCACCCACAATATCTTCCACGTCACCAAGGGCTTGGACCTTACGCTGGGCCTGCGCTACACCAACGAGCGCAAGCGGCTGAACGCCACTTTCGGCAACGACAACACCGCCTGCGTCGCCAACCAGACCGCGCTGTTGCCGCTCCGCTCGGTCGCCTCGCTCACCGCGACGATCGACGGCATTCTAGGCCTGTCGTGCCAGGGCAATTCCACCGCCGAGCTGAACGGCGCCGCGATCCGCGACACCCGCAAGGAGGACCAGTTCACCGGCACCGCGATCCTCTCGTACAAGCCGACCGACGACCTGCTCCTCTACGGCAGCTATTCGCGCGGCTACAAGGCGGGCGGGTTCAACCTCGACAAGTCGGCGCTCAAGGTGCCGATCCTGCCCTTCGCCGCGGTCGGCGGCGCGCAGGCGCTGACCGGCAACCTGCAGTTCGCGCCGGAAACCAACAACGCCTTCGAGATCGGCCTGAAATACTCGACGCGCAAGTTCAGCCTGAACGTCTCGGCCTTCCGCCAGCAGTTCAAGAACTTCCAGCTCAACACCTTCAACGGCACCGTCTTCCTGGTGCAGAACATCAACGGCTGCACCGCGAGCCTGGGCGGCGGCGACCGCGACCAGAGCAAGTTCAGCACCGCGACCAACTTCAGCGCCGCCGCGTCGACCACGGGAGCCTGCTCGTCCTCCAACGTCAGTTACGGTGTGGTGTCGCAGGGCGTCGAACTCGAAGCCTCGCTCGTGCCGGCGCGCGATTTCCGGGTGGGCCTGGGCCTTACCTATGCCGATACCCATTATCGCAACCAGCTGGTCGGCAACGATGCCGGCGGACCGCTCGACCAGGCGCTGCGGCGGCTGCCGGGCCAGCAGCTGTCCAACGCGCCGGAGATCGTCAGCACCGCCTCGGTCGCCTGGACGCCGCCGCTCGGCAATTCCGGCCTCAGCGGCCTGATCTATTTCGATGCACGCATGACCGGCGACTACAACACGGGCTCGGACCTTTTCCCGCAGAAGATCCAGGACGGCTATGCGCTGTTCAACGGCCGCATCGGCATTCGCGGCAAGGACGAGCGCTGGGCGATCGAGTTCTGGGGCCAGAACATCTTCAACCAGAACTACACGCAGGTGGTGTTCAACTCGCCCTTCCAGGAGGGCGCCGCCACCGCGCCGTTCACCGATCCCAAATATCCGGGCGGTCGCCAGCTCTTCTCGGCCTATCTCGCCGAGCCGCGCACCTACGGCATCACGCTGCGCACCCGCTTCTGACTTTCCTGGGGAGGAAAGCACTGGGCCGGAGGCGCGATCCTCCGGCCCATTTTTATGGCCGGCTGGCTGGTTCGCCGACCCTAGTGCAGCATCGCAGCGTCGGTCGCCGGCCCGGCAGCGCCTCGGCTCGGCGACAGCGCCGGGATCTTGGCCGATCGCAGGATCTCGGTCGCGCGTTCGACGCCGACCGCGGGCGAGAAGAGGTGGCCCTGGCCGTAGGCACAGCCGATGCTGCGCAGTCGTTCCGCCTGCAACTCCGTCTCGACCCCCTCGGCGATCACCCGCATGTCGAGTTCCTGCGCGATGTGCAGCACGCCCTCGACGATCGCGCGGCTGGCGCTGTTCTGCAGCAACTGGTCGGTGAAGCTCTTGTCGATCTTGATGAAGTCCACCGGCATGGTCAGCAGGTGGGTGAGCGACGCATAGCCGGTACCGAAATCGTCGAGCGCGACCAGCAGCCCCTGGGCTCGGAACCAGCGCAGCGTGTCCGCGACGACGGTGTCGCCCTGGCCGAGATACACGGTCTCGGTGATCTCCAGCACCAGATGGTGGAGCGGCACGCCGTGCCGGGCCAGCGTCTCCGGGATCATCTCGCGCAGCCGAGCGCCGTGGAAGTCGCTCGACGAGAAGTTCATGCCGACATGGGGCGGCGCGATGCCGAGGTCGCACCAGTGGCGCAGGTCGGCAGCGACCCGCTCGAGCATCCGCGCGGTGATCGCGCCGGCGACCTTGCCGTCGGTGGTCGCCTCGAAGAACTCGGCGGCGGAGACGATGCGATCCTCGGTGCGCATCCGGCACAGCGCCTCGAAGCCGAGGATCTCGCCGGTCTTCAGGTCGAACAGCGGCTGGTAATAAGGGAGCAGCCTGTCCTCGGCGAGTGCGCGCTCCACCGCATGGATCGCATCCAGCCGGCGGGCCATGCGGGTGGCGATGCCCGGCACGTAGCGGACGAAGCTGCCGCGCGCGGTTTCCTTGGCATGATAGAGCGCGAGATCGGCATTGAGCCGCACCTGCTCCGCCGTCTCGCCTTCGCCGATCAGCGCGCCGCCGGCGGTCGCGCGGGGGACGACGTTGCGCTCGCCGTCTTCGATCGGCTGGGCGAGCGCATCTAGCAGCATGCGCGCGGCTTCGGCCGGGTCGGCGAGCGTCGCCGGGCTCTGCACCAGCACCGCGAACTCGTCCCCGCCAAGGCGATAGGCGCGATCGGGCGCGGAAGCTTCGGAGAGGCGCCGCGCCGCGTGGATGATCAGCGCGTCCCCCGCGACATGGCCGAAAGTGTCGTTGACGATCTTGAGGTTGTCGAGATCGACCAGAATCAGCCCCCAGGCGCCCGGCTCGGTACAATCGAGGTCGCTTAGCGAGGCGGTGAAGGCCGAGCGATTGGGCAGGCCGGTCAGCCCGTCGAGCTGCGCGCGGCGGACCTGCTTGGCGCGCCAGATGTCCTGCTCGATCGCGATCGCACACAGGTGCAGGCACACCCGGATGATGCGGCGCTCCATCGGCGTGGGGCCGCGCGGCACGCGGTAATAGAAGGCGACGACGCCGGTCACCTCGCCGCGGGCGTTCTTGATCGGGTTCGACCAGCAGGCGCGCATCTCCAGCGGCCGGGTCAGGCCGAGATATTTGGCCCAGTTTGGATCGTTCTCGATATCGGTACTGGCCACCGGCTCGCCGAGATAGGCGGCAGACCCGCAGGAGCCAACCTTGGGACCGATCATCATGCCGTCGATCGCCTCCAGATAGCTCTCGGGGAGGCTCGGGCCGGCCACGGGATGAAGCCGCCCGGCAAGATCGACGCGAAGGATCATGGAGCGGACATCGGGCAGGCGCACTTCCACCTCGCGGCACAGCCGATCGGTGACCGAGGCCAGATCCGCGCCTTTGGCCACAAGCTCCAAGATGTTATTCTGAAGCGAGATGTCCACGTCGCCCCCATGTGCAGGTGCGTGCACCTTGCCCGGACCGGCCTTGCCTGCGGCATAATGCAGGCGCCTGTAAAACTACGTAGAAGAATGGCGCGTGGCGGAGTAGGGGGCGCGGCATGCGCACCCAGCTCTTCGCTTCTACCTCGGGCCTCGATGCCCGATCGGGCCTTCGGGCATGATCCGCGGCGGTTTCTTCGCGGCGCTTTCGCTGCTGATCGCGGCGCCCCAGACGAGCGACACCGCACCCTATCTCGCCGCGGACCAATATCCCGACGGCATGGCCATCCTGCCGCCGCCGCCCGCCCTCGACAGCCCCGGCGCGGCGCTGGACATGGCGGTGTTCCGCGCTACCCGGAAGCTGGAGGGTACCCCGCGCTGGCGGATCGCCACCGACGACGTCACCAACGATCCGCTGAGCCGCAATGCCTGCGCGATGGGCATGGTACTCGATGCCAAGCAGGCGCCCGCGCTCGCGCGGCTGCTTGCGCGGGCGGGCACCGGCCCCGTGGTCGGCAAGGTCAAGACCGCCTACCAGGTGCCGCGCCCCTATCTGCGCGAGGACGGGCCGATCTGCGAGGCGAAGACCGCACATCTGGCAAGCAATGGCGACTATCCCTCGGGCCATACCGCCAATGGTTGGCTGGAGGCGCAGATCCTCGCCCAGGCGATGCCCGACAAGGCCAGCGCGATCCTCGCGCGCGGCCGGGCGTATGGCGAAAGCCGCGCGATCTGCGGCTCGCACAGCAAGAGCGCGGTGGAAGCTGGCTACATGGCCGGCGCGTCGGTGTTCGCGGTGCTCCAGACTTCGCCCGCCTATCAGCGCGATATGGTGGCGGCGCGGCAGGAGGTGGCGCGGCTGCGCTCCACGGCGCCGCATCCCGATGCGCAAAGCTGTGCCGCGGAAGCCGAGGCCCTGCGCGTTCGGCCTTGGTGAGACCAGCGTAACTTCGCTGTCATGAAGCCGTCGCGCTTGAACGCCACAAGCGCGGCGCTTCATGAGGAATCGCAATGCACGGTGATAGCGCGGGCGGGGCCGCGCGGAGCGCTTCGGGCTTTACGCTCTTCTTGGGCGGGCTCGCGGCGTTCAGCGCCTATTTCGCGATGTACGCCTTCCGCAAGCCCTTCGCGGTGGCGACCTATGCCGACGTCGCCGACTGGCATTTTGCCATCGACTACAAGACCGCACTGCTGATCGCGCAGGTGATCGGCTATGCGATGTCGAAGCTGATCGGCGTTCGGGTCATTTCCGAAGCCGGGAGGCAGGGGCGGGCGCGGATGATCCTGGGGCTGATCGCTACCTCGTGGATTGCGCTGGTGCTGTTCGCACTGATCCCGGCGCCGTGGAACGTCGCCTGCCTGTTCTTCAACGGCCTGCCGCTGGGGCTGATCTGGGGGCTGGTGTTCAGCTATGTCGAGGGGCGCCGCGTGTCCGAGCTGCTCGGCGCGATGCTGTGCGCGAGCTTCATCCTGTCTTCGGGCGTGGTGAAGTCGGTCGCGTTGCTGCTGATGGACGCGGGTGTCGCCGAGCAGTGGATGCCGACGGCGACCGGACTGGTCTTCATGCCGGTGCTGCTGATCGCGCTGTGGCAACTGGAGCGACTCCCGCCGCCCGACGCCCGCGACGAGGCCGAGCGCACCGCCCGGGTGCCCATGCAGGCTGCCGATCGCGCCGCGTTCTTGCGGGCGCACGGCGCGACGCTGGTGATGCTGGCGATCGGCTATGTGCTGCTCACCGCCTTGCGCGACGTGCGCGACAACTTCGCGCGCGAGCTGTGGACTGCGCTCGGCTATGGCGGCGAGGCGGCGATATTCTCGGCGAGCGAACTGCCGATCGCGCTGCTGACGCTTGCCGCCCTCGCGTTGCTGATGCTGATCCGCGACAATCTGCGCGCGCTGCTGGCGATGCACGGGCTGATCCTGCTCGGGGCGCTGTGCCTCGGCGGGTCGACGCTCGCCTTCCAGGCCGGGCTGCTCGCGCCGCTGCCCTGGATGACGGTGGCGGGCGCGGGGCTCTACCTCGCCTATACCCCGTTCAACGCGATGCTGTTCGATCGGATGATCGCCACGATCGGCACCGCCGCCAATGCCGGGTTCCTGATCTACATCGCCGATGCCTCGGGCTATGTCGGCAGCGTCGCGCTGCTGCTCGTCCATGCGCTCGGCACGCCGGAAGTGCGCTGGCTGCCCTTCTTCATTACCTGCTGTTACGCGTCCGCACTCGCGGTGGGCGGGCTGACCTTACTGTCGGCCTTGCATTTCCTGCGGGCGGGCGCGGACCGGCGGTTGATCCACCGCGCGGCTTCCCCTACCACCAATGCCTGATCGCGCCGGTGCCCCGAAAGGGGCTTAATCGGGAATGCGGTGCGGGGGCTTGCTCCCAAATCCGCGGCTGTCCCTGCAACTGTGAGCGGATAGCGCGATGCACTGGCCCCCGATCGAGGGGCAGCCACTGGGCCGATCCGGCCTGGGAAGGCGTGCAGCGCGCCGTGACCCGCGAGCCAGGAGACCTGCCGGCGTCCGGTCGCTCTTGCCCTGGCCCAGGGGATGGCCGCGGCACGGTGTACTCCGTCTGAGCGACGCACGAGCGGCCGGGGCCGTTCGCGATTGCGTGGCTCGGTCGCTTCAGGCGTCAGGCCGGGGTGCGCGATCGGCCGCTCGCGGTGGCCCCGGCAAGGTCGTACGACGCCGCCGGAGTGCCCTGTCTTGTCCGTTCTGCCGTTGCGAGCGCGCGTGGCCCTGCTGTTCGCGGGCCTGATCGCCGCCAATCTCGCCGCCTGGGGCTGGGCGTTCGCGCTGTTCCATGCCCAGCCGCTGATGCTCGGTACCGCCTTGCTCGCCTGGGGGCTGGGGCTGCGCCACGCCGTCGATGCCGACCATATTGCGGCGATCGACAACGTCACCCGCAAGCTGATGAACGACGGCCAGCGCCCGATCGCCACCGGCCTGTGGTTCGCGATCGGCCATTCGGGGATCATCGCCATCGCCTCGGCGGGCATCGCGCTCGCCACCGGTGCGCTGGCGGGGATGGGGGCGTTCAAGGAACTGGGCGGGGTGATCGCCACCGCCGTCTCGGCGCTCTTCCTGTTCGCGATCGCGGGCATGAACCTGATCATCCTGCGCGCGGTGTGGAAGACCTTCCAGCATGTCCGCGCGGGCGGCACCTATGTCGAGGACGACCTCAACCTGCTGCTCGCCTCGCGCGGGCCGCTGTCGAAGCTGTTCGGGCCGATGTTCCGGCTGGTCAGCAAGAGCTGGCACATGGCGCCGCTCGGCTTCCTGTTCGGCCTCGGCTTCGACACCGCGACCGAAGTGGCGATCCTCGGCATGTCCGCGGGGCAGGCAGCGCATGGCGTCTCGCTCGGCACGCTGCTGGTGCTGCCGGCGCTGTTCGCGGCCGGCATGGCGCTGGTCGACACGCTGGACGGGGTGGTGATGCTCGGCGCCTATCAATGGGCGTTCGTCAAGCCGATCCGCAAGCTCTACTACAACGTCACCATCACGCTGATCTCCGCGCTGGTCGCGATCGTGATCGGGGGGATCGAGACGCTGGCGCTGATCGGCGACAAGATGGGCTGGACCGGCGGCGCGTTCGGCCTCGCCGCCGATCTCGGCGCGCATTTCAACGGCCTCGGCTTCGCGATCATCGGCCTGTTCGTCGCCTGCTGGCTGATCAGCTTCGCCATCTATCGCTGGCAGAGGCTGGACGAGATCGAGGTGCGCGTCTAGAGCTGCCCTCGAAGGCCTTGCGGCCTTCGCAAAGATCGCGCCGGTGCCCCGGACATGGGGCTTAATCGGGAATGCGGTGCGGGGAGCCTGCTCCCCAAATCCGCGGCTGTCCCTGCAACTGTGAGCGGATAGCGCGATGCACTGGCCTCCACCGAGAGGCAGCCACTGGGCCGATCCGGCCTGGGAAGGCGTGCAGCGTGCCGTGACCCGCAAGCCAGGAGACCTGCCGGCGCAACGGTCGCTCTTGCCTTGGTCCAGGGGATGGCCGCGGCACGGTCTTGCTTCCGTTCGAGCGACGAAGCTGTGCGGCTGGGGCTGCACGGTCGCGTGGTGTCGGGCGATTGTCGCGCCCGCCCGTCGTCGCGCGCCGGCCGGACACTCGTTCCGGCAAGCCCCGCCTGTTCGCTCCGGCGCGGGGGAAGACATGCATGACCGACCTGGCCAAGGTCCCCGTTACGATCGTCACCGGCTTTCTCGGCGCCGGCAAGACGACGCTGATCCGCCACCTGATCCAGAACGCCGAGGGGCGGCGCCTCGCGGTGGTCGTCAACGAATTCGGCACGCTCGGTGTCGATGGCGAGATCCTCAAGTCCTGCGCGATCCCCGATTGCCCGGCCGAGAACATCGTCGAGCTGGCCAATGGCTGCATCTGCTGCACCGTCGCCGACGATTTCATCCCGACGGTCGAACGGCTGCTGGCGCTGGACCCGCGCCCCGACCACATCCTGATCGAGACCTCGGGCCTCGCGCTGCCCAAGCCGCTGCTCAAGGCGTTCGACTGGCCGGCGATCCGCAGCCGCATCACGGTGGACGGTGTGCTGGCGCTGGCCGATGCCGAGGCGGTCGCCGAGGGCCGCTTCGCGCCCGACCTGGTGGCGCTGGAGGCGCAGCGCGCCGCCGACCCCGGCATCGATCACGAGACGCCGCTCGCCGAAGTGTTCGAGGACCAGCTGGCCTGTGCCGACATGGTGCTGCTCACCAAGGTCGATCTCGCCGGGCCGGAGGGCGTCGTCGCCGCCCGCGCGGTGATCGCCGCCGAGGCGCCGCGCCCGGTGCCGGTGGTCGAGATCCGCGAGGGTGCGATCGACCCGCGGGTGATCCTGGGACTGGGCGCCGCGGCCGAGGACGACCTCGCCGCACGCCCCTCGCACCACGACGGCGCTGACGATCACGAGCATGACGATTTCGACAGCATTGTCGTCACCTTCGGCGAGATCGCCGATCCGTCCGAGCTGGTCGCGCGGATCGAGCGGCTGGCGCGCGAGCACAAGGTGCTGCGGGTGAAGGGCTATGCCGCGGTGACCGGCAAGCCGATGCGGCTGCTGGTCCAGGCGGTCGGCGGCCGCGTGCGCCACCAGTATGACCGCCCCTGGCGTCCGGGCGAGCCGCGCGGCACCGCGCTGGTCGCGATCGCCGAGCATGACCATGTCGACCCGGCGGCGTTCCGCGCGGTGCTGGCCGGCTGAGGCAAGCAGGCGATGCACGTCCTGTTCCGCGAAACGCACGGGCTGGAGGAAAATGCCGCGCCCCAGGACCTCGGGCAAACGCCCGCGGACCTGGTGGTGCTGTCCTTTTCCGACAGCGACCTCGGCGCGTTCGCGGCGGCATGGCGTGCGGGGCAGGGGGAGCTGCCTTCACTGCGGTTGGCCAACCTGGCGTCGCTGACGCACCCGCTGTCGGTTGACACCTATGTCGAGCGGACGCTGTCGGGCGCGAAGGCGATCCTGATCCGGCTGATCGGCGGCATGCCCTATTGGAGCTACGGCCTCCAGCAGGTGGAGGCGCTGGCGCGGGAGAAGGGGATCGCGCTCGCGGTGCTACCGGCGGACGGGCGGCCGGACCAACGGCTGGATGCCGCGTCAACGGTGCCGTTGCGAGTGCTGCGGGAGCTGGCGGGGCTGTGCGACACGGGCGGGGCCGATGCGGCACGCGCCGCGCTGGGCTTGTTGGCGGATACGGCGGATTTCCATATGGACGAACCGTCGGCCTATGTCCCGCTTCCGGCATTCGGTGTCTGGCATCCCGCGCTGGGTGCTTTTCGTCCGCCCGATGGCCAGCCGGGGGGCGGCGAGCTTAGGGTCCCCGGAACGTGCCCCTGGCGGCGCACGGGGAAGCCGCTGGTCCTGATCGTCTTCTACCGCTCCTATCTCGCCGCCTGCGACGTCGATCCGTTCGAGGCGCTCCACGCCGCATTCGAGCGCGCCGGGTTCGATACGCTGTCGATTTTCGTACCCTCTCTCAAGACGCCGGATGCCCGCGCGCAGGTGGAGCACTGGGTGCGCGACCTCGCCCCCGCGGCGATCGTCAACGCCACCGCCTTTTCCGCACGCGACGAGCAGGGGCGATCGCCGCTGGATGCGGCCGGCGTGCCGGTGTTCCAGATCGCGCTCGCCACCGCGCCGCGGGATGCCTGGGCCAGCGCCGAACGTGGCCTGTCACCGGCCGACCTCGCGATGCATGTGGTCCTGCCCGAACTCGACGGCCGTGTGTTCGCCGGTGTCGCCAGCTTCAAGCAGGCCGAGGCGCGCGACGAGGCCTTGGGCTTTGCCCGCACGGTGCACCGTGCGGAGTCGCGGCGGATCGAGGCGATCGTTGCGCGGGTTGCAGGCTGGATTGCCCTTGCCGAGAAGCCTTTAGCGGCAAAGTATGTCGCGCTCGTCCTCTCCACCTATCCCGGCAAGGCATGGCAGCTGGCGCACGCCGTCGGCCTCGACGCGCTTGCCTCGGCCGAAGCGATCGCCTGCGATCTTGGCGAGACGGTGGATGCCCTGGCCGATCGGCTGCAGCACGAAACGCTGACCTGGGCGCTTCCAGCCTATCGGGAGGTGCTCGCGACGCTTCCCGAACCGTTGCGCACGACCCTCGACGCAGCGTGGGGGGCGCCCGAAGCTGATCCCGCATGCCGCGACGGGCATTATCATTTCCCCGCTATCCGAAGCGGCGCGCTGCTCATCGCGCTTCAGCCTGAACGCGGCGACCCGGCGACGCGCGAGGACAGCTACCACGATGTCGGCCGGGTGCCGCGGCATGGCTATGTCGCCTTCTACCTGTGGCTGCGGGCGCAGGGCGTCGATGCCCTCGTCCATATCGGCGCGCACGGTACGCTGGAATGGCTGCCGGGCAAGGCGGTGGCACTCTCCGATGCCTGCTGGCCCGAGGCGCTGACCGGCGGTCTGCCGATCCTCTACCCCTTCATCGTCAACGATCCCGGCGAAGCCGCACAGGCCAAGCGCCGCACCGGAGCCGTCACCATCGGCCATCTGCCGCCCGCGCTGAAAACGGCGGGGACCGGCGCGGGCCTGGCCCGGATCGAGGCACTGCTCGATGAATTCTCCAACGCCGTAGGCCTGGACCCCGCACGCCGCGATCGTCTGCAGACCGCGATCCGCGACGAAGCGCGGGCGGTCGGGCTCGAGGCGGAGCTGGGGTTGGACTGCGCCGCCACCAGCGCAGAGGCGATCACCCGCATCGACCGCTTCGTCTGCGACGTGAAGGAAGGCCAGTTCGGCGACGGGCTCCATGTGTTCGGGCGCGGCCCTTGCGGGGACGCGGAGCGCGACGGCCTCCTCGCCGGTCTGGCGGGCAAGCGAGTGGCAGCGGGCCCATCGGGGTCGCCCTTCCGCGGCCGCACCGACGTGCTCCCCACCGGCCGCAACCTCTACACGATCGATCCGCGCGCGGTGCCCAGCCGGGCGGCGCATGCGCAGGGCATCGTCCTCGCCGACGAACTGATCCGCCGCCACCTGCAGGATCATGGCGACTATCCCAAGGGGCTCGTCGTCGATTTGTGGGGATCGGCGACGATGCGCACCGCTGGGGAGGAATTCGCGATGGCGCTGCACCTGCTCGGCGCCGCGCCGGTCTGGGACACGGCCTCGGAACGGGTGACGGGTGTCGAGATCCTGCCGCTGGCGATGCTCGACCGCCCGCGGATCGACGTGACCCTGCGCGTCTCGGGCCTGTTCCGCGACGCCTTTCCCACGTTGCCGCAGCTGTTCGGCCAGGCGGTCCGCGCACTGGCGGCGCGCGACGAGGCGCCCGAATGGAACCCCTTTGCCGGAGGAGATCCGGGCGCTCGCGTCTATGGTCCGCGTCCGGGTAGCTACGGCCTCGGCATGGGCGATGCGGCGGAGACCTACACGGACGATGCGCGCCGCGATGCAGGCGAGGCCTGGCTTGCTGCATCCGATCACGCCTTCGACGGACGCGATGCGCTGCCCGATCCCGAGGGCATCCGCGCCCGTGTCGGTGCCGCGGATGCGTTCGTCCATCTGCAGGACCTGGCCGAGACCGACCTGCTGCTCGCGGCCGATTATGCCGCGCACGAAGCCGGGTTCGCCGCCGCCAAGGCCCTTAGCGGCGGGTCGGCCGCGCTCTACCATCTCGACGCGCGCGATCCGACGCGCCCGGTCGCACGGCCTTTGACCGAGGAGATCGCCCGCGTCGTCCGCTCGCGCGCGGCGAATCCTGGCTGGATCGCCGGCATGCGCCGACACGGCTTCCGAGGGGCGGCCGAGATCGCGGCGACGCTCGACCATCTCGGCGCCTTCGCCCATCTTGCCGCGGCGGTGCCGCCGCAGCTCTTCGATCTCTACCACGACGCGACGCTTGGCGACGCGGAGGTGCGCGCCTTCCTGTCCCAGGAGAACCCGGCGGCTTTGGCGGCGATGCAGGCGCGGTTCGCGGCGCTGCTTGCGGCCGGGCTGTGGCAGACCCGCCGCAACTCGATCCTGGCGGACCTGGGAGGGGCGGCATGATCGGCTTCCAGGTGCGTGGCTGGTGCCCCGACGCGTGGCGCCCCATGGCGGCTGGGGACGGGCTGCTGGTGCGGGTGAAGCCGCGGCTCGCACGGCTGACGCGCGCGCAACTGCTCGGCCTGTGCGAGGCGGCGCTGATACACGGCAACGGACTGATCGACCTGACCAGCCGCGGCAATCTGCAGATCCGCGGCGTCTCCGAAACGGGGTGGCGAGCGCTGGTCGAGCGCCTGATCGCGCTCGGCCTTGTCGACGCCGACCCGGAGATCGAGAAGCGCCGCAACCTGCTGGTCGCACCCGATTGGCAGGCGGGTGACGACACGCATCGCATCGCAGGTGACCTCCTCACGCAGCTCGCCGCGCTCCTGCCCCTGCCGGGCAAGATGGGGTTCGTGATCGACGCAGGGCCCATGCCGCTGCTGGCCGACGCGCCCGGCGATTTCCGGATCGAGCGCGATCCGGAGGGTCGGTTGATCCTCCGCGCCGATGGCCGCGCGACCGGAGCGCCGGTCGCGGTCGGGGAGGAAGCTGCCGCACTCGTCAGGCTGGCGCATTGGTTCGTCGAGAGCGGCGGCGCGGCTGCCGGCCGCATGGCCCGCCACGCCGCGCCGCTGCCGGACTGGGCCGACGGCGGTGCGGTCCCCGCCGCGCTGGCCAAGCCCCTTCCGCCGGGACAACACCCCCTGGGCGCATTGCTTGGCGCGGCGTTCGGCCAGCTGGACGCGGCGTTGCTCGCCGATGCGCTCCCCGTGGAGGCCAGGGGCGTTCGGATCACGCCGTGGAGGAGCCTTCTGGTCGAAGGCGCGGACCTTCACGCCGTGGGCTTGATCACCGACGCCACCGATCCGCTGCTGCGCGCCGATGCCTGTGTCGGCGCGCCGGCCTGCCCGCAGGCGAGCGTCGAGACGCGGGTGCTGGCCCGGCGGCTCGCACCGTTGGTGTCCGGGCGACTGCACGTCTCGGGGTGCGCGAAGGGCTGCGCGCGGGCGCAGCTTGCCGACGTGGTCGTGACCGGTCGCGACGGCCGCTTCGATCTCGCCTTCGATGCCCGCGCCGGGGCGCCGCCCGCCCATGCCGGGCTCACCCCCGACGCGCTGCTTGCCCTCTTCGGAACCGATTGATGCCCTACCACTATGAAACCGATGGCGCCGCCATCTACCGACAGTCCTTCGCGACGATCCGCGCCGAGGCCGATCTCGCCCGCTTCTCGCCCGAGGAGGAGCCGGTCGCGGTGCGGATGATCCACGCCGCGGGGATGGTGGAGTTGGCGCCGCATATCCGCTTCTCGTCCGGATTCGCGCAGGCGGCTCGGGCGGCACTGGCGGAGGGCGCGCCGATCCTGTGCGATGCACGGATGGTATCCGAGGGCATCACGCGCGCGCGGTTGCCCGCCGAGAACCGCGTGCTCTGCACACTGCACGACACGGAGGTGCCGGCGCTCGCGAAGGAAATGGCGAATACGCGCTCCGCCGCGGCCCTAGAGCTTTGGCGGCCGCATCTGGCCGGTGCGGTGGTGGCGATCGGCAATGCGCCGACCGCGCTGTTCCATCTGCTCAACATGCTCGAGGATCCGGCGTGCCCGCGTCCCGCCGCGATCATCGGTTGTCCGGTGGGCTTTGTCGGCGCGGTGGAGTCGAAGGCGGCGCTCTGGGCCGCACCGCCGGTGCCTTGCTGCATCGTCGAGGGGCGGCTGGGGGGCAGCGCGATCACCGTCGCGGCGGTCAACGCACTGGCGAGCCGCGCCGAATGAGCCTGGGCACGATCCACGGCGTCGGCTTGGGGCCGGGTGCGCCCGACCTGCTGAGCGTCCGCGCCGACCGGCTGGTGCGCGGGGCGCGCCACGTCGCCTATTTCCGCAAGGCGGGGCGGTCGGGCCAGGCGCGGCGGATCGCCGAGGGCATGCTCCGCCCCGACGCGATCGAGCTGCCCATGGAGTATCCGGTGACGACCGAGATCCCGCTCAGCGACCCGCGCTACAATGCCTGCCTGTCGGCCTTCTACGCGGAGTGCACCGAGCGGCTGCTGGCGCTATCCCGCGCCGGCGAGGACGTGGTGGTACTGTGCGAGGGCGACCCCTTCTTCTACGGCTCGTTCATGCACCTCCATTCGCGGCTTTCGGGCCAGGTGCCGGTGGCGGTGGTGCCGGGGATCACCGGCATGGCGGGGGCATGGAACGCGACCGGCCAGCCGATCACCTGGGGCGACGACGTGCTGACGATCGCGATGGCGACGCTGCCCGAGGACGAGCTCGTCCGCCGGATCAGCGATACCGATGCGCTGGTGGTGATGAAGATCGGCCGCAATCTCGCCAAGCTGCGCAGCGCCGTCGCAGCCGCAGGTCGCGAGGCGGAAGCATGGCTTGTGGAGCACGCCGCGATGCCCGAGCAGCGGGTCACCCCGCTCGCCGAGGCGACCAGCGTCACCCCCTATTTCTCGATCCTGCTGATCCACGGCCGGGGGCGCCGCCCATGAGCGGCTGGCTGGCCATTGCCGGGCTGGGGCCGGGGAACGAAGCGCTGGTGACGCCCGAGGTCACGGCCGCGCTGGCGGAGGCGACCGACGTCGTCGGCTATATTCCCTATGTCGCGCGGGTGGCGCCGCGCGCGGGGCTGACGCTGCACGCCTCGGACAACCGCGTGGAGCTCAACCGCGCGGCACTCGCGCTCGATCTTGCCGCGCAGGGGCGGCGGGTGGTGGTCGTTTCCTCGGGCGATCCCGGCGTGTTCGCGATGGCAGCGGCAGTGTTCGAAGCGCTGGAAGTCGGACCGAAAGCTTGGCGTGCGCTCGACATCCGCGTGCTGCCGGGGATCACCGCGATGCTCGCGGCGAGCGCGCGGGCGGGGGCACCGCTCGGGCATGACTTCTGCGCGATCAACCTCTCGGACAATCTCAAGCCCTGGGCGCTGATCGAGAAGCGGCTGTGCCTCGCCGCCGAGGCGGACTTCGCGATGGCCTTCTACAATCCCCGCTCCAAGGCGCGGCCGCAGGGCTTTGCACGGGTGCTGGAATTGCTGCGGGACGTCTGCGGGCCGGATCGCCCGATCCTGTTTGCGCGGGCTATTTCGACGCCGGAGGAAGCGCTGCGGATCGTGCCCCTTGGCGAGGCGACGCCCGAAATGGCCGACATGCGGACCATGGTGATCGTGGGATCGAGCCAGACGCGCTGGATCGAGGGCAGCGCGCGGCCGATCCTCTACACTCCGCGCTCGGTGGGCACGGCCGTATGATCCAGCCATTCCAGCACCGCGGCCGGATCGGTCACCTCGGCGCGGGGCGGCAGCGTGGGGCGGTCGATCATCAGCAACGGGATGCCGAGCGCCCGGGCCGCGATCAGCTTTGCCTCGGCGCCACGGCCGCCGGCATTCTTGCAGACGACCCGGTCGATGCCGTGCGCTTCCATCAGTGCGCGGTCGCCTTCGGGCGTGAAGGGGCCGCGATCGACGATCAGGGTGTGGTGCGGAAGGATCGGCGATACTGCGGGCGCATCGACGAAGCGCAGGACATAGTGATGCTGCGGCATCGCAGCGAAGTCGGCGACGTGCATCCGGCCCAGCGCCAGCAGGATGCGCCTCGGCGCACCACCGAGCGCAGCCACGGCGCCCCGAATATCGGCAACGCGCGTCCACCGGTCGCCCGAGACCGGCACCCAGGCGGGGCGGGTGAGGGCGACCAGCGGTACGCCTGCCAACTGCGCCGCCGCGAGCGCGTTGGCGCTCATCGTCGCCGCGAAGGGATGGGTGGCGTCAACCAGATGCGTCACCCGCGCCGCGCGCAGATATGCGGCCAGGCCTTCCACGCCACCGAACCCGCCGACACGGACCGGGATCGGCTGTGCGCGCGGCGCCTCGGTGCGCCCGGCATAGCTGAGGGTGGCCGGCACCCCATGTTTCGCCAGCAGGCGGGCCAGCGCGCTCGCTTCGGTGGTGCCGCCCAGCAGCAGGATGTTCGGCATGGCTGATCTTCCCTGGCTCACCATCATCGGACTGGGCGAGGACGGCGCCGACGGACTGTCCGCCGCCGCGAGCGCGGCGCTGGAAAGAGCCGAGCTGGTCTTCGGCGCCGCCCGCCATCTGTCGTTGCTGCCGGGGCTTAGGTGCGAAGCGCGCGCATGGCCAGTGCCGTTCGCCGACGGTGTGCCCCTGCTCCTCGCCGAGCGGGGCCGACGGGTGGTGCTGCTTGCCTCGGGCGATCCCTTCTGGTTCGGTGCGGGCACCAGCGTCACCCGGCATCTCGCTCGGGAGGAGTGGATCGCGCGCCCGGCACCGTCCAGCTTCGCGCTGGCGGCATCGCGGCTGGGGTGGGCGCTGCAGGATACCCTGTGCCTCGGGCTGCACGCAGCGCCCTTCGGCCAGTTGCGGCCGCATCTCGCGCCTGGCCAGCGGCTGCTGGTGACGGTTCGCGACGGCGCGGCAGCGGCGGCGCTGGCATCCTATCTGGCGGGCGAGGGGTTCGGCGCCTCGGAGCTGCATGTGCTGGAGGCGCTCGGCGGCGCGCGGGAGAGGGGGCGCTCGGTACGCGCGGATATGCTCGCCTGGAAGGATATCGCGCACCCTGTGATGGTCGGCATCGAGCCGGCGGGCGAGGGGGCGGTGCTGCCGCTCGCCAGCGGACGGCCCGATGGCTGGTTCGAATCCGACGGCCAGCTCACGAAGCAGCCGGTGCGGGCGCTCACCCTGTCCGCGCTAGCGCCGCGCGCCGGGGAGCTGCTTTGGGACATCGGCGCCGGCTCGGGCTCGATCGGTATCGAGTGGCTGCTCGCGCATCCCGCCAACCGCGCAATCGCCGTCGAGGCCGATCCGATCCGTGCGGCGCGCGCAAGCGACAACGCGGCACGATTGGGGGTCGATCGCCTGTCCGTGCTGCAGGGCCGCGCGCCAGCCGTGCTGCCGGATGGCGAGCCCGATGCAGTGTTCATCGGCGGAGGCCTTTCGCAGGCCTTGCTGGAGGCGCTTTGGGCAAGCTTGCCCGCCGGCACGCGCATCGTCGCCAATGCGGTCACCCTCGAGTCCGAGGCGCTGCTTGCCCGGTGGCACGACGCCGAAGGCGGAAACCTGTTGCGGATCGAGCTGGCCGACGCGGTGCCGCTCGGCACCCGCCATGGCTGGCGGTCGCGCTATCCCGTGGTGCAGTGGAGCGTCGCGCGATGATCGTCGCCGGCTTCGGCTATCGCAGCGGTGCGACCGCCGCATCGCTGCGCTCGGCGCTTGCCTTGGCGCAGGCGGGTGCGCCGCCGGTCACCCATGTCGCGACGCTCGCCGACAAACTGCCGCTGCTGGAAGCGCTTGGCTTGCCCGTCATCGCTATCGAGGCGGTGGCAGGCATTGCGACACCGACCCACTCCACCGCCAGTCTCGCCGCGCGCGGTTCCGGCAGCGTCGCCGAGGCCGCTGCGCTCGCCGCCGCCGGACCCGACGGCCGCCTGCTCGTTTCCCGCCAGATTTCCCCCGACCGCATGGCGACGTGCGCCATCGCCGAAGGAGCCCCCGCATGACCGTCCATTTCATCAGCGCCGGCCCCGGCGCGCCCGACTTGCTCACCCTGCGCGGCCGCGACCTGATCGCGGCGAGCCCGGTGTGCCTCTATGCCGGGTCGCTGATCCCCGAGGCGATCCTAGCGCATTGCCCGCCCGGTGCGCGGATCGTGAACACCGCGCCGATGGATCTCGACGCGATCCTCGCGGAAATCGTCGCCGCCCATGCCGCCGGCCACGACATCGCGCGGCTGCATTCGGGCGACCTTTCGGTCTGGTCCGCGATGGGCGAGCAGCTCCGCCGGCTGCGCGCGCTCGGCATCCCGTTCACGGTCACCCCCGGCGTGCCCGCCTTCGCCGCCGCGGCTGCCGCGCTGGAGGCGGAGCTGACCCTGCCCGAACTCGGCCAGTCGCTGGTCCTCACCCGTACCCCCGGCCGCGCCAGCCGCATGCCGCCGCGCGAAAGCCTGACCAACTTCGCCGCGACGGGCGCGACGCTGGCGATCCATCTCTCGATCCACAATCTCGCGACGCTCGTTGCCGATCTGCTGCCGGCCTATGGCGCCGATTGCCCGGTCGCGGTGGTGTGGCGGGCGAGCTGGCCCGACGAGCGGATCGTCCGCGCGACGCTGGCGACGATCGAGGCGGCGGTGGCCGGCAGCATGGAACGCACCGCCCTGATCCTCGTCGGCCCGGTGCTGGCGGCGGAGGATTTCGCCGAGAGCAGCCTCTATGCCGCCGGCTACGATCGCCGTTTCCGGCCCCAGGATGCGTCGTCGCGCTTCGCACGCAGCGGCGAATGAGCGTGCCCGGCCTGATCATTGCCGCGCCTGCCTCGGGCACCGGCAAGACGACCGTGATGCTGGGGCTGCTCCGCGCGCTGCGCGAGGCGGGCGTTGCGGTCACGCCGTTCAAGAACGGGCCCGACTATATCGATCCCGCTTTCCACCGGGTGGCGAGCGGCAGGCCTTCGTACAATCTCGACAGCTGGTCGATGGACGCGGGGTTGCTCGATGCCCTCGCGGGCGAGACGCGTGAAGCCGATCTCGTGCTGGCCGAGGGCTCGATGGGATTGTTCGACGGCGTCGCGCGGGCAGGGGCGAGCGGCACCGGCGCCACGGCGGACCTCGCGCGGCGCTATGGCTGGCCGGTGGTGCTGGTGGTCGATGTCTCGGGACAGGCACAGTCTGCCGCGGCGACGGCGCTGGGCTTTGCCCGGCTCGATCCGCGCGTGCCCTTTGCCGGGGTGATCCTCAACCGCGTCGCCAGCCCGAGGCACGAGCGACTGGTGCGGGCGGGAATGGAAGCCGCAGGCATTCCGGTGCTGGGCGCACTGCCGCGCCGCGCCGATCTGGTCCTGCCGGAGCGGCATCTGGGGCTGGTACAGGCCGTCGAGCATCCGGACCTCGATCGCACCATCGCCGACTATGCGGCGTTCCTGCGCGACCATGTCGACCTCGGCGCCCTGCGCGCGGCCGCCGCTTCTACGTCGCATCATCGCGCAGACAGGCGGACCACGCTGCCGGCGCCGCCCGCCCAGCGCATCGCCATCGCGCAGGATGCGGCCTTCTCGTTCCTCTACCCGCATCTGCTCGAAGGCTGGCGGCGAGCAGGGGCGGAGATCCTGCCCTTCTCGCCGCTGGCCGATCAGGCCCCCGATGCCGATGCCGATCTCGTCTGGCTCCCCGGCGGCTATCCGGAACTCCATGCCGGCACGATCGCCGCGGCCGAGACCTTCCTCGCCGGCCTCCGCGCCCACGCCTCGCATCGTCCGGTGCACGGCGAGTGCGGCGGCTATATGGTGCTAGGCGAGGCGTTGGTCGACAAGGGCGGGGACACGCACCGCATGGCAGGGCTGCTCGGGCTCGTCACCAGCCATGCCCAGCGGCGGATGCATCTCGGCTATCGGCAGGCGACGCTTCTTGCGCCCGTTGCGGGCCTACCCGCGGGTGCACGGCTGACCGGCCATGAGTTCCACTATTCGACGATCGTCTCGCAGACCGATGCGCCGCTCGCCGATGTTGCCGATGCCGAGGGCAATGCCGTGCCCGAGACCGGGTCGGCCCAGGGCCATGTCACCGGCAGCTTCTTCCACCTGATCGCGGCGGCGGCATGATCGCGCTCCAGCTGATCGGCATCGGCACCGGCAACCCGGCGCACCTGACCGGCGAGGCGATCGCCGCGCTCAACGGAGCCGACCTGATCCTCGTGCCGCGCAAGGAAAATGCCCCCGATCTCGCCGACCTGCGCGCGGCGATCTGCGCCGCAGTCCTCACCCGGCCGGTGCCGATCGCCACGTTCGACATGCCGGTGCGGGCAGGGGAGGACTATGTCCAGGCGGTCCATGCCTGGCACGACGCCATCGCAGACGCGTGGCGCACCGCCATCGCCACGCATCTGCCGGGTGCGGGCAAGGTCGCGCTGCTCGTCTGGGGCGACCCATCGCTCTACGACAGCACGCTACGGATCGCGGCGCGGCTGCCCGACGTTACCGTTCGCGTGGTGCCCGGCATCACCAGCATCCAGGCGCTCACCGCCGCGCATACGATCCCACTCAACCCGCTCGCGGGCGCCGTGACGATCACCACCGGCCGGTTGTTGCGCAGCCATGGCTGGCCCCCCGGGGCCGATACGCTGGTCGTGATGCTCGACGGCGGCTGCGCGTTCGAGACGCTAGACCCTGCTGGCATCACCATCTGGTGGGGCGCCTATCTCGGCATGCCGCAACAGGCGCTGGATCACGGTCCCCTCGCCGAGGCCGGATCGCGCATCGTCGCGACCCGTGCCGAACTCCGCGCCCGCCATGGCTGGATCATGGACGTGTACCTCCTGCGAAAGGCCCCCGAATGAACCGCGACGACGCCGCGCATGCCGAGAAGATGCGCAAGATCCAGGCCGCCCGCGCCTCGATGATGGAAACCAAGACCGAGGAGAAAGGCCTCCTCATCGTCCATACCGGGAAGGGCAAGGGCAAGAGCAGCGCGGCGATGGGGATGGTCGTCCGCGCGATCGGTCATGGCATGAAAGTGGGCGTCGTCCAGTTCATCAAAGGCGCGATGATGACCGGCGAGAAGGCGGTGTTCGATGCCTTCTCGGGCCAAGTCGAGTTCAAGCCGATGGGGGAGGGCTTCACCTGGGACACGCAGGACCGTGCCCGCGACATCGCCGTCACGCGGACGGCGTGGGAAGAGGTGAAGCGGATGATCGCCGATCCCTCCTACGACATGGTGCTGGCGGACGAGCTCAACATCGCGCTGCGCTACGACTATCTGCCGCTCGACGAGGTGCTGGCGGTGCTCGCGGCGCGGCCGGCGATGAAGCACGTGATCGTCACCGGCCGCAACGCCCCCGATGCGCTGATCGACGCCGCCGATCTGGTCACCGAGATGACGCAGGTGAAGCACCCCTTCCGATCGGGCGTGAAGGCGCAGAAGGGGATCGAGTTCTGAGCAGCACCCCCGCCTTCGACGCGCGCTTCCTCCGCCAGTTCGACACGCTGCTGCGCTGGCGCCGCGACGTGCGCCATTTCGACACGCGCGCGATCCCGCCGGAGGAAATGACCGCGCTGCTGGAAGCGGCGAGCCTCGCGCCCTCGGTCGGCAACGCGCAGCCTTGGCGGTTCGTGCGGCTGCGCACCCCGGCGCTGCGCGAGGCGCTGGCGGCCCATGTCGACGCCGAGAACGCCCGCGCCGCCGCCGGCTATGCCGAGAAGGGCAGGCACGATGCCTATCGCGCGCTCAAGCTGCACGGCCTGCGCGAGGCACCCGAGCTGCTGGCGGTGTTCTGCGACGAACGTCCGGTGGCCGGACACGGCCTCGGCATCGCCACCATGCCCGAGATGCTGCGCTATTCCTGCGTGACCGCGGTCCACACGCTGTGGCTGGCGGCCCGCGCGCGCGGCATCGGCCTGGGCTGGGTGTCGATCCTCGATCCCGTTGCCGTGGCGGCGCTGCTCGACGTGCCGCAGGACTGGACGCTGATCGCCTTGCTGTGCCTCGGCTACCCCGAGGCACCTTCCGAAACCCCCGAACTCGAACGCCGTGGATGGCAGGCCCGCGAGCCGCTCGCCGACCGGCTGTTCGAACGCTGACCCATCAGGAGACTTGCATGCTTACCCCGGTTGAAGACGGCCCCGCGATCGTCGTGTGCAACACCTGCCGCTTCAGCGCCGAGGCGCGGGAGGACGCGCAGGGACGTCGCGGCGGCGCCGTGCTTGCCGACGCGCTGACGGAGACTCGCGACGCCGACCCGCGCTATGCCGGGATCGCGATCCAGCAGATGCCGTGCCTGTTCGCCTGCAATGAGCACTGCACGGTCCACCTGCGGGCGCCGGACAAGGTCGGCTATGTGCTGGGACGCTTCACCCCGGATACCGACGCTGCTCGGGCGATCCTCGACTACGCGGTGGCATACGAAGCCAGCGAGCAGGGCAAGGTGCCGTTTGCGCAATGGCCACAGGGCGTGAAAGGTCATTTCATCGTCCGTGTGCCGCCAGCGGCCCAGGTTGTGGAGAGCTGAAGGGCTGCGCGGAGCCATCCTCGTAGCGCAGCGCTGCCCCTGCTGGTGCCCTGAACTTGCGTCTCCTGGCCCCGGACCCGCTGCGCAGGCAGCGGGTCCGGTCACACCGCCTCAATCGCCGAACTTTGCAATCCGCCGAGGCCGCCGATCAGACTCCACAGCGCGCTGACGGTTCGTTCGCCCACCTGGCGAAGCATAGCCTTCAGGCGAGAAGATGCTTTCGCGATGGGATTGAAGTCGGAGCTGTAGGCTGGAGGAAGCGCAAGGTTACTCGCGCCGCTTCGACCTGTTCTTTCACGGCGGCCTGCTTGTGGCTCGAGAGGTTGTCCATCATGACGACGTCGCCCGGCCGTAACCCCGGGACCTGGGCCTGCGTGACATAGGCTTCGAACCAGTCACCGTACCGGGCCGTCGAGCACCATGGGCGCGACCATGCCGGTCGTGCGCGCCCCTGCGACAAGCGTGGTGGTCTTGCGATGGTGACGCGCGGGTAGTCGATCCGCAGCCGTTCACCCTTGGCGCAACGGCCAGGGCTGCGGGTCATGTTCGTGGCGGTTCAAGTCTCATCGATGAAAACGACGCGTTCGGGTTCGAGGTGGAACCGTCCTGCGAACCAGCGCTGGCGTTGCCTCAGAACGTCGCGACGGTCTTGCTAGATCACGGGTCCAGGCATTCTTACGCGCAATCCCGTGGCGAACGAAAAAGCGATGCACCGTGCCGGTCCCAACCAGGGTGCACCGCCAGAATGCCGGTCACGACCGCGGGGCTTGGCCGCAGCCCGACCGTGTTCCAGCGCAAGCTGCCGCCAGCGGATCGCACTCGACAAACTCACCCCAAACGCGCCGCCGCCGCGTGGCAGCTCGGATCGCCATCAATCGATGACAACCCGGTCCCGAAGATCCTGTGAAAGCGTGCGCGCTATACATGCTGGCCTCTTGCCACCAGCAGGAAACGTGAATGCCATCAGCCCCGTCATTCGGAATCCTCACCAACTCAGTTCGTGCGGAATTGCTATGAAGTTAACATACAGTAAATGTACGCGAGATGTAGTGATGGCACGCTAAGCACCTGAGTAAATGTTGATATATAGTAAATGTGACATAACGTGTTGATCTGTTGCCGATTGTATGTAGGGGATGGGTGGCAAAGAGTACAAAAATGGGGCTTATATGCGTGCTTACAGAACCAACGCCGCTTTGATGATGGCCGCTTCGCTTGCGGCTTGCGGTGGCTCCGGCGGGGGCATAAATTCAACGCCTCCGGCCGCCCAAGGGCCGGTCGCAACACCAACTCCTACGCCGACACCTACACCTACACCTACACCCGCTCCGGCAACGCCAAGCCCTTCTATAGTCCTTGACGCGAATATTGCAGGCTAGAAGATTTTTCTTTTCGCTCGGCCCTATAGCCTCAGTGCTGAGTCAAATCTTCACGCACGAGCGTGAAACATGGCTGAGCCGGTGCCGCGAACCCAGACTGGTCCTAGTAAAGCGTAGGTCGCCACTTCTGAACGCGATATGCTCGTGCTATCCGGTAGGGCGTCGACGGCAGCTTCGGCGCAGAAAGCGGACCGGCGGCTCACGCCCAAACCCGGTCATTGGCGCAATAGTCTGCGTGCCGGCTATTCGAAAGATCGCAGGGTGGAATAGGGGTGCAGTCGTAGGCTTCAACCCGGACCAATATCCACCGTTTCCGTTGGCAGCCTCACGGACACATCTGCCGGATTGCTGAAGCTCATAGAGACGTCGCCGTTTGTCCAGATCCAGATGCCGATAATGACGCATGCTGCGAAACCCTCAAGCGGCTGAACACCGCAGATTGCCTAGGTTTTCGCACTTCGATTTGGGATCCGCCCGGCGATCGAGCATCGCACCGATAATCTATATTATGTAAAATAGTGGCGGTGATGCCGGACGGGGATGCAGCCGGTCGCTACTCCGTTGCCCTGGGCGCCTCGGGCTCCAGCACCAGCACATTGCCCTCGACCCGCCAGCTGTGCAGCCGCGACAGGAAGTTCATGCCGAGCACATCGAGATTGCCGAAATTCTGCGAAACCACGACGCCCAGATCGTGCATCTTCAGCGGCCCGAGCGTCACTTCCGCGATCCGTGCCCGGCGCGCCGCCACGCTGCCATTGGCGGTCTCGATGATCGCCGGCAGGCCTTCGGACGTCTGGATGTCGGCTTCCTTGGCGGTTTGCTCGGAAATTGCGGTGATCGTCGCGCCGCTGTCGATCAGCATGCGGCGCTCGGCGCCGTTGAGCGTCACGCGCGCCCAGAAATGGCCGTCCGGGCTCATCCGGATCCGCACCGTGTCGCCTTCGACCCGCTGGTCCTCGAGGCCGAGCTTGGCACTCAGCGACGACCAGGCCGCCGCAAGTTCGTAGCGATGCCCGACGGCGAACAGCACCAGCAGCACGATCGCCGCCCAGCCGAGCAGCGTCCGCAGGAACAGCCCGAAGCCGATCCGCCGCACCGACAGCGCGCTGACCACCAGCACCAGCGCGCCGACCAGCCAGACCATGTTGACGCCGTCGCTTCCGTTCACGCGTGCAGCTCCAGCCCGTCATAGCCCGGCTCGACACCGGCGGGCAGTTCGGCGGCGATCGTCGCATAGTCCATGCTGTGGTCCATGTGGACCAGCGCTGAACGCGTTGGACGCAGTTCCTCGATCCAGCCCAGCACTTCGCTCAAGTGCGGGTGCGTCGGATGCGGCGCGCGGCGCAGCGCGTCGACGACCCAGACGTCCAGGCCGGTGTAGAGCTGCCGCATCTCCGCGGTCATTGCATGGAAATCCGTGGCATGGGCGATGACCTTGCCACCGCTTTCGAAGCGCAGGCCGGCCGAGGTGATCCCGCCATGCGGCTGATCGACGACGCGGACCGCGATGTCGCCGATCGTGAAACTGTCCGGCATCGTCTCCAATGCGACCACCGGCGGATAGAATTTTCCCCTTCCTTCAAAGATATAGGGGAAGCGGATGAAAAATTGTTCGAAGGTGAACGGCCGGGCCAGCCCGCGTACTGGCGCGCCGCTGCGGGCGTGCATCACCTGGCGTAGATCATCCATGCCGTGGCAGTGATCGGCATGGTCATGGGTCCACAGCACCGCATCGACGTCCGAGACCTGCGCCGCGATCAGCTGCTCGCGCATGTCCGGGCTGGTGTCGACCAGCAACGTCGTGGTGGCGCTGCGCACCAGTACCGAGGAGCGCGTGCGCCGGTTGCGCGGCTCGTTCGGATCGCAGGCACCCCAATCGGGGCCGATGCGAGGCACGCCCGAGGAGGTACCCGATCCGAGGATGCGGATGCTCAGCGCCAAGGGCAAGTCCCCTGCCCGGTCACGCCAGCGTCTTGGTGAAGAGCGTGTGGAAATTGGCGCGGGTCGCCTCGGCCAGCATCTCGGGATCCTCGCCGCGGAGCTGCGCCAGGAATCGGCAGGTGTCCGCCACGAACGCGGGTTCGCCGGTCTTGCCGCGATGCGGCACCGGCGCGAGGAACGGCGCGTCGGTTTCGATCAGCAGCCGCTCCAGCGGCAGCGCGGCGGCGGTTTCCTGCAAATCCTTGGCATTCTTGAACGTCACGATACCAGAAATCGATACGTAGAAGCCGAGTTCCAACGCGATCTCGCCAAAGGCGCGGCTGGCGGTGAAACAATGGATCACGCCGGGGAAGGCCCCCTTCCCCATTTCCTCGCGCAGGATCTCGGCGGTGTCCTCTTCGGCGTCGCGGGTGTGGACGATGATCGGCAGCTGGGTTTCGCGGGCAGCCGCCAGATGTGCGCGGAAGCTCGCCCGCTGGCGATCGCGGTCGCTATGATCGTAATAATAGTCGAGCCCGCTTTCGCCAATGCCGACCACGCGCGGATGCTGCGCGCGCTCGACCAGCTTGGCGGTGTCGACATGCGAGTGCGTATCCGCCTCGTGCGGGTGGATGCCGACGCTGGCCCACACGTCCGCCTCGCGCTCGGCGACCGCGATGACCTGGTCCCACTCATTCTCGCGCGTCGAGATGTTGAGCATCGCCACCACGCCGGCGTCGCGGGCACGCGCCAGCACCTCGGGCTGCTGTTCGCCGAGACCCTTGTAGATCAGGTGGCAATGACTGTCAGCGAGCTTCATGCGTCCTCTGAGGTTTTCAGTTCAAGTCGCGGGAAGATAGGGCTCGGCGGTGCGATCTTGAAGTCCGCATCGCCGTCCGGGCCGAGCTGGGCGAGCAGCTTGGCCGCCGAGGTCGGCACTACCGGCGCGATCGTCACACCCAAGCGACGGATCGCCTTGAGCAGCGTGCCGAGCACGGCGTGCATCCGCTCAGGGTCCGTCTTGCGGAGCGTCCAGGGCGCCTGCGCGTCGATATATTGGTTGCAGGCGAACACGCCGGTCATCCAGGCCTCGACGCCCTGGCTCAGCGCCAGATCCTGGAACGCGCGGGTGAAGGCGGCGCAGGCGGTGTCGACTTCGGTCAGCAGCACGGCATCGGCATCGTGCGCCCGGCCGATCTGCACCACGCCTTCGCAGTTCTTCGCGATGAAGCTCAGCGTGCGCTGGGCCAGATTGCCGAAGCTGTTCGAGAGATCGGCATTGGCGCGGGTGACGATTGCCTCGTCGCTGAACGTCCCGTCCTGCCCGAAGCTGACGTCACGCATCAGGAAGTAGCGCAGCGCATCCACGCCGTAGGTCTCCGCCAATTCCATCGGATCGACGACGTTGCCGACCGATTTCGACATCTTCTCGCCGCGGTTAAGCAGGAAGCCGTGGCCGAAGACCTGTTTCGGCAGCGCGATGTCCGCCGACATCAGGAACGCCGGCCAGTACACCGTGTGAAAGCGGACGATGTCCTTGCCGATCAGGTGGAGATCGGCCGGCCAGTAGCGTGCCAGCCGCTCGGCATCGTCGGGGAAGCCCGCGCCGGTGAGGTAGTTGGTCAGCGCATCGACCCAGACGTACATCACATGCCCCGGTGAACCCGGCACCGGCACACCCCAGTCGAAGCTGGTGCGGCTCACCGAGAGATCGACCAGCCCGCCCTCAACGAAGCGCAACACCTCGTTGCGGCGCGATTCCGGGCGGATGAAATCGGGGTTGGCGGCGTAGAAATCGAGCAGCGGCTGCTGGTACTTCGAAAGGCGGAAGAACCAGGTCTCCTCCTTGGTCCATTCCACCGGCGTGCCCTGAGGCGAGAGCTTCTGGCCCCCTTCCCCGTCGACCAGTTCCTTCTCCTCGTAGAAAGCCTCGTCGCGGACCGAATACCAGCCCTCGTAGCGATCGAGATACAGGTCGCCCTTGGCCGCCATCTTCTCCCAGATCGCCTGACTGGCGCGGTAGTGATCGGCCTCGGAAGTGCGGATGAAACGGTCGCACGAAATATCGAGTTTCTCCGCCATAACGCGGAAATAGCTCGACATTTCATCGGCAAGCTCGCGCGCGGTCATGTCGCGGGCGCGGGCGGTCTGCACCATCTTGAGGCCATGCTCGTCGGTACCGGTCTGGAAGAACACGTCGCGACCCTGCTGGCGCTTGAAGCGCGCTATCGCGTCGGCGGCGATCATCTCATAGGCGTGGCCGATATGCGGCTTGCCGTTGGGATAGTGGATCGCGGTGGTGATGTAGAAGGGGTCAGCCATGGCCGCCGCTTTAGGATGCGGCGCAGCAACGGGCAACCTGTACCCTCAGCGCCGGGCTAGCCGGGCGAGAATGCCGCTCATCTCGAACACCGTAGCGGTGGCATCGAGCGACAGGCCCAGCGCCGCACCGGCAAGCTCGCGCGCGGCGACGTACGCGTCCAGCGCGGTGCGCAGCGCCTCCCCCTCCAGCCGCTTGGCCCGTGCGGCGATGAAGCTGGGGGAGCGCTCCAGGAATGCCTCGTAGCGCGGCTGCGCGGCTTTGGCGCCGAGCTGGCGGCCGAGCCGGGTGCGCACGGCATTGTCGGGGTCGCCGCGCTCGGCGAGCTGTGCCATGTCCGCCTCCAGCGCCGACAAATCGAGCCCGGCGAAGCGCAGCGCACGCCCCGGCGAACCCTCGGCGGCCTCGACCAGTGCGGCGATTTCCATCTCGGTCGCTTCGGGGACCTGGCGGCGCAGCACCGTCGTCGTCTCGGCATCGCTCAGCGGCTCGAAGCGCAGCAGCCGGCAGCGCGAGCGGATCGTCGGCAGCAGGCGTCCCGGCGCATGGCTCACCAGCAGGAAGATCGTCCCCGCCGGCGGCTCCTCGAGGTTCTTGAGCAGCGCATTGGCACCGCCGCGCTCGAGATCGTCGATCGCGTCGATGATCACCACCCGCCGCGGGCTCAGCGACGGCTTGGTCGCGAACAGCGGCTGGAGGCTGCGCACCTGCGCGATGGTGATCGAGCGGGCGAGCGCCTCGTCTGGCTTGTCCGCGTCCTTGGGCAGCCGAGCGAGGATCTTGAGGTCCGGATGGCTGCCCGCGGCGATCAGGCTGGTGGTGCGGGTGCTTTCCGGCACGTCCCAGCCCGGCATCAGCCGGTCGGGCTCGGCGGCCTCGGCCAGCATGCGCGCGGCGGCGATGCGGGCAAAGCCCCCCTTCCCCACGCCCTCGGGCCCGGCGATCAGCCAGGCATGGTGCAACGCGCCGCTCGCCATGGCGGCGGCGAGCGCGTCGCGGGCTTGGCTGTTGCCGATCAGGGCGTCGGCCAAGGCGATCAGGCCAGGTGGAGCAGCGACATCAGCCCCGCCCAGGCGCGGCCGAAAAAGCCTGCCTGGCCGACATCCTCGGCGGCGACCAGCGGCAGCATCTGCTGAGGCATGCCTTCGCCCTCGATGATCAGGTCGGCGATATGGTCGCCCTTCTTGAAGCCGGCCTTGACCGGGCCCTGATAGACGATCTTGCCGGCGAGCTTGGGGCTCAAACCCGAAGGAAGCGTAATGTTGAGATCGCGCGGCGCCACGACGGCCACCTTGTTGGCGGTGCCGCCCTGCACGTCGACCGTGCCGACGGTGCGGTCCTTCTTCACCACCGGCTTGGTGCTCCAGGCGGCGAAGCCCCAACGCATGAAGCGCACGGATTCGTCGGCGCGGGCGCTGTAGCTGTTGACGCCGGCGAGCACCATCACGAGGCGGCGGCCGTTCTGCTCGGCCGAGCCGGTGAAGCCATAGCCGGCTTCCTCGGTGTGGCCGGTCTTGAGCCCGTCGGCACCCGGGACCTTGCCGAGCAGCGGATCGCGGTTACCCTGCTCGATCGCAGCACCGGCGCCCAGGGTCTTGCCCCAGGTGAAGCTCGGCAGCGAGTAGAAGGACTTGTAGAGATCGGGGAAGTCGCGGATCGTAGCAGCCGCGAGATGCGCCAGGTCACGCGCGGTCACATAGGTACGCCCCTCGTCCGGCCAGCCGTTCGAGGTGCCGAAATGGCTGTTGGTGAGGCCGATCTTCTTCGCCCGATCGTTCATCAGGTTGACGAAGCCTTCCTCGGTGCCGGCGATGCCCTCCGCCAACACGACGCAGGCGTCATTGCCCGAGAGCGTGACGATGCCCTTCAGCAGGTCCGCCACGGTCGGCTGCTCGCCCACGCCGAGGAACATGGTCGAGCCCTGCGAGTGCCACTTCTTCCAGGTCTCGGGCCGCACCTCGATCTTCTGGTCGAGCTTGAGCTCGCCCTTCTTGATCAGGTCGAACGCGACATAGACCGTCATCATCTTCGCCATCGAAGCCGGCGGCATGCGGCGATCGGCGTCCTTGGCGAACAGCACCGCGCCCGAGGACATGTCCTCCATATAGGCGATCGGCGCGGGCGTCGGGAAATCCGGGCCGGCCGCCTGCAGCGGAGCGGCGATGGCGAGCGCCAGGAACGAGGCGGCGGCGAGCTTCTTCATGATGATCGGTCCAGAACGCGTAAAGGTTACCCCTATCGGACCGTGGTGCGGCGCGCATCTCCGAACCCGGCCCGAACGGCCTCTGCCCGCGCCCGCTCCGCCGCCGCCTCCGTCGCGAAGGGGCCGAGCTGGACACGATAGAGCCCGCCCCCTGCCTTTACGAAGCCCCGTAGCTTTTGGGCAAGCGCCTGCGCGCGTTCGGGCGAAGAAAGTGCGGCCACCTGCACCAGATAGCGGCCCTGCACGGGCTTCGGCGCAGCGGGCTTGGCGACGGACCGGGGTGTCGCCGGTGCCGCGACGCCCGCGACGGGGTGCGGGATGACGTCGACGATCGGGTCCAGCTGCGCGGGCGGTGGCGGCGGAAGGGGCTCGCTCGCATCGGTCTGCGGCGGGAGTTGCAGCCGCAGGGCGCGCAGCAGTGCGGGCGGCGAATCGATGCGGGGCTGCGCGGCACCGGCGCTACGCAGGGCGGCCTGGTCCTCGGCAGAGGGGCGCACCGCGCGGATGCGCACCGCCACCGGCCCACTGGCCGGAACGCCGAGCTGGCGGGCGGCGCCTTCGGAGAGCGCGGCGATCGCTCCGGGAACCTCGGAAGTCTCGGTGATGCGGACGAGGATCGTGCGACCGCTGTCGAGCGCCGTCACCTCGGCATAGCTTTCGGCCGGCAGGTTCGGGCTCACCGCCAGGGCGGCGGCGCCGAACGGCTGGACCGCGGCATACCCCACCGCATCATAGCGTCCGTCGCCCGGCTGGAGCTGCGACGTGCCGTGTGGCCCGCGCGCAGATTCGGTCGGGTTGGCGCCCTGGGCATGCGCGTTCGCAGCGGCAAGCAGCGCGAGGGCAAGCGTGATCGGTCTAGCGTTCCACTGCATCGGCAAGCAGGCCTACCGACAAAGCGTAAAAATTCGAGCAATTATAGTCGAGGATCACCCGGTAATTGCCGGTGAGCAGATAGGCGGTGGCGCCCTGCCCGTCGGGCTCGAGCAGCGTCGCCAGCACGTCGTCTCCCGGCCAGGCACGCCCCTGCGGCACCACGCCCAGCGCGCGCCATTCGGCCATCGTCTTCCACTGGCTCTGGCGGCCATGGACGCGCGGGCAGCGCGGGCTGGTGGTCCGGTTGGTGATCAGGCGGCTATCGAGCGAGGCCGGCACCGAGACGGCAAAGCCCCAGGGCACCCCCGCCCGCCACCCGGCATTGACGAAATAATTGCCGATCGAGGCAAGCGTATCCGCGTCGCTGTTCCAGATGTCCGCCACCCCGTCGCCGTCGCCGTCGCGGGCGAGGCGCAGATAGACGCTGGGGAGGAACTGCGGACCGCCGAACGCCCCTGCCCAGCTGCCGACCAGCTTCTCGCGCGGCACACCGCGATCGATCATCTTGAGCGTGGCGATGAACTCGTCGGCGAACAGCGCGCGGCGGCGGCCTTCATAGGCGAGGCTGGCCAGCGCGCGCGGCAGGTCGAACCCGCCCATCACGCGACCATAATTGGTCTCGTGCCCCCAGATCGCGACCATGATCGATTCGGGCACCCCGGTCTCGCGCTCGATCGCCGAGAGCCGGCTGCGGGCGCGCAGATAGGCGGCGCGGCCGCGGGTGATGCGATCGGCATCGACATGGCGGGCGCGGTAGGGTGCGAAGGCGGGCACCGGCGCGTTCGGGCTGCTCTCCGGCTGCTGGCGGTCCAGTTCGACGACGCGGGCATTGTAGGTGAGCGTCGGGATCACCGCATCGATCGCGCGGCGGCTCACCCCGGCGGCGGCGGCCTGGGCGGCGAGGGTCTGGAGATAGCTTTGGAAGCCCGCCTCGTCCTGCGCCAGCGCAGGGGTTGTCGGCACGGCAAGGGCAATGGCGAGGCCGGCAATCCCGGCGAGGTACGAGCGAATACGCGACATGGCCCGGCTGTTGCACAGCCGCGCGCCCACAGAAAGCCCGTGCGCCCGTCCGATACGACGAAAACCGCATCCGGTGGCGACCAAAGGAAAAACACCGGCCGCGCAGGGCGCGACCGGTGTCCTTCGATCCAGCGCACCCTGGAGGGGTGCGGCAGGCGTGGTTCAGGCGAACGCGACGCGCGTGGTGTTGCGACGACGCAGTGCGCCGCCGACGAACGCGAAGCCGCCGATCATCATCGCCCAGCTGGCGGGCTCGGGAACCGGGGCGAAGGTCGCCTGGGCGCCGTACGAGCCGTTGCCGCGCGACAGGCCCTTGATCACGATGGTGTTTTCCTTGCCGGCGATGATCGGCACGTCGTTGGCGAACACCGCCTCGTTCAGGCCGCCATAGGTGCCGGTCAGCGCGATACCGTTGAAGGTGACCGAGAACAGGTCGAGGTCGTTCGCAGCCTTGAGCTTCACCGCGCTGGTGTTGATCGAGGCGCTGCCCGTCAGATAGGCCGGCAGGGTGAAGGTGTAGATGTGCTCGAAGTTGCCGGCCTTGATGCCCGACTTGCCGAAGTCGGCCGAGTAGGTGCCGTCGGCGCTCGGGGCGATGTTCATGTTCGCGCCCGTGTAGTTGGTGGTGGTGATCACCGGGGCAGCCTGCGCGGCGCCCGAGAAGGAGACGACGGCGGCGATGGCGCCGAGTGCCGGAAGAAGCTTGTTGATCATGAACCCTCTGTTTTCGCTGGAGTCGAAACGATTGCTGTAAGCCCCTTCCGAACTAGCCATCGCGGCGGCGGCTTCAACAAAGCGTTGGTCCCGAACGGGGACCGCGTCCCGGTCCGGAACAGCGAAGTGGCGCGCGTTTACGATCTTTCGCGCTTGGACGCCCGCGACTCGGATGTGACAGCGCTGTGAAGGCCGTGTTGCGCAGGGGTGGATTGATCCCGAGACGAACTAGGACTAGGCGCTGCCGTCACGCGGAGAGGTGGCCGAGTGGTTTAAGGCAGCGGTCTTGAAAACCGCCGTGGGTGCAAGCTCACCGTGGGTTCGAATCCCACCCTCTCCGCCACCAATCATTATCCTGACGTGTCGCCGTGCGCGGGTTGCGTCAGGCGGGTTCGACCACCGGCAGCCGCGCCAGTGCGGCCCGATCGAGCGGCGTCAGCAACGTGCTGCCCTTCACGCGCACCTCGGCCCAGGATAGCCGCCGCAGGGTCTCGCCGACGCCGCCCACACCACCCTCCCGAATGACGAGGTGCGATATTCCGCCCCCCGCGCACGCCAGCATGGCGTCCACCGCATAAGCGAGAACCTGGCCATCGCGGCCCTTCACCGGCATCCCATCGAGGCCCGAGGCTGCGAACAGATCTTCGCCCGGGCTCTCCCGGCTGCGTTCCTGCTCGACATCGGCTGCGTCGCTGAAACGGGCGCGGCGGCCCAGCCAGCGCCAGATGCCGAACAGGTCCACCAGTCCTAGGAAGATGTTGCTCCACAGCAATTGCGTCTGGTGCGTGGCGATGCCGACGACGATCCAGGCGCCTGCGCCAATGGTAAACACGACGAAGCCCCAACCGGTGACCCGTGCGCCGAGATTGGATGCGGTCATCAAGGCCGCGATGCACGTGGCGGCAAGGGCCAGCCAGCCAGCGATGTCTGCCATCGATCGTCCTTCGCACCAGGTTCCAGCCGCCGGCAGCGGGCGTGTCCCGGCCGGCGCGTCGCTCTCAACGAGGCGGTGCGGCGAAGGCTCCGCAGCGCCAGCACGGGACTGCTTTACATTAGCAACACAGCTGCTAGCTTCGCGTACATTATCTCGACGGGGGGAGTATCGAATGCTGCAGATCGACAATCTCACGCATGTCTACGGCAACGGCACCAGGGCGCTGGACGGCGTGACGCTGGCGATCCCGCCCGGCATGTTCGGGCTGCTCGGCCCCAACGGCGCCGGCAAGTCGACGCTGATGCGCACCATCGCGACGCTGCAGACCCCGACCTCCGGCACCATCCGCTTCGGCGACCTCAACGTGATCGCCACGCCCGAGCTGCTCCGCCGGACGCTCGGCTACCTCCCCCAGGATTTCGGCGTCTATCCGCGCGTTTCGGCCTATGACATGCTCGACCATATGGCGGTGCTGAAGGGCATCGCAGGGCGCGGCGAGCGCAAGGAGACGGTCGAGGCGCTGCTCCACCAGGTCAATCTCTGGGCGGTGCGCAAGAAGGCGCTGGCCGGCTTCTCGGGCGGCATGCGCCAGCGCTTCGGCATCGCCCAGGCGCTGATCGGGAACCCCCAGCTGATCATCGTCGACGAGCCGACCGCCGGGCTCGACCCCGAGGAGCGCAACCGCTTCCTCAACCTGCTCGCCGAGATCGGCGACAATGTCGTGGTGATCCTCTCCACCCATATCGTCGAGGACGTGGCGGACCTGTGCCCGCGCATGGCGGTGCTGGCCGGCGGCCGGGTGCTGCTCGAAGGCGCGCCGCTCGCGCTGATCGAGGAGACGCGCGGCCGGGTGTGGCAGAAGACGATCGCGCGCGACGAGCTGGAGGCGCATCGCGAGCGCTACCGGGTGATCTCCACCCGGCTGTTCGCCGGCCGCACCATCATCCATGTCGTCGCCGACGGCGCGCCGGGCGACGGCTTCACGCCGGTCCAGGGCGGCCTCGAAGACGTGTATTTCTCGACGCTCGACGCCTCGCGTCGCGCAGCCTGAGGGAGGTGGCCATGTTCGCCGGCATCCTCGGCTTCGAGTGGCGCTACCAGCGCCGCAACCCGGTCTTCTGGGTCGCGATCGTCATCTTCTTCCTGCTCGCCTTCGGCGCGACCACGGTGGACCAGATCCAGATCGGCTCGGGCGGCAACGTCCACAAGAACGCGCCCTTCGCGATCGCGCAGATGATGCAGATCCTGACGCTGTTCTACATGTTCGTGGCGACCGCCTTTGTCGCCAATGTGGTGGTGCGCGACGACGAGACCGGCTTCGGCCCGATCGTCCGCGCCACCCGCGTCACCAAAAGCGCCTATCTGTTCGGCCGCTTCGCCGGCGCGTTCCTGGCCGCAGCGCTCGGCTTTCTCGCGGTGCCGGTGGCGGTGTGGATCGGCAGCCACATGCCCTGGGTGGACCCGGAGACGCTCGGGCCCAACCGGCTGGGCTATTATCTCTCCGCCTATGTGGTGCTGGCGCTGCCCAACATCCTGCTGACCTCGGCAATGTTCTTCGCGCTGGCGACGATCACCCGCTCGATGATGGCCACCTATGTCGGCGTCGTCGCCTTCCTGATCCTGTTCTTCGTCGCGACCCTCGTGCTTGATCGTAACCCGGCCTATGAACTGGCCGGCGCCTATGGCGAACCGTTCGGTCTCGGCGCGACCAGCTACCTGACCAAATACTGGACCGCGGCCGATCGCAACACGCTCACAATCCCGCTGACAGGTCTGGTCCTGTGGAACCGGCTGATCGTGCTCGGCGTCGCGGCTGCCGCGCTGGCGCTTGCCTATGCCCGGTTCGGCTTCTCGACCCGTCCGTCGAAGCAGGCGCGAAAGGCCGCCAAGGCCGCGGCCGCCGTGCCCGAGACGGCAGAAGTTCCCCGCTCCGCCGGTCCCCTGCCGATGCCGCGCTACGATCGCGCCACCGCCTGGACCCAGCTTGTCGTGCGCACGCGCCTGGAAATGGCGCAGGTGTTCAAGAGCCCGGCCTATTTCGTGCTGCTCGCGCTCGGTCTGTTCAACGCGATGGCGTCGCTCACCGATCTCGGCGAGGTGGTCGGCACGCCGGTGATGCCGGCGACGCGAGTGGTGATCGATCTGCTCAAGGGCGCCTTCGGGCTCATCCCGCTGATCATCGCCATCTATTATGCCGGCGAACTCGTCTGGCGCGAGCGTGACCGCAAGATGCACGAGATCGTCGACGCGAGCGCGATCCCCGACTGGGCCTTCGTGCTGCCAAAGGCGCTCGCCGTGACGCTGGTGCTGTTCTCGACGCTGGTCGTCAGCGTGATCGGCGGCATGATCATGCAGCTGGTGCATGGCTACAGCCATTTCGAGCTGGGCAAATATCTGCTCTGGTACGTGCTGCCCGAGACGGTCGACTACGCCCTGCTCGCGGTGCTGGCGGTGTTCCTCCAGGCGCTGAGCCCGCACAAGTTCGTCGGCTGGGGGCTGATGGTGGTCTACATCATCGGCCGGGTGACCCTGGGCAATCTCGGCTTCGGCGACGTGCTGTACAATTATGCCCAGGGCCCGCGCGTGCCGCTGTCCGACATGAACGGCCAGGGGACGTTCTGGATCGGCGCCTGGTGGCTGCGGCTCTACTGGTCGGCCTTCGCGGTGCTGCTGCTGGTGCTCGCCCATGGCCTGTGGCGACGGGGGACCGAGACGCGGCTGCTCCCGCGCCTCCGCCGCCTGCCGCGCAAACTGGCGAGTGGCGCCGGCCTGGTCGGCGGTGCGGCACTGGCGGTGTTCGTGGCGACGGGGGTTTGGGTGTACATCAACACCCATGTCTGGAACGTCTACCGGACGCCGATCAGCGACGAGCGCGAACTCGCCGACTATGAGAAGACGCTGCTGCCGTTCGAGCGCGTGCCGCAACCCTCGGTAGAGTCGGTCCGCGTCGCGGTGGACATCCGCCCGCAACAGCCGGGCCTGAGCGCCACAGGCCGGATGACGCTGGTCAACCGCACCGGCAAGCCGCTCGATGCCATCCATGTCCGCATGGGCGACCGGATTACCAGGCTGGTCTCGGTGACGATCCCCGGCGCCACCGTCGCCAAGGACTTCCCGCGCTTCCAGTACCGCATCTACCGCCTCGCCACCCCGCTCGCCCCGGGCGCGACGACGACGCTCGACTTCCGCAGCGAGCGGCGCCAGCGCGGCTTTGCCAATGGCGGCAACGACACCCGCGTCGTCACCAACGGCACCTTCGTCAACAACGGCGAATTCGTGCCGGTGCTGGGCATCGAGCGGTCCGGCATGCTGCAGGATCGCGCCAAGCGCCGCAAATACGGCCTGCCCTCCGAACTCCGCCCGCCCAAGCTGGAGGATCTGGCCGGCACCCGCTTCAGCGCCTTCCATACCGACTGGATCAAGACCGACATCACCGTCTCGACCGATGCCGACCAGACGCCGATCGCGCCCGGCGACAAGGTCGCCGACAGCACCCAGGGCGGCCGCCGCACCGCGCGGTTCGTCACCTCGGTGCCGATCCTCAACTTCTATTCGGTGCAATCGGCCCGCTACCGGGAGAAGCATCTCCAGCACAACGGCATCGACCTGGCGGTCTATTACGACGCCCAGCACGGCGCCAATGTCGACCGGATGCTCGCGGCCTTCCGCCACGGGCTCGACTATTACCAGCCGGCGTTCGGGCCCTATCAGTTCCGCCAGGCGCGGATCATCGAGTTCCCCGATTACGCCCAGTTCGCCCAGGCGTTCGCCGGCACCATGCCCTATTCGGAAGGCATCGGCTTCATCGCCGACCTCTCGGACCCCGAGAAGATCGATTACGTCACCTATGTCGCGGCGCACGAGCTGGGGCACCAATGGTGGGCGCATCAGGTCGTCACGTCCGACAACCAGGGCGCGACGATGGGGGTCGAGACCCTCGCGCAATATTCGTCGCTGATGGTGATGGAGCATCTCTATGGCCGCGACCAGATCCGCCGCTTCCTCAAGTATGAGCTCGACCGGTACCTGCGCAGCCGCGGCGGCGAGGTGATCGAGGAACTGCCGCTCGCCCGGGTCGAGAACCAACCCTATATCCACTACCGTAAGGGCAGCCTCGCCATGTACCGGCTCAAGGACGAGCTGGGCGAGGCGCGGGTGAACGCGGCGCTCAAGCGCTACGACGCCAAGTGGCGCTTCCAGGGCCCGCCCTACCCGCGCAGCCTCGACCTGATCGCCGAGTTCCGCGTCGGCGCCACCCCGGCCGAGAATGCGCTGATCACCGATCTGTTCGAGCGCATCACCCTCTACGACATCAAGACCCGCTCGGCGGTGGTGAAGAAGCTGCCCGACGGCCGCTGGCGCACCACGCTGACGATCGAGGCGCACAAGCTCTATGCCGATGGCAAGGGCAAGGAGACCGAGGCGCCGATGGCGGAGCGGGCCGAGTTCGGCGCGTTCCTGGCGATGCCCGGCCGCGGCAGCTTCGCCGCCAAGGACGTGCTGGTGCTCCAGCGCCTGCCGATCCGCACCGGCGTGCAGACCATCACGCTGGATACCAAGGCGAAGCCGGCGTTTGCAGGCGCGGACCCGTACAACGTCCGCATCGATCGCAACTCCGACGACAATGTGATCGCGACCAGCGGGGGCTGAGCAACCCCGCCGGTACCACGGTAGGGGGATCGGGTGCTGTTCGAGGCGCTTGATCCCCCCTGCCCTTGCCCCTAGACGCTGCCGGGAACCAACCTGTCTCAGGAAAGCGAGCTTATGGCGAAGATCAAGGTAGCAACGCCCGTCGTGGAGATCGACGGCGACGAAATGACGCGGATCATCTGGGAATGGATCCGCGAGCGCCTGATCCTTCCGTACCTCGACATCGATCTGAAGTACTATGATCTCTCGGTGCAGAAGCGCGACGAGACCAACGACCAGATCACCATCGATTCGGCCAATGCGATCAAGCAGTACGGCGTCGGCGTGAAGTGCGCCACGATCACCCCGGACGAGCAGCGCGTCGAGGAATTCAGCCTCAAGAAGATGTGGAAGTCGCCGAACGGCACGATCCGCAACATCCTGGGCGGCGTGATCTTCCGCGAGCCGATCGTGATCTCGAACGTGCCGCGCCTGATTCCGGGCTGGACAAAGCCGATCGTCGTCGGCCGTCACGCCTTCGGCGACCAGTACAAGGCGACCGACTTCAAGGTGCCCGGCAAGGGCAAGCTGACCATAAAGTGGGAAGGCGAGAATGGCGAGACGATCGAGCACGAGGTGTTCGACTTCCCGCAGGCCGGCGTCGCCATGGGCATGTACAATCTCGACGAGTCGATCCGCGATTTCGCGCGAGCCTCGATGAACTATGCGCTCGGCCGCAACTGGCCGCTGTACCTGTCGACCAAGAACACCATCCTCAAGGCCTATGACGGCCGCTTCAAGGACATCTTCGCCGAGGTGTTCGAGACCGAGTTCAAGGACCAGTTCCAGAGCGCCGGCATCGTCTACGAGCACCGCCTTATCGACGACATGGTCGCCTCGGCGCTCAAGTGGCACGGCGAATTCGTCTGGGCCTGCAAGAACTATGACGGCGACGTCCAGTCGGACCAGGTCGCGCAGGGCTTCGGCTCGCTGGGCCTGATGACCTCGGTGCTGATGACCCCGGACGGCAAGACGATCGAGGCGGAAGCGGCGCACGGCACCGTCACCCGCCACTATCGCCAGCACCAGCAGGGCAAGGCGACCTCGACCAACCCGATCGCGTCGATCTTCGCCTGGACCGGCGGCCTCAAGTATCGCGGCAAGTTCGACGGCACCCCCGAGGTGACCCGCTTCGCCGAGACGCTGGAGCGCGTCTGCATCGAGACCGTCGAGAGCGGCAAGATGACGAAGGATCTCGCGCTGCTGATCGGCCCGGATCAGGCGTGGATGACCACCGAGCAGTTCTTCGAGGCGATCCGCGTCAACCTCGAAACCGCGATGGGCAGCTGGCAGTAAGCCGCTTCCCTCTACGTAAAGCTACGGAAAAGCCCGCCTCTGGCGGGCTTTTCTACTTGCAATGCCGGGCCTCGCATCGTCTCTAGGGAGCATGACCGAGCGAGCAAAACCCGCCACCGGCCATCGGCCTTTCTGTTCCTCCCTTCCCCGTCCCGAACCTCGCCTACGGGACATCGCATGCTGAGCCTGTCCAATCACGGTTTCAGCGATACGCTGGTGATCCTTGGCGCCGCGGGTCTCGTCATTCCCGCCTTTGCGCGCTTCCGTATCAGCCCCGTCATCGGGTTCATCCTCGCCGGCCTGCTGGTCGGCCCGTTCGGGCTCGGCAGCCTGGTCGGTCAGGCGCCTTGGCTCTATTACCTGACCATCTCGGACGCGCATTCGATCGAGCCGTTCGCCGAGTTCGGCATCATCCTGCTGCTGTTCTCGATCGGGCTGGAGCTTTCTTTCAAGCGGCTCTGGGCGATGCGATCGCTGGTGTTCGGCACCGGCGCGGCCGAGCTGTTCGGATCGGGATTGATCCTCGCCGCCCTGCTATACCTCACCGGACTGAGCACCGGCGGGGCGATCGGGTTGGGTCTCGCGCTCGCGCTTTCCTCCACCGCCCTCGTGATCCCGATTGCAGGCACCACCAGCCCGGTCGGCCGCGCCGCCTTTGCGATGCTGCTGTTCGAGGATCTGGCGCTGGTGCCGATCATCTTCGGCCTCGGCGCGATGGCGCCCAATCCGGATGGCGCCGGCGTTACCAAATTGCTGACGACGCTCGGCATCGGCGCGGCGACCGTCGCGGCGCTGTTCGTCGGCGGGCGCATCGTGCTGCCGCGGATGTTCGCCCAGGCGGCGCGGACCAAGAGCCCCGAGCTCTTCCTCGCCGCCAGCCTGCTCGTGGTGATCGTCGCGAGCCTCGCTACCACTGCCGCGGGCCTCTCGCCGATCGTCGGCGCGCTGATCGCGGGCCTGCTGATCGCCGAGACCGAATATCACGGCGAAGTCGAAGCGATCACCGCGCCGTTCAAGGGCCTCGCGCTCGGCGTGTTCCTGCTCACCGTCGGCATGCAGCTCGACCTCGGCTTCGTAGCCGCCAACTGGGCGGCGCTGCTCGGTGCCAGCCTGCTGGTGATGGTGGTGAAGGTTGCGGTGACGACGCTGCTGCTGCGCTGGTCGGGCGCCCGCATGGGCACTGCGGCAGAAACCGGCGTGCTGATGGCGAGCCCGTCCGAGACGACGCTGATTGTGCTCGGCGTCGCCGGCGCCGCCGGACTGATCGCGCCGGGCACTGCGGCCTTCTGGAGCGCTGTCACCGCGATCGGGCTCACCGCCACGCCGCTGCTCGCCAAGGCCGGCCGTGGCGTCGCGCGCAAGATCGAGGGCAAGAACGGCGCGCAGATCGCCGAGGAAGACCTCGCCCCGGTCGAGGGCGGCACCGTCGTGATCGGCTTCGGCCGCGTCGGCCGCACCGTCGCCGAGATGCTGCGCCGGCACGACAAGCCTTATGTCGCCGTCGATGCCGATATCGACAGCGTCGTGCGCGGCCGACGCGCCGGCTTCCACGTGCTGTTCGGTGACGTCACCCGCAACGAGCTGGTCGATCAGCTCCAGCTCGGGCGCGCCAAGGCGCTGGTGCTGACGATGGACGACCCCGTGCTCACCGTGCGGCTGACCAAGCGGGTGCGCGGCTGGGTGCCGCACTTGCCGATCATCGCCCGCGCCCGCGATGCGGCCCATGCGGCCGAGCTCTATCGCGCAGGGGCAACCGATGCGGTGCCGGAGGCGATGGAAAGCTCGCTACAACTTTCGGAGGCGCTGCTGGTCGATCTCGGCCTCGGCGTGGGACCGGTGATTGCATCGATCCACGAAAAGCGCGACGAGATGCGCCGCTCGATCAAGGAAGCCGCCGGGCTGCAGCGCGAACCGCGCCTCACCCGGTCGCGCCTTGGTGCGAACACCGAACCAACCGAGGCCTGAACCCTGATGCTGCTTTCCCTCGCCCTCGCCATGCTCGCCCCCGTGCAGGGCGAAGCCGTTTCCGATCCGCTCGTCCCGGCCAAGGCCGGGCGCATCCGCTGCATCGATCCCGATCGCAGCGCGCGCACCTGCGGCACGATCGTCCGCTACACGCTGCGCGGCGACGGCGCGTTCGACGCGCTCGTGACCGGCGTGGTCAACCGCGATCCGGTGATCGTGCTCGAATATTCCACTTTCGGCCAGGTGCGCGACGGCATGGTGTGCAGCCGCATCCGCCCCGCGGATTTCAATGCCGGCAAGCTGACCAGCAACGGCACGGCGCTCAGCCCCGCGCTGGAGGCGAATACGCGTGCCAAGCTTCTCGAGGCGTTGCAGCCGCTCGCCGGCCATGAGCGTTGCTATCGTGATGCCGGCGCAGGCGAGCTGACCGTGAACGTCACCATCGACGGCCTGCTGCGCCCGGAGATGAGCCAGACGGCGATCTGGGTGCTGCCCGAGGACGGCTACGCCCCCGGGCGCTGACCCTGAGGATCAGGCGGTGACCTGGGCTTCCGCCAGCGCCGCCTTCACCGCCGCGAGCGCGTCGGCGCCCTTGGCCCCGTCCGGACCGCCGCCCTGCGCCATGTCCGGACGGCCGCCGCCGCCCTGACCGCCGAGCACCGCGACCGCGACCTTCACCAGGTCCACCGCGCTGACGCCGATCCCGTCGCTGACGCCGACCGCGACCGACGCACGGCCCTCGTTCACCGCGACCAGCGCGACCACGCCGCTGCCGATCCGTGCCTTGGCTTCGTCCACCGCTCCGCGCAGCGCCTTGGCCTCGAGCCCGTCGAGCACCTGGCCGACGAAGTTGATGCCGTTCACCTGCTCCGGACCCGCCGGTGCCGCCCCGGCACCGCCGCCGAGCGCCAGCGCCTTCTTGGCCTCGGCCAACTCGCGCTCGAGCTTGCGGCGCTCCTCGACCAGCGCCGCGACACGCGCGGGCACGTCGTCGGGCGCGGTCTTCAGCGCAGCGGCGGCTTCGCGCAGGCGCTCGTCGCGGGCGTTGAGCCAGAGCCGAGCGCCCTCGCCGGTCAGCGCCTCGATACGGCGCACGCCCGAAGAGACGGCGCTTTCGGAGACAATCTTGAAAATCGCGATGTCGCCCGTCGCGTTGACATGGGTGCCGCCGCACAGCTCGACCGAGTAGGACGCATCCTCGCCCAGCCCCATAGACAGCACGCGGACCTCGTCGCCGTACTTCTCGCCGAACAGCGCCATCGCGCCGGCGGCGATCGCATCGTCCGGGGTCATCAGGCGAGTCTCGACCGTGCCGTTGTGGCGGATCTGCGCGTTCACATCGGCCTCGACCAGTGCGATCTGCTCGGGCGTCAGCGCCGAGGGGTGCGAGAAGTCGAAGCGCAGCCGCTCGGGCGCCACCAGGCTGCCCTTCTGGCTGACATGGGTGCCGAGCCGCTTGCGCAGCGCCGCGTGCAGCAGGTGGGTCGCCGAGTGGTTGGCGCGGACCTGGTCGCGATGCTCGACATCGACCGAGAGATGCACGGCATCGCCGACCGCGACTTCGCCGCTCTCGATCTTGGCATGGTGGGCATGCAGCCGGCCGAGCGGCTTGGATGTGTCGTCCACCAAAGCGCGCAGCTTATCGCTGGAGATCACGCCCACGTCGCCCATCTGGCCGCCGCTCTCGCCGTAAAAGGGCGTCTGGTTGGTCAGGATCGTCACCGTGTCACCGGCGACCGCCTTCTCCACCCGCGCGCCATCCTTGACCAGCGCCACCACCTGGCCTTCGCCCTCGGTGCTGACATAGCCGGTGAATTCGGTACCGCCGAGTTCGTCGGCGAGGTCGTACCACAGCTCTTCCGACGCCTTCTCGCCCGAGCCCTTCCAGGCGGCGCGGGCGGCGCGCTTCTGCTCGGCCATCGCCGCGTCGAAGCCGGCGCGATCGACGCCGATCTCGTTGGCGCGCAGAGCGTCCTCGGTCAGGTCATAGGGGAAGCCGAAGGTGTCGTAGAGCTTGAACGCGGTCGCACCCGGCAGCGTGTCGCCGGCCTTGAGGCCGACCGTCGCCTCATCGAGCAGGCGCAGGCCGTTGGCGAGCGTCTGGCGGAAGCGGGTTTCCTCCTGGAGCAAGGTCGCCTCGATCAGCGGCTGCGCGCGGACCAGCTCGGGATAGGCGGCGCCCATCTCGGCGACCAGCGACGGCACCAGCCGGTACATCAGCGGATCCTTCGCACCGAGCAGGTGCGCGTGGCGCATCGCGCGGCGCATGATGCGGCGGAGCACATAGCCACGGCCCTCGTTCGCCGGCAGCACGCCGTCCGCGACGAGGAAGCCCGAGGAGCGCAGGTGATCGGCGATCACGCGGTGGCTGGCGACCTGGTCGCCGCTAGCGGGCGCGCCGGTCAGGGCGGCCGACTGGTCGATCAGCGCCTTGAAGGTGTCGATGTCGTAATTGTTGTGGACGCCCTGCAGCACGGCGGCGATGCGCTCCAGCCCCATGCCGGTATCGATGCTCGGCCGCGGCAGGTCGCCGATGATCTCGTCATTTTCCTGCACAAACTGCATGAAGACGAGGTTCCAGATCTCGACGAAGCGATCGCCATCCTCCTCGGGCGAACCCGGAGGGCCGCCATAGATATGATCGCCGTGGTCGTAGAAGATCTCCGAGCAGGGGCCGCAGGGACCGTCCGAGCCCATCGCCCAGAAATTGTCCTTGGTCGGGATGCGAATGATCCTGTGATCGGGGAGGCCCGCGATCTTCTTCCACAGGTCGAAGGCCTGATCGTCGGTGTGGTACACCGTGACGGTCAGCTTCTCGGCGGGGATGCCCCATTCCTTGGTCAGGAGCGTCCAGGCATGGGTGATCGCCTGTTCCTTGAAATAGTCGCCGAACGAGAAATTGCCGAGCATCTCGAAGAAGGTGTGATGCCGGGCAGTATAGCCGACATTGTCGAGATCGTTATGCTTGCCGCCCGCGCGCACGCACTTCTGGCTGCTGGTCGCGGTGCTGTAGGGACGCGATTCCAGGCCGGTGAACACGTTCTTGAACGGCACCATGCCCGCATTCACGAACATCAGCGTGGGATCGTTGTGCGGCACCAGCGGCGCGCTGGGGACGCGGGCGTGGCCCTGGCCCTCGAAATAGTCGAGAAACGAGCGGCGGATATCATTGGTCGACGTCATGAGGCCGACTTAGGGGCGGAGCGGCTTTCGCTCAAGCGAAACACGTCGATCATGCTGATCGTTCCGCATTCGCATTGAACAGGTCCGCGTGCCGAGCGGTTCAGCCCATCGGCTGGTCGATCGAGACCGGCGGGGTGGAGAACCATTTCGGCCCAGCCTCGGTCATGTGGAAGCAATCCTCCAGCCGCACGCCGAAGCTGCCGGGAATGTAGATGCCGGGCTCGTTGGAGAAGCACATGCCGGGCGCGAGCGGCGTCTTCTCGCCGCGGACGAGGTTGACCGGCTCGTGCCCGTCGAGGCCGATGCCATGGCCGGTGCGGTGCGACAGGCCCGGCAATTTATAGTCCGGCCCATAGCCCAGCGACGCATAATAGCCGCGCACGGCATCGTCGACACTGCCCGCGGGCGCGCCGAGCTTCGCCGCGGCGAAGGCCACCTGCTGGCCTTTGGCCACCGCGTCCCACACCTTGCGCTGCTCGGCGCTTGGCGTTCCGTGGACAAAGGTGCGCGAAACGTCGGACTGGTAGCCCATCACGTTGCAGCCGCAGTCCATCAGCACGATCGCGCCGTCGCTGACCGGCGAGGGCGTCTTGGTGCCGTGCGGATAGGCGGCCCCTTCCCCGACCAGCACCATGCTGAACTCGGGATCGCCGCCCAGCTTGCGCGTCGCCGCGTCCATCAGTGCGGAGACGTCGCGCTGGCGCATGCCCTTGTCTACCCTGGCATAAACAAAGCGATAGGCGGCAATGGTGATATCGGTTGCGAGCTGCATCAGCGCCAGTTCGGCGGGGCTCTTGATCATCCGGCAGCCGCGCACGACCGGATTGGCCGAAGTCACGCGCAACCCGTTCTTCTGCAGCCCATCGACCGCGAAGAAGCGTACCGTCTCCTCGATCCCGACCGGCAGCGCGGCCAGCTTGCGGTCCTTGAGGAAGCCGGCGACGATCTTGAGCGGATCCTCGTCCTCCTGCCACACCCGCACCTCGGCCGGGATCGCCAGCGTCTCGCGGGTGCGCGGTTCCTCGAAGAAGGGCGTGACGATGCAGGGCTCGCCCTCGGCCGGCAGTATCGCGGCAGTGAGCCGCTCGCTGCGGCCCCAGCGGATGCCGGTGAAATAGACCAGGCTCGCGCCGGGCTCGATCAGCACCGCGCCGATGCCGTTCGCCTTCATGAGCGCCTGTGCCTTGGCGAGCCGCGCGCGCCGCTCCTCCGGGCCGATCGGGCGGGCATTTCCGGTCATGTCCTGCAGCTGGGCGAGGTCGGGCTCGGCCGCGCGGACGATCCCCGGCAGCCCGAGCACCGGCAGCGCCGCCATGCCCCCGATCAGGTTCCGCCGCGTCGTTGCCCAAGCCGTCATGTCACGCCCTCGCTCTTGTATTGTCGTTCGCGTAGGACGAAGCGGGCCCGGTCGGCAAGGATTTCGCGCCGGGATCGAGGAATGGATATCAGACGGATCGTCGCCATCGTGCCGCTGTTGCTGCTGCTGGGGCCCATGCTCCCGCCGGCAGCGCCGCGGCCGCCGGTGGGGCCCGCCCCCGCCTGGTGCGACCCGCGATCCGCCCCGGCGCACGGTGCCGCGGTGAGACCGACAGCGCGCCCCCGGGCTTGACCCGGGCGCAACAATCCCCTTCCCTCCCGCGACGATTCTACAGGGAGCATGTGTGGGTAAACGACTAACCTGGTTCATCCTGGCGGCGCTGCTGCTGGGCGGGCTGATCGGCTGGGGGCTGAACCTCGGCTATGGGGGTACGGACGCGGGCAAGGCGACGCTCGAATCGATCGCCTATGGCCTCGACATCCCCACCCAGATGTTCCTCCATCTCATCAAGATGATCATCGCGCCGCTGGTGGTCTCCACGCTGGTCGTCGGCATCGCGCATATGGGGGGCGGCGGCGCGATCGGGCGCGTGGGGCTGAAGGCGTTCTTCTGGTTCGTCTGCGCCAGCCTGGTGTCGCTCACCCTCGGCCTGATCCTGGTGAACCTCCTTCACCCGGGCACCGGGCTGCATCTGCCGCTGCCGCCGGCCAACGCATCGAGCGGCGTCGATCGCACCGCCTTCGATGCGGCCAAGTTCTTCACCCACATCGTGCCGACCAGCGCGATCGAGGCGATGGCGAGCAACGACATCCTCCAGTTGGTGATCTTCTCGCTGTTCTTTGGCGTCGGCATGGCGGCGGTGGGCGACAAGGCCAAGCCGCTGCTGCGCGGGTTGGAAGCTTTGGTTTCGGTGATGCTGACCGTAACCGGCTATGTGATGCTGTTCGCGCCGGTCGCGGTGTTCTGCGCCGTGGCGCGGACGCTGGCGACCAAGGGGCTGGGTGTGGTCGGCGACCTCGCCTTCTTCATGGGCAGCTTCTATATCGGCCTCGCCGCGCTCTGGGCGGTGCTGCTCGGCGCCTGCTTCCTGGTAATCGGGCCGCGCACCGGCCTGCTGTTCCGCTATCTGCGCGATCCTATCCTGCTCGGCTTCTCGACCGCCTCGTCCGAGGCCGCCTATCCGCGCACGCTCGATGCACTCGATCGCTTCGGCGTGCCGCCGCGCATCGCCAGCTTCGTGCTGCCGCTCGGCTATTCGTTCAACCTCGACGGCTCGATGATGTACATGACCTTCGCGTCGATCTTCATCGCGCAGGCCTATGGCATCCATCTCGACTGGGCGACGATGATCCAGATGCTGCTGATCCTGATGGTCACCAGCAAGGGCATTGCCGGCGTGCCGCGCGCCAGCCTGGTGGTGATCACCGGCACGCTCGCGCATTTCAACATTCCCGAGGCGGGCGTGTTGCTGATCCTCGCGGTAGACCATTTCCTCGACATGGGCCGCACCGCGACCAACGTCGTCGGCAATGCCGTGGCGGCTGCGGTGGTCGCGCGCTGGGAAGGCAAGCTGGACGAGCCTGACGAAGCCGAGCCGGCAGTGCGGCCGCTCCCTGCCGGGGGGCCGCACGATGCGGACAAGTTCGAGGATTATGCCGGGCGCTGAGCGCTCCCGGAAATTTCACGCATAGGCATAGGGCCCGCCAGCCTTCAGCGCACGCTGATAGGCCGGGCGGGCATGGATCTTCTTGAGGAACGCCGCGATGTGCGGGCGGCCTTCAAGGATGCCGGCGCGCTTGACTGCGGCTTCCATGGGAAAGCTCATCATCACGTCCGCCGCGGTGAAGGTATCGCCGGCGAACCACGGGCGCTGGGCCAGTTCGCCTTCGACATAGTCGAAATGCACCTCGGCCATCGGCCGGAACTTCTTGAGACCGAGCTTGCCGAAGAACGGCACGCGGGCGAGCACCAGCATGACCAGCAGCGGCGGCATCAGCGAGCCTTCGGCATAATGGAGGAAGTGGCGGTAGCGCAGCGCATCCTCGCGGTTGGCGGGTGCGCCGAGCTTGCCGTCCGCCTTGTCGACCAGATATTGCAGGATCGCGCCGGTTTCGGCGACCACCGTGCCGCCATCCTCGATCACCGGCGACTTGCCGAGCGGGTGCACCTTCTTCAGCTCGGGCGGGGCGAGCATCGTCGCCTTGTTGCGCTCGTAGCGCTTCACTTCATAGGGAAGCCCGAGTTCCTCCAGCAGCCACAGCACCCGCTGCGAGCGGGAATTTTCGAGATGATGGACGATGATCGTCAAGTCGGCCCCTCCGGTTGGCGCGGCGTTCGCCGTCGCTGTCTGCACAGGCCTGCAGCTTGCGCGACGGCGAAGCGCCGCGCAAGCTGCAGGGATGCCGGTCAGGCGAGCGTGCGCACCTTGGGTTCGCGATCCCAGTAGCGCTGCTTGGCCGCTTCGACGAAGCCGGCCAGATCGGTGACGCCTTCGTCGGGTTCGACGGCCGCCTTGTCGAGCAGCGGCTGGGCGGCGGCATTGGCGCCGATCGCCTTGAGATGGCCGAACGCATCCATCACCCACTGGACCGCCGCGCCCTCCTTGACGAGCTTGGCGGCGGCCTCCTCCGACAGGATCACCGCGCAGGCGTCGACCGTCACCGAGGGCTGGCCGAAGAGCTGCGCATCGGCGGCGATCTTGGATCCATCGGACAATGGCACCGCGCCGACCTTGGGGGCGATCGTCATCGCATTGCCGCCGGCGGCCTTGATCGCATCCTTGAGCGTCGCGAGCTCGCCCGCATCGGTGCCGTCGGCGATCAGGATGCCAACGGTCTTGCCTTCCAGCGTGTGGAGTTCGCGGGGCCCCCGGATGATGCGGAGCGCAGGCGACGGGTCCATGTCGAGCACCGGCGCGGCGGTCGGTGCCGCCTCGGGCAGATCCATCGCCAGCCCGTCCGCGACGCGCTGGGCCAGCGTCTCGTCGACGTTGCGCAGATTGGCCATCACCTGCACGCGGATATGCTCGAGGCTGACCTTGGACAGCTCGAACACCAGCGCCGAGGCGATATGCGCCTGCTCGGCCGGATCCATCGAGCGGAAGAACAGTCGCGCCTGGCTATAGTGATCGGCGAAGCTCTCGGGACGGATGCGCAGCTTCTGGCCCTGCTCTTCCGCCGGGAAGGTCTTGTAGCCCTTCTCGGGATCCTCGCGCGCGCCGCCTTCCTCGCCCGCCTTGGCGAGGCTGTTGGGCTCGTAATTGGCCCGGCCCTTGGGCACCGCCATCTGCATATGGCCGTCGCGCTGCTGATTCAGGAACGGACAGCCCGCTGCTTCGGCGCGGCCCTTGGCGGCGTTGATCGGCAGCTGGTGGAAATTGACCGAGCCCAGCCGCGACAGCTGCGTATCGGTATAGCTGAACAACCGGCCCTGGAGCAGCGGATCGTTGCTGAAGCCGATGCCGGGGACGACATGGCTCGGCACGAACGCGGCCTGTTCGGTTTCGGCGAAGAAATTGTCGGGATAGCGATCCAGCACCATCCGGCCGACGATCCGCACCGGCAGCACTTCCTCGGGGATCAGCTTGGTCGCATCGAGCACGTCATAGGGCTGCGCATTGGCGAAGTCCTCGTCGAACAGCTGCACGCCGAGTTCCCAGGTCGGATAATCGCCGCGCTGGATGCGCTCGAACAGGTCGCGGCGCTGGAAATCGGGATCGGCGCCGGCGATCTTCACCGTCTCGTCCCAGATCGTCGAGGCGAGCCCCGCCTTGGGCTTCCAGTGAAACTTGACGAAGGTGCTCTTTCCTTCCGCATTGATGAAGCGGAAGGTGTGGATGCCGAAGCCTTCCATCGTCGCGAAGCTGCGCGGCAGCGTGCGGTCGGACATCGCCCACATGATCATATGGGTCGATTCGGGCATCAGGCTGATGAAATCCCAGAAGGTGTCGTGCGCCGTCGCCGCCTGAGGATAGCCGCGATCGGCCTCCATCTTGGCGGCGTGGATCAGGTCGGGGAACTTGATCGCGTCCTGGATGAAGAACACGGGAATGTTGTTGCCGACCAGATCCCAATTGCCCTCGCGGGTGTAGAACTTGACCGCGAAGCCGCGCACGTCGCGCGGCGTGTCGACCGAGCCGGCGCCGCCGGCGACGGTGGAGAAGCGGACGAACACCTCGGTGCGCTGACCCTTCTTCTGGAACAGGTCGGCGACGGTGATGTCCGCTAGGCTGTCGGTCACCTCGAAATAGCCATGCGCCGCCGAGCCGCGGGCGTGGACGATGCGCTCGGGAATGCGCTCGTGATCGAAATGGTTCATCTTCTCGCGGAAGACTTCATCCTCGATCAGCACGGGGCCGCGCGCGCCCGCCTTCAGCTGGTTCTGGTTGTCGCTGATCGGCGTGCCGTGGTTGGTGGTGAGCACCGGGTGCTCGGCGTCGGTCACCTGATGGGTTTCGCCCCCGGCGGGGGCGTTGCGGCTGTTCTGATCGGTCATGGGAAATCCTCGCAAGCGTGCGAAGCTCCAACGAGCCGTGGGTCAGGCAGTTGCGCCAGCTTTGTGATCTATAACGATTTAGTCGCAGCCGGGGCGCTGGCCGTCGCGGCAGCGATCAGCGCGTGCAGCGCGGGTTGGTCATCGGGAGAGACCGCGCCCAGGCATATATAGCGGCCACGTCGGCCCTCGCCTCGCAGCAGTCCGGCCGGATCGGGAAGTGCGGCGCCTTCCGCGAAGTGCAGCAGCAGGTTGGGCGGATCGACGATCAGCCGCAGCACCGCCGCGCCGCCACCGGAGGCTGCGTAGAGGCGTGTGTGCCCCGTCCCGCATGGAGCCTCCCGCTCCACTGCCTCGGGCCATGCCGATCGCAGCATGGCCCGGGCAGCAGCGACGCGGTCGGAGAGGTCTGCCGAGAACGACGCGGCATCGCACGTCCCGGCAGGTTCCGCCAACGCGTCAGAGGGTTCCCGATCAGATATCGTCGTCGGGCTCCGGACCAGCCATCAGGCCCTCGGCAACCTGCTCGGTGCGGCCGCGGATCGCGGCTTCCAGCCGATTGCAGACCTCCGGGTTCTCGCGCAGGAAATTCTTCGAATTCTCGCGCCCCTGGCCGATGCGGATGCTGTCGTAGCTGAACCAGGCGCCCGATTTCTCGACCAGCCCCGCCTTCACGCCGAGATCGAGGATCTCGCCGATCTTGGAGATGCCCTCACCGTACATGATGTCGAATTCGACCTGCTTGAACGGCGGCGCCACCTTGTTCTTCACCACCTTGACGCGCGTCGCGTTGCCGATGATTTCGTCGCGGTCCTTGATCTGGCCGGTGCGGCGGATGTCGAGGCGGACCGAAGCATAGAACTTCAGCGCGTTGCCGCCCGTCGTCGTCTCCGGATTGCCGTACATCACGCCGATCTTCATGCGCAGCTGGTTGATGAAGATCACCATGCAGCGCGAGCGGCTGATCGAGCCGGTGAGCTTGCGCAGGCTCTGCGACATCAGGCGGGCCTGGAGGCCGACATGGCTGTCGCCCATCTCGCCTTCGATTTCGGCGCGCGGCACCAGGGCTGCGACCGAATCGACCACCAGCACGTCGATCGCGTTCGAACGGACCAGCGTGTCGACGATCTCCAGCGCCTGCTCGCCGGTATCGGGCTGCGAGACGATCAGCTCGTCGATATTGACGCCCAGCTTCTTGGCATAGACCGGGTCGAGCGCGTGCTCGGCGTCGACGAAGGCGGCGACGCCGCCATTCTTCTGCGCCTCGGCGATCACGTGCAGCGCCAGCGTCGTCTTGCCCGAGCTTTCCGGACCATAGACTTCGATCACGCGGCCGCGCGGCAGCCCGCCGACGCCGAGCGCGATGTCGAGCCCCAGCGAGCCGGTGGAGATCGCCTCGACCTGCATCGTCTCCTTCGAGCCCAGCCGCATGGCCGAGCCCTTGCCGAAGGCGCGGTCGATCTGCGCGAGGGCGGCGTCGAGCGCCTTCTGCTTGTCCGTGGGATTGGCCATATTGCCGTCGATCACCTTGAGAGATGCTGCCATTGGGAAGCCCCGTCGCTAGAGGGTTTGCACGCCGCGTTCAACACTGTTGGCATCCATGTATCGCATTTGTTCTCTTGGAACAAGAGCGGAACGCACAGGAACATTTGCGGCGACGCGCGGGGCTGGCTAGCGGTGCGGGATGACCATGATCGTCGGCCACGTCTCCGCCCTAGCCCGCTTTCCGGTGAAGTCCATGGCCGGCGAGGCCCTGTCGACCGCGGAAGTTGACTGGCAGGGCATCGAGGGCGATCGCCAATACGCCTTTATTCGTGCAGCAAACGGCACGCGCTTTCCGTGGCTTACCGCGCGCGAGGTGCCCGGCATGGTGCTCCACCGCGCCCGCTTCGCCGATCCGGCCGCCCCCAAGACGAGCGCGGTCGAGGTCGAGGCACCCGACGGCGGCATGCGCTCGCTCCACGACGCCGGGCTGCACGCTCACCTTGCCGAGGCCGCGCGCGAGCCGGTGTCGCTGATCCAGGTGGCGCGCGGCGTGTACGACTCCATGCCGATCTCGCTCCAGACCAGCGCCGGGCACCGCGCGCTGGAGACCGCGCATGGCGGCCGGATCGATCCGCGCCGCTTTCGCATCAACGTGACGATCGAGAGCGAGCTTCTGCCCGAGCAGTGGCAGGGCCTTCGCCTCGCCTTTGGCGACCCGAGCGAGGACGGCGCGATCGTGCAATGCGCCGATCCGATCCAGCGCTGCGTGCTGATCACGATCGATCCGGACACCGGCGCCAAGGACCCGACGATCCTGCGCACCGTCGCCCATCGCTTTTCGGCTTGCTACGGGCTCTATTCGGCACCGGCGCGGCCAGGGCTGATCCGGGTGAGCGATCCGGTGCGGGTGGTGGGGTAACCTCTCCAATGGTCATCCCGGCGGAAGCCGGGATCCAGACGCCACTCGAGTTCGGCAGGAGCCGAAACGGAGGCCTCAATGGATTCCGGCTTTCGCCGGAATGACGAGTGGTTGGGAGGGGCCAGAGCCCCTCCCCCAGCCGTTACTTCCCCGCCTTGCCCGTCCACTGGTCCATCCAGCCGAGCACCTCACCATACCATTGCAGCGAGTTCTTCGGCTTGAGCACCCAGTGGTTCTCATCCGGGAAGACGAGCAGCTTGGAGGGGATCTCGCGCCGCTGGAGCGCGGTGAAGGCGGCCAGCCCCTGGGTATAGGGGATGCGGAAGTCCTTCTCGCTGGTGATCACCAGCTGCGGGGTCTTCCACGCGCTGACATAGTTGACCGGGTTCCAGCGCTCGAACGCGGCAGGGTCCTCGAAATAGGCCTTGCCGCCATGTTCCCACTCGTCGAACCACAGCTCCTCGGTCTCGTACGCCATGGCGCGGGCGTCGAACACGCCGTCATGCTGGACGATGCACTTGAAGCGATCGGGCCACTGGCCCTCGATCCAGTTCATCATATAGCCGCCATAGGAGGCGCCGAGCGCGCAGGCCTTGTCGCCGTCGAGGAAGGCGAAGCGATCGGTCGCGGCGCGCAGGCCTTTCTTCAGGTCCTCGAGCGGACCGCCGCCCCAATTGTTGCGGATCGCATCGGTGAAGGCCTGGCCATAGCCGGTCGAGCCGTGGAAATCGACCGCGACCACCGCATAGCCCGCCCCGGCGAACACCGCCGGGTTCCAGCGGTAGGACCAGCTATTGCCCATGCTGCCCTGCGGCCCGCCATGGACGACGAAGGCGATCGGCGCCTTCGCCCCCGCTGCAAGGTTGGCCGGCTTGGCGACATAGCCCCAGACCGTGTCGCCATTGGCGCCGTTGAAGCTGTAGCGGGTCACTTCGGGCATGGAGATGCCGGCCAGCTTCTCCGCGTTCACCGCGGTTAGCCGCGTACTCTTCTTGCCCTTGAGCCAGTAGAAATCATCCGGCGCCGTTAGGCTGTTCATCGCATAGACGAGCCCACCCCTGGTCGGCACCACGGCCGAGACGCTGCCCTTCTCGGTCAGCCGCTCGACCTTGCCCGCCAGCGAGACGGCGAAGACCGGCTCTTCCTGCACGTCCTGCGCGGTGACGTAGATCGTCTTCGAATCGGTAGCCCAGGCGATCGAGGCGACCGAGCGGTCCCAGCCTGCGGTCAGTGCGCGCACGTCGCCGGTGGCGAGGTTGCGGAGCATCAGCACCTGGCGATCGGCCTCATAGCCCGGCCGCGCCATCGCGAACCAGGCGAGCCACTTCCCGTCGGGCGAAGGCGTCGGCAGATTGTCCATACCGCCATTGCCCTTGGTGAGGTTCACCGGCGCCGCAGAACCGTCGGCGGGGGCCGCGAAGATGTCGAGATTGGTCGAGAGCGATTCGATGCGCCCCGCCTCGCGCAGCGCGAAATAGATCGTCTTGCCGTCGGCGCTCCAGGCGACTTCCTCGCCGCCGCCCGAGGGCTTGGAGGGGGTGTCGCCGACCAACCCGCCTTCGATCGCGATGCCGTCGCCGGTCGCCCCCTGCGGACCGAATGGCAGCACGAAGAGCTGCGAGCGGGTGCCGTCCGACCATGTATCCCAATGGCGCACGAACAGCTGCTGGTAGACGCGGCCCGAGCCGGCGTTCGGATCCTTCTTCTCCATCGCCGGCGTCACCGTCGGCGCGCCGGGCTTGCGATCCGCCCAGACGAGCAGCTTGGAGCCGTCCGGCGAGACCTTGAAGCCGCTGAAACCGCCCTGGATATGGGTCATCTGGGTGGCCGTGCCGCCGGTGATCGAAACCGACCACACCGCATCCTCCCCGCCCTTGTCGGACTGGAACCACACGGTCTTGCCGTCGGCGGAAATCTGCGGCGCGGTTTCGTTGACCAGCGGCTCGGCGACCAGCTTCTCGGGCTTGGCGCCCTTGGCGGTGAGATCCAGCCGCCAAAGGTCGTAGCGGCCCTTGTTCGCGGCGAGATCGGTCTCGCGCTGCTGCCAGACGAGCCAATGGCCGTTGGGCGACACGGCGGGCGCCCCCACGCGGGAGAGGCCGACAACGTCCTGAATGGTGAGGTCTCGCGCCGAAACGGGCGCGGCGATGGCGGCGAGCGCGACGCTCGCGACGAGGAACTGCTTCATGCCGCCGACGATAGCCGGAAGGTAACGCCCGATACAATCGCCGGATTTGCGGCTCAGCGGGTGCCGGTGATCCGGGCGATCTCGCGCGCGACGATCTGCTCGACCAGCTGCGGCAGGTTCTCGTCGAGCCAGTCGCGCAGCATCGGCTTGAGCATTTCGCGGACCAGCCCCTCCAGCGTGTCCGATCCCGGCACCTGCGGCCTGACGATCAGCCGCGACAGCGCCTCGAGCTTCTCGCGGCTTGCCTCGGCGACGCGATCGGAGAGGATCGGGTCCACCGGTGCGGCGATCGGCGCGGGCGCTTCGGCGATCGGCTCGTGCAGCTCGAGCACATCCTCGTGCGGTGGCTCGACCAGCGCTTCCTCCTGCGCCGGCTCTACCTCGGGCTCGTGCACCGCGCGTAGCGGGCGGCCGCGGGCGAACGCGCCGGGCTCGTCATCGGCGATGATCCGTTTGATCGATGCGAGGATTTCCTCCATCGACGGCTCGCTGCTGGCAGTCCCCATCGCGTCCATCCTGGCCTTCGAGTGCGAACCCCCTCAATCAGGGATTGGGGCGGTCGCTGTCAACCGAACGCTGCAGCGTCGGGTCGAGCGGCGCGCCGATCACCTCGGCACTTTGCGCGGGCGTGGACCGGGTGCTGGTCGCCACCGGCTGGGGCGCCTTGTCGTCGCGCCAGTCGTTGATGCGATTGCGCACGCGGGTGTAATTGACCGCCGGATCATAGAGCAGGCGGCTGTCGAAATTGAGGTCCTTGGCCTGGGCGCGGCCCATCGACGCAAGCAGGCTGAACCCGGCAACATAGGCGTCGCGCTCGGCGGTGACGTACTGGACCTGCGAATTGAGCAGTTCCTGCTCGGCGTTCAGGATGTCGAGAATGGTGCGGGTGCCGACGCTGTTTTCCGCGCGCACGCCTTCGAGGCTGAGCTGGTTGGCCTGCACCGCGGTGCGCGACGATTCGATCACGCGCAGCGCCGCCTGGTAGCTGGCATAGGCCGAGCGGGCCTGGGCGATCACGCCGCGTTCGGTGAGCGTCACGGTCTCGATCGCGGCACCTTCGCGCGCCTGCGCCTGACGGACCTGCGCCGCCGGGCGGCCGCCCTGGAACAGCGGCAGGGACACCTGCACGCCCACCGTGGCGGTGGTTGCCGTCGGGGTAAGCCCGGCGCGACGGCCGATATCGCCGACCGAGCCGAGATAATTGAGATAGGTGCCGCCGGCGCCGACGCTCACCTGCGGCAAGCGCCCCGCCTTCGCGACGCGGGTATCGTAGCGGGAGGCATCGCGGGCGAGCTGCGCGGCTTCGAGGAACGGGTTATTGGCGAGCGCCACCTGCTCGGCGGTCTGCACGTCCTGCGGCAGGTTGGGCAGCGCCGGCGGCGGCGCGAGCACGCCCGGCGGGGTGCCGACGACCTGGATATAGGTTTCGCGGCTGCCGATCAGCTGCGCTTCGGCGCTGCGCAGCTGCGACTGGGCAAGCGCGAGGCGCGCCTCGGACTGGGCAACGTCGGTGCGGGTCAGGTCGCCCACCTGGAAGCGGTCGCGCGTCGCCTGGAGGTTCACCTCCAGGACGTGGACATTTTCCTGGTTGAGGCGGACGATCGATTCGTCGCGGATGACGTTGAGATAGGCGGTCACCGTTTGGGTGAAAATGTCCGCCTCGGCGCCGCGCAGATTGGCACGGCCGGCATTCACCCGCACCTCGGCGGCGCGCACCGAGTTGCGGATGCTGCCGCCGCTGTAAATCGGCTGCGACAGGTTGAGCCCCAGCTGCGCCTGGCGCGATGGCGTCAGCGCGGTCGCGTTGGTATTGTACAGGCTGTCATTGGCGCTGCCCGTGGCATTGAGGCCAGGCAGCCCCTGCGAGCGCGCGATCGCAACATTCTCGTCATTGGCGCGCTGGTTGGCGCGCTGGGTCTGGATGTCCGGATTGGTCGCATAGGCCTGGGCCAGCGCGTCCTGCAGCGTCGTCGTCGGCGCGGCGGTCTTGGCGCCGGGAGCCGGCACGTCCTGACGGCCGCTGGGCGCGGTTTGGGCGAACGCCGGCGCCCCGAGGGAAACGAGGCTCACACCAATGAGCAAAATGTTCAGTCGCATGAGCCCCGCTTTTAAGGTTAAAAGGTAAATTTTCTCGGTTTCTCAAAGCCCGGCAGCGTCGCCACTTCGACGTCCAGGAAGTCCGCCAGACCGAAGCCCCCCTCGGTGCGGCGGCCGAGCGCCAGCCGCGTCACGCCGCGGTCGATCACGCCCGTCACGATGCGGCCGCCGACCTTGACCTGGTCGACGATCGCCTGCGGCAGTTCCTCGACGGCACCGTCGATCACGATCAGGTCATAGGGACCACGCGCGGCCCAGCCTGCGTTGAGCGGGCCCTGGACCAGCTCGACATTGGCGGCACCGGCGAGCCCGCCGCGCGCGATCGCGACCAGCGCCGGCTCTTCCTCGAGCGCGACGACCGACGCCACCAGCGGCGAGAGCAGCGCCGCGGCATAGCCGCCGGCAGCACCCACCAGCAGGACATGGTCGCTCGACTGCAGTTCCGCCTCGGTCAGCAGCCGGCCGGTCGCCAGCGGCGAATCGTGGCGGCGGCCATTGCCGAGCGGCAGCAGCGTGTCGCGATAGGCGAGTGCGCGCTGCTCCGGCGGCAGAAACACTTCGCGCGGGACTTGTGACATCGCCGTCACCACGCGAGGATCGTTCACTGCGTTGGTACGCAGCTGGCTCGCCACCATGGCGTGGCGCATCGCTTCGAAACGGGGCGCTTCGAGGGGCGCAGGGTCGACCATAAGGGCCATCATCACTCCGCTTGTCGCACAACCGTATTAGTTGTGCAATACACTTGTTGCTGTCCCAGGGCTTCTATCGCGGAGTGCGGGGCTCGCCAAGCGAGTGCGACGTTATTTTGAAACTCTGTTGACATCACCCCCACCCCGAGGGCATTTGCCGCGCCTCACCTCCGGATGGCCCGATGGCGGAATGGTGACGCAGCGGACTGCAAATCCGTATATGCCGGTTCGATTCCGGCTCGGGCCTCCACCGGCGCCAGGCGCGCCCTTCTCCACTTCGCTGATACGAAAAGGGCGCCCGCTGCCCCGTGCAGCGGACGCCCTTTCGTCTTTGATTGCCGGGATCAACGGCCGTTGCGGCAATCGCCACCATCGACCGCGCGACCGGCCAGCGCGCCAGCGCCTGCACCGATGATCATGCCGGTGCCGCTGCGGCGATAGGAGCTGCCGCGGCCGATCTCACCGCCCAGCAGGCCACCTGCGATCGCGCCGAGGATGGTGCCCGCGGTGCCGTCGCTGCAGCGGCGATAGTTGCGACCGCGATAGGCGTAGCGCGGACGATCGTCGCGATAGTCGCGGTAGTCACGATAGTCCCGGGCATCCCGGTAGCCGTCGCGATAGTCGCGGTCATAATGGTTGTAGCCGTCGCGATAGCCCCAGTCCTGAGCGGCCGCCGGGGTCGCGGCGATCGAACCGGTCATCAGCGTGGCAGCCATGGTGGCGCCGATCAGAAACTTCTTCATGTCTTCATCTCCTCGCGGCGGCAGCGGGGGCCGCCGTCTGAAGCCTGATTCGCACAAACACGCTGTTTGCATCCTGAATGCGCTCGTTAGGCAATGTTCAGCTAATCTATTGGCCCGGATCGGGACGGCCCGCGCCCCACATGCGCGCGGAACCATGACACCTGGGAAACGTTCTTTCGGCCTATTGGAGGGAACCTTCCGCATGTACGATTTCGGCATCCGCCGCGCGCTGACCGGCTACCGCATGGCCTACCGCCCGCACGAGACCAATCCCTGCCCCGGCTGCGGCCAGTCGCACTGGATGGTCGGGCGGATGACGGCCGAGTGCGCGTTCTGTGGCACGGCCCTGCCGCTCCATCACGGCGCGGCCGGCAGCAGCGCGCTCCACGCCCGCCCTGCCCATCCGCCGCTGGCGGCCTGAACCATGACGAGCGTCGCCAACACCTCGCCGATCGAGCGAATCGCCCGCGTCATCGCCGCCGAGATGCTGAGCCCCAATGCCGAGGGTGCCGGCGAGCTCGGTCGGCCGGTGAGCGAGATCGTCGACACGATCTGGCCGCGCGAGACCGACCGGGCGATGGCGGTGTTGCGTACGCTGCGCGAGCCGACCGCGACGATGATCGAGGCCGGCCGCGCTGCCGGCGACGATCCCGCCCGCGTTTGGAGCGCGATGGTCAACGCAGCGATCGCCGAGGCGTCCGCGCTGGCGGACTAAGCCGGGTTTGTCGCGGGCATTTTGTTCGCTATGCGCTGCCCATGCATGACGCTCCGCTGACGCTTTACAATTCGCTTTCCCGTTCGATCGAGCCGTTCCAGCCGCTCGACCCCGCCAAGGGCGTCCGCGTCTATTCGTGCGGGCCGACGGTCTACAATTACGCCCATCTCGGAAACCTGCGCGCCTATGTGTTCACCGACACGCTAAGCAGGGTGCTGCGCTGGAAGGGATATCCCCTCACCCACATCATCAACATCACCGATGTCGGCCACCTGACATCGGACGCCGATGCCGGCGACGACAAGATGGAAGCGGCCGCGCGCGCCCAGGCGATGAGCATCTGGGACATCGCCGCACACTATACCGCGGCGTTCAAGCAGAACATCGCCGACCTGAACATCGCCGCACCTAGCAAATGGTCGGTGGCGACCGATCACATCCAGCAGATGATCGCCTTCGCCGAAAAGATCGCACCCGAGCATTGCTACGAGCTCGAGTCGGGCCTCTATTTCGACGTGACGACCGTGCCCGACTATGGCCGCCTCGCAGGTGCAGCCGACGATGCCGCGGAAAGCCGGATCGATCCGGTCGACGGCAAGCGCCATCCGCAGGACTTCGCGATCTGGCGCAAGTCGCCGCCGGGCGAGCAGCGCCAGATGGAATGGGATTCTCCCTGGGGGAAAGGTGCGCCCGGCTGGCACCTCGAGTGCTCGGTGATGAGCATCCAGTATCTCGGCGCGCCGTTCGACATCCACACCGGCGGCATCGACCATCGCGAGATCCACCACCCGAACGAGATCGCGCAGAACCAGGCCTATTGCGGCTGCGGCGACACCGGCGCGCATTTCTGGATGCACAACAATTTCCTGGTCGACCGACAGGGGAAGATGTCCAAGTCCAAGGGCGGGTTCACCACGCTCCAGTCGCTGATCGACGCGGGCGTGCATCCCCTCGCCTATCGCCTGCTGTGCCTGCAGGCGCAGTATCGCAGCGAGCTGGAATTCTCGGCCGAGAATCTCGCCGCGGCGCTCACCCGGCTCAAGCGGCTGGTGATGACGGTGACCGCGCTCCGTACCCGCGCCGAAGGCGAAGGTACCGCACCGGCGGCGTGGCTCGAGAAGCTCGACGCAGCCGTGTCGGATGATCTCAACACGCCCAAGGCGCTGCCGGTGCTCGACGAGATGCTGGCCGACAAGCGCACCGCGCCGGCGGATCGGCTGGCCGCGCTCGCCGAGTTCGACAAGGTTCTGGGCCTGCGGCTTTCCGAGCTGACCCGCGAGGAACTGCGCGTACAGCCCAAGGAGGCGACGATCACGCCCGAGGCGATCGCCGACCTGCTGGTCGAGCGCAAGGAAGCCCGGGTGGTGAAGGATTTCCAGCGCTCCGATCGCATCCGCGACGATCTCGTCGCGGCAGGGGTCGAGGTGATGGACGGCGACCCGCTCGGCTGGGACTGGAAGCCGGCGCTGTAGGCATCCCCGTTTCCTCCCCCGGCAGGGGGAGGTGGCGCCGCAGGCGACGGAGGGGGAGGAAGCACGACGGCCGAGAGGTTCTGGCATCCTCCCCGTCCGACCCGCTGGCGCAGGCCACCTCCCCCTGGCGGGGGATGATATGGCTGGTTCGCAAATCGCCTCTTGCCTTCCCGCCGGTACCTCCCCCACAAAACGCGACGATTTTTCGGGGGAAGCAATGCGCGGGCAAGTGTTGGGCGTGGATCGGTCGAGCGGCGAAGGCCAGATTTCGGGCGAGGACGGCAGCCGCTATGTCTTCACCCAGGAAGACTGGAGCGACAGCCGCCACCCCGTCGTCGGCGCCAAGGTCGATTTCGACGTCGACGGCAAGCGCGCCCGCCGCATCTTCCGCCTGCTCGAGGGCGGCGACCTGCCGGCCCCCACGGGCGAGCCGCGCAGCAAGATCGTCGCTGCGGTACTCGCGCTGTTCCTGGGTACGCTCGGCATCCACCGTTTCTATCTCGGCAGAACCGGGTCGGGCGTGGTGATGCTGCTGCTCACCTGCACCATCGTCGGCGCGCTGGTCACCGGCGTCTGGGCGTTCGTCGACGCGATCCGTTATCTGCTGATGAGCGATACCGAGTTCGCGCAGCGCTATCCGCGCCGCTGATCAGGCGCCGAGGAATTCGGGCACCAGTCCCCAGACCTGTTCCAGCTGGTCGCGCGTGATGCTGTAGGGCGGCATCACGTACACCGTGTTGCCGAGCGGACGGAGCAACACGCCGCGGTCGCGCGCAAAGGCCATCAGTCGCGGCGCGATCGCCGAGAGATAACCATTTTCCGGCTGCTCGATCTCCAGCGCGGCGATCGTGCCGATGCGGCGGTGACCGACCAGGCCCGGGATGTCTGCCAGCCCATCCAGCGCCGCCTGCTGCCATGCGCCCAGCTGCGCGATGCGGTCCCGCACCGGCTCTTCGCGCCAGATCGCGAGGTTGGCCACGGCAGCGGCGCAGGCGATCGGGTTGGCGGTGTAGCTGGAGGAGTGGAAGAACATCCGCGCCCGGTCCTCGGACACATGCGCCGCGAAGATCGGCGCGGTCGCCAACGTCACCGCCAGCGGGATCGCGCCGCCGGTGATGCCCTTCGAAAGGCACAGGATGTCGGGCACCACGCCCGCTTGTTCGCACGCCGTCAGCGTGCCGGTGCGGCCCCAGCCGGTCATCACCTCGTCGGCGATGAACAGCACGTCGTGGCGCGTGCAGATGGCGCGCATCTCGGCGAGTAGCGCGGGGGTATAGAAGAGCATCCCCCCTGCCCCCAGCACGAGCGGCTCGACGATGAAGGCAGCGGCACCGGCGCGGCATTCCGCTTCCAGCGCGTCGAGCGTTGCCTGCTCGGCCCCCGCGCTCGGAAAAGGAATGGTGCCGACGTCGAACAGCAGCGGCTGATAGGGCCGGTTGAACACCCCGCGCGCACCGACCGACATGCCGCCGATCGTGTCGCCGTGATAGCTGTGTTCGAGCACGAGGATGCGGCTGCGGTCCTCGCCGCGATTGTGCCAGTAGCCGAGCGCCATCTTGAGCGCGACTTCCACCGCCGTCGAGCCGCTGTCGCTGAAGAAGATATGTTCAAGCGCGTCCGGCAGGATCTTCCGCAGCCCGGCGGCGAGCGTTTCGGCCGGTTCGTGGGTCCAGCCGGCGAAGATGATCTGGTCGAGCTTGCCCGCCTGCTCGGCGATCGCCGCCATGATCCGCGGGTTGCAATGGCCGTGCGTCGTCACCCACCAGGACGAGATCGCATCGATGAAGCTGCGGCCGTCCGCGGTGTGGATCACCGCGTCGCGGGCGCGGCTGACCATCGGGATCGGCTCGCCGAGGCCATGCTGGGTGAAGGGGTGCCAGACCGAGGACATCAGGCGAAGTCCGCCAGGTCGAAGGCGTCGGCGAACGCCTGGGCGAGCGCGTCGGGCGTCAGATCGGGCAGCATCGGCAGGCGGCCGAGGCGCTTGACCTTGCCGATCTGCGCGATGGTCGCCTCGCTGTCCTCGACCGGATCGCCGACGAACGCGATGCCGTGGATCGGCACGCCGCGCGCGCGGAGTGCCTCGAGCGAGAGCAGGCTGTGGTTGATCGTGCCCAGCGCGGTGCGCGCGACCAGCACCACCGGCTTGCCCCAGCGGGCGAAGACATCGGCGTAGAGGATCTCGCGGGTCACCGGCACCAGGGCGCCGCCAGCCCCTTCCACTACCAGCGGCCCGTCGACCTCCGGCAGCGCGAGGCGATCCAGGTTGATGCGGACGCCGTCAATCTCGGCAGCCAGGTGCGGGGAGCAGGGCGTCACCAGACGATAGGCCTCGGGAAGAATATACTCGATCGGCAGGCCGGACAGCGTCGTGGTGCGCGCGCTGTCGCTGCCGTCGTCCAGGCCTGCCTGAATGGGCTTCCAGTAACGGGCGCCGAGCGCGCCGGCCAGCGCTGCGGCGAAAACGGTCTTGCCGATGCCGGTATCGGTACCGGTGACGATGAAGGTCTGGGTCATGCTGCGATGGGCTCGATTGCGGGAAGAAGCGTCGCCAGCCGCTCCGCGAGCGCGGCGATCTGGCCGAGCGACACGTTGTTGGTGATCGAGATGCGCAGGCGCGAGGTGCCCGCCGAAACGGTTGGCGGCCGGATGCCGCGGACGTCGAAGCCGCTTTCCTGCAACGCCCCCGCGACCGCCATGGTCCGCGCATCGTCGCCGAGGATCAGCGGCAGGATCTGGGTGGCGCCAGCAGGGACGCCGAGCGGCGCGAGCGCGGTTCGGGCGGCGGCGATCCGCTCTGCCAGCGCAGACCGCAGATCGTGCCCTTCCGCCACGATACGCAGCGCCGCCCGCACCGCGGCCGCCATCAGCGGCGACGGCGCAGTGGAGAAGATGAACGCGCGCCCGCGATTGACGAGAAAGTCGCGGACGATCGCCGGCCCGGTGACCAGCGCGCCCTCGCAGCCCAGCGCCTTGCCGCAGGTGTGCAGCGTAATCAGGTTCGTGGTCGGAAGGCCGTGGGCCAGCCCCTGCCCCTGCGGGCCGTATACGCCGGTCGCATGCGCCTCGTCGACGAGCAGGACCGCGCCCTCGGCCTCGGCCAGCGCGGACAGATCGGCGAGCGGCGCGACATCGCCGTCCATGCTGTAGAGGCTCTCGACCGCGATCCAAACCCGCCCTGCCCCGCCCTCGCGACGCCAGCCGGCGATCGCCTCGGCGTAGGCGGGAACATCGTTATGCCGAACGTGACGGGTTTCCGCTCGACCCAGCCGCATCCCTTCATGCGCACTGGCATGGACGAGTGCGTCGAACAGCACGAGGTCGCCGCGCTGTGGCAAGGTCGCGAGCAGCGCTGCGTTGGCCGCATAGCCGCTGGAGAAATACAGCGCCGACTCGCGCCCGAAGAGCGCTGCGGCTTCGGCCTCCAGCGCCTCGTGCTCGGCATGGTTGCCGCGCAGCAGCCGCGAGCCGCCCGAGCCAATCGGCACGCCGCGCGCCAGCGCCGCCGCCACCGCGTCGCGCAGCGCCGGCGAATCGGAAAGGCCGAGATAGTCGTTGGACGCGAAGTCCGCGCCCTCGCGTGCGATCAAGCTGCGTCCTCGGCCGCGGGCCGCCAGATCGGCAAGGTCGAGCGCCTGTGCTTCGAATGCGTACATCGCGGCGCGGCTACACCCGGCCGCGCCCGCGTGCAATCGATCTGCCTACCTTTACCCCGCGGGGGTAAGAAAACACTTGCACTAATTTACCCCAGACGGGTAAGGCGCCCGCATGACGACGTTAGCCGGTTCCAAGATCCGCCAGTTTCGCGAGGAACGCACTCTCACCCGCGCTGCCTTTGGTGCCTGGTTCGATACGCCAGGCTCGACCGTGCAGGGCTGGGAGACGGACGGCAAACGCGCCAACACCAAGGTGATGAATCAGATTGCGGCGATGGGAATCGCCGATCATGCGGATTGGCACGTCGCCGTCCGCGACGTGGAGAGTGCAATGGCAAGCTGGACCCCCGATAGCTGGACGCGCGCCGAAGCGCGCCAGATGCCGCAATATCCGGACAAGGGCGCGCTCGACGCCGCCACCCGGCAGCTGAGCAGCTATCCGCCGCTGGTCTTCGCCGGCGAGGCGCGCGGGCTCACCGCCGAGCTGGGCAAGGTCGCGCGCGGCGAGGCGTTCCTGCTACAGGGCGGCGACTGCGCCGAGAGCTTCGCCGAGTTCCACCCCAACAACATCCGCGACACCTTCCGGGTGATCCTGCAGATGGCGGTCGTACTCACCTTCGCCTCCAAGCTGCCGACGGTTAAGCTCGGCCGCATGGCCGGCCAGTTCGCCAAGCCGCGCTCGGCCGATACCGAGGTGATCGACGGCGTCGAGCTGCCCAGCTACCGCGGCGACAATGTCAACGACATCGCCTTCACCCCCGAGGCGCGGATCCCCGATCCGCAGCGGATGGTGCAGGGCTACAGCCAGTCGGCGGCGACGCTCAACCTGCTGCGCGCCTTTGCAAATGGCGGCTATGCCAATTTGCATCAGGTCCATAAGTGGACGCTCGACTTCATGGGCAAGAGCCCCTGGTCGGCAAAGTTCGCCGACGTGGCGGACCGGATCGGCGAGGCGCTCGACTTCATGGAGGCGTGCGGGATCAACCCCGATACCGTCCCGCAGCTCAAGGGCACCGACTTCTACACCAGCCACGAGGCGCTGCTGCTCCCCTATGAGCAGGCGCTGACCCGGCAGGACAGCCTGACCGGCGACTGGTACGATACGTCCGCGCACTTCCTGTGGATCGGCGACCGCACCCGCTTCGAGGGCTCGGCGCATGTCGAGTTTCTGCGCGGCATCGGCAACCCGATCGGCATGAAGTGCGGGCCGAGCCTCGAGCCCGACGCGCTGTTGCGGCTGCTCGACACGCTCAACCCGGGCCGGGTGCCGGGGCGGATGACGCTGATCACCCGCTATGGCCATGACAAGATCGAGGCGGGCCTGCCCAAGCTGGTCCGCGCGGTGAAGCGCGAGGGCCATCCGGTGGTGTGGAGCTGCGATCCGATGCACGGCAACGTCGTCAAGGCGGCGAACGGCTACAAGACGCGGCCCTTCGACCGGATCCTTGCCGAGGTGCGCGGCTTCTTCGCCGTCCACCGCGCCGAGGGCACCTTCGCCGGCGGCATCCATGCCGAGATGACCGGGCAGAATGTGACGGAATGTACCGGCGGCGCGATCGCGATCACCGAGCAGGGCCTGGCGGACCGCTACCACACGCATTGCGACCCGCGGCTCAACGCGGGTCAGAGCCTGGAACTGGCGTTCCTGCTCGCCGAAATGCTCAACGACGAAATGGCCGAGCGCCGCAAGGCCGCGGCCTGACGCCCGGCGGCGCGTTGCTCAGCGGAGCAGCGCGCCCGCCAGCGCCCACAGCCCATAGCCGAGCGCGAACACCAGCATCCACGCAAGCACCGCGCTGCCGACGATGATCGCCAGCCGAGTGCGGACCGAGAACTTTTCCTCCCCTGACGGCGCATTCCACCCCTCGACCACCGGCGGGGTGGGCTGGGGCGTCGGCAGCGGCGTCTTAGGGAAGGCGATCGGGGTCGCGGCGGGGCCGGAGACGGCGGCGCGCAGGTCCGCGTCGCTCAGCGGGGTGACAAACTCGCAGCCATAGATGCCCGCGGTGCCCCACACGACCGACGCTTCGCGCGTACCGATCCCGGCGATGCCGAGCGCGATCGCGTCGCCCACCTTGAGCTCGGCGCCTGCGACGACGCGGAAGCCGCCGTTGGACAGATCCTCGATCGTCACGTCGACCGGCGCCCAGTCCGAATCGCGCAGCGTCGCTTCGAGCTCGACGCTGTGCCGCTCGGCCCAGCGTCCGTCCTGATACAGTCGTGCCGCGATACCCATAAGCGCTCCACTGGCGTGCGTTGGGCTCCGCTTTGCACGCGCAGGCGTTGCGAGGCGGTAAACGCCGCGGAAATTATCTTAAGATTTCATGGTTAACGAAGGTTCCGCTACCTACCCGCGACAATTTTCCGGCTCCGCGGCAAAGAAGCGACACGCGGCTGCAACACGGGCCGGGCAAATGCTCCCCTGTCGACGCGTTTCGTTCCCCCTCGCGTCGACTCTCCCCGAACTAAACGGGGCAGTCCTACGGGACTGCCCCGGCCTTTTTGGGGATCAGGCGTAGAGGTCGACCACCTCCGCCCCCTCGCCCTCCGCCTCCAGCAGCAGTGTCCGGTGGCAATGGCACGGATCGCGCTCGTAGCAGAGCAACGCGCTCGGCTTCTCCGCCGCCAGCGCATGCATCTGCGCGACCTGCGCCTGCGCCTCGGGCAGCCCCAGCTGCACGTCATAGACTTCGCGCAAGGTCGCCACGTCGCCCTTCTTGGCTGCGTCGCGCCCGCGCTTGGGGGTGCCGAGCTGCTTGAGATGGACATAGTCGATGCCCACCTCGCGCAGGCTTGCGGCAAGGCTCGACTTGGAGAAGCCGGGCCGGCGCGACAGCGGCAACGCGCGCACGTCGATCACCCGCTGCACGCCCGCCCTGGTAAGCGCGGCGAGGAACTCGGCCATGGTGGTGGCTTCATAGCCAATGGTGAAGATCTTCATCGGGGCTCCTTCGCGGAGCAGAATGCACGGCGGCCGGACTTCGCCGCAATCGCAATCCGGCCATTGACCACGATCGCGAATTCCGATATTTCTGAAATTACAGAAATTGAGGAAGTGACGTGATCAGCGACCATCCCGATGCCAAGGCCTTCATCCTTCATTGGGGAGAAATGGGGACGCATTGGGGGGTGAACCGTTCGGTCGCGCAGATCCACGCGCTGCTGTACCTATCCGACGCGCCGCTGCCCGCCGAGGACATCGCCGAGGCGCTCGGCCTGGCGCGCTCGAACATCTCCACCGCGCTCAAGGAACTGATGGCCTATGCCATCGTCCGGCGCGTCCATATCGACGGCGACCGCCGCGACCATTTCGTCGCCGAGACCGACCTCTGGGAGCTGCTGCTGCGCATCTCCGCCGAGCGCAAGCGGCGCGAGATCGACCCCACGCTGACGCTGCTGGCCGAGTTGTCCGACCGGCTCGCAACGGACAAGGACGCGCCCGAGCAGCTCCGCGAGCGGATCACGCGGATGCACCAGTTCATCACCACGCTGGGCGACTGGTACGACCAGATGCGCCAGCTGCCCAAGCCAACCCTGGTCACGCTGATGAAGCTGGGCCGCCGAATTGCGACGTTCCTGCCGGGCAAGCGCGACGGATAGTCGGCCGCCGCGGCGAAAGGAGTTTCCTATGACCGAACTTTCTCCCCGTCGCCGCAAGGCGGCGATCCGGATCGCGTGCGCGCTGGCGGCCGGCCTCGCCTTCTGCCTCGCCGTCTATCTGCTGCTCACCGCCGCCAACCCCAGCGGGCTGATCAGCTTTTCCTTCCTCGTGATCCTGCCGGCTGCCGTGACCGCGTTCATCCTGGGGATCGCAGACCCGTTTCGCGAGCGCTCGCGCGCCTTCTACACGCGCAAGATTCCCGTGGCGCTGCTGGTAGCGGTAGTGTCGACCTCGGTCGTGTTTCTCTACGAGGGTATCCTCTGCATCGTGATGCTCGCACCGATCTGGTACGGGCTCAGTACGCTTGGCGGCATTCTCGCCTGGCGCTGGTTCGGGCCGCGCGAGGATGATGCAGGACAGATGCTGCGGTCCAGCGCACTGCTGCTCGTGCCGGTGCTGGCGATGCAGGCCGAGCCTTACGTCCCCCTGCCCGTCGCGGAGGCCGTCGTGCGCCGATCGATCGTGATCGCGGCGGATCCCGCAACGATCTGGCCGCTCGCCCAGGGCGTGGGGACGATCGCGCCAAGCGAAGGAACGTGGAACCTTTCGCAGGACGTGATCCGCGTGCCCCGCCCGGTCAGCGCCACGCTGGTCGGCACCGGACCCGGCGCGATCCGCCATGTCCGCTGGCAGCAGGGCCTGTCGTTCAAGGAAGTGATCACGGATTGGCAGCCGGCCAGGCGCCTCTGGTGGCGCTTCCGCTTCGACAAGGACGAGATGGAAGGCTGGAAGCTGCAGGACCGTCACCTGATGCCCGACAGCGCCTATTACCGGATCACCGATGGCGGCTATGCGCTGGAGCCGCTGTCCGACGGACGCACGCGGCTGACGCTCACCACGCGCTATCGGGTGCGTACGCCGGTCAACTGGTATGCCCGGCTGTGGGGCGAGCTGTTCCTCGGCGACGTGTCGAGCAACGTGCTGGCGGTGATCGCACGGCGGGCGGAAGCCGGAGGGGTTGCGCGATGAGCCGGGGGGACTATGTCCGCCTGCTTCCCCGTTCCAACAGCTAGAGTACGCCCATGCCCGGCCACGACATCCATATCATCGGCGGCGGCCTCGCCGGATCGGAAGCCGCATGGCAGCTGGCCCAGGCCGGGTATAAGGTCCGCCTGTCGGAGATGCGCGGCTCCGGGGAAATGACCCCGGCGCACCAGAGCGATCGGCTTGCGGAACTCGTCTGCTCGAACAGCTTCCGCTCGGACGATGCCGACAGCAACGCGGTCGGCCTGCTCCACCAGGAGATGCGCGCCCTCGGTTCGCTGATCCTCATCCAGGGCGACATCCACAAGGTGCCCGCTGGCTCCGCGCTCGCGGTGGACCGCGACGGCTTTGCCGACGGCGTGACCGCGGCGCTGGAGGCGCACCCGAACATCACCATCGTCCGCGAACGCGTCGACACGCTGCCTGCCGAGGGCCGCACCATCGTTGCGACGGGCCCGCTGACCGCGCCCATGCTGGCGGAAAGCATCGGCCGCGCGACGGGCAAGGACAGCCTCGCCTTTTTCGACGCGATCGCCCCCATCGTCCACCGCGAGTCGATCGACATGGAAACCGCCTGGTTCCAGAGCCGGTGGAACAAGGGATCGGGCAAGGATTACATCAACTGCCCGATGTCGAAGGAACAGTATCTCGAATTCCACGCCGGGCTGATGGCGGGCGAGAAGACCGAGTTCCGCGAGTGGGAGAATGTCCCCTATTTCGAAGGCTGCATGCCGATCGAGGTGATGGCGGAACGCGGGGTCGACACGCTGCGCTACGGGCCGATGAAGGGCGTCGGCCTCGACGATCCGCGCACCGGGCGCTGGCCCTATGCGGTGGTGCAGCTGCGCCAGGACAATGCCAGCGGCACCTTGTGGAACATGGTCGGCTTCCAGACCAAGCTCAAATATGCCGAGCAGGTGCGGCTGTTCCGCACCATCCCGGGGCTGGAGAATGCCGAGTTCGCGCGCCTCGGCGGCCTGCACCGCAACACCTTCCTGCGCTCGCCGGAACTGCTCGACGGCACGCTGCGCCTGAAGAGCGCGCCCAATATACGCTTCGCCGGGCAGATCACCGGATGCGAAGGCTATGTCGAGAGCGCCGCGATCGGGATGCTGGCCGGGCGCTTCGCTGCGGCGGAGATTGCCGGGATCGAGCTGCCTGCTCCGCCGCGCGAGACGGCGCTGGGCGCGCTGCTTTCGCACATCACCGGTGAGGCGGAGATCGAGACCTACCAGCCGATGAACGTCAATTTCGGGCTGTTCCCGCCGATCGAGGGGCGCACCAAGAAGGCCGATCGCAAGCGGATGTATACCGATCGGGCGCGGGCGGCGCTGAAGGACTGGCTGGCGGCCTGAGGGGGCACACCTTCTCAGCCGTCATCCCGACGAAAGTCGGGATCCAGAAGCCTCTACGTTCCAGATGGAGCCGCAAGCGCCAGGCCAATGGATCCCGGCGTTCGCCGGGATGACGGCGTAGAGCGCAGGTTCACGTCTCCAGCACCGGCTCCTTCGCCATCGCGAGCGCCAGCGCGCGGTGGCGCTTCTCCACCGCCTCGCCGTAGAGCGGCTCGTCGCCATCGGCGAGGCTGAGCACCAGCGACGGACCCTCCAGCCGCAGCCGCGAGCGCTTGAGCGGCCGCGCGACCCCGCCGCTCAGCCGCTGGCCCAGCCGCATCGCGAGGCCCCAGCGCTTGGCCTCGGCCAAGGCTTCGGGCGACGCCAGCCGTTCTAGCGGCGCGGGGCTATCGATCGCACCACCCAGCGAGGTGTACAAGGCCTGCGCCACGATCGCGCGACCGGCCGCATCGATGCCCACCCAATTGCCGTGCAACCCGATCTCCATGCCCCGTTCGGCGCGGAACTCGGGGTTCGCGCGCCAGCCTACATCGGCGAGCAGGCAGGCGGCGTGGCGCAGTCGCGACCATTCCGGACCATCGCGGAAAAGCGGCGCGAGCCAGGCATCGAGCAGATCGCCATGCTCGGGGAAGCGCCCGGAGCGCTGCCCTTCCTCGCGCGCCGCGACGATGAGCGGGTCCTGGAGCCGCTCTTCGGTCGAGAGGCGCTGGAACAGCAAGCCTTCCCGCAGCCCGTACGCGGAGACAATCGTGCCGCTGCTGCCCAACTGCTTGGTCACCGCGACGAGCAGCGCCGCCGCATCGGCCAGCGAGGGAATGCGCGCGCTAGACAAATCGGGCACGGTCTTGAGATCGGCCTTGGTGGCGCCTTCGACGCGCCGGCCGAGTTCCTCCACCCGGTCGATCGCCAGCGGGTAATGATGGACGATCGGCAGCGGATAATTGCTGAGGTGCATGTCGAGCTTGGCGAGCGAGCGCCAGGATCCCCCGACCATGTAGAAGGGCAGGCCCTTGCCCCGCCCCTTCCAGCCCGCCGCCTCGACCATGCGGATGACTTCGCGCTCCAGCACGCCCTTGCCGCGCCCGCGGATCGCGCCGAGGCGCAGCACGCCGAGCGGGAAGGAGGCGCGGTCCGTCACCGTGCCCGCGACGACGCGGACCAACTCCAGGCTGCCCCCTCCGAGATCGCCGACGACACCATCGGCTTCCGGAATGCCCGAGAGCACGCCAAGCCCGGCGGCCGTTGCCTCCTCGACGCCCGAGAGCAGCTCGACCTCCAGGTTCAGCGCCCTCGCCATCGCCATCAGCTCGCCGCCATTGGAGGCATCGCGCACCGCGGCGGTAGCGACGGTGCGCAGCTCGCTCACCTGCATCTCCCGGGCGAGCAGCGCGAATCGGCCGAGCGCCGCCCGCGCGCTGGCAAGGCCGCCGGCATGGATCGCGCCGGTTTCGGCCAGTCCCTTGCCGAGCCCGGCCATCACCTTCTCGTTGAACAGGATCGCCGGCAGCCGCGCCGGGCCTTCATAGACGACCAGGCGGATCGAATTGGAGCCGATATCGATGATCGCCGTACGCGGCCGGGCGCCCTCCGACTGGGCGCGCGGCGTGCGGAACAGGGCCGTGGCCACCCGCTCAGCCGCCCTTCGCCGCGAGGCGACGCTTGCGCGGCGACAATTTGGGCACCGGCTTGCGCGCCTCCACGGCGGCGCCGCGGCCCGAGAGCGAGGGGTTGGTCATGAAATAACGGTGCAGGTTGAATTCCCCGTCTTCGCCCGGGACGATCCGGTCGTAATGGCCGTCGGGCGCGAGCAGCCAGCTCTGTTCGTTGTCCAGCAGGTTGGCGACCATCACCTGGTCGAGCACCTGGTCGTGCACGGTCTTGTTGAGCAGCGGCAACATGAACTCGACGCGGCGATCGAAGTTGCGCTGCATCCAGTCGGCCGAGGAGATATAGAGCTTGGCATCGTCATTGGGCAGCACCTTGCCGTTGCCGAACGCCCAGATGCGGCTGTGCTCCAGGAAGCGGCCGACGATCGACTTCACGCGGATATTCTCGCTCATGCCAGCGACGCCCGGGCGCAGGCAGCAGATGCCGCGCACGATCAGCTCGATCTGCACGCCGGCGGCGCTCGCCTGATACAGCTTTTCGATGATCGCGGGGTCGACCAGCGAGTTCATCTTCGCCCAGATCGTGCCGGGCCGCCCGGCACGGACATGCTCGATCTCCTCCTCGATCAGCGCGGTAAGGCGCTTGCGGAGGTCGCGCGGCGAGATGCCGAGCAACTCCAGATGCTGCGGCTCGACATAGCCGGTGACGTAGTTGAAGATCTGCGCCGCATCGCGCCCCATCCGCGGGTCTGCGGTGAAGAAGCTGAGGTCGGTGTAGATCCGCGCGGTGATCGGGTGGTAGTTGCCGGTACCGAAATGGCAGTAGGTGCGGTAGCGATCGCCCTCGCGACGCACGACCATCGAGACCTTGGCGTGGGTCTTCCAGTCGATGAAGCCGTAGACGACCTGCACGCCGGCGCGCTCCAGCGCGGTCGCCCAATACAGGTTCTGCTCCTCGTCGAACCGCGCCTTGAGCTCGACGACCGCGGTGACCGACTTGCCAGCCTCCGCCGCGGCAATCAGCGCGTTGATCACCGCGGGCTGCTTGCCGGCGCGGTAGAGCGTCTGCTTGATCGCCACCACGTCCGGATCCGCCGCCGCCTGCTGGAGGAAGCTGAGGACGACGTCGAACGTCTCGTACGGGTGGTGGACGATGATGTCCTTGGCGCGAATCGCCGCGAAGCAATCCCCGCCATATTCGCGGATCCGCTCCGGGAAGCGCGCCGAGAAGGGCGTGAACTTCAGGTCCGGACGATCCTCGTCGACCAGCATCGACAGGTCGCCGACACCCAGGAACCCGCCGGTCTCGGTGAGCAGCGCGTCGCTGCCGCCAAGCTCTTCCTTGAGCACCGCTTCGAGATCGGGGGCGATGCCCTCCTCCATCTCCAGGCGGATCACCCGGCCGCGGCGGCGGCGCTTGATCGCCGAGCGGAAGGTGAGGACGAGATCCTCGGCCTCTTCCTCGATCTCGATGTCGCTGTCGCGCAGCACCCGGAAGGTGGCGGCGCCCAGCATTTCGTAGCCGTGGAAGAGCAGCTCCCAGAAATGCTTGATCAGCGTCTCGATCGCGACATAGCGCGCCGGTGCGCCCGGCAGGCGGACGAAGCGCTTGAGCGTCGTCGGCAGCATCACCAGTTCCTGGATCGGCTCGCGATCGGACTTGCGCAGCAGGTTGAAGATCACGCTCGATCCCTGGTTGGGGATGAACGGAAACGGGTGCGCGGGGTCGAGCGCCTGCGGGGTCAGGATCGGAAAGATCTGCTCGCGGAAATGGTTGGCGAGCCATTGCTCGGTCTCGCCTTCGATCGCATCGGCCTCGAGCACGAAGATATTGGCGACCGCGAGCTGCGCGCGGATATCCACCCACACCGCCTGCTGCTCGTCCGCGAGCGTGGCGGCTTCGGCGGAGATCGCCTCCAGCTGCTGCGCCGGGGTGAGCCCGTCGGCCGAGCGCGTATCGATATTCTGGAGCTGCTGGCCCATCAGGCCTGCCACGCGGACCATGAAGAATTCGTCGAAATTGCTGCCCGAGATCGAGAGGAAGCGCAGCCGCTCGAGCAGCGGATGGGCGGGGTTGCACGCCTCCTCCATCACGCGGCGGTTGAAGGCCAGCCAGGAGAGCTCGCGGTTGAAATAGCGCGCTTCGGTGGGATCGGCGGGGGCGATGGTCGCAGGTGCGGCGGATTCGGTCATTCGCTCTCGCTATCGTCGGAATGCGTCAAAAGGCTTGCAGCCTGGAGTGTAGACTTCACCACCGGGATCGACAAACGGCCGTCAGTCTCCATTTCCAGCACATCGGCAACGCGCAGGATGGCGACATGGCTGCGCTCGATCCGCTTGGCGATCCAGGCGATCACGGCGGGCGTGGCGTGGAGCAGGTGGCGGGTGAAGGCGCGTTCGAGCAGCAGCGGGAGCAGCGCATCGTCGGGCGGACCGATCTCGAGCAGCGGCGAAGCGGCAAGGCGCGAGCGTAGATCGGGCAGTGCGATGTCCCACAGCGGCGGCGCGGCATCGGCAACGATCAGCAGCGGGCGGCGCGCGCCCTGGGCGTCGTTCCAGGCGTGGAAGATGTCGGCCTCGTCGGCGCGCTCGGCATCGTCGATGATCGTCGCGCCGTTCTTGGCCGCGAAGATCCGCGCGAGCAGGCTGCGGCCGGACTTGCGCGGGCCCACCAGCAGCGCGGCCATCACCGGCCAGGTCGCCCAATGTTCGAGCTGTTGGACGGCGCGGGCGTTCGAGTCGCTGACCAGGAAGTCCATCTCGCTCGCCTCGGGCAGGCCCAGCGGCAGGCGGAGCTGGCTCATTGCGCCTTGGGGGTCGGCGATGCTTGCGGCGCGGCGCCGCGACGGATGCGGAGGACGCCCGGCCCTTCCTGCACGCTCCAGCCGCGCGACTCGAGCGCGGCGCGCAGCGCGGCCTGCGATCCGTCGAACGAGACGCGCATCACCGAAATACCGCCGAGCGCGAGGCTGGTGGTGGCGGCGCTGCGCACGCCGGGCACGCCGCGCACCGCGCTTTCCGACGCATTGACCGCGGCTGCATTGGGGGTGTCGACCTGCACCGATAGCGACGTGGTAGCGGCGGTTGGGGAAGCGCTGGATTCGACGCTCGGCAGCGGCGTCGGCAGCGGGGTCTCCTCGGGCGCCGGCGCGGCTGGCTGGGCGACCGGCGGCCGCGCGGCCAGCACCGCATCGGTATGGAGCCGGCCGTCTGCCAGCGCCGCCTGATAGGCCTTGTCGATGCGCGACACGGCGGTGTCGAACAGCGCGTCGATCGCATCGCCATTGTCGATCCGCAGTGCGAAACTGGTAATCGGATCCTTGTCCGGGCCGTGCGTGGCCGAGAAGATGCCGACGATCGGCCCACCCGGATAGTCGCGGCGCAGCTGCACCTCGGCAACGAGCGTGTCGACCGCACCATATTGGTCTAGGATCGTCCGCCACCAGTTGCGGCCATGCCGCAGCGTCTGGCCGGTATTGACCAGCAGCTTGTCCGCGCCGGTGCCGCGCAGGCGGACATAGTCGATCGTGCTGCCCGCCGCGCGCAGCCGGTTCCAGGCGCGCGCCCAGGCGGTGTCGCGCTCGAACACTTGGCCGACGCCGCCCGAATATTGCAGCGGCACCAGCAGCATCGGCGGCGAATGGGTGACGGCGATCGACACGCCGAGGATGGAGCCGGCCTTCGCGCGATCGAACTGCACACCGAGGCTGGCGATATAGCGGTTGGGCCCGATCTGCTCGCGCTCGACGACGATGCCGTTGACGATCGCGTCCAAGGCCGAATCGGAGAGCGCGCCCGGCTTGCCGGTGAGCTGCTGCGACAGCATCGACCAGCCCTTGCGCTGCGCGATCCGCCAGCCGCCCTGCCGCGCGATCTCGGCCGTCTTGCCCGACACGTCGACCTTGACGCCGCTGATCTCGAAGCTTCCGGCCGCACCCACGGGGACGGCGGGCGCGCCGCCCTGCCCGCGTGCCGCCATGATGCCCGCACCGGCGAGCGCGAGCGCCGAAAGGGCGCCAAGGACGGTTTTGGGACGGCGAAACTGCATGCGGGCGCCCTTTTGGCGAACCGGGCGTGGAAATCCAAGCGCGTTGTGGCTAGGGCGTCGCCCATGAGCGAGACCAAGGCGGGCCATGGCCCTTACACCTATGCCCAGGCGGGCGTTTCGATTGCGGCGGGCAATGCGCTGGTGCGCGCCATCGGCCCGCTTGCCCGTTCCACCCGGCGCGCCGGCGCGGACGCCGATCTGGGCGGCTTCGGCGGCATCTTCGACCTGAAGGCGGCGGGCTTCACCGATCCGCTGCTGGTCGCGGCGAACGACGGCGTCGGCACCAAGCTGAAGCTGGCGATCGAGCACAACCACCACGACGGCGTCGGCATCGACCTCGTCGCGATGTGCGCCAACGATCTGATCGTCCAGGGTGCCGAGCCGCTGTTTTTCCTCGATTATTATGCGAGCGGCAAGCTCGACAACGCCGTCGCCGAGCGGGTGATCGCCTCCATCGCCGAAGGCTGCCGACAGGCCGGCTGCGCGCTGATCGGCGGCGAGACCGCCGAGATGCCGGGCATGTATGCGGACGGCGACTATGACCTGGCCGGCTTCTGCGTCGGCGCGGTCGAGCGCGACCGGCTGCTCGACGGCAAGAAGATCGCGCCCGGCGACGTGCTGCTCGGTCTCGCCTCGAACGGCGTGCACTCGAACGGCTTCTCGCTGGTGCGGCGACTCGCAGCGGACAAGGGCTGGAAGCTCGACCGCCCGGCGCTGTTCGATCAGGAGCGGCTGCTGATCGACGCGCTGATGGCGCCGACTCGGATCTACGTCGCCAGCCTGCTGCCAGAGCTGCGCAAGGGCAATATCCACGGCCTCGCCCACATCACCGGCGGCGGGCTGCTGGAGAATGTCCCCCGCGTGCTGCCCGAGGGCACCCATGCCCGGATCGACGCCGATGCCTGGCCGCTGCCGCGGCTGATGGCGTTCCTGCAGGCGCAGGGCCAGATCGAACCGGAGGAAATGGCGCGCACCTTCAACTGCGGCATCGGCATGGTCGCGGCGGTCGCCGCCGATCAGGCCGAGGCGGTGTCGGCAGCACTGACCGCAGCGGGCGAGACGGTGTTCACCATCGGCTCGATCGAAGCGGGCGAGCGCGGCTGCACCGTGGTCGGCGGCGGCGAGACCTGGAGCGCACGCGCGCCGTGGAGCGCCACGCACCATGGGTGATTGCGTGCATTCCCCCCTCCCGCCTGCGGGAGGGGAATGAAGTGAAGAAGCGACTTGGCATCCTGATCTCGGGCCGCGGATCGAACATGGCCTCGCTGGTCGAGGCCGCCGCGGCGCCGGACTGCCCCTACACCGTTGCCCTCGTCGCCAGCGACAAGCCGGAAGCGGCCGGGCTCGCCTGGGCCGCCGAGCGCGGCGTGCCGACCTTCGCGCAGAGCCCCAAGGGCATGCCCAAGGCCGAGTACGAAGCGAAGATCGACGCCGCGCTGCGCGATGCCGGCGTCGAGGCGATCGCGCTTGCCGGCTATATGCGGCTGCTCTCCGACGATTTCGTCGCGCGCTGGCGCGGCCGTATCGTCAACATCCACCCCTCGCTGCTGCCCAAGTACAAGGGGCTCGACACCCATGCCCGCGCGATCGACGCCGGCGACGCGGAGGCGGGCGCTTCGGTCCATATCGTTACCGAGGAACTCGATGGCGGCGAGGTGCTGGGACAGGCGCGGGTACCGATCCTTCCCGGGGACACCGCCGACGGCCTCGCCGCTCGCGTGCTGGCGGAGGAGCACAAGCTCTACGCCAAAACGCTCGCCGAGTGGCTTCGCGGCTGAAAATCCGCGGATATTTGGCCGTGATCCCGCGTTCATCCCCGTCAATACCGCACATGGGGAAGTCACGCACATGGCCAAGGACTCGGCGCTCACGCCGGAGGAAGAAGGCGGGATCGCCACTGCCGAACTCGGGCTGGTGCTGCTCGACGGCCCCAATGGCGTCGCCGTCGCGATGACTCCCGAGGCGGCCGAGGCAACCGGCCGCAGTCTGCTCGCCGCGGCAGAAGCGGCGGCGGGCCAGCGCGAACGGGGCGAAACGGGTTATTGAGACTTGTGCAGCCATAGTGCCCGCGCCGATAAGGGGCGCGGATGATCAAGGTCGCCAGCTATAACATGCGGAAGTCGATCGGCACCGACCGACGACGCCGACCGGAGAGGACGCTCGAGGTACTGCTCGAGGTCGACGCCGACGTGATCGCCTTGCAGGAGGCCGATCGCCGCTTTGGCGCGCGCGAGGCCGTGCTCACCCAGAGCCTGCTCGCCGAACATAGCCCGTGGAAGCCGGTCCATTTCGGCATGCGCGCGCGATCGATGGGCTGGCACGGCAATGCGCTGCTGGTCCGCAAGGAGGCCGAGATCCTCGGCTGCGCGGCGCTCCATCTGCCGACGCTGGAGCCGCGCGGCGCGGTGATGGCGGATCTTCGCATTCAGGGTCAGCCGCTCCGCGTTCTGGGCATGCACCTCGATCTGTCCGGCCTGTGGCGGCGGCGGCAGGCGCACGCGATCCTTACCCAGCTCGCCGATCTTCCGCCGATGCCGACGGTGATGATGGGCGACCTCAACGAATGGAGCGCCGAGCGCGGCTGCCTGCGCGATTTCGCCCAGCATTTCGCCTTCGCGGCGACCGGCAAGAGCTTCCACGCCCGCCGCCCGATGGCGCGACTCGACCGGATCATGGCCTCGCCCGACCTTCAGTTCGGCGAGGCCGGGGTGCACCACAGCCTGGCAGCGCGCACTGCCTCGGATCACCTTCCCGTCTGGGCGGAGGTGCGGCACCGCTGATGCACGAGGCGCAGGAAAAGGAGCTGCGGCTGGCGCTGGTCTGCTATGGCGGGATCAGCCTTGCGGTGTACATGCACGGCATCACCAAGGAGGTGTGGCATCTCGCCCGCGCCAGCTGTGCCGAGCGCGAGGGCACGCCGCTCCAGAGCGTCTATCGCGAGCTGATCGAGGACATCCGCGACCGCAGCGGGCTCAACCTGCGCGTGCTGGTCGATATCCTTTCGGGTGCCAGCGCCGGCGGGATCAACGCGGTGTTCCTGGCGCAGGCGATCGCCACCGGCCAGTCGCTTGATCCGCTGACCGCGATGTGGCTTGACCATGCCGATGTCGACGCGCTGCTCGCCCCCAGCCAGGGGCCGTCGCACCGCTTCGCCAAGATCTGGGCCAAGCCGATCGCCTGGATGCTATCCAGCCGAGAACACGGCGTCGAGGAGACGGTTGAGGCAGGATCCCGTGCGGAGGTTCGCGAGAAGCTGGAACGCTTCGTCCGCTCGCGCTGGTTCGAGCCGCCTTTCGGAGGCGAGCAACTGCTCAAGACGCTGCTGAATGCCTTCGACAAGATGGCCAAGGGCCCGGCCGAACGCCGGCTTCTCCCCGAGGGCCAGCCGCTCGACCTGTTCGTCACCGCCACCGATTTTCGCGGCCATGCCGAGACGCTGCGTCTCAACACGCCCCCGGAAGTGATCGAGACCGAGCATCGGCTCGTCTTCAGCTTCACCGACCACGGCCGCGGCACCGGCATCGCTCATCCCGCTGCCCTGGGCTTCGCTGCTCGCGCGACCTCCAGCTTCCCCGGCGCCTTCCCGCCGCTGATGGTGGAAGAGCTCGACAAGGTCCTTGCCGATCGCGGCGAGACCTGGGCCGGCCGCGACGCCTTCCTCCAGCGCGCGCTCCCCGAGCAATGGGCGGAAAGCCGTGCCGAAAAAGCGGTGCTGATCGACGGATCGGTGCTCGCCAACGCGCCGTTCGGTCCGGCGATGGACGCGTTGCGCGAGCGCCCTGCCCGCCGCCAGGTAGACCGCCGCTTCGTCTTCCTCGACCCGACGCCCGACATGCGGTTCGACTTCTACGGCCCCCGGCAGGAGCGCCCCGGCTTCTTCTCGACGCTGATCGGGGCACTGTCCGAACTGCCCCGCAAACAGCCGATTCGCGACAATCTCGACATGATCGCCGCCCGCTCGGACCGGATCGAGCGCATGCTCGCCATCGTCTCCGAGATCCGGGCCGAGGTGGAGGCGCAGGTCGAGTCGCTGTTCGGCTACACGCTGTGGCTCGACTACCCGACGCCCAAGCGGCTCGCCGCGTGGCGCAAGCGCGCGCAGGTCGCCGCTGCTGCCAAGGCGGGGTACGGCCATACCGCCTATGCGCTGCTCAAGGTCGACGGCGCGATCGACCGGACGGCGCGGCTGCTGCAGGCACTCGCCGGCCAGCAGGATGGGCAGCGCCTCCGCTCGCTCGGACGGCGGCTGCGCGAGGCGGTGCGGACGCGCGGCGCGGATCGGTTCGGCGCGTCGTTGCCCGGCGGGGCGTCGCCCGAAGCGCTCGATTTCCTGCGCGGCCACGACCTCGGCTTTCGCATCCGCCGCCTGCGCCTGCTCGCCCGGCGACTCGCCGAGCTGGAACAGTCCGCCCCGCGCGGCGCGATGCGGCCGATGCGCGATGCGATCTATGGCGCGCTGGCGGCCTATCTCGAGCTCAAGCGCTCGGACACCTTCGCCGATCTCGAGGATCGGCTGGCGAGCGAACCCGCCGCGGTGCTCGACACGCTGGCCGAGCGGATGCAGCTCCGCGCACTCGACCGCCAGACCGACGAAGCCCTCTCCGCCGGGTTCAGCGCACTGTCGAAGGAGCTGCGACGACCGATGCTGCTCGCCTATCTCGGCTTCCCCTTCTTCGACATCGCGACGCTGCCGCTCCTCCAGGGCGAAGGCATGGACGAGTTCGATCCCATCCGCGTCGACCGCATCTCCCCCGAGGATGCCAAGGCGATCCGTACCGGCGGTGTGGCGGCAATGCTCAAGGGCAACCAGTTCAACAATTTCGGCGCCTTTTTCAGTCGAGCCTACCGCGAGAACGACTATCTCTGGGGCCGCCTCAACGGCGCCGACCGGCTGATCGACATTGTGCTCTCCACGCTCGACAAGGAAGCGCGCCCCGACGCCGAGCATATCGCCGCGCTCAAGCGCCGCGCCTTCCACGCCATCCTCGACGAGGAGGCGCCTGCCCTCACCGCCATCCCCGGGCTGATCGCCGAACTGCGCGCCGAAATCGGCTGAGCCTTGGCAAGCGGGGCCGCTCGGGCCTAGAAGGCGCGCAGGATTTGCCAGGAAGGGAGCGGAATGCGGTTTCTGAAGGTGCTGTTGTGGCTCCTGCTCGGCGGCGTGATCGCCGGGTTCGTGATCTACAATGGCGAGCAGCGCGTGAGCATCCAGCTCTGGGGCGGTCTCGTCGCCGATATCAGCCTGCCGCTCTTGCTGATCGTCGTGTTCCTCGCCGGGTTCCTGCCGATGCTGGTCGCCTATCAGACGCTGCGCTGGCGGATGCGGCAGCGCTTCGCCGGCCTGGAGCGCGCGCTCGCCGACCTCCGTTCGATCCCCGCCACGCCTGCGCCGCGCTTCGATCCGGTGGTCGAGACGCCAGCGATCGAGGAGCCGCGCGCATGAGCAGCCGCATCTATGTCGCGCTCGACACGCCCGAGCTGGAGAAGGCCAAGGCGCTCGCCACGAAGGTCCGCCACCATGTCGGCGGGATCAAGCTGGGCCTCGAATTCTTCATGGCGAACGGTCGCCACGGCGTGCACGAGATGGCCGAGATCGGCGTGCCGATCTTCCTCGACCTCAAGTTCCACGACATCCCCAACACCGTCGCCAAGGCAATCCAGGCGCTGCGGCCGCTCAATCCGGCGATCCTCACCGTCCACGCCGCTGGCGGGCGGGCGATGCTGGAAGACGCCAAGGCCGCCGCGCCCGAGGGAACCAAGGTCGTCGCGGTGACGATGCTGACCAGCCTCGACGGCAACGACATGACCGCAATCGGCCTCAAGCCCGATCCGCACGAGCAGGTGATGCGGCTGGCCGAACTGGCAAAGTCGGCGGGCGTCGACGGCATCGTCTGCTCGGGCGAAGAGGTGAAGGCGGCGCATGCGGCGTGGAAGGACGGCTTCTTCGTCGTTCCCGGCGTGCGCCCCGCCGATGCGCATGTCGGCGACCAGAAGCGCGTGGTGACGCCGCGTAGCGCGGTGGATGCCGGCGCCTCGATCCTGGTGATCGGCCGGCCGATCACCCAGGCCGAGGATCCGGACGCGGCCGCGCGGGCGATCGCGGCGACGCTCTGATCGCTGAAGGTTCTCTCCTTCTACAAAGGAGGCGAATCTCGGGAACGGCCATGCCCCTCACCATCCGCCCTGCCACTCCTGCCGACCTCCCGGCGATCCACCCGGTCATCGAGCGCGCCTATCGCGGCGAAACCGCGCGCCAGGGCTGGACGCACGAGGCCGACCTTATCGATGGGCCGCGCACCGATCTCCGTACGCTCACCGCCATCGTCGAGGATCCGGCGCAGGTGTTGCTCAGCGCCTGGGAAGACGACGCCCCGATCGGCTGCGTCAACGTCGCGAACCGCGGCGGTGGCACCGCCTATCTCGGGCTGCTCTGCATCGATCCGCTACGCCAAGCCGCAGGGCTCGGTCGCCAGCTGATCGCCGCCGCCGAGGGCCATGCCCGCGACGGCTTCGTCTGCACGCGGATGGAGATGACGGTGATCGAGGAACGCCGCAAGCTGATCGAGTATTATGTGCGCCGCGGCTATGCCGAAACCGGCGAGCGCCGCGACTTTCCCATTCCGCTCGATCCGCCGCTGTTCATGACGGTGCTGGCCAAGCCGCTGGTCTAGCGCCTACAGGCGGACCATGCCCGCAACCGCGAAAATCTGTGGCCTGTCCACGCCCAAGACGCTCGACGCCGCCGTGTCCGGTGGGGCGAGCCATATCGGCTTCGTCTTCTTCCCGCCGAGCCCGCGCCATCTCAGTTTCGACAAGGCACAGGGACTCGCCGCGCGCGTGCCGGACCAGGTCCGGCGCGTCGGCGTGTTCGTCGATCCCGACGACGCGCTGCTCGATGCCGCCATCGCCGCCGGCCGGCTGGATGTGATCCAGCTCCACAAGGTCACGCCGGAGCGCACCGCCGCCGTGAAGGCGCGCACGCGCCTCGAGACCTGGGCGGCGCTGGCGGTGAAGACCCGCGCCGATCTCGTCCCCGCCGCCGGCTTCCGCGGTGCCGCCGATCGGCTGCTCTACGACGCAAAGGCCGCCGAAGGCGCGAAGGTCCCCGGCGGCACCGGACTGCGCTTCGACTGGACCCTGCTCGACGGCTTCGCCCATCCCCTGCCCTGGATTCTCTCCGGCGGGCTGGACGCGGGCAATGTGGCCGAGGCGATCCGCGTCACCGGCGCGGGGCTGGTGGATGTCTCTTCGGGCATCGAGGCCGCGCCGGGCATCAAGGATGTGGACAAGATCGCCGCTTTCCTTAAAGCCGTGGCCCGATCATGACCGCACCAAACTCCTTCCGCGCCCAGCCCGACGACCGCGGGCATTTCGGCCAGTTCGGCGGACGCTTCGTCGCCGAGACGCTGATGCCGCTGGTTCTCGACCTGGAGCGCGAATACACCGCCGCCAAGGCCGATCCCGCCTTCCAGGCCGAGTTCGACGACCTGCTCGAACATTATGTCGGCCGCCCCAGCCCGCTTTATTATGCCGAGCGGCTGACCGAGGCGCTGCGCGAGAACGCGCCCGAGGGCATGGGCGCCGAGATCTGGTTCAAGCGCGACGAACTCAACCATACCGGCGCGCACAAGATCAACAATTGCATCGGCCAGATCCTGCTGGCCCGCCGCATGGGCAAGACGCGGATCATCGCCGAGACCGGCGCCGGCCAGCACGGCGTGGCGACCGCCACCGTCTGCGCGCGCTTCGGCCTGCCCTGCGTGATCTATATGGGCGCGACCGATGTTGCCCGGCAGCAGCCCAACGTGTTCCGCATGAAGCTGCTCGGCGCCGAAGTGGTGCCGGTCACCAGCGGCGCGGCGACGCTCAAGGACGCGATGAACGAGGGCCTGCGCGACTGGGTCGCCAATGTGGAGGACACCTTCTACATCATCGGTACCGCCGCCGGCCCGCACCCCTATCCGGAGCTGGTCCGCGACTTCCAGTCGGTGATCGGCCGCGAGGCACGCGAGCAAATGCTCAAGCGCACCGGCAAGCTGCCCGACCTGCTGGTCGCCGCGATCGGCGGCGGCTCGAACGCGATCGGGCTGTTCCACCCGTTCCTCGACGATGCCGAGGTGCAGATGCTCGGCGTCGAGGCGGCGGGCGAAGGGCTGGAGAAGCGCCATGCCGCCAGCCTCGCGGGCGGGTCACCGGGCATCCTCCACGGCAACCGCACCTATCTGCTGCAGGACGAGGACGGCCAGATCACCGAGGCGCACTCGATCTCGGCGGGGCTCGACTATCCGGGGATCGGGCCGGAACACGCCTGGCTGCGCGACATCGGCCGCGTCGAGTACACGGCGGTAACCGACACCGAGGCGCTCGATGCCTTCCAGCTGCTCTGCCGCACCGAGGGTATCATCCCCGCGCTCGAGCCGAGCCACGCGATCGCGGCGGTGGCCAAGGTCGCCCGCACGATGCCGCGCGACAAGGTGATCCTCGCCAACCTCTGCGGTCGCGGTGACAAGGACATCTTCACCGTCGCCGATGCGCTGGGAGTGAAGATGTGACCCGTCTCGCCAACGCCTTTGCCCGCGCCGCCGACCAGGGCCGCGCCGCGCTGGTGACCTTCGTCACCGCCGGCGACCCGACGCCCGGTGCTACCGCCGCGATCCTCGACGCGTTGGTCGCGGGTGGGGCCGATGTGATCGAGCTCGGCATGCCGTTCACCGATCCGATGGCCGACGGCCCGGCGATCCAGGCCGCGAACCTGCGCAGCCTCGCCGCCGGCACCACCACGGCGGATGTGCTCGCGATCGCCACCGCGTTCCGCGCGCGCCATCCGGAGGTGCCGCTGGTGCTGATGGGCTATGCCAACCCGATGACGCGCCGCGGGCCGGAATGGTTCGCCACGGCCGCGCACAGTGCCGGGGTGGACGGCGTGATCTGCGTCGACATTCCCGCGGAGGAAGACGACAGCCTCGGCGAAGCGCTGCGCGCTGCCGGGATCGGCAATGTCCGCCTCGCCACGCCGACCACCGACGCCGCCCGCCTGCCCGCGGTGCTGCAGGGTGCCTCCGGGTTCCTCTATTATGTCTCGGTCGCCGGGATTACCGGGCTGCAACAGGCTGCCACGGCCTCGATCGAGGCGGCGGTCGCCCGCCTCAAGGCCGCCACCGACCTGCCGATCGCGGTGGGCTTCGGCGTCCGCACCCCCGAACAGGCCGCCGCCATCGGCCGCGTTGCCGACGGCGTGGTCGTGGGCAGCGCGATCGTCGAGCTGGTCGGCCGTCACGGCGCGGATGCGGCGGAGCCCGTTCGCGCCTATATCGATACGCTGAAGACGGCGCTTGTCGCCGCACGCAAGGAAGTCGCATGAGCTGGATTACGCGCGTCCGCAACGCGCTCGCCTATGTCACCACCCGTGGCGAGGAGAGCCCCGACAATCTCTGGCACAAGTGCAAGGGATGCGGACAGATGGTCTTCATGAAGGAGTTCGAGGAGAACCAGAACGTCTGCCCGCATTGCGATTTCCACGATCGCATCGGCGCGACCAAGCGGTTCGAGCAGCTGTTCGACGAGGGCGTCTACAAGCTGCTGCCGAGCCCCAAGGTCGCCGAGGACCCGCTGAAGTTCCGCGATTCCAAGCCCTATACGGCGCGGATCAAGGCGGCGCGGGCGAGCACCGGCGAGCAGGACGCGTTCCAGAATGCCAGCGGCACGATCCACGGCCACAAGGCAGTGATCGGCGTGCAGGACTTCGCCTTCATGGGCGGATCGATGGGCCAGGCGGTGGGCGAGGCGTTCATCGCGGGCGTCGAGACCGCGATCGCCGCGCGGGCGCCCTATATCGTCTTCACCGCCTCGGGCGGCGCGCGCATGCAGGAGGGCATTCTCAGCCTGATGCAGATGCCCCGCACCACCGTGGCGATCGAGATGCTCCACGATGCGGGCCTGCCCTATATCGTCGTGCTGACCGATCCGACCTCGGGCGGCGTGATGGCGGCCTATGCGATGCTGGGCGATGTCCAGATCGCCGAGCCGGGCGCCACGCTCGCCTTTACCGGCCGCCGCGTGATCGAGAACACGATCCGCGAGAAGCTGCCCGACGATTTCCAGACCAGCGAATATTATCGCGATCATGGTCTCGTCGACATGGTCACGCACCGCAAGGAGCTGCGCGACACGCTCGGCCAGCTGATTGGCCTGCTGTGCGAGGCGCGCGCCGCGGCGTGAGCCCTCCTTAAGCCCCTCCCCTTCAGGGGAGGGGTTGGGGTGGGGCAGTGTCTCACCGAGACCAACCAACGTTCTGGCATCCCTCCACCCCCAACCCCTCCTCCAAGGAGGAGGGGCTTGATTCAAAAGCGCCATGCCTGACTTCGCTCGCTCCACCGATCCCGCCGTTCAGGCCCAGCTCGACCGGCTGACCCTGCTCTCCCCCGGCGCCGACATCCTCGGCCTGGAGCGCATCGCCCGGCTGCTGGAGCGCGTCGGCAACCCGCATCTCCGCCTGCCGCCGGTGCTGCATGTCGCCGGGACCAACGGCAAGGGCTCGACCTGCGCCTTCCTCCGCGCGGCGCTCGAAGCCGCGGGCCTGCGCGTCCATGTCTATTCCAGCCCGCACCTCGTCCGCTTCAACGAGCGCATCCGCCTCGCCGGCACGCTGATCGACGACGCCACGCTCGCCCCGCTGCTCGCCGAGGTGCTCGACGCCGGCGGCGACATCGGCGCGAGTTTCTTCGAGGTGACGACGGCGGCCGCCTTCCTCGCCTTCGCCCGCACGCCCGCCGACGCCTGCGTGATCGAAGTCGGCCTTGGCGGGCGGCTGGACGCCACCAACATCGTCCCCGCGCCGATCGCCACCGGCATCGCTCAGCTCGGCATCGACCATCAGGCCTTCCTCGGCGACACGCTGCCGCAGATCGCCCGCGAAAAGGCCGGCATCGCCAAGCCCGGCGTGCCGCTCGTGACGATGCGCTACGATCCCGAGATCGCGGCGGTGGTCGCAGCCGCCGGGGTGCCGGTGCTCGCGCAAGGCACGGCCTGGGACTATGCGCTGGAGGGCGACCAGCTCATCTATCGCGACTCGAAAGGCACGGTTGAAACGCCGCTGCCGACTCTGTCGGGCCCGCATCAGCCGGGCAATCTCGCGCTCGCCATCGCGATGCTGCGACACCAGGACGCGCTTGCCATCCCCGCCACCGCGCTCGCCGCTGCGGCGACCAGCGCCCGGTGGCCGGCGCGGATGCAGCGGCTGGGCAATGGTCCGCTCGCCGCGCTGCTCCCGGCCGGGACACCGGTTTGGCTCGATGGCGGCCACAACGCCGCCGCGGGTGCTGCAATTGCGGGAACGGTCGCGGAGGTCGCTGCCGACCGCCCGTGCCACCTCGTGCTCGGCATGCTCGCCAACAAGGATCCGGAGGGGCTGATCGCCCCGCTTGCCGCCCGGTTGGCCAGCGTCACCACCGTGCCTATTCCCGGCCATGCCCATCACGACCCCGCCGAGCTTGCGGCGCTGGTCGCGCGGCTTGGCGTGCCCATGACCGGCACTGCCGAGAACGTGGCGGACGCACTCCGCATTACCGCCAAACGCGTCGAAGGCGGCGGCCCGAGCGCGGTGCTCATCCTCGGCTCGCTTTATCTGGCCGGCGTCGTGCTGGAGGCGAACGGCGAATTGACCGACTGACGCTGCGACCCGCCTTATTGCGATTGACTATTAATAACAGAATGCGATGATTGCTCCGACGCCCATCGGAGAATCACATGCAGCCGTCCGTCCAGACCCTCGTCACCGCCCTGCCCCAGCTCCAGCCCGAGGATCCGGGCGTGCGGCTGCTGCTGTTCGGCGTCCGCCAGACGGGATCGCAGGGCTTGCACGACGCGAGCACCGCGCACGCCTTTCTGGTCGCGTTCGGCAAGGGTTTCCGCCGCCCGCTGATGCTGCTGCGCACGCTGATGCACGAGATGTCCGCCATGGCGACCGGCCCGGTGCAGATCGCCCCCTGGTGCTGCCCGCGCATGACCGCGTCCGAAGCGGCGCTGGTCAATGCGCTGGGCAAGGTCCGCACCAATCCGCAGGCAGCGGCGCTGCTGCTAGCCGACCTGATCGGCGTGCGCGACGCGACCGGCTTGCTGCCCACCGCGCACGCGCTGGCGCAGAGCTTCGCCGACCTCGCGCTGCCGCTGGAGCCCTGAGCGCCTAGCGCTCCTGGCCCGCGCTGCCGATCGAGCGGTCGACCAGCCCGCTGCGCATCATCCACCAGTAGAGCGCGACGCCCGGCAGCGCGATCACGGTGGTGAACAGGTAGAAGTTCACATAGCCCATCGCCTCGATCAGGCTGCCCGCCGTCGTGCCGGTGATGAACCGGCCGACGATGCTCGCCCCCGCCGAGATCAGCGCATATTGCGCGGCGGTGAAGCGCAGGTCGGTGAGCGCGGAGAAATAGGCGATCACCGTCACCCCGCCGATGCCGCTGGCGATATTCTCGAATCCGATCGCGCCCGCCATGCCGATGTTCGAATGCCCGGCCGCGGCGAGCGCTGCGAAGCTGAGGTTGGAGACCGCCATCAGGATCAGGCTGAGCATCACCGATCGCTTCATCCCCATCCGCGCATAGAGCACGCCGCCCAGGAAGATGCCGAGCATATAGGCGAAGAAGCCCAGCGACACGTCGTAGAAGGCGATCTCGTCGTTCGAGAATCCGAGATCGTTGAACAACAGCCGGAAGGTCAGGTTGGCGAGCGTGTCGCCGATCTTGTGGACCAGGATGAACAGGAGCACGATCAGGGCGCCTTCGCGGGCGAAGAACTGGACGAAGGGCCCCCAGATGCCTTTTGCCACCGTCGCGATGCTGCGACGCTCGGCCGGCGCGCGGTGGCGCTCGGGCTCGCCGACGATCAGGCCCGTGAGAATGGCCGGCAGCGCGAACACCGCACAGGCAGCATAGCCCGCGGTCCAGCCCACCTGCCCCGCCACGACCAGCGCGATCGCGCCGGCTGCGACCGAGCCGATCCGCCAGCCATATTGCGACATGCCCGAACCATAGCCGAGCTCGTGTGGTTGGAGGACCTCGATCCGATAGCCGTCAATGACGATGTCATAGGTCGCCCCCGCCGCGCCCATCAGCACGGCGGCGGTAACGGTGGGCCAGATATTCGCCGGGTCCGGCACGACCAGCGCGAGGTTGATCGTCGCCGCGACGACCAACACGCCCGCCACGATCAGCCACGAGACACGCTGGCCCAGTCGCCCCAGGATCGGGATCGGCACGCTGTCTACGATCCATGCCCAGAGGAACTTGAAGTTGTAGACCAGGATGGCGAGCGTGAAGGCGGTGACGGTCGACTTGTCGATGCCGGTCTGGGCGAGCCGCGTGGTGAGCGTCGCCCCGATCATCGCGAAGGGGAAGCCCGACGAGACGCCGAGCGCGAACGAGGCGAGCGGCCCCTTGGCGAAATAGGGCCGCACGCCATCCGGCAGGTCCGCGCGCCAATCCGCCGGTGCCGCTCTCCGCGCGAGGAGGAATGCCGCGATCAGCGCTGCAAGCGCTGCGCCGCCGCCCCAGTCGAGCGACAGCACCGCACCCGCCAGCGACTTGGGCGGCGAGAACAGCGTGAACAGCACCGCGAGCGCCAGCAGCGCCGCCCCGACGATGCTCCCAGCGACGAGCAGGCTCGCCCCGCCCCGACGGCGCCAGGCGATGCTCAGCACCAGCGTTGCGCCCAGCGCGAGCAGGCCGAGCAGGAAGGTCATCGACGGCGCGAGCTTGGCGACGCCATCACTCCAGCCCGCGGCGAAGCCATAGCCCGGCACCGCCGCACCAGCGACGCGTGCCCAGGGCACCGCCAGCAGCGCGAGGCCGGCGACGAGCGCCGCCTGGGCAAGGACATAGAAGGTGCTGGCGCGGTCGCTCGCCGCGATGGGGGCTTGTTGGTTCGGCATGGAGGCGCGAAACTAGCCGAAAATTCGGGAGAGGATAGCCATGAACGCACCGACGCAGGGCCAGCGCGCGCTGGCGGCGATGCTGGCGCAGGGCGGCGACGCGGGTGCGGGCCCGATCAGCCACGTCGACGCAAGCGTGTACACCTCGCCTGAACGCTTCGCCGCCGAGCGCGCGCGCATCTTCGATCGCGCACCCCTCGTCCTCGCGCCCTCGGCACTACTGCCGGAACCCGGCATGGCGGTGCCGCATGAGGGCTTCGGCAAGCCGCTGCTGATCACCCGCGACAAACACGGCGAGGCGCATGTCTTCCTCAACGTCTGCCGGCACCGCGGCACGCGGCTGGTGGAAGGGTGCGAGGCCGTGGCCGCCCCCCGCCTGGTGTGTCCCTACCATGCCTGGAGCTACACGCTCGACGGTCGCCTCGCCGGCGTGCCCCGCGCCGAGGCGTTCCCCGGCCTCGACAAGGCCGCGTTCGGGCTGCGCCGCCTGCCGACGCACGAAGCCGGCGGGCTGATCTGGTTCGCCTTCGACGAGGGCGCGGATTTCACCCATGCCGACACACTGGCGAACGATTTCGCCGCGTTCGACCTCGCCGGCCAGCATTGCTTCCGCCGGCGCACCCACCGCATCCCCGCCAACTGGAAGCTGGTGATGGACGCATTCCTAGAGAGCTACCACATCCAGCGCCTCCACGCCGACAGCATCGCGCCCTTCTTCCAGGACGGCATCTCCGCGGCCGATCGCATCGGTCCGCACCAGCGCTCCGCCGTCGGCCGTGCCGCCAGCATCGCCGCGCTCGAGTCGGAGGACTGGACGACGCTGCGCGGCGCGATCACCTATACCTACCAGATGTTTCCCGGCGCGGTGCTCGCCGTCAGCCCCGATTACATCAATCTTATGGTGCTGATGCCGCGCGCGGTCGACGAGGTCTGGGTCGAGGACTTCATGCTGATCCCCGAAGCCCCCGCCACCGACAAGGCGCGCGACCATTGGGAGCGGAGCTGGCAGCTTCTCGATGGCGGCGTATTCGCGTCGGAGGATTTCCGGGCATGTGCGCTGGCCCAAGAGGGGCTCGCCGCGGGCGCGATTGAGCAGGTGACGCTCGGACGCCTCGAACAGGGGGTCCGCGTTTTCCACGATGCGGTCGATGCGTGGGTTTCGTGCGACAACATGCCCGTCAACGGTGCGACTCGCCCCTCCGGTCAGGCTTCTGTTCAGGAAAGGGTGCTATAACGCCGGCGTCGTACAAAGGAGTTCGCCATGTCCCGTACCCGCACCCGCGCCGCTACCGCCGCCAACCAGGCCTCGCCGCAGGAAATGGTCGCGAAGCTGGCGGTGCTCGCCTCGGTTTTCGCCTGGGCCGGAGTGGTCGTGACGCTGTTCGTCCACTGATCGGCGTCAGCCGCCCAGGAACAGGTTGAAACTGCTGGGCAGGCGGCGCGGTATCTTGCCGCCTTCCAGCACCGCCTCGATCGCATCGATCGCCAGCACCAGATCGCGCTGCGCATAGGGCTTGGCGAGACACCCCGCCGCGAGCGCCCGCGCATCCGCCGGGCACCCGCCGGTCACGAACAGCACCGGAATGCCGCGCGCAAAGGCAGCGCGCGCCACCTCGATCCCGCTGCCGTCCGCCAGGTTGATGTCCGCCAGCACCATGTCGAGCACCTCGTGCGAATCGACGATCCGGGTCGCATCCGCCACCGAGTCGACCGTCGCGACGATGGTGAAGCCCGACTCGCGGAGGAGATGCTCGGTATCGAACGCCACCAGCGGCTCGTCCTCGACGACGAGCAGATGTTCGATCCGCCGCTTCTTCCTTCCGAACAACATCCCCGTTGGGCCCCCGAATCAACCGCTTGGCACAGCCCGTAACGCGCGAGTCACAAAGTGGCACCGTATATATTTTTGCCAGCCCCGCCGAAATCGCTATAGCGCTGCGGTGTCTGACTCCAAGCCTATCAAAACCGCCGGTACGCCGCAGCGTATCGCCAAGCTCCTCGCCCGTGCCGGCATCGCCTCGCGGCGCGAGATCGAGCGGATGATCGCCGAGGGGCGCATCGCCCTCAACGGCATGACGCTCGATACCCCCGCGACCATCCTCACCTCGCTCCACGGCGTCACCGTCGACGGCAATCCCGTCGCCGCGGCGACGCCTGCGCGCCTGTTCCGCTACCACAAGGCCGCCGGCCTGCTCACCGCCGAGCGCGACTTCACCGGCCGCCCGACCATCTATGATCGCATGCCCGAGGGCTTGCCCCGGGTGATGCCCGTCGGCCGACTCGACCTGAACACCGAGGGTCTGCTGCTGCTCACCACGGACGGCGAGTTGAAGCGCGAGATGGAGCTGCCCGCGAGCGGCGTCGAGCGCACCTATCGTGCCCGCGCCTATGGCCAGGTGAGCCAGGAGCAGCTCGAGGATCTGATGCTCGGCATCGAGATCGAGGGCGTGCGCTACGGCCCGATCAATGCCAATATCGAGCGGCGGACCGGCGCCAATCTCTGGATCGAGATGACGCTGACCGAAGGCAAGAACCGCGAAGTCCGCAACGTGCTGGAGTTTCTGGGCCTGCAGGTCAGCCGGCTGATCCGCACGCGCTACGGCCCCTTCTACCTGAACGACCTGCCTGCCGGCGACGTCGACGAGATCCGCCAGGCCGATCTGATCACCTTCCGCACCGTGCTGGGCAAGGCCGGCGGCGGCAAGGCGGCGTCGAACCTGCAGTTCGCCACCCGCCAGCGCGCGATCGAGCAGGTGGAAAAGCCTGCCAAGGTCGAGCCCGAAGGCCGTCGGCGCATCGCCAAGCCGGTGCCGGTGGCCAAGGGCCCGGTGTTCACCGCCCGCGCCACGCCCAAGGCCAAGCCGAAAGACGGCGAGGAGCGGCCGCGGACCGGCGGCCGGCTCGGCGTCCGCGAGGGGGCGGAGGGCGGGATCGGCAAGCCCGCTCGCGCCGCCCGCGCCAAGTCCTTCCGCGACACCCGCGAGCCGCGCGCCGGCGATCTGGTCGACCGGCCCCGCGGCCGCCGCGACGCCCGCGGCGAACAGGGCGCCGAGCGCGTCCGCACGCCGCGGGATGGCGAGCGCAGTTGGTCCCGCGGTAGCGAGACCGGAGACCGCGGCCGCAACACCGGCCCGTCGCGCTTTGGCGGTGCCGATGGCGATCGTCCGCGCGGTCCGCGTGCTGCCCGGCCGGATGGCGGGTCTGCCGATCGCAACCGTGCGCCGCGACCCTCCCGCTTTGGTGGCGACGAGGCCGAGCGGCCCCGTGGCCCGCGGCAAGCACAGCAGCGCGGCAACGCGACCGACCGCAATCGTACGCCGCGCCCGTCGCGCTTTGGCGAGGACGAGGGCGAGCGCCCGCGTGGTCCCCGCACGCCGCGTCCCGGCGGTAGCACCACGTCCGAGCGTCCGCGCACGCCGCGACCCGGCGGCGGCGGTGGCGATCGTCCGCAGCGACCCGGCGGCCCCGGCCGTCCGCCGCGGGGGCGCGGCTGATGCGGATCATCGCTGGAGACTGGCGCGGCCGCCCGCTCGCCGCGCCCAAGGGCGACACCACCCGCCCCACCGCCGATCGCACCCGCGAGGCGCTGTTCTCGATGCTCGCCTCGCGGCTCGGCAGCTTCGAGGAACTGGCCGTCGGTGACTTCTTCGCGGGTTCGGGCGCGCTCGGGCTGGAGGCCCTGTCGCGCGGCGCCGCCTCGTGCCTGTTCGTCGAGCAGGATCGTGCGGCGCTGGACGCGCTCAAGGCCAATATCGCCAAGCTCGGCGCCAAGGGCACCGATGTCCGCCCGGGTTCGGTGATGGCGCTGGGCCCCGCCCGCGCGCCACTCGACCTGATCCTGATGGACCCGCCCTATGGCACCGGCGCTGGCATCGTCGCGCTCGACAAGCTGGCTCGGCTCGGCTGGACCGGCCCCGGCACCTGGATCAGCATCGAGACCGGCAAGACCGAGGATGTCGAGCTTGCCGGCTTCGTGGTCGATGCCGACCGCGTGTACGGCAAGGCAAAGCTGACCCTGCTTCGCCCGGAATAATCTCGGAGCGGGGCATGGAGGCTATCTCGCCTGCGCTGCTCCACGCCTGGTTGGCCGGCAGGTCGCTCGCCCGCGGCCTCCCGGCACCGGTGGCGGATCGGGGCGGCTACCGAGTCGATACCCGTTCCGACAGCGAATATTGTCGCTGGGTCTTCGCCGCGTCGCACCCGGACCTCTCCGCGCTGGCCTGCGAAGTCGATCAGCCGGGGCGGCTGATCAAATTGTGCGGGGATGACGAGGCGCTGCGCCGGCTGCTGCCCGATGGCTGGCAAGTCCACCCGCCCGCCTTCTTCATGCAGGCCGGAAGCTGGCCCGGGTCGCGATCGCTTCCGGCAGGCTATCGGTGCGAGACGTTGCTAGTGGGGCCGGTCTGCCATGTCGCTATCCTCGGCGAGGACGGCACCTCGGCCGCCTCGGGTTACGCAGCGGAGACCAGCGAAGCGCTCGTCTTCGATCGGATCGTCACCGCGCCGGCCCATCGGCGGCGAGGATTGGGCGCAGGCGTGATGGCAGCGCTGCGAGCGATGCGCACGCGCCACGACGTCCCTGAACTGCTCGTGGCAACCGAAGAAGGACGATGCCTCTACCAGCGCCTCGGCTGGCGAGTGCTCTCGCCCTATGCCACGGCTGAGCGTGCTGCCTAGCGGCGGCGCGTCAGCAGCAGCCCGATCAGGCTGAGCCCGGCGGCCCCGGCCAGATACCAGCCGACCGTGCCGATCCCGCCGCGCTCGACGAGCGTCTGCGCGATCAGCGGGGTGAGCCCGCCGCCGAGGATGCCGCCCAGGTTGAAGGTCACCGAAACGCCGGTGTAGCGCACCTGCGCCGGGAACAGGCTCGGCAGCCAGCCGCCCAAGGGCCCGTAGACGAAGCCCATCACGAACAGCCCGGCGGCGAGCCAGACGAAAACCGCGAGCAGCGAGCCCGGCACCAGCAGCACCGGCATCGCCAGTCCCAGCGGCACCATCGCGACGCAGCCCAGCGCCAGCACGAGCGTCGCGCCGCGCTTGTCGGCCAGCCAGCCGGCGACGCCGATGCCCAGTGCCATGAACAGGATCGCGGCCAACTCGGCGCCGAGGAACGCCGCGCGCGGATAACCGAGCGTCTTGGTGCCGAAGCCGATCGCGAACAGCGTGGCGACGTAGAACAAGGCGAAGCAGGCGACGGTGCCCAGCGTCCCCGCCAGCGTCGCGCCGAGATGGTTGCGGAGCAGCACGCCCAGCGGCACCTGCGGTGGCGGCGCATGCTCGGCCGCCTCGACGAAGGCCGGCGTTTCGGCAATGCGCAGGCGGACCCACAGGCCGAGGCCGACCAGCGCGGCGCTTGCCAGGAACGGCAGGCGCCAGCCCCAGTCGCGGAATGCGTCGTCGGTGAGGAACGCGCCGAGCAGCAGGAACAGGCCGTTGGCCGCGATGAACCCCACCGGCGCACCGAGCGGCGGAAAGCTGCCATAGCGATAGGCCCACCCCTTGGGCGCATATTCCACCGCCAACAGGCTCGCCCCGCCCCATTCGCCGCCCAGCCCCAGCCCCTGGCCGAAGCGGAGCAGGCAGAGCAGCAGCGGCGCCACCCAGCCGATCATGGCGTGGCCGGGCAGGCAGCCGATCAGCACGGTCGAGGCGCCCATCAGCATCAGCGAGGCGACCAGGGTCGACTTGCGCCCGAGCCGGTCGCCGAAATGGCCGAACACCAGCCCGCCCAGCGGCCGCGCGAAGAAGGCGACGCTGAAGCTTGCATAGGCCGCGACCTGTTGCAGCCACGGCTCCTGCGCGGGGAAGAACAGCGGGCCGAACACCAGCGCCGTCGCCGTCGCGTAGATATAGAAATCGTAGAACTCTACCGACGTCCCCACCAGGCTCGCGAACAGGATGCGGCGGTGGGAGGCGGGCGTGGCGGCATGGGCCATGTGCGATCCTCCGGCCGCATCCCTCGGGCCAGTCGTCGCGCGGGTCAAGCCGCGTTCAGCGGGGGGACAGTTTCGGTACGGTATCGAACCCCTGCACGCGTTGCACCGGAAATAGGGAGTCGGATATGCGCGAATCGCCCATCAAGCGTCTGGTCTATGCGGCCGTGTTCAGCCTGCTCGCGGGCGTGCTGGTCGCCGCCTACAACCCCGTCGATCATGTGAAGGCGGATCTCCGCGCCGATACCAGCGGCGTGCGGGCCAGCCTGCACCTCGCCGCACACGATCTGCTGCGCGGCTGATGCGAGAAAGGGCGGGACCCTAGTCCCGCCCTTCCGATCAGTGGATGCCGAAGAGGCGGATGCCGGTGAGCATCAGCCAGTAGAGCCCGCCGGAGAGCAGCATCGCCGCGGGCAGCGTCATCAGCCAGGCCAGCGCCATGTTGCGGATCGTCCGCGCCTGCAGGCCCGCGCCGCTGCCGACCGACGCACCGGCCACGCCCGACGACAGGATGTGCGTGGTCGAAACCGGCACGCCGAGATGATCGGCCCCCATGATCGTCGCGGCGGCGACGATCTCGGCGGCGGCGCCCATGCCATAGGTCATGTGCTGCTTGCCGATCTTCTCGCCGACGGTGACGACGATCCGCTTCCAGCCGATCATCGTGCCCAGGCCCAGCGCCAGCGCGACGACGATCTTCACCCACAGCGGAATGAAGCGCGTGCCGCTCTCCAGTCCGTCCTGATAGGCCTTCAGCGCCTTCAGCTCTTCCGGCTTAAAGCCCTCGGGCTTCTTGGTCGCGAGCTTGCTGGTGTCCAGCACGAGATACATGTCGTTGCGGATGTTCGAGCTCGCGCGCGCCGGCACCTTGCTCAGCGAGCCATAGCTGGCGACCTGCTCGGTCAGCGACTGGGACAACGCCTCGAGCGCGGCATAGACCTTCGTTCCCTCGGCCTTGCGGTGCTGCAGCGCATCGGTGAGGGTCGTGCGCGCCTGGGCCGGCGTCAGCGTCGCGCTGCCGCTGCGGGCGTCGAACACGGCCGTGGCCGCGTGCGAGGTCTGGACGAAGGCCGCGGTGGCGCTCGTCGGCAGCGTGCGGTTGAGCGCATAGGCGGTGGGCGCGCAACCGATCAGGATCAGCATGATCAGCCCCATGCCCTTCTGGCCGTCGTTCGATCCGTGGAAGAATGAGACCGCGGTGCAGGTGCCGATCAGCAGCGCGCGGATGCCGTGCGGCGGCGGCGCATCGCCTTCGGGTGCCCGGAACAGCGTCTTCCGCTTGGAAAGCGCGACGCGCATCACGACGATCAGCAGCAGCGCGCAGGCGAAGCCCATAAGCGGGCTCCAGAACAGCGCCGAGAATACCTTGGTCGCCTGGCTCCAGTCGACGCCGGCGGTGCCGCCGCGCGAGCCGCTGAGGATCAGCTGATTGGCGAAGCCGACGCCCAGCACCGATCCGATCAGCGCATGGCTGGAAGAATTGGGCAGGCCGACATACCAGGTCGCGAGGTTCCACAGCACCGCGGCGAGCAGCAGCGCGAAGATCATCGCGAAACCACCGACCGAGCCGACGTTGAGGATCAGGTCCACCGGCAGCAGGGTGACGATCGCATAGGCGACCGCGCCGCTCGACGTCATCACGCCGAGGAAATTGAAGAAACCCGACCAGATCACCGCCAGCTGGGCCGGCATCGAGTTGGTGTAGATCACCGTCGCCACCGCATTGGCGGTGTCGTGGAAGCCGTTGACGAATTCGAACCCCAGCGCGATCACCAGCGCGAGACCCAGGAACGCGAACACGCCAAGTGCCAGCTGCTCGCCCGCCTCGCGCGTGTCGACGACGATGCTCCACCCGGCAAAGGCCAGGCCGCCCACCAGGATGGCGACGAAGAGGAGCTTGGCTATGGGGTGGGTTTTATCGGTGAATCGGGGACTTCGCGGCAATTCTGCCGACGGAGCCTGGTCCATTGCTAGCGTCGCCATGATGTTAGCGCCTTTGCGGATGGCATGTGACGGGGTGATGACAAAGCTGGGAGGATACCGGGTTCAACGCAGGCATTCGGTGTGCCGGATACGCACCACCTTGCCGCTTTGATCCCGCTCCTCCTGGCGCCCGGACACGCATCCGGGATCGCGCTTCTGCGGGGCGCGCCATGCGACCACCGCTGCAACGATGGCGAGCGTCAGCACCGCCGCGAGCCGGACCTTGGTCCGGCGAGAGGAAAACCAGTTTGCCATGGGTTAATCTGGCGCCGCCCATAGGCGGCGCATTGCGCTAGGGCAATCCACCCTGCGACACGCTGCTACCGATTTCGGGTTGCAACGGTAAGCGCCGCCGGGCGCTGGTCAGAAGTCGAGCTGGGCGAACACCCGCGGGCCCGACGGCGCCCCGTTGCCGGCCACCCGCGCCATCCACGCCAGGCCGAGTTCCAGCCCGGAGAGGTCGCTGCGATAGGTCACGCTCGGGCCGACATAATGCTGGCCGGCGGGTGCCGCATCGTCGTCGCCGCCCAGCCGCGCCGCGCGTCCGGACACCTCGATCCCGTACCAGAACGGGGCAGGCCCCCGCTGGACCGAGGCGACATAGGCGAGGTTGGTGCCCGCCTCGCCATCCTCGCGGCGGTGGCGGAGCATGACATTGGCCTGGAGCCACCAGCGCGCGCTGCGGGACTCGGCAATGCCGCGCAGCTCGGCACCGGCATAGCGCCCCGCGCGATCGACCGAGACCTGCCCCATCAGCCCCATCCCGACCGGCCGGTCCTCGGGCTCGACCAGCCGGACCAGCGCGACCGCGGAGAACGCATCCAGTTCGAGATGGCCGTCCACCGCCTCGACCTCGGCGCCCACGCCCAGCGCCCAGTGGCCGCCGACACCGCGGCCGATCTCGAGCTCATGGCTGTCGGCACCGCCATAGGCGCCGGAATATTGCAGCTGCCATTCGCCAGCCTCGGGCTCGAGCTGCTCGATCTGCTCGGGCCCGCTTTGGGCATGCGCGGCGAGCGGCACGGCTAGCGCGGCGATGGCTGCGGCCCAAACGCGCATCATGCGCGATCCACCTCGGTAGGTTCTTCACCGCGTGCCTCGGCAGCGCGTGGTGCCGGATCGGCGACCGGCTTGGGGCGACCGTAGAAAAAGCCCTGCGCCTGCTCGCAGCCCATCTCGCGCAGCGCTTCGGCCGCGGCCGGGGTCTCTACCCCCTCGGCGGTGACCGGCATGCCGAGCGCGCGCCCCAGCCCCGCCACCGCGCGCACGATCTTGCGGCTCTCCGCCGAGTCCATCGTGCGGACGAACGAGCTGTCGATCTTCAGGTGGTTGAAGCGCAGCTGGCGCAGGTGCGACAGGCTGGAATAGCCCTTGCCGAAATCGTCAAGCGCCACCCGGATCCCGGTGCGCTGGAGAGAGCGGAAAAGCTCGCTTACCGCATCGATATCCTCGATGATCGCATTCTCGGTCACCTCGACGATCAGCCGCCCCGGCGCGAACCCGGTCTCGCTGAGCACCGCGAGCAGCCGGGCTGACAGCCAGGGGTCCTTGAGCTGGATCGGCGAGATGTTGATCGACAGCGTCGCATCGGGCGGCCAGTCGCGCGCGGCGATGCACGCCTGGTGGAGGATCCGCACCGAGAGCATGTCGATCAGGCCGAGATCCTCGGCGATCGGGATGAATTCGTCCGGCGCGATCATCCCGCGCTCCGGATGCTGCCAGCGGGCAAGTGCCTCGTACCCGACCACCCGGCCGTCGGCGAGCGCCATCACCGGCTGGTAATAGGGCAGCACCTCCCCACGCTCGATCGCGCCGCGCAGATCGGCCTCGAGTGCGGCGCGGGCGCGCAGCCGCGAGTCCATCTCGGTCTGGAAGAAGCGGCAGGTGCCCCGCCCCGCCCGCTTGGCCTCGTACATCGCGACATCGGCGGCGCGGAGCAGCTCGTCGGCCTGGACCGCGTCGTTCGGGCTGCGCGCGATGCCGATCGTGGCGCCGATCTCGATCCGGCGATCGCCGACCTGGTAGGGCGCGCTGAGCCCGCGGATGATCCGCGTTGCCAGCCGTTTGGCGGTATCGCTGCCGTCGCCATGGACCAGCGCCAGCACGAACTCGTCGCCGCCCACGCGCGCGAGCAGGCCGCCCCGCGCCAGCTTGGCGAGCCGCTCGGCGACCTGCGCCAGCACCGCATCACCGGTCTCGTGGCCATGCACGTCGTTGACCGGCTTGAAGTGATCGAGGTCGATGCAGAACAGGCTGCACTGCGTGCCGTCGTCGGCCGCGCGCTCGATCAGCACGGGCAGCTCGTCCTGCAGCACCCGACGATTTGCGAGGCCGGTCAGGGGGTCGTGCCGGGCAAGCTGGTTGGCGCGCGCCTCGGCGGCCTCGCGCTGCTCGATCTCGCGGGCGAGGTCGCTCGCGCGGCGTATGGCGAGCACGATGAAGCCGATGCCGCATAGGGTGAACGTGACGAAAAGCTCGTCGAGCTGCCATGCCTCATGCGCCTCCATGAAGGCGAGCAGTCGCTCGAACATGTCGGTCTTGTCGAATACGGCCGCTGACAAGGCCGCGGCACCCAGCATCACCACGGCCTCAATCGGCCGGATGACGTGGTGGCGGGTTTTCTTGTGCGACCGACGGCGCATGTTTTCTCCGTGGCCGGGGGGCCTGTTTCATTGTAGAGCAGTTACGAAAAGCGCCGCTTCCGTAGCGATACGGAGGTTGATGGCGCGGCGGGTGCTTGCCCCCGTCGCCGACGTTCCCTAGTTGTTCACGATGTCGCTTGCCCCTTCCCCCCAGGACGCCCCCTATCTCCAGGGCCTGAACGAACCCCAGCGCGAGGCCGTGCTGACCACCGAGGGCCCGGTGCTGGTGCTGGCCGGCGCGGGCACCGGCAAGACCGCGGCGCTCACCGCGCGGCTGGCGCACCTGCTGTGGACGCGAAAGGCCTATCCGTCCGAAATCCTGGCGGTCACCTTCACCAACAAGGCGGCGCGCGAGATGCGCGAGCGCGTCGGCCGGCTGGTCGGCGAAGCGGTGGAGGGCATGCCCTGGCTCGGTACCTTCCACGCGATCGGCGCCAAGATGCTCCGCCGCCACGCCGAGCTGGTGGGATTGCAGAGCAACTTCACCATCCTCGATACCGACGACCAGCTGCGCCTGCTGAAGCAGCTGATCGTCGCCAACGATCTCGACGAGAAGCGCTGGCCGGCGCGCCAGCTGGCCGGGCTGATCGACGGCTGGAAGAACCGCGGCATGATCCCCGCCGATCTCGATGCCGGCGAGTCCGAGAGCTATGCCAACGGCCGCGGCCAGTCGCTCTACGCCCAGTACCAGGAGCGGCTGCGGCTGCTCAATGCCTGCGATTTCGGCGACCTCCTCCTCCATATGCTCACGATTCTTAAGACCAATCGTGAAGTGCTGGAGCAGTATCAGAAGCGATTTCGCTACCTCATGGTGGACGAGTATCAGGATACCAACTCGGTCCAGTATCTTTGGCTGCGGCTGCTCGCGCAGGAGCGCAAGAACATTTGCTGCGTGGGCGACGACGACCAGTCGATCTACAGCTGGCGCGGCGCACAGGTGGAAAATATCCTGAAGTTCGAGAAGGACTTCCCCGGTGCCGTTGTGATCAAGTTGGAGCAGAATTACCGCTCCACCCCGCACATCCTTGGCGCTGCCTCGGGCGTGATCGCCAACAATGGCGGGCGCCTCGGCAAGACGCTGTGGACCGAAATGGACGTCGGCGAGAAGGTGAAGGTGCTCGGCGTGTGGGACGGGCCCGAGGAAGCCCGCCGCGTCGGCGAGGAGATCGAGGGGCTGCAGCGCGGCGGGCTCAGCCTCGACGCGACCGCGATCCTGGTCCGCGCGCAGCACCAGACGCGCGAGTTCGAAGACCGGTTCATCGCGATCGGCCTGCCCTATCGGATCATCGGCGGCTTCCGCTTCTACGAACGCCAGGAAATCCGCGATGCGCTCGCCTATCTGCGGGTAGTCGCGCAGCCGGCCGACGACCTCGCCTTCGAGCGCATCGTCAACGTGCCCAAGCGCGGGCTCGGCGACAAGGCGCTGGCCAAGGTCCACCAATATGCCCGCGCGCAGGGGCTGCCGCTGACCACCGCGGCGGCGCGCATCCTCGACACCGACGAGCTGACCCCGCAGGCACGGCGCTCGCTCGGCAATTTGATCGGTGACATGGCGCGCTGGCGGAGCATGGGCGACGACCTCCAGCATCCGGATCTCGCCCGCATCATCCTCGACGAGAGCGGCTATACCGCGATGTGGCAGGCCGACCGCACTGCCGAGGCGGCGGGGCGGCTGGAGAACCTCAACGAACTCGTCCGCGCGATGGAGGAATATGAGAGCCTCTCGGCCTTCCTCGAACATGTCAGCCTGGTCATGGACAACGAGGCCTCGGCCGAGGAGCCCAAGGTCACGATCATGACCATCCACGCCGCCAAGGGGCTGGAGTTCGACACCGTGTTCCTCGCCGGCTGGGAGGAAGGGCTGTTCCCCTCGCAGCGCGCGCTCGACGAGGGCGGGCTGGCAAGCCTCGAGGAGGAGCGCCGGCTCGCCTATGTCGCGATCACCCGGGCGCGGCGACGGGCGATCATCCTCCATGCGGCCAACCGCCGCATCTATGGACAATGGACCTCGAGTCTGCCGAGCCGCTTCGTCGGCGAGCTGCCGCCCGAACATGTCGAGTCGGAAAGCACGATGACTGGCGGCGAGAGCCTGTGGCGCGCGAACTGGAGCGAGCGGAGCGATCCCTTCGCCGATGTCGCGCGCGGCGCGGGCCGGGGTCCTGGCTGGCAGCGTGCGGCGGGGGTCGATCCCAAGAACCCGGGCGGCAGCTTCAGCACCCGTACTTTCACCCGCGACCAGCCACGCGTGCTGGAAAGCCGTGCTTCCGCCGTCAGTTTCGGCGCCAAGCCGCGCGGCGACCTGGCGCTCGGCATGCGCGTGTTCCACCAGAAGTTCGGCTATGGCACCATCGCCGAAATCGAGGGCAACAAGCTCGAGATCGATTTCGAGCAGGCCGGGCGCAAGCGGGTGATGGACAGCTTCGTCAGCGTACCCGACTGACCGGCAGGGTCAGGCCGCGGGCTCGACCTTCATCAGCGTCGTGCCGACATATTTTTCGAGCTCGGGATCGAACATCTCGCCGATCTCGAAGGCGCGATCGAGCACCGAGACTTCCTTTAGGCCGTCGACCTTGAAGGTGGCGATCTTGGGCTCGCGCGGCAGCATGCCCTCGCGGGAGACGATCTGGGCGTCGGTGTAGAGCGACTCGTTGCGCGTGTAGAGGATGTACGGCGCGACGATCATCCGCGTGCGGTTGTACGTCACCTGCAGGCACCGCAGGCGAACTATCCCTTCCAGCACGAAGGGCGTGTTGTTGACAGGGGCTTCGGTCACGGCAGCGCTAACGTTCATGAGACAAATATGATACCAATGCTGCAGAGCAGCAAGCGCAAAGCGCATTATACCATGGGACACTCCCCTCCCAGCTTTGTTTCGCGCATAGCTTCGTTCAGCCGCGCTTCACGCGCAAGGGCAGATGGAGACGCCGTTCCCGGCCACCGCGCCGGCCGGGGTGAATGAAGGAGACTCGCATGAAGCATGTCCTGGCCCTGGTTGCGCTCGCGACCGCCGGCCTTTCGGTCGCAGCGCCGGCCTCGGCGCAGCAATATTCCTCACCGGATCAGGAGCGCGCCCGTTTCGAGGCCGCGCGCGACCGGTTCGACCGTGAATATCGCCTGTTCCAGCAGGCCTCGGAGCGCTACGCCAATTACAGCGACTGGCTGGCCCATGCCCCGCCCCCGCCGCCGCGCATCGACGCCCGCGACGAAGGCGATTACGAGCCCTCGCGTTACTATCGCCCGGGCGACAGCGAGCGCGTACTGAGCTCGAACGACCGCGTCTATCGCGGTGACGACGGGCGCTATTACTGCAAGCGCCCGGATGGCACGACCGGCCTGATCGTCGGTGCAGCCGCTGGTGGCCTGTTCGGCAATGTCATCTCCAGCCGCCGTTCGAGCACGGTCGGCACGTTGCTCGGCGCGATCGCCGGCGGCGCGATCGGCAACTCGGTCGACCGCAACAATCAGATGAACAATCAGGATGTGCGCTGCCGCTGACGCAGGCGCTGGGGGCTTCGCACGGTTCGTCGCGAAGCCCCTTGTCCCCTGACGACGTTCACCTATGTTGAATCTGCGGGACCGGGCCCCTCTGGCGGCGGCTTCACCTGAAGCCCCGTGATGTCGGACCGCATCGAGCATGCTCGGTGCAGGATCGGCGGTGTTCTCCTACTCCCTCGCACCACCCTCCCATCGGGCCGCTCGATCGATGCAATCATCGATTTGGAGCCATGACGATGACGATTGTTGAACGCCTGATCGCTACCCACCGGATGCTCGAGCGCGAGATCCGCAGCGAATTGCGCCGCCGCTTGCCGGACGCCTTTCGCCTGGCGCAGCTCAAGAAGCACAAGCTTGCGGTGAAGGACCGGCTGCACCTGCATCTGCCGGGGCCGGCGGCACGGCTCGCGCTGGTGCCGAGCCGGCGCTGAGCGGCGGCGGATTGGGTCCGGCGGTCGCCGCCGGACCCTGTATCCTCAATGCCAGAAGATCAGCAGCAGGATGATGATGGGAAGCGGAATCCCCAACAGCCACAATAGGATACCCTTGCCCATTTCAATCTCCTGAAAGCGTCGTTTCGCTTTCGACTAAACCATGGTTTGGCCCTGTTGTTCCGGGCTGGGAACCGAGCGCGTGCTGATGCACTAAGGCCGGAATGCAAACCGACGGCCTTCCCATGCCCCGCCGCCTCACCGCCATCGCCGCCGTGTCGTTCGGCACGGCACTGGTGGTGATCGACGGCGCCATCGCCACCGTGGCGCTCCCCACCATCGCGCACGACCTGCACGTCGACTCCTCCTCCGCCGTCGCCGTGGTGACGGTGTACCAGCTGGTGCTGGTGATGCTGCTCCTGCCCTTTTCGGGGCTGGGCAACCGGATCGGGCTCAAGCGGCTCTACCAGATCGGGCAGATCGTCTTCACCGTGGCGACGATCCTGTGCTTCTTCGCCAAGAGCCTGCCGTTCCTGCTGATCGTTCGCGCCGCCCAAGCGGCGGGTGCGGCGGCGGCGCTCAGCGTCTCTTCGGCGCTGGTACGGCAGATCTACCCCTCCAAGCAGCTCGGGCGCGGGCTCGGCGTCAATTCGGTGGTGGTGTCGGTCTCGGCCGCCATCGCGCCGACGCTGGGCGGCCTCGTGCTCGCGATCGGACCCTGGCCCTGGGTGTTCGCCTCCGCGGTGCCCTTCGCGGTCGCGAGCCTGTTGCTCGGCCGCTCGCTGCCGGACATTCCACGGTCCAAGGCGCCGTTCGACGTGCTCGGAGCGGTCTTGTGCGCCGCGATGTTCGGGTTGGTGATCGGGGGTGCGGAAAGCGCCGTGCATGGCGACAGCCCCGTGGTTTCCGCCGCCGTGGTCATCGCGGGCATCGCGATCGGCGTGATCTTCGTGCGCCGCGAACAGGGCGAGGCCGAGCCCATCCTGCCGGTCGACCTGCTCGCCCGGCCGGTGCTGGCACTTTCCACCGTCGGCGCCTTCACCGCCTTCGTCGCGACGATGAGCCTGCTGCTCTCGCTGCCCTTCCGGCTCCAGCACGGCTATGGCTTCGCCCCGTCCGAAGTGGGCGCGGTGATCGCGCCCTGGCCGCTGACGACGATGTTCGTCGCCCCGCTGGCCGGCACGCTATCCGACAAATATCCGGCAGGCGCGCTGGGCGGGATCGGCATGGGCGTAGCCATCGCCGGGCTGATCGCCCTCGCCTTCCTGCCGCACGACCCGAGCTATTTCGACATCGCCTGGCGCATGTCGCTGACCGGCGCGGGGTTCGGCATGTTCCTGTCGCCCAATGCGCGGCTGATCATCGGCTCGGCCCCGGTCGAACGCGCGGCGGCGGCCGGCGGCCTGATCTCGACGACGCGGATGGTCGGGCAGACCACCGGCGCGACATTGGTCGCGGCGCTGCTGGCGATGGGCGTCGGCGCGGGCATGACGCCTGCCCTAGCCGCGGCGGGCCTGGCGCTGATCGCCGGTATCTGCAGCCTCGCGCGCCTGCGTCCGTCGGTCCGCAACCCGGCCAAGGTCGAGGCGGACCAAGCCCAGCCCGCGCAAATGGGATAGAGCTTTAGCCCCCCCAACCTATGGAAGCATTGCGCAGGGCCGAACGCCGCGCCAAGAGCGAGACCATGTCACCGCATCCGTTCGCCATCGGCAATTTCCGCGCCTATTTCGTCGCCCGCCTCGCCGCCACGCTGGGGCAGATGGCGATGGTGATCGTGATCGGCTGGCAGGTCTACGACATCGCCCGCCGGACGATGAGCATCAAGGAAGCGGCATTCCAGCTCGGCATGATCGGCGTGGCGCAGTTTCTGCCGCTGCTGTTCCTGTCGCTGTTTGCCGGCTGGGTGGCAGACCGGCTCGACCGGCGTTGGATCGCGCGCGCGGCGTTGGCGCTGGAGGCGTTCTGCGCGCTCGCACTCGCCTGGATGACTTGGCAGCACACCATCACCCTTCCCGCGCTGTTCGCCATCGCCGCGCTGCTCGGCGTCGCCCGCGCGTTCGTGAGCCCGGCGCTCGGCGCACTGGCACCCAACCTGGTGCCCAAGCACGTGCTGCCGACCGCGATCGCGCTCAGCTCGCTCGCCTGGCAGACCGGTACCGTGATCGGCCCCGCGATGGGCGGCTATCTCTACGCGGCTGCCTCGTGGCTTGCTTATGCCGTATCGGGCGGGCTGTTCCTCGTCTCGCTGCTGATGCTGTTCCTGATTGGCCCGGTGCCGGTCGCCAATCGCAAGTTCACCGGCAGCCCGTGGTCGCAGATGGTCGACGGCCTGCATTATGTCCGCCGCAATCGGCTGGTGCTGGGCGCGATCTCGCTGGACCTGTTCGCGGTGCTGCTCGGCGGCGCGACGGCGATGCTGCCCGTCTATGCGCGCGACATCCTGCAGGTGGGATCGGAGGGCCTCGGGCACCTTCGCGCGGCGCCTGCGTTGGGTGCGGTGGTGACGGCCCTGTTCTTCTCGTGGCGCCCGCTCAAGACCAATGTGGGCGTGAAGATGCTGGTCGCGGTCGCGCTGTTCGGCCTGGCGACGGTGGTGTTCGGCGCGGCGGCTCCGCTGCTGGTGCCGGTGCTCGGCCCCAAGGCGGTCGGCACCGATCTCTCGCCTGCGGTGCTGATCTCGCTCGCTGCGCTGTTCGTGCTGGGTGCGGCTGACATGGTCTCGGTCTATGTCCGCCAATCGCTGATCCAGCTCTACACGCCGGACGAGATGCGCGGCCGCGTCGGTGCGGTCTCCACCCTGTTCATTTCCGGCTCCAACGAGCTGGGCGAAGCCGAAAGCGGCTTCCTCGCCGCGCTGATCGGTCCCGTAGCCGCGGTAATCGGCGGCGGTATCGGCGCGATCCTTGTCACAGTCCTGTGGTCGAAGCTATTCCCTGAGCTCAAGCGGGCTCGAACCTTCGATCCCCCGGCCACCCTCGAAGTTCCTCCCAAGGAGATGACGACATGAAGGCCCATTCGATCCTCGAGACGATCGGCAACACGCCGCACGTCCGTATCAACAAGCTGTTCCCCGGCGCCGAGGTGTGGATCAAGTCCGAGCGCTCGAACCCGGGCGGCTCGATCAAGGACCGCATCGCGCTGGCGATGGTCGAGGCCGCTGAGAGGGACGGCAGCCTCCAGCCCGGCGGCACCATCGTCGAGCCGACCAGCGGCAATACCGGCGTCGGCCTGGCGATGGTCGCGGCGGTCAAGGGCTACAAGCTGGTTCTGGTGATGCCGGAGAGCATGTCGCTCGAACGCCGTCGCTTGATGCTCGCCTATGGCGCGAGCTTCGACCTCACCCCGCGCGAGCGGGGCATGAAGGGCGCGATCGAGCGCGCGCTCGAAATCGTCGAGAGCACGCCTGGCGCCTGGATGCCGCAGCAGTTCGAAAACGCTGCGAACATCGACGTGCATGTGCGTACGACTGCTCAGGAAATCCTCAACGACTTCCGCGACACGCCGATCGACGTGATCATCACCGGCGTCGGCACGGGCGGCCACATCACCGGCGTCGCCGAGGCGCTGAAGAAGGAATGGCCGAACCTCAAGGTGTTCGCGGTGGAGCCGGAACTGTCGCCGGTGATCTCGGGCGGCCAGCCGGGCCCGCACCCGATCCAGGGCATCGGTGCGGGCTTCGTGCCGAAGAACCTGCACACCGACGCGATCGACGGGGTGATCAAGGTCGACGCAGCGGTGGCCAAGGACATGGCGCGCCGCTCGGCCGCCGAAGAGGGTATGCTGGTCGGCATTTCCTCGGGCGGCACGCTCGCGGCGATCCTGCAGAAGCTCCCCGACCTGCCCGACGGCGTGCGTGTGCTCGGCTTCAACTATGACACCGGCGAGCGCTATCTGAGCGTGCCGGACTTCCTGCCCGAGAGCTGACCGGCGATGGAGGGCACTGCCCCTCCACCGTCATCCCGGCGAAAGCCGGGATCCATTCACCACTCGGTTGCAGCAAGAGCCGTGACGCTGAAGGCAATGGATCCCGGCTTTCGCCGGGATGACAGGTCGTTGTTTTCTATTGCGACTTGGAATCGACGATCGATGCGTCGACCGCTCCGTTGTCCGGAACGGCTGCCGCCGGCTCGGTAGCAACAGGCAACGCCACCTGCACCTCGACCCGCCGGTTCTTCGCCCGCGCTTCCGGATCGTCCCTGCCGTCCGCCTTGGCATTCGGCACCAGCGCGCGAGTCTCGCCGAACGCGATCACCGTCATCCGCTCGGCCGGCACACCCTTCGACAGCAGATAGTCCCGCACCGCCTCCGCCCGCTTGCGCGAAGAGACCAGATTGTCGCGGTCGTTGCCGCGCGTGTCGCTATGGCCGCCGATCATGATCGGTCCGCCCGCGGCCATGGTCGCGTTGCCCAGCAGTTCGTCGAGCAGCTTCCTGCCGGCATCGTCAAGCCTGTAGCCAGAGGCGCCGAACGGCACCACCAGATCCGCCGGCTTCAGCACGGGCTTTTCGGGCTCGTCCGGCACGACTTCGGGCCGCAGGATCGACTTGGGCGCTTCGGCAGCGCTGTTGTTCGCCAGCTCGTCCTCCTCGGCGAGGATGCTCTTGTTCTCGGCCGCCGCATTGTCGCGCGCGGGCTCCCGCACATTGCAGCCTGCCAGCACCCCCATGAGCGCCAGCATCGCCCATCTGCTCATGCAACCTCCTCCTGCAGTCGTCGCGCCGCCGGCATGGGGGGCACGTACGAGATGATCGTGTCGCCGGGCTGCGGCGTCGGGCGGCTGGCATGCGAGAAGAAGCGGAGCAGCCCGCCCTTGCGCACCAGCAGCAGCATGTCTGCCGCGTCGGGCAGGTCGGCCTTCGCGGCGTCGAAGTCGAACTGCTCGGTTAGCCGGGTCTTGCGGAAGCTCCAGCCGTCGCGATCGCGCTCGACGATCTCTTCCACGCCGTGCCCACTGGTGAACAGCGCGCGGCCCCGCAGCGACTCCGGCAGTGTCCGCGCATCCTCGTCATCGCCGCCGCTGCCGAGCTGGTAGACGTTGTCGCGCCCCATCTCATGGGCGAATTCGTTGCAGACCAGCGCGTTATACGCCTCGTTGTCGCTGGTCGCGGCAAGCACCTGGAACTGCGACATGTCGAGCCGGTCCTCGGTCGCCTCGGCGAGGATCTCGCCATGATAGGTGGCGATGCCCGCCGAGCGCGCTGGCCGCAGCCGCTGCCAGCTGGTATCGCAGATCGTCACCGGCACTTCGAGCTGGCGGAGCTGGTCGGCGAGCGCAAGGCTCCACGGCGTGCCGCCGACGATCAGCAGCCCGCGCTCGGTGGCGCCGGTCACCTTGAGCAGCCGCGCGACCGGGCCGATCGAGAAGCCGTGCGCGAGGATCGTCGCCACCACCACGGCGAAGGACAGGGTCACCAGGATCGAGCCGTCGCTATATCCCAGCTTGTCGAGCCGCAGCGCGAACAGCCCCGAGATCGCCACCGCGACGATACCGCGCGGCGCGATCCAGGCGACCAGCAGCCGCTCGTTCCACGGCACCTTGGTGAAGGCGAGGCTCAGCAGCACGGTGATCGGCCGCACCAGGAACAAGAGCGCCGCAAGGAACGCGAGGAAGCGCCACTCGAAGTGCCGCAGCACCTCGAAATCGAGCGAGGCGGAGAGCAGCACGAACACGCCCGAGATCAGGAGGACGGTGACGTTCTCCTTGAACGGGTGGATGTCGCGGAGCGAATCCAGCTTCATGTTGGCGAGCGCCACGCCCATCACCGTCACAGTGATCAGCCCGGTTTCCTGCTGGATCAGGTTCGAGCCGACGAACACGCCGATAACGGCGACCAGCAGCACCGGCGCCTTGAGATACTCAGGCACATGCCCGCGCTGGAACGCCCAGCCAATCGCCTTGGCGACGACATAGCCGATCAGCCCGGCGACCACGCTCGCCGCAAGCAGCGAGCCCAGCACGCTGAGCAACGTGCCGCCATCCCCGGCGCGGCGGAGATACTCATAGGTCACCAGCCCACACAGCGCGCCGATGGGATCGTTGACGATCGCTTCCCATTTCAGGATCGCGCGCGGACGCTGCGCGACATTGCTCTGGCGCAGCAGCGGCAGCACCACGGTGGGCCCGGTGACGACGAGGATACCCGCGAACAGTGTCGCCACCGGCCACACGAGCCCGGCGGCATAATAGAGCGCCAGCGTGCCAAGCCCCCACCCGATCGGCACGCCGAGCACCAACAGCCGCGTGACCGCGCCGTCGGTGCGGCGCAGCTCGCGGAAGTTGAGGCTCAGCCCGCCCTCGAACAGGATCAGCGCGACGGCGATAGAGACGATCGGCTCGAGCAGTTCGCCGAATACCGCATGCGGCTCGATCAGCCCTGCCACGGGTCCGGCGAGCACGCCGGCGACCAGCATCAGCGCGATCGCGGGCCAACCGGTGCGCCAGGCGATCCACTGCGCCCCGATGCCGAGCGCACCGATCAGCGCGATGACGAGCGCAGGTTGATGCATCCGGAGAACAGACCTTCTTCTAAGCGCAAAATCGTTGCGCGCCCCGCCCTCAATACGGTTGCACCGCCGCATCGGTTCCGTTTCGCTGGCGATCGGAACTGTGTTGTTCCCAGTTCAGGCGCATTCGGATACAGGCGGCCACCCTGATTTCGGAACATCGCACCCGCCCGTGACGCCTGCTTCTCCCATTGCTTCTCCTCCCTTGTGGCTCCGCCTCGTCCTCGGCATCGTCGCGCTCGCCGCGCTGGTGGTGCCGACGCTGCTGGTGATCAACGCACCCACGATGCCGCACCGGGCCCGCCGCGTGCCGCCGGTCGCGCTGCCCAACCGGGTAGTGCCCAAGGAAGAGCTGCCGCCGGTCGAGCCGGTGGCGATCGCCGATCTGGCGCCCGAGGATGCGCGCGCGTTCAACGCCTCGATCCCCTTCTCCACCGATCCCAATCCGGCCGCCCGGCCCTTTCACCTCGTCGGCGCGGTGGATAGCCAGGAGCGCGCGGTCGACTGCCTTGCCGCAGCCGAGGTCTATGAAGCGGGCGACGATGCGCTGGGCGAGCGCGCGGTCGCGCAGGTGATCCTCAACCGCGTCCGCCACCCTGCCTTCCCCAAGACGGTGTGCGGCGTGGTGTTCCAGGGATCGGAGCGCAGCACCGGCTGCCAGTTCACCTTCAGCTGCGACGGCGCGATGCTGCGCTGGTCGCCGACGCCGGTCGCCTGGGCTCGTGCCCGCGAGATCGCGAAGATGGCATTGCATGGCGCGGTGTTCCGCCCGGTCGGCCATGCGACGCACTACCACACCGACTGGGTGGTGCCCTATTGGAGCGCGAGCCTCGACAAGATCGTCGCGCTGCACACCCATTTGTTCTTCCGCTGGGCGGGCTGGTGGGGCACCCCGCCCGCGTTCAATCGCGGCTATGTTGCCGACGAGCCCAAGGTGGCGCTGCTGGGCAAGCTTTCGCCCGCGCATCTCGGCGAAGCACTGCCCGTGGACGAGGCGAGCAATCTCCCGGCCGACCTAGCGACCCGCATGGCCGCAATCCCGGCAAGTGCAGTCCCGGCGCCGGTCACGGGCGATCCCAATGTTTTCCTGATCCTCCTGCCCAAGGGCGTTACGGCGGAGAACTTCCCAGCGCTGGCGATGAAGACGTGCGGCGAGCGCCCCTACTGCAAGTTCATGGCGTGGAGCGATCCGGCCAAGCGTCCCCCGCGTCTCCCGCCGACCGGCGAGCAGGCGGCGGCAATGAGCTTCAGCTACCTCCGCGACGACACCGCCAAATATGCCAAGGCGCTGTGGAATTGTGAGCAGTTCGCGCGGCCGGTACTCACCCAGTGCATGCGCCGGGCGGTCCCGCTGCAGCCGTTCGCCTCACCCACGCCAACGCCGGTCGCGACGCCTGCGCCAGCGACAGGCCCTAGCCCGCTGGATGGCGTCCGCCGCAAACCAGTGCCCGCACAGAACAAGGCCGGCGCTGCGGCTCCCGCAACGCCGGCCTCGTCAACGCCCGGCAGCGATTAGGCTGCCTTGAACATCTCGGGCTCGAGCGCCATCACCGCCTCGCTGCCCGCCTCGATCTTGCGGCGCAGGCCGCTCGCATCGGGCAGGAACCGCTCGGCATAGAAGCGCGCGGTGACCAGCTTGGCCTCGAGGAAGGCGACGTCCTCGGCCCCCTGTGCCAGCGCCTCGCTCGCAGCCTTGGCCATGCGCAGCCACATCAAGCCGAGCGCGACCAGGCCGGTCAGCTGCATGTACGGATAGGCGCCCGCGCCGACCTCGTTCGGGTTCTTGAACCCGTTCTGCGCCAGCCACATCGTCGCGCCCTGCAGGTGGCCGAGCGCCTTCTCCAGCGCCTCGGCAAAGCCCGCGAGCTTCGCATCGCCCTTGGCTGCCGCGACTTCCTCGCTCACGACGCGGAAGAAGGCCTGCACCGCCCGGCCGCCGTTCAGCGCCAGCTTGCGGCCGACCAGATCCATCGCCTGCACGCCGTTGGTGCCTTCGTAGATCATCGCGATGCGGGCATCGCGGACATACTGCTCCATGCCCCATTCGGCGATATAGCCATGTCCGCCATAGACCTGCTGGCAATCGGTCGCGACCTTGTAGCCGATATCGGTGCCGACGCCCTTGATCACCGGAGTCAGCAGACCGATCAGGTCCCCGGCGAGCTGACGCTCCTCCTCGGTTGCGGCGGCATGCTCCATGTCGACCTGGAGCGCGCCCCACAGGCACAGCGCGCGCAGCCCCTCGATCTGCGCCTTCGCTTCCATCAGCATGCGGCGGACGTCGGGGTGGACGAACAGCGTGTCGGCCTTCTCGGTCGGCTCGGCAGGACCGGTCAGCGCGCGACCCTGGCGGCGGTCGCCGGCGTACTGGACCGCATTCTGCATCGCGACTTCGGCGATGCCGAGGCCCTGCAGGCCGACACCCAGCCGCGCGGCGTTCATCATGATGAACATCGCGGCGAGGCCCTTCATCTCGTCGCCGACCAGCCAGCCCGTGGCGCCGTCATAGTTCATCACGCAGGTCGAATTGGCATGGATGCCCATCTTGTGCTCGATCGAGCCGCAGCTCACGCCGTTGCGCGCGCCGAGCGAGCCGTCGTCGTTGACCAGGAACTTGGGCACCACGAACAGCGAGATGCCCTTGGTGCTGTCCGGCGCGCCCGGCGTCTTGGCCAGCACCAGATGGATGATGTTGCTGGTCAGGTCGTGCTCGCCCGACGAGATAAAGATCTTGGTGCCGGTGATGCTGTAGGAGCCGTCCGGGTTGGGCTCAGCCTTGGTCTTGATGAGGCCGAGATCGGTGCCGCACTGGGGCTCGGTCAGGTTCATCGTGCCGCCCCATTCGCCCGAGACCATCTTGGGGACATACTTGGCCTTCTGCTCGTCCGAGCCCTTGACCAGCAGCGCCGCGATCGCGCCGTGGGTGAGGCCCGGATACATGGCGAAGGCCATGTTGGAGGCGATCATATATTCCTCGAACGCCGTCGCGACGACATGCGGCATCGCCTGGCCGCCATATTCGGCGGGCGCGCTCAGCGTGCCCCAGCCGCTCTCGACGAACTGCTGGTACGCTTCCTTGAAGCCCTCCGGCGTCGTCACGCTGCCGTCGGGATGGCGGGTGCAGCCCTGCTGGTCGCCGCTATGGTTGATCGGGAACAGCACCTCGGCGACGAACTTGCCGCCTTCTTCCAGCACCGCATCGACCACGTCGGGCGTCGCTGCCTGGAAGTGCGGCAGGTTGGTGTAGCGATCGAGACCGATGACCCGATCGAGGACGAAGCGCGTGTCGCGCACGGGCGGGGTAAACTGCGGCATTTCAGGTTCCTCAGCGTTCGTTGTTCTTAGTGTTCGTTGTCTTTGCTTTTGATCAGGTCGACGAACTGCGCGAGCTCGGCGATGTGCGCGTCGATGTCGCGCTTCTGCGCTTCGAGATGGCGGATGCGGTCCATGCACCGCTCCAGCGTCACCTGGCGCTGGACGCGGCGGCCGTCGCCGAGATCGTAGAGATCGATCATCTCCTTGATCTCGCCCAGGCTGAACCCGACGCGCTTGCCGCGCAGGATCCAGGCGAGCCGGGCACGGTCGCGGTGCGTGTAGATGCGCTGGGTGCCGCGCCGCTCGGGCGCGATCAGCCCCTCATCCTCGTAGAAGCGCAGCGCGCGCGGGGTCACCCCGAATTCGGCGCACAGGTCGGAAATGGAAAAGGCGTCGCGGTCGGGACGCGGTTCGATCGGCGCCAGGGCCTCGATCGGAGCGGCAGCAGCGGTCATGCTGCCTTTGTAGTTTACCCTTACGTGAACGTCAAGTGGCGCGCACTAGTTCTTCGGCGGCTTGGCGTCGCCGTTGAAGCGGGCGCGGACGATATCCTCGTGGAGGACGATGGCACGGATTTCGAGTTCCGCGGCCTCGCTTTCGGTGAGCCCGTCGCTCGAAAGCCGCTCGGCAATGTTGCTGTTGACGGTGTCCGCGCGCCCGAGCTGACGCGCTTCGCCGCGGGTCAGCTGGCCGCTGCGTTCGCCGGCGCGTATCTCGCTGCGCGCCGACCGTGGCCGCGCCGGGACATGGATTCCCCGTCCGGCGAAGCTGCCGCCGACGCTGGAGGGAACGGGTCCGCCCCAGATCTGGGCGGCGGCAGGGAAGGCCGCCACCAGGCAGGCTGCGCTCGCAAGGACCAGAACACGCATCGGCTCTCTCCCATGGCTGCCAGAAGGCATCGGCTACACTTCAGAAGAGTATCACACGCGACCGCCGCGTCTACTCCCCGCAGAGCGCGTGGCCCTCGGTATCGCGCATCGCCTGGGCCTCGGGCACCGACTCGCCGAGCCGCGCGAACTGCGCCCCCGCAAGCGCCGCTCGGCCGGTGCAGAGCTGCGCGCAGGCCTTGGGCAACGCGCCCGGCAGCGCGAGATGATCGCCGTCATAGCGCGCGGTGAAGCGACAGCTGCCCTCGGGCCCGAGGGTCAGCGCCAGCCCCTCGCCGTCGCGGCGTACCGATCCGGTGGCGCGACAGCCATTGCCCTCGCCATAATCGATGACGATGCCGATCCGATGGGCGGCAGCGGACGGTGTGATACAGAGCCGATCGGGCCCGCGCGCATAAGCGCCAGCGATGCTCACATGCCTGGGATCCCGGACCAGCCCGCGCTGGATCGCGGCATTCTCCAGATCGACCGCGGTGCCCGAAGACGGCGCAGGGGCAGGCCCGCCGCACGCGGCAAGCCCCAGCAGCAGCGCCAGCCCCGTGCGCCTCATGCGTCCCGCACCAGCGCTCCGTTCTCGATCCGGCGGTAGAAGCAGCTCGGTGCACCCGTGTGGCAGGCGGGGCCGTGCGGCTCGACGCGCAGCCACAGCGCATCCTGGTCGCAATCGATCCGCGCCTCGACGACGTGGAGGAAATGCCCCGAAGTCTCGCCCTTGGTCCACAACCGCCCGCGGCTGCGCGACCAGAAGGTGGCCTTGCCGGTCTCCAGCGTCACCGCCAGCGCCTCGGCATTCATATGCGCGAGCATCAGCACCTCGCCCGTGGCGGCGTGGGTGGCGACGGCGGTGATCAGGCCGTTGGCGTCATATTTCGGGTCGAGCGTGGCGCCCGTTTCGCGGATATCGGTCACGCGCGCGCTGTAGCGGGGTTCGCGGCGAGCGTCATCCCTGGCATGTCCCGATGGAGCAGTTTAGAAGCTCGCGCGTGCTGCGCTCGAACGGAGATGATGTTGATCCTGCTTGCCCTGGCTGCGTTCGCCGTCACGCCGGCCCCTGCACTCCCCGCATCGCAGGCTGACGCGGGGCCTAGCTTCGCCTGCTCGGCAGCCGCCACCGCGGTCGAAAAAGCCGTCTGCGCCGATCCGACGTTGAGCGGCCTTGACCGGCAGATGGCGCAGCTGTTCGCCGCGGCCAAGCGGAGTGCCTTCGGGAGCGGTCCTTCTAACCAACTTGCCGCGCAGCGCACGGCGGTGAAGAACATGCGGAGTTGCACCACGCCCCGGGCGGAGCAACCGCTCTCCAGGTGCCTGCAGCGGCTCTACACGGTGCGGATCCAGGAACTTGCAATCGCCACGCTGATCGCTGCTCCGGCAACCGCCCTGCCGATCCTGCGGCGGCAAGATCCTGTATTCGCGCCCATTCTCGAAGCCGTACAGCTCTGGTCCGAAGCGCCGATAGATGCCGATTGGAACGCGCCACAGCGGGCACGCAGCCGCGCAAAGATCACTAGCTTGTTGCAGCCCTACCTCAGCGCGCTCCAAACGAAGGACGAGCAGTCGTTCGGCAACGCGATCCTTCGTGATCCGGGTCAAGACGGCGTCGCGGTCACGAAGATCGAAGATATCTTCCTTTCAGAGCGGCACTTCGCCGCGCTGCTGCAGGTTCTCGGCCCCTATCTGGAGGAACCCTCGCTCTCCGGCATACAGCGGGACCTGCCTTGCGTGGCAATCGTTCGGCATCCCGCGCTACTTTCCGCCACGGGCCCGGTGTTCGGATCAACGATGGACAATTTCGTGCTCGGAAACGACTGCCAAGCCAGCCTGCCAGCGCTGCCGCAGCTGGAGGCACTACAGACCAAGCTCTATCATGCTTGGCCGCAATGCGAGGGCACGATCCGCTTTGCGATCTATCGCGGCTTCGCCCACCACATCGATGCAGCAAGGCTCGGTATCACGCCGGCGACGAAGGCAGCGGCCTTGCCGGAACGCAAGGGCGTGAGCAAGGCGGAGGTGGCAGGCGTCGAACACGAACTTGCCACCTATTACCAGACTTACCTCGGCCGCTCGCCGGCAGCCGCCGCGACTTCGGCCCGAAACGCCCTGGCGGCGATCCTCGCAGACGCGCAAAACTGCGATTGAAAGGCCTCAGTGCTTGCGGATCGCCTTCACCAGTTCGGCCTTGTCCATCTTCGACCGCCCCTCGATACCGATCTCCTTCGCCTCGTCGTACAGCTCGGCCTTGCTGCGGTCGTCCAGCTTGCCGCCGCCCGAATCGAGGCTGCCGTTCGCCTGGGCATTGGCGATGCGCGCCGCCTTCTCCTTCGAGGTGCCCTCATCCCGCAGCTTCTCGTAGAGCTCGTCGTTCTTGATCTGCGTACCGTGGTCCTTGGCCATGATCGCGCTCCTTTCTCAGGGGGTTAACCTGCAAAAAGGGTAAACGGTCCTTTTCGCTGTTACAGACCGGAGACAAAGCGGGATGAAGCGCCTATATGGCCGGCAACCGTTGCCGTTCCCCCCGAGGGCCAATGCTTACCACACACCCGTTCGATGACGACAAGCTGCGCGAAGAGTGCGGCGTATTCGGCGTTTCCAACAGCGAAGGCGCGGCCGCGATGGTCGCGCTGGGGCTGCACGCGCTCCAGCACCGCGGCCAGGAGGCGGCGGGCATAACCAGCTGGGACGGCCATCAGTTCCATACGCATCGCGCGATGGGACATGTCGCCGGCAATTTCGATCGCGACGACGTGATCCGCTCGCTCCCCGGCCTCGCCGCCTGCGGCCATGTGCGCTACGCAACGACCGGCGGCTCGGCGATCCGCAACGTCCAGCCGCTCTATGCCGAGCTGGCCAGCGGCGGCTTCGCGGTGGCGCATAACGGCAACATCTCGAACGCGATGCGGCTGCGGCGCGATCTCGTCCGCCGCGGCGCGATCTTCCAGTCGACCTCGGATACCGAGGTGATCATCCACCTCGTCGCCACCTCGCAGTACCGCACGCTGATCGATCGCTTCATCGATGCGCTGAAGCAGGTCGAGGGCGCGTATTCGCTGATCGTGATGACGCCGGAGGGCATGATCGCCTGCCGTGATCCGCTCGGCATCCGCCCGCTGGTGATGGGCCGCCAGGGCGAGTCGATCGTGTTCGCCTCGGAGACCGTCGCGCTCGACGTGTGCGACGCGCAATATGTCCGCGACGTCGAGCCGGGCGAGCTGGTGATCGTCAAGGCCAATGGCGAGATGACCAGCCACAAGCCTTTCGCGCCCCAGGCGCCGCGGCCGTGCATCTTCGAATATGTCTATTTCTCCCGCCCCGATTCGATCAGCGACAACCGCTCGGTCTATTCGGTGCGCAAGGCGATCGGCGCGCAGCTGGCGATCGAATCGCCGGTCGAGGCCGATCTCGTCGTGCCGGTGCCCGATTCGGGCGTGCCGGCGGCGATCGGCTATGCCCAGCAGTCGGGCATTCCGTTCGAGCTCGGCATCATCCGCTCGCACTATGTCGGCCGCACCTTCATCCAGCCGGGCGACAAGGTCCGCCACCTCGGCGTCAAGCTGAAGCACAATGCCAATCGCGAGCTGATCGCGGGCAAGCGCATCGTGCTGATCGACGATTCGATCGTGCGCGGCACCACCAGCCTCAAGATCGTGCAGATGATGCACGATGCCGGCGCCAAGGAAGTGCATATGCGCATCGCCTCGCCGCCGACCCGTCACAGCTGCTTCTACGGCGTCGACACGCCCGAGCGCGCCAAGCTGCTCGCCGCCAAGATGGACGTGGGCGGGATGACCGACTTCATCCATGCCGACAGCCTGGCCTTCGTCTCGATCGACGGCCTGTACAAGGCGCTGGGCGAGGCCCGCCGCGCGGACATCCATCCGAAGTATTGCGACGCCTGCTTCACCGGCGACTATCCGACGACGCTGACCGACCAGGACGAGCTGGCGCCGCCGCCGGACCAGCTGGCGCTGCTCGCCGAGAAGGTCGGCTGAGCCGGTGAGCGACGGTCCGCTGGCGGGACAGACCGCCCTTGTCACCGGCGCCAGCCGCGGCATCGGCGCGGCGACGGCGATCGCGCTCGGCAAGGCGGGTGCGCATGTCATCCTCACCGCCCGTACGGCGGGCGGGCTGGAGGAAGTGGAGGACGCGATCTTCCAGGCCGGCGGAAGCGCGACGATCGCGCCGCTCGACCTCGCAGAACATGACGCGATCGGCCGCCTGGCCGGCGCGATCGGCGAGCGCTGGCCGACGCTCGACATGCTGGTGCTCAATGCCGGCATGCTCGGCACGCTGAGCGCGGTGAACGCGATCGACTTCGCCGAGTTCGCCAAGGTGCTGACGCTCAACGTCAGCGCACAGGCGGCGATGCTCGCCGCGTTCGATCCGATGCTGCGCAAGGCTCCGGCCGCGCGGGTGCTGGGCGTCACCTCCAGCGTCGGCCGCACGCCGCGCGCGTACTGGGGCGTGTACGGCGCTTCCAAGGCGGCGTTCGAGAATCTGCTGCTTAGCTATGGGCACGAGCTGGAGAATGTCAGCCAGGTCCGGGTCGGCATCGTCGATCCGGGTGCCACCCGCACCAAGATGCGCGCCCGCGCCTTCCCGGGCGAGGATCCGGCGACGGTGAAGGCGCCCGAAGTCGTCGCCGAACGCATCGTCGCGCTGATGGCCGGCGGGTTCGAGCGCGGCCATTTCGAACGGGTCGGCTGACGCCCTAGTTCTCGTCGTCCCCGTCCTTGGCGGCGGGGCTTGGTGCAGGCGCGGGCTTGGCGCAGGCGCAGCGGGCGCTTGCCGGCTTTCGCGTCGGCGCGGTGGTCGCGAACTCGGTGCGAGTGAGCGTGCCGGACTTGTCGGCATCGGCGCCGGTGAATTTGGCGATCGACTTGGCCGCCCATTCCTCGAAGCTCAGCTTGCCGTCGCCATTGGTGTCGAGCCTGGCGAAGGCCTTGTGGCGCGCCGCGAAATATTCGTCACGGCTCACCGCATCGTTGCGGTCCTTGTCGTAGCGGTCGAAGCGCTTCTGCTCGCGGGTCTTGGCATCGGCCTCGGGCGCGGCGTCGGGCAGCGGCGTGGCCGTGCCCGCGGCGGCGGATGCGGGCTGCAGCATCGCCGCTAGCGGCCCGCGGGCCGGCCCGTGCTGGAACAGCAGAAATCCTCCGAACGCCAGCAACAACGCCGCGCCGGTGCCCACCGCATATCGCCACATGCCCCAATCCTCCCCCGAGGAGCATGCAACCTACACCTTCAAGGGGATGCAGCCAAGACCTAACGCCCGCTGAGCCGGTGCCAGAGCAGCCGCGCGACTCGCTTGGGCGCACCGATGGGCAGCGGCATGTCCGCGGGCAGGTCCAGGTCCATCCGCGCGCGGTGCGCCATCGCGCCCAGCGCGCGGGCATTGCGGCTCCAGCGCCGGCCCAACGCTTCGGCCAGCTTCGGCGCGGCGAGGCTGCGGGCGGCATCGGCCTCCGCGCCGTCGCCGAGATGGCGGGCGAGATCGGCCAGCGCCCAACCCTCGCCCCCCAGCGCCAGCGGATCGCCCGCGGCGCCGAGTGCGGTGCCGGCCGCGACGAACAGGCTTCCCCGCCCCGCCCCATAGCGGGCGAGCGCCAGGCCATCGAGCGCCTCTTCCTCGACCAGCACTTCCCAGCCATGGACGATCGGCACCAGCGACGCGCCGGTGACGCCGCGCGGCATCAGCTCGGCGGCGAGACCGCGCAGCACCGGCTCGGCAGGCGGCGGGGCGGTGTCGAGCTTGGCCAGCGCCTCGCGCCACCAGGCGAGCCGCAGCTGGCCGACCGCTGGCGCGTTGGTGGTGCGCAGCAGCTGCGCCAGCGCCTCGTCCAGCGCCAGCAATGCGGCGAGCGCTGGGCGCCCGGCGGCGGGGGCATAGGACAGGATCAGCGCCCGTTCGGGGTCTTCGGGGGGCATGTTTAGGGAAGCGTTCACCCCTTCCCTCTATGGCGGGAGGATCGGCGACGGAAGAGCGAAGGCTCCCGCGCCCTGGGGTTTCGAACGATCGCCATGCGCAGAACGGTTCTCAAATGGTTTGAGCGGCACCTCTCCGGGACGATCCCGCAGGGCGGGCTGCTCGCGCGCCTGCGCCGCGATGTCGCCGGGAACACGCTGGCGATGATGGCGATTGCGCTGATCCCCTTGCTGTTCATCGCCGGCTCGGCGGTCGACACCGCGCGGCTCTACATGGTCAAGAACCGGCTGCAGCAGGCCTGCGACGCCGGCGCGCTTGCCGGGCGGCGGTTCATGGTGTCGAGCAGTTCGACGACGCTGGACGCCGCGGCGACGACCCAGGCCAACGCGTTCTTTTCCAACAATTTCAAGCTCGGGCTATTCGGCGCCAAGTCGGTCACGTTCACGCCTTCCAAGACCAGCGAGAACCAGGTCGCCGCCTCCGCCACCGCCACGGTGCCGATGACGCTAACCGGCATGATGGGCTTCCGCGACCAAGCGCTGACGGTGAATTGCGAAGCGCGCTACGACGTCGCGGACACCGATATCATGTTCGTGCTGGATACGACCGGCTCGATGGCGTGCACGACCGCGGACGGGACTGCCGGCTGCAGCCAGCCGGTGTACAACTATGTGCGCCCGGCGCCGGATGGCACGACCGGCTACGCCGTGACGGAAAAATCCGGTTCGAAGATCGCAGGTCTACGCCAGGCGGTGCTGAACTTCTACGACACCCTCGCCGCGGCGGTCGATCCGGCAACGCATCTGCGCTACGGCTTCGTCACCTACACGTCGACCGTCAACGCCGGCTATGCGGTGACGGCACTGTCGCCAAGCTATCTCGTAGACAGCTGGACCTATAACAGCCGCACGCTCGCCGGTGATGCGAACAACGGTTCGGCCACGACCACCACCTACTCGAACAAAACCCAAAGCCAGTGCAATGCCTACGCCAACCGCAATCCTGCGTCAGGCTACACCACGGCGGGCAGCGCCACAGTGACCAGCGTGAGCTGGAGCGCCAACACCAATGGGAACAGCAACAACGGTACGTGCACGGTGACTGCTCAACCCGTAAAACCGAACTGGCGCTACCAAAAGGTCACCTACGACACGAGCCAATACAAGCTCGGAACCACGATCACCGATCCGTCGAAGATCAGTGGCGCAACCTCCCGTTGGCAGGGCTGCCTGGAAGAGCGTAACACCACAGCGTCGAGCAGTTTCGACTATTCCAACCTGCCGGCAGACCTCAACCCGGATCTTATTCCCTCCAGCGATGCGACACGATGGCGGCCGATGTGGCCGGATGTCGTCTATTATCGCGGGGGCTATTCCAGCCTTACCTATTCGGGCGACAGCACCAATCCCTATGGTGATGGCACCAGCACCGGGACGCTCGACTATTATACGCCACTGAACGCCTATCAGAACATCGCCTATGGCTGGGTATCCTGCGGGAAGCCGGTGCAGCGGCTGAAGGTGATGACGCGGACCGACGTCAGCAACTACGTCAACGCGCCCGACTTCGTGCCGCAGGGCGGTACCTACCACGATACCGGTATGATCTGGGGGACACGGCTTTTGTCACCCACCGGCCTGTTCGCAGCCGACACCTCGGCATGGCCCGGGCGCAACCCGCCCAAGCGCTACATCGTGTTCATGACCGATGGCGACATGGCGCCCAATATGTGCCTGTACGGCATGTACGGCATCGAGAACTACGACCAGCGCGTGACGACGGCCGGATATCAGTCGGACTGTTCCGACAGCACCCAGCAGAACAACCATTATGCCCGCTTCCTCGCCGCCTGCTCGGCCGCAAAGGCGCGCAACATCTCGATCTTCGTCGTCGGGTTCGGGCAGACCCTGACCACCCAGCTTACCCAATGCGCCACGCCGGGGCAGGCCTTCTACGCGGCGGACAATACCGCGCTCAACGCCGCTTTCCAGACGATCGCCAAGCGCGTGGCGATGCTGCGGGTCAGCAGATGACCCGCCCGCTTCCGTCCGACGAACGCGGCGCGACGCTGGTCGAGTTCGCGATCCTGCTGCCGGTGCTGCTGGGGCTGCTGATGGGCCTCATGGACCTGTGCTACCAGGCCTATGTCCAGGCGGTGCTCGAAGGCGCGGTGCAGAAGGCGGCGCGCGATTCCACCATCGAGGCGGCCAACACCGCCACCATCGACAATCGGGTGATCGCGGCCGTCCGCCAGGTCGCGGGCAAGGCGACCGTCACCCCCAGCCGGCTGTTCTATTCCAGCTTCTCGGTGATCAAGCCCGAGGACTTCGTCGACGGCAACGGCAACAACAAATATGATTTCGGCGAGTGCTTCACCGACATCAACGGCAACGGCCAGTGGGACATGGATCCCGGCCGCGCCGGCCAGGGCGGCGCCAGCGACGTCACCATCTACAAGGTAACGGCTACCTACACCCGCATCTTCCCCGTCGCGCGGCTGATCGGGCTGAGCAACCAGGTGGTGCTTACCGCCGCGACTCGCTTCAAGAACCAGCCCTACGGCACCCAGTCGATCCCGATGCCGCAGAAGATCTCCTGCTCATGAGCCCGCGCCCGCTGCTCCGCCGGCTGATCGCCGCGCGCTCGGGTGCCGCGCTGCTCGAATTCGCGCTCGGGCTGCCGATCGTGCTGACCGCCGGGCTCTGGGCGACCGAGCTCACCAACTATGCGATCACCAACCAGCGGCTGAGCCAGATCGCGCTGGCGCTGGCCGACAATGCCAGCCGGGTCGGCGAGTTCAAGGGCACGGGTTTCACCCAGCTGCGCGAGGTCGATATCAACGACGTGCTGCTCGCCGCCAAGCAGCAGGGCACGCCGCTCAACCTCACCGCCAACGGCCGCATCACGCTGTCCAGCCTGGAGAATAGCGGCGGCACGCAGCGCATCCACTGGCAGCGCTGCATCGGCCTGAAGGGCGGCGCGACCTACGACTCGCATTACGGCAAGACGGTGAAGGCCGACGGCGTCACCTACGATCCGACCGCCGGCGTGAATACCGCCAGCTCCGGCGACAACAGCAGCCAGCACCCCGGCACGCTCGCCCCCAACGGGATGGGCGAGAACGGCGCGCAGGTAAGCGCACCGACCGACTCGGGAGTGATGTTCGTCGAGATCAACTATCTCTACACGCCGCTGGTCGGCAAAGGCTGGTTCACCAGCACGAAGACGATGCGCTACGTCGCCTCGTTCGTGGTCCGCGACAACCGCGATTACGGCCAGGTCTACAATCCCGCGCCGGCCACCAACCGCTCCACCTGCGACCTTTACGGCGCCTGACGAAAAAGGCCCGCCCGACGGGATGTCGGACGGGCCTGTTTTCTGCTCGCTGGCAGAAGATCAGCGATAGGTGACCTTCTTGACGACCGCGACGGCCTTGTCGGCGGTCACCATCGCGAGCTTCTCGAGGTTCGCGGCATAAGGCAGCGGCACGTCCTCGTTGGTCACGCGCAGCACCGGCGCGTCGAGGTCGTCGAAGCCCTCTTCCATCACGAACGCCGCGATTTCCGACGCGATCGAGCAGACCGGCCAACCTTCCTCGACCACCACGATGCGGTTGGTCTTCTTCAGGCTCTCCAGCACGGTCTGCTTGTCGAGCGGGCGCAGCGTGCGCAGGTCGATTACCTCGGCGTCGACGCCCTCGGCCGCCAGCTTCTCGGCGGCTTCGAGGGCCACGCCCACGCCGATCGAGTAGCTGACCAGCGTCACGTCCTTGCCCTCGCGCACGATCCGCGCCTTGCCGATCGGCAGGACGTAATCGTCGAGCTTCGGCACCTCGAAGCTGCGGCCGTACATCAGCTCGTTCTCGAGGAACACGACCGGATCCTGGCTGCGGATCGCTGCCTTGAGCAGGCCCTTGGCATCGGCCGAGTCATAGGGCGCGATCACGATCAGGCCGGGGACGCTGGCATACCAGGGCGCATAGTTCTGGCTGTGCTGCGCGCCGACGCGGCTTGCCGATCCGTTCGGACCACGGAACACGATCGGGCAGCGCATCTGGCCGCCGGACATGTAGTTGGTCTTGGCCGCCGAGTTGATGATGTGGTCGATCGCCTGCATGGCGAAGTTGAACGTCATGAACTCGATGATCGGCTTGAGGCCGCCCATCGCCGCACCGGTGCCGACGCCGGCAAAGCCATATTCGGTGATCGGCGTGTCGATGACGCGCTTGGGGCCGAATTCGTCGAGCAGGCCCTGGGTCACCTTGTAGGCGCCCTGATACTCGGCGACTTCCTCGCCCATCACGAAGATGCGCGGGTCGGCGCGCATTTCCTCGGCCATCGCGTCGCGCAGCGCTTCGCGCACCGTGGTCTTCACCATCTCGGTGCCGGCGGGCACGGCGGGATCGGCCGGGCGGGTCTTCTCGACCGCGGCGGTCAGCTGGGCAGTGCCGGTTTCCGGAGCCTTTGCCGGCGCCGGGGTCGGCTCGGTCTGCTGGCTGGCGGGCGCCGGCGCGGCAGCGGCGGTCGAGGCATCCTCGCCCTCGCCCGCGATCATCGCGATCACGGTGCCGACCTTCACGTTATCCGTGCCCTCGGCGACCAGGATCTTGGCGATCGTGCCTTCGTCGACGGCTTCGAATTCCATCGTCGCCTTGTCGGTCTCGATCTCGGCGAGGATGTCGCCGGACTTCACGACGTCACCTTCCTTGACGAGCCACTTGGCGAGCGTGCCCTCTTCCATGGTCGGCGAGAGTGCCGGCATCTTGAGTTCGATCGCCATCTCAGTAGGTCTCCACCAGCACGTCGGTATAGAGTTCGGCCGGATCGGGTTCCGGCGTCTGTTCGGCAAAGTCCGCCGATTCGTTCACGATCTTGCGGATCTCCGCCTCGAGCGGCTTGAGCTGCTCTTCGGTGACGCCCATCGTCTCGAGCTCGCGCTTCACCGCCTCGATCGGATCCGACTTGTCGCGGACCGACTGGACTTCCTCGCGGCTGCGATACTTGGCCGGATCGGACATCGAGTGGCCGCGATAGCGATAGGTCTTCATCTCGAGGATGATCGGGCCCTTGCCAGCGCGCACCCAGGCGAGCGCCTCTTCGGCCGCACCGCGGCAGGCGAGCACGTCCATGCCGTCCACCTGGATGCCGGGGATGCGGAAGCTCTCGCCGCGCTTGTACAGCTGGTCTTCGGCCGAGGAGCGATTGACGCTGGTGCCCATGGCGTACTGGTTGTTCTCGATCACGTAGATGATCGGGAGCTTCCACAGCTCGGCCATGTTGAACGACTCATACACCTGGCCCTGGTTCGCGGCGCCGTCGCCGAAATAGGCCATGGCGACGCCGCCATCCTCGTTATACTTGTGCGCGAAGGCGAGGCCGGTGCCGAGCGAGACCTGCGCGCCGACGATGCCGTGGCCGCCGTAGAACTTCTTCTCGGTCGAGAACATGTGCATCGAGCCGCCCTTGCCGCGCGAGATACCCGCGCCGCGACCGGTCAGCTCGGCCATGATCACCTTGGGGTCGATGCCGTAGGCGAGCATGTGGCCATGGTCGCGATAGCCGGTGATCACCGAGTCCTTCTCGCCGTCCAGCGCCGACTGCAGGCCGACCGCAACGGCTTCCTGGCCGATGTAGAGGTGGCAGAAGCCGCCGATGAAGCCGAGGCCGTAGAGCTGGCCCGCCTTCTCTTCGAAGCGGCGGATCAGCAGCATCTGGCGGTAGAATTCGAGCAGCTGTTCCTTCGAGGCCTTGAACCGTTCCGGTTCGCTGGGCCGCTCGCGATTCGGTACGGCGGGTGGGGTGGGTGCGTTGCGTGCCGGTGCTTTGGCCACGATCAGATATTCCTCATCCGGGGAGGGGAAAGGCGGGTGCCTATACGCGCGTTTTCGCAAGGCTTGCAACCAACGCGCGGGTTCGGCCCACGTACATCCGCCCTAAGGTGCTCCGCCGTGGCTGGCAACAGGTGCCGCTACGGCGATCACTTCTTGTCGAGCGGGATGATCACTTCGTCGGGGCGGACGACGTTGAGCTGCTTGCGGGCAAGCTCGTCAACCATGTCGGGATCGGCGCCATGCTTCGGATCGAGCAGATCGACTCGATTCTTGAGCTCGGCACGCTTCTTGTCGAGCAGCGCATAGTCGCGCTGCTTTGTGGCAAGCTCGTGCTGCACTTCCTTGGCGGCGACGATCCCGTTGGGCCCCAGAACCGCGTTATAGCCGAAGAAGCCGATAGCGATCAGCGCCGCGGCGGGAAGCCCCGCGCGGCGCAGCAGCGTGGACATGGGCGAAGCGCGCTTCATGCCCATGTTTTTCGCTGATCGATCGGCTCTTAGCAAGATTGCGGTTCCTACCTAGTTCAGGCGCGGCGCAGCACCGAACGGCCGGCATAGACCGCCGCGTCGCCCAGCTCTTCCTCGATGCGGATCAGCTGGTTGTACTTGGCGAGCCGGTCCGAGCGCGCGAGGCTGCCGGTCTTGATCTGGCCGCAGTTGGTGGCGACCGCGAGATCGGCGATGGTCGCGTCCTCGGTCTCGCCCGAACGGTGCGACATCACAGCAGTGTAGGAAGCGCGCTGCGCCATGCTCACCGCTTCCAGCGTCTCGGTCAGCGTGCCGATCTGGTTGACCTTCACCAGCAGCGAGTTGGCATAGCCACCCTCGATGCCGCGCAGCAGGCGCTCGGGATTGGTGACGAACAGATCGTCGCCGACCAGCTGCACCTTGTTGCCGAGCAGGTCGGTCAGCGCCTTCCAGCCTTCCCAATCGTCCTCGGCCATCCCGTCCTCGATCGAGAAGATCGGGTAGCGCGCGGCGAGGTCGGCCAGGAACGCGGCGTTCTCGGCCGAGGAAAGCGTCTTGCCCTCGCCCACCATCTTGTACACGCCGTCCTTGAAATATTCGGTGGCGGCGCAGTCGAGCGCGAGCATCACGTCGTCGCCGGGCGTGTAGCCGGCGGCCTCGATGCTGCTCATGATGAAGTCGAGCGCTTCGGTGGTCGAGGCGATGTTCGGCGCGAAGCCGCCCTCGTCGCCCACGCCGGTCGCCAGGCCCTTCTCGTGCAGCTTCTTCTTGAGCGTGTGGAAGATTTCCGAGCCGCAGCGCACCGCCTCGACGATGTTCTCGGCGCCGACCGGCACGATCATGAATTCCTGGAAGTCGATCGGGTTGTCGGCATGCTCGCCGCCGTTGATGATGTTCATCATCGGCACCGGCAGGACGTGCGCGTTGACGCCGCCGACATAGCGATAGAGCGGCAGCCCGCGCGCATCGGCCGCGGCCTTGGCGGCGGCGAGGCTGACGCCGAGGATCGCGTTAGCGCCCAGGCGGCCCTTGTTGGCGGTGCCGTCGAGCTCGATCATGGTGCGGTCGAGATCGGCCTGGTCTTCGGCGTCGAGGCCGAGAACCGCCTCGGCAATCTCACCGTTCACCGCATCGACGGCGCCTTCGACGCCCTTGCCGAGCCAGCGGGACTTGTCGCCGTCGCGCTTTTCCACGGCCTCATGGGCACCGGTGGATGCGCCCGAAGGCACGGCGGCGCGGCCGAAGCTGCCATCGTCCAGCAGGACATCCACTTCCACCGTGGGGTTGCCACGGCTGTCGAGAATCTGGCGGGCGTGGACGTCGATGATTGCGGTCACGTCATGGTCTCCGTAACATATCTGGAATGAGGCGCGCGGTGCCTCTAGCGGTTCGCAAGGGAACTCGCAAACGGGGCCGTTGTTGTTTCGGCGAGCATGGAGGGTTTTTGATCATGACAGACGAAACGACCAGCATTTCGGGCGATCCGCTCGCAGGCAATATGGGTGCGACCGGCGCGGCAGGCGGCGGCACCGAGGGCGGAACCGGCGCGGAAGGCGCCAGCTTCACCCGCAACGCCTCGGACACGATTCGCGAGGAAGCCGCCAAATATGCCGACCAGGCCAAGGAGCATATCCTGGGCTTCGCCGGCACCGGCAAGGAACGCGCGACCAGCGCGCTCGACGAAGTCGCCGAGATGATGCGCACGGCCGCAGGCGACGTCGATGCCAAGCTCGGGGCGCAGTATGGCCAATATGCCCGTACCGCCGCGGACGGCATCGCCGGCTTCGCGGATTCGCTGCGCGGCAAGGAAGTGAACGAGCTGCTCGATGAAGCGACCGAGTTCGTCAAGAAGAGCCCGGCGATCGCGGTCGGCACCGCGGCCGCGCTCGGCTTCGTGCTGGCGCGCGTGATCAAGTCGGGTATCGAGGCATCGGGCACCCCCGGCGCCGCTTCGCCGACCGCCAGCGCCACGCCGTCGAACGACGACGCCCGCAAGGCCGAGCCCGCGGGCGCCGCCACGCCGGCCTCGCCCGACACGACCCAGAGCTAAGGACGGACAGCACAGGGCATGGACGCCCCCCGAACGGAAGACGCCGGCATCGGTGAGCTGATCGGCCAGCTCACCGAAGACGCCAAGGATTATGCCCGCGCCGAGGTCGACTATTTCAAGGCGGTTGCCCGGTCCAAGGTGGCCGAGGTCAAGGGCGCGGCGATCGCCGCGGTCCTGGCCCTCGCGCTCGCCCTGGCCGCGGCGATCGGCCTGATCGTCGGCGCGATCCTGACGCTGGCGACGCTGGTCGGCCCCGGCTGGGCGACGCTGATCGTCGTCGGCGTCAGCCTCGTCGTCGCCGGCCTGCTCGGCTGGGTGGCGGCGCGCGGCATCCGCAAGGCGATGGGAGCCGAAGCATGACGGTACCCCGCGATCCCGATGCCGCCCGGGCCCGTGCTCGTGCGGCGCGCGACAAGCTGATGGCGACGGTCGGCACGATCCAGGAACGGCTCAAGCCGCGCAACATCGCGCACGAGGCGATGGACAATGCGCGGCAGACCGTCACCACCATCGCCCGTGAGGGCACCGAGGCCGTTCGCGAGCGCCCGTGGCTTGCCGCCGCGGTCACCAGCGGAATCGGGCTGGTGCTGGCGCGCGGCTGGATCGTCGACATTTTCCGCAAGGGCAAAGACGAAACCGATGGACCCACAAAGGGTTCGGGAAAATCAGACAGCACAGAAGGATGACGCCATGAGCACCGAAACCGAAACCGGATCGCGCCTCACCGAAAACCCCGGCCTGTTGCTCGCCGGCGGGATCGCCGTGGGCGTAGTGATCGGCATGCTGCTGCCGCGCTTCGAGCGCGAAAAGGCGGCGCTGGAGCCGCTCGGCCGCAAGCTGGCCGACGGTGCCGCCGCCGCGGTCCAGGCCGCCAAGGACAGCGGCCGCGAGCAGATCGAGTCGCTGATCCCGAACAGCGATGCCACCAAGGAACGCGTCTCGGCGCTGTTCGGCACGGTGATCGACGCCGCCAAGGACGCGACCTCGAAGCGTTGAGCCGCCTATAAGGGGGTTGAGTGCGATGCTGCAGTGCCGGTAAGGGCTGCGGCATCCCCCCACCCCCAGGAGGCGCAATGAGCAAGCTTCACCTGGTCTTCGGCGGCCGCGTTGCCGATCCGACGACCCTCGATTTCGTCGATCCCTCGAAGCTCGACGTGGTCGGCATCTTCCCCGATTATGCGAGCGCAGAGAAGGCGTGGCGCGCCGCCGCGCAGCGCACCGTCGACGATGCCGAGATGCGCTATGTGGTGGTCCACCTCCACCGCCTGCTCGATCCCGATGTCGAGGCCGCAAAGGGCTGAGATCGAAGTTGCCCCTCCCGTTCGCGGGAGGGGTGCTTATGGCAGCGGCGCCAGATCGGGCGCCACGAAGCCGCGCCGCGCCGCCACCGAGAACAGCCGCTCCCGGCTGTAGAAGCGCAGCGGCCAGTCGCGTCGGCCGATCGGCGACGCCAGCAAGCCGTTGACCCGCGCCAGCAAATCGCCTTCGGGCGTTTCCGCGAGATACAGCCGCACGCCGGCGACATAGGCGCGCGTGATCGTCTCGTGATAGCCGCTGTGATCGTCGTTGACGCCCCCGACGCTCTCGTTGAAGCGCCGGATGATCCCGCCGATCTCGGCATCGACATCCACATCCCCGCGCGCGCTGAGCAGATAGCAGCACGCCGCGAGATGCGCCTCGTGCGTCCAGTCCTCGCGCGGCATGGTGCAGGCGAGCAGCCCCTCCCCGATCCGGACGATCGCCGCGGCGCTGGGGAAGCACCGCGGCGGAAGATCGGCCGTGTCGCTCAGGCGAGCGCCCTCGCCCTTGGCGCGGCGGCGCGGACGCCGGCTTCGACATGGTCCTCGAATTGCGCGAAATTTTCGACGAACTGGTCTACGAGCTTTTCCGCGGTGGCGTCATAGTCGGCCTTGTCCGGCCAGGTCGCGCGCGGGTCGAGAATCGCCGTGTCCACCCCCGGCACCGCCACGGGCACCTCGAAGCCGAAATACGGGTCGACCCGGAACGCGGCGACATTCAGGCTGCCGTCGAGCGCCGCGTTGAGCAGCGCCCGCGTTGCCTTGATCGGCATGCGATGGCCGACGCCGTACTTGCCGCCGGTCCAGCCGGTGTTGACCAGCCAGCAGGCGACATTGCCCTCCGCGATGCGCTTCTTGAGCAGATTGCCGTACACCGAGGGATGCCGCGGCATGAACGGCGCGCCGAAACAGGTCGAGAAGGTCGCCTCGGGCTCGGTCACGCCGATCTCCGTCCCCGCGACGCGCGCGGTGTAGCCCGAGAGGAAATGGTACATTGCCTGCTCGGGGGTAAGCCGCGCGATCGGCGGGAGCACGCCGTACGCGTCGGCGGTGAGGAAGATCATGTTCTTAGGCACCGGCCCGAGATTGTCCGCCGAGGCATTGGGAATGAAGTCGATCGGATAGGAACCGCGGCTGTTCTCGGCGAGGGTCGCGTCGTCGAGATCGAGCGCGCGAGTCTCCGGGTCCATCACCACATTCTCCAGCACCGTGCCGAAGCGCCGGGTGGTGGCGAAGATCTCGGGCTCGGCCTCGGGCGAGAGGCGGATCATCTTGGCGTAGCAGCCGCCCTCGAAATTGAAGACCGCCGTGTCCGACCAGCCATGCTCGTCGTCGCCGATCAGCGTGCGGCTGGCATCGGCCGACAGCGTCGTCTTGCCCGTGCCCGACAGGCCGAAGAAGATCGCGGTGTCGCCCTGCGGCCCGATATTGGCCGAGCAGTGCATCGGCATGATGCCCTGCTCCGGCAGCAGATAGTTGAGCAGGCCGAACACGCTCTTCTTCATCTCGCCGGCATAGGCGGTGCCGCCAATCAGGATCAGCTTGTCGGTGAAATTGACCGCGATCACCGTCTCGCTCCTGGTGCCGTGGCGCGCGGGATCGGCGCGGAAGCTAGGCAGATCGATGATCGTGTATTCTGGGGCGAAGTCCGTCAGGGCCTCGACCTCGGGGCGCACCAGCAGCGTGCGGATGAACAGATTGTGCCAGGCAAGCTCATTGATCACCCGCACCCGCACGCGATGCTCGGGCTGCGACCCGCCATAGAGGTCCTGTACGAACAGCTCGTCGCGCCTGCCCAGCTCGGCGAGGAAATCCGCCTTGAGCGCGGCGAAATGCTCTGGCGTCATTGCCTGGTTGGTCTTGCCCCACCAGACATTGATCTCGGTCTCGGCATCGCGAACGATGAACTTGTCCTTGGCCGAGCGTCCCGTATGCTTGCCCGTAGCAACCACCAGCGGGCCTTCCGCGGCAAGGCTGCCCTCGCCGCGCCGGATCGCGTGCTCGACCAGCGCCGCGGTAATCAGGTTCCAGTGGAGCACTGCCGATGTTGCAATACCCTGCTCGCCAAGACCATGGCGCGACTGACGCATGTTCAAACCACCCTCCTCAATCACTATCGCGCTATTTATATGACAAAGCAGATGATTGTTTTGCCGCGCAACTTTATTTCGACTTGCGTCCTGACATGCGTCTGCCGAGGGGGTCAATCCGGGTAAGCGTTGTCGGTCGGTTGAGGCGGAAGAAACTTTGGTCTAACGGGTGTCGATGCTGATTTTGCGCCAGCCCCGGGTAGCCGGATGACCGCCACGATCGCGCTGGTCGATGACGACCGCAACATCCTTACCTCGGTATCGATCGCCCTCCAGACCGAGGGGTTCCTGACCCGCGTCTATTCGGACGGCGAAAGCGCGCTCAAGGCGCTGATCGAGAACCCGCCCGAGCTGGCCGTGCTCGACATCAAGATGCCCAAGATGGACGGCTTGGAACTGCTCCGTCGCCTCCGCGAGAAGAGCCAGATCCCGGTGATCTTCCTCACCAGCAAGGATGACGAGCTCGACGAGGCGCTCGGCCTGGCGATGGGCGCAGACGACTATATCGCCAAGCCCTTCTCGCAGCGGCTGCTGATCGCCCGCATCCGCGCGATCCTGCGCCGCACCGAGCCCGCCCTGCCGGTCGCCGAGGGCGCCGCGCCTGCCGAGCCCGCCGAAGCGCTGGAGCGCGGCCGCCTCAGCATGGATCCGGCCCGGCACAAGGTCACCTGGGGCGGCGTCAACGTCACGCTGACGGTCACCGAATTCCTGATCCTGGAAACGCTCGCCCAGCGCCCGGGCATCGTCAAGACGCGCAACCAGCTGATGGATGCGGCCTATCAGGACGACATCTATGTCGACGACCGCACGATCGACAGCCACATCAAGCGCGTCCGCCGCAAGTTCCGCCAGGTAGACCCAGAGTTCGACGCGATCGAGACGCTCTATGGCGCGGGCTATCGCTTCTCGGATGAATGACGAGCGCGACCTGGCGCTGCGATGGTCGGGCCGGGTCAGCCTCACGCCGCGGATTCTGGCGGTCAATATCTTCGCGCTGGCGCTGCTGTGCGGCGGCTTCTTCTACCTCGACAGCTATCGCAGCCGCATCGTCGACAGCCGCGTCGAGCAGACCAGCCGCGAGGTGCGGCTGATCGCGCAGGCGCTCGCCTCGGCCACCGACAAGCGCCGCGACCTGCTGGTGCTCAGCCTCGCCCGCGACATGGGCACGCGCATCCGCCTCTATGACCCGCAGGGCAAGCTGCTGAGCGACAGCCGCGAACTCGGCCTGCGCAACCTGCTGCTGCGCGATCCGGACAAGGATCCCGTCGGCCAGACGATCGCGCGCTTCCTCGACGCGGTGATCGACAAGGTCGCCGGCGCCGACCGCGCGCCGCTCTACCGCGAGCGGCCACGCGACGCCGGGCTGGACTGGCCCGATGTCCGCACCGCGCTGGAGACGCACGCCGCGGCAGCGTCGGTTTGGCGCGCGCCCGATCGCACCCCCGTCATCACGGCCGCCGCGCCGATCACCGGCCTCGGCGTGGTGATGACCGCGTTCAACGCGCGCGACATCACCCAAACAGTGCGGATCGAGCGCTATCGGCTCGGGGTGGTGCTTGCCATCGTCTCGCTGGTGTCGGTGCTGCTCTCGCTGTTTCTCGCCCGCACCATCGTGCGGCCCCTGCGGCGGCTGGCGCTGGCGGCGATCCGGGTGCGCCTGGGCCGCGCGCGCGAGGTGGTGGTCCCCCGCCTGCCCGAGCGGCGCGACGAGATTGGCATGCTCGCCCGCGCGCTCTCGGACATGAGCGGGGCCCTGCGCGCCCGCATCGACGCGACCGAAACCTTCGCCGCAGACGTCACCCACGAGCTCAAGAACCCCCTCGCCTCGCTGCGTTCGGCGGTCGAGGGACTGTCGAACGTCAAGGACCCCGCCCTGCGCGACCAGCTGCTCGATATCGTCCGCGACGACGTGCACCGGCTCGACCGGCTGATCACCGATATTTCCGAGGCGTCGCGCATCGACGCGCAGCTCAGCCGCACCACCTTCGAGCCGTTCGACCTGGGCGCGCTGATCGCGGCGCTGATCGGCCAGCGCGAGACCCGCGGCGTGCCCGAGGAGATACGCCTCCGCTTCGATCGGCCCCGCGGCCAGTCGATGGAAGTGATGGGCGACCCCACGCGGCTCGAGCGCGTGTTCGAGAACCTGATCGAGAACGCCCTTTCCTTCTCGCCCCCCGGCGGCCTGATCGCCATCTCGGCGCAGGAGGAGGGCGACACGCTCGCTGTCTGGGTCGAGGACGAAGGCCCCGGCGTGCCGGAAGAAGCCCGCGAGGCGATCTTCCGCCGCTTCCATTCGGTGCGCCCCTCCAGCGAGGCGTTCGGCCAGCATTCGGGGCTCGGGCTTGCCATTGCCCGCACCATCGTCGAAGGCCATCAGGGAAGCATCATCGTGGAATCGCGGGAGGATCGATCGCAGGGGGCACGCTTCGTGGTGCGGCTGCCATTGGCGGCCCGCGCATGAGCCCGCCCGTCGACCCGCCCGCGCTCCCGGCAGCCTATAACGAGAGCACCATGCAACGGCGTCGCCCCAAACATATCCTGCTCGTCACCGGCATGTCGGGTGCCGGCAAGTCGACCGTGCTGCGCACGCTCGAGGATCTCGGCTGGGAGGTGGTCGACAACCTCCCCCTCCTCCTCCTCAACCGCCTGCTCGATACCGCGCCCGGCGCGGACGGCGGCGACGACGAGCGCCCGCTCGCCCTCGGCATCGGCACCCAGACGCGCGGCTTCGATGCCGAGAGCATCGTCCAGCGCATCAAGAAACTCCGCGAGGACCAGGGCCTCGATGTCGGCACGCTGTTCCTCGAATGCAGCGGCGCCGAGCTGATCCGCCGCTTCTCCGAGACCCGCCGTCGCCACCCGCTGGCGCAGGACCGCCCCGCCGAGGACGGCATTGCGCGGGAACGCGAGCTGCTCGGCCCCTTGCGCCGCTGGGCCAACCGGCTGATCGACACGACGGACATGAAGTCGAACCAGCTGTCGCAGACGATCCGCGGGATCTTCTCGGCGGACGGCGGCAAGACCACCTTCAGCGTCACCTCGTTCGGCTTCTCCCGCGGCCTGCCGCGCGATGCCGACCTCGTCCTCGACATGCGCTTCCTGCGCAATCCGCACTGGGACCCGGTGCTTCGTCCCGGCACGGGACTCGATGCCGATGTCTCCGCCTATATTCAGGCCGACCCGGCCTATGATGCCGCGATGGCGCAGATCGAGTCGCTGCTGCTGCTGCTCCTCCCCCGCTACCAGGCGGAGGGGAAGGCCTATGTGACGATCGCGTTCGGCTGCACCGGCGGACGGCACCGCTCGGTGCATGTCGCCGAACGGATGGCCCGCCGGTTGCGCGACGAAGGATTTTCGCCCACGGTGACGCACAGAGATTTGCAGACCGCGCCACAGGACTCCCTGGAGGGGGCGCCGGTGTCCATGGCTAGGGGCGGAGAATAGAATGATCGGGTTGGTGCTCGTGACGCACGGACGACTCGCCGAGGAGTTCGTCGTCGCGATGGAACATGTGGTGGGGAAACAGGAGCAGGTCGCCGCGATCTGCATCGGTCCCGAGGATGACATGGAGGGCCGCCGCGCCGACATCGCCAGCGCCATCGGCGCGGTCGATTCGGGCGAAGGCGTGATCGTGCTGAGCGACCTGTTCGGCGGCACCCCCTCCAATCTCGCCATCTCGCTGATGAAGGCGGGCAAGGTCGAGGTGATCGCCGGCATCAGCCTGCCGATGCTGATCCGCCTGGGCAGCGCCCGCAAGACCATGTCCGTCACCGACGCGGTGCTCGCCGCGCGCGACGCCGGCCGCAAGTACGTGACCGTCGCGTCGGAAATGCTGGGGCCGCCGCAATGAGCCGGGTGTCGCGCGAGGTTCTGATCGAGAACCGCCGCGGCCTCCACGCCCGCGCCAGCATGGCCTTCGTCACGCTCGCCAGCACCCAGCCCTGCGAGCTGACCGTCGAGAAGGACGGCAACAGCGCCGCCGGCACCTCGATCCTCGACCTCATGATGCTCGGCGCCGCCAAGGGCGACACGATCACGATCTGGGCCGAAGGCGACGGCGCGGAAGGCGCGGTGCAGGCGTTGGTCGAGCTGGTCGAAGCGCGGTTCAACGAGGAATAGCGGGCGCTAAGCCCCTCCCCTGAAGGGGAGGGGTTGGGGTGGGGCAGTGTCTCACCGAGACCAACCTACGTTCTGGAATCCCTCCACCCCCAACCCCTCCTCCGAGTAGGAGGAGGGGCTAGATAGTAGCCCCCGCCCCCATCCCGCCCTATAGCGCGCGGATGCCACGCGAAATCACCGCCTATTCCAACCCCCTCATCAAGCGCATGCGGAATCTCCGCGACAAGCGCCACCGCCGCGAAGAGGGGCTGTTCCTCGCCGAGGGCCTGCGCATCCTCACCGAGGCGCGCGAGGCCGGCCGGGTTCCCGACTATCTGTTCTACACCGCCGAGACCGCCCGCCACCCGCTGGTCGTCGCCCTCGTCACCGCCACCGAGGCGCAGGGCGGCGAGGCGATCGAGACCAATGCCGACATCCTCTCCAAGCTCTCGGGCAAGGACAATCCGGGCGCGGTCGTCGGCGTGTATCCGGAGTTCGCGCTGGACCTCGCCGATATCGACCGCAGCACCGCGCCGATCTGGCTGGTCGCCGAACGGCTGCGCGATCCCGGCAATCTCGGCACCATCCTGCGCACCGGCGACGCGGTGGGCGCCGGCGGGCTGATCCTGATCGACGACTGCGTCGATCCCTTCTCGGTCGAGGCGGTGCGCGCGAGCATGGGCGCGCTGTTCACCGTGCCGGTCGCCCGCGCCCGCTGGGAGGAATTCGAGTTCTGGCTGCGCGCCGGCCCCGGCCAGCTCGTCGGCCTCAGCCTTGATACCGATCACGACTATCAGGCCCCGCGCTACGCCGCGCCGACCTTCCTGCTCACCGGCAACGAGGCACAGGGCATGCCGCCGCATATGGAAGCCGCCTGCGATCTGCTGGTAAAGATCCCCATGCTCGGCAAGGCGGACAGCCTCAATGCGGCAGTGGCAACGGCGGTGATGGCCTATGAAGTACGCAACCAGTTCCGGCAGGCCTGAGCGCGCGCGGCGCGCCGCCGCAGCCCTCGCGCTGGCGTGCGGCCTCGGCGCCGTCCTCCCCGCCGCCGCGCAGGCGCCCACGCCGCCGACGGTCCGCGAGCAGCCCCGCGCCGGGACGCCCCCGCTCGACGCCGAGGAGCAGCTGCTGCTCGGCGACTGGCGCGTGACCGGGGTCGACGGCCACCCGACCGTCCCCGGCAGCCGCGCCCGGCTGAAGCTGGAGGGCCTGCGGATCAGCGGCTATACCGGCTGCAATGCGCTGGGCGGCAACTACCGGGTGGAGCGCGGCTACCTCACCACCGGCGGCGTGATCACCACCCGCCGCGCCTGCTCGGCGGCGCTGATGCGGCAGGAAAAGGCGCTGCTCGCGCTGCTCGACCAGCGCCTGGCGGTCCGCCAGAGCCATCGCGGCCGGCTGCTGCTGACGGGGCGGGATGGGAAGTCGCTGGTGCTGGTGCGGGTGGCAGCGAAGTGACATGTCCGTGCAAACAAGGCAGGTAACCGGCGCCGCGTCCGCGCCCGCCTAGGCCTTGGTGACGGCCATCCCGGCTTCCACACCATCCCAATAGGGCGGATTTCCGAAGGCGTGGCGGAGCCAGTCGAGCAGCGCTGCAACCTTGGCCGGCGCGCTCCGCGACAACGGGTAGCACAAGAAGAGCTCAGCACCCTCCGCCTCGGCGGCGATGTCGATGTGGACGAGCGATCCAGCTTGGACCTGCTCGTAGACAAAGAAGGTCGGCAGCAGCGTTATGCCAAGGCCGGCGAGCGCCGCGTCCCGCATGATCAACCCATTGTTCACGCGAAAATTGCGGCGAGGGCGCACGACCGTCCAGCCGGTGGGCCCGGCGAACCGCCAATCGGCATCGCGATTGGAATACAATATGGCGAAATGGCCTTCGAGGTCCCCCGCGGAGATGGGCCGGCCCTGTCGTTCAAGATAGCCGGGAGAGGCGACAAGGATGCGGCGCGTGGTGGCGAGCCGCTTGGCGACGATGCGCGCATCGGCAATCGGGCCATGCCGCAGTACGGCATCATATCCGTCCGCCGCCACATCGACGAAGCGGTCATCTAGGTCGAGCGTCAGTTCGATGCCGGGATGTTTCGTCAGAAATCCGTAGAGCGCCGATCCGAGATGGAGATACCCAAAGCTCACCGGCGCGGATATCCGCAGCGGACCGGTGAGCGTGTTGCCGCGTTCGGCGATCTCGCTCTGGGCCTCACGCGCCTCGAACAGAATACGCTGTGCGCGCGGCAAGAAGCGCTCCCCATCCTGGGTCAACGCCAGCTTTCGCGTCGTTCGCTGCACAAGGCAGCCCCCCAGCATGCGCTCGAGCTCGGCCAACCGTTCGCTGACCACCGACTTGGCGAGACCAAGCCGTTGCGCGGCCGCGCTGATCGAGCCGGCCTGGGCGATGGCGAGGAACGCGGCTATCCCGTCGAGCTTCATATCGTTCGCCCTCCCCGAACATAGAAATCGGGCTTTGCCGTCTAGTGATCCCGCGAGGCAGCGCGCACCTTCCCGTCCAACGCTGGGGATAAGCGCGCAACAGGGGAATGACCATGCTACGAATCGTACTCGCATCACTGGGACTGATGGCGGCCGCGCCCGCCGTCGCGCAGGTGCAACCCTTCCCGACGACCTTCACCACCCGTGAAATCAACACCAACGGCACGACGCTTCACGTTCGCGTCGGGGGCAGCGGACCGGCGGTCATACTGTTGCACGGCTACGGCGAGACCGGCGATATGTGGGCGCCGCTTGCCGTAGAACTTGCGCGCGATCATCGGGTGATCGTCCCGGATCTGCGCGGCCTCGGTCTCTCGGAACGTCCGGCCGGAGGCTATGACAAGAAGACCCAGGGCGCCGACATTGCCGGCGTGCTGGATGCGCTGCATGTCGGGCAGGTCGATCTGGTCACTCACGATATCGGCAATATGGTAGGCTTTTCCTTCGCCGCGGAGAACCGGGCGCGCGTGCGACATTTCGTGCTGATGGATGCGCCGATACCCGGTGTGGGTCCTTGGGAGGAAATCCTGAAGAACCCGCTGCTCTGGCATTTCCGGTTCGGCGGTCCGGACATGGAACGGCTGGTGGCCGGTAGGGAGCGCATCTATCTCGACCGGTTCTGGAACGAATTCTCCGCCACACCTGCCAAGTTCAGCGAAGCTTCCCGACAACATTATGCACAGCTCTATGCGTTGCCGGGCGCAATGCACGCCGGTTTCGCCCAGTTTGCCGCATTCGATCAGGACGCGATCGACGACCGTGCCTTTCTCGCGACTGGCAAGCTCACCATGCCGGTGCTCGCGATCGGCGGCGCCAAATCCTTCGGGACCACCATGGCCGTTGTGATGCGCTCGGCAGCAACCAACGTCACCGAAGCCGTCGTGCCCGATTCCGGACATTGGCTCATGGAAGAACAACCCGCAGCCACGGTCAAACTGGTTCGGGATTTCCTGGACACCGGCAAGTGAACCCGGTGGGCCCGGCCCGTGTAATCCTCGTGCTGGTGGCCGTGCTGCTCATCGGCGCCAGCGGGCAGACGGACCAGCGCCGGTTGACCCCTGCCGAGGCCCTGGCATTGCCGGTGATCCCGGCCGGTCCCGGCACATCAGGGCTTGGCGCGATCGAAACGCGGATGCTCAAGGGCGACCCGCGTGCGCCCGGCCTCTATACCATCGCGATCCGCGTGCCGCCCAACACCCATATCGCCGCCCACACGCATCGCGACGATCGCACCGCCGTGGTGGCGCAGGGCGTATGGCATTTCGGCTACGGATCCACCGCCTCCCCGCGCGACTCCCGCGCGCTCGCTGCCGGCAGCTTCTACACGGAACCCGCCGGGGATGCGCATTTCGCCTGGACGGGCAAGGAAGGTGCTACGGTCTACATCACCGGGCTGGGCCCAACCGATACCCGTTATGTGAACGTGGCAGACGACCCGACACACCACCGCGACTGACGGCGATCAGGCGCGGCTACGCCCGACGGTCAACCCAGCATCACTCCGCCGCAGCCGCTTCCTCCACCTCACCCTCACCCGGCGCCGGCAGTTCCGCCGTCGGTGCCCGCGCGATCACGTCGACCGTGTCGATCGCGTCCAGCGCGCTGTTGCCGGTGTCCACGTTGAGCGCCTGGAAGCGCCGCGCGGAGACCATCACCCGGCCTTCGAAGCTCGCGACGAACTTGTTGTAATTCTCCACCGCGCTGTTCAGCCCGCCGCCGACGCGCTTAAGGTGGCCCGCCGCCGTCGCCAGCCGCTCATACAGTTCCTTGCCCAGCTTGCCGACTTCGCGGGCATCCTCGGTCAGCTTCTGCTGGCGCCACATCGACGCGACGGTGCGGGCGAGTGGGAGGAACGCCGAGGGGCCGGCGATGATCACCCGGTTGCGAGCCGCGCGCTCCCACAGCTCCATGTCCACTTCCAGCGCGCTCGACAGGAAATTGTCGCCGGGGATGTACATGATCACGAAATCGGGCGCCTTTTCGAACTGCGCCCAATAGGCCTTGCGCGACAGCGCGTCGGCATGGGTGCTCATCGCCTTGGCATGGGCCTTGAGCGCCGCGGTGCGCTCCTCGGCGCTGGTCGCCTCGGCGGCCTGGAGATAGCCGTCGAGCACGCACTTCACGTCGACGATCAGCTGCTGGTCGCCCGGCAGGCGGATGATGAAGTCCGGCCGCAGCATGCCGTCCTCGGTGGTGACAGAGACTTCGGCGGCGAAATCGACATGGCCGGAAAGCCCGGCGATCTCGATCAGGTTGCGGAACTGCTGCTCGCCCCAGCGGCCGCGCGTCTTGGGGGCGGCACGCAGGGCATTGACCAGCTTGGAGGTTTCCGCGCGGGTCTCGCCCAGCCCGGCCTGCACGGCGCTGATCGCCTCGCGCAGCTGGCCATAGCTGTCGTTCCGGTCCTTCTCGACGCGGTGCAGCCCTTCCTCATAGCGCTTGAGCGTGGTGTCGATCGGCTGGAGCAGCGTGCGCAGCCGCTCCTCGTTCTTCTCGCCCGCCTGGTGGAAGCGCGCCTCGGCACGCTCCAGGAAGGCGCGCTGCGTCTCGTCGAGCATCCTGGCGGCGGATTCGCGGAACTGGCCGGCCATCATCTCGCGCGCATTGACGAATTCGGTCAGCCGCTCCTCGAAGGCGCCGGCCTTGGCCTTGAGCTCGGCCAGCTCGATGCGGGCGGCGTCGCGCTCGTTGCGGAGCATCGCGGCCTCCTCGCGCAGGCGGGGGAGCTGGGCGACGCGTTCCTCGGCCATGGCGAGATCGGTGATCGCGGCCTTGAAATCGGCCTCGCGCCGGGCGCTCTCCGCCCGCGCCTCGCTCGTCCCGCGCGCGCCGATCAGCCAGCCGACCACCACGCCCCCAACCAGGGCAACCATCACGAAGGCAACAACGAACGGATCCAACACCATATCTCCCGGGGAACAGGACGCGAACTTACCCTTGGCGCGACGGGGCCGCAAGGGTGCGGGCGGTCGGTTGGCCGCGGGTTGCAGAGGGTTCGGTGAATAAGTGGCAGAGGATTGCGGCGCGAGCGTTACAAAGCCGTATCCTCCCCCCGCTTGGGGGAGGTGGCGCCGAAGGCGACGGAGGGGGAGGGCAGCGACCAACTGGCGGCAGGGGTTCCTCCCCCTTCCGTCAGGCTGCGCCTGCCACCTCCCCCTAACGGGGGAGGAAACACTTCAGGCCCAGCGCAACGCGCTAAATCAGGCCGCCTTGCGCGCCTTGTTGAGCTTCTTCAGCAGCATGTCGCGCTTGAGCCGCGAGAGATGGTCGAGGAACACGATGCCCTCCAGATGGTCCATCTCGTGCTGGATGCAGGTGGCGAGCAGGCCCTCGAACAGCTCGTCATGGGCTTCGCCTTTCTCGTCCAGCCAGGTCACCCGGCAGCGCGCGGGGCGCTCGACATCGGCGAACTGGTCGGGGACCGACAGGCAGCCCTCGGTGTAAACCGAGTATTCCTCGGCCGGCTCGTGGATCTCGGGGTTGATGAAGACGCGCGGGTGCCGGATCGGCTTGCCTTCCTCATCCTCTTCCTCCTGCAGGTCCATCACGATCAGCCGCTTGGGCACGCCCACCTGGATGGCGGCGAGGCCGATGCCCGGCGCATCGTACATCGTGTCGAACATGTCGCCGATCAGCGTGCGAACGTCGTCATCGACCGCCTCGACCGGGGTGGAGACGAGACGCAGACGCGGATCGGGTACTTCGACGATAGGGAGGATGGCCATCGCTCAAATTTAGGAGAGCAGCCCTCCAGCGTCAAGCAACCGGCCGGCGCGCGCGGAGCGCCTGGGCGAGCGTGCCCTCGTCGAGATAGTCCAGTTCGCCGCCCACCGGCAGGCCGTGCGCGAGCTGGGTGACGCGGATTGGGAAGGCCTCCAGCCGTTCGGAGACGTAATGCGCGGTGGTCTGGCCTTCGAGCGTGGCGTTCATCGCGAGGACGACCTCGTCGATGCCGCCCGCCCCCACCCGGCGGACCAGCGCGTCGATGCGCAGATCCTCGGGGCGCACCCCGTCGAGCGCGGAGAGCTTGCCGCCCAGCACATGGAAGCGGCCGGGGAACAGCCGCGCGCGGTCGAGCGCCCAGAGGTCGGCGACTTCCTCCACCACGCACAGCGACCGGTCGTCGCGGCGCGGGTCGGCGCAGATCGCGCAGGGGTCGTGCGTGTCGACATTGCCGCAGATATGGCACGTCGTGAGCTTCTGGCTGACCGCGCTCAGCGCCGCGAGCAGCGGGTCGAGCGTCGTTTCGCGCTTCTTGAGCAAATGGAGCACGGCCCGCCGCGCCGATCGCGGCCCGAAACCGGGCAGCCGCGACAGGGCCTGGGTCAGCGCTTCGATTTCGGGAGAGGCCATGTGCGACACATAGGGGCTTGCATGCGCGCCTGCCAAGCGGTTGAGGGGACACATGCGCATCCTCTTTATGGGAACTCCCGATTTCGCCGTGCCAGTGCTCGATGCCCTGGTCGAGGCCGGGCACGATATCGCCGCCGCCTACAGCCAGCCGCCCCGCCCCGGCGGCCGGCGCGGCAAGGCGCTGACCCCCTCCCCGGTCCATGCCCGCGCCGAAGCGCTGGGGATCGAAGTGCGAACGCCGCTCAGCCTCAAGGGCCCCGAGGAACAGGCGGCGCTGGCGGCGCTAGATGCCGATGTCGCGGTGGTCGCGGCATACGGGCTGATCCTGCCCAAGGCGGTGCTGGCGGCGCCGGGGCTGGGGTGCCTCAACGTCCATGGCTCGCTGCTGCCCCGCTGGCGCGGCGCGGCGCCGATCGAGCGGGCGATCCTCGCCGGCGATGCCGAGACCGGCGTCGGCATCATGCAGATGGAGATCGGGCTCGATACCGGCCCGGTACGCCTGGAGGGGCGCACGCCGATCGATCGCAAGACCGCGGGCGACCTGCGCGCCGAGCTGAGCGCGATGGGCGCGCGGCTGATGGTGGCCGTGCTCGCCGATTTCGACGCTTACCCTGCCGTGCCGCAGCCCGAGGAGGGCATCACCTACGCCTCCAAGATCGACAAGGCCGAGGCGCGGCTGGACTTCACCCGCAGCGCGGTCGAGGTCGAGCGTGCGGTACGCGCGTTCAACCCGGCACCGGGCGCGTTCTTCGAACTGAACGGCGAACGCTTCCGCGTCCATGCCGCCGATCTTGTCGACGCGCATGGCCCGGCAGGCACGGTGGGCGAAGACCTGCTGATCCATTGCGGCGAAGGCGCGATCCGACCGACCTCGATCCAGCGCGCCGGTCGCGGCGTGATGACCGTCGGCGAACTGCTGCGTGGCTTCCCCATCCCGGCGGGAACCCAGCTTTGACGCGCTTCGCGCTCACGGTGGAGTTCGACGGCCGCCCGTTCATGGGCTGGCAGCGACAGGATCACGGCCCGAGCGTGCAGCAGGCGATCGAGGATGCCGCTTATGCGGTGACCGGCGAAGATGTGGTGGTCCATGCGGCAGGTCGGACCGATGCGGGCGTGCACGGCCTCGGCATGCGCGCGCATCTCGACATCGCCAAGCCGATCGCCCCGTTCCGGCTGATGGAGGCGCTCAACGCCCGCATCCGGCCCAACCCGGTCGCAATCCTCGCGTGCGAGGAGGTTTCAGAGGATTGGCACGCACGATTTTCGTGTCTTAGCCGCCATTATGAATATCGGATGGTAACCCGGCGCGCGCCGCTCACTTGGGAAAAGGGGCTCGCCTGGCGCCTGTCCGGGCCGCTCGATGTGCCCGCGATGCAGGCGGCGGCGGCCTATCTGGTCGGCCGGCATGATTTCACCACCTTCCGCTCGGCACACTGTCAGGCCGAGAGCCCGGTGCGAACGCTCGACCGGCTGGATGTCGTGGAGACCGGCGAGCGGATCAGCGTGTTCGCCTCCGCCCGCTCCTTCCTGCACCACCAGGTGCGGTCGATGGTCGGCTGTCTGTCGCTGGTCGGCCAGGGCAAATGGGCGCCGGAGGATGTGCGCGAGGCGCTGGAGGCGCGCGACCGGACCGAACTGGGCCTGAATGCGCCACCCGACGGCCTATTTTTCCTTCAGGCAGAATATCCTAGCGCGTGAACTTCGCCGCAAGTTCGACATGGGTGGACCAACGGAACTGGCCCACCGGCTGCACCCAGTCGAGCCGATAGCCGCCCTTGGACAAGATCTCCGCATCGCGCGCGAAGGTACTGGGATTACAGGAAACATAGGCAAGGATCGGCGCCTTGGAGCCGGCAAGTTCCCCCACCTGCTCGCGCGCACCTGCCCGCGGCGGATCGAGCACTACCGCATCGAACCGGTCGAGTTCGGCGGTGGCGAGCGGACGGCGGAACAGGTCCCGATGATCGCCGAACACCTGGCGTCCCGCCGCCCCGGATGCCGTCTTGAGCGACAGGATCGCGTCGCGCGCCGCCTCGCCGGCATAGACTCGCGCCTTGTCCAGCGCGAAAGTGAAGGTGCCCAGCCCGGCGAACAAATCCGCAACCGTCCCCGCCCCGCCCACGATCTCGCGCACCGCCGCCACCAGCGCCGCTTCGCCCTCGGGCGTGGCCTGGAGGAAGCTGCCGCTCGGCAAGGGCACCGCGACGCCGCCCAGTGTGATCGTCACCGGCACCGGCTCCCAGCGCGCAGTGGGGCCGAAGCCTTCGTCTATCGCGAACCGCGCCAACGTTTCAGCTTCGGCAAAGGCGGTGATCGCCTCGGCTGCCTCGAGCCCCTGCGGGTCGATTCCCTCGACCAGCACGTCCCGGCCCTGATCGCTCAGCGCAAGATGCACGTTTACCCGCCGCGCATCGGGCAGCAACGTCGCGAACAGCCGGCGGAGCGGTGCCAGCAGCGCGAACAGCTCGGGTGCGAGGACATGGCATTCGGCGAGGTCGATCAGCTTGTGGCTGCCCGCCTCGGTAAAGCCGATCCGCACCTGCTTGCCGCGTCGCTCGGCATGCAGCGTCGCCCGGCGGCGCGTCCGCGGCGGCGAGAGCAAGGGCGTGCGGATCTCCGTCTCCAGTCCCTGCGCTGCCAGCGCGGTCCGCACGCGCTCGGCGAGGAAGTGGCTCCATGCTTCGTCGTCGAGATGCTGGAGCTGGCAGCCGCCGCAGACCGGGAAATGGCGGCAGGGCGGCGTCTGGTGGTGCGGGCCGAAGCGTATGGCGCCATCCTCGCCGACCCAGTCGCCGGGCGCAGTGAGCGGGAAATGCCGGCCGTCGCTGGTCACCCCATCGCCCCGCGCCGCGACGCGCACCACTTCCACTTCGCTCACAGACATTCCGAACACGCTTCCGCCAGTTGAGCGACGAGCTGATCGGCGAAAAAGGCGGGCCCTGCAAGCTGCGCCGCACGGCCGTGCAGCCACACCGCCGCCGCAGCCGGATCGACCCCGCTGCCGCCCTGCCCGATCTGCGCGCCGAGCACGCCGGCGAGGACGTCGCCGGTGCCGGCGGTCGACAGCCAGGGCGAGGCCCCCGCGAGCACGCGAACGCTGCCGTCCGGACCGGCGATCACCGTGTCGCCGCCCTTGTGGACCACGGTCGTGCCGCTGGCAGCCGCCGCCTGCAGCGTGCGATCGATCTTGCTGCCCGAGCCGCCGAACATCCGGTCGAACTCGCCGCCATGCGGGGTGATCCATACCGGCGCCTCACGCGCGGCGAGCGTCGCCGCCGCGGTGATGCCGAGCAGGCTCAGCGCGTCGCCGTCCAGCACCAGCGGCTTGTCGGCGGCGAGCCCCACCCGCAGGAATGCCTCGGCCCGGCGATCGCGACCGAGTCCCGGCCCCAGCACGATCGCGTCGATCCGGTCGCCGGCGAGAAAGTCGGCCAGATCATCGGCATCGTCGATCGTCCGGCGGACCAGCGCGTCGGGCGCCGGCCCCGCGGGCTCGGGCCCGGCGAGCATCACATAGCCCGCACCGCTCGCCATCGCCGCCCGCGCGGCCAAGCGCCCCGCGCCGGGCATTGCGCCTTCCACCACCGCGACCAGTCCGCGGCTATATTTGTGGCTCTGCGGACCCGGCGTTTCCAGCCGCGGCCGGGCGACGGTGTGCCAGGCACTGTCGACCGAGATACCGATATCGGCGAGCAACACATGGCCACAGCGCGACAGCCCCTCGCCGAGCATATGCGCCGGCTTGAGCGCGCCGAGCGCCACGGTGGCGCCCACCCCGCGCGGCGCGCCCAGCTCCTCGCCGCTGTCGGTGTCCATGCCCGAAGGCAGGTCGATCGCGAGCGTGAAATCCGCCCCACGCACCAGCTCGCTCAATACGGCAGCAGTGCTGCGCTCCAGCGGGCGGGTGAGCCCGATGCCGAACAGCCCGTCGATCACCACGGGCCGTGCCGGCGCGCCGTACAGCGAGGTCGTGGGCCCCTCCCAACGGGCATGCATACGTTCGGCAGCACCCTGCTTGGGCGCGCCCGAGGCCGCGACGAGCACGTCGAGGCCCCATTCGCGCAAATACCGAGCAACGACATAGGCATCACCGCCATTGTTGCCGGGGCCTGCGAGCACCAGCACTGGCCGACCCATCGCAAAGCGTACCGCCTCGCGGGCGATAGCGGCGCCGGCCCGCTCCATCAGTTCGTCCTGGGAAGTGCCGCGCGCGAACACCGCCTCTTCGGCGGCTCGCATCGCGTCGGCAGTGAGGATGGGGGCGCCGGGCGGGATCATGGTCCCGCTGTAACGCCCTTGCCCGCAAGACGATAGCGCATCCCGCCGATCGTCACCTCGATGGCGTTCACAAGGTGGGTCACGGTCGCCACCTCGGCACCGTCTGCCGCGGTGATCACATTGCCCTGGACCTGCAGCCGTCGGAAACCGCCATCCGGGTGATGCAGGATCAGCACCGCGCCGTCGCGCTCCACAGTGCAGACCGGCAGCAATGCCTCGTCGACCGGCCCGCACGCCACCGTCTCCCCCGCTTGCGCAGCGGGCTGCGACGCCGGATCGGCACCGCAGCCCGCCACAAGCAGCATCAGCGCGAAACTAGATGTCCGCGTAGACATGGCGCTCGGCCTTGGCGCCGGGGTGCGTCACCGCCCCCTGATAGGCTGGGCCGACATTCTGCGAGTAGCGATAGAGCGCGCCCGACTGATAGTCGTTCACCCGCGGCTGCCAGCGTGCGCGGCGCTCAGCCAGCACGTCCTCGGCAACGTCGAGGTCGATCGTGCCCGCCTCGGCGTCGATGCGGATGGTGTCGCCGTCCTCGACCAGCGCGATCGGGCCGCCCTCGGCTGCCTCGGGGCCGACATGGCCGATGCAGAAGCCGCGCGTGCCGCCCGAGAAGCGGCCGTCGGTGATCAGCGCGACCTTCTCGCCCATGCCGAGGCCGTAGAGCGCGGCGGTGGTCGACAGCATCTCGCGCATGCCGGGGCCGCCCTTCGGCCCTTCATAGCGGATGATGATGACTTCGCCCTCGTTGATCTGCCGGTTCTCGACCGCCTGGAAGGCATCCTCCTCACAGTCGAACACCCGCGCCGGGCCGGTGAACTGGAGCCGGTGCATGCCCGCGACCTTCACGATCGCGCCTTCGGGCGCCAGCGAGCCGCGCAGGCCGACGACGCCGCCCGTCGGGGTGATCGGCGTTTTCACGTCGTAGATCACCTTCTGGTCGGGGTTCCAGGTAACCTGGTCGATATTCTCGCCCAGCGTCTTGCCGGTCACCGTCATGCAGCTTCCGTCGAGCAGGCCATTGGTCAGCATCGTCTTCATCAGCATGTAGACGCCGCCAGCCGCGTGCATGTCTTTGGCGACATACTTCCCGCCGGGCTTGAGGTCTGCGATATAAGGCGTTGATTTGAAAGCCTCGGCAACGTCGTGCAGGTCGAACTCGATGCCCGCCTCGTTGGCCATCGCCGGCAGGTGCAGCGCCGCGTTGGTCGAACCACCGGTCGCCGCCACCACGCGGGCGGCGTTGATGAAGGCGGCGCGCGTCGCGATGTCGCGGGGGCGCAAGTTGATCTCGAGCAGGTTCATCACCTGATGCCCCGCCGCGATCGCGATCTCTTCACGACTCTTGTATGGAGCAGGCACCATGTTGCTGTTCGGCAAGGACAATCCCATCGCCTCGCCGACACAGGCCATGGTGTTGGCGGTGAACTGGCCGCCGCAGGCGCCATGGCCCGGACACGCGACCTTCTCGAGCGCGGTCAGGTCCTTGAGCGGGCAGTTACCGGCGGCGAACTTGCCCACCGCCTCGAACACGTCGACCACGGTGACGTCGCGGTCCTCGAACCGGCCCGGCAGGATCGAACCGCCATAGACGAAGATCGACGGGATGTTGAGGCGGAGCATCGCCATCATCATGCCGGGCAGCGACTTGTCGCAGCCGGCGAACGCAACCAGCGCGTCATAGCAATGCCCGCGCACGCTGAGCTCGACCGAATCCGCGATCACCTCGCGGCTGACCAGCGAGGACTTCATCCCCTGATGGCCCATGGCGATGCCGTCGGTCACCGTGATGGTGTTGAACCGGCGCGGCATGCCGCCATTGGCGATCACGCCCTGGCGCGCGGCGTCGGCCTGGAAATCGAGGGTGGTGTTGCACGGCGCGCTGTCGTTACCGGCGCTCGCCACGGCGACGAAGGGCTTGGCGATATCCTCCTCGGGAATCCCCATGGCATAGTAATAGCTGCGGTGCGGCGCGCGCTCGGGCCCCACGGAGACGTGGCGGCTGGGGAGCTTGGACTTGTCGAATCGGTTGGTCATGGCGCGCAAGCCTATGTCGCGGGAACACCCTTTGACGCAAGAGTGTTGCGCAGAAAAAGCGTAAGTTGCTGGAGATGCTCGGCCCATCGCTGGACGCCCGCCGTGTCGCGGATCAGGTCGTTGCGGATCTCGATCGCGATCGACGGGATGCCCCGCGCCTCGGCATGGCGGTTGAGCGTGGTGTTCACCAGCCGCCCCGAATAGGGCTCGTTGTCGCCGGTGACGCAGCCTTGCGCGCGGAGCCATTCCAGCGTGGGCCTGGCAGCGCGGGTGTCGCGATTGTAGAGGATCCCGATTTCCCAGGGGCGCGGCGTGCCGCCATGTTCGAGGCAGGGCGTGAAGCTGTGGATCGACAGGATCAGCGCGGGGCGCTGGCGGCGGACCTGGTCGCGCAGCACGCGGTGATAGGGCGCGTGGAAGCGGGCGATGCGCGCGGCGCGATCGGCGGTCTCGTTGCCGGGGATCGCATGGCCGTCGCTGCGATGGGGGATCAGGCCTATATGATCGGGCTCCCGGTGGAGGTCGATCACCAGCCGCGAGACGGTGGCGAGGATCGCCGGGGCGTCGAGCCGGGCGGCAAGCGCGCGGGTCACGTCGGCGGCGCCGATGTCGATGCCGATATGCAGGTCGAGCAGCGCCGGGTCGATGCCCAGATCGATGTCGGGCGGCACTGCGTTCGAGGCATGGTCGCACAGCAGCAGCACGTCCTGCGCGCCACCGGGCAGGATTTCCGCGACGCTCATGCGAACACCGGCCGCCGACGCGCGTGGAACGCGGCCAGCCCCTCGGCGAGCTCAGCACCACCGAACGCAGCCTCGAAGGCGGCGTCCAGGTCGGCCTCACTCGGATTGCGCAGGGCCCGCTTGAGCTGGCGGACGGCGGCGGGTGCGTTCTCCGCGATGCGCCGGGCCAAGTCGAGGGCGGCGGCACCGGCATCGGGCACGCGGCGCTCGACCAGACCGATCCGCGCGGCCGCATCGGCGTCGATCGCTTCACCGGTGAAGAGCAGTTCGCCCGCCCGCCCCTGCCCGACCTGCGCGGCCAGCCGGGCGACGTCCTCGCGGGGATAGCCGAGCCCGAGGCGGGCCGGCGTCACCGCGAACTGGGCGCCGTCCCCGCCAAGCCGAAGGTCCGCGGCGAGGATCAGCGCCACCGCCGCGCCGAAACAGCCGCCGTCGACCGCGGCGAGCACCGGCATCGGCAGCGCGGCCAGCGCCTCGATCCCCGCGCGCATCGCCAGGCGGAAGCGGGTGCGCGTGTGGGGATCGCTTTGCAGCTGCGGAAACTCGCCGATGTCGGCCCCGGCCGAGAAGATGCCCGCCATATCCGAGCGGAGGATCACCGCCCGGGCAGCCTCCAGGCCGGTGGTGGCGGTGGCGAGTTGCTCCCAGCCGGCGATCGGCACCGCATTGCGCGCCGATCCGCGTGCGAGCGCGATCGTGGCGATCGGCCCATCCCAACGAACTTCGATCATGGAGCGGCTGTGCCCGATCCGCGCGCCCAAGTCACGCGATGGCGCGCGGGGGGACTTCCCAGAGGGAAGCGCACCCGCGGGCCAAGGGCAGACGTTCGCGAGCGCGTCAGATCCGCCGCGCACAGCCTTGTCGTAAAACGGTAAAGATTCGCTTACCGGCTCAGCAAAGTCGGGTCGCGGCGAGCCACCATGCGGGCCGCTGCACGGCTGCCGCCGCCGCGTCCCGCGCCGCGTCGGTCTCGAACAGCGCGAAGCAGGTCGCGCCGGAACCGGACATGCGGGCGAGCAGCACGCCCGGCTGCACGGCAAGTGCCGCCAGCACCGCATCGATCGCAGGCGCGATGGCGCGCGCCGGCGGCTCGAGGTCGTTGCGCCCGGCCTGTGCAACGGCGAGCAAGTCGCCCGCGCCGATTGGGCCACGGTCCTCGCCATCCCACGCCTTGAACACCGCCGCCGTCGACACGCCAACGCCAGGGTTGATCAGCAAGGTCGGCGTGCCGGCCAGCCCCTCCAGCGGCGCCAGCTGCTCGCCGCGCCCCTGGCCCAGCGCCGTGCGGCCGAGCAGGCAGGCGGGCACGTCGGAGCCGAGCGCATCGGCAATCGCGAACAGCCGTGGGTCCGCGAGATCCACCCCGTGGAGCGCAGCCAGTGCACGGAGCGTCGCCGCCGCATCGGCGGAGCCGCCGCCGATGCCCGAGGCAACCGGCAAATGCTTTTCGAGCTCGATCGCGTGCGCGCCGCCGCCGAACGTCTCGCGGAACCGCACGGCCGCGCGGGTGACGAGGTTGTCCCCCTCGCCCGCCAGCACCGCCGCGAAGGGGCCGGTCAGCGTGAAGCTGTCGCTCGCCGCCGGCGTCACCCGTACGACATCGCCATGCTCGACAAAGGCGAACAGCGTCTCCAGCGCGTGATAGCCGTCGGGGCGGCGATGGCGGACGTGAAGCGCGAGGTTGAGCTTGGCGCGCGCGGGCTCGGTGACGGTGCGAGGATCTTGCATCGCCGCTGCCCCTAGCGCGATCAGGAGGCGGCCGTCAGCCCCTCTCGCAGCTTGCGCGCGATCCGCTCGGCATCGGCAGGCGCTGCATGAATCGCCGCCGCCCGCCAGGCATAGCGCGCCTCGAACCGGCGCCCGAGCCGCCAATAGGCATCGCCCAGATGCTCGTTGGCGGCCGTCGCGGCCGGGTCGCTGCGAGTCGCCGTTTCGAGCAAGGCCGCGCCGCGGGCGACCTCGCCCTGGCGGACATAGGCCCAGCCCAGCGCATTGGCGACCTCGGCATCCTCGGGCGCGATTTTGCGGGCGCGTTCGAGCAGCCGCAGCGCCTCGGCGCCGTCGCCGCCATGGGTGATCAGCGCGACGCCCAGCGTCCGCAGCATCTCGACGCGGTTGGGCGCGAGCTCTGCGGCCTTTCGCAGTTCGGGCAGCGCCTGGTCCCAGCGGCCCGCATTTTCGAGTGCCAACCCATAATCGAGGTGGAGGTCGGCACTGCCCTCGCCGCCGCGGCGCAACGCCTCGGCATAAACGCGGGCGGCAGCATCGTGGCGACCGGTATCGGTTAGCAGCTGGGCATAGCGCTCCACCTCCAGCGGGGTGGCGCTACGATCCTCGGCAAGCGCCTTGGCATCGGCGAGCGCGGCATCAGCGCGACCGGCATCGCGCAGCACGGCGACGCGGACGCCGGCGGCGCGACGGGCAAAGGGGCTGTCCTTGGGGACCGACGCCAGCGTCTGAAGCGCGAGGTCCGGGGCCCCGGCGCCGTTGATCGCATCGGCAAGCACGATGCGCGCCCGGGTCTCGCCGGGATCGAGGATCAGCGCGCAGCGGGCGAGCACGATGGTCAGCGTCGCCATCCGATCGCCGCCCAGGTCGCTCGCCATCGCGCGGAACATGCGCGAGAGGCCATAGGCGATCGTCACCGGCTGCGGCGCGCCGAGCGAGCGCGCGACCGCCTCCAGCTCCGGGCCACCACCGCCGAGCAGAAACCGCCCGCCCTCGCGGCCGCGCACCGTCGCCAGGTCGATCCGGGTGTCGGCATCCCCGTCGCTGACCAGCGTCGCCATCGACTCCAGCGCGGCGGAAGTATCCTTGCCCTGCGCCAGCAGCATCAGCGCGCGTTGCGGCGCCGCATAGCGGCGGCCGAGTGCGCCCAGATCCAGGCTGTCGATCACCGCGACGCCGTCCAGCCCGCGCGCCTGGGCGAGCCAGGCGGTGAAGATCGGCATCAGAAAGTCGAACGGGGTGCCCTTGAGCCGCTTGACCGCATCGGCAGCGCCGGGCTGGTTGCCGGCGGCAAGCGCCACCGCCATGTCGACCAGCGCGGTGTCGGGCGGCGCGACGCCCGCCTTCTCCATGACCGCCGCAGCGCGGGTGGCGAGCGCCATGTCGCCGACCATCAGGGCCTGGCGATAGGCGCGCAGGGCGATCACCGGATCGTCGGGGGTCGCCGCCAGCGCGCGGCCATAGCCTTGCGCGGCAACACCCGCCGCGCCCGCCGCATCGGCGGCACGGGCGCGGACATAGTCGGACAGGTCCGCGGTCTGCGCCGCCGCGGGCACCGCCAGCAGCAGCGCGAGCGCCGTGCTACATGTTCGGATAATTGGGGCCACCGCCGCCTTCTGGCACCACCCAGTTAATGTTTTGGGTGGGATCCTTGATGTCGCAGGTCTTGCAGTGCACGCAATTCTGCGCGTTGATCTGGAACCGCAGATCATCGCCTTCCCCTACGACCTCATACACACCCGCGGGACAATAACGCTGCGCAGGCTCGGCGTACATCGGCAGATTGTAGCCGATCGGAATATCCTTGTCCTTCAGCGTCAGATGGACCGGCTGGTCCTCCTCGTGATTGGTGTTCGAGACGAACACCGAGGACAGCCGGTCGAAGGTCAGCACGCCGTCGGGCTTGGGATAGTCGATCTTCGGCGCCTGGTCGGCACGCAGCAGTCCCTCGTTATCGGGCTTGTGCTTCATGGTGAGCGGCCAGCGGAGCCCCAGATGCTCGCTCCACATCGCAGCGCCTGCGAGCAGCGTGCCCCAGGTGTCGCCGAACTTCTTGACCAGCGGCGCCACGTTGCGGACGCCGCGCAGCTCCTTGTAGACCCAGCTCGCCTCATAGGATTCCGGATACGCCGTCAGTTCGTCGCTGGTGCGCCCCGCCTGGATCGCCGCGAAGGCCGCCTCGGCTGCCATCATCCCGCTCTTCATCGCGGTATGCGTGCCCTTGATCCGCGGCACGTTGAGGAAGCCGGCACTGTCGCCGATCAGCGCCAGGCCCGGCGCCACCAGCTTCGGCACCGACTGCCAGCCGCCGTCCGAAATCGCGCGCGCGCCATAGGAGACGCGCTTGGCGCCCTTGAGCAGCTCGGCGATCTCCGGATGCGTCTTCCAGCGCTGCATCTCCTGGAAGGGCGAGAGCCACGGATTCTTGTAGCCCAGCCACACGACGAAGCCGATCGCGACCTGGCCGTCGGCCTGGTGATAGATGAACCCGCCGCCGTTGCTCCCGTCGGTCAGCGGCCAGCCCTGGGTGTGGATCACCCGGCCCGGCACATGCTTGGCCGGATCGATGTCCCACAATTCCTTGATGCCGATGCCGTAGACCTGCGGCTGGCTCTCCGCGTCGAGGGCGAACTGGCGGATCATCTGCTTCGAGAGGTGTCCGCGGCAGCCTTCGGAGAGGAAGGTGTATTTGGCGTGGATCTCCAGGCCCGGCTGATAATCGGGCTTGTGCTCGCCGTCCCTGGCGACGCCCATGTCGCCGGTCGCGACGCCCTTCACGCTGCCGTCCTCGTTGTAGATCACTTCGGCGGCGGCGAAGCCGGGGAAGATCTCCACGCCCAGCTCGCCGGCCTTCTCCGCCATCCAGCGGCAGAGATTGCCCAGGCTGCCGGTATAGGTGCCCTTGTTGTGGAGATAGGGGGGCGTGAGGAGCTCCGGATAGGCGGACTTGCCCTTCTCGCTCAGTACCCAGTGATGGTTCTCGGTCACCGGCGTGCGCGCCAGCGGGCAGCCATCGTCGCGCCAGCTCGGGATCAGCTCGTCGAGCGACTTGGGGTCTACCACCGCACCAGAGAGGATGTGCGCACCGACCTCGGAGCCCTTCTCCAGCACGCACACCGAGAGCTCGGCACCCGCCTCGTTCGCCAGCTGCTTGAGCCGGATCGCAGCGGAAAGACCGGCAGGCCCCGCGCCGACGATCACGACGTCATAGGGCATCGACTCCCGTTCGCTCATCCTTGTTCCCCTAAGTCCTTCGTACTAACACGGCCCTCGCGGCCACCTGTCGTCGCGCCCGCGCAACGTTCCGTCTATCCGGCGATGAAGCCAGATTGACCTCGCCGTCAACTGGGATTCAAAGAATGGGTATGGGGGCAGAACCAGACAATAGCTGGCACAAGTCGCTCGCGAGCGCGCTCGAATGGTGGGATTCCGCCGGGGTCGACGTGCTCGTGGAAGACGACGTGCGCGACTGGTTCGCCAAGCCCGCGCCGCTCCGCGCCGAGCCGCAGCCCGAGCCTGCCGTAGCGGCGGCGCCCGCCGCACTCCCGCAGACTTTGCCCGAATTCCTCGCCTGGCGCACCGGCGACGCGGCGCCCGAAGCCGGCTGGCACAGCCCGCTGATTGCGCCGCCGATCGTCGAAAACCCGGCCTGGACGATTTTCGTCGACATGCCCGAGCCCGAGGACGGCGAAACGCTGTGGAGCGGCCCGGCCGGCGCCCTGCTCGACCGGATGCTGGCCGCTGTGGGTCTTACGCGCGACTCGGTGCAGCTGGTTCCGCTCTGCTTCGCGCGTCCCGCCACCGGCCAGGTGCCCGCCGATGCCGCGCCGAAGCTGGTCGAGCTCGCCACCCATTTCCTGTCGTTCGTGCAGCCGCAGAAGCTGCTGCTGCTCGGCCATGCGGCGACCCGTGCGGTTCTCGGGGCGGAAGCCTGGCCGCCGGAACTTCGTTTGCACGACGTTAACCGCTACCAAGCCAATACCCAGGTGGTGGCGACCTACCATCCGCGCTCGCTGATCGAGCGCCCGGCCGCCAAGAGCGAAACCTGGAAACATCTGTTGCTGCTGAGCCGGGGACCGAGCCTTTGACCTTGCGCATCCTGCTTGCCGCCACGCTGATGACGGCGCCGATCGCCACGCCGGCCCTGGCCGCGTTGCCCGACGACACCAGCCCCGCGGTCATCGACGAGGACGCCCCAACGCCCGCCGCCACCAAGCACAAGGGCGACGGCATCCCGCCGCAGCTCGACGCCGACCAGCGCGCCGATTATCGCTTCGTCTTCGACGCCATCCGCAACGGCCGCTGGGCGGACGCGCAGATCAAGCTCGACTCGATGAAGCCGGGCCCGCTCCACGCGATCGCCCGCGCCCAGCTCTACACCGCCAAGGGCTCGCCCCGCGTCGAGGCCGACCAGTTGGTCGCGCTGATCACCGAGGCGCCGGAGCTGCCCCAGGCCGAACAGCTCGTCCGCCTCGCCAAGACCCGCGGGGTCAGCGACCTGCCCACGCTGCCGGTCGCCCAGCGGCTGATCTGGTTCGACGGCGCGCCGATCCGCAAGCGCGCCCGCTCGGTCCGCAGCGACAATGCCGCGACCGAAGTCGCGATCCTGATGGCGCCCTATGTGAAGACCGACAACGGCCCCGCCGCCGAGGCGGTGGTCGCGCGCTTCGCCAATGATCTGACGCCCGAGGCGCTGACCGAATGGCAGCAGAAGGTCGCCTGGATCTATTATGTCGCCGGGGACGACGCCAATGCCCGCCGCATGGCCGCCAAGGCCGAGCAGGGTCTGGGCGAATGGGCCGCGCAGGCCGACTGGGCCGATGGCCTCGCCGCCTGGCGCCAGCAGGATTGCGCAGGCGCCACCGCCGCCTTCGAGCGCGTCGCCACTCGCGCTGGCGATACCGAGCTGCGCGCCGCCGGCCTGTTCTGGGGCTCGCGCGCCGAGATGGCGTGCAGCCGCCCCGATCGCGTCGCCGCCAAGCTGCGCGCCGCCAGCCAATATGGCGAAACCTTCTACGGCCTGCTCGCGCGCTCCAGCCTCGGCCTCGAGGAACAGCGGCTCGAAGGCGACCGGATGGTCAGCAAGGACTGGACCGCGCTCGAGCGCCGGCCGAACGTCCGCGTCGCCGCCGCGCTGTCGGAGATCGGCGAAACTTCGCTCGCCGACCAGGTGCTGCGCCACCAGGCCAAGTTCTGCACCCCCGACGATCACGGTGCGCTCACCCGCCTCGCCGCCGAGCTGAGCCTGCCCCAGACCGAGCTGTGGCTCGCGCATAACGGCCCGGCGGGCGCCAAGCCGATCGTCGAGGCCCGCTATCCGGTGCCGAACTGGTCGCCCGACGGCGGCTGGCGGGTCGACCGTTCGCTGGTGTTCGCGCACACGCTGCAGGAGTCGAGCTTCCGCACCGAGGTGCGCAGCGCCGCGGGCGCAATGGGGCTGATGCAGGTGAAGACGGGCGCCGCGATCGACGTAGGCCGCCGGCGCGGTGTGACCTATGCCGCCAGCGACCTGACCAAGCCGTCAGTCAACATGGAGATCGGCCAGTCCTATCTCGAGCAGCTGCGCGACATGCCGCAGACCCAGGGCCTGCTCCCCAAGGTGATCGCGGCGTACAATGCCGGCCCGAGCCCGGTCGACGCCTGGAACCAGGCCTCGCGCGACGGCGGCGATCCGCTCCTCTATATCGAGAGCATCCCGTACTGGGAGACGCGCGGCTATGTCGTGACGGTGCTGCGCAACTACTGGATGTACGAGCTGCACGACGGCAAGCCCTCGCCGAGCCGCGTGGCGCTCGCCGGCGGCATGTGGCCGCGCTTCCCCGGCATGGCGGGCGCCAAGGCGGTCAAGCTCAAGACCCAGCGCGCGCCCACGCTTACCTTCCCGGCGCCGCAGCCGGTGGAGCCCGCGCCGATCCAACAGCAGTTCCAGCTGCCGGCCACGGGTACCGCGGTGACGATAAGCGCCGCCAAGCTGCCGAGCGAGGTCGCGCGTGGCAACTGACGAGAGCATCGCCTTCCGCCCCGTCCGCATCGCCGTCCTCACCGTCTCCGACACCCGCACGCTGGCCGAAGATCGCTCGGGCGACCGGCTCGTCGAGCGGCTGACCGAGGCGGGTCATCTGCTCAGCGACCGCGCGATCCTGCGCGACGATGTCGATGCGATCGCGGCGCAGTTCGAGGCGTGGATCGCCGCACCCGGCGTCGAGGTGATCCTCGCCACCGGCGGCACCGGCGTCACCGGCCGCGACGTGACGCCCGAGGCGCTCGCCCGGGTGTGGGACAAGGAGATCCCGGGCTTCGGCGAGCTGTTCCGCTGGCTGAGCTACGCCAAGATCGGCACCTCGACGATCCAGTCGCGCGCCACCGCCGGGGTCGCCCGTGGCACCTATATCTTCGCGCTGCCGGGCTCGACCGGCGCGGTCACCGACGCCTGGGACGGCATCCTCGCCACCCAGCTCGACATCCGCCACAAGCCCTGCAACTTCGTCGAGCTGATGGGGCGGCTGCAGGAGCGATAAGCCGCTCCCCCGCCCCTGCGCTTACCGTGCCCCTGCGAAAGCAGGGGCCCAGGGTTGGAGAGGACATCGCTTGTGGCCCTGGGCCCCTGCTTTCGCAGGGGCACGAAAACCAAAGCGCGCGCTTCAGTCCTCCATCACCCAAGCCGCCAGCTCATGCCCCTGCGGATCGCGAAAATGGAACCGCCGCCCGCCGGGAAAGCTGAAGATCGGCACCGTCACGACTCCGCCCGCCGCTTCCACCGCCGCCAGCGTTGCCTCCAGATCGTCGACCGCGATCACCGGCAGCAGCTGTATCCGCCCCTGCGCATCGCCGTCGATCCCGACATCGGTATCCCCGCTCATCGTCGCGGCATAGCTCGGTCCGAAATCGGTGAACTGCCAGTCGAACACCGCGCCATAGAAGCCCTTGAGCGCCCCCACATCGCCGGCGGGCAGTTCGAGATAATTCAGTCGCGCCATCATCCATTCCCCTCAATGTTCTTGCTTTGTTCTAACGGACAGCCTAGCATCACGCAATGGCAAAGAGTCGCCCCGTCCGCGGTGCCACGTTCAACGACGCGAGCGCGCGCTTCAACCTCCCCGCTCGCGAGGCCGACGGCGACTGGCTCGACGCGCAGGAAACCATCGACGGTGCCCCGCCGCCGCTTCGCACCACGGTGACGGTCGAGACGCCGCGCACGATCATCAGCCGCAACCAGTCGCCCGATATCAGCTTCGAGCAATCGGTGAACCCGTATCGCGGCTGCGAGCATGGCTGCATCTATTGCTTCGCCCGCCCGAGCCACGCCTATCTAGACCTCTCGCCCGGCCTGGATTTCGAGAGCAAATTGTTCGTGAAACCGACCGCACCCGCGCTCCTCCGTGCCGAACTCGGCAAGCGCGGCTATGTCTGCAAGCCGATCGCCTTCGGCACCAACACCGATCCCTATCAGCCGATCGAATCGACCTGGCGGATCACCCGTGGTTGCCTCGAACTGCTCGCCGAGTGCCGCCACCCGGTGACGATCACCACCAAGTCCAACCGCGTGGTGAAGGACCTCGACCTGCTGGCGCCGATGGCGGCGCAGGGGCTGGCGGCGGTGATGCTGTCGGTCACCTCGCTCGACCCGAAGATCGCGATGACAATCGAGCCCCGCGCCCCCCATCCCGAACGCCGACTGGCGGCGATCCGCGCGCTCACCGACGCGGGCGTGCCGGTGTTCGTTTCGATGTCGCCGGTGATCCCGCACGTCACCGACCACGAGATGGAGCATATCCTTGAGCGCGCGGCGGAAGCGGGCGCACGCGGCGCTTTCTTCCTGCCGGTGCGGCTACCCTGGGAAGTCGCCCCACTGTTCCGCGCCTGGCTCGACGCGCATTTCCCCGATCGCGCGGGCAAGGTGATGGCGACGATCCAGTCGATCCGCAGCGGCAAGGACAATGATCCCGGCTTCTTCACCCGGATGCGCGGCCAGGGTCCCTGGGCCGAACTGCTGCGCACGCGCTTCAATCGCGCCGTAAAGCGCTACGGTCTCGACGGTGAGCGGATGCGGCTCCGCACCGACCTGTTCCGCCCACCCGCCGGGCCACAGGGGGAGCTGTTCTAGCGGGCCGCCCGCAGAGATGCCTCAGCCGGTCGCGCCGAACCAGCGCCGGATAGTCTTTCTCCAGCGATCCAGCAGCGTCTCGCGGCGGCAATGGCCACACGCCGCACGCACAGCGGCAACGCGATCGTCCGGGTCGCCCGATCCGGGATCGGCCGAAAAATAGCGCGGATATTTGTCAGCGACGTGGTGGAAGTCGGCCGCATCCGCAGGCGTCTGGCCGGCCTTGACCGTAACGTTGGGCCAGATCTCGGAATAGGTGGCGTTGACTTCCAGCCAGGGCGCCGTCCGGGGCTCGGTGTCGAACACGATCGCGTCGATCGGACAGGCCTCGATGCAACAGTCGCAATCCACGCACTCGCGCGGGTTGATCACCAGCATCGTCTCGCCTTCATAGAAGGCGTCGACGGGGCAGACTTCCACGCAATCCATGTGCTTGCACTTGATGCAGGCGTCCGTGATCACCCCGGTCATGCTGCAACCGCCCCTCTATCCGGCCAAGGCCGAGGAGGTTGCACCATGCCCGGCAGGTTCGGCAAGCAGCCCCGGCTAGCGCAGCAGCGCGAGCGGCACGGCCTCCGCCATCGCGGCATAGCCCGCGACCGAGGGATGCAGCCCGTCGCCGCTGTCATAGTCCTTGCGCAACCGCTTGGGGGCGGCCGGATCGCGCATCGCCGCGTCGAAGTCGATCACCGCGTCGAAATTGCCGGGCGTGCGGATCCAGCGATTGACCGCCTGGCGATCGGCCTCGTTCTGCGCGTCGGGATGGTAATATCCCGAGCCCGCATAGGGCATGATCGTCGCGCCGATCGCCTTGATCCCACGAGCGTGCGCGCGGGCAACGATCTGGCGATAGGCGTCGATCATTCGCGAGACCAATGCCGTGTGGGCCGCTGCCGGCACCGGCGCCTCGCGGGTGAGCGTGCCGAGATCGTTCACCCCCTCCAGCACGATAAGGTGCGTCACGCCCGGCTGGCCGATCACGTCATGATCGAACCGGGCGAGTGCGTTCGGGCCCAGCCCGTCATTGAGCAGCCGGTTGCCGCCGATCCCGGCGTTGAGCACTGCGACCTCGCCCATCCCCGGCGCGGCACGCAGCCGGCGCTGGAGCGCGTCGGTCCAGCGGGCATTGGTGTTGGGCTTCACGCCGTAGCCGTCGGTGATCGAGTCCCCGAACGCCACGATCGCGCGCGCCTTGGGCGCCACCGCCTCGATGCCCGCGATCTGGAACCAGTGATCGACCGTCTTGGCGCCCGCGAGATCCGGATCGGCGCTGTGATTGCCATGGACGAGATAGGAGGTCGCGCGCGATCCCGGATGCCCGGTCTGCTGCGCGGGCGGGTTGGCGACATAGAGCGAGATGGCGAGATCGGTGCCGCCCGTGCCCTTCAGCTCGACGGGGTCGCTCCAATAATCGGCACCCGCCGGGATGGTCACCGCCGTCGCGCCGCCGAAGCGCAAGGGGCGCAGCGTGGCAGCGTCGATCTTCGGGCTCGCGACGTCCACGGCGCGGGCGATGGTCGCGCCGTCGATGGTCAACGGCGCGCTGCCGAAGCGGTTGGTGAGGCGCACGCGCAGCCGCGTCGCAGGGCCCTGGAGACGAACGATCTGGCGCAGCGTCGCATCGGTGAGATCGGCGGCGGGCAAGGCATTCTGCGAGTCGAGCGCCAGCTGCGAGGTCCACCAGGCCGTCGTCCAGCGATCCCCCGGCGCGGCCTGCGCGGTTGCCGCCGCCAGCAGCCCCACCGCGACCCAGCGCAGCATCTTCGCCATACACCCTCTCCTGTAACGCATTGATAGCGGTACCATAGTCCGGAACGGAGACAGGACAAGCCTCTCGGGCGTGCCGCTGTGCTATTGCGGCAACCCAGCGGCAGACCTAAGCAGTTGCCTTCTTCGACCAAGGAACCTCGATGCGCGCGCTTCTCTTCGCTTCCTCTGCCCTGCTGCTGCCCGTCGCCGCCCTCGCCCAGACACCTGCCCAGCCGACCGGCAAGCTGCCCGATGCCGCGACGCCGATCGCCTATCGCCTCGATTTCACCATCCTGCCCGAGAAGGATCGCTTCAACGGCCATACCGAGATCGACATCGACCTGAAGGCGCCGGCGCAGACGATCTGGATGCACGGCCGCGACCTGCACGTCGCAAAGGCGATCGCGCGCATCGGCGGCAAGTCAGTGACCGCCACCTTCACCCAGAAGAGCGCCTCGGGGCTCGCCCAGCTCGACTTCGGCAAGACGCTGCCCGCCGGCCGCGTGACGCTGGTGTTCGACTATGACGCCGCGTTCGGCACCGGCACCCAGGGGCTCTACCATGTGAAGGTCGACGACGCCTGGTACAGCTGGACCCAGTTCGAATCGATCGAGGCGCGCGCCGCCTTCCCGTCCTTCGACCAGCCCGGCTACAAGACGCCGTTCACCGTCTCGATCACCACCAAGCCCGGCTTCACCGCGGTCAGCAACGCGCCCGAGGCGAGCCGCCGCAAGGCGGGCGCGCTGGTCCGCCACCAGTTCGCAGCCACCAAGCCGCTGCCGACCTATCTCGTCGCGCTGGTCACCGGCCCCTTCGCTACCGCCGCGACGATGATCCCGCCGACGCCGCAGCGCAGCACGCCGATGCCGCTGGGCGTCGTCGGCACCAAGCCCAATGCCGGGCAGCTCGCCTTTGCGCGCGACGAATCGGGCAAGATCGTCTCGCTGCTCGAGAATTATTTCGGCCAGCCCTTCCCCTTCCCCAAGCTCGACCAGATCGGCTCGCCGATCATGCCTGGCGCGATGGAGAATGCCGGCGCCGACATCTATGGCGACGGCATCCTGTTCCTCGACGAAAAGGCCTCGAGCGAGCGCAAGCAGGCGTTCGGCATGGTCGTCGCGCACGAGCTGGCGCACCAGTGGTTCGGCGATCTCGTCACGCCGGCCTGGTGGGACGACATCTGGCTGAACGAGAGCTTCGCCAACTGGATGGGCTATCGCATCGGCAACGAATGGCGCCCGGGCCTGCAGATCGAACTCAACGCGATCGAGGAAGGCTTCGACGCGATGGACCTCGACGCGCTTGCCGCCGGCCGCCCGATCCACCAGCCGATCCCCAATGACGGCGATATCGACGCGGCATTCGATCAGATCACCTATGGCAAGGGCGGCCAGGTCGTCGCGATGATCGCCGCCTATATGGGCGACGAGGCCTTCCGCGAGGGCGTGCGGCTGCACATGAAGCGCCATGCGTACGGCAATGCCAGCACCGACCAGTTCTTCGCCTCGCTCGCCGATGCCGCGCATGATCCGCGCGTGCTGGCCTCGCTCAAGAGCTTCGTCGACCAGCAGGGCGTGCCGCTGGTGACGCTGCACCGCGAGGGCGGCACGCTCACCGGCACCCAGTCGCGCTACGGCTTCTTCGGCGCCAACCTGCCCGCCGAGCAGTGGATCGTCCCGCTGTGCGTCCGCCAGGGCGACACCAAGAATTGCACCCTGCTCGACAAGCCGAGCATGACCGTCTCGGCCAAGGGCAGCGGCGCGCTGGTGCCCAATGCCGGCGGCTGGGGCTATTATCGCTTCGAGCTCGATCCGGCCGACTGGGACGCGCTGATCGCCGCCACCCCCAGCCTGCCCGCCGCCGAGGTGCTCGCCATCGACGACAGCGCCTGGGCCAGCTTCTACGCCGGTCGCAGCCCGGTGACGCGCACCATCGCCCTCACCCGCGCCACCGCCAAGCACCCGTCGACCAAGATCGTCTTCGAGAACGCCCATAGCCTGCGCGACCTGGAGAAGCGCGGGCTGATCACGGCGGACGCCCTGCCCGCCTATCGCAAGCTGTTCGTCGAGCTGTACGGCCCGATGCTGACCAAGATCGGCTTCGATCCGACGACCGGCGCCTATGCCAAGGAAGAGGCCGACCAGCGCGAGCTGCGCAAGGACCTGGTGGGCCTGGTCGCCGTCACCGGCCATGATGCGGCACTCCGCAGCAAGCTGATGACCGCGTTCGACGCGTTTGTGGCGGGTGACGACAAGGCGCTCGACCCTGCCTGGCGCGGGGTCGCGGCGGGCATCGCGCTCAACGAGCGGGGCGTGCCGTTTGCGCAGACGCTGCTCACCCAGAGCGTCGGCAAGCCCGCGCTGTTCCAGGCGCTCGGCCAAGGGGTGACCGCGTCGAACAGTCCGGACATCGCCCGCTGGTTCCTCAACGACTTCCAGGATCCGCGCGTCGATGCCCGCCAGCGGCTGTTCACCGTCGCCGGCTTCCTCCGCTCGCCCTATACCCGAGACCTTGCCAGCGATTTCATGATCGCGCATTTCGACGAGTTCGTGAAGAATGGCGGCGGCGGCGGGGTGTTCTCGGGCCGGGCCGCGCAGATGTTCGGCGCGCTGTGCTCGAACGCGCAGGCCGATGCGGTCGACGCCAAGCTGCGCCCGACCACCAAGGGCAGCACGCTCAACCTCGACCGCGCGATCGAGACGATCCGCACCTGCGCCCGCTTCCGCGATGCCAAGGCGGGCGAAGTGAGCGCGGCGATCATGGCTGGGAAGTAAGCATCAGAGGGAGGGCCCACTTCCCCCTCCATTCATCGTCATTCCGGCGAAAGCCGGAATCCATTGGGGTCTCCGTACAGGTTCTTTCTGGAACGGAGAGGCGAATGGATCCCGGCTTTCGCCGGGATGACGCTTGATGGGCGCGCTCCCCTCACGCCGCCTTGAGCGAATAATCCTTGTAGCGCTGGCGAATTTCCATCTTGAGCAGCTTGCCCGTCGCCGTGTGGGGCAGGCTGTCGACGAAGTGGATCTCGTCGGGCAGCCACCATTTGGCGACGTGCGCCCCCAGATGCGCGAGGATCTCCGCCTCGCTCACGCTGCTCCCAGGCTTGCGCACGACCAGCAGGATCGGCCGCTCCTCCCAGCGCGGATGGTGCACGCCGATCGCCGCCGCCTCCGCGACGCCCGCGCAGCCGACCGCGCAATTCTCCAGCTCGACCGAGCTGATCCACTCGCCGCCGGACTTGATCACGTCCTTGGCGCGATCGGTGATCTGCATCACGCCGTCGGGGTGCAGGACCGCGACGTCGCCGGTGTCGAACCAGTTGTCGGCGTCTACCGCCGGCTTTTCCTCGCGATAATATTGCCCGATCACCCAGGGACCGCGCACCTGCAGCCGTCCCGAGCTCCTGCCGTCGCGCGGCAGCACATTACCCTCGTCGTCGACGGTCCGCAGCTCGACGCCGTACGGCACCTTGCCCTGCTTGCTGACCTGGTCGACCTGCGCCTCGAAGCTAAGCTCGTCCCAGTCGGGCGAGGGCGCCCCCATCGTGCCGATCGGACTGGTCTCGGTCATGCCCCAGGCGTGGTTGACCCGCATGCCCATCTTCATCAGCCGCTCGATCATCGCGCGCGGCGCCGCCGAGCCACCGATGGTGACGATCCTGAGGTGCTTGGGCGCTTCCCCGGTCGCGTCGATATGCTGGAACATCGCGAACCACACCGTCGGCACGCCCGCCGAGTGCGTCACCTTCTCGCGGTTCATCAGCTCGCACAGGATCTTGGGGTCGTTGACCGCCGAGAACACCATCTTCGCCCCCACCGCCGGTGCCGCCCAGGGCAGGCCCCAGCCGACCGCGTGGAACATCGGCACGATCGGCATCGCCACCGACTGGGTGGAGAGGTCGAACTCGGCCGGCTGCAGCTCGGTGAGCGCGTGGATCACGGTGGAACGGTGCGAGTAGACCACCCCCTTGGGATTGCCGGTGGTGCCGCTGGTATAGCAGAGCATCATCGGCTCGCGCTCGTCGCCGGTCACCCAGGCATAGTCGCCGTCCTCGGCGGCAATCCATGCCTCGAAGCCCTCCGGGCCGGGATCGTCGAAGCAGATATAATGCTCGATCGTAGTCCAATGCGGCTTGAGGCGCTCGACCACGGGCGCGAACATCCGGTCGTAGAGCAGCACCCGGTCCTCGGCATGGTTGCCGATGAAGGCGAGCTGGTCGTCGAACAGCCGCGGGTTGATCGTGTGGATCAGCGCACCTATGCCGGTCGCGCCGTACCAAGCGACGAGGTGGCGGCTATGGTTCATCGCCAGCGTCGCGACGCGGTCGCCCTTGCGGATGCCGAGCCGCTCCAGCGCCTGCGCCATCCGGCGCGCGTCGTGCGCGATCCCGGCCCAATTGGTGCGCGTCTCACTGCCGTCCGCCCAGCGGGTGACGATCTCGCGGGGACCGTGCTCCCGTGCCGCGTGATCGAGCAACGTGGATACCCGAAGCTCGAAATCCTGCATGCCGCCCAGCATATGCCTCTCCATTGCGTGGCTGTTTGGGCGCAGGATACGCCTTCATCGGCGGGAGTCGAGAGGGGCGGCCGTTACATCCTGTTGCTGGGCGGGCGCGGCATACCTGTTTGTCGACATGCGGGGTGCCCCCTCCACCACGCCGCTGGCGCGGCGCGGTCCCCCTCCCCCGCTTCGCGGTGGAGGAAACGCAATTCTGCATGCTAAGTAGTGTTTCCTCCACCGGAGCTTGCTCCGGTGGAGGGGGACCATTCGCGCGGCGAATGGTGGAGGGGGCAATCCCTCACCCCGCGCGGCGGACATCCAGCGGCAGCGCCAGCATCGCGGCCATGCGCTCGGCCTGCGGCACCTTGCGGATCGCCGCCCGCGCCGCAACTTCAAGCGAGTGCCGAGCATCCTCGTCGGCGACCAGCGCCACGCAGCGCCCGACCAGTTCTTCGTACGGACACGCCGCCATGCCGGGCAGATATACCGCGTCCACCGCGGTATCGGCCGCGACTTCGCTCACCACCGCCTTGCCGTTGGCCATCAGGTAGAAGACGCGAACGATCTCGAAAATATGCGTCGGATAATAATGCGCGTTGAGCACCAGCTTCGACCGCGCGACCACCGCATCGCGCTCAGGCCCGTACACCCCGAACAGATGCTCCACCCGCAGCCCGGCCGCCGCCAGCCCGTCCAGCACCGCCCGGCGGCGCGGGTTGATCGAGCCGTAGAAGAGCACGTCGATGTCCTGCTCGGCCGCCGGCGCGATCCGATCCAGCGCGGCATGATAGCCGATCGGCAGCAGCCTGGTATGCGCCCCCGCCGCCTGCTCCAGCCGTGCGATATTGCGCGGGCTATAATCCCAGATCTCGAAACGCCGCGCGGCGTGGAGCATCACCCCGGTCCAGCCGCTGTCCTCGGCCTGCAACTGCTCGCTGTTGAGCAGGATCGTCCCTTCGGGCAGTCGATCGATCACCCCGTGATCGAGCAGATGCGCGCCGACCAGGATGTTGCGCCCGGGCTCGCGGATCTCGTTGAGCGCGATCGTTACCGGATGGCCGAGATCGCTGAGGCCGTGGAACACCAGTTCGGCAAGTTCGAGCAGCGCGCCGCTATGGGCATAGCCCTCGGGCTGCACCAGGCAGAGATGATAGGCCAAGCGTGTTCCCCCGAGGCGCGCCGCCCCACCGACGGCGCGCCCGTTCCGATCCTCCTGTATTATAGAGGCTTTGGCCGGGAGAGTTGAGAAACGGGCGCGATCAGGTTCAGGCGGCGGCCTGCAGCTTCATGCTCGCCGGGATCAGCGACGCGGCCTGGACGCCGGGCATCGTCTCGATCTGCGCCGCCAGCTCGGTATCGAGCCGGAAGCCGCGGCCGAGCATCACCGTCGCCTCGCCGCCGTCGATCGGCGCGTGGAGCAGGATTTCGCCCCTGCCCCCGCCGCGCAGCTCGCCGACCAGTGCGGCCAGCTGCGCCGGCACCGTGGGATCCTCGATGCGGATCTCCAGGATCAGCTGGGTGGTGCCCGCCAGCGTATCGAAGGGCTGCACGCGCTTCACCGCCGCGCGCGGGGTATCCTCGCCGGGGCGCTTGTCGAGCTCCAGCGTCAGGATCGCGCAGCCGGTGCCGGCGGCGCACGCCTCCATGTCCTTGGCGATCAGCTCTTCGAAGCAGGAGGTCTGGATCTGCGCGCTGCGGTCCGAGATCGTCGCCATCAGATAGCGGTTGCCGCGCGCCGAGGTGCGGTAGCGGCAATCCTCGATCAGCGCGGCGATCTGGGCATTGACCCGCGCGCCCTCGGGGATCTGCATGTCCGGGAGCGACGCGATGTCGCGCACGCCCTGGCCGCGGAACAGATGCTCGTAGCGGTCGAGCGGATGCGCCGAGAAATAATAGCCGAAGGCATCCTTCTCGGCGTTGATCTTGTCGGACATCGACCAGACGGCGTCCTTGGGCACGGTGATCCCGCCGCCCGCCGGTTCGGCATCGCCGAACAGACCGCCCTGCCCGCTCATCCGGCTGGCATGGTCGCGCTGGGCCACCGCGAGGATCGTCTCGGCCGCGGCATGCACGCCCGCGCGGTTGGGCTCGATGCTGTCGAACGCGCCCGCCGAGGCGAGCGTTTCCAGCTGGCGCTTGTTGAGCACGCGCGGATCGACGCGCTTGGCGAAATCGTCGAGACTGGCGAAGCGGCCGTTCTTCTCGCGCTCCTCGACCAGCAGCTCCATCGCCCGCTCGCCCACGCCCTTCAGCGCGCCGAGCGCATAGCGCACCGCGAGCCCCTCGCCGCTCGCCTGCACGGTGAAGTCGGCCTCGCTGGCGTTGATGTCGGGCGAGGTCGCCTCGATGCCGAGCCGCCGCATATCGTCGGCGAACACCGCCAGCTTGTCGGTCTGGTGGATGTCGTATGCCATCGAGGCGGCGAAGAATTCGTGCGGATGGTGCGCCTTCAGCCACGCCGTCTGGTACGCGAGCAGCGCGTACGCAGCCGCGTGCGACTTGTTGAAGCCGTAGCCGGCGAACTTGTCGATCAAGTCGAACAGCTCGTTCGCCTTGGCCGCCGGGATGTCGTTCACTTCCTTGCAGCCCTTGACGAAGATGCTGCGCTGCGCGTCCATCTCCGCCTTGACCTTCTTGCCCATCGCGCGCCGCAGCATGTCTGCGCCGCCCAGCGTATAGCCGGCGAGGATCTGCGCGGCCTGCATCACCTGTTCCTGGTAGACGAAGATCCCGTAGGTCTCGCCCAGGATCGGCTCGAGCAGATCGTGCGGATAGACGATCGGCTCGCGCCCGGCCTTGCGCGCGCCGAACATCGGGATGTTGTCCATCGGGCCGGGGCGGTAGAGCGAGACGAGCGCGACGATGTCGCCGAAATTGGTCGGCCGCACCGCGGTCAGCGTGCGCCGCATGCCTTCTGATTCCAGCTGGAACACGCCCACCGTGTCGCCGCGCTGGAGAAGCGCATAGACGGCCTCGTCGTCCCAATCGAGCCGATCCAAGTTGACGTCGACACCGCGCTTGGCGAGCAGCACCACGGCCTTCTTGAGCACCGACAGCGTCTTGAGGCCGAGAAAGTCGAACTTCACCAGCCCGGCGCCTTCGACATTCTTCATGTCGAACTGGGTCACCGGCATGTCCGAGCGCGGATCGCGGTACAGCGGCACCAGCTGCGCCAGCGGCCGGTCGCCGATCACCACGCCCGCGGCGTGGGTCGAGCTGTGGCGCGGCAGGCCTTCCATCCGCATCGACAGGTCGACGAGCCGCTTCACATCCTCGTTGCCATTATATTCGGCGAGGAATTCGCTGACGCCGTTCAGCGTGCGCTCCAGCGTCCAGGGGTCGGTCGGGTGGTTCGGGATCTGCTTGGCGAGGCGATCGACCTGGCCATAGCTCATCTGCAGCACGCGGCCGACGTCCTTGATCACCGCGCGCGCCTTCATCGTCCCGAAGGTGATGATCTGCGCGACGTGATCGCGGCCGTATTTCTCCTGCACATAGCGGATCACTTCGCCGCGCCGGGTTTCGCAGAAGTCGATGTCGAAGTCGGGCATCGAGACGCGTTCCGGGTTGAGGAAGCGTTCGAACAGCAGGCCCAGCTTGAGCGGATCGAGATCGGTGATGGTCAGCGCCCAGGCGACCGCCGAGCCCGCGCCCGAACCACGCCCCGGCCCCACCGGAATGTCGTTCGACTTGGCCCAATGGATGAAGTCGGCCACGATCAGGAAGTAGCCCGGGAACCCCATCTGGATGATGATGTCGAGCTCGAACTGGAGGCGTTTGTTATATACCTCCACTTCCGATGGATCGGTGATGCCGGCGAAATCGAGCCGGTCCTTCAGCCCCGCCCAGCTCAGGTCGCGCAGCATCTTCGCCTCGCCCTCGCGGTCGCCGGCGAGGCTGGGCAGGATCGGCTTGCGCTTGGGCGCGGCATAGGCGCAGCGCTGCGCCACGACGAGCGTGTTCTCGATCGCCTCGGGCAGGTCGGCGAAATCGGTCTTCATCGTCTCGGCCGGCTTGAGCCAGGTCTCGGGCGAGGAGCGCGGGCGATCGTCGGTTTCGAGATAGGTCGAGTTGGCGATGCACAGCATCGCGTCGTGCGCGTCGTAGAAATCGGCCTCGGCGAAGCAGGCCGGGTTGGTGCCGACCAACGGCAGGTTCCGCGCATAGGCAAGGTCGACCAGCTTGTCCTCGGCGCGGGTCTCCACCTCGTTGTTGCGGCGGGCGATCTCGACATAGAGCCGGTCGGGGAACAGCGCCTCAAGCTGGGTGGCATAGGCCTCGGCGGTCTTGTCCTGCCCCTCGGCATAGAGCCGGGCGAGCGCGCCCTCGGCGCCCGCGGTGAGGCAGATCAGACCATCGGTCCGCCCTTCCAGCGCCGCGAAGGGGACATGCGCATCCTCCTCGATCGGGCGATCGAGATGCGCCTGCGAGACGAGGTGGCAGAGATTCTCATAGCCGGTCTGGTCCTGCGCATAGACCGCGAGCCAGTCGATCGGCACGTTGAGCCCCTCGGCGAGGTTGGAGCGCTTCACCGCCAGCAGCGTGCCGACGATCGGCTGGACGCCCGCCTTCTTGGCGGCATCCGAGAAGCTCATCGCGGCATAGAGGCCGTTGCGGTCGGCGACGGCGATGGCTGGGAAGCCGTGGTTCTTGGCGTGCTTGGCGATCGCCTTGGGGTCGATCGCCCCTTCGAGCATGGTGTAGCAGGAGAAAACCCGAAGCGGGACGAAACCGGAATGCGCCATGCCCGAACCTAGGAGCGCGCGCGCCCAATTGCCAACCCGCAGCCGCGCTTCTCCACAGCTTTTGCGCTCGGCCGAGCGATACCGCCGAAACGGATCGATCTACACCTTCGCCGATGTGAAGATATGGTAAACGAAGCGCGCGGCCGGAGCATCCACACACCTCCCGCTCCGGTCGTGCTTTTTCCCTTGCAGGCAGCTTAGAGCAGCGCCTCGATATCCGCGCCGATCGTGCTCGGCGCGGTCGTGGGGGCGTAGCGTGCCACCACCTCGCCCGCGCGGTTCACGAGGAACTTGGTAAAGTTCCACTTGATCGCCTGGGTGCCCATCAGCCCCGGCGCCTGCGCCTTGAGCGCCTGGAACAGCGGCGCCGCGTTGCTGCCATTGGCGTCGACCTTGGCGAAGATCGGGAAGGTCACGTCATAGGTGAGCGAACAGAAGCTGGCGATTTCCTCGGCATTGCCCGGTTCCTGCGCCCCGAACTGGTTGCACGGGAAGGCCAGCACCGAAAAGCCGCGATCGCGATAGGCGCGCCAGAGCTGCTCCAGCTCCTTGTACTGCGGGGTGAACCCGCATTTCGATGCGGTGTTGACGATCAGCAGTACCTGGCCGGTGAACTTGGACAAGTCGCTGGCGGTACCGTCGGGCAGCGTCACCGGGATCTGCGTGATCGCCTCGCTCATGCCATTTCCTCCAGGCGGCCTTCGTGGAGCCGCACCACGCGGTCCATGCGTGCCGCCAGCCGTTCATTGTGGGTCGCGACCAAGGCCGCCGAGCCTTCGTTGCGCACCAGGTTGAGGAACTCGCCGAACACCCGGTCCGACGTCGCCTCGTCGAGATTGCCGGTCGGCTCGTCGGCTAGCACCAGCGGCGGCCGGTTGGCGAGCGCGCGGGCGACCGCCACGCGCTGCTGCTCGCCGCCCGAAAGCTGGTTGGGCCGGTGGGTCAGCCGGTGGCCGAGGCCGAGCTGAGCGAGCAGCTCGGTCGCCCGCGCCTGCGCCGCCGCCCGCGTCGCGCCGCGGATCAGCTGGGGCAGCACGACATTCTCGGTCGCGTCGAAATCGGGAAGCAGATGGTGGAACTGGTAGATGAAGGCGAGCTTCTCGCGCCGCATCTCGGTCCGTCCGCCGGCGGGCAGCTGCGCCGCCTCCTCGCCGCCGATGCGGATCGATCCCTCGAACCCGCCTTCGAGCAGGCCCACTGCCTGGAGCAGGGTAGACTTGCCCGATCCCGAGGGCCCGAGCAGCGCCACGATCTCGCCGGGCTGCACCGCCAGGTCGACCCCGCGCAGCACGTCGATCCGCACCCCGCCCTGCTCGAAGCTGCGCCGCAGGTCGCGGGTCTGGAGAACCGGTTCATTCATAGCGCAGCACCTGGACGGGATCGGTGCTCGCCGCCTTCCACGCAGGGTAGAGGGTGGCGAGGAAGGTGAAGAGCAGCGCCATCGCGCAGATCGCGATGGTCTGCAGCGGATCGGTCTTGGCGGGCAGCTCGGTGAGGAAGCGCATCTGCGGGTCCCATACCTTCTGGCCGGTCACCAGGCCGATGAAGGTCGCCACGCCCTCGCGGTAGTTCACGATCAGGAAGCCGAGGATCATGCCGGCCAGCACGCCCAGCGCACCGATCGTGGTGCCGACCGTGACGAAGATCCGCATCAGCCCGCTTTTGCTCGCGCCCATCGTCCGGAGCACGGCGATGTCGCGGCGCTTGGCCTGGACGAGCATGATCAGTGACGAGATGATGTTGAACGCCGCGACCACCAGGATGATCGACACCACGGTGAACGTCACCGTCCGGTCGAGCGAGATCGCCTCGAACAGCTCGCGGTTCATCTGTCGCCAGTCGGTGATCTGGCCGATATTGGCGACCTTGTCGGCGAGCGGCCGGGTCACTTCCTCGATCTTCTCCGGCTTGTTGGTGTCGACGCGGATCATCTGCACCGAATCGCCGAGCAGCAGCAGCGTCTGCGCGTCCTGCATCGGCATGAGGATATAGGCCTTGTCGTAATCGTACACGCCCACCTCGAAGATCGCGGCGATGCGATACTGGACGATGCGCGGCATGGTGCCGAAGGGCGTCGCGGAACCCTGCGGATTGATGATCGAGATCTGGCTGCCGATCGACGCGCCCAGCGATTCCGCCAGCCGCGATCCGATCGCGATCTGCTCGCTGCCCGGCTTGAGGTTCTTGAACGAGCCGAGGATCTCCTTGCCCTTCAGCGTCGGGTTGTTGAGGATGTCCTCCAGCCGGAGCCCGCGCACCAGCGCAAACTCGACCCGCCCGTTATAGCTGGCGAACAGTGGCTGTTCGATCAGCGGGGTGGCGGCGGTGACGCCGGGGATCGCCTTGGCCTCGTCGGCGATGCGGCGCCAGTCGCGCAGCTGGCCGTTATAACCCTGCACCACCGCATGGCCGTTGAGCCCGGAGATCTTGTCGAACAGCTCGGCGCGGAACCCGTTCATCACGCTCATCACCACGATCAGCGCGGCGACGCCGAGCATCACGGCGACGAGGCTGAAGCCGGCGACCACGGCAATAAAGGCTTCGCTGCGCCCGGGCAGCAGATAGCGGCGGGCGATCATTCGCTCGTAGCGCGAGAGTAGCATGGGGATCCTCTAGGGCCGGTTGCGCGGCGTGGGAAGCGTTCTGTTGCCGATTCGACACAGGCTTGCCGCAATCGGCTGACGCCAAGCTGTCGACCGGTGACAAAGGCGCTCCGGCCTTCTACCAAGAAACCGTCGAAGCGCAGGCGCAAAAAGGCCACGGTTCGGGGAAGGTTCCCAGCTCCACAGGCGAGCAATCGCAAGTGTTTGAAGCGGGAATCTACTAAGGGGGCTGACGAGCAGTCGTCACGCAGGCGCCCGGGTCGGAAACGGCCCGGGCGTTTGCTTTTCCGGGGCTGCTGCGGCCTGTTTCATCTCGGCACGATCTTCGCGTGGACTTGTTGCGCGCCCGTCGCGGTGTGGTCTCACCCCAGAGCGTCCTCCCGGCGAAAGCCGGGATCCATTGCGGTCCCGGATCCGCTCTTCTTCGACCGATAGGCGAATGGATCCCGGCTTTCGCCGGGCTGACGCGGGTGGAAAGCCGCGCCCGCATGCAACACGCTGGCAGATATCTAAGGCGTATCGGGCGGAGCAGGTCGCCCCGCCCCGCCCGCTAACCTCCCCCGGCCAAGGCGGGAGGCCAGTGCGTGTCACGATCAGAACGAGCCGCTGATCGTGAAACCCCAGGTGCGCGGGTCGCCCGGCTGGCCGACGATCAGCCCGGTATTGCCCGACTGCACCGAGAGCAGCTCGAAATAGCGCTTGTCGAAGGCGTTCCGCACCCAGGCGAAGGCGTTCACCTTGCCCTTGCGATAGCCGAGCCGGAAGCTGGACAGCGCATAGCCGTCGATCCAAGTATAGGCCGAAGGCGACGGGTTGGACGAGAAGCGCGAACGCCAGCTGCCATCATAGCCGAGATAGACCTGCCCCTCCTGCACCGGCACGTTCACCTCGCCGCCGAAGCCCAGCGCCCATTTCGAGATACCCGGCAGCACCTGGCCCGAAATGTCGCAATTGGCCGGGCTCACCCCGCCCGGCGTGCCCGGCGCGCTCGGCGTCGCGCCGGTGGTGCCGCCCGCCAGCTCGGGCGGGCACGGCGCGTCGCGGAAGCGGACGTACTTCGCGTCGGTATAGGCGCCGTTGACGTAGACCTTGAAGCGATCGGTCGGCTGGAAGTTCGAATCGAACTCGACGCCGCGCACCCGCACCTTGTCGGCATTGGCGAGATAGCCGCGGATCACCCCGAGCTGGCCGTTGGTCACGGTCGCCTGATAGTCCTTCACCTCGGTCCAGAAGCCGGCGAGATTGAAGGTCGCGCGGCGGTCGAGGAACTGCGTCTTCAGGCCCAGCTCGAAATGGTTGACCTTCTCCGGCTTGACCGAGGCGGCGCCGAGGATCGGGTTGTTGTTCGCATCGAGCGGCAGCCCGGACAGGTTTATGCCGCCCGACTTGAAGCTGCGCGCATAGGTTGCATAGCCATGCACGTCGCGCGCGACGTCATAGGAAAGCGTCGCGTCGCCCGAGACGTTCCAGTCGCTGAACCGCGCCGAATAATTCTGCGGCGCCAGCACCCCGCGCTGGTCGGCGGTGAGATTGGTGCTGCCCGCGCCGTTGGTGACGACCGCGAGGTAGGATCCGGTCTTCTTGTCGTAGTTCACCCGCAGGCCGGGCTGGAATCGCAGCTTGGGCACCACTTCCCAGTTGAGCTTTCCGAACACCGCGAAGCTGGTGTTGTCGAACCCGATCGTGTTCTTCGAGGTCAGCCCGTTAAGCGTCGCGGGATTGTTCGCCGCTGCGCTGGTCGGGTTGAGCAGCCAGCGGCTCGCCGCCGGGCCCTGCACCTGCGAGCCCTGCGTGTCGATCGTCTGGTGGAAGACGAACACGCCCGCGGTGTAATCAAGCTTGTTCTTGCCGTTCGACGCGATCCTCAGTTCCTGCGTCACCTGCTTCTGCTGCGACGGGTTCTGCGACACGGTGGTGATCGGCAGCCCGACGAAGTCGCGGTCGTTCGCCGGCTGCCAGTCCCAATAGCGCCAGGCGCTGACCGAGGTGATCGTCGCCGGGCCCAGGTCCCAGTTCGCCACCAGCGAGGCGCCGCCGATCTCCTGGCGCGAGTTGATGTCGGCATCCAGATCGGTGCGGCGGTCGAACGGATCGGTGCTCGGCGGCTTGTAGCCGAACGCCGCCGCCAGCGCGGCATATTGCCGGTTGAGCGGCCGCTGGGTCGCGCCGGTGCGGACGTAGTATTGTACGCAGCACAAAGGGTTCTGCAGGTTGAAGTCGCCCGACAGCGTCAGGTCGAGATTGGGCGCCGCGCGCCACAGCAGCTGGCCGCGCACCCCGTAATTGTCGAGGCGGTGAAGGTTGCTGTCCGACTTGGTGTCGTAGATCGTGCCCTGGCGCTTGGTCACCGAGGTCGACAGCCGCACCGCCAACTTGTCGTCGGCAATCGGTGCCGAGGCCGAGCCCTTGATCTGGAGGAAGTTGTAGTTGCCGGCGCTCACCTCGTAGCGCACCTCGGGGGTGAAGCTCGGCTTGCGCGTGGTGATGTTGATCGCGCCCGCCGTGGTGTTCTTGCCGTAGAGCGTGCCCTGCGGCCCGCGCAGCACCTCGACGCGCTCGACATCGACGAAGTCGAAGGTCGAGGCGCCGACCCGGCCGATATAGACCCCGTCGACATAGAAGCCGACGCCCTGCTCGATCCCGTCATTGGTGAGGCCGAACGGCGCGCCGAGGCCGCGAATGTTGATCGCGGTGTTGCGCGGGTTGCTCGAATAGAATTGCAGCGCCGGCTGCGACTGCTGGATGCGGGACACGTTGAACGCCCCCGCCTCCGCCAGCGTCGCGCCGCTCAGCACCGAGATCGCGACCGGCACTTCCTGGACCCGCTCCTCGCGGCGCCGGGCGGTCACGACGATGTCGCCGTCCTGACGCTGCTGCGGTTCCGCGGCGGCGGGTGCCGGCACGTCGGGATCGTGCGCGGCAGGCATCGCGCTGGATAACAGCAGCAGCGGAATCAGCGGCAAGCTCATGGTGTTCCCCTAGTTCGTTGGCCCCAATCTCCACTGCGTCGATGGGGTTTAGCGAGGAAGGAGATGTTTAGGCCCGCCTAGCCGGGATTGGGGCACCTCTTGAAACTGCAAGCCGCAACACCAGATCAGCGTGGCGAGGCGCCGAAAAGGGCTTCGCACCGGTGTCGCGGCAGTTGGCCGGACATCGAGATCCATGACGTTCAAATTGCTCACAGGAGAATCTGAAGATGCGTCAACTCGACTTTACTCCCTTCCGTCGCTCGGCGATCGGGTTCGACCGGCTGTTCGACATGCTCGAAGCCAGCGCTCGCCAGGCGAATTCGGAAAACTATCCCCCCTTCAACCTCGAGCGTCTTGCCGAAGACCGCTATCGCATCACCATCGCGGTGGCCGGCTTCAAGCCCGAGGAAATCGACATCACCGCGCAGCAGAACCTGCTGCTGGTCGCCGGCAAGAAGGCCGGGGAGAATGAGAACAACCAGGGCAATTATCTGCACCTGGGCATCGCCAACCGCAGCTTCGAGCGCCGCTTCGAACTCGCCGATTTCGTGCGGGTGGAGAATGCGAACCTGGCCGATGGCCTGCTGACGATCGAACTGCTGCGCGAAGTGCCCGAGGCGATGAAGCCCAAGAAGATCCAGGTGGGTACCGGCAGCGAGCCGGCCGCGATCGACCATCGCACGGCCAACGCAGCGTAACCGAGCCTGAGAGCTCGCGGCGTCCCCCTCCCTTAGGCGCCGCGACGGGGCGCCCGGGCTTCGGCCCGGGCGCCTTTTCTTTTGGGAGAGATCCCCAAGCGTTCGAACGCTGGTCACGATGAAGATCCTGACTTGATCGGCTAAATGAAGCTGATCTCCTTGTGCCCATGCCCCACCCAGCCGAAAGGGAGCGCTTCCTTCGCGGTGCGCCGCATTCGGGCTTCTCGAAAGAGCGCGGGACCGCGCTCGCACTGCCGCAGACCTAAACGTTTCGAGTATGGCTAGGGCTTCCCAGAGGCTTAAAACAGGGTTGGCAGAGGAGGACGCTATGACCTTGATCCAAAGCCTGACCGGTGTTGCCTCGGGCATCTTCAACGGACCAAATACGGTCCGTTAGGCGGCAGAAGCTGTTTTGTCGCGAGCAGAAGGCGGTGGTGCCGATCGTCTTGCCGCCGAGCTCCGTGACCTGAACCTCCCCGATCTCGAAACATACACCGCCGTCGGCCACGAGATTGCGCAACGCTTACCGCCGGTAGATGCTGCCCGGTTCGAGGCAGCACTAGCCGCAGGTGAGTTCCTGATAGCGCCCACGGCACAGTCTCGTGAGGCAGTGTCCGCCGCCGGCACGCTCAAGGCCGAGGGATTGGTGACGGATCAAGACGTGGCATTTGCGCGCGACCGCATGGAAGAGCGGCAACGGCTGTTCGCGATGCAGACGCGGGGCCAACCCATGCCGCAAGCGGCAGCGGACGACGTGTTCATGAAGGTGATCGACGCCCGCGCGACAGCTAGGTTGGAGGCCGGTCAGGTCAACGTCGGTGACAATGGCCGCACCCTCCAGGCGAGCGAGGTAACCGCGGTGCAGCGTATTTTCGGCAAAAGCATCGACCTGGCCAATGTAACGGTGGTGACCGGCAGCAATGGAAACCTTATCGCCGCGGGTGCCTTTCGAACGGAAACCCTGCCATCACGATCGGCGACACCATCTACCTCAATCCTTCCAGCCAGCTTGTTCGCAGCGGTCAGGCGCAGGATCTCTCTCGAACTGCTGAAGGTGTCCATACCCTCGCCCATGAGATGAATCATGTTCGCCAGTATCAGCAATCGGGTGTGGCCAGCGTGTTCAAGGATGCCATATGGCAGGCGGCACGGTACGGTCAGAACGGTGCCTACGAGTATTTCACACGCGACCGATCCTACAGAGACGAAACGCTCGAAGGCCAAAGTCAGATTGTCGGCGACTATGCGCGGTACAAGGAAACCGGTGTGCTTCCGGTATATGCGGTGGATGGCAAGCGCCAGACGATCGGCGCTGCCGCGCTTGAGCGCTGGTCGAGCGGGTCAGGGGCGTATGGCAAGTAAGGCGAGCTTTTCCCGGATTATTGCCTCGACCGCAGTTTTGCTGGCCGGCTGTACGGCCGGCGGCAAGATCGATGTGACGGTTGTTTCCCCATCCGACGTGCGCTTCGTTGTGCCCGAGAGCGGCCGCAAAGGGTTTTGCCTCAACGCGCTCGAGATTGGCCGCGTCGGCAACGGCAGGCGGACGACGCCGGTCTGGAAAATTGCGGCACGACCAGCAACAGATGGCTTACAGTGCCGCTATGAAGTCCGATTTCCGCAAGTCCCGCCCGAATTTGAAGTGACCTCGAAGGCTGCACGTCTAGCGCCCGGAGAGTATATGGTGTTTGTGGACGGTGGGCTTCCGCAAATCTCCACCAGCTTCCGGGTTCGGTAAGGTCAACGGACTCGCTACGCGATTTCCTGAAGCACGGCTGGACGGAGGACTGCTCTAGCAAGGCGCGGGTAGAGACCGGGCGGACGGGCGTTCGCCTTATTCAACTGGCCGGCTTCAACCCCAGCAGCCAAGGCCGCACCCGGCCCGTCGGTTTCGCCACCCCGTCCAGCCGCTCGGCGCGGATGATCGTCACCGGCTTGAGGATCATCTGCCCCTTCATCACGTCGCGCCCGCCGCCGCTCGGCAGCGCGAGGATGCGCTGGACCACGTCCATGCCGCCGATCACCTGGCCGAACGCCGCAAAGCCGAGGTTCGCGCCGCGCGCGTCGAGCCCCGGATTGTCGCCGACCATGATCGAGAAATTGCCGTTGGCCGAATTGGGGTTCGGCCCGTGCGCCATCGAGATGGTGCCGTTCAGATGCTTCAGCCCAGTCTTGCTGGTCGGCTCCAGCGGCAAGGGATCGAGCATGCGCCGCGCATCGGTGCCGACGCCGCCCTGGATGAAGCCCTTGGTCGGCTCGGTCTTGCGCCGGGCGGTTCGGTAGAAATTGGTGCCCTCCAGCCGCCCGTCATCGACATAGGCGAGGAAGTTCGCGACGGTCCTGGGCGCGCGCTTCGCGTCCAACGCCAGCGTGATTGCCCCCATGCTCGTCACCAGCCGCACCCGGACCTGGCCGGGCACGGGCCGCGGCTGCTGGGGCGCCGGCGCTGCGGACACCGCCAGCAGCGCCAGCCCGGCGACAAAGACCCGCCGCAGCACGCCCTTAGACGAGCCGCGAATGCTTAACGGCCGCCTCGATGAAGCCCGCGAACAGCGGGTGGGGATCGAAGGGCTTGGACTTGAGCTCGGGGTGGAACTGCACGCCGACGAACCAGGGATGGTCCGGCCGCTCGACGATCTCGGGCAGCGTGCCGTCGGGCGACATGCCCGAGAAGACCAGCCCGCCCTCTTCCAGCACCGGCTTGTAGGCGGTGTTCACCTCATAGCGGTGGCGGTGGCGCTCGCTGATCGAATCGGTGCCGTAGATCGACGCGACGACGCTGTTGCCGCCCAGCTTCGCCGGATAGGCGCCGAGCCGCATCGTGCCGCCCAGGTCGCCGCCCTCCTCGCGCTTCTGCAGGCCATCGGCGGTCATCCATTCGGTGATCATGCCGACCACCGGCTCCTGCGTCGGGCCGAACTCCGTCGTCGAAGCATCGGCGATGCCCTGGGCGCGGACGCCCTCGATGCACGCCATCTGCATGCCGAGGCAGATGCCGAAGAATGGCACGTTGCGCTCGCGAGCGAACCGGACGCCGGCGATCTTGCCCTCGCTGCCGCGCTCGCCGAACCCGCCGGGGACGAGGATGCCGTGCATCGGCTCGAGCATCGCGGCGACTTCGGCCTCTTCCTGCTCGAACAGTTCGGCGTCGAGCCAGCGGATGTTGACCTTCACCCGGTTGGCGATGCCGCCATGGACCAGCGCCTCGGTGAGCGACTTATAGGCATCGGGCACGCCCATATACTTGCCGACCACGCCGATGGTGACTTCACCCTCGGGGTTCTGCAGCCGCTCGACGATGCCGCTCCAGCGGGCGAGATCCGGCGACGGGCCGGGTTCGATGCCGAAGGCCTTGAGCACTTCGCCGTCCAGGCCTTCGCCGTGATACTGCAGCGGCACCGCATAGATGCTCTTGGCGTCGAGCGCGGGGATCACCGCCGAGGTCGGCACGTTGCAGAACTGGGCGATCTTGGCGCGCTCGCCGGCCGGGAGCGGACGTTCGGAGCGGCATACCAGCACATCGGGCTGGACGCCGAGCGCGGCGAGCTCGCGCACGCTATGCTGGGTCGGCTTGGTCTTCAGCTCGCCTGCCGCCGCGATGTACGGCACCAGCGTCACGTGGATGCTGACGGTCTGGCCGCGGCCGAGATCGTTGCGGAGCTGGCGAATCGCCTCGATGAACGGCAGCGACTCGATGTCGCCCACCGTGCCGCCGATCTCGCACAGCACGAAGTCGAGATCCTCGGTCTCGGCCTGGGCGAACGCCTTGATCGCGTCGGTGACGTGCGGGACTACCTGCACGGTGGCGCCCAGATAGTCGCCGCGGCGCTCGCGCTCGATGATCGTCTTGTAGATCCGGCCCGAGGTGACGTTGTCGGCCTGGCGCGCGGTCACGCCGGTGAAGCGCTCATAATGACCGAGGTCGAGATCGGTCTCCGCGCCGTCGTCGGTGACGTACACCTCACCATGCTGGTGCGGCGACATCGTGCCGGGATCGACGTTGAGATAGGGATCGAACTTGCGGATGCGGACTCGATAGCCACGGGCCTGGAGCAACGCCGCGAGGCTCGCTGCCATGAGACCCTTGCCGAGCGAGGAGACCACGCCGCCGGTGATGAAGATGTACCGCGCCATGGGAGAAAACGCCTAACGTCAAAGGGCGCAGACCGGCAAGCGTTCGAATCCGCCGGTTGCGCAATTTTTACGGTGAATCCGCCGCAAGCGCGGCGAACTACGGATGCTTACTGGCTGAACGGAACCGCGCTGTTGCCGGTGGGTGCCGTGTCGTTGCCGGTGGGCGCCGGGGCGGTCGGGACCGTCAGCGGGGCGACCGCGGCGGGTGCCTTCTGCAGGCCCGCATCGATCTTGGTCGAGTGCCGGGTGGCCGCCAGGAAGGCGAGCACGATGCTCATCAGGATGAACGCGGTCGCCAGGATCGCGGTCATGCGCGTCAGGAAATCGGCCGCGCCGCGTGCCGACATGAGACCGGCCGGGCTGCCGCCCGAGGTGAGACCGCCACCCTCCGACTTCTGGACGAGGATCACCCCCACCAGCATGGCGGCGATGATGAACTGTACGACGAGGAGGAAGGTGAACATGAAATCCGGTGCCCGTTAGCGAAGGGCGCGACATAGGCGAGCCGCCCGACGCAATCAACCGCCTGTTCCACCCCCGACTCCAGCGCCATTCCGCAACCCCATGGCAGATTGGCATTTTCATCGCGATTTTCGCACAACATTTCGCCCGCGCACTGAAACCTAGTTGTAAAATGCGCGTTTGTTTCTTCGGTTCGATGCCGTGCCGGGCCTGAAACGAACGAGTGGTGCTTGTGAACGCTATGTCCGAACAGACCCTGTGGGGGTGGAAGAATACGCTGATCGATTATGTGCGGTCGGGAGAACCCGATCTCACCAATCGGCAGATGGCGTTGCTGATGCTTGTATATCTGGACCCCGGCCCCCATACGGTGCGCGGTCTGGCACGAGCGCTCAACGTCTCGAAGCCGGTGGTCACGCGCGCCTTGAATCGCCTCGGCACGCTCGGCTATCTGCGCCGCCAGCGCGACGACACCGACAAGCGCAACATCTTCGTAGCGCGTACCGCGGAAGGGGCAGAGTTTCTTGCAGAGTTCGGGCATTTCCTCGCTGGCAACCACATCAGCGAGCCAGTCCCAGAGCGCGCCGACGCGTAAGCGTCTGGCGCTGGACGGCCGTTCGGCCGCGATCGATCCTCGGGTGGACGCCGTCCGCCCCGACATCGCCGACATCCGCCTCGCCGGCCGCGTCTTCGCGCCGCATTATGCATCGCCGATGCCGCGGGTGATCCATTTCGAGACGCCGCTGCGCGCGACCGCCAAGGGCGACGAGCCGGCGCTGACCATGCTCCAGAAGGGCGACGTGTTCGAGGTTCTCGAAATCGCCGGCAGCCACGCCTGGGGTGTCGCCCCGGGCCCGGCTTTGGTAGGCTATATCGACGCATCGGCCTTGGGGGAGACCGAATGATCGCGCATGTCTTCATCGACGGTGCCGCCGGCACCACCGGCCTCGAGATTCGCGAACGCCTCGCCGGCCGCGCCGAGATCGAGGTGATGGTGCTCGACGACCAGGACCGCAAGGATCCCAAGAAGCGCGCGCAGGCGCTCAACGCCGCCGATTTCGTCATCCTCTGCCTGCCCGACGATGCGGCGCGCGAAGCCGTGGCGATGATCGAGAACGAGCGGACGCGCGTGATCGACGCCTCGACCGCCTATCGCACCGCCGCCGACTGGACCTATGGCTTCGCCGAGTTGGAGCCCGGCCAGGCCGCCGCGATCGCCGAGGCGGCGCGGGTGAGCAATCCGGGCTGCTATCCCACCGGCTTCCTCGCGCTCGTCCGTCCGCTGATCCGCGCCGGGCTGATCCCGCACGACTTCCCGCTGAGCGTCAACGCCGTCTCGGGCTATTCGGGCGGCGGCCGCGCGATGATCGCCGAGTTCGAAAGCGACGGCCCCGAGGCGACCGACACCGCCTTCCGCCCCTATGGCCTGTCACTCGCGCACAAGCATGTGCCCGAGATGCAGAAGCATGCGCGGATCGAGCATCCGCCGATCTTCCTGCCCTCGGTCGCGCGCACCTATCGCGGCATGATCGTCGAGGTGCCGCTGCCGCTGTTCGCCTTCACCCGCAAGCCCTCGGTCGAAGCGCTGGAGAACGTGCTGCGCGACGCCTATCGCGACTCGCCGGTGGTGCAGGTGCTCCCCGCCGACGTGGCGACGGTGAGCATCGAGGAAAATGCCGGTACCGATCGCCTGTCGGTCCGGGTGTTCGGCAATGACGAGACCCGCCAGGCGCGATTGATCGCGACGCTCGACAATCTCGGCAAGGGTGCCGCCGGTGCCGCGGTGCAGAACCTCAACATCATGGCCGGGCTCGATCCGACCGCCGGGCTGGTGCTTTAACAGCCCCTCCCCTTCCTCTTATCCCCCCTCCCGCCTGCGGGAGGGGATGGGGGAGGGTGTGACGTGGAGGCTCTTGCTGCGATGGCGTCGCCCGCGAACCCCACGCCCCCGCCCCTAACCCCTCCCGCAAGCGGGAGGGGGATTTAAGGCGCCGCCCGCTGCTATCGAGCAGAACAATCCTTCAAAATTTGCCGCCGTCGCATACCTATTCCTCCCCTTCGGCTTGATCTTTCGGCCGCATTGGTGTCTCGCGGGGCGAACCAATCGAGAGGGAAATGATGCAGCAGCCCGTCGGCAAATTGCTTCTGTTCGGTGCCACCGGTGATCTGGCGCAGCGTATGCTGCTCCCCTCGCTCTATGCGCTGCACGCCGATGGCCTGCTTCCCGATGGCCTCACCATCACCGGCACCGCGCGCTCCGAATATGACGACGAGGGCTATCGCGCCTTCGCCGCCAAGGCGCTCGACCAGTTCCTGCCCGTCGATCGGAAGGACGACAGCGCTGTCGCCTCTTTCCTCCAGCGCGTGCACTATCAGACGCTCGATGCCTCGCAGACCGAAGGCTATGGCGCGCTGAAGGAAAAGCTGGGCGACATCTCCGGCGGCCTCGCCATCTTCCTGTCGACCGCACCCTGGCTGTTCGGCCCGACGATCAAGGGCCTCGAATCGGCCGGTCTGGCGGGCGAGAATGTCCGCATCAGCCTGGAGAAGCCGCTCGGCCGCGATCTCGCCTCCAGCCGCGAGATCAACGACATCGTCGCCGAGGCCTTTCCCGAAGAGCGCACCTTCCGCATCGATCACTATCTCGGCAAGGAGACGGTGCAGAACATCCTGGCGCTGCGCTTCGGCAACTCGCTGTTCGAGCCGGTATGGAACGCGCGCGGCATCGACAGCGTGCAGATCACCGTCTCGGAGACGGTCGGCCTCGAAGGCCGCGCCGGCTTCTACGAGGATACCGGCGCGCTGCGCGACATGGTGCAGAACCACATGCTCCAGCTCGTGGCGCTGATCGCGATGGAGCCCCCTGCCCGCTTCGATGGCACCTCGATCCGCGACGAGAAGGTCAAGGTCCTCCGCTCGCTCCGCAAGATCACGCCGGCGGAAGCGCCCAACCTCACCGTGGTCGGCCAATATGGCGGCGGCGCGGTGAAGGGGCAGATCGTGCGCGACTATGCCACCGATCTCGGCAAGGACTCGCGCACCGAGACCTTCGTGGCGATCAAGGCGCATGTCGACAACTGGCGCTGGCAGGGCGTGCCCTTCTACCTCCGCACCGGCAAGCGACTCGCCGAGCGCCGCTCCGAAATCGTCATTCAGTTCAAGCCGGTGCCGCACTCGATCTTCGCCGAGCGCGGCGGCATGCTCCAGCCCAACGCGTTGGTGATCCGCCTCCAGCCCGAGGAGTATGTCCAGCTGCTGGTGATGGCCAAGCAGCCCGGCCTCGACCGCGAAGGCTATCGCCTGCGCGAAGTGCCGCTCAACCTCAGCCTCGATGCCGAGTTCGCCGGCACCACCCGCCGCATCGCCTATGAGCGCCTGCTGCTCGACCTGATCGAGGGCGATCCCACGCTGTTCGTCCGCCGCGACGAGGTGGAAGCGCAGTGGGAATGGATCGACGCGATCCGCGCCGGCTGGGACGCCAACGACCTCAAGCCCAAGCCCTATGCCTCGGGCAGCTGGGGCCCCTCGCTCTCGATCGCGCTCACCGAGCGCGACGGGGTGCACTGGCACGAATGATCGGGAGGGGAGCGCACGCGTCTCCCTGTCCCTATATTGGACCCTGCGCGGCCGTTGGCCGCCTCGCGGTCCCACCAAATTGAAGGAGCTTACATGACGACCGAAATCGAATGGTGGGACTATGAAGACGCTGCCGAGATGGGCGACGCGCTCGCCGGCGACGTACAGTTCATCATCGAGAGCGCGATCGACGCGCGCGGCGCCGCCGTCATCGCGCTCGCCGGCGGCCGCACGCCGGGCCCGATCTACGCCAAGCTGAGCAAGGCCAAGCTCGACTGGAAGCGCGTGACGATCATCCCGACCGACGATCGCATCGTGCCGATGGGCGACCCGATGTCGAACGTGACCGGCCTTGCCAAGGTGTTCCTGCCGCTCGGCGCGCGGGTGATCCCGGTCGTCAGCGAAAAGGCCGACGACTATAAGGCCGCCGGCCGCGCGGCGGACGCGCGCCTGCAGGACTTCCACTGGCCGCTCGACCTCTGCCTGCTCGGCATGGGCGCCGACGGCCACACCGCCTCGATCTTTCCCGGCCCAGACCTCGCCGAGGCGCTGACCGGCCCCAAGGAGCGCCGCGCGCTGGGCGTGATGCCCGATCCGCTGCCGCCCGAGGCGCCGGTCGCCCGCGTGTCGCTGTCGCTCGCCGCGATCGTCTCGGCGCGTGCGCTGATGATCGCGATCACCGGCCAGGAGAAGAAGGACGTGCTGGAGCGCGCCATCGCCGAAGGCGCCGGCTCGACCCTGCCGATCGGCCGCGTGCTCGCCGAAACCGAACTGCCCGTCGATATCCACTGGAGCCTGTAAATGGCCAATCTGCACGCCGAAATCGCGGCGGTCACCGATCGCATCCTTGAACGGTCCAAGGCCGGCCGCACGGCCTATCTCGAGCTGATCCGCCGCGAGCGCGAATCGGGCAATGACCGGCCCAAGCTCGGCTGCGCCAACCTGGCGCATGCGTATGCGGGCACCGAGGAGCAGCGCGAGGAACTGAAGACCGGCGCGCGGATGAATATCGGCATCGTCACCTCGTACAACGACATGCTCTCGGCCCATGCGCCCTATTATCGCTATCCCGAGCAGATGAAGGTCTGGGCGCTCGAAGCCGGCGCCACTGCGCAGGTCGCGGGCGGCGTGCCCGCGATGTGCGACGGCGTGACCCAGGGCTATCAGGGCATGGAGCTCTCGCTGTTCAGCCGCGACACCATCGCGATGGCCACCGCCGTCTCGCTCAGCCACCGCGTGTTCGAAGGCGCGGCGCTGCTCGGCATCTGCGACAAGATCGTGCCGGGCCTGCTGATGGGCGCGCTCCGCTTCGGCCATCTGCCGATGGTGCTGATCCCCGGCGGCCCGATGCGCTCGGGTCTGCCCAACAAGGAAAAGGCCGCGGTGCGCGAGCGCTATGCCGAGGGCAAGGCGACGCGCGAGGAACTGCTCGAGTCCGAGATCGCCGCCTATCACGGCAAGGGCACCTGCACCTTCTACGGCACCGCCAACTCGAACCAGATGATGATGGAGGCGATGGGCCTGCACGTCCCCGGCTCGGCCTTCGCCAATCCGGGCACCAAGCTGCGCCAGGAACTGACCCGCCACGCCGTCCACCGCCTCGCCGAGATCGGCTGGAACGGCGACGACTATCGCCCGATCGGCCATGTCGTCGACGAGCGTGCGATCGTGAACGCGGCGATCGTCCTGCTCGCCACCGGCGGCTCGACCAACCACCTGATCCACGTCCCCGCCTTCGCACGCGCGGCCGGCATCACCATCGACTGGGAGGATTTCGATCGCCTCTCGCGCGTCGTGCCGCTGATGACCCGCGTCTACCCGAACGGCTCTGCCGACGTGAACCAGTTCGAGGATGCCGGCGGCCCGTCCTTCGTCATCAAGGAGCTGCTGCGCGGTGGCCTGATGCACCGCGACGCGCTGACCATCGCCAAGGACGGCATGGCTGCGTATGGCCGCAAGCCCGACATCGAGGGCGATGCGCTGGTCTGGACCGAGCATGGCGAGAAGAGCAACGACGAGAATATCGTCCGCACGGTCGAGACCGCCTTCTCCCCCGAGGGCGGCTTCCGCATCCTCAAGGGCAATATCGGCCGCGCCTGCATCAAGGTCTCGGCGGTCGAGCGCGAGCGCTGGATCATCGAGGCCCCGGCGCGGGTCTTCTCGGACCAGCTGGACGTGCTGGAAGCGTTCAAGGCCGGCGAACTCGAGCGCGACGTGATCGTCGTGGTCCGCTTCCAGGGCCCGCGCGCCAACGGCATGCCCGAACTGCACAAGCTCACCCCGCAGCTCGGCGTGCTCCAGAACCGCGGCTTCAAGGTGGCGCTGGTCACCGACGGGCGGATGTCGGGCGCCAGCGGCAAGGTGCCGGCGGCGATCCACCTGTCGCCGGAAGCCTTGGGCGGCGGCCCGATCGGCAAGGTGCGCGACGGCGACATCCTCCGCCTGGATGCCGAGAACGGCATACTGGAGGCGGTGGTGCCCGCGGACGAGTGGGACGCGCGCGAGCATGCCGTCGCCCCGCCCCCCGCGGTCGGCACCGGCCGCGAGCTGTTCGCGATGCTGCGCCATCACTGCGACGAGGCCGAAAAGGGCGCGTCGGCGATGCTGCACGAAGCGGGCCTGTAAACCTGTAACGTATGTAAATCATACCCGGGTCGACCGCGCGGACTTTACATCCGCGCGGCGGACGGGAAGAAGGACGGCCGCCCACTGGCAACGTTGACAGGGGCGCCAGAGAGAGGATCGGAATCGGATGGAAGTCGTCGCCGTCGACATCGGGGGGACCCACGCGCGCTTCGCAGTGGCGGAGGTCGCGGATGGCCGCGTCGTCTCGCTCAGCGAGCCGATCACCCAGAAGGTGGCCGAACATCCCAGCCTCCAGCTCGCCTGGCGCGCCTTTGGCGAGCAGCTCGGCCGGCCGCTGCCCAAGGCTGCCGCGATCGCGGTTGCATCGCCGATCAACAGCGACCTGATCAAGCTCACCAACAATCCCTGGATCATCCGCCCGCCGCTGATTCCGGAGCGGCTCGGCGCCGATACCTGGACGCTGGTGAACGATTTCGAGGCGATCGGTCATGCCGTGGCCCAGCTGCACGACGAGGCGTTCCTGCACCTCTGCGGGCCCGAGGCGCCGCTGCCCGACAAGGGTTCGATCACCGTTTGCGGGCCGGGCACCGGGCTCGGCGTCGCCCAGGTGTTCCGCCATCGCGGCGGCTACGACATCATCGCTACCGAAGGCGGCCATAGCGACTTCGCGCCGCTCGACGCGATCGAGGATGCGCTGGTGAAGCGCCTGCGCCGCACCTATCAGCGCGTCTCGAAGGAACGCATCGTCGCCGGTCCCGCGATCGTCTCGATCTACGAGACGCTGGCGGATCTCGAAGGCGTGCCGGTCGCGCGCCTCGACGACAAGGCGATCTGGACGCTCGCGCTGGAGGGCAAGGACAGCCTGGCGGTGGCCGCGCTGGACCGGTTCTGCCTCAGCCTCGGTGCCGTCGCCGGCGATCTCGCGCTCGGCCATGGCCCGACGGCGGTGGTGATCGCGGGCGGTCTGGGGTTGCGCCTGAAGGACCATCTGCTGCAATCGGGCTTCGGCGAGCGATTCGTCGCCAAGGGGCGCTTCCGCTCCCTGATGGCGACGATCCCCGTCAAACTGATCACCCATCCCCAGCCGGGCCTGTACGGCGCTGCCGCCGCCTTCGCCCAGGAGCATGCACAGTGAGCGAACCCCGCCTTTCGATCGAAGCCATCATGCGCACCGCACCGGTCATCCCGGTGCTGGTGATCGACGACGCCGCCAAGGCGCGTCCGCTTGCCGAGGCGCTGGTGAAGGGCGGCCTGCGCGTGCTCGAAGTGACGATGCGCACCCCCGCGGCGCTCGAAGCGATCCGCGAGATGAAGAAGGTCCCCGGCGCGATCGTCGGCGCGGGCACCGTCGTGAACACCCAGCAGTTCGAGCAGGTCATGAAGGAGGACGCCGAGTTCATCGTCTCCCCCGGCCTGACCGACAAGCTGGGCGACGCGATCGTCCGCAGCGGCGTGCCCTATCTGCCGGGCATCGCCAATGCCGGCGACATCATGCGCGGCATGGATCTCGGCCTGAGCCACTTCAAGTTCTTCCCGGCCGAGACCTCGGGCGGCCTCAAGGCGCTGAAGGCCCTCGCCGCGCCCTTCTATCAGGCGAAGTTCTGCCCCACCGGCGGCATCAGCCTGGCGAGCGCCCCGGAATGGCTGGCGTTCGATCCGGTGCTCTGCGTCGGCGGCAGCTGGATCAGCAGCGGCTCGCTCGAAGAGGTCGAAGCCAAGGCCCGCGAGGCGGCGGCGCTGCCGCGGTAATTCGCACTTCTTAAGCCCCTCCTCCTTGGAGGAGGGGTTGGGGTGGAGGGATTCCAGAACGCTGGTTGGTCTCTGCGAGACACAGCCCCACCCCAACCCCCTCCCCTAAAGGGGAGGGGCTTGAGCTTTCTTGAACACTTGCCCTTGCCGATATACGAACCATATACGCTCCGTAGCACCACCAAGCCGGAGCACCCATGGGCATTGTGAAAATCGCCGACGACCTCCACGAGGAGGCCCGCCGCGCCAGCGCGGTGATGTGCCGCTCGATCAACGCCCAGGCGGAGTACTGGATGAAGATCGGCATGCTCGCCGAGGCGAACCCCACCCTGCCCTTTCACGAGCTCGTCCGCCGCCAGTTGGCCGAGGCGCAGGTCGGCGCCGCCGCGCTCGAGGCCGCCTGAGATGGTCAAGACGCCCGCCGAACTCGACCTGATGCGCGAGGCCGGTCGGCTGCTCGCCCAGGTATTTGAAATGCTCGACCGCCAGCCGCTCACCGGCATGTCGACGCTCGAGATCGACACGCTGGTCGAGCGCTACATCACCGACGAGCTCCACGCCCGCCCCGCCAGCAAGGGGCAGTACGGCTATGGCTTCGTGCTCAATTGCTCGATCAACCATGTCGTCTGCCACGGCGTGCCCGATGCCGGGACGATCGTGCAGGACGGCGACATCATCAACCTCGACATCACGCTGGAAAAGAACGGCTTCATCGCCGATTCGAGCAAGACCTATATGGTGGGTGAAGTCTCGCCCCAGGCGCGGCGGCTGGTGAAGGTGACGCAGGAGGCGCTGTGGAAGGGCATCGCCCAGGTCCGCCCGGGCGCCACGCTCGGCGACATCGGCGCCGCGATCGAGCGCCACGCCAAGCAGCACGGCTATTCGATCGTGCGCGACTATTGCGGCCACGGCATCGGCCGCGAGATGCACGAGGAGCCCTCGGTCCTCCACTTCGGCCGCCCCGGCACCGGCATGAAGCTGCGCGAGGGCATGACCTTCACGATCGAGCCGATGCTCAACCAGGGCACCCGCAAGGTGACCACGCTCGACGACGGCTGGACGGTGGTGACCAACGACCGCAAGCTCTCTGCCCAGTTCGAGCATACCGTCGCGGTGACCGCGACCGGAGTCGAGGTGCTCACGCTGCGCGAGGGGGAACGCGCGCTGCACTGATCGCCACGGTTGCGAAACGTCCTTGCGATCCCCATTTAGGAACTATCGCCGGCTTCCCCTCCCGTAAGCGCCGGCGGCTGGGTCCATCATGTTCTCGCTTGCACAGCATGGATATGCCGATGGATCTCGCCTATCTTCTCTCCCGCCACCAGAACGCCATGACGCTCGCTGGCACTGCCGCGTGCGTGTCCTCGCGCGCGGCGCACCGCGCGTTCGCAGCTATCTATGCCGATCGAATTTCGGCCTATCGGCAAGCGCATGCCATGACGGTCGCCGCCTGATGGGCGCGATCACCAAGGTCGCGGTGGGCGCAACGTCCGATGAGATCGACCGCAAGCGCTTCCGCGGCTCCACCAAGACCAAGCTGGCGCCCGAGGTCATCGCGCGCCAGTCGCGGGTCGCGCTGCTCGCCTTTCAGTCGCTGCCCGATCGAGAGACCGCGCTGCTGTTCCTCAACAGCGAGGATGAGACGCTCGGCGGCCGCCCGATCGACATCGCCAGCGCGAGCGAGGCGGGCGCAGAGCGCGTCGCCGCGATGTTGCGCGCCCGCATGGAACCGGCGGCAAAGATCGACTAAGACGCCCCATGGCCGAACGCTTCGAACGACATCGCCAGCCCTGGCGCCCCGACGAACTGCAAAAGCTCCACACCCTCGCCAAGAAGGGCATGCCGCTGCGCGCCATCGCCAAGGCGCTGACCCGCAGCGAGGAATCGGTGAAGGAGCGCGCCAAGCTCGACGGGCTGTCGATCGCCAAGCTGCACTGAGCGGCCGGGCGGGTCGCCCCGCTCAGGCGTAGCGGACCGTCGTCCGCCGCCGCCGTGCGCGCAGGGCGCCGCCCATCAGCCCGAAGCCGCCGAGCATCAGCGCCCAGGCCGCAGGTTCGGGTACCGGGCTGGCGGTCAGGCGCGCGCCGACGGTGAACGGACCCACGCCGGCATAGGCCGCGTTGATCGCGTCGACGCCGGCCTGGTTCAGCTCGATCGTATAGCCCGACGCCGCGGCGCTTACGGTGATCTTGCCGAGTACCGCGCCCGAGCCGAGATCGTCGAAAATCCCCTTGGCACCATTATACTGCTGCAGCCCGACGATCGAGCTGGTCACGTCGTACAGCGTCAGCTCGAGCGGCCGCCCGGTCGCATTGCCATAGCCGCCGGCGAGCGCGTTGCCGATGGTCAGCGATGCACTGGTCACCGTCCCCGTCGGGAAGAAGCTGAAAAAGGAGCGATATTCCGTCGTCGAGCCCCAGCTGGTCGCGCTGCCGGTGAAGTAATTGGTCCACGCGTTATAGTGCGTGCCGTTGCTGTCGAACCAACCGGTCTGGAAGGCATTGATGCTGCCGGCGCCGTTCACCGTGAGCTTGACCGAGCCGCTGGGCGAATTGTTGAAGAGGTAGAAGTCCGCCGCCATGGCGGGCGTGGTGCCAATGGCGGCAAGCAGCAACGCTGCGCTCGCCAGAACTCGACTTTGCATCGCAGAACCTCCCCGGAATGCATCCCCATGCATCGATAGTTAACGGCGGAGTATCCCAAACCATGGTGGAGTCAAGACAAGCGATTGCGTCGCTGTCCCGTAATTGATCAACAGCTTAGCCGGCTATATTCCAGATTATCCGGCAGCGGCACGCTTCGCCCGCACCAGCGCCGCATCGAGCGCGGACAGGAAGCGCGAGCGGTCTTCCTTGGCGAAGGGCGGCGGGCCGCCGATCCGGTCGCCGCCGGCGCGGAGATCGGCCATGATCGCTCGCACTGCCACCGCGCTGCCGATCGAGCTGGTGGTGAACGGCTTGCCGTTGGGCGCCAGCACCGCCGCCGCGCCCGCCTTGAGGCAGCGGTCGGCGAGAAGGATGTCGGCGGTGATCACCACGGCTCCGCCATCGGTATGTTCGGCGATCCAGTCGTCGGCGGCATCGAACCGGTCGCTCACCACCACGCGGGTGATCAGCGGGTGCTGCGGCACGCGCAGATGCGCGTTGCTCACCACCGTCACCGGCACTTCCAGGCGCCAGGCGACCTTGTAGATTTCGTCCTTCACCGGGCAGGCATCGGCGTCGACGAGGATATGAGGCGTGAACGGCATGGCGCCTCCCCTGCCACAGCCCGTCGGAAAACGCGAAACCCGCGCCACGCGCAAAAAGAACAAAACAGAAACGAATCGCTTTCCTACACAAGCGATACGTGCCTATCCTCCCCGCCATGCAGCCCGAAGACGACGATCCGTTCGACTTCACCCCGGTCGCCACCAGCCCCCGCGCCGATGGCTGGAGCGCCGAGCGCCAGCGCGCCTTCATCGCCGAGCTTGCCAGCCATGGCGGCGTCGCCGCTGCGGCGCGCGCAGTGGGAATGACGCCGCAGAGCGCGCGGCGGCTGCGCACCCGACCCGATGCCGCGGGCTTCGTCCGCGCCTGGGACGCGGCCGTCGATCAGGGTCGCATGATGGCGCTCGACCTCGCGCTGCAGATCGCCCGCGAAGGGCGGCTGGTGCCGGTCAGGCGGCGCGGCAAGATCGTCGGGCATCGCCGGTGCTTCGACAGCCGGCTGATGTTCGCCGCCTGCTATGGCGAGTCGATGCAGCGGTACGAACGTAAAGCGAGGGCGGCGCTGGAACCAGCTCCGCCCTCGTCGCGGCCGGGATCGCGTTGATGTCGCTTTCCCGGAACTTTCGGAACTTTCGCCGGCTCAGAAGCGGAAGCTGATCCAGCCGGCAAGGAAATGCGATCCCTTGGATCCCACCGCCTTGAGCACCGCGCCGGGCTCGAAATATTCGTAGCGGCCGATCACCGATACGCGCGGGCTCACCTTCCAGGTCGCCTGGAGCCGCGCCGCGTCGCCCACATGCGCGCCCTTGACCAGCTGGGTGCCCGCATAGGCGGTGCCGGCGCCGCGATAGACGGCGTCGTTCTCGTCGACGCGCAGGCTGTGCTGCAATTCGGCGGTGAGGTCGAGCGACTTGCTGGGCGAGATGGTGAGGTTGGGCGAGACCTGGAACAGGTTGGTCAGGTTGAGCACCAGCTGGTAGCTATAGGCAATCGATCCGGCAGTGATCGTCCGCGTGTTGCGGATCGTGCCGGTGCCATAGGCACCGCCGCCGCTACCATAGTCGAAATGGATGCCGGGCTTGGGCTTCAGTCCCTTGTTGCTCAAGCTGTAGGTCTGCGCCGCCTGGAGGAACCAGGCGTCGATCGGGCGGCCGCGATAGTCGCCGCCCTGGTGGTTGACCAGCCAGTCGAAGGTCAGCTTGTCGATGCTGCCCCACAGGCGGGCGCCGTAATAATGGCGGACTTCAAGGCCGGTCGCCTTGCCCCATTTCAGCGAGTCGTTGCGCTCGCGCCAGAAGAAGGGATCGAAGAAGATCTTGCGCTTGGCCTGGTTGGCGAGGACCACGCCGAAGGTGACGCCCGAGAAGCGGGTGCCGTCGTCGATCCGGTCGTCGCCGCTGCCGCCCAGGCCGAGCGTGGTCTGCTTGAAGTCGAACACATCGGCGCGGAACTCCGCGAAGGAGACCCAGGCGCGGCCGCCGTTGAGCTCGGTATGGATAGAATTGTCGTCCTTCACCGAGATCAGACCCGGTGCGCCGTCGGTGAATTCCTGCCGGCCATAGCGCACCCCGGCGTTGACACCGCGGACCGGCGCGCCGCTCAGCTCGACGAAATATTGCTGTGCGAACAGGTCGTTGCGCGACTTGGCCGCGGGCGTGCCGAGATTGTGCCCGGCCAGCCCGCCATGGGCCAGCTCGCCATAGGCGCGCAGCGGACCAACATGCACGTCGGCGCCGGCGAAGATGCGGAGCAGCTGTTCCTGGCGATGGTCGCCGGGCAACAGGCTGGGCTGCGAGATATATTGTTCGCGCAGCCGTATCTCGCCCGAGAGCGTGACATAGGCAAAGCCGTCCCCGGCGATCGGCAAGTATTTCAGCCGGTCGAGCGGATCGTCCCGCTTCTTGGGGTTGCGCATGCCGCGCCAGTCCTCGGCCCAGCGCGACGTATTGTAGCCGCCCAGCTTGATGCCGAAGCCGTCGGCCTGCGACGGATAGGTGAAGGTGGCGGGCGACGAGGGCGCGCGCGGTGTCACCGCTTCGGCCGGCGGCGTGGATTTCTGCGGGGGCACGCTCTGCTGCGGCCCGTCCTGGGGCCGCTCGGCGATCACCAGCAGCGCGGCGGGTTCGAGCGGCGCCTGGGTCTGGGCCGATACGGGGGAGATCGAGAGCGAAAGGCTGGCGGCGAGCAGGGGCAGCAGCATTTGGGTACGCGACATGAGGATCGTCCATGCAGGGCAAGAAGCCGTCATCGCCTCGCCCCTGTCCCTGTGAACGAGGCAATGCTGCGCCTTGGGGAGGCGGCGGGCCGCCTACCGGAAGTGAGTCTTGGCGATGCCGTGACGGCATCGCGCGCCGAGCGTTCAGAAGCTCGCCCAGTCCTCGGCGCCGGCCATGGCCGGTACCGCGCGGGATGCCGGTGCCGCTGCCGAGCGCGGCGCGGCGGATGCCGGACGGCTGGGCGCGCGCATCGGCGAGCCATTGTCGATCTTGAAACGCGCGGCCTGGCGCGTCAGGCCACTGACTTCGCCGGCCAGGTTGCGGGCAGCAGCCGAGGTCTGCTCCACCATCGCCGCATTCTGCTGGGTCGAATGGTCCATCACGCCGACGGCGGTGGCGATCTCGCTGATCGCGGTGGACTGGGCCCGGTTGTCGACCGCGACCACCTCGACGAACTCATGCACCTGGCTGACGCTGGTGGTGATGTTGGCCAGCGCCGCGTCGACCTTCTTCACCGAATCCACCGCGACGACGATGTCCGCCTGGGTGGTGGTGAGCTGTTCGCGGGCGCGGCGAGCCTCCTCTTCGGCGCGCATCGCCAGTGCCGAGACCAGGTCGGCGACGACGGCGAAGCCACGGCCCGCCTCGCCTGCCCGGCCCGCCTCGACCGCGGCGTTCATCGCGAGGACGCGCGTCTGGAAGGCGATCTTGTCGAGGCCCTCGATGACGTTGTCGATGCCGCGCGCGCTTTCGGAAACGCGGTCCATCGCCGAGGTGGCCTCGGTTGCCGTGGTGCGGCCGGAGTCGACGATGCCGATCGCTTCCTGGGTGAAGCCCACCGTGCGGTCGGCGGCATCGGCGCTCGACTTGAGGCGGTCGTTCATCTGCTGGAGCGCGGCCGAGGTCTGCTCGAGGCTGGCGGCGTTGCTCTCGGTGCGACGGGCGAGATCGTCGGAGGCGGCCGAGATCTCGGTCGAGCCGGTCTCGATGCTGCGCGAGGCTTCGGACAGCACGCTGATCAGCTCGCGCAGATTCTCCAGAGCGGTGTTGAAGTTGTCGCGGAGGGTGCCATAGGCCGGCGGTACCTGGGTGGTGATCGAGCTGGTCAGATCGCCTTCGGACATGGCGTGGAGCTTCTCGGAGAGGAGCTGCACGATCGCCTGCTGGTCGGCATCCGCGGCGGCCTTGGCGGCCTCGGCAATCACCTTGGCCTCGGCATTCTGGCGGAACACCTCGAGCGCCCCGGCCATCGCGCCGATTTCGTCCTTGCGGCCCGAGCCCGGGATCGCCGCGGCGGTGTCGCCGCCGGCCAGGCTGCGCATGCGGCTGGTGATGGCGCCGAGCGGCAGCGTGATCGAGCGGCTGACGAAAAGGACGGCGGCGACCAGCACCAGCACGATGACCAGCGCGGCCATGGCCAGCTTGATCTCGGCGTCGTGCACCGCGGCCTGGATCTCCTCGTCGAACACGCCGGTGGCGACCACCCAGCCCCAGGGCTTGAAGGCGCGGACATAGGAGATCTTGGACTTCACGCCCTTCCCGTCCGGCATCTCATATTCGTACGAGACGAAGCCAGCGCCCTGTTCGGCGGCGACCTTCACCATCTCGCGGAAGTGATAGGTGCCGGCGGCATCCTTGGTTTCGTAGGTCGTCTTGCCGACCTTTTCCGGCTTCACCGGATGCATCACCATCATGTGGTTGGTGTCGAGGATGAAGAAATAGTCGCTCTCGCCGAAGCGCATCGAGCCGACCACCTTCTTGGCGGCGGCCTGCGCGTCCGCCTGGCTCATCCGGCCGGCGCGCTGCTCGGCTTCGTAATAGTCCAGCTGGCTGTAGGCGATGTCGATCGCCTGCTTGGTGCGCGCCTGAAAGCTCTTGGTGAGCGAGCTGTCGAGCTGGTTGATCGACAGAAGAATGACCAGCACCAGTCCGACCAGGGATCCTGCGCCTATGATAAATAGTCGTTTACCAATGCTGATGTCATTCAAGAAACGCACTATAACCTCCGGACATATCCATTCCGGATTGTTATAGAGTGGAGCGGGCCGCGAACTTTCATTTCATATGCGATATTTCGCTTTTGCAGCGAAACGAATCGAAACGATTTCAAATCCTAATAATAGTCGAAGTGGACCTTACGGGATTATGCGGAGGTGGAGGAGCGCCCATGGGCACTCCTCCGTTTCCAGCGTCAGTTCTGGGCAGCCGTGGTGCCGGGACGCGCCGGCGGCTGGCTGGAGGCGGCGGCGCGCAGCGCCTCGTCGTACCAGGCCGCGAGGTCGCGGTGCATCAGCGGCATGGTCGTCGGGTTGAGATAGACCATGTGGCCGGCGTCGTAATAGGTGAAGTGGATGTTCTTCTGCAGCTGCGGATCCAGCAGCATGTGGCTGACGTCGAACTCCGCGCCGTAGAAAGGCGTGGCGAAGTCGAAATAGCCGTTCATGAACAGCACCTTCAGATACGGGTTGGTGCGCATCGTATAGGCCAGGTCGGCTGCGCTGTTGGGGGCGAGATGGGTCCCGCTGCCGTCGGGCGCACGGTGCTTCCAGTCCCAGTCGAAACCGGGGCCGCGCGCGCTCATCCGGTAGGGCATGTCGGTCTTGTAGCCGAGCACGCGGGAGGCATAGTCCTGGAAGGTCGCCACGAAGGCCCCGGTAACGGCGGTCGAGGCCGGATCGTCGCTCGGGCTGTCGGCATTGGCGTCGGTCATGTTGAGCAGATACCGCGAATCCAGCCGGCCCACGGCGAGGCGACGGTCGCGCAGCAGCTCGGTCTGGAAGTGCGACAGGGTGAGGCGCAGGTCGGCGCGCAGGATGAAGGCCTCGCTGATGCCGGTATAGTCGGCCATCTTCTTGGCGATCGCCGCCTTCTCCTCGGCCGAGATGGTCGAGCCCTTGGCGAGCGCGGCGGCATAGGGCCCGCTGGTGAAGGCACGGACCTCGGCGAGGAAGCTCGGCAGATCGGCGGGGCGGTTCTGCAGCCGGTTATGGTACCAGGCGGTCGCCGCCATCGTCGGGAAGAGCGTGAGAAAATTCTGGTCGTAGCCCGGCTGGCGGACGCCATAGTTCATGATCGTCGAGAACTGGACCATGCCGTTGAGGCTCAGCCCCGCATCCTCGAGCTTGGCCGCGACCACCGGGTTGCGCAGCGTGCCGTAGCTTTCGCCGAACAGGAATTTCGGGCTGGGCCACCGATCGAACTTGGCTGTGTAGCGCAGGATGGCGCGGGCAAAGCCATCGGCATCCTGGTCGACGCCCCAGAAGTCCTTGCCGGTCTTTTCCCCCAGCGGCCGCGACCAGCCGGCACCCAGCGCATCGATGAAGACGAGGTCGCTCTTGTCGATCAGCGAGTCCGGATTGGGACCGAAGCCATAGGGCGCCGGACGGATATATTCGGGATTGGCGGTGGTGACGCGGACCGGCGCGAAGCTGCCCATGTGCAGCCAGATCGTCGGCGATCCCGGGCCGCCATTGTAGAAGAAGGTCACCGGCCGCTGCTCGCGCGCCGCCCCGTCGCGCACATAGGCGGTGTAGAAATAGGAGGCGGTCGGCTTGCCGTCGTCGTCGCGGATGGTGAGCGTGCCGGCGGTGGCGGTATAGGCGATCCGCTGCCCGCCGACGGTGACGGCGCCGTGGCTGACCGCCGTGGTTTCGTCCACCGAAGGCTTGGCCCAGGCAGCTTCCGCCTCGGCCTTCATCTGTTCGCGATGGTCCGGGCCCTTCGCCGCCGGCTTCTCCTGCGCCCAGGCCGGGCTGGTGGTGGCGAGCAACAGGCACAGAAAAGCAGCACGGCGCATTCAAATCCCCCTATGTTCTTGGATCAGGGAGACTTTGTTACATGCCCGAGCGATCGAGACAAGCGCGCGACGGTTACGTTACATTTCCCCGCGCGCGCGGCGAATGGCGTACCATTTCGCCACGTTGGCTTGGTGCTGCGCATAGGTCTCGGCGAAGACATGGCCGCCGGTGCCGTCTGCGACGAAGTACAGTGCCTTGGACTGGGCCGGATGCAGCACCGCATCGATCGAGGCGCGCCCCGGGTTGGCGATCGGACCTTCGGGCAGGCCGCGCATCGCATAGGTGTTGTAGCCGTTCTTGGCGCGCAGCTCCGACTGGAGGATGCGGCGGCCGAGCGGCTTGCCCTTGGTGATTGGATAGATGATTGTCGGATCGGCCTGGAGCGGCATGCCCGCCTTCAGCCGGTTGGCGTAGACCGCTGCCACCGTGGTGCGCTCGGCCGGCTTGGCAGTCTCCTTCTCGACGATCGAGGCGAGGATGATCGCTTCGCGCGGCGTGGTCACCACCAGCCCCTTGTCGCGTCCGGCCCAGGCTTTGGCGAGATAGGCGGTCATCGCCTTCTGCATCCGCGCCAGCACCGCGGCGCGCGGCTCGTCGCGGACATAGGCATAGCTGTCGGGCAGCACCGAGCCCTCTTCGGGGGTCTTGGCCGTGCCGGTGAGCGCCGGCGCCTTGGCCAGCGCCTCGGCAACGAGGATCGACGGCATCCCCTCAGGCACGGTCACCAGCCGTTGCAGCGTCTTGCCGTCCTGCAGCATCTCCAGGATTTGGCGCGCGCTCGTCCGCGGCGCGATGCGATATTCGCCGGCGCGGATCGTGCCGTTGCCGCCGAATGCTTTGGCGAAACTCAGGAAGATCGGGCGCGAGGTGATTGCGCCCGCCTTTTCCAACTCGCGCGCCGCGCGGGAGAGCGTCGCCCCCTCGGGGACGACGACGCTCAGTTCCTGGGTCGCCGGCCCCGGCCCCGCCCAGAGGAACCAGCCCCCGGCAAAGGCCGCGACCAGCAGCAGTGCCGCGACGAGAAGGACGCGCGGCCCCCGGCTCCTGCGTGCGGGCGCACGCTTGCCGGAACGGGGTCGCGCGTTCTTCGCCATCAGATCAGAGCGCCTTCATCACCAGGCTGGCATTGGTGCCGCCGAAGCCGAACGAATTGTTCAGCACGGCCTTCACCTTCCGCTCCTTGGCGACGTGCGGCACCAGGTCGATGCCCACGCAATTGTCGCTCGGATTGTCGAGGTTGAGCGTCGGCGGCACGATCTGGTCGCGCAGCGCCAGGATGCAGAAGATGCTCTCCACCGCGCCCGCGCCGCCCAGCAAGTGGCCGATCGCCGACTTGGTCGAGCTCATCGACGCGCCGCCGATCGAATCGCCGAACAGGCGACGCACCGCGCCGAGTTCGAGCTCGTCGCCCATCGGCGTCGAGGTGCCGTGCGCGTTGATATAGTCGATGTCGCCGAGCGCGAGGCCCGACTTGCGCATCGCCATCTGCATCGAGCGGAACGCGCCCGAGCCTTCGGGATGCGGCGCCGTCACGTGATAGGCGTCGCCCGACAGACCATAGCCGACGACTTCGGCGTAGATCTTCGCACCGCGGCGCTTGGCATGCTCATATTCCTCGAGCACGACCACGCCCGCGCCTTCGCCCATCACGAAGCCGTCGCGGCCCTGGTCCCAGGGGCGGCTGGCCTTGGTCGGATCGTCGCGGAAGCCGGTGGACAGCGCACGTGCCTGGCCGAAACCGGCAATGCCGATCGGGCACACGGTGCTCTCGGCGCCGCCGGCGAGCATGATGTCGGCATCGTCCATCGCGATCATCCGCGCGGCGTCGCCGATCGAGTGGGCGCCGGTCGAGCAGGCGGTGACCACCGCATGGTTCGGCCCCATCAGGCCATACTTGATCGAGACCTGACCCGAGATCAGGTTGATCAGGCGGCCATGGACGAAGTGCGGCGACACGCGCTTCGGGCCCTTTTCGGCGAGGACGAGCGATTCGCTCTCGATGCCTGGCAGGCCGCCGATGCCCGAACCGATCGAGCAGCCGGCGCGGAAGCGCATCTCTTCGGGCATGTCGAGCAGGCCGGCATCCTCGATCGCCTGGCCGGCGGCGTCGATACCGAAGACGATGAATGGATCGACCTGCCGCTGGATCTTGTGGTCGACACGCTTGCCGGCATCGAAGCCATATTCATGATCCGCCGGCTTCACTTCGCAGGCATAGTTGCTCTGGAATTCCGTCGCGTCGAATTTGGTGATCGTGCCCGCGCCGGACTTGCTGGCGAGGATGTTCTTCCAGGCGGTTTCGACATCGGCCCCCAGCGGGGTGACGAGTCCCAGGCCGGTCACGACTACGCGGCGCATGGCAGTTCTCCAGTCAATTTCTGTTCGGTTCGTTCGTAATACAAAACGGCTCCCCGTCCGCATCGCCAAAGGCACGGGACGGGAAGCCGCCTAGTCGCAAATCCTGCCCATCGGGCCGGGAGCGCGTTTCGAGCGTCAGCCCTGCTGATGCTCGGAGATATAGGCAACCGCGTCGCCGACGGTGCTGATCTTCTCCGCGGCGTCGTCCGGGATCTCGACCCCGAACTCTTCCTCGAAGGCCATCACCAGCTCGACGATGTCGAGGCTGTCCGCGCCGAGGTCATCGGTGAAGCTCGCGGTCGGCACCACGTCCTTGGCGTCGACGCCGAGATGGTCGACAACGAGCGCCTGCACGCGGGTGGTGATCTCTTCCTGGTTGGCCATGGTCCCTGTTTTCCTTTGTGATGGGGCTCTGAATCCGTTTTCCCGCACCTAGAATGCCGCCGGGGCCGTTGCAAGAGGGTGCCGCAAGGCGCCCGCTCTCGTCAGCGGGAAAAGTCGGCTGAAGCATATTCCAGCGTGTTGAGAAACGCAAAATATTGCGCGAGCAGTTCCGCATTGGCGCGGGTTTGTTGCGCTTCATCGGTAACGGCGGCGCGGATCAGGTCCTGCGTCGCCTTGGGGGTGAGCGGCTCGCGGCGCACCTCTTCGGGCAAGGCGGCGAACTGCTGGTCAAGTGCGGCGGGGTCGAAGCCCTTGGCCTGCACCACCCGCTTCGCCACCGGCAGGCCCACTTCCGCCAGTGCGTAGACACCGGAAGCCGTTGCCGCCGCCCCGCTCCAACCCCGCTCGTTGGCGCAGGCAGTGGTCGCGTCATTCAGCCCGCGCGTGACTGCGGGCGAATATCGAGGTCGCTGCCCCGGCGTGCCGAGGTTGCGCTCGACATCGGCGGCCAACTGCGCCTTCACCGCCGCGTCGAGCTTCTGCCCGACGCAGACGATCGACGCCGGATCCGCCGGCGCCGCGAAGGCCGGGGCTGCGGTGGCAAGTGCAAGTGCTGCGGCAAGAATCAAACGCATCGTCTTCCTTACTCCACGCCCCCGGCTGCTCGGCTCAGAGCATCGCCATCCCGCCGTTCACATGCAAGGTCTGGCCGGTGACATAGGCCGCTTCCTTGCTGGCGAGATAGACGACCGCCGCGCCGATGTCCTCGCCCTCGCCCAGCTTTCCGGCAGGAATACGGCCGAGCAGCGCCTCTTTCTGCGCATCGGGCAGAACGTCCGTCATCGCCGACCGGATGAAGCCCGGCGCGACGCAGTTGACGGTGATGTTGCGGCTGGCGAGTTCCTGGGCCAGCGCCTTGGACATGCCGACCAGTCCGGCCTTGGAGGCGGCATAGTTGGCTTGGCCCGGATTGCCGGTCGCGCCGACGATTGAGGTGATCGAGATCATGCGGCCGAAGCGCGCCTTCATCATCGGCTTGGCGGCGGCGCGCATCAGGCGGAACGCGGCTTCCAGATTGACCTGGATCACCTGCTCCCACTCCTCGTCCTTCATCCGCATCGCAAGGTTGTCGCGGGTGACGCCGGCATTGTTGACCAGAATGTCGAGCTTGCCGCCCAGCGCTTCCACCGCCTGCGGCACCAGCGCGTCGACCGCGGCGCGATCGGAGAGGTTGCAGGTCAGCGCGACATGCTCGCCGCCCAGGCCGGCGCGAAAGGCTTCCAGCTTCTCGGCATTGGAACCCGACACGGCGAGCTTGGCGCCCTGCGCCGCCAGCGCCTTGGCGATCGCCGAACCGATGCCACCCGAAGCGCCCGTGACGAGCGCGGTCATTCCCGTAAGATCGAACATTTCCCGTATCTCCTCAGAGCGCCTTCACGAGTGCTTCAATGTCATCCATACTCACCACGCTGGTCACGCCAGCATCGGGGGTGATGCGCTTGACCATGCCGCCCAGCACCTTGCCGCCCAGTTCGACGAAATCGTGCACGCCGGCGTCGAACATCACCGACACCGATTCGCGCCAGCGCACCATGCCGGTCACCTGTTCGACGAGCAGCGTTCGGATCGTCGCCGGGTCGCTGACCGGCGCCGCAGTCACATTGGCATAGACCGGCACCAGCGGCGCCTGGATCGCCACCTCGGCCAGCGCGGCAGCCATTGCGTCGGCGGCGGGCTGCATCAGCGGGCAGTGGAACGGCGCCGAGACCGGCAGCAGCAGCGCGCGCTTGGCGCCGTGGTCCTTGGCGATCGCCACCGCACGCTCGATCGCGCCCCGCGCGCCCGAGATCACCACCTGGGTGGGATCATTGTCGTTGGCGACGGTGCACACTTCGCCCTCGGCCGCGGCATCGGCGATCGCCTGCGCCTTGACGAGATCGGCGCCGAGCAGCGCCGCCATCGCCCCCTCGCCCACCGGCACTGCCGACTGCATCGCATCGCCGCGCTGGCGCAGCAGCTTCGCGGTCGTGGACAGGTCAAGCGCCCCGGCGGCGCAGAGCGCCGTATATTCGCCGAGCGAGTGGCCCGCGACGAAATCGGCCTTTTCGGCAAGACGGATGCCGCCTTCCTTCTCGAGCACGCGCAGCACCGCGATGGCATTGGCCATGATCGCCGGCTGGGCGTTGGCCGTGAGCGTCAGATCGCTCTCGGGCCCCTCGCTCATCAGCTTGAAGAGATGCTGCCCGAGCGCCTCGTCGACTTCCTGGAACACTTCGCGCGCGGCGGGGCTCGCTTCGGCCAAGGCCTTGCCCATGCCGACGGCCTGGCTGCCCTGACCGGGGAAAAGAAACGCGCGCATAACTGTATCTCCTGCGGAAGCGCCGTGAATGGGCGAGCGCGTTACGGCGAGACATGGGGCGGACGCAAGCCTGCCGCACGGCTACACCCGTCACAAAGTCGATGCCGGGCACCGTCGATCCGACAAGCCGATCCTTTACCCCGATCAGCGCATCGATTGTCGCGATCTGGGGCAGCTGGTCGCTTTTGGCACGATTAACCTAAATCCTTATCGTTGTTACACTTAAGAGCGAGCCGTACCGTCCTCCCAAGTTCATTGATGCAACAGCGGGAGGATTTAGGATGAAGATGAAGACGATGCTGGCCGGGGCGGCCTTCCTGATGGCAGCAGCGCCTTGCGCTGCGAATGCCTCGATCGTCGTGCTCGGCAAGTGCAGTTCGGTCGCCTCGACCAGCGGCTGCCTGTTCCTCGGCAACATCACCGGCAACGACAACGTCTTCAACCCGAACAGCTACAAGCAGGCCGAGTTTGTCTACAACGTCTATAACAATTTCGTGGCGAGCGCGCAGCCGAACATCAAACTCAACTATCTGTTCGACACGAATAGCACCTCGGGCCTGATCACCGGCGCCGGCACGGCCTCCGGCACCTGGGCGACGCCGGGCTACACGATCGACTATATGGCGGTGAAGGCGGGCAGCTATTTCTCGCTCTACAAGGTCGCCGATCTGAGCAGCGGCAGCTGGAGCACGATGGACATTCCGCACGGCAAGAATGCCAAGGACCTGTCGCACATCGTCTTCTTCGGCTCCGCGGCGGTGGCCGGGGTGCCCGAGCCGGCGACCTGGGGCATGATGATCGCCGGTGTCGGCATGGCCGGGGGTGCACTGCGCCGCCGCCGCGACCGCCAGCAGCTGCGCGTCGCCGCCGCCTGATTGCGCTTGCAACCGCCCCCGCTTTTGCGTAAGGGCAGCCGATCGGAGCGGAGCAGCAATGCGTCCGCTCCGTTTGCTTTATCAAGACGACAGCCGGAGGGGCGACCGCATGGGGCGGCGTCAGCGATCGGCCAACAGGAAGAGAACCAATGGCTCTGTACGAGCATGTGTTCCTTGCGCGCCAGGATCTGGCACAGGCGCAAGTGGACGCGCTGGCGGAAACCGCCACCAAGATCGTCGAAGACAACAACGGCAAGGTCGTCAAGACCGAGACCTGGGGTCTTCGCAGCCTCGCCTATCGTATCGCCAAGAACCGCAAGGCGCACTACGTGATGCTCGAGATCGACGCGCCGGCCGGCGTGGTCGCCGAGCTGGAGCGCCAGACGCAGATCAACGAAGACGTGATCCGCTACATGACCGTCAAGGTTGACGGCCACGAGGCAGGTCCCTCGGTGATGATGCGCAAGGGCGACCGCGAGCGTCGCGGCCGTCGTGACCGCGATGGCAACTTCGAAGGCGAATAAGGAGCGTATAGACCATGGCACGACCCTTTTTCCGCCGCCGCAAGAGCTGCCCCTTCTCCGCGAAGGATGCGCCCCGGATCGACTATAAGGACGTCCGCCTGCTGCAGGGCTTCGTATCCGAGCGCGGCAAGATCGTCCCCTCGCGCATCACTTCGGTGAGCGCGAAGAAGCAGCGCGAGCTGGCCCAGGCCATCAAGCGCGCCCGTCACCTGGGCCTGCTGCCCTACATCGTTAAGTAAGGAGCGGATCCATGGATGTCATTCTGCTGGAGCGCGTTGAGAAGCTCGGCCACATCGGCGACGTGGTGAAGGTGAAGGACGGCTTTGCCCGTAACTTCCTCCTGCCGCGCAAGAAGGCGCTGCGCGCCAACGAAGCCAACCGCAAGGTCTTCGAAGCCAATCGCGAACGCATCGAAGCCGAGAACGCGACCCGTCGCGTTGAGGCCGAGAAGGAATCGAAGACGCTCGAGGGCGTTTCGGTCACCCTGATCCGCCAGGCGTCGAACGTCGGCCAGCTGTACGGCTCGGTCGCGGTGCGCGATCTGGTCGACGTGCTGACCGCCGACGGCCACAAGGTCAACAAGGCGCAGATCGTGCTTGACCGCCCGATCAAGGCGATCGGCGTGTACGAAGTGCGCGTTGCGCTGCACCCGGAAGTCGCGGTGACCATCAAGGTCAACGTCGCACGTTCGCCGGAAGAAGCCGAGATGCAGGCGCAGGGCGTCGACGTCACGGCGGCGATGTTCGAGCGCGAAGAGACCGGCTTCACCGAGGATTACGATCCCAACGCCGAGCCGGGCGAGATCGCGACCGAAGCCCCCGCCGCGGAAGACGCGCAGGGCTGAGTCTAGCGACTTTACCAACAAGGCAGGGGCCGTACCGAGCGATCGGTGCGGCCCTTTCCTTTTGCGGATAGGGGAAACGCGCCACACCTGTCCTGAAATACGTACGACATGCAGCTGGAACGCTTCGTTACCCACTGGCATGCGAAAATGCTCAGGCGTACCGCGTGGCACCCCGAATCGGTTGGGGAACGGAGACCTGCAGTGGAGCAGTTGGCGAGCGACGGGGATGCCCCCGCGCATCCGCATCAGGAAAAGTTCACCGCGCTGGCGATCGGCGCGATCGGCGTGGTGTTCGGCGATATCGGGACGTCGCCGCTCTATTCGCTCAAGGAAAGTTTCATCGGCCACCACAAGCTGGCCCTGGATCCGGCGCACATCTACGGCGTGCTGTCGCTGATCTTCTGGACGATGACCTCGATCGTCACGATCAAGTATGTCGCGCTGATCCTGCGCGCCGACAACAAGGGCGAAGGCGGCAGCCTCGCGCTGCTTGCGCTGATCACCCGAAAGATGGGCGACAGCCGCTGGCGCGTCGCGATCGTCATGACCGGCGTGATCGCCACCGCGCTTTTCTATGGCGACGCGATCATCACGCCCGCAATCTCGGTGCTGTCGGCGGTCGAGGGGCTCACGACCGTCGAAGCCGGGTTCACGCCGCTCGTGCTGCCGGTGACGGTGGCGATCCTGGTCGCGCTGTTCGCGATCCAGGCGCGCGGCACCGCCGCGGTGGGCAAGCTGTTCGGGCCGGTGATGCTGGTCTATTTCGCGGTGATCGCGATCCTCGGCGTCCGCGGGATCATCGCCGCGCCCAAAATCTTGTGGGCGCTCAATCCCTGGTATGCGGTCAAGTTCTTCGCGCTGGACCCCAGCCTCGCCTTCCTGGCCCTGGGCTCGGTGGTGCTGGCGGTGACCGGCGCCGAGGCGCTCTATGCCGATATGGGCCATTTCGGCCGCCGCGCGATCATGGTGTCGTGGCTGTACGTCGCCTTTCCGTGCCTGATGCTCAACTATCTGGGCCAGTCGGCGCTGATCCTGCGCAACCCGGCGATGATCGAGAACCCCTTCTTCCTGATGGCGCCGGACTGGGCGCGCCTGCCGCTGGTCATCCTCGCCACCATGGCGACGGTGATCGCCAGCCAAGCGGTGATCTCGGGCGCCTTCTCGGTCTCGCAACAGGCGGTGCAGTTGGGCTTCCTGCCGCGGCTGCGTATCCTCCACACCAGCGCCAAGGCGGCGGGACAGATCTACATCCCGCTGGTCAATTGGGGCCTGCTGGTGATGGTGGTGCTGCTGGCGCTCGGCTTCCGCAGCTCGAGCAACCTCGCCTCGGCATACGGCATCGCAGTGACCGGCACGATGTTCATCACCGCCTGCATGCTGGGCGTGCTGACCTTCGCGGTGTGGAAGTGGAACAAGCTGCTCGCCGGCCTGGTGACGGGTAGCTTCCTGCTGATCGACGGCGCCTATTTCGCCTCGAACATCACCAAGATCCCCGATGGCGGCTGGTTCCCGCTGCTCGTCGCCGCCGTGGCGTTCCTGATCCTGACCACCTGGTCGCGCGGGCGCCGGCTGGTGCTCGACCGGTTGCAGGAAGGCGCGATGCCGATCGCGCTGTTCATCCGCTCGGCGGCGCAGACCGCGACGCGGGTGAAGGGGACTGCGGTGTTCCTCACTTCGACGCCCGACAGCATCCCCCCTGCCTTGCTCCACAACCTCAAGCACAACAAGGTGCTGCACGAGCGGATCGTGCTGCTCACCGTCGCGATCGAGCCGGTGCCGCATGTTCGCGGGGCCGAGTGCAGGACGATGGAGCCGCTGGGCGACGGCTTCTTCCGCGTCGTGCTGCACTACGGTTTCATGGACGAGGTGGACGTGCCGATGGCGCTCGCGGCGATCCAGGATTGCGGCGCGCCGTTCCGTCCGATGGAGACCAGCTACTTCCTCGCCCGGCAGACTCTGCTGCCCTCGTCGCGCCCCGGCATGGCGATCTGGCGCGAGAAGCTGTTCGCTTGGATGGTCCGCAATGCCGAAAGCGCGATGGAGTTCTTCAAGCTCCCCACCAACCGCGTGGTCGAACTCGGCAGCCAGCTGGAAATCTGAACAAAAAAATGGGGCAGCTTTCGCAGTGGAAGCCGCCCCAGGTCTTCGGGGTGTGCCTGTTTAGCCGGCCAGCACGGCGGTCTTGCCGCTGGCGCCCTGGACATCGACCGACGAACCGCCCGCGCGGCGCCGTTGCAGCCAGTCCTTGAGCAGTTCGGCGCAGCTGTGATCGACCGCGTCGAGCCGCGAGACGTCGAGCAGCACCGACTTGCCGCCAGGAACCGACTCCAGCCGGTCCGAGAGCTTGGGCAGCGTGATGAAGGTCGCCGAACCCGCCAGCGCGATCCGGTGGCCGCCCGCTTCCTCCTGCTGGTCGACCTTGAGGCCGAGGCGACGGAGGTTGGGCACCAGTTCGAGCAGCGAGAGGGCGATGCCGACGAGCACGCCGGTCAGCAGGTCCTCGGTCACGACGAGCAGGCAGGTCACCGCCCAGATCGCCGCCGGCAACAGGCCGTACTGGGCGAACAGGTGGCGGACATGCTTGAGGTTAACCAGCTTGACGCCGGTAACCACCAGCACCGCACCCAGCGCCGCCATCGGGATCTCGCGCAGCAGCCAGGGCAGCAGCGCGACGAAGCCGAGGATCCACGCGCCGTGCAGGATTGCGGAGAGCCGCGTCTGCGCGCCTGCCTGAACGTTGGCCGAGCTGCGGACGATGACGCCGGTCATCGGCAGTGCGCCGGCGACGCCGCATAGCAGATTGCCGATGCCCTGCGCGCGCAGTTCCTTGTTGTAGTTGGTCCGCACGCCATCGTGCATGCGATCGACCGCGGCGGCCGACAGCAGCGTCTCGGCGCTGGCGATGAAGGCGAGTGCGATCGCAGCGGTGATCACGCTCGGATCCATCCACTTGGCGAAGAAGCCGTTCTCCGGCAGCGCGATCGCCGAGACGATGTTCGACGGCACGCTTACGCGCGTCACGTCGAAGCCGAAGCTGAACGCCACCAGCGTCGCCGCGACCACGCCGACCAGCGCGCCGGGGACGAGCTTGACCGCGGCGGGCTTGAACTTGTCCCAGCCAAGCATCGTCGCGATCGTCAGCAGGCCCAGCCCCAGCGCCATTTCCGTGGAGGCCAGGTCGCTCGACAGGCCCAGCACACGACCGGGCATCGCCGCGAGGTTGGCGAGACCGCTCGACAGCGGCTTGGCATCGAACAGCACGTGATACTGGCCGACGACGATCAGGATGCCGATGCCGGCAAGCATGCCATGCACCACGGCAGGCGAGATCGCGCGGAACCAGCCGCCGACGCGCAGCACGCCGGCGACCACCTGGATGGCGCCCGCGAGGATCAGGATCGGCCCGAGCGCGGACAGGCCCTGCTCACGCACCAGCTCGAAGACGATGACGGCGAGGCCCGCCGCCGGGCCGCTCACCTGCAGCGGCGAACCGGCCAGAAAGCCGACGACCAGGCCACCGATGATGCCGGTGACCAGGCCTTTCTCGGGCGGCACGCCCGAGGCGATGGCGATGCCCATGCAGAGCGGCATCGCCACGAGGAACACGACGATCGACGCCGTGAAGTCGCGCACGAAGCTCTTGGGCTTCGGTGCTTCCGCGACCGTGCTCATTCGGCTGCCTCCGCATATTCGATGTCGCGCGCCAGCCGCTGGCCGGCCGGCAGCGCCACCGGCATCGGGCGATCCTCGCGGATCGGCATGAAGCGGCCGCTCTCGCCGTCGAGGCCGAGCACCATGCCGGCGCCGATGTCGACGAACCAGCCGTGCAGCGCGATCTCGCCCCGCGCGATGCCCGCCGCAACCGAAGGATGGGTGCGCAGATGCGCGAGCTGGACGACGACATTTTCCAGTGCGGCGGTGCGGACCGCATCGGCGCCTTCCAGATTGTCATAGCCGCCGTCGACGACGCACTTGGCGGCATGGCTGTGGCGCAGCCACGCGGTGACGTTCGGCATGCCTTCGAGCATTTCGGGGTTCATCAGCGCCTTCATCGCGCCGCAGTCCGAATGGCCGCAGACTATGATGTCGCGCACGCCGAGCGCTGCCACGGCATATTCCACGGTCGAGGACACGCCGCCATTCTGGGTGGCGAAGGGCGGCACGATGTTGCCGGCGTTGCGGCAGACGAACAGGTCGCCCGGGTTTGCCTGGATGATGTGCTCCGGCACCACGCGCGAATCGGCGCAGGAGATCATCAGCGCCTTCGGGCTCTGCCCGTGCGCGGCGAGCTTGGAATAGAGGGCGTGCTGGTTCGGGAAGACCTGCTTCTCGAAATCGACGACGCGTCCGATCACTTCGTTCACGGCTTGCTCCTGTAACAGACCCGCGGCGCGGGCATCTCTTCAGGATCGCAAACTACCGATCGCCATTTGCTGCATCGCGGCGCGTTCGTAAGAAAACGTTGCTAAGCCGTTGGTCCGTCGCGCGGCAGGAGGATTTCGGCACACAGCCCGCCGCCTTCGCGATTGGCGAGGCGGAAACTGCCGCCCTCGGCTTCGGCGGCGCGCGCGACGATCGACAGGCCGAGCCCGAAGCCCACGGTGTCGCGCGAGCGCGCCGCATCGAGCCGGACGAAGGGCTGCATCACACGCTGGAGATCCTCCTCGGGAATGCCGGGCCCCTTGTCCTCGACGCGGACCGCTACCCCACCGTCAATTGGGACGAGCCGGATGCAACACTGGCCGGCATAATGGACGGCATTGTCGACGAGGTTGTTGAGCGCGCGCTTGAGCATCAGCGGCCGCAGGACATGCTCGAAATGGTCCGGCCCGTCATATTCGACGTCGCGCCCATGATCGGCATTGTCGTCCGCGATCGTTGCGCACAATACCGCGAGGTCGACGCGCGCAGGCGTCTCCTTGTCGCCTTCGCCACCGAGGAAGGCGAGCAGCGACGAGATCATCGCCTCCATCTCGGTAATGTCGGTCTCGACCGCGGCATGCACGTCCGGATCGGCAATCGCATCAGCGCGCAGCCGCAGCCGTGCGAGCGGCGTGCGCATGTCGTGGCCGACGGCGGCGAGTGCCTGGGTACGATCGGCGATCAGCCGCTGGATGCGGTCCTGCATCCGGTTGAACGCGCTGATCACGCGGCGTAGCTCCTTGGGGCCGGCCTCCTCGACCTGAAGGACGCTGCCGGTGCCGAAGCGATCGGCCGCCACTGCCAGCCGCCGCATCGGCAGCAGCATCCGCCGGAGCAGGATGCCGCTGATCAGGATCAGCGCCAGCGCGGGGGCCAGCGCCAGCAATATTCGCGACAGACCGAGGTCCGCTGCGTGGACATGCTCGCGCGTCCGGAAATACATCCAGCTGCCGTCGGGCATCGGCACGGCGCCGACGATCAGCGCCTTGCTCCCCTGCGAGGTGAGCCGCAGCCGCAGCCCGTTGGAGGCGAGCGTCGGCTCCCACAGCACCACCTGCTCGTAGAGGCGGTCGAGATCGGGCTGCTCGCGCAGGCCGCTCGGCAACTGCGGCATCCACCGCACCTCATAGCGCGAGGTGGTGAATTCGAGCGCGAGTTGCTCGCGCCGCGCGGGCGGCTGTTCGGCGAGCAGCTTGCGCGCGATCACCAGATGCTCGGCGAGGCGCCGCGCCTCGTCGTCGCGCACCGCAAACTGGCTGGCGCGCTCGTAGAGCATGGTGGATACGGCGAATTCGATCAGGATGGTCAGCAGCAGGATCGCGAAGACCTGCCCGATCAGCCCGGAGGGACGCTTCAGAAACGCCCTCAACTGCGTGTCACGGGCACGTTGAGCGTGTACCCGATGCCGCGCACCGTCACGATCGGCGCCTGGTGGCCCGCATCGGAGAGCTTGCGCCGCAGCCGGCTGACCAGCACGTCGATGCTGCGGTCCGAACTGTCGCCCAGCCGCGTGCGCGAGAGTTCGATCAGCCGCTCGCGCGAGATCACGCGGCCCGAATGGTCGCACAGGGTGACCAGCAGGTCGAACTCGGCGCCGGTCAGGTCGACCACTGCGCCCGTCGGCGACAGCAGCTCGCGGCGCGGCAGATTGACCGTCCAGCCGTCGAACTGGATCTCGCCCTTGGGGCGCTCCGCGGTGTCGCGTTCACCCGCGCCGCGGCGGAGCACCGCGCGGACGCGTGCGACCAGCTCGCGCGTGCCGAACGGCTTGGGGAGATAGTCGTCGGCGCCCAGCTCGAGCCCGACGACACGATCGGTCTCGCTGCCCTTGGCCGAAATGAAGATGATCGGCACAGAGCTCTTCTGGCGGATGGCGCGGCACAGATCGATGCCGCTGGTACCCGGCAGCATCACGTCGAGCAGGACGAGGTCCACCGGGCCCTGCTCCAGCGCCAGCCACATCTCCGGCGCGGAGGAGGCGGGGCGCACCGTATAGCCGTTTTCCTGGAGCGCGCGGGCCGTCAGCGTGCGCAGCTGGGGATCGTCCTCGACCAATACGATCGTGGGAAGGCTCAGCGGGGGTTCACCTGCATACATCGCGCAGAAACCTAGGGATGGCGATCCGGAGGGTCAACGTCGCCCCGCCGCATCGCCGCGTGACGGGGGTCACGTACGGCGCGTTTCGACAGCGATACAAGGCGCCATATCGTGGGGAAATCAACATGCAGATGCCGCGCCTCCATCGTTCCGTCCTGCCCGGTCGCACGCGTACGAATCGTGGCACGCTGGCGGCCATCGAGCTCGAAGGCCTGAGCCGGGAGATGCCGCCTGCGCGCGACGATTCGGCCTTCGGCCCCCGCCACCTGCTTGCCGCCCTGGACGGACTTTCCGCGGCGGTGATCGAGGCGACGGGAAGCTGGGCGTTCCTCACCGCCGAGCGAATCCAGCTGATCGACGCGGCGCACAAGCTCGCCTGGCTGCTGGTCCGCGTCAACCGCAGCGAAGCCGTGATCGCCCGGGCGCCGGACCTTGCCGGCACCACCCGCGCAATCACCTCCGCCACCTACAAGCTGCGCGCGGTGCAGGAACTGGGCGACGGCGCCGACGCGATCCAGCCGCTGTTCGACCTGATCGTCCGCATCGACCAGCTGCTGCCGCGCACCGCCCAACTCTATCAATGAGCACTGCGCCGCTGGCATATCGCCAGCAGCGCGGCTAGAGCGTTCGCGAAGGTTCTACCTTCGAACCCATGCCGGTGCCCGCTTGCGGGCGAGAAGGGAATGCGGTGCGGGCGCCTCGGCGCCCAAGGCCGCAGCTGCCCCTGCAACTGTATGCGGCGAGCGGCCGGGCAATGGCCATTGGGAGCGATCCCGAGAAGGCGCCCGAACCGCGCCGACCCGCGAGCCAGGAGACCTGCCGGCTTGGAGTCGCTCACGCCTGGTCCAGGGTGCGGCCGCGGCGCGGAATCCTCCGTTCGAGCGACGAGAATATGTCGGGCGCGCGATCGTGCGTCCGGTCGATTGTCATTGCAGGAACGAGGCGACGGACGTGCAGACCAATTCTTCCCGCAGGCGCGGCGCGATCGATCTGTCGAGCGTCGCCGCCTTTGATCGCGCGCTGGCATCGCTGCCAGCCGCCGACCCGCTCGCCGCCGATGCCGCACGGGCACGCCAGCAGCAGCTCACCAAGCCGCCGGGATCGCTGGGCAGGCTGGAGGAGCTCGCCATCGTCCTGGCTGGCTGGCAGGGCCGCGAGCGCCCGTCGATGGACACCGCGCGCGCGGTGATCTTCGCCGGCAACCACGGCGTCGCCGCGCAGGGCGTCAGCGCCTTCCCAGCCGAGGTGACCACGCAGATGGTCGCCAATTTTGCCGCAGGCGGCGCGGCGATCAACGCGCTGACCGGCGCCATCGGCATGCGGCTGGACGTGGTTGCGCTCGACCTCGATCGCCCCACCCGCGACTTCACCACCGGTGCGGCGATGGAGGAGGCAGAATGCCTTGAGGCGCTCCAGCAGGGCTCTGCGGTGGTGACCACCGATACCGACCTGCTGCTACTCGGCGAAATGGGCATCGCCAACTCCACAGCGGCGGCGGCGCTGTGCCTGCGCAGCTTCGGGGGCATGCCGGCCGACTGGGCGGGTCCTGGCACCGGGCTCGACGCACACGGCGTCGGGCACAAGGGCGCGGTGATCGCCCGCGCGATCGAGGTCCATGCCGAGGCGCCGCGCACGCCGTTCGAGACGCTGCGGCGGCTGGGCGGCCGCGAACTGGCGGCGATCGCGGGTGCCGTCCTCGCCGCGCGCCATGCGGGAGTGCCGGTGCTGCTCGACGGCTTCATCTGCTGTGCATCGCTTGCCCCCCTGGCCGCCGTCGCCCCCGGCATTATCGATCACTGTATCGCCGGCCATTGCTCGGCCGAGCCGGGCCATGCACGCCTGCTCGCGCGGCTGGGGCTCGAGCCGCTGCTCAGGCTCGACATGCGGCTGGGCGAAGGCAGCGGCGCGGCGGTGGCGGCGGCGGTGCTGCGCTCGGCGCTGGCGGCACATAACGGCATGGCGACCTTTGCCGAGGCGGGCGTCGCCGGCGGCGCATGAGCGGCATCGTCCTCCACCTGCTGCGCCACGGCCTCACCGAGGCCGAGGGCCGGCTGATCGGCCGCACCGACGCGCAACCGCTCGCCGAGGGGGTGGACGCATGCGTTGCGCGTACGGCGGGGCTGGCAGTGGAGGCGGTCATCAGTTCTGATCGCGCACGCAGCGCGATCCCTGCGCAACAAATCGCCGCCGCGATGTCCCTTGAGGCCGGCGAAGACGCCCGCTGGCGCGAACTCGATTTCGGCGCTTGGGACGGGCTTGCGTTCGACGCGATCGACGCCGAGGCCTTGGCCGCGTTCCAGGCCGATCCCGCCCGTTATGCGCCCCCAGGCGGCGAATCCTGGCCGGCGCTCGTTGCGCGCGTCGGCGATGCGCTCGCCACGATCGATCGCCCGACCTTGGTCGTCACCCATGGCGGTGCGATGCGGGCGGCGCTTGCCAGCCTTTGCGCCCTCGACTTCCCCCAACTCTGGAACATCGCCCTGCCCCATGCCGCGCTGCTGAGCCTGCGCGTCTGGCCCGGCACCCCGCGCGTCGGCCAGATCATCGGACTCGTCACATGAAAGAATTCGTCCTCGCCCTCCAGTTCCTGACCCGCCTTCCGCTGCCCGCGGTCAAGGCGGACGACGCGACCTTCATCCGCTCGATGCGCTGGTTCCCTGCGGCCGGGCTGGTCGTCGGGCTGGCGCTGCTCGTCGGCCTGTGGCTGGGCAACCTGCTCGATCCCTGGACCGGCGCGCTGCTCGGGCTGGCGGCGTGGGTGGGCGTCACCGGCGCGCTGCATTTCGACGGGCTCGCCGACCTCGCCGATGCGAGCGGCGCACTGCACAAGGGGCGCGAGCGGCTGCGCGAAGTGCTTGCCGATCCGCATGTCGGCAGCTTCGGCGTGGTGGCGATCGGGCTGCAGCTCGTCGGCAAGCTGGTGCTTCTCCACGCGCTGCTGGCGAACCCCGGCTGGTGGACGATCCTGTTCGTGCCCGCCGCCGCCCGCTTCGGCCCGCTGGTCTGGACCCGCTGGCTGCCGCCGCTGCACGAGGGGCTGGCCAGCCGCTTCCGCAACGCCATCCGCCCCGCCGACCTGATCGTCTGGCTGGTGCTGCTCGCCTTCGCCGCCGCGCTTGCGGTCCCCGCGCTGCTCGCAGCACCCGTGCTGATCGCCGCCTGGGGCTGGCGGGTGAAGCGCCTGCTCGGCGGCATTTCGGGCGACGGGCACGGCGCGGGCATCGAGCTGGTCGAGACCGGCCTGCTGCTGGCGCTGGTGATCGCGCCGCATCTCCTGTGAGCGATCCGCTGCTCCACCATGGCGGCAACCTCGCCGCCGCCCGCGCGCGGTACGGCGACGGGTCCTGGCTCGACCTGTCGACCGGGATCAACCCGCGGGCGTGGCAGGTGCCCGGCGATCTTGACATCAACTTGGGCCCATTGCCCGATCCGTCGCTGCTGGCCGGTCTGGAAGCAGCGGCGGCAGACCATTTCGGCGTGGCGCCCGAGCAGGTCTGCGCGATCCCTGGGAGCGAAATGGGGCTGCGACTGCTGGGAGCGGTGCTGGGTGGCCGCGGCTGCCATCAGGTGCCGGGGTATCGGACGCATGGCGCAGCCTTCGCCGACAGCCTGCCGCTGTCTGCGGGCAGCCCCGTGCCGGGCGACGCGGCGCTGCTGCTCGCCAACCCGAACAACCCCTGCGGCACGCTGCGCGACCGGGGGACGCTGGAGGCGCTGCTCGCCGAGCGCACCGACGCGGAGGGCTGGCTCATCGTCGACGAAGCCTTTGCCGACGCGCACCCGGAGGCGAGCATCGCACCTCTGGTGGACGATGCACGCAAGCTGGTCGTCTTCCGCTCGTTCGGCAAGTTCTTCGGGCTGGCCGGGCTTCGGCTCGGCTTCGTCTTGGCGCCTCGCCCCGTCCTCGCCCGTTACCGGGCACTGCTCGGCGACTGGCCGATCGACGCGACCGCGCTGGCGATCGGCACCCGTGCCTATCAGAACCGGGCATGGATCGACGCGACGCGGACCTCGCTCGCGGCCCGAGCCTGCACCTTCGACCGCCTGCTTGAGGCACATGGCTTGCTCTCGGAGGGCAAGTCGCCGCTGTTCCGGCTGGTATCGCACCCCGACGCCGCGACGATCTTCGAGCGGCTGGCCCGTACACACATCCTAGTCCGACCGTTCGACTATGCGCCGCACTGGCTGCGCTTCGGCGTACCCGCCGACGCTGCGGCGCTGGACCGCATCGACCGGGCGCTCCGCCATGGCTGAGCCGGTCGCGCTCGCCGCGCTGGCGCTGGAGGCGGCGGTAGGCTGGCCGGTCTGGCTCTATGCGCGGATCGGCCACCCGGTCGGCGGCTTCGCGCGGCTGATCGCTACGTGCGAGCGCCGCTGGAACCGCCCCGAGGCGTCCGACCGGCGCCGCCGCCTGCTCGGCATCGTGACGGTCTTGCTCCTCCTCCTCGTCGCAATCGGGGCCGGCCTCGCGATCGAAGCGGTGGCGGCGCATTCCTCCTTCGGCTGGCTGGTGCTCGTCGTCGCGGCGTTTCCCGGCCTCGCCCAGCATAGCCTCTACGTCCATGTCCGCCCTGTCGCGGCAGCATTGGCGCGCGGCGACCTGGCAGCGGCGCGCACCGCAGTCGGCTATATCGTCGGCCGCGATACTGCACGGCTCGATGCTCCCGGTGTTGCCCGGGCCGCGATCGAGAGCCTCGCCGAAAGCTTCTGTGACGGCATCGTCGCCCCGCTGTTCTGGCTGCTCGTCGCGGGCCTGCCGGGCCTTTGGGCGTACAAGGCGATCAACACCGCCGACAGCCTGATCGGCCACCGCGAGCCGCGCTGGCGCGCCTTTGGCTGGGCGGCGGCGCGGACCGACGACCTGCTCAACCTTCTGCCCGCACGGCTGTCGGGCGCACTGCTCTGCATCGCCGGCGGGCGCGGCTGGCGGACCTTGTGGCGCGACGCCGGCAAGCACGCCTCGCCCAATGCCGGTTGGCCCGAAGCGGCGATGGCCGGCGCGCTCGGGCTACGTCTGGCGGGGCCGATTGCTTATGACGGCGCGGTGGCCGACAAGCCGTGGATCGGCGAGGGCCGCGCCGATGCGACCGCGCACGACATTCACCGCGCGCTCGCCCTCTATGTCCGCGCCTGCGGGCTGCTATGGATCCTCGCGGGAGGGATCGCATGGCTGCATTGATGCTCCAGGGGACCGGATCGGACGTCGGCAAGTCGGTGCTGGTCGCCGGGCTCTGCCGCGTACTCGCGAACCGCGGCCTTCGCGTCCGGCCGTTCAAGCCGCAGAACATGTCCAACAACGCCGCCGTGACCGAGGATGGCGGTGAGATCGGCCGCGCCCAGGCGCTCCAGGCGCTCGCCTGCCGGGTGGCGCCGCATACCGACATGAACCCCGTGCTGCTCAAGCCCCAGGCCGATCGCACCTCGCAGCTGGTGGTGCACGGCAAGGTGCGCGGCACGCTCCACGCCGGCAATTACCGCGAGGCGCGCAAGGCACTGCTCGGCGAGGTGCTGACCAGCTATCGCCGCCTTGCCGCCGATTGCGACCTGGTGCTGGTGGAGGGCGCCGGCTCGCCCGCGGAGATCAACCTGCGCGCCGGCGACATCGCCAATATGGGCTTTGCCCGCGCCGCGAACGTCCCCGTGATACTGGTCGGTGACATCGATCGCGGTGGGGTGATCGCGGCGGTGGTCGGCACCCGCGCGGTGCTCGACGCCGAGGATGCCGCGATGATCCGCGGCTTCCTGATCAACAAGTTCCGCGGCGACCCCGCGCTGTTCGCCGACGGCTATGCCCAGATCGAGGAACGCTCGGGCTGGCGCGGCTATGGCCTGATCCCCTGGCTGCGCGACGCATCTCGGCTGCCGAGCGAAGACGCGGTGGTGCTGGAACGCAACCCGAAGGCGGAGGGCGGCCGCACGCTGATCGCCTGCCCGATGCTGCCGCGCATCGCCAATTTCGACGACCTCGACCCGCTCAAGCTCGAACCCGGCGTCAAACTCGCGATGATCCCGCCGGGCAAGCCGCTGCCGGGGGATGCGGCGCTGGTGATCCTGCCCGGCTCCAAGGCGACGATCGCCGACCTTGCGGCCCTGCGTGCGCAAGGCTGGGACATCGACCTGCTCGCCCACCACCGGCGCGGCGGGGCGATCCTCGGCATTTGCGGCGGCTACCAGATGCTCGGCCGCACCATCGCCGATCCGCACGGGATCGAAGGTCCGGCCGGCAGTGCCCCCGGGCTCGGCCTGCTCGACGTGGAGACCGAACTCACCCACGAGAAGGCGCTGCGCCCGGCGCAGGGTACCGCGCTCGGCGCCGAGATCCGCGGATACGAGATGCACATGGGCGTCACCACGGGTACGGACACCGCCCGGCCCTTCGCTGCACTTGATACCGGGCCCGACGGTGCCATCGCGCAGGGCGGCCGCGTGCTGGGCACCTATCTTCACGGCTTGTTTGCCAACGCCGAACTACGCCGCGCGCTGCTAGAGCGAATCGGCATCGCGTCGACCGGCGTCGACTATGCCGCCTCGGTCGATGCGGCGCTCGATGCGATCGCGGCCGAGCTCGAAACCCATGTCGACATCCCCGCACTGATCGCGCTCGCGCAGGAGGCTTCCGCATGACCAGCCTGTTCGTCCTCGGCGGCGCCCGTTCGGGCAAGAGCCGTTACGCCCAGCTTCGCGCCCAGTCCCTAACCGGTGACCTGCTCTATATCGCCACTGCGCAGGCGTTCGACGCGGAGATGGCGGAGCGCATCGCCCGCCACCGCGCCGATCGCGGCCCGCGCTGGTCGACGCTCGACGTGCCGCTCGACCTGCCCGCCGCCATCCTCGCCAATGCGGCGCCGGGGCGCGTGCTGCTGGTCGACTGCCTTACGCTCTGGACCTCGAACCTGATGTTCGCCGAGCGCGACCTCGATGCCGAGACCGAGGCGCTAGCCACCGCGGTGACGGAGGCGGTCGGGCCGGTGCTCCTCGTTGCCAACGAAGTCGGCCTTGGCATCGTGCCCGACAACGCGCTCGCCCGCCGTTTCCGCGACGCCGCCGGGCGTATAAACCAGGCAATTGCGGCTGCAGCGGAGGAGGTGCAGTTCATCGCGGCCGGGCTGCCCCTACGCCTGAAATAGCCGATGGTTGACGGATCGGCTTCGGCACACGACGCTGGCGTCCCTCATCCGGGAGCTCAGCCATGAAGCCGATCCTCGCCCTGCCCCTGCTGCTCGCGCTCGCACCGCACGAGGACGTCACCCCCGTCGATCGCCTCGCGCACGAACAAATGCTGGTACTCGACACCCATCTCGACACGCCCGAGCTGTTCGAGCATCCCGGCTGGGATTTCGCCCGCTGGCACGATCGCGCGTTCGAAGGCAGCCAGGTCGACCTTCCGCGCATGGAGCAGGGCGGACTCGATGGCGGGTTCTTTGTGATCTACACGCCCCAGGGTTCGCTGACCCCGGCCGGCTATGCCGCCGCGCGCAACGCGGCGCTCACCCGTGCCACCTGGATCCAGCGCGTCGTCGCCGCCCACCCGGACAAGCTGGAACTGGCGACCACCCCCGCCGACGCCCGCCGCATCGCCGCCAGCGGCAAGCGCGTCGTCTTCCAGAGCATCGAGAACAGCTATCCGCTGGGCGAGGATCTCAGCCTGCTCGGCTATTTCCACGATCTCGGCGTGCGGCTCGCCGGGCCGGTCCATTTCCGCAACAACCAGTTCGCCGACAGCGCCACGGACAAGCCCAAATGGCACGGCTTCAGTCCGCTCGGCCGCCAATGGGTGGCGGAGATGAACCGGCTGGGCATGGTGATCGACGTCAGCCACGCCTCGGACGACGTGTTCGACCAGGCGCTGGCCCTGTCCAAGACCCCGATCATCGCCTCGCATTCCGGACCCAAGGCGATCTTCGACCATCCGCGCAACCTCGACGACACGCGAATGCGCAAGCTGGCAGCAGCGGGCGGGGTACTGCAGATCAACAGTGTCTATCTCGCGCCATCGGTATCGGTAGCAGGGGGGGAATCGATCGGTGAGCGGCAGCGGCGCTGGTGGGTGCTGCCGCCGGCCGAGCAGCGCAAGCTGGTCGCGGACATCGCCGCACTCGGGCCGACCGGCGGTACCGCCGATTTCGAGCTGTTCATGCGCAGCCTGCTCCACGCGATCCAGGTAATGGGCGTCGACCATGTCGGCATCGGCGCGGACTGGGACGGCGGTGGCGGCGTGCGCGGCATGGAGGACATCACCGCCCTTCCCCGCATCACCGCCCGGCTGCGCAAGGCAGGCTTTGGCGACGCCGATATCGAGAAGATCTGGAGCGGCAGTGCGCTGCGGGTGCTCCAGGCCGCAGAGGACTGGGCCGCGGCTCACCCCGGATAAAAAACGCTTTGCCCATACCAACGGAGAGCTTGACCTAATTAGTTAGCGTCCTAACTAACGCGCTTCATGGCCGATCGGCAAACCTTGGAACGCGCGCTTGCGACGCGGATGAACCCCGCGTCGCGGGCATGGCAGCGGCTCGGGGACGCGGCGCTGGCCTCGCTCGGCATCTCCAGCTCGACCGGATGGACGCTGGTCTATCTCCAGCGGCTGGGTGAGGATACGCGCCAGGCGGACCTCGCCCGCGCGGTCGGCGTGACCGAAGCCTCGCTGGTCCGCACCCTGCACGCGCTGGAGGATGCCGGGCTTGTCGAGCGCGTCGCCGATCCGCGCGATCGCCGCGCCAACACCCTGCGGCTGACAAATTCCGGCGTTTCGCTTGCGTCACGGATCGACGCACGGCTCGCTGCGTTGCGCAGCGAGTTGCTCGATGGGGTGAGCGACGAAGCGCTGGAGACGACCTTGGCGGTACTCGATCATCTGGCGGCGCGCCTTGCCGAACGGCGGCCGCAGCCATGACCGATCGCTGGGGCGTCGACGCCGCCGTCTTCTCGCTCAAATCCTTCGCAGCGGCGATGCTCGCCATCTATCTGGCGCTTTCGATCGGGCTCGACCGGCCCTATTGGTCGTTCCTCACCGCCTATATCGTCGCGCAGCCGCTCGCAGGCGCGGTGCTGTCCAAGGCACTGTTCCGGATCATCGGCACGGTCGTCGGCGCCGCCGCGGCCGTGGCGATGGTGCCGCCGCTGATCAACACGCCCGAACTGCTGGTGCTCGCCATTTCGGGCTGGCTAGCGCTGTGCGTGTTCGTCTCGCTGCTCGACCGGACGCCGCGCTCCTACATGTTCGTGCTGGCAGGCTATTCCGCCGTGCTGATCGTGCTGCCCAGCGTCGACGCGCCGGGCACCATCTTCACCGTGGCGAGCCTGCGCGTGCAGGAAATCACGCTCGGCATCCTCTGCGGCAGCCTGGTGCACGGCGTGGTCTTCCCGCGCTCGGTCGCGGCGTTCCTGCTCACCCGCGTCTCGACGATCCTCAAGGATGCCGAGCGCTGGTCGCACGATTCGATCGCGCTGGAGCCGGTGGCGGGCGTCGATGCCGAACGTCGCCGCCTCGCCGCCGACATCACCGAGCTCCACCAGCTCTCGATCCATCTGCCCTACGAGACCGCCCGCACCGCGCCGCGCGTGCGCACCGTCCGCGCATTGCAGGACCAGCTGTCGCTGCTGATGCCGCTCGGCGCGGCGGTGGACGATCGCACGGTGCAGCTGCTCGCCCATGGCGGACTGCCGCAGGACGTCGCCGCGCTGCTGGTCGATACGCAGCAATGGCTGAAGACGCTCGATCGGGCCCGCGACGAACGCGCCGCCGACGCCGCGATCCTCGAGGCACGCTGCGCCGCGCTCGAACCCGATGTGCATCCCGGCAGCACGTGGCACGATCTGCTGGTGCTGAGCCTGCTCTCGCGCCTGTCCGCGCTGATCGGTGCGCATCGCGACTGCCGCGAACTCGCCGAGCAGCTCGCCACGCTCGATCGCCGCCCAGTGAGCCCGCGCGTCGCCGAGTTGCTCGAAGGCCGTCGCGGCCGCGAGCTGCATATCGACTGGATCGGCGCGGCGCGCGGTGCGCTCGGCGCCTTCCTCACCTTGGCGGTCGGCTCGGCCATCTGGATCGCGAGCGGCTGGTCGGACGGGTCGACCGCAGTGATGCTCGCGGGCGTGTTCCTCGCGCTGTTCGCCGCCGCGCCCGATCCGCTGCTGCCGCTACGCTCCTTCTTCTGGGGCACGCTTGTCGCGACGATCCTGGGCGCGATCTACGGCTATGCGATCATGCCGCGGCTCGACGGCTTCATGCAACTCGCCGCGGCGATGGCGCCGCCGCTGCTGATCCTCGGCGCGATGATGCATTCGCCCAAATGGATGGGGCTGGCACTGCCGACGCTGCTCGGCCTCGGCAGCCCGCTGCTCATTTCGGCAAAATACACCAGCGCCTTCGCCAGCTTCGTCAACGGCGCGATCGCGCAGCTGATGGGCGTCGCCTTCGCGATCCTGATGGCGCGATTGCTGCAATCGGCAGGCATCGAGCAGGCGATCCGGCGGACGCTGCGCGCCGGCTGGGCCGACATCGCCGAGCGCAGCAACCTGATGACGCCCCCCGATATACGCGGCTGGATCAACCGCATGCTCGACCGCATCGCCCTGCTCGCGCCGCGACTTGCGCTGAGCGGCCGCTCGCCGGGCAAGCCGCTCTACGACGCGCTGCGCGACCTGCGCACCGGCGTGGCAATTGCGGAATTGCGCGCACTGCGCCTCGAACTACCGCCCGAACGTTCGGCGCCGCTCACCGACGTCCTCCGCGACGTCGGCAACTATTACCGTCGTCTCGAACCGGAAGTGGAAAAGCCCGAGGACCCTGGTTTGCTCGCCCATATCGATACCGCGCTCCACGCCATCGCGCAGGATAGCGACGCCGCGGTCCGTCGGACCGCCGCGCTCGGCCTGCTGGCGCTGCGCCGCAATCTCTTCCCCAATGCAGATCCCATGCCGGAGGCCAGGTTGTGACCGGCGAAATCTCCATCGACGGCGTCTTCGTGCCGACGCTGCTGCTGCTCGGCATCCTCGCCATGCTGCTGACGATGGCGCTCGCCCGCCTGTTCAACGCCTTCGGCCTGTATCGCTTCGTCGCCTATCGGGCGCTCGTCGATCTGTGCCTGTTCATCCTCCTGCTCGGCCTGCTCGCCTGGGCCACCCCCTCGATCGGATTCCACCCATGAAACGCTACCTCCCCGCCCTCGGCCGCAGTGCCGCGACGATCCTGATCGTGGTCGCCGCCGCCTTCGTCGCCTTGTGGTTGTGGCAGCATTATGCGCGCAGCCCCTGGACCCGCGATGGCCGGGTCCGTGCGGACGTGGTGCGGGTGACGCCGGATATCGCCGGGCTGGTGACCGCGGTGGCCGTGCACGACAACCAGCAGGTCAAGGCGGGCGACCTGCTCTTCGTGATCGACCAGCCGCGCTACTCCCTGGCCCTCGCCCAGGCGCGCGCCAGCGTGGAGAGCGCCCGTGCGACGCTCAACCAGGCACAGCGCGAGGCGCGCCGCGACCTCGCCCTCGGCAACCTCGTCGCCGCCGAGACGCACGAGCAGAATGTCGCCCGCGTCGCCACCGCCCAGGCCGCGCTCGCCCAGGCGCTGACCGCGGTGCAGAGCGCCGAGCTCAACGTCGCGCGCACCCAAGTGAAGGCGTCGGTCAACGGCACCGTCACCAACCTCGATCTCCACCCCGGCGACTATGTCGCGGCGGGCCAGCAGGCAATGGCGCTGGTCGATGCCGACAGCCTGCGCGTCGAGGGCTATTTCGAGGAGACCAAGCTGCCGAGCATCCGCATCGGCGCGCCGGTGACGGTGGAGCTGATGGGCGAGCCGCGGCTGCTCCACGGCGTGGTCGAGAGCATTTCGGCGGGTATCAACGACACGACCCGCAGCAACGCCGGCAACCTGCTGCCGAGCGTCGATCCCACTTTCACCTGGGTGCGGCTGGCACAGCGTATTCCGGTGCGGGTGAAACTGACCCAGGTGCCCGCCGACGTGCGACTGATCACCGGGCGCACCGCGACGGTGACCATCCAGCCGACCGCAGCCGCGCAGCCGACGCCGGCTCGCCCCGCCCCGACGCCGACGCCTTCCGCGACGCCGAGCGCCAAGTGACCATGCGCCGCCTCCCCCTGCTCGCCGCGCTCGCCCTGATCGCCGGCTGCACCCGCGCCGGGCCGGACTATCACCCGCCCGTCGCTGGCCCCGCCAACGATCCGGCCGCTACCGGCAAGTTCCTGTCCGCGCAGGATAAGGCCTTTGCCGACGAACCGCTGCCCGAGCATTGGTGGCGCCTCTACGCCGATCCGCGGCTCGACGCGCTGGTCGAGCAGGCGCTCGCCGCCAACACCGACCTGCGCGCCGCCGACGCCAATCTCCGCCGCGCCGAAGCGGTGGTCCGCCAGACCGAGGCCTCGCGCCAGCTGACCACCGATCTCTCCGGCGGCACGACGCTCTCGCGCCCGTCGGGCACCGGCACCACGCTGCCGGGCACGCTTGGCTATAATCTCGGCATTTCGGTCGGCTATCCGCTCGACGTGCGCGGCAAGATCGCCCGCGCGATCGAGGCGAGCCTCGCCGATCGCGATGCGGTCGCCGCCGCGCGCGACGCGGTGCGGATCAGCGTAGCCGCAGCCACCGCGCGCGCCTATGCCGATGTCTGCGCCGCCAATTTCCGGCTGGCCGCCACCCAGCGCATCGTCGCACTTCAGCGCCAGACCTTCGGCGCGACCCAGCGGCTGCAGCGCGCCGGACGCGGCACCGCCTTCGACGTCACCCGCGCCCAGGCGGCGGTGCAGACCAGCGAAGCCAACCTGCCGATCTTCGCCGCCCAGCGTCGCGCCGGGCTTTACACGCTGGCCGCGCTGCTCGGGCGCCCGGCGGCCGACTATCCGCGCGACGTCGAGAGCTGCGCTGCCCTTCCCGCCCTGCCCCGCCCGATGCCGGTGGGCGACGGCGCGGCGATGCTGCGCCGCCGTCCCGACATTCGCCAGGCCGAACGTACCATCGCCGGCGACACCGCACGGATCGGCGTCGCCACCGCCGATCTCTACCCGCAGATCAACCTTGCCGGCTCGGCAGGACTGAGCAGCCTGGTCGATCGCGCCGGTGGTCCCACCTCCTTCGGGTTCAGCCTAGGCCCGCTGATCAGCTGGAGCTTCCCCAATCGTCCCGCCGTCCGCGCGCGGATCGATGCGGCGGGCGCGCAGGTCGATGCCGATATCGCCCGCTTCGACTCTACCGTGCTCAGCGCGCTGCGTGATACCGAGACCGCGCTGGAGACCTATGCCCGCGACCGCGACCAGGCCGAGGCGCTCCGCCAGGCGCGCGACAGCGCAGCGACGGCGGCAGACCAGGCCGGCCGGCTGTTCCGCTTCGGCCGCAGCGACTTCCTCGCGCTGCTCCAGGCGCAAAGCAGCCTCGCCCAGGCCGAGGCGAGCTATGCCACGGCGCAAGCGAAACTGCCCGACGACCAGATCGCAATCTTCCTCGCACTTGGCGGCGGCTGGGAATAAGAGCGGCCCCATGACCTTCACCGATATCGCGAGCCGGACCTACAACCATAATTTCCGGCTCGACCCGATCGTCCGCAGCCTGCTCGACACCGACTTCTACAAGCTGCTGATGCTGCAGATGATCCGGCGGCTGCACCCGGAGACGCAGGTCACTTTCTCGCTGATCAACCGCACCAAATCCGTGCGGCTGGCAGAGGTAATCGACGAGGCCGAGCTGCGTGCCCAGCTCGATCACGCGCGCACGCTGCGCTTCACCAAGAAGGAGCTGATCTGGCTCGCGGGCAACAGCTTCTACGGCAAGACCCAGATGTTCGCGCCGGACTTCATCGCCTGGCTCGCCGAGTTCCAGCTACCCGCCTATGAGCTGGAGCGGCGCGATGGCCAGTTCGTGCTCCATTTCCACGCTCCCTGGACCCACACGACCATGTGGGAGATCCCGGCGCTGACCATCGTCAACGAACTCCGCTCGCGCGCGGCGATGCGCGGGCGCGACCGGTTCGCGCTCGACGTGCTCTATGCCCGCGCGAAGGCCAAATTGTGGGACAAGGTCGAGCGGCTGCGTACCCTCCCCGATCTCGTGCTGTCGGATTTCGGTACCCGCCGCCGTCACGGCTTCCTGTGGCAGCGCTGGTGCGTCGAGGCGCTCAAGGAGGGCCTGGGCCACCGCTTCATCGGCACGTCGAACGTGTTGCTGGCGATGGACGCCGACCTGGAGGCGATCGGTACCAATGCGCACGAGCTGCCGATGGTCGAAGCCGCGCTTTCCCCGGACGACGCCAGCCTCGCCGATGCGCCCTACCGCGTGCTCGAACAATGGCGCGCCCATTATGGCGGCAACCTGCTGATCGCACTGCCCGATGCGTTCGGCACCACCTCGTTCCTAGCGCGCGCGCCGGATTGGGTGGGCGACTGGACCGGCTTCCGCCCGGACAGCGCCCCCCCCATCCCGGGCGGCGAGCAGATCATCCGCTGGTGGCAGGACCATGGCCGAGATCCGCGCGAGAAGCTGCTGATCTTCTCCGACGGCATGGATGTGGAGTCGATCGAGGCTACCTATCGCCACTTCAACGGGCGGGTGCGGATGAGCTTCGGCTGGGGCACCAATCTCACCAACGATTTCCGCGGCTGCGATCCGGAAGGCGAAGCAGGGCTGGAGCCGATTTCACTCGTCTGCAAGGTGGTGGCGGCGAACGGCCGCCCGGCGGTCAAGCTCTCGGACAATCCTGCCAAGGCAACCGGCGACCCCGCCGAGATCGAGCGCTACCTGCGGGTGTTCGGCAGCGCGGGGCGCACCGAACAGGTGGTGCAGGTCTAGCCCCGCCAGTCGACCGAATTGCCATAGGGGTGGCACGTCGCCAGCACGCGGCGTTCCTCCCCGCCCGGGAACCAGCTGAGCGACAGCCGCACTTCGCTGCGCGTCTCGGTCCATTCGAAGCCGACCCAGGCGAGCGGCCGCTCGGGCGTGGCATACTGCCCGGCATCCCGGATCATCGCGACCACCGCAGCACGGTCGCGCGGCGGCAGGTACTGCAGCACCATCGAGTGCATCACGACGCGGCAAACCCCCGCCGCCTGCGGCACCGCGAGCTGGCGGGCGAGCCATTCGGTCGCATCGCCCTTCTCGATCTCGGGCGGGTGGCGGCGCGCCATGCCGAGCGCCTCTTCCAGCCGGTGCAGCCGCAGCGGCTGGTCGGCGAAGATATAAGCCATCAGCCGCTCGCAGGTCGCCGGGTCGGCGGCGCTGAGCGGGTTGAGGTCGACGCCGCGTGCCGAGACGACCTCCAGCGGCGCAGGTTGCGGCGCGGGACCGTGCCAGTCGGGGGCGACCTGCACCGGCGAATGGCGGTCCCCGGCGAGCGCGCCGCCGAGATCGAAGCCATAGCGGCCGAGATTGAGGTTGAGGCCGCAGCTTGAACCGATTTCCAGGATCTCGAACGGCAAGCCGAAGCGATGGCGGACCTGCATCAGCGCGGCAACGATCGCGCCGGAACGGCCGACTTCGTTGGTCTGCGGCGTTCGGCGCAGGAAACCGGCAATCAGATCGTCCTCATGCGCCAGCGCCTCGCCGATCGCGCCGTCGAAATCATCATGCTCGTGGCGGTAGAGCGCGGCCAGCGCGGGCGGATTGCCGCGCCGGGCGAGGAAGTGGAGCGCGGCGTTGAAGCGCATCGCGAGCGCCGCCGAGGCGGGATCGCCTTCCCAATGCGTGATCAGGGCCTGGCTGTGGGGGCCGCGGTCCAGCTGGCGCAGGCCTGCCGCCAGCACTTCGCCGATGAAGGGCGAGCCGAGCTCGATGGCGACCCGCGCCATGCGCGCGATCTCCGCAATACCCGTCCGGGGAGCGATCATGTTCATTACCATTTTCCCGGGCAGAAGCCGCGTCGGATCTTGTCGCCGGAGGCCGTCCGATTCGCAACCGGATCGAACGGCCATGCCCGGGCCTTTAGCTGCTTCCGACGATCAGAAGCTCTGCCAGTCGTCGTCCGCGCCGTTGCTGCGGACGAGCGCCGAGACGGCGGCCGCGGGCAGCGGCTTGACGCTGCCGCCGTTGAACCGGCCCGGAGAAACGCGCGAGCTTGCCATCTGCGCCGCGCCGCCATTGCCCACCTTGAAGCGGCTGGCCTGTTCGGAAAGCACGCTGACTTCGCTCGCCAGGTTGCGTGCGGCGGCCGAGGTTTCCTCCACCATCGCGGCATTCTGCTGGGTCGACTGGTCCATTTCGCCCAGCGCGGCGCTGATCTCGGTGACCGCGCTCGACTGTGCGTGGTTGTCCGACGCCATGTTGCCGAGCAGCTGATGGACTTCGCCCACGCCGCTGGAGATGTCGGCCAGCGCACCGTCGACGCGCTGCACGGCCTGCACCGCGGTGACGATGTCGCTCTGCGTCGCCGTCAGCTGGTCGCGCGCGCGGCCGGCTTCTTCTTCGGCGCGCATCGCCAGCGCAGACACGAGATCGGCGACGACCGCGAAGCCGCGGCCTGCTTCACCCGCCCGACCGGCTTCGACGGCGGCGTTCATCGCGAGAACGCGGGTCTGGAACGCGATCTTGTCGAGGCCTTCGATCACGCTGTCGATGCCCTTGGCGCTGTCCGAAACGCGCGTCATCGCCTGCACTGCCTCGTCGGCGGTGCTGCGGCCGTTGTCGACCGTCGACATCGTGCCGTCGGCGCGTTCCACCGTGCGGCCGGCGGCGGCGGCGGTGGCCTTGAGGCGCTGGTCCATCTGGGTGACGGCGGCGGCCGTCTCTTCCAGGCTGGCGGCATTGGCTTCGGTGCGGCGGGCGAGATCCTCGCTGGCCTGCGCGATTTCGTTCGAGCCGGTGCGGATCGAGGTGGTCGCCTCGATCACCGACGCGATCAGCTCGCGCAGGCTGGACAGGGCGTTGTTGAAGTTGGTCTTCACCACGCTGTATTCGCCGGGGAACTCGATGTTGATCTGTGCGGTCAGGTTGCCCTGCGCCAGCTCGGCGAGGTGCGAGGAGACGGTCTCCACGACCATCTTCTGAGTCGCCTCGGCCTTCGCGCTGGCGGCATCGGACGCTTCCTTGGCGAGCGCCGCATCGCGGAACACGAGCACCGCACGGGCCATGTCGCCCAGTTCGTCACCACGCGCGGTGGCGGGCACTTCCACGTGGTTCCGGCCGGCAGCGAGATCCGCCATGGTACGGGTCAGCTGGCTGATCGGGCGGGCGATGATGCTGCTGAGCGTGACCGCGAGACCGATGGCGATACCGATCAGCGCGATCGCGCCGATGATCAGCACGGTGGTCGCGGTGCTGATCGCGCCTTCCTGGCGTGCGCCGTTCTTCTCGATCGCTTCGGCCTGGGCGTCCTTGATCGCGCGCAGCGGCAGCACCGCGGCAGAGACGAGCACGGCCTTGCCGGCGCCGCGAACTTCCGCCTGGGCTTCCTCGCGCTTGCCCGCCTTCACTTCGCTGATCAGGCGATCGCCCCACTTCTCGCGCCACGAGAGCGTTTCGGCGCGCGACTTGCGCAGGGCCTCCAGCAACCCCGGATCGGTGAGCAGCTTTTCCAGCTCGGCCGACGTCTCGTCATATTCGCTGCGACCTTCGTCGTACGACTTCAGATAGGTCGGATCGGCGGTGACGAGGAAGCCGCGCAGCTGGCTGTTCTGGCGCAGCAGCGCCGTCTCCAGCGTCAGCGTCTTCGAATGGATCTGCTGGCTGAGATTGTTCTGGTCGGTGACCGAACGGATCATCGAGATGTTCATGAAGAACACGATCATCACGATCGCTGCCGATGCGCAGATCAGCAGGAACGACAGTGCGAGCTTCCTCGGAATTTTCATCGATGCAATCATTTCTGGTCTTTCCGATAGTTTTTGGCGCGCCCGAACATGCTGTTGTCGATCGCGGCCTGCGCTAGGGCCGAGCCGATCGCCGAAATGGAGAGAACGGGCGTGGTCACGCGCAGTCGGCGTCTGGCGGCAACGCCGGGCAGCCCGCGGCCGCAGAGGCGACCGAAGTACCAGCAATGGCTAGAAACCGAACCTGCACGCGCATTCCCAACCCCGTTCCCGGTCTGTGGTTTATCGCATTATAGGAACGATCTCTTACCGATCGGTCACCGGGCGCATAAACAATGCCCCGTAGAAGCGCGTAAGGCGCTCCGGAGAAACTCGGAGTGAACGTGCAGAGGCCGCTCGCCGGGTCGGATGCTCCGAATAGGCCGGGATCGCGCAGCGGTGTCTACGTTATAGTACGCAGTCCCGCAGATTGCATGCAGGGCCGTGGATAGTTGGGACAGCCAAGGCGGCGGACGCGCGACCTCGCTGCGCCCGGCCGCTCGTCGCAGTTGGCGTTACTTGCGCTCCTTGCGACCACCCTTCCAGTAGAGCAACCCCGCCACGATCGCGGCAGAGCCGACGCCGATCGCGGCGCCCATGCCGATCTGGCGCGAGCTCGGCATGCGGCGCTTGGCCGCCTCGGCCATTTCCTTGGCGACGGCGAGCGCCTCCCCTTCCCCCGCGTGCGGCGCTTCGGCCTTGGGATAGGGCGACTGCGATTCGGCGGGCACGGGCGGTTTCTTGGTCATCATCTTCCTTCGACACACGCGGTCATCAACCGCCTTCTTCATGCGGCGGTTCCCCCCCGGCTTGCAAGGCGCAACCGCACTCCGCCATAGCGGTCTGCGATGAACCCGATCTATTCCTCGATGGGCACCACCATCTTCGAAGCCATGTCCGCCCGCGCCCGCGCGAACGGCGCGATCAATCTCGGCCAGGGCTTTGCCGACGGCCGCGGACCCGAGCCGGTGCTGGAGGCCGCCGCACGCGCAGTGCTGGAGAAATCGAACCAATATCCGCCGATGGCTGGGCTGCCCGAGCTGCGCCAGGCGGTGGCGGATCACTATGCCCGCCATCAGGCACTGAACCTCGCGGCCGAGGAAGTGATCGTCACCTCGGGCGCGACCGAGGCGCTGGCCGCCGCGCTCTTCGCGCTGATCGAGCCCGGTGACGAGGTGCTCTGCTTCCAGCCGCTCTATGACGCCTATGTGCCGCTGATCCGCCGCGCCGGCGGCGTGCCCCGCTTTGTCCGCCTGAGCCCGCCCGAATGGCGGATCGAGCGCACGGCGCTGGAAGCCGCAGTGACGCCGAAGACCCGGCTGATCCTGCTCAACAACCCGCTCAACCCTGCCGCGACCATGACCAGCGCCGAGGACCTGGCGATGCTCGCAGACTTCTGCGTCGCGCACGATCTCACCGCGATCTGCGACGAGGTGTGGGAGCATGTCACCTTCGACGGCGCCCGCCATTTGCCGCTGATCGGCTTTCCCGGCATGCGCGAGCGGACGGTGAAGATCGGCAGTGCGGGCAAGATCTTCGCGCTGACCGGCTTCAAGGTCGGCTGGATGTGCGCCGCCCCGCCCCTGGCGCGGGTGATGGCGAAGGCGCACCAGTTCCTCACCTTCACCACCCCGCCGAACCTGCAATGGGCGGTGGCCGAGGGGCTGGCGACTCAAGACCATTGGGTGCAGGACGCCCGCCACCGTTTCCAAGCCGGGCGCGACCGGCTCGCTGCGGGCCTGCGCGACGCCGGCTTCGCGGTGCTGCCGAGTGCCGCGACCTATTTCCTGTCGGTCGATCTCGCCGCCTCGGGGCTGGCGATGGACGACGTGACCTTCAGCGAACGCCTGGTCGACGAGGCCAAGGTCGCGACGATTCCGGTCTCGGCCTTCTATGCCGAGGACCCGGTGACCAATGTCGTCCGCTTCTGCTTCGTCAAGGAAGATGCAGTGCTGGACGAGGCGCTCGCGCGGGTAAAGGCGTGGCGCACGGCGCTCTCCTGAAGCCTCAGATCCGGTCGAGCACCCCGCGCTCGGTGATGTAGCCCGTCACCAGCCGCGCCGGTGTCACGTCGAAGGCGGGATTGAGCGCGGGGGAATCCGTAACGCGGATCGTCGCGATGCACCCTGCCTCGTCGGGACCGGTGAGCCGCGTCACTTCCTCCGCCGCGCGCGCTTCGATCGGGATGTCGGCGCCGCTGGCGGTCGCCGGATCGAAGGTCGTGTAGGGCAGCGCGACATAGAAGGGCACGCCGTTGTCATGGGCCGCAAGCGCCTTCAGATAGGTGCCGATCTTGTTGCAGACGTCGCCATTGGCGGTCACCCGATCGGTGCCAACGATCACCGCGTCGACCTGTCCCTGCATCATCAGCAGGCCGCCGGCATTGTCGGCGATCACCGTTTGCGGCACGCCATGGTTGCGCAGCTCGAAGGCGGTGAGCAGTGCGCCCTGGTTGCGCGGGCGGGTCTCGTCGACCCACACATGCACCGGGATACCGGCATCGTGGGCGAGGTAGATCGGCGCCGTCGCGGTGCCATAGTCCACCGTCGCCAGCCACCCGGCGTTGCAATGGGTGAGGATGTTGAGCGGCCGGTCCGGGTGCCTGGCGTGAAGGTCGCGGAGCAGCTCCAGCCCATGCTCGCCGATCGAACGGCAGAGCTCGGCATCCTCGTCGCAAATCGCATCGGCACGCGCATAAGCAGCAGCGGCGCGGTCGGCCTCCGGCAGCCCCTGCACCGCCGCCCGGACCTGGTCGAGCGCCCAGCGCAGGTTGATCGCGGTAGGCCGCGTCTCGACCAGCGTCGCATAGGCGGTGTCGAGCCCGGCGTCGCTCGCATCCACCGCCAGCGCCATGGCGAGGCCGTAGGCGGCGGTCGCCCCGATCATCGGCGCACCGCGCGTCCACATCTCGCGGATCGCCACGGCCGCCGCATCGAGGTCGCGCAGTTCGACCCAGCGAATCTCCCAGGGGAGCTGGCGCTGGTCGAGGATGCGAACGCCCTTCCCGTCCGCGGTGCGCGTGATCGAGCGGGTATGCGTGCCTTCGAGGATCACAGGCGAATCTCCGCGAGCGAATGAATGTCTGCCGGTCCGCCGGCGCGGTCGATCAGCAGCGCGCCGAGACCCGCCGCGCGGGCGGCATCGACCTCGGGCTGCATGTCTGACACGAAAAGGATCTCCTTTGCTTCAAAGCCAGTTGCAGCCGAAATCTTGGCATAGCTCTCAGCTTCGCACTTGGGTCCGGTCGTGGTGTCGAAATAGCCGGAGAGCATCGGCGTGAGGTCACCTGCAATCGAATGGCCGAAGATCAGTTTCTGCGCCGCAATCGACCCCGAGGAATAGATGTAGATCGCGACCCCGGCGGTGTACCAGCGACGCAGCGCCTCGGGCGTATCGGGATAGACATGCCCCTGCAGCGTGCCGTCGGCATAGCCCTGCGCCCAGATCAGCCCCTGGAGGGTCTTGAGCGGCGTCGCCTTGCGATCCTCGGCAATCCAATCCAGCAAGGTCGCCACCTTGTCCTCGCCCGGCACCTCGGCGAGGATCAGCGCGACTTCTTCAGAATGCGCCTCGACATAGCTTGCCAAATGCTTGGCAGCGTAGGGGAAAAGCACCTCCGCCACAAAGGCGATGCTGCTCGTGGTCCCCTCGATGTCGAGCAGGACGGCCTTGGTCTGGGTCATGGAGATACTCGCTGCGCCGCGCGTCAGGCGGCGATGGGCTCGTGGCGCGGGAAGCGATCGGCGATCGCGTCGCCCGTAAACTGGGCGATCCACCCGTCCGGATTGGTGAACAGCCGGATCGCGGTGAAGCGCGGGCTCGGCCCCATGTCGAACCAGTGCGGCGTTCCTGCCGGCACCGAGATCAGGTCGCCCTCAGTGCAGAGAACCGCATAGACGCGGTCGTTCAGATGCAGTGTGAAGAGCCCCTCGCCTTCGACGAAGAAGCGCACCTCGTCTTCGGCATGGCGATGCTCGGAGAGGAACTTGGTGCGGAGCGTATCCTTTTCGGGATGGTCGGGCACCATCCGGATCACGTCGACCGAGCGATAACCCTGCTCGCCCTTGAGCCGCTCGACCTCGGGGGCAAAGGCGGCGAGCACGGCGTCCTGATCGGCATCGGCCGCGATCGCACGCGAGGGCCAGCGCTCGAACCGCACGCCGCGGATCGCCAGCTCCTCGGCAATCGTCACCGGATCCCAGGTGTCGAGCAGCGGCGCTGCCTCTTTTTCGGAGAAGATACGAAGTCGGCTCATCGTGCCCATGCCCGTCTGAAGCTGGCCTCGGCGAGCTCGGCGGCGATCATCCATTCGGTCGCCTCCAGCACGCGTTCGGCCTCGTCCACGTCCTTGCCCCAGGCATAGAGCCCGTGGCTGCGAATGAGATACGCCGGAATGGCCCCGGGCGCCAGCAGCGCCGGGCGGATCGCCGCTTCGATCACGGCCATGTCCTGGCTGTTGTCGACGATCGGCAGCCGCACCTCGGCCTCGTGGGTCGTGTGACCGGGATAGGCCTTGAGCATTTCGTGCCCCGCCAGCGTGATGCAGTCGGCATCGGTCGCGCGGCTCAGCCCCACCGCCTGCGGCGAATGACCGTGGAGGACCGCGCCGGCTTCGGGAAACAGTCGATAGATCGCCAGATGCAGATCGGTCTCGGCCGAGGGCTTGCCGGCAGTGAGCGGCCGGCCGTCCACGTCCACGCGCATGATCCCGTCGCTGGTCAGCCGGCCCTTGTGGCGCCCCGACACCGTCAGCGCCATGCTGCCGTCGTCGAGCCGGGCCGAGTAGTTGCCCGAGGTCGCCGGCGCCCAGCCGCGCGCGTCGAGCCGCTTGCCGGCCTCGATCAGCGCCGCGACGGCCTGTTCATAGGACATGGTCATGCCGCGCCTCTAGCGCTTCGCAGGCGCCGCGCGACACAGAATTTTTCGCTGCAGGAACAGATCAACGATGCCAGTGCGATGCGGCGCGATTCGCACAATCGTGAACAGCCCCCGTCCCGAAACGGCATGACGGCTCGGTGAACCGGGCAGCAGGTGCGCCGAAACGCGCCACCTACGGGCATTCGCGGGACCATCATTAACGATCCTTCTGCTATACGGTTTCGGGGCATGACAGATATTTGCGGGCGCAGAACAAAGATCATGGATTCGAACGCTTCGGTACAAACGCGTCGGGCTTTGCTCAAATCGGCGCTGGTAATGGCAAGCGGCGCGGCGGTTTCGGCCTGCGCCTCGCGCACGATCGGCACCACGATGGCGGCCGCGGCACCGGCGCCGCGTATCCAGCCCGCGCCGGTCGCCGCGCTCAACCCGGCACCCAAGGTCGCCGCTCAGGCGCGGATCGTCCCGGCCGGCATTCGTCCCGAGCTGTTCAAGCGCGCGACCGCCGCGCTAGACCGGCACTCGATGCATGTCGACACGCACGATCGCATCGCGGTGGCCGACTTCTCGCTGCCGTCGTCGCAGCCGCGCTTCTTCCTGGTCAATATGGGCACCGGCGAAGTCGAGCCGCTGCTGGTCTCGCACGGCATCGGTTCCGATCCCGGCCATACCGGCGTGCTCCAGCGCTTCTCCAACCAGATCAATTCCGAGGCTACCTGCGAAGGCGCGTTCCTCACCGCCGATTATTATGTCGGCAAGCATGGGGATTCGCAGCGGCTGATCGGGCTCGACCCGACCAACAACAATGCGCTGGCCCGCGCGATCGTCGTCCACTCGGCCTGGTATGCGAACCCGGACATGGTGTCGAAGCACGGCAAGCTCGGCCGCAGCCAGGGCTGCTTCGCGGTCGGCGAGCGCCAGCTGGCCAAGGTGTTCGAGCGCCTCGGGCCCGGCCGCCTGATCTACGCGACCAAGGCGTAAGCGGGCGCAATTCAAGCCTCTCCTCCTGGGAGGAGGGGTTGGGGGTGGAGGGATTCCAGACCAGAAGTTGGTCTCGGTGAGACACTGCCCCACCCCAACCCCTCCCCTGAAGGGGAGGGGCTAGGTTTCGCTAAAACCCCGAACACATCCCGCCGCCGCGGGGTTGGCAGGCCATGGTCCGCGGCATAGGACACATGCATGGCCGATCCGCACCCGTTCTTCGCGCTCCACCGCCACGGCATGATCCGCGCGGGCGTCTGCACGCCCGTCGGCACCGTCGCCGATCCCGCCGCCAATGCCCGCGCGACGATCGCGCTGGCGCAGCAGGGGGATGCCGCCGGGGCTGACATCCTCGTCTTCCCCGAACTCAACGTCACCAGCTATGCAATCGACGACCTGCATCTGCAGGACGTGATCCTCGCCTCCACACAGGCCGGCATCGCCGCGATCGTCGAGGCGAGCCGCACGCTGAAGCCGGTGCTCCTGGTCGGCGCGGCGCTGGCGCGCAACGGCCGGCTCTACAATTGCGCGGTGGCCATCGCGCGCGGCCGCATCCTCGGCGTGGTGCCCAAGACCTACCTGCCCAACTACCGCGAATATTACGAGAAGCGCTGGTTCGCCTCGGGCTCGGGGCTGCGCGATCTGGAGATCACCGTCGCCGGCCAGACGGTGCCGTTCGGCCCCGACCTGCTGTTCGCAGCGGAAGACCTGGCCGACTTCGTCTTCCACATCGAGATCTGCGAGGATTACTGGGCGCCCCAGCCCCCCTCCACCGAGGGTGCGATGGCCGGCGCGCTGGTGCTGTGCAACCTCTCCGCCTCGAACATCGTGATCGGCAAGGGCCGCGAGCGCGAGCTGCTCTGCGCCTCGCAGAGCTCGCGAACGATCTCGGCCTATCTCTATTCGGCCTCGGGCCCCGGCGAGAGCACCACCGATCTTGCCTGGGACGGCCAGGGGCTGATCTACGAGTTCGGCGAAAAGCTCGCCGCCTCGCAGCGCTTCGAGCTGGCCGATGCGATCACCTATGCCGATCTCGACCTCGAGCGGCTGCGGCTCGAGCGGATGCGCGACGGCACGTTCAACGACAATGCCCGCAACGCCGGCATGCCCGAGACCCGCTTCCGCCGGATCGCCTTCGCGCACCAGCCGGATTTCGCCGATCGCGGGCTGCTCCGCCCGACCCGTCGCTTCCCCTTCGTCCCCAACACGCCGTCGGCGCTGGAGGAGGATTGCTACGAGGCGTTCAATATCCAAGTAGAAGGCCTGCGCCAGCGCCTCGCCTCGACCAAGAGCAAGTCCCTCATCATCGGCATTTCCGGTGGGCTCGATTCCACGCACGCGTTGATCGTCGCTGCCAAGGCGATGGACCGGCTCGGCCGCCCCCGCACCGATATCCTGGGCTATACCATGCCCGGCTTCGCGACGAGCGAGGGTACCAAGGCCAATGCCTGGGCGCTGATGCGCGCGATCGGGATCACCGCCGCCGAGATCGACATCCGTCCTACCGCGCGGCAGATGCTGGCGGACATCGGCCATCCCTTCGCGCAGGGCGAGCCGGTCTATGACGTCACTTTCGAGAACGTCCAGGCAGGCCTGCGCACCGACTATCTGTTCCGCCTCGCCAACCAGAACAGCGGCTTCGTGCTCGGCACCGGCGACCTTTCCGAGCTGGCGCTGGGCTGGTCCACCTATGGCGTCGGCGACCAGATGAGCCATTACGGCGTCAATGCCGGCGTACCCAAGACGCTGATCCAGTACCTGATCCGCTGGAGCGTCGAGAGCGGCCAGTTCGACGGCGAGGCGGCGACGGTGCTGCTCTCGATCCTCGATACCGAGATCTCGCCCGAGCTCGTCCCCGCCGACGCCGACGGCAAGATGCAGAGCACGCAGGACCGGATCGGCCCTTACGAGCTGCACGATTTCTTCCTGCACCATATCGCGCGCTTCGGGCTCAAGCCGTCCAAGGTGGCGTTTCTCGCCTGGCACGCCTGGAAGGATGCCGAAGCGGGCCTGTGGCCGATCGGCTTCCCGGCGGAAGGGCGCAACAGCTACGACCTGGCGACGATCGCCAAATGGCTGGAGACCTTCCTGTTCCGCTTCTTTCAAATCAGCCAGTTCAAGCGCTCGGCGCTGCCCAACGGGCCGAAGGTCTCGGGTGCCGCCGCGCTCAGCCCCCGCGGCGACTGGCGCGCGCCGTCGGACAGCGTCGCGACGGCCTGGATCGAGGAATTGCGCGCCGCGCTGCCCTGAGCGGCCTCAGCCGCGGGCGACCGCGCGGATCTTGCGCAGCAATTCGTGCGAATCGAACGGCTTGCGCAAGATGGTGACGTTGGGCGAGGCGATCGCGTCGAGCTTGTTCGAGTCCGCAAAGCCGGTGATCAGGATCACCGGCAGCTGCGGATCGCTGGCAGCGACCTGGGTGGCGACTTCGCTGCCGCTCAGCTCGGGCATTGCGAAATCGACCACCAGCGCGCCGAAGGACCGGCTCTGCACCAGCGCGACGCCGGCCGCGCCATCCGCCGCCTCCTCGACCACCGCCCCCGCCGAGCGCAGCATCTCGGCAAGCGAAGCGCGAACATGGGCATCGTCGTCGACCAGCGCGATCGTCATCCCCGCCAGGCTGATCCGCTCGTCACGGGCGGCATCGTCCTGCACGTCGCGGCGCGGCTCGACGGTTGCGAGCGGCAGCAGCAACGTGACGGTAGTGCCCTGCCCCAACGCGCTGTCAATTAACAGCGTGCCGCCGGACTGGCGCAGCACACCGAACGCCATCGACAGTCCCATGCCCGTGCCCTTGCCGACGCCCTTGGTCGAAAAGAACGGCTCCACTGCGCGCGCCACCACCTCGGGCCGCATGCCCATGCCGGTATCGGCGATCCGCAGCGCGACATAGTCGCCGGCCGGCAGGTCGGGCGCGACCTTGCCGCTGCGCAACTCGGCCGAGATCGTCAGCACCCCGCCCTCCGGCATCGCGTCGCGCGCGTTGAAGGCAAGGTTGAGCACCGCGAGTTCGAGCTGGAGCGCGTCCGTCTGCACGTTCCACACGGGATCGATCCGTTCGATCCGCACGCGCCCCAGCGGCGCCACGGCGCGTTCGACCAGCCCGGCCATGCCGCCGACCAGCTCGGCCAGCCGCACCGACTTCACGTCCAGCCGCTGCTTGCTGGAGAAGGCGAGCAACTGCCCGGTCAGCTGGCGTCCGCGCTCCACCGCATCGAGCGCGCTCGAGGTCCAGCGGATCACGCGATCGGCATCGTCGGGCTTGCGGGAAATCAGCTCGAGATTGCCGGCGATCGCCTGCAGCAGATTGTTGAAATCGTGCGCGATCCCGCCGGTAAGCTGGCCCACCGCTTCCAGCTTTTGCGCCTGAAGCAGCGCCGCCTCGACATTCTCACGCTGCGCGACTTCGCTCTTCAGCTCGGCGAGCGCGGCATCGCGCTGCTCGACCATTGCCGCGAGCTGGGCATTGGCTTCCTTGAGCTTTTCCGAGGAGGGGAGCTTGGTCAGCGTTGGCAGCAGCGGCCAGAGCAGGATCGCGGTGGTTACCGACGCCGCTGCCGTTACCAGCTTGATCAGGGCCTCCAGGCCATAAACGGGGCTGAACAAGGTGACCACGCCCATCACATGCGTCAAGCCGCACGCAAGGATGAAGAGTGCGAAGCACCAGAACACCCAGCCGAACGCCAGATCCTTACGGCTCCGCACCAGCGCCACCAGCGCAATCGGGATCGAGAAATATGACAGCGCTATCAGCGCGTCGGCGACGATGTGGGTCCACAGCAGAAGCGGCTGCCATGACAGGCAATAGCCGTGGGGCGAGTAGTTGCCGCTCCAGAAGGCTGCAAACAGGCTTTCCATCCATCCCCCTGCCATCGGCCGTCGCCGACAGAAAATTGCGCACGACGTAGCGCATGCGAATGAGAAGCGGAACTAAGGAAAAAACCCGGTGACCCTCGAAAGATCGTCGCAGGAGTTGATGTTCGGAATGGCCGCCCCCCAATCGATTGCCTCGGCGCCCGCATGCGCGGCCCAGGCCTTCATCGAGGTGCGTGCGCCGGACGCGATATAGGCGTCGCACAAGGGCGCGAGCGCGGCATCCCAGATACCTAGCACCGGCAGCTGCGCGACGAAGCAAGACCCATCGTGTGCCACCAGCGCTTCCAGCAATGCCGCCGGCAGCAGCGGCGTGTCGCAGGGCGCGACGAGCACGCGCGCCGCACCGCGCGCGGCAGCTTCGTGAAGTGCGGCGTTGAGCCCGCCCAAGGGTCCCAGCCCCGCAGCGGGCCGATCGGGTACGCCGCCCTCACCTGCCCGCCCGCACAGGATCACGCCGTCGCAATGGGGTGCCAGCGCAGCGGCGACATGGTCGATCAGCGCGCGCCCGTCGAGCGGCGCCAGTGCCTTGTCCGATCCGAAGCGCCGCGACAGGCCGCCCGCCAGGATCGCGCCGAGCGGCTTCATGGCACCAGCCGGAGCATCGCATCCGGCCGTACCAGCGCGGCGAGCCGCAAGCCCGCCGCGCGGGCCCGCTCCGCGGCCAATGCGGTCGGGGCGGAGATGGCGGCGAGCAGCGGACAGCCCGCCAGCACCGCCTTCTCGACCAGCTCGAACGAGCAGCGCGCGCTGATCAGCGCGAAGCCCCCGTCCCAGCCCAGCCCCTGCCGCGCCATCGCGCCGACCAGCTTGTCGAACGCGTTGTGCCGCCCGACATCCTCGCGGACCAAGCGGATCTCGCCATCTGCCGAGCAGAGCGCAGCTGCATGCGCCGCCCCCGTCTCGCGGCTGAGCGGCTGATGGTCGCGCAGCGCTTCGGCCGCACGGAAGATGGCCGCCGAAGACGCCATGCTTTCCGCCTCGACCATCGGCAGCGGACGCAGCGCCGCTTCGAGATTGTCGATCCCGCACAGTCCGCAGCTAGAATCGGTGGTGCGGTGTCGAACCCGCTCGATCACCGTCGAGGGATCGGCCAGCGTCACGCGCAGCACCACGCCCTGCTCGGCCTGGTGGCTTTCCACGTCCACCGCCGCCCCCAGCCGCTCGGCGGCGACGAAGCCGGTGGCGAAATCCTCCAGGTCGGTGGGCGTCGCCATCATCACGGCATAGCCCAGGCCGTTGATTTCGATCGCGACCGGCACTTCGGGGATCAAGCTGCGTTGGAGCCGGGTCTCCGACCCGTCGGGCGTCATGCGATCGAACCACATATCCATGGGTTGCAGATAGGCAGGCGTCCGCCCCAGGGATAGAGGCAGGATACGTGGTGCAAGGAGCGTGGCGATGGCCCGGGCGAAAGACGGAACGATACATTATGCGGGCGCCGAGGGTGGCTGGGGCTCGATGCGCGGCATGGCGCTGGTCGCCGGCGCCGAACGCCCGAGCAAGGACGCCCTGAAGACGCTCGCCAAGCAGAACAAGCCCGGCGGGATGATGTGCACCTCCTGCGCCTGGACCAAGCCGGCCAAGCCGCACATGTTCGAATTCTGCGAAAACGGCGCCAAGGCGACCCTGTGGGATCTCACCACCCGCCGCGCCACGCCCGAGTTCTTCGCCCAGCACACCCTTACCGAGCTGAAGGGCTGGAGCGACTACGACCTCGAACAGGCCGGCCGCCTGACCAACCCGATGCGCTACGACCGCGCCACCGACAAATACCTCCCCTGCACCTGGGACGAAGCCTATCGGGCGATCGGCAAGAAGCTGCGCGGCTATGATCCCAAGCGCACGATCTTCTACGCATCGGGCAAGGCGAGCCTGGAGACCAGCTATGCCTGGGCGCTGTTCGCGCGGCTCTATGGGCACAACAACCTGCCCGACAGCTCGAACATGTGCCACGAGACCACCTCGGTCGCGCTCAAGTCGACGATCGGCGCGCCGGTGGGCACGTGCCTGCTCGAGGATTTCGAGCATTGCGACGCGATCTTCTTCTTCGGCCAGAACACCGGCACCAACAGCCCGCGCTTCATCCATACGCTGACCGCGGCCCGCAAGCGCGGCGCCAAGATCGTGACGTTCAACCCGCTCCGCGAAAAGGGCCTGCTGGAGTTCCGCGACCCGCAGAGCATCCAGATGGTCACCGGCGGCAAGACCAAGATCTCGCACCAATATTACCAGCTCAAGCCCGGCAGCGACATCTCCGCCATGCTCGGCATCGCCAAGCATGTGCTGGCCGAGGAGGATCGCCGCGGCGGCGTGCTCGACCATGCCTTCATCGCCGAGCATACCCACGGCTTCGAGGCGTTCGCCGAGAAGGTCCGCAGCACCAGCTGGGAAACGATCGAGGCCGAGACCGGCCTGCCCCGCACCGACCTGATCGAAGCCGCCGACGTCTATATCGCGGCGGAAAGCGCGATCGGCATCTGGGGCATGGGCCTCACCCAGCATGTCGGCGGCTATGACAATGTCGCCGGCGTCGTGAACCTGATGCTGCTGCGCGGTAATATCGGCCGGCTCGGCGCGGGCGTCTCGCCGGTGCGCGGCCATTCCAACGTGCAGGGTCAGCGTACCGTCGGCATCTCGGAAAAGCCCGAGCTGGTGCCGCTCGACCAGCTTTCCGAGCAATATGGCTTCCAGCCGCCGCGCGACGAGGGCTACACCACCGTCACCGGCTGCGAGGCGATCGCCAAGGGGGAGATCAACGCGTTCCTTGGACTGGGCGGCAATTTCCTCCGCGCGATCCCCGATCACCGGGTGATGGAGAAGGCCTGGACCGGCATGGGCCTCACCGTCCAGATCGCCACCAAGCTCAACCGGGGGCATCTGTTCTGCGGCGAGACCGCCTATCTGCTCCCCACGCTCGTCCGCTCCGAACGCGACGTGCGCGACGGCACGCCGCAGGTGGTGACGATGGAAGACAGCCTGAGCTGCATCCACGGCTCGATCGGCGAGGCCAAGCCGGCCAGCCCGCACCTCCAGCCCGAGATGGCGATCGTCGCGGGCATCGCCGAAGCGACGCTCGACCCCAATCCCAATGTGCCCTGGGACGCCTGGGCGAACGACTATGCGCTGGTCCGCGATGCGATCGAGACGACCTATCCGGACAAGTTCAAGGACTTCAACCAGCGGCTCTTCACCCCCGGCGGCTTCTTCAAGGGCAACAGCGCCCGCGACCGCGACTGGAAGACCGAGAGCGGCAAGGCCGAGTTCACCGTGCCCAGCCACCTCAACGCCACCGGCTTCGCCGATGCCGACGGCGTCTACCGCCTGATGACGCTGCGCTCGAACGACCAATTCAACACCACCGTCTACGGTTATTCGGACCGGCTGCGCGGCATCGAAGGCAAGCGCGACGTGTTGCTGATCAGTCCCGCGGAGATGGCACGCGCCGGACTGAAGGAAGGCCAGCGCGTGGCGCTGGTCGGCGACGATTCGGACGGCGTGGACCGCGTGGTCGAGGGGCTGGAGGTGCTGCCCTTCAACCTGCCCGAAGGCTGCGTCGCGGGCTATTATCCCGAGCTCAACCCGCTGATCGCCCTCCGCCACCATGACAGTGCCTCGAAGACGCCCGCGGCGAAATCGGTGCCGGTGCGCATCCGCATCTGATAGCATCCCGCACGCCGCGCAGACGGCCGCCGGCTCTTGTCGGCGGCCGTTCTTATGCTAGGCAGCGGACAACGTTGACAAACGATCCGGGAGGAGAGGACGACATGAAACGATACACCCTCAAACTGGCGGCCCCGCTGCTGGCGCTCGCCGCCACCACGGCCTTCACGGCACCCGCGCTGGCCCAGCAGCAGGCCTCGCGCCCCTGGACCAACGCCAAGCTCTCACCCGATGCGCGCGCCAAGGCGATTCTCGCGCAGATGACCGAGGACGAGAAGCTGACCCTGGTGTTCGGCCTGTTCGGCACCGACTTCGCGCCGAAGAACTTCAAGACCCCCGCCGACGCACGTCCGGGCTCTGCCGGCTATGTCCCCGCCATTCCGCGCCTGGGCATTCCGGCACAGTGGCAGACCGATGCCGGCGTCGGCGTCGCGACGCAGGGCGGTGCCGAGCGCAAGCGCGGCCGCACCTCGCTCCCTTCGGGCATCGCCACCGCCGCGACCTGGGATCCCGCGCTCGCTTTCAAGGGCGGCGCGATGATCGGTGCGGAGGCGCGCGCCTCGGGCTTCAACGTGATGCTCGCGGGCGGCGTCAACCTGCTGCGCGAGCCGCGCAACGGCCGCAACTTCGAATATGGCGGCGAGGATCCGCTGCTCGCCGGCACGATCGTCGGCGCGCAGATCGCGGGCATCCAGTCCAACCACATCATCTCCACCGTGAAGCATTATGCGATCAACGACCAGGAGACCGATCGCAACAAGATGAATGCGGTGCTGGATCGCACCGCCGCGCGGATGAGCGACCTGCTCGCCTTCAACATCGCGATCGAGAAGTCCGATCCGGGCTCGGTGATGTGCAGCTACAACAAGGTCGATGGGCTGTGGGCGTGCGAACAGCCCTGGCTGCTCACCGACGTGCTGCGCCGCGACTGGGGCTGGAAGGGCTTCGTGATGTCCGACTGGGGCGCGACCCACACCACGGTCGCCGCGGCCAATGCGGGTCTCGAGCAGGAATCGGGCTGGCCGTTCGACGAGCAGCCCTATTTCCGCGAGCCGCTCAAGGCCGCGATCGCCAAGGGCGAAGTGAGCAAGGCGCGCCTCGACGAGATGGCGCACCGCATCCTCCGCTCGATGTTCGCGCACGGGCTGTTCGATCACCCGATCACGTCCGCGCCGCTCGATCTCGCCCCGGCGATGCTCAGCGCCCATGCCGACGTCACCCGCGCCGATGCCGAGGCGGGCATCGTGCTCCTCCAGAACAAGGGCGACGTGCTGCCGCTGGTCGGCAGCGCCAAGCGGATCGTCGTGATCGGCGGCCATGCCGACAAGGGCGTGCTGGCGGGCGGCGGTTCGTCGCTGGTCTATCCGGTCGGCGGCAATGCGGTGCCGGGGCTGGAGCCGAAGGTCTGGCCGGGCCCGGTGATGTACCACCCGTCCTCGCCGCTGGAGGCGCTGCGCCGCCAGCTGCCGGGCGCGACGATCAGCTATGTCGACGGCACCGACCCCGCGGCTGCGGCGGCTGCGGCCAAGCAGGCCGATGTCGCGCTGGTCTTCGCCACCCAGTGGGCGGGTGAGGCGTTCGACGTGTCGCTGAACCTCACCGACAATCAGGACGCGCTGATCGACGCGGTCGCCGGGGCCAATGCCAAGACGGTGGTGGTGCTGGAGACCGGCGGGCCCGTGCTCACCCCCTGGGCCGACAAGACCGCCGCGATCCTCGAGGCCTGGTATCCCGGCACGTCGGGCGGCGAAGCGATCGCCAACGTGCTGACCGGCAAGGTGAATCCCTCGGGCCACCTGCCCGCCAGCTTCCCGCGCAGCGTCTCCCAGCTGCCCAAGCCGAGCGCGCCCAACGAGGGCGAGACCCGCTACGCCGAGGGCGCCGCGGTCGGCTACAAATGGTATGATGCGAAGGGCGACAAGCCGCAATTCGCCTTCGGCCACGGCCTGTCCTACACCCGCTTCGCCTATTCGGGCCTGAAGGCGGCCGCCCCCAAGGGCCAGGTGACCGTGACCTTCACCCTCCGCAACACCGGCACGCGTGCCGGCGCGGACGTGGCGCAGGTCTATGTCTCGGGCGCGGGCTGGGAAGCGCCGAAGCGGCTGGGTGCCTTCCAGAAGGTGTCGCTGGCGCCGGGCGCGTCCAAGACCGTGACGGTCACCGTCGATCCGCGCCTGCTGGCGGTGTTCGACGGCGCGGCGCACCAGTGGAAGATCGCCGGGGGCAGCTACAAGGTGCTGCTGGGCCAGTCGGCGGAAGACATCGTCGCGACGACCACCGTTACCGTGCCGGCGCGAACACTGTCGGTGAGCTGGCACCCCTAATCGGCTTGGCCCCGCGCGTCTCGAACGGCGCGCGGGGACGTCCGCTCAGGCAATAGCGATACGCCGCCCCGCTTCGGCGCTCTGCCGGGCCAGTTCGATCAGCTGAAGCCCGGCAAGCGCATCCCTGGCAGCGACCGGGGGCGCAACGCCCTCACGGATCGCCGCCGCCACCCCGGCATAGAAGCGCCGATAGTCACCGCGCTCGGACGCGATCGTCTCGGTCGCGCCGTCGGGCAGCGTCAGCACGCCGTACTGCGCCGGGTCCTCTGCCCCATGCCCCGGATCGCGCACCGATCCCCCTGCCCGCATCGCCGCCTCCTGCGGATCGAGCCCGTATTTCACGAAGCTGCCGCCACGACCGTGGAGCGCAAAGCGCGGCCGCGCCGCCGCGATCATTCGCGAGCTCGCCAGCACCACCCGCCGCGTGCCGTAGAACAGCGTCAGCGTGAAGTAATCGTCGACCGGGCTGTTGCCGCGCTGGCGGGCGACATCGCCCTGCACCGCCTCGGGCATGCCGAACAGCACCAGCGCCTGGTCGATCATGTGCGGCCCCAGGTCGAGCAGCTGCCCGCCGCCCTCGGCTTCCTTCCAGGCCTGCGACAATTCGGGGCGGAAGCGGTCCCAATGCGCCTCGAACAGCAGGATCTCGCCCAGCCGGCCGCCTTGCACCAGCGCCTGCACCGCCAGGAAATCGCTGTCCCAGCGGCGGTTATGGAACGGCACCAGCAGCCGGCCCTGCGCCTCGGCGAGCGCGATCAGTGCTTCTGCCTCGGCGGCGCTGGGCGTCAGCGGCTTGTCGATCACGACATGCTTGCCCGCTTCCAGCGCCGCCTTGGCGAGCGGGAAATGCGTGGCATTGGGCGTCGACACCACCACCAGATCGATCGCGGGATCGGCGATCAGCGCTTCGGGGCTGACGGCGGGCACCCCCGGATAGGCCTTCGCGACCGCCTCTGCCCGCGAGGTACCGACGGCCGCCAGTTCGAGCCCGTCGACCGCGTCGATCAGCGGTGCGTGGAAGGCGGTGCCGCCTAGGCCGAAGCCGATAAGGCCGGTGCGGATCATGGCGTTCTCCCGTTGCCGTGAGGCTGCGGCCTAGCCGCAACGCCGCGCCATTCCAAGCAAGCGGCGGCCATTGCCCGGAAAAACCCGTTCGCTCAGCAGGTTCGCGGTGCAGCCCCGATCCGCTCGGCAACCGCGTCGGCGAGTTGACGCAGCTGGGCGCGCTGCCGGAACGAGGCAGGCCCATGCGGCCGCCGGTCGAGCCCGCATACCGCGCCGATCGGGAACGGCCCGCTGCGCACCACCGCGCCGGTATAATAGCGCACGCAGGGTCCGCCCGCGACCAGCGGGTTGGCCCGGAAGCGGGGATCGGCATGGAGATCGGGGACGCTCAGCAGCCCGTCCGGTGCGGCGACGGTGTGCGAGCAGAAGGCGATCGAGCGCGGCAAAATGACCGGCTCGATCCCGACCGCGCTGATCATCCGCTGCACATCGCCATCGGTGAGCGTCACCATCGCGATCGGCGTCCGCAGCACCCTGCAGACCTCGACGAGCAGTTCCTGCAGCACCGGGTCGCTCGGCGCGATCGGGCGCAGGCTGTCGACCGCGCCCTGGCGACGCGACTCGTCCTCGGGCCGGAAAGCGGCGGAGAAGAAGTGGAGCGTCATGCCGCCCGCCGCACGCTGCCGGGCTCGTCGAACGCGATGCGGATCGCATTCTTGCCGTTGCGCTTCACTTCCAGCATCGCCTCGTCCGCCAATCCGATCATCCGTTCGGTATCCCCCGCCGCATGGGCGTCGATCACCACCGCGCCCATGCTGCAGGTGACCGCATGGCCGGTGGAGCGCAGCGCCTCGCTGAGCCGCGCATGCAGGCTTTCGGCAACCTGCTCCGGCGGCACGCCGCGCTCGATCGCCAGGAAGGCGCAGAACTCGTCGCCGCCCAGCCGGGCGAACAGGTCGTCGGGCCGCATCCGCGCGCGTGCCTCGTCGGCAAAGCGACGCAGCACCATGTCGCCCGCGGCGTGCCCGTGCCGGTCGTTGACCGCCTTGAAGCCGTCGAGATCCATGTAGAGCAGCAGCAGGGTGGAGCCTCGACGGCGCCCGATCTGCGCCACCCGCTCCAGCTGGCTGCGAAACGCACCGCCGTTGAGCGAGCGGGTGAGATAGTCGGTGGAGGAACGCCACAGCTCGCCGTCGATGGTGTGCCGCAACGTCGCGACCATCAGAACGATCATGACCGCGCCCGCGACTCGGGTCACGGTGTTCCAGACCACCACGGAGGCGGATAGCGCGTGCAGGTCGGCCGCGGGAATCGCGCCAAATCCGTTCAACGCGGAGCCGAGCGAGATCGAGAACAGCACGACGACGATGCCGGCGCGCTCGCGCAGCGTCCACGCCGCGAGAATGTCGACGAACAGATAGCCGATCGTCATCGAGACCATCGGCCCGGTCGCCCAGTCGGCGGCAATGGTCACGACCATCGCCGTACAGACGATGGCCCAGGCTTGCGGCTGGCTCAGCCGCATCGTCCAACGGAAACTGCGCATCATCGCCCTGATCAAGGCCGACTGCGGCGGTGGTGCCTTCACGCGATCCAACTCCCCCACGGCGTGGATACCCCTTTACAGCCCAATGGCTTAACGGCCCCGAAACACAGGCGGCCGGTTCTCGCCGCTCCGGAATACTACGAGTGCGGATTTTTCAGGGCATATCGTCGCAATTGGGGCACAACCACGGGGCGATACCCCTAGGAGGTTCGGCCTTGCCGTCCTATACTCGGAGTTTATGACGCTAGCCTTGTTCCAGATCGACCCGCGCGATCCCGTCGCCACCGCCCTCCGCCCGCTGCAGGCCGGCGAGACGGCGCTGGGGGTCACCCTTGCCGCCGACATCCCCCAAGGCCACAAGGTCGCGCTGCGGGCGATCAAGGCCGGGGCGCCGGTCCACAAGTTCGGCTTCCCGATCGGCCGGGCCACCCGCGCGATCGCGCCGGGCGAGCATGTCCACACCCATAATGTCGCGACCGCGCTGGCGGCGACCGGCAGCTACGCCTACCAGCCGGCCTTCGAGGCGGCGCCGATGCATGCGGGGCCGACCTTCCTCGGCTATCGTCGCGCCGACGGGCGCGTCGGTACCAGGAACGAGATCTGGATCCTTCCCACGGTCGGCTGTGTCGGCCGCACAGCCGAGAAGATCGCCGAGCGCGCCGCCAGGCGATTCGAGGGCCGAGTCGACGGCATCCACGCCTTCGCGCATCCCTTTGGCTGCTCGCAGCTCGGCGACGATCTGGAGGGCACCCGCGCGATCCTGACGGCGCTCGCCAACCATCCCAATGCCGGCGGCGTGCTCCTCGTCGGACTTGGCTGCGAATCCAATCAGATGCGCGGCATGCTGGAGGGCATTTCGCAGCCCAATCTCCGCACGATCGGCGCGCAGGCGGCGGGTGACGAGGTCGAGGAAGGCATCGCGCTGGTCGAGCAGCTCATCGAACAGGCCGAACAGGCCGTGCGGACCGAGGAACCGCTCGCCTCGCTCGTCCTCGGCGTGAAGTGCGGTGGTTCGGACGGATTCTCAGGATTGACTGCCAACCCACTCGTTGGCCGGATGAGCGACGCGGTAACGGCAGCGGGCGGCACCGCGATCCTCACCGAAATCCCCGAGATCTTCGGCGCCGAGCAACTGCTGATGGCACGCGCGGAGAGCGAACCGGTGTTCGGGAAGATCGTCGATCTGGTGAACGGCTTCAAAGCCTATTTCACCCGGCATGGCGAACCGGTTTCGGAAAACCCGTCGCCCGGCAATCTCGCCGGGGGTATCACCACGCTGGAGGAAAAATCGCTCGGCGCGGTGCAGAAGGCCGGGCACGCGACCGTCACCGACGTGCTCGGCTATGGCCAGCGCGTGGAGCGAGCGGGGCTCGCGCTGCTCGAAGCGCCGGGCAACGACGCGGTCTCGTCCACCGCGCTGGCGGCCGCCGGCGCAACCGTCATCCTGTTCACCACCGGCCGGGGCACGCCGCTCGGCTTCCCGGTGCCGACGATCAAGATCGCCTCGAACAGCGACCTCGCCGCGCGCAAGCCCGGCTGGATCGATTTCGACGCCGGGCAGGTCCTGGCCGAAGACATGAACGCCGCTGCCGACACGTTGCTCGGCCGGATCGCGGCGATCGCCTCGGGCAGTCCGACGGCGGCGGAACGCAACGGCGAGCGCGAGATAGCGATCTGGAAGCGCGGCGTTACGCTCTGAAGGGTGATTTGTTCCCAAAAAAATGCGGCGAACGCATGCTGCATCGCGGCGATCCGCAATTCCCCTGGATTGATGCTGAAAGCTGAACGGGTTAGCCCTGAAAGCGAGCAGAGATCGGGTGGAAGCAATGGCTGAATTCTTCGTGTTCCTGTACGCAATGGCCGCCGGCTTCGTGCTGCTGACCATGCAGCGCAACCGCCGCGAGCAGCGTGCCGATGCGCCGATCGTGACGCTGGTCGGCTGGGGCCTGTTCTCGCTGTCCTCGACCCTCGCGCTGCTGCTCGGCGCCGTCGCGCTGGCGCTCGCGCTCGGCATGCACATGCCGCTGCCGGCCGGTTTCGAGAGCTTCGCGCTCTAAACCCCATGCCGCTCTACGCCTTTGGGGGAAAGGCGCCGCAGGTCGCGGCGGATGCGTGGGTCGCGCCGAGCGCGGAGCTGATCGCCGACGTGCTGGTGGCCAGCGGCGCCAGCATCTGGTTCGGCGCCGTGGTCCGTGCCGACAATACGCCGATCATCATCGGCGCGCGCAGCAACATCCAGGAAGGCGCGCTGCTCCATTCGGACCCCGGCGCACCGCTGACCATCGGCGACGAGGTGACGGTGGGCCATCATGCCGTGCTCCATGGCTGCACCATCGGCGACGGCACGCTGATCGGCATGGGCGCGACCATCCTCAATCGCGCGGTGATCGGCGCCGAATGCCTGGTCGGCGCCGGCGCACTGGTCACCGAGGGCAAGGAATTTCCTGCCGGCCACCTCATCCTGGGCAGCCCGGCCCGTGCCGTGCGGCCGCTGGACGCGGCACAGCGGGCAATGCTGCGCGCAAGTGCCGCCCTCTACGCCGCCAAGCAGCGCGAATACGCCACGGGCCTCACCCGAATCGACTGATTCGCGCAGTTTCAGCGATCGGGTCGCGCGCGGACGCTGCAGGCGCCCGTGCATGCCGTAGCGTCGCCGACACCTGCCTAGACAGGCTTCGTAGCTGCGGTATCACTCGGGCATGGCGCTACCGGCTCTCTTCGATCGTCTGCGGCTTCCCGTCATCGGCTCGCCGCTGTTCATTATCTCCTGCCCCGAACTGGTCATCGCCCAGTGCAAGGCGGGGATCGTCGGCTCCTTCCCCGCGCTCAATGCGCGGCCGCAGAGCCAGCTCGACGAGTGGCTGCACCAGATCACCGAGGAACTCGCGGCCTGGGACCGCGACCACCCGGACACCCCCGCCGCACCCTTCGCGGTCAACCAGATCGTCCACCGCTCCAATCCGCGGCTGGAGGAGGATGTCGCGAGCTGCGCTAAGTGGAAGGTGCCGATCGTCATCACCTCGCTCGGCGCCCGCCCCGAGCTCAACGAGGCGGTGCATGGCTGGGGCGGCATCACGCTCCACGACGTGATCGACGATCGCTTCGCCCACAAGGCCGTCGAGAAAGGCGCCGACGGGCTGATCCTGGTCGCGGCCGGCGCCGGGGGCCATGCGGGGCGCCTGAGCCCGTTCGCGCTGGTCCAGGAAGTACGGGAGTGGTTCGACGGGCCCGTCGCCCTGTCGGGCTCGATCGCCACGGGCAGCGCGGTGCTGGCGGCGCAGGCGATGGGCGCCGATCTCGCCTATATCGGCTCGCCCTTCATCGCCACCGAAGAGGCCAACGCGGCGCAGGCCTACAAGCAGGCGATCGTCGACGGCCGCGCCGAGGACATCGTCTATTCGAACCTGTTCACCGGGGTGCACGGCAATTACCTGCGCACCTCGATCGTCAATGCCGGGCTCGATCCGGAAAATTTGCCGGAGAGCGATCCGAGCGCGATGAACTTCGGCGGCGCCAAGGCGTGGAAGGACATCTGGGGCTCGGGCCAGGGCATCGGCGCGGTGCATGCGATCGAGCCGGCGGCGGCGCGGATCGAGCGGCTGCAGGCGGAATATGCCGCCGCGCGGGCGCGGCTGGCGCTCTAGACGCTCAAAAGGCCCCGGCGAGCCGGTCGAGCATCCGCCGTGCGGGGCTCGGCACCGCGACTACCGACACATCGAACGCGGAGTCCAGCCGGGCGACGCGGCGATACAGGTCCATGCTCGCGCGCACGATCGTCACGGCCTGAAGCGGCATGTCCTCGAGCAATGCGGAATCGGTTTCCGGCGCCGGGCCGAGGCGCCGCCCCGGCGCGCGCGCATCGGCAAGCTGGAGTTCGCCCGCATCCACTGCACGCTGGGTGAGCAGCCAGGCGATGACGTGCATCAGCCGCGTCGTCACCTTGAGCGATTCGCACGAGAAGGCGACGCGGCTCAGAGCCGCCAGCGCATCGCGCTCGTCGCGGCCGAGCTGGTCGAAATAGCCGCGCGCCTCGTCCGCCAGCACCATCGCCTCGACATAGAGCGAGTCGACGAGTCGGCGATGCAGGGTAAGGGCGTCCGGGCGCTTCATGCCCCTCTAGCTGCCACAGGATCGCGCGCCGCGGAAAGCGCCAATTTTGCCGCAGCGCAGCAAAACGAAACAGTCACGCAATGATATCCGGGATCAACTGGTCCTCGAGCATCGAAATCTCGTCGCGGAGCTTGAGCTTGCGCTTCTTGAGCCTTGCGATCTGCAGCTGGTCCCCCGTGCCCGTATCCGCCAGTGCGGCGATCGCGGCGTCGAGATCGCGATGCTCGGCGCGCAGGGGTTCCAACCGCCGCCGGATCTCGCTTTCGTCCATTCTTTGCCCCCAGTGCGCCCGACTCGCCGGATCGTTGCCCGGCCCGCGAACCATCGCGGCTTTTCGGCGGTCTGTCGATCAGTGTTGATTCTGCACGCGACAAGCGGCGCAAAACATGATGTAGTTGGCTCCCCTCAGAGTCATTGAAGGAGGACTGCTTCATGCACACCGGGCATCTTTCGGCACTTAACGCCAAACATTCGCAGCTTGATCAGCGAATCGCTACCGAAACGCAGCGCCCCCTCCCCGATCACCTACTCCTAGCGCAATTGAAGAAAGAGAAGCTGCGGGTCAAGGAAGAGATGCAGCGATAGCCGTCCCATTCACGGACTATTTACCGAAACCTTGGAGTCGCGCGGCAGAAACTTGCCGCGCGAGCCAAGGATATACACACCAGCGTCGGCGGCAGCGCGTCGAAAGAACCGAAATTGCTGGAGGATAAGCGTTCGGCGTCGCTCAGCGACGGGTGAAGATCGGCTTCACATAGGCCGGAGTCTGGGTGCCCCCACCCACCGGCTTTCGCGCCAGCTTCGGATCAATCTCGGTATCGAAAGCAACGCCCACGCGCCCCTCGGCCGCCCAGGCGATCTTGCCCTTCACCCAGCCGACACCGCGGACCTCGATCTCCACCGGGGTACGCAAGGCCACCGGGGCGGTATATTCGGCCATCAGCCCACCCGCCGAAAGATTGCGCACGCGCACCGTGCCGACATCCTCGCCGTCGACGCGGAACTGCGCGGTCAGCAACAGGCTGTCGCGGACACCGCTGCGCTTGCCCGCAAAGTCGTCGGCGGAAAGCGGGGTGGCGGGGATGTAAGACTGCTGGTCCATGCTTGGCTCTCAATGGCGGATTCGCACCCGCAGGGAGTAGACCAACAACTCTTAACGAAAGGATTAACCGAAATCCGCCCCGGTATTTTGCCGGAGCGGATTCCAACGTAGATTTCACTCGTCCCGGCTGATCTTCTCGTTGCGCTCGTGCCGTTCCTGCGCCTCGACCGTCATCGTCGCGGTGGGACGGGCTTCCAGGCGGCCCAGCGGGATCGGCTCGCCGGTGACTTCGCAATAGCCATATTCGCCTTCCTCGATGCGGCGGAGCGCCGCGTCGATCTTGGCGATCAGCTTGCGCTGGCGATCGCGGGTGCGCAGTTCGATCGACCAGTCGGTCTCGCTGGAGGCGCGGTCGGTAAGGTCGGCCTCGCGCAGCGGCTCGGACTGGAGCTGGTTCAGAGTACCTGCCGCCTCGCGGTAGATCGCGTCCTTCCAGGCATTCAGCTTGTTGCGGAAATATTCCTGCTGCCGCGGGTTCATGAACGGTTCGTCGTCGCTCGGCCGATACCCGTCGTCGCCGTCGTTCGCGGCCGGAGGAACGCTTTTATCGTGCTCGTCAAAACGGCCCAAAACAGTTGCCATTCCCACTCTCCACACCAGTCCCCGGTGGCGTGCCGCTCGAGAGACTGCATTGCCCGCAGGCGCTATACTTTCGCAAGCAGCCATTAACAAGCCAATGTCGCGAAAGCTTTTTGGCGGGAATTCCCTATAGTCGGTAGAAATTAGCGCCGCCTGAACCACTTGCACTTTTTTTCGTTTCGCGTCGAGACAGGCGCCATCGGGAAGCCGTCCCGAAACGGCCTCTGTCCTGAATTTGAACAAGCAGCGGGTCTTGTCCGCGATAGTTTTCAGGGCAGCGGCGGACACGGTTTGCGTCGCATCCGCCACCACTCTTCAGGCCCCCTGCAGCGCCTTTTCGATGTCCGGCACCGGATGATCGGTTAGGTCCTTGGCCAGCTCGCCCTTGAGGCGATCGCTGACGCTGACATGGTAATGCTTGCGGAGTTCGCCCAGCGTCTTGGGCGGCGCGACGATGATCAGCGACTCGAAGCTGTTGCGCAGCGCCTCTTCCTTCAGCATGCCCGCCACCTCGGCGGCGAAGCGATCTTCTTCCAATTGGTGGAAATCGGTTTCGCCCATCGTCCCGCCGGACGACGCAAATTGCCCGCCGCCGCGCGTGGAAGACGACGCACCCGACGAATCGGTCTTCTGGTCGGAGTCCTTCGGGTTGGGGTGGAGCTGCTTCCGCACCACTTCGAGGTTAAGATACTCCGCATCACCCTGGTTGCGCAGCATCAGCAGCTTGCGGCCATCGGCGACCACCACCATCGCATCATGGGGAACCAGCATCGCACTCTCCTTGTCGCTGTTCACGGGAGCAACCAACGGGCGGACGGCGGCGGGGTTGCGTGGGGAACGGGCCCCGGCCATAGGTTCGCGCCATGCACGATATCCGCTTCCTCCGCGAACATCCCGAAGCCTTCGACCAGGGCCTGGCCAAGCGCGGCCTGGAGCCGCAGTCGGAGGCGCTGCTGGCGCTCGACGAGCGCCGCCGCGCGCTGGTGACCGAGCTGCAGGCCGGCCAAGCCCGCCGTAACGAGGCTTCGAAGGCCATCGGCGCCGCCAAGGCGAAGAAGGACGAGGAAGCCGCCGCCGCGCTGATGGCGGAAGTCGCAGCGCTTAAGGAGCGGATGCCCGCCCTGGAGGCCGAGGAAAAGGCCGTCGGCGAGGAACTGGAAAGCCGGCTCGCCGCCCTGCCCAACCTGCCCTATCCCGACGTGGCGCTCGGCGCCGACGAGAACGACAATGTGTTCGTGCACGAGCGCGGTACCGTTCCCGCGTTCGCCTTCGCGCCCAAGGAGCATGACGCGATCGGCCCGGCGCTCGGCCTCGACTTCGAGACCGGCGCGGCCATGTCCGGCGCGCGCTTCACCTTCGTGCGCGGCGCGGCCGCCCGGCTCCACCGCGCGCTCGGCCAGTTCATGCTCGACACGCTGACCGGCAGCTATGGCTATGAGGAATGCGTGCCGCCGCTGCTGGTGCGCGACGAAGCGCTGTTCGGCACCGGCCAATTGCCCAAGTTCGCCGAGGACCTGTTCCAGACCACCGATGGCCGCTGGCTGATCCCCACCGCCGAGGTGAGCCTGACCAACGCGGTGCGCGAGAAGATCCTGAGCGAGGAGGAACTGCCGCTCCGCCTTACCGCCCTCACCGCCTGCTTCCGTTCCGAGGCGGGTGCGGCGGGTCGCGACACGCGCGGCTTCATCCGCCAGCACCAGTTCGAGAAGGTCGAGATGGTGTCGATCACCACCCCCGACCAGTCCGAAGCCGAGCATGAGCGGATGACCGACGCCGCCGAGGACGTACTGACCAAGCTGGGCCTCGCCTTCCGCCGGATGAAGCTGTGCAGCGGCGACATGGGCTTCACCGCCGCGCGCACCTACGATCTCGAAGTGTGGCTGCCGGGCCAGGACCGTTACCGCGAGATCTCGTCCTGCTCGACCTGCGCCGACTTCCAGGCGCGCCGGATGAACGCGCGCTACCGGCCCGAGGGCGAGAAGGGCACGCGCTTCGTCCATACCCTCAACGGCTCGGGCCTGGCGGTGGGCCGTACGCTCGTCGCGGTGCTGGAGAACTACCAGCAGGAGAATGGCGCGGTGGCGGTGCCGGCGGTGCTCCAGCCCTATCTGGGCGGGCTGACGCTGCTCGAACCGCGCGGCTGATGCGGATCCTCCTCACCAACGACGACGGCTATCACGCCCGCGGCCTCGCGGTGCTGGAGCGGATCGCGCGGACGATTTCGGACGACATCACCGTCGTCGCGCCAGCCGAGGAGCAATCGGGCAAGGGCCGTTCGCTGACCCTCACCGAGCCGTTCCGTGTCCGCCGACACGGCGAGGGTCGCTATGCGGTGAAGGGTACGCCGACCGACTGCGTGATGTTCGCGCTCGCCGAGGTGATGGCGGACGCCAAGCCCGACCTGATCCTCTCCGGCGTCAATCGCGGCGGCAACCTCGCCGAGGACGTCAGCTACTCCGGCACCGTCTCGGCGGCGATGGAGGGCGCGCTGGCGGGGATCCGATCGATCGCGCTCAGCCAGCGCTATGCGCGCAGCGGCATGGGCGACGCGGTGCCGTTCGACACCGCCGAGGCCTGGGGCGAACGCGTGCTGCGGCCGCTGCTCGACGTCGAGATGGAGCCGCGCACGCTGGTCAACATCAACTTCCCGCCGATCGCGGCCGATGCGGTGCAGGGGATCAGGGTCGTCTCGCAGGGGTTCCGCGACTATGGCCGCGTCGCGTTGGACAAGCGCCTCGATCCGCGCGGCTTCCCCTATTACTGGCTGGCGATGGGGCGCATGCCGCACCAGGCCGTGCCCGATACCGATCTCGACGCGATCGAGGCCGGGTTCGTCACGGTGACCCCGCTGCAGCTGGACCTTACCCACCGCGAGTCGATGGATCGGCTGCGCGGCGCCTATGCGGGCTGAGCAGCCATGCCGATGATTGATCGCCTGCTGCCGATCGGGCTGCTGTTCGTCTCCAACGTCTTCATGACCTTCGCCTGGTACGGCCATCTCAAGTTCAAGAGCGCGCCGCTGCTGCTGGTCATCCTGACCAGCTGGGGCATCGCGCTGATCGAATATTGCTTCGCGGTGCCGGCCAACCGGCTGGGCAGCGCGGTCTATTCGGCCGCGCAGCTCAAGGGCATGCAGGAGGTGATCACCCTCACCGTCTTCGCGGCCTTCTCGGTGCTGTATCTGGGGCAGAAGATCACGCTGAACCACCTGATCGGCTTCGCGCTGATCGCGGCGGGCGCCTTCTTCCTGTTCCGCACGCAGAGCTGAACCAGGCGGCGGCAGGCGCGTTTCCCTTAAACAAGGAGAGCGCCATGAACCCCGAACCGACCCGCGAGACGCCCGACACCCAGCCCGGCACCGCGCACCAGCCCGACGGCACCGACAGCTCTGCGGAGTGGAATGCCGGGATCGCCGACGAGAACATGATCCCCGACCAGGATCCCGAGGACTGAGCCCTTCTCGATCCTCCCCCGCCAGGGGGAGGATCGACGCTAGCCTCACTGCAGCTCGAAGGTGACGACCAGCGCCTTCTCGACATGCGTGGCGCCGTCCGCCCGCTTGAAACTGCGGAACACCGCCTGCGGCCCCTGGCTCATCGCCAGCTCGATCTTGTTCTGGACGGCGGGGGTGAGCGGACCGTTGCCGGTTTCGCTGATGCGCACCACCCGGGCGACGCGCAGGCCCATTTCCTTGGCGTAGATCTCGGCATCGGCGCGGGCGTTACGCAGCGCCATCGCCTTGACCTGCTTGTCGGCGGCGTTGACCTCGGCGATATCAGGCTCGGCCCGCTGCGTGCCGATCTTGTAGTCGTTGACGAGCAACTGGTCCCGCACGGCATCCGCCTGCGCCGTCGTGCGGAAGGTCAGCAGCCGCGCCTGGGGATCGGTGACGATCGGCGCGGCATCGCTGGCGCTGTCCGCGTCCTCGCTCTGCATCTGCTCGGCCTGCGCCTTGGCAAGGCTATCGATCGGCGCGTCGCCGATCGCCGCTGCCGAAAGCCCCTGCGCCTTCAGCGTCTCCTCGATCTTGGCGAGCAACGCGGCGCTGTCGCGCTTGGCCTCGGCCTCGGTCTTGCCCTTGCCGATATAGCCGACCTCGAGGGTCACCTTGCCCGGCTTCACGTCGGTCCAGCCATTGCCGACGATTTCCAGGGTGACCGGCTGGCGCCCCTGCGCGCTCGCGACGCCGGGGGCGATCAGGGCCAGTGCCAGAACGAGGCGCTTGGTACGCATCAACTTCTCCTCCAATTTGCGGGCGTACCTGCACAAATCGGAGGAGAAAGTCTCGCAGAAGTTACCAGCCCTGCGGCTGGCCCTTGTTCTGTTCGTCCAGCCACTTCTTGAGCGGGGCAAAATATTCCATCATCGCCTTGCCGGAAATCTCCCGGCTGCCGGTGAAGGTCTGCAGCGCATCCGGCCAGGGCTTAGAGGCGCCCATCTCCAGCATCTTGTTCAGCCGCGCGCCGACTTCCTTGTTGCCGTAGAAGCTGCAGCGATGCAGCGGGCCCTTCCAGCCAGACTGATCGCACGCCGCCTTGTAGAACTGGAACTGGAGCAGGCGCGCGAGGAAGTAGCGCGTGTAGGGCACGCTGCCCGCCACATGGTATTTGGCGCCGGCGTCGAACTTGGTCTCGTCGCGCGCCACCGGCGGCACGATGCCCTGGTACTGGAGGCGCAGCTTGTTCCAGCCCGCCTCATACTGGTTCGCGGGAATCGTGCCGTCGAAGATCTGCCAGCGATACTTGTCGACGAGCAGGCCGAACGGCAGGAACGCCACCTTGTCCATCGCCTGGCGGAGCAGCAGCCCGATATCCTTGTCGGCGCTCGGCACCTGGGCGCGATCGAGCAGGCCGATCTGCACCAGATATTCGGGCGTGATCGAAAGTGCTACGAAATCGCCGATCGCCTCGTGGAAGCCGTCGTTCGCGCCGTTGCGATAGAGCGCCGGCTGCGCCTGGTAGGCGCGCTGATAATAATTGTGGCCGAGCTCGTGGTGGATCGTGACGAAATCGTCCGAATTCACCTTGATGCACATCTTGATGCGGACGTCGTTCTTCTCGTCGATGTCCCAGGCCGAGGCGTGGCACAGCACTTCGCGGTCCGCCGGCTTCAGGAACAGCGAGCGCTCCCAGAAGGTGCCCGGCAGCGCCGCGAAGCCGAGCGAGGAGTAGAAGCCCTCGCCGGTCTGGACCATCTTCTTCCAGTCGTACTGCTTCGCCTTGAGCAGGTCGCCCACGTCATAGCCGAGGTCGCCGGCCCCCTTGGGCGCGACCACGTCGTAGATGTTGCCCCACTCCTGCGCCCACATGTTGCCGAGCAGGTCGGCGCGGATCGGGCCGGTCTTGGCCTGCACCGCATCGCCATACTTCTCGTTGAGCTTGCGGCGGACATAGGTGTGGAGCGCGACGTAGAGCGGCTTCACCTCGTTCCAAAGCTTGTCGGTCATCGCCGCGAACTCGGCGGGCGGCATGTCATAGCCCGAGCGCCACAGCGCGCCGGTGTCGGCGAAGCCCAGCTCCTTCGAGCCCTGGTTCGCGATGCCGACCAGCTTGGTATAATCAGGACGCATCGGCGCGCCGACCGCGTCGTTCCAGCTGACCCACATCTCCTTGAGCTCGCCCGGATCGCGGCTCTTGCCCATCGCGGCCTCGATGTCGCTGCCGTTGATCGGCTTGCCGCCGCGCGTGCCCTTGCCCTTGGCGTAGAAGGAGCCGAGCTTGGTCGAGATGTCGCTGAGCTGCTGGGCGGCGCCTGGCGTGGTCGGTGCCGGCAGCACCAAAGCGGCGCGGAGCATGGTCAGCTGGCGCTGCTGCTCCGGCGTGAGCCCCGGCGCCTTCTGGAGACGCGCCGCGTCGAGCGCGAAGCGGACCGCCATCTCGGTGCCCTTGGCGCCGTAATCGGCGGCGAGCGCATCGGTATCGTCGGTGATGTAGGTGGCGTTGACCCAGGCGACCCGCGACGAGGTGAGCGTGAACGCCGCCATTTCCTGCTGCGCGCGGGTCAGGAACGCCGCGGCTTCGGCGGCGGTGGGTGCCGCCTGCGTCGTGGTCTGCGACTGGGCGGGCGCGGCGAGCATCGCGGCGAGCGCCGCGAGCGAAAGGCCGGTACGGATCATGATGCTAAGTCCCCGGGAAACAAGAAAGGCGCGACCCTGCCGCGCCTTGCCCACCCGCGTCAACCAGCGAGGAACTCGACCAGCGCATCACCGAGTTCGGGCCGGGTGACCGCGCTCATGTGATTGCCCGGAATTTCGACGAACAGGCCGTAGGGCAGCAGGTCCGCCACCTCCTTGGCCGAGCCATTGTCGTAATCCTCGGCACCCGAGATCACTGCGGTCGGCTGCGCGATCGCCGCGATCTCGTCGCGGGGCGTGTCGACGAAGGTGTCGAGGATGCGGAGCAGCGCGACCGGATCGCCCTTGGTAGTCTTGAGGAACGCCTCGGTCAGCCATTCGGAGCTGCCGCGCTGGAAGCTGCCGAGATTGGTGAGCACGCGGTGGAAATAGGCGCCCCGCCCCTTGGTCGCGACCAGCCCGTCCAGACCCATGCCCGAGAGCACCACCTTGTCCGGCGCGGCGCCGTTGGCGAGCATCCGCACCACCGTGCGCGCGCCGAGCGAATAGCCGCCCAGGTCATAGTCGGTGAGACCCAGATGCGCGATCAGCGCGAAATTGTCGCGCATCAGCACGTCTGGCGGATAGGCGGTGGGATCGTGCGGCTTGGCGCTGTGCCCGTGCGCGCGCAGATCGGGCATGATCACCCGCCGCCCACGCGCGGCGAGCTTGGCGGCATGGCCGTACTTGATCCAGTTGACCTCGGCGGTGGAGAAATAGCCGTGGATCAGCACCACGGGGCGCCCCTCCCCCATCTCGGTCCAGGCGATTTCCTGCCCATCGAAGCTGGCGAAGCGGTGCGTTTCAGTCGGGTAGTCGGCCAATTGCGTCCATCCATCGTTTGACGACGTTCGGGTTGTCCTCGGTCCGGTATCGGGGCAGCGCGGTCGTGTCGAGCCACTGTTCGTGCATGCTCTCCATCGCGTAGTTGTGGCGGGGCTGGAAGCGGCCCGGCGCATCGAAGCTTCCGATCGTCAGGTCCATATTGTCGCCGTCGAGAAACTCGAAGGTCAGCGGCGTCCCGCATTCGCGGCAGAAGCCCCGCTCCGCGATCGGCGAGGAGCGGTAGCGATCCGGCTCCCGCTCCCAGCTGACGTCCGCCTTGGCCACCCCCTTGAACGCGATCGAGACGCCGCCGGTCGCCCGCTGGCACATCCGGCAATGGCAGAGATAGGCGTCGTCATTGTCGATCCGAACCCGGTAGCGGATCCGGCCACACTGACACCCGCCGGTGACTTCCTCGTCCATCTTCGCTCTCCTCCTGCAAGATCCGGATGCACAACGCACAAGTCTCCGTAGATGCCCTTAGGTCTTCTCCAAACCGCCCGCCAATTCCTTGCACTATAATGAATACGAAGATTACCGCATTGCGCGCCGATCACGCGCCGCGGGCCATTTTGACGGGATCGACATGCTCAAGCGCTTTCACAACCTTTCGCTCGCCTCAAAGACGACGGTGCTTGCCGTCGGCGGCATGATCCTGCTCGCCGTCGCGACCTTCTTCGTGGCCGATCGGGCGCTGATGCAGCAGGCCGCACAGACCGCGGCCGAGCGCCAGGAAGTGAACATGCGCGTCGCCTGGAGCGTACTGAAGGGCTATGGCGCGGACTTCCGTGTCGAGGGCGACGACCTCTATGTCGGCGATCACAAGCTGAATAACTGGGATGCGCCCGTCGACGAGGTAAAGCGCCTTGTCGGCGGCACCGCCACGATCTTCCGCGGCGACATGCGCGTGTCGACCAACGTCATGAAGGAAGACGGCAGTCGCGCCGTCGGCACCCCGCTCGCCCGCAATGCCGCCTATGAGACGGTCCTGGACAAGGGGCAGCCCTATCGCGGCACCGCCGATATCCTCGGCAAGCCCTTCTTCACCGCCTATGATCCGATCAAGGACGCGTCGGGCAAGACGATCGGCATCCTGTTCGTCGGCATTCCCGAGAGCGACGTGATGGGCGCGATCGGCGGCGCACGCTGGACGCTGGCGCTCGCGGCCGCGCTGATCTCGCTGCTGGTGGCAGGCGCCGCCTGGTATGCCGGCCGGCGCATGTTCTCGCCGCTGGTGCAGATGACCGATGCGATGCGCGCGCTCGCCGCCGGCAAGGTCGACATCGCCATCCCCTCCCATGCCGCGGCAGACGAAATCGGCGCGATGGCCGAAGCGCTCCAGCACTTCCGCACCTCCGAGATCGCCCGCCAGCAGGCCGAGACTCGCGACCGCGAGGCAGAGGCCGCACGCGAGCATGCGATGGACGTGCTCGGTCAAGCGCTCGCCAAGGTCGCGGGCGGTGATCTGACCGCCGATATCGGGCATGACTTCCCGGCGGACTATGCCAAGCTCGCCGACCATTTCCGCTCGGCGATCGGCAGCCTGCGCGAACTGATCGGCACCGTGCTCGAAGGCACGTCCTCGATCCGCACCGGCTCGAACGAAATCGCCAGCGCGTCCGAGGATCTTGCGCGCCGCACCGAGGGCAATGCCGCGAGCCTCGAGCAGACCGCCGCCGCGATCACCCAGATGAACCAGCGGATCGACGCGACCGCCGCCGCTGCCGGCGTGACGGTCGAGCGCGCCGATCAGGCAATCGGCGTGGTCGGATCGGGCCGCGCCACCGCCGATGAGGCGGTGCAGGCGATGACCCGCGTGTCGGATAGCGCCAAGGGCATCGACAGCGTGATCGAGGGTCTCGACAAGATCGCCTTCCAGACCCGCGTGCTTGCCATGAACGCCGCGGTCGAGGCCGGGCGCGCGGGTGAAGCGGGCCGCGGCTTCGCGGTCGTCGCCGACCTCGTCTCGGCACTGGCAATGCGCGCCGAGGAAGAAGCCAAGCGCGCCCGCGACCAGCTCACCGTCACCCAGTCGGAAGTCGTGGTCGCCCGCGGCGCGGTCGAGCGGGTCGACAATGCTCTTGCGGCCATCGTCGACACGGTGGGCGAGGTCCACCAGCTGCTCGGCGGCATCGCGGCGGACAACCGCGCCCAGTCGAGCGCGATCCGCGAGATCAGCAGCGCGATCGGCGACATGGACCGCGCCACCCAGCAGAATGCGGCGATGGTTGAGGAAACCTCGGCCGCGGCGCGCCAGCTTACCGAGCAGGTCGCGCGGCTCGATGCCCATGCCGCCACCTTCCAGACCGGAGGGCAGCAGGCCCCGCTCCGTCGACCCGTGCTGCCGTCGCAGTCGGCTGGTGCGAAGGTCTCGGGTGCCACCCGCGCCGTTCCGGTCCAGGCCATGGCAGACGGTGACGACTGGGCCAGCTTCTAAGCGCCCTTCCCGCCCCAAAGGAAAAGCGCGCCGGCAGAGCCTGGCGCGCTTTCACCTTTTAACCCATAGACGAGAGCGGATCGAACCTGCGACCCGCTCGCTCACCCAATCAACGCGACGCGAGGTGCTGGCGCTGGCCAAGATAGCGCAGACCGGTCTCTGCAATGGCGTGCGAGCCCGCGACCCGATCCGTGGTCACCGTCATCAGCACGTCGTCTTTCTGCAGCACGTTGAGATACAGCGCACGCGCTTCGTCGACCCGGCCGGTGGCGTAATAGATGGCGGCGAGGTTCAGCTGCAGCTCGGGGCGCTGATCGAAGCGCATCTGGTTGAGGAGCTTCTGCTCTGCCGTGGCATAGGAGCCGGTCATGATTTCGCGGGCCGCGAGGTTGCTATCCTGGGCAAGTGCCGGCGAGGCCAGGGTCAGGAGGGACACCGCGGCCGCTGCGACAAGTTTGATCGACATAACGCTCTCCTTCAGTCGTTACACCAAGGTTGCACTTTTGTGACACTTGGATGACTGATAGGTGACACGTTCGCGACAGCCCCGCAACCCCGCATTTGCGCCTAGGATCGGGGAGGTATCGTTTGCCGGAATGGCGGTCGGACAAGCGGGGGCAAATCACGTTCTCGAATGCACGAAGAATGGCCCCGCCCGCCCCTGCCCCGCGGCCTGCGCAAGGCACAAAAAAAGGCGGCCCCGAAGGGCCGCCTTCCCAAAATACTCTGACCGCGCCGCGGATCAGAAATCGTTGCGGTACTGCTCGTTGCCGACGAAGCCCAGCTTCGTGACGTTCGCCCGCTTGATGATCGCCAGAACGCGATCGACCACTTCGTAGCGTGCTGCCGGGTCCGGCTGGAAATGCAGCTCGGGCTCCGGCGAGCGCTGCAGCGATGCGTCCAGATACTGGCGCAGCATCACGTCGTTGATCGGCATGCTGTTCCAGAACACCTGGCCCTGCGCGTCGATATAGACCTTGTTCTTGTCCGGCTCGACCGGGGGCGCGTTGTTGGCGCTCGGCTGCGGCAGGTCGACCTTCACCGCATGCGTCTGCACCGGAATGGTGATGATGAACATGATGAGGAGCACGAGCATGACGTCGATCAACGGCGTCGTGTTCATGTCCATCATCGGCTCGCCGTCATCACGGCCTGCGCTCATTGCCATTGTCGTAACTCCTTAAGCGAGGCCGTTCAGAGCCGGGCGGTATTCGAACCGGGCTCCGGTTCCGAGATGAAGCCGACCTTCACGAAACCCGCCATCTGCATCGTGTAGATGGTGCCGCCGATGCAGCGATAGGGCGTGTTGATGTCACCGCGGATGTGAACTTCGGGAAGTTCCAGACCTGCGGCGTTCGGGCCACCCTGACGGTCGATTTCGGCCTTCAGCTTGGCAACCGCCTTGTCGAGCAGCTCGGTGTGATTGACCCGGGTCAGACCCCAGAAGATCTCACAACCCTCCGGGCCGCCCTTGACCGAGAGCGACACATTTTCCGGCTTCGTGGTCGTCGGTTCGAACTGCACCTTCGGCAACGCGAGGTCGATCGTCTGGACCACAACGGGAACGGCGATGAGGAAGATGATCAGAAGAACCAGCATCACGTCCACGAGGGGCGTGGTGTTGATGTCCGACATCGGTGCGTCGTCGCCGCCGCTGCCTGTGCTAATCGCCATTGGGCGCTATCCTATCCTCTTGTGCGCCGGATCGAGATCCGGCGGCAGGGCCACGCGACCTGCGCAGCCCTGCGACCTTGGTCTTACGGGCGGGTCGGGGCGCCGCCGGTCTGGCCAGCGGTCGTGGTCGCCGGCTTCGCAGCAGCGGCAACGGCCGGCTTCTTCGCGGCAGCGTTGGTCGCCGGCTTCACGCGGCCGTCCGAGGCCAGGTAGCCGAGGACGTCGTTCGAGAACGCATTGAGGTTCTCGGCGATCGACTTGTTGCGGCGCTGCAGGAAGTTGAAGGCGAGCACGGCCGGCACGGCGACGACGAGGCCGAGTGCGGTCATGATGAGCGCTTCACCGACCGGGCCGGCGACGGCGTCGATCGAAGCCTGACCGGCCGAGCCGATCTTGATGAGCGCGCGGTAGATGCCGATAACGGTACCGAACAGACCGATGAACGGCGAGGTCGCACCGACGGTCGCGAGGAAGGCGAGACCGCCGCCCAGCGCCGAATTGATCGAAGCTTCCGAACGGGCCAGCGAGCCGTGCAGCCAGTCATGCGCTTCGACCGGATCGGTCAGCAGCTTGTACTGCTCCTGGGCTTCCAGGCCGTCGTCGACGATCTGGCGATAGGCCGAGTTCTTCTCGAGCTTGGCAGCGCCCTCGCGGAGGCTCGACGAGCTCCAGAAGGTCTGGCGGACGCGCTTCGACTGGTTGATGATCTTCTGCTGCTCGAACACCTTGGTGAACAGGATGTAGAGCGACACGAAGAGCATGAGCACCAGAATGGTGAACACCGACTGCGAGATCAGGCCGCCTTCCTTCAGCGCCTGCTGGAGGCCGTAGGGGCTTTCGCCGCCCTTAGCTGCGGCGGCACCGGCAGCGAGAATGGTCGTGAGCATTTTGGGTCTTTCCTCTAAAAGATAGCTTCTTGCGCAAGCCGGTCCGCCTTGCCCGGCGGACCGGAAACCGGAGAGTTACTTCTGGATCTGCCACCTGAACCGGTTCACGTACGGAGCCGGAATCTTGTTGCCGCTCGCATCCTCTGCAGGATCGAAGCGAGCACGGCGCTTGAGCAGGTTGCACGCCTGGGTATCCAGACGGCTCGAGCCGCTCGACGACGTGATCGTGCACGACACCACCCTGCCCGTCGCGTCGACGTCGAGGCGGAAGCCCGTGACACCTTCTTCACCCGCACGCTGCGACTCCGACGGATAGTCGTCGTTCGTCACCCAAGAACCCGGCGAGCTGCGCGGCTTCAGTGCCTTCGCGACCCGCGGCGGGGCCGGCGGTGCCGGGGGAGCAGCCGGCGCGGGAGGCGCAGGCGGCGTGATCGGCGGCGGGGGCGGGATGATGTTGGTGGTGGCGACCGGCGGCGCAGGCGACACCGACTGCACGATGGCCGGCGGCACCACGACCTGGGTCGGGGGCGGCGGCACCGGCGTGTCCGGCGGCGGCGGCGGCGGCGGAATCTCCTCCGGCGGGGGCGGCGGCTCTTCGACCTCGAAGGTCTTCAGCTCTTCCGCCTTCTTCTTGATATATTGGTATGCCAGACCTGTGACGAAGGCATAACCCATGCCAGCCACGATGATAGCGACGATTACGATCGCTACCACACGACTGCCACTTACATTCCGGTCAGCGTAAGCCATTCGGCAACGTCACTCCCTCTAATCCTGCTTGCGACCCTGGCCGGCTGGCAGCCGCGCACAAGTCCGCTCGCCTCGGGTCACACTGCGCCCCTGATGGCGAGAGCACCGAGTCTGTATCGTGGGCCTTCCGACGACGCAAACTCTTTGTCGGACGAATTGGTCGTACAACGCGCCCATGGCAGAATTATTTCTGTATAAGATCGGCACAATCCGGTACCGGCAGCGGCATGAGAACCGCCCTTACCCTACTATTTTGTTGCGCTGCGGCATTTACTGCGTGTGCGCAACCCGCCCCGCAAACCGCGCAAATCCGCCAAGAAGCGCAAAGTGGCTTACCCAGTTACGCCACCGTCGCGACCGCCGTCGTGAACGCGCCGCTGGTGATCGACGCGCGGATCAGCGACATGATCCGGATCAAGGAAAATGCAGCGCCCGGTCTCGCATCGGGACGGGCCCGCCTTTACGTCACGGCCGATGTGCTGGCCCTGATTCGCGGTAGCAGCGCCCTTCCCACCCAGATTTCGTACCTGGCGGACGTGCCGCTCGATTCTCGCGGCAAGCTACCCAAATTGAAGAAGCAGCGAGTCCTCTTGTTCGCCCGCCCCGTCGGCAACAAGCCCGGCGAGGTTCAGCTGACCGGAGTCGACAGTCAATATCTGTGGAGTCCCGAGCTTGACGCGCGCACCCGCGGCATCACGCGCGAAGTATTGGCAAGCGACGCCACGCCCGCGGTGACCGGCATCGGCAACGCCTTCCATGTGCCCGGCGCGCTGCCCGGCGAAGGCGAGACCCAGGTGTTCGTGAAGACCGCCAACGGCGCGCCGATCTCGCTGCAGATCCTGCGCCGCCCGGGTGAGAAGCCGCATTGGGGCGTGTCGCTGGGCGACATCGTCGATCCTAATGCCGGCGCGCCGAAGCCGGAAACGCTAGCCTGGTACCGGCTCGCCTGCGGGCTGCCCAAGACGCTGCCCGACAGCGCGATTACCGCCGACACGCCCGACAATGCACAGGCCGCGCGCGAGGACTATCAGGTCGTGCTGCGCGACCTCGGACCCTGCGCCTGAACTGGGGCCCCGCCGCCGGTGCTCAGCGCCGGTGGCGGACCAGCGTGATGCCGATCGATTCGTCGGCCTCGGCGATCGCCAGCTTCACGATCCGCACTTCCACCCGGCGAACGCGCGAATCGGAGACGAACAGCGTCTCGCAGATATGGTCGGCCACGGCCTCGATCAGCGTGAAGTGCACGTCCTTGGGCAGCGCGTCGGTCGCGGCATGCTTGAGGTCGATATAGCTTTTCGACGCGGTGAGCGGCGTATCCGGCAGAAAGCGCTCAGGCAGGTCGAGATCGGCGATGACGGAGATGCGCAGCGGCTGCGGCAGATGCGTCTCCTCCGAATAGACTCCGGTGAGCACCTCCACCTCGAGGTCCATGACCTGAAGCTGCAATGAATCGGGCAATCGAACAGCCTTTCCTGGGGCGAAACAGGCGCGCGCCATAGCAGATCGCGGCGCATCCGAAAGCCCGCGGACCTCCCGTGCAGATTCTGCATGTCCATCGGTAAAATCCGCGCTTGCGCTGTGCCATGATGCCGCTAAGGCGCGCGCCTTTCGGCATGGGGTCCGAAAGCGGGGAAGGATTCGCGGTGGTTCAGATAGTTGCGCTCGATGCGGTCGACCCGCACGCCGTCGAGGCGCTGCTCGACCGTGCCTTCGGGCCCGATCGGCATCTGCGTACCGCCTATCGCGTGCGGCAGGGCACTCTGCCGATTTGCCCGTTCAGTTTTGCCGCATTAAGCGAAGATGGCAAGCTCGCCGGCACGATCCAGAGCTGGCCCGTGGCGCTGGCGAGCGATTCGGGCCCGATGGTGCCGCTGGTGATGGTGGGGCCGGTCGCGGTCGAGCCTGATCTGCAGCAGGGCGGCATCGGCCGCCGGCTGATGCAGGAGATGCTCGACGCGGCGGACGTCAGCGCCCTGCCCGGCGCCGAAGCGCTGATGCTGATCGGCGATCCCGAATATTATGGCCGCTTCTTCGGATTCGATGCGAGCCGCACGGAGCGCTGGCGGCTGCCCGGACCGTTCGAGCCGCGCCGGCTGCTGGCGCGCGGCGCGGCGGTGCCGACCTGCTCGGGCATGCTCGTGCCGCGCCTGCGCAAGGTCGCCTGACCGCCAAGGGTTCGACAAAGCCGCGCGGCGCGCTAAGGGAGGCCCATGCCCAACACGCCGCCCCCCGATTTCGCCAGCCTGTCGCTCGCCGAGATCGCCCGCCTGGCGGAAGAGCATCGCCTGCCGCCCGTCGAAAGCTGGAACCCGGCGCATTGCGGCGACAGCGAGATGCGCATCGCCCGCGACGGCACCTGGTACCACCAGGGCAGCCCGATCGGCCGACCGGCGATGGTTCGGCTCTTCTCCACGATCCTGCGGCGGGAATCGACGGGCGGCTTCGTCCTCGTCACCCCGGTCGAGAAGCTCGACATCCTGGTGGAGGATGCGCCGTTCGTGGCCGTCGAGCTGAAGGTGGAGGGCCAGAGCGAGGCCATGCGGCTCGCCTTCCGGCTGAACACCGGTGACGTCGTCGTTGCCGGCCCCGAGCATCCGCTGCGGATCGAAGCGCGCGAAGACGGCCCCCACCCTTATCTGACAGTGCGCGGAGGCCTCGACGCACTGGTCGCCCGCAGCGTCTATTACGAACTCGCCCAGCTCGCGCTGGCGCAGGACGGCACCGCGCCCGGCGTGTGGAGCCAGGGCGTGTTCTTCCCGCTCGAGCCCGAAGCATGAGGCTTGCCGACCAGCTCCGGCGCGCGCTGGACGGCCGGCCGGCCCAGGCGACCACCCTGCTCCCCGGCGACCATGCCTTCTTCGATCCCGCCCAGGTGACGAGCGCCGCCGCCGTGCTGCTTGCAGTGACCGATCGCGACGCGCCCGGCGTGCTGCTCACCCGCCGCAACGCCAATCTGCGCCGCCATGCCGGGCAGATCGCCTTTCCCGGCGGCCGCATCGATCCCGAGGACAAGGATCCCGTCGACGCCGCGCTGCGCGAGGCCGAGGAGGAGATCGCCCTGCCCCGGCGGCTGGTCGAGGTGGTCGGCACGGTCGAGCAGTACCGCACCGTTACCGGCTACCAGGTGACGCCCGTCATCGGGGTCGTGCCGCCGGACCTAACCCTGGTGCCGTCCGAGGCCGAGGTCGCCGAGGTGTTCGAAGTGCCGCTGGCCTTCCTCCTCGACGACGCCAACCATCAGAAGAAAAGCGCGCTCTACCAGGGGCATGAGCGCCATTATTACGAGATCATGTGGAACGACTATCGAATCTGGGGCGCCACGGCGGCGATGCTGGTCAACCTGTCGCGGCGGATGGCATGGCCGCGCTGACGCTGCCGGAGACCGACTGGCGCAGCCGCCCCGGCCTCGACGCGCTGACCAAGGTGCTGGGTGCGGACGAAGGGTGCACCCGGTTCGTCGGCGGGGCGGTGCGTGATGCGCTGCTGGGCATACCGGTCGCCGACCTCGATCTCGCCACCGCGCTGTCCCCCGACGAGGTACTGGCGCGGCTCCGCGCCGCCGGCATCCGCGCGGTACCGACGGGGCTCGATCATGGCACGATCACCGCGGTGCTCGACAGCGGGCCGGTGGAGGTCACCACGCTCCGCCGCGACGTTTCCACCGACGGCCGCCACGCCACCGTCGCCTTCACCGACGACTGGCGGGAGGACGCCGCGCGCCGCGACTTCACGATCAACGCGCTCTATGCCGACCCGAACACGGGCGCGCTGTTCGACTATTTCGGCGGGCTGGAAGACCTGGCGGCGCGGCGCGTGCGCTTCATCGGCGACCCGCTGCGGCGCATCGCCGAGGATCATCTGCGCATCCTCCGCTTCTTCCGCTTCCTCGCCCGCTTCGGCGACACGCCCGACCCCGAAGGTCTCGACGCCTGCACCGCCCGCGCCCGCGACCTGATGGCGCTCAGCCGCGAGCGCATCCGCGACGAGCTGCTCAAGCTGCTGGTCGCGCGCGACGCGGTGGGCGTGACCGCGCTGATGCTGGCGCGCGGCATCCTCGAACCGGTCGTGCCGGAGATCACCACGGCAGCAACGTTGGCGGCGCTTGCCGATCGCGAAGCCCGGCTCGGCGCCGCGCCCGACCCCATCCGCCGCCTCGCCGCGCTGCTGCCGCGCGATCCGGCCGCGGGCGATCTGATCGGCGCGCGGCTGAAGCTCTCCAATGCGCAGCGCAAGCGGCTGGTGCTCGCGCTGACCGACGGCGGGACCGACGACGCCCGCGCCCTCGCCTATCGGATCGGCCGCGACGCTGCCGAGGATCGCCTGCTGCTCGCCGCGACCGACGATGCGGAGGCCGCAAATGGCTGGGCAGCACTCGCCGGGTGGGAAATCCCGCGCCTGCCGATCACCGGCGGCGCGCTGGTCGCGCGCGGGCTCGCCAAGGGTCCGGACGTTGCCCGCGCCCTGCGTGCGATCGAGGACCAGTGGATTGCGGAGGGCTTTCCTGAGACTTCCCACGTCGACGCGATCGCCGACGCCGTGGTGGCTCAGGCCTTGAACGCCTCGATCAGCGCGAAGGCGGCGTCGCCGGGGACCGGCCGGGAATAGTGATAGCCCTGGCCGTAGGTGCAGCCCAGCGCGCCTAGGGTCTGGGCGAGCTCGGGCGTCTCGATGCCCTCGGCGGTCGTCTGCATGCCCAGCGCATAGGCGAGGCTGAGGATCGCGCGGATGATCGCCACCTTGTCGCGATCGGCGAGCATGCCGGTGACGAAGCTGCGATCGATCTTGAGCACGTCGATCGGCAGCTTCTGCAGATAGGCGAGGTTCGAATAGCCGGTGCCGAAATCGTCCATCGCCAGCGTGGTGCCGAGGTCCTTCAGCGCCGACATGGTCTGGGCGATACGATCGGGATCGCTGACGATCGCGCTCTCGGTCAGCTCCAGCGTGAAGCGCGAGCCGGGCATGTTGTGGCGATCGAGCGCGGTTTTCACCATCGCGCCGATCTGGTCGCGCTGCAGCTGGATCGCGGAAAGATTGACGGCGAGCTTCACGCCGCAATCGCCGCCCGCCCGCACGTCCCATTCGGCGAGCGTCCGCGCAGCCTCTTCCATCGCCCAGCGGCCGAGCGGCACGATCAGCCCCGATTCCTCCGCCACGGGAATGAAGGCGTTGGGCGAGATCAGCACGCCGTCGTCATTGGTCCAGCGGGCGAGCGCCTCGAACGAGGTGATCCGGCCGGTACCCAGATCGCAGATCGGCTGGAAGTTGAGCGTCATGCAGCCATTCTCGATGGCGCGGCGCAGCTCGGTCTCGATCGCGAACTGCTCGCGCGCCAGATCGAAGGCGCGGGTATGGTAGAACTCGGTACGGCCGCTCTTCTTGGCGCGGCGGACGGCCAGTTGCGCGTTGCGTACCAGGTCCTCCGGATCGCCGTCGATATCGGCGCCCAGCGCAATGCCGATCGAGCAGTCGATGCGGATCTCGAAATTGGAAAGGCGGAACGGGTTGGTGAAGGCGGCATGGACGCGCTTGGCGACCTGCACGGCGTCGTCCGCGCCGTCGTCGAGCGTCATCAGCACGCCGAATTCGTCGCCGCCGATCCGCGCCAGCACGTCGCGCCCGCGCAGCGCGCCCTTGATCCGGCGCGCGACCGAGATCAGCAGCTCGTCGCCGGCCAGCGCGCCCATGCACGCGTTGACGCGGCTGAAGCGATCGAGATTGATCACCAGCACGGCATGCGCCGCCGCCTCGCCCTCGCCGGTGCGGGTTTCGAGCTCGTCCGAGAAGCCGGCGCGATTGGGCAGGCCGGTGAGGCTGTCGGTCGCCATTTCGCGACGCAGGCTCTGCTCGGTGCGGAGTTCGGAGGTCTGGTCGATGAGCGTGATCAGGCAGCGCGGCTCGGCCGAGTCGCGGCGCGCGAGCACCACGCGGAAATGGCGGCTGTCGACCTCGCCGCCGAAGCGCCAGGCGATGTCCTCCTGCTGCAGGTCGGACGCGAGAAACTGGCCGATCCGCGCGCCGAGCAGCTGGACCACCGGCGAGTCCTGCGCCGTGCAACCCAGGCCTGCGACGCGGAACGGACCGTTGACGGCTGCGAACACATAGCGCCCGTTCTGGATCTCCAGCACCGCGGCCGGGATCGGCATCAGCTCGAGCAGCCCGTCGGTCCCCGGCGGCAGCGCCGAAGACGGGTCCTCGACCCGCGGAGCAGGCTCCGCGGTACGCATACTCAGAGCCCGGACCCTTCGAAACGCCATCCCCTCCGGCATAGCCGCGAAGTAGTTAAAGCGGCCTGAAGGACGCCGGCGCATCCGCAGGTTTTATCAATCAAAATTTGTTATCACGCGGGAAGCCGGTGGGCGGCATCCGCCCCGCTGCGCCGCGTGCGGCACGCCACGGCATCACGTCCGGCTCGGAGCGATAGCGCTCCTGCTCGCCGCCCATCCGCCAGCGCAGCCCGTCGGCGAACTTGAAGGTGATCACGTCAGAAAGGCCGCCGTCGCGGTAGCGCTGGAGCTGGACCCCCTGCCCGCGCGTCATCTCCGCCACTTCGGAGAGCGGGAAGACCAGCATCTTGCGGTTGTCGCCGATCGCCGCGACGAAATCGTCCTCGGCACCGATCGGGCGCACCAGCTTGAGGTGCGCGCCGGGGCGCGGCGTGACCACCTGCTTGCCCTTGCGGGTCTCGGCGATCACTTCCTGGCTGCTCACGATGAAGCCGCGTCCATCGCTCGCCGCGACCAGCAGCTTGGGTGCGGCGCTGGCGGGGAGCAGCGTGACGATGTGCCGCTCCGCCTCCAGGTCGATCAGCAGCCGCACCGGCTCGCCGAAGCCGCGGCCGCCGGGCAGCTTGTCCGCCCCCAGCGTGTAGAAGCGGCCATTGTCGGCGGCGAGCAGCAGCTTGTCGGTGGTCTGGGCGTGGAAGGCGAGGAAGGGTCCGTCGCCTTCCTTGAACTTCAGCGCCTCGCCGCCGAGATCCTCGACATGCCCCTTCATCGCGCGGATCCAGCCGCGCTGCGAAAGGATGACGGTGATCGGCTCGCGCTCGATCATCGCTTCCAGCGGGATCTCGCGGGCGGGCGCCATCTCGACGATCGCGGTGCGGCGGGCGCCGAGCGGGGTATCGAGGCCATAGCGCGTGATCATCTTGCCGAGCGCGCGCTTCATCCAGGTGCGCTGCCGGGCTTCCGAGCCGAGCAGCGTCTCCAGCTCGGCCTGTTCCTTCTCCAGCTTGTCCTGCTCGCGGCGGAGTTCCATTTCCTCCAGCTTGCGCAGGGAGCGCAGGCGCATGTTGAGGATCGCCTCGGCCTGGCGGTCGGTCAGCGCGAACTCGGCCATCATGATCGGCTTCGGCTCGTCCTCGGTACGGATGATCTCGATCACCCGGTCGAGGTTGAGATAGGCGGTGATATAGCCGCGCAGCAGCTCCAGCCGGTCGGCGATCTTCTCCAGCCGGTGCTGCGACTTGCGCTGCAGCACCACGAACTGGTGCTCCAGCCAGCCGGCGAGCGCCTCGGCGAGGCTCATCACCCGCGGCGTGCGGTTCTTGTCGAGCACGTTGAGGTTGAGCGGAACGCGCACTTCGAGGTCGGACAGGCGGTAGAGGCTGTCCATCAGCGTGTCGGCATCGACCGTGCGGCTGCGCGGTTCGAGGACGATGCGGATGTCCTCGGCCGATTCGTCGCGCACGTCGCCGAGGATCGGCAGCTTCTTGTCGTTGACCAGCGCGGCGATGCCCTCGATCAGCTTGCCCTTCTGCACGCCATAGGGGATCTCGCTGACGATCAGGTGCCAGCCGCCGCCCTTCTCGGTCACCTTCTCCATCTTGGCGCGCACGCGGAAGCTGCCGCGGCCGGTGGCATAGGCCTCGGCGATCGCGGCGGGGCTGTCGACGGCGATGCCGCCGGTCGGGAAGTCCGGGCCCTTCACGAAATCGAGCACGTTGGCCTGCGGATTGTCGATCAGCGCGACGGCGGCCTGCATCAATTCGGCTGCATTGTGCGGCGGGATGCTGGTCGCCATGCCCACCGCGATGCCCGCCGCGCCATTGGCGAGCAGGTTCGGGAACAGGCCCGGGAACAGTTCCGGCTCCTCGTCCTCGCCATTATACGTAGGGCGGAAATCGACGGCGTTCTCGTCGAGCCCGTCCATCAGGTCGATCGCGACCTGGGTCAGCCGCGCCTCGGTGTAGCGGTAGGCGGCGGCGTTATCGCCATCGATATTGCCGAAATTGCCCTGCCCGTCGACCAGCGGATAGCGCAGCGCGAAGGTCTGCGCGAGGCGCACCATCGCGTCATAGACCGAGGCGTCGCCATGCGGATGGTATTTACCGATCACGTCGCCGACGACGCGCGCGCACTTCTTGTACCCGCTCGCCGGATCGAGCTTGAGCAGCCGCATCGCCCAGAGCAGCCGGCGATGCACCGGCTTCAGCCCATCGCGGACATCGGGCAGCGAACGCGCGGTGATCGTCGACAGCGCATAAACGAGGTAACGCTCGGAAAGCGCGCTGTCGAACGGCACATCGGAGGCGCCGGAAGGTTCGGAAACGTCGGTGTCGAGGCTCATCGCCATCCCGGATAGCAGGCACGAAGGGCAAACGCCAAGGGCGTTCCCCTTATGATCCGCCCGATGCCGCGAATTGTTTCGGTATCAGCCGACCAGATGGCGGAAGAAGCTGCGGTTCTTCCGGATCAGCGGCCGCAGATGCTCGGGCACCTCGCGCAGCTTGAGCTTGCGGATCGAGGGGGTGCGGTGCGACGGCCCGATCGAGACGAGCAGCGAGAGCATGCCGCGGCGATGCGCCGGAGGGGTGCCGCGATGGAGCGCGAAGGTGTTGACGAAATACACGTCGCCCTTCTCCGCCAGCACCACGCCGGCCCCCATCGCCTGCTTGAGGGGCTCCAGATCCTCGTCGCGGAACCGGCGCACATCGTAGAATTCGCGCAGGCCCGAGGTCTTGGGGATCATCTCCAGCGGCCCGTCCTCGCGCGTCTCGATCGGCGAGAGCGGCACGAACACTCGGATGAAGTTGAGCGGCTCGGCGCAGTCGCGATGCCAGTTCTGGTTCTGATAGGCGAAGCCGGTCGGCTGCGAGATCCACGCCCAGGCCCAGCTGAGCGCGGCGCGCGGCCCCAGCGTTTCACGGCAGAAGGCGATCAGTTCGGGGTTACTGCAGATTTCCAGGAAGGCCGGATCCTCAAACAGCCGCTGCGCGTCCATGTAGAGGAAGGGATGGTCGGTCGCCTCGGGCGCGCCGCGATGCTCGAAGCCGGGCAGATAGGGATCGGTGAAGGTCTGCGGCGCGAACATCGATGCCGCCATGCGGTCGACCAGCGCGGGCTCGAGCATCTTCTCGGCGAAGTGGAAGTCGATCTCGTGGAACTCGGCGGCGCGGGGCGTGCGGCCGATGCGCGCCAATGGCGCGCGCAGCGTCCGCTCGATACGGCCCAGCTTGCGCAGGCGTGCGGGGTCGTTGGACTTGGTGCGCAGCCAGAAGATGTAGTTATAGGCATAGTTGTAGAAGGCCATGTGGCGCAGCCGCCCCAGCCGCGTATCGCGCCTTAAGCCCTCGATGACCTGCACCGTGTACGGCTTGATGCCCGCTTCGGGGGTGTGATCCAGCCCCACCAGCATTGCCTTGCCGAAGCGCGTCATCGTGACCTTCCGTCCTGCCCTTGTTCCCTCCCATTTTAGGACGCGGCCACATCGACGACAGAGCGACGCGCGGCAAAATTGACGGGTGATCGCGCGGATGCGCCATTGCCGCACTTTTGCCGCAATTACGGCAGAAATGTGGCTTGACTTTGTCCTAGCCGGATGATGGGATTTGCGCGTCACCATCAAAGGGGATGTCGATGCGCAAATTTCTCGTGCTGGGTTGTGTGGCGCTGCTCGCCGCCTGTTCCTCCAACCAGGAGGGCAGCGCCGGGGAGACGGTAACCGAAGCGGAGGCGCCGGCAGCGCCGGGGGCCGACCCGCTCAAGGTCGCCCTGCCCCAGCTCAGCTATCACTACACACTAAGCTTCCTGCTCCCCGAGGCACGGCTGGCCGAGACCCAGGAAGGGCATCGCGCCCTCTGCGAGCGGCTGGGACCGGCCCGCTGCCAGCTGGTCACGCTGACCCGCAACGATTCCGAGGGCCGCAGCGGCGGCGCGCTTCTCAAGCTCCGTGTCGCGGCCGCCGATGCGGGCTATTTCACCGGCGAAGCGGCGCGCCAGGTGTCGGCGGCGGGCGGCCGCGCCGCGAACACCGACGTCGCCGGCGAGGACGTGTCGAAGGACCTGACCGATACCGCCGCGCGCATCCGCCAGCGCGAACTACTCGTCGCCCGGCTGACCGAGACGCTGCGCACGCGCAAGGGCTCGGTCGCCGATCTCGTCGCTGCCGAGCACCAGATCGCGGCCGCGCAGGAAGAGCTGGACAAGGCACGCGGCTGGCAGCGCGAACTCCAGGGCCGCGTGGCGATGGCGGATGTCGAGATCCGCTACCAGGCGCTCGCCGCCCCCGCCTCGGGTGCCAGCGTCGGCGCCGCGCTCGGCGAGGCGGCGCAAGGCTCGGCCTCGGCCTTCGTATGGGGCATGCAGCTGTTGCTGTCGCTGGCGATCTACCTCCTGCCCTGGGCCGCGGTGTTCGGCGCCGGCGTGGGCGTGGCGACGCTGCTCCCCCGCTCGAAACCCGCCGCCTGACCGGTGTACCGCGAGGCGAGCGGCGGCGCATTGCACCCCCGCCCCCCTTGCGGTATAGCGCGAGGCCTTCCAGAGCCCCGGCGGTCACGCGGAGAAATCCCGTGGAGCCGGGGCAACGCATTTCCAAGGGACTAGGCCGACATGGCACGCCGCCGGCAAATCTACGAAGGCAAGGCTAAGATTCTCTACGAGGGTCCGGAGCCGGGCACGCTGATCCAGTATTTCAAGGACGACGCAACGGCCTTCAATGCCCAGAAAAAGGGCACGATCAACGGCAAGGGCGTGCTCAACAACCGCATCAGCGAGCATGTCTTCACCCTGCTCGGCGGCATCGGCATCCCGACCCACTTCATCCGCCGCCTCAACATGCGCGAGCAGCTGATCCGCCAGGTCGAGATCGTGCCGATCGAAGTGGTGGTGCGCAACGTCGTCGCCGGCTCGCTGGCGAAGAAGCTCGGCATCGAGGAAGGCACCCCGCTGCCCCGCACGATCGTCGAATATTACTACAAGGACGATGCGCTCGGCGACCCGATGGTCACCGACGAGCACATCCTGGCGTTCGGCTGGGCCGCGCAGGAAGAACTGCACGACATGGCCGACATGGCCATCCGCGTGAACGACTTCCTCTCCGGGCTGTTCGCCGGCATCGGCATCCGCCTGGTCGACTTCAAGCTGGAGTTCGGCCGGATCTGGGAAAACGACTATCCCCGGATCATCCTGGCGGACGAGATCAGCCCCGATGGCTGCCGCCTGTGGGATATCGCCTCGGGCGAGAAGCTCGACAAGGATCGCTTCCGTCGCGACCTGGGCGGCGAAGTCGAGGCCTATCAGGAAGTCGCCCGCCGCCTGGGCCTGTTCCCGGAAGGCGACGGCTCTGACGTGCTCGACCTCGAGACGCACCGCAAGAAGCGGGGGAAGTAAGCATAGTCTCCTCCCCCGGCGTGCCGGGGAGGGGGACCATTCGCATCGCGAATGGTGGAGGGGGCCTCGCCGCGCGCGGGGCCCTTTGTCGTTTCCCCCTCCACCACCGTCTGCGGCGGCGGTCCCCCTCCCCCGCTTCGCGGTGGAGGAGATGCTTCGAGACGATTTCCGATTGCGACTTCGGCCCTCTCGCGCCATAGCGCCGCCCATGAAACTCCGCATCATCGTCACCTTGAAGAACGGCGTGCTCGATCCGCAGGGCAAGGCCATTCAGAACGCGCTTGGCGGCCTCGGTTTCGAGGGCGTCGAGGATGTCCGCGCCGGCAAGATCTTCGAACTGGAGGTCGCCGATTCGACGAGCGACGCCGCGATCGACGAGATGTGCCGCAAGCTGCTCGCCAACACGGTGATCGAGAACTACCGGGTCGAGAAGCTGTGAAGACCGCGGTCATCGTCTTCCCCGGCTCCAACTGCGATCGCGACATCGCGGTCGCGCTGGAGAGCGTGACCGGCACCAAGCCGCACATGGTGTGGCACGGCGACAGCGAACTGCCCGAGGGCCTGGGCCTGATCGCCCTGCCCGGCGGCTTCTCCTATGGCGACTATCTCCGCTGCGGCGCCATCGCGGCGCGCTCGCCGGTGGTGCAGGCGGTGATCGAGGCGGCGAATCGCGGCACGCCGGTGATCGGCATCTGCAACGGCTTCCAGATCCTTACCGAAACCGGGCTTCTGCCGGGCGCGCTGATGCGCAATGCCGGGCTCGACTTCGTGTGCCGCGACGTGCCGCTGGTGGTGGACAACAGCCAGTCGATCTTCACCAGCGCGTACCGGGCGGGCGAGCACCTCTCGATCCCCGTCGCGCATCATGACGGCAATTATTTCGCCGATGCCGAGACGCTGGATCGCGTCGAAGGCGAAGGCCGTGTCGCCTTCCGCTACGGCGAGAACATCAACGGCTCGGCGCGGAACATCGCCGGCGTGATGAACGCCGCGGGCAACGTGCTCGGCATGATGCCGCACCCGGAGCGCAAGATCGAAGCCGCGCATGGCGGCGACGACGGCCGCCGGCTGTTCGAAGGGCTGCTCGCCGCGGTCGCCTGACCGCCACGGGATCCGCAGACGACAGGGTCGCGGTCCTCGGACCGCGGCCCTTTTTGTTGTCAGAAGAGCATCTTCAGCCCGACCACCGCGAGCGTCGCGGCGAGGATCGGCACCAGCACCTTGTCCGAGGTCCGCGTCGCCAGCAGGCTGCCGAGGATGATGCCGGGGATCGATCCGGCGAGCAGCGACACCAGCAGCGAACCGTTCACCGATCCCAGCATCCAGTGGCCGAGGCCCGCGAGCAGGGTCAGCGGCACGGCATGGGCGATGTCGGAGCCGACCAGCTTGTTCACCGCCTGGTGCGGATAGAGCATCAGCAGCGCGGTCATCCCCAGCGCGCCCGCTCCCACCGAGGTCAGCGACACCAGCAGGCCCAGCACCGCGCCGAGCGCGATGGTGACAATGCCGATCCGCGCCTCGCCCAGCCGCTCGAACCGCGGCGCCATGAACAGCACCAGCCGGCTGCGGAAGAAGGTAGCGATCGCCGTCACCACCAGCGCGATGCCGAGCGTCACCGTGATCACCCCGCCGCTGTTCTTGGCGTGCTCCTGCGCGCTCGACAGCAGCAGCAGCGTCAGGATCGTCGCGGGCACGCTGCCATAGGCCAGCCTGCGCACCACCTTCCAGTCGATCGTGCCATGCAGGCCGTGCACCCCCGCCCCCACCGTCTTGGTGGCGGAGGCATAGAGCAGGTCGGTGCCCACGGCGGTGGCCGGGTGGAAGCCGAAGGCGAGGACGAGCAGCGGCGTCATCAACGAGCCGCCGCCGACCCCGGTCATGCCGACCAGCAGCCCGACGAGCACCCCGGCGATGGAATAAAGCGGATTGAACGCGAGCACGGGAATCCTTGGCAACCGATTTCCCACCAGCATGCGGGGATTTTGCCCGAACGCCAGAAAGAATTGGTTTCAGGCCGGTGTCCGCGCGCGCCCCGACTCAGACGCGCGTCGCGAAGGGCGTGAAGTCGGTCCCCTCGTCGAACACGTCGACCCCCTCGGCCCGCTTGAGGAACCCGACGACCAGATAGGTGAGCGGCGTCAGCAGCACTTCCCAGCCGACCTTGAGCACCCACTGGGTGAACAGCACCTTCACCACCAGCGCGTTGGTCCACCCCTCCGCACCCCAGAAGGCGAGCGGGTAGAAAATCAGGCTGTCGACCGCCTGCCCTGTCACCGTAGAACCCACCGTGCGGGTCCACAGCATCCGCCCGCCGGTCCACAGCTTCATCCGCGCCAGCACGTAGGAATTGACGAACTCGCCCGCCCAGAAGGCGCAGACCGAGGCGAGCACGATCCGCGGCACCTGGCCGAAGATGACGTCGTACGCCGCCTGGTTCTTCCAGTCCGGCGCCGGCGGCAGTGCCACGACCACCCAGGACATGAAGGCCATGAACAGCACCGCCGCCGTCCCCGCCCAGATCACGCGGCGCGCGCGGGCATAGCCATAGACCTCGGTCAGCACGTCGCCGATGATGTAGGAGATCGGGAAGAACAGGATGCCCGCCCCGAACGGCCAATAGCCCACGCCCGGCAGCCAGATCTGCGCCACCTTCCCCGCGCCGATCACGTTCGACAGCAGGATGATCGCCACGAACGCGGCCATCACGAAGTCGAAATAGCGGAAATGCCCGCCGGCGAGGCTACGGGCGGCGACGTGGCTGGGGCGGGACGGCATGTTCATCGCACTGCAGTATGCGAGGCGTTTGCCCCCCGCGCAATCTGCGCTTAAAGGCAACCGTAACGCGCGCCCGTAGCTCAGTTGGATAGAGCACGAGCCTTCTAAGCTTGGGGCCGCTGGTTCGAATCCAGCCGGGCGCGCCACTGCTAATCGGTCAATCGTCAAACCAGCCCGTGTCGCCTATCGGCATGCCCGGCGGGATGGCGGGCGCTGTGCCGCGACTCTCCAACGCGCGTTGCAACGCCTCCTTGTCGCGCAGCAAAGCGGCGGTGTGCCGGGCCCAGGCGCCGTCCTGCCCCGTCCCGCCCGCGGCCAGCGCGGCGGCGATCGTCGACAGCCGATCCTCGAGGAGCGCGGCCACGTCCGGGCTGGTCGCTGGGTCGCGGGCGGCGCCGGCGATCGACAGCAGCATGCGATAGGCGATGCGACGCCCCACCGCATCGCGCCGCGCCGTAGGGAGCGTCGCCTGGAGTCGATCGAGCAGCGTCTCGACCCCCGGCAGGGCAGCGTCGCGCCGGTGCTGCTCGAACAGCCGGCGGAGCCGTGCCGGGGCGAGCAGCGTATCGAGCGTCAGCTGCGCGGCGACATCGGCGGCGACCAGCGGATCGAAGGCGAAGGACCCGGCATTGCGGAACACCTCCTGGTCGAACTGCGGATCGTCGCGGCCGTTGATCGCCGCGGAAAGCGGCATCACCAGTCGATCGGGCACGGTGAGCGTCGCCGGCGACAGCGTTTCGATCAGCGCATCGAGCGCGGACGCTTGCGTGGCGGCGGGCACCGGCTTTGCCGCCGGGTGGTTGTCGCCCGCCACCGCATAGTCGGAATCGATGCCCCCGACGAGCTTGCCGACGGCGTCGATGTCGTAGCGGTGGAGCAACCAGACGGGCACGAACTTGCGCCGCAGATCGGCGAGCGGCTCGTCCTTGCGCAGGACGCCCGGGCCGAAATTGGCGAGCGCCACCCGCCGCACCGCCAGCATGTGGCGCAAGGACGCCACCGGGTCGGGTCCGTCGTCCCACATGCTGCCCCAGGGGCTCGGCGTATCGGGGGCGCGGCCATCGACGTCGGTGACGTAGCGCAGCCCGCGCGCCTGCACGGCCAGCGCCTTCTGCCGTGCCGCCGCATCCGGATCGATGCCCGGGGCGGGCTGGCCATAGAGCCAGTCGACGGTGAAGTCGTCCCAAGCGCCGCCGCCCTTGGCATAGGCGTCGGACAGGTCGATCGCGCCGCCGACCAGTTTGATGCGCGGCGGCGGATAATCCATCACCGTGGTGCGATCCTGGGTGCTGCCGGCGAAATTGTGCATAAAGCCCAGCGCATGGCCCACTTCATGCGCGCCGAGCTGGCGGATGCGGTCTAGCGAGACGCGCACCGGATCGTTGGGGCCGCCGCTGCCATTCTGGGCGGTGCCGACCAGCCCCTCGAAGATCGTCATGTCCTGCCGCACGCGCAGCGCGCCGATCACGACATTGCCCTTGATGATCTCGCCCGTGCGCGGATCGACGATGCCGCCGCCATAGGACCAGCCGCGCGTCAGCCGGTTGCTCCAGTTGACCATGTTGTAGCGCACGTCCATCGGATCGGCGCCTTCGGGCAGCACCTCGGCGCGGAAGGCATCGATCAGCCCGGCCTTGTCGAACGCCGTGCGCCAATAGTTCACGCCTTCCACCAGCGCGGTGCGGATCGGCTCGGGCGCGGCGCGATCGACATAGAAGACGATCGGCTTCTTCACCCGCGAGCGCGGCGCGGCGGGATCGACCTTCTCGAGGCGGAAATGGTTGGCGAGCTGCTGCACGACGTCCTGGCCGAGCGGCGTGCCATAGTCGTAATAGCGCTCCCCGCTCGTCCCCGACCGGGGATCGAAGCGCCGCACCTGGAAGCCGGGGGCCGGCAGGCGCACGAAGCTGTGATGGACGACGAAGCCGATCTGACGCGGCTCGGCGGCGATGGCAGAGACTTCGCGGCCGGGCGTGTCGCTCTGATAGGTCTGGAGCGCGTCGATCTCGATATTGTCGGGGAATGCCTTGACCGAGCCCGGATCGGCGGCGCTGAGCGATTCCGCCAGGCGGAAGCCCTTGCCGCCTTCGTTCAGCGCGTCGGCCAGGCCCACCGTGTCGCGGGTGAGGAACGGCGCGATGTCGACCGTCAGCGTGCCGTCGGGCGCGGTCGCCACCACGTCGAGCATCGCCACCACGCTGAACGGAAAGCTGGAGCGGCCGCCCTCGGCCACCGCGGCATCGCCCGTTGCGCGGAAGCGCCAGTTCTCGAAGGTCACCGCCACCTTCTTGCCGATGCGGCGAAAGGCGAGGATCTGTTCGGGGCCGACCATGCCGCGATCAATGCGCAGATTGGCCGAACCCAGCCCGCTGCGCATCGTCGTCGCATAGAGGAAGCGACCGGCCACGCCGTCGGCATCGGGGCGGGGCAGCGTGAACAGGATGCGGCCCTCGGCCGGCACGGCCTTCACCGGCAGCAGCGGCGCCTCCTGCGCGCGCGCTGGCAACGCTGCGGCCGCCGATGCCGCCGCCGCAGCCAAGATGATCGCCATCGCCATTCTGCTCACCCTATCCCGCATGCCCGATCTCCCCATTGCAGTGCTGCACTGCGCCATCTTAATCGGAAAAACGATTGTGCATCTCGGCAAATTTCTACAATTTTCCGGGTGGAAACGATCGATTTGTTCAACGGAAGGGGTGCCAAATGAACAATTCCGCTACGGACGATCTCGACGGGACCGATCTTCGCATCCTCAACCACTTGGTCTGCGACGGCCGCAGCTCGGATGTCGCGCTGGGCGAACGCGTCCATCTGTCGAGCACGGCGACGGCGCGGCGGCGCAAGATACTCGAGGATCGCGGCGTCATCCGGGGCTATACCGCCGAACTCAACATGGCCGCGCTGGGTTACGGCATCGACGTGCTGGTCTCGATCGAGCTCAGCTCGCAGGCCGAGCAGGCGCTCAACGAGTTCGAACTGGCGGTGGTGCGCTGCCCCTCGATGTCGTTCTGCAGCTTCGTCTCGGGCGAGACGGACTTCATCATGATGATCCATGTCCGCTCGTTCGAGGATTACGACCGGGTCTATCGGCGGGAATTGTCGACCCTTCCGCATGTGGCGAAGATCCGCAGCAGCTTCCTGATGCGCTCGGTCGAACGCCGGATCGTCGCGCCGGTGGTGCTCGAATCTGACCGTCGCGTCTGATACTAAACATCAATACGAAGCATTGCTGCGCATGAATCCGGCGCAGAGCGTGGCGATTGCGTTCGATTCCGTCATTAGGGCTTTGCGGCCGACTGTTCTTTGCCGAGAAGCGCCGCCGCCTTTTCGCTACACTCCAGCGGACAACAGGGGCGACGCAACGACGGAACGCACCCGAGGCAGGACGAACCAACCACGCGGGAGAGACGGCACGTCACCACGGGGGTTCACAACATGCATAAGAGTCGCACCGGCCGCGCATCCGCGCGTCCGTCCAGCATCCAGCGCCGCGCCCGCTTCGCCGCGGTCGCGCCCGGCGCGCTGATCCTTTGCCTCGCCTGGTCGGGGTCGGCCCTTGCGCAGGCGGAGGCGCGGGGACCCGACAAGTCGGCGCCGGCCGAAGGGCAGACCACCAACACGCCGGGCGGCAAGCCGGAGATCCCGGTCGATCCGCTGACCGGCGAGCCGATGGCCGAACCGGGCGGCGAGATCGTCGTCACCGGCTCACGAATCGAACGCGACGGCTATAGCGCGCCGACCCCGGTCAGCGTGATCAGCAGCAAGGAAATCCAGACCGAGGCGCCGGCCAACATCGCCGACCTCGTCAACACGCTGCCGGCGGTGCGCGGCAGCTCGACCGCCGGCAATTCCAACGGCTCGCTGAGCAACGGGCTGGCGGGCATCGCCTCGGTCAACCTGCGCGCGCTCGGCGCCAACCGCACGCTGGTGCTGTTCGACGGGCAGCGCTCGGTCGCCTCGGCAACCAACGGCGTGGTCGACGTCAACACCTTCCCCCAGGCGCTGATCAAGCGCGTCGAGGTCGTCACCGGCGGCGCCTCCTCGGCCTATGGCTCGGACGCGGTCTCGGGCGTGGTCAACTTCATCCTCGACAAGGAATTCAAGGGCGTCTCCGGCGACTATGAGTACGGCATCACCACCTATGGTGACGGCCCGAACCACAAGGTGTCGCTCACCGCCGGCACGCCGTTCGCCGGGGGCAAGGGCCACCTTCTCGCCAGCGGCGAGTATTTCAAGCAATATGGCATCCAGTCGATCGACCGCGACTGGAACGATGCCGGCTTCTTCCAGATCGACAACCCGGCCTATTCGGCCGCGGCCTGCAGCGACAACAACGCCGCGACGATCTGCTACCCGGCGCGGCTGATCCAGGGCGGCATCGGCACCAGCCAGTTCACCCCCGGCGGCCTGATCAGCACCGGCCCGTTCCGCGGCACCTATTTCGGCACGATCGATCCGGCGACCGGCAAGGCGACCACCGGCACGCTCGCCTTCGGCCAGGTCAACGGCCAGTGGATGGTGGGCGGCGATTACAAGCTGACCCGAGAAGGCCATCTCAGCAGCGCCACGCTGCTGCCCGCCGAGACGCGCGGCAGCGGCTTCGGGCGGGCGAGCTATGCCTTTTCCGACGCGATCGAGCTCTACGCCCAGGTGGCGTACAGCCGCTATCAGGGCCAGAGCTATTACCAGCAGACGCCCTCGACCGGCGTGACCATCCAGGTGGCGCCGAGCACTGCCAATGGCGGGCTGGTCAACGCCTATCTGCCGCAATCCTTCCTCAACCAGGTGAGCGCCTACAACGCCTCGGTCGCGGCGGCGAGCCGCATCTCCACCATCGCGATCGGCACCAGCAATGCCGGCATCCCGCCGCAGGGCAGCGACAATACCCGCGAAGTCTATCGCTATGTGCTCGGCGGCAGCGGCAAGTTCGTCGTCGGGCCGATCGACTGGGCGTGGAGCGGCTATTACCAGAAGGGCGTCACCAAGACCCAGGAACTGCTCACCAACGCCTGGAACGTCACCCGCCTCGCCCTGGCGACCGACGCGGTAGCCGCGCCCGCCGGCAACAGCGCCGGGATCGCCGCGGGCACGATCGTCTGCCGCTCGACGCTCACCGCGCCCAGCAATGGCTGCGTGCCGATCAACCGCATCGGCGTCGGCGGGGTCACCCAGGCCGCGCTCGACTATATCTTCTACGACGGCCAGCAGCCGCTGCGCTACCAGACGCTCAAGCAGGACGTGGCGGCGCTCAATTTCTCGACCAACAATCTCGTCGATCTGTGGGCGGGGCCGATCTCGCTGGCATTCGGCGGCGAATGGCGGCGCGAGGCGGTGTCGGGCTATGTCGACCCGCTGTTCCAGCCGAGCCTGGTCAACGGCGTCTCCACGCCGACCTGGATCTACGGCAACTATCTGCCCAGCTTCGGCCACTATACGGTGAAGGAAGCCTATGCCGAGACGCTGGTACCGCTGTTCAAGGGCGCCGACTTCAACGGCGCGCTGCGGGTGACCGACTATTCCACCTCGGGCAGCGTCACCACCTGGAAGGCGGGTGCCACCTGGCAGCCGATCCCGGACATCAAGCTGCGCGCGACCTATTCGCGCGACATCCGCGCACCCAATCTGGGCGAGCTGTTCGCTGCCGCGACCGGCCGGACGAATACCGTGAACGTGCCGCTGGCCAATGGCGCCCAGCGAACCGACCAGTTCCTCGAGGCGACGATCGGCAATCCCGCGCTCAAGCCCGAGATCGCCAAGACGCTGGGCGTGGGCGCGGTGTTCACCCCCAGCTTCGTGCCGGGACTGGCCGCCTCGGTCGATTTCTACCGGATCAAGCTGGGCGGCGCGATCAACACGATCACCGCGCAGACCCTGGTCACCCAATGCTACGAGCAGGCCAATGCCGCCGCCTGCGCGGCGATCACCACCACCGGCGGCCGCGGCGCGACCGGCGCGGGGCTCGCGATCACCAATATCGAGCTGAAGCCGACCAACTTCGTCTCGATCCTCTCCAAGGGCATCGACTTTGAGCTGAGCTATCGCCGCCCGGTCGGCGCCGGCAAACTAACCCTGCGCGCGCTGGTGACGCGCAACCTCAGCCTCTACACCAACAACGGCATCGACGTGCCGACCGAGGCGGCCGGCCAGAATTCGGGCAGCCTGCCCGACTGGAGCTATCGCTTCTCAGCCGGGTACGACGTGGACCGCTGGACCTTCCAGCTGGTCGGCCGCGGCGTGAGCAGCGGGGTGTACGACAACAGCTATGTCGTTTGCTCCACCGACTGCCCGGTCTCGACCGTCGCCAACCGCACCGTGAACACCAACCATATCGCCGGCGCGATCTATTTCGACCTCCAGGCCAATCGCGAATTCGCGGTCGGGCGGGTGAACTTCCAAGGCTTCCTGTCGATCCGCAACCTGTTCGATGCCGATCCGGTACTCGTCGGCAACGGCCCCACCGGCAACAACACCCCCGCCTACCCGCAGACCAACCGCAGCCTCTACGACGTGCTCGGCCGGGTCTACCGGCTGGGCGTGCGCTTCCACTTCTGACGCAGCCGGGCCGCGCCGATCGCGCGCGCCCGGCTCCCCGCTTCCTTCCCCTTCAGGAGAGACTGGCCATGACCCTGTTGTCCCGCACCCTCGCGACCGCGCTCATCGCGAGCACCACGCTCACCCAGATCGCGGTTGCCGCGCCCCGCCCCGCCGGTCCGCCGGCGCCCCAGGCAGCCGCCGCCGATCCCAAGCTCGTCCAGATGAAGGCCGATGCCGTCACCAACATCGATGGCCATGCCAAGCTGGTGCAGGAAATGGTGGATTCGGTGTTCAGCTTCGCCGAGCCGGGTTTCCAGGAATATCAGACGATGGAGTATCTGACCGGCATCCTGGCCAAGAACGGCTTCACGATCACCAAGGGCGTGGCGGGCATGCCCACCGCCTGGACCGCGACCTGGGGCAGCGGCGGGCCGCTGATCGCGCTGGGCAGCGACGTCGACTGCCTGCTCGGCCTGTCGCAGGTGCCCGGCTCGCCGACGCTCAAGCCGCTGGTGCCGGGCGCGCCGGGGCATGGCGAGGGGCATAATGCCGGCATGCCGCTGATCATCGCCGCGGCGATCGCCACCAAGGCGGTGATGGAGAAGAACCACATTCCCGGCCGGCTGATGCTGTGGCCCGGCGTGGCCGAGGAACTGCTCGGCGCCAAGGCCTTCTACGTAAAGGCGGGGCTGTTCAAGGATGTCGACGCGACGATCTTCACCCATGTCAGCAGCGATTTCGGCACGGCGTACGGCAACCTCGGCAACAACGCGCTGGTCTCGGTCGAATACACCTTCCACGGCAAGACCGCGCACGCCGCCGGCATGCCCTGGGAAGGCCGCAGCGCGCTCGACGGCGTCGAGATCATGGACACCGCCTGGAACTTCCGCCGCGAGCATCTGCCGGTCACCCAGCGCTCGCATTATGTGATCACCAATGGCGGCGGCCAGCCCAACATCGTGCCGGACCTCGCCTCGGTCTGGTATTATTTCCGCGAGCAGAATTTCGACAGCGTCCGCAACCTGTACAATATCGGCACCGAGATATCCGAGGCCGCGGCGAAGGCGACGGGCACGACGGTCGAGCATCATCTGCTCGGCTATGCCGCGCCCAATTTCGCCAACAAGCCGATGGCCGAGGCGGCCTATGCCAATATCAAGGCGATCGGCATGCCGGCCTGGACCGCCGACGACCAGGCCTTCGCCAAGGCGGTGCAGCAGGCCAATGGCCGCACGGTAAAGCCGCTGCCGACCGAGATCGGCCCGCTCTCGACGCCGGAAACCCGCGAGCGCTCGCTGGGCGGCGGTTCGGACGATATCGGCGACATCATGTGGACGGTGCCGACGATCACCATCCGCTTTCCGTCGAACATTCCCAGCATGATCGGCCACAATGTCCTGTCCGCGATCGCGATGGCGACGCCGATCGCGCACAAGGGCGCGGTGGCCGGCGCCAAGGCGGTGTCGCTGACCGTGCTCGACCTGATGACCGATCCCAAGCTGCTCGCCGACGCCAAGGCCTATTTCCGCGACGTGCAGCTGAAGGATCAGAAATATGATCCGGTGGTCGCGCCCACCGATCAGCCGGCGATCCACCTCAACCAGGAGCTGATGGAGCGCCTGCGGCCGAAGATGAAGCCGTTCTACTATGATCCCAGGAAATACCCGACCTATCTCGACCAGCTCGGCATCAAATATCCGAACACGCAGGCCAAATAAGCGTTGCCGGTTCCGCGTGCCGACAAGCAGTGTCGGCACGCGATCGCCCGCAATACAAGCATGTCGGCAACGCCCGCAGGAAAGCGACCTCTTGGCAGACCTGCTGACGGCTGAGGCTCTGGCAGAGATGGATCCCTTCGACCGGGTGCAACTCGCCGCAGTGGTGGAAACCTGCCGCCGGAGCCGCTCGCTCTCCGAGGCGGGGCGAACGTTGTTCGCCGCATCGCGCACGCGCAGGACCTCCGCCAACGATGCCGATCGGCTACGGAAATATCTCGCGCGATTCGCACTGGACTGGTCAGCCCTTACCGAACGCTGAAATCTGCGTCGGATTGCGACGATGGGGCAGGAACCGTGTGGCCCGAATTGCACATCGCGACGCGAGTCGGTGCGTCGTCCTATTCATACCGGAGCGCGACGATAGGCGCTCGACGCGCGGCCGCCCCCGCCAGCACGCCGATGCTCGCGACGGCGATGACGAACGCCGCCCCGCCCGCCGCAGGATACAGCCATAGCGGCATGTCGATCCGATAGGCATAGCCGTTCAGCCAGCGCTGCATCGCCCACCAGGTCACCGGCCAGGCGATGAAGCTGGCCAGCAGCGCGGGGCGGGTAAGCTGGCGAAGCAGCAGCCATAGCACCTGCCCGGTGCTCGCCCCCATCGCCTTGCGGATACCGATCTCCTTGGTGCGGCGATCGGTGGTGGCGATGGCGATGCCGACCATCCCCGCCGCCGCCAGCAGCACCGCCAGCGCGGCAAAGATCGCGAACAGCTGCATGCCGCGTTCGAGATCCCGATAGAGTTCCTCCATCCGATCGGACAGGAAGCGGCGGCGGATCGGCCCCTCGCCGCCCGTCTCTCGCCACACGCGATCGATCGCAGCGAGCGTCTCCGGCACCTGCCGGCCGGAAAGGCGGATCGACACCATGCCGGCGTCGGGCCCCACCCGCCGCGGGGCGTCGATATACACGGTGGGCTTCGCTGCCAGTTCGGCCGAGGTGAACTGGAAGTTCGGCACGACCGCGGCAACCACGCCCAGAATTTCGCCCTCGGTATAGGGAGAGGTGCTGGTCACCGGCGAGAAGTTGGTCACCGGCACGCGCTTGCCGACTGCCTCGCGCGGCGACCCCAGTTCCAGCGCCTTCACCGCCGCCGCGTTGAGGACGATTCGATGTATGTCGGGTTCGCCCTGCGGCGGCAGTCCTGCGAGCGAGCCGGCGATCGGCGGAACCCCATAGAGCGCATAGGTGGCCGGAAGTGCCGCCGCGACAAGGATCTGGACCGGTCGGCCGCGCAGCTCGATGAAGGACCCGCCCTCGCCCGTCACGAACTCCGATCCGTGGCACGCGACGCCCTTCACGCCGGGAAGGCGCGCGACCTCCGCAACGAAGCCTGCCGGGCACTCCGCATCTACCGTGAGCATCTGCGCGACGTCCGCCCCCGTGGCCTGCGCCATCGCGAAGCGGCGCTGCTGGTACACGATGCCGGTGGCGATCAGCAGGCCGATCAGTACCGCGAACTGCAGCGTCACCAGCACCGCGCGCACCCTGGTGCCGCCATCCCCGGTTCGGCCGTCCGGCCGCAAGATCGTCGCGGGCGACAGTCGCGAGACGACCAGCGCCGGGTAAACACCGGCAAGCAGGCCGATCACGACCGCGCCGGCGATGATGCCCAGCGTCAGCAACGGCGTCTGCGCATAATCGATGGTGGCGTTGGTATCGAGGAAGGCGTTGAGCGGCGGCAGCAGCCATTCGCTGGCGACCATCGCCAGCAGCGCCGCGACCAGCGTGGCCGCCACCGCCTCGCCGAGAAACTGCAGCGCGATATCCCAACGGCCCGCACCGGCCGCCTTGCGGACACCGATCTCGCGCCGCCGCCCCGCCCCCGCCAGCGCAAGATTGACGGTATTGGCCACCGCCACGAACAGCACCAGCGCTGCGATCAGGGAGCCGGTGATGAGCCGGTCGCGCGCGCCGGGATGCAGATCGGCATCGAGCGCCAGCCGATCGATCCGCACCAGCCCCATGCGATACATCGCCTGGATTTCCGGCGGCATCAGCGTCGCGACCAGCGGGCGCATCTGGCGCGCCGCCTCGGCAGCGGACGTGCCGGGGCGGAGGCGGAAATAGGTCCTGGACTCGATCCTGAAGCCGCCGTCGGCCGGGCGGGCGAGACCGTGCAGGATCGAAGCAGCACTGCGCGACGAGGCCAGGATGTCATGGGTCCAGTCGGTCGCGCCGGGCGGCAGATCGGCAACGATGGCGCCCACGGTCATCGCGCGCCCGGCGATGGTGAGCGGCGCGCCCAGCACGTCCTCGCGCCCGAACCATCGCCGTGCCGCCGCGGCGGTCAACGCCACACCGTCCGGTCGCGCGAGCGTGGCCGCGAGATTCCCACGCAACACCGGGCGCGGCATCACCTCGGCGATGGCAGGATCGGCCCAGTAGATCATCTCCTTGCGCTCGACCGCACCGCGCCGGATCGCGACATCGGCCTCGGCAAGCCGTGCCCATGCTTCGATCGACGCCAGCCGACCGGCAACGAGCGGCGCCACCAGCCCGCTGCTCAGGTCACGCGTGTCTGGCGCGCCGCCGGGCATCAGGAAGGTGGAGGTGGCCAGATAGGTCCGCCCGCGCTCGGGAACGAAGCCGTTCTGCTGCAGAGCGCCGCGCACCACGATCAGCATCAGGATCGCCGCAGTTAGACCCACAACGAGCCCGAGCAGCGCGATCAGCGACAGCGTCCGCGCGCCCAGCGCCGCCCGCCATCCGGCGATCAGGAAGTGCCGAAGCTTCACAGCAGCGTCTCGCTGACCACGCGGCCGTCGAGCATCCGGATCGTCCGCTGCGCCTCGGCGGCATGGAGCGGCGAGTGCGTGACCATCACCACGGTGGTGGCCGCCGCCACCGCATCCTTGAGCAGGCCCATCACTTGTTCGCCATTGGCACTGTCGAGATTGCCGGTCGGCTCGTCCGCCAGGATCAGCTTGGGCTCGGCCACCAGCGCGCGCGCGATCGCCACGCGCTGCTGCTGCCCGCCGGACAATTGCTGTGGCCGATGCCGGGCACGGTGCGCGATCCCCACCTGCTCCAGCGCCTCGCCGATTCGTCGCTTCGCCGCCCCTTGCCCGCTGCGATAGAGCAGGCCGATCGCGACATTCTCCTCCACGGTCAGTTCGTCGACCAGATTGAAGCTCTGGAAAACGAAGCCGATATGCGCGTGGCGCAACCGCGTCCGCTCGCGCTCGGAAAACCCCGCCACTTCCTCGCCGAGCAGCCGGTAGGAACCGCCGCTCGGTGCATCCAGGAAGCCGAGGATGTTGAGCAGCGTCGACTTGCCGCACCCGGAGGGCCCCATGATCGCGACGAACTCGCCCGCCCCCACCTCCATCGAGACGGCGTCGAGCGCGCGCGTCTCCACTTCGGTGGTGCGGAAGCTTTTGCGCAAATCGGTAAGCGTCAGCATGGGTCTGCCTCAGTCGGTAAGGAGGACGCTGTCGATCCGCGACCAGCTGGAAGTATCGGAAACGATGGCACGCTGCCCCGCCTGGATGCCCGCGAGAATCTCGACCTGACGGGGACTGCGGCGCCCGAAGCGTACCGGCGTCCGCCGCGCGCTGCCCCCATTCGGAGCGAGCACGAACAGATCACTACTTCCCTGCGCAGCCGCCGCCGCTGGCAGCACCAGCGCTCGACGATCCAGGCCAAGCGCCATCTCGCCGTCGATCGCCGCGCCCGGGGTGGCGCCGCTCGGCTGTGTGCCGAGGAAGTCGATCTCCACGGTGAACGCGCCATTCTTCACCTCCGGACGCACGCGACTGACGCGTCCGGCGAGGCTGCGCCCGCCGAAGGACAGCGAGGCGTCCAGCCCTGCACGCACCCGCGGCAGATAATATTCGTCGATCAGCGCAACGACGCGGAAGCCGGCGTCGCTGGTGATTTCTGCCAGCCGATCCCCGCGATTGCGGTTCTGCCCCGGCTTCAGGTCGATCTGGGTCAGCGTACCGGTCACCGGCGCCCGCACGATCAGATCGTCGAGCTGGGCGTGGGTCGCATCGAGGCTGCGGCTCAGGCTTTCCTGCTCGCTGCGCAGGCGGGGGAGCTGTGCGGCCCGAAGGCGTTCCTGGCGCTGGTTGGTCGCCTGCTGCACCGCCAGGAGGCGACGATAGCGGGCGAGATCGATGTGCAGCGCCTCGGCGTCGCCCCTTGGATAGAAGCCGCGGGCGGCAAGCGCGTCGACCCGCGCGGCCTTCGCCTCGAGCGTCGCGACGCTGGCTGCGAGTTCGGTCAGCGTCTTGTCGTTGGTCGCGCGGTTGGTCTCGAGCTGGGTTTCGAAGCTTTGCACCTGGGTGATCGATTCGACCAGGCGCCCCGCATTGTCGAGCACGTCGCGGACCAGCTGCGCGTTGCGGAACGCGACAAGCGGCTGCCCCGCCGTCACACGGTCACCGGGCTGCGCGAAGATGCGGGCGACCTGTCCGCCGGACACCGCGTCCAGATAGAGGATCTCGCGCGGCTGCAGCGTGCCGTGCACCGCCACCACGTCGCGGAACAACTCGACGCGGGCGGTGGCGAGCGTCACCGTGCCTGCCGCGACGGTGAGGGTCCGCTCGCCCGCACCATGTACGAATGCGACCATGGCGAGCAGGACGGCCAGCACCGCCAGCAACGCGATCCAGCTGCTTCGGCGCGGGCGTTGCCACCAGGGCGTGGCGATCGGATGGTCCATGGGCTGCACCTCCCCATCATACCCGCTGGAGCACTTAAGAAAAAATCAGCGCTGTCAGCAGCTTAGGGCGGAATACTGGCGATCGGCGGGCGAACGGCGTCCGGATTCGTACAGTTGCGCCCGGCCATCCGCTGCACCTACCATCGGCACCGATGAACGACGCCCGCATCCTCATCATCGATGACGATCCCGACGTCCGCCAAGCGGCGGCGCTGGCGCTCGCGCCGCATGTGGAGAGCTGTGACGAAGCCGCCTCGCCGCTCGAAGCCGCACGGCTGGTGCGGGAACGCCGCTATGATGCGGCGCTGCTCGACATGAACTTTCTCGCGGGCGCGCGGGACGGCGAAGCTGGCCTTGCAGCCCTTGCCGATCTGCGGGCAGCCGATCCCACCCTCGGCGTGGTGTTGCTCACCGCCTATGGCGGCGTGAGCCTGGCGGTGCAGGCAATGAAACAGGGCGGCGATGATTTCCTGCTCAAGCCCTGGCACAACGCCCAGCTGATCGCGGCGATACAGGAGGCGATCGCCCGTACCGGCAAGCGGCGTCACGCGCCGACCCTCGCCGACGTGGAGCAATCCACGATCACCGCGGCGCTCCAGCGCCATGGCGGCAATATCAGCCGTGCGGCCGCAACGCTGGGGCTTACCCGGCAGGCGCTGTACCGGCGGCTCGCCCGGGATGGATAGCCTGGTCGCCTATCCGCGCATCTCCGCCATCGGCTGGCGCCTGGTTGTCGCGGGCGCTGCGGTGTGGGGTGCGATCCAATTGCGGCCCTCGCACCACATCGCCACGCTCACCCTGCTGTTGATCATCGCGCTGCTCGCCCTCGCCGATCTGTGCATCGGGATGACGCGTCGGACTGCCATCCAGCCACATCCCGCGACCGCATATGACGCACACGAGGCGGACCAGTTGCGCGCGCTGCTCGACGCCGTGGCGACCGCGCTCTTCGTGCTCGACGCGCGCGGCCGGATCGTCCGGTGCAACCGGGCGGCACGCCGGATGGCAGGCGCCATGGTGTCGCGGCTGGCCGATGTCGACGCGCTGGATCCGGCGACGGTCTCGGTCCTCCAGGCGCTGCCCGCCGGTGCACGACGCCTGGTGCGCGCGAAGGACGGCCGCAACCTGCTCGTCTGGTGCGGCAGCTTCGCCGTGCCGGGCGCAGCGCCGCAGCGGCTCCTGTCGCTGCAATGGGTGGCCGGCGAGCTGGACGCGGTGGAGATCGAGGCGTGGCACGCAATGACGCGCGTGCTGACGCACGAGATGATGAACGCGCTCGCGCCCATCGTCTCGCTTACCGAAAGTCTCGCCGCCCTCCCCAATCACCATCCCGAAACCGCCCGTGCGCTCACCACGATCGAACGCCGCGCCACGCATCTGCTTGGCTTCGTCGAACGCTATCGTCTGCTCGGCGACCTGCCGCAGCCGGTGCCGGTGGCGTTCGACCTTTCGGCGCTGGTGACGGACGTCGCGCAATCGACAGCGTCCTTGCTGGAGGACACCGGCATCTGCCTGTCGCTCTACGTTCCACCCGAACCCGTGCGTATCACAGCGGACCCGGAGTTGCTGGAGCGGGCGCTCGCCAACCTCCTCCAGAACGCAGCGGATGCCGCGCGCGGCCAACAATCGCCTCGGATCACCATCGAGCTGACGACGGAAGCAGCGGAAACGGTCGTCCGCATACGCGACAACGGTCCCGGCATCCCGCCGGACCGGATCGACGAGATCTTCGTGCCCTTCTTCACGACCAAGGAGCGCGGCTCCGGGATCGGCCTGTCGCTGTCCCGCCAGATCGCTGCCGCGCATCACGCGACGCTGATGGCCGTGCCAGCGGACGAAGGGGCTTGCTTCGAACTTCGCATTCCTGCCGGCGACAGCGAGCCGTCGGCGCATTGAAAGGGCCCCGCGCAGTTGCCGCGCTGGCAATGTTGCCGGGGCGATCGCCGCTTTCGATCAGCATTTTCCAATGATCGGCATGCCCTTATCGCACCCTTGCACGACAGCCTTCCTTTGGTGCGCCTGACCTGCGAGAAGCCGGGAGACGCGCAGCAAGGGGGGACTATGCGCATCTTGTTCGCAACGCCGGTGCTGCCCGGCCGCCGCCGCAATGGCGGCGAGCTCTGGTCGCAGACGCTGGTCGACAGCCTGCGCCGCAACGGCGCAGACGTGACGGTGCTCGGCTATGGCGCGCCCTATGCTGCAGGCGAGGTGAGCGCAGGGCCGCGCGCGGTCGAGACCCGCGCCGCGCCGCTGCGGGCCCTTGGCTGGGCGGTCCAGGCCATCGGTCGCAACGCCTTTTCGGTGCAGAAGTGGATCGGCCCTGCCTATCGCCGCGCGCTGGCCGGGCAACTGGCCCGCCAACCTTGGGACGCCGTGCTGATCGACCACGCCCAGATGGGCTGGATCCAGCCGTTGCTCGGCGGCCTTCCCCTCCTGTACCTCGCGCACCATGCCGAAGCGCAGCTTTATATGGGACTTGCCGAGCAAACCGGCGCCCTGGGGGGCAGCATCTACGGGCGGGAAGCGCGGCATATCGGCGCCATGGAACAGGCGCTGGCCGGTGCGGCGGTGCGCAGCTGGTGTATCAGCGATGCCGATGCGGCCCTGCTTGCGCCCCATGCCGGCGAGCGGGTGCAGGCGCTGCCGTCGCTGCCCGCGATGGCGCTGCAGGATAGTGCGGTGCCGGAGGGGGTTGCCGATGTCGCGCTTCTCGGCAATTGGCGCTGGCAGCCGAACCACCGCGCCCTCTCCTGGTTCCTGTCCGAGGTCCGGCCCAGACTGCCGCGCACATGGCGGGTGGCGGTCGGCGGGGCGGTTGACCGGCGCAGGCTGCCGGATACCGGCGGCGTCGACATTCTGGGGCCGGTGCCCGATGCAGAGCGCTTCCTCCGCGGCGCCCGGCGTATCGCCGTGCCGTCCCTTGCCCGTACCGGCGCCAATCTCAAGCTGCTCGATGCCATTGCATCGGCGCGGACCGTCGTCGCCACGCGCGAGGCCGGGGCGCTGGTCGGCACCCTGCCCCCGGACGTGATCCTGGCGCCGGATGCGGAGACATTCGCCCGAGCCCTGATCGACGCGCCAGCCCCGCCGATGGAGGCGCGAGCCAAGTGGCTGGCAGCTCGGGTGGCACAGCTGGATGCGGCGGTGGCAGATGGGCTCTCAGCGGTGCGGGAGCAGCTCCGCCAGCGGGCTTGAAAGGACGCCGCCCCACCAGAGGCATCGCCGCTGCCAGACGATCTCCCAAGTCCTGCGCCGGTCGGCGAAGCGCGGATGGACGCGGCTGAGCAGCGCGAAGGCGCGCGCGCGCAGCCAGGCGCCAGTCAGAAAGGCACGCGCGGCAAGGCCACCGCGGACCGGTCCCAGATGCCGCCGCACCAGCTCGATCTTCGCGCTGAGCAGATAGGTCCACATGTCTTCCGGATGGCTGCTCGCGCCTCCATCGTGCTGGATCGTCGCGATAGGGGTGAAGCTGGGCCGCGCGCCCAGCGCGCGCGCGCGCAGGTTCAGGTCGACGTCTTCGCCGTAGAGGAAGTAGCGCGTATCGAAGCCGCCGAGCGCCGCAAAGAACGATGCGCGGATCATCAGGAAGCATCCCGAAAGCGCGCCCACCTCGCGCACGGTATCGCGGGCCCACCCGCCATAGCCTTCCGGATTCAGCAACCGACTATGCGGAAAGCTGCCCGACAGCCCCAGCCCGACGCAAAGGCTACCCCAGAGACTGGGCGTAGCAAGGCTCTCGGTCGGGTTGACACGGCCGTCCTCGCGCACCGTCCGGCCGCCCCATAGCATGGCTTCGAGCCGCGTGCCCGCGAAGGCGTGCAGCGCGTCGATCGCGCCCTCCAGGGGCAGGGTGTCGTTGTTGAGGAACAGCAGCGTATCGCCTCGCGCGTGGCCCGCGGCAAGATTGGCGCCGCCCGCGAAGCCGAGATTGGCCCCTGCCCCGACCAGCCTGACCTGGGGAAACTCACGCCGGATCATGGCCGCGGTATCGTCGGTGGAGCCGTTGTCGACGACGACGATCTCGTGCTGCACCTCCGGCGCGGCCGCGACCAGCCGGGCCAGGCAGTTCCGCGTGGCGGCGCTCTGGTTCCAGCAGACCAGCAGGATCGAGAGCATCGGCTCAGCGCCGCAGCAGCAGGTCGCGCTGGCGCTGCCAGTTCCACCATCGCCGCTTCAGGCGATCATAGCGCTGCAGCCACTTGTTCCGCCGCCGATCCCGCCGATTGACCCGCAACTGGTTGCCGTCCACCGCACGACTGACGAAGAAGTTGGGAACGGCATGAAGATCCTCCATGCCGAGGTGGAAGACCGGACAGGCCGCGCTGGCCTGGGGCGGCACGATCCACGCCCAGTCCGCCGAGACGGTGCGCCCTTCGCGCTGCTCGCGCTTGACGAACTCCATGAACTGTTCGCTGGCGGTGTGGTGGTCGACAATCTCCACCCCGGCGGCGCGATAGCTGTGCAGCACCGCCGCGTTGAGCTCGGTGAGGGTGCGATCGCGCCATAGCGGGTCCGCGCTTTCCGACGCTGCGAACCCCATCGCCTCGGCAATCCGGGGCAGCAGGTCGTAGCGCTTGCGATCGGCGAAGTCGCGCGAGGCGATCTCGGTGCCCATATAGTGCCCGTTGAACGGCGCACAGGGATATTCAATCCCGCCGATCGTAAGGTGCATGTTGGACACGCACGGCACGGAGTACCAGCGCAGACCCAGCCCTGCGAGCTCGGGATAATCGGGGTGACGAATCGCCACCTCGCGCCGCAGCGTGTCCGGGATCGAAAAGAAATGCCGGAAGCCGCTCGGGTCGCGCAGGATCAGCGGCAGCAGATCGAAGGCGCCGGGCTGCTCGGGCGGCTTCCAGCCCAGGCCGATCGCGGTGCGGGTGAATTCAACGTTCTGGCGATCGCCGAGGATAGACCCGTCCGGCTGCAGATAGCCTGCATATTGCAGCACCTGCGCGCTTTCGACCGTGACCGGCAGCTGATCCCCTTGGGCCGGGGAAAAGATGCTGATGCAGGAGCGGATACGACCGCCAGCGAACACCGCTTCCATATGCGCGAAAATCTGCGCGGCGACCTGCTCGGGCGTTTCCATCGCCCGGCAGTCGCGCACTTCCAGCGACTTCCACCACAGCCGTCCGATGCACCGCGCATGGTTTCGCCATGCCACCCGCGCCCCGAACGCCAGTTCCTCGGGCGTGTGCGCATAGGTGCCGGTACGACGCAGCGCCCGCGCTACCTCGCCGCGCCGCGCCGCAGCAGCGTCGGCAGGCTGCCCTGTCTCCCGCGCGAAATCATCCAGAAAGACCAGCGCTTCCTCGCGGCGTTCGCCGGGGGAAAGGCGCCGCATCCGCCGACGTACCGGGTCGGCGGCGACGAAACGGTCGACCATCACATCATCCCGTCGAACATCCGCGCACCGGGGCGCAGCGTGCGGCGATTGATCGCGTACACTGCTTCCAGCACGCGCGCCTTGGCGCGGCGATACTTGGCGGTCTGGGTGGCGCGCTGATCGGCAAAGGCGCGGCCGAGCACCGGCTTGTGTCCACGAACCAGCAGCTCGGGCACCATACCGTCCTGGACCTGCTGCCACACCGGCGTGTCTTCCAGAATCGAGAAATCGTTGAAGCGGACGCGGTCGATATAGTGCGCGTGCGCCTCCAGGAAGGCCGCCGTTTCCAACAGATCCTCGAACGTCTCGCCGGGATAGCCCTTGAACATGGTGCAGCGCACCGAGATGCCTGCCTCGAAGGCGTGGCGGATGAAGGCTGCATTGCCTTCCACGGTCGACCCCTTCTGCATCAGATCCAGCATGCGCTGGCTGCCGCTTTCCAGCCCGAAGCTGACGCGGCGCATTCCTCCCGCTGCCGCGGCGCGAAGGTCGCTGCGCGACAGGCCGTTATCGGCACGGGTATCGACATGGACCGTGCCGATCCACTGCGCGCCGGGCACAACGTCCTGGGCATGTTCGGCAATACCGCGGAACAGCGCCGGATTGCTGTTCAGCTTCAAGTCGAGGAACAGGAAATTGTTGGTCGCATAGCGGCGCGACTGCTCGCGCATCTCGTGGAGTACCGACTCCAGGCTGCGCGTGCGGAAGGTGCGGCCGTTGACCGAGACCACGTCGCTGCAGAAGCTGCAGCGCGCCCATTGGCAGCCGCGCCCCGTCATGATCGGCACGATTCGGACACGGTAGCGGTCCCAGGGAAAGTCGGCGAAATCGGGTACCGGTGAGCTGTCGAGCGGGCGGAATGGGGGCGCAGGTCGGCTGCGGCGGCCGTCCGGCAACGTAACGCCGTCGAACGCGAGCAAGTCGTTGCCGCGGATGACCGCGTCGATGAGGTCCGGCAGCACCACGTCCGCCTCGCCGCCGAAGATCGCGGCCAGGCCCGGTACGGTGCGCCAGCTGTCCGCCACGCCCTTCATGTTGAAGGCAGGGCCGCCCAGCAGCACCGGCACGCCCGCCGCCTGGGCGCGCTTGCCGATCTCGATGACGGTCGAATGGTGCTGGAGATAGGCGGAGAGCAGCAGGATGTCGGGCTTGTCCGCAAGTGCCTTCGAAATCTCGCGCAATACCCTGGGATGGGGGCGCTGCCGCCACCAGTAGCGCACGCCCCGCGCCGCCCCGCGGACGCCGCGCACCATCGGCGAGGTCGAGAGGTGCAGGCGCCGCATCCAATGGTCGAAGCGCCATTCCACGTGCTCGCGCTCCGCCGCGGGCACGTCGTGCGCCAGCGGCACCAGCAAGCGTGCGTCATGGCCAGCGTTGCGCAGCGACGCCGTCAAGATGCCGACGGCGAGCGTCGGGAAAGTCGCGAAGTTGTTGAGGTCGACGAGCAGCGCGGAATAGCGTGTTGCCGACGCCGCTTCGACGGTCGCGGCAGACGACGGCACGATCGCTGCGCGGCTTCTCGAGTCATTGCCGACGCTGCGATAGCGCGCGCGATCGATCTTGCCCAATGAATGCATGATTCCCCCCGGGGGAGAAATATCGGGGCAAGCTCTTCAACGCAACGATGCAGCTGTCTCAAATCGTTCCACAAACGCACCATTTCAGCTGCAAATTGTCTCACGTTGACAGCCACGCCGAGTGGAGTGTGCATGGATCCCGGTTCTTGCCGGGTTCGGCAGCAAAGAAGCTTGTCGGCAAGCGTTCGCCGGCGATGTGCCGCAATCGGAAGCATTGCCGGCTGCGGTCTTCTGGCTGCCGTCGGCGAGGCAAGATATCTTTCTGTGGCGCCCGCAGGGCCGTCCGACACTCGCGTCCGCACTATCGCCCCCCAGCCTTCTCGCGGAGTCGTGTGCACGCCCCCGCAGCCATAGAAAAAGGGCGGCGCCGCTGCCGGCACCGCCCTTTCCGTAGCTAGGTTCGACGCCGATTAGGCGGCGGCAACCTTCGCGCTGGCGCGACGACGACGCACTGCAGCACCGGCCATGCCGGCGCCCGCGATCATCATGCCCCAGGTAGCAGGCTCGGGGATCGGGCTCGGCGGCGAAGCGAAGCTGAAGCTGCCCGAGATGTCCGAACCAGCGCCACCGGCCTGGTTGAAGGTGAAGGCCACCGAGGCCTTGCCCTTGTCGTAGCCCGAGGCGGCGCTCGGGGTGAAGTCACCAAGCGTGTAGATCGTCACGAAGTTCGTGCCGGTGGTGACCTTCGCCACCGTGCCCGCGAACGAACCGAACACGGCGTTGAACGTGACCGCCGCACCCGAAGTCGCGGTGACCGACGAGGTGAGGAACGACGTGAACAGGCCGACCGACGACAGGTCGCCGCTCGAACCCAGCACGGCGCTGCCGCCGTTGCTGAACGTGGAGCCAGCACCGATCGCCGCGGTGCCGCTCTTAACATTGACCAGACCAGCCGAGAAACCGCCGATGATGGTCGCCGCCGAAGCGGTGGCCGGGGCTGCAACCGCGACGGTCGCAGCAGCCAGCAGGGTGAGAACACGAGTGCGCATAAAACCCCCTAATGGTTAACACGCCGACGGATTGCCGGCAGCGACCTACTCCACGGAAAAGTGCGCTGCGTCAATGATAATGTGCAGTGCAGCACAATGCGATGAAGATAAAATGCGGCAAAATCACAATGCCGATAGCGGACACTCGGCAAAAAACCCGCTTCACATTGCAATTACAGCAGGTTTTGGCGCTCCAACGAGCACACATACTAAACCTTCAGTTTCGTGAAGGTTTTTTATACTCAAATGTGCTTTGCATTCTGGCTCGTTTCTAAGCCAGAAATCCTCGCTATACATCGCAACAACAAAGTTGAACTGCGAAAAACGAGCGCCTCTCGGATGTCGGCTATGCAACCGTGTGGCTTAACCACTTCTTAACCATTTGGTTCCCGTGAAAACGATGCGCAAGCCGCATGGAGACCACCACGGAGGGATTGGCCGCTGAGGATACACGAAGTATATATTCGTTACGGGTACATTCCTAACCTCGGATATTCTGAGCTCCTATCCCAGTGCGGTAATAGCTCTGGGGAATATGACGCTCCGTACAGGATTGCGGACCTACATTTTTCTTGTGCCGACCAGTGATAAAAAACAGTTATTTACGAAGCAGCTTCTGCGACTACATATGTCTATTGTTACGTCATGATAGGTTCATGCTCGTCCACCTTTTGTGGAATTGCGCACGAACCACCTTGGCGGCGACACGATCTGCCTCCGCTTGATGATCTTAGAGACGCGCAAACTGCAGTAGGACGAAGAGCGGGCTCAGACCGTCTATCGATCAGAACGAAATTGCAGGCATGCAACAAATCGCACCGTCAGTGCTCGACCTGCCGAGCACGTTACGGAAAGGCGCACAATATCCGCAGGCAATCTACCGCGTCGTTAATCGTGGAAGAATCTTCGAGCGCACTGTCGGCAGCAACCCGCTCGGCGGGTCCCCGCGGCCTTCGGCCGAATGGCGACCCGAGCCGCCGGTGGTCGGGGAGACAGGATTCGAACCTGCGACCCTCTGGTCCCAAACCAGATGCGCTACCAGACTGCGCTACTCCCCGACGAACCGCTGCGCTTAGAGCGTCCGCATGGCGGACACAAGGCCCAGCAAGCGCAAGGCCAAGCGACATGCACGCTGGTGGGCCCGGCAGGACTCGAACCCGCAACCTAGCCGTTATGAGCGGCCAGCTCTAACCATTGAGCTACAGGCCCCCAGCGCCTGCCTGCCCTAGCGGAGCGCCCACCCGGGCTGCAAGTCCAAGCTGCGCGGGCCTCGGCTAGTTCTGGTGCGCCTGCTCGCGCGCTCCGGGGAGTGCTGCGGGGAGGCGCAGGGTGAGCAGGTCGGGCGCGATGACCAGGCCGCCCCCCAGCTCCCGTGCCAGGTTCCGTGCCAGCCGCAGCGCGAAGCCCGTGCCGAGCAGCGTGCCGTCCTCGTTCTGCTCGTCGTCGATGCCGAGCACCGCCTCGCCCGGATAATGGCCGAGCGCGCGCGGCCGCGCGATGATGATCGCGACATGCTGCTCGCCATCCTGCGCGAAACGCAGCTGCAGCCGCTCGCCCGGCGCAGTGGCGGAGACCAGTGTCGCCATAAGCCGGGCGAGCAGCCGTTCGATCGCGCGGCGGTCGCCGGAGACGGTCATGTCCTCTTGCGGCAGCAGGATCGCCGATCCGCGCAGCGTCAGCAATTCGCCCAGATCGGCGACGATCGCCGACAGCAGCGGGCGCAGCGCCACGCGCCCCTCGCCCAGCGACAACGCCGCGCTTTCGATCCGCGCCGCGAGATCGAGATCGTCGATCGCACCGAGCAACTCGCGCGCCTGCGCACGGATCATCGCCGCCCGGTCGCGATAGGGCTCCGCGACCGGTCCCAGCATCTGCGTCTCGATCATCTCGGCGAAGCCCGCGATCGCATTGGTCGGCGTGCGCAGTTCGTGGACGATCTGGCGGAGCGCATCGGCCTCGAGCGGCGCGCGCACCGGCTCCGCACGCTCGTCCGCACGCGGACGCCGGGCGCTACCGCGATAGCCGGTGAAGCGGCCGGTGATCGGCTCGAACGCCGGCAGCGCCGACAACAGCCAGTCGCCCGCCGCATCCGAGTCGCCCTCGATCGTCAGCCGGGCATTGGTGAAGCCGGCCCGCCGCCGGAACGCCCCCGCCGCGACACCGTCGAGCCGGCTGCCGCGGGCCAGGCCCTGCAGGTCGAGCGAGAGGCCGATCACCGGGGGCCGGCTGACGCCTTCCACCCAGCGCACCACGCCCGCGGCATCGGTCTCGAAGCGGAAATTGCGCGCGCGCTCGGTGCCCGAGACCGCCGCCTTGGCGGCATCGCGATCACGGTGATAGGCCTCGATCCTGGCGACGAGATCGGCAACCGCGAACAGGCCCGCGGGTTCGGCTTCATCCGGCGCGGGCCGGGCCTCCGCACTCTGGTCCGCCAGCACGAAATCCGCCGCGCCGAAGCTTTCGAGTGCGCGCGTCACGGCCGGCGGCAGGTCGCGGCGGTTGCGCAAGACATGCCGCGCGCCAGGTGCCAGCGCCGGGAGCAGCGCGATCCATTCCTGCTCGGACAGGTGCGCATCGCGCAGCACCGGCACCGCGACGCTGAGTTCGTCGGTGGCGAGCAGCCGCACCAGTTCGGCAGGCGGCTGCACACCTTCCAGCGCGCGGGCGCTTGCGGCACGGACGGTCAGCGGCACGGTGTCGCGGATCGAATCGAGCGCCTCCAGCGCACGCGGCTCCAAAGGCACGCGCCCGCGGCCCAGCAGATCGACCAGCTGGCGCCAGGCAAGCGGCGCGCCGGTGGCCGAGCGCAGGTCACCGGCCAGCACCGTCTCCAGCGTATCGTCAAAGCGCAGCGGCAACGCCGTCGTCCCCCAAGGTCCTATCACTCACAATGTGTTCATACCGCCATGCAAGCCATGGTGGAAACAGTCCATTTCGGCACGTCGCAATGTGGGACAATTGCGTTGAAGCGTAATTTTATTATGCTAGGAAGCAGCGATAAGAAACGAACCCACGCAGGAGCCCCAGAAAAAAATGCGATTCGACGAGATCGACGTCCGTATCCTCGGATTACTCCAGGAAAATGGCCGCATGACCAATGTCGAGCTTGCCGAAAGGGTCGGGCTCACCGCCCCGCCCTGCCTGCGCCGCGTCCGCGCACTGGAACAGGAAGGTGCGATCAAGGGATACCATGCCGCGCTCGATCCGAGCGCGCTTGGCTATAACCTCACCGTCTTCGCGATGGTGAGCCTGAAAAGTCAAGCCGAAAGCGATCTCCGTGCCTTCGAGCAGCTGGTCGCCGAAATCCCCGAAGTGCGCGAATGCCATATGCTCAACGGCGAGATCGACTTCATCCTGAAGATCGTCGCGCCCGACCTGCAGAGCTTCCAGACCATTCTTACGACGCGGCTGACCACCGCGCCCAATGTCGAGCACGTCAAGACCTCGCTGACCATCCGCACCGCCAAGGCGCTGCCCGGCGTGCCGGTGCCGGAGTTCAAGGGCTGACTTCCCGATCCACCGCTGCCCGGCGGGCACAAAAAAGGGGCGGTCCCGCGGGACCGCCCCTTTTCTTTTGGCAGATGCCGGCGCGATCAGGAAAGCGCCGGCAGGTCCAGCGCCACCACCCACAGCGCAGCGAGGTCGACCGCCGGGGCGGCCTTGACCTGGCCGAAGCCGGTGCGTGCCTCGTCCTTGCGGCCGAGATTGTACAGCGCGATGCCGCGGTGCAGGTTGACGTCGTCGGTGGCGACGCCGCCCTTCTGCAGCGCGAGGTCGTACAGCTCCACTGCCTTGGCATAGTCGCCCGAGGCGAGGAACGCGTCGCCGGTCTGCGCCGCCATCTTGCCGTTGGCAGCCGCCTGCGACTGCTTGATCAGCGGGGTGAGCGAGCCTTCCGACTTCGACTTGGTCTGCGCCGAGGTGTAGACGCGCGCGATGTCAGCATTGCCTGCCGGCAGCTTGCCGTCCGCACGGCCTTCGTCGATCACCTTCACGGCTTCCCAGGGAAGACCGGCAGCGTTCACCGATTCGGCATAGTCGAGATAGTCGTTCTGGTCGGCCAGCACCTTGGTGGTGCGCAGCAGGCGATAGAGATCGATGCGCTGCGCCGCGGTAAGACGACCGCCTGCCTGGTCCGCGCTGCCGCGCATCACCAGCACGCCCCAGCGCCAGTTCTGCTTGGTCGGATAGTCGGCGATCATCTTCTTCATCCACTCCGCCGTCGCGGCGCGGTTGCCGGTGGCGTAGACGCGCGGAATAGCGAACTGGTACCAGGCGACCGGCGGCTTCTGGCCGGTGGCCTTCACCGACTGGATCGCGCGATCGACTTCGGCGACGGACTCGTTCGGCTTGCCGGTCGCCGCATAGGCGTTGGCCAGCGCGATCGAGATGTCGAAATCGTTGTTGCCGGCCTCACGCGCCTTGGTGAGTCCGTCGATGGCTTCCGGATACTTCTTCTCGTTGAGCGCCTGGTTGCCGATGATCGTGTAGTACTGGCGCTTGTAGATCGGCAGTTCGTTCGGCGGGGTGCGCGGGCTGGCGATCAGGATCGGCAGCGTCTTGCTGAGGCCGGCCAGGTCGTTCTGGCCGATCTGCACGCGGGTGCGCAGATAGGCGGCGTAATATTTCTCGTCGTCGTTCTGGGCGGCCTGGTCCAGCGCGTCGAGCGCGGGGGCGGCGGCAGCCCAGTTCTTGGCCTGGACGGCATCCATCGCCGGCTGCGCGGCCTTGCGGAAGGCATCGCCCACCTTCAGCGCGTTGGGATCTTCCTTCGCGGCGGCGCCCTTCTTGTCCTTCTGAGCCAGCGCCGGCGTCGACACCAGCGCGGTGGAACCCAGCGCAAGCATGGCAGTCAGCGCAAGCTTCGAAACAAACTTCATGTGAAACTCTCCTCGTCGGCCAGGCGGCGTCACGTCATCCTCTAAAGGCGCCCTGTACACCATTCAAGCGCACTTGCCGTGCTAGAAGCACGCTGAACCACGTTTGAATAAGCGCCATTGCGGTGCGGAAACGTTTAGCCCCCGACTTGGCTCCCAATGCTCCCCACGCGCACGCGTACGCGCGGGCGCGGGGTTGGCAGGAGGCATGCGGACGGCTAGAGCCATCACAGCGTAACAAAAACCCGAAAGTCTGTTGCATTGACCGACGAGACCCTGCTCGCCGACCCTTCTGACATTACCCCGATCTCGATCGTCGACGAGATGAAGACCTCGTACCTCGATTACGCGATGAGCGTGATCGTGGCGCGCGCCCTGCCCGACGTTCGTGACGGCCTGAAGCCCGTCCACCGCCGCATCCTCTATGCAGCGCAGGAAGGCGGCTATGTCGCCGGACGGCCGTACCGCAAGTCCGCCCGACTGGTCGGTGACGTGATGGGTAAATACCATCCGCACGGCGACAGCTCGATCTACGACGCGATGGCCCGCATGGCGCAGGACTGGGCGATGCGCGTCCCCCTGATCGATGGCCAGGGCAATTTCGGCTCGATGGACCCCGATCCGCCCGCCGCGATGCGCTATACCGAAGCGCGTCTTGCCCGTGTGGCGACGGCGCTGCTTGACGATATCGAGAAGGACACGGTCGACTTCGTGCCGAACTATGACGGTTCGGAAAGCGAGCCGTCGGTCCTCCCTGCCCGCTTCCCCAACCTGCTGGTCAACGGCGCGGGCGGCATCGCGGTCGGCATGGCGACCAACATTCCGCCGCACAATCTCGGCGAAGTGATCAACGCCTGCCTCGCGTACATCGATAACGGCGCGGTCACGCTCGAGGAGCTGATGGAGCTGGTGCCGGGTCCGGACTTCCCGACCGGCGCGGTGATCCTCGGCCGCTCGGGCTGCCGCTCGGCCTATCAGACCGGCCGCGGCTCGATCCTGGTCCGCTCGCGCCACGAGTTCGAGCAGCGCGGCGAACGCCGCTCGATCGTGCTCACCGAGATCCCCTACCAGCAGGGCAAGAACGCGCTGGTCGAGAAGATCGCCGAGGCCGCCAAGGAAAAGCGGATCGAGGGCGTCTCCGACATCCGCGACGAAAGCTCGCGCGAGGGCGTGCGCATCGTCATCGACCTGCGCCGCGACGCGACGCCCGAAGTGGTGCTCAACCAGATCTGGCGGAACACGCCGGCACAATCGAGCTTCCCGGCCAACATGCTCGCGATCCGCGGCGGCCGCCCGGAACTGCTCAACCTGCGCGACATCATCGAGGCCTTCGTCAAGTTCCGCGAGGAGGTCATCACCCGCCGCTCGAAATTCGAGCTGGCCAAGGCGCGCGACCGCGCGCACATCTTGCTCGGTCTGGTGATCGCGGTCACCAATCTCGACGAGATGGTGAAGATCATCCGCGGCTCGTCGAGCCCGGCCGCCGCGCGCGAAGCCCTGCTCGCCCGCGAATGGCCGATCGCCGAGATCGCGCCGTACATCCGCCTGGTCGAGGCCGTGGATACCGAGGTGACCGGCGACAGCTATCGCCTGTCCGACACCCAGGTCCGCGCGATCCTAGACCTGCGCCTGCACCGCCTCACCGCGCTCGGCCGGGACGAGATTGGCGACGAGCTCAAGGAACTCGCCGATTCGATCGCCGAGCTGCTCGAGATCCTCGGCAACCGCGCCAAGCTCTACGAAGTGCTGCGCGGCGAGCTGGTGCTGATCCGCGATACCTATGCCACCCCGCGCAAGACCGAGATCGCCGCTGCCGCCGACGGCATCGATGACGAGGACCTGATCGAGCGCGAGGACATGGTCGTGACCGTCACGGTCCAGGGCTATATCAAGCGCACCCCGCTCGACGCCTTCCGCGCCCAGGCGCGCGGCGGCAAGGGCCGCGCCGGTATGGCGACCAAGGACGAGGATGCGATCACCGAGCTGTTCGTCACCTCGACGCACACCCCGGTGCTGTTCTTCTCCACGCTTGGCCGCGTCTATCGCATGAAGGTATGGCGCCTGCCCGAGGGCGGCCCCGCCACCCGCGGCCGGCCGATGATCAACCTGCTGCCGCTCGCCAATGGCGAGACCATCTCCACCGTGCTGCCGCTGCCGGAGGACGAGGACGAGTGGGCGAACCTCCACGTGATGTTTGCCACCGCCAAGGGCAATGTCCGCCGTAACAGCATGGACCTGTTCACCAACGTGCCCTCGAACGGCAAGATCGCGATGAAGTTCGAAGGCGAGGATGAGGACGATCGCCTGATCGGCGTCGCGCTGCTCAATGAGGGCGACGACGTGCTGCTGGCAACCCGCGCCGGCAAGGCGATCCGCTTTCCGGGCGAGGATGTCCGCGCCTTCCAGAGCCGCGCCTCCACCGGCGTGCGCGGCATGCGGCTGGCCGATGGCGACCAGGTGATGTCGCTGTCGATCCTCCACCGCTCCGGCGCCAGCCAGGAAGAGCGCGACACCTATCTCCGCTTCGCCCCCTGGAAGGGCGAGCGCGAGGGCGAGTGCGAGCTTGCGCCTGAAAAGTACGAGGAGATGAAGGACCGCGAGCAATTCATCCTCACCGTCTGCGCCAATGGATACGGCAAGCTCAGCTCGGCCTATGAGTATCGCCGCACGGGTCGCGGCGGCCAGGGCATCACCAACATCGACAATATCGGGCGCAACGGGCCGGTGGTGGCGAGCTTCCCGGCAACCAAGGGGCATCAGCTGATGCTCGTCACCGATCAGGCCAAGATGATCCGCATGTCGTTGGGCGACCTGCGCGTCATCGGCCGCAACTCGGCGGGCGTGCGGCTGTTCAACGTCGCGCAGAACGAGCATGTCGTCTCGGCGGCACGCATCGAAGAGAGCGAGGACGAGGCCGAGATGAACCTGGGCGACGGCGCGGTGGCAGGCGAAGCGACCCCGGACGCGGTACCGGGCGAAGACCTCGCCGACGGCGGCGAGGGCTGAGCCATGGCCGACATGCCCCTCACCGCCTACAAGATCCTGACCCGGGACCAGATGGACACGCTCGAGCGCGAGCGTGTCTTCCTCGGCGCCCCAATCGACCTGACGGACGGCTATGTCCATCTCTCCACCGCCGAACAGGCGCAGGAGACGCTGGAGAAGCACTTCGCCGGCCAGACGGGTCTGTGGCTGGCTGCGGTGGATCTCGCCGCGCTGGGCGAGACGGTGCGCTGGGAACCCTCGCGCGGCGGCCAGCTCTTCCCGCACATCTACGGCCCGCTGCCGCTCGACGCGGTGACGGCGTACAGCGAAGTCGCGTACGAGCCGGACGGCAGCCTGCGCCTGCCGGTGGCCGGCTGAAAAAAGTGTAAAAACATCGCTTGACGGCGCCGGCCCCGGAACGTAATTGGCCGCCTCCGCCAAGCAATGGCCCCTTCGTCTAGCGGTCTAGGACGTCGCCCTCTCACGGCGAAAACACGGGTTCGAGTCCCGTAGGGGTCACCAGCCTTTTCAAAGGCTTAGCTGCTGAATGGCTGCACGAACGTGCAATTTACTGCAAATTTACTGCAAAACCGTAGCTGGAAATCGGCGGACTTTCGGGGATTGTTCTAGCGTCCGTGGCGTTCACATCCGTAGCTGCTCAAACGCTGGCGAATGCCTGATACGCACCCAAAACTCAATCTTCCACCTTCCTTCGGCGCACTTACCGGCATCATCATTCGCCGCATCGTTCCCGGCAGCTGGCGACCAACTTGCGTCGTTCCCTGACCCGCGCCAGAGCGGCTGCTTCTGGCACAACCCGCGGTTCCGACTACGCGCAACCCGGCAGTTGCGCACACCAGCTTCTGCCATTTGCCGCACGCCGTGAATGCCCAAACGGCAGCCGTTCATTAGGCTGACACTTGACGTTGCCGCGATCGGAGCCGCCTTCTTGAAATCGGGCGCTGTATGACTCGGCGATCGACAGCAGGTTGCGGCTTGGTGCTCCGTCCGCTCCCACCGCCAACGTCGAGGAAGCGGACGTCGAACCGTGTTATCGTCAGCGCCGTTCAACCTCGGGCGCAGGCACCACAAGCGGCTTGCCCTTTTCCACGACGTAGGTTGCGAGTTCCGCGCCGTTGGTGGTGCCAGGGTTATGCGCCTTGTGCGCCACCCCTGCGGGGACAAAGAGAACCTCACCCGCCCTGAACGTGGCAGGGCTCTTGCCCTCAAGTTGGTATTCAAGAGCGCCTTCGATCACGTAGATGATCTCTTCACCAGGATGGCGATGCCAAGGCGCGGTGGCACCCGGCGCAATGTCGATGCGGGCCTGGACAGTTTCACGGTTCGCGATCGACAAATCGTGGCGTTGAAGATCGGTTCGTCTGACACCCAGCTGCCCCTGTATGGTTGCAGCGACAGTAGCTGATGCGATGAGCGCCGCTGCGAGCGCGGCTCCAGACTTAATGTACATGGTAGTTCCCTTTTTGTGATGGATTGTTCGTGGCACGGTGGCTTTGTGCCGCGAAGGTGGGTCGCGCGCGACGAATGACGGCGCTTCCTGCGGGCACTGAGACACGGGCCGGAACCGAGGTGATCTGGAAGGTCGGCTGTCGGGGTTGCCAGCACCTCGCCGCCAGCGACGTCACCGAACGCGTAACCCGATGAGACACAGCCATGTCGTCATGGCCGGTAAGACGAAGATGAACAGTTTGGTTTTAGCGCCAGGAAGCGCGGGACCGGCAACCGCATGCAGCGCCAGCAAGCCGCCCAGAACGACGCCGACGGCAAGCCGGAATGCCGGCATTTGCAGCGAAGTGCCGATGATCCAGATGGAAGCGGGAATATGAACGCCCATGCGAAGTGCCCAAACCTGGCGGTCTCCCATCTCATTGATGGACGCCACATCGATCAAAGCGTCGCAGAATATCCAGACGTATCCAGCAATTCGCACAAATTCTGGTGCTGGCAAGGCTTGCACAACCGGCGCAAGCGCGATGTGATAAACGAGTCCAAGACAATTGCCGAGCCAGAGATAACCCGATTTTTTTGCGGCAAACATCGCGATCCATCCTGCGCAGGACAAGAAAGCAAAGCCGGTATAAGTATCTTGTATATTCATCGAAAGAGCTCTCTCCACCGTGAAGTCCGACGGGAGGGAGAGGTGCTACATCAGCCGACCCAATTGGCCGACGGAGAGAGGACACAACTCCACCTTCCGTCGTGGTCCGCGGCCCGAGGGCTGGATTGAGGCATTCCGCAGTAGCGGAAGCTGACCGGGGCTCACCAAAATCCGGTCCACCATTTTCGACCTCGGCAAGCTGGCACGGACGGCGTCGATTCACAACCCGCGATTCGGCGCAGGCCGCTGTCGAACCACCGGGTTGTCGGCTGGGTCGACTTTCCCGTCGGATGAAGCTGGTGGAATGACAGCTACCGCAGGCCCAATTCCGATATCCCATCAACAGCAATCGGCCGAGACTCGGTCGTTAAGCGATGCTCGCTTAGGGGCGTTGGATGTCGGCTTGTGGAAGAATTTGCCATTCGACCGGCCGAGTTGGAACGGCAGGGCTATCGGTCCAGCCCAGGCAGCACCTTAACCAATTTCTGACTGCGTGAAGCGCTTGAACCCCGCGGATGTTTGATGCAGGTCGCACAGGGGCTGGCAGCGTGAACCTCACGCAGAGGCCAGGTTTCTACGATCCCGGCCTTACGGTCTGCGCACCATGCTTCCATCCGGTGCCAAATTCACGGTTTGCCCGGATCCAGCAGAAGCATAGATCGCTTCGATCAGTCGCAGGTCGCGCAAGCCCATTTCGCCCGGCGTCCTGACCGCGATATCGTCCCGAACGGCCTCCGCGAAATGATCGAGCTGGCGCGAGAACTGGACGTCGGGATCCCCCGGTGTCAGCTCTCGGCCGTCGCGACCTTCAATGCGCATCTTCTGCCCCGCATAGCTGGTCGCCGGGTCCATGATCAGTGCTCCGCCTGACCCGCGCACCTGCGCGAAGTTCGTGCCTGCAGAGTCATAGGATGTCGCTAGCTGCGCCACCGCACCGGACGGGAACGACAGCTGCGAGGAAACATGGGCGAAGATCTCCGTGAAGCGGGGGTCTCCGGTGGGTCGGAACGCGGTGGCGCTGATCCGCTCCGGCATTTCGCCGGTGAGATACAATGCGGCTTGAAGCCCGTAGATCCCATAGTCCTCGAGCGGACCGCCGCCTGCCAGCACGCGACTGGTTCGCCAGTTTTCGCCCGGACTCGTCGGCCCCATGCGGTATGATTGCTCGGTGCGTACCAGCCTTATAGTGCCGATCGCCTTCTGCCTCATCAGCCGCATGGCTTCGAGGTTGTACGGCTCGAAATGGGATCGGTAGGCGATCATCAGCTTGCGCTTGGCCTTGCGGCCGGCGGCGATCATCCGCTGGCAATCCGCACTCGAAAGAGCCATTGGCTTTTCGCACAATACGTGTTTACCGGCCGCAAAGCCGCGGATCGCCCACTCGGCATGCAGGCCCGTCGGCAGGACGATGTACACCGCGTCGATGCGCTTGTCGTAGGCGATCTTCTCGAATGCATCGTAGGCGTAGCGTGCGTCGGTTGGAATGCCATAGGCCTCGCCCACACGACGCAGCTTGTCAGGATTTCCCGATACGATCGCAGCGATATGTGCGCGCTCCGCTTGCGCGAACCGGGGCATCATCTGGTTGAGGGCATAACCGCCAAGGCCCACAATCGCGAAGCCGACGCTATCCGGGCGTATCTTCCGTTCGGCGGCGGAAGGAAGCCGCACGCCTTCCGGCATCGGCTGGCCCTTCAGACGCGCGCTGGCGCCCGCTTGCGCGCGCGCGCCCAGAGAGTCGGCGGCCCCGACTAGCGACGCGGCGGCCACGCTGCTGCCAGCCACGAATTCTCTTCGCGTAAACACACAATCGATCATTACCGATCTCCTGTTCGAGCACGAGTTTCTTAAGCGATTTCATGCGCTGTTCGATCCAACCCAGCAGCCCGGCTATTTGGAACGAACAGCGAGAAGAGAGGTCTACGCTAGCAGAGTGCCGGAGCTTGGCAGTTTCAACCGCGCCGGCCGTCCAATTCCGAAGACGCCAGCCAATATGAGATATGCCCACGCTATAATCGGGTCTTCTATCGGTCGAGAGATTTCGGTGAGACCGTGGTCTTTGGTAGTTTCGGCAGGGTGTCCGCAGGATAAGCCTTGGGGCGTGGCTGGAAGCATAACCGTACGCGACGTGCCTTCCACCACTTCGCAACCGTTACATCGCCGATCGTGCGGCAAAATGGCGTATGAGGAAATCCGTCAGCACTTCCAGCTTTCGTGGTGTGCGGCCGCCCGGTGCCCGCACGATCTGGAGAGGGGTCGGCGGAGGTTCGTTTGCGGGAAGCAGTCTGACTAGTTCGCCCCTGCCGATGGGATCATCCGCAAGGAAATCGGGAAGCATGGCAATGCCGACCCCGGCTAGCGCCGCAGACAACAGGGCCAGCCCGCTGTCTGCCTGAAATCTGCCCCGAGGGCGGAGGTTCCGGACCTTTCCCCGGACCGAAACGGGCCATGTGGTTGCCCCGAGCAGCAATGCATCGTGATGCTGCAAGTCATCGAGCGACAGGAGGGGGCCGTGCCGAGCCAGATAGTCCGGGCTGGCGACGATCCGGGCTTCGACCTGGCCAATGCGTCGGGCGACCAGGGTAGAACTCGGCATCACGCTGATGCGCACCGCCGCATCATACCCCTCCCCCACCAGATCGACGAGCGCGTCGCTGAACGACATTTGAAACCGGAGCTTGTGGTGCGCCCGTGCCATCTCGGCCATGATGGGCGCGAGGATCGGGCCGAACGAGAGCGGCGCGGCGATCCGCAGAAGGCCGCGAAGCTCGCCATCGGCGGACACCGCTTCCCGCGCCGCTTCAAGCTCGGCGATGACGCGCACAGAATGGTCGCGAAACGTCACACCGGCCTCTGTCAGCGTCGCGCCCCGCGTCGTCCGTCGCAACAACTGCGCCCCCAGCTCTTGCTCGAGGCGCGTAAGGCGTCGGCTCACCAAGGATTTCGAGATCCCGAGATGGCGCGCACCCGGTGTTATGCCGCCATAATCCGCTACGGCGACGAAGCTCCTCAATTCTTCGAAATCAAACATGCAAGATCACTCGGTGCAGGTTGCCGGATCAGGCCCCCCGTGATGCCTGCCTGTGCTCCAGCGTTGCCGATCGTGCAACACTGAAACCGGCATTCCCGGGCTAACCTGGCCGGGCCGAGCTCCTTACGTCTGGCGCGACACAGGAGGCTCTCAATGCGTGATATTCTCGTCATCAACACCAGCGTTTCAGGGGAGGACAGTGTTTCTCGCCTGCTTGTCGCCGATCTGCTCATCGCGCTGACGCGGCTGAACCCGGACATCCGCGTGACGGAACGCGACCTGGGCGCCGAGCCCATCCCACACCTTACCACAGATACTGTCGCAGGCGTCCGTGCAATGCCCGCCACGCATGCGGAACAGGAGAGCAGAAGGCTGTCGGATCGTTTGCTCGCCGAACTGCGCGCGGCCGATACCGTCCTTATCGGCGCGCCGATGTATAATTTCGGGCCGCCAACAGCCCTGTGTGCCTGGTTCGACCATGTGCTCCGGGCGGGCGAGACATTCTCCTATTCCGAAACGGGCCCGCAAGGCCTGCTGACAGGCCGGCGGGCGATCGTGATCGAGAGCCGGGGCGGCCTCTATTCGGAAGGCCCCGGCCAGGCTGTCGACTTCCAGGAGCCCTATCTCCGGCATCTGCTCGGCTTCATGGGCATCACCGACGTCACCTTCATCAGGGCCGAGAAGATCGGCTTCGGGCCTGGGGCCCGCGATGAAGCCATCGCAGACGCGCGCGAACAGATCGCGCGGACCGTCGAGCGACTGCACGGGCCCGTGTACTGACTCCGCAGGAGAAAACGGATGATCCCGAACACCGCAACGGCGCCTGGCAGCACGCAACGTCAAATCCTCCGCAAATCCCGGGCACCAGCGCCAGTCCCCGGCTTCGCGGGGCCAGGGCACACCGTCGTCGAGATCGTAACGTCACAGCGGCCGGAGGAGACGGACCCGTTCGTGTTGCTGATGGACGACCGGCTCGATTTCAAGCCGGGGCAGCCGGTTGGGGACGAGCATCCGCATGGCGGCTTGGAGACAGTGACGCTCGTGCTGGAAGGTTCACTCGAGGACCCAGCCGAGGGTTCGCTGGAAGAAGGTGATCTCGCGTGGATGACGGCCGGCAAAGGTGTCATCCACAATGAAAATGTTCGCGCGACCGGGCGCGCCCGCATTCTGCAGCTCTGGATCGCCTTGCCGCGGGCGCTGCGTCAGATCGAGCCAGCTGTCGAGCTTGTGCCGCGCCGGTCGTTGCCGATCGCTTGCGAAGCGGGTGCCGAAGTTCGTCTTTACAGCGGGCGATCGGCCGGCCTGACGTCCCCGACCCGAAACCGCGTCCCAACCACCATTGCCGACACTCACTTGCAACCCGGCGCGCAATTCGGACAGACGCTGCCGGGTGGCTATCGGGGCCTGCTCTACGTAATTTCGGGCGCACTCAGCGCCGGCGGCATGCCGTTGGAGGCGGGAGAGATCGGCTGGATCGACAGCACCGATGCAAACGAGACCGAACTTACGCTGAAAGCCGGCGATCAAGCTGCCCGCGTCATGCTCTATGCCGGTCAGCCGCTGCGGGAGCCCATCGTACAACGCGGCCCGTTCGTGGCGGGATCGGCGGATGAGATCGCCGCATTCTATCGCGCGTATCGCATGGGTCTCTTCAAGCGGATGAGCGAGGTCGTGCCTGCACAAGGCGCCGCCCCCGCCTCCGCTGCCTGACCCTGGGCACGAGCCGCAAGCCGGGGAGGGTCCGCATGGGACATGTCGGAGTCCGCACTTTTGAGCTTGATCCGAGCGATCGTTCAAGGAGTTATCGTAATGAAAGCAATCGTCGCGAACCGCCCCGGTGGCGTCGAAGTGATGGAGATGATCGACCTGCCCGAGCCGGTGGCAGGACCCGGTCAGGTTCTGATTGAGGTAGCGGCGGCTGGCGTCAATTTCATGGACATCGGCGTTCGCCGGGGAACCCTCGGACGCAATACTGAATATCCGCAGATATTCGGTGTGGAAGGCGCTGGCCGCGTTGCGCAGATCGGCCCCGGCGTGGAAGATTTCGTACCCGGTCAACGCGTCGCCTGGACGTACGCACCCGGTAGTTATGCCGAGCGCGTTGCCATCGCGGCGGATGCGCTTGTGGCAGTGCCTGAACAGGTCACCGATCACCAAGCTGCGGCGCTGATGATGCAGGGGCTGACGGCCAGCCACTTTGCCACCGACTTCTATCCTGCCCAGCCGGGCGAGATCGCGTTGGTTCACGCCGCGGCCGGCGGCGTTGGCCAATTGCTTACCCAGATCATCAAGCTGCGTGGTGGCAAGGTGATCGGACGTGTCTCAAGCGCGGCCAAGGCCGATGCCGCGCGTTTGGCCGGCGCCGACCACGTCATCGTCGATGCCGGAAGCAACTTCGCCGACGAAGCCATCCGCCTTTCGGGCGGTGAGGGCGTTCATGTCGTTTTCGACGGCTCGGGTCCGACGACCTTTGCGGGCTCGGTTGCGGCGCTCCGCCGCTCGGGGACCTTTTGTTGGTATGGGCCGGTGCTGGGCGGTGCCGAGCCAATCGATCTGATGAGTCTACCGAAGAGCATCAAGATCGGCTTCGCGGCGTTCTTCGACCATATCCATACGCCGGCATTATTGCGGAGCCACGCTGCACAATTGTTCGATTGGCTGAAGAATGGGGACATCAAGGTCGATATCGGCGGCTGCTATCCTATGGCGGATGCCGCGGCTGCACATGCGGCCATGGAGAACCGCTCGACGACCGGGAAGTTGCTTCTTGTTCCGGGATTGTGAATCCCCGATCTGGCAGAAACGGACGTTTAAAGCGGTCTCCACTCATTCCGGTTCATAGCCGCACGAGCTGAAGTAGTTGGCGCATTCGGCGGGCTGGAAGATGTCGACGAGCTTGCCGATCAAACCCTACAGCCCGCTGACGGTTCGTTCGCCTTGCGCAGCATGGCCTTGAGGCGGGGGAAGGCCCTTTCAATGGGATTGCCGTCAGGGCTGTAGGGCGGGAGGAAGTGCAGGGTTGCTTCGGCCGCTTCGATCTTGCCTCAATGCCGGTCGCCGCCGCGTCGCTTGGCCACGGCACGGCCATGTTCCAACGCAAGACGACGCCAGCGGATCGCACTCGACACGCCGACACCAAAGCGCGCCGCCGCGGCATGGCAACTCAGGCCGCCGTCAATCGCGGCCACAACCCTGTCCCGAAGATCCGGTGAACGCGTGCGTGCCATCCATGCCGGCCCCTGCCATCAGCAGGAAGCGTGAATCACATCGCGCCGAAGATTGGAATCCCCGACGAGCCAGTTCGTGGGAAAGCCGCTCTAGCCGAGGCCAGAACCACTGAGCCAGCCACCATCGACGATCACCGTCTCGCCCGTGACATAAGCCGCTGCCGGCGAAGAAAGGAACAAGGCCGGTCCGACAAGATCGTCCACTTCGCCCCAACGCCCAACAGCAGTACGCCGGATCACGCGCTCCGAAGTTACTGGATCGCTCCATACGGGGGCGGACATGTCGGTCTTGTGAAATCCCGGAACGATCGCATTGACTCGGACGCCTTCACGCCCAAAACGGTGCGCCAATGTGTGCGTCAAGCCCTTTAGCGCTGACTTACTCGCGGTATATGCCAGCATGACCGGACCGCCGGTAAAACATGCCATCGACACGATATTGAGGATCGATCCACCCGACTGTCTAAGCAGCGGATGTCCTGCGATGGCCAAGCGAAGCGCGCCATGGAGGTTTACGTCTACCACGTCGAGATAGGCGGATTCATCGAATGGAGCATCGACTGAGAGAATGCCTGCTGCGTTTATGAGGACGTCGAGGCGTTCGAGTTTTGATACCTGTTCAGCGATCGCCACCCCGTCGCGCACGTCGAGGCGGATAAACTCAATCCCTTGATTGGTACGATCCTCGCGGTTGGCCTTTAGCTTCACTTCCGATGTGCCGGTCGCCACGACGTGCCCGCCAAGCGCCGCGAACCCACGCGCAAGCGCAAGCCCTATTCCGCTCGAACCGCCCGACACAAGGATCGTCTTGCCTACAAACAAATCAGTGCAAAAACTGTCGATAATTGGCTTCACGTTTATTTATCCTCGATTCTGCACCAAATAACCGGATAGTGACAAATGTTGGGAAGGGTTGTTCGGCTGTCATCGCTGGCCCATTTCGGCGCCGCATAGGATCTCTGCTAAGTTACTTACTCGACGCAGGAAGCTCCACTGCAGTTACAACGCGCTATCGATCCCGCATATTACGCACCGATGTCGTTTTTGCTGGGTTCCGTTACACTCGTAGAGTTTGCCGGCCGTGGAGGCATGCAGCTATTCGACGTGTGGTGCCTCATCTTTGCAGCACTATGATTAGACGAGAACGTCCCGGCCGTCTCAGTAACGGTTATTCGTCAGGAGGCTCAGCGCGGCACCTGTCGACCAGCTTCCGCCGTTCGCATCAGCCGTCGTGAACGTCCGCTTCTGACAGAAGCTGCCGATTGGTCACACGAGCCACGAGGTCGCTTATCGCGGCGCGATCGAGCGGACGGAGATCGATCGAGTTGTGGATGCCGATTCCTTCAACGAAGGCGTCAAGGCCGCGCGCAGTCAATGGATCGAAGAACCGCTCCAGAGCAGCGCGGCTGTTGTTCATCCAGCGCCGCATGATTGCTGCCACCGGGGGATGGCGCGCTGCAAAGGCATAGAGTTCGTAGCTGAGTAGCAGCGTTCGCGGTTCCGCCCAGACCGACCCGCTGATGATGTCGATGACCGCCTCGCGCGCGCTGTCGCGGTCGGTCGCCGCCGCCAGCTTGGCACGGAAGGCGTCCGAGGCTTCTTCCGCCAATTGCACGAACGCCTCGGTGAGTAACGCCTCGAGCGTCTCGAAATAATAGGTGACCGATCCCAGCGGCACGCCCGCTGCCGCGGCAATGCGGCGATGTGTGGTGTTCGAGACGCCGCGATCGGCGATCACGTCGAGCGCGGCCGCGACGATGCGCTGCCGCCTTTCAGGATCGTTTCGCCTCGCTGCTCCCTCGGCCATACCAACGTTCCCCAAACGCCATTGCATTCGATATGTACAAATGTACACATGCTGCCGATACACGGCAGGAGGGTTCCTGCCGCAAACATGTTGCGAGGGGAAGGACGATGCAGAAACCACAGCTGTCGCGCCGGACGATCCTGGGTAGCGCGGTCGCGCTGAGTGTGCCGGGTGTCGCGGGCGCGGCCCTAACTCCCGCTGCCGACGAAGCCGTGTTGGGACGGAAGGACGGCCGCTGGCTCAACGCACCGAAGCGGTGGCACGCGGACGCCGGCGAGGACCTGACGCTGGTGACCGATCGCGGCACCGATTTCTGGCGAGAGACGCATTACGGCTTCACCCGTGACAGCGGGCACTTCCTCGGCTTCCCGACCGGCGACGCATTCACCGCGCAACTGCGCATCCGCGGCCGCTACGAGAAGCTGTACGACCAGGCGGGCATCATGGTGCGTGTCGATGAGCGCCGCTGGGTGAAGGCAGGGATCGAGCTCTCCGACGGCCGCGCCATGCTGAGTAGCGTGCTGACCGACGGCCGATCGGACTGGTCCACCGGTCCTTATGCCGGCAACGCTGCCGATTTCTGGATGCGCGCGACAGTCGACAAGGGCGTGCTGCGCCTGCAGGTCTCGGCAGATGGCAAGACCTGGCCGCTGGTGAGGCTGGCGTCGTTCCCGGTGGCATCGTCGTATCAGGTCGGCCCAATGGCGTGTACGCCGGAGCGCGAGGGGCTGGAGGTGCGCTTCTCCGATTTCCGCATCACCGCGCCGCTCGGCAAAGACCTGCACGACCTGAGCTGAGCCCATGAACCAGAAGCAGCGCATGCTGGCCGGCGAACTCTACACTGCCGACGATCCCGAGATCGCCGCCGACGCCACCCGCGCGGCGGCCTGGCTGGTGCGATACAATGCGTCGCTCGCCGACGACTCGGCCGATCGGCATGCGCTGCTGGTGGAGGGGCTGGGGCAAGTCGGGGAAGGAACGGTCGTCCGTCCGCCCTTCCACTGCGATTACGGCACCAACATCCATCTGGCCCCACGCGTTTTTCTCAATTTCGGCTGTGTGATCCTGGACGTGGTGCGCGTCGAGATCGGCGCGGGCACGCAGATCGGGCCGGGGGTGCAGATACTCACCCCCGATCACCCGCGCGATCCGGAGTTGCGGGCGCAGGGGCTGGAATTCGGACGGCCGATCCGCATCGGCGCCAATGTCTGGATTGGCGGCGGCGCGCTGATCCTGCCGGGGGTGACGATCGGCGACGACGCGATCATCGGCGCCGGCAGCGTGGTGACGCGCAACGTAGCAGCCGGTGCCACGGTAGCAGGCAACCCCGCGCGGCCGATCGCGCGATGACGAAGCCGGCACGGGATACGACGACGGACGGCAAGATGCACTTCGAAGTGCTAGACGGGCTGCGGGGCACCGCGGCGCTGCTGGTGGTGGCATTCCACATCCAGGGCATTACCGTGCTGTTCGAGGCCAACCGGTTGCTGCTCCCGCACGCCTATCTGGCGGTAGACTTCTTTTTCGCTTTGTCCGGTTTCGTCGTTGGCTACGCCTATGACGATCGCTGGGGGCGGATGACGGTGCGGGAGTTTCTTGCCCGCCGGCTTGTGCGATTGCACCCGCTGGTGGTGCTGGGAGCATTGCTGGGGCTGGTGAGCTACTGCGTGGACCCCTTTGCCGGGGATCGGCAGCATGCCCCCTGGCCGCTCGTTGCTCTGGCGTTCGGCGCGGCACTACTGGCGCTGCCCTCGGCGCCGCTGCCCAATCGGCTGGGCGACAGTCATCCTATCAATGCACCGGCGTGGACGCTGCTCCAGGAATATATCGCCAACCTCACCTATGCGCTCGTGCTGCGCCGGCTCGGCGTGCGACCGCTGTTTGCGCTCACGATTATGGCGGCTATCGCCTCGGCTGCGATGGCGCTGACGCTCGGCTCCTACGACACCGGATGGGCGCTCTACAATTTCTGGGGCGGGCTGGTGCGGCTGGCCTATCCCTTCCTTGCCGGTCTGTTGCTGTTCCGAGTTCGTGATCGGCTGCCGCGGATACGGCTGGGCTTCCTGCCGCTCAGCCTGCTGCTGCTGCTGGTGTTCGGCGCGCCGGTGCTGCCCCAGTTCTGGGGCGTGAAGCTGAATGGGCTTTACCAGGCTGCCTGCGTGCTGCTGCTGTTCCCCGCAATCCTAGTTGCAGGTCGGCATTCGTCGGGCAGTCCGCTGACCTTGCGGCTGTGCAAGGCTGCGGGGCGGATTTCCTACCCGCTCTACATCACCCATTATCCGTTCGTGTACGTTTACATGAACTGGGTGGCGACGGCGCCAGCATCCTCAGGAATAACCGCCGCTGTCGCGATCCTGCTGTATCTGCTCACGCTCCTGGTCGCCATCGCTGCCCTGCAGCTATGGGACAGGCCCATTCGGCAGAGACTGCAAGCCGTGCTCCATCGAAGTTGGTCAAGATAACTGCCCTTCCGATCGCCGCCATCCTCGGCGATTCTGCCACTCCCGAGAGGGAGAGCGCCTTCGATCTTCGCTCCGTCTCCGAGAGCATAGGCTCGAAACTCAATTGATTGGCGGGCAACACTAATGCGGCTGCCCAAAGGCGGTCGAGCCCTGCGAGAAAGCCTCGCATGTTGCCCAGCCTCACGATTGCCAGAGCGTGATCAGCTATGTCCGGCCAATGCTTGCTGATGCGTGCTCAAAGCCATCTGAGCAATAAGGATGCGTGGCTGCATCCGACCAGGTTCAGTCGTTCGCCGACTCCGCTCCGAAAGGCAGCTTCTCCCAAAAGCCGACGGCCAGCACTTCCTCGCTCGATCATCGGAGTGCCCCAGATATGAGCGGTAACCTGCCACGCGGCCTTTGGGTACGAACGCGAAAGCGGACATAAGCTCGGCCACCGGTCGCGCTATCAGGTATCGTGGATCTGCCTTACTTGGAGCGACTATCAGCGCCGAAGTGCCGAGCTCCTCAATCCTGCCTCTTTGACCGATCTTGGGCAGAATGCGACGTTCGTCAGATGCGCGTCCGAGACCAGCTTCTCTCAAAAGCCGACGGCCAGCACTTCCTAACCGTTATCGGAGTGCCTCCGATTGGGCGGTCAGCTGCTCATTCACCCAGCCCCTAGAGCTTGTCCGGCTCCACGACACGCGCCAGTTTCACTGCGTCCTGGCCAGAGGGTAGTCGCCCCGATGCGGTCAGCCGTTTCGCCGCATCGTCCCAGCGCAGCGTCGCCGCATTGCCGCCGCCATTGCGATAGCTGTTGGTGACGCCGTCATCGTCATACAGCGTGAAGCTGGCGTCGCGGCCCGGATATATGCGGATGCTGTCGAGCGCCTGCTTCGTTGCGGTACTCGGTACTTGCACACCCATCGGCACGATCGAGCCTGCACGAACGAACAGCGGGATCTTGTCGATCGGCGCGGCGACCTTCACCGTCTGCCCACCCGTGTAGCGGTGGTTGGTCCAATAATCATACCAGTCCGCGCCCGCGGGCAGATACACTTCGCGGCTGGTCACGCCCTGGGTGGTGACGGGCGCGACAAGGAAGGCTGGGCCGAACATATATTCGTCGCCGATCGTCGACACCGCCGGATCGTTCGGGAAGTCCATGAAGAGCGCGCGCATGAACGGCGCACCGGTCTTGTAGGTCTGGTACCCCAGTGAATAGAGATAGGGCACCATCGCGTAGCGCAGCCGCAGGAAGTTCGCGAGCACCGGCTCGGCGGCCGTACCATAGTCCCAAAGGGCGGTGTCGGGGCGCTGGCCGTGGATTCGAAGCGTCGGGGTGAAGCTGTTATAGGCAAACCAGCGCGTGAACAGTTCCGGATAATCGGCATAGCTTGGCGGCATCGCCGTCGCGCCTGCCGGATCGAGCAGCGGCGGCCGCTCGGCCTTGGGGCCGGACGGATACTGCCAGCCACCGGTGTCGCTGCTCCAGTAAGCAAGGCCGGTCGCGGTGAAGCCGAGGCCTGCGGGCACCTGGCGGCGGAGCGCTTCCCAGGTCGATTGCACGTCGGACGACCAGAACAGCGCACCGTTGCGCTGCGTGCCCAGATAGGCGGCGCGCGCCAGGATCAGGTTGCGCAGGTTGGGCCGATCGCGCGCCGATCCTTCCGCCACGCCGTTGGTGTGTACCAGCGGGAACAGGTTGTGATAGCGGTCACCCGAACCAATCGAATAGAAATGGCCGTCCGGCACCAGATCGGGTTCGGTTTCGTCGAGCCAGAACCAGTCAAACCCTTGCGACGCGATATTGTCGCGGATCTTGCCCCAGAACCAGGCGCGCGCCTCCGGGTTGGTCGAATCTAGCAGCGCGCCAGCACGGTCGGCGCGGACGGGAAGGCCGTCGGTCACGCTGCCGTCCTTGTCGTGCAGCAGCCAGCCCTTCGCCGAGAGGAAGTCGTAATAGCGCGACTCCCGCTCGAAGCGCGGCCACACGCTGATGATGGAGCGCATGCCCATGGTGCGCAGCGCGTCGTTCATGGCCTTGGGATCGGGGAAGAAGGTGCGATCGATGTCGAGCTGCCCCATCCGCGTCCAGTAGAACCAGTCGAGCACCATCACATCCAGCGGCAGATTGCGCTTGCGATATCCGTCCGCGATGCCGAGCAGCTCGGCCTGGCTTTCGTAGCGGGCCTTGGACTGGATCAGTCCGAACGCCGCCTTGGGCGGGAGGGGCGTGGCACCGGTCAGCTTGGCATATCCCGCATAGAGCTGGTCGGTGGTGTCGCCGGTGATGATGAAGAACGATACCCGCTCGCCCACGCTGGACTGCCAGTGCGTGCTGTTGTTGAGGCCCGGCGACACGGTCGTGGCGGAGGGATTGTCCCACACGATGCCATAGCCCTTGTTCGTCACCATGAAGGGCACGCACACACTTTCGCCCGCGGGCGCGTCATAATTGTGTCGGCAGTCGATGGTGCGGCCCTTGAGGTCGAGCACGCCCTCCTGGTTCTGGCCCAGCCCATAATAATGCTCGTTCGGCTGCACGGCGAAGCTCGCGCCGACGCGGAAAGTCCGTTCGCCGTTGACCTGCACCGGCGCCATTTCCCACCCGGTCATCTCGGTAATGACGCGGCCGTCGCGCCCGCGCACGGTGAGGCCGACATGCGGCAGCGACGGCGCGAAATAGCGCTGCATCTGCGTCGGGGCATTTGGCCATGGTTCGGCATTGACCGTGAGCGAGACTAGGGAGGACGTGAAGATATCCCCGGCGGCGCTGACAACGTGGCTCCAGCCGGTCAGATCGGGCTTTGCGTTTGGACCCTCACCCGGTGGGGCATCGGCGAGGGCCGGATCCATTGCAATGGTCACCCGAACGATATTGGGCGCATAAGGCTCGATCGACACGCGCGCTCCGTGGCGGTCTAGCGAGGCCAGCGGTGCTGCGAGCGCTGGCGCGGCGACAAGCGCGAACAGCGAGGCTCCGGCAGCAAAGGCGGCGCGGATCGTCCCGCGGGTTTGCAGCATCATCGTCATTTTCTCACCCCAACTCAGTCTAATCAAGTACCAGTGATGTCGCCCAGCCACGCAAGGCAGTCCAACTGCATGGCGAGCCCGGATGGCAGCTCGTACGCGTCTTTCGCGGACATCGGATGGCGCGCAGCTACTCCGCGGCCTCCTTTCAGCGATAGCGGCCCATCGTAATCTTGAGGATCTGCGGGCGATCGATCAGGTTGAGTCCGTAATCCGTCTGGTCACCGTTCCACACGCGCGTCGTGCTCCATTTGCCGTTGACGAAACTGCCTTCCTCGGCGCGGAGCAGAATCCCATTCGGCGGGCTGCCCTCCGGCGGCGCGAAGGTAAGGCGGACATGGTCGCCCACCACGAGGAACTCGTTGTCCGAAAGCTGCGCGACCGCAGCGCCGCCAACCTTCTCCGCGCCCCAAGGCGCTGGATCGGACTTGAGGAAGGTCCATTCCTTCATGCCGAACTGCCATTCGCCCCAGCTGGCGGTGATCTGCCAGCCGCCCAGCGTGGTGCTGCGCGGCTTGTTGTCGTCCGGCTTGGCGACGCCCCAGGTCGGGCGGGTATAGGCGATGCGCGCCCAGTCGCGCGCGATGCCGCTCAGCGCGCGGTAGGGCAGCGCAAAAGCGTCCAGCGTCGCGGGATCGAGATCGCGGGCGCCCAGCGGGAAGTTGAAATAGCCGGTGCCGTCCATCCCGAACGGCGCGAAGCCGATCGCGCCGCGGCCCAGCGCTTCATAGAAGAAGCGGGCGAAATCGCGCGCATTGCCAATCTCCGGCACCATCAACGCATTGTCGGGCCGGGCGTATTTCTGCAGATAGAGGGAGACGTTCTCGCTGCTGCGGTCATACAGGTCGGGCGCCGCGAAATCGAGCGTGGGCGCCGCCGCCTTCCAAATGTCGAGCACGTCCTGCTGCGGGCCGCCGCTTGCCACCCCGTTAGGATCGGGGACATTGGAGGCACCGGCAAGGGCTGCGTTGACGTACATCGGCAACGGCTTCACCGCCTTGCCCGCCGCGGCGATCGCGTCGACGTAGCGGGCCACATACCAGCTGTTGAACGCGCGATCTGCCTGTGCGCCGAACGCCTGCGCCCAGGTGCCGTGCTTGCCGGTCTTTTTCGCGAGTTCGACTGGAATGGCCTGCGCGAACAATCGGTTGCCTTCGGCCGAATAGTCGCGCGGGTTGCGGTAGCTGCCCGTTTCGTTTTCGGGCTGGACCAAGATCACCGTGTTTTGCGGATCATGGTCGCGCAGATATTCCATCACCTTCACAAAGGCGCGCATATCCGCCTTCAGTGTCTCGACGCCATGCGCGCTTAGCACGCCGTGATCCTTGCCGTCGCGCGTCTTCATTCGCGGAAAGCGCTTCGAATCCAGCTTCACCCAGTCGGGCGTGTAGCTGTAGCTCGTGTTCTTCCAGGTGCCGAACCACAGCAGCACCACCCGCTTGTCGTGCGCCCTGGCCTGATCAAGCAGCGTCTGGAGGAAGCTCAGGTCGAACTGGCCCTCGCGCGGCTCGACCTGCTGCCAGGCGATCGGCACTTCCACCGTGTTGGCGTGGATACGATCGAGCACCGGCCAGGCCGTGGCGAGCGGCTCGGCATAATTGCTCGAATTGTTGACCTGTGCGCCCAGCATCAGGAACGGCGCGCCGTCAACGATCAACGCATGGCGGCCAGTCTTGCTCTCGACATGCGGCACCGGCGTCGCCGTCTGCGCAGGCGCGGTGTTTGGGAGCAGCGCCGCGACCGCGACGCCTCCTAGCCAAAGCAGTTTCATTTCCCCTCCCCTGCCGGATCACCGTAGAACAACCCGCGCCCGTCGGTGCCGAGATATACTCGCCCGACGACGCGCGGGTCGCCCGAAATCACGCGGAAACGCAGGCCCCATTGGTGGCCTTCATCGTTGATCCGCTGCCAATGTTTCCCCAGATCGTCCGAGCGCCAGACGGCGCGCAAACCCGCGAGCGTACCCACGGCGTAGAGGTCGGGTGTCTGCCCCCGCCCCTTGCCCAGCCCGAACAGCTCCACCTGCAGCGCACCGCTCACTGGCTGGAACGATGCGCCGCCGTCGGTGCTGCGCCACAGCTGCCCGCCCAGCTTCAACCACAGCTCGCCCGCCGCGAAAGGCGAGGCGATCAAGGTCGATTGCTGCTCGCGGTTGCGGATGCGCGCCGCCGAAAGATCCCCGGGCAGCCCCCGGCCCGCGAGCGGGGCGAAATGCGCCCCACCGTCGCGCGAGCCCAGCACACGGGTATCGTCCACCGCGTAGAAGCGGGCGGGATCGACCTTGTCCGCCGTCGCGCGGGTGCTGCCCGGCAGCCCGTCCACGCGCAGCCAGGTCTTGCCGCCGTCACGGGAACGCAGCGGCTCGGGGGTTGCCACGAGCATCGTGGCCCCATCTGCGGAGACGCTCATCGCCGCCTCGCCGTTAAGGTCGGCACGTACGGGCGGATGGCCCATCGCCGGCAGCTTCACTGGCACCCAGCTGCGCCCGCCATCCTCGGACCTTCCGAGCGACGCCTCGCGCGGGCGATTGGCGTAGAGGCTGCCGCTACGCACGATCACGCTCGGCTTGCGCCCCGCATAATCGAGCGTGTTGGTGTTCGAAAGATACGGGTTGGTGAAGCTTGGCTGGGGCGAGACGCCGAAATCGTCGTGCACGAAGCCCGCCAGATCGCCGAAGCCGGAAACGAGATGCGCGCCGCTAGTCGGGGAGATCAGCGTGATGATCGCGGTCTGCTCGATGCCGCGCACCCAGGGCGCCCAGTCCACCAGCGCCTGCCCCGCCGTGCCGGTCGCATAGACCGTTGCCCCGGTCGTGTAGGCAATGTGCCCCGCCTCAAACGGATCGATCGCAAGGCCGGTAATCCAGTGCCCGAAATCCGCTCCCTTGCCCTCGTGCAGCAGGAAGGGCGTGGCGGTGATGTCGCGCCGGCTGCGCGGGCCGAGATCGTCCCAATGTTCCCCGCCGTCCCGCGACAACCACAGCGTGTCGCCGAGCTTGTAGCGATCCAGCGTACTGATTGCGACGGTGCCCGGCGCCGAGGCGGCGACCGCCACCCCCAGAATGCCGCCCTCGCGGTGATCTGGCGGCGTGATATCCTGGCCTTTGCCATCGGGCGTGAAGCGCCACACCGCACCGTCCAGCGCGTCGCTCTGGCCGATGCCGGTAGCATAGCCGACATACAGCGTGCCGTCCGCTGCGATTGCCGCTTTGACCGCCAGCATATCCGCACCCGGGCCGGCAACCGGCAGCCAGCTCGCACCACCATCCTCGGAACGATAGAGATGCACGGCACCCGGATCGGCGATACCCGCCCAGATCCGCCGCGAGCCGGCGCCGGCGGCGCCGCTGCTCGAATCGAACAGCACGAACGCAACGCCGCCATGGGTCTGGCGCGGCGCGGGCTTGCCCAGTCCGGCCCTCGGGAACGCGATGAGCTTCGTCCAACGCGCACCGGCATCGTCGCTGCGCCAAAGGCCGTCATGGCGCGAACCGAAGAACAGCGTGGCCGTGCGGTTGGGATCCACCGCCAGCCGCTCGCCGAGGCCCCGCCCGGCCTCGTTGCCGCCCATCGAGAATGGCACGGGCGTTATCGACCACGTTGCGCCACGATCCGCCGATCGCAGGATTGCGGCGGGGGTGTTCGCTGCCATGCCTGCGGCCATATATACCCCCGCCGGATTGTGCGGATCAGGGGCGATGCTCTCGACGCCCATATAGCTTGAGACAACGTTGCCATCCTGCAGCGGCATCCAACGCGACGCGGCTGCATCCCAGCGGTATGCGCCCCCCATGTCGGTACGCAAATAGGCGAGGCCGCGCTCGGCCGGGCTGAACACGATTCCTGGTGCATAGCCGCCGCTACCGACGGTCACGTTGGTCCAGCCATAAGGCATCTGCGGCTGCGCCACCGCAGGCAGTGGGGCCGCCAGAACGGCGAGCGCTGCGAACATGCCGAACGACATGGAATGCCCCATTCCTCTCCCCTCCCGCAGCGAACCAACAGACTGTTTTCACGATCGCCCGCCGCAGGTTAGCGCTACCAGTTGCAGAAGGGAACCTCCCAGCTGAAATTTACTTTTACAGATAAATCGTTTCGGCGCTATTCTGCGCGGCGTAAGCTTCACGCGCATCAGGAGCAATATCATCATGGTGCAGATACTTGCTCGCCCTGCTGCGTTGCCGGGGTCGCCTTTCGCATGATCCGCGTTGCTGCAGCATTGGTAACGCTGCTGCTGGCCGGCGCTGCCGATCCACAGCATCCCTATCGCTCAAGTCCTGAAAGACGCATTGTCGACGATCGTCGCGAATGGGGTCCGTGGCTCGGCCCGTTCCGTGCAAAACTTGCGCCGAGCATGCTGCAGGATTTCGGAGAACGCTATCTCTACGCTGCCGCCAATGCCGCGCTGCCACCACCCAAGTGGGGCGAGGAACGCGTCGTGTTCATCGGGGATTCGATCACCGATGGATGGAATTTGGCTCGCAGCTTCCCAGGCAAGCCCTATGTCAACCGCGGCATCGGTAGCCAAGTGACGGCACAGATGTTGGTACGGTTTGAGCAGGACGTTATCGCGCTGCATCCGCGTGCGGTGGTGATCCTCGGCGGCGTCAACGATGTCACTGGTTTTCTCCAGATCGAGAGCGTCGAATCGATCGTCGCCAATATTGAAGCGATGGCCGATATTGCATCGGCGCACGGTGTCGCCGTGGTCCTCTGCTCGGTCCTGCCGGTAAACAACTATGGCGATGCCGCGCGCGCCGTCGTGAAGGAGCGCAAGCCTGCCGAGCTCCGTCAGATCAACGCGGCCCTCCGCACCTTGGCTGCCGAACGGCATTTCGCATTTGCCGACTATGCCGCCGAGCTCACGGACAGCACGGGCATGATGCGCGCGGACTATACGCGCGACGGCATTCACCCCCTGCCGGAAGGCTATGCGCGCATGGCGCCTGTGGCCAATCGCGCTATCCGCCTTGCGCTCAGCCGCTCACGCGCAATGCCTTGATATGGCAGGATATCCACGTTGTTAACGTGAACAGCTTTCACCAGTAAACCCCTGTTTCAGTTTATTGTTGCGATAAATCAGAGCTGATGGTAGCGCGAACATCGGGATGCCGGGACAACACCGGCACCGTCGCGCGGGCATGCGCCGTCATGCGCCGCCAAATCATCTGCGATCGGCGCCAACAGGCGCTCAGGGAGGGGACTCATGATCAGCCGCTTTTCGTCCATCCACGCTTCGTCGTTGACCGCTGCGCTCCGCGCTGGCGCATCATTGGCAACGCTGTCACTACTGGGTTTGTCGAGCACCGCGCTTGCCCAGACCGCCGCCGCCGCGCCACAGGGCAGCGAAGCCGCGACCCAGGACACCACCGCTGCCGACGGAGCCCAGGAAATCGTCGTCACCGGTATCCGCGCTTCGCTGCAGAGCGCGCGCAACCGCAAGCGCGACGCCGAACAGGTGGTCGACTCGATTACCGCGCAGGACATCGGCGCCCTGCCCGACCGCTCGGTTTCCGAGGCGCTCCAGCGCGTCCCCGGCGTCACGCTTCAGCGCACCAACGAGAATCGCGACCCGGCGCGCCTGTCTTCCGAAGGCGGCGGCGTCTTCATCCGCGGTCTGTCTTGGGTGCGTTCGGAGCTGAACGGCCGCGACGTGTTCTCGGCCAACAACGGCCGCGGCCTGTCGTTCGAAGACGTCTCGTCGGACCTGCTGGTCGGCGTCGACGTGTACAAGAATCCGTCGGCGGAGCTGATTGAAGGCGGTATCGGCGGCATCGTCAATCTCCGCACGCGCAAGCCCTTCGACGCGCCGGGCTATGTTTTCGCCCTCTCTGGCGACGCCAACTATGCCGACTTGCGCAAGAAGACTTTCTGGTCGGGCAACGCGCTGGCCAGCGGACGCTGGCAGACGCCGCTCGGCGAGATGGGCCTGCTGCTCAGCTATTCGATCAACAATATCGGCAACCGCACCGACAGCATCACTGCCGGCCGCTATGACCGCGGCACGCTGACCGCGCCGCAGGACGGCCTCGCCGCCGGCACCAATGTGTACATTCCCGCCGGCATGGGCTTCCGCCGTATCGACTGGCAGCAGAAGCGCACCGCGTTCGACGGCTCGTTCCAATGGAAGCCGAGCGACACGCTGCAGCTGACATTCGAAGCGGTGATCTCCAAGGCGACGCCGCACGACATCGAATATGCGGTCGGCGACTATGACACGCCATCGTCGGACAACAGCAGCTACAAGTTCGGCCCGAACAACGAGCTGCAGTCGGGCACCATCACCAACCGCAACCTGAACCTCGACACTCGCGCCGGCAGCCAGGACAAGAAGACCCAGGACTTCTCGGGCAATCTGCGCTGGACGCCGAACGAGAACTGGGCGGTCAGTGCGGACCTGCAGTACATTAAGTCGACCGCCAAGGTGTACAGCATGACGGCGTTTACCGGCGCCAGCATCCCGACGACGATCGCTTTCGACTTCAGCGGCGACGATCCGAAGATGACCTTCACGCCGACCAACAGCGCCCAGTCGCTCACCAACAAGAACGACTATTGGTGGGCCGCGGCGATGGACCACATCGAGAACAACGAAGCGCATGAATGGGCGACGCGCGCGGACGTGGAGTACACCTTCACCGACAGCGAGTTCCTGAAGTCGTTCCGCGTCGGCGGCCGCTTCACCGATCGCAACGCCACCACCCGCCAGAGCACCTATAACTGGGCAATGCTGTCGGCGCAGTATTGGTCGCTGGGAAGCCCCGTCTTCCTCAATCAGACCGGCCGGGCCGGCGGACCGCAGAGTGCCGGCCTGCCGGGTCAGACCTCGCTGATCAACTACAACAACTTCTTCCGCGGCAAGGTGCCCCAGCCGGGCGCCGGCTTCTGGTTCCCCGCGGCCAGCCTCGTCCAGAGCGGCACCGCCAGCGCGTACAACTATCTCAAGAACACCGAGATGCTCGACGCGAACGGCCAGCCCAGCGGCTGGAAGCCGCTGAGCGACGACTACAGCACCACGCCAGGCGGCATCAACAACCAGATCGAGCGGACCTATGCCGGCTATGCGCTGCTGCGCTTCGGCATGGACCAGAGCCCGATCGGCAAGTTCGACGGCAATATCGGCGTCCGCGTGATCCGCACGGAGAACGAGGCGACGGGTACGCCGATCTCGATCGCGGCCCCGACCTCTTCGCCCACCCTGTGCGTCGTCGGTACGCCGATCGCCACCGGTCCACGCGCGGGCCAGACCGTCAACGCCACCGACTGCGCCAATTACGCAGCAGCGTTCAAGTTCGCTGGCGGCACGATCACTCAGGCGACCGCCGGTAGCGGATCCTATACCGATGTGCTGCCCAGCCTGAACCTGCGCTTCTTCCTGAAGGACAATCTGCAGCTGCGCTTCGCGGCGGCCAAGGCGATCGTCCGGCCCACCTTCATGCAGCTCAATCCCTATGTGCAGCTGGGCTTCAATTTCGACTCGGTGACGGGCATCGCCACCGGCGTCGGCAGCAACGGCCGGCTGACCGGCTTCACCGGCAGCGCCGGTAATCCGAACCTGAAGCCCACCCGCTCGAACCAGTTCGACCTCAGCCTCGAATATTATTTCGGCCGCTCGAACAGCATCACGCTGGCGGGCTTCTACAAGGACATCTCGAACTACATTTTCGCCGGTGCGACGCAGCAGACCTTCACCTCAAACGGCCAGACGCTGACCTTCGACGTGACCCAGCAGACCAACGGTTCGAAGGGCAAGATCAAGGGCTTCGAGCTCGGTTACACCCAGTTCTTCGATATGCTGCCGGGTGCGCTCGGCGGTCTGGGCTTCAGCGGCAACTTCACCTTCGTCGATTCGTCGGGCGGCAAGAACACCGCGGTCAATGTGTTCGACTCCAACCAGACGACCAATGCCGGGCTCAGCCTGCCGCTGGAAGGCCTGTCGAAAACCTCGTACAACGCGGCCTTGGTCTATGAGAAGTACGGCGTCTCGGCCCGCGCGGCCTATAACTGGCGTTCGCACTACCTGCTGACCACGTCCGCCGCGAACCTGAACTATCCGGTTTGGTCGGAGAGCTATGGCCAGCTCGACGCGTCGATCCTCTACTCGCTCAACAAGCACATCAAGATCGGCGTGCAGGGCTACAACCTGCTCAATTCGCGGACCTTCCTCGACGTGGGCGATCCCAACCTGAAGCCGCGCTACAGCTGGACCGACACCGACCGGCGCTTCGCCTTCCTGTTCCGCTCGGTCTTCTAAGGTTCCTCCTCCTGCCCCCGGTGCCAGATGGTATCCGGGGGCGTATTTTATCGAAGGCGGATCGCGCTTAGGCTCGGCCGCAAGAACGTTGGAAACGAGAGGGTGGCGCGGTGGCCCAGCATATCCTGATCGCTGGCGGCGGCAGTGCCGGCTGGATGGCAGCGGCCTTGTTCGCGCGGCTGCGGCCGGCGCCCGACACGCGCATCACATTGGTCGAATCCGATGCGATCGGCACGATCGGCGTCGGCGAAGCCACCGTGCCGATCCTGCATGATTTCAACCGGTTGCTGGGCCTGCACGAGCCAGATTTCGTTTCGGCCACCCAGGGCAGCTTCAAGCTCGGCATTGAATTCGTCGGTTGGGGCGAAGCCGGCAACCGCCACTTCCACGGCTTCGGTGATTTCGGGGCCCCGATCGAGGGCGTCGCACCGCACCATCATTGGCATCGCCTGCGGGCCGCTGGACGCATCAGCGACCCAATAGACGCCTGGTCGATGCCCGCGTGCGCCGCCGCCCAAGACCGGTTCGCGCCACCCGAAGCGCTGCGCGGCGAAGCGGCCCAATATCGCTATGCCTATCATTTCGACGCCGGCCTCTATGCCCAGCTGCTGCGCAGCTATGCCGAGGGTCGTGGCGTAACCCGGGTCGAAGGTCGCATTCTTCAGGCCGACCGCAATCCGCAGACGGGGGACCTGACGGCCCTTCAGCTCGACGGCGATCGGCGCATCGAGGCCGACCTGTTCATCGATTGCACTGGCTTTGCCAGCCATTTGATGTGCGGAGCACTGGACACGAAGTTCGTCGACTGGTCGCACTGGTTACCTGCAGACCGCGCGCTCGCCCAAGGTTGCACGCGCGCTGGCCGGTTCACGCCCTTCACGCGCTCCACAGCGCAGGCCGTGGGCTGGCAATGGCGGATCCCGCTCCAGCACCGGACCGGCAACGGCCTCGTCTACAGCAGCGCCTATCTATCGGACGACGAAGCAGCCGCGCGGCTCGCCGGTCAACTGGACGGCGAAGCGATTGGCGACCCCCGCCCCCTGCGCTTCACCACCGGACGCCGCGAACGGTTCTGGGTGCACAATGTCGTCGCGATCGGGCTGGCGGCAGGGTTCATGGAGCCGCTCGAGTCCACCAGCCTTCAGTTGGTGCAGACCGGCCTTGGCCGCCTCGCCGAACTCCTGCCGAACGCCGGGCCCGCCGATCCCGCTATCGTCGCCGAATACAACCGCGAGACGATCGGCGAATATGAGCGGATCCGAGACTTCCTGATCGCCCATTATTGCATCAGCCGCAGGCCCGAACCCTTCTGGCGCGACATGGCGGCGATGGCGCTGCCGGACACGCTCGCGCACAAACTGGCCTTGTGGGATGCGAGCGCGCGGATACCACTCTACGAACTTGAATCGCATGCCGAAGCCAGCTGGGCCGCGGTGCTGCTGGGCCAAGGCCGCATGCCGCGCGGCCATGATCCCGCCGCCGACCGCCCGCCGCTGGATACCCTGCAAAAGGGATTTGACGCGCGCCGCAGCGCGTTGGCGGCAGCGCTGCCGCGGCTGCCCACCCACGACCATTTCGTCGCTCGAACCTGCCGTGCAGTTGCGGCGTGAGACCAGTGACAGCACGTCGATAGCAGAACGGGGAGACGATTTCTTGAAGCGTACGCATGTAACGACGGCTGCCGCCGGGCTGCTGCTCGGCCTAGCACCGACGCCTCTGCTGGCGCAGGTGCCGTCCCGCACCGTGCACGTGGATGTCGCGACCGCCCGGGCGCAGGTCGACCGGTTCTTCGATTTGTCGGTCGGCTCCGATTACCCCGGCACGCTCCGCCGCGACGACTCCATGGCGCAGCTGAAGACGGCGCATGAAGAGCTCGGCTTCCGCTACATCCGCTTCCACGCGATCTTCCACGACGTGCTCGGCACCGTGAAGCGCGAGAACGGCAAGATCACCTATGACTGGAGCGGCATCGACGCGCTGTACGACAAACTGCGCGCGCGGGGACTGAGGCCCTTCGTCGAACTCGGCTTCACGCCCGACGCACTGAAGACGTCCGACAATTCGATCTTCTACTGGAAGGGCAATACGTCGCATCCGGAACTGGGAGCGTGGCGCGACCTGCTCACCGCCTTCGTCCGTCACGCGCAGGAGCGCTATGGCCGGGAGGAGGTGCGCAGCTGGTTCTTCGAGGTGTGGAACGAGCCCAATCTCGACGGCTTCTGGGAAAAGGCCGACAAGGCAGCCTATTTCGACCTTTATGACGCCAGCGCGCGTGCCATCAAGGCCGTCGATCCGGCGCTGCGCGTAGGCGGCCCCTCCACTGCCGGCGCAGCCTGGGTGCCCGAATTCTTGGCGGACATGCACAAGCGCGGCACGCCGGTCGATTTCGTGACCACCCACACCTACGGCGTGGAGGGCGGCTTCCTCGACGAGCAGGGCAAGCAGGATACCAAGCTTTCCTCGTCACCAGACGCGATTATCGGCGATGTGCGCAACGTCCGCCAGCAGATCGCTGCCTCGCCCTATCCAAATCTGCCGCTCTACTTCACCGAATGGAGCACCAGCTACACGCCCCGCGACCTGGTCCATGATTCCTATGTGAGCGCAGCCTACATCCTCACCAAGCTCAAGGCGGTGCAGGGTATCGCGCAAGGCATGAGCTACTGGACCTTCAGCGACCTGTTCGAGGAGCCAGGCCCGCCGACCGCCCCCTTCGAGGGCGGCTTCGGGCTGATGAACCCGCAGGGCATCCGCAAGCCCGCCTGGTTCGCCTACAAATATCTCAACGCGCTGCACGGGCGTGAGGTGCCGACCGGCGACCCGCATAGCATCGCCGCGGTCGATGGCGCGAAGCTGGCGGTGGTGCTGTGGGACTGGCATCAGCCCGAGCAGCCGGTGAGCAATCGCTCCTTCTACGGCAAGCTCGTGCCTGCCAAGCCGGCGCCGCCTGCGTCGGTGCAACTGGCCCATCTGCGCCCCGGCAAGTACAGGCTGCGCTTGTTCCGGACCGGCTATCGTCACAACGACGCGTTCTCGGCCTATATCGACCTCGACAGGCCGAAAGCACTGACCGAGACGCAGGTCGCCGCGCTTCAGCGCCTGACCCGCGACCTGCCCGAACGCGACGCGACGGTAACCGTACCCGCCACCGGCACGCTGAGCGTGCCGATCGCGCTGCAGACCAATGACGTGCTGTTGCTTCGCCTGGAGCCGCTGGCACGCTGATACCATCCGCGCTTCGCACGGCGCAGGCGCGGGCGCGGGACGCCTTGCCCGCGCCGTGCGCCGCGCTACGCTCGGCACGCCATCGATTCACCCCGCCCACGAAGGATGCCCAAGATGCTCCGTATGCTCGCCCTTCTGCTTTCGCTGCCATTGGCGGGCGGTGACCAGGACTCCAAGGAACTGGCCCGCGCGCTCGCCGGACCGACCCGCGCGGCACCGGAGCATCTCACGCTCGTCGATCTGCCCAAGCCGACCGGGGAATCGATCGCCCTGTTCGACGGCAAGTCGCTGGACGGCTGGCAGCCCTGGCTCGGCTATGCGGATCCCGCGATCACCTATCGCGGCGATCCGGTTGCGGCGCCGATCGGCACGTCACGGGACACCAGCGGTGACTTCGCCGTGCGCATCATCAATGGTGAGCCGGCAATCTGGGTGAAGGGCGAAACCTGGGGTAGCCTGGTACACCGCGCCGACCTGCGCGATTATCACCTTCGGCTCGAGTTCAAATGGGGGCCTAAACGCTGGGCGCCGCGCGCGGCGCTGCCGCCGAACAACGGCCTGCTCTATCACACCCATGGCAGGCCGGGTGAGGTGTTTGGCACGTGGCAGCCGTCTGTGGAGTTCGAGATTATGCAGGGGTCGACCGGCATGCTGGTGATGGTGGGCAAGGCGCTCCGCGCGCGAACCAATGTCGCCTTCGATGACTCGCTGGTCGCCCCGCACTTGCGGTTCCGCACCGAAGGACGCGTGGTCGACATGATCAACGGGACCGCGACCTGGAATGTCGAGGCCGCGGTCGATGCCGAGAAGTCCGGAGGCGAATGGAACGTGTTGGATCTCTACGTGCTGGGCGATCGGGCGGTACATGTTGTCAACGGGGTGCCGGTTGCCGAAGCAAAGGACCTCGCTACAATCGGCTCTAACGGCAAGCGAATGGCGCTAACCCATGGGCGGATCCAGCTGCAATCCGAAGGTGCCGAGACCTGCTTCCGACACATCACTGTGGAACCAATCCGCAGCCTGCCGAGGATCGTAGCAGCGCGGGGTTGAGAAAAAGAGGTCGTGCCCTCTGTGGCTAGCGACATAGTTGACTGTTCACATAAGCGGCGGCTTGGCGAAACTGGCTGACGCGCGCGCGATGCGTGAAGTCTCCGCTTATGATCACCAGATCAGGCTGGCGCACCTGCAGCCAAGCCTCGGTCGCGGCCACAATCTTGGGGTCGTTGGCTCCAAAGTGGGTATTCGAAAGTGTCCAATAGCTGCCATCGCCGCTCAACGGCGATATGGCATAGGGGTTTCACGTCGTCCGACGGCGGCTACCCCCGGCCGCTTTTAGGGAGCGCGACGAAACCTTCGAGTGGCAGGAAGTGGGCGCGGTCCTGCCAAGCGGTTTCACGCCGACTAAGAGGCAGGTTTTGGCGAGAGCTGCCGTTAGACACCTCACGCAGGAACGGCAGGAATGTCCCAAAGCACGTCGATCTCGCTCCCGGCAACTCCCGACCAGCTTAAGCCGTTCCTATCAGCGGTTGGGAACGACCGCTCGGGCCGAAAGCGGCCATAGACAACTGTCGCCGCTCCATCGACGGTAGCGCCCTGAAATCGTGTTTCCGCACGGGCGGCTCCAGCCCCATTTTCAGCCAATTGCGTGGGGTCGAGCAGTCGCTGAAAGCGACCGGCGCCAGAACTTGGCTAAAAGGCGAAGACGCCCGTCCGCATGAACATGGCAGGGCTTCTACCGCTTTGGGTCATCAGCGGGGCGGACGTCCCCGAACGGCAGCGACGCCTTGCAGGATGCCATCAACGACGAACTTCGGGGCTTCATGCGGCAGGCCGTGCCCAGCCCGCCCCGCGACATTCTGTTGCGCGTTCGTTGATAGCGACAGGAACTCTCGCTGCATTCGCTGGGTCGCGTCTTCCAATCTAACAGCGATCGGTTCGGATAGCCCGGGGACCATTCGGAAGCGCGGGCTGTGCGTCAACACAATCACCGGCTTTTTGCCGAGCGAGCTGAGCTTGTGCGCCTCCACCCCGCTCACATGCATGTCCAACCGCTCCTCGTTCTTGCTCGGATCGCTTTGCATGCTGGTGAGGAACGATCGGGCTTCAGTAACGGCCGCCTCTTCATCCAGATTCGGGGCGGGCAGAAGTGCCAGCCAAGTAGAAAATTGGTCGGGATGAGTTGTGGACACCAATACTAACCCGGCCGTGTCAGCTGGGTACTGCGCCGCGAACACCTGAGCATGCAACCCGCCCACTGAGTGACCGACAAGAAGGTAAGGTCCCTTCACCCCTGCAGCTGACAATGCGGCATGTAGGTCGTGGGCGGCATCTAAGCTGGAGCGCGGCCCGGGCGGCGCCGGATCGCTCTGCCCGAGGCCAGCCCGATCATACAGGCAGACGCGGGTGACCGGTTCTACTTGCGCCGCAATGGCCCGCCATCCCGCATCCTCAACAGGTGCTGTTCCCATTCCCGCGTCGATCACTACCGTTGGCCTTCCTGCACCTTTGCAGGAAAGTCGGATGAAGCGTTCCCCAACATCGAAGCGCCCGTCGATCGGCCCTCGCTGGGGCTCGGCCATCACGCCGGACAAGCTGATGGAAATGCAGGACAGCAGTACTGCGACGGATATGGCACGCATCTGAAGCTCCAGATCATGAACGGCGATGTAAGCTGGCTAGCGAACGAAACACAACGCCTGCTTCAAGGCTAAACCCATTCAAAGCCGCCAGCCGCTTCCCACCCGGAACGCGAAATTCAGCACCGACGGCCCCCGACCATTGAAGCCGTCATGGCGTTCGAACGGCGACAGATTTTGGAAGCAGAAGGAGCCTAGAGATCTACGGCTGCTCGCATCTGATCGAGCTGGCATCAGTGATTTTCAACTCTTTGCCGCTCCCCTCAATCCGCGTAGAGGGAGCACTTGGGATCGGCAGAAAAGGTAGTGCGGCGTGAGGAAAATGGAGCAGGGGGCACGTCTTCCGGGCCACCATAGCCACACAAGCGGCGGCAGCGGCAGGTGAGTACAGTACCGACGGCCGTCTTCCCTGGCGAGGCCTACGCAGACCTACTACCACAATTGATCTTCGAGGCCGATCGCAGCGGCAAGATCCGCTTCATAAACAGCCGATACATTGAGCTCACTGGCGAAGATCGCGACCAAGCGGTTGCCGAGCAGCGCTGGCGCCATCGCATCCACCCTGACGACCTTCCGACGCTACTGGACGCGCTGGCGTGCGTGGAGCCGGAGGTGCAGGCCGACTTTCGCCTGCTCCATGCCGCAGGGGTGTATCGCTGGATGCGAGTCGTCGCCAAATCGTCCGCTGATGACCTCTGGTATGCCGTCGCAGCCGACATCGATGCGGAGCGCAGCGCCCGGCTCGAGTTGCAGGCGATCACCGATGGACTCGAAAGCCGAGTCAACCGGCAGGCCGCCGAACTCGCGCGCACCGAGGCGCGCTATTCGAGCCTGTTCGCGGTTAGCAAGATCGCCTTCGCCGAACAGGACATGGCCGCCGCAGCCGCCATCCTCCACCGGCTGAAAGCGGAGGGGGTGCAGGACCTGGCCGCCCATATGGCGACACATCCTGAAATGCTCGCCCAATGCGTCGCGGCGGTGCAGACGGTTTCGGTCAACGAAGCCTGCATGCGGATGCTGGGCTTCGACGATGTCGAAGGTGCTGTCGACCGTCCGGTGGACAAGACCGCCGAGGACATCGAGACGGTGCTGCTCCGCCAGTTCGAGATGATCTTCTACGATCGCGAGAATGTGGAGGGGCGGGTCGTCCTGATCGGGAGCAAGGGGCGGCGCGTGCCCGTCTTCTATTCGGTCACGCGGCTCGGCGACGAGCGCCAGCTCTCCAGCCTGGTCGACGTCAGCAGCCAGGAGCGTGTCGAGGAGATGCGTCGCGCGGCGCAGGCCGAACTCGCCCGCGCCAATCGCGTCGCGACGGTCGGCGCCTTTTCCGCCTCGATCGCGCACGAGCTGAACCAGCCGATCGCGGCGGTCAGCATGGACGCGACTACCGGGCTGCGGCTGCTGCAGCGCGAGGTGCCCGATGTGGAGAAGGCGATCCGCATCCTCGACCGGGTGGTCGAGACGACCCAGCGCATCGCCACGATCGTGCGGCACACCCATGACCAGATCACCAGCGGCCGGGAGGATCTGCGTGCGCTCGATCTCGGCGAGCTTGCGCGCAGGACCTGCGAGCTGCTCGCGCGCGACCTGCGCGACGGGGGCGTGGAGCTGCGCATGGAGGCCGCGGCCGTGCTGCCCGCGGTGATGGGCGACTTCATCGATCTGCAGCAGGTGCTGATCAACCTGATCAACAATGCGCGCGATGCGATGGCGGGAATGCAGGGAATCGCCAAAGTTGTGACGGTCGGCGTCCGGCCGGTCGAGGATCAGGTCGAGGTTTGGGTGGCGGACGTCGGCATGGGGATCAAGGAGGCCGATCTCGACCGGCTGTTCCAGCCCTTCTTCACCACCAAGCAGGGCGGCATCGGGCTGGGACTGCAGATCTGCAGCTCGACGATCCAGCGACTTGGGGGAAAGATGGCTGCGGCGAACCAGCCGGGGGGCGGGGCCGTCTTCCGCTTCCTGCTGCCGGCGGTGGCGGCGGAATGATGCGGTCTTCCGCGATCGTGCCGGTGCTGGCGGCAGCGACCGCCGCGGCACTCTCGGCCGGTGCCGCGCGCGCCCAGACTGCGGCCAACGCTCCTGTCACCGACGCCACGCCGGCGGAGATCCTGGTCACCGCCCGGGGCCGCGCCGAAGCGGTGGACACGGTGCCGATCGCGATTACCGTCGTCGACGCGCAGGGATTGGCACGCGCCGACGTGCAGAACATCGCCCAGCTCGACGCGATCGATCCCTCGGTCACCTTCCGATCCGCCAACATCGCCAGCTCGACCGCCAATCTGATCGTGCGCGGGCTGGGCACCACCGGCACCAATCGCAGCTTCGAAGGGTCGGTGGGGGTGTTCATCGACGGCGTCTATCGAAGCCGGGCGGCCGCGGCGCTCCAGGACTTTGTCGACATCGGCTCGGGCCAGCTGCTGCGCGGGCCGCAGGGCACGTTGTTCGGCAAGAATACCACCGGCGGCGCGGTGCTGCTGTCCTCCGCCAGGCCGTCGTTCGACGGGTGGAGCGGCTCGGCCGAGGCGAGCTATGGGTCGTACGACACGCTGATCCTGCGCGCGGCGGAGAATATCCCGCTGTCCGATCATGCCGCCGTGCGGATCGCCGGCACGGTGTCGCACAGCGACGGCTATTACACCGATGTCACGCGGAATCGACCGCTCAACGGCAGTTCGTCGCAGGCGATCAAGGTGCAGGCGTTGCTTGCGCCCGCGCCGTCGCTGTCCATCCGGCTGATCGGCGACTATGCCGAGGGGCAGGGCAATTGCTGCTACGCCACCGCGCAACTCGCCACGGGCCCCCTGCAGCCGCTGATCGACGGGCTGATCCTGGCCGGTGGGGGCAAGGTGCCCTCGCCGCGACCTGCCGATCGCGAGCAGAGCCTGAACGGCAACGGGCGCCAGACGATCAAGGATGCGGGCGCGGCGATGATCGTGGAATGGGCCGCGGCGGGCGGTACCCTCACCTCGACCACCGGCTATCGCTACTACCGGGTCAAGCAGACCGACATGGACCCGGATTTCTCCGGCGCCGACATCTTCCGTTATGACGAGGGCTTCCGCAGCAATTTCTTCTCGCAGGAACTGGCCTATGCGGCGAACATCGCGCCGCTCGGCGCCAAGATCGTCCTCGGCGGCTATTTCTCCGACGAGCGGCTGGCGATGGATCGCAAGCTTCCCTGGGCGGCGCAGGCGCAGCAGGTGTGGGACGTGGTCTTTGCCGGGCTGGGGCTGCCGCCCGGCACGGCCGATGCCGCCCCGGGCTTGATCGGCGACGAGGCGATGGGGGGCAGCGCGCGCTCCACCTCGCTCTTCGCGCATGGCGACGTTCGGCTGGCCGATCGCCTCTCGCTCGTCGCGGGGGTGCGCTACGCCATCGAGAAGCGCACCGGCCGCTTCGCCTATCGCTATTATCGCCCCGCCGCCGCCGAGCCCTTCCGGCTGCTCGGCGTCCAGCCTGGCCCCGCCTATGACGACGGGCGCCGCGACGATGCCGTCAGCGGCACGCTGGGGCTGGAATACCGGCCGTCGGACCGAGCGATGGTCTATCTGACCTATAATCGCGGCTTCAAGGCGGGCGGCGTCAACATCGATGCGAATGGCGCGGGCACACGCGCGAACAACCCCGCCGAGATGCCGGGCGGCGTACCGCTGAGCCCCGAATACCGGCCCGAGACGATCGACGCGTTCGAGCTGGGTGCGAAGCTGCGCTATCTGGGCGGCCGCGCGCGGACCAATGTGGCGCTCTTCTACTACGACATCGCCAGCCTGCAGATCGCGCAGTTCGTCGGGCTGCGGACGACCGTGATCAACGCCCAGGGGGCGACCGATTACGGCGCGGAGATCGAGAACCGCTTCCAGATCGCCCCGGCGCTGACGATCGAAGCCGATGCGAGCTGGATCCCGCACGCCCGCTATGGCCGCGGCGGCGGCATCGATCCGGTGCTGGCGGGCGCGCGCGTCCGCTTCACCCCCAAGCTCAGCACGAACCTGGCGGCGGTGCTCGACCAGCCCGTCACGCCCCGCTGGAACCTCACCGCGCGGGCGCAATATCGCTATCGCGGCGGGCAGTTCATCGACACCGCCGGCATCAGCCGGCAGGCGCCGGTCCATCTGGTCGATGCCAGCCTGGGCGTGCGCCTGCCCGCGTCGGCGCTGCGGCTCGACCTGCTGGTGAGCAACCTGTTCGACGTCACCTATGCCGAACAGGCGCTGGCGACGCCGCTCCAGTCGGGATCGGTAAGTGGCTTCTTGGGTGCGCCCCGCAATGTGCGAGCAAAGATTGCAAAGCAATTCTGAGATGCGCTCGTTCGGCGAACAGGCATCTTCCGGCATGCGATGCAGATAAAGTGGATCGTCTAAAGGCTAGGGCCCGGACTCACAAAAACCACATGACGGTGGCAGCGAGGTGTATGCTGCCGAGGAAGACGGCGGCGGTGCGGTCATAGCGCGTGGCGAGGCGTCGGCAGTCCTTTAGGCGGCAGAACATGCGTTCGATGGCGTTGCGGCCCTTGTAGAGGCTGCGGCTGAAGCAGCTTTTCCAGCGTCGGTTGGCCTTGGGCGGGATGTTGGGAACAGCACCCTGCCGCTCGATGAGGTCGCGGATGCGGTTGGTGTCATAGGCGCGGTCGGCATGGACAATGCAGCGGGCCGGCAGGCCGTCGAGCAATGCCTCTGCTGCCCGACAGTCTGCTGCCTGGCCAGGCGTCAGGAGGAAGGCGAGCGGCTTGCCTTGGGCGTCGGCGATGGCATGGATCTTCGTGTTGCGCCCGCCTCGGCTGATGCCGATTGCCTGGACGTACGCCCCCCTTTTCCGCCGGCAGCCGAACGGTGGGCCTTCACATGCGTGCTGTCGATCAGAACCTCAGCCGGTGGCCCGCCGGCAGCGGCCAACGCTTCGAATACCGCCTGCCAGACGCCCTTTTCCGACCAACGCTTATGCCGATTGTACGGCGTCTTGTACGGACCATAGGAGCTCGACGCGTCCTTCCAACGGCAGCCTGCCTGCAGCACATGGACGATGCCGCTGATCACCCGACGGTCGTCCACCCGCGGCACACCTCGCGGCTTGTTTGGCAGCAGCGGTCGCAGTCGATCCCACTGCTCGTCGTTCAGCCAGCCTCCACTTCAACGTGCAGCGTGAATCACATCTCTCGCGCCCAAGGACTCCCATTTATGGGTTCCAGCCCTAGTATAAGCTGCAACAGGATCTGCCATGGTCGATGATGCACCCAATCCGCTGGGTACCTATCTGCGGGACCGCCGTACGCGCCTCGACCCTGCGGCGTTCGGCTTCGCTGTCGGGCGGCGCCGCACGCCGGGTCTTCGCCGGGAGGAGGTGGCGAGCCGCGCCAACATCAGCCCGACATGGTATACGTGGCTTGAGCAGGGCCGTGGCGGCGCGCCGTCACCGGATGTGCTGGACCGCATTGCCAGAGGCCTGATGCTTACCGAGCCTAAGCGTGAGCACATCTACATGCTCGGCCTCGGCCGCCCGCCCGAGGCACGATACCAGCCGGTCGACGGCATCACCCCTCGCTTGCAACGGGTGCTCGACGGAATGGCGCTGAGCCCGGCAATCGTGAAGACCGCGATGTGGGACGTCGTCGGCTGGAACCGGGCGGCTGCGGTACTGCTCACCGACTATGCCAAGCTTCCGCGTGAGGGACGGAATATCCTGCGGCTGATGTTCGGCAGCGATCGCATCCGTGCCCGGAATGCCGATTCCGACAGCATCGCGCGTTTCGTGGTGGGCGCCTTCCGCGCCGATGTGGCGCGCGCCGGTGCCAGCATGAGCGCCGAAGTCACGAAGCTGGTCGCAGAGTTGTTCCGCCTCAGCCCCGACTTCGAGGCGTTGTGGCAGGACAACGAGGTGGTGTCGCACGGTGAGGGGGTTAAGCGCATCTATCATCCAGACGCCGGTCTGCTGGCGATGGAATACTCATCGTTTGCCGTTGAAGGCAGGCCAGAACTTGGCATGATCATCTACAATCCCGCTTCAGCGGAGGATGCGGAGCGGCTACGCGGGCTGCTGCACTAACGGTGGGACTGAAGCCACCCGCATTGAGCGCAGTAATCAACAGAATGCGTCGTTGATTTAATGCATCTGATCGTCTGGCCACTTCAAGACCTACAGTTCTGAAGGCGCCTCAGGTCAAACCCGCTCAGACACGGCAGGATGGGAGCGTGCTGGCCTCTTCGCTCGCTCAGCCTTCTCTCAGTCAGTCGAACGCATGGCATCAACCAACCATCATCTGGCTTATCAGAACGCCGTTCAACGTGATCACGATGGTCGTGACAAGGAGCGCACCGGTTCGGATCAATCGGCCGTTGGCGAAGCGCCCCATTAGTGCCCGGTCGCCGGTGAAGCGCACTAGTGGGACGACGGCGAAAGGAAGTTGCAGGCTTAGCACCACCTGGCTCAGCACCAGAAGCTTCGCCACGCCGCCGTCTCCGTACACGCCTGCGACGGCAGCGGCAGGCAAGATGGCGAGCCCGCGCGTGATCATGCGCCGCAGCCATTGCGGCAGTCGCAGGTCGAGAAAGCCCTCCATCACGATCTGCCCGGCCAGGGTCCCGGTAATTGTGGCATTCTGACCGGACGCGAGCAGCGCGACCGCAAAGAGCGTACTCGCCAAGCCCACGCCGAGCGCCGGCGCCAGCAAGGCATAGGCGTCACTGATTTCCGCTACCTTGGTCTGGCCTGATCCGTGGAACGCGGCCGCGGCGAGGATCAGGATCGCTGCATTGACGAAAAGTGCAAGGCTGAGTGCCACCGTGCTGTCGATCGTGGCAAGCCGAATGGCTTCGCGCTTGCCGCGGTCGCTGCGGTCGAAGGCGCGGGTCTGTACGATCGAGGAATGGAGGTAGAGATTGTGCGGCATCACAGTCGCGCCGAGGATGCCGATCGCGACGTACAGCATCGTGGGGTTGGTGATGATCTGCGGCGATGGCAGCAGCCCGGCGCCGATTGCCCCGATGCTTGGCTGCGCCCAGACGAGCTCCACGGCAAAGCAGAGGGCGATGACGATCAGCAGCGCGACGATGAAAGCTTCCAGCTGTCGAAAGCCGTGGCGCTGCAGCATGAGGATCAGAAACACATCGAGCGAGGTGACGACGATCCCGCCCACGAGCGGAAGTCCGAACAGCAGCTTGAGCGCCACCGCCGTACCGATCACTTCCGCCAGATCGCAGGCGATGATGGCCAGTTCGCAGAGCAGCCAGAGGCCGATCCGGGGAGCCAACGAATAGCGCGCGCGACATGCCTGGGCGAGGTCCATTCCGGTGACGATGCCCAGTTTCGCCGAAAGGCTCTGGAGCAGCATCGCCATAAGGTTCGAAAGCAAGATGACCGACAGCAGCGAATAGCCGAATGCAGACCCTCCCGCGAGGCCGGTCGCCCAGTTGCCCGGGTCCATATAGCCGACCGCTACGAGGTAGCCGGGCCCGGCAAAGGCAGCCAGCTTGCGCCAGAACCCTGCTGCCGCAGGCACGGCGACGCTCCGGAACGCGCCGGGCAGGCTCGCCGCGCGGATCGCGGTCGAGCCCCCGGACGCGCCCATGTCCCCCTCGAACGGCGGCATCAGCTGGCGGCGCTGAGCTTGATCGTGCCGTTGACGCCGGTGGGGAAGAAGCCGCCACGATCGACCGACGCCTTGTTGAGATACGCGATGTTGAGCACCTGGCCGGCGGAGCGGCTGAACGCCACGCCGTTGGAGTCGGTCGGCACGATGTTGGTGGCAGTGCCGATCGGACGAATACCCTGGTCCAGGTCGCTCGATCCATCCAGGCTGTCGCGCGCATTGGAAATGGCTTCGGTGGCATCGATGAGCGACGGCGTCGTCAGCCCCTTGCGATACAGCGTCGTGCGGATCAGCCCGGCGTGGTAGGCCTCTGCGGCAAGGATGCCGGCTGCGGCCTCGAGATAGGTCTTGTTGGTGATCAGCGGCGAGGCGCCCTTGTAGGCGCTGACCCCAACATCTTCGAAGATAAAGGCCGCGAGCAGGAAATTCTCGTCGCTCGCATAGGGATCGAATGCCTGATTGGCACCGACCAGTCCGGCGGCGCGTGCCGCGGTCGAAAATGCGCCGTTTACGTCGGCGGACAAGTCGAGATTGGGCTGAGCGACCGCGACGCTACCAAGGGCGCTGCGCAGAAAGGCGACGTGCGCCTGTTCGTCGCCGGCTATCTCCCTGGCGTAGCGGGCCACGGCGTCGTCCTTGAAGGTGACCTGCCGCGCGCCGTTCGGTGCGCCGGCTTGACCTGTACCCGACAGCAGGCTGGCCGGCAGCGAAACGCCATTGGCGGCGAAAGAATAGAACTGCGCTTCCAGATATTCGAGATTCAGCGCGAAGTTCAGCACGTCCTGATCGGAGAGCGCGCCGGACGGACTGGGGGTTGGGGTCGGCGTAGGCGTAGGCGTGATCATGGATCCCGGCCCATCGTCATTGCTGCTGCACGCAGCGAGCATGGTAGCGCCCGCGACCGCAAAGCCGGCATTTTTCATGAAAGCCCGGCGCTCGGCACGGCGAGCGTCGCATGCATCCAGGACCTGGAGAACGATATCATGGTTCATGGCTGAAGCCTCCCTAGGACCGAGCGATCAGTTCGCTGCGCTGGTGACGATGGTGCCGTTGACGCCGTTGGGGAAGAATCCGCCGGCAGTGACGGCCGCCTTGTTCAGGTAGACGATGTTGAGGACCTGGCCCGTCGAACGGCTATAGGCGAGGCCGTTGGCGTCGAGCGGCGCGATGTTGCTGGAGGTGCCGATCGCACGGATGCCCTGATCATCGTCGCTCGCCCCGTCGAGACTGTCGCGCGCGTTCGAGATCGCCTCGGTCGCGTCCACCAGGCTCGGGGCCGCGATTCCCTTGGCGTCGAGCGTCGTGCGGACGAGCGCGGCATGATAGGCCTCGACGGCAAGAATGCCTGCCGCGGCCTCGAGGAACACCTTGTTGGTGATGAGCGGCGAAGCGCCCTTATAGGCAGTGACCCCGACATCCTCGAAGATGAACGCGCCGAGGAGGAAGTTCTCGTCGCTCGCATATGGATCGAAAGATTCACCCGCGCCGATCAGTCCCGCAGCACGGGCCGCGTTGGAAAAGGCGCTGGTGGGTGAAACCCCGATGTCGATTTGGGGTTGCCCCACAGCGGTGGCGCCGATGGCACTGCGCAGAAACGCGACATGGGCGCGTTCGTCCGCTGCGATTTCCTGGGCATATGCGGCGACCGCCGGATCCTTGAAAGTCGCCTGGCGTGCGCCCACGGCGGCACCGATCTTGCCGGACCCGGTCAACAGGTCGGCGGAGAGGCCAACGCCGTTCGCCGCATAGGCATAGAATTGCGCCTCGAGATATTCGAGGTTCAGTGCAAAATTGAGGACGTCGCCGTCCGTGAGCGTTGCCTGTGCGGCAGCCCGCTGCACGCTTGTTGCCATGGCCAGCCCGCCACCGGCCACAGCGGTGAGCGCGAACGCCTTGAAGAATTCGCGGCGATCTTTTCGGCGTTGGGCTTGTTGCTCGAAAGCTTCGATAAGCTCGACTTCCTGGTTCACGGCGCATGCCTCCCTGATGGTAGCGAGGGTTCGAACCCGGGGCGTTTTCAAGCAGTTCCGGTTCGGCACGGGCTGGGTACGGTGTCGTACAAAATGTCCCCTGCCACGCGTTTTCATGCATCCGTGGCGCCGCACGTTCCGAAGCTTATACGCAACGAGGAGAGGGAGCGGGTCGCGCCGATGTCGAAACCGAACGCCCACTATGCGCCAGACATCCGCGGCAATCTGCTGCTGCGATCCCTCGCGCAAAGCGACGCGTGGTTGCTGATCCCGCACCTCTCCCGCCTTCCCTTCGGCCCACGGGAAAGCGTGGGCCGCACGTCCTGCGGGTCGGTGCAAATGATCTTCCCCGAGACGGCGGTCTTCTGTGTTCGTCAGACGCTTCTCGGCGATCGCCAGCCGGCCCTGGGCTTGGTCGGCCATGAAGGCGTGTTGGGTTGGTCGCTGCTGATGGGGGTGGAAGAAAGCTTCACGCTCGCAACCGTGGAGATGCAGGGCGGTACGGCTTTATCCATTGCGGCTGGGCCCCTGCTGGAGGCTTGCGCAAAAAGTGCGACACTCCGCGCCAATCTGCTGCGGTACGCGGACAATTTTCTTGAGCAGATGGCCTCGATGCTCGGTTCGAACACGATCGATGCCTTGGAACGCCGCGTTGCCCGATGGATATTGATGCTGCACGACCGCAGTCAAGGTGACACGCTGTTGTTGACGCATGACGAGGTCGCACGCGCGCTTCACACACGGCGGGCGAGCGTGACCGAATGCTTCCATGTGCTTGAGGGCGAGAAGATACTCCGCTGCGAGCGAGCGCGCGTCACTATTTGTGATCGCGAGCGCCTAATGGTGCTGGCAGGATTTTCCTATGGCGCTGCCGAGGCGCGGTATGCTGCGGAAATTGCGCCTTGGCCGCGGGAACTGCAGCCTCCTCCTCTCTCGCAGGGTCAAGTCCGCTTCTCGCCGCCCGCCTGGCTGCCTTGATTGTACCGATGCATCGGATTCCGTTCTAAACTTCCTCAGCGCGAAGACGTTGGCATCGACCGATTTTCACCCAAGAGCGGCTACTCGGCAGGCAAACTGGCCATGGCACGATTGTCCCACAGCACGGTGAAGAGGCCCCTCGCCGGAGGCGAGGAGCCATCGGGTCAGATTTCGGTGTTTTCGGCAAGGGCAAGCGCGTTGTCCACGTCGATGCCGAGATAGCGCACCGTGTTCTCGATCTTGCTATGACCGAGAAGGATTTGGACTGCACGAAGGTTACCGGTCGCCCTGTATATGATCGAAGCCTTCGTTCGGCGAAGCGAGTGCGTGCCATACTCGCTTCGCATCAGACCGACGCCGGTCACCCATTCATCGACAAGCCGTGCATACTGGCGGGTGCTGAGATGCCAATTATGATCAATCCTGCTCGGAAAGACATAATCGTCCACTGCGCCGCCCCGCCGTTCAAGCCACGTCAGCAGGCTAGTCCGAGCGTCTGGAAGCAATTCAAACTGAACCGGCCGACCGGTTTTCTGTTGCATCACGATCGCACGCGTTCGGATCTGCCCGCCGCTGACCAAGTCGCGGATCTTCATCTGTACCAGGTCGCAGCCCAGTAGTTTGCTGTCGATCGCCAGGTCGAACAGCGCCCGATCTCGCAAGCGGCGGCGCTGATTGAGGTAAAATCGGATCTCCCATATCTGTTTCGGTTTCAGCGCGCGCTTCGCGCCGACGGTCCGTCCGGCATTCCAGACTGGGCGCTTTGTCGCGTTGAGTTCGGTTTCAGGCATCTCCATGATCATTCTCCGATGGCCAGAGTGGCCGTCCGAATAACGCTTTCGAGCCTCAGAAGCGGGAATGCCCCGAGGCACCTACCGACCAACTTAAGCCGTTCCCATCGACGGGTGGGAACGACCGCTCGGGCCGAAAGCCGCCATAGGCAGCCCTAATCGCTCCGGCGACGGCGGCGCCCTGAGATCGTGATCCGTACTGGCGGCTCCCGCCTCAATTTGTCGCCGTTTAGATCGGCTGTGCCCCCGCCTGAGAACTGCCATTCCGTTGCGATGGCTCGCTTTTCAGATTGGGAGCGCGAATCTATTTCTGCAGCTGTTAGCGCAAACAAGAGTCGGACGCTCGATTGAGACAATTGGTTACCCCCGCGGGGCCGAGCCAAGCACGACCTCGGACACTCTAGAAGGCAAATTCGTTATTGGGCAATTCGTTATGATCCGAACATCTCAAAATGCTCGGAACTCAAAAAACACACGGAATTAACCCACTCCCAAAAAGAGTAGCATTTTTCGGAAGATACTGATGGTCTTAGGGGAAGGACCGTCAACCAACCTTCTATATCTAGTGCAAACGTCCCCATAGTGGATCGATTAGGAGGTTTGGATGGAATGGTTCAAGGCGGAGGCGCCGATCAGGAAGAAACTTCAGGTTGCCTTCGCGGCAATGATCGGCGTCATGTTGGTGCTGGAGCTGCTGTCGTTCTTCGACGCCGGATGGGTAAGTGTGGCCGTTGATCTGGCAGCAATAGGTATCGCAGCCTTTGCAGCCACAAAGTTCCGCGCAGCTATTGCCGACCCCTATGTTACAACGGTCGTGCGCATGGAAGGGCTGGCTGACGGTGACCTCAAGAGCCCAATTGCATTCACCCACTACAGAGACTGCGTTGGCCGAATGACGAAGGCAATGCTCACGTTCCGCGACGCGGCCGTGGAACAGCAACGGCAGGCAGCTGAACAAGCCGATGTGGTAAAAAAGCTGAGCGAACACCTCCGCCGCCTCCGCGCAGGGGATTTGACTGCTACAATCGACTGCGACTTCCCGGCAGATTACGCGTCTTTGCGCGAAGACTACAACCTCACATTGGGTGGGCTGCGCGAACTAATCGGGGCGGTATCGCTTAGCGCGACGACCATCGAAAGCGGCGCCAACGAGATCGCAACGGCATCGGAGGATCTCGCCAGGCGGACGGAAGCGAACGCTGCAAATCTGGAGGAGACAACCGCAGCGATCACGCAGATGGACGGCCGCCTCAAGCAGACCGCCGCAGCAGCAGCGAAGACTGTGTCTCGTGCAGACGCCGCGATCGCGACCGTAGCGAGCGGGCGCGTCATAGCCGATGATGCGGTTTCGGCCATGGGCAGGGTCTCGGACAGCGCCAAGGGCATCGATAGCGTCATTGAGGGGCTGGACAAGATCGCTTTCCAGACGCGCGTTCTTGCTATGAACGCTGCCGTGGAAGCAGGACGCGCCGGCGAAGCGGGCCGTGGATTTGCCGTCGTTGCGGATCTTGTTTCCGCTCTTGCGATGCGCGCTGAAGAGGAAGCTGGGCGCGCACGTGATCAGCTTACCACCACGCAGTCGGAAATCCTTTCTGCGGTCGAAATGGTGCGAAAGGTAGACGGGGCGTTCGTAGGGATTTCGGACGACGTTGCTGAGGTTCACGACCTTCTCGGCAATATTGCGAAGGACAATAGCGCGCAGGCTGGTGCCGTCAGCGAGATCAGTGACACTGTCAACGCAATGGATCACACGACGCAACAGAACGCTGCCATGGTTGAACAGACCTCAGCTGCCGCACGGAACCTTGCCAGTGAAGTCAGTCAACTCACCCAAGCGGCATCGCAATTTAATATTGGCCAGCAGCATAAGGGCGGTGCAAGCCGATCAGGGTGGAACAAGCCCGAAGCTTACACCGCGCCCGCTTCAGCCCGGTTGCTGGCAACCCCTCGCAACTCGGAAGAATGGTCTTCTTTCTAAGTGCTGCACCCGGACACGTGATGCCGGTCACGTGCCGGGTTTTACCGGAGGTAAGCGGTCGAATATGCACTATGTTTGTCGGAAATCGGACAGGCGGGAAACCACCAGAATGCTATATCCGGCGCCGACGGCTCCCGACCAACTCACGCCGTTCGCCGACCCCGCGTCGAACGGCCACGCCTGCCAAAACCTGCCGATGGCTCAGCGCGCGACCGCTTGGCAGGAACGCGCCCGATTGGTGCCGCCTGCAGCTGGAAGTGGTGAGCGCCCAATGGGGGGAATCATACGGTAGCCTGGCGACTGCGCGCCAGCTCTCGCCTTCATGAACTCGGAGGCGCGACCCAGTAACTACCGTTTGGCCAACTTCCCCGGTAACACTGCTCGTCTATCGGGCGAGGCGTCGCATCTGTCTTAGAATTTTCCGGGTAGCACGAAAGCTGCGCCTAGTGCCGGGCGCATCGGTTGGCTGTGCCACTCGGAACCGATAGGCGCCGACCTCATCGAACTGAAGCGCACCTGGCGCAGCAATGAACCTCCGCAGCCCCGATCCCGTTGCAAAGCTTATGAAGCAGGAAGATTCGTCTAGTCCGTCGATTTTGTAATGAAGCGTCGCTGCCGCCCTAGAGGCGAGCCGGAGAAGCAGCTTTGGCGTACCAATGAACTCCTCCTCCATGAGTCTTACCCGCGCGGGTGGCGGGGATGCTTCGCCAATCGCGGATGGCTTGCACGTAAGCCCATGATCAAAATCGACTGATCCATATAGAGCATCACCCCCGCCCAACATCAATCTTTCCTCCCACTAGACCCCATTGTCATTATCGGAGGCAGCTGCCGCAAGCCATTTGTCCATCGCTTACCGATCTGGCGTCCCCCTGCGGAACAGTGGCTGTGACGGCATCCGACCAACTTAAGCCGATCCCATCGGCGGTGGGAACGACCGCTCGAGGCGAAAACGGTCATAGGCAGCACTATCGCTCCAGAGAAGACAGCGCCCTGAAATAGTGGTTTAGCACTGACGACCCCCGTCCATAACAATCGTCGCGCAGGTTCAGGGCGGCGTCACATTTTCCTCACATTCGGCGTGCTACGTTGCGGCGACGGCCTGCCGAAGTCGAGAGATCTGCCCTCCGATAAGCTTCGCAAGGCATAGTCCCGACACCTGTCTAAAATGCCACTCTGAACAGCCCTTATCTCGTTGCCGGGGCAGTAATTTTCATTTTCTCCAAGCGTTCATCCTGCAGCTTGCGCTCGGGAACACCAAGTACTTTTCGCAGCCCGTCCGGGACGAGAGTCCGGTCATAAGGTTCCATCGTCGGCCCGGTCGCCTTAACACTGATGAACTGCGTGCCGTAAATTTGCTTCTGCCCGATTTTTTGGAGATAGCGGTCGAGCGTTGCGGCTGCGATCCACGTTGCATCCTTTTTGCCATTGGCAACTGCGGCTAGAGCAAGGCTGTGAGCCAAGAGATAGTCGTCCGCTGTGCTGCCGTGCTGGAAGACATAAGCCGCCGCATAATAGTCGTCGCCGGAACGAAGCGCACCAGAATCCAGCAGTTTTCGAACCTTAAGGCGGCGCTCCTGATCTTCGGCAATCATCTTCGTGACGAACGCGCGATCGGTAAATTGCTCTGGTCTGATGCCACTGCGAACAGCTTGGTCGGCTTTGAAGAGCATCTGCATGTCGGCATTGTCGTCCTGCGCAATATTCTGCGCGACAGCAGGTGCGGACAGCGCAAGACCGATGCCTAGCAGCGTCGTTGTGAGCGTCGTGCGACAGTTCTTCACGTATCCTCCCTGCACTTGCCAGCCCCGTCGATTACAAACGTAGTCGTTCGTGTCAAGGCCTAGAGGTACGGGGTCGCGCTGAGATGTGCGTATGAACGATGGGAGATGCGAGGTACGCGGAGGTGCGCTGAATTCATCCCATAGAGACAGTGCCGCCCATCTCGATCGCTGTGCCCCGATCAAGAAAGCGGGCCAACATTAGGGATCCGATCCGCACGGATGGCAGGTCTTGATCAAAGCCGACATTCCCGACACCGGACTTCAACGACGGGTTCGTCCCAAATAGCGCCGATCGATTTTTCCGGCAGCAGTCGACCAGCATGGGCCGTTCCGTTGCAGTGCTGGGAGTGTCCGCTCTTGCAGACACCTACCGTTCTACCTTCTGAGAACTGGCAGCCGGTTTCCTCACAATGCCTCTTTCGGTTCCAGCAAATGCGCGGAGTTTCTTGCAACTCAACGCACACGCGTTGCGACGATAAGCCCATCTTCAATTTTCAAATCCATCGAGAGGGGGGCGTCGTGAGTGGAGATATCCGTGCCGATTGTTTGGAGGCTATCGAACACAATCGCGCTTTGAGCCGAGATGCGGTTCAACAGAGCGTTTTCGTTCCGCAAAATTTTGGAGCGCTCAGCCGCGCTGGTGACGGCTTTGATTTTCTCGCGGAGGAGCTGATCCAGCCCCACGGCTGCCTCGCCCTGCGGCAGCAAGGCTAATAAGGAGGCTCTGATATCCTGAAGGCGATCTTCTTTACGCTGCTCTCGGCCAGGGAAGGCAGAGAGGAGCTGCCAGCCACATGCGCGCGCCCGCAGGCACAACAGCATTTCACGATATAGCTTGTCGAGCGCTGCATGCTGCTCGTCCAGCGCCTTGATATACTTACCTTGTCCGACCCACTCTTCATTTTTCAGGATCTTCAGCGCTTCGGTTTGGCTGCCGATGTCAGTGGCAATATGGTCTTGCACTTCCAACAGCTTGGTCTCGTGCATTTCGATGACGTGAACCACCTCATCCGAGAGCTCTCCGGACATAACTGAGCCGGCAATTTGCTCGAAATAGCGGATCGATCCTGTCAAGACCGATCGACGCTCGTTCTTTTGAAACGCAGCAACATCCTCAATGGCTTCCTTGATGTCCGAGAGCTTCTCGCTGATGTCAGCGAGATGCTTTTGCGCAAGCAGAGCTGATGCAATATTGAGAGCCGCGCCGGAAGTGGCTAGGGCCGAAAGCTTCCCGACATCAAGTTTGGCGGCTCCGGCGAGTTCGTTCGTGCCGATTTTGCGGAGCGTGCCGATAAGGCCACCGTGCTTGACGCTCTCCACTAATTCGGTTCCAGCCGGGACAATCACATTCATGTAATTGCTGGTCCCAACCTCGACGGCCGTCGCCATGCCGGGGACAGCCTGCAAAAAGGGATTTAACCGGCTAATACCGGTGTCATCCTTGCTGACCTTGCGCCATCCAGCGTCCGAATCCAATGGGCTAATCTGGGCAAGCGTTAGGATAGGGGTTCCACTATCGTTGCTGATGACCAAAGCATCAGAGTGACTGCCAGGCGCTGATGTCGAGCCTGCCTCCTGGGTTCCCTTATTCGCGCGCGCAACTTCATTATGCGTCCCCCGTAGGAACGCGATTTGAAAAAGGCAGGCGGCCAGAGGAGGCCATTCTGCGGCGCCGAAAAAACTCCTGGCACCCTCGGCAGCTGCTCGACGAGCATCGTTCACGGCCGCTTGCTGCATGTCCGTTGGTATCGACGAGAGCCGTTTCGACGTAAAGAGGTTGAGCAGAGCTGTTTCTTTGTCGGCCAGATCGTCCTCTTGGGCAGGCAGACCCAGCTGTTTGCACAACGCATCGATCATTCGTTGATACGAAGGACGGCTTCCATCCGTGATATTCAGTGCCTTCTGGCCAAGGCGGTAAATCTCATCGCCGATCTGATCGGTATACCGACTGTGATCCGGGGCATGTCGTTCATAGGCCCGGCAAATCTTGAGTATGCTGAGAGGCGTCTGCGTGAGCGTGTCGACCAAAGGCGCTAATTGATCGTCACTGCTCATACCCAGGATCTTGTAGATGACGGGAATGGCGGCGAAATTCGCTGGGGCATTCATGCAGGCTATACCGACCTTAGCTTAAAAATGGTTGGTCCGATGTCCGTCAGGAGCTGATGGAGGTCAAGATATTGCCACTCGTTCGAATCTCCAATGAGGTCACAATGGCTGATCCTCCGGGAAGCCACCTTCGTACGGATCGTCTGGAATGGCCGCAAAGTCCCAAATTCAGACTGTCACGCAGACAACTTTTAGCAAGGCCCCGAAGCTCAGACCCTAGCCAAAGCTAGGACAGCAGAACGACATAAGATGGGATCAACGAACCACGTCGAGCTGGTCGTCTCGATCATAGAGGGCCGAAATCATACGCTCAACAACAAGGTCTTCAGCTTTTCCCCGCCTCCCCTCGTCCGCCGATGACAGATCGCATCGAACCGCCTCGGGGGTCGAGGCAAGGCTCGCCGTCAAAATGGCATTGGCCAGAAACGGGTGCATCACCTCGGCTAAGGGGTGCCGGGCGCCGTCGCCCGCGGTGGGGGCGCCACGCTGAAGCAACGCGTCGATGCTGGTCATCGGCACGAGCGTGATCGCGCCTACCTTGATCACCCCGATCTCGCCGGCCTTGATCAACTCGTAGAACTTCGACCGGCCGATGCCGGTGATGCGGCAGGCATCAGCAATCCGCAGCGTGATGGGCGACAGGTCGGTGTTCGGCTTGCTCAGCGCAGGACGCATGGCGTGCTCCTTCATTTGTCGCTCCCCATTTCTGGGGGTGGACGGTTGGCGATGCGGTTGTTCGTGTCCCCTCGGGCGATTGCACGGCCGACAAGCTCGACGAAGGCGTCGTAGCGAAGCCGCCCTAGGCGCTGCGTCTCGGTATCAAAGGCCGGCTGATGCGCCGTAAGGGTGAGCTGGTGGCGGACGAACAGTCCAAGGGCTTCGGTCAGATAGTCGAGCTTCTGCTCCATCCGGTCGGCGACGCGGTTCTGGCGGTCGAGCCGCGCGCCGAAGCGCTGGTCGAGTTCGTGACCGGCACGGCGATCGAACCAGGCGATCAGCGCGTCGGTCAGGATTGCGGTCTTCGACGATCCCGGCTGCGCGGCCATCGCGTCGAGCTTGGCCGACCATCTGCCGCCTGCCAAGCAGCGCGAGCTCGAGCGTGTCGTCCAGATCCTGTTTCAGGAATTCGGCGACGCGACTGCCGTTGCGACCTCGGACTGGAAGAAGCAGCCGGTCTTCATCGCGCTAGTCTCATGCCAATGGCTTAGAATGCCAAGTGCAGAAGGAAAAGCGGCGGGCTCAATGCCCGCCGTTCTCGTGCGTGGATCGGAGGAGATGGAACATCGCCGCTGCGAACTGGCGCTCCACTTCGGTAACGCTGATGCCCAGTTCGTCCGCGATCTGGAGGAAATCGAGATCGCGATAGCGGTGCAGATCGAACACCGCGCGGGGCAGCGGATCCATCGTGTCGAGCGCGTCGCGGAGGCGGCGAAGCTGTTCCGCGAGCGGGCGTTCCTGTGTCATTGCACAGCTCCTGACAGAGGCCAGCGGCACCGCCGGGCGCCGCTGGCAGGGGCAGGCTGATCACGCGGCCTTGCGGACCGGCTCGACTTCCGGGCGGGCCGCCTCCGTTTCCGGGACGATCAGCGACGCGATTGCCGCTGAACGGCTGGCAGCCCCGACGCCGCCACGCGGCGTGTAGCTGGACGCCGGAAAGCGCAGCCAGCGCGGTACCCAGCCCTCGACGCGGGGCCTGCCGTTCTCACCGCGCAGGCAGTCGTCAAGGATGCTCTTGAGCACCTTGCCGGTTTCCCTGCCGTTGGCCTCGGCAACCTGCTGGCCGGCCACTTCGCCGACCATGGCAAGCAACACTTCGCGGTCGCGAATGAGGTCGAACAGCGCTTCATCCGGCTGCCAGACGGTGCTCATGTCCACCGCCAGATGCTGCCCGAGCAGGTCCCCCAGTTCGCTGCGCGCCCATAGGGTTTCGCCCATGATAACGGCGAGGATCGCCGTCACCTGCGTATCGGTGAGCGACAGCAACCGGACGAACAGGCTGGCCAGCCCTTCGCTCGCGCCGCCGGTGACGGTCGGTGTGTCATCGTCGAAATCGAGCAGTGCCAGCATATCGCGCCGCTTGGCGTCGAAGGCCGCTTCGGCTCGCGACAATTCGACGCTTTCGGTCACGGCCTCGCTGCACGCACGCTGCTGCTCGACCTTCACCAACCATAGGCGCGAACCGACGATCAGGTGCGCCACAGCCACCCGCAGCGCCACGTCGGGCGCGTCGGCCAGCTTTGCCCGAACCGCCGCATGGCGATGCAGGTCGACATAGTCGTTGCCCGCAGCGGTAATTTCGGGACGGCCTGGCTTCTCCGTCACGTCGCCCGCCTCGGCTCTCGCCAGCGCCCGAGCTTCCTCGATGCCGATATAGCCTTCGTGGAAGACGACATCGCCGTGATACCCGATGGCGATATAGACCTTGCCGGCCTTCCGCTTGGCCCGTTTCTCATATTCCCAGCTGTGGAAGAATTGGCCCGGCGCGAGCGTGACGACATCGGTCCAGCCTGCTTCCCGGTATGCTTCGACGCGTTCGGCGGCAGCGGCATTCTGCGCGTTCCAGAACTGCTCCGCGCTGGCGAAATAGCGGTCCTCGCCGAACAGATCGGCGACAATCTCGCCCTCGAACCCGGCCAGATCGAACAGCGCGACCTTGGTCGAAATCGACGCGCCGCCGAACAGCCATGCCTTGAGCGCCTGCCCGACCGGCGCCCGCGCCTCGGGATCGTCGAGCAGTGCCAGCCATTCGCGCTGCTGCGCCTTCGACGCGAGGGTCAGGTGCCGCACGGTGACGGCGTCGATCTTCTCGTCGCGGTAGAGCGTACGGATACGGGGCAGCAGATTGCCGAGCGCCAGCGTGCGCTTCACCTGCACCTCGGTCAGCCCGAAGACGAGGGCGATATGTTCGGGCCTGCGTCCCTCACGCACCAGCCGGGTGAAGGTTTCCCAGCGGGTGACCTCGTCGGGGTCGAGCCGGGCAATGTTCTCGATGAGCGAGGCTTCGAGCGCCGCCGCGTCATCGCCTGCATCCATGACAGCACAGGGCAGCGCGTCGATGTCGCCGCCTTCCTCGGCAACCGCCAGTGCGGCATGATAGCGCCGCCGCCCCGCCACGATTTCATAGCTGTCGGGCGAACCGTTCGCGCGCACGATGAGCGGCACCAGCACGCCGCGTGCCCGCACGGACGGCAGGATATTGGTGAGGTCCGGCTGCTTCCTGCCACCGCGCATGTTGGAGGGCGAGATGCTCAGCTGGGCGATGTCGATATGCTTGAGTTCCATGATCCTTGCTCCTTTCTCGAACCACCGCACCGGCCCCGGAAAAGGGGGGTGGGCGGCAAGGAGCGGACCGGCAGTCCCGCTGGAGCGGCGGGCTGCACCCGCAGGGCCGGAACGAATGTGGAGGACCTGGGCGAAGCCCAGGTTGCCGCCTGCCGCGGCGGGACTAGAGGGAGCGACGCCCACCCCCCTTGGCCGCGGCCGGCAGGCTACGCCAGCGCGCAGCGCTGTCCGCTTGCCGGCGAACCGCCGGCGCCTGCGTTAGCGATCGTCACCGCGCCAGCGGCCGAGACCCGCCAGGGGCTCGGTGGAGCAAAGCGGAATAGACCGCGGTCGTGCCAGAGGCACGAAACGTCCCAGACTACTATCACTTAGGCTCGATGGCTGAAAATGCGACAAGGCCGCCAGCCTAATTTCGGAGCGGCAACAGTTGGGACAACTCTGCCGTCCCACAACTATAGGCCGAACGGCAGCTCTTGCCAGGAACCGACACTCCGCGGTGATCCGCCACTGCGGATCGTGCGCTTCACCGACCCCTATCTTCGCCAGGGCGTCGAGCATCATACGATCGCCGGCGTAAACGTACCTATCTATTCGACCCCCAAAACCCTCGCCGATGCGTTCAGCAATCCCAAGCTGGTCGTTCGCTCGGTCGCAGCATCGGATGCGCTGGAATTGCTCCGCGTATCAGACCCTGAGGCTGGCTGCATCGCCAATGACCGCTTCGACAGCTGACGGGAATACCAACGTCGGCAACTGGCGAAGGAGCCACATGCTCGCTACCCCAGCGAGATGCGCGCGACCCTCATCGTGCGACAGCGGAAAGGAATCGCCCCATGGCCCTGGCAAATGCTCGGGCACCTGAAGGTGAGCTGCGGCAAACAGCATGACGGCTATCGCATTGCCACCAGCCCCTGCCCCGTTCTTCGTCGCCAAGCGCGCCGGATCAGCGATCATCGCGCTCAGCAGTTGGAAGACGCTCGGAGCGTCGGGCGGTGGACCGATCAACGCCGCCAAATCCTTCCCGATTGGCCACGCGCAGAGATCATCAATCGGGTCGCTGCCGGTTGCGACACCCCTGACGCTGAGGAACACGCCCCACGCATAGACCTCGTGCTCATCAACATGGGCGTACCACCACAGGAGATCTCGGAGCAGCCAACGCGGCAATCGCATCGCTTTGAAGCCGCTGCCGAAGAAGAAGGGCAGCACCCAACGCGCAACCGGCGGATGCGAGTCCGGAGACATCTGCTGCGCAACCTGGTCAAGGGCGATTGCGTCCGGGCCGTCGATGATGTCGAGCCACAGGCCCATTCTTGAGATCGCATGCCCAAGTCGCCGCGCGGCCCGCGCCCAGCGACCCTTGTCAGCCTCGTTGCCGTGAAGAGGGAACCGGCGCAACATCTCGATGAAGATTTCGCGTGCGCCGGCAACGAGCCGATCAGCGTCGATTTTAAGTGCGAGCCACGCGGAGGAGCGCACCATTAGCTTTGTGAGGTCCGCCGTCTCGACTGGCTCGCCCGCGTGGAGCTGCAATTCCTGCACGATCGCCTCGGCGTCCGAGGCGAACTGTTCGAAAGTGCCGCCGCGCTCGACCGAGAATCGCGCGGGTTCCGGAATGCCGCCCGGCCCCTCTCCGTCCGGTGGTGGCGGCGGGCCGCCATCGCCGCCGGTCGCACCGCCGCCGGCGTCCCCGCCGCCGCTCGCCACATAGACCCGCCGCACGAACTCTCGTAGTGCCGCTACGTCCGCGAAGGCGAGTTCGGCAGCCGGCAAGTCCGGGCCTGCGCGAACAAAGACGCCGAGCTGTGCCAAGCCCCTTGCTGCGCTGAACCCCAATGCCCGCGACGCCAGCGGCTCGGGTTCGAATTCCGGCGCCGAGAGGAAGATCGCCGGATAATCGAGATCGACGCCGTCGTGGCCGTCCGGTGCGTCAAGATCCGCGTCTCGCCAGCTCGCAAAGGCCAGACCCGCGCGGGCATCCAGACTGTCAATGCGCCAGGCGGTCATGCGCGCACCCGGCCGCTGCTAATGACCACGTTGGTCTTGACGCCGTTGGCGCGTAAGGCGGCATCGGCCTGCCGGCGACGATGTCGATAGAGGAGCGCGGTCCAGTCCGGCGTCGGACCCCGCATCAGCCGGTCCGCGACCAAAGCATCGTGCGCCGCGTCCGGTCCCGCGACCCGCGCCTCGCGAAGCGCGGTCACGTCGAACGAACCGCTGCGAATTACCTCGATATAGTCTTCGTCCGCCAGAACGGCTTGTGAGATCGCACCAATGGTGATCCGCCGCGCTTCGCGGCGGGTCTCGCCTAGGACCTTGCATACGACCATGTTCCCTAGGTCGGTGCTCCAGCCGCCGAGAAGAGGCTTCGCGGCAGTCGTGGCCCTGGTCGGATCCCATGTATCCGAAACGGGATCGTGGGAATCAGCGCGTAGCGGCCGGCAGACTAGGTCGAAGGAATTGCGATCCAAGACGATGGTGTCTGCATCTACAGGCTCCTCCTTCAGGACGAGGCAAACATCGCCGTAATAGCGCACTCCGGACCCATTGAGCTCGACCGCCCCGTAATAGAGCTTGTTCCAAGCTTTCACGGGATTGCCGATATAGTTGATCAGCAAGCGGTCGATGTGGGCTCGTGCATCGGGCCCGCCGGCTGCCGTAACACCGATCCGCGGGTTGCGATCATATCGATTCAGATAGCCGCTGGAGATAAAAGACGGAACGTGGGCAGAAGGGATGTTAAAGACGACCTTCGCCGCGCTTTCCTGCCGCGTCACGCCGGTAATCGGGCTCGTCCCTTTGACGACCCAGCGGATCGTCTCGACATCAGCGTCGCGCCAAGGCGCCGAGCTGGCCATGGACGTCTTGAACCCCATCACGAGCTCGTCCGCGCGATCCAACCAAGTTTTGGCGTGGTCGTCATCATTTCGATCCCGTCAGGTGAAAAGCATCTGCGTTCGGGCAGTACGCACCGGACTACCTGTCCGGAAATCCGCCAAAGGCAGTCTAACGGCTGCATCAGCAATACGCCACATCGACAGCGAGACGACTTCAAACATTTCAGGCGCGACGATGCTCATGTGCACTCGCAAGCAGCCTCGTTAATTGATAGGTTTGTACGCGTTAGGGGGACGGGGATAGCATGGCGAGTTCTCAACCATTTGCGGTGCAGATCGACGAAACAATCGCCGTGCGTGAGAATGTAACGCCCGGCGGCGATCTCGTCTTTCTATCGATCAGTTCGACCGGCAGCCGTGGCAAGCTCAATGGCGAAGTGTTGGAGAGGCTTGGACTCGACCCTGACGCCTTGCCAACCGAAAGCGAACTGGTTGGCGGATACGCGCTACGCGAAACCGGAAATGGACTGCTCTGCTTCATCGTCACGGTCGGCGAGCGACTCTCGGTCATCGAAGCGCTTCGCCAGAATCTCGCCGCGGCCCTTCGAGATCACAGGCTTGCAGAAGCGCGCGAGATCTGGCTTCCACTCATGGGCACCGGCGCTGGCAAGGTACCGCCGGAGCGCAGTTTTCGAATGACGCTTGATGTCTTGCGCACGTCGGATTGGCTACGCGCGGCGACCCGAGAAATTGTAATCTCGCTGCCGACCGACATCACAGCCGCGGCGCGTAGCAAGCTGATTTCCACAATTGAGACTATGGCGGGGACTGCCAAGTCCCCGCCCCCGCCGCCGCACGAAATCCCGGGGGGACCCGCGATGAGCGAGGCGGCCGGGATGCTGCTTGCCTTCGCGGCCGGCTTGAAACGACTTCGCAAACAGCGGGGCGGCGAGCTGTCGACGACATTGCTGTTCTACGCGCTCGCAGAAGTGAATTCGGAGGGCGCACCTCAGGCGCTGAAGGAGGATCGTGCCGCGGTACTAATGAGCCACGCGATCAAGGATCGCGCTGGCAATCGCTATGCGACCGCCTGGGCCGCCTATTTCCGCGATTCGCGAGAGGCGGTTACGCTTCCGCAACCGGTGAAAATCTCAACCCGCACACCAAACCTCGAAGGCATCCTCGCAACTGCGCTGAGCACAGCCGCGAGCGCGGGTCGCGCGGAGATTGAGATCGATGACCTCATCGAGGCGATGTTCGCTCTTCCCGAAGGACGGTTCAACACCAACATCGAACCGATGCGCGTGACGCGCGAAGCATTGCTCGAAGAGTATAGAGACATGGCCCGCGGCCAGGTGCTGATGTCGCTCCACAACGACGTGGCGTCGGAGGTCGATAAGCTGGGTTACCAAACTTATGCCGACGCCATTGCACTGTTCCTGACCGACACTCGTACGCCACCGCCGATCAGCATCAGTATCCAGGCACCCTGGGGCGCGGGGAAATCCTCGCTGATGCACATGATCCGCGAAAAGCTCGATCCCCGAGCGAAGCGGGAGGAGTTTCGCCCCAAGCCCGGCGACCGGAGTATCCCACGGCTCTCGCTTGGCGACGTCCTCCGGTTCATCGACACCTCAACGCCGCAACCGATCAAGGCCTTCTTCGGATGGGGGACGCAGCGCGCCCATGTCGAAAGTGCGCTTCCCTCTGTGCCGTGGGGCACCACTCAGACGCGGCTTACCATCTGGTTCAACGCCTGGAAATACGAGACCTCGGAACAGGTCTGGGCGGGTCTAGTCGACGCAATCGTCTCGCAGATTTCCGAACGTCTGCCTCCGGTCGAGCGCGAGAAATTCCTGTTGCGGTTACAACTCGCACGCATCGATGACAGCATAATCCGCCGCAAGATCTACGACCGCATCGCAACGCTCTGGTGGGGTCGGGTGCGCGCATGGGTCGGCGGCGGCGTCGCATGGCTCGGAACGATGTTCGGCCTCATCGCCGCACCGCACGTGCTCGACGTCTCCGATCCCGGCATGAAGGCCGCGCTTGGGGTGCTGAAGGCGATCGGCTATCCAGGTGCTCTGATAGGCGGACTTGTAGTTGTCGCTGTGTTGGCCCGGCAGTTCTTCATGGCATCCAAGGAAACCAAGGAAGAGCCGGCGACTTTCAGTCTCGCAAACTATATCCGCGTGCCCGATTATGATGCCACGATCGGCCAGATCCATCATATTCATAGTGACCTGCGCCGGGTGTTGAGCGTCACGCCGAAGGCGACCCTCGCCGACGGCACGACGGTCCAGGAACCGATCGTTATCTTCATCGACGACCTCGACCGATGCACCCCAGGTAAGATCGCCGCCGTGGTCGAGGGCGTCAGCCTCCTGCTTGCAGACGACACATACCGTTGCATGTTCGTAATCGGCATGGACCCGCAGATGGTCGCTGCGGCGCTCGAGAAGGCCCATGAGGACGTGCGCGATCAGCTGCCCAGCTACGAGCGCTCAGTTCCGCTTGGCTGGCGCTTCATGGACAAGTTCGTGCAACTGCCCTTCACGATTCCGCCAAGCCGGCAGGACCGTCTCGACGATTTGCTGATGTCGATGGGAAGCGCCCGACGTGAAGAGGAACTTGTGGCGCCGACCACCTCGTTGCCACCCGACTTTGTCGCGCTCATCTCGGCATCACCGGAAGGCGGGTCGGCAGCGGATGCCCCACCGACAGCGCCGCCCGTCGCGCCCGACGCGCCGCCCGCTCCTTCGGCTGCAGACTCAGTCGATACGCCCGCCGAGCGGAATGAGGCCCGCGACGTAGGCAAGATCATCCGCCTCGTTGCGGACTACACCGGCGGCAACCCACGCGAGGTGAAGCGCATGGTTAACCTCGCGCGGCTCTACCTCCACCTGCGCAATGCACGCCGCGAGGCCGAAGCGGGCTGGATCTCGCCCTCGCTCGATCAATATGCGCGCTGGATCGCGTTGACCTTGCGGTGGCCCGACATGATGCGTTGGCTGCAATGGGGCGTCGATGAAGCGGCCTGGGCGCCGACCGACATGACCCAGCAGCTCATCGAGCGCCGCCTCTTGGCCCTGCAGAAGGCCGCTATCGGCATGACTTCGGGCAAGGCCTGGTGTGATGCGCTAAAAGAGCGTCTGGAATTTAGCGACGTCGAGAAGATCGACTGGGCGGCGGACTCGAAACTTATGGAGTTCTTCGCCCGCGAGAGTGAGCGTCGGACCGACACGATCGCCGCCGCCGCCGCACGGGGATTCTGGTAGTAGAGGCGCGTCGCACGCAAACGGATGACATCATGGGACGCACCGATCCGGCTCGCGTAGCTTGTCGTCTAGTCGTCGGCAGGCACGACACTGATATCTGATCGAGAAACAGACCATGCCTGATCACGACCGGTATTGAGTCTAGCCAACGCGACAATTCGGCCGGGGCGTCGATCCGGCCAAAGCCCAAGTCTTAGACCATCGCTTTCTGGTCAGTTACGAAGAGATCACCGTTCAGCATGCGTCGCGCTGCGACGGGAGCGTCCAACTCCCTGAGCCGGTGCTCAACCGCGCACCGTGCAAAAGGTAACACCTCGACAGGGACCTTGGCCCGGTCGAGATACTGCGCGGGTTTCGAGGAATCGACGACCGCGATCATCCTTCGGCTCGCCGCAGCCCCGTCGAACATCGCCGGATCAACGAACAGCGGCTTTCGCGAGTAGCTTTGGGCCGCTCGAACGAACGAATTGAGGGCGCAAAGCCGACTGGCTGGTTTGGGCGAACCGAACGGCGTTTTTCATCAAAAGCCGACACCCACATCAACCACGCCGAATGTCTTGAACTGGTCGAAAACCGTCTTGGTTAAGAAAGGCCGTCCGTTTGCCCATTTGCCCGGATGCCTTCTTCTCAACCGAGCGCCCAGGCCGAACCGGTCTTCCCGATGCAGCTGAAGGTCACGGCACCTTCCGGGAGTGGGGCGAGCTTCAGGTCGTTATAGTCGAGAATGGAAGGATGATTGCAATCCATGGGGGAATGGTGGGTCGCCGTGACCACGAGAACATGGGCGCCCGCCTTGCAGGCGGCGGCGATGCCTGCCGGAGAATCCTCGAGCACGAGGCATCGGTCAGCGGTGGTCCCAAGCTGCTCCGCGGCGAGGAGGAAGCAATCCGGTTCGGGCTTCCCGCGCGCGACATCCTCCGCAGAGATGAGCAGTGCCGGTTCTGGTAGGCCCGCTGCCTCGATCCGTCGCAAGGCAAGGGCTCGTGGCGCAGAGGTGACGATGGCCCATCGCGACCGCGGTAGCGCGGCGAGGAAAGCGGCGGCGCCGGCGATCTCCTCGATGCCGTCGACGGCATTGATTTCCGCCTGGGTAATCGCTGCCGCCTCCTGCTCCGGGTCCAAACCGGGGATCGCGGCGCGACGGATCGTCTCGACAGTTTGAACGCCGTGAATCGTCGGGAGAAAGCTGGCGACGTCGATCCCATGGCGGGCGGCCCAGGCGCCCCACACCTGTTCCGCCGCCTTAATCGAATTGAGGATGGTGCCATCCATGTCGAGCAGAATGGCATCAATCTGTTGGGCAAGTTGAGTGTCAGTCACTGATATCAACCCTTGTCCGATAATCGGGCGATGCGCACGCCGGGGCGCATCTGTCAGTCATGGCGCCGCTAGGCAACCTTGCTTCTTGCGATAGGCAAACATGCTGGTCTCGTAGGGAAAAGAGACCTTTTCCTCCCTCAGCACAGGTGTGCGGTCGATCAGGGCGCGGATGTCCCGCTCCAGCGCCGCACGTTCATCCGACGGCAGGCCGGCTATGAAGCTGACCGACATGGTCCGCTTCAGCACGACTTCCTCCGCGCTTCCAATATGCGCGTTGCGGACCTGCTTCTCGCTCACGGGTTCGAAATCGGGCGCGGGAAATGCCTTGCGCCAGGCTCCCGTGCGATATCGTGGCGTATTGCCCTCGTACCGATTCGTGATTTCTGAAAGCTCCGCCACCCACGGAATCGTCTCATCCCGGCCATTCCAGATCAGGCCGAGCATGCCGCCCCGAACCATCACACGCGCCATATCCGCAAGAGCCGCCGAAGTCGCGAACCAGTGGAAAGCCTGAGCGCAGATGACTGCATCGACGCTCGCATCTGGAAGCGGGATCCCATCGGCGGCGCCATCGAGGGCGAGTACGTCCGGATAAGCCCGCTGCAGTTCGTCCCGCATTTCGGCGATCGGTTCGACCGCGGTGATCTGCGCGCCGGTTTTGCGAAGGGTCGGGATGAACTTTCCGGTGCCGGCACCAACATCCAGGACCTTGCTATTCTGGTTTATGCCCAGGGTGTCGCGAAGCCAGGCTTCGGTTTCCGGTGGATAGCCCGGCCGTCCTTTCACATAGTCCTTGGCGCCCTCGCGATACCCTTGCGATTTCTCATGTAGCTGCATTGCACATTCTCCCACATCGCACAGGCCAAGGCTCACATTGGGGCAGATGCCGCCGCAAGCTGGAAGCTGGCAAATCTGCGCGGCGAACAGCCGAGACGCTTGCGGAATGCGGTGCTGAACGCGCTGGCCGATTCATAGCCGATCTCGACCGCGATACGGTCCAATGACTTCGCTCCCCTCGTGAGCGCGTCCTTTGCGAGCGCCATCCGCCAGCGGGCGAGATATTCGAATGGCGCACAGCCCAGCGCTTCGACGAACCTGGCAGCGAACGCCGATCGCGACATGCCTGCGTGCCGCGCCAGACCGGCGACCGTCCAGCTCTCGCGAACATCGGCATGGATCGCGCGCAACGCGCGGGCGAGCCCCAGATCTCGCATCCCACGCAGCAAGCCAGCGGGAACGTTCCCGGTGCCGAGGCTGCGCCAACGAAGCGCCTCGACCAGCAGAACCTCCAAAAGCCGTTGGACGATCAGTTCCTTACCCGGGTGGTCGGAAGCGCACTCCTCCGACAACAATTCGATCAGTCGCCCAAAGCGCGTTGCCCGTCCCTCGGACGCTGTAATGAGGATGAAGTTCGGCAGCAGCGAGAGGAGGAGCGGCGCATTGACCCTCTCGAATGCGAAGCTCCCGCCGATCGCGAGGAAATCGGCCTCGCCATCCGGCTCGCCATGTCTGACCGCCTCGTCTCGTGGTTCGATCGACGTGCAGGCAATGCCCGGCTCGCTGGATAGCGAGAAGCTTGGCGTCGTCGGCAGCAGGAAGAAATCGCCTTGGGCAAGGCGAATGGGCTCCGCGCCGTCGAGCGCAAGCCATGCCTGCCCTGCGATAACGATCGTGAAGCCTGGCGCATCATGGGCCGCATAACGAACGCCCCAGCGCCCTCGGCCGCTGATCGGCTTTGCGACGGCGGCACTGGGGCGGAGCAGGGCGATAGCATCGCTTAAGGGGTCCATTTGGACGATCCGTAAATTATTTCGGCGCTTTGATTATCGAACGTCCCGCCACGGATGTCTATCCTAACTTCAATGAGGAGACAGACGATGACGAAGACGATCCTGATTACCGGCACCTCTTCGGGTTATGGCGAGGCGACGGCCGAGCTTTTCCTTGCCCAGGGCTGGAATGTGATCGCGACCATGCGCCGCCCGGAAGCGTCGCCGTTCGAAGCATCGGACCGGCTCCGCGTGCTGCCGCTCGATGTGACGAGCGAGAACAGCATCGCCGCGACGATCGAGGCCGCAGGGCCGATCGACGTGCTGGTGAACAATGCCGGCATTGGCGCTGTCGGCGCGTTCGAGCCGATGTCGATGTCGTTCGTGCGCGAGCTCTTCGAGACCAACACCTTTGGCGTGATCGCGATGACCAAGGCCGTCATTCCGCAGATGCGCGCGCGTCGCTCGGGCACGATCGTCAATGTGACGTCCAGCGTCACGCTGGGCGATTTCCCGCTTGCTTCGGTCTATACCGGCACCAAGCAGGCGGTGGAGGGTTTTTCGGCGTCGCTCGCCCATGAGCTCGCCTATGTCGGCGTGCGGATGAAGCTCGTCGAGCCTGGCTATGCGCCAACCACGCGTTTCGGCGCGAACGCGATCATGCCGGTCGATCAGCTTCTGCCGGGCGAATATGCCGATTTCGCGCGGCCGATCCTGGAGGGCTTCGCCAGACCCGTACTGACCACAACGGAGAGTGATGTCGCCGAAGCGGTCTGGTCAGCCGTCCACGACACCGCCGACCGACTCCGCTTTCCGGCGGGTCCGGACGCCATCGCGCTTGCCGAGGCGCGCTGACGGTCCTTCCTGTCAGCCTGCACCGCCAAGGCGTAATCGCCTTGGCAGACAGCCAGGCTTGGCGAGCCGGGTTTTGGTCGGAAGCCGCCGGTGCCGAAATGCGCACTGTGATGCGGAGCGGGCTTTGTGCTGACCTCCCACGGCATCGAACGGTAATTTGCTTGAGAAGCGACGGGAACGCCGCCAGCAATTCGCCAATTGCTGGCATGGGTCGACTCAACCCCCCAAGATCGCGCGACTGGTGGAACAAGCGTCGGGTCAGCGCTGCAGAATTGTTCAAGAGCCCGGGTCCCGTGAGAGGTTAGCGATCCCTCGGGTTGCAAGCACCGCACCCGTCGAAAGGGAAACATCATGTCCATGACCGCCATATTGGCTACGATCGCGCTCGCAGCCGCTACACCTGGGACCGGCACCGTGACGGGCCCATCGAAAGGTGCCTCATCTACCCGTCCCACCGTCGTTCTTGTTCACGGCGGCTTCGTCGACGGGTCTGGTTGGCTGGGTGTCTATCGCCAATTGCGGGCGGATGGATATCCGGTAATCGTTGTTCAGAATCCGACGATTTCCTTGGCGGACGATGTAGCCGTCACGCGTCGCGCCATCGCCGCTGCGGAGGGCGAAGTCATCCTAGTCGGGCACTCCTATGGCGGTGCGGTTGTTTCTGAAGCTGGCAACGATCCCAAGGTGACGCGCCTCGTCTACATCACCGCGTTTGCCCCTGACACCGGTGAGTCTGTCGCAACGCTCATCGCCAACCCGGCACCCGGAGCACCGGTGCCGCCGATCCTGCCTCCCGTTGATGGTTTTCTTCATCTCGACACGACCAAGTTCGCCAGCTCGTTTGCTGCTGACGTCGAGCTCCACGAAGCACAGTTCATGGCCGACTCTCAGGTCCCGTGGGCTGTTGCCGCGTTGGAAGGAAAGGTCACCACGCCGGCCTGGAGGGCGAAGCCCAGCTGGTATTTGATCGCATCCGAGGACAAGATGATCCCGCCCGCCGCTCAGCGTGCGATGGCGAGCCGTGCCGGTGCAACCATCACGGAAACGCCTGGCAGCCACGCCGTCTATGTTTCCAATCCCAAGGCGGTAGCTGCTTTGATCGAACGCGCAGCAACTGCAACGCTGGCTAAAAAATAACGTGGCAACCCGTCTGTCTATAGCAGACGGGTTACTTTCCGGAGGGTGAGATGCAAGCCTCAGGCCGCCTTGTTCAAGTAGCGACGGTACCCCTTGGACTATCATCGGGGAAGGTGCTGACACTCCGCGCGAGAGCGCTTTTTAAGTCACGCCTGCTGATGGCTGAGGTTGACTACGGCGAACATGGACTTGAACTCAATGCACAATTTCCTCGATGGGAAGACGCATTCTCAATCGGTGTTAGGCTCCGACCCGAAATTAGCGAAACGTCGGTTTTCGGAAAGAAGTTCGACTTTCGCGCAAGGGCTGGCCATACCCATATTCTATATCTTTCAGCGGTTGATTACGTTGACTTCAGCTCTGACCGACATTCGATAGAGATGGTCCTGCCAAGGGCATTTATGCGTGAAATTTCTAACGATCTTGAAGTGCCGCCTGTCACTCATCTCGGCAACGATGCGTGCGTCGTCACATACGATCCAACGCTGCTATTCTTGGCCAAGCGTATACGACCCTTCTTCGACGATCCGGAGATGCTGGACACTATTTACGCTGATAGCTTCATGTGGGCGTTCGGTATCTACATGATGAAGCGATATGGCGACCTGAAGGACCACCGCCCCATCTTAGGAGGTCTCACCACCTGGCAGGAGCGCCTATCAAAAGAGCTCATTGAGGCGCACCTTGGCGATGGGCTTAGGCTTGAGGATCTCGCTCATTGTTGCGATCTGCGTGTCAGCCAGTTTTCTCACGCCTTCAAGCGATCTGTCGGTGTGCCGCCATACCAGTGGTTCGTTCATCGGCGAGTAGAGCGGGCGAAGGATCTGCTGCGGGGGCGGCGCATGAGCCTCGCGGAAGTCGCTAACCATTGCGGCTTTGCGGATCAGGCCCACTTCACAAGGGTCTTTAACAAGCGCGTGGGTGCACCGCCAGCAGCTTGGCGTGCCGACAACTAAGAAACTAAGGGAAGGCTTATTGCGAAGTGTAATCAAGCGCCAAGTCTATCTCCGAACCTCGGAAAGATCGCCAATTAATCCCCAAAGGCAAATTGGGTCGGAGCCGCCAGAGGGGGATCACGATCTCTGGGCGCTGCCGCCGACGGAGCGATTAGGCCTGCCTATGGCCGCTTTCGACCCAAACGGTCGTTCCCCGCCCCTGATAGGAACGGCTTGAGTTGGTCGAATGTTGCCGCCCGGTCTTCGGGCATTCATGCCGGTTTGCTCAGGCTCTGCTGGGCGAGCGTTTTATTTGGCCGCCGCCTGGCACGCGCTTCGCGGACTTCCGCGCCGTGCCGCGATCGGCATCGGCACCGCTGGACCGGGGCAGCGCCCCGATCCAGCACGTCTCTGGAAAGCGCTTGCGGTCGCGATCCCGGCGGCGCTGTTCGCCTGTTGGGTGATGCCGAGCCTCATTATCGTGAGGTCACCTTCGATCGACGCCTAAATCGTCGTCCGCGCGCCCGGGTCGATTGCCAGGGGGACTATGTTCAGTTGATGCTGAACCATCCTGTCGCCGGGCCGACGGCAGTCAGCGTCACGAAGTATGCGCTTCGCATGCCCCGAGATCGCCGCACCGTGGTGGAGACGCCGTCCGCATCGGTGTCTTCGCAGACATACGGCCAATATTTCTCTAACGGCGCTGCGCTTGGCACGAGCTTGCCCGTGGCGACGGACGGGAAGCGACTAGATCACCTCAGACAGGGGAGAATCATCCCACCGGGCGAGGTATATGTCGGGTCCAGGCATGCACGTGGCTTCGACAGCCGCTACTTCGGACTGGTTCCGCTGACGTCACTGCAGAGAATGAGGCGGCTCCTTTAGACATCGCCAAACTGCAGCGCGCGGCATTTTCGGGCCGACCTAAACGCCATCATCTTACTGCATTACCTATTAGGCGGGAAAGCCGGCACCTTTCCTCTAAGACGCGGGTCGGCACCGCCGCATGGGCTTGCAGGAACCCGCCATCATCGACCGTTCCGACGCCCCTGCGGCGTATAACACCATCCATCGGAACCAGATCGACGTTTTGGTGGGTTGCGCTCGGTGCGCACGAGCGCGAATGAAGTCGCCTTCGGATCCTTGCGCATCTTACCGCTCCGGCTGAACCGTCGAGCTCGCGTTCTGCGTTGCGCGATCAACGCTTCGAGAGTGGCAATATTCAACGCGAGGAATTTTGACTTCGTCTTGAACGACCATCCTGTCGTCTTTATTTATGAACTGCTTGGAGTGCCGCGCGAAGGCTCATGTCATTTGCCGTCAAGAGCGCTCTCGCCTGGGCCAGACTCAAGCCCAAGGCAACGAGAACACCGAGTTTGATATCGCTGTCGGCGCGGGCAAGCGCCGCGTCAGCAGTATCCATGTCGGTCTCGGCTAAGTCCGCTACCATGCGCTGACCGCGCACCAGCAACTTGGCATTCGAGACACGCATGTTCACCATCCGCCCGCGATAGACCAACCCCTTCCGCAGCATGATCGCGGTCGACAAAAGGTTCAGTATGGCCTTTTGCGCGGTGCCCGCCTTCATCCTAGTGGAACCCGCGACGATCTCCGATCCCGTATCCGCGGCGATAGGATGCTCTGCCGCCTCCAGCAGGGGCGTCGCCGGATTGTTGGTGATGCCGATGGTCAGCGCGCCCGCGGCCCGCGCCGCGCGCATGGCCGCGACGGTGAAGGGCGTGCGGCCGCTCGCCGCCAGGCCGAACACCACGTCCGCTGCCTGCAGCCGGGTATCGTCGATCGCCCGTGCGCCGGCCTCGGCATCGTCCTCGGCACCCTCGGCCGCTTCGGTGAGCGCGCGCATGCCCCCGGCCATGAGGAATGCCACCCGCGCCCGCGGCCAGTTGAAGGTCGGATACAGCTCGACGCCGTCCTGCACCGCGATCCGCCCGGAGGTGCCGGCGCCGACATAGACCAGACGCCCCGTCTCCCCGAGCCGCCGTGCCGCCGCCTCCGCCGCCTCGGCGATGGGGGTGGCCAGGCTCCGCAGGCTGGCAATTGCCGCCAGTTGGCCTTCGACCATCGCCTCCACCGCGATCGCGGTCGGCCATTGATCGAGGTCTTGATAGCGGGGATCGATCGCTTCGGTTGCCATGGCGCTGCGTCCTTCAGGGGGCGACGGCGGTGGGAGAAGGGGGTGCGATGCACACCAGGAACGCGACAAGCGTGCCGATGCAGAGCTGGAAGGGGAACGCGAGCCCCGTCAGCGCCGCCGGGAGCCCGGCCGCGTGGGCGATCGCCGGCTGGAGCAGCGAGACCACGACGAAGCCGGCAAGCAATGCGGCAATCACCGAGCCCGTCGTGCCGCGCGCGGTGAACACGGCGGCGAAATAGACCCCGAGCAGCCCGGCATAGGCGAACACCATCACCTGCAGCGCAAATTCCAGCAGCCCCATGTTCGAACGGTGCTGCCAGAAATAGGATGCCACGGCCATCGCGAGCATCGCCAGTCCGATCAGCCCCATGCCCACCCTTCCCGCCAGGACGTAATGCCGATCCTGGGCGCCGCTGCGCGCCTCGCGCCAGGGGCGATAAAAGTCCTGGATCAGCACCGAGGACATGGCGTTCAGCGCCGAATTGGTCGTCGCCACCGCTGCCGCAGTGATGCCCACCGTGACCAGCCCGCGCAGCCCGGGCGGTACTTCGGTGAGGATGTAGTGCATGAAGATGCTGATCTTTTCGCCGCCGAACTGCTGGCCGGCCTGCGCCGTAGCGCCGCGCATCAGATCGGGCCGATCATAGAACACATAGAGCAGCAGGCCGATGGTGACGAACAGCGCCACCACCGGGACGGTCGCCAGCACGGACAAATACAGGCCGCGCGCGCCGGTGCGGGCATCGCGGCAGGCGAGCAGCCGCTGCGTCATGTCCTGGTCCATCCCCGCCGAGGCGGTGTGCAGCAGCGTCACCCCGGTGACGATGGCGAGCAGCGAGAAGGGCCTGTCCAGGCTTGTCGAGAGGTCGAACAGCCGCAGCTTGTTGATCCCCTCCGGCGTATGCGCCAGCCCCTGCAGGATCTCGGCATTGGAGGCCGGGATGGACAGCCGCAGGAACACCAGCACGGCGATCGCCGACCCCAGATAGATGACGAACTGCACGAGGTCGTTCCACAGGACCGAGCGGAGCCCTCCGACGAAGGTGAACAGGAAGCTGGCGGCGACCAGTGCGGCGGCCGCGCACAGGATGCTCGTCGCGCTCACCGTCATCGTCGCGACCATCGCGATGGCGATCGCGGCGAGATAGATGCGCGCGCCACCCGCGAAGATGCGCCCGACCAGGAACATGCCGCCGGCCCAGCGGGTCGCACGCATGCTGAAGCGCCGGGTGAGCAGTTCATAGGCGGTCGTCACCCGCGCGGCATAGAAGCGCGGGATCAGCACGTGCGCGACGAAGGTCGCCCCGAGCAACACGCCCAGATTGGAGCCGAGATAGCTGTAATCCCCCCTGTAGCCGTAATCGGGCGCACCGAGAAAGGTCGCCGCGGACTGGGTCGCGGACAGGACCGACACCGCGGCAAGCCAGGCGGGAACGGTGCCGCCGGCGAGGAAATACTCGCGCGCATTTTCGGTCCGGCGCGGCATGAACACCCAGCCGCCGATCAGCAGCACCGCGAAATAGGCCGCGATCACGATCCAGTCCGCCAGAGTGAAGGAGAGAGCCATCGTCGTCGCAACCCATGCTGAAGGGTGTATCCGCCGGCCCAGCGGCCTCCGCATGCCACGACGGGTCGCACATCCATCCGAGCCCTGTAAAGCGTGGCCCATGGCCGACCGTTATGGCAGCCCGCCATGGTGGAATGGGTAGCCACCCGGCTCCATGCTATGGCTGGGAAGATGGAGGGCTTGAAGATCCGCAGGCGGTGCAAGGACCATTTCCCCGCGCGTCTCGCGACGGCGTGGCTGGTCGCATGCGCGGCCACGCTTGCGCCGATCCCGGCACCGGCACGCGCGGCGCCCGCCTGCCCCACGCTGCAAGAGCCCTCCTCCGGGCCTCAAGACATCCGCTTCGTGCATCTGGACAAGGCGGTGCAGAACGGCGTCAGCGCGCTCTATCCTGGCGCCGTGCTCCTGGTCGCGGCCCGGGGGCGGATCTTGCATCGCGCGGCATTCGGCGCCGCCCAGACGCTGGCATCGACGCCCGACGGCGGGTTGCGGACGCTGGCGGCGCCGCGGGCGATGACCGTCGACACGCTCTTCGACATGGCGTCGATCACCAAGATCGAGGCGACCACGGCCGCGGTCCTGCACCTCGTCGGCATCGGCAGGCTGTCGCTCGACGATCGCCTCGGCGCGCTGTTGCCAGAGTTCCGGACCACCGACAAAGCAGACGTCACGGTGCGCCAGTTGCTCACGCACCGGGCCGGCCTCTGGGAATGGCAGCCGACCTGGCTGCACCGCGACGCATCGGGCCGGGTGCTGCCCTATCTGGCGGCGCTGCCGCGGCGCTATCCGGTGGAAGCGCGCTTTGCCTATTCCGATCTCGGCTTCATGCTGCTCGGCGCGATCGTCGGCAAGGTCGCCGGGATGCCCTTGGACCGCTATGTCCGCGAGCAGATCTTCCGCCCGCTCGGCATGGTCGACACCGGCTTCCTGCCCGCACCGGCGCTGCGTCGGCGCGCCGCGGCGACGTCGCAGGGGGATGGGTATCAGCGGCGCATGGCGGAGACCGGCAAGCCCTACCCGGCCGCGCCCTTCCCCGCCGCCCAGCCCTTTTCCGAATATCGCAGCACCATGCTGGTCGGCGAGGCGAACGACGCGAACGCCTGGCTTGGCTGGGGCGGCGTAGCGGGCCATGCCGGGCTGTTCTCGACCGCGACCGACCTCGCCCGCTATGCGCAGGCCTTGCTGAACGGTGGCTGCTACGGGCGCTGGCGGCTCGCGCCTGCCGAGACGATCGCCGCCTTCGAGCAGGCCCCCTTTGATCCCGACCAGGCCCTGGGCTTCCACAAGACGCGGCTCAGCGGGATCGCCGCGCCCTTTTACGGCCATTCGGGCTTCACCGGCACCTGGTTCGCCTTCTCCCCGGACCTGGGCCTGACGGTGGTCTTGCTCACCAATCGGCTGCACCGGCCGGACCGCGAAGCCTATCCCGCGCTGGATGCGCTGCGGGAGGTAGTGTTGCGGGGGGCCGTGGAGGCGGTGACGCGGGAAGGCGTCGAGCACGGGAAGGGGCAGGCATGGCGGTAAATCTGGGCGTTATCGAGGGCTTTTTCGGCAAGCCCTGGAGCTGGCCGGACCGTACCACCGTCCTGCGCACCTTGGCGGGCGCCGGCTATCGCTTCTACCATTATGGCCCCAAGGCGGACCCGTTCCTGCGCCGCCGCTGGCGCGAGCCGCACCCGCCCGAGCACTTCGCCGCACTGGCTGCCTTCGCCGCCGAATGCAGGGCGCGCAACGTCCGCTTCGGCGTGGCGCTCACCCCGGTGGGAAGCACCCACCCGTTCGGCGACGAATCGCGTGCCGCGCTGAAGCAGAAGCTCCGGCAGCTCGATGCGCTGGGGATCGACGACCTCGCCATCCTGTTCGACGACCTCCCCGCCGAGTTGCCCGATCTGGCCCGCGGGCAGGCCGAACTGGTCGATTTCTGCGCGAATAACAGCCGCGCCGGCCAGGTGTTCTTCTGTCCCAGCTTCTATTCGGACGACCCCATTCTCGAGCGCGCCTGGGGCAAGCGGCCACCGGCATATCTGCCGGACCTTGGGCGCTATCTGGATCGCCAGGTGCGCGTCTACTGGACGGGCGAGGAAGTCGTGTCGCGCGAAATCGGCGTCGCCCACCTCAGGCGCGTGCAGGAGGAACTCGGCCGCAAGGTGTGCCTGTGGGACAATTATCCGGTCAATGACGGCGTGCGCATGTCGCAATTCCTGCACCTTCGCGCCTTTACCGGCCGGCCCGCCGCGATCCGCCGTCACCTCAGCGGTCACGCGATCAACCCCGCCTCGCAGCCGATCCTGTCCTGTATTCCGGCGCTGACGCTCGCAGCCAGCTACCGCGAGGGCAGCCGCTATGCCTATGGCGCGGCGTTCCTCGAAGCTGCCACCACCGTGCTCGGCAGCGAATTGGCGACGGTGCTCCGGCGCGACATCCTGCCCCTGCAGGACACCGGCCTCGACAGTCTCGGCCCGCGCTTCGCCGAGTTGCGCGAGCGCTACGGGGCGATCGACCATCCGGCGGCACGCGAGATCACTGCCTGGCTGGACGGCCGCTTCCGGACGACGCTGGAAGAAGTGCAGACGCAGTAGCGGAGGATCGGGATGACGCAATTCTTCCTCGGCGTGGACGCGGGCGGCAGCAACTGCCGCTGCCGCCTGGTAGATGCCACCGGCCGGGTGCTTGCTACCGCCCAGGCCGGTCCCGCCAATGCCGGGCTGGGACTGGCCGCACTCTATGCCACGCTGCGGGAGGTGACCGAGCGGGCAATCGGCACGGCGGGGCTCGATGCGGCGCAGGTCGCCGGCATCCGCGCCGCGATGGGCATCGCCGGCATCTCGCGGCCGGGTGTCCGCGCCGCGCTGGACGACCTCGCCTTCCCCTTCGCGTCGACGGTGTTCGATACCGATGCCGCCATTGCCAATCTGGGCGCGCATGGCGGCGGGGACGGCGCGGTCCTGATCATCGGCACCGGCAGCGTTGCGCAGGTGCGGGTGCGCGGGCAGAATTTCCGGATCGGCGGCTATGGCTTCCCGATTTCGGACGAAGGCAGCGGTGCCGCACTGGGGCTGAGCGCGATGCGCCACGCGCTGCGTGCCCTTGACGGCCGGAGCCGCGCGACGCCGCTCAGCACCGCCGTTACCGAGCGCTTCGGCCACGATACCGCGCGCGCCGTCGCGTGGATGGATCAGGCCACCCCGCGCGACTATGGCAGCTTCGCGCCGCTGGTGATGGACCATGCCGAAGCCGACGACGCCATCGCCCGATCGATCGTCGAGGACGCAGTCGGCCATATCGAGCGCTTCATCGAGACGATCTTCGAACGCGGCGCCGCACGCTGCGCGCTGCTCGGCGGCCTCTCGGCCAAGATGCGGCCATGGCTGCGTGCCCGCACCGTGGCGCGGCTCAGCGAACCCCTGGGCGACGCGCTGAGCGGCGCACTCTATCTCGCGGGCCTGCCCGCCCGGCCAGCGGAGAACCAGCCATGATCGAACGTCGCCAGTTCCTGGTCGGCGCCGGCATCGCCGCCTTGTCCCCCCAAGCCAAGGCCGGCGCGAAAGCGCTGCAGCCGTCGCCGCCTTCGCCGCCCCTGCTCGCCTCCAACGCCCTTGCGCTGTTACGGGGCTGAGCCGCCAAGCGTGCGGTCGAGGAAGCCGTCGGTCGCGGCATAGGCCTGCACCCAGCTTTGATAGCGGAAGAATTCGTGCCGCTCGTCGGGCAGCATCAGCGTCTCCAGCGGCACGCCCCGGGCAGTCAGCGCCGCCGCCAGCCGCACCGATTGGGCGAAATCGACGTTGCGATCATCATCGCCATGGACGAGCAGCACCGGCGATCGCCAGCGATCGATCGCTGCTGCCGGCGAGGATTGCCAGGCCATCGCGCGCCAGCGGTCCTGCTCGGCGGGCGGCAGCATCGGCGGCGGCGCGCGGACCAGATCGTGGACGCCGTGCAGATCGACTCCGGCGGCAAACATCGCGCTGTCACGCGCCAGCCCCAGCGCGGTCAGATACCCGCCCCAGCTGCCGCCCCACAGCCCGATCCGATGCGGGTCGATATCCTTCCGCGCGGCCAGCCAGCGCGCGGCAGCCAGCACGTCGCGATACTCGCTGGCGCCTTCCCGCCCGGTTTCCGCAGCCTCGCGGAAGGCGCAGCCATAGCCCGTGCCGCTGCGATAGTTGATCGCCAGCACGTCGAAGCCATCCATGGCGAGGTGCTGGTTGAGCAGATAGGCACTGGCGTAATAGGGCATGAGGTGGAATGCCGGCAGCATCTGGCGCCGCGGGCCGCCGTGGAGGAAGATCAGCGCCGGATGCGGCCCATTGCCGCCACGCCGCGCGCGGAACAGGGTGGCGTGGACGGTCACGCCGTCCTCGGCCGTGAAACGCACCGGCTGGGGCACGACGAAATCGCGGGTCTCGGCGGGATCGCTGTACGCTCCCAACGGCGTCAGCACGCCCGCCCCCGCCACCAGCGCGACATGCGGCGGGCGGCGCACGTCGCTCGCCACCACCGCCAGGGCGTTGCCGGCAACGGTCGGGAACCCCTCGATCCCGTCGCCTGGCGTCCATTGCCGCGCGCGTCCCCCGGCGAGCGGCTGCTGCCAGACATGCCGTCGTTCCAGATCGCCCTGGTTGCCGGCATAGATCAGCGTGCGGCGGTCGACGGACAGCGTGAAATTCTCGACCTCGGCCTCGCCCGGCGTAAGGTCGATGGCCGTGCCGCCCCGCGCCGGGACCGCCAGCACATGCACCCAGCCGCTCGCTTCGGAGGGGAAGAGAAGCCGATCGTCCGCGCTCCAGAACAGATTGGCGGTACGGGTGCCGTAATAGTCGCCACCTGCCCCTGCCCGCGCGCGCCAGGCGGTCCGCGCCAGGCCCGTCGCGAGATCGACAGTCCGTATGCTCCAATAGGATGCTTCGGTGCCGGTGGCGCCGAAGGGCGGCGTGACGGTGCGGATGAAGGCGATCGAAGCGCCGTCCGGCGAGAAGATCGGCGAGACATCCTGTGTCATCCCCGGATCGGGATAGCTGAGCGTGCCGTCGGCGAGGTCGAACAGGGCGATCAATCCGTGATCGCCGCGTCGGCTGACGAAGAGCAGGCGCTTGCCGTCCGGCGACCAGGACAGATCCTCGATCGTGCCGGGCAATTGCGCGAGCTTCGCCGCGGGCCCGTCCGCCGCCGATGCCAGCAGCAGCGTGCCGCCTGCAACAAAGGCCACGCGCTCGCCATCGGGCGAAAACACCGGCGCATGGCCCTCCCCCAGCGAGCGCGCTGCCCCGCCGGTGGCGATGGCGCGCACCCAGACGCTCTGGCTGCCGCCCCTCGCTGCATGGCCGCTGTTCGGCGGCGGCAGATCGGGGAACTCGGCATCGCCCCCCTGGGTCCAGGCGATCCGCGTGCCGTCACGGTCGAGCGCCAGGCTGTGCAGATCCACGCCGTCATCGACGGTGCGGTCGGTCAGGCGACGCGGCGACTGTCCAGGGGCAGGCAAAAGCCAGATGTTGCGGACACCGGCGCGGAGCTCGACCCAGGCGAACACCGGCCGATCGCGTGCCCCGGTCAGTCCCACCGCCATCGGCAGCGCCAGCAATCGCGCGATCGCCAGGCGATGATCGGGCCGCGACGGGGCCGCCGCCCCCATGGCGAGCAGCGCTGGCCCGATCAGCAGCGCGGATCGGAGGAAGCGGCGAACGGGACCATGGCATCTCGACATGCCCGAACTATGCGCGGAGGATGCCGCAGCGGCCAGATGCCTGGAGGCTATGGCTCGCCTACCGCCGGGTTATGCGGGCACCGCTCAATAGGCCGCCGCGATCGCGACAAGCGCCGCGTCGATCACCGCCGTCGCGCTCGCTCCGCCGGGCATGTCGTTGGCATAGGCCGCAAAGGTCAGCGTCCGCCCGCTTGCCGTCGTCATCTGTCCTGCCAGCGCGTTGGCGGCGTTGAGCGTGCCGGTCTTCGCCCAGAGGCGTCCGGCCAGCGGCGTACCGACGAAGCGCCGGGCAAGCGTCCCGTCGGTCGCAGCTACGGGAAAGGTGGCGCGCCACGCCGCCCCCCAGGGCTGCGTCTCCGCCCAGCGCAGCAACGTCACCGTCGCGCGCGGGGTCACTCGGTTGTAGCTCGACATGCCGGCGCCATCGGCGAAATCATAGCTGGTACGGGCGATGCCGGCACGCGCCAGCAGCGCATCCACCACGGCACGGCCATCCGCAACCGAGCCGCTCGACCCGAGCCGGCGCAGCAGCAGCTCGGCATGCAGGTTCTGGCTCGTCTTGTTGGTCTGCCGCAGATCTTCGGCGAGCGGCGGCGGCGTCAGGCGTTCCAGCGCGGGCGCGGACACCGCTGCGGCGGGCATCGTTCCGCTTAGTGCAGCATCGTCCGCGGGCGCCAAGGGTCGGTGACGCACGGTGACGTGCCCCGTCACCCGTACGCCCGCTGCCCGCAACAGCTGCGCGAAGCGCCACGCCGCGCGGCGTGCCGGATCTTCCACGCCCATGGCCAGCACCACCGGCGAAGTTCCGGCTGCGATGCTGCCGGTCAGCCGCAGCAGGTCGCTGCCGGGCATGCGCTCCACCGTAAGCGTTTTCGGGCTGCCGCCCGCACCGGTCGTCGCGACATTCTCGATCCGGTAATAGCCGTCGCTGATTATCCCCGGCGCCGTTCCCTCCGCGGCCGGGCGGACCGTCAGCGTCACGACATTGTCGTCCAGCGTCAGCGCCGAAATGCCGGCGCCATAGACGCCTTCCATGTTGTTCCAGCTCATCCCCAGCGGCCAGCGCTCGTCCGGAAAGGCGCTGTCGTCGCCGACCACGTCGCGCACCGCCCGCGTCCGCCGGGCGACCGCCGCAGCCAGATCGGCCAGGCAGTCGACGCGACAATCGGGCGCCGAAGAGAGGCGGGCATCGCCGTGACCCGCCAGGACGACGGTCGGCGTACCGCGTCCCTCTAGACGTACCGTCGCGCCCCCCGCACCGTCCGGCGCCGCCACGTCCAGCGTCGCGAAGGCGGCGGCGGTGGTGAACAGCTTGGTGTTCGAGGCGGGAACGAAGCGCTCGTCCGGCCGCAGCGCGACGATCTCGCGGCCGGCGGCATCCACCACGACGAGCCCGATCCGCGTGCCCGACGGCGCCTTTGCCAGCGCTTCCGCGACGGCCGGCGGCAGCGGCGCATCGGCCGGAGCACCGGCCAGCAACAGGGGCAGCATCAGGCTCCACATCATCGCCGCTCGATCTCCTCGCTCAGCAGGGTCAGGAACTCGGCGGCGAGCACCGAGGGCGGCCGATCGAGCAGATGGATGGCATGGACGTCGAACGTGACGGACGGGCGCAGCGGTCGCATGGCCAGGCCCGGCGCCATCGACGCCGCCGCCGTGAAATTGTCGACGATCGCCAGCCCCACCCCCGCGCGCACCAGTGCCGCCGCGATGTAGAAGGTTCGCGCCACCACCACTTCGTCGAGCACAAGCCCGAGGCGGTCGATCTCCTCGGACAGCAGCTTGCCGATCGGCCCGCTGCCTTTGAGCGAGATCAGCGGCCGCCCGACGAGCTGCGACAATTCCAGTCGTGGCGGTGCGCCCGGCATGTCGCGCTCGCGGTACAGCACCACCAACTCGCCCTCGCCCAGCCAGCTATGGGTGAGCGCCACCCCGCGCGGCGGCTCGCTGGCGATGGCGATATCGCTTTCCCGCTCATAGAGTTTGCGGAGCAGATCGTCGTGATGCACCGTCTGGAGATCGAAGCGGACATTGGGCCGTCGCGCCAGGAAGCGCGATACCGCGTCCGGCAGCACGCCGAGGCCGAGGCTGGGCAGCGCCGAGATGCGCAGCGTCGTCCCCGCCCCGATCCGCAGGTTCCGCCCCGCCTCGCGCAGCGCACGGACCCGGTCCTGAATATCGGCCACATCGGCGAATAGCGCATGCGCGTCCTCGGTCGGCAGCAACCGGCCGTTGGAGCGCTGGAACAATTCGAAGCCGAGCAGGCTCTCGGCATGGCGGAGCGTCTTGGACACCGAAGGCTGCGAGACGTTGAGCGCGCGGGCGGCCGCGGAAACCGACCCGTTCACATAAACGGCGTGGAAAATCTCGATGTGGCGCAGGTTCATGGATGCAGCCTAGCGCCCCCGCCTCTATTCGACCACCGGCCCGCGAAAGCGCGCGGCGTCCAGTTCTCCTTCACCCCGGGCGACCAGCGTCGCCACTGCCAGGTTGGCGGAGGCGGACGGCACGGTCCGGGTCATGTCGAGCAGACGATCGAACGGCAATACCAGCCCCACCACCAGCGCGGTCTGCTCCGCCCCCACGCCGATGGCCGAGAGCATCGCCGCCAGCATGAACAGCGAAGCGGAAGGCACCGGTGCGGTGCCGAACGCCGCCAGCGCGCCGGTCAGCAGCATGGTCACCAGCATCGTCGTGTCCGACACGATGCCCAGTGCCTGCAACGCGAACTGGCCGAGCAGCCCGACATACATCGCCGTGCCGTCCTTGCCGATCGACGCGCCGAGCGGCAGCACCGTGGAGGCGACACCGCGCGATATCCCCAGATTATCCTGCGCAACCCGCAGCGCGACCGGCAGCGTCGCCGAGGAGGAGGCGGTGGAGAAGGCGACGATCAGCGCGTCTGCGATGCCACGGAAGAATCGGATCACCGGCAGCCGCGCGACCAGCCCGATCAACGCGGCATGAACGACCAGCATCTGGACCAGCGAGGCGAGCACCACCGCCAGCGCCAGCCAGCCGACATGGACGAAGACCGCCGCTCCGTTCATCGCCACCGCCTGGGCGATCAGCGCCAGCACGCCGAAGGGCGTCAGTTCCATCACCGCGCGAACGATATGCAGCAATACCGTCGACAGGCCCTGCAGCAGCGCGACGACCGGTTTCCCGGCCTCGCCGGCCATCACGCTGCCGGTGCCGAGCAGCACCGCCACGAAGATGATCGCGAGCATGTCGCCCTTCGCCAGTGCCTCGACGATGTTGAGCGGCACGATCGACAGCAGCTGGTCCGCCGGCGTGACCGGCGGCCCCAACGGATGCGGCACCACCCCGCCCAGCGACATGCCTGCGCCAGGTCGCAGCGCCAACCCGATGGCCATGCCGATCGAGACGGCGACGAGGGTGGTGGCCGCGAACAGGCCTACCGTCCGCAAGCCGATCGACCCCAGACGGCGTGGATCGCCCAGCGTGGCGATCCCTGCCGCGATGGTGATCAGCACCACGGGGACCACCAGCATCTTGATCAGCCGGACGAACAGTTCGCCGACCAGCCGGATCGCGCCGGCGGCCTCGGGCCACAACAGTCCCAGCGCCAGGCCCAGCAGCAACCCGCCGACCACCCGCTGCCACAAGGGTATCGCGAACCATCGACGGATCAGGCGCAAGCGGGCGTTCCCCAGAAGCCGGGCTCGGGCGCTTTCAGGATGCCGCCGTCGTCGCGCGCGCCGCGGGGCCGGTCCTGCGCGAGCCAGAGCGGACCATCGAGGTCAACGAACGCCGCGTCTCCCGCCACCAACATCGCCGGCGCAATTCCCAGCGACGAACACACCATGCACCCCACCATCACGCCGAACCCTCGTGCCTTCGCCTCTGCCGCCAGTGCGAGAGCTTCGGTCAAGCCGCCGGTCTTGTCGAGCTTGACGTTGACATGGCTGTACCGCCCGGCAAGCCGGTCCAGATCGGCGCGGGTATGCAGCGCCTCGTCTGCGCAGATCGGGATCGCACCGGCCAGGGCACCCAGCCCGGGGTCTTCGCCTGCCGGCACCGGCTGTTCGAGCAGGTCGACGCGGTGCGCGCGCAGCATCGCCAGGCGATCGGCAAGATCCTCCACCCGCCAGCTTTCATTGGGATCGACGATCAGCCGCGGCGCGGGCGCGACGGCGCGGACGGCGGCGATCTGCTCAGCCGCCCCGGCGCGATCCACCTTGATCTTGAGCAGTGGCACCGTCGCGGCGGCGCGCGCAGCGGCGACCATCGCCGCAGGCGTGTCGATGCCGATGGTGATCGCCGATGCAAGCGCCCCGACCGGCGCGACACCGGCAAGCGCGGCAACGCTTGTCTTCGCCAGCCTGGCCTCCAGGTCCCAGAGCGCGCAATCGACCGCGTTGCGCGCGGCGCCCGCCCGCATCGCCGCAGCGAGGTCCGCGCGCGTCCCGCCGCCCTCGATGAGCCCTCGCACCCCTTCGATCTCGGCGATCGCGCCCTCGATCGTCTCGCCATAGCGCGGATAGGGCACGCCCTCGCCCCAGCCTTGCACGCCACTTTCCTCGATTGTCACCGTCACCACATCGGCGGCGGTCTTCACCCCCCGCGCGATGCGAAACGGGGTCCTCAGCGGGAAGCGGTCGTGGCGAACGGCGAGGATGCGGCGCATGCAGGCTCCAGCAACAGGTCGATGATCGGCTCGGCGCCGAAGCGATAGGGGTCGGTGCAGGGCAAGCCCAGCGCGTCCGCGGTCTCGGCGCAGAGACGTCGCGCGGACGCCTCGTCCAGCTTGGCGGTGTTGAGCGCGATGCCCACGGCGCGCACGTCCGGGCTGGTCAGCCTGGCAACACGGAGATTGGCCTCCAGGCACTCGGCCAGACCCGGCATCGGATAATGCGGCAAGCCCCGCATGTGCGGCCGCAGCGGATCGTGGCAGAGCACGAGCGCGGTTGGCTGCGCCCCGTGGAGCAGTCCCGTCGAGACCCCCGCAAATGCCGGATGGAACAACGAACCCTGGCCTTCGATGAGGTCCCAGCCATCATCGTCGCGCGCCGGCGCCAGCGTCTCGATCGCGCCGGCGATGAAGTCCGCGATCACCGCGTCGAGCGGCACGCCGTCGCCGGCGATCAGGATGCCGGTCTGGCCGGTTGCCCGGAAATCCGCGGCGATGCCCCGCGCGCGCAGCGCGTCTCGCAGGCACAAGGTCGCGTACATCTTGCCGACCGAGCAATCGGTGCCGACGGTCAGCAGGCGGTTGCCGGGACGCCGGCGTCCATTCCCGACCGGCAGGGTCTCGGGCGCGTCGCGCACGTCGAACAGGGAAACGCCCGCCGCCGCTGCCGCCGCGACCAGTTCGGGCACGTCGCGCAGCCGCTGGTGCAGGCCGCAGGCGAGGTTCAGGCCGGCACGGATGGCGGTCAGCGCATCGCCGATCAGCCAGTCGGGGAAGCGTCCCCCGGGGTTGGCGATGCCCAGCACCAGCGTCCGTGCACCGGCGGCATAACCGGCCGCAGCGTCCATCCGCGGCAGACCGAGGGTGAAGGGGCAATCGTCATGCCGCCACTCGCCCACGCAGTCGTGCCGGCGGAAAGCGGCCAGGCCGCGTGAGGTCTTGAGGCCGATCTCGTCATCGGAATGGCCGAGATAGAGCAGGTAGGGAGCGGGAATGGTCATGATGCGGACATGATGGAGCGGCGGTGCGCACGCCGCCAATCGCGCTCGCACCACCGCCTATAACGCGCGGCTATTGGCCGCAGCCCGCGGGACGGGGCCGCAGCAGCGCCCGCCCTGCGGCGATCCCGGTCGCCGCGCCGTCAGACAGCGCCAGCCGCCCGTTGACGAAGAGCGCCGCCACGCCCACGCTGGTGACGCGCGGATGCAGGTAATCGGCACGCGGTGCGTAGCGTTTGGGATCCAGCACCACGACATCGGCATAATAGCCCCGCCGCAGATAGCCGCGTCGCGGGATCTGGTACATGTCGGCCGTCGCGCCCGTCGAGCGGCGGATGAACTGACCGAGGCCGATCACCTTCCGCTCGCGGACATAGGTGCGATAGAGCCGCGGGAAGGTCGCATATTGGCGCGGATGGCCGTTCGATCCGTCCGACGAGGTCACCACCCAGGGCTGCTGCATGATCAGGTCGACATCGCGGTCGATCATGTTGAAGCTGGCGACGTCGGTGCCCGCCGGGCCGGTGCCCGCCGCATCGGACGTGCGCAGGATCCGGATCGCCGCATCGATCGGCGAAAGCTGCCACTGGGTGGCGATCTGCGCCAGCGTCTTGCCGCTCCAGGGCTGCCCCTGCGCGGTCAGCAGCAGCGACTCCGCGCCGCCGCGGCGACGCAGATTTTCGGCCATCTCGGTCTTCAGCCGCACCAGCGTTGGCGGATCGTCGAACCGCGCGAGCAGCTTGGCGTACCCGCCGTCCATCGCCCAGCTCGGCACCAGCGCGGCATCGACGCTCGAGCCCGAGGCGAGCCAGGGATATTGGTCGGCAGTCACGATCTGGCCGGCGCGGCGCGCCGCCTCGATCGTGGCGATCAGCGCCGGCGCCTGCCCCTGCACGGGAACCCCCAACGCCTTCAGATGCGCGAAATGGACTGGGGTGCCGGCAATGCGGCCGATCTCGATCGCTTCGCGGGTCGAGGCGAGCAGCCCGATGGCATAGTTGGATTCGTCGCGCTGGTGGGTGTCGTACATGCCACCGCGCTTGCCCGCCTCGCTGGCGACCGCGGCCACTTCCTCGGTCTTGGCGAAGCTCTGCGGCGGGTAGAACAATCCGGTCGAAAGGCCATAGGCCCCTTCGCACATCGCGCCTGCCGCAAGGCGCTTCTCCTCTGACAGCTCCGCCGATGTCGGCGCGCGGGCATCCTGGCCGAGCACGTGTTGACGGATCGACCCGAAGCCGACGAACGGCACGATGTTGGTGCCGATGCCGCTCGCCTCCAGCGCGTGTGAATCCTTGGACACCTCGAACGTCCCGTAGCCGTCGACGCCGATGACCACCGTCGAAACGCCTTGTGCCAGCCACGGCAGATTGAGCCGGGCCTTCGGATCCGATGAGCGGATATAGCTATCCGGATGGGTATGGGCGTCGATCAGGCCGGGTGCGACGATCATCCCGCGCGCATCGATTACCTTGGCCGCGGCCGTGCCGCGCGCGCGTCCGACATAGACGATCCGATCGCCTTCGAGCTCGACATCGCCGACGAAGGGCGGCGCCTCCGCGCCCGTATAGATGGTGCCGCCCCGGATCACGACATCGACGCGCGGTACGCTCGACGCGGTGGCGACGCACCAGACAAGGGCGGTCAGGACAAGACGCTTCATCGCGGGCTCCTATCGGGTTGGAGACGGGTAACAGTTACCGCCACCGCGTCGACCGCGGCACGGCTGAACGGCATGGGCTGCATCGTGCCGGTGGCCCAGGGGGCAACCTGGTCCTGCCGATGGGGTGAGTGCGGATCGTTCGACTGGCCCGGCAGGTTGAGCAGGACCGAACGGTCCCAGTCGCCGACGTCGATGACTTCCAGATAACTGGCCCCACCGCCGACCCGCCAGTCCGGTCCGTTTCCCAGCCAACGCGCCATCACCGTGAAGCTGTCCCCGCCCGATCCGCCGGCCTCGATCGGCGGGAAGGCCGCCGCGACCGCCGGTATGCGCGCCAGCGGATGGGTGATGCGCACGCGGTGCAGCGCGTCCCACCGCCACGTCGCTGGGTCGCTGCCGAGCAACTTCACGGCGTCTGCCCAGCCAGCGGCGAGTGCGGCGTCGACCAGGTCCGGGCGGCTCGCCGCGACACGCAGCAATTCGGGCGGCTCTATCGCCGGGATCAGGTCGCGGGCGCGCTCCGGTACCAGCGCGGCAAGCATCCGCGCGTTCAGCGCGCGGAGCACGATTTCGTACAACGCCGCGGCGCTGCTCGCGCCTTCGATCCTCGCGTCCCAGCGCGCCAGCATCGCGGTGGCGGCAGCGGCCTCGGCCGAGGGCCGGACGGGCAGCATCGCCTGGAAGCGCCGGGCGAGCAGCGACAGCGTGTCGTGCTGCAGCGCCACGCTGTCGGCGATGCTGTGCCGCGTCTGCGTCGACAGCACCTGCGCGATGCGATCGTAGCGCGCAGGGTCGCGGAACGAGAAGGCCGGGCTCCGCTCGACCGGCCAGCTGCGTGGCAGGTTGTTCTGATTGGCGGAGGCGAACCAGCCTGCGGGAGGGTCATAATCGCTTGGCAGGGCGCGGAAGTCGCGCATCCCTGTCCAGTCGTAGCGGCCGTCGCCCGGCACCGGCAGCAGCCCGTTGCCGCGATTGCGCTGCGGCCAGAAGCCGATCACCTGCCGGCCGTGATGGCCGCGAACATCGGCATAATGGAAGTTGGTCGGCGACGGGTGCAGCTTGAACGCCTCGCGCAGCCCGGCCCAATCGCGCGCGAGGTTGATCGCAACCATGGAGAAGGCGCCCGACCCGCCCGGCTGCATCCCCACCGACGCCAGCGACGTGGCGCGCCTTCGACCGAAATCATGCGCGATCACAGGACCCTGCGCAGCGTAGCGCAATATCGCCCGGTGCGGGGCGGCGCCCTTCACCTCGATATCGACCTCCACGCGCGTGAAGCGTTTCCAGCCGCCGTCATGGCGGTAGCGCTCGGGGTCCTCCGGGTGGAGCTCCAGCACGAACAGGTCTTCCTGGTCGATGTGGAAATTGGTGCGGCCGAAGGCGAAGCGATCGGTATGCCCCTGCATGATCCCCGCCAGCCCCGGCGCGCCGCCGCCGATCACGTCGAGGCCTGGGGCGCTGAGGTGCGCGACATGACGTGGCCCGAACCCACCGATGCCGAGATGCGGGTCATTGGCCAGGATCGGACGGCCAGTGGCGGTGCGGCTGCCCGCCACCGTCCAGGCATTCGATCCGGCATTGGCGGCGCTCAGCAGCTCGTCCGGGTCCTGGGTCGGGGTCTCCCGCCCGAACGGCAACGCCCCCAGCCGAAGCACGCCCATGTCGGCCTCGCTCACCTGGGAGCTGTCCAGCCCCTCGGGCACCGTCATCGGGATTTCGGGGCGCAGCGGTGCGACCAGACGGTCAAGGTCGAGCAACCCCAACGCCGCGAGCCGCGCACGGCGGATCTCGTCGTCGACATTGCCGACCGAACCGCCCCTTGCCAGCACCAGGTCGCGCAGGTCCCAGCGCAGCGGCATCACGCCCAGGATGCGATATTCCAGCGGCAACAATGTCGGATCCCGCTCCACCTCCGCGATGCGCGCGTTGATCCCGGCGACATAGCCCCGCACGCACGCCAGTACCGATGGGGGGACATGCGCCAGCTCCGCATCGAGATCACCGCGATAATGGAAGAGGCGCGCGGCCGCATCATGTTCGGCGAAATCGGCACCGAACACTTCCGCCATCCGCCCCATGGCGCGGCGATGCCCGAAATCGATCTGAAACAGCCGATCGCGCGCGACGACATAGCCCTGACCGAAAAACGCATCCACCTTGGTCGCTGCGCGGATGTGCGGCACCCCCCAGCGATCGTCGACAATCTCAATCGCTCGCGATAGCCCGGCAACCGTCGAGGAGGAGGTATCGCCCGGCCACGCGATCGCACGCACCGGCAGCGTTGCACCGAAAGCGGTGGCGCCGAACAGGAAGCTGCGGCGATCGACCATGATGTCCCCTCGAGCAAGCCACGCGGCGACACGCTCCTCGAATGGGCAGGCGTGGCGCGTTCAGGGAGCATAAGGCGACCGGGCGCGGGTGCAATCGCACCATAATCCAAGGCTATGGCACACCCAACGAACGATTGTCGCGGGAGCCTTGACCTGCTTCGCCTTCGCCCTGCACCATCGCCTAGAGCACGGATCAGCGACAAGAACATGACCGTCCGCAGGAAAGCACGCTCCAGAAACATCAGATACAGGGGGATTGCATATGACCGACGGATCATGGCGCCGGCTATTTTCGACCGGAACGGGGTTGACCGCATTGTCGATCACGTTGGCAAATCCCGCATTCGCGCAAACCGATGGCCCGAGCGGTAGTGGCACCCCCCAGACGCAGGGCGAGGCGCAGAATATCTCGTCCGACGAACTGATCGTGACCGGTTCGCGCATCCTGCGCAACGGCTTCCAATCGCCAACGCCGCTGACGGTCGCGACCCAGGAAGATATCCGCAATACCTCGCCGACCAACAACATCGCGGACTTCGTCAACCAGCTGCCGGCGCTGGCCGGTTCCACGCGGCCCTCCAACTCGCGACTGGCGATCAGTTCCGGCCTTGCCGGCATCAATGCGCTCAACCTGCGCGGCCTGGGCGAGATCCGGACGCTGGTGCTGCTCGACGGGCGCCGGACCGTAGCATCGAGTGTCACCGGGCTGGTCGACGTCAACACTTTCCCCCAGGCACTGGTGAAGAGCGTCGAGATCGTGACCGGGGGCGCTTCCGCCGCCTATGGCTCGGATGCCGTGGCGGGCGTCGTCAACTTCGTCCTCGACAAGAAGTTTCAGGGAATCAAGGCGTCGGCGGACAGCGGCATCACCGGCCATGGCGACGGCGCCAACTATTCGTTCAGCCTCGCGGGCGGCACCGCATTTGGCAGCGATGGACGCGGCCATGTCCTGCTCAGCGGCGAATGGGCGCATCGCGACGGCATCTTCCAAGTCGACCGCGACTGGAATGCGCGCGGCGTCGTTCGGATAACCAATCCCAACTACACCAACACCAACGGCCAGCCGCAATATCTCATCCGCCAGCCGGTCGGCGTCGCCAACGCGACCCCGGGTGGCATCATCCTCAACTCGAGCGGCGGTGTCGCGAACAGGTTGCGCGGCATCTATTTCGGCAATGGCGGCGCGGCCAGCCAGTTTCAGTACGGCGCGCTCACCTTCCCCGCAGTCGGCGGCGCCACTGCCCCCTCGCTCACCCAGGGCGGCGACTGGCAGCTCAACGACCAGGGTCGCAACATCGGTCTCGATGCGGATGACGATCGGCGAGGCGTGTTCGGTCGCGTGAGCTACGACGTCGGCAGCGGCATCTCGCTGTTCGCGGAAGCATCGTACAACTGGCAGAAGACGCTGTTCAACGCCGGTCCGCAATTGACCACCAGCACCACGCTCAGCGCCGCCAATCCCTATCTGCAGACCGCGCTGGCCAACGCCGTTTCGGCCGGGCTCATCACCCCGGGGCAGCGGGCTGCCGTCACCTCGGTGACGATCGGCACCACCGCCGTCGACCTGCCCTATCGCAAGAACAACAGCACCCGAGACGTGCAGCGGTACGCGATCGGCGCGGAGGGGGAGTTCCAGGCGTTCGGCAAGAAGGCGATCTGGAACGTCTACGGCCAATATGGCGAGACCAACGCGCACGAGCAGCTGCGCGACATCATGAACACCACGCGCATGGCCAATGCGACCGATGCCGTGTCCGCGCCGGCGGGCAATGCCCTCGGCGTTGCGGCGGGAACGGTGGTGTGCCGGTCATCGCTCACCGCGCCGACCAATGGCTGCGTCCCGCTCAATCGGCTGGGCATCGGCGTCACGAGCCAGGCGGCGATCGATTATGTGCTGGGCGACCCCTATCGCGACCAGACGCTGAAGCAGACCGTGGCCGGCGCCAACCTCTCGCTGACGCCGTTCGCTACCTGGGCAGGCGACGTCAGCATCGCGGTGGGCGGTGAGTATCGCCGGGAGTCGGTCTCCGGCTATGTGCCGACCGACTATCAGACCGGCTGGTCCGTCGGCAATTTCCTGCCGACCTTCGGCAGCTACAACGTCAAGGAAGCCTATCTCGAGACCGTCGTCCCGCTCGGCCTGGGAATCGAGTTCAACGGCGCGGTGCGCGCCACCGACTATTCGACCTCGGGCTATGTCACGACGTGGAAGGTCGGTGCCAGCTGGCAGCCGATCCCGGACATCCGCTTCCGCGCGACCCGTTCGCGCGACATCCGCGCACCCAATCTGAGCGAGCTTTTCCAATCGGGCACGTCGCGTACCAACACGCTGACCGACCCGGCGACCGGCCGTACCACCGTCACCTTCCGCGAGATCACCACGGGCAACCCCAATCTGCGCCCGGAAAAGGCGGACTCGGTCAATATCGGCGTGGTGCTCCAGCCCCGCTTCCTCCGCGGTTTCTCGGCATCGGTGGACGGCTTCGACATCAAGCTGAAGGACGCCATCGGCCAGTTCTTCGCGCAGGACATCATCAATCGCTGCTACGAGGGCCGTACCGAGTTCTGCGCCGCCTATGGGCCGGACCCGACCGGCGACCGCGAATTGTTCTTCAGGGCGAGCCCGTTCAACTTCGCCCGGCAATGGGTCCGCGGGATCGACGTCGACGCGAGCTACCGCGTGGAACTCGACCGGATCTTCGGCGGGGCGCCCGGCGCGATCACCCTGCACGGGTTGGCGACCCGCTACATCCACAACATCACCGACAGCGGCGTGCCCAACGTCGTGCCGATCGACGCGGTCGGGCAGCTGAGCGGCACCAGCCCGCCCGAATGGATCTATCGCTTCAATGCCAGCTATGAAACCGAGCGCTTCTCGGTCACCGGCACCGTTCGGGGCGTGAGCAGCGGCACCTATGGCAACAATTACATCGTGTGCAACGGCGACTGCCCGGTCGGGCGCGCGTCGGCCGTGGTGTCGCAATTCCCGACGATCAACAACAACCACATCTCGGGTGCGGCCTATGTCGATCTGAACCTCACCGCCAAGATCTCGCAGGGCGAGCGGACCCGCGGGGAAGTGTTCCTGAACGTCACGAACCTCCTCGATCGCGATCCGATCCTGCTTCCCGAAACCGGACTGGCGGCAAACAGCACCTATTCCGACCTGCTGGGCCGGGCATTCCGGGTCGGGGTCCGGTTCGAGCTGCGGTGACCGCGCGTCGCGGGGATGGCGCTCCTCCCGGACTGCACGCGATCCATCCCCGCCGCGCGCTCCTCCAGTCCTGCGCTGCCATCGCCCTTGCCGGGTGGGGCAGCACGGCGATGGCGCTCAACGGGCGCACCAAACCCACGGGAAGGGTGAACGCCATGGGCATAGGGGACATCGTGACCATTGCCGATGACGCGTGGGGCGTGCCGCATATCCGCGCCTCCTCCATTCCGGATGCCTATTTCGGGCAGGGTTATGTCGTCGCCCGCGACCGGCTGTTCCAGATCGATCTGCAGCTGCGCCGCGATCTCGGCAGGCTGGCGGAGTCGTTCGGCGCGCGGTTCGTCCCCCATGACCACGCCGCCCGCCTGCTGCTCTATCGCGGCGACGTCGAGGCGGAACTGGCAGCTCTCCCGGCCGAAGTGGTGGCCTGTGCCCGTGGCTATGTCGACGGGATCAATGCCCGCGTCGCCGAGCTGGAGGCAGACCCGTCGCTGCTGCCACCCGAATATGGCGTGCTGAAGCTGCGGCCGCTGCGCTGGGACATCGCCGATCTGGTCCGCATTCGCAGCGGCGACATGGGCAGCAGCTCCGACGAAGTCCGCCGAGCGCAGCTGGCGGCGCGCGGGCTGCTGGATCTCGATGCGCTGACCGCGCCGCTGGCTTGGGACTGGAAGCCCCGGCTGCCCGAGGGACTCGATGTCGCGGCCGTCTCGAAGGCCGATCTGGGCATCCTCGGCGAGACCGAAGGTCCCCTGCCCTGGAACGCGGTGCTCGCGTCCTACGACCCGGTCTATGACCGGCTCGATCGCGAAGCGCATGGCAGCAACGCATGGACGATCTCCGCGGCGCGCTCCGCCACCGGCCGCCCGATCCTCGCCAATGATCCGCATCTCGGAATCGGCGGCTTCTCGCCGCGCCACCTCGCCCACCTGACCGCGCCTGGCTTCGACGTGATCGGCGCCGGCAGCCCCGGCATGCCCGGGATCATGCAGGGCCATACCGACTATTACGCCTTCGGGCGGACCAATTCGCACATCGACCAGGAAGACCTCTACATCCTGGAACTCAAGCCCGACGACCCGGAATGCTATCGCCACCAGGACCAATGGAAGCGGTTCGCGACCACGACCGAGACGATCCGCGTGAAAGATGCCCCCGACGTGGTGGTGACGCTCCGCACCGCCCAGCACGGCCCGGTGCTGCTGCACGACCCTGCCCGGCGCCGCGCCACGGCGATGGCGTCGGTCTCGCTGCGTCCCGGCGCGAACATGACCTTTGCGATCATCGCACTCAACCTCGCCAGGAACTGGGAGGAGCTTGCGCAGGCCGCCCGGCTGCACGTGGCACCGACCAACCTCCATTATGCCGATATCGACGGCAATATCGGCTGGCGGCTGCTCGGCCATGTGCCGATCCGCACCCGGCACGACGGCCTGTTGCCCGTACCCGGCGACGGACGCTATGACTGGCAGGGTATCCACCCGACCGGAGCGATGCCGACGCTGCGCAACCCCGAAAGCGGCTGGTTCGCCTCGGCCAACCAGTTCAACCTTCCGCCGGACTGGTCGCCGGGCAAGCGCGTGACGAGCTTCACCTGGAACGCACCCTATCGCTATGATCGGATTGCGCAGGTCCTCGGCGAGTCTGGGAAGCATGGGGTGAACGAGAGCGTGGCCTTGCAGCACGACGATCTGTCGCTGCCGGCGCAGACATTGCTGCCGCTGCTGCCGCGGGATCTCGAGGGCAAGGCGGCGCAGGCGGCGGCGATGCTGCGCGGCTGGGATGCGCGTCTGGGCGCCGACAGCGGCCCCGCGGCCCTTTTCGAGATGCTTTGGATCGAGCTAGGCGCAGCGTTCCTGGCCGCGATCGTGCCCGCTGCCGCCCGCGACCTCGTCACGTCGATCGACCCGCGCCCGATGCTCGCGCTGCTCACGCACCCCGATGCGCGGCTCGGGTCCGAGCCGGAAGCGGCACGCGACGCGCTCCTTGCCGCGGCGCTCGGCCGGGCCTGGGACGCAGCGGAGCGCCGATTCGGAGCCGACCCAGCGGCTTGGCGCTGGGGCGACGCCCACCGTGTCGCCCTGCGCCATCCGCTGTCGAGCCGGCCTGCGATCGCCGCTGCCGTTCCGGCAATCGAGGGCGGCAGATCGGGCGGCGACGGCTACACCGTGATGGCGCGCGGCTATGTCGCCGCCCGCAACTGCACCGTCAGCCACGGCGCGAGCTTCCTGATCGTCTGCGACGTCGGCAATTGGGACGCGAGCCAGGTTCTGTCGCTGCCGGGCCAGTCGATCGATCCCCGCTCCCCGCATTATCGGGACGGCTACGCGGCCTGGTTGGCCGGCCAAGCGCGGCCGTTTCCGTTCAGCCGGCGGGCCGTCGACGCGCATGTCCGCCAGGTGACGGAACTGCGCCCATGACGATCGGACGGCGCCGCTTCGTGCAGTCGATCACCCTTGCGCCGATGCTCGCGTACCTGTGCCAGCGACCCGGAAGCGCCGCGGCCGCCACCGTGTCGACCGAGCGATTCTCTGCAGCCTTCAGCGAGATCCAGTCCTGGGTCGGCAGGGCCTTTCCCGGTGCCGTCGTCGCGATCGGCATGCGCGGCCGCCTCGTGGCATTGCAAAGCTTCGGAAAGATCTCTTCCGCGCCCGATGCGCCGCCGATGCCCAGGGATGCGATCTTCGATCTCGCTTCGCTCACCAAGGTGGTCGGCACGACCACCGCCGCCGAGCTTCTTTACGACCGCGGGCTGCTGGACCTCGACCGTCCGGTGGCCGCGTATCTTCCGGCCTTTGCCGGCACGCCCGGACACGAGCGGATCACGGTGCGACACCTGCTCAGCCACAGCTCCGGTCTGTTCACCACCGATCTGCTCTGGCAGCACAGCCGCAACCGGCAGGAGCTTCTTGCTCTGATCGATCGCATGCCGGTCGTGTGGGAACCAGGTTCGCGCTATCAATATCGCGACGAGAACATGATCCTCATGGGCCAAATCGTCGAGCACGTGTCGGGGAAGCCGCTCGACCGCTTCGTGCACGACCATGCGTTCCTCCCGCTGAAGATGCGGGATACCGCCTTCAATCCCTCGGCACGCCAACTGGCGCGGATTCCGCCGACCGAACAGGACGATGTGTTTCGACACCGGCTGGTACGCGGCGTGGTGCATGACGAGAATGCCTATGTGCTGGGCGGCGTCGCCGGACATGCCGGGCTGTTCTCGACCGCACAGGATCTCTCGAAGCTCGCCGCGCTCTATCTGCGGGGCGGGAAACCTCTGTTGAAGCCGGCGAGCGTTGCCGCCTTCACCACGCGTCAGGCCGATCCACCGGGTACCTCGCGCGCGCTGGGTTGGGACATGCCCGATGCCGCCGGCAGCTTCGCCGGGCCCCGGGCCTCCCCCGACGCGCTGATCCATACCGGCTTCACCGGAACCTCCATATATATCGACCGGCGACGCGGCGCCTTCATCATCCTGCTGAGCAACCGGGTGAACCCCAGCCGGGACAACAAGCGCATCGCAGACGCTCGAATAGCCATCCACACGGCGGTGCTGTCGGCGATTGATGGTGCCTTCAACGAGGCAAAATCCTAGGGTGGCGTCGCCTCGCCGCCTCGTACGTGACTGCGGGCGATCGCACCTTGGAGATCGGTTCCGACAATCAGACAAATGCTGTAACCATCGGGTGCGCTCCAATTGGAGATCGCCGCCGATGGAGTCGCAACTCGCACGCTTCAACAATGGTAAACCGGGGCAAGCGCGATCCCGATTATCGGACGCAACCCAACACGCGCACCTTCTATCCTATGCGCCTCAGCCACTGTCATCCCCGCGGCTCGGCGTTCCCGTAGCTTCTGTGCAGGATCGATGCCGCGTTCGGTGCATTCATTCAGCGCCGCTGCCCACGCTCGCGCATCCGCAATGCTATACGTCGGAAAAGGTCCCAACGTGGCTTTGCGAGCCTCCCGTGAGGCGCCACCCGACACAAGGCAACGATATTTCCAGATCCTGCCCGGCTAACCTCACGTAGTGTGAATCCCGACAAACAGACCCGCTGTTTGCGGGTCCGGTAAGCGACCGGTCATAAGTGCTTCGAACGCACCGGCCTGACCCGCTCCACCCTCTATCGGAGGATGGAAGCCGGCACCTTCCCCCAGAACATCCGGATCAGCACCCGCTGCATGGGCTGGCGGGAATCCGCATTAACCGATTGGCTTGATAGTCCTGCGACATATGAGACCGCCTACCCTAGATGAGGATAATGGCTTTCCTCCGTTCTTGGGCTTGCGCTCGGCCCAGCAGTTCCGGAAACCGACTTCATTGATGTAGCGCGCCGGTCTGCGCCAGGGCTGAGTGTGGGACGAAGCCGCCATAGCCAGCTCGACCGATTGAAAGCGCTGAATGCCTAAGCTTGGGACATTACGGCCGTGACCAAACGGCATGTTGAACGGCAGCTGCTCTGAGAAGCCGACGTTCAGCGGCTACGTGATCGCGTAGCAGATGACAGCAGGTGCACCTGGCTCATTTTACCACTTTCCACATTGATAGGCGTCGAGGCAAACTGAACTCACCCTGTCCCTTCGCACGCACGAGCACGCGGTATGGCGCGCCTCGATTTTCCGCTGCGCCGCAAGGTGCGGCACATAGCCATGCAGTTCGCGCGCGGGCCGGTGGCCTTCGAACTCCCCGGCCCGCGCGCAGGATCAGGCGGCCCTGGTCGCCTGATCCATAAGCGTCTTCGCCAGGGCGATCGCGTCGGCTTCCTTCCTCTTGCCGGCCAGCACCTCTTCGGCGATCTCGAGCAGCCGGCTGGCGATCACCGTCCCCGCCTGCACCGCCTCGGTGATGCGGATGCCGCCCTTTGCGTTGGCGATGCGTTCCCATTCCGCGCGGATCGCGGCCCAATAGCCTTTGGTCGCCGCCCAATAGGCGTCCGCCGCCTTGACGTCATAGCTGTCAAAGCGGGTGTAGCTGTTCAGCACATATTCCTGGACGACCGGCTGCAGCTTGCCGTCGATCACGCCCATCTTGGTGTTGTCCTGCCAGTGGATCCACCCGGTCGGCGTCGGTTGGTGGCGGTTGATGCCGAGATAGCGGTCATAGACCGGCCCGCGCACCGCATCGCGCCGGGCGAGCGGACGCCAGGTCCAGCCGGAATGCCAACGCCGTACCCCGGCTTCGGTGGTCCATTGGCCCCAGCTACCATAGCGCGGGCTGTCGTCGACTTGGTACACGGTCTGCGACCAGCGGCCGCGCCGCATCGCCTCGGGCACCGCTTCCCATTTCCATTCGTTCGGGCCGGCGTACACAAGCACACGGGCGGGTTCATAGTCCCAGTCCTGCCGCCAGTGCTTGATCACCATGGTCTTGCCGCCCTGCTCGACCACCAGCAGATGCTGGAGTACGATATGGCGGCCGGTGTCCTCGATCACCCGCACCACTTCGTTGCCGCCGGAGATCGACCGGTCGATCGGGGTGTAGTCGGCGCGCCAGGCGGTCGATTCCTGCATATCGAAGCGGACCTTGAAGGTGCCCGCCATGGTGAGGATGTCGCGCCGGTCGGCTTCAAACGACGCCTGTTCCTCGGCGGCGGTGCGGGGCTTGACCGGACCGTCCGCCTGGGCAGGCAGCGCCGGAACCATGGCGGCAAGGCTCAGGGCCAGCAGGCCGAAACGTCGAAACTTCATGATGTGCCCTCCGATGGTCAGAAGCGGTAGCTGATCGAGACGCTGCCGTTGCGCCTCGGCTGGGTATAGGCGTCGGTGGTCGTCGAGCTGGCGGCGAGGCCGCGCACGTCGTTCCACCAGGCATATTTCTTGTCGAGCAGGTTGAAGATGCCGGCACGCAACGTGAGCCCCGGGGTCAGCCGCACAAAGGCGGTCGCGTCGACGATGGTGAAGGCATCCGGCCGGTAGCAGGCGGCGGTGCACACGCCGGTGGTTGCGCTCGCTTCCTTGCGGGTGCTGTGCGTCACGATCAGCTGACCGCCGAACGCTCCGTCCGGCGCGCGATAGCCCAACCCGCCGACGATTTTCGCGGGATCCACCGTCGAGAGCGACGCCTTGGCGCCATTCCGGATCACGTCGCCATCGGCATAGGCGAAGGCGAGGTTCGCAGTGAAGCCGCGGCCGAGCTGCGCATCCACCCGGCCCTCGATGCCGTTCACCCGCGCCTCGTCGAGGTTGATGAACTGATAGACCGCCGGGTTGGCGGGCGTGAAGGCGCCGCCCACCACTTCCTGCGAGATGAAGTTGTCGTAGTCCGCATGGAAGCCGGTCAGCTGCACGCGCACGCCGCCGCCGCCGAAGCGGATGCCGCCTTCGACGCTGCGGCTCGTCTCGGGCTTCAGATTGGGGTTGGGTTCCGAACGATAGCCGAAGGCGAGGTTCTGGAAGAACTGGTTGACCTGGCTCGGCTCGGGCGCCTTGAAGCCCTGCGCATAATTGGCGAACAGGCTCACGTCCGGGCTCAGCGCCAGCGTCGCGCCGATCTTGGGCGAGACGCGCGAGCCGCTCTGGCTCGCCGAGTTGAACGCCGGCAGCGCCGCATCCTTCTTCGGATCGAGCGCATAATGGTCGAAGCGCAGCGCCGGGAACAAGGTGACCGGGCCGAGGCTGATCTCGTCCGAGACGAACAGGCCGGCCAGCGTGAAATCGGTGATCGGGAAGGCGCGGGTGGGATAGGTCTCGCCCGCCGGCGGCACGGTGCCGTCGCGGATGCCCTCCTGGCGGGTACGGCTGGCGTCGGCGCCGACGATCAGGCGGTGGCGCAGCGCACCCGTCTCATAGCCGAACACGATCTCGCCAGACCCGCCGAACACGCGATTGTCGAAGGTGTTCAGCCGGGTGCGGTCGGCGAGCGTGACACGGTCCTCGGCGGAGAACTGGCGGTCCTCGGCCTGCTGCCAGTAAAGGCTGAGTCGCGTGCGCTGGATCGCGCCCTGCCCGGCCCAGGTCCAGTCGAACGCCGCGCGCTTGCGCTTGGTGCTGTCGTTGGCGATGGTCCCGGCGACGCTGGCGCTGACGCTGGTCAGCACGTTGCTGTCCATCCGGTTGTCGAGATATTCGCCGGTCAGCCGCAGCTTGTGGCCGGTGCCGGGTTCGTAGACGATCCGGCCGAGCACCGCGTTCGACTCACCGTCCTGCGGGTTGGCCTTGGTGCGTGCCGCCCCGCTGCCGCCGACGCTGCCCTGGTTCTCCAGTTCGGAAAAGTCGCGGCGGGTATAGGCGACCATTGCTGACCAGGCGCCGCTGCGCCCGGCAAGGATGCCGGTCTCGCTCCATTCCTGGTCGGACGACTGGTAGCCGGCCCGCACCAGCCCGCCCACCGACTTGCCGCCGGCCAGGAAATCGCTGGGGTCTGCGGTGGTGAAGCTGATCGCGCCCGCCAGGCCGTCGCTGCCATAGAGCGCCGAGGCCGGGCCGCGCAGGATCTCCACCGATTTGACCAGCCCAAGATCGACATAGTCGCCGCGCCCCACGCTCTGCGCACCGAAGGTGAAGCCGTCGGGCACGCGCACGCCGTCCACCTGGATCAGCACGCGGTTACCGCCGATGCCGCGCACGACAAAGCCCTCATTGCCCGCACGGCCGGTGGTGCCCGATGCCGCGCCGAAGCGGGCGGGCTGGCGCGGCACGCTCACGCCGGGTTCGAACCGCACCAGATCCTTGACGTCGTTGACCAGCTGGTCGGCCATCTTCTCGTCGGTAACGACGGTGACGGTCGCGGGCACCTTTTGCGTGTCGGTGGCGAGGCGCGTCGCGGTGACGGTGATGGTGGCAAGATCAGGCTTGCCGTCCTGCCCTGCGGCGACGGCGGTCTGCTGCGCCTGCGCGAACGCCATTGCGGAAGATAGGTAGGCGAATAGGCTCGCCGCCCCGGTCAGGCGGGCGATTGGATGGATCACGAAGGCTCCCCTTGCTTGCTACTGCGACTGAGTCGCACTTGCTATAGCCGTAAATTGAAGGGTGTCAAACGACGCCGTAACGATTAGAGAGTCGGGCGAAGTAGGCGCCCAAAGTCACCAAGCAGCCCGTGTCGGGAAGGCTTGCTGGCAGCTGGCTCCACGAGCTTCGCCGGAGTTCGTGCTAACAACCAGTTTGGCAAAGCTGGCGTTCGCAGCACTACCCGTGAACGGCCTGAGTTGGCCGACTGTCGCCGGTTGTCTGCATGGGGAGAAGTGGGGCCTTGCCGTTCCGAGTCGAGATGCCGGCGATTGCCCGACCCGCGATCGAGAGGATCGAAATCGGGCCGGGAGCGGTCGGGCAGGTTCAGGCGAGGCAAGCGGCATTGTACCGTGCCAGGTTAGTCCAAGCCAGTCTTGCCCGGCGCCCAATAGGCTTTGGTGACGACGCGTGCGGCGGATTTGGATTGCAGCCGCAGGTTTTGGCGAAGCGCTTGAATCGTCCCAGCGTTTCCGGTCAGCACGGAAGACGCGCCAGTGGCGGCTGCTTCGGATACCGCCGCTTGCATCGCCGTAATATGAGCATCGTCGGCTCCCTTCGCGAAAAACGCGATATCCTGCAGGCCAAGGTGTCCCGCGGCGCGCCGGGCGGCCTCTAGATCTGAGACTTCGAGACAGGCCGATACGCGGCGTGCTGGGTCTTGATGGCTTGCCGCATAAACAAGGCCCATCGAGGTCTCGTCGCCCGTGATGAAAAGCGGATACTGGAGGCGAGACAGGTCCAACGATGGGCGCGGACCAAAAATGTCGCATTGATCACCCGGCGCAACGCTGCGGACCCAGGTACTTCCCGGCCCGTCGCCATGCGCATAGCCCAATATGCATGTTCGCCCGGCCGACGCGTTCCATTCGATCGGCGTGTAGGTTCGCGTCGCGAAGGCTGAACCCATTGCGACTTGCACTTTCCGTCCTGGGATCCACGCGACATCAGCGAGCGCGGGCCCCTCCAGTGTGATAAGATGGAATCGATCGGCCAATTGATCGTTGGCCACGATAGTTGCGGGCTTCATCCACAGCCGCATCAACGCCTTGCTCAGCCGTCCCGGCCCCTTGATGGGGCGCTCCGTTGATCCAGCGGCGAGCATCACGAAACCTTCACGGTGAATGCATTGCCGCGGCCTGCATCCGGCAGGGCGAAAGAAACATACCCGTTAGCAGGATCGCTTACATAAGACTGATAGCCAGGCTCGAAGGCGTTCTCGCCGAGGATCACAGCGCCGGGCTTAAGCCATGGCTCGACCAGCTTGAGCACCTGCAGGTAAAGCGAGAAGGCCCCGTCGACCAGCAAAAGGTCGATCACGCCGCCGAGGTCCTTCAACGTCTCGAGCGCATCGCCGGCACGGATTTCAACGAGATCTGCCAGCCCCGCCGCGTCGAGATTGGCCCGCGCCCGCGTCACCTTGGCCGGCTCCATCTCGCTGCCGATGAGCTGCCCGCCGCCATTGTCGCGCAGCGCGGCGGCGAGATAGATCGTCGAAATTCCCATCGACGTACCGAACTCGACGACCCTGGTCGCCCCGCGGGCGCGTGCGATCGCATAGAGGAAACGCCCATAATACGGCGAGACCGCGAGGAAATTGTCAGCGCGGTCGCGATAAGCTGCGCGATAGTCGGCGCGCTCATCCGCGAGCAAATCCGCAACCAGGCCCTCGATCGATGCGCCCGGCGCCACAATTTTGGCCTGCATCTCCGCAACATGTGCTCGATCGCTCGTCTCAGCTTCGCGGTGCAGCGCCGTCAGAAGGTCCGAGACGCGGGGGCTGGTCAGGGTATTCATGATGGGTCCTCGCGATGCCGCGAGCCGGATCGGCTCGGCGGAATGGCAACCCGGATAGACGCGCGCCGTACTGGCGTCATTACGAAGGACAGACAAGATGTTATCCGATCTCGCCAGCCGAACTTATTTTGCGTAGGGCGTAAGGATGCCGATCCTCAGCGACTTGCAGGACTTCGAATGGATCGAACCGGACGACGTTCCGCGTCCGATCGTGGCCTTCGGTGCACAGATGTCCGACGCGGACGGCTTCGAGCTTGAACCCCATTGCCACAAGAAAGGGCAGATGCTGCTCGTCCAGCGCGGCGCGCTCAGCTGTGAGGTCGAAGGCGGGCTGTGGATCGTGCCGCCGCGCAGCGCGATCTGGATCCCCGGTGGCGCGTTGCACGCAATCAGGGCAAGTGGCGCGCTCGAAGGCTATAATGCGTTCGTCGGTGCCGCCATGGCCGGAAAGTTGCCGAAGGTCTGCTGCGCGGTTTCGGTGACGCCGCTGCTGCGCGAGCTTCTGGCCCGCGCTGCGCATCTGCCGTATTTCTATGAAGAGGATGGCGCCAACGCGCGGCTGGTGGCGGTGCTGCTCGACGAGCTTGCGGCGGCCCAAGTCGAGAATCTGCATCTCCCGATGCCCAGCGATCCGCGCCTGCGCAAGGTCGTCGACGAGATGATGGCGTCGCCCGCGGATCGGGGCAGCCTGAAGGTCTGGGCGCAGCGCGCCGCCATGAGCGAACGATCGCTGGAGCGGCTGATCCATCGAGAGACCGGGATGAGCTTTGGCCGCTGGCGCCAGCAGCTCGGCGTTGTGCTGGCAGTCAAGTGGCTCGCCGCGGGCGCCTCGATCCAGCAAGTGGCTGGGGACCTCGGCTATGAAAGCGTTCCCAGCTTTGTGACGATGTTCCGCAAGGCGCTGGGCACCTCGCCGAGACGGTACATGGCGGAGCGATACTCGGGCTGACGATTCCGGGATCGGATGAGGTGAGCGCTATATCCGGTTTTCAGGAAATGGCGACCTTTCTTCGAAGGCATGATAGCCAGACAGCAATGCTGCAGGACTACTGGATCGAATGGAAATGGCAGCTTTCAGTAGGAGCTGTCATTCCCACCCAGCCCACCCAGGCTGGGGAACGGCGAATTTTGGTCGAAAGCGAAGACTGAGTTAGCCTTGATAACGCAAATGGATCAGCGGGTAAGGCCGACCTTGCCCATCGAGCGGTGAGCGTCCGGTTCTCGTGAAACCCAACCGCTCGTAAAAGCCGACAGCCTGATCGTTTTGTTCGTTGACGTCGGTCGTCATCGTGGGTTGAAGCGACAATCCATGCCGCACTAGGGCTGCGCCAACGCCTTGTCCTCGGACCTCGGGATCAACGAAAAGGGCTTCCATATGCCCGCCGTCTATCAACATGAAAGCAATAGGCCGGTCGTTGAAATCAACAGCTAGCCACAACGGAGCGGCCGGCAAAAACCCGCATACCATCTCGTCGATCGCACTTCGATCCTTCGGTGAAAGGAAGTCATGCGTCGCATCGACCGCGTCGCGCCATATTTCGATAACGCGCTCGCCATCATCTGGGCTGGAATGTCGGATCACTACCATAAGGCTGCTTTTGGCACTAAGTGCTAAGGTCCGCTACAGGACATGAGCTGGGATCTCCCCGCAGCGCGACCGGCGGCACCTGTCAGATCCGGACCTTCGCACCATCACGGATGAACGGCGACACCTGGTCGACTGCTGCCGCAAGCGCGATCGACGTGTTCTGGGACATTGCTGTCACTCCTAGGCTGCTGGCCTAACGGCAGGTTTCGTCGAAAGCCGCCGAATGAGATGACCCACAAGCGGTCATCCAGCCGGGTTGACCGCTTCTCCAGAACCGGCATTCGTTCGCCGATATCCGGCGCCGTTCCCCTCGCTCGATCGTTGAGTGGCGCGAACAGGACGGAGTTTCATATGCACCAGATCACCCGTGGCAGTGGCAAGCCGCTGCTGCTCATCCACGGCTTAGGCAGTAGTTGGCATAGCTGGCAGCCGATCCTGGATGGCCTGGCAGTAGAACGAACGGTTATCGCCATCGATCTGCCGGGGCACGGTGCGACGCCGGCCGAACAGGACAGCGTTTCGTTCGAGGGTCTGGTCGGCAGCGTCGAGCGCTACCTCGTGACGAAAGACCTTGTTGGTATCGATGTCGTGGGCAGCTCAATGGGTGCCAGAATCGTCCTGGAACTCGCGCGAAGGGGCAAGGTCGGCAATGTCGTTGCACTCGATCCGGGTGGTTTCTGGCGCGGTTGGGAGCGTTCTTTCTTCCGCACCACGATCAGCCTCTCCGCACAGTTGCTGCGCGTCCTGCGATCGCGCCTGCCAGCAATCAGCCGCAGCGCCGTGGCGCGCACGGCGCTGTTGGCCCAGCTGTCCGCGAAACCCTCCGCCCTGTCGCCCGAATTTGTGTGTACTGAACTGACGGGCATAACGGACACGCCGACATTCGATGCCCTTGTCCGTGACCTTGCCCATGGCGCCGAGCAGCAAGGCCCAGCGGCCGATCCGACGCAACGCCTCATCATCGGCTGGGGCAAGCATGACCGGTTGTGCTTGGCCCGTCAGGCCGGCCGCGCGATAGCGGCATTCCCCTCCGCGACGCTGCACTGGTTCGAGCATAGCGGTCATTTTCCGATGTGGGACATGCCGCGCGAAGCCACCGCGGTAATTCTGCAGGCCACTAGGTGACAATGTCGGCTGTGTTGCATTCCACGAGAAAGGTTCAACGTCATATCAAGACCCAATCCCCAGTCACTAGACGGCGTGGACAAATCTGACAGCTAAATTCGCGCTCTCAGCGATCCTCCACAGGGACGGACTTCCATTCCTCGAAGCTTGCGTAGATTTGGGTGTCCGGCCAACGGGGATTTGCTTCTGCGCGCCGAGTAAGGTGCACTTGGGCAAACCGTCCGTCGCGCAGCAAGAATAGCACGTCGTCGCGCCGCCATCTTCGGCCGATAGCAGCAGCTTCGATGCCGTATATTATATGGGACGAGCATAGTTCACGCCGTAGCTCGTCTTCCAAGCTTTCGCGCTCGCTCATGCTGTCGATTGCCGACCAGTCGCCATCCCATTCATAAGCTTCCGTCATGCTCCGAGCTTATCCTACAATGCGTCGTTCGCAACGCATCGTGTTCACGATTGACGCCGGGCGTCCTGCTTGATTCAAGGCTGCTTTTTGGAGTTAGGCTTGAGCAGGGGCGATCTCACCGAGGCGGAATGGCGCGTTCTGAAAGGTTTGTTGCCCATCGAGCCCGCGAACCGGGGCCGAGGCAGGCCTCCCGAACAGAACCGCTCGATCATCAACGGTATACTCTGGCGACTTCGGTGCGGTGCACCGTGGCGCGACGTGCCGCCCAAATATGGCAGCTGGAACACCGTCTATCGGCTGTTCCGGCGATGGAGTGAAGCCGGGGTCTGGGAGGCTGTAGCGGTCACGCTGGCCGAGATCATGGCAGACAGCGGCCACTACAGCATCGACAGCACCACAGTCCGCGCCCACGTTTCGGCAGCGGGCGGAAAAGGGGGACTCATCGACGCGCTCTTGGCCGCTCGCGGGGCGGGTTCACCAGTAAGCTTCACTGCCTGGCTGATGCCCTCGGACGGCCTCTCGCTTTCCATCTGACGGTCGGCGAAGCGGCAGATTGCAAAGCCTATGACGCCCTGATCGGCCTGCCCGAGCGCGCACCTGACGCTTTGCTCGCCGACAAGGCCTACGACGCCGACGCAATCCGTGCCGACCTTGCCACACGGAAAATCGAGGCCGTCATTCCGGGCCGCTCAAACCGCCGCGTGAAAATCGAACATGATCGGGCGCTCTACAAGCAGCGCAACCGCATCGAGCGCATGTTCGGGCAGCTCAAAATCAACCGCGCCATCGCCACCCGCTACGATCAACTGGCCAACAGCTTCCTCGGCATGGTCCATCTCGCCACCGCGAGATACTGGCTCAAATTTGTCCACGCCGCCTAGCGGCCCAATTGGTGGCTCCTGGACGTGGAAATCTTTTCATGTTCATGAATCGCGCTCTACGGGAGCGCGGACTGCCCCACTGAACGGCGAGCAGTGGGACGAAGCGGCCGTTGGCGCGGCTATCCGCCATTGGCCGCTAATGGATTAACCAGACATTCGGGTCAGTCACCATGGACGAAGTACGAAACGACACAGCTGCGAACTGGCGATCTCTGGCCGTTGCCAATGCCCCTGGGCGGGCAACGGTGAAATTCCAGATGACGTCGCCGTGCGAAAAAAATTTGGTCACGATACCCTTTAAACCCTCGGAAAAACTTGAAGATTACATGGCGTTATAGGCCCGGCGCTGTATACTCGCAGAATGAGGTCAACCTCCCATAGCCTTGAGGAAGCGTCCGCGTCGATTAGCGCGACGACCTATGACAAGGCCGCCCGGCATGACGCTGATACCGAAATGATCTCCAAAATTCTCGACGCGAGCGAGCGGCTGGTAGCCGCGCACTCGCTCGAGGCAGTGATCGATGTCCTGCGAGATACCGCCCGCGCTGCCGTCGGAGCCGAAGGCATCGCCGTGGCGGTCAAGGTCGGGGGTCGGTGCTGCTACATCAGCGAGGACGCCGTTGCGCCGCTTTGGCAGGGGCAGAGCTTCCCGATCGAAGAATGCGTCTCCGGCTGGGCGATCCGGGAACGTCAGACCGTCGCGATACGCGACGTCCGGCTGGATGACCGGGTTCCGCAAAACGCGTACGCCCAGACCTTCGTACGAAGCCTCATCATGGTTCCGATCGGCAGGCCGGAGCCGGTTGCGGCACTCGGCGCCTACTGGTCGGTGCCACAGGATCACTCCGCAGAAACGGTCGCCCGCCTCGAAGGCCTTGCCCGGCTGGCGACGATTGCGATCGAGAATGCGCGCCTGGCGCAGGAACGAGAACGCGCTGAGGGGGACTTGCGGGATAGCGAGGAGCGACTGCGTCTCGCCGTCGAAAACGCCGATGTCGGTTTCTGGGATGTCGACGTCCTCCATGACCAGCTGATCTGGCCCCCGCGCACGAAGGCGATGTTCGGCATTTCACCAGATGTGCCGGTTACGATCGCGGACTTTTACGAGGGCGTGCACCCCGGTGACCGGGAGGCGACCCTGAATGCCTATTTCGCCGCTGCCGATCCCGAACGCCGTGCCTTGTACGACGTGGAATACCGGACGGTCGGTAAGGAGGACGGCGTTGAACGCTGGGTCGCCGCGAAGGGCCGCGGCGTGTTCGATGCGTCGGGCCGATGCATTCGCATTGCGGGAACCGTGCTGGACATCACCGCACGCAAGGTGACGGATGTTCGGCGGAGTGCGCTGGCCGATCTCACCCAAGCCATCAAGGACCTGAAATCCCCGGCGGATATCGCCGCTGCCGCATCGGAGGTACTGGGGCGAACGCTTGGCAGCTCCCGGGTGGGGTATGCGGCCATCGATCATGACGCCGAAACGCTGCACGTCGACCGTGACTGGACCGCACCCGGGGTCGACTCCCTAGCAGGGGTCCTCGCGCTGCGGGATTATGGCTCGTTCATTGACAGCCTCAAGCGCGGCGAGTTCACCGTCATCGACGACGTTCGCCTGGACGAACGCACCGCAGGCGCCGCCGACGCGCTGGAAGGCAAGCGCAGTCGAGCCTTCGTCAACGCGCCCGTCCTGGAACATGGCCGGCTGGTCACCGTGTTCTTCGTCAATCATGATGCTCCGCGCAATTGGAGCGACGGCGATCTCGCCCTGATCAACGATTTCGCCGACCGTACCCGGAATGCCGTGGAGCGGGCACGCGGCGAGTACGCGCTGCGGGAAAGCGAGCGCCGTTTGCGTGCGCTCAACGAGACGCTGGAGGCGCAGGTCGAAGCGCGTTCCGCTGAGCGCGACCGGCTTTGGAACCTGTCTCAGGACATGCTCGCGCGCGCCGACTACCGTGGCCGGATGTCCGCTGTAAGCCCCGCATGGAGCCTGGTTCTCGGCTGGAGCGAAGACGAACTGCTTTCCCGTGATTATGCGACGTTCATGCACCCGGACGACGCGCCGCCGACGCTCGAGGCGATCGGGCGCATGTCGAGCACCGGGTTGCCGACGCGCTTCGAGAACCGGATCAGCACCCGGGACGGGGAGTGGAAGTCCATCGAATGGACGGTTGCGCCCGAACCCGACGGTCTGAACTTCATCGCTGTGGGCCGAGACCTGACCCATGCCAAGACGCGGGAGGCAGACCTTGCCAATGCCCAGGAGGCGTTGCGCCAGAGCCAGAAGATGGAGGCCATGGGGAGCCTTACCGGCGGCGTCGCGCACGACTTCAACAATTTGCTGACGCCCATCATTGGCTCGCTCGACATGCTGGTCCGGAAGAACGTCGGCAGCGAGCGCGAGCGGCGGCTGATTGACGGCGCACTGCAATCCGCGGAGAGGGCCAAGACACTCGTGCAGCGCCTGCTCGCATTTGCGCGACGCCAGCCGCTGCAGCCGACCTCGGTCGACGTAGCGCGTCTGGTAAACGGATTGGTCGAGTTGCTGGGATCGACGCTGGGCCCGACGGTAGACCTGCGCTTGGACCTCGCCCTTGATCTTCCACCGGCCAAGGCGGATCCGAACCAGCTCGAGATGGCGCTGCTCAACCTCGCCGTGAACGCACGCGATGCGATGCCGGAGGGCGGTGCGCTGACGATCGAGGCGAGTCGGGAAACGCTACAAGCCGATCATTCGTCGGGCCTCACGCAGGGGCCATATGTGCGTCTTGCCGTCCGCGATTCCGGAATTGGCATGGATGCGGAGACGGTTTCTCGCGCGACCGAGCCGTTCTTCTCGACAAAGGGCGTCGGCAAGGGAACGGGACTTGGCTTGTCGATGGTACATGGCCTCGCTGCCCAACTCGGTGGAGGCCTCACCATCGAAAGCGCGGTCGGGACAGGGACAACAGTCGCGCTATGGCTGCCGCTCAGCGCCGTCGCGGAAGAAGAGGAACGACGCGGCTACGAGACCTGCCCGGTGGAGACTGGCCGCGGCGTGGCCCTCCTGGTCGACGACGAAGAACTCGTCCGCATGAGTACCGCGGACATGCTCATGGACCTCGGATACGACGTTAGGGAGGCGCGTTCGGCGGAGGAGGCGCTGTCGCTCCTCGATAGCGGACTGAAGCCGGACGTGGTCGTGACCGATCACCTGATGCCGGCCATGAGCGGTGCAGCGTTCGCCCGCCAGTTGCGGACCAGCCGACCGGAGCTGCCGGTCCTCATCGTGTCGGGCTATGCGGAAGTCGATGGCGTCGATCCCGACCTTGCCCGACTGACGAAGCCATTCCGCAACGCAGAACTCGCGGCAAGCCTCGCGACGCTCCTTCCGCACGCGAAATCGCACTAACCGCATGCGGTTCACGGGACAGGCCCGGCAAGCGGCTTGGCCTCGTGAGCGGCAGGTTCCGGCGGAAGCTGCCGCAGGAAAACACAAGGGGCGAACGACGCAAGTTGGTCGGGAGCAGCCGCAAACCGAAGCTCAGCGCGGCATAGGCACTTCGAAGGAGATGCCTAAGAGCCCCCTGAGGATTGGTGAGCTTGCCTTTAGCTCCTTCTGACGTTGGCCCCTTTCCCGCTCATCGAGACGATGGGCCGAAGAATTGGGGCCGCTTTTCACGGACCTAGACAAGAAACGCCGATGCGTTTTCCGTGATTTCAGCGACCTAAATCGGTTTGCCAGCATCGTTGGCAGCCGGAGACCGCGGCGAAGACGGGGATGTGCTCAGGATACGCCGTCAGGAGCTCCGCCCGGCAAGCCATAGCGCTAGGTTGTGCGCATAGAGGCGGGCCGATCGGGCCGCCTCGGGAGTACGGGGAAGCGTATTGCCCGGCGGTTCGCTGACAAAGCTCGGCGCGCCCGCGGCCGGATCCCAATTGTAATCGGCGAAATGGTGGAAGGTCGACTGGGCGATGGCCGGCCCGCCCGCCTGGGACGGCTCGAACGCCACGGCGATGTTGAACCGCCGACCGGTAAGGGCACTCTTGCCGGTAGCGATCACCCGCGCGCTCGGATCTTCGGGTGGGGCGCCGACCGCGCCTTCGTGGGGATGGGCGGGCAGATAGCGCAGCACGCCGTGCTCCGCTTCGGGGTCCGCCAGCACGGGATGGCGTTCGCCGACGACCTCGATGCTCTGGTAATCGCCGTTCGCGCCTGAATGATAGTTGGGCCACAAAATCGTCGGCGTCCCGTCGTCGTCGATGCAGTGACGATCGGGATCGGGTTCCGGATTCTTCGAGTGGAAATAATGCGCGGCGCCGACCCCGCCGAGCGCGCAGATAGACGCGCCGAGATCCATATGGTCGCGAGTCACCATCAGCCCGCCGCCCTTCTTGCGGAAGCGCGAGATGGCGGCGCAGTCCTCGGCGTCGAGGCCGTCTCCGGTATCGACCGCGAACAGCCACAGCTGGTCATAACCCGAGGCGTCGAGGGTCGAAAGTACCGCGTCGGGCCCGGTCGCGCTGTCCCGGTCGCGGGCGGTGACCCGGGTCAGCGGCGCCCCGTCGCCATCCTTGAGCCCGGCGAGCAGGTCGCGCAGCATCGAGAAGCGCCCGATATGCCAGTCGTCGGCGATCGTCGGAATGGTGGTCTGCAGCAGAATGCGGATCGGTTCGGGCATCACAATACCTATCCTTTGCAGATCGAGTCGTCCCAAGGGTCTACGCCCTCCGCACGCACTAAAAAAGGAGATCGGTCATGGCATACGGCCCGCGGTCGGGACCGCCCGTCCGCCTGCCTCGTGGAGCGCACGCTTAAGATAGGGCGCGGTGCGACTTTCCCGGCAGGCGGCGACCTGCGCCGGCTGCCCGCTCGCGACGATCCGCCCGCCCCCATCGCCGGCGCCCGGGCCGACGTCGATCACCCAGTCGCTCGCCGCGGCCAGCTTCATGTCGTGGTCGACCAGGACGATACTGTTGCCGGCATCGACCAGCGCATGGAGCTGGCCGAGCAGTCGCTCGACGTCGGTTGGGTGAAGCCCGGTGGTAGGCTCGTCGAGTACATAGAGCGCCCCGCCGCGCTGGGCGCGTTGCAACTCGGTGGCGAGTTTCACCCGCTGGGCCTCCCCGCCCGAAAACTCGGTCGCGGGCTGCCCCAGGCGGAGATAGTTCAGCCCAACCTCACGAAGCACCTTCAGCGACCGGCAGACATTCGGCGCATCATCGAAGAATTCCCAGGCGCCCTCGACGGTGAGCGCCAGTACCTCGGCAATGGTCTTACCGCGGTAGCGGATCTCGAGCGTCTTGGGATTGTAGCGGGTACCCTGACAGGTTGGGCACGGGGCATAGACGCTTGGCAGGAAGAGAAGTTCGACCATGACGAACCCCTCCCCCTCGCAGCGGGGGCAGCGGCCCTTGGTGACGTTGAACGAGAAGCGGCCGGCATCGTAGTGGCGCTTCCTGGCCTCGGGGGTCGCTGCGAACAGCGCGCGGACATGGTCGAACAGACCGGTATAGGTGGCTAGGTTGGAGCGCGGCGTGCGGCCGATCGGCTTCTGGTCGACTTCAATCAGCCGCCTGACCCCCTCCAGCCCGCCGATGATGCGGCCTTCGGTCACGTCAGCGGGACGCTCGTCGAGCGCTGCTTCGGCATCGCTCACCGCTTCGGGTGCAACCGGGGCGCCTAGCGCGGCGGCGACCAATTCGACCAGCGCCTGGCTTACCAGGCTCGATTTTCCCGAGCCGGAGATACCGGTGACGGTGGTCATTACGCCGAGCGGGATCGCGCAATCGACCTGCTTCAGATTGTTGCGCGTGACGCCCTCCAGCTTCAGCCAGCCCGTGGGCTCGCGCTGTCGGCTCGGCAGCCCGCCGCCTTCGTCGAACAGGTGGCGCCGCGTCTCCGACCTCGCAACCCCGCGCAGGCCCTCGATCGGGCCGCTGTAGAGGATCTCGCCGCCCTGCTCGCCCGCCGCAGGGCCGACATCGACGATCCAGTCGGCGCGGCGGACGACGTCCATCTCGTGCTCGACCACGAACAGCGAATTACCGACCGCCTTGAGCCCGTCGAGCGCGCGAAGCAGTGCTTCGGTATCGGCAGGATGCAGACCGGCGGAGGGCTCGTCCATCACATAGACGACGCCGAACAGGTTGGAGACGACCTGGGTGGCGAGCCGCAGCCGCTGCGATTCCCCGGGCGACAAGGTCGGGGTGCTGCGTTCCAGCGTCAGATAGCCGAGGCCGAGGTCCAGCAGCACCGATAGCCGGCGGCACAGGTCGCCGGCGTTGTGCGCGACGACCAGCGCCTTTTCCGGATGAGCCTTGCGCAGCGCCTTGAGCCTGGCCGCTTTCGCCTCGGCATAGGGCGCGAAGATCTTCGAGAAACTTGCCATGGGCAGCCGGCTCATTTCGGCGAAGTCCAGCCCCTCGAAGCGAACGGACAGCGATTCTCGGCGCAGCCTCTTGCCGTCGCAGACCGGGCAGAGCTGGGCGATCATGAAGCGCGCAGCGCGCTTCTTCATCATCGCGCTCTGGGTGGTGGCGTAGCTGTGGGTGACATGGCGCTTCGCGCTCGAGAAGGTTCCCATATAGGCCGGTTCGATCTTGCGGCGGATCGCATGCTGGATCTCGTCATGGCTCCAGCCGGGATAGACCGGCACCTGGGGCTGCTCCTCGGTGAACAGGATCCAGTCGCGCACCCTCTTCGGAAGCTCGCGCCACGGCGTGTCGACGTCGATGCCGCGACTGATTAGGATGTCGCGCAGGTTCTGGCCGCCCCAGGCCGTCGGCCAGGCGGCAACCGCGCGCTCGCGGATGGTCTTCGAGGGATCGGGGACCATCGAGGCCTCGGTGACCTCGTGAATCCTGCCGAGGCCGTGGCAGCGCGGACAGGCACCCTCGGGCGTGTTGGGCGAGAAGCTTTCGGCATCGAGATGGGCCTGGCCCGGCGGATAGTCGCCGGCGCGCGAATAGAGCATGCGCAGCAGGTTGGAGAGGGTCGTGACGCTGCCGACCGACGAGCGCGTGGTCGGCGATCCGCGCTGCTGTTGCAGCGCCACTGCCGGCGGCAGGCCCTCTATCTCGTCGACCTCGGGCACCTCCGTCTGGTGGAACAGGCGGCGCGCATAGGGCGAGACCGATTCGAGATAGCGGCGCTGGGCCTCGGCATAGAGGGTGGAGAAGGCGAGCGACGACTTGCCCGACCCCGACACGCCGGTGAACACGACCAGTGCGTCGCGCGGGACGTCGACATCGACGTTCTTGAGATTGTGCTCGCGCGCGCCACGGACGCGGACGACGCCGGAGGCCTTGGTGTCTCGCATGCGAACCTCCTGACCGTTGAGACGCCGGGGCGCCGTGTTCGATTGCAGATGCCGCGCGGCAGCGTCTGAACCTCCAGAGACTACAGCATGGGTAGGCGGCGCGGGCGCGGCCCGAGCGGGAATGCGCGATCGATCCGCGCGATCTCGTCCGCACGCAGCCGCAACGCGCCGGCACCGGCATTGTCCTCTGCGTGCTCGGCGCTGGACGCCTTGGGGATTGCCAGTACCGATGGTCGCCGAACGAGGAAGCGCAACGCCACCTGGCGCGCGGTCGCGCCATGGGCTGCGGCGATCTCCTCCAGCACCGCGCCGCCCGGCGTGCCCGGCCCAGGGAAGTCGCCATGGCCGAACGGGCTATAGGCAACCACCGCGACGTCGTGCGCCTCGCACCATGGCAGCACGGCGTGCTCGATCGCACGTTCGCCGAGGTTGTAGAGTAGCTGGTTGCAGGCGATCAGGCCCTTGCCGCCGGCGTTCCAGGCGGCCTCCATATCGGGCACGTCGAAGTTGCTGACGCCCCAGGACAGGATCTTGCCCTGTTCGCGGAGCCGCTCGAAGGCGGCAAAGGTCTCCTCGAGCGGATGCGAACCGGGCCAGTGCAGGAGGTAGCAGTCCAGCTGGTCGGTCCCAAGCCGACCGAGCGAGCGCTCGCAGGCGGCCACGGTACCGCTGTGCGACGCGTTGCCGGGGAGCACCTTGGAGACGACAAAAACCTCGTCGCGCCGCCCCTTTATCGCCTCGCCGACCACGATCTCGGCGTCGCCATACATCTCGGCGGTGTCGATATGGGTGATGCCAAGATCAAGGCCGCGGCGCAGCGCTGCCACCGCGGTCGGCCGGTGCGCTTCGTCGATGTACCAGCTTCCCTGCCCGATCACGGATACCTCGCGCGGCACGGGGCCGAACGGACGCCGCTCCATGCCCGGGGAGCCGGGCGACGTCATCCGCGCACCTGGCCGCTGCTATCGGGCAACTTGAAGGCCAGCACCTCGGCATGCTCGATCCTGGGCGTGCCCTCCAGCAGCTCGGGGGTGCGCGCGACCAGCGCGCGTCCGACCTTGCCGGCGAGATGGGCGAGCCGCCCCGCATCGCTCGGGAAGGTGTCGAAGATCGCGAAGTCGTGGTCGCCGAAGCGGACCGCGTACCAGCTCGTCGTGTCGGGCTCCTCCAACACGGCTGCGAGACCATCGCGCAGGAACGTCTCGAGCGCCCCGCCCTTCCCGGATTGGGCGACGAGCCGGACGAACAGCGCCTTCTTCACCGGTGCTTCTTGTTGGTCGGTCACGGATCATCTCCTTGAAACGGTAATGGGGGAATGGGGCAGCATGTTCCCTCCATCGGAAGGTTTGGCGGAGCCTTGAACGGGTTGGGCGCGCACCGGAGCGAGGCTGGCCGCCCGAACGGCAGGCCGTGGAGGATGCTGATCGGCGATCAGCGGACGGCAAACATGATCGACCGCGGCAATGGTTGCGGCAAGGCGCAGCGCCAGGATGTCCTCCCCATCATCGACCCAGCCGATCGCGTTTTCCCAACGATCGCGCTCGGTGTCGTCGGCACGTTCGTTCGGGTCGCGGATGAGCGACTCGGCGGACGATATGATCTCGCCGTGGATCGCACGCATTTCCTCGAATGGACGGGCAGATTCCTCTCCGAAATAGGCCATGAAGCGATAGCGGCTCGCCTGGAGCTCGGAGAAAAGCGTGCTCTCCTGGGTCAGGCGTTCGATAGGCGAGGCATGCGATCGATGGCGCTGGTCCGGGTCGTCCACCTCCGGCGCCAGATCGAGCGGCCGGTACGGAAGCCGTGCCCAGATAAGCACGTCACGAGCGCGATAAAATTGGGCGAGCACGTCCTCCGCTAGTTCCGCCTTGCGCCGCCCCACAAGCTCCGAGCGCCAGGCATCTACGCCGCGAATGGCCGCCCATCCGGCGATCAGCGCCGCGAAGCCAGCCATCGCCGTTCCCGCCGCGGTCACCCATTCCGCCGAGACCATCATCGTCCTAGTCCTCAGCTGCGACCAATATCGGCAAGCGCCCAACGCCGTTCTTGACGGCGCCGTCGAGAGTTCAGACTAGCGGCGACAGGCCGGCCCGCCTTGACGATCGTCAGGTCGGCTTTGACTCCCGAAAAAAATGGCTGTCGCTACCGCGGGGCAGAGCACAGCCGGCTGCGCATGGCGGCAACGGCTACGCAAGCGCGGGTTAGGTGGGAAAGCACCGATGATTGCCGGCTTCGTGACGTCGCACGTCCATTAACGGCACCGCCGGCGAAGCAAGCGTCAACAGCCGTATCGCCTCGACCATGGTCCGCACGCCGAGGCGCCGGACAGCGCGCTCGCGATGGAGCTCGACCGTCCGAACGCTGAGACCAAGATCGAACGCGATGCCTTTGGTGGTGTCGCCCTCCGCGACAAGCAACAGAACCTGCCGCTCCCGCCGGGACAAGGATGCCACCCGGCTGGCGCATTCCAAAGCGTCGAGGCGATCATCCATCAGATGACTCTCGATCACCGTCCAACGCTTTTGTTGTTTGGCAAGAACAACCTCGTGGGCGCGAACGACGTCGAGGACATCCCCTGCCTTGCAAGACGAGAGCGGATAGGTGCAAAGCAAAGAAATCGGCCTATCGACAATAACTTTATTCAAGTAATTCTCATACTCCATGAAGGCTTGCCAATCTCTCTGCTGCAGCCAACAGGTGTGGCCACTGGCAGAAAGGCCAGCGTAGTTCTGCGTGAGCGCGGCGGCGAGTTTCTCGTACCAGATATCCACCATTGGGCCGGCCTCGAACGATCCACCCTTCTGATAAATGTCGGCCGCCGAATGGAGTTCGACCTCGCCGCGGCCGAGCGGATCGGCACTCATGCCCTCCGGCATCACCCACATGCAACGGTCCCCGCGCCGCGCGCCGGCCGCAAAAAATTGGCCGACAAGCTCGAGAAGGTCCTCTTCGGTTTCATAGAAGGCGCAAACGTGCGTGCCATGGCAGATCGCCGCTAGGACCGCGTCATAGGGCGGCTGGTCGGATGTGGACTGTGGCTCGGTGCGCTGCGCCATCGGCTCGTGGCCTCCCCGGAGACTCGCAGCTGTGGGGCCACGCGGGCGGACCCTACCACAGTTTGACGTTGGGGTGCCTACAGTTTCGCCAGCATGCCGAAGCAGTTAGCGCATGCCCGATACAGCGCTACCAGGAAGAGCGTGTGACTGACGCCATACGGTCACCGTTTGCCACAGCATCTCACCGTCTCGACCGCCAGGCCGAGATGATCGGCGATATCGTATCGCGAGATCGGCAGGAACAGTCCGTTGCTGCTGCTTTGCGGCGTGCGCTCGCGCAGCAGCATCAGATATCCGCCGACCTTGTCGAGCGCGGTGGTGCGGCCCTGTACCAACAGGTGATCCTCGAGACGCCGGACCGCGGCCGTCAGCCGGTCCCGAAGCATCGCGGCGATGGCCGGATAGCGTTCGACGAGCGTAGCGATCTGTTCCGGCCGGAAGGAGGCGATCTGGGTGTCGCTCGATACTGCCTCGGTCAACAAGGAAGCGCTCGACGGCACCAGACCGAGAAAGTCGCCGGCGACCGGGAGGTCGAGGATCTGGCGATGGCCATCCGCGCGGACGCAATATCGCCGTACCACTCCTGTCAGCAGGCAGCCGATGCGCCCCCCCGCAAACGCCGACTCGCAGGGTTGATCCCGTTGCCAGACGGTGATCTTGGCCGCGCCGTGAAGGGCGTCGACGGCGGCGTCCCGATCCTTCGCGTTCGTCTCCGGCAGTAGCGCATGAAAGATCCGCAGCACCGTTTCATCATTTCCCATGACATTCCCTCCTGGCGTATTCCGCAGGGGTATGCCCTGAGACGCGGGCGGGACATTCGTGGGTTCGGCTATAGGGGAAACCGCATATCGCTGTGCATGCCCGGCTCGGCCGTCTTCATGTCGCCAAGCCCCCTCGCCGCACTATCAGCGCGGCCCCCAAAGCGGGTTGGCTGAACCATTTCTGCCGGGATGATGAGCGCGCAGGGGATCGGTGCACCGGGTAAGAGGCCCGTCCCGGCCGCCAGCCGTTCGAAGCTACCCGCGACCGCCCCTTCGCGGTCGGCCCCATTTGGTCGGGCTCCACCACGCAAGCGACCCGCCATTGCCCCGGCCAATCATTGTCATGATGCTTGGGTTGGCTGTGGGCTATCGACCGGCGGCGGAAGCGCCACTGGATTTGCGAAGCGCACGATCTGGTGCCGATCGTCGCCGTCGATGATCTCTAGGGCAAGCAGCGTGCCGGCGACATGGTCGGCATGGATCTCGCGAGGAGACCGGATCAGGTGATCGACGCCGTCCAGCTTGATCTCCACCAGATCGTCCTTCCGATCGTAGCTCATCCCCAGCAGGGGCAGCCATTCGGCGAGGATCTGGTCGCCCAGGTCGAGCGACGCCACCTCGATCTCGGCGCGCTTGCCGATCAGCGCACGGGTGAATGTATCGAAAAAGGCCTGCCAAGCGCTTCGATCAAGCCGGCTGAACGCCATAACGACCTCCTCTGATAGGGATGATCCTTTTGGAGTGCCGGCGCCGGGTACGCCTTGACGAGCGTCAACGCTCCTCTCTTATAGCAATATCTGGCAGGTGTGCGCCATGATGGCCACGGCACCAATACGGTTGTCGATACGCTCGACGATCCCTAGCTTCGATAAATGAAAAGCACTGAACTAGGCGGAGAATCCGGCGCCCTGCCGTATATCGACGAGCGCCTGTGGGAGCGCGTGGCGCGCGATTTCGACGATGTTGGCCCGGATGCCTGTATCGCGGAAATCGTCGACGAGTTGCTCGCGCACAACCCGCACTATCTCGAAATGGCGCTGCGCAGCGCGCGCGACGTGGGCGATCCCAAGCGCATGCTCGCGGGGTTTGCTATGTTCTATGGGATCCTCTCGCTCGACGCGCGCGAGCGAGGTCGTCCGCTACCGCGCATCACGCCTGATACGCGCGACGCGATGACGGCGCTGGCAGGCGAATACGGGGACGCGCAATTCGTGACGCTCGCCACCGCGACGCTGCGCGAGGAGAATCCCTGCCTCATGCAGATGGCGGACAGCTTCGCCTCGCGGCACGACGATTATCTCGGGATCATGCAGGCCTTCGGGCTGCTTTATAAGAGCCTGTCGGCGCAGGCCATGATTGACGGGCTAGCCGGCGCGACAAGACGCCGTGCCGGCTAGCCCAGCTTCCTTGTCACTCCGAGGCGGGAACACGCCGGCCATGCGTGCGCCGCTCGGCCTGCCGCATGCGCAACCTGAACGCGAGTGAAAGCAGCATCGATCCGGCGAGCCAGGCCTGGAACGCGATCATCCAGGTAAGGGTGAACATCCCAACTTGCGGGAACAGCAGCAGCAGCACCCCCAGCGCCAGCGAAACGATACCCGCGAGGATCATCCAGACACGGCCGTGATCGGGGTGCAGCCGGAAGGCGCCGACGATCGCGATGGTTCCGGTCGCCAGCGCCCAGACCGTGAGTAGCGCGACGAAGGCAAAGACGGTGAGGTCCGGGTAGAAGATCGTCAGCACAGCGGCTGCGATGGCGACCAGACTGTGGAGCACCGGCCATCCCCAGCGTTCTTGGCGCCTCGCCCCGCGTACTGCCAGAATAATCGAAAAGGCCGCGTCGACGAGGCAATAGGCCGCGAAGACTCCGGCGAGCACCAGCAGCGTGATACCCGGCCAGAGCACCGCCAGCGTGCCGAGCACGATTGCGCCGACACCGCGCAACGCCATCGCCCACCAAAGGTCGGCAATGCGAGCGTTGCGCCGGTCCGGGGCATATAGCCGGTCGTAGGGCGTCGCCATGTGCATTCTCCTTCTTCCGATGGGCGATGCGCACACGTCAGCCGGTCACGGCATGATCGTGATGCGGTTGTCGACATGGGATACGCCCGGCGCGCGCCAGGCTGCGCGTTCGGCTTCCTGCCGTTCTGCCCAGGAGCGCACGGTCCCGCGCAGGACCACGTCGCCGCCGCTGGATTCGACCGTGATCCGATGCGCGTCGAGTTCGGCGGAGCGCTTCAGCGCTTCTTCGATCTTTGCCTTGATCTCGGCCGGCGATGTCAGCGGCTTGATCGTGATCATGTTGGTCACGCCCTTGAGACCCTTGACCCGACGCACGGCGTCCTCGGCGCGCTGGCTCTGAAACTTCCACTCGACATCGCCTTCGAGCGTGACCCAGCCATTGCGGGCGGTGACTTTGATGTGCTGCGACGAATATGGAAGCTCGCGCGTGATCGCCTCGACCGCGTCGCGGGCGATGTCGGGATCGGAACGCTCGTTTAGGGCCGGAAGCTTGACTTCGATATCGTTGGCGACCCCGCGGACGCCCTTGACCTTCTTGGCTTCGCCTTCGGCTTCATATTTCTGGCTGTAGCTGCGAACGAAGCCGGCGAGCGTGACGACGCCCTCCTTGACCGTAACCGCGATGTCGGTCGCGTCAATATCGGGATCCCAGCGCAGCGCGGCCTCCACGTCGCGCTTGATGTCACTGTCGGTAGCCATGGTCATTTTCCTCCAGGTATGTAGCGCCCGAGATACCGTCCGCCCGTGGGCGCCGCCTTGACGGTCGTCAGGCCGGTGCGCGCCGGCCGAAAAGAAAGGGCTCTCCCAGTCTGCACCGGAGAGCCCCAAAGAGAGCCAGGGTCCACGCTGGCCATGCACTAACTGCCCGGCACGTCTTCGAACTCGGCATCGACCACGCCGTCCTCGGGGGCGGGTGCGGAGCGCGCTTCGCCGGCAGGCTGCTCCAGCGTCATTGCGAGCTGCATCAGCGTGGCGGTCTTCGCCTCAAGCTCCGATACCGAATCCCCGGCGAGGGCGGCGCGGACCTCCCCCACCACTTTCTCGGCCGCAGCGCGTGCTGCCGGGTCGCCTTTGCCCGTGGCGAGCAGGCGCTCGACGCTTGCGATCGCGCTCTCGGCATGGTTGCGCGCTTCGACCAGCACCCGCCGCTTGCGATCCTCCTCGGCGTGCTGCTGCGCTTCCTTGACCATGCGCTCGATATCGGCCTGGCTGAGGCCGCCCGAGGCTTGGATGCGGATCTGCTGCTCCTTGCCGGTGCCCTGGTCCTTGGCGGACACGTTGACGATGCCGTTGGCGTCAATGTCGAACGTGACTTCGATCTGCGGCACGCCGCGCGGCGCCGGCGGGATGCCGACCAGGTCGAACTGGCCTAGCATTTTATTGTCGGCCGCCATCTCGCGCTCGCCCTGGAAGACGCGGATCGTCACCGCCTGCTGATTGTCGTCAGCGGTGGAGTAGGTTTGCGACTTCTTGGTGGGGATCGTGGCATTGCGGTCGATCATGCGGGTGAACACGCCGCCCAGCGTCTCGATGCCGAGCGACAGCGGAGTCACGTCGAGCAACAGCACGTCCTCGACATCGCCCTGCAGCACGCCGGCCTGGATCGCCGCGCCGATCGCCACGACTTCATCGGGATTGGCGCCCTTGTTCGGCTCGCGACCGAAGGTTTCGCGGACGCTTTTCTGGACCCTGGGCATGCGGGTCATGCCGCCCACCAGCACCACTTCCTCGATGTCGGCGGGCTTGAGCTTGGCATCGTCGAGCGCGGCCTTGCTGGGCGGTTCAGTGCGCCGGACGAGGTCGTCGACCAGTTCCTCCAGCTTGGCCCGGCTGAGCGGGGTGTTGAGATGACGCGGCCCGGTCGCGTCGGCGGTGATAAAGGGCAGGTTGACGCTGGTTTCCAGTGTCGACGACAGCTCGACTTTCGCCTTCTCCGCCGCTTCGCGCAGCCGCTGAAGCGCCATCCGGTCTTGCCGCAGGTCGATGCCATCGGAGTTCTTGAAAGTATCGGCGAGCCAATCGACGATGCGCTTGTCGAAATCCTCGCCGCCCAGGAACGTGTCGCCATTGGTCGCCTTTACTTCAAACACCCCGTCGCCGATCTCGAGGATCGAGACGTCGAAGGTCCCGCCGCCCAGATCGAACACGCCGATCTTTCCCTCTCCCTTCTTCTCCAAGCCATAAGCCAGCGCCGCGGCGGTCGGCTCGTTGATGATGCGCAGCACCTCGAGCCCGGCGATCTTGCCGGCATCCTTGGTCGCCTGGCGCTGGCCGTCGTTGAAATAGGCAGGTACGGTGATCACCGCCTGGGTGACCGTCTCGCCGAGATAGGCTTCGGCCGTCTCCTTCATCTTGGTGAGGATGAATGCCGATATCTGGGCGGGCGAGTATTGCTTGCCCTGGGCCTCCACCCAGGCATCGCCGTTGGGGCCCTTGACGATCTCGTAGGGGACCAGCGCCTTCTCCTTGGCCACGACCGGGTCGTCATAGCGACGGCCGATCAGTCGTTTGATCGCGTAGATCGTGTTCTCCGGGTTCGTCACCGCCTGGCGCTTGGCCGGCTGGCCGATCAGAATCTCGCCACTCTTGCCGAACGCGACCACCGACGGCGTCGTGCGGCCGCCTTCGGCATTCTCGATCACCGCCGCCTTGCCGCCATCGATCACCGCCACGCAGCTGTTGGTGGTGCCGAGGTCGATGCCGATCACCTTGCCTGCCATGTTCGCCTCCTCGCGCCTGTCACAGAATCCTGCACCCAAGCTCCGGCAAAGCGGGCGGCCGCGCCCTGACGATCGTCAAGGCAGCGTCTGGGCCGGCTTCCTAGACCGCCAAGGGATCAAACCTCGTCCCCCCCAACCTGAGGAAGCGCGTCGCATGTCAGCCCTTCACCATCCGACCACACCATCTTTCCAGGCCCGGTACGCGACCCGCCTCGGCATGGGAGCCGCCGTGATCGGCCTCAGCCTGCTGGCGCCGGGCTGCTCGCAGGGGGGCAATCCCCCCGGCAACGCCCAGAACGAGACCGCGGCGGCACCCGCCGCTGTCGGCGCGACACCCGCCGCGATGCCGGTCGCCACCGGTGTCGGCGGCCGAATCGCTGAAAGGCGGCGCACGCTGATCACCGGCGCCGTCTCGGCGCTGCAGGAAAGCTATGCTGCGCTCGACCTGCTGAGCGCCGGCAAGGCCGATGACGCCGTCCAGACACTTGCGCGGGCCAGCGGCAAGCTCGACGTTGTCCTCGCCGCCGAACCCAAGCTCGCCCTCGCCCCGGTCGACGTCCGCGTGACGACCCGCGACCTCATCGCCACGCCGGCCGATGTGAAGGCGCTGCGCGACTTGGCCGAGGCGGCGCTCGACGATGGACGCATACAGGACGCGCGGCGACTGATCGCCGGGCTGGCCAGCGAGAGCGTCGTCACCACCGTCAACATTCCGCTGGCGAGCTATCCGGGGGCAATCAAACAGGCAGCGGCGCGCATCCTTGCGGGCCACCCAGCCGAAGCCAAGGCGATGCTCGAAACCGCGCTGGCGACATTGGTCGTCGAGGACCTGATCATCCCGCTGCCGCTTGCCAGGGCCGAGGCGTTGCTCGATCTGGCGCAGCCGCTCGCCGAAAAGGCGCAGCGCAGCGCCGACGAGAACAAGCAGCTCGAACGGCTGCTCGCCGATGCGCGGTTGCAGATCGATCTGGCCAAGGCGCTCGGCTATGCGACGAAGCAGGATCTCGACGCGCTGTCGGACGAACTCGAAACCATTGATGACAAGACTCGGGGCGAAGGCAGCGGCATGCGCCTGTTCGACCGGATCAAGGCGTTGTTCGTCCAAGCGAACCGCCAGGCAAACACGCCTCCCCGGCCCTGACCGCAGGATGCCGTGCGCGATTTCGCCCGACGCGCGCGGCATCCTGCTGCCGGCCGCTATTGCGGAGGGCGATGCGCGTCCGCGTACTGCAGGTTATGCCAACGCTCGAAGCGGCGGTCGGGGACCAGCCACGCAAGCGAAACCGCGATGTACAGCCCGATGGCGATCCAGGGCGAGACGAAGGCCGCGGGGATGCCGAGGCCATAGAGGACGAACGTGATCCATTCCTTCTCGCGCGAACCGACCACAGCGCGAATGCGCGATTCGGTGCCCTCCGCAAGGATCAGCTCGCGTTCGAGCCAGATGTATCCGAACGCCGCCATTACCGTCACTGCCCCATAGGCGGCGACCGGTTGCGGCGTTACCCCGGCAAGGCCGATCCAGCGGATCACGAACGGCATCAGGGTCAGCCAGAACAGCAGGAACAGATTGGCCCAGAGCGCCCGCCCGTTCACGCGGCTGGCGGTGGCAAGCATGTGGTGGTGGTTGGTCCAGAAGATGCCGATGTTGATATAGGCCAGTGCATAAGCGGCGAGCAGCGGGATAACGGGCCGGATCGCGATCCAGGCGTCGGTGACGGGGACGCGCAGATCGAGGACCATGATGGTGATGGCGATCGCCAGCACGCCGTCGGTAACGGCCATCAGCCGGTCGGTCTTCATGGCCAGTTCCTCGATGACGTGAAGTTGCACTTCTGGCCGCGAGCGCGTGAATGCGCATTGACGTCCGTCAACGGCCTCGCTCGCTTCCCGCCACAGCGATGAAGTGCCGCGATTGAGGGCCTTGGTGCGAATTACGAGAATGCTGTCGGTCGCCTGAGCAGTCACCCGGCTGCGTTGTCTGTGATCGCCAATCTTTCAGACGCAACTTGCTGGAGGGGACCCCCGTTACATCTAACATTTGCGTTCGGGGACGGGCAACCCTGACCAATGACCACATTGATGAGCACACTGCTGTCGGACCCTTCAGCTGAGCGAATGGCTGGCTCTGGCGGGGTCTGCCGTGCGATGACCGATCAGCGAACGGCGCACGTTGCTCGGGAGCAGCCGCGAACCGAAGTTCAGCGCGGCATAGTAAGTACGACGGAGATGCCTAAAAGCCCCGCTCGCGATGATTCTTGAGCTTGCCTCTTGGTTCCTGTCTGAAACCTTGGCCCCTTCCCCACTAATCGAGACAAAATGGGGCCGAGAACTGATGGTACTTCTGATGGTACCAGGCAAGCATCACAGAAAACTTGTCATTTATTACCAGTACCTTGAGGTCATTCAAGAGCAACCGTAGGGGTCACCAGCGATATCAATCGCTTAGCTGCTGAGTTGCTGCGCGGATGCGCAACTTACTGCAAACCGTAGCTGGAAACTGGCGGACTTTCTCGGATCGTCCCATAACACGCAGCGTGCCGGTAGCCCTTCCTCGGGTTTCCAAGTGCCGTCAAGGCGGACCAAGGCTTTCGTCGGATCTGCGCATTCCTTGCTCACGTCTTGACGGAGGCAGTTGGCAGGCGCTCCTCGATCCAGGACGTTATATCTCCGAGGACCACCTCTTTCCCGAAATCTGCCAGGGGATCGTGAAATGCGCCTTCGTAAAAGCCCAGCCTTTTATCCTTTGATGCTGCGGCCTCATAGAACAGCTGGCTACCATCAGGTCGCGTTGCCCTGTCAGCGGTTCCATGGAGGATCAGAACCGGCGCAGTGAGTTGCGAAAATTCGCGGTTGAGCCGCGCGCCCGCGCGAATCAGTGCCGCCACCGTGATGGCGGGCTGCGTTTCCTTGGCGGTCAAAGGATCGGTATTCAGGAAGCCGACTCGAACGGGATCGCGCGAAAAGTCTTCGTTCTTGAGCCTGAGCACGCGCGCTCGGGGTGCGAAGCGGCTGAATAGCTTGAGAAAGGCAAGCGCGATGCCGGGCGCAGGCAGGTGGAAGGCGAAGCTTTCGCAAATCAACCCCTGCAGACCGAACGGGTGCTCGATCGCGTAGAGGCAGGCCGCCACGCCGCCTGCGCTGTGCCCTAGCAGGTACAACGGCAAATCCTGCTCGCGTCGTCGGGCAAACGCGACCATCGCGGCGATATCCGCAACATAGTCGTCGAAACGCTCAACGAGGAAGCGCGGCCCGCTCGATCGGCCGCGTCCGCGAAGGTCCAGCGCATAGACGACGAAGCCCGCAGCCACGAGTTGCTCTGCGACCCACTGATAGTGGCCACCATGCGCATTGAACCCGTGGCAAATCGTAACGATTGCGCGCGGAGACGAAGCAGGACGCCAGCTGCGGACGAAAATCGACACCTGGCCGACCGAAAGGGTAATCTCTTCAGGAACTGTGGGGAAAGCGTTCGCGGTCATGGTCAACTCCTTCAGGCGCAGCTCGTCCGAGGAAGGATGCCTTCCCGAAGCACGATTTGACGCGGGATCAATCCCCCCCGGCCAGTTGGCGGCGCAGCTCGGCATTTTCCCGCTCCAGCGCTGCCAGCCGGTCGTGCAGTGGCTGAACAGCCGTCGCGATCTCGTGCTCGTTGAATCGCAGCACGATATGCTGCGGGCAGTTCCAGTCGAAGGCGACCAGCCGCAGCCGGAACATCCGTTCGATCGCCGCGCCATAGTCGGGGTCCGTGACGCACTCAGCGAGCGCCTGATCGGCCCCGGGCGCCACGGTCTCGACATGCACGTACATCTTCAGCCTGGCGCGGCGGACATAGTCCATCAGGATCAGGCACGCCCGGTCGTTCGTCCGGAAATTGCCGGTGCTGATATATTGCCGGTTCCCCCGGTAATCGGCGAAGGCGAGCGTCTGCGGATCGAGCATTTTGAGGAAGCCGGGCGGGCCACCGCGATGCTGCACATAGGGCCAGCCGGTTTCCGATACCGACGCGATGTAGAAGCTGTCGCGCTGCGCAAGGAAGGCGACTTCGTCCGCGGTGAAGCGATCGAACGCGCGGTGCCCCTTGAACCGGGTCCAGAGGTCGCCCACGCCCATCTCGGCCTGCGCGGCTGCCACGCCCGGCGTGCGGGCCACGTCCATGAAGCCATAGGGCATGGCGCCCCTCCCTCCTCCGGTTCAGCCTGCAGCCTTGCCTAGGCGATTGCCTCGCGCGCCGCCTGCTGGGCGCGGACATAGCTCTCGATCACCGCCGCATAATTCGGCGCGGCCAGACCGTAGAGCTTGGCCAGCTCGGCGGCTTCGGGGCGCGCCCAGGTACGATGGAGCTCGGAGAGCAGCGCGTTGGTCGAGGTCGGCTTCACGCCGCCCTGGACGAAACGCGCGAGCGAGATGCGCGAGACCATCTCGCTCGGATCGCCCGACGCATCGAGCACCGCATAGACCTCGAAGCCCGCCGCGCGGGCATCGAGCGCCGGGAACATCACGCACACGCTGGTCCACACCCCGGCCATCACCAGCGTCTTGCGCCCGGTGGCGCGGACCGTCGCGACGAAGTCGTCATTGTCCCAGGCATTCACCTCGCCCTTTCGCGGCACATAGACGGCGTGCGGGGCGTGGATCGCGATCTCCGGCATCAGCGGGCCGTTGGAGCCAGCAGGCTCGGACGCGGTGGTGATGACCGGGATCTGCAGCAGCGAGGCGAGCCGGGCGATCATCTCGACATTGCGGCGCAGATCGGCGACGGGGATGTCCTTCACCGTCTGGAACAGGCCCGACTGGTGATCGAGCAGCAGGATCACCGTATCGGCCGGATCCATCAGCATCGCGCCGCCGCCGCTGGCAAGGATGCTGGTCTTGGGGGCAGGCGAAGAAGGCATGATGACTATCCTGTGGGTTCGTCCCTGCGCGCCGGCAGCGGCATGGGACGCTTGTGATCGACGTGCACGGACCTTGTACGCGACATCGGCGCGGCGCCTCGGTCAGCTGTGGTAAGCTGCGGTTAAGCGCAGGCATCGCCCGGCGGATACGGTGGACGGGGCCGAGCGCCCCGCACCGTTCCGGGGAACAAGGCTGCGGCAGCCCGTGGAAATTTCCCGCGCGATCGCTAGGATGGTCCATGATGGACTTCAGGGACGGCGGCGACTTCCGGGGAATGGGAGGGACGCCGCCAGGGGATCGGGGAAGCGTGACGATACGGGTGCTGACGGTAGACGATCACGCAACGGTCCGCGACGGCGTGGCCGCGCTGATCGCGCGGCAGCCCGACATGGAGATTGCAGGCGAAGCGGCGAACGGCACCGAGGGGGTCGCGATGTTCCGCGCGCTCGGGCCCGACGTGACCCTGATGGACCTGCAGATGCCCGACATGGGCGGGATCGACGCCATCGCCGCGATCCTCGACCTGTGTCCCAAGGCCCGGATCCTGGTGCTCACCACCTATTCGGGGGACGCGCAGGCGATCCGTGCGATCCGGGCCGGCGCGGCGGGCTATCTGCTGAAGAGCTGCCTGCGCACCGAATTGCTGGACGCGATCCGCACCGTCCATGCCGGTCGCCGCGCGATGAGCCCGGAAATCAGCCACGCCGTGGCCGAACATGCGCTCGACGATCCGCTGACTGACCGCGAGATGGCGATCCTGGGCATGGTCGCCGAGGGGCATCCCAACAAGCAGATCGCCCGCAACCTCGATGTCTCGCCGGACACGATCAAGTCGCACCTCAAGAACATCTTCGCGAAACTGGGAGTGGACGATCGCACCCATGCCGTCACCGTCGCGATCCGGCGCGGCTTCTTCCACCACTGACGCCGGGCGCGGCGCTCAGTCCTGCACGTCGGCGATGAAGCGATAGCCGCGCCCGGTGACGGTGGCGATGTAGCGCGGAGTCTCCACCACCTCGCCCAGCACCTTGCGCAGGCTGGCGACATGCACCTTGAGGTTGCCGTCGCCGACGAAGGTGTCGGGCCAGGTGCGGGCGCGCAGTTCGCGCTTGCTGACGACCTCCCCCGGACGCTCGGCCAGAACGGTGAGGATATCGAGCGCGCGGGCACCGATCTTCACCGGCTCGCCATGCTTGAGCAGCAGCTGTCGGCCGGGCTTGAGCACGAACGGACCGAAGCGGAAGCACCGCTCGATCGCTCGCACCAGCGGCGCCGGATAGGCGGGTATCGGTGTGGGCATGGATAGGGCAGTAGATGGCATGGGGACGACCTCCCGGTTGCATCGCTCTCGCCGCCCCGGGCGGCGCGATGCCCGGGGGCAGAACGATGATGTTGTGGCGCGAAGACTATGCCGACGGCGCGCCGGGGGCACCCTACCCCCGGGTTCGCCGGCTTCACCCATTTGGGGGATCGACAGCACGTGGTGCCATCGCCCCGCGTGACACCCGCTCCGCTTTGGACGAGATACAGCGCATGTCGCGCGCCGCGAAATATTGGGTCCTGGCCATGCTGGCCCCGCTGTGGAGCACCGGCGACGCCTGCGCAGGGGGCGCCCCGCGCAGCCTGCAGCAATTGCGGCATACCGCCTGGACCGTCCGCGAGGGCGCCCCGCCGGAGATCTGGGCGCTCGCCCAGTCGCGCGACGGCTATCTCTGGCTGGGCACGGGGAGCGGGCTGTACCGCTTCGACGGCGCGCGCTTCGAGAAATTCCGTCCCTTCCAGGGCGAACACCTGCCGTCGCTCAACGTCAATTCGCTGCTCGCTACCCGCAGCGGCGACCTGTGGATCGGCTTCGCATCCGGGGCCGTTGCCCGACTGCGCGGGGGGCGCCTGGCCACGTTCGACCTCGGCTTCCGCTCGGTTCCCGTGCTGGCACTGGCCGAGGATCGTTCGGGGACGATCTGGGCGGTGCTGGGCGAGGACAATCGTGGCGGGGTCGCCCGCTTTCGCCAAGGACGCTGGGAGATGCTCGGTGCCCGCCACGGCGTGGCCGCAGGCGCTGCGACCAGCGTCGTCGCAGGCGTCGACGGATCGGTATGGGTCGCAGTGGGCGGCGAACTGGCGGTGCTGCGTCCGGGTGCCGCCCGCTTTGTCCCCGTTCCCGCCTCGGCCTCGGAACGACCGCAGTTGAAGCTGGCCCCGGACGGCGCGATCTGGCTGAGCACCGGCGCCCGCCCGGGTCTCCAGCGCATCGCGGGATCTGCCGCCGGTGCCCCCCAGACCTGGGTGCAGCCCCCCCCTGCGGCCAATCCGCGCGCCGAAAGCATGTTGTTCGACCGGCGCGGCGGGCTGTGGGGCAGCTATGGCAGCGGCGGCGTCTTCCGCATCGGCCTTGGCTGGTCGGGCGGCACGCTGCTTCCCAACGGCGTGCGCGAGCGCTTCGGCGTCGAGCGCGGGCTGACCTCCAACCTCGCCAACCCCCTGCTGGAAGATCGCGAGGGCAATATCTGGGTGGGGACCAATCTGGGCCTCGACCAGTTTCGCGAGACCAGCGCCGTGGTCGCCACCGGGCTGCCGACGGATTCGCGCAACGGCTTCCGGATCGCGCCGGGTCCCGCGGGCGCGATGTATGTGACGACCAATGACGCCCTTTTCCTCGCAGACCCCGGCCATGTGGCCCGAAAGCTGGCCCGACTCCCGCGGCGCCCGCTGATCCTGCACAGGGATGCGCAAGGCCACGTGTGGATCGGCACGGATCGTACGCTGGGGTTCTGGTCCGGCGGCGGCCTGCGCAACGTGCCCCTGCCCTGGCCGCAACCCACGCCCTTTGCGCTGTTCGAAGCATCGCCCGGACGGATCTGCATCGCGTCGGCCAAAGATGCCTTTTGCAGGAAGGGCGACCGGTGGACGCCCGATCCGCGGCTCGCGACGACGGGCAATCCGCCGACGCAGATGCTGCGCGACGACGCCGGGCGCGTCTGGATCGCCGAAGGGGATCGTATCGCACTGATCGATGGGTCCGCGCGACGCATATTCTCCGCCCGCGAGGATCTGGCGCTGGGCACGGTCGTGGTCATCGCGGTGCGGGGGCGCCATGTCTATGCTGGCGGCGACTTCGGCCTGGCGCGGTTCGACGGCCGGCGCTTCGTCACGCTGCGCTCCGCTGTGCACCCCTTTCTGAGCCGGACCGCCGGGATCGTCGAAACCGCCAAGGGCGACCTCTGGCTGAACACCGCCGGCGGGGTAGTCCGGATCGCACGGCCCGACCTCGAGGAAGCCTTCGCGCACCCCGCCCGGCCGATGCAGGCGCGCGTGTTCGATCGCGACGACGGCATGCCCGGCGTGGCACAGCAGGATTCCTGGTCGCAGACCGCGATGGAGGCCGCCGATGGGCGCCTCTGGTTCCTCACCCGCGTCGGCGTCGCCTGGATCGATCCGAACCAGCTCTTCTACAACCGGCTGCCGCCGCCGGTGATCATCCAGTCGCTAAGCTCCGGCGGCCGTAGCTATGCGGGTGGGGCGGCCATCCGGCTGCCCAAGGGAACCTCCAACCTCCAGATCGCCTATACCGCGACCAGCCTGTCCGTGCCCTCGCGCGTCCAGTTCCGCTACCAGCTGGAGGGCGTCGACGAAGGCTGGGTAGATGCGGGGACCCGCCGCGAGGCCTTCTACACCGGACTCGCGCCGGGCAGCTACCGCTTCCGGCTGACGGCGGCGAACGAGGATGGCGTGTGGAACCGGCAGGGCGCGACCCTCGCGTTCGAGATCCCGCCCACCTTCGTCCAGAGCTGGCCCTTTCGCCTGCTCTGGGGCGTAGGTGTGCTGGTGCTGCTCTGGCTGCTCTACAAGCTCCGGCTCCGCGCGCTCGCCCACCGCATCCGCGCGCGCATGGCGGAGCGGATGGGCGAGCGCGAGCGGATCGCCCGCGAGCTGCACGACACGCTGCTGCAATCGGTCCAGACGCTTACCCTGTACGTCCAGGTGGCCGTGGAGGACCTGCCGCGCGGTACGCCCGAACGCGCCAAGCTCGAAAGCGCCCTGATCCGCGCCGATCGCGCGATCGCGGAGGGGCGCGACCGCGTGCGCGACCTGCGCACCCGGCTGGATCCCGATGGCATCGTCGAGATCCTCGCCGCCATCGTCGCCGAGCAGGGCTTCGGTCCTGCGACGAGCGTCCGCATCCAGGCGATCGGGGATCCGCGCCCGCTCGCGGCAATCGCGCTGGACGAGATCGTCCGCGTCGCCGGCGAGGCGATCGCCAATGTCCGCCAGCATGCGCACGCCACCCAAGTGCGCATCGACATTCGCTTCACCCGTCCCTTCACGATCCGGTTTTCGGATGACGGGGCGGGGATCCCGGCGCAGGTCCTCGAATGCGGACGCAAGGCCGACCATTACGGGCTGCAGGGGATGCGGGAACGGGCGAGGAAGCTCCGCGGCGCGCTTTCCATCCGCCCGCGCGCGGGCGGCGGCACCGAGCTGCTGCTCACGATCCCCGCGCATATTGCCTATGCCCGTCGCGGCGGCTCGCGCTGGTCGGCGTGGCGGGACCGGGTGCCGCGGCTGCTCAACCCCCGCCTGTGGCGGCGGCTCGCCGCGTCCCGCCCCATCACTATCGACTAGGCGGGCGAGGATTCCGTCACGAGATCGCGGTCTTCGGGATGGCGCTGGAGATAGGCGCTGACGAAGGGACAGCGCGAGACGATCCGCAACCCTTGTGCGCGCACATCCGCCAGCGCCCCGGCAACCAGCCGGGTGCCGATTCCTTGCCCTTCGAGCGCCTTGGGAACCACAGTGTGGGTGAAGACCAGAATGTCGTCGCGGCGCTGATAGGCCGAAAAGGCGATGCCCTTCTCGGTCGCCAGTTCGTAGCGGCTTTCCGCCGGGTTGTTCCGTACGTCGGTATCGCCTTGCATGGTCACTCCTTTCGCCATCGAACGCGGCACGATCCTGTCTAGCCCAAATGGCGCTCGAGAAAATCGAGCATCCGATCGGCGATCTCCCGCGCGTGCGTCTCCAGCGCGAAATGGCCTGCGTCGAGCAAGTGCACCTCGGCGTCGGGCAGGTCTCGCCGGAATGCCTCGGCGCCCGCTGGCAGGAAGAACGGGTCGTTCGCGCCCCATATCGCCAGCAGCGCGGGTTGCCGCTCGCGCAGATAGGCATGGATGCCGGGGTAGAGCGCGACGTTGCGGGCATAGTCGGCGATCAGATCGAGCTGGATCGCGTCCTGCCCGGCCCGCGCGAGCAGCGCGGCATCCAGCCAATAGCCTTCGGGGGCGATCCGGTCCGGGTCCGGCGCGCCGTGGGTATATTGCCAGCGAGTAGTCTCGAGCGTGAGCATGCTGCGCATCGCGTCGCGATTGGCGGGCGACGGGTCCGCCCAATAGGCGCGGGTCGGCGCCCAGCCGTCGCTCATGCCCGCTTCATACGCGTTGCCGTTCTGCGACACGATCGCGCGGATCGCGTCCGGCCGCGCCAGGGCAAGGCGGAAGCCCACCGGCGCGCCGTAATCGAACAGGTAGAGCGCATATCGGGCCAGCCCCAGCGCATCGCAATAGGCGCCGAGGGTCTCGGCGAGGCGATCGAAGCTGTACACGAAGCCATCGGGGACCTCGGTGAAGCCGAAGCCCGGCAGGTCGGGCGCGATCACACGATAGCGGTCCGCGAGGCGCGGCATCAACGCGCGAAACTGGTGCGACGAGCTCGGGAAGCCGTGCAGCAGCAGGATCACCGGCAGCCCCGGATCGCCCGCCGCGCGGTAGAAGAACGAGACGCCAGCCGCCTCGATCCGGTGGACCGACGTCTCGAGCGGCTCGGTGGGGCGCTGCATGGGTACCTCATAATGAAACGCCGACGCGACGCCGGACGCGCTCCCATTTCCGCAGACGACAGGCCTCGCGCAAGTAAATCCATGTATATCGTGGTCTATGAACATCACCCCGCTTCACGGGATTTTACCACAAGCGACACCCTCTGCCGCATTACTTGGCTACTTTTTGCCGGAATCGACACACACGTCCAACCTGCAAGGAGATCATGTATGAAACGCCTGCTTACGGTCGCGGCGCTCGCCGCCGTGACGATCACCGCCGCGCCAGCGGCGCTCGCTTCTCCCGAAGGTGCGCCGCCGCCTGCACCCATCAGCGTGCCGGTGATCCACTATCGCACCGCCACCGTCGACGGGGTGAAGGTCTTCTATCGCGAGGCGGGCCCCGCGAATGGCCCGGTGGTCCTGCTGCTCCACGGCTTCCCCACCTCCTCGCACATGTTCCGCAACCTGATCCCCCTGCTCGCCGACAAATATCGTGTCATCGCACCCGATTATCCCGGCTACGGCCAGAGCGACGCGCCCGACCACAAGCAGTTCGCCTACACCTTCGCCAACCAGGCCGAGGTCATGGACAAGCTGGTCACGCAGATCGGCGCGAAGCGCTACGCCCTGTACGTCATGGATTATGGCGCGCCGATCGGCTACCGGCTCGCACTCAAGCATCCGGAGCGGGTTAGCGGCCTGATCGTCCAGAACGGCAACGCCTATGACGAGGGGCTGCAATCGCCCTTCTGGGATCCGATCAAGGTCTATTGGCGCGACCGTTCGCAGAAGAACCGCGACGCGTTGAACAATCTGGTCACGCTCGACATCACCAGGTTCCAGTATACCGACGGGATGGGCGACGTCGCCCGGATCAGCCCCGACAACTGGGTCCACGACCAGGCGCTGCTCGACCGGCCCGGCAACCGCGACGTCCAGCTCGACATGCTCGGCGATTACGGCTCGAACGTGCCGCTCTACCCGCAATTCCAGGAATTCTTCCGCACCCGCCGGCCGCCGACGCTGATCGTCTGGGGCAAGAACGACAAGATCTTTCCCGAGGAAGGCGCACACCCGTATCTGCGCGATCTGCCCAAGGCCGAGATCCATATCCTGGATTCCGGGCACTTCGCGCTGGAAGACAGGCTCGACGTGATGGCCCCGCTGATCCGGGACTTTCTCGATCGCAATCTCACGAAGTGACCGGCGGTGCCCAGCCCGCGACACCCAGTGCGTCGCGGGCGGCACATCGTGGTGGCAGTCCCGACGCCTGCCGATCTGGACTTGGTCAATTCTGGTAAACGCAGCATCGCGTCGGTCGCAAAACGATGGCCCGGCGATATAGCACCGCAGCCGCTCGGAAACTGTCCCGGCGGCGCTGTGAAGAGGGAGTGATGGATGTCGAAGCCGACGGGTTGGACGAGACGATCGACGCTGAAGACCATCGGCACCATGGCGGGATCAAGCCTGTTCGACGCGAACGCATGGGCGCGTCGCGCCGATATTCCCAGCAGCGACGGCTATGCGTCCGTCCCCGGCGGCAAGATCTACTGGCGGAAGTTCGGCTCCGGCGGCAAGACCCCGCTGCTCACGCTGCACGGCGGCCCGGGCGCCGCGCACAACTACCTGCTGTCGATGCAGGCGCTGGCCGATGAGCGCCCGGTGATCTTCTTCGACCAGTTGGGCTGCGGCAAGGCGGACGCCCCCGCGGACAAGGGCGTCTACACCATCCAGCGCGCGGTCGACGAAGTCGACGCGGTGCGCGAGGCACTGGGGCTCCGGCAGGTGGTGCTGTACGGCCATAGCTGGGGCACGCTGCTGGCGACCGAATATCTGTGTCAGGGCCGCGGCGTCGGCGTCGAGCGGCTGATCCTGGGCGGCGCCTTTGCGAGCATTCCCCAGGCGGTGGCCGGCATGCAGCGGCTGATCGCCGGCATGCCGAACGGCTTCGCCGCGCAGCTCCACGCGCTGGAGGCAGCGGGCAAGACCGGCACGCCCGAATATGCCGCACTCGTCCAGCAATTCTACGATCGCTTCCTGCTGCGCGTCCCGCCCACGCCGGACGCCGCGGCAAGCTTCGAGGCGCTCGGCAAGTCGATCGCCTATCGGGTGCTCAACGGCCCGAACGAGTTCACCATCGTCGGCAAGATCAAGGACTGGGACCGACGCAAGGACCTGAAGCGGATCACCCAGAAGACGCTGCTGACCACCGGCGAGTTCGACGAAGTGACGCTGGACTGCCACACCACGCTGCGCGATGGCCTGGGCGGCAAGGCGCGGCTCGCGGTGCTGAGCGGGTGCTCGCACATGACCATGGTCGAGAAGCCGGAGCAGTATAATGCCCTGCTCCGCAGCTTCCTGGCCGAATCCTGATCGGGAGACAGCGTAGCGGCCTGCTACAGGCCGCTATGCTGTTCCGCGTCGTCTTCACCAGAACCGCACGCGCTGGGCGGGCGGCAGGTAGAGCTTGGCCCCTGGCTGCACACCGAAGGCCGCGTACCAGGCGTCGACATTGCAGACGACGGCGTTAACGCGGACCTGCACCGGGGCATGGCTGTCGATCGCCGCGAGCTGGCGGGCGGCGTCGGGGGCCAGCTTGGATCGACGCATTTGCGCAAGGCTGAGCAACAGTCGCTGCTCTCCGCTATAGCCAGCGATCCTAGCTGCGGGCCCGGTCCGCGTCTGATAGCGCGCATAGGCATCGAGAGCGGCCTGTGCGCCGATCAGGTCTGCGATATTCTCGCCCAGGGTGAGCCCTGGATCAACCTTGAGCCCTGGCAGCGCCTCGAATGTGGCGATCTGCGCCGACAGCGCCGCGGTCCGTTCCGCATAGGCGCGGCGTGCGGCCACACTCCACCAGTCCCGTTCGCGGCCTTCGGCGTCGATCCGGCTGCCCTGGTCGTCGAAAGCATGGCCCAGCTCATGGCCGATGAAAGCGCCGATCGCGCCATAGTTGACCGCCGGATCGGCCGCGGCATCGAAGAAGGGTGGCTGGAGCAGCGCGACGTTGAGGATCAGACTGTTGGTCGGCGCATAATAATAGCCGTTGAGGATCTGCGGCGACATCGGCCATTCCCGCGCGCCGGACCGTTCGGGCGCCGCCAGCCGGCGGCGGTCCAGCATCGCACGATAGGCCTGGATCCGCTCGACATTGCCGAACAGGTCGCGTGGGTCGAGGCGCAAACCGGTCAGGTCGGGCGGCGCCGCGCCCGCTTCTTCGAGCCGCAGGCGAAGGCTGTCGACCTTGTCGAGCGCACCCTCGCGCGTGACATCGTCCATCCAGGCGGCGTGCAATATCCGCTCCTGCAGCCCGGCCTGCACGTCCTCGAAGATCATCCGGACCTGGCGCGCCGTCGCGGGCGAAAGGGTGCGGCGGACATAGAGATAGCCGACCGCCTCGCCGAGCAAATCGTTTACGATCGCGACCCCCTGCGCATCGCGCGCGGCCGGCGGCTGCATCACGCCCAGCGCGATATCGAGCCGGTCCCGCGCCGCGACGAAACGATGCGGCAGGTAGCGGACATGCCCGTCGAGATAGCGCAGCGCGAGATAGGCCTTGGCGACCGGCAGCGGCGTCGCGTGCAGCACCCGCCCGAGCGATGCCAGGGCCTCGCCGCCCTGCACCAGGATCGGTCCATGGCCCGGATAGCCCGAAGCGCGCAGCATCATATCCCAGGGCCAGCCGTGCACCGTGCGGCGAAGCTGCGCAGGCGACAGCCGCAGCACCGGCGCGGTGCGTCTTGCCGCCCCGTCCAACTGATGTTCGGCGATGCGAGTCTCCAGCGCGAGGATCTTGGGCGCATCCGCCGCCCGCCCACCGGACGACCGCAGCAACTGCCGGAGATAGGCCAGATAAGCCTGGCGATAGCCGGCATAGACAGGCTCTCGACGGAGATAGAAATCGCGGGGGAGGCCCAGCGCGCCTTGCTCGATCGAGAGCAGCTCCCGGGCAGGCCGCGACGGATCGGGGGAAACGCCGATCGCGACGGGGCCGGAAAGTCCCGGCAGCACCATCGTTGCTTCCACCCCGTCGATCGAGGTTAGCCGGGCGATCCGCCGCAGCATCGGTTGCGCCGGGGCGAGCCCACGGGCCTCCACCTGCTGCTCGGCAAGCCAGCTGGCGTGAAATGCGCCCACGACGCGGCCAACCCTCCCCTCGTGCCCGGGATGCGCCGCCAGCGCATCGAGCATCTTGCGGACCTGTGCGTCGACATTGCGGCGGGCATCGACCGAGACGCCGACCGCATCGCTCCCCGGCGGCACCGGCGTGCGCTGCGACCAGCCGCCGTTAGCATAGCTCCAGAAATCGTCGCCGGGTGATGTCGCCAGGTCCAGCGCTTCCAAGTCCAATCCAGCGATCAAGCTGGCCCGTTGCGGCGATTCTGCAGCGACCACAATTGCTCCCAAGGTCACCACTAGCCCCGCACGCGCACGCCACATTCGGTTTAACTCCCGTTTATATATGTGGCATTAGACCATGTATTGCCCGACCGTCTGGTTAAACGTGGTAATACGGAATGAAGTTATGCATCGATTGAATGCATGACACATTCAATTAGATATTTGATAATTGACCATCGTATATCATTGTTTAATAACACAATCGAAGATCATTCGCTGAACTCTAACGACAAGAAGAAAATCAAAACCGGACTTCGATCCGCTTGACCAATAATTATCCACACGCGTCGGTCCAGCGCGCCCGCTACATCACACTGGAAAGGTTGCGCAGTTGAGCGATGATCCAATCGTCGCGCTGCCAGCAATGGCTGCATGGTCAATCCGCCCAAAGCAGGAAGATCCTCATGCCCGCGGCGAAGAAGCGCCACCACGTAGTGGGACGCGATCGCCATAGTCCGCCAGCGCCGCGGCGAAACGCATCTAACCGAAACTTGATGGTCCTGATCTGCCGGGGGCGTGAGGCGGCCAGCCTGCGCGTGCCGGTCGACGGAGGCGCACCCGCTACACCCGGGACGTAACCTGGCCGATCTGGATCAGCGGCTGCTTGGCCTCGCCGATCGCGCCAAACACCTTCAGCTCGATCTCCACTCGCGCCGCGCCGTCGGTGGTTGGCTGGTTGGTCGCGCGCCAATCGGCAATCACCTTCGCAAACGGCGCGACGAAAGGCGGTTGCACTGTCGGATCCACAACCGAGGGCGATGGCGTGAGCAGATTGATCGGCAAGCGGACGCGCGGGATCCCTGGATGATCCGCGACCAGCGCGTAACTGTAGAGCCCTTGCATCGAGACATCGGCGGCAGTCTTGGCATCGCCGCTGTAGAGTTGCCTAAAGAACAGGGACAATTGCGCCTCCAGGTCAGCCGGTGCCCCCGCCATCGCGTCGAGCGCAAAGCTCTCATAAATCAGCCGCGGCACGATCGGATTGGCGAAACGCACTTCGGGGGTCTGGAACAGGAAGGCTTCGTTGGTGCGCACCGTGCCGAAGTCGCCGATCGGGAACAGCGCGAGGTTGCGTCTGACGAACACCGACGCCCAGCCGCTTTGCAACGCCAGCACGTCGAGCGGCGCCATGGAAACCGTTCGACCGGCAATGCCCAGCGCTTCCTCGTCGGGAAGATAGACGATCGCGCCTTCGACCTCATGTGAATACAGATACGCGAGCGTCACGCCCGGCGGCAGCTCAAGCGGCGGAACGGGCTGCGCGGTATAAGTGTCCGGCTCGATCTCGATCACCGGCGCCGGCAGCGTGATTCCGCCGCCCGAGATCGTGCCGCCGCCCGCATCCCAGGTCGCGTCCATGCCGTTGATCGTGACATTGACGATATTGGTGCGGGCACGGCCGTCCGCATCCGCGTCGAGCGTCGACAGGAACTTGACGATCACGCGCGCCGGGTCAGCGGTCACCGCTGCCGCTTTGACCTTCAGGCTGGCGGCATAGGCGGTGGCGATGGCCTTGGTCTGGGTCGCAAAGGCGGTGACCGCCTTCTTTGCGCCGTAATAGGTAAGGGGATCGGGCTCTTCCCCGTCGATCTTGACGAGGAACAGGTTCATGTCGCGTAAGATCGCGTCGTAATTGAGCGTGAATTGGGCGAGCGCCGCGAACAGATCGAGGCTCACCGCATCGTCTGTACCGTTCGCGACCGCATCGCCCGAACCACTATATTCGATCGTGTAGGACACCGCGTCGGACGCGGCCTGCTGGTACAGATATTGGAACGCATAGCCCCATTTGTTGAGCGTCGCCGCATCGGGCGGGGGCACAGTGCCGGTCACTTGCCGTGCGGTCTGGCTCGCTACCGTGGGCGGAGTCGGCAAATTGCGGTTGACCACCGGAATGGTAGAAACGCCATTGCCCAAAGTATATGGGAACGGCCCGTTGACGAAGGCTAGCCAGCGCGATTCCACATAGCCTTCGATCCCGGGCACGCTGGCGCGATCGAATTCGAGGTGACTGATCTGCACGTCGAGCGTCAGCGGGACAAAGGCCTGGTCATCGACGTTCTTCGAGATGAACACGAACGCCAATCGCGGATCGAGAATCTCGTTCTCCAGCTTCACCGGCCCAAGCGGAATACGCGTCGGGGTCAGCGTGAAGTTTTGGTTGTTGGGTTGCCCTTCGACCGCCCCCATCGGCTGGCCATAGAGGTTGGGCGGGCCGGCGGGGTCGGCCCCGGAAGCCCCGCTGACATTGGTTAGGCCGAAAACGACGGCGGCACCACCGCGATAGGCGGCCCCGAGCTGATTGAGCAATTGCTGGCGCAGCTTTTCCGCCGCCGCAGCCTGCGTCGAATCGTCGGCTGCGCTGGTCGACAGGATCGGCAGCGCGGTGCCGCTGATCGCGTTCGCCAGCGTCTCCTTGGTGGCGAGCACCTCCCCCAGCAACCCGTCCTTGAGCGGATCGGCGACGGTGTCGAGCTTGTCGAGAATGAACGCGTGCGGCGCGTAGGTCGCGGACAAGAACTTGTCGATTGAGTCCAGCGTCGCCTGGAACCACTGGTTCAGATCGACGCCGTCCAGATTGAGGTTCTGGCTATCCCCGGTATCGTAGCCGGTGATCGTCACCGCGCCGCTTTGCAGCGCCTTGGCGACTGGCTTGGGCGCATAATAGCTCGGCTGGGTGCCGAGTTCGAAATAGATACCCTTGCCCGCTGTCTTGCCGAAACGCACCGCCCAAAGTTGCTGCGTCCCGCCCGCTGCATCCTCGCCCTGGCGCGAGAGACCCTCGCCGACCTTGAGGTACCAGTCCGCGGTCTGGAACATCTTCTCCAGCTGCACGCTGAACGCGGTGTAGGCGACATTGGCGTCGCTATCGGCGTGCGGCAGAATCGCACCCGACACGCTGAGTCCGTCGCGCAGCGCGGCGACCGATGGCTCGACCAGCAACGGATTGCGCGACAGCCGCAACGCGACGTCCATCTCGATGATATTACCCGCTGCGATCCTGGTCACGTCGACCGGAATGGACACGGTCGCCGCCGGAACAGTTCCCGGCTGGCCGGCGGCAATCGCGCCCAGATAGAGCACGCACGCGCGCACATAGCCGCGGATTGTTTCTGCTTCCGCGTCGAGCTTCGTCTCAGCCGTCGCCATCAGCGAATTGCTGACATACATCGTCACCGCGTTTCCGCTGACGCCGGGCACCGGCACCGCGACCTGCGAATAATCCTGATGCAGCTGGTAATAGATGCGGGTGTAAAGCTGGAGATCCCGCTCGGCTTGCGCCTGGCCGGTGGGCCCCTGATACGCTAGGGCGTTGAGCGCGAACCGCAACGCAAGCGCGCTATTGGCCGCGTCGTAGGTATAGCTGGCGTTGGTATTGATCCAGCCGCCCAGCCCAATGAGCTGATCGCGATACAGCGTCGGGACCGCCGAGCCGTTGAGCGCGCCAGCATAGGTCGGCGACGGCGCTTCGAACGGCGTGACGATCGTGTTGCCGAAAATGTCCCGCCATTGCAGCGCAACCTGTGCGGTGGTGCCCACGCCGAGATAGGGATTGGCATCCTTGCTCGGCAGCTTGGGGTCGCTTGGAACTGGCGCGGCATTGACCTGCGCGAACGCGTTGCTGACGCCCAGCGACTGGCGATACTCCAGCTCGGCCTCGGCCGTCGCATTGAGCCGGTCGCCGCGCGCATTTGCCGCGCGGACATGGCTGTGGAACGCCTCGCCCGCATCGTCGCCATGATCCTGCGGACCAAAGGGCAGTCCAAGCGGGCTTGGCTTGTAGAAGACGTTCTGGGCCAACCCCGCCGCCAGCGACGTGTAAAGCTGGTACATCGTATCGCGCGCAAAATCGGGATCGGTCGGCTTGTCGGGCGGCACGCCGTAATTGACCCGGTCCAGGGCCACGCCGAGGTTCTGTGGCGGCAAGAGATCGCGCAGGTCGAACAGTTGCGGGTCGATGTTGATCGGCGCCGCCGGAAAGATGCCCGGCGCATCGGTCGCGCTGCGTGCCAGCAGGTCGATGCTCAAGCCATAATAGGCTGCCATACTGTTGAAGCTTGCGCCCGGTGCGGCGGCTGGCGCGACTTTGTAGGTGACCGGGGGGATATAGAACACCGCTCCAAGCGCCACCGTGACGCCGGGATTGTGAGCCGCGATGGCCTGCCCGGTGATCGGGGGATTGCCTCCCACCGACACCGCCCCTGCCGCGAACAGAGCCGCCAGCTTGTCGAGCGTCGCCGCCGCATCGACCACGCCGCCATTCCGCACCAGATCGGTGTTGGTCAGTTGCCGCACCGCGCCGGTGATCGGGATCAGCGCGCCGGTCGCGAGGGCGGTGTCGCCATTGGCCTCCGCGATCTGCCCTGGTCCCGGCCCATAGATCGCCGACAAGCTCGCGAGCGAATCCGCTGCTGCAACCGGGGCGGTCAGGCCGACCGATGCCAGCGACAGCGTCTGGAGCGCGTCACTCTGCGGGTCGATCGCATCGGTGGTAACGAACGACGTGACGAAATTGGGCAACGTCTCGCCGAACGACGCAGCGCCCGCGGCAGCAAAGGTCACCACCACCGTGATCGTTCCCGAGCCCGAGGAATCGAACACCGCTGCGGGCAGCCCGGCGCCCGCCGCGATGTCCTCATAATACAGGTAATAGCCCCCGCTGCGGACCGTGCTCAATTCCCACAGCAAGCGGATGAACTCGCTTGGCGTGTTGGCTATGCCGCGGGGTGGCGCGCCTTCGGCCGACAGCCCCCGCGCGCTGCGCATGGGCGGGTTGGTCTCTGTCGAAAGGTTGGTCTGGGTGATGAAAGCGAGGAAGGCGTCGTCCGCCGGCGTCACCAGCATCGGCTCGCCCGGCCCCGCCTGATTATAGAGCAGGAACACGCCTGAGGCCATGTCTTCGCCAAGATCGTTCATCGCGGTGAGGATCCGCTCGAGCCGGACGCCATCGGCCGAATTGGGGCCGACCAGTTCGTAAATGAACGGCAAGGAGGGGGCCGAGGCCGCACCGCTCGGCAATTCACCCGCGCCGGTTTGCTGGGCGAGCAATTGCGCATCGGGCAGCCGTTTGATCTCGATGTCGATGCGCGTGCACCACGCCCAATTCGCGAGCGAAGCGAAGCTGGTCTGCCCCGTTGCCGGGTTTGTGGTGCCGACTTGCGGCTGGAACCGCGGCAACACTTTGTAGGTGTCCCGCGTGTTGGGGAGCACGGCCTGGATCGATTGCTCGCGCGCTGCCACCAGATTCATCTGTGCGGGCGGCAGCGCCCATAGCGTCGGTTGGATTTGTGCGGCGACAGCACCATCCGCGAGCGTGGACACGCCCGAGCGATCGGTGAGCAGCGTCAGATGCGGCACCGAACCGCTCGACCAGCGCGCGAAGCCGGCAGCGGTGAATGCCTTGGCCTGTCGCTCGGCGAGCGGCAGCGCCGTGAAGCCTGGGCTCGGCACGAAGTTGCCGGGTATTTTTGCCCAGTCGGTCAAGACTTTCAGGGCCGCATAGGCCGCCGTCAACTTCACCTCCATCGTGAGTTCTGTTTTGTCCGAAGACTTGCCGTTGAACTGGATGAAGTCGAGAGACACGTCGTGGCTCATCGCCGCGCGCACCACGGTGAGGTCATAGTCAGTCGCCGAGGCGGGCACCGGGAATTGCTGCCCGGTTAGTTGATAGACGCCATAGGCTGACTGACCGCCGGGATAACGGAAGGCGTTCGACAGACTCAGCCCATTGCCGGATGGCAGCCGCAGACCGTAGACGAGGAAGCGCGAGACCATCCCGGCGGTCTGGCCGACTTGCCCCGTCGCCGCGATCGCATTCCATAGCGCGCCGACCGACAGCGCCTGAAGATTGGCCACGGTCAACAGTCCGCCCTCGGCATCGGGTGCGAACAGGCCGGCAACCCCGGCATTGGCGTCGGCGATCGCAGCGGTGGTCGTCTGGAAAAGCTGGGCCACGCTGGCGAGCGTGTCGGTCGATGCGCCATTGTCGCCCGTGCTGGTGGTATAGGCGATCGGCGGGATCGTCAGCGGCAGGGTCGGCGTCAGCAGTCCGGGCGTGGCGTAGAGCACGTTCTGCCCTGCCAGCGCCTCGATCGTGATCGGCCCCAATTGCAGCGCGATGTCGTCGAAACTGTCGCCTTGGCGCGTGACGACATTCTGCGGCTGCCCAGCGGCATTGGTCAGCGTCAGCCGGACGCCGCCCTGCAGCATGTGCCGGGTGCGGTTGGCGACGATTATCTGGCCCGGAGTGGTTGTCCAGCGTGCTGGCGTTGCCGTGTCCGAGTAACGCGTGGCGACGCTCTGCAGCGTGTCGCCGGTCTGCGTGACGAACGACAGGCCGTCGATGCTGAGCGACACCTTCGCACCAAGCGGATGATTGACGTTGGGCAATGCGACGTCCGCGATCGTCAGCGCGTTGCCGGCCACACCGTTGAGTTCGGTCAGGATCGTCTCGATCGAACTGCTGCTGGTCAGCGGATAGGCATAGCTCTTGAGCGCGTCGGCGCCCGCCTGGAGCAATTGCCGCGCGATCAGCGTGAAGCTGTCGACGAACACCAGCGCGGCCATCGATTCCGCCTGTGCGTCGAGCGTCGCCGCCACCGGTTGCTGGCGGTTCTGCGCATCGATCTGCGCGGCCACCTGCGCGAAGAGCGCGCTGATCGCGGCCGCATAGCCCGGCGTCGCCGTTGCGTAGGTCTGGAAGTCGATCGGCAACGAATTCTGGACGGGCTGGGCATCGGGGGGGGTGAGCGACAGTCCGTCGAACACTGGAAACAGGACCGAACCCTTTTCCAAAGCCGCCTTCAGGCCGCTCGCATCGGCGAAAGCGGGATCCTGAATGTTGAGCGTGAAGCCGTCATGGAGGAAACGCAGCAGAGCGCCGATCGTCAGCACCGGATTGGCGGTATCAGCGAGCCGGGTGATATAGGCTTCGAGTTCCGCAAGCGTGACCGATGTCGCAAGCGTCTCAGCCAGATCGACAGTGTCGATATGGGGGTTACCGAGCGCATCGATGATCCACGGGAAATAGAGGCGGCAAAGCGTGTCGAACGACGTGTTCCCCGCCCCCGCGCCCGCCGCGGGATCGGGCGCATCCATCGCCAGCAAGAAGACGAACGCACCTTCATTCTGCGCCGGGTCGGTCGCGCCCTCGGGTGCCAGCACGGTATATTGCGCGCCGGCCAGCAGGTTGAGCATGGGGGCGGTGCTGGCGTCGGTCGCGAACGCCCCCCGCTGCATCGAGGCGGGGGCAAGCCGCTTGGGCTTGGGCCGCAGGGTGCGGGCGAGCCGGGCGGCAGCATCGGGACCGCGCAGGAAGGGTTGCGGCGCGGCCAGCGCCTCGCGCATCCCGTCGCTGCCCACTTCCCATGGCGCGGTCTGGTACGAGCCGAGGATGAAGGTCGCCGACACGCTCGTCGAGAAGGACAGGCTGATCGAGATCGAAAACAGGCCCAGGTCGATCTTGACCTTCAGACTCACGGTTACGCTGGCCGACGCAATCACCGGAATCTCACGATAGCATTCGTAGGTGATCTGCAGGGACAGGACGATCCGCACGTTGATCGACGCGGAAATGATCGCGAAATCGACGCTGCCATAGAGCAACCCGATGATGCCGACCGTGCCCGAAACCTTGAAATAATAGTCGCTCTGCAGCGCGCCGCCGCTCGACGCGCGCACCAGATCGGTGCCCGAGGAATCGTACGGGTGCCATGGCGCGATCACCCCCTCGATGATGCCGAACACCGTCAGCGCAAAACCGGCCTTGAGCGGGCCTTTCTCAAAATTATAGCCGAGGCCGAGTTGCAGCCCGAGGCCGAACTCGATCACCGGGTCGAAGGTGCCGAGATTGGTTTTCGGAATTTTCGTAGATGTCGCATTGGACAGCTTGCCGAAATAGACCCCTCCCGATCCCAGCACCGGCACGCCATAAACGATCACCGAAATCGAGAAAGAACGCCGGAAATCGAGATTATAGGGAAAACCGATGTCGATGAAGAAGTCGCCATTAGTGTAGACCTTGACGCCCAATTGCGGCAGCGTGATCGATACTGCACCGAAATTGAGGTTCCGGATGATATCGGGGAATGTGAATTCGATCTGATAGACGCCGATGTCGTCCGTGATCTTCTTGTAGAGAATATCGATAACGAGGTTGGCCAGCCCGCCCATCTTCTCGCCTGCGAGGGCGAGCCGCAGCCCGTAGAGATTGGGATCGTTGAATACGAGCATCGCATCGATCGACCAGGTATTGCCGACTTTCATCAGGCCCATATGGCCCGCGATGATCCAATTGTTCGACTGGTTGTAATATGGCTGCCCCTTTGCGCCGCCCTTATTCGCATTGGGATCGACCGGGTTGGTCTTGCCGGTTGTGCTGGGTACGTTCTGGAGCGCGCAGATCACTTCCTTGGTGTTTTTGAAACTGTCGTAACCGGTGATTCCAATCCGCTGACCCAGCACCAGCAGGAACAGCTTGAACCATTGCTCGCCCCGGCCGGGGACGGTCGGCAAGTTCTGGACGTCCTGGCCCTTGGCAGGATCCAGGAGATTCTTGAACGCCGGGTCGGTCGCGGCGAGCGGGCTCGCCCCTTCAATCGCCAGCGTGACCTTGCCGTCGGTGTCACGACGGAACGTCAATGCGGTGATGCTGATGAACCCCAGATTGATCGGACTCGACAATTGATAGCTTGCCGAAAGCCGCTGGCTGAAGCTTTCGCCCTCCTTGAGCGAGACATTGACGCGCAGCGCATCGAGCGAAATCTGGTTGAGCAGGGTCCACGGTGAATCGAGCGTGAAATACGGATTGCCGAGCGTGCGGACCAATGCTTGGATCAGCGTGCCGATGCTCCAACCCTTCAGGCTGAACGTCACCAGTTCCTTGCCGCTTTGCCACTCCGCCCGGAAGCCTTGCCATTCAACGAACAGAATATTGTTCGTGCCCAATGCGGTGGGCATGAACTGATAGCCCATGGTCAGCCGGAGATTGATAGCTGAATAGATCCACGTGCCCTGCGCATACCCTGAAAACTGCTGATTGACCGGCTTGTTGCCGTCATAGCTCAGCCCCAGTTTCGCAGGGTCGATCCCGACCGTCTGATCGCCGAAGGCAAAGGTCCAGCTGAAGGCTGTGGCGATATCGTAGCTGGTCTTCAGCGCCCCCGTCTCCGCCGGGATCACCGCGTCGATCGAGAAAGCGGTGATGACAAGATTGCCCGGGATGAAGGACGGGAAGCCGTAGCTGGAACCGGGGCTGAAATATTGGTTGATCAGATCCGACAGCGGCAGCGGGCGGGACAGCGATGCGCCGAGCTGCCAGCGCTTGGGCGTGACGAACCCGTCATACGCGACGCTGACGGCGGCCTCTAACGGCCCGACCTTAAGGAACCCGCCGATCCCGGCCTGCCACTGCGTTCCGGACCCGGCCTGCGCGGCGAGTGCGATCGCCTGTGGCCCGGCGGATTGCAGGAAGGTGGTCGCGTTAGCACCGCTCTTGGTCTGGGTCGGCGCCTTCGCGGCCACGCGGACGGTGCCGTCGCGAACGGCCAGGATCGGTTCGCCATTTACCTGCAACAGATTGAGATCGAGGCTGAAACCCGAACTGAAACTGAAGCTCTGCGCGCCATAGTCGATTGCCAGCGCGATATCGCCAAGCTCGAAATCCCCGATGCTTGCCTGATCGAGCACCACCGCCCCGCCCGACAGGGTCGCCAGGAAGTCGCTGAGTTTCGCGGTCCCCGTGAAGTTCGCGTAGAATTGCCGCTGCGAGTTGAACTTGACCTGGAAGAGGCCGTCCCCCACCCCGCCCGGCCCCTTGAACACGCTGGTGGCCAGCGTGAACGTCGTCGAGAAATCATATAATTGCTGTCGCGCGGGCGGATCGAACGGATAGGCCATCGCCCAGTTGAGCGAAAAGCTGTTGATCGTGAAATCAAGCGCTCCGGTCGGATCGGGCAGAATCGTCCAGCGCGTGTTCTTCGAGCTGCCGATGTCGACCGAAAGCGAGGTAACCTTGTACGATGCGCCCATTTCGCCGGAGATCGAAAAACCATTGAGCCCGACAAAGGTAAGGAATTGCTGCACCGTATCGGGCGTGGCGGCAAGGTAACCGCCGTTGCCGCCCATCAGATTGATAATGGCTGCCGGCGTGATCGGCGTGCCGTCTTCCGCGACCGACAGTCCGATTGTGTAGCTCGTCGTGGCACCCGGCGTGACCGCCACATCGAGCGTGTAGCGCCCGGCATTGCCAACGTCGAAGCGCGACGAAATCGCCAGCGTCGGGGCTTGGTCACCCGCGTCGGGATCGGCCAGGGGATCAGCGAGGATCAGCGCGCCATCCACCACCACCGATTTGTCCGGCGCGGGGATCGTGATCGTGACGCTTGGGTCCTCGACCGTGAGATAGGTGAGATTGAAGCTGCCGTTCTGGATCGCCGCCGACAAGCGACCGGGCGGGAACAGCACGCTCTCGCCATTGAACGCCGCCATGTTGAGCGGCCCGCTGAGCAGCAAGTCCCCGGCCGGCGCGTGGAGCCCGTCGAACAGCGGCAGGAACGGCGCGACGATTGCGGGAAGCGGCACCGTCGCGTCGAAATTCTGCACCGCCCCGCCAACGACGGCGCGGCCCCTGGTGTCGCCAATGGGATAGGTGCCGCTCTTGGTCGAGAATACGAAGGTGACGCCCTTCAGCGTCGGAAACTGGTTGAACGGAAAACCGTTCATGAATTGAAAGGAGTCGGTCCATTTCCACCCGGCCGGGGTAGTTTCCACCTGCACTACCAGCGCGTCGCCATCCACGGTAAAGACCAGGGTTGCCTGCGCGGCCAGCGGCACCGTGACGCCAACGAACGGAATGGTCGCGTTCGTCACCGTGAACGCCGCGCCGGACACCGCACCGACATCGCTCTTGGCGACCGTGACGGTGAAATCCGCCGCTTCCGTCAGGAAGAATGCCGCGCTAACCCAGCTATCGTATTCGGCTGGAACGCGCACCGCTGGATCGGCTAGGCCGGCCGTCAGGAATGCTGCATCAAGCGCGAACGCCTTGTCCCCAGCGGCAGCCAAAACCGCGGCGCGCAGATTGTCGATGGCGCTCATGTGATGCCTCTCTCCCTGCGCCTAAACGGTCACGTAGATTCCGAAGTGATCGCTGGTGTTGCGTAGCCGTCCGTAATTGTTCCAGCCGGTCATCATGCGCGCCATGGCGATGCCGGGATAATTTGCCGAGACCGGGGCGAAGGGCCAGCCGATCGGCGGATTGCCAAGGATCGGTGGCATCACGATCGTGCCCTGCGGCGGGTTGTCGGCAACCACACCAACCGCATTGAGCGGGGTGCCGGTAACCAGGTTCATTACCGTCGTCTCGTAATTGTGACCACCCAACGGCCAGACCAGAACATTGTCGATCGAATAGACCGGCGTCGCTGTAAAATCCGATCCAACATACCCGTAACCTGGGTAGTAGCTGGGATTGAAGATTCCATCCGACCATAGGAAAAGCGATGCAGCATCATTGTGCTTCCCGCGAATATGGGTGGAGAAATAGCCGCGATATTGGTCTAGATTGGCGGGTGCCCCCGCGGCGGTGGGATTGAGCAGCACGCTGTAAGCATTGGGCGCATTGGTCAGCGGATTGTACGCACCCGACGGCGATCCGTCCCCCGCCAGCAAATTGATGTTGAAATCGCCACCGATGATCCGGGTCTCGTTTGCCCCGAGCGGGCCGACGACGTCAGGCAGCGCCGCCAACACGTTGATATAGACTGCTGCGGTGTTGTTGTTCGGCGGGGAGTGAATGGCAAACAGCGTCAGGTCGCGCTGGATTGCGCCGCCCACGGTATTTGCCTCGGTAAAGGTCGCCATATATGGCTGGCGTAACCCCGCGAAATCGACGTCGGTGCCGTTGCCTGTCCCGTCATCGAAGTTGACCCGCGCGGCAACCAGGTTTTCGGCAACCCCGGCATTGTGCAGCGCCGCCGCCGGAATCTGGCGCGCGCCGCCGAAGCCGTGCGGGACAAGCATGCCGTTGATATTCACGGTGCCGATCGGCAGCGGTATTCCGGTATAGGGTGCCGCCAGCGGTGCCCCCATGCCCGGCCGCACCGAAGCACCAGCAGTACCACCGGTCCAGATATTGGGACCCGTAAAATAGCGAGAGATCGTGCCGGCATCGTTCGTGCGGCGATACAGGATTCCGATCGTCTCCGCCCTGCCCCCGGTGCCGATATACAGCGGAGGAACGGCGTTCCACCCGCCGGGAGTGCCGGCAAACTGATTGAAGCGGTATTGGAGGTGCGCGATCGCCTCAAGCCCACCCGTCGGCGTCGCCAGATCGCCCGCGATGTTCTCGCCGGAACTTACCTCGACGATCACAATGATGTCGGGCTGGGTCGCGTTCAACACATAATTGATCACGCTCCTGCGTTGTTGCGCGGCCACCTGATCCTGCAATCCGCCATGCCCGGGGCTTACCGCGGTCGAGGCCGAGAAAATCTTGTTCACCGAGAATTGCTGGATGTTCCAGATAAGGACCCTGGTCATGCCGGCTCCTCCGCGTGCGTCTCGGCGACCGGGGCGAATGCCAGCGATTGGCTGCAGCCGGGATTGTCGTCGGCGACATACGCGGCATACCAGCCCAGGCTGCCGCTGCTATTGGGGTCGCCGAACAGGAAGAACTGGATATTGGCCGACGGCGGCAGCTTGACGATGCCGAAGATCTTGATCCCGATATCGTCGATCCGCAAGCAATAGAAGAAATCCTGCTCGCCCGCGATCAGTGTTCGACCCGGGGCCTTCGCGACCGGCTGGCGAAGGATCGAGACCGACCCAACCGCCACCTTGAGCACGCCCTGAAGGCTGAACATGCTCGCCCCCGGGGCCGCACCGGGTAGGCTCATCCCGATGAACAGCGAACGTTCGCTGTCGGTGCCCGTGGTGGCCGGCGACCACGCCGCCAGCAATTGCGACTGGAAGCCCATGCCCGACGCCAGCGCGCCCGGCCCGCCGAGCGTGATATCATACACCGCGCCGAACCACGGGCCGCCCAGCTCGGCAAGGTTCAGTTGCGAGGTCACCGGCAGGAAGCCGAAATCGCCGGGCTTCTGGTCGCCCGTCGCGTTGACGAAGCTCTTGAGTTGTAGCGCAAAGCCGCGGAACAGGCTTTCATCGCGGGGTGCCGACGCGTTGAGGTCCCAGGCCAAATTGCCGGTATCGACCGCGAAGCGCTTGGCACTCGGCGTCGTTGCCGGATAACTCATGCCGATCATCAGACCGGAGAAAGCCAGTCCCTTGCCCAGCGCCGACGGGGGCGTCCCGGCAGGGCTTCCAAACGACAGCAGATCCAGCGTATCGCCCATGGTATTGGTAAGCGCCGTGAAATCGAATGCGCCCCACACCAGGAAGCTGCTGGCCACAGTCGCGCCATTGTCGCGCGTGCCCAGCGTGTTGAACTGCACCCGGTTGAAGGCAACGGCTGGCAGCACGTTCGACGGGCTGATCAGGACGTTGGGATCGTTCTGCTCGAACACATAGGACGCTCGGCCATTCTGTTCGACATAGCTGCCGCCCAGCACGATTCCAGGGAAGGGCTGTCCCTGACCGGCATTGAAGAGCTTGGTGACCGGCGCTGCGAACAGCGCCTTGATCGAAAGCTGTATATGGCTCTGGAACCGGACCAGCTTGGCATGCTCGAACAGCGATTGGAGCTGCAGCACGGTGAAATCGAAATCGCCCTGCATCGACACCGGCACGGGCACACTTGGCCCCACACCCGCCGCGATGTTCGCCGCGTAGAGCGGGTCCTCATAATCGATCAGGCCGAACAGGCTGGAATTGCCTTTCGCCATGGAGATTTGCGAACTGGCCTTATCGACCTCGACGCGGCTGACGGTGAAGCCGAAATGATGCGCCGCGAACCGCGTGAAATCGATCCCCGCAGCCAGCCCGGCAATCTCCTTCGGCAAATCCTGCGCGCTGAGGTCGGCGGCGAGCACGATGACGCCGGTCCAATCAGGATCGGCCGCGATCTGCGCAAAGTTCTGGTAAAATGCGCCCGACGGGCCGGTCGACTTGGCAATTGCGGCGGCGATATAGTCCTGCAGCCATTGCGACAGGCCGGTATAAGACAGCGCACGGGTTTCAGGCGGGGTTCCGGGCAGGATCGAGAACGTCTCCGCGGCCGTCCAGCGGTTGGGATTGGTCACGCGCTCCAGCAGCGACCCGGAGCAGAATTTCATGATGAGGACGTTCTTATACGCCGTAGCGGACGCGCCCGCGCCGACGTTCGCGGTCATCGTCCAGTCCGCCATCCTGACGGTGTTGCTGAAGGTCGCGCTCACCGCAGGGTCGGTTAAAGGTTCGGGGTTGACCGCCACCATGAACAATTGGTTGGTCTGGAGCGCGTCCTGCATCGCCACGGTCGGATGAACCAGCTCGAACGGCAGCACGCTCGCCTCGCCCGTCTGCGGTGACGGTGGCGGTGGCGAGGGCGGGAGCGGCGGGATCAATGACTGCGCCATCGTCACCTTCAGATAGGCGCCGGTCGCCGGGTCGCGCTGGACGATGAAACCTTGCGGCGTCGTCCCATCGATCGGGGGCGTCTCCATCGCCCTGGGCCCCGCGCTGGCAAAAGTGCGCGTCGCCTGCGCGCGTGCCGCCCAGGTATCGGCACCATAGCTAGAGATCAGCGTCTTGCGCGTGGCAGCGATGATCTGACTCTCGAACTGCACCAGCGTCCTGCCATCCACGCCCGCCGCCCCGCCATATGGCACAAGCGGAAAGGTTCTGTCCGCTCCTTGCGCCAGCGGCATGGCGGGCGGCGCCGATCCGAGCACCGCAACATCGTCGGCATTGGGCGCGGGATCGCTTGGCAGCGCCGCGTACAGCGCGCTACCTTCGGGTTCGGCGGAATACGCGATGCTCCCCGCCCCCGCGACCAGTGTCGACCAGCCCGTCTGGTAATCATGCGTCAGCCGCGGTGACACGGCACCGCTGTCCGGCATGTTCAAATCCGCCGTTTCGAACGGAAAAACCGGTGCATAGCCCGGGCGCGCTGGGATCGTATGCAGCAGATCATTCCGTGCGGACGGTAGCGCATGGTCATAGGTGATGAAGCTCAGCGATTCCGATCCGAACACGCCACCCATCAGGCGCTGCGGCGTGCCCGCGACAATCTTGTCGACGCCCAGCCCGTACTTACCGGTCAAACCGAGATAGACAGCAGCGGTACCGGTCAGGGCCGTCCGCATGGCACCCGTCGCCCAGGCAAAGCCACCTGCGCCCAGCGCCGGGGCAATATCGGCGTCGTCCGAGCCGAGCGGCGTCAGCACCACCGGCAGTCCACCGGTTGTGCGATACTGGCTGACCAGCCCCGGCGCGCCCTTCAGCGCCATTCCAGACCGCAGATACCCCTGCTCCAGCGAGGCCGCCGTGATCACGCGGTTCGCCGGGTCGGACGGGTCGAAGCTGCCGGCCACCGGCAGGCTGGGCGGCAGTTGCGACACCGCGAACGCCTGGTAATCGATGGTCTCGACGCTGCTGCTCGTCTGGTTGTTGACGACGTAGCGAAAACCCTGCCCCAGCCCCTGTGCAACGAACGCCAAATTCGTATCCAATACGCCGCTAAAGGTAGCACACCCCGTATTGGCCCCCGTAAACGGAACGAAAGCGCTGATCCGATTGTCGGCGCCGGCGCTAAGCTGAATGCCGAGCGTCTTGAAACCCTTGTCCCGGAAACCGATAAACGGCGGCACGGCGGACGCGGAAGCGTACACTTGCAGCGCCCCATTGCTGATCATCAGGCGCGTCTGCGCCAGGATGTAGAAGCTGGCATTGGTGCCGAACCACAGGTTCAGATCGTCCGTCGCCTGATAGACGTTGGCGATGAACAGGAACGGCAGGCCGTATTGCTTGAAATCGCCAAACATCCCAGGATCACTGGGCGAGGCCAGCCACACGACCGCGCGATTGCGCGTGGCCCCGGAGATGTAGCGCAAAGCCTTCTCTGCGAACCCCGCCGGATCGGCATCGAGGCCTGCTGGCCGTGCCGCGCAGAAAAGATAATGCCCGTTATAGGTCGTAAGCGAGCTCTGAAAGGGGATACTTGCAGGTAAGGTTCCACTTGCCAGGAGGTAGCCGGCCCAACCGACCGAACCGGCTACCCTGGTTTCATAAACCGAACTCTTCCCGACTTGCTCGAATTCTGGTGCGGGCGCGTTCATGTCCGCTCACCCGATTGGGAAGATGCCGAGCAACGTCCCGTTCAAATTATACAATCCTCGATCGTCGATAATCTGTCCGACGATGATGGTGACCGTATATTGCGTGGCACCCAGCGCGGCATATTGAACCGTGATGCCCGCTTTCCACGTCGTCGAGCCGATCGTGATATCGGCAGCCAGCACGGCAATATTTTGGGCCTGAGACACCACCGGGTTCCACACCGGGATGCGCCCCTGATATTGAAAAGACACATACGTGGTATTGTTCATGTCGCCGCTTGGCGTCGTGACAACATTGCTGTTAGGGCTGGTCGGGGTGTTAATGGTCGACAGCGCCTGGAACGTCTGAACGTCGCCGCCAGAAATTTCGGCAGGCGGCTCGCTGCCCGCGGCGGAGGGCTTCGCGATCGGGAAGATCCCTAACGTAAGGCCCGCCAGCGAATAAACCCCGCGATCGTCCACGATCTGACCAGAGGTGATCGTCACCGTATACTGGGTTGCCCCCAGCGCGGCATATTGGACCGTGATACCAGCCTTCCACGTCGTCGAGCCGATCGTGATGTCGGCACCAAGAACGACCTGCTGCTGCGCCTGCGAAACCGCGGGAGTCCAGACCGGGATGCGCCCCTGATATTCGAATGTCAGCTGGGTCGTATTATTTGTGTCACCAGACGGGGTAGCAACCACGTCAGTATTGGGACTGGTCGGCGTCGTTGTTTTCGCCGGAGCAGCAAAAATGGTAATTGCCTCTGACATAAAATACCCCCCCCTTGCTGAAACAAAATAAAGCCTCAAGATGTCATTTTACATAGCCCGACTCTTGATGATGGGAGAACGATATCAGTTTGATTCTGTGAGAGTCAACAGATGACGGTGAGTCCAAAATCATGTATCAAATTGGATTAATCCCGATCGCTTTACGTTCTTCGAAGCGTAACATGGCCCATATTGGATTCTCCCTTCTCGAATGGATTTGACCGCTTGCTTCATGGCGGCACCGCGGGAAAAGCTGCCGAGTAGCGTGCCGCTGCACTGGTATGTTGTCCCGTTGTCGATAATCTCGCCAGACAGCAGCACGGTATAGGTGCCGCCCATCGGGTTGAGCGTCACTTGCAGTCCCTTCGTGAGGATGATCCCGCACGCCGTGATCGATTGGCCCAGCGTAACTTGCTGGGTCGCGATCGACAGTAAAACCAGCCATAACGGAACGCTGTTCTCAAAGTAGAAAGTCACCCAGGTCGAGTCGTTGATATCGAATGTTGCTTCAGTAAGGGCGTTGCAGTTTGTGGTGAGCTGCTTGTTGACGGATTGACCGGTCATATAGGGCAATGGCGCCGAAGCTAGCTCTTCCATCCTCCAACTTGGCACAATGCTGTCCCCGCCTTAAACCCGATTTGCCGAAGGGCATTCCGCAGGCTGGCCGAACACTGGCCCCGCCTATCGTGGCTAATCTACTGCGCGGACGATCACCTTAGAATTTCTTTGCGCTGTCGGGTAGTGGGGCGATCCGTCGTGAATTCTGGTAGCTAGGCCGCACTGCGGGGGATGACCTCGATAACGAAGTCCATGTAATTGGCCTTGTCCGTAAGCTTGAGGCGATCGTAGGCGCCATCGGCGAAGATGTGTTTTCACCCACGCCCAGCGCTTGCGGATGGCATCCAGAATGGCCTCGGCGCCAGCACTGTCCGAGATGTCGGCCGTGCTAGGGGTCACCCGGAACCGGCCCTGAACCCGGTAGACGATCTCCCGAAGCCGACCAGGCGCTTTACTTAACGGGATGACCCGCCCTGTCTTCCGAAGCAAAATCGCAGTGAAGGGGGAGAAAGGAATGGCGATACGAGACAAGCCCAGAGACGCAGCCGTGTTCGGCATCATATTGGCGAAACGGTCTTTCACGTTGTCGGCCTCGACGCGGCTGGCGCGCCGATCCAGAAGGCAACCTTCCACCGGGAGACGCTGCTGCAATTCTTTGCGCGCGCATCTCCTGTGCTTCTCCGCGCAGGAACCGCTTTCGATGCTGCGGCAGATGGGAGGCAACGCTCGGTACAAGACGGCAAAGCGGCTCCGCAGCCCTGTTCTCAGATATTTCGCCACGGGATCGCGACCGCCCGTGCCGAGCGTGACGTCGCCAACGACCTTCGCAGCGCGCTGATCGCGCCCAAACACGCCGACCGCCGCCTGAACGGTCGGCGATCAACCCGTTAGGCGTTCGGCGCCTTCTACTCCTAGGCCTCGGCGGTCTCGCTGACGATCAGCGATGTGCGTCGCAACGAAGGCCATTGCAGCGCGACGGGCGTGGGATTGGAAGGTCGTGGCATGGTGGTGCACGCCCTTCTTGCCGTGGTGGCTGCTGTCGGTCGACGCCGCGCTTGCAGGATGAAAAATGGTGGAGGCGCGGATGCGGAAGCAAGGAATGCCGGAGGGCGCCGAGCGTGCGTAGTAAAGATGACCGATCAAAAAAAGCATCTCGATTTGGTAGTACGCCGCGGCATTCACAGATCGAACGGAGGCATAATTGCGCAAATGATCAGATCAGCCCTTCCCGCAATCCGATACTGATACGTAACGATGACACGTAGAAACACCTAGCGCAGTAGATTTACCAATTGCCAGCTATAAGTCTTTGTGGGTGAAGGCGGTTGTTGCCTTCGCATCGAACTTCAGGTGGGGGTAATCGGAATGTTTGTGCGTGTGTCGTTTATTGTGTCCGCCATGTTGCTGCCGAACGCAGTAATGGCGCAGACCTCTGCTTCGGGCACCGGCTCGCTGACCGTCATTCAGCCGCTGACCATTACCAAGAATGCAGACTTGCAGTTCGGCAGCGTCGTTCGACCGGTGTCGGCCGCCGGCGCAGTCGCAGTCGCAGTGACGGGCGCGCGGACGGTGACCGGCGATATTCAGGCGCTGGCGTCGGGCGACACCCCGCAGGCCGCGCGCTTCACGATCTCGGGTGAGGGTGGCCATGCCCTGTCGGTGACGATCCCGGCATCGTTCACCTTGGCGAACGGATCGCAATCGCTGGTCGTGACGACCAGCAACAACCTCACCGGTGCCCTCAGCGCGCAGACGCTCAGCGGAACCGCGGGCGGCGCGGGCACGCTGGACGTGCGCGTCGGCGGCACGGTGGCGCTGGCGACGACCACGCCCGCCGGCCTCTACACCGGCGCCTTCACCGTATCGACGGCGTACAACTAAGATGTTCGGCATCCCCGGGGCGCTCCGGCGGACCGGCTTCGCGGTCGGCGCGTCGATGCTGGTCGCAGCCGCGCCGGCGGCGGCCCAGGCGGGCAACCTGGGCCTGTCGCACCACCGCGTGGTGTTCGACGGCACGTCGCGGACCGCCACGATCTACCTGTTCAATCGCGGCAGCGTGCCCGCCGCGTTCCGGATCGACCTGATCGACATGACCATGTCCAGCGACGGCATCATCCGGCCGGTGGCTGCCGACGCGCTCGTGCCCGAGCATTCGGCGCGCGACGTGCTGGAATTCACCCCGCGCCGGGTCCTGCTCGGACCGCAGCAGAGCCAGGCGGTGCGGATCCGGGTGCGCCCCCCCGAAGCGTCGGGCGAGCTCCGCAGCCATCTGGCGATTACGGCGTTGCCCGCAAGCGACGCCCCGCCGACGGTCGAACGTCTCGACAATGGCGTGGCGAACGGCGTGGCGGTGCAGATTTCGACGCTGTTCAGCGTCAGCATCCCGATCGTGGTACGGACCAACGCCAAGGCTGCCTCCGCGCATATCGACAAGCTCCAGGTGACGCGCGGCGGTACCGCCGCTGGCGCGACGCTGCGCTTCGACCTCGTCCGCGATGGTCCGGGCTCGGTATATGGCGATGTCGAGCTGGTTTCCGGTCGCGGCCGGGATCAGCGGGTGCTCGGCAGCATCCGCGGCATCGCGCTCTATCCCGAGACCGACCATCGCACGGTGCAGTTGGCCGCGCCTGCAGTGGCACCCGGCCAGACCGCACGGCTGGTTTTCAGCAACCGCGAAGCGCCCGCTTCGGTCGAGGTCGCTTCGGCGAACCTCATCATCCCGTGAAACCCGTCCGAGCGGCCGGATGCGGGCTGCTCCTCGCCACGATCAGCGCGCCGGCTTTGGCCAGCGCGCAGGCGAGTGGCCCGGCCGGCGTGCGCGCCTGCCCCTCGGAGGACATGCTCCTCTGGCTCGAGGTCCGCACCGAAACCGATCTCCTCGCCGAGACGATGGATGCCTATGCCGGCACGAGCGGCACGCTGCTGCCGCTCGGCCAGTTCGCGCGCATTCTCGATCTGGGGATCGTCGTCGCTGCCGATGGACGGCATGCGAGCGGCGCGATCGACCCGCGAACGCGCCTTGCCGTCGATCTCGATGCAGGCACTGCACAGCTGGGCACGACCAAGGTCGCGCTCGGCCCCGGTGCGTGCGTGCGCAAGGGCGATATCTATCTCGCCGCGGAAACGATGGAGAAGCTGCTGCCGGTGCGCCTGCGTGTGGCAGCCGACGCACAGCTGTTGCAGGTCACGCCGACGGGCACCCTACCGCGCGTCCGCAATCGGGAGGTCGCGGAACGGCGCGCAGCGCTCTCGCAGCTGGCGTCTGCCGAAGCGGCAATACTCGCGAATGATCCCTATCGGGCGTTCAGCGTGCCCGCGGTGGAGGTGAATGTCGGACAGCGCCTGGGCAGCGGCGACGTGCTGCAATCGCGGTGGCTGGGCGTGCGTGCGGCCGGCGATCTCGCCTTTGCCGGTTTCCGGGGCTTTGTCGGGCTGGACTCCGCCGGGCCGGCCAACGTCCAGCTCACCCTGGAGCGTACCAGCGCGGACAACCGCGCCCTCGGCATTCTCGGCGGCAGCCGGGTCGCGGTCGGCGACGTGGCGACGCCAGAGGCACTGCTCGGCGCGCGCAGCGTGGCGGGGCGCGGCATCTTCTATTCCTCGGCGCCGCTGCAGCCCTTCGACTTCTCGCACCCGCTCGTCCTCGAAGGCGATGTGGCCGATGGCGAGCAGATCGAAGTCTATGTCGACGGCACGCTCCGCGCCGCCCGCGCTGCGGCGAGCGGTGGCCGCTACCGCTTCGACAATCTATCGCTCGGGATCGGCGATCATCAGGTCCGCATCCTGTTCTACGGCCCGCAGGGGCAGGTACGCGAGGATGTCCGGTCGTTCCAGCTGGGCTCCGGCCTGCTGCAGCCGGGTCAGACCGCGGTGCGCTTCAGCGTCGTCCAGCCCGAGCGGCCGCTGCTGCGGATGGAGGACGGGCCCTGGTCCCGCACCGGGGACGCCCTGCGCGTCGTCGCGCTGGTCGATCGCGGGCTGAGCCGCAGGATCACGGCGCATGCGGGGCTGACGCGGTTTCGCCCCTGGTATGGACAGGAACGCCTTGCCGGCACCGCCGGGATCAAGGCGATGCTGGCGGGCGCGGCGCTGGACGGGGTCGTCGGCTTGGATAGCCGTGGCGGGCGGGCCGCCAGCCTGCTCTTTGGTTCACGTGTCCGCGGTGTCAGCCTCCGGATGCTGCACGCCGAATATGCCGGCGGCTTCGTCGACGAGACGCGCGATCCCATGTCGAGCGGCGCGCCCTTGCGCCGCGCTACCGACGCACAAGTCGATCTGGCGGCACCCCTGCCGGGCGGCCGACGCATGCCGATCGCGTTCGACATCCGACGGATCGAGCAGCAGGACGGAACCCGCCGTATCGAAGCCAATGTGCGCGCCGCCGGCATGGTCGGCGCTACCTATATCAACGTGATGGTCAGCCGGCAGGGCTGGAGCGGGGGCGTCGCGGGCGCCCGGCAGCTCGCCTCGATCGAAACATCGACACCGCTTGCCCCGGCGCTCCAGCTGCGCACGGGCCTTGCCTATCGGGTGACCGGACGCCCCGGCATCGAGAGCGCCTATGTGTCGACGCAGGTCGCAATGGCGCAGGGCGACATGCAGGTCATCTTGTCACGCCAAGGCGGCGCGCCGTCCCGGTTTCGGCTGGACGCCTCGTACCGCCATCGCTTCCGGCACTTCGATCTGACGACGGCAGGCGGCTACGACGTTCGGACGCGCAGCTGGCGCGCAGCGCTGCAAGTCACCTTCGCCTTCGCGCCGACCGCGCGGCGAGGCTATGGGCTGGCCCCGTCGAGCGTGGCGATCAGCGGTCGCGCGGCGATCCGCACGTTCCTCGACGCCAATGGGGATGGCCGTTGGCAGCCGGGTGAGAAACCGGTGGGCGGCGTGCAGGTCTTTACGCCCGCCGGTACCGTGACCACCGACGCGCAGGGGCAGGTGCTGGCGGAGGATTTGGGCGATACGCTGCCCGCCCAGCTGCGGATCGACGCATCGCAGAGCAGCGAGCTGTACCTTGCCGAGCTGCCGGGCGCGATCCGGCTGGTGCCGCGCCGCGGTCGCACCACGCCGCTGGAGATCCCGCTGCGCGCGGCCGGCGAAGTGGAAGTGAAGCTGGAGATGGCCACGGCGGACGGCGCCCAGCCGCTCACCGCGGTGACGCTTGAGCTTGTCGCCGAGCGCGGCGGCGCATCCTTCCCGGCACGGACCGACAATCTGGGGACGGCGATGTTCGCGGGCATTCCGCCCGGACGCTACCAGGTCCGGATCCTCCCCGCCCAGGCCGCGCAACTGCGTCTGGCGCTGCAGGCGCCGGATTGCGTGGACGTGCCCGCACAGGGCGGCTTCCTGCGCATGAAACCCCTTCTGGCCCAGAGAGTTGAAGACGAATGATGCGACGTTCTAGGATGTCGTGCGGGCTAGCCGCATCGCTGCTCGGCCTGGCGGCAACGCCTGCCGCTGCGGAGGTGACCGTGACCCTGCCGGTCGCGACCACGCCTGCGCTTGGCGAGATCGTGGCGGGGACGATGCCGACGGTGTTTCGCATCGGCGTGGACGGTTCGGTGACGCGGATCTCCGGCAACGCGGTCCGCCTCAGCAATGCACCGGTAACGCCGCCGACAATGCGGCTGACTTGCGGGCTGCTCAACCTCGCCAGCCTTTGCCTCGTTCGCAACATCCGCATCACCATGGCGCCCCAGGCAAGCGGTACGATCGCGTCGCTGACCCTGTTCCACATCGGCGCGGTTGCCGGCACCACCTTCAACGGCGGGGCGCCGGCGGATGCGAGCACGATGAACTTCCAGCTCAACCCGATGGGTCTCGGCAATGTCGTCACCATCCAGTTCGGGATGGATATCACCGTAGCGGCGGGGCAGCGGGGCGCGACGGTGACCCGCTACACCGTGAACGCCGATTTCGTCTGAGGCGGCGGAGGTTGCCCCTTCGGACAGATGCACCGGATAAACCATTTTCAAGCAGGCATTGGTAACCGACGCGCGCCTATCGCGTTTCTCGTGGTCGCAGGCAGACCGAAAATCGGCTGCCGTCAAAACGAGAATGATAGATGCTTTTCCGTACGATATGCCCGGCGTTCGCGCTTCTATTGCCGCACGTCGCGATGGCGCAGGTCGCCGAAACGGCGACGGGATCCCTGACGATCGTGCAGCCGCTCACCATCACCAAGGATGCAGACCTTCGATTCGGCAGCATCGTGAAGCCATCGAGCAGCGGATCGGTTGCGATCTCCACGGCCGGCGCGCGGAGCGTCACCGACGGCGTCCAGGCATTGAGTGCGGGCGACACACCGCAAGCGGCGCGCTTTACCGTCTCGGGTGCGGGCGGGCGTGCCCTGTCGATCCAGATACCGCCCTCGATCACCCTCAGCAGCGGCCCGCATGCTTTGCTCGTCACCACGACGAGCAATCTCGCCGGTCCACTGGCCGCACAGATGCTCAGCGGCACGCCCGACACCTCCGGGACGCTGGAAGTCCGTGTGGGAGGCAGCGTTGCGCTCGCCAGCACCACCGAGCCCGGCACCTACACGGGCGTGCTGACGGTGTCGGCCGCGTATAACTGATGGCGGTTCGCGCGATCTGCCGCGGCGGGTGATCCTGGAGAGCGACGACGATTCGTCCGATCGGATGCCGAACCACTTGGCGCAAATGCTGGCGCGCTGCCGCTCTGAAACCTTACACACACAAATGTTAAGGGCTTGACGATAGGGCTAAGCGACGACCGAAGAGGTTATGATGTTCGCGATAGCCTATTGTATTTCCGAGAAACATGATCTGCGGCTCGTCGGGCTGGCGGGAGCAATGTGCCTGCTGACGGCGGTCACGGCAGTGCTGATGCTGCGCCAATGCGCCAACGCGCCGCGCCACGGGGCGATCTGGAAGGTTGCGGGCGCGCTGGCGACAGCCTTCGGCATCTGGGCCACGCATTTCATAGCGATGCTCGGCTATGATCCGGGCTTTCTGTTTGGCTTCGACGTTGGGCTGTCCGCGGTATCGCTATTGCTGGTCGCCGGCGCGATCCTGACCGCGTTTCAACTGGCGACGCGCCGGAGCACGAATGTAACCCTCGTCGCCGCTGGTCTGGTGGCGATCCTGGGCATCGGCCTGATGCACTATGTCGGCATGGCAGCTATCGACATGCCCGCACGCATAAGATGGCATCCTGGCTATGTCGCGCTGTCGATCCTTTGCGGTGCGGTGCTGTTCGTGCCCGGGCTGATCCTCGCCGTGCGGCGCACCACCGCCTGGGCCGGCGCGACAGCCGCGCTGCTGATGACGCTGGCGGTGGTCAGCCTGCATTTCACCGGCATGACCGCGATCCAGCTGATCCCCTGGGCACGCGAGGGAACGGGCGCGAATCTCTCGCCGCGATCGATGTCGATCCTGCTCTCGGTAATCACCGTGCTGCTGCTGGCGGTGTGCCTGTGCAGCGCGCTGATCGCCCGCCGCACCCGCGCGGCGATCGCGGCCAGCGAGCGCCAGTTCAGCATCCTCGCCAAGGGCATTTCCGATTGCGCGCTGTACATGCTCGATGCGCAGGGACGGGTCGCCAATTGGAATACCGGCGCGGCCCGTCTCAAGGGCTATGCCGAGGCGGAGGTCATCGGCAGCCACCTGTCGCGTTTCTACACCCCGGAAGATCGAGCGAGGGGCGCGGCAGATGCGGCGCTCGCGACGGCCGCCGCCGAGGGCAAGATCTCCGGCGAGGGCTGGCGGCTGCGCAAGGACGGATCGCGCTTCTGGGCGCATGTCACGATCGAGCGCATGCTGGACGAAGACGGTCGGCTACTGGGGTTCGCGAAGATCACCCGGGACATGACGCAGGCAAAACTCGACCGCGACAGCGTCGCCGAGGCACAGCGCCACCGCGATGCCGCGCTGGAGCATATGCATCAGGGCCTTTGCCTGTTCGATGCAGAGGAACGCCTGATTCTCCGCAACGATCGCTTCCTGAAGCTGTGGCATCTCGGCCCCGATGCATGTCCGCCGGGGTCCAGCCTCACCGAGGTCACGCGCCAAGCCCTGGAGGCGCGGGTGGGAGGACCTGTCACGGCGGCACGCGTGGCGGAAGGGCGGAGCCGCATTCTCGCTGCGCTGGAGGACGGCGGCGATCCGCGGATTGTCGCCGAATATGACGCCGATTTCGTGCTTTCGATCGACAGCCGCAGGCTGCCGGACGGCGGCTGGGTCACCACCTTCGAGGATATCAGCGCCCGGCGGCAGTCGGAGGCGCGGATCGCGCACATGGCGCTTCACGACGCGCTGACCGGGCTGCCCAACCGCGTTCAGCTCTACAGCTGGCTCGATGTGGAGATTGCCCGAGCTGCCGAGGGCAGCGTGCGGCTGGCGGTCGCCGCAATCGATCTGGACAGGTTCAAGGAAATCAACGACTCGCTGGGCCACGCCGAAGGCGACCGGGTCCTTGTGGAGATCGGCAGGGCGCTTCAGGCCGCCCTGCAGGGCCAGGAAATCGCCGCGCGGGTGGGAGGCGACGAGTTCGTGGTGGCCAAACGCTATGACAACCCGGCAGAGTTAGAGGGCTTCGTGGCTCGGCTGGAGGGCTGCCTGTTCAGCGGGTTCGCCGCGCACGGCTCGATGGCGGTCGGCGCGAGCCTGGGCGTTGCAGTGTTCCCGAGCGACGCCGGGGATCGCGAGACGCTGCTGAACAATGCCGATCTCGCCATGTACCGCGCCAAAGGCGATTTCGCCGAGCGGATCTGCTATTACGAGCCCGGTATGGATGAGCAGGCCCGGCACCGCCGGGTGATCGCCAATGATCTCCGCTTTGCAGCCGCCCGCGGCGAACTGCGGCTGTTGTATCAGCCGCAGCGGTCGCTCCAGTCGAACGCGCTGGTCGGCTTTGAAGCGCTGCTCCGCTGGGCACACCCGAAGCTTGGCGGAATCCCGCCAATGGAATTCATCCCGATTGCCGAAGAAACCGGGGAAATCATCCGTCTCGGCGAATGGGTTCTGCGCACGGCCTGCAGCGAAGCTGCGGCATGGCCAGACCCGCACAAGGTGGCCGTCAACCTGTCGCCGGTCCAGCTGCTAAAGCCCGATCTGCCTGAGATGGTGACGGCAATTCTGGTCGAGACCGGCCTTGCACCGACACGGCTCGAACTGGAGATCACCGAAACCGCGCTGATCGCGGACAAGGCCCGCGCGCTCCACAGCCTACGCCGGATAAAGGCGCTGGGCGTGCGAGTGGCAATGGACGATTTCGGCACGGGCTATTCGTCGCTCGACACGCTCCACGCCTTCCCGTTCGACAAGATCAAGATCGACAAGTCGTTCCTTGCCGATTCCGAACGCAGCGAACAGGCACGCGCGATTATCCGCGCCATTCTGGCGCTGGGCCGCAGCCTGTCCATACCGGTGCTGGCAGAGGGTCTTGAGACCGATGCCCAGCGCGATCTGCTGCTACGCGAGGGCTGTGCCGAGGCGCAGGGCTATCTGTTCGGGCGTCCAGCGGCTGTCGAGTTGGAAGCGAGCCGGGGCGCGTGCTGACCAAGCTTCTCGAAGAAGCAAGCGACAACCAATTGAACGATCTCGCCGCAGCTACCGCCATCGGCAGGTTGGGCGAGCCCGGTGAAGTCGCTGACCTAGTCGCCTATCTGGCACGTCCGCATGCAGGCTATATCACCGGGGCAAACTTGCGTGTGCACGGCGGTACCTCCGTGTAACTGCGCCCGCGGGTTATCTCGTAGAGCAGCGAGCGCCTCCGATCGCAGTGACAGGCGCCGGGATTATCATAAGCCAAGAGCGAGCTCATTCCATGCTAAGCACCTCCGACCACATCAGAAATCTCGTTTCGACATATGTTCGCAATGTCGATGCTCGAAACCATCAGGCGCAAATCGCCTTGTTTACCGAGGATGCGCCAGTGCGCGTACTGGCACGGTCGGGCGAAGATGAAGTGCTCCGTCACGGGCCCGTCATCGGCGGCAAGGCCTTCGCTGAAGCCTCCGCAGCGTTGCGCCGCCCGATACCCGCCTCGCGAACCACCCGTCATTGCACTGTCGATCACCTGATCGAGATCACCGACCGGTCAGCCACGCTGCATGCGCAATTTCTCCTCCTGCACACCGACGCGGCTGGTTCCGCCAGTTCAGTCGTCAGCGTCGCCGGAACCGGGATCTATCGTTTCTCCTTCCGAAAGGACGGCGACCGGTGGCGCATTGCCGGGCTCGACATCGTCGTCGATGCGCCGGGAGGTGGAGAACAATCCACCGCGCCGTGATCTGCGGCCGAGGTCATTCTGGGGTCGATCGCCGCTTCAGGATTGCGCGAACTGTTCGGGGGCGCGCCGGGCGGCACCGAAAGCCGGTCATGTCTGAAACTGACAAAAGACGGCGTTTAGCGCCAATTCCCTGGCATGTGCGTCTGCTAGAGCGCGGCATGGCATCGCCAAGAATCTCCACCCCATGGTCACCTCGGCCAGCCACTTGTTTCGCGCGGTCGGCATCCGCCACACGAACCCCGCCTGGCGCCAGCAGATCCTGGCGATGGGCGAACCGTTCCGCAGCAACGCGGCCGACCGGTGCGTGTACGGCGAAACCAAAAGTCGGCCGGCAAGGGCGACACGCGCCATCGCCAAGGCAGCCGGGTGGCGCCTGCAACGCGATGCCCGTCATCAGGTCGTCGCCTGCACCGGCGACCGCTGCCGCCAAGGCGCGATTGTGATGCCGACCCACCCTATCGTGCTAGCCGCCGCCCCCCGATCGGGGCGGGTGCTTCTCGACAATCGAGGCTAGCCTGCAGGGGCGGGCCGGGAGTTAGCCATAATGCCAATGCTGAATCTGCGTGATGGGACGCGCCTCTATTACAAGGATTGGGGCCGGGGCGAACCGGTGGTGTTTGCGCATGGCTGGCCGCTCAACAGCGACATGTGGGAAAACCAGATGATGTTCCTGGCCACGCATGGCTATCGCGTTATCGCGCATGACCGTCGCGGCTTCGGTCGATCGGATCAGCCGTGGGAGGGCTACAACCACAACAGCTTCGCCGACGATCTGGCGGAGTTGCTCGACCATCTCGATCTGCGCAATGTCACGCTCGTCGGCTATGCGATGGGTGGCGGCGAGGTGACGCGCTATGTCGGTCGCCACGGCTCCACCCGCGTGGCGCGCGTCGTACTGATCGGCTCGACGACACCCAAGCTCGGTCAGAGCGAGGATTACCCGCACGGCGTGCCGCAGGTAGTGTTCGACAATGTTCGCGGCGGTCTGATGGAAGATCGCGCGGAATTCCTGCGCGGCTTCGCGCGCCTGTTCTTCTCGACCGGAGCGGACGGGGACGAGGTTTCCGAAGGCCGGCTGGCGCATGTCCATCAGATGGCGCTGCAGGGCTCCTTGAAGGCAGCCCATGATGCGGTCACCGCCTGCGCGGAGACCGATTATCGCGACGACATCGGTCGTTTCGACGTGCCGGTGCTGGTGATCCACGGCGAGCGCGATGCGTTTGTCCCCTTCGACGCAACGGCGCGCCAGGCAGCAGAGCTGTTCCCCAACGCCACGCTCAAGGTCTACGCCGACGCACCGCACGGCATCCTGTTCACGCACAAGGATCAGCTGAACCAGGATCTGCTGCAGTTCATCGCGCACTGAACGATCGATGGCAGGTGGTTTGGAGAAAACGCAGCGCGCAGTGGACGCGATGGGGCTGGCGCTGGGCAAGTTCGACGTCAGCGCCGCTACGACGCTGCTGGATGCGCTGCGGGAGGATGGGCTTGCCGGGGTCCGTCGCGACGATCTGCTCCGGCGGCTACTTACCCAGATACGGCTCGTCGCGGTCAATTGCCGCGCGGGCAAGCTGCTCGGCGTCGAGGAAGGCGCCCTGCCGATCGCCGCTCGAGAACTTTGGCCCTTTCCCGAGGCGAGCCAGCTGGCGGAGTCGCTGGATGCGCTCCGCAGTCCCGAGGCATGCTTCCGCACCCAGCTCGCGCTCAAGACCCCTGGCGGCGCCATCCATGTTCTTTACACCAGCTGGCGTGAGCCCGCGGACGGCGCAGATCATATCACCTTCGGACTGCTCGACGTGAGCGACCGCGTTGCCGCGGAGCAGGCGTTGCAAGAGCAGCGCGCACAGATGGCACATGCCGACCGCCTGTCGACGCTGGGCGTGATGACCGCCACGATCGCTCATGAGGTTCGCCAGCCGCTCAGCGTCATCCTTGCCTCCGCCCAGGCAGCGCTCCGCTGGCTGCGCAGGCCCGAACCGGACCTGCCGCAGATCGAGCAATGTCTCGATATGATCGTGCTCGGCGGCGCCAAAGCCGAGGAGACGGTCGCGCGGCTGCGCCAGCTGGCCGCCAGCCGCTCCGAAACGCGCGGTCGCTGTACCCTGGGATCGGTGGTCGAGGAAACCGTCGACTTCCTCCGGCCGGAACTCGCCGCCCGCCAGGCGACGATCACGCTCGATATCGAAAGCAGGCTGCCGCCGGTCCGCGCCGATGGCGTGCAATTGCGGCAGGTGCTGATGAACCTGCTGCTCAACGCGGCGCAAGCGATGGCAGACGCGCAATGCTGGAACCGGGCGCTGAAGGTGCGGGCGCGGGCGGTTGGCGCCCACGTCCAGATCGACGTGGAGGACAGCGGGCCGGGCATCGCCGAGGCCGACCGCGACAGGCTGTTCGAGGGCTTTTACACGACCAAGGCGAGCGGGCTGGGCCTGGGTCTCAAGATCTGCCGCCAGATCGTCGAGGATCATGGCGGCACGATCGACCACCTCCCCCGCCCAAGCGGGGGTTCGATCTTTCGGATCCGCCTGCCAGCAGAGGAATGACGGCTAGCGCCCCCGGCACTGCGATCCGTCAGATGATGCGCGGCAGCTCCACGCGGAAGGTGGAGCCCTGCCCCACCACGCTTTCCTTCAGCACGATCGTTCCGCCGTGCAGCGTCACCAGTTGCCGAACAAGCGCCAGCCCGATGCCCAGCCCGTCCGCTTGCTCACCGTTTCGGTCCACCTGTGCGAACAAATCGAACACCTGCCCCTGCATTTCCGGCGAGATGCCGAGCCCGGTATCGGCGATCTCGATGGCTACCCGATCCGCTTCCTCCCACACACGCAGATCAATCGCGCCGCCCTCTGGCGTATATTTCGCCGCGTTGGAGAGCAGGTTGCTCACGACCTGCGCGATGCGGGCCTGGTCGGCTTGCAGCCATAGCGGCGCCTGGGGAAGGTCGAACGTCAGGCGATGGCCCCGCGCGTCGATCTGCGGACGACTCAGTTCCACCGCCAAATCCACCGCCTCCGTGAGGTCGATGCGCTCGATGCGCAGCACGATCTTGCCCTGATCGATCCGGGCGACGTCGAGCAGATCTTCGATCAGCCGGGTCATGTGACCGACCTGCCGCTCCATCCGTTCGCGCACCTGTTCGCCCGCTTCTCCGTCGGGCCGGCGCTTGAGCAGGTGCAGCCCGGCGCCAAACGCCATGATCGGGTTCCGCAGCTCATGACCCACCATCCCGAGAAACGCGTTCTTGCGCCGGTCGGCGAGCTGCAGGCTCTGGGTGAGCCGCGCGAGTTCGTCGCGCTGGGCGATGATCTGGCGGCGCTGCTCGTAGAGATCAAAGAAGACGTTGCTCTTCGAGCGCAGGATGCCCGCGTCGATCGGCTTCTGGAGAAAGTCGACCGCGCCCGCCTCATAGCCGCGAAAGCGGCGCTGCGCGTCGGCGCTGCCCGCCGTCAGGAAGATGATCGGCACGTGGCGGGTGCGCTCGTTGCCGCGCAGGAATTCGGCGAGCTCGAAGCCGTCCATGCCCGGCATCTGCACGTCGAGCAGCGCCAGCGCGACGTCGTGGACGAGCAGCAGCTCGAGCGCCTCGTCGCCCGAGCGCGCCTTGAGGCATTCCAGGCCGTCGCGCCGCAGAAGCGCTTCCAGCGCCAGCAGGTTCTCGTCGAGATCGTCGACGAGCAGGAACTTCACCGGTTGGGGGGCGGACATGTGGCTCAGGCCAATCGCAAGAGGTGGGGCGCGATCGCATCGATCGCGAGACGGGTTGCGGCGGGGTTCGCGGCGAGGCCCGCGGCAGGCATGGTCGGTACGCGCGCGGTCGCCGGATCCTCGACGATCGCGGTACCGCCGGTGCGGGCGACGGCGCGCAGGCCATCGGCGCCGTCCTGGTTGGCGCCGGTGAGCAGCACCGCAATCAGCCGGCTGCGCAGCGCATCGGCGGCGCTTTCGACCAGCAGGTCGATCGAGGGACGGCTGTGGTTGACCGGATCGTCGGCGGAAAGCGCCATGCTGCCGTCGGGCTCGACGAGCAGATGGTAATTGGCCGGGGCGAAATAGATGGTGCCGGGCTCGGGGACCTGCTTGTCCTCGGCCTCGCACACCTGCATCGCGCAGCGCGATTCAAACAGCGCCGCCAGGCCGTGGTCGTGATCGGGGGGCACATGGACGACGATCAGCACCGGCCGCGGGAAGTCCGCGGGCAGCGCCGGCAGCAGGGTGAGCAGCGCCTGGACGCCCCCCGCCGAGGCGCCGATCACGACCATGCCGCTCATCGCTCGCGCCGCTGGTAGATCTTCTCCTCGCGGACGAAGTCAGCGAAACCGGTGGCGTGGTCGGAAAAGCGCAGGCTCTCCTTGCGGCCGAGGCCGAGGAAACCGCGGCGCACCAGCGACTCCTCGAACAGCCCGACCGCGCGTTCCTGCAGCGCGCGATCGAAATAGATCAGCACGTTGCGGCACGAGATCAGGTGCATCTCGGCGAACACGGAGTCAGTAGCCAGGCTGTGGTCGGAGAAGACGACATTGGCGCGCAGGCTGCTGTCGAAGATCGCGCGGTCGTAATCGGCGACATAATAGTCGGAGAGCGAGGTGCGTGCGCCCGATTTCTGATGGTTCTCGGTGAACTTGCGGATCTGGTCGAGCGGATAGACCCCCGCCTCCGCTGCCTTGAGCGCCTTGGGGTTGATGTCGGTGGCGTAGAAGATCGTGCGCTGCTCCAGCCCTTCCTCGCGGAACAGCATGGCGAGCGAATAGACTTCCTCGCCGTTGCTGCACCCCGCGATCCACACCTTGAGCGAGGGATAGGTGCGCAGGTGCGGGATCACCTTCTCGCGCAACGCCCGGAAATAGCTGGGGTCGCGGAACATCTCGCTCACCTGGACGGTGAGATAGTTGAGCAGCTTGGCCAGCATGTCCGGATCGTGCAGCAGCCGGTCCTGCAACGCCGAGAAGCTGTTCATCCCCAGCCGCCCGCGCGCCTGAATCAGCCGCCGCTTGATCGAGGCGCGGGCATAGTGCCGGAAGTCGTAATGGTAGCGGCGGTACAGCGCCTCGAGCAGCAGCTCGATCTCGATATCGTCGATATCGAGTTCCGAAGTTTCGTCGTTCATCGCGGCATCCAAACGCGGACGAGCGACAAGAGTTTATCCACGTCGATCGGCTTCGCCATATAGTCGCTGGCGCCCGCCTCGATGCAGCGCTCCTGATCGTCGGGCATCGCCTTGGCGGTGAGCATGATGATCGGCAGCCTGGCCCAGCGCGGGTCCTGACGGATCGCGCGGGTGGCGGTGAGGCCGTCCATCACAGGCATCATCACGTCCATCAGCGCGAGATCGATCCCCTGATGGGGATCGGTCGCTGCCTCGGCGAGTGCGTCGAGCGCTTCCTGCCCGTTGCGGGCGATGCGGACGAGCACGCCGCGCGGCTCCAGCACGCTGGTCAGCGAATAGACGTTGCGCACATCGTCCTCGACGATCAGCACGCGCCGCCCTTCCAGCACCGCATCGCGGCGGCGGGCGGCCTGGATCATCTCCTGCTGCTCGCTGGGCAGTTCGGACACGACTTGGTGGAGGAACAGCGAGACCTCGTCGAGCAGCCGCTCGGGCGACTTGGCCCCCTTGATGATGATCGAGCTCGAATAACGCCGCAGCTTCTGCTCGTCGTCCGCGCTCAGGTCGTGGCCGGTATAGACGATCACCGGCGGGAAGCTGTGCGATCCGTCCTCCTGGCTCAACGTCTCGAGCAGCGAATAGCCCGAGGCGTCGGGGAGCGACAGATCGAGCACCATGCAGTCGAAGGTCTGGCTGCGCAGCATTTGCAGGCACTCGGCAGCGGTGCGGACGCCGACCGTCTCGACATCGTCCTTCTGCAGCAGCTGGGCCACCGCGTCGCGCTGGACGTCGTCGTCCTCGACGATCAGCACGCGACGGACGTGGCTGGCCGTGCGCGCCTGCAGGTTCTGCAGCACCTCGGCCAGCAGCTCGCGCTTGATCGGCTTGATGTGATAGCCGACCGCGCCGAGCGACAGCGCCGTCTGGCTCTGGTCCGCGGCCGAGATCACGTGGATAGGGATGTGGCGGGTGCTGTCTTCCTGCTTGAGCTGGTCGAGCACGATCAGCCCGGACTGGTCGGGCAGCCCGAGATCGAGCACCACCGCGCTCGGCCGATAGGTGCGGGCGAGCTGCAGCGCCTCGTCGGCGGTGCTGGCGACCAGGCACTGGAAGCCGAGCTCGCGCGACAGATCGCAGACGATCGAGGCGAAGACGGGATCGTCCTCGATCACCAGCAGGTGGCGCCCGCCGGGCATCAGGCGATCACGGTCGTCCTCCAGCACCCAATCGGCCGCGGCGGCGGCGCGGCGCGGCGGAGCCGGCAAAGGCTCGGCCACCGATTTGGCCGGAGCGGCCGGCGCCGCGGGGAGCGCGCGCGGGGCAACCGCCTCGGCGTCGTAGCTGAGCGGCAGCGTCAGCGTGAAGGTGCTGCCCTCGCCTGCCCGGCTCTCCAGCGTGATGCCGCCGCCGAGCAGCCGCGCCAGCTCGCGCGAGATCGACAGGCCGAGCCCGGTGCCGCCATAGCGGCGGTTGATCGTGCCGTCGGCCTGGTGGAAGGCCTCGAAGATCATCTTCTGCTGCTCGGGCGAAATGCCGATGCCGGTATCGCGCACCGCGAAGGCGATCCGGTCGCCCACAGCGTGCACCTGCAGCTGCACCGAACCCTTCTCGGTGAACTTGAGCGCGTTCGACAGCAGGTTCTTGAGCACCTGCTCCAGGCGCATCCGGTCGGTCTCGATGCCCTTGGGCGCACTCTCGTCGAACAGGATCTCCAGCGCGAGCCCGCGCTGCTCCGCTACCGGCTGGAACACTTGGCGGAGATCGGTGCCGAGCCGCGCCAGGCTCACCGGCTCGGGGCGGATATCGACATGGCCGGCCTCGATCTTCGACAGGTCGAGAATGTCGTTGATCAGCGTGAGCAGATCGTTGCCCGAGGATTCGATCGTGCGCGCGAACTTCACCTGCTCGGCGGTGAGCGTGGCGGGGCCGTTGTCGCCGAGCAGCTTGGCGAGGATCAGCAGCGAATTGAGCGGGGTGCGCAGCTCGTGGCTCATGTTCGCGAGGAAATCGCTCTTGTACTGGCTCGCCTGCTCCAGCTCGCGCGTCTTGACGAGCAGCGCGGCGCTGCCGCGTTCGAGCTCGTCGCGCTGGTTCTCCAGCGCCTGGGCCTGTTCCTCGAGCTGGCTGTTGGTCTGCTCCAGCTCGACCTGCTGCTGCTCCAGCATCGCCTGCGATTCGCGCAGCGCCCGGCCCTGTTCCTCCAGCTCCTCGTTGTTGACCTGGAGCTCTTCGCTCTGGGTCTGGAGCTCGGCGGCCTGGCGCTGGGTTTCCTCCAGTGCGTCCTGCAGCTGTGCGCGGAAGCGGGCGGAGCGGAGCGCCACGCCGATCACCGGCGACGCCCGTTCGAGCAGCTCCACCATCATTGGGTCGGTCGGGTAGAAGAAGCCGAGCTCCAGCACCGCATTGACGATCTCGTCGGCCTTGGCGGGGACGATCATCAGGTGGCGCGGCTTGTCGCTGCCGAAGGCCGAGCCGATCTCCAGATAATGATCGGGCACGTCGTCGAGCAGGATCGGCTTGCCCTCGGCGGCGACGCGACCGAGCAGCCCCTCGCGCAGGCCGAATGCCTCGGGCACATCGGCATCGCCGGGCACGCCCAGCGTGGCGACGCGGCGGAATACCCCGGCCTCGCCCTTGAACAGCGCGCCCGCCTGGAAGTCGAGCTTGTCCGCCAGATAGCCGAGCACCGCCTCGGCGATCTCTTCCACCGATCGGTCGCCGCGCACCGCCGCCGAAATGCCGAGCAGCCCGTTCTGCAGCCATTCCTCCTTGGCGCGCGCCTGCAGGTTGCGGCGGACCAGCACGAAGATCAGCAGCGTCAACGCCGCGCCGATCAGGCTGGAGACGAGCCCGCTGGCGATCGCCGCCTGCGAGGCGGCCGCCATGTCGTCGAGCCGCTCCTGACGGAGGCGCCCTTCCTCCCGTGCCATGGCCGCCAGCTGCGCACGGATCGCATCCATGTTGTTCTTGCCGCGATCGGTCTCGACGATGGCGAGTGCCTCCGCGAGGCCCTGCTTGCGGCGGACGTCGATCGTCTCGCGCAGTTCGGCGAGCTTGGCGCCGACCTGGCGCCGCAGCTGCACGATGTTGCTCTGCTGCACGTCATTGTCGCTGACCAGGTTCTGGAGATGGTCCAGGCGGCCATCGAGCGTCTCGGTCGCCTTGGTGTAAGGCTCGAGATAACCTTGGCCGCCCGTCAGCAGGAAACCGCGCTGGCCGGTCTCGGCATCCTGGACGGTGGACAGCAGCTCGTCGAGCGCGATCAGCACCGTGTGGCTGTGCCGGATCGCCGCATCGCTTTCGCCGAGGGCGATCACATTGCGATAGGCGACCGCGCCGCTGATCAGGAAGAAGGCCAGGCCTAGGACCAGCCCGACGGTCGTCCAGACGGAACGGCCGCCGGAGTCGCGCAACAAATTCCGACGCTTCATGCACTCGATCCCAGAAAAGGCCCCGGGATCCGCATACCGCGCTGCGATAGGAGAGCAATAGTCCTGACGGACAGGATGGGACAGGCGAGGCGCCTGCCCCATCAGCAGCTTAGAACACGAAGTTCACCGCGAGTGCGTAGGTCCGGCCGAAATAGGCGGTGTAGAGCGGGTCCTTGCGAACCGTGTCCACCGTCAGCCGGTTGGTTTCGTTGGTGATGTTCTGCACCTCGGCGATCAGCTTGATATGCTCGCTGAGATTGTACGAGGCCGAGGCATCGACGAAGATCGAGCGGGCATTGGCGGTCGAGTCCGCGTCGACCGATCCGCTCGGCACCGCCGTCAGGAACGACGAGCGGTAGTTGACCGTCGAGCGGATGCTGAACTTGCTGTCTTCATAGTAAAGCGTGCCGCTCGCCGTCTCCGGCGACAGGCCGACCAGCGGCGCGGTGCGTGAGAGCGTCGGCGAGATGATGTAGTTGATGTTCGAGCGCACGCGGGTGAAATTGCCCAGCGCGCCGAAATTCTTGAGCACGCCCGGCAGGAAGGTGAAGGGCAGCTGCACGTTCACTTCGAAGCCGCGCAGCGGACCGCCGGGCGTGTTGTTGCTGCGCTGGACGGTGAACTGGTCGCTCGGACGCAGCTGGGTGCCGTTGAGCAGCGACAGCGGCAGGCCGATATCCTGGAAGGCCAAGCTCTGGCTGGTCGTCTGGATATAGGTCTCGATGTTCTTGTGGAAATAGGCGACCGACAGCAGCGATCCAGGGCGGAAATACCATTCGAGCGCGGCGTCGAAGGTGTTGGCGCGGATCGGATCGAGGAACGGGTTGCTGAACGACGCGGTCTGGATCACCAGGTTCGCCGAACCCGCCGGGATCAGCTGGCCATAGGCAGGCCGCGACATCACCCGCGCCGCCGAAGCGCGCGCGATCAGGCTGGGGGTGATGTCGAGCGCAAGGTTCATCGACGGCAGCCAGTCCTCGTAGGAGCGGCTGACGTTGGAGATGACGAAGCGCGACGGGTAGAGCGATCCCGCCGGCGACGCGGTGGTGATCGGGCCATAGGTGTCGAGGCTGGTCCGGACGTAGCGCACGCCGGCATCACCGCGCAGCGCGAAGGGCAGCACGTTCGACGTGTCGAACTTGGCCATCAGATAGCCCGAGGCGTATTTCTCGTCGACGCCGCCATAGGTGCCCTTGGCGCATTCGACGCTGCAATAGACATAGTTGTCGAGCCCGGTGACCTGGCGGAACTTGTCCGGATCGATCGAGACGAAGTCCTGCAGGTTGCCGCCGAGATTCTTGCCGATGCCGGTGGTGACGAAGCTGAAATTGGCGATCGCCGCACCCGCCGGCAGCGCCAGCGGGGTGTTGGTGGCAAGCTGGCGTTCGCGCGCGGTGTATTTGTTGGTGCGGTACTGGCCGCCCGCCTGGATCGTGAAGCCGGGCGTCACCATCCAGTCGGCGTTGAGCTCGAAGGTCTTGCTGGTGATCGTGTTGCGGCGGATGAAGTTGGAGAGCTGGCCACGCTGGTCGCCATTGGCGAGCGGCGGGCCGTACTGGAACAGCGCGGGGTTGGTCGTGTCGATGCCGTAGCCGATCTTCGGGATGTTCGGATTGTCGCGGAAATCGATCGACCAGTTGCGCGTATCGTTGGAGTCGATCGCCACCTGCAGGCGGTTCACGTCGAGCTGCGACTGGTTGATCCCGGCCAGGCCGAACAGCCGGAAATGGTCCGAGAAGCGATGGTCGAAGTTGAGGTTCGCCTGCTTGTATTCGGAGGTGAAGCGCTCGTCCTGCATTTCCGAGCGCAGGTCGACGCCATCGAACAGGCCGTGGATCAGCGAGCCGTTGCTGTCGACTTCGATCTCGCGGACCGAGGTGAGCGGCTGACCGTTGTTCGAGATGGCGCGGCCGAACGAACGCGCGTCCATCATCGTGTCGAGCCGCTTGACCTTGAAGCGCGAATAGAGGCCGTCGAGCGAGATGTCGGTATTGTCGTCGGGCTTCCACTGGAAGGTCAGCGAGCCGGCAAGGCGCTCCTGGTTCTGGCTGCTCTTCACCGGGCGCGGCAGGCGCGGCAGATACACGCCGCCGCCGGGCTTTCCGTTCACCCCGGTGCGGCTCATGATATAGTCATAGGCGGCCTGGTTGCCGGTGCGCGGATTGTTGGTGCTGCAGTTGTTCGCATCCGCGCCGATCGAGGCGCCGCTCGGCTGGGTGTAGCCGATGGTGGGGCTGTTCACCGGCGCGCCCTTGTAGATGTAGCCGACGGGGGTGCAGAACGGAAAGATCACGCCCGCATTGGCAGAGCCGGCAGGCTGCGCCAGACCATAGACGGTGGTTGGCACGACGTCCGCGGCCGAATAGGCATATTCGTCGATGTGGCGCTTCGAATAGGCGATGCTGCCGAGCACGCCGAAGCTGTCGCCAAACTTCTTGGAGACCAGCGCGGAGAGGCGCGGATCGACGTCCTTGCGGATATCGTTGTAGATGCCGCGCGCGGTGGCGGAGAGGACGAAATCCTTCTTCTGGTCGAACGGCTTGGGCGCGCGCAGGTCGACCGTCGCGCCCAGCGAGCCCTCCTCGACATCGGCCGAGGTCGTCTTGCGCACGGAAAGCGACGAGAAGATCTCGGTCGGGAAGGTCACGAAGTCGAACGAGCGGCCGGTCGCGACGCCGCCGCGGATGTCGCTGCCGCTGACCTGCGACACGCCTTCCATGCCGTTGATCCGCACCCGGGTGAACTGCGCGCCGAGACCGCGGACCGAGATGTTGCGGCCTTCGCCGCCGTCGCCGCGGGAAAGCGCCACGCCGGGGATGCGCTGCATCGACTCGGCGAGGTTCGAATCCGGAAACTTGCCGATATCTTCCGCAACGATGCTGTCGACCGCGGCGGTTTCGGAGCGCTTGAGGTTGAGCGCGCTGTTGAGCGAGGCGCGGAAGCCGGTGACGACGATTTCGTTGTTCTGTGTGTCGTCCGCCTGCGCCGGCGCGGGTTGTTCCTGCGCGGTCTGTGCGGCGGCGGAAGTTGCGATCAGCGCGGCGAGTGCGCTGCACGATGCGAACAAGGCGCGTTTGTGGCCACGAACGGTGTCCATATCCCCTCTCCCATTTCGCGCGCACCTGTGTCTAAGCTTTTTGGTGCGCGGGTGGTGTCGCCCCCATCTTCGGGTGTACGACCTGCAACAATGCGTAACAGGCGATGCCGTGTCTGGCAACTGTGCCTGACCAATTTGCCAGATAGCGTTGTCAGGCCTTTGTCGTGCCAGACAAGGCACTTGCAAGTGGCCCGACCACGTTTTACGCCTAGTCCATCAAGAGCTTTTCGCCGCAACCCTTTGGGAAGCGGACGGGGCCACTTCATGGATGAGGGGAGAGACTGTGGTTCGCACACTCGCACTGTTGGCCTTTGCCGTCCTGCCGGCAAGCACGCTTCCCCTCAATGCGGCGCCACCCGCCGGCACCGCGCCCGCCGCTGCCCCCTGGCGCGACCTCATGCCCCGGGCGGACCTCTCCGGCTGGCACCGCACCGGCGGCAACGCGACCTACGAAGTGGTGGGCGACGAGCTGGTCGGCCGCGCGGTGATCGGCAAGGGCAATAGCTGGCTGGTCTCGGACCAGCTCTATGGCGACTTCATCGTCGAGTTCGATGCGAAGACCGATCCGTCGCTCAATTCGGGGATGATGATCCGCGGCCAGAGCCGGCCCGACTATCGGAACGGCGTGGTGTTCGGCTACCAGGCGGAGATCGACCCCTCGCCGCGCGCGTGGAGCGCGGGCATCTATGACGAGCAGCGCCGCCAGTGGCTGTTCACGCTCGGCCGCAACGAGGCGGCGCGCAAGGCCTTCAAGCCCGGCGACTGGAACCACTACCGCGTCGAGGCGATCGGCAACCGCATCCGCACCTTCCTCAACGGCGTGCCCGCCGCCGATATCGTCGACGATAGCGATGCGCGCGGCTTCCTCGCCTTCCAGGTCCATGCGCTGCCCGACGCGGTGGCAGCCAAGGGCCCCGAGGTGCGCTTCAAGGGCCTGCGCATCCTTACCGACTCCCCTGCCCGCTATGCGCTGCCCGAGACCAAGGTCGAGCAACAGGGCTGGCAGTCCAACCAACTGACCGCCGCCGAGCGCCGCGCCGGCTGGACGCTGCTATGGGACGGCCGCACGTCGAAGGGGTGGCGATCGGCCAAGGGCGGCGGCTTTCCGGCCAAGGGCTGGAGCATCGCCGACGGCATCCTGACGGTCGACAAGAATGGCGGCGGCGGCGACATCGCCACGGCGGCCAACTACCGCAATTTCGAGCTCTCGGTCGATTTCCGGCTGAGCGAGGGCGCCAATAGCGGCATCAAATACCTGTTGCCGCCGCTGCAGAATGGCGGCGTGTCGAACGTAGGCTTCGAATATCAGCTGCTCGACGATGCGCGGCATCCCGACGCCAAGATGGGCCGCGACGGCAACCGCACGCTGGCCTCGCTCTACGACCTGATCCCGGCGCGCAACCTTTCCGACCCATCGAGCCCCGGCAAGCGCGGCAACCCGCCGGGCGAATGGAACCGCGCGACGATCCTGGTCCGCGGGACCCATGTCGAGCATTGGCTGAACGGCTTCAAGGTCGTCGAATATGAGCGCGGCTCGGATGCGCTCAAGGCGGCGATCGCCGAGAGCAAGTTCGCCAAGATCGCCGGCTTCGGCACTACCGCCGAGGGCGCGATCCTGTTGCAGGATCATGGCGACCGCGTCGATTTCCGCTCGATCAAGCTCCGCCGTTTCTGAGGAACGCTCGCTCCATCGTTGCAATCACGACTATAAAGAACCGAGGGGAAGCACTGCCATGTTCGACCGTCGAACGATGATGAAGGGCGCCGCCGCTACCGGCGCACTGGCGATCAGCGCGAGCAGCTATGCGCGCATCCTGGGGGCGAACGACCGTATCCGCGTCGGCATCGTCGGCGTCAACGGCCGCGGCCAGGCGCATATGAGCGCCTTCACCAAGCAGCCCAACGTCCAGGTCACCCATTTCGCCGACGTCGATTCGACGGTGCTCGCCAAGCGCGCCGGCGAGTTCGCCCAGCGCTACGGCAGCAAGGTGGAAACGACCGGCGACTATCGCCGGCTGCTCGACACCAAGGCGGTGGACGTGATCACCGTCGCGACGCCGGACCATTGGCACGCCAAGGTCGCGATCGACGCGATGAACGCGGGCCGCAACGTCTATATCGAAAAGCCGATCGGCATCGCCCCAGCCGAAGGCGAGGCGCTGATCGCCGCGCAGAAGCGCACCGGCCGCGTGCTCCAGGTCGGCAACCAGCAGCGCTCGGCGGTGGAGACGCGTCAGCTGCTCGAGCTGATCCGCGCCGGCGAACTGGGCGACGTGTACGAGGCGCAGACCTGGTATGCGAACAACCGCAAGTCGATCGGCAAGGGCCAGATCGTGCCGCCGCCCGCCAATCTGGACTGGAACATGTGGCAGGGACCGCGACCGCGCGGGCCGTACCGCTCCAACCTCGTCCACTATAACTGGCACTGGTTCTGGAAGTACGGCACCGGCGAGATCTGCAACAATGCGATGCACGAACTCGACGTCGCGCGCTGGCTGATGGGCGTCGCCTATCCGAACACGGTCACCGCGCGCGGCGCCCGCCGCTTCTACCAGGGCGACGACTGGGAGATGTACGATTCGCTCGCGCTGACGCTCGGCTATGACGGCGGGCGCACGATCCGCTGGGACGGCGAAAGCTGCAACGGCAAGCTCCGCTACGGCCGCGGCCGCGGCACGCTGCTGCTCGGCACCAAGGGTTCGGCGGTGGTCGATCGCAACGGCTTCGAGCTGTACGATCTCGGCGGCAAGAAGCTGCGCGAGGTGAAGGCGCCGGCGGAATCGGAGACGACCGGCACCGTCGGCGAAGGCGCGCTGGACGTCTACCATGCCGCCAACTTCCTCGGCGTGGTCCGCGGCACCGAGACGGCGCTGCACTCGCCGATCCAGGAAGGGCATATCAGCACCACGCTCTGCCATCTCGGCAACATGGCCTATCGCACCAGCGGCGCGATCACCGTCGACGCCGCCACCGGCAAGCCCAAGGAAGCCGCCGCGCGGAAGCTCTGGGCGGTCGACTATGAGCCCGGCTGGGAAGTGCGCGGCTGAGATGACGGGGATGGAGGCGAGCGTGGCGCGGTTCGCCGCCATGGGTACGCGGGTCGAGCTGCACCTGTTCGGCTGCGACGACCCCGCCGCACTCGCCGCTGCCAAGGCCGCGATCCTCTCGGTGGAGGATGCGCTGACGATCCATCGCCCCTCGCCCGCCACTACGCTCAACGACGCGCTCTCCAGCGGCGGAAGCGCGGTGGTGGAGGACCGGCTGTTGTTCGGCGCGCTGGTCCAGGTGGATGCGCTTTGGCGCGAGACCGGCGGGCTGTTCGATCCCAGCCTCGGTAGCTGGTCCTCGCTCACGATCGATCGTGCCAGCCGCCGGGTTTCGACCGATCGCCCGCTGACCTTCGACTTCGGTGGCTTCGGCAAGGGCCATGCGCTCGACCATGCCGTCACCGCGCTTCGGGCGATGGGCGTGACCTCCGCCCTGCTCTCCGCCGGCGAAAGCTCGATCGCAGTGCTCGGCCCGCACCCGCTCGGCGGCGGCTGGCCGCTCGCCGTGCCGCACCCCGAGGACGAGGGTGCCTGGCTGGTCGAACTGGAGCTGCAGGACGCATCGCTGTCGATCTCGTCCACCATCGGTGCGGGCGCCGCCAAGCCGGGCCGCGCCGCGATGATCCGCCCGACCGATGGGGCGATCGTCACCACCCCCGCCACCGCCATCGCGGCCGCCGCGACCGGCGCCGAGGCCGAGGCGCTGAGCACCGCGCTGCTCGTCGCTGGCCTCGCCGCCCGCGATCGGCTGCGCGCCGTAGCTCCCGAACACCGCTTCCTCTTTCCCCATGCCGCGCCCGTCGGCGCCGAGCGAGCACTGGAACCTACCGCATGACCGACGACGATTTCGCGCTTTCCCGCCGCACCTTTCTCGACCGGGTGCTGCTCGCCTCCGCCGGCGTGGGGATGAGCGCCGCCGCGCCCTGGGCAGCCCGCGCCGCCGAGGACATCGCCAAGGGCCCGCGCGTCCGCATCGGCGTCGTCGGCACCGGCGATCGCGGCCGCACGTTGATCCAGAACCTCAACAAGACGCGCAACTGCACCGTCGCCGCGCTTTGCGACACTTTCGAGCCGCACATGACCAAGGCGCGCGCCTATGTGCCGGCGAACACGCCGATCTTCACCGATCACCGCAAGATGCTCGAAGCCAAGCAGATCGATGCGGTGGTGATCGCCACCCCGCTCGATCTCCATGCCCGCCACACGATGGACGCGCTGGACGCGGGCTATCCGGTGTTCTGCGAAAAGGCGATGGCACGGACGATCGCCGATTGCGGCGCGATGGTCACCCGCGCCCGCGCACGCGGCAAGATCCTCCAGATCGGCCATCAGCGGCTGTTCAACCCGACTTATCTCAACGCGCTCAAGCGCGCCCAGGCGGGCGAGATCGGCCCGATCACCCAGATCCGCGCCAGCTGGCACCGCAACCGCAGCTGGCGCCGCCAGATCCCGCCCGGCGGCACCGAGCGCGAGATCAACTGGCGGCTCTATCGCGATCGCTCGGCCGGGCTGATGACCGAGCTGGCGACGCACCAGCTCCAGGTCGCCAACTGGTTCATGGGCGGGCTGCCCACCCGCGTGATGGGCTCCGGCAGCATCTGCTTCTGGAAGGACGGCCGCGACGTCTACGATCAGGTCGCCTTGATTTACGATTACTCGGATGGTCGGAAGGTGATCTACACCTCGATGCTCAACAATGCCCGCTATGGCTGCGAGGAGCAGATCCAGGGCAGCAAGGGCACGATCGAGCCCGAGCTAGGCCGGATCTATCAGGAGGTCCAGCCCGGCGCGGTCCCCGCCCTCGCCCGCATGCGCGCCGACGTGCAGGCCGGCCGCAAGAACACCGTGCCGATCGGCGGCGCCACCTGGTTCCCCGAACTCCCCGTCACCACCCCCGGCGATTCGCTCGGCTGGGGCGAATATGACGAGACGATGCTCCAGTTCGAGGGCTTCGGAGAAGCGGTGCGCAGCGGCAGGGAAGTGCCCGGCCTGCTCGCCCAGGCGTACCATGCCAGCGTAGCCTCGCTGCTCGGCGAGCAGGCGATCGATCAGGGCAAGGCGCTCGCCTGGCCGACCGACCTCGTCACCTTCTGACCTTCTCCCCAAGGGACACCATCATGGACATGATCGACCGCCGCCTGCTCCTCGCCAGCGCCGGCCTTATCGGCGCCGGGCTCGCCGGCACGGCCCGCGCCCAATCGACCGCGCAGGGCAACGGCGTCTCCGCCAATGCCGCGCCGACCGGGCCGGACCCAAGTGCCAAGGACCGCATCCGCTTCGCCGTGATCGGGCTCGACCATTCGCACATCTATGCGATGACCGACGCGCTGATCCGCGGCGGCGGCACGCTGGTGGCGGTGCATGCGGGCGACCCCAAGCAGCTGATCCCCTTCCGCGCCCGCTACGGCGACGTGAAGGTGGCGCGCAGCGAGGCCGAGATCCTCGACGACAGGAGCGTGCAGGTGGTCGCCAGCGCCTCGATCCCCAATCTCCGTGCGCCGCTGGGCGTGCGGGTGATGCTCGCTGGCAAGGACTTCCTGTCGGACAAGCCGGGCATCACCAGCCTCGCCCAGCTCGCCGAGGTGCGCCGCACGATCGCCGAGACCAGGCGCAAGTTCGCGATCATGTATTCGGAACGGCTCGAGGTGCGCGCGGCGGTGAAGGCGGGCGAGCTGGTCCATGCCGGCGCGATCGGCCGCGTGGTGCAGACGATCAACATCGCCCCGCACCGGGTGAGCGCGCCCAGCCGCCCCGAATGGTTCTGGGACGTCGCCAATTATGGCGGCATCCTCACCGATATCGGCAGCCACCAGGCCGACCAGTTCGTCTTCTACACCGGCTCCACCGAGGCCCACGTCGTCGCCTCGCAGACCGGCAATTTCGCCACGCCGAACCACCCGAAGTTCCAGGATTTCGGCGACATGATGCTGACCGGCAATGGCGGCACCGGCTATGTCCGCGTCGACTGGTACACGCCCGACGGCCTGCCGACCTGGGGCGACGGCCGCGTCTTCATCCTCGGCACCGAGGGCTATATCGAGCTGCGCAAGTATGTCGACATCCAGGGGCGGCCGGGCGGCAACCACCTGTTCATCGCCGACCGCAAGGGCACCCGCTATATCGACTGCAACGACGTGCCGCTGCCGTTCGGGCCGCAGTTCGTCACCGACGTGGTCCAGCGCACCGAGGTCGCGCAGAACCAGGCGCAGGCACTGCTCGCCGCCGAGCTGGTGCTGACCGCGCAGGACAAGGCGCGGACGCTCGCGGGCGGCCGGCGGCCGCCGGTGCAGGGCGGCTGACGAAGGCCGGTAAACGGGCAAGGTCTGCTCCGGAGCGGACCTTCCCGGCTGCCCCCCTGGCCTATCCGCCCTGCCCCTAAAATGCTGCGCCGGCGCCGCTTTCGCATAGCGGCGGTATGTCTCTGGCGCGCACCGACGCGCCGAGGTCCGGCGCGCGTCTGCGGACCGTGCCGCGACCGCTCCGTTCCGGACCAGCTTCCCGATGTTCAACCACCGCGCGCTAGGCGATGACGTGGGTGAACATAGCGGGAACCAGGACAAGTTCCGCGCTGCCGATGCCGGCCCTCGTTCGATCGAGCCGGCGGAGCATGCGCGGAGGCGGTCTGGCAAGGGATGGGTGCGATGCCGACTTCCGGACGCGGTACCTTCGAACATGCCATGCCGGTCTTGCCGGCGCCGGTACGCGTCGCGAGCCCGGGGGTCCCGCACGCCGGATCGCCGCCGCCGGGTTCGGCGCCAACCATCGACCGGGATGCCGGCAGCGACGCCCTGACGGCCCATGCGGCAATCGTGTCGCGCGCCGAGGCCCTGCTGTCGGCCTCTGCCGGCGCGGGTTACCGCGAAGCCCCGCTGCTCGGCGGCGCGCAGGTCGGCACCACCGATTCCCCGGACAGCGTTCGCTCCGGTGTCCTGTTCGCCCCGATCCTCGTCGCCGACGCGCTGCTCGACATGGATCTCGACGCGCGGCATCCGGAGATCGAAGCCACGGTGCAGCGCATCGTCCGCCACCGGCAATCAATCGACCGATCGCGCCCCGCCGGGGCCGACCGCTATTATGATCTCTCGGGCGACGTGGAGGAACTCGCGCAGATCCTGCTCCTGTTCGTGCGGCTCAGCCGGCGGGACCTGATCGCCGCGCATTGCGCGCCGCCGCTCGCGGTGCTGCTCGCCTATGCCGAGGCCGACGGCGTGCTGCCCACCTGGGTCCTGCCCAACAACGCCGCGCCCGATGCGGTGGAGACGGTCGCCAGCCTCGTCTATGCGCTCGCCCGCTGGGACGCGCGGCGGTTCCTCGGCATGATCGTCGCGGGCGCCCGCTGGGTCGCGGATCGCCAGCAGCCGGACGGCAGCTGGGCGGCGGCGGCGGGCGCCGATCCCCTGTACGGCACCTGGCTGGCGCTGCGCCTGCTCGGTGCGGTGATGCCCAACCACCCCGCGGTTACGCGCGGCGCCAGCTTCCTGCACGCGAACCGCCAGGCTGGGCGCGGCTGGGGAGTCGATGGCGACAATCCGCTCGCCACCGCGCTGGCCGTGCTCGCGCTGCAGGCAACGCGGACCGAGCTCCCGCAGGCATTGCCGAGCGAAGCGCGCGCCGTCCTCCTGCCCGGTGCCATGGGTTGGCCGGCCCGGCCGCTGCTGCGCTTCGCCCGCACGGCCGCGGGTCTGCCGGTCCTGGTCGATCACGGCAGCAGCACGGTGACGACGCTGTTCGCCCTCAAGGCCAGTGAGGCGCTGGAGACCGGTCGCGCTCACTGAACCGCCGCCAAGGTACTTGCTTGAAAGGAGAAACACCCCCGTCGAAACCCCGAGGCGACGTTCACCGAAATTTATGGCTCTTTCGCCAAACCAAGCAGCCAAACCAAAGCAAAAGCTTGGAAAGGAGAGGAGCCGATATGTCGAAATGGGCATTGTTGCTGTCCGCGGGCGTGCTCGCCCTGGCCGCGCCGGCGGCGGCGCAGGATCTGCGCGGGTCCGCCGCCAACACCCCTGTCGAGGCCGACAAGGACTCGCCCAATTCAGCGGACATCGTCGTCACCGCCACCCGGCGTTCGGAGCGGCTGTCCAACGTGCCGATCGCGGTATCCGCCTTCGGCCAGGCGGCGCTGCAGAATTCGGGCGCGACCGACATCCGGCAGATGACCCAGATCGCCCCGTCGCTGCTCGTCTCCTCCACCGGCTCGGAAGCCAATGCCTCGGCCCGCGTGCGCGGCATCGGTACGGTCGGCGACAATCCCGGCCTCGAAAGCTCGGTCGCGGTGTTCATCGACGGCATCTATCGCAGTCGCACCGGTTCGGGCCTGAACGACATGGGTGAGATCGAGCGGATCGAGGTGCTGCGCGGGCCGCAGGGCACGCTGTCCGGCCGCAATTCCTCCGCGGGCGCGATCAGCATCTACACCAAGGTGCCCGAGTTCAAGTTCGGCGGGTTCGCCGAGGCGACCTATGGCAATTTCGACGCCGTCCGCCTCTCCGGCGCGCTGACGGGCCCGCTGGTCAAGGACGTGGTCGCCTTCCGCCTCGACGGCGTCTATTCGAAGCGCGACGGCTATCTGCACGACGTCGTCAACAACACCGACTATAACGACCGCAACCGCTATTTCGTCCGCGGCCAGCTGCTGTTCACGGTCAATCCCGATCTCGGCATCCGCCTGATCGCCGACTATACCCATCGCAACGAGAAGTGCTGCGGCGCCGTCTATATGGACACGCGCGAGAAGCTGGACCCCACGCCCGGGAAGCCCGGCGACTTCGCGATCAACCCGGCGGGCAACCGCATCACCGCGATCCTACGCAGCCTGGGCGGCGTGCTGCCGAGCGAGGGCAATCCCTATAACCGCCAGATCGCGCTCACGCCCGGCCGCGCCTATGCCAACCTCACCACCGACTACGGCCTATCGGCGCGCGTCCGCTGGAATCTCGGCGCGACGCAGCTGACCTCGCTCACCGCCTATCGCGAGTACAAGTCGGCCGGCGCCGGCGACATCGATTACGGCAATGTCGACATCGCCTATCGCGCCAATGACGGCAATGCCTATCGCCAGTTCCACACCTTCAGCCACGAAAGCCGCTTCTCCGGCACCATCCTGGGCGACAAGCTCGACTGGCTGGTCGGCGGCTATTACGCGCATGAGAAGCTGCGCGTGGCGGACAATCTCCGCTTCGGCACCCAATATGGCGCCTTCGCCGCCTGCCGCATGGTGGCGACGATCAACCCCGCCGCAGCGCTGCGCGACCCCAGCCGCCCCGGCTGCCTCAGCACCCCCGGCCGCGCGGTGCTCACCCCCGCGGTGGGCCCGCAGATCATCGGCGGCATCGATCGGCTGAGCACGCTCAACGATCTCGGCTCGACGCTCGACCTCTATGACCAGACGAGCCAGAACTGGGCCTTCTTCACCCACAATATCTACAAGCTGACCAAGACGCTGAGCTTCACCCTCGGCGCGCGCTACACCCACGAGAGCAAGTCGCTGAAGGCGTCGTTCGCCAACAACAACACTGTCTGCCCGGCGCAGCAGGCGGCGATGGCGCCTTTGCTCACCAGCACCAACGCGACGCTCCAGTCGCTGGCGGGCGGCATCGTCACGCTGACCTGCACCGGCAACTCGACCTCGGCGCTGACCGGCGTGCCCTTTGCGGACAAGTTCAAGGAAGGCCAGCTGACCGGCACCGCGGTGCTCTCGTGGAAGCCGACGGAGAGCACGCTCTTCTATGCCTCCTATGCGCGCGGCTACAAGGCGGGCGGCTACAATCTCGATCGCTCGGACCTGTCGACGACGGTATTCGCCACCCCGCGCCAATCGGCCGTGACCAATCTACGCTTCGATCCGGAAACGGTGAACGCCTTCGAGATCGGCGCCAAGTACAGCGCTCGGCACATCACCGCGAACATGGCGCTGTACCGCTCGGAGTTCACCAACTTCCAGCTCAACACCTTCAACGGCACCAGCTACATCGTCCAGAATATCGGCGGCTGCAGCACCGCGCTGAACGGCGCGGACCGGGACAACAGCACGGCAACGGGCGCCTGCACCGGCAGCGTCGGCAAGGGCGTGGTGACCCAGGGCGTCGAGCTCGAGCTCGGCTTCTACCCGACGTCCAACTTCACGGTGAACCTGGGCTACACGCTGGCCGATGCCAAGTACCAGCACGACCTGGTCGGGTCCAAGGCGGGCGAGCCGCTCAATGCCGCGCTGTTCCTGCTCCCCGGCAGCCAGATGTCCAACGCCCCGCGCAACACGGTGACCAGCGCGGTGACCTGGACGCCGCCGATCGGCACCAACGGCATGACCGGACTGCTCTATGTCGATGGGCGCATGACCAGCGACTACAACACCGGCTCCGATCTGTTCGTCGAGAAGCTCCAGGACGGCTTCGTGACGATGAACGCCCGCATCGGCGTGCGTGGGCCCGACGAGAAATGGGCGGTGGAGCTGTGGGCGCAGAACCTGCTCGACACCAACTATCAGCAGGTCGCGTTCAACCTGCCCTTCCAGGGTGCGGGCAGCCGCTCGCAGGTCCAGGCCTTCGGTGCGCCGAGCTTCGCCGTAGGCAATGCGATGTTCGGCTCGTTCCTCGCCGAGCCGCGCACCTATGGCTTGACGGTCCGCACGCGGTTCTGAGGAGATAAGGCCGAAAATCAACGCGTTTCCTCCCCCGCCAGGGGGAGGTGGCGCCGAAGGCGACAGAGGGGGAGGATGCCAGAACCTCACCGTCGTGCTTGCTCCCCCTCCGACCCGCTGCGCGGACCACCTCCCCCCGCGGGGGAGGATATACTTGCCTCTGGCTGGCCCTCACCTCCCACCCAAGCTACAGCCGGCGCCATGCAACGCCGCACCCGCCGATGAGCGACACCGCCCCGCCCGCCCCCCGCCATGGCGGCTGGATCATCGCGGCGTGCATGTGCGCCTCCAGCCTCGCCTTTCTCGACGGATCGGTGACCAACGTCGCGCTGCCGACGATCGGCAGGACGCTCGCCGCCGATCCGGCGACGCTGCCGTGGATCATCAACGCCTACCTTCTCCCCCTCTCCGCCCTCCTCCTGTTCGGCGGCGCGACGGGGGACTATTTCGGCCGCCGCCGGATGCTGATCCTTGGGGTCGCGATCTTCGCGCTGGCCTCGCTCGGCTGCGCGCTGTCCAGGGGCACCGACCTGCTGCTCGCCTCGCGCGCGGCGCAGGGGATCGGCGCGGCGATCCTGATGCCCAACAGCCTCGGCCTGCTCGGCAGCAGCTTCCACGGCGAGGCGCGCGGACGGGCGATCGGTACCTGGGCCTCGGCGGGCGCGATCGCCTCCGCCGTGGGGCCGCCGCTCGGTGGCTGGCTGGTCGACGCGGTCGGCTGGCGCGCGATCTTCTACCTCAACCTGCCCGTCGCGGTCGCGGCGATCGCCATCGCCTGGCGGTTCGTGCCCGAGAGCCCGCGCGGCAAGGGCGGGCTCGACTGGCTAGGCGCGGCACTCGCCACCGCAGGGTTGGGCAGCCTGACCTGGGCGCTGACCCTCTGGTCGAGCAGCCATGCGGTCTCCACCCAGTCGACCATCGGCCTGGTCGGCGGCGTCGCACTGCTCGGCGGGTTCGTCCTCCACCAGCACCGGCTGGGCGAGCGCGCGATGATGCCGCTGGCGCTGTTCGGGTCGCTGCCCTTCGTCGGCCTTACCGTGCTGACGCTGCTGCTGTACGGCGCGCTGGGCGGGCTGATCCTGCTGCTGCCCTATCTGCTGATCGTCGGCGGGGGCTATCCGCCCGCGCAGGCGGGGCTGGCGCTGCTCCCCTTCTCGATCGTGATCGGCGTCTCCTCGCGCTTCGCCGGACGGCTGGCGGCGCGGATCGGCGGGCGCTGGCCGCTCTCGATCGGGCCGATCGTGACGGGCATCGGCTTCTGGCTGCTCTCGGGCGCCGACCCGCAGGCGAGCTACTGGACGAGCATCCTGCCGGGCATGCTGGTGCTGTCGCTCGGCATGGCGGGCGCGGTGGCGCCGCTGACCACGGCGGTGCTCGCCTCGGTCGATGATCGCTTCACGGGTACCGCCTCGGGATTCAACAGCGCCATCGCGCGGACCGGCGGGCTGGTCGCAACCGCGCTGGCCGGCGCGGTGCTGTCGCAGACCGGCGCGGCGCTGGTCGGCGGGTTCCACGTCGCGGCCTTGGTCTGTGCGGCGCTGGCGGTGGCAGCAGGCGTGACGGCGTTGCTGACGCTGGATTCGTGATATTGATTAGCATTATTGCATCCAGGCCATTTGTCATCCCGGCGAAAGCCGGGATCCAGACGCCACTCGGTCGCAGCAAGAACCGGGCGGGAGACCCCAATGGATCCCGGCTTTCGCCGGGATGACGATGAGAGTGAGGACGGGAAGCTATGCCCATCTGGCGGCGCCCTCGCCCACGGGTACTCCCCCATTGCCGCGCCGCCAGCACCGCCCCATCCTCCGCGCAGACCACCGCCGGAGGAACCCCCATGCGCCCGCACCGCGAACAGCATCTCGTATCCCGGATCGGCTGGCTGCGCGCCGCCGTGCTGGGGGCGAATGACGGCATCGTCTCCACCGCCAGCCTGATCCTGGGCGTGGCCGCTTCGGGGGCGGAGCGGTCGGCGCTGCTCGTCGCGGGCGTGGCGGGGCTGGTGGCGGGCGCGATGTCGATGGCGGCGGGCGAATATGTCTCGGTCAGCTCGCAGGCCGATACCGAGCGCGCCGACCTGGCCCGCGAGCGGGTGGAGCTGGCGACGGTCCCCGAGGCCGAGCTGCGCGAGCTCACCGAGATCTACATCGCCCGCGGCGTCGACCGCGCGACCGCCAAGGCGGTGGCCGAGCAGATGATGGCGCACGACGCGCTGGAGGCCCATGCCCGCGACGAGCTGCACATCACCGAAGTGACGACCGCGCGGCCGGTAGTCGCCGCCTTCACCTCGGCGGGAACCTTTACCGCGGGCGCGGCGCTGCCGCTGTTGCTCGCCGCACTGCTGCCAATGCGCTGGATGGCGGCGGGCGAAGCGGCGGGATCGATCCTGTTCCTCGCCCTGCTCGGCGCGCTAGGCGCGATCACCGGCGGGGCCAAGCCGCTCAAGCCGGTGGCGCGGGTGGTGTTCTGGGGCGCGCTGGCGATGGCGCTGACCGCGGGGATCGGGCGGCTTGTGGGGACGAGCGTCTAGCAGGTCCCGGAGAAGCCGCCCGCGTGCGATCAGGTGCGGAACAGAGACAGGTTGCTGGCCAGCCAGTCCGAAAGCGCGCGCGGTGCCCGCTTGGTGAGCTGGGCAACGGTACCGGTCGTCTCCGCCAGGACGGATTCGTTGAACAGTTTCTCCAGCCCCAGGCGCAAATCGGCGGCCGTTTCGCTGAAACCCGATGCGATCAACGCACTACGCTGCTCGGCAGGCGTACGGTGCCTGTAGACGATCTCCCGCCCCAGCAATTGCGAGAGCAGCTGTGCCACGTCCAACATGGTCACGGGCGCAGGGCCGGTGAGATGATAGGCGCGCTGCACGTCGACGCTGGCGGCGTCGAGCAGCGCCAGCCGCGCCACATCGGCAATGTCGCGCGTGTCGATGAAATTGACGAGGCCGTCGCCGGCAGAGCCGCCCCAATTATCGGCAGCGACCGCGCTGCCGACCTTGCCGAGGATATCGGCATAGGGGCCCGGACGCAGCACGGTATAGCCCATCGCCTTCGTCGCCAGATGCGCTTCGATCGCCATATGCCAGTCGAAGGGATGCACCTTGGCGGGGGGCCCCATCGAGGACAGCTTGACAATGTGGGAGACGCCAGCATCCATCGCCGCGTCGATTAACGCAATCTCGTTGGCCACCTGACGGTCGGAGCTTCCGTGCGCCAGGAACAGGCGGTCGACGCCCTGCAACGCATCGGCCAGCGTGGCGGGTGCGTCGAAGTCGACGCCTACGATCTCCACGCCCGAAGGCAGGCATGCCGCACCGGGATCGCGGGTGAGCGCCACGACCTCGACAGGATCAGCGACGAGTTGGTGGACGAGCGCAGCGCCCACCCGCCCGGTAGCGCCTGCAATGGCAAGGCGCGGACGACGGCGTTCTTCGATAGGATCGGACATGTCTTTGACCTTGCTCGCATTTGAGAACGTCCGGCGAGCATAGGGACTGCCGGCGACAGGCGAGCAGTAGACACGAGTAGGGGATACGGCCCTTCAGGTATTGGGGCCGATCCGCGACGCCAGGGGGTAAACGGCGCGTGCCGTCACCCCTCAGGGCGCCCTTCTCAATACCCCTCCGGCGCCAGATCGCTGAACTTGGTGAACTGCCGGTCGAAGCGCATGTGCACCGAGCCCGTGGCACCATGGCGCTGCTTGGCGATGATCACCGTCGCCTTGTTGGCCACTTCCAGCTGGCGCGCCTGCCATTCCTCATAGGCCATGCGCTCCTCGGCGGTCTCGGTGCCATCGGGGATCTTCGTCGGGGCCTTGAAGTCGTGATAATATTCGTCGCGATACACAAACAGCACGATATCGGCGTCCTGCTCGATCGAGCCTGATTCGCGAAGGTCGGAGAGCTGCGGGCGCTTGTCCTCGCGGCTTTCCACCGCGCGGCTCAGCTGGGAGAGCGCCAGCACCGGCACATGGAGTTCCTTGGCCAGCGTCTTGAGGCCGCGCGAAATCTCCGAGATTTCCTGCACGCGGCCGTCGCCCGACGCCTTGGCCGAGCCGGTGAGCAGCTGGAGATAGTCGACGATCACCATGCCGATCTTGTGCTGGCGCTTGAGCCGCCGTGCGCGGGTGCGAAGGGCCGCGATGGTGAGGCCGGGCGTGTCGTCGATATAGAGCGGCAGCCGCTCCAGATCGCCCGCGGCGCGCGCGAACTTCTGGAACTCGGCATTGCTCAGCTGGCCGGTACGCAGCTTTTCCGAGACGACCTCGGCCTGCTCGGACAGGATACGCATCGCCAGCTGGTCGGCCGACATTTCGAGGCTGAAGAACGCCACCGGCGCGCCGATCGACTTTTCCTCGGCGATGCCGGCGTCGAGATCGTCCATGTAGCGCTTGGCGGCGTTGAACGCGATGTTGGTGGCGAGCGAGGTCTTGCCCATGCCCGGGCGGCCGGCGAGGATCAGCAGGTCCGATCGGTTGAAACCGCCGGTCGAGGCGTTGAGGTCGCTCAGCCCCGTGGTGATGCCCGAGATGCCGCCGCCCGAGTTCATCGCCTTCTCGGCCTGCTTCACGGCGAGCGTCGCGGCGCGGGTGAAGGATTTCACCCCGGCTTCCGAATCGCCCTGTTCGGCGACCTGGTAGAGCCGGAGTTCGGCCTGCTCGATCTGCTTCGAGGGATTGATGTCCTGGCTGGTGTCGAGCGCCCCCTCCACCATGCCGCGGCCCACATCGACCAGCGCGCGGAGCTGGGCGAGATCGTAGATTTGGTCGGCGAAGGAGCGTGCGCCGATCAGGCTGGCCGGGTTGCCGGTCAGCTGGGCGAGATAGGCCGGGCCGCCCAGCTCCTTCATCGCCGGATCGTTGGCGAACAGCGGGCGCAGCGTCACCGGGGTGGCGAGACGGTTATCGCCCACCAGATGCGCGATCTGCTCATAGATGCGGCCGTGCAGCGGTTCGAAGAAATGCTCGGGTCGAATCTTCTGGAGGACGTCTTCCGCGACTCGGTTGTCGATCATCATCGCGCCGAGCAGCGCGGCTTCCGCCTCTACGTTCTGGGGGAGGCTGAGGCCCTCTTGGGGCTCCTGGGTGGGGAAAGGGATCGGCTGTGCCATCCCTCCCTCATCGGCCAATGTGGGGGGCACGGCAACCGCATGGGTTGTGGAAAACGGGGAATGCTTCCAAAGCTGCGGCCTATGGCCGATCCGCGGATCATCGACGTGACCCTCGACGAGCGCACCATCCTGTGGCGCTCGGCGGACATCGAGCAGGAACGCCGGATCGCGATCTACGATCTGCTCGAGGACAATCACTTCGCCCCCCAGCGCGAACAGGCCGATGGCTATGCCGGGCCGTACAAGCTGCACCTCAGCGTCGAGGAAGGGCGGCTGGCGCTCTCGATCAAGCGGGCCGACGATACGCCGCTGGAGACGATCGTGCTCGGTCTCGCCCGCTTCCGCCGGCCGATCCGCGACTATTTCGCGATCTGCGACAGCTATTACCAGGCGATCCGGGCTGCGACGCCGGCGCAGATCGAGACGGTCGACATGGCGCGGCGAGGCATCCACAACGACAGCGCCGAGCTGCTCCGCACCGCGCTGGAGGGCAAGATCGAGGTCGATTTCGACACTGCGCGGCGGCTGTTCACGCTGATCTGCGTGCTCCACATCAAGGGATGAATTTCATGACAACCGACACCAGCGCGCTGATCGCAGCCGCCCGCACCGCTGCGCGCAACGCCCACGCGCCCTATTCCAACTTCGGTGTCGGCGCCGCCGTGCTGCTGACCGACGGCACCGTGGTGACCGGCGCCAATTTCGAAAATGCCAGCTACGGCCTGTCGCTCTGCGCCGAGACGGTGGCGCTCGCGACCGTCTCGGCCCAGGGACGGCTGCGCGACGTGGCGGAGATCGCGGTGATCGGCGGCCCGATCGGCGCGGATGGCATGCCGACGGGAACCGCGCCGGTCAGCCCCTGCGGCCGCTGCCGCCAGGTGATCAACGAGGCGGCACAGCTCGGCAAGCGCGACCTGCCCGTCCATTGCGGCGCGGCCGAGGGCGATGCGGTGGCGAGCTACCGCCTGTCGGAGCTGCTGCCCCAGGCGTTCGGGCCGGGCGATCTCGGCATCAGCTGAGCGGCTCGTTCCACCGCCGACTTGCCAGCGTCATCTTCCGCGCTTAGCGATGGAAGATGACTCAAGCCTCCGATATCGTCGCCGACCTCGATCGGCTCTATCGCGCCTCGGTCGAACGACTGCAGCAGGCGCTCAACCGCTACATCACCGACGGCACCACGCCCGATCCCGAGACGCGGACCGACGGCAGCTTCGCCTATCCGGAGCTCCGCGTCACCTATCGCGGTGGCGTCGACAAGCCGATCCCGCGCCGCTCGTTCGGGCGGCTGGTCGAGGCGGGCGACTACCGTATCTCGGTGACGCGCCCGGCGATGTTCGCCGAATATCTCACCGAGCAGCTGACCTTCCTGATCGAGGATTATGACGTCGAGGTGCACGCGGTCACCGGGCGGCAGGAAATCCCCTTCCCCTATGTGCTCGATCCCAACACGATCCTGAGCCTGGACGACGTCTCCGCCACCGAGCTGGGCCGCCACTTCCCGGCGACCGAGCTGTCGCACATCGGCGACGAGATCGCCGACGGCATCTGGGTCAGCCAGGACGAGACCCGGCCGCTGGCGCTGTTCGATGCACTGCGCACCGATTTCTCGCTGGCGCGGCTCAAGCATTATACCGGCACGCCGGTCGAGCATTTCCAGCAATATATCCTGTTCACCAACTATCACCGCTATGTCGACGAGTTCGTCCGCTGGGCCTGCGCGCAGCTGGGGCCGGACAGCCGCTTCACCGGCGTGTCGGGCGCGGGCGGGATCGTGATCGAGGATGCGGCGGATGCCGACCGGCTGGTGAGCGACGGCGCGTGGCGGCGGCACCAGATGCCCGCCTATCACCTGATGGCCGAGGGCGACACGGGCATCACGCTGGTCAATATCGGCGTCGGCCCGTCCAATGCGAAGACGATCACCGACCACCTCGCGGTCATCCGCCCCGAGGCTTGGCTGATGATCGGCCATTGCGGCGGCCTGCGCCCCAGCCAGCGGATCGGCGACTATGTCCTCGCCCATGCCTATCTGCGCGACGACCATATCATGGACGACGTGCTGCCGCCGGAGATCCCCATCCCCGCCATCGCCGAGGTCCAGCAGGCGCTGGCGCGGGCGGCGGAGACCGTATCCGGCCAGTCGGGCGACGAGCTCAAGCAGCGGCTGCGCACCGGCACCATCGTCACCACCGACGACCGCAACTGGGAGCTGCGCTATTCGCAGTCGGCGCTGCGCTTCTCGCTGAGCCGCGCGGTGGGCGTGGACATGGAATCGGCGACGCTGGCGGCACAGGGCTATCGCTTCCGCGTGCCCTATGGGACGTTGCTCTGCGTCTCGGACAAGCCGCTCCACGGCGAGCTCAAGCTGCCGGGCCAGGCCAACCGCTTCTACGAGCGTGCGATCGCCGAGCATCTCAAGATCGGCATCGAAGCCTGCGAGGAACTCCGCCGCGAAGGCGCCAAGCTCCACAGCCGCAAGCTGCGCGCGTTCAACGAACCGCCGTTCCGGTGATGTCTGCCTATCCTCCCCCTCGAGGGGGAGGATGGCGTAGCTTGGCGGCGTGCCGCCTTAGCGAAGCTTGGAGAGGGTGAGCGAGGCGCAGCCTCGCGCAGCTACGCTGCATGAACAGCCCCCTCTCCCTCCCACCGCCTCCGGCGGCGGGCCCCTCCCTCTTCCCGATGGAGAGAGGGATCCGGGATCAGAACACCGTTTCGAGCAGCACCACGCTGGGATCGCCCTCGACCTCGCGGGCAACGAAGCCCATCTCGCGCTCCAGCTCAATCGCGAGGTGGTTCTCGCGGCTCTCGATCGACTGGAGCCGCTTCACGCCCCGCGCCTTGGCTTCGGCGGTGATATAGTTGAGCAGGCTCCAGCCCACCCCCTGCCCCTTGCGGTCGGCGCGGATCGAGATCGCGACTTCGGCCGTCTCCATCGCGTCGTCGCATGCGAGCATGCCCGAGCCGACCAGCTCGCCTTCGGGAGTGAACGCCAGATAGCTCTCGGTCTTGTGATGATCGACCTCGATCAGCGCCTTGGCCTGATGCGGCTGGAGCTGCGGTGCCGCGGTGAAGAAGCGGAAGCGGCGATCCTCGTTCGAGACGTGATCGAAAAAGTCCTTGAGCAGCGCCTCGTCGTCGGGACGCACGGTGCGAACGTCGATGACGAGCCCGGAGCGGGTCGGCAGCTGGACAGGCTCGGCGGTGGTCACGGTCATGACGATATCTCCCGGGAAATGCTGGTGTCGCGGTAAACCTATCGGCGGTCCGCTTTTATCCGTAAAGGCCGCAGGCTTCAGGCCAGCGCGACGGCGCTGTCTGCATCTGCTGCCTGCAAGGCCGGCATCATTACCGAAACGACCCGGTTCCGCCCGCCCTGCTTTGCCGCATATAGCGCGTGGTCGGCCTCGTTGACCAGTCGCTGCCATGTGCCGTTCCCATTCGGCGCCTCGGCATGGCCCAAGCTGATGGTGCACTGGAGCACTTCACCGTCCCCAACCGGGATCTGCAGATCCGCCACCGCCGCGCGCAGCCGCTCCGCCAGCGCCGCTGCCGTGCCGGGATGCGCCGGCAGCACCAGGAATTCCTCGCCGCCCACCCGGCCGACCACATCCCCCGGCGATACCGTTTCCGAAAGCGCATGGGCGACCGCGCGCAGGACCGCGTCGCCGGCGGCGTGCCCCCAGCCGTCATTCACCTTCTTGAAGTGATCGACGTCGATCATGAGCGCCGCAACCGCGCGGCGCTGCCGGGTCGCCTGTGCCGTCCGCGCCAAGCCCTGCTCCCAGATGACGCGTCGATTGACGAGGCCCGTCAGCGGATCGCGCGACGCATAGCGGAGCAATTCGGCATCGAGCTGGCGGGTGAGCATCCAAAGGAAGCACGGGGTGATCGCGCAGGTGAGAACCAGCCGCGCAGTCAGGCCGAACGACGTCGTCGGATCCCAGTCGCCGTCGGCGGCGGGGTTGAACACCCACCAGAGCATTCGAACGAGTAGAACCAGCGCCCAGATCGCGTGGATGGCCCCTGCCAGCCGCGCGACCGGACGGCGCGAGTCGTCGAGACATTGCCACAACGCTAGGGCCGCACCGACGGTGAGGATGCCGCGCACGGCACAGCCCAGCGCCACCATCACGCGCATATTCTCGAAGTGCGACAGGACATAGGCGACTTCGATCATCGCAAGCAGCAGAGCCGGAACCAGGATCCACAACTCGATCCGCGGCCGCTTCAGGTAGAGATGCACGGCCGCAAAATTAAGAGCCGCCCCCAGATCGATCAGAAGATTGCCGAAAAGGCCCAGCCGAGGCAGCGAAATCGCGAAGGCCGGCAGCATCAGGACGCCGAAGCCGGCGGCGAACGCCAAATAGGCGATACACCAGGCAAGCAGGCTATAGGGTGGTACGAACCGCGGTCGGATCCAATAGGCCAAAAGGAAGACGAAGCTCGACAACAGCGAGATCAGCGCATTCACGGCAATCAGCGTTCCGGCATGCAAAACCATTTCCAGCTGCTGCATTCCCTAGGGCACCCGGCCTCGATCTGCCTTCAATATAGCGCACATATGGAGGCACGACTGTGCTGGCGAGACTATTCAACGTTGCAAAGTGAAACCCTTACCATCCGCGGACGCCCCGGCGACGAGAGGTGGCGAGCACCCCGCGCGCTCCGCTTCCAGCCGTGGGACAGCGCCCGGCTAGCAATTCGGCCCGTCCTTCCCTATGTGCGCATCCGATCATGGCAACGCGACTCCCCGAAGCCCCCAAGGTGGGCATGGTGTCGCTCGGCTGTCCCAAGAATCTGGTCGACTCCGAGCGTATCCTCACGAAGCTCCGTTCGGACGGCTATGCGCTGTCGCCGGACTATGCCGGCGCGGACGTCGTGCTGGTGAACACGTGCGGCTTCCTGGATAGCGCCAAGGAGGAATCGCTCGAGGCGATCGGCGAGGCGATCGCCGAGAACGGCCGCGTGATCGTCACCGGCTGCATGGGCAAGGAAGCCGAGGTGATCCGCGCCCGCTTCCCCAACGTGCTCGCGGTCACCGGCGCGCATCAATATGAGGAAGTGGTCGGCGCGGTGCACACCGCGGCACCGATGCCGCCCTCGCCCTTCGTCAACCTGGTGCCGGACAGCGGGCTCAAGCTCACCCCGCGCCACTATAGCTATCTGAAGATCTCGGAAGGCTGCAACCATCGCTGCAGCTTCTGCATCATCCCGTCGCTGCGCGGCGACCTCGTCAGCCGCCGCCCCGACGCCATCCTGCGCGAGGCGGAGAAGCTGGTCGCGGCCGGCACCAAGGAACTGCTGGTCATCAGCCAGGATACCTCGGCCTACGGCATCGACATCCGCAAGGAACCGCGTGCCTGGAAGGGCCGTGAGGTGGTGCCGCACATGACCGACCTCGCCCGCGAGCTCGGCCAGATCGCCCCCTGGGTGCGGCTGCACTATGTCTACCCCTACCCCCATGTCGATCAGGTCATCCCGCTGATGGCGGAGGGGCTGGTGCTCCCCTATCTCGATATCCCGTTCCAGCATGCGGCGCCCAACGTGCTGCGCGCGATGAAGCGGCCGGCGAACGAGGCCAAGGTGCTCGAGCGGCTACGCGGGTGGCGCGCAATCGCCCCGGACATCACGATCCGCTCGACCTTCGTCGTCGGCTTCCCCGGCGAGACCGAAGGGGACTTCCAGTACCTGCTCGACTGGCTCGACGAAGCCCAGCTCGACCGCGTCGGCGCGTTCCGCTTCGAGCCGGTCGAGGGTGCCTCGGCCAATGACCTCCCCGGCGCCGTGCCGGAGGAAGTCAAGGAAGAGCGCTATGCCCGGATCATGGAGAAGACCGCCGCGATCAGCGCCGCCAAGCTCCAGGCGAAGATCGGCCGCAAGCTGGAAGTGATCATCGATGCGGTCGACGAGGACGGCGGCGCCACCGGCCGCAGCCAGGCCGACGCGCCCGAGATCGATGGCGAAGTCTTCCTGCGCGACGCCGGGCATCTGGAGCAGGGCGACATCGTGCCCGTGCTGATCGAGGACGCAGACGAGCACGACCTCTACGGCGTACCGATGGGCTGATCTGCGTTGGCAGGGTGCGCGGGCGGCGCTAAGCCCCTGGGACCATCTCCCGGAGGCCCGATGTTCCGTTCCGCCCTTGCCGCCACCCTGCTGATCGCCACCCCCTCCGCCGCCCAGCAGCTCACCGCGGAGCAGACCGCCAAGGTCGACTCGATCGTGGCCGACGCGCTGAAGAGCAGCGGCGTGCCCTCCGCCTCGATCGCGATCGTGCGGGACGGCAAGATCGTGTTCACCAAGGCCTATGGCGACCAGGGGCCCGGCATCGCCAAGGGCCCGGACGTGAACGCGAAGTATCAGATCGCGTCGATCTCCAAGCAGTTCACCGCCGCGGCGATCCTGCTGCTGGAGGACGAGGGCAAGCTGAGCCTCGACGACAAGGTGTCGAAATGGGTGCCGGACGTCACCGATGCCGACAAGATCACCATCCGCCAGTTGCTCAGCCACACTGCCGGCCTGCAGGATTACTGGCCGCAGGACTATAGCTTCAAGGCGATGGAGACGGCGGTGACGCCGCAGCAGATCGTCGATCGCTGGGCCAAGAAGCCGCTCGACTTCGCCCCCGGCACCGCCTGGCAATATTCGAACACCGGCTATGTCGTCGCCGGCATGATCATCGAGAAGGCCTCGGGCAAGAAGCTGCTCGACTATCTCCAGGCGAAGATCTTCAAGCCGCTGGGCATGCAGGCGATTGACCAGGACAGGGCAATCGGCAAGGGCTTCCCGCAGGGCACGCACCGCTATGCGCTGGGTCCCGTGCGCCCTGCCAAGCCCGCGGCCGACGGCTGGCTCTGGGCCGCCGGCGAGCTGGCGATGAGCGCCGCCGATCTCGCCAAATGGGACATCGCCCGCATCGATCGCAAGGTGCTGACCCCCGAGGACTGGGCGGCGCAGGAAACCGAGGTGAAGCTGGCCGACGATTCTCCCACCCATTACGGTCTCGGCGTGTCGCTGGGCGAGTATGGCGGCAAGAAGCAGATCTCGCACGGCGGTGAGGCGGTCGGCTTCCTGTCGAGCAACGTGGTAATCCCCGAGGAGAAATTCGCCGTCGTCTCGCTGGTCAGCGCCGATTTCGGCGGGGCGCAGGACGTGATCGCCCAAGGCATCCGCGATCTGCTGCTGCCCGTTGCCCAGCAGCCGGCGGCGCTGACGCTGGATCAGCAGCGCGATGCGCTCGCGCGGAAACTGTTCGACCAGCTCCGCGCCGGCACGCCCGATCGCAGCCTGATGACCGACGACGCCAACTATTATTTCGATGGCACCGCACTCGGCGACTACCGCACCAGCCTCGCCCCGCTCGGCGAGCCGACCTCCTTCACCCCGATCGGCAAGCCGCGGCTGCGCGGCGGGTTCGTCAACCGCAACTACATGATCCGCTACAAGGATCGCATGCTGGTCGCGGTGACCTATGCCGAGCCCGGCGCCGAGGGCAAGTTCGAGCAGTTCCTGGTGATGCCGCGATGAGCGACGAAGCCGAAAGCCGCGCCAAGGACCGCGCCGAAGCTGCCAAGGTACGTAAGCGCTGGATCACGCTGGGCGAGGTGCTGGGCGTCGCTGCGGTGCTGATCTCCGGCCTGACGCTGTGGAACAACTGGAACGAACGCCGCGAGACCAAGGCCGAGAAGGCGGCGACCGAACAGCGTGCCTCCGCCAAGGTGGCCAAGCTGGTGCTGGTCGCGGCCGATGGCGGCAAGCAAACGCTGGCGCTCAAGCCCGCAGCGCCCGAGCAATCGGTGCAGAGCCAGACCATCCTGTTCCCGACGGCGCTGGACGTCTCGCCTGCCGCGACCACCGGCGAGCCGCGCATCGAGGGCGGCTGGTTCGAGCATGCGCTGGTCAAGGCGCGCGAGGCCGCCGGGTTGCCCGACAACAGCCGCGGCGACGAGCGGCTGCCGGTGGTGATCGTCACCCAGTTCCTGGCGGACGGCGATCCGCACGAGGACGTGGCGCTGTACGACGTTGGCTATACCATCTCCGGCAAGTTCCTCGGCGGCCACAGCGTCACGCTGCGCGGCATCTCGCTGGTCGCGAAGGTGAAGCGCGACCATGCACAGGCCAGGCTCGACGCGCGGTGGAAGACGCTGCTGCCCGCGGCGAAGTGATCCGGCACCCCCTGGCCAAAAAACCAGGGGGGTCCGGGCTAGGCGCGGGGCGCGCGGCGTCCTAGATCAGGCGCATGACGGATCTCAACACGCTCGTTCAGCCCGATCGCGGCCAGGCCGCTCGCACCATCCACCTGATCGACGCCAAGGGCTATGACGCCTGGCTCGCCGCGCAGGCGCCGCGCCACCGCGCCGCCGCCGCCGCGCAGAAGCTCAGCGGCTCGGCCCATTCGAGCGCGATTCTGCCCGGCGACGCGCCCGAGGACTGGTCGGTCGTCTCGGTCGTCGCCAATGTCGAGAAGCTCGGCCCCTGGTGTCTCGCCAAGCTGGCCGAGACGCTGCCCGAGGGCAGCTACCGCGTAGAGGGTGTCGAGCCCGGCAAGGCGATCTATGGCTGGCTCGCCGCGCAGTACAAGTTCGATCGCTACAAGAAGGCCGATCCCAAGGCGCAGGGCCCGCGCGTGCTGCTCACCGCCGATCCGGTGAAGATGGAAGAGGCGGTGCGCATGGCCGCCGTCACCTTCAAGCTGCGCGACCGGATCAACACCGGCGCCAACGACATGAGCCCCGCCGACCTGGAAGATGCCGGCGCCGAGCTCGCCAAGGCCTATGGCGCCACCTTCACGGTGGTGAAGGGCGACGAACTGGAGCAGGGCTATGGCATGCTCCACGCCGTCGGCCAGGCCGCCGGCAAGGGCCGCGAGCCGCGGCTGATCGAGCTCGAATGGGGCAATCCCGAGCATCCGCGCATCGCGATCATCGGCAAGGGCGTGTGCTTCGACAGCGGTGGTCTCGACATCAAGCCCGCGGCCGGCATGCGGCTGATGAAGAAGGACATGGGCGGTGCCGCCCACGCCCTCGCGCTCGCCGAGCTGGTCATGCAGAACAAGCTGCCGGTTCGCCTCCACATGCTGGTGCCGGCGGTCGAGAACTCGATCTCGGGCGAGGCGACCCGCCCGGGCGACGTGATGATCTCGCGCAAGGGCATCACCGTCGAGAACAGCAACACCGATGCCGAAGGTCGTCTGATCCTGGGCGACGCACTCACCAAGGCCGAGGAGAAGAACCCCGAGCTGGTGTTCGACTTCGCCACGCTGACCGGGGCCGCGCGGGTGGCACTGGGCGCCGACCTCCAGGCGCTGTTCGCCAATGACGATACGCTGGCAGCCGAGATCCTCGCGGCCGGCGAGGAAGAGGCCGATCCGATCTGGCGGATGCCGCTCTACGATCCCTACAAGGATCTGCTGAAGTCGGACGTGGCGGACATGGTCAACGCGGCCGAGGGTCCGTTCGGCGGCGCGATCACCGCGGCGCTGTTCCTGAAGGAATTCGTGCCGGCCAAGGCCCAATGGGCCCATTTCGATATCTTCTGCTGGAACGGCAGCGCCAAGCCGGGCCGGCCCAAGGGCGCCGAGGCGGTGAGCCTGCGCGCCACCTGGAAGGTGCTCAAGGACCGCTACGGCGGATAAGCGCTTCGGCCGCCGGCGGCATCACGCCGTCGGCGAGCCAGCGCTCGACTTCTTCCTTGTCCATCGGGCGGCCGAACAGATAGCCCTGCCCCTGCGCGCAGCCTAGCGCGCGCAGCATTTCGGCCGTCTCCAGCGTCTCGATCCCCTCGGCGACCACCGGCAGTTCCAGCGTGCTGGCCAAGCCGAGGATGGCGCGGACGATCCGCAGCTTTTCGGTGCTCTCGCTCAGCGACTCGACGAACGAACGGTCGATCTTGATCTTGTCGAACGGTAGCATGCGCAGGTGCTGGATCGAGGCATAGCCGGTACCGAAATCGTCGAGCGCCAGCTGCACGCCTTGGTTCTTGAGCGACTCGATCGCGTGGTGCGCCTTCTCGGCATCGACGATCAGCGCATTTTCGGTGATCTCCACGGTCAGGCGCTGCGGCGGGAAACCGGTGCGGGCGAGGACCGATAGGATCTTGTGGCTCAACCAGTCGTCGCGCAGCTGGCCGGGCGAGATGTTGATCGCGATGCTCGCCGGCACCGCCCAGTCGCGTGTCTCCGAACAGGCGCGGTCGAGCAGGTCGAGCATGAGGGTGTTGAGCAACCCGCACTCCTCGGCGATCGGGATGAACTGGTCGGGCCCGATCTCGGCATCCTCGCGCCGCCAGCGGGCAAGCAGTTCGAAGCCGGTGACATGGCCGGTGCGCAGGTCGATGATCGGCTGGTAGCGCGGGTAGAACAGGCCCTGGGTCAGCCCGTCGCGCATCTCCGCTTCGATCGTCGAGCGACGGCGGATCTCGGCATCCATCTGGCTGGCAAAGGCGCAGTAGCAGCCGCGGCCCGCCTCCTTAGCCTGGTAGAGCGCGACATCGGCGCGGCGCATCAGCGTGTCCGCGTCGGACGCGTCCTCCGGATAGAGCGCGATGCCGACGCTGGCGCCGATATGATGCATGCGCTCGTCGATCAGGAACGGCCGCGCCACCTCACGCACGATGGCGTGGGCGACGCTGCGCACCCGATCGAGATCGTCGCCGTCGAACGGCAGGGTGATCGCGAACTCGTCGCCGCCCAGCCGGTAGCTGCGGCCGCCCTCGCCCACCACCCAGCTCAGCCGCCCGGCGACGGCGCGGAGCAGCTGGTCGCCGATCGGGTGCCCATGCACGTCGTTGATCGACTTGAAGCGGTCGAGATCGACCAGCATCAGCCCGAAGCGGTGTGGCTCGGCGCCGCGGAGATATTCGGTGAGCGCACGGCGGTTGGGCAGGCCGGTCAGCGGATCGTGATAGGCGAGCTGGTGCGCGCGCTGCTCGGCGAGCCGGGCGCGGCGCTGGCCGGCTGCCATCTCGGCGCGCGAGGCAAGCACGTCAACGAACCCGGCATGAGTCGCCCCGAACATCCGCAACACGACGGCGGAGACCAGAATGATGTTGATGCCCAGGCCAATGAGGAAGCGGTCCCCTGAGGCGATCAGGCACAGGATCACCGGTGAGGCGCCGAATCCCATTACCAGCCAGGCCGCGACCGGAAACGTCTGCAGACAATAGCAGCAGGTGATCGCGCCGATGAAGATATAGAGCGCGATGCAGGTGCGCCGCGCCAGATCCGCCTCCATGAACAGGATCAGCGCCCAGCCTCCGAAAGCCAGGCTGAGCAACGCGCCGGCGATGATCGTGCCGACCAGATAGCGGCGGATCTTTCGCAGGCTCGGCGCAGCGTCGCCACGCCGCGTGAGCCACAGAACGCTGCGAACGGCTGCGGCGAAGCCGAGCAGGATCGGTGCTACCACGCTAAGCCGCGGCGACACCGAGCCATAGGAGGCGAAGCCGAGGAACACCGCGTCGAGGAAGACGAGGGTGTACATCAGCGGGATCTGCTGCCCCAGCACCCGATATTGCTCGGTCAGGATCGCCCGGTCGAGCTTGGTCCTTCCCGAACGTACGAGGTGAATCCGCGGCAACATGGAGGCCTTGTAGCGCCAGACCCCCGACAACAGGTTAATCCGCCGTCGCTATTTGCGCCGCCGCCTCGATGATCGGCACGAATTTGGCGGCGGTGAGGCTGGCCCCGCCGACCAGCGCGCCGTCGACATCGTCCACGGCGAGAATGGCAGCGGCATTGGCGCCGCTCACCGAACCCCCGTAGAGGATCCGCATGTCGTTGGCCGAGGGCCCGATCATGCCGCGCAGCTTGGCGCGCAGGATGGCGTGCATCGTCGCGATCTCGTCGAGCGTCGGCGTCTTGCCGGTGCCGATCGCCCAGCGCGGCTCATAGGCAATGGTCAGCCAGTCTGGCGAGGCGCCATCGGGCAGCGACTTCTCGATCTGCGACTGGACGATGCGCTCGGCCCGGCCGGCATCGTGCTCCGCCTCCGTCTCGCCGCAACACAGGATCACGTTGAGACCATGGCGGCGGGCGGCGGCCGCCTTGGCCCAAGTGTGGTGGCTGGTCTCGGCATGGTCGGCGCGGCGCTCGGAATGGCCGACGATCACCACCTTGGCGCCTGCCTCCACCAGCATCGGCGCGGAGACGTTGCCGGTGTGCGCGCCATAGTCATTCTCGTGCACGTCCTGCGCGCCGATGGTGAAGTCGCGGGCGACGTCTGCCGCAGCCGTGATCAGCGTGAACGGCACGCACAGCAGTGCGTCGACTTCGGGATGCGCCCGTGCCGCAGCGGCGATCGCCTCGATCTCGCGCAAATGCGAACGCATGCCGTGCATCTTCCAGTTTCCAGCGACCAGCTTGCGGCGCATTCATCACTCCCCGAATGTTTCGGCACAGTCGATACCGATTGCGCCGCGCGGCACAAGCTTGAAGGCACGCGATACCCGCCCTAAAGCGGGCCCAAATTCCTCGAACGAACGGCTCTCCATGCTCAACGCCTTCCGGAACTTCACCAAGTCGCGCTACGGCCTGATCATCGTCTTCATCTTCCTGGGCCTGCTCGCGATCGCCTTTGCGGCGAGTGACGTCACCGGCATGCGCCAGGGGATCACCGGCAGCAGCGGCGCGCTGGCGACCGTGGCCGGCGAGAAGGTGACCGAGCAGCAGGTTCGCGACCGGCTGGAGCGCTATGTCCGCAACGCGCAGGCGCAGGGCCAGAAGATCACGATGGCGCAGCTGCTGGCGCAGGGCGGGTTCGAGGCCGCGCTGAACGACGCCGTCAACACCGCCGCGATGGAAGCGTTCGCCAACCAGAACGGCATGGCGGTCGGCAAGAAGCTGATCGATACCGACATCGCCAACAACCCGCAGTTCGCAGGCATGGACGGGAAGTTCAGCCAGCAGACCTTCGAGCAGCTGCTCGCGCAGAATCAGCTCACCCCGGCAGTGTTCCGCGAGGGCATGACCACGCAGCGCTATGCCGCCTGGCTGGTCGGCCCCGTCGCCCTGCGCGCGCCTGCCCCCGCCGGCGTGGTGACCCCCTATGTCGCCACGCTGCTCGAGCGCCGCACCGGCATCGTCGGCTTCGTCCAGTCGCTGGCGATGGACCCGGGCCCCGCGCCCGACGCCAGCACGCTCGCCGGCTATTATGCGCAGAACCGCAGCCGCTATCAGGTGCCCGAGCGGCGCATCCTCCGCTACGCCCTCGCCCAGCCCGATGCGCTGAAGGCGCAGGCCACGCCGACCGAGGCCGAGATCGCCGCCGCCTACAAGAAGGATGCCTCCAAATACGCCGCCAGCGAGAAGCGCGGCGTCGAGCTGGTCCAGGCGATCAGCCAGTCGGTCGCCGCCAAGGTAGCGGCAGCCGCCAAGGGCGGTGACCTCGCCGGTGCCGCCAAGGCTGCCGGCCTTGAAGCCCGCACCATCGACGCCAGCGACAAGGCTGCTATCGCCAAGCAGGTCTCGGCACCGTTCGCCGATGCCGCCTTCGCCGCCCCGGCCACTGCGATGCAGGGTCCCGTCCAGCTCGGCGGCGCCTGGTTCGTCTACCGCGTGAGCAAGGTCGAGAAGATCGCCGCCCGCACGCTTGACCAGGTCCGCGCCGAACTCACCGAGGAAGTCGCCAAGCGCAAGCTCGCCGCGCTGCTTGCCGATTCGCGCCAGGCGATCGAGGATGCCGTGGGTGACGGCGCGACCTTCGACGAAGCCGTCGCCAAGGCCAAGCTGACCGCGGTGCGCAGCCCCGCGCTGATCGCCAACGGCACCGATCCGGACAACGCCGCCTACCAGCCCGACGCGACCGTCGCCGCGGTGATGAAGGCCGGCTTCGGCTTCGAACAGGCGGGCGACGAGCCGCAGGTGATCCCCATCGGCCAGGACGGCAGCTTCGCGCTCGTCTCGCTCGAGAAGATCGTGCCCGCCGCGCCGCGTCCGCTCGCCCAGATCACCGACAAGGTGAAGGCCGACTATATGCTCGACCAGGCGCTCGCCAAGGCCCGCGCCGCCGCCACCGCGATGCTGCCCAAGCTGCAGAAGGGCGTGCCGATGGCGCAGGCGCTCGCCGAGGTCGGTGCGACCAAGGGCGCCCCGCCCAAGCCGTTCGACTTCAAGCGCAGCGAGCTGCGCGGCAAGGAGAACTTCATCCAGATGGCGTTCGACATGCCGGCCAAGACCGCGCGTCTGGTCGAGGCACCGAACCGCGGCGGCTATTACGTCGTCTATGTCGACACGATCCAGCCGGGCAACGTCGCCGGCGATCCGCAGGGCCCGCAGATGCTGCAGTCGATCACCCAGGCGCTGGGCCAGGTGGGCGCGCAGGAATATGAGCGTCAGTTCGCCGCTTCGCTGGTGAGCGCACTCAAGGTTCGTCGCAACGAGGCCGCGATCGCCCGCCTCCGCGCCGACCTGCAGCGCTCGGGCGCCAGCGGCCAGTGATCCAGGGCCTCGACGCCGCCCGCGCCGCGCTTGCCGCCGGCCGGCCCGCTTTGGTTTGGCGCCGGCAGGTCGCCGATACCGAAACGCCGGTCGCCGCCGCGCTCAAGCTGATCGAGCCCGGCCGCGGCGACTTCCTGCTCGAATCGGTCGAGGGCGGATCGGTGCGCGGGCGGCACAGCCTGATCGGCCTCGCGCCCGACCTCGTGTTCCGCGCGACCGGGACTTCGGCCGAGCTCAACCGCCACTGGCTCGCCGACCGCACCGCATTCGAGCCGGTATCGGCGGACCCGCTGGCGGCGCTCCGCGCGCTGGTCGCCGATTGCCGGATGGACGTGCCGGCCGAACTGCCGCGCGCGCTCGCCTGCCTGGTCGGCTATTTCAGCTACGAAACGGTCGGGCTGGTCGAGAAGCTGCCGCGCCCGCCGCAGAGCCCGGTCGGCGTGCCCGACATGATCTTCGTGCGGCCGACGGTGCTGCTGGTGTTCGACCGGCTGGCGGACACGCTGTTCTTCGTCGCGCCGGTCTGGCCGGGGGCGGACCCCGAGGCCGCTGCCGAGCGCATCGACGCGGTCGCCGCGCAGCTCGCCAGCGCGCCGCTGCCCGCGCCGGTCCGCGCCGATCCGCTCGCGATTGAGCCGACGCCGGTGTTGCCGGAGGGCCGCTATGGCGCAATGGTCGCGGCGGCCAAGGACTATATCGCGGCGGGCGACATCTTTCAGGTGGTGCTGGCCCAGCGCTTCACCGCCCCCTTCCCGCTGCCGCCGTTCGAGCTGTACCGCGCGCTGCGGCGGATCAACCCTTCGCCCTTCCTCTACCATCTCGACCTGCCGGGCTTCGCGCTCACCGGATCGAGCCCGGAGATCCTGGTCCGCGCCCGCGACGGCGAGATCACCATCCGCCCGATCGCCGGCACGCGGCCCCGCGGCCGCACCGCCGCCGAGGACGAAGCCAATCGCACGTCGCTGCTCGCCGATCCCAAGGAACGTGCAGAGCATCTGATGCTGCTAGATCTCGGCCGCAACGATGTCGGCCGCGCCGCCGCGCCCGGCAGCGTGCGGGTGACCGACAGCTACACGGTCGAGTTCTACAGCCATGTGATGCACATCGTGTCCAACGTGGTGGGCAAGCTGCGCCAGGACGCGGACGCGATCGACGCGCTGTTCGCCGGCTTCCCGGCGGGTACCGTGAGCGGCGCCCCGAAGGTGCGCGCCTGCGAGGTCATTGCCGAGCTGGAGGCCGAGACGCGCGGGCCCTATGCAGGCGGCGTCGGCTATTTCTCGCCTGACGGATCAATGGATTCGTGCATCGTGCTGCGCACCGCGCTGGTCAAGGACGGGGTGATGCACGTGCAGGCCGGCGCCGGCATCGTCGCCGATTCCGACCCGGCTTATGAGCAGCGCGAATGCGAGGCCAAGTCCGGCGCCCTGTTCGCCGCCGCGCGCGAGGCGATCGCGCGGGCCAGCGAGGCAGGCTTCGGGCAATAGGGCGGACCGCCCACCACTGGAAAACCTCACCTTCTTCGTCATCCCGGCGAAAGCCGGGATCCAGTCCCCTCTCGGTTTCAGCAAGAGCCGGAACGGAGACCCCAATGGATCCCGGCTTTTGCCGGGATGACGTGTGACCGTTGAGGTGGGCCGCGCCCGATCAGGGAACGCGCGAGCCCTTCACTTCGCGGTCGAGCTTGTCCTGATACCATTGCTGCAGGAACTGCCGGCTGCAGCCGGTCTGGCCGCCGCTGCCCACCGGCGAACAGCTGTTGGGCATGCCGGCGCGGTTGAAATCCTCCACCACTTCCATCCGGCGCGACCAGCTGGTCGAGGGCGCGTCTTCCTTGGGCTGATCGCGGAAGCGCTTGGGGATGCGATAGGGCGAATCGCCCGCGTTCGAGCAGACGACGATCTCGTCGGGATCGGCGGGCTTGGGGCAGCTCTGGTCGCCATAGAGCAGGATGCTGCGCACCCGCTTGGGCGGGCCGTCCGGCGTCGTCTGATCCTGGGTCTGGGCGAACGCCGGCGCGGCGAGCAGGGCGGTGGCAAGCATCAAGCGGGCAAGCATGGGGATACTCCTGGAAGGTGACACAACGTCCCTGCCCAGCCAGCGGTGCCGCCGCACTGTGGCGCCCACAAGGCCGGATTGTGCTGGCGGCTGCGAACGCCTAGGTCTGCGCGCATGATCCTCGTTCTCGACAATTACGACAGCTTCACCTGGAACCTCGTCCATTATCTGATGGAGCTGGGCGTGGAGGTGCAGGTGGTGCGCAACGACGCGCTGACCGCGAACGAGGCGATCGCCAGCAATGCGCAGGGCTTCCTGATCTCGCCGGGTCCCTGCACGCCGAACGAGGCGGGGATCAGCCTCGATCTGGTCGCCGCCTGCGCCGAGCTCGGCAAGCCGCTGCTCGGCGTGTGCCTGGGGCACCAGTCGATCGGCCAGCATTTCGGCGGCAAGGTGGTGCGCGGCGGGCTGATGCACGGCAAGACCTCGCCGGTCACCCATGACGGGACCGGGCTGTTCACCGATCTGCCCTCGCCCTTCACCGCGACGCGCTATCACTCGCTGATCGTCACCGACATTCCCGAGAGCCTGGTGGTGAACGCCACCGCCGAGGACGGATCGGTGATGGGCTTCCGGCACGCCTCGCTGCCGATCCACAGCGTGCAGTTCCACCCGGAGAGTATTGCCACCGAGCACGGCCATGCCATGCTCGCCAACTTCCTGCGCCTGGCCGGCATCGAGGCGACGGCCACCGCCTGACCTGCTTCAGCCTCGGTTCATCGCAGTCGTGCTAGGAGAGACACCATGAAACCGATCCTCGCAACCCTGCTCGCCGGTGCCGCGCTGCTCGCGGCGCCCGTCGCCAACGCTCGCCACCGCGATACGCCGGAACAGCAGCTCGCCAAGCTGCTCGACGGCCGAGTCGCGGGCAAGCCGGTCGACTGCATCAGCCTGGTCCGCACCGGCTCCAGCCAGATCATCGACGGCAAGGCGATCGTCTACACCGTCGGCAATACGCTGTACGTCAACCAGCCGCGCGGCGGTGCCGAGCAGCTGGACGACAATTCGATCCTGGTGACCAACACCTTCGGGTCGCAGCTGTGCAGCATCGACACGGTGCGGCTGATCGACCGCAACTCGTTCTTCCCGCGCGGCTTTGTGTCGCTCGGCGAGTTCGTCCCCTACGCCCGGCCGAAGAAGAGCAACTGAGGCACCCAAGCAGGATTTGCTCGACAGGCTGGCCGCGCCCCGGAATAGAGGCGGCGTGACCAGCCTCAGCCTGCTTCCCGATCCGTCATCCCCGCTTGCCCGCGAAACCGCCGCGCAGGCGTTCGCCGACATTCTCGACGGCACCGCGCCCGAAGCGGAGATCGAGGCGTTCCTGATCGCGCTTTCCGTTCGCGGCGAGACCAGCATCGAAATCGCCGAGGCCGCCCGGGCGCTGCGCGCGCGGCTGATCCCGATCACCGCCCCCGCGGGCGCGATCGACGTCTGCGGCACCGGCGGCGACGGACATCACACGCTGAACGTCTCCACCGCGGTCAGCCTGGTCGTCGCTGCGGCCGGCGTGCCGGTGGCCAAGCATGGCAACCGCGCCGCCTCCTCCAAGGCCGGCGCCGCGGATACGCTGGAGGCGCTGGGCCTCAACCTCGATCGCGCCGCCGCGCGCGCCGAGGAAAGCCTGCACGAAATCGGCATCGCCTTCCTGTTCGCGCAGCACCATCACCCGTCGCTCGGCCGCATCGCACCGATCCGGCGGCGGATCGGGCGACGGACGATCTTCAACCTGATGGGCCCGCTCGCCAACCCGGCGCATGTCCGCCACCAGCTGATCGGCATCGCACGGCCAGATTACGCCCCTGTCTATGCCGAGGCGCTGGAGCAGCTCGGCGTCGAAGCGGCGGCGATCGTCTCCGGCGAGGATGCGCTCGACGAGCTTTCTACCGAGGCGGCGAGCGTCGTCGTCAATGTCGGCCGCGCCAAGCTGCCCACGCGCATCACCCCCGAGGATGCCGGCCTGCCCCGCCATCCGCTTTCCGCCATCCGCGGCGGCGATCCCGAATATAACGCCCTTGCCCTGCGCCGCCTTCTCCAGGGCGAGCACGGCGCCTATCGCGACGCGGTGCTGCTCAACGCGGCCGCGGCACTGATGGTCGCGGGTCGCGCCGATGCCCTTCGGGACGGGGTGGAGGAAGCCGCCGAGATGCTCGACAACGGGCTTGCCAACGCCCTTCTCGACTGCTGGATCGCCTTCGCATGAGCACCATTCTCGACACGATCATCGCCACCAAGCGCACCGAGGTCGCCGCCCGCAAGGCCGCCCCGCGCACCTGGCCCGAGCCCACCGCGCCGCGCGGCTTCAAGGCGGCGCTCGACGCGCGTGCTGCGGCCGGCGGCTATGGCCTGATCGCCGAGATCAAGAAGGCCAGCCCGTCCAAGGGTCTGATCCGCGCCGATTTCGATCCGCCTGCTCATGCCCGCGCCTATGCGGCCGGCGGGGCGGCGTGCCTCTCGGTGCTGACCGACCACGAGTATTTCCAGGGCCACGAGGACTATCTGGTCGCCGCCCGCGCCGCCTGCGATCTGCCGGTGATCCGCAAGGACTTCCTGATCGACCCGTGGCAGGTCGAGGAATCGCGCGCGATGGGTGCCGATGCGATCCTGATCATCGTCTCGGCGCTCGACGACGGCCAGATGGCGGAGATCGAGGCAGCGGCGATCGAACAGGGCATCGACGCGCTGGTCGAGGTGCACGATGCCGAGGAACTGGAGCGCGCGCTCAAGCTCCGGTCGCGGTTGATCGGGGTGAACAACCGCAATCTCAAGACCTTCGAGGTCGACGTGCAGAAAACGTACGACCTCGTCCGCCATGCACCCAAGGATTGCACATTCGTGGCGGAGTCCGGCCTCAACAACCGCGCCGACCTCGACGCGATGGCCGAGCACGACATTCGATGCTTCCTGATCGGCGAGTCGCTGATGCGGCAGGCCGATGTCGAGGCGGCGACGCGGGCGCTGGTCGGATGAGCGGGCTCACCCACCTCGACGAAACCGGCGCCGCGCACATGGTCGATGTCGGCGGCAAGGCGGTCACCGCGCGCGAGGCGGTGGCGCGCGGCCGCATCACCATGTCGGCGGAGGCGGCCGCCGCGATCCGCGACGGCAGCGTGAAGAAGGGCGACGTGCTCGCCACCGCGCGGATCGCCGGGATCATGGCGGCGAAGAAGACGTCCGAGCTGATCCCGCTCTGCCATCCCCTGCCCCTCACCCGCGTCGCGATCGACCTCGACCTGGACGACGCCGGCGTCACCGCCACCGCCACTGCCGCCACCGAGGGCAAGACCGGGGTGGAAATGGAAGCGCTCACCGCGGTGTCGGTGACGCTGCTCACGCTTTACGACATGGCCAAGGCGCTCGATAAGGGCATGGTGCTCGGCGACATCCGCCTGCTCACCAAGACCGGCGGCAAGTCCGGCGACTGGCGCGCGGAAGGCTGAGGCGCGGGCGGCAAAGAATCCCTTAGCCGCCCCAAACCGATCCTCCATTGCCCCGCAGCGGCCATCGGGCCATGTGCGGCACCATGGCATCGCTTCTCGACCCTCTTTCGCGCGGCCGCGTGATCCTCGTCGGCGCCGGTCCTGGTGACCCCGGCCTTCTTACCGTTCGTGCCGTCGAGGCGCTGAAGATCTGCGACGTGCTCGTGCACGACGGGCTGGTCGACGATCGCGTGCTCGATCTCGCCCCCCAGGCGCACCGCATCTCGGTCGCCAAGCGCCGCTCCAAGCACACGCTGCCGCAGGAATCGATCAACGCGCTGATCGTCGCGCATGTGAAGACCGGCGCCGTCGTCGTTCGCCTCAAGGGCGGCGACCCGTTCATCTTCGGCCGCGGCGGCGAGGAAGTGGAGGCCGTGCGCGAAGCCGGGCTGCCGGTGGAAGTGATCCCGGGTGTCTCCGCAGCACTTGGTGCCGCCGCCGAGGCGATGCTGCCGCTCACCCATCGCGACTGGTCGAGCGCGGTCAGCTTCGTCGCCGGCCAGTGCAAGGGGCTGACCGACCAGGACTGGTCGGGCCTCGCCGGCAAGGGCCGCACGCTGGTGATCTATATGGGCGTCGCCACCGCCTCCGCCATCGCCGACAAGCTGATGGCTGATGGCGTAGCACCCGACATGCCGGTGGCGGTGCTCGAGCGCGCCACGCTGGAGGGCCACCGCGCGATCCGCACCTTGCTCGCCGATCTCGGCCCGATGGTAGAGCGCGAGGACGTGCAGAGCCCAGCGATCATCGTCGTCGGCGAAGTGACGCTGCTGGCCGATGCCGAGGACAAGCTCGCGCGCTGGGCGCGCACGGCCGAGACTTTGGGCGAGGATCCGGCATGAAGCTGTTGACCGGCAACGATCTTCCCACCGGCGACGTGGTCTGGTGGACCGGCGAAGGCTGGTCGCGCCACCTCGCGGAAGCTGTCGACGTGGGTGACAAGGGCGACGTGCTCGCCGCGACCGAAGAGGCCGCGCGTCGGGTCAACGTGCCCTATGTGATCGACGCGGAGGCGACGCCCGAAGGCCCCCGCCCCGCGCATATCAAGGACCGCATCCGCGCGCTTGGACCTACCGTCCGCGCGGACCTTACCCTCAAGCCCGCCGACCCGAAGGCCGGCAGCTGGGTGATTTGAACCATGTACAAGTACGATGAATATGACGCCTCGATCGTCGCCGCGCGCGTCGAGGAATTCCGCGATCAGGTGCAGCGCCGCCTCGCCGGCCACCTGACCGAGGACCAGTTCAAGCCGCTGCGGCTGATGAACGGGCTGTACCTGCAGCTCCACGCGTACATGCTCCGCGTGGCGGTGCCCTATGGCACGCTCGACAGCCGGCAGATGCACATGCTCGCGCACATCGCCCGCAAGTACGACCGCGGCTATGGCCATTTCACCACCCGCCAGAATCTCCAGTACAACTGGATCAAACTGGAGGACGCACCCGACATCCTCGCCGAGCTGGCGACGGTGGAGATGCACGCCATCCAGACCAGCGGCAACTGCATCCGCAACATCAGCTCGGACCAGTTCGCCGGTGCCGCGGCCGACGAGATCGCCGATCCACGCCCCTGGGCCGAGCTGCTCCGCCAGTGGAGCACGTTCCACCCCGAGTTCAGCTACCTGCCGCGCAAGTTCAAGATCGCGGTGATCGCCAGCGACACCGATCGCGCGGCGATGCGGCTGCACGATATCGGCATCCAGATCGTCCGGGGCGACGCGGGCGAACTCGGCGCGCGCATCTATGCCGGCGGCGGCATGGGCCGCACCCCGATGATCGCCTCGCTGATCAAGGACTTCGTGCCCTTCGCCGATTTCGTCAGCTATCTGGAAGCGTGCCTGCGCGTCTACAATCGCCACGGCCGCCGCGACAACATCTACAAGGCGCGGATCAAGATCCTCATCCATGCCCTTGGCGCGGACGAATATGCCCGCCAGGTCGAGGAGGAGTTCCAGGCGGTGAAGGCGCTAGGCATCGACCCGCCCCAGGCCGAATTCGATCGCATCGCCGCCTATTTCGCGCCGCCGGCGTTCGAGGCTGGCGCCCCCGACACCGTCGACCGCAGCGATCCCGATTTCGCCGTCTGGCTCGACCAGAACGTCCATGCGCACCAAGCCCCGGGCTATGCGGTGGTTACGATCAGCCTGAAGCCGATCGGCGGCATCCCCGGCGACGCCTCGGCCGACCAGATCGACGTGATGGCTGACCTCGCCGAGCGTTACAGCTTCGACGAGCTGCGCGTGACCCATGCCCAGAATATCGTGCTGCCGCACGTTCGGAAGGCCGATCTCTACGCGGTCTGGACGGCATTGCGCGAGGCCGGGCTGGCCGAGGCCAATCTCGACCTGATCAGCGACATCATCGCCTGCCCGGGGCTCGATTATTGCAGCCTCGCCAACGCCCGCTCGATCCCGCTCGCGCAGAAGATCAGCGAGCGCTTCGCCGATCCGGTGCGCCAGCGCGACCTGGGCGAGCTGAAGCTCAAGATCTCGGGCTGCATCAACGCCTGCGGCCACCACCATGCCGGCCATATCGGCATACTCGGCGTCGACCGGAAAGGCACCGAGAACTACCAGCTGCTGCTCGGCGGTTCGGGCGCGGAGGATGTCAGCCTCGCCGACATCACCGGCCCCGGCTTCAGCGAGGACGGCGTGGTCGATGCGATCGAGCGCGCCACGGACGTCTATGTCCGCGAGCGCACGCCCGGCGAGCGCTTCGTCGACACCTATCGCCGGATCGGCATGGCACCGTTCAAGGAGGCCATCTATGGTTGAGTTCCTGCGCTACCGCGACGACGAGGCGCATGACGAGCCCGCCGTGACGCTCGACAGCTTCTTCGGCCAGTCGAACGCCACCGCGGTGCGGATCGAATCCGGCGAGGATGCCCGTGCGCTGCTGCCGCATCTCAGCCGTATCGCGCTGATCGAAGTGAGCTTCCCGAGCTTCCGCGACGGCCGCGGCTATTCCACCGCGCGGATCCTGCGCGAGGCGGGGTATCAGGGCGAGCTGCGTGCGCAGGGCGACGTGCTGGTCGATCAGATCCCGCTGATGCGCCGGTGCGGCTTCGACAGCTTCGCCCCCGATGCGCCGATCGACCCCGAGACGCTCACGGCCGCGCTCGACCGCTACGAGTTCCGCTATCAGGCGGCAGCAGACACCATCGTGCCGGTCTGGAAACTGCGCCATGGCTGAACCGGCGCGCCAGATCGACCGCATCGACGTGACGCCGCGCTTCACCGAGGCGGATGCGGTGCGGCTCAACACGCGCTTCCTCGGCGTCCCCACACTGGAAATGCTGCGCACCGTGCTGGCCGAGAAGCTGACCGGCGAGACGGCGATCGTCTCCTCGTTCGGCGCGGAGTCGGCCGCGCTGCTGCACCTAGTCGCCAGCGTCGATCGCTCGGTGCCGGTGCTGTTCCTCGATACCGGCAAGCATTTCCCGGAAACGCTGGCCTATCGCGACCTGCTGGTCGAGCGGCTGGGCCTGACGGACTTCCGCAACCTCCGCCCCGATCCCGAGCTGCTCGCCAAGCGCGACGGCACCGAACTGCGCTGGTCCTACGACCCGGACGGCTGCTGCGAGATCCGCAAGGTGCTGCCGCTGGAGGCCGGCCTGGCGGGCTTCGACGCGACGATCACCGGGCGCAAGGCGTTCCAGGCGAGCACCCGGGCCGCCCTGCCCCGCTTCGAGCTGGACGGCGATCGGCTCAAGATCAATCCGCTGGCGGATTGGACCAAGGCCGATCTCGACACCTATTTCACCGCGCACGACCTGCCGGTGCACCCGCTGGTCGCGCAGGGCTATCCCTCGATCGGCTGCGCGCCGTGCACGAGCAGGGTCAAGCCAGGCGAAGACCCCCGTGCCGGGCGCTGGCGCGGCTGGGACAAGACCGAATGCGGCATCCACACGCCGACGGGCGACGACGACGCCAACCAGCCGGTGTTCTGAGGCCGCCTCAGAACCCGCCGTGGAACCGGACGGCGAACACATTGGCCGGCCCCCGATCGCGATTATACCCCGGGTTCGCGATGAACTGATAATCGAGCGTCACGTCGAAGCCCTTGCGCGGCTGCCAGTCATAATAGGCTTCGGCGATCGCTTCGCTGCCCGGGTGCGGCAGCTTGCCGTCGCCGACCAGCACGCCCAGCCCGCCCGCATCGAGATAGCGCTGATGGTCGCGCGAGATGCCGTTGACGATGCCGACCAGTCCCACGCGGTCGTTCGCGCGGCCCCAGCCTGCGCCGTTCAGCGACGCGCCGAGCTGGGCGGTGCGATCGATGTCGGTAAAATCATAGGGCTCGATCGATCCATCGGCAAAGCCCGCGCGGGCGAACAGCCCCAGCGTCGAGGTCACCGCCTGCTCCGCATTCACTCCAAGGCCCATGCGGGTCGTACGCTGGCGGACCAGCGCGGTATCCGCCGCCTGCCCCTGCGCAGCGCCGAGCGCCAGCGCATCCTCGAACCGCCCGAAGCGCCCGCGATTGCGGAAAGCCGTCACGCGGATCGCGCCGGGCTGGCCGCCGAGCAGGTGGCGATGCTCGACCTCGACATCGACCTGGTACTGGCGGAAGTCGCGCTCCAGCGTCTCGCCATTGGGAATCTTGGAGAGGTTGAAGAGCCCGGCGCGCAGGGTCCACGCGCCCTGATACCATTCGGCCGCCGCACCGGTGGAATATCCCCAGGCATCGGCGGCGTAATCGAAGCTGCCGGTGTCCACCGCCGACCAGTTGAGGAAATCGCCGCGCGGATCATGTGCATAGCGATTGGTGTCGAACACGTCGCCGACGCCGAACTTGCCGAGCGTCAGGACCAGCCGGTTGGCGCTCTGGGTGCCGCCCAGCACGTTCATCGCCGGCGCCACCGCGCTCGTTTCCCCGCCCAGCCCGATCGTCTGGCGGAAGAACAGCCGCTGGAGCCGCAGATAGGGCTCGTCCTTGCCGACCTTGTACGCCTCGGCGCTCGGAAAGCCCGCCACGCCCAGCGTGTTGGACAGGCCGAAGCCCTGGTCGATCTCCGGGTTCACCCACAGCTCGCCGCCCGCCCATGGCCGTACCCCGGCATAGAGCGTCACGTCGATCGTCTCGCGCACCTGCTTGGGCGTCAGGCTGTTGGGCCCGCGATAGGGATCGTCGAAGCCGCCCACGCCCTGCACCACCATCGTCGCCTGGCCATGCACCGCGAAGGCCTGCGGGTCGCCCGTGTCCTGCGCCTGCGCTGCCGTCGGCAGCAGGAAGAACAGCGCGACCGCGGCGGCGGCCGACTTGGGGAAGGCGTGGATCATGAACATGTACCCCGAAATCCGGCGGAGATCGCCGACTCGACGGGGGCGCCCGTATACCCTAGGGGGGTATCTAGCAAGCAGAACGGAACGACGCAGAATGGGCCATGTCGCACGCGAGAAGCAGAAGCTGCTCAACCGATTGAAAAGGCTGCGGGGACAGGTCGAGGCGATCGAACGGGCGGTGGAGGCCGACACCGAATGTGCGCGCGTATTGCAGCAGGCGACCGCGTGCCGCGGCGCGCTGGACGGCTTCATCGCCGAAGTGATCGAGGATCATATTCGCGAGCATATGCTCGAACCCGGCGCCGCCCCGGACGATCCCAAGGTGCAGGCGGCCGAGGAACTCGTCGCGATCGTCCGCCGCTATCTCACCTGATCGGACCCCACTATGCAGACCAGCCTCGCCGATCGTGCCGCCGCACTGCTGGGCATCCGAGTTTCGGGTGCGGCGGCGCTCTCGGGCGGGGATCTTTCTGCGGTACACCGGCTGAAGCTGGCCGATGGCGGCAGCGCGATCGCCAAGCAGGGGCCGCTGGTCTCGGAAGAGGCGGAGATGCTGGTGGCGATCGCCGCGCGTGGGGCGCCCGCGCCAGCGGTGTTGGCGGTCGGCGAAGACCTGCTACTGATCGAGGAAATGCCGAACGACGGTCATCTCGGCACCGCCTGGGACCCTCTGGCGAGGGTGTTTCAAGCCCTCCACGCGGCACCGGGCCGCGGCTATGGCTGGCCGGCGGATTACGCCTTCGGCCGTGTCGCCATTCCGAACGGTACGACGGACGACTGGCCGAGCTTCTGGGCCGAGCGGCGGCTGCGGACGCATCTGCCGCACGTACCTACGCCGCTTGCCCGCCGGCTGGACCGGCTGGCCGATCGCCTGCCGGACCTGCTGCCGCAGCACCCCGCGCCCGCGCTGCTCCACGGCGACCTGTGGGGCGGCAATGTGCTGACCTCCGGCGGCCGGGTGACCGCGCTGATCGACCCCGCCTGCTATCATGGCGACCGCGAAGTCGACGCCGCGATGCTCACGCTGTTCGATGCGCCGCCGGCGCGCTTCTTTGAAGCGCTCGCGCTGGCGCCGGGCTGGCAGGAACGACAGCCGATCTATCGGCTCTGGCCCCTGCTCGTGCACCTGCGCCTGTTCGGCAGCAGCTATATCGGTGCGGTGGAAGCCTCGCTCGCCGCGGTGGAATAAATCAGCCGAACAGCCGCGCCAGGCTGCGCTCCAGCATCACCAGCTGCCACAGCGTGCGGCCATGCTCGGCGCGGCCGGCGCGGTGGTCTTCGGCCAGGCGCGTGATCGTGCGCGGCTCGAACCAGCCGCTCTGGAGGAGCAGCGGCGAGCGGGCGAGCGCCGCCGCCTCGTCGGCCAGCGCATGGCGGAACCAGGCGCTGATCGGGGTCACGAAGCCCATTTTCGGGCGGTAGAGGATCTCGCGCGGCAGCCAGGGTTCGAGCGCCTTCTTCATCAGCCACTTGCCCTGCCCCCCGCGGATGCGGAGCGACGGCGGCAGGCTCGCCTCAAACTCGACCAGCCGGTGGTCGAGCAGCGGCTCGCGCGCTTCCAGGCCCACCGCCATGCTGGTGCGGTCCACCTTGGTGAGGATGTCGCCCGGCAGCCAGTGGCGGATATCGGCATATTGGGCGCGGTCGATCGCATCGCGCGCGGGTGCGTGCCGCATCGTCTCGACATAGCGCGTCTCGGCGCGATAGCCGTCCAGCGCCGCCCGTGCCGTGCCGCTGTAGAGCTGGTCGCGCAGGGCCGGCGTGGTGACGCCGACCGCCTGGGCATAGGCCTCGGCCCCGTCCGCGGCGAGCGCGAGCAGCGTCGTCTTGGCGCGGAACGGGCGCGGTGCCCAGTCGGCCTTGGGGTAAAGCGCGCCCAGCTGGCCGAACACCCGCGCCCGCACGTCCGGCGGGAACAGGCCGCGGACCCGCTCCTCGGCGGCGAAGAAGCGGTGGCGACGATATCCGGCCAGCGCCTCGTCCGCCCCGTCACCCGATAGCGCGACGGTCACGCTTTCGCGGGCGAGCTGGCAGACGCGGTATGTCGGCAGCGCCGAGGCATCGGCGAAAGGCTCGTCGAAGGCGGCGACCAGCGTGTCGATCAGGCCGTAATCCTCGGCGCCCACAGTGCGGGTGCGGTGACTGGTGGCAAAACGGGCCGCGACCTTGGCCGCATGGGCCGTCTCGTCCAGTCCCGCCTCATCAAAGCCGATCGTGCACGTCTTCACCGCCGCCTTGCTGCGCTCCGCCATCAGCGCGACCACCGCCGAGCTGTCAACGCCGCCCGAGAGGAACGCGCCCAAGGGCACATCGGCAATCATCCGTGAGCGCACGGCGGTGCGCATCCGTTCGATCAGCTCGGCCTTGAGATCCCGCGTGCGGCCGGTCGCGCGACGGGTGAAGTCGATATCCCACCAGCGCACCGGCTGCGGTGCCGGGCGGCCGCGCTGGAGCCGCAGGAAATGCCCCGCCGGCAGCTTCTGCACGCCCGCGACGATCGAGGCGTCGTCGGGCACATAGCCCAGCGCCAGATAATCCTCGACCGCGCGGAAATCGGCGGCGCGGCGGAGCAGCGGGTGGGCAAGCAGGCCCTTGAGCTCCGAGGCGAAGGCGATCGCGCCGTCGGCGAGCTCGGCATAGTGGAGCGGCTTCACCCCGAAACGATCGCGGGCGAGGAACAGGCTCTGGCTGGTCGCGTCGTAGAGCGCGAAGGCGAACATGCCGTTCAGCCGGGCGAGCAGGTCCGGCCCCCAGGCGCGCCAGCCGTGGAGCAGCACTTCGGTATCGCTGTCGGTGACGAAGCGGGCGCCCAGCGCCTCCAGCTCGGCGCGGACCTCGCGGAAATTGTAGATCTCGCCGTTGAAGGTGACGGCAAGGCTCTGGTCGGGCAGCGCCATCGGCTGCACGCCGCCTTCAAGGTCGATGATCGCCAGCCTGCGATGGCCGAGCCCCACCCCCGCCACGCACCAAACGCCCGAGCCGTCGGGCCCGCGATGCGCCTGGGCGTCGCTCATCGCGACGATGCGGGCGGGGTCGATCGGCTTGGGAAGGCCGGGATAGAAGAGGCCGGCGATGCCGCACATCAGCGCATGCCCTCGCGGTTGCCGATCCCCACCCGATTGTCGCTGTCCGTCATCCGCATCGTGGCGGCGCGGTACCAAGCCGAACGCCGCCGCGCCACCCCGGCGGTGCGCACGCGCACGCCGATGCGTCGAGCAGCGCGTCGAGCGGTGCCAGCCGTGCGTCCCAGCTGTAGCGCGCGATCACCCGCGCGCGGGCGGAGGCTCCGAGTGCCGTGGCGGTGTCGGGGGCATCCAGCAGGCGCAGCACGGCGTCACCGAACGCGTCCGCGCCCTCGGCGACGCAGAGTGTGCCGGCATGGTCGATCCCCTCGGCCGCGGCCGGCGAGGCGACCACCGCGCGCGCCATCGCCATGCCCTCCAGCACCTTGTTCTGGATGCCGCGTGCCAGCTGGAGCGGCGCCACGACCAGCGCTGCGGCGGCGAGCCAGTCGCGCACGTCCGGAACGCTGCCGGTGACAAGGATGCCCGGCCGCTCCGCCAGCGCCCGTACGGCAGGCGTCGGTGCACGGCCGACGATCGCGAACCGCGCGTCGGGGTGCGCCAGGCGGATGCGCGGGAACACCTGGTCGGCGAACCAGGTCACCGCCTCGATATTTGGTCGGTAATCCATCTGCCCAGTGAAGACGAGCAACGGCCCCTCCCCTTCGATCGGCTCGAACCGCTGGGCAGGATCGTAGAACACCGTGTCGATACCGTTTTCGATCGCATGCACGCGCGGCGCGTCGGTGCGCTCCCGGAACAGCGCCGCCTCGGCTTCGCTAACGAACAGGCTGGCATCGGCAGCGCAGGCGACGCGACGCTCATGGGCGAGGAGCAACGATGCCTCGCGGCGATGGACCCACGCCATCGGTCGCCGCGCGCCCTCGGCATAGGCAGCGAACTTGGCCGAATCCATGTCGACGAAGTCCATGATCACGCGCTGCTCAGGGGCAGGCGGCAGGTACTGCGCCATCTGGCTGGAGAAGAGGAAGATCGTCTCGATGGGCTCGGCCATCAGCAAGGCATCGACAGCACGCTGCACGGCTGGATGGCCGAAGGCGACCAGCGACACCGGCCTGCGCTGCAGCAAGGCACGCACACCCGTCCAGACGGTCGGCGCGTCGCGCCAGACGATCGTGCGCGTCGCTGTGTAGGGCGCCAGGCCGTCCTGGTGCGGCAGATCCTCGGGGTCGTCGGCGAAGGCGACGAGATGGACGCGGTGGTTCCGGGCGAGATGGCGCAGCAGGTGGTAGGCGCGGATCTTGTCGCCCCGATCGGGCGGATAGGGGATGCGGTGTGCGAGGAACAGGATATCGCCCATCAGCCGAGCCCGCGCGAGAGCAGCGGCCCGATGCAGTTGGCCGCCCACAACGGCAGCCGCTTCCACGCCGCGATCTGCAACCGGTATTTGGGATCGAGCGGGTTGATGCTGCGCGGTGCAGCACCCTCGGCGTGGCGAGAGAAATACACCAAAGGTTCCGGCACGAAGCCCCAGTTCTTCTTGAACGCCGCCGCGCCGGTGCCGGCCTTGGAGCGACCGAAGTCGAACCGCGAACAGCCGCGCGCACGGGCATGCGCCATCAGCGCGAAATACATCCGGTCGTTGGCGCGCAGCCCGCGCGCTGCCTCGGTCCCGCCGCCCCAATAGGGATAGACGGTCCCGCGCCAGTAGAGGCTGAGCACGCTGGCCACGGCGCGGCGCTGGTGACGGACGGTGAGGATATCCGCCTCCGCCCCGAAAGCCTCCAGCACCGCCGCGAACAGCGCCGCCGGAAAGACCGGCGTACCGAGATTGCGGACGCTTTCCGCGTAGACGCCGTAATGCGCGCGGCGGGCAGCGCGATCGGCACCCACCTCCACCATCAGATCGGCGGCGAGCGCCTTGCGAAGTTCGGCGCGCTGCTTGCGCGGCACGGCGAGCAATTCGGCCTCGTCATCGGCCGCGAGCCGGCGGACGAAGCCGAGATAGGTCGTGTCGTCGCGCACCCAGTCCTCCCCCGGACAGGGCCCGCCGCGCAGATCAAGGCTCGGGCAGCGCAGGTGCGTCGCGAGACTCCAGGCCGCCTGCCCCAGCGCAGCGAGGGCATAGCCCTGATCGGCGAGGATACCGCCGCCCACGCCAAAGCCGGTCGACACCAGCGCCCGGCCGAACAGCGGGGAGGTGATGGCGGTGAGCGGCAGCACCCCGGCGATCCGCCCACCCGCGCCCTCCGCCACCAGATAGTGGCTGCGCTGGCGGCATCCCTTCGCCACCGCCATGCTCCACTCGGGCAGATGGAAGGGCGTGGCATCCGCCTGAGCATCGACCCAGGCGGCGAGGCGCCCGCGCTCGCCTGCATCATGGAGGTCCGCCGTGCGGATGGACAGGGTCACGGCAGCCGCTCCGCCGCCCGCGCGGCAATCGCATCCACCCGACCCCAGTCGTGCGCCGCCAGCAACGTCCGCAGCTTGCCCTCCATCGCGCCAAGACGGGCATAATGGCGCAGTCGCGACTTCAGCGGCGCGGCACGCACGCGCGGTTGGCCGGGGTCGATCTCCCAGGGGTGGAAGTAGAACATCGCGGCCTCACCGCCCGCATTCGCAGCACGGACCGCGCGATCGGTCACCCCCTGCGGCAGCAGACGGAAGAACCCGCCGCCCGCGGTCACCTCGCGCCCCAGCGCCCGCGCGATCGTGATCGGCAGCTCGATCAGTCGCGCATCGGGCAGTGGGCGGAAAGGCGTGCGCGGCGCATCGGGCCAGCCATAATGGTCGTGCGCGATCGGCGCGATGCTCGAGGAGTAGCAATAGCCCGCCTCGGCCAGCACCGCATGCGCCCAGGGCGTGCGTCGGTCGATCGAGAAGCTCGGGGCGCGATAGCCGTTGACCGCCACGCCCGCGGCATCCTCCAGCGCGGCGCGCGCGCGGGCGAGGTCCTCGCGAAACTGGTCGGGCGTGAGCGTGAAGACCCTGGCATGGTCCCAGCCATGGCTGGCGACCTCATGCCCCGCCTCGGCGATGCGGCGGATCAGCCTGGGATGACGCTCCGCCACCCAGCCGAGCGTGAAGAAGGTGCCTTGCACCCCCGCTGCCTCGAACAGCGCCAGCACCCGATCGGTATTGGCCTCGACGCGCCGCTCCAGCGCGTCCCAGTCGCCGCGCGCGATGGTGTTCTCGAAAGCACCGACCTGGAACCAGTCCTCGACGTCGACCGACAAGCCGTTGCGCATGCCCATGGCTCAGGCCGCGCTGCCGCGCAGGGCGTCGAGATCGATGCCGCTGCGGCCATCGTCCTTTTCCACCCAATCGACCAGCAGCGAGAGCACGCGGCGCAGCGCATCGGATTGCGAGGCGACCTGCGCCTCCAGCTCGGCGACGCGGCGTTCGAGCGCCCGCGTTTCCGTCGAACCTTCCGGTACCGCGCGCAGTTCGGCGACACGGCTGGGGCGAACCGGCGCGGGTTCAACCGCCGGCTCGGGGGCCGGTTCGATCACGTCCTCCTGCTCGATATCCTCGATCACCGCCGCGACATCGGGCGCGCCGAAATTCTCGATCTGCTCGACCGCGCCGTAGAGCAGCACCCGGCTCGCCAGCTGGTTGAGCCGGCGCGGGATACCGCCCGACCAGCGGTGCATCGCCGCCAGCGCATCGGCGGTGAAGCGCGGGCGGCCGCTCCAGCCGACCAGCATCAGCCGGTGCATCAGATAGGCCTCGACCTCCTCCACCTCCATCGGGGCGAGGTGGTGCATCGCGATGACGCGCTGGCGAAGCTGCTCGAAGGCGGGCTGCTGCAGCACCAGCCGGAATTCGGGCTGGCCGAGCAGGAAGATCTGGAGCAGCGGATAGCCGCCCGCCTGGAAGTTGGAGAGCATGCGCAGCTCGTCCAGGCTCTCGCCCGGCAGCGCCTGCGCTTCGTCCACCACCAGCAGCGTCCGGCGCCCCGCCCGCGCGACGTCGTGCAGGCCGCGCTCGATGGCGAGCAGCAGCGCGGCCTTGGAGAGGTCGTCCCCCGGCAGCCCCAGCCCCTGCGCCACCAGCCGCAGCATGTCGTCGGCGCGTAAGTGGGTGGAGACGATCTTGATCACGTTGAGCCGCTCGCCATCGAGCTCGGCGAGCAGATGGCCGAGCAGCGTAGTCTTGCCCGCCCCCGGATCGCCGGTGATGACGACGAAGCCCTCGCCCTGGCTGAGGCCATAGCCGAGATAGGCCATCGCCTTGCCGTGCGTGGCGGTATCGAACCAGAAGCGCGGATCGGGGGTCAGCTGGAACGGCCGACCGCGCAGCCCGTAATGATCGTCCATCATGCGTGCAGTCTCTCAAAAACCATAGCGCGCTCCGATCAGCGCCTGTGCCGATGCCTGGTCGGGGCCGTCGCGCATCGAGCCGTACAGCCCCGCCGTAGCGGTGAGGCTGAGGCGGCCGAGGCGGCGGGTGTAAGCGGTGTTGGCACCCCAGCCGAACACCGCCGTGCTGCCGGGAACATCGCCGTCATAATAGCTGGCGAGCAGGTTGAGCCCGATCGTCCCGTCGCGCCCGGCGGCGAGCGCGGCAAAGGCCTGAGCATAGAAGCTCTCGTCCCAGCTACCGCCGCCGAGGTTCGCGGCGACGGGGGTGAGGAAGTCGCGCCGGGCGAAGCCGCCGCCGACACCCAACCGGGTCGTGCCCCGGCTCCACACCGCATTGGCGGTCATCCCGCGACCACGATAGGCGGCCGTCGCCGCCGAGGAGAAGGCCCCGGCGATGCACCCGCCCGCTGCGGCGCCGCTGGTGCCGTAGATACAGGCACCGACCTGGTTGCCGAACGGATCGGCGGTGGTGACGAATCCCACCGGCAGCGCCGCGAGGCTGCCGCCGACCTGCTGGCCATAGGTCTCGACGGTATCGTACACCGCCACCTGGATGCCGCTGCCGTTGTTCCGCTGGAAGGTGAAGCTGCCGGTATAGCGCATCGCCCCGTAGCGGCGGCCGATACGTACCTCGAGCGCGGTCCTCCGGCTCGGCCGCCAGAGCACGCCGCCGTCCCAGAACATGCCCTCGAAATCATAGGCGATCCGCACAGGCGATGCGGGATCGGTGACATAGCGCCCCGTCCCGTCGACCACCGGCCTGCCGTCGGTGCCGAGCAGCGGATCGCGCTGACGGACGGTAATCTGCTCGTACCCCGCCCCCCCGACCAGCGCGACCGTGCGGCTGACCGGCGCGATCGCATCGCCGCGCCCCGAACTGCTGGCAAAGCGCTGATCGAGCTGGCTGGCATTTTCGCGCACCAGCCCGCCGGTGAGGCTCAGCCCGATCGGCAGCACCGCGCCGGGCTTGGCGCCGACACTGGCGTTCACCGCATGCGAGGTGGAATGGTCGAACCGATCGACCTGCGGCAGCGTCGATGCCACGCCGGTCGCGGTGCCGTCGTCGACCTTGGTGAAGCCGAAGCGATAGGCTCCCTGCATGAACAGCGGCCCGGCATGGGTGTCGAGCTTGGGACCGATATAGCCCGAGTAGAGCTGGCTCAGGTTGCGCGCGTTGGCGGCATTGCCTGTCAGCGCATCGCCGCGCGCATCGGTGCGGGTGCGCGTGGCGACGGCACCGGCCTCCAGCGTCAGCCCGCGGGCGGCGGTGATGCGCGCCTGGGCGAGGCCATTGTGGCTGTCGCCCGATTGCAGGCTGCCCTTCTCGGTAAAGCGGTGCTGATATTGGTAGCTTACCTGCACCTGCACCCGGCGGGTGCGGATGCTGCCGTCGAGCCCGGCGCCGAGCTGCGAGTAGGTCAGCGTCTCGCCGCCGTTGAGCTCGGCGGTGGCGACCTGGCTCACCTCGATATAGGGCGTGACGGTCGCGCGGCGCTGGGCGGCCGCGGGCACGATCGCGGCGGCGCACACGGCCAGCACGATCGCACCACGAATCACCGGCCCGCCTGCGCGTAATAGCTGCCGAAGCGCCGGCCCGAAGGCTGGAACGACACCGCGTTGAGGACGAGCTGGATATGCTCGCACCCGTCGAGCGCGGCGACCGCGGCGCGCAGGTCCTCCTCGCTGGTACGATCGGCGCGCACGACCATCATCGTCTGGCCGACATGCAGGGCCAGCACCGAGGCCGGGGACGCGGCGAGCGCCGGCGGCGAATCGAAGATGACGATGCGGCGCGGATTGGCCGCCGCAAGCCGATCGAGCATCGCCCGGGCGCCGTCGCTCGCGAGCAACTCGGTATCGCTGACGCTGCGGGTGCCGGCGGGCAGGATCGCGAGCTGCGGCACATCGGTGTCGACGATGCAGGCCTCGACGTCGATCTGGCCGTCGAGCGCGTCCAGCAGCCCCGGCCCCTCGCCCATGCCGAGCCGCTTGGACACGTCGGGCTTGGCGAAATCGGCGTCGACCAGCAGGATCTCGACATCCTTCTCGGCCGCCATCGAAAGCGCGAGGTTGATCGCGCAGAAGGTCTTGCCCTCGTCGGGCTGGGCCGAGCAGACCAGGATCATTCGGGCGCGATCGGCATCGACGCCGGCGACGCCGCGCGCGGTGAGCAGCAGTTGCCGCTTCACCATGCGGAACTCCTCGGCGAGCGGGGTGATCGGGCCGCCGGGCACCAGCATCCCCGCAGCGGCAAGCCGGTTGCGGTCGATCGGCACCATCGGGCGATCCTGTGCGGGTGACGCCGGCTGCGGCCTTGCCTGTGCTTCCTCGACGGGAAGGCCGGGCATCATCGCGATCGCGCGCTGGATCAGCGAGCCGGTGAGCCGCTTGGGGGTATGTTCGTTCATCGCTCAGGCCCCCGCGGCGTGGTGGAGCATGCCGACCAGCAGGATCGCGGCATAGGCGAAGCCCAAGCCCGCAGCACCGCCGAGGAAATGCTGAAGCTGCTTGCGACGCCGCGCGCGCTGGCGGGGCGTGATCACCTCGCCGATCGAGCCGATCACCGGCATGCCGCTGGCGCGCTCCAGTCGGGTGGCTGTGTCGAAGGTGGTCCGCAGCTTGGACAGCAGGAACGCCGCCGCCACGCCCGCGCCCAGCCCCGCGACCAGCACCGCGGTGAGCAGCATCGGCCGGTTGGGCGAGCTGGGCGCGCGCGGCTGGGTCGGCGGGTCGATGACGCTGAACTTCACCGCGTCGGTCTGGCTCTGCGCCTGGCTGCTGATCCGCAGCTGTTCGCGGTCGGCGAGCAGCTTGCCATATTGGTCCTTCAGCACTTGATAGTCGCGGTCGATCTGGCCCTGCTCGGAAGCGGCCTGCGGCGCCTGGGTGAGCTTGGCGCTGAGCGCGGCGAGGTCGCCCTGGATCTGCGCGCGCCGCTGGCTGAGCGCGGCGACCTGCGCCGCCTTGTCCGCCTGCATCGAACGCAGACTGAGATAGAGCGGGTTGGCGAAGCTGCCGCCGCCGCTGCTCCCTGTCGGCTCGCGCGCCGCCGCAGCCTGCGCGCCTGCGATCTGGCGCTTGAGCGCAACCACATCGGGGTGCGCCTCGGTAAAGCCGCGCGCGCGGGCATCGGAAAGCTGCGCCTGCAGGTCCGCCAGCCGCGCGCGCGCCGGACCTGTTCCCACCGGACCCCCGCCCTGCCCCGCCACGCTGGCCGGCGTGCCCGCCATCTGCGCGTTGACCGCGCTGAGGCTGCTCTGCGCCGCCGCCAGATCGCTTTCGATCTGCTGCAACTGCTGCTGCGCCGCGCCGATCCGGTCGTCGAGCGAGCCGGTGCCCGGCAGGCTGCCGAGAAAGCGCGACTGGAACTCGGCGCGCTTGGCTTCCGCGGCCTGCAGCGCCTGCTGGCGCTCGGCGAGCTGCTGGTCGAGAAAGGCAAGCGACTGGCTGCTCTCGTCGCGGCTGTCGGCGAGCTTGTTGTCGCGGAACAGCGCGATCAGCTTTTCCACCACCTGGCGGCAGATCACCGGATCGGCGCCGGTCACCGCGATCTCGAACAGATTGTCCTGCTGGGCGGTGAGCTTGATCGTCTTTTGCAGCCCGGCGATACGCGCGGCCAGATCGGCCGGCTTGGTGATGGTCTTCGCCAGATCGGTGCCGCGCACGACCTTCTCCAGGTTCACCGAACTGGTCAGCGTCTGGCGGATGCGGTCGATGTCCTGCTGCTGGCCCGCCGCGGCGACGCCGCCGTCGTTCGGGAGCACCTGGCGTAGCTCGACGAGCACGCGCGCCTTGGATTCGTAGCTGTCCGGAATACGCGACACCGCCACCCAGCCGACCACGCAGACCATCCACGCAATCGCCAGCGCCAGCGTGCGGCGCATCCACACCGCATGGATCGCGCTGCGAACCTCGTCGAACAGCCCCCCCATCAGAACATGCTCTGCGGGATGATGATCACGTCGCCCGGCTCCAGCCAAACGTTGGCCGAGGTGTCGCCGTTCTTCAGGAGATCGGCGAGGCGCAGCTTGAACTCCTGCTGCTTGCCGCTCTGCGGATCGTAGCGCACCAGCCGGGCGCGGTTGCCCGCGGCGAATTCGTTGAGGCCGCCCACCGCGATCATCGCGTCGAGGATCGACATGTTGGCGCGATAGGGCAACGAGGCCGGCTTCTCGGTCGCGCCCACGACGCGGATCTGCTGGCTGAAGGTGCCCGAGAAATTCTCGACGATCACCGAGACGATGGGGTCCTTGATATATTCGCTAAGCGCCAGCTTCAGGTCGTCGGCGAGCATCGCGGGCGTCTTGCCCACCGCGGGCATGTCGTTGATCAGCGGCGTGGTGATGCGACCGTCGGGGCGCACCTGGACCTTGGTCGAGATCTCCGGATTGCGCCAGACGAAGATGCTGAGCTGGTCGAGCGGGCCGATGACATATTCGTCGCTCGGCGCTTCCTTCGCGCCGACGAAGCCCGCGGCGGGAAGCTCGGGACGCGGCCCACCGCCGCCGCACGCCGATAGCTGCGCCATCAGCGCCAGCGTCGCCGCCGCCTTCATCCCGAACGAAACCGCCATTGCCATGCCTCCAAGCGGCTACGGGGCGGCGTGTCGCGCGCCCGTGCCGGATGGCGACCTATGGCGCAGGACGCGTAAATTTAGCGTTAGGCGTCAGACCCCTGCCAGAACCTCGCGTACCGGTGGGTGGCCGAGGAACGCCTGGGGGCTGGCGCTGGCGCCATAGGCCCCCGAGGCGAAGATCGCGATCAGGTCGCCGACCTCTGCGCGCGGCAGCGCGACGCGGTCGGCCAGACGGTCGAGCGGCGTGCACAGCGGGCCGACGACGGTCACCACCTCCTCCGGCGCATCCTGCATCCGGTGGGCGACGGCGACGGGGTAGTTGCGGCGGACGACGGTGCCGAAATTGCCGGTCGCGGCGAGGTGGTGGTGGAGCCCGCCGTCGACGACGAGGAAGGTCTCCCCCTGGCTTTCCTTGCGGTCGATCACGCGGGCGAGATAGATGCCCGCCTCGCCGACCAGCCAGCGGCCGAGTTCGATCGCATACTGGGTATCGAGCCGGTCCAGCTCCCCCGCCAGTGCCGCGCCGACCGCCTCGACATCGAGCGGCAGGTCGCCGGGGAAATAGGGGATGCCGAAGCCGCCGCCGAGATTGACCAGCGGCGGTAACGCCCCCGCCTCGTTCGCCAGCCGCGCGGCCAAGCCGATCGTCGCGCCCTGCGTCTCGATCACCGCCTCGGCCGAGAGCGCCTGCGAGCCGGCATAGATATGGAAGCCGCGCCAGTCGGCACCGGCTGCGATCAGCCGCCGGACCAGCGCCGGTACGCGTTCGGCGTCGATCCCGAAGGGAGAGGCACGACCGCCCATCTTCATGCCGGAGCCGCGCAGCTCGAAATCGGGGTTCACCCGCACTGCCAAGCGCGGCGTGATGCCGAGCCGCTCGCCGAACGCCAGCGCGCGGTCGGCCTCGCCTTCCGACTCCAGGTTGAGGGTCACCCCAGCCCGGATCGCCGCTTCCAGCTCCGCATCGCGCTTGCCCGGTCCGGCAAAGCTGATCGCCGAGGCGCCCATCAACGCCAGCGCCTTGTCCATCTCGCCGGCCGATGCGACGTCGATCCCGTCGACCTGGGGAGTGATGGCGGCGATCAGCGAGGGCAAGGGATTGGCCTTGATCGCATAGTGCAACGCCACCCGTTCGGGCATCGCCGCGCGGAAGCGGGCGATCCGGGCCTGTACCGATGCTGCATCGTACAGATAGAGCGGCGTGCCGGCTTCCGCCCAGTCGGCGGCGCTGTGGCCGGCGACCTGCAGCACCGGCTGCGCGGCATAGTCGTCGGGAATGGGCCCGGTGGGCTTCGCGTTCATAGGATCTCCGTCTTCAGCCCGGACCGGTCGAGCTTGCCGTTGGCATTCCGCGGCAGGCTTTCCCGCCAGACATAGCGTGCCGGCTGCTGGAAGCTCGGCAGCTCCCGCCGCAGCCGGGCGCGCAGTTCCTCCTCACGGCTGCCGTCGCCGCGCGCGACGACCAGTATCGCCTGGCCGAGCCGCGGGTCGGGGACGCCGAAAGCCACAGCCTCGCTCGTCTCGCCGCCGGCGACCACCGCCTCCTCGATCTCGGTGGGGCTGATCCGGTTGCCCGAGGATTTGATCATCTCGTCGTCGCGACCGACGAAGCGCAGCAGCCCCTCGGCATCCTCGGCCACGGTGTCGCCGGACCATACCGCCATGCCCGGATGCTCGGCGAAGGCCGGCGCCGGACGGAAGCGCAGCGCGGTGCGCTCGGCGTCGCGCCAATAGCCCTTGGCGACCAATGGCCCGGCATGGACGAGTTCGCCCTGCCTGGCCGGTCGCCCTTCGGCATCGACGATCAGGATCTCGGCGAAGGGAATGGCGCGGCCGATTGATTCCGGATGCGTGCCAACCAGCGCCGGGTCGAGATAGGTCGAACGGAATGCCTCGGTGAGGCCGTACATCGGGTAGAGATCGGCATTCGGAAAGCGCGTCCGCAGCCCCTGCACTAGCGGGCGGGTCATCGCCCCGCCGGAGTTGGTCAGCCGCTGGAGCATCGCGGCAGTCTCCGTGGGCCACTCGGCCTCGAGCAGCTGCACCCAGAGCGGCGGCACGCCCGCCAGCGTGGTGATGCCGAACCGATCCACCGCCTTCACCACGTCGCGCGCGGTGAGATAGTCGAGCGGCACCACCCGGGCTCCCGCCGCCCAGGTCGAGAAAAGCTGGTTCTGCCCATAGTCGAAGCTCAGCGGCAGCACGCCCAGCACGCGATCCTCGGGTGCGATCTTGAGATAATGCGCAACGCTGATCGCCCCGAGCCACAGATTGGCGTGGCTGAGCATCACCCCCTTGGGTCGCCCGGTGGAACCCGAGGTGTAGAGGATCGCCGCCAGCGCATCGGGATCGCCGTTGGCGGGCGGCAGTCGATCGGCGCCGACCAGTTGTTCCTCGGTGACGATCCGGCAATCGGGAGGCACGTCACCCGGCTCCAGCGCCGCCAGCCGCGCATGCTGCGTGATCAGCAGCCGCGCGCCGCTGTCCGCCAAGATGTGCGTGAGCTGCGCGCGCTTGAGCGCCGGGTTGACCGGCACATGGACCAATCCGGCACGCGGCGCGGCCAGCGGCAGTAGGCAAGCGGTACGCGTCTTGGGCAGCCAGCTCGCCACCCGCTCGCCGGCGGGCAGGCCGTGCGCGGCGAGCGCGTGCGCCATGCCGCCCACCGCCGCCTCCAGTTCGGCATAGGTCAGCGTGCCGGCCTTGTCTTCCAAAGCAACGGCGTCCGACGCGCCACGCAGCGGCAGCGCGTCTATAAGATGCGGGGCAGGATCGAGCGCGATCATGCCACACCCATAGTCTTGGCAGCGCCGCCGCCAAGCCTTACGGAAGCGCAAATTTCTTGCAGGGGAACCCCATTGCGGCCTGAAGCCATGCTCGACATCGAAACCACCGTCCGCGGCGTGCTGCGCGACGTGCTGGGGTTGAGCGACGATCGCGTTGCCGCGTTCGACGAGACCACGCCGCTGTTCGGCGCCCTGCCCGAACTCGATTCGCTCGCCGTCGCCGGCGTGCTGACCGAGATCGAGGACCGGCTGGGCATCCTGATCGAGGATGACGAGGTCGATGGCGAGATGCTGGAGAGCTTCGGCTCGCTCACCCGCTTCGCCGCGCAAAAGGTATTGGGGTGATCGAACCCTATGACTGGGCAGGCGGCCGCGAAGCGATGGTGCGCTTCGGTCCCGGCAGCGGCCCGGTCGTCATCGTGGCATTGCCGCTGTTCGAGGAGGCGAACCGGATGCGCGGGTTCGCCGCGACGATCCTGCGGTCGCTCGCCGAGAACCACGGCATCGCCGGCGTGCTGCCCGAGCTTCCCGGCACCGGCGAGAGCCTGATCCCGAGCGAGCGTATCGCGATTTCCGACCTGCGCGCGGGCTTCGGCGCGGCGGCGCGCACCGCCGGCGGGCGGGCCTATTCGATGGCGCTGCGCAGCGGCGCGCTGCTCGACGGCAGCGTGGTCATCCGCCGCCGCTGGCACTTCGCGCCGCAGCCGGGCGACGCGCTGCTGCGCGCACTGCGGCGCATCCACCGCGCCGGGGACGCGCCCGGCTATGGCGGGCATCGCCTGCCCGACACCTTTCTCGACGAGCTGCCCGACTGCCATGTCGAACCGGCGCGCACGCTCCGGCTGGAAGGCGACACCCGCCCGGCCGATCGCCTCGTCCCCGGCCGCGCACTGTGGCGTGAACCCACGCCGGACAACGACCTCGCGCTCGCCACGCTGCTCGCCGACGATCTCGCCGCCTGGGTGCGCATGTGCGAAGCCTGATCGGCTTTCCCTGCCTGGGCGACATGCTGGTCGGCACGCTGGACAGCGCGTCGGGCGCTACCGGGCTGCTGATCGTGTCGAACGGCAACGAAATCCGCAGCGGGCCGCATCGCAGCATGTCGCAGCTGGCGCACCGCATCGCCGCGGCAGGCTATCCGGTGTTCCGTTTCGATCGCCGCGGCGTCGGCGATTCGGCGGGCAGCAACCAGGGCTTTCTGGAAAGCGCGCCGGACATCGTCGCGGCGGTCAGCACCTTCCGGCGCGAGGCGAAGCTGCGGCGCGTGGTCGCGTTCGGCAATGGCGACGGCGCGACGGCGCTCGCGCTGTTCCATGCCCAGGCGCGGATCGACGCGCTGCTGCTCGCCAATCCCGTGGTCGTCGCCCCCCTTCCCCCGCCGGAAGAACCCGAGGAGGGAGAAGCATCGCGCGGCTGGATGCGGCAGGTGATCGGCAGAGTCGCGACACGGCGACCCGAAACGCATCGCAGCCTCGGCAGCGAACTCGCCGCGGCGTTCACCGCGGCGGAGGTGCCGATGACGGTGTTGCTCGCCACCCGCGACAAGATCGCTGCGTGCTTCGCCGAATTCCTGCACAAGCCGGCCTTCGCCGCTGCTGGCACCCGCGTCCGCCGCAAGCAGTTCGATACCGCCAGCCATGTCTTTGCCGGCACTGCCGACAAGGCCTGGCTCTACGAGCGGGTGATCGAGGCGCTCGCCGAGCAGCGAGCGCCCTGACCCTTCGTTACTCGGCCGCCTGCGCCACCGTCTCGAAATCGGCCGCGGCGAGGAAGCGCTCCGCATCCAGCGCGGCCATGCAGCCGGTGCCGGCGGCGGTGATCGCCTGGCGATAATGCTTGTCCATCACGTCGCCGCAGGCGAACACGCCGGGGACGCTGGTGTTGGTCGTGCCCTTCTCGACCTGGATATAGCCGTCGTCGTCGAGCGCGATATGGCCGCGGAACAGCTCGGTCGCCGGATGGTGGCCGATCGCGACGAAACCGCCGTCGACCTCCAGCGTCGAAAGCGCGCCGGTCACCGTATCCTTCAGCTCGATGCCGACCAGGCCCTCGGGCTGGCCGCCCCCGATGAAGCGCACGACTTCCTTGTTCCACAGCGGTTTGATCCGCTCGTTGGCGAACAGGCGCTGTTGGAGGATTTTCTCGGCGCGCAGCGAATCGCGGCGGTGGATCAGCGTGACGTCATGGCTGTGGTTGGTCAGGTACAGCGCTTCCTCGACCGCGGTGTTGCCGCCGCCGATCACCGCCACCTTTTTGCCACGGAAGAAGAAGCCGTCGCAGGTTGCGCAGGCGCTGACGCCCTTGCCCTTGAGCAGCTCTTCCGAATCGAGGCCCAGCCAGCGCGCCTGCGCGCCGGTGGCGATCACCAGCGTGTCGCCGGTATAGACGGTGCCGCCGTCGCCGACGAGGCGGAACGGGCGCTGGCTGACGTCGATCTCGACGATCGTGTCCCACATCATCTGGGCGCCGACATGCTCGGCCTGGGCCTGCATCTCCTGCATCAGCCACGGGCCCTGGATCACCTCGCGGAAGCCGGGATAATTCTCGACATCCGTCGTGGTCATCAGCTGGCCGCCGGGCTGAATGCCCTGGACGACGATGGGGGCGAGCCCCGCGCGCGCGCCATAGATGGCGGCCGAGAGGCCGGCGGGGCCGGAGCCCAGGATCAACATGCGGGTAGAATGGGTGGCGGTCATGGTCTGCTTTCCGACGAATCTTCGATGCCGCTTCTAGAGACAGCGCATCGTCGGAAGCAACATGGCGTCGCGGGACACATCTGCAACGCCGTGCCGGAACGGAAAAGCTGTTACGGCACCAAGACGAACTTCCTGCGGATCAGCGAAGGATCCACACCGCCACGCTCGCCCAGAACAGCACGCTGCCCATGGCCATGATCAACAGGCTGCCCGATGCGGCGGGATCGACACCCCGGCCTTCGACCTGCTCCGGCGGCAATTCATGTAATGCACGCATTATACGGCGACTCCGTTCAAGCGACCCTCTTCCTGTTCTTCGTTATAGACGATCCGGAATCGCGTGCCGTTCCGGTATTATGCCTAATTTGTTACAGCGACCGGCGGATACAAGTCCAGCGACGGAATCGCACTCGGCGACTCTTCTGGCCGGACGAAGCCGACGACCTTGTCTTCCTCGGTCCCGGCGCTCAGCACCAGCGTTGTCGGGGTCAGCGCACGCCCCTCGGCGAAGGAGTGGAAGACCAGCAGCCGCGTCCGCGTCGCGCGCCCGCCATTGTCGAGCACCAGCGCCAGCCGGTCCGAGGCGAGCCGTACCAGCATGCCGGGCGGATAGAGGTTGATGCTGCGCATGAACTGGAACAGCAATTCGCGATCGAAATGCCCCTCCCAGCTCCACATCGCGCCGAGCGCCCGTGCGGGCAGCCAGGCGCGTTTATAGGCGCGGTGCGACGTCAGCGCGTCGTAGACGTCGCAGATCGCCCCCATACGCGCGGGCAGGCTGATATCCTCCGCCTTCAGCCCGTGCGGATAGCCATTGCCGTCCCAGCGCTCGTGATGGTGCAGGCACACCTCCATCGCCAATGCCGGCATCGTGTCGTCCTCGCGCAGCAGCGCCGCCCCCTCCTCCGGATGGGTGCGCACCAGCGCAAATTCCTCGGCCGACAGGCGGCCGGGCTTGTCGAGCACCGCATCGGGGATCGCGACCTTGCCGACATCGTGGAGCAGCCCGGCAAGCCCGAGCGTGCGCACGGACTCCTCGTCCATCGCGAGATGCCGCGCCAGATTGACCATCAGCGTGCAGACGGCGACCGAATGGAGATAGGTATATTGGTGCTTGCTCTTGAGCTGGAGCACGCGGAGCAACGCCGATGCGTTGCGATCGAGCTGACCGGAAATGTCGTCGACCAGCGCGGCGACCTTCTCATGCGCGACCGCCCGCCCCAACCGGACATCGTCGAACGTGCCGCGGACGGTATCGAGCGCCCCCGCGACCAGCGCGGCGGCCTCTGCCTGATCCGCGGAGAAACCACCAGCGGAGGAATCGGGAAGGTGCCGCTTCCCGCTCGCTGCAGGCGAACGCAGTGGCGCTTCCGTCTCTTCTGCGCAGCCCGCTGCCGCAGCGGACGCAGCAACGACATCGGCTCCCGCTTCCTGCGACCGCGCGACATCGATGATCACGCCACCGTGAAACCCGCGCAGCTTCTGAAGGTCCTCGAGGTCGGTTAGCAGAAAGCGCGTCCGCCAGAAGGGGTGCTCCCACCACGACCCCTCAAAGCCGTGGATGAACATTCCGAGCCGGACGTCGACAGAGGAAACGGTCTTCAGCACTGCCATGGCAAGCGCCCTGCCCTGTCCGATCCCGACGCCCTGCAAGAGCGCCTCTCCCCTGACACGTCGCCAAGCCTCCCAAAGACTTACAGTCATCCACACGCTAACGCGGCGGACCTAATCGACGATGTGCAGATATCGTTAGCCGGTTGCTAATGTGATGCCGCCTTGAAGAAAGACCGCTCATCCCCGCTGCTTCCGCTAACGCACACAAAGCAGATGGAATCAAATATCAAACTATTGAAACTATATTTCTCATTTTTGTTACTTTTAGTCGGCAGCTCGCCGTCGATCGTGTGCGTACAGACAGGAGCGTCCCCACCGTCGGCAATAAACAGTTGGGCCATCTCAATATTTTAAACTCTCCTTTAACTTCGCCGATGATAGCGGCCCTCCCGCAGCGCCAGGCCTTGGCTTGGTCCGAAGCGATGAAAAGTCGCCGCTGCGCAAAAAGGGAACAGCTTCATGATTTTGATGGATTCCGCGCGTTTTCTGAACCTGCGGTATGGGATTTCGACCGCAGCGCTGCTCACGGCAATCGCCGCGCCGGCGCACGCGCAGACGGCTGCCCCCACGCAGGCGACCGACACCGTCGCCAGCACGGTTGAGGCGACGCAGGATCCGGCAACGCCCGACGTTCAGGAGCAGGCTCCGGCTGACCAGGCACCGATCGTTGTCACTGGCACGCTGTTCCGCAATTCAAACGCGAGCTCGATCTCGCCCGTCACGGTGCTGAGCTCGGAAACCCTTCAGCGCGCCAACATCACCACGGCGCAGGACGCGATTCGCTCGGTATCCGCGGACAGCGCCGGCTCGATCTCAACGGGCTTTCGCAACGGCTTCTCGGCCGGTGGCGCCGCCGTCTCGCTCCGCGGCCTCGGCGTTTCATCGACCGTGGTGCTGATCGACGGCCTCCGCTCGGCCAATTTCCCGCTCAATGACGACGGTCACAATTCCTATGTCGACCTGAACTCCATCCCGTTCAGCATCGTCGACCGTATCGAAGTGCTGAAGGACGGTGCGTCCTCGACCTACGGTGCGGACGCGATTGGCGGCGTGGTCAACCTGATCAGCAAGAAGAATGTCCAGGGGATCGAAGGCTCGGTCCAGGGCGGCACGACCGGCCAGGGCGATGGCGCGCATTACCGCGCGACGCTGACCGCCGGCTATGGCGACTATCAGGAAAAGGGCTTCAACGTCTATGTGAACGGCGAATATACTTATGACGGGTATATCACCAATCACTCGCGCGGCTACCCGTTCAACACGCTCGACCTGACGCCCAGCGGCCTGCTCGATCGCAACCGCAACGACGACAGCCTGACCACGCCGAATCCGCAGGCGGTCGTCACGCGCGTGCGGCAGACCGATCTCAACAACCCGCTCGCCGGCCAGGTCGGTGCACCGCTCACCAATCAATATCAGCTGCTCAACCCCAATGCCTGCGCCAACGGCACCTTTACGGTGACCTCGGGCGCCGCGCAGGGCACCGGCTGCAAGCACAATCTTCCGGATGAATATTCGATCATCCAGCCCAAGCAGCAGCGTTATTCGACCACGGCCCGCCTCACCGCGCGCCTGAGCGACAATCTCGAAGCGTTCGCCAGCGGCAGCTACTCGCATTCCGAAGTCACCATCACCGGCACGCCCTCGGGCATCCGCCAGACCCAGCCGTTCGGCGGCTCGGCCTCGATCGCATCCAGCAGCCCGGGCATTGTGCTGCCGATGTATGTCTGCGCGGCGGGCACCAACTGCGCCACCGCGGCCGATCGCCGGCTCAACCCCAACAACCCCTATGCCGTTACCGGCGCCGATCCGTCGCAGAGCGCCGCACGCATCTACTATCTGTTCGGTGACATTCCCGCCGGCAGCTTCCGCTATGTCGACGTGTTCCGCACCACCGCGGGCATCTCGGGCGATCTGGGTAACGGGTTCAAGTTCCGCCTGAACGGCGTCTATGCGCGCGACAATTTCGCCGTCACGCAGCGCGGATTCATCAACATCCAGGGCCTGCTGAACGCGATCAACACGGGTGCGTACAATTTCGTCAATCCGGAGCAGAACAGCGCGGCGGTCCGCAACCAGATCTCGCCGGAGCGCACCACGCCGTCCTATTCGACAGTGGCGACGATCGGCGGTTCGTTGATCAAGACCGTGATGGCGCTGCCCGGCGGCGACCTGAACATCGGCGGCGGTTTCCAGGTCCGGCGCGAGACGCTGATGAACCGCAACCAGAATGCGGACCTCAGCTATTATGCGCTGAACACCTCGTCGGCACAGGGTCGCCAGACCGTGACCGCCGGCTTCTTCGAGATCGACGCACCATTCCTGAAGACGGTCGACGTCAACGTCTCGGGCCGGTACGACCATTATTCGCAGGGCTATAGCCACTTCTCGCCCAAGGTCGGCGTGAAGTTCAACCCGACCGAGCAGATTGCCTTCCGCGCGACCTATTCGCAGGGCTTCCGCGCACCGACCTTCGCCGAATACAACGCGCTCAGCAGCTATTCGGGCTTCTCCTCGTACACGCCGATCAAGAGCTTCGTCGATGCCCATCCGGGCAACCCGGCCTATTCGGGCACCTACAACATCGGCAGCGGCGCCACCGGCAACCCCAACATCCTGCCGGAAAATTCGCAGAGCGTCACCGTCGGCACGATGCTGCGGCCGACGCGCTGGTTCAACGTCACGGTCGACTATTACAACATCAAGAAGTCGAACCTGATCGTCAGCGGGCCGCTCCGCGCCGATGCGATCAAGGCCTATTACGGGCAGACCACCGCCGCCGCTGGCTGCGCTGCGCTCGCCGCGGTGGGTCCGGGCTATCAGTGCAACGTCGTAGACGCGCCCGATCCGGTCAACCCGAACGCGCTGCCCCGCCTGCTGGTGTTCAACGTGCCCTACGTCAACGCCAACTATCAGGTCAGCTCGGGCATCGACATGCAGGCGACCGCGAACGTCCGCTTCTCGGACAATGTGCGCCTGATAAGCCGCGTGGACGTCACCCGCGTCCTGCGCCTCGATCTGGTCACCCCGTCGGGCGTGGTGCAGAAGTATGCCGGTACGCTGGGGCCCTACGAGCTCTCGTCGGGCGGCGGTACGCCGCGCATCCGCGGCAACTGGCAGAATGCGCTGGAAGTCGGCAAGTTCTCGCTGACCGCGACGACCTATTATGTCGGCCGCATCAAGCAGGTCGCAGCGGACGAAATCTCGCCGGATCCGGTCACCAACAAGATCGATCTGTCGTGCTCGCACACGCTTGCGCCGATCGCCCGCCCGGAGGATGCATCGAAGTTCTGCTTCATCCGTCCGTTCATCTATGTTGATCTCAACGCTGCCGTGGAGGTGAACGACAAGTTCCGCTTCTTCGTCAACGTCCAGAACCTGACCAATGCCCGTGCGCCGCTGGCAGCGGGTGCCTATACCAGCAATCCGAACTATCTGAGCAGCTGGCACTATGCCGGTCTCGTCGGCCGCAACTTCAGCGCCGGCGCGAGCTTCAAGTTCTGATCCGTATCGGCTGATCAATGCGCATCGGGAGGGCTTCGTGCCGTCCCGATGCGTTTTGCCGTTCAGATCCGTATCGATGCACAAAGCGCCGGGAAGCCCCTGCCCGGCCGCCCATCCCTCAGCCGAGCAGCATCCGCGCGCCCAACGCCGCGACCAGCGCCGGCACCATCGTCACCGCGCCGACCTTCAGAAACCGCCAGAAGCCGACATCCTCGCCCTCGCGCCGGATCGCCTGCAGCCACAGGATCGTCGCCAGGCTGCCGGTGATCGAAAGGTTCGGGCCCAGATCCACCCCGATCAGCAGCGCGTCCACCATCAGCCGAGGCGCATGCGCCTGCGCCACCGCCTCGCTGGCGATCAGCCCGGCAGGCAGGTTGTTCATGAGGTTGGACGCGACCGCCAGGATCGCGCCTGCCCCCGCCGCGCCGAGCACCGGCGTTTCGGCCGCGAAGCCCAGCGCATGCGCGACCATCCCGATCACCCCGGTGCGGCCGAGCGCCTCCACCAGTACGAACAGGCCGGCGACGAGCGGCAGCACGCTCCAGGAGACCGCGCGCGCCAGCGCCACTGGCGACCGCTTCGCCCGCAGGCAGACGAGCAGCGTCGTCGCCACGCCTGCGATGCAGGTGGGCAGGCCCAGCGGCCGGTCCAGCGCGGACATTGCCAGCAGCAGCAGCGCGGTCGCGGCGATGCCGGCCAGCGCCGCCTTGCCGCCGCCCGAGAGCGGCGTGCGGGCGATGTCGGTCTCGCAGTTCCCGGACAGCCGCTCCCGCTCCGCCCATCGCAGCATCCAGAAGGTCACGACGATCGCGGCAACCGAAGGCAATGCGAACGAGCCGAACCATTGGCCGAGCGGCGGCATCCTGCCCCCGTACAGCACCAGATTCGCGGGATTGGAGATCGGCAGCACGAAGCTCGCGGCATTGGCGATCAGCGCGCAGGCGAGAAGCATCGGCAGCGGGTCCGCCTTGGCCTTGCGCGCGGCGGCATAGACGGCCGGGGTCAGCACCACGGCGGTCGCGTCGTTCGACAGGAAGGTGGTGGTGACCACGCCGGTCAGATACACCAGCAGGAACAGCCGCGCGGTCGATCCGCGCGCATGGGCGGCAGCGGTCGCCGCAACCCAATCGAACAGCCCCTGCTCGCGCGCGGTCTCGCTCAGCAGCATCATGCCGATCAGGAACAGGTAGACGTCGAGCCCCTTGGCAACGGCGCCCGCCGCCGCCCCGAACGGCATCAGGCCAAGGAGCAGCAGCAGTGCCGCGCCAGCTACCGCCCAGATCGCCTCGGGCCAGCGAAACGGGCGCAGGATCACGCCAGCCGTGGCGGCGCAGCAAATGGCCCAGGTGATGACCGTCGCGGGGGTCATGCGCCTTGCGAAGGCCGTGCACCGGCACAGGCAGGCCGCAGAATCGCGGCGAAACCGATCCACAGCGCCAGGCTGATCAGGGCGAAGCTGCCGAGAATATAGAAGGCGGCGCGGTAGCCGATCGCCTGCGCCAGCCAGCCGCCGATCGCCGGGCTGAGCGACGCTCCCACGCCCTGGACGGTCATGACCGCGCCTTGGCCGACGTTCACCCGTCCGGTTCCGTCGAGCATGCAGGCCACCAGCCCCGGCACCGCGACGCTCTGCAGCCCTGCACCGATGCCGTCCAGTGCCTGCACCGGCCATACGCCCCAATGTTCGATGAAGCTGCCGGCGAGCAGCCCGCGCAGCGGCAGCGCGGCGAACGAGATCAGCAGCACCAGCCAATAGCCGCGTCCCGCTGCCATCCGCATCGCGAGCAGCGCGGCGAGGATCATCACCGCCTGCGCCACCACCACCGTCATGGCGGTGAACAGCGCCGCATCCCCCTTGCCCGCGCCGACGACCGCCAGCCCGTACAGCGGCAGCATCGCGCCATTGCCGAGGTGGAAGCAGGCAAGCGCGGCTGCGAGGATCAGCAGCGGCTTGGTTTGGAACAGCGCGGCGAAGCCCTCGGCCTGGCCCTTCCCCGCTTCCGCATCCTTGTCTTCCTTCGCCTCGAGCCCGCGGGCGCTGGCATGGTCGATGGCGCGTTCCGGGATCATCAGCACCGACGCGATCGCCAATACCCCAAATGCCGCGGCGAGGTAGAAGATCGCCGGCATCCCGAACTTCCAGCCCAGCCAGCCCGACAGTCCTGCCCCGAGCATGTTGCCAGCATGGTTCCAGGCCTGGTTGCGGCCGTTTTGCGCGTTGAACCCCGCCTGCCGAACGACACCCAGCGTCATCCCGGTCACCGCCGGGCCGATCGCCGCACCCGCGATGGCGGTCGCCACCTGGCTGATCGTCACCACCCAGCCGGTCTGGGAAAACAGGATCAGGAACGAAGCGAGCACCGTGCAGATGCCGGTGACGATCACCACCAGGCGCTTCTTCTCGGTATGGTCGATAAAGGCGCCCGCGGGGACCGTCATCACCATGCCCGCGACGCCGCCGGCGGTCATTACCGTGCCGATCGGCCCGGCAGTCCAGCCGCGCTGCTGGAGGAACACGCCCAGAAAGGGCCCGATGCCCGCCTGCATATCCGCCATGAAGAAATTGAGCGCCTGGAGCGCGTGCGTCGCACGCTTGCGCGCGCCGCCACGTTCGGCCGCGGTACCTGATGCCTTCGCCGTTGCCGTTGCCGTTGCCGTTGACATCCGCGCGCCCTCCAAAGCCGTGCGGGCCCAACTGCGCAAAGGTTTGAAATATCCTCGGCCGGTCTGATTTGGGTTAGCGGCACGAGCACGCCGACAATGGGAAAAGGGCCGAAATGCAACTGAAAAGGGCCTCTCAGGCCTTTCGTCTACAACCGACTATCGGAAGGCTTCTTGAGCCTGATCAAACGCTTGGGGATGGTAGCGGAGGAGGGACTTGAACCCCCGACACGCGGATTATGATTCCGCTGCTCTAACCAACTGAGCTACTCCGCCCCGAAGCGAGAGCGGCCATCTATGTCGGTGGACACGATCCGTCAAGCGAACATGTGACGAGAATGTAATTCCCACGGACCGCCGCGATACCACCAGCTTGCAAGCCCCGCGATTTCCACGGTTTTAGGCGAAAAATCGGCTTCCAGCGCACGCAGCAGCGCCTTGGCCAGCACCGGACGGACCTTGTTCTGCACGGTCACGTGCGGCCGCCAGCGGCCCGCATCCTGCGGCGTGAGCAGCCCGGCAAAGGCCTGGAGCAGCCCACCTCGAATCGCGTCCAGCTCGGGCGCCTCGATTCGATAGGCTACCCCCTGCCCCAGCGACATCAGACCGCTCACCCGCGCCCGAGGCGCGCGCACCCCGCGGGTTTCCTGGGCAAGGCGGTGGTTGAGCTCCTCGGCCACCGAGGGCGGCAAATGGTGGAACAGCGTGAGGTGCGCATCGAGCTGGTTGCGCTCGGGCGGGAAATGCGCGCGGCGGAGCGAATCGAACCAGGCCTGGTCCTGCCTGCCGAACAGCGCGGTCACGATCAACGGAGCAGGCGCCCCGCTCAAATCTCCACCTGGCTGCCCAGCTCGACCACGCGGTTGGTGGGCAGGCGGAAGAACTCCATCGCGCTTTCGGCGTTGCGCAGCATCCAGGCGAACAGCTTCTCGCGCCAGATCATCATCCCCGGGCGCGAGGAGGGCAGCAGCGTCTGTCGCGCCAGGAAGAAGCTGGTCTCCATCATCTTGAACTCGGCCCCGCAGGCATCGACCGACTTGAGCGCGGCCGGCACGTCCGCCTCCTGCATGAAGCCATAGTAGAGGATCATGCGGTGAAAGCCCTTGCCGAGATCCTCCACCACCAGGCGCTTCTCCTCCGGCACATAGGGCACGTCGCTGATCTTGACGGTCAGCAGGATCACCCGGTCGTGCAGCACCTTGTTGTGCTTGAGGTTGTGGAGCAGCGCGTGCGGCACGCCGTCGGGCGTCGAGGTCATGAACACCGCCGTGCCGCGCACGCGGGTTGCGGCGTTGGCGGCCGATTCGATGAAGATCTGGATCGGCATCGCGCTCTCGCGCAGCCGCGCGATCATCAGCTTGCGCCCCTTGGCCCAGGTGGTGAGCAGCGTGAAGATGATGAAGCCCACCATCAGCGGGAACCAGCCGCCATCGGGCACCTTGGTGAGGTTCGCCGCGAAATAGGCGAGGTCGACCGTGAAGAAGATCGCGAGCAGCGGGATCGCGTAGCGCTTCTTCCAGTGCCACAGGTTGAACAGCACCACCGCGAGCAGGCAATTGTCGATCAGCATCGCGCCGGTGACGGCGATGCCGTAGGCCGCGGTCAGGTTCGACGAGGTCTGGAAGCTGAGCACCAGCAGGATCACCATGATCATCAGCGCCCAGTTGATGATCGGGATGTAGATCTGCCCGGCGGTCGCCGCGCTGGTATGGTCGATGCGCAGGCGGGGCACGAAGCCGAGCTGGATCGCCTGCTGGGTCACCGAGAAGGCGCCCGAGATCACCGCCTGCGATGCAATGATCGCAGCAGCAGTGGCGACGAACACCAAAGGCAGCCGCAGCGCTTCCGGCGCGAGCAGGTAGAAGGGGCTGCGCAGTGCCTCGGCATCGCGGATCAGCAGCGCGCCCTGCCCCATGTAATTCATCATCAGCGCCGGCAGCACGAACCACAGCCAGGAGAAGCGGATCGGATTGCGGCCGAAATGGCCCATGTCGGCGTAGAGCGCCTCGGCACCGGTCACCGCCAGCACCACCGAGCCGAGCGCCAGGAACGCCCGCAGCGGGTCCAGCATGAAGAAATGCACCGCATGGTGCGGCGACAGCGCCTGCAGCACATGCGGGGTCTGGACCATGCTGATCACGCCCAGCGTCGCGATGACGAGGAAGTAGAAGATCATCACCGGCCCGAAGAACGCGCCCACGCGCGCGGTGCCGGTCCGCTGGATCGAGAACAGCATGACGAGGATGACGACCGCGATCGGCACCACCAGCCGGTGGAAGCCCGGTGCTGCGACGGCGAGGCCCTCGACCGCCGACAGCACGGAGACCGCCGGGGTGATCATCGAATCGCCGTAGAACAGCGCGGTGGCGAACACGCCGAGCAGCACGATCCCCTGGGTCCAGCGGCGCTGGCCGCCCCGGCCCGAGATCAGCGCAAGCAGAGCCAGACTGCCGCCCTCGCCCTTGTTGTCCGCCCGCATGATGATCGTGACATATTTGAGCGTCACCACCACCATCATCGACCAGAACATCAGGCTGATCGCGCCCAGCACGTGCGGCGTGTCGAGCGGCAGCTCGTGATGCTCGTTCGCGAAGGTCTCGCGAAACGCGTAGAGCGGGCTGGTCCCGATGTCGCCGAACACGATGCCGATGGCACCAAGCGCGAGCTTCCACGTCGGGTCCTGGCCGTGATGGCCATGACCGACATGCGGGTCCGAATCGGGGAGGAGCGCGGCAGCGTCTCCGTTCACAGCGGTGTTCACCGGTGCGACAGACGCTGAGAGTAGCGAACCGACCTGGCCATAGAGACCTGTGTTCTCATCATCATCAGGATGCGGGCCGTTAGCATGTGCAACATGCCCTATCAACAAGCGTGTCCAGGGCCGCTAGACGCACCAGCGCCCCGCCCGTTCCAACGGACCCCAAGATAGTCATCGCGCGGCCCCGAACAAGGCGTCGCCCTCGCCCCGTGTCGGCACCTCGCGCAGGACGAAACTGCTGTTGATCGTGACCACGCCGGGCAGCCGGCCGAGATGTTCGCGGTGCAGCCGTTCGTAATCGTCGAGGTCGCGGCACAGGATCTTGAGCCGGTAATCCTGCCCGCCCGAGACCAGCGCGCACTCGACCACCCCGTCGATCCGCCCCACGGCCGCCTCGAACTGGGCAAGGTCTTCCTCGACCTGCGTACCGAGCGTGATGTCGACCAGCGCGGTGACGCGGAAGCCGAGCGTGCGGTGCCCGAGCCGCGCGCCATAGCCCCGGATCAGGCCGTTCGCCTCCAGCGCCTGGATGCGCCGGGTGCAGGCGGATTGCGACAGCCCCACCGCCGCCGCTACTTGGCTCACCGGCGCGCGCGCGTCTGCGGCGAGCAGCTTGAGGATTGCTGTGTCGATTCGATCCATTCCGCATGGAATGCGCGCGACAGCCCAACAAACGCAAGATCCATGCATACAGCGGCCGCTGGCGCGGCCTGCTTTGCAGAGATTCGCGTGGCGGATCCGCGGTATATCGCGCGCACCAGGACTTAGGAGAGTTCCCATGCGCATCGGCGTTCCCAAGGAAATCAAGAATCACGAATATCGTGTCGGCCTGACCCCCGCCTCGGTGGCGGAGCTGGTCCATGCCGGCCACAGCGTGCTGGTCGAGACCAAGGCCGGCATGGGCATCGATTTCGACGATGCCGCCTACACCGCGGTCGGCGCGCAGATCGCGCCCGACGCCAAGACCGTGTTCGCCCAGTCGGACATGATCGTGAAGGTGAAGGAGCCGCAGCCGCAGGAAATCGCGCTGCTCGAGCCGCGCCACCTGCTGTTCACCTATCTCCACCTCGCCGCCGACAAGCCGCAGGCCGAGGGCCTGATGAAGTCCGGCGCGACCTGCATCGCCTATGAGACGGTGACCTCCAACTCGGGCGCCCTGCCGCTGCTCAAGCCGATGAGCGAAGTCGCCGGCCGCATGTCGGTCCAGGTCGCCTCGCACTATCTCGAGAAGGAACAGGGCGGCCGCGGCGAGCTGCTCGGCGGCGTGCCGGGCGTGGCACCGTGCAAGGTGGCGATCCTCGGCGGCGGCGTCTCGGGCATCAACGCCGCGCAGATGGCGACCGGCCAGCGCGCCGACGTGACGATCTACGACATCAACAACGAGCGCCTTGCCGAGCTCGACATGCATTTCGGCAGCCAGATCAAGACCGCTTATGCCAGCAAGGCCGCGATCGCCGAGGCGGTCCGCACCTCGCAGGTGGTGATCGGCGCGGTGCTGGTGCCGGGTGCGGCGGCGCCCAAGCTCGTCACGCGCGACATGCTCAAGACGATGATGCGCGGCTCGGTGCTCGTCGACATCGCGATCGACCAGGGCGGCTGCTTCGAGACCAGCCGTGCGACCACCCATGACGATCCCGTGTTCGAGATCGACGGCGTGATCCACTATTGCGTGGCGAACATGCCCGGTGCGGTCGCCCGCACCTCGGCCTTCGCGCTGAACAATGCGACGCTGCCCTTCGTGCTCAAGCTCGCCAACCACGGCGCGGAAGCCGCGATGCAGGCCGATCGTCACCTCGCCAACGGCCTCAACGTCTCGGGCGGCAAGATCCGTCACCAGGCGGTGGCCGACGCGCTAGACTTGCCCTTCGAAGCCTGGGCGGGCTGAACCCCGCCCCTCTCGTCCGGGCACCTGCCCGGGCGAGAGGGCTCAGGCCACTACGGCCTGCTGCGGCAGATAGTCGACCAGATTGCCCAGAATCGCGCGACGCGAGCGCAACCGCGGATCCGCCATCGCCGCCAGGAACGCGCGATATTGCGGATGGGTGGGCGCGAATACCGCCTTCTGCGCATATTCTTCCGGCGAGAAGGTGCCCCAGTTGGTCATCTTGCCGAAATAGAGGCTGGTGACCCCAAGACTTTCGGCCAGATCGACCGCGGCGCCCATCTCGTGGAAATTGTCCACCTGCACCGTGAAGCTGAGATACAGCGAGTCCACCAGTCCCTGCGCCAAGAGGTCGGCGGCGAAGCGCAGATTTTCCTCCATCACCTCCCAGCGCGCGCCACGTCGAAGCAGTTCGTGGGTTTCCTTAGACGCCCCGTCGATGCTGATCTGGAGCGACTGGACACGGCCATGCAGCGCCGGGAACTTCTCCCACTCGCACGGGGTGAACAGCATCGCGTTGGTCATGATGCGGAAGCGCAGCTCGGGATAGTCGTCCGCGGTCAGCCGCTCCATCAGCTGGCGGAAATTCTTGCTGGCGAAGGGATCGCCCGATCCCGTGATGAACACCGACTTGGCATCCCGCAGCATCGGCAGGATCGCGCGCTCCTGCATCGCGCTGTAGCGCTCGCGCGTGGCGGCATCTGCAGCCTGTTTGCTCGTGCGGCAGCTCGGGCAGGAGAGGTTGCAGGTAACGTCATAGGCGAGGTTCACGTCCTGCGGCCCCTGCTGCATCTCGGTTTCGCGCTCGGCGATCAGTGCGGCAAGGCTCGGCCAACGTACCATCGCCTCCTGCCTCGTCGGCAGCGTGCCGGCCTGGATTTCAGGACAGGCCGTCTTGTTGCAATGGCGATAGCTGCCGTCATGGATGCTGGCGCGCACCGCTTGCGCCGCCTGCGAGTTCCACACGCTCTCCCAATCCGACTGGCTCAGGTCGCCCGCCGAGGTGGGCAGCCAGTTCGCGCAGCATTGGTGCGTGCTATTGTCCAGCACATGGAGTTCGACGAACGGCTTGACGCAGAAGCGCCCCTCCAGCCGGTATTTGGGATTGGCGGGATCGGCCAGGCCTTGGACGTGAAACAGGGCGCCTTGGAGCAGCAGCGAATTGCTTTGCATCGTCGCAGCGCGCGTGAGGCGAGCAACCGCAGCGGGCAGTTGCCCCTCATGCGCTTCGCACATCGCGACGAGGATCTCGAGCGCGATCGCCAAGAAGAGCTCGATCTTAGGATTGCTGCGCATCGCCGCGGCGTGTGTGTCGCGGATCACAGAGGAGAAATGCGGCAACGCCTGCAGGAACTGGGGGAATGCTGCCCAGATCTCCGGCCGATCGTCGATCTGGATCAGGTCCTGCAACATGGTGTGCAGCATGTCCTGCGCCTGCGCACGCGCGGCCTGTTCGGTCTTGGCGGCGGCTTTGTGCGCGGTCTTCTTCATTGCAGTCACCGTCCCTGGAAGGCGCGCCCGTACGCGGCGCTCCTTCCAGTATAGAGGGTTGACGCTGCCTTAGGGTCTGGCGGGCGCCGCGGCCGGGGCTTGCGCGCCCCTCGCGACAGCGGCCAGGCCCGGATCGAGCTTCAGCATCACGCTTACCATGTCGTCGCGATAGCTTGCGCTCGGCGGGAGGAGGCGGAGCGCCTTGCCCCAGGCCTGGCGGGCGCCCGCCAGATCCCCAGCCCGGGCCAGCGCGACACCGCGGTAGAAGGGCGGCCCGGGGTGGTTCGGCGCAAGCGTCTCGGCCTTGTCGAAGGCGTAGCGCGCCGCAGGCGAAAGCTGGTCGCCGTCATGTTCGGCAAGCGCGAGACCGAGCCCGGACCAGAGCCCCAAATCGTTCGGAGCCTTGCGCACCGCGCCCAGCATCACGTTCGCGGCGAGCTGTGGCGCTCCGGCGCGGGTCATCGCATCGGCCGCCATGAAGTAGCTGTAGTCGAAGTTGAACCGCCCGAAGAGGCCCTCGCGCGCCGCGATCAGGTCGGGATCGAGCGGGCGCACGCTGGCGACGCCTTCCACCGGATGGTCCGGCAGGCTCGGCTGCCCCTGCCAGGCATAGCCGGCGCCCGCCAGCATCACCGCCATCGCCGGCACCGTCCAGAAGCGCTTCGGAAAGCGAATGAGTAGCAATAGCGCAATCGCAAGCACCGCAAAGCCGCCGAAGACCAGCCATCCCGTCATGCCGTCTTCCTCTTGAACAGGCGGCGCGCGATCAGCAGGCCGAGGGCGAGCAGCGCCAGCGGGGCGATCCACAGCGGTGCGGTGACCCAGCTCAGCGGCGGGTCGTAGGTGACATAGTCGCCATAGCGCTCCATCAGCCATTTGCGGACCTGGGCGGGCCGCTCGCCCGCGGCGATCCGCTGGCGGACCAGCGCGCGCATCTCGCCGGCCATGTCCGCGTCGCTGTCGGCGATACTCTGGCCCTGGCAGACGAGGCAGCGCAGCGTCTCCATCAGCGCCTTGGCCTGGGCTTCCTGGTCGGGGTCGGGCAGCTGGGTATAGGCGAGCGGCGACGCCGGCAGCGTCGAATCCGCGTGCGCCGCGCCGGCCAGCAGCAGCGCGATGGGCAGCAGCGCCCGCCTCACTTCGCCTTCTCCAGCGCGGCAAGCAGCTTGGGCACGTCCTCGGCACGAATGTCGCCGATATGCTGGTCGACGATCACCCCGCGCGAGTCGATCACGAAGGTCTCCGGCACGCCCGAGGAGCCGAGCGAGAGCTGCGCCCGCATCGCCGCATCGTCGCCGATGCGGGTATAGGGGTCGCCGTTGCGGGCGAGGAAGGCCCGCACCTCGGCCGCAGTGTCGCGCACCGCGATCGCGTCGATCTGCGCGCCCGCCTGCTTGAGCTTGAGCAGCTGCGGCGCCTCGGCGACGCAAGGGATGCACCAGCTGGCGAAAACGTTGAGCAGCCGCGGCTTGCCCTTGGGCCAGGCCGCCGTGTCGATGCCGGGCTTGCCCGCAACGATCGCGGGGAGCTGCAGCGTGGGCAGCGGCTTGCCGACCATGGCCGAGCGGACGATGCGGTCGCTCGGCTGGATCAGGCCGTTCACCACCAGCACGAAGACAAGTACGAACAGGGCGAGCGGCAGCCAGATCAGCAGCTTCTTCATGCCCATTCCTCCCGCTCGCGCGCCTCGCGGCGGGCGCGGAGCACCCGGCCAAGCAGCGACAGGATGCCGCCCAAGGCGATCAGCCCGCCGCCCGCCCAGATCAGCGTGACGAAGGGCTTCCACCACAAGCGGAGCTGCCAGCGCCCCGCCCCGTCCGCCGCGCCGAGCACGGTATAGACCTGGCCGTCCCACAAGGTGGCGATCGCCGCCTCGCTGGTATTGGTAGGCGGGTTGGCGAAGAAGCGCTGCTGGGGCACCAGCTCGAACGGCTCGGCGGTCCCGCGCTGCACCTGCAGCCTTGCCTCCAGTGCCGACCAGTTGGGGCCGACGGTGGGCCGCACCTCGCTCAGGGTCACCTTGAACGGGCCGACGGTGAGATTGTCCCCGATCGCCACGGCGGCCAGCCGCTCCTGCTTGAAGAGCGTGTCCGCCGCCATGCCGCCCAGGCTCACCGCCATGCCGAGATGCGCGACGACCATGCCGTAGATCGGAAGCGGCGTGCGGCGCAGATTGCGCTTCCACAAAGGCGCGATACTCGCGGCCGCCAGCCCGAAGGCCAGCGCCAGCACCAGCACCGCGATCGGCGATGCGAAGCCCGACAGCGCGAAGAACAGCGCGAAGGCGACGCCCGCGACGGCAACCGGGATCGTCAGGCGGGAGAGCAGTGCCTGCGCCGAATCCTTCCGCCAGCGCAGCAGCGGCCCCGCCGCCGTACCTGCGACCAGGAACAGCGCGACCGGCACCGCGGTCTTCTCGAAGAAGGGTGCACCGATCGACAGCTGTACGCCCATCGCTTGCGCCACGAGCGGATAGAGCGTGCCGATCAGCACGATACCCAGGATCACGCTGAGGAGCAGGTTGTTGAGCACCAGCGCCGCCTCGCGGCTGACCAGCTGGAAGGTCGCGCCCTGCGTCACCGTGCCCACCCGCGCGCCGAACAGCGCCAGCGCGCCGCCGATATAGATGCCGAGCAGCGCCAGCAGGAAGCTCCCGCGGGTCGGGTCCACCGCGAAGGCGTGGACGCTCACCAGGATGCCCGAGCGCACCAGGAAGGTGCCGACCATCGACATCGAGAAGGCGACCACCGCCAGCATCAGCGTCCAGGCGCGCAGGCCGTCCCGCGTCGCCAGCACGTTGACCGAATGGAGCAGCGCGGTCGCCGCGAGCCACGGCATCAGCGAGGCATTCTCCACCGGGTCCCAGAACCACCAGCCGCCCCAGCCGAGCTCGTAATAGGCCCAGTAGCTGCCGGCGGTGATGCCGATCGTCAGGAAGATCCAGGCGGCGAGCACCCAGGGCCGCATCGCCTTGGCGAAGGCGGGGCCGACGTCGCGCATCAGCAGCGCCGCGACCGCGAAACTGAAGGCGACCGAAAGGCCGACATAGCCGAGATAGAGCGTCGGCGGATGGAAGGCGAGGCCAGGATCCTGCAGCAGCGGGTTGAGCCCCTGCCCGTCCGCCGGCGCGGGGTTGAGCCGCGCGAAGGGGTTCGAGGCAAAGGCGAGGAAGGCGTAGAAGCCGATCGCGATCGCGGCCTGTGCGGCGAGCGTCGCCGACAGCGTCTCCGCCACCAGCCGCCGCTCGAACAGCGCCACGCCTGCGCCGGCGACTGCGAGCACGGTCACCCAGAGCAGCATCGAGCCTTCGTGGTTCCCCCAGGCGCCGGCGACCTTGTAGAGCATCGGCTTCAACGAATGGCTGTTCTCCGCCACCAGCAGCACCGACATGTCCGAGGTGACGAACAGCCAGATCAGGATCAGGAAGGCCAGCAGCGCGAACAGCGCCTGGACCAGCGCAATCTTGCGCACCCCCGGCAGCATCGCGCCCGGATCGCCCGCCCGCGCGGCGGCGGCGCCCAGCAGCAGCTGCGCAATGGCGAAGGCGGTGGCGAGCCACAGCGCCGCGAGCCCGGCTTCGGCGATCATGGCTCCAGCGACTCGCTCTTGTGCATCTTCCCCGCCATTTGCGGCGGCATGTAGCGCTCGTCATGCTTGGCGAGCAGATTGTCGGCGGCGAAACTGCCGTCCGGCTGGAACTGGCCTTCGGCGACCACGCCCGATCCTTCGCGGAAGAGGTCCGGCGTCACGCCGCGGAAACGCACCGGCACCACGTCCTTGCCGTCGGTGACCTTGAAGGCGATCGACACACCGTCCTTGGCGCGGACCAGCGAGCCCTTCTCGACCATGCCGCCCAGCCGCACCGCCTTGCCCAGCGGCAAGGGCTTTCCGGCGACGTCCCCGGGGGCGTAGAAGAAGGCCGCCTGGTCCTTGAGCGCGGAAAGCGCCAGCAGCGCCGCGCCGATGATCGCAGCGACCGCTAGCAATGCGAGCGTCAATCGTTGATGCTTTGCCTTCACGCGCGGCGTCCCAGCGCTTCGGCGGCGGCTTCCGCGCGGCGCATCCCCCACCAGCTCGCGGCGGCAATGCCGCCGGTGCCGAGCGCCACCACCAGATAGGCGGCGGTCACGAACCACCAATGGTTCATTGCGCCGCCCTCCGCCGCAGCCGGGCCTCGACCTTCTGCCGGGCGAGCAGCGTGCGCATCCGCATCAGCACGATCGCTCCGAAGAGCAGACTGAATCCCGACAAGGTGAACCAGAGCGGCCAGAGCATTGAAGCGTCGATACTGCTGCGGGTGAGGCCGATGCTTTCCCCCTGGTGCAGCGTGTTCCACCACACCACCGAATAGCGAATGATAGGCAATAGCACCGTTCCCGCGACACCGAACAGCGCCGGAATACGCCCGTCGCCGCTCCGCTCTGCATCGGCGCGGGCGAGCGCGATCCAGGCGATATAGACGAAGAAAAGCAGCAGCATGCTGGTCAGCCGTCCGTCCCATTCCCACCAGGTGCCCCAGGTCGGACGTCCCCAGATCGAGCCGGTGATCAGGCACAGCGCGGCGAAGATCGCGCCGACCGGCGCGATGGCGCGCGCGGCGACGATGGCCAGCGGGTGCCGCCAGATCAGATAGCTCAAACAGGCTACCGCCAGGCTGCTCCACCCGCCCATGCCCAGCCAGGCGGTCGGCACATGGATATAGAGGATGCGCACGCTGTCCTTCTGCAGATAGTCGGCGGGCGTCTGGGTAAGACCGGCCCAGGCGCCGAACAGCGTCAGTGCAAGACCTACCCAGAACAGGGCAGGCGTCAGCGGCCGGGCGATCTTGAGGAAGCGCGCCGGATTGGCGAGGGCGTGAAGCATCGGCACGCGGAGAGGATTAGCCGGGTTTCTCCCCCGATTCCAAGCAGCGATTGCACCGCCCCGCCCCTCCTTGCGCATAGGGTTGCAAAGCCGTGCAGCCTCCGCTACCCGAGCCCGGTCATCTGGGGAGTAGCCAGTCGGTGCCGCGCGCACCGGGCGCTTGCGTCAACATACTTGGTCGAGAGGCCATGGCGCAGGCGGAGCCGCAAGGTTCGGGCGAGACCAATGGCGTCGCATTTCCGCTCGTGCCGGGCGGGGAGATGCGATGTCGTTGGATTCGCATCCGCCCGGCCCCGGAGATTTTCTTGGAAGCCCTGCTCACCTCCACCGCGGTGGTCGCGCTCGCCGAAATCGGCGACAAGACCCAGCTGCTGGCGATTTTGCTCGCCACCCGCTTCAAAAAGCCGGTGCCGATCATCTGCGGCATCTTCGCCGCGACGATCGCCAACCATTTCCTCGCCGCTTTGGTGGGTGCCGAAGTCGCCGGGCTGCTCGACAGCATCTGGTTCCGCTATGCGATCGCCGCGTCGTTCGTCGCGATGGGCCTGTGGACGCTGATCCCGGACAAGCTCGACGAGGAGGAAGCGCCCAAGCCGGCCCGGTTCGGCGCGTTCCTCACCACGGCCATCGCCTTCTTCCTGGTCGAGATGGGCGACAAGACGCAGGTCGCCACGGTGGCGCTCGGCGCGCGCTTCCATGCGGTGCTGCCGGTGACGGCGGGGACGACGCTGGGGATGATGCTCGCCAATGTGCCGGCAGTGTTCCTCGGCAAGGCGGTGATCGACCGGGTGCCGCTGACGACCGTGCACCGCATCGCGGCGCTGCTGTTCGTCGCGATCGGCCTGTGGCTGGCGGCGCAGACCGCGTGGTTGTAACGTCAAGATCCTCCCCGGCACGGGGAGGGGGACCGCGCGGCGCAAGCCGCGTGGTGGAGGGGGGCTTCAACACCGGACTCGCGCGTGGAGAGCCCCCTCCACCATTCGCTGCGCGAATGGTCCCCCTCCCCGTTCCGGGGAGGATCTAAAAAGGATTACCGCCCGATCAGGCGCTGGGCGATGCGGTCGGCGACTTCGCTCGACGGATCGCGGGTCGCGGCGCTTTCATCCCACACCTGGTCGAGGCGCACCGGGATCTTCTCGACCCGCGCATCGACCTCGGAGCGGTCGCCCTGCCCGAGATATTCGAGCGCGACGTTGATGATGCCGCCGGCGTTGATCACATAATCCGGCGCATAGACGATGCCGCGCGCATGCAGGCGGTGGCCGTCCTCGCGCGTGGCGAGCTGGTTGTTCGCACCGCCGGCGACGACGCGCACCTTCAGCGCCGCGATCGACTGTTCGGTGAGGATCGCCCCCAGCGCGCAGGGGCTGAGAATATCGGCTTCGTGCGTCAGGATCGCATCGGCATCGATCGCCTCGGCCCCCAGCTCGGCAGCCAGCGCCTTGGCGCGGTCGCCATGCACGTCGGCCAGGGTCAGCTTCGCGCCGTCCGCCGCCAGCAGCCGGGCAAGCCCGCCGCCGACCGAGCCGACGCCCTGTATTGCAACGCGCACGCCGGCCATCGAATCGACGCCCAGCCCGCGCTTCGCCGCCGCCTTGACGCCGAGATAGACACCGCGCGCCGTCACCGGGCCCGGATCGCCGCCCGCGCTGCCCGCCGCCACCGGCAGGCCGGAGACATGCTCGGTCTGGGTCGCGACGACCTTCATCCGCGCTTCGGACATGCCGACGTCCTCGGCGGTCACGTAGCGGCCATGGAGCGACTCGACTGCGCGGCCGAAGGCTTCCAGCTGCGCCTGGGTCACTTCCGCACCCGGCTTGTCCGCGAGGATCACGCCCTTGCCGCCGCCCATCGGCAGATCGGCCATCGCGTTCTTGTAGCTCATCCCCCGCGAGAGGCGGAGCGCATCGGTGATCGCGGCGCGGTGATCGGCATAGTGCCAGAAGCGCACGCCACCCGCGGCAGCGCCCAGCGCGGTCGAGTGGACCGCGATGATCGCGCTAAGGCCGGAAGCCCGATCCGAGAAGAGGTGAACGCCCTCGTGGTCGTCGAAATCGGGAAAGCCCCAGTCGGTGATCATGGATGGATCCGCGCTGTGATGAAGGGGGAAAATGGGGCGACCAACGGGGATCGAACCCGCAACCTCTGGTACCACAAACCAGCGCTCTAACCGATTGAGCTATGGTCGCCGTGAAGGAGTGCGCGCTTAGCGGGCTCCGAAGCGGAGCGCAAGATGATTACGCACCCTGCCCGCGGGAAATTTTCACTGCCTCCTCCGGCGTCGTCACCCCGGTGCGGGCGAGGTGCCGTGCGGCGGAGCCCAGATTGGGGGTGCTGATAAAGGCATGGCGGGCGAGAATCGCTGCATCGCCGCCGTCATTGACCAGCCGGCGGATCGTCGCGTCGCCGCGAATCGATTCGAACACGCCGGTCTGCCCGGCAAACCCCGTGCCCCCGCACACCACGCACCCGGCAGAGGCGTAGACGATCGCGCCGGGATCGAAGCCAAGCAGCGCCGAGACCGATCCGGTCGCCTGCACCGGCTCGCGGCATTCGGGGCACAGTCGCCGCACCAGCCGCTGCGCCATCACCAGCCCGAGCGCGGAAGCGAGGTGGAAGGCCTCCACCCGCCAGCTGCGCATCTGCTGGATCGCCGCCACCGAATCGGCCGCATCGATCCCCGCCAGCACCAGTCGCCCCGCCTGCGCCGCCTGTATTGCCGCCGCGGCGGCGGCCCGATCGGCGATCGAATCGATCATCAGTACGTCGACGTCCTGGTCGATCGCCGCGCGCAGGGTCTCCGCCGGGGCGACGACCGATCCGTCCGCCCAGGTCACCCCCAGCATATCGGGCATCGCACCGGTCGCGATGGCGAGGCCCGGCCGGGTGCGGGATACGGCGAGGCCGAGCAGCGTCTGCAACGTCGTGCTGCCGCCCTGCCCCGCCGGTGCCGCCACCAGCACGAGACCGGGCCGCGCCAGCACCGTGCGCGCGTGGTTGGCCAGCGCCGCGCTCATCCCCAGCGCCTCCAGTTCGCGGTGCCCGGCCTGGCGGGGCGCACGCTGTAGCACCACCCGCTGCCCGAGCACGACCGGCAGCACGAAGACGTCTAGCACCTCGCCTTCCCAGCGCATCTCGCCGCGCTGGGGCAGCACGCCTTCCGGAGACAGCCGCGCCGCGGCGGTGATCTGACGGATCAGCGCCTCGCCTTCGTCCCGATCGACCTCGCGAAAGGGATGGAGCAGCCCAGAGGCGCGGAACGCGATCTCGATGCCCCGGTTGTTCGGCTCGAAATGGAGGTGAGACGCTTCGAGCTGCGCCGCCTCGGCGAGCAACACCTCCAGGCGCACTGCTCCGGCCGCTGGCGCGCCTGCCGCTTCGGGATGCCGTTCGACCTCGATATGCACCTGTCATCCCCCTGCTGGACCAGGCCCGGCTACGCAGGCTTTATGACAATCGACCTGCAGATTTGTGACGATCGCGCGTCCTGCTGGCAGGAAGCCACCTGTTTTGGCAAAAGTGCGGCCATGCAGATGTCTCCCCTTTCCTCTCTCGGCAGCGGCCATCCCTCCGAACCGGTCGTCGAACGCATTCTATCCTATCCGGGCGTGCAGAAAGTGCCGAGCCCGAAGGTGACGCTGTTCATGGTGCGCAACTTCCTCGATGCAGCGCAATGCGCGGCGCTGGTGGCGCGCATCGACGAGAAGCGCCGCCCCTCCACCCTCGCCAATGCCGGCGACGATTACGCCTTCCGCACCAGCGAGACCTGCGATCTCGCCGCCGACGACCCGCTGGCGATCGACCTCAAAGCCCGCATCCTCGACTTCATCGGGCTCGACGGCGCGCATGCCGAGCCGATGCAGGGCCAGCGCTATGCGATCGGACAGGAGTTCAAGGCGCATACCGACTATTTCGATCCCGGCACGCCCGACTTCTACAAATTCTGCGACGTCTCCGGCCAGCGGACCTGGACGGTGATGCTCTACCTGAACCATGTCGAGGCGGGCGGCGCCACGCGCTTCAAGGCGATCGACAAGATCGTCCAGCCCGAGCCCGGCAAGCTGCTCGCCTGGAACAATCTGCGGCCCGATGGCAGCATCAATCCGGCGACGATCCACCATGCGATGAAGGTGCGCGCGGGCACCAAATACGTGATCACCCAGTGGTTCCGCGAGCGGCCCTGGGCCTGGTGACCGCGCGATGCGAAAACGCCCGGAGGAACCTCCCCCGGGCGTTTCGCTCCTGAGAACGGCCTCGATCAGAAGGTCGTGCTGAGGCCGATGCTGAAAATGCGGCCTTGGATATAGCGGTTCGCATAGACGATCTTGCCGCTGTCGAACGTCTGCCGCTCGTTGAAGCGCGTGCGGGTAAGGTTGCGCGCCTCCAGCTTCAGTTCGAACTGCGCGCCGCGGATCTCGAAGCCCTGGCGCCCGACGATGTCGAAGCGCACGCCCGGCCGCTCGATCACGTCCGGCTGGAAGCCGGTGCCGGACAGGTTGGACGGGCCGCGATTGGTCACGCGGTCGCTCGCATAGTTGAACAGGAAGGTCAGCTGCGACAGGCGGGCGGTGTCCTCCAGGCTCAGCTGCAGATTGACCAGATGATCGGACTGGCCGGTGAGCGGCGCGCCGTCGCGGAACTGGAGCGACGCCGGGCCGAACCCGGTCGGACAGGAACCGATCGTCTGGTTGAGCACGTTCGGCGCGCAGCTGCAGTCCGCGGTGATCTCCGAATGCGTGTAGGTGTAGTTGGCGATCGCGGTGATCCGGCGCGTCGCGAAGAAGGCGCCGTTCAGCCCTTCCAGCGGGATGTACTTCTGCACCTCGACTTCGCCGCCATAGAGCGTCGCCTTGGGCAGGTTGGTGAAGCCGGTCTGCAGTCGATCGTCCGAGCCGGTGTAGAAGCCGACCTGCTCGATCGGATTGCGGATCCGCTTGTAGAAGCCGGCAAGCGTGAAGCGCTGCTCGCGCGCGAAGAACCACTCGTAGCGCGCCTCGAAATTCTGAAGAGTCGAGTCGCGCAGCAGCGGGTTGCCGAAGAACAGGCGGTCCGAGTCCGGATCGCGGAACTGCTGCGGCGCGAGCTCGCGGAACTGCGGGCGCGAGATCGTCTTCGCATAGCTGCCGCGCAGCTGCATGTCGGGCGCGAAGTTCCAGGTGAGCGTGACCGCCGGCAGCCAATAATCATTGTCCAGCCGCGTCGACGGACTGTCGACGGGCGTCACGAACTGCTTGCCCTTCTCGTAACGCACGCCGCCGACCACGCGGAGACCGTCGATCGCATCGGTCTCGGCCTGGAGATAGCCGGCATGGATGCGCAAGCCCGCATCATAGGCATAGGCGCCGAGCGGCGTGTTGAACTGCAGCTGGATGGTGCAGGCGCCGGTGCCCTGCTGCGGGCAGGCGTTGTTCACCACGTCCGGGCTCAGCAGATAGTCCGGGCGCAGCAGGTTGTAGGGATAGCCCGGCGCGGTGCCGCCGCCGACGCTGGTCTGGTAGTTGAACTGCAGGCGCCGCGAAAAGCGCTTGGTGTCCGAATAATAATAGCCGGTCGACAGCGTCAGCGGGATCGCATCGGGCTTGTAGGAAAGGTCGCCCTGCCCAGTCCACAGATTCTCGTTGAGGTCCGAGAAGATGATCGAGGCGAAGGGCGAGAAGCGCTGGGTGACCTGATAGGCGCCGTTGCACTGGAAGCCGGTGGCGCCGTTGCCGCCGTCATAGGAAATCGGCTGGCCGGTGGTGGTGGTCGCCGAGCAGAGATAGTCGAACTGGCGCTCATAGGGCGCGTTGCGCTTCGAATTGGCATAGGCACCGCGCAGATCGAGCTTCACCCCGGTGAACGGGCGGAGCTCCGCCACGCCTTGGGTCTCGAACAGCTCGCGCTGGAACCAGTTCGTGTTCTGCTGGAAGCGCAGGCCGCTGGCGTTGTTGTACACTTCCGCCGCCGCGCCGCGGCCCTGCTTGAGCACGTCGCGGATGTACACGTTGGTGAGGCGGATGGTGTTCTCGCCAAAGGCATAGCCGAGGCCGAGCAGCCCGTTGGCGATCACCCGGTTGTCGGTCAGCAGCGTGCGGAAATCGTTGCGCAGGTCGCCATTGGTGTTGACGCTGTCCTGCTGGGTAATCAGCCGCGTCCTCCAGGTGTTGCTGTAGCCTAGCGAGGCGACGATGCCGAGCTGGTCGGCCCCCAGGTCGAGCGCCCCGCCGCCGCTGATCTCCGCGGACCAGTTCGCCGGCAGCTGCGCGTTGCGCTGGAGCAGCGTGGTCGAGGCGTTGGAGAGCTGCAGCACCTGGTCGGCCGGGATGATGCCCGTGCCCTTGGGCGCGTTGCGGATGAAGTCGGGCACCGAGCGGGTGCCGTCGTCGAAGCCGAGCCAGTCGTGCTTGCCGCCATAATAGGTGTAGCCGAGCTCGCTGGTGGTCGCGTCGTCTGCGGCGAGCGAGCCGCCGAAGGTGAGGAAATCCTTCTTCGGGATCGCCTTGGTGGTAAGGTTGATCACGCCGCCGCCGAACTCGCCGGGATAATTGACCGAATAGGTCTTCTGGACGAGCGCCGAGCCGACGATGGTGGTCGGAAAGATGTCGAGCGGCACCGAGCGGCGCAGCGGCTCCGGGCTCGGCAGCGGCGAGCCGTTGAGCAGCGACGAGGAATAGCGGTCGCCGAGGCCGCGGACATAGACGAAGCCGCCGCCGACCACGCTGAGACCGGTGACGCGGCTGAGTGCGCCGGCGATGTCGCCTTCACCCGTGCGGGCGATATCCTCGCTCGACAGGACCGAGACGACCTGCGGGGTCGCGCGGACGACGTTGGGGATGTAGCGACCGGTGACGACGATCTCCTGCGGCACGGAGCCGTCGAAGCCCGGCGCGGAGACCTCGACCGGCGGCTGCGCGTCCTGCGGCGCGGCTGTGTCCTGCGGGGTCGCCGCGGGGGCTGCCGGCGTCGGTGCGGGCGCGGCCGCGCTCTGGGCGAGCGCCGCCGCCGGCACGAGCTGGGACGTCAGAAGAAGAAGCGTGGCATAGGCGTGGCGTCGCTGCATGGCCGGGTCATCCAGTCTTGAAAGGTCGTGCGATGCCGGGGTGGTGGCGCGCACCACCCCGGCTCGGGTTCGCGGGTGCTTGCGGCCTCAGCGGCCGTTGCAGGCGAAGAACACCGAATTGAACACCGGCGGGCCCTGGTCCTGCAGCGCGTCGTTCTTGGCGCGGATCGTCGAGCGGTCGGTCTGGCTCGTCTCGCCGGCGACGAGGTTGACGCAGGCGACGTTCGACGGCGTCTTCACGATGCCGTTGACGAAGGTCATGTCCGCACCGCCCCGCAGCCGGATCGCCGCCGGGGCGATCGCCGTCTGAATGAAGGTGAAGTTGGCATAGCGGCCCCAGGTGCGCGGCAGCAGGTCCTCGGCATTGTTCGAGTCGATCTCGGTCGAGAAGGAGTCGGCCGTCGCGCCCGAGACCTTCTGCGCCGCGATCATGAACTGGATGAAGCCGCGCCAGCCATTGTCGACGTCGAAGCCGTCATCGTCCGCGCCGGTGACCGCGATATACTTGATGTTCGCGGCGCCGCCGAAGATTTCGATGCCGTCATCGGCCGAGTTGTGGCTCTGGATGTGATCGAGCACGGTGCCCGAGCCGACGCCGCCCAGCGTCAGGCCCTGCAGCTCGTTGCCGTCCGAGATGGCGATGCCCGAATAGCGGATCTGGACATAGGACATCTGGCCGCTGCTGTCGGCATCGTCGGTGCCGCCGTAGAAACGACCGGTGACGCCTTCGATCGCGAGCTGGCACGGCGTGGGGTTTGCGCCGCCGGTGCCGGAGGCGCACACCGCGGTGCGCGCACGGCCGAGCAGGATGATGCCGCCCCACTGGCCCTGGGTCGCGTCGCTGACGCCGTTGTTGGTCAGGTTCTGCTGCGAGGTGAAGATGATCGGCGCCTCGCGGGTGCCGACCGCCTGGATCTTCGAGCCGCGGTTGACGAGCAGCAGGTCGTTGGTTGCCTCGCTCGAATCAGCCGCGATGACGACGCCCGGCTCGATCGTCAGCGTCACGCCGGTGCCGCCGCTCGCGCCCTGGTCGGTGCCGACTTCGGTCTGGCCGCGCAGGCGGTAGAACACGCCCGCGATCTTCGGCAGCGTCAGGTTGTTGGTGATCGCAGCCGGCAGGCGGCAGGCGCGGAAGGTCTGGACGAGACCGTCATCGGTAGTGCCCGTCGGGCAGGCCGCGGCCGAGCCGCCGGTGCCGACCGCGGGTACCGCGGTGCAGGCAGCACCCGTGCCGCCGAAATTCGCGGTGGTCGAGTTGCAGGTCCACTGCTGGAAGGCGGTGTCGGTCGGGCCGTTCAGCGCGCCGACATAGTTGGTGCTGGTGAAGAAGCTGCCCAGCGACGACGGATCGGTCGCGGCGGTGAGCGAGGTGGCGGTCGCCGGGAACAGGCCGGAGATGGCCGCGCTCAGGCCGTTCACATTATTGTTAGCACCGCCCTTGACCAGCGCCAGCTGTTCGTCGGCAGTGATCGAAATGCCATTGACGGTAGTCTGGGCAGCGAACTGCGCGGCAGTGATGTCGGCGGTCGGCGCCGGGGTGGGCACGGGGGTGGGTGTCGGGGTCGGCGCGACGATCACGACGCTGCCTGCCCCCGGCGAGGCCACATTGTCCGCGCCGTTGCAGGCGGAGAGCGCCGCAGTGGCGGCTGTCGTCATGAACATTAGGCCGTAGCGCTTGAAGCTCGCCATCGCGCAATTTCTCCCGTCTTCGTTGTGAACCGGGCGCGTGGCGATGCGTGCGATGCCCCTCTTGCGCCCAAGCGGGCCCTAGACGGCGAAAATGACTCGATAATGCGGTTCTAATGACACTCTGAAGTCGCTTAAATTACGTTTTGGTGAAACCTGCGTCGCTTGGGGTGCCAGGACTCAAAGCCCGGCGGTGAGCACCACGCCGATGCAAACGGCCAGCCCGGCGATCGCCTGTCGCACACTGAGCGCCTCGCGAAACAGCCGATGCCCGGCCACCGCGGCGATCGGCATCTCGACCACGCCGAGCGAGCGCACCGCCGCCGCCGGCGCCAGGTTGAGCGCGAAGAACCAGCCGGACGAGGCCAGTGCCCCGAACAACCCGGCACCGAGCGATCCGCGCCATCCCGCAATCACCGCGCGCAGTGCCGCCGGATCGCGCCACAGCAGGAAGGCGATCAGCCCGACGGTCTGCACCGCCTGCACCAGCGTGACGCTGGTCATCGCCGCGAAGAAGGGATGCGCCGGCTCCAGCGCGAGTCCAGCATGGCGGAAGCCATTGAGGGCGAGTCCGAACAACAGGCCGGAAAGCGTCCCGAACACCACGCCGGGCAGCAGTCGCCCCTCCCCGCCCACCTTGCGTGGCCAGACCAGCACCGAAAGCCCCGCGGTCGTCGCCGCCACGCCCAGCCAGCCCAGCGCACTCAGCGTATCCCCGAAGACGATCAGGCCCGCCAGCGCGGCCAGCGGCACCGAGCTCTGCTGGAGCGCGGTGCCGACCGCGAAGCCGGCATGGTGCATCGCCTGGAGCAACGCCGCGGTGGCGAGCACCTGCGCCAGTGCGCCGAGCAGCGCCGGCCACCAGAAGGCCCAGCCGAGATGCGGGTGGAGATTGCCCGGCCCCGCCACGGCGATGGCGCCCAGCATCAGCGCGGTCGAGAAGGGCAGCCCGAACAGGAAGCGCACCAGCGTCGCGCCCCAGGGGCCGCTGGAGGCCATCATGCCGCGCTGGAAGGCGTTGCGCGCCACCTGGAAGGCCGCCGCCGCGACCGTCGCTCCTGCCCACAACATCGACCTCGTCTCCTTCCGCGCCCGCGCGCGGCAATCGGAGGACCGGCCATGGGCTGTGGCGCCGCGCCTATCGCGCGCCAGCGGGGCGAGCAACGAAAAAGCCCGCCGAACCTGGGGTCCGGCGGGCTTCTCTACATGGTGGGCGCGGCTGGGATTGAACCAGCGACCCCTGCGGTGTGAACACAGTGCTCTACCACTGAGCTACGCGCCCATTGGCCTGTGGGTAAACCCCTGCGGCCGAAACGGGAAGCGGGCCTTTACGGTGCGGTTGGCGGTCTGTCCAGCCCCGTTTCGCACCCTGCCCGCAAATTTTCGGTGCTTAGTTCACCGAATCCTTCAGCACCTTGCCCGGCTTGAACTTGGGCTGGTTCGATGCCTTGATGGTCATCTCCTCGCCGGTACGCGGGTTGCGGCCGGTCGAAGCCTTGCGCTTGCTGACCGAGAAGGTGCCGAAGCCGACGAGGCGGACTTCGTCGCCCTTCTTGAGCGCGCCGGTGATCACGTCGAACACCGCTTCGACGGCTTTCACCGCGTCGCCCTTGGCCAGGCCCGAAACATCCGCAACCTGACCGATCAGCTCTTGCTTGTTCATGCTGGTGCAAACCCCCTGATATTGTGCGGGATACCGCGTTGGATTGGATTGGATAGCCGAATGAGTCGCGGCGGCTGCGCTAGCGTGCGAGTCAGCACGGGCGAGCCGCCGGAGTCAAAGTCTTTCGGCGCGAATTGCGTCAGAAAAGTTACGACATGTCAATGATGCAAAGCATCTCCGATCGCCGGCAGCCCGGCGGGCGGCTGGGTAGCGAGATCATCGGCATCCGACCAGTCGATTGCAGTGAGCGGCTCGGTCAAGGCAAGCCGCAAAACCTCGTCGACGTGCGAAACCGGGACAATCTCCAGCCCCTCGCGAATGTTCGCAGGGATTTCGGCGAGGTCCTTCTCATTCTCCTCCGGGATCAGCACCATCTTGATGCCGCCGCGCAGCGCCGCGAGCAGCTTCTCCTTGAGCCCGCCGATCGGCAGCACCCGACCCCGCAGCGTCACTTCGCCGGTCATGGCGATGTCCTTGCGAACCGCGACGCCGGTCAGCGTAGAGACGATCGAGGTGACCAGCCCGATACCCGCCGACGGACCATCCTTCGGCACCGCGCCCTCGGGCAGGTGGACGTGGATGTCCTTGCGCGCGAACAGGCTCGGCTTGATGCCGTAGCTCGGGCTGCGCGCACGGACGAAGCTGAACGCGGCTTCCACCGATTCCTTCATCACGTCGCCCAGCTTGCCGGTCGTCTTGATCGCGCCCTTGCCGGGCACGGTGACGCTCTCGATGGTCAGCAGCTCGCCGCCCACCTCGGTCCAGGCAAGGCCGGTGACCGCACCGATCTGGTGCTCTTCCTCGCCCACGCCGAAGCGATACTTCCTGACACCGGCATATTCCGCCAGATTCTCGGGGGTGATGGTGACCTGGGTCTCCTTGCCCTCCAGGATCTTGCGCAGGCTCTTGCGAGCGAGCTTGGCGATCTCGCGCTCCAGCGTACGCACGCCGGCTTCGCGGGTGTAATAGCGGATCAGGTCGCGCAGGCCCTCGTTGGTGAGCGTGAACTCGCCGTCCTTCAGCCCGTGCGCGTCGACCTGCTTGGCGACCAGATGCCGCTCGGCGATCTCGACCTTCTCGTCCTCGGTATACCCCTCCAGGCGGATGATCTCCATGCGGTCGAGCAGAGGCTGTGGCAGGTTGAGCGAGTTGGCCGTGCACACGAACATCACGTCCGAAAGATCGATGTCGATCTCCAGATAATGGTCGTTGAACTTGCTGTTCTGCTCCGGATCCAGCACCTCGAGCAGCGCCGAGGCGGGATCGCCGCGGAAATCCTGGCCGAGCTTGTCGATTTCGTCGAGCAGGAACAGCGGGTTCGAGGTGCCGGCCTTCTTCAGGTTCGACACGATCTTGCCCGGCAGCGAGCCGATATAGGTCCGGCGATGGCCGCGGATCTCGGCCTCGTCACGCACGCCGCCCAGCGACTGACGGATGAACTCACGGCCAGTCGCCTTGGCGATCGACTTGCCCAGGCTGGTCTTGCCCACGCCCGGCGGGCCGACGAGGCACAGGATCGGCCCCTTCAGCTTGTTGGTGCGCGCCTGGACCGCAAGATATTCGACGATCCGGTCCTTCACCTTCTCCAGGGCATAATGGTCCTGGTCGAGCACGCCCTGCGCCTCGGCGATGTCCTTCTTCAGCTTGGACTTCTTGCCCCAGGGCAGGCCCAGCAGCACGTCGAGATAGTTGCGCACGACGGTGGCCTCGGCCGACATCGGCGCCATCGTCTTGAGCTTCTTCAGCTCGCCCTGCGCCTTGGCGCGGGCTTCCTTGGAGAGCTTAAGCGTGGCGATCTTTTGGGTGAGTTCGGCGACCTCATCGCCCTCGCCCTCTTCGCCCTCATTGCCCAGCTCGCGCTGGATCGCCTTGAGCTGCTCGTTGAGATAATATTCGCGCTGCGTCTTCTCCATCTGGCGCTTGACGCGGCTGCGGATCTTCTTCTCGACCTGCAGCACGCCCAGCTCGCCCTCCATGAAGGCGAACACCATCTCGAGACGCTTTTGGGGATCGTTCTCGACCAGCAGCGCCTGCTTGTCGGCTACCTTGACCGAGATGTTGGCGGCGACCGCGTCGGCGAGGCGCGACGGATCTTCCAGCTCGCCCAGCTGGACGGCGGTCTCGGCCGGCAGCTTGCGGTTGAGCTTGGCGTAATTCTCGAACTGCTCGACGACCGAGCGCATCAGCGCCTTCAGCTCGGGGCTGAGATCCTCGGGCTTCAGATTGGAAACGGCCTCGTCGACGCCTTCCTGCGCGGCTTCGAGCGCGGTATCGCCCGCTTCCACCGGCTCGACATGGGCGGTGAGATAGGCGCCGGTCTCCTCGATGGAGAGCAGGTTGCCACGCTCCTTACCGGCGACGAGCACGCGCACGGTGCCGTCGGGCAGCTTGAGCAGCTGGAGCACTTCGGCGGAAACGCCTGTATCGTAGAGGTCTTCGCGGCCGGGATCGTCCTCGGCCGGATCGAGCTGCGCGACGAGGAAAATCTCCTTGTCGGCAGCCATCGCCGCTTCCAGCGCCGCGACCGACTTATCACGGCCGACGAACAGCGGCACGATCATGTGCGGGAAGACGACGATGTCGCGAAGCGGCAGGACGGGATAGGACTGCTTCATGAAAACTCCGGGTCTGCCCCCATCGGGGGGCACCATAGACCTTATATATGGGGCCTGGAACGAGCGCATCAATCGCGTGGCGGCATTAACCCAGATTGCGGTGGAAAACTCCAGCCCTCGGCTGCGTTCTTACGCCTCTCGCCTCGCACGGCGGCAGCGCTATCATGCCCGCACCTGTCGATTCGCCCGTGGAACGGGACAACAGGGCCATTTGGGGGACGCATTGAAGATTTCGACATTCGCGATGGCCGTGGCCGCGCTCACGACGACGATGGGGCAGGCACAGGCACAGAAGCGCGGCGAGCCGCCGATCACCCCGACGACCCAGGCCTCTGGCGGCGCCATCGCGCCGGAGCGCGCGGCGCTGCGGCTCGACCATGCCGATCTCGCGATCGAGGTGCTGCCGGCCAGCTATGCGCTGCACGGCACCGCCACGCTCACCCTGCGCACCAGCGCACCGCAACGCGAGCTGCAGATCGACCTCGACCGCAACCTGCCGGTCAGCGCGATCACGATCGACGGCAAGCCCCTGACGCCCGCGCAGTGGCGCAACCCCGAAGGCCGGCTGTTCATCACCCTGCCCCGCCCGCTCAAGGCCGGCGACAAGGTGGTTGCCGAGATCGCCTATGGCGGAACCCCGCACGTCGCGGTGCGCGCGCCCTGGGACGACGGCCTCGTCTGGGCGACCACGCCGGGCGACAAGAAGCCCTGGATCGCCACCACCGCGGAAGGCTATGGCTGCGATCTGTTCTGGCCGTGCCTCGATTTCCCGCAGGGCGAGCCCGCGCTGGTCGACCTGCACATCACCGTGCCCGCCGGGCTCAAGGCGCCGTCCAACGGCAAGCTGTTGCGGGTGGAGACGCTCGCCGACGGCCGCACCACCTGGCACTGGCGCGCGAAGAGCCCCAACCCCTATGACGTCGCGCTCAACATCGGCCCTTATCAGGAGCTGACGGCCGTGTATAAGAGCCGCTTCGGCAACAGCTTCCCGCTGCACTATTGGTATCTGCCCGGCCGTGAAGCCAAGGCCAAGGCGCTGTTCGCCGAGTTCGCACCGACGGTCGATTTCTACGAGAGCATGATCGGCCCCTTCCCCTGGGGCGACGAGAAGCTCGGCGTGGTCGAGACGCCGCACATGGGCATGGAGCACCAGACGATCAACGCGTATGGCAACAACTACCGCAAGACGCCGTCGGGCTTCGACGAGATCTTCCAGCACGAGCTTGGCCATGAATGGTTCGGCAACCAGCTGACCGCTGCCAACTGGGACGATTACTGGCTGCACGAGGGCTATACCCAGTATATGCAGCCGCTCTACGGCCAGTGGCGCGAGGGCGATGCCCGCTACGCCGCGATGATGGACCAGTACCGCCTCGCCATCCGCGACAAGGCGCCGATCGTCGCGGGCAAGATCCGCACCGAGGAAGAGGTGTACGAGGAGGACAAGGGCGGCCCCGGCCAGGACATCTATTACAAGGGCGCCTGGATCCTCCACACCCTGCGCTACCTGATCGGCGACGACCAGTTCTTCGAGGTGACCCGGCGGATCGTCTATGGCCGGCCGGATCCCAAGCCCGGCAACTTCACGCCCCGCTTCGGCACCACGCCCGAATATATCGGCATCGTCAAACAGGTGACCGGCCAAGACCTGCAATGGTTCTTCGACGTCTATCTCTACCAGGCCGACCTGCCCGAGCTGGTCAGCGAGCGCGCCGGTGACCGGCTGACGCTGCGCTGGAAGACGCGCGCCGACCGGCCGTTCCCGCTTCCGGTGGACGTGTCGATCGACGGCAAGCTGCAGAAGGTGGCGATGCCCGGCGGCGCCGCTACGCTGACCGTTCCCGCCGCCGCACATGTCGTGCTTGATCCGAACGCGCATATCCTGCGTCGCTCGGACGCGGTGGACGCGGTCCAGCGCTGGGCGCGCGAACGATGATCGCGATCGTCGCACCCACGCCGATCGGCGTGCCGGCACTGATTGCGTTGCTGATCGGGCTGGCGGGTTTCGTCGCCGCACTGCTGTTCTTCCGCTTCCGCCGGTTCCGCCGCGGTGAGGCCGACGCGCAGATCAGCAGCCGATCGGGCCGTGGCATCTGGCTACAGGGCGCGGGCTTTTTCCTCGTCGCCTTCGGCCCGATGCGGCCCACGCTGCAGGCCGCGTCGGCGGCATCGCTCGGCCAGGCGGTCGTGGTGACGGTCTTCGTCGGCACCTGCATCGGCCTGTTCCTATCGGCGGCGACGGCGATGGGCAGCAACTGGAGCTTCGCCGCCCGCACCCGGCGCGACCATGACCTGGTCACCTGGGGGCCCTTCGCCACCATCCGGCACCCGATCTATACGGGCCTGTTCGCGATGCTGCTGGCGATGGCGACCGCCTTCGGCCACTGGCGCGGACTGGTCCTGGGACTGCCGCTGTTCGCCTGGGGTACCTGGATCCGGGTCGTCGAGGAGGAAGCGCTGCTGCGCGCACGGTTCGGCCGCCCATATGAGGCCTATGCCGCCCGCGTGAAGCGCTTCGTGCCCGGCCTCTTCTGACCTGCGCGCGGGGCGCACCGGCACGCCCCCGCTTGCATCGTCCGCAAGGCTCTGCGACTCTTCGACCGCACCATGAGATGCGCACGACCTGCTGGGGTGAGGAATGAAACTGCTTCGCGGCCTGATCCTGGGGCCTGTCCTGATGCTCGCCGCGCTGCCGGCCAGCGCACAGGAAGATCTGCGCATCGACGGCGACTGGACGCACACCGCCAGCGGCATGGTGTTCCCGGAGCGGCTCGGCAATGCGCTGCGCACGCGAATCCACAGCTATGATGCCGAACAGCTCGACGTCAGCGCCGGCTACTCGCTGCGGCGCGGCGGCGAGCTCGGCTTCGTGACTCTCTACGTCTACCCCGCCCCGCCCGGGCAGCACTGCGCGGATGCGTTTGCCGAGATCGAGCGCAACGTCGCCAGGAGCTATGCCGATGTGAAGCTGGCGTTGCAGGACCGGTGGCCCTCCCCTTCCGGCGCCACCCCCGACGTCGCCTATCACGCCCGCTTCACCATGACCGGAACGCTCGACGGGAAGGAGCAACCCTTGACCTCCGAAAGCTATCTGTTCTGCCCCGCCGGCGGCACCTGGCTGGTGGCGGCGCGCGGAAGCTGGTCGCGCTCGGCAAAGCTCGAAGACGCGTTCGCCGAGCTGCTGCATGGTCTCGACTGGCCGCCCGAACTGGACGATGCGGAAAGCGCCGACGACAACTGAGTCATCCACCGGCACCCGGACAGAACCAGCGCCGGTGCATGGCTGAAAAACAAGAAGGCGCGCGGGTCGGGGTGACCCACGCGCCTTTTGTTCGATGCCGTCGTTCGGGATCAGGCGGCGCTGCCGGCCTTTTCCTTCTTGGCGTAGATGCGGACAGGCTCCTTGCGGCCCTCGACCACATCCTTGTCGACCACGACCTCGTCGACACCGTCCATGCTGGGCAGGTCGAACATCGTGTCGAGCAGGATGCCTTCGAGGATCGAGCGGAGGCCGCGGGCGCCGGTCTTGCGTTCGATCGCCTTCTTCGAGACGGCGGTGAGCGCGTCGTCGGTGAAGCCGAGCTTGACCGCCTCCATGTCGAACAGCTTCTGATACTGCTTGACCAGGGCGTTCTTCGGCTCGGTCAGGATCTTGATCAGCGCCTCGACGTCGAGGTCTTCCAGCGTCGCGATCACCGGCAGACGGCCGACGAATTCGGGGATCAGGCCGAACTTCAGGAGATCCTCCGGCTCGGTCTGGCGGAGCAGCTCGCCGGTGCGACGCTCGTCGGGTGCGGCGACATGCGCGCCGAAGCCGATCGACTTGCCCTGCAGACGATCCCCGATGATCTTCTCGAGGCCCGAAAAGGCGCCGCCACAGATGAACAGGATGTTGGTCGTATCCACCTGCAGGAATTCCTGCTGCGGGTGCTTGCGACCGCCCTGTGGCGGAACGCTCGCGGTGGTGCCTTCCATCAGCTTGAGCAGCGCCTGCTGCACGCCCTCGCCCGACACGTCGCGCGTGATCGACGGATTCTCGGCCTTGCGGCTGATCTTGTCGATCTCGTCGATGTACACGATGCCGCGCTGCGCCCGCTCGACATTATAGTCCGAGGCCTGGAGCAGCTTGAGGATGATGTTCTCCACGTCCTCGCCGACATAGCCGGCTTCGGTGAGCGTGGTGGCATCGGCCATGGTGAACGGCACGTCGAGGATGCGCGCCAGCGTCTGCGCCAGCAGCGTCTTGCCGCAGCCGGTAGGGCCGACGAGCAGGATGTTCGACTTTGCGAGCTCAACATCGGCACCCTTGGCGCCGTGGTTGAGCCGCTTGTAGTGGTTGTGCACCGCGACCGAGAGGACGCGCTTCGCCTTCTTCTGGCCGATGACATAGTCGTCGAGCACGTCGCAGATTTCCTGCGGCGAGGGGACGCCCCCGTCCTTCTTGGACACCAGCGAGGACTTGGTCTCCTCGCGGATGATGTCGTTGCACAGCTCGACGCACTCATCGCAGATGAACACGGTCGGGCCGGCGATGAGCTTGCGCACCTCGTGCTGGCTCTTGCCGCAGAAGGAGCAATAGAGCGTGCTCTTCGAGTCACCGCCGCTGAGCTTGGTCATTCAATCCATCCTTCGCGCCTCGGGCGCGTAACGCTCGCCTGCCATCCTACACGCAGGCGAAATTCCGGCAATCCATAAATCGCCCCGCCCGCCCGACGTTCCATGCACCGGGAATCGTCAGGCGGCCGAGGATAGGGATATAGTGTTAATTTGCCGCTGCCGCATCCTCGCTCGGCACTGGGCGCTTCTCGTAGACTTCGTCGACGATGCCGAAGGCCTTGGCCTCCTCGGCTTCGAAGAACGAGTCGCGGTCCATCGTCGTCTCGATCTTCTCGATCGGCTGGCCGGTATACTTCGCATACAGCGCGTTCATACGCGCGCGGATCCGCAGGATTTCCTTGGCCTGGATCTCGATGTCCGACGCCATGCCCTGGGCACCGCCCGAGGGCTGGTGGAGCATGATGCGGGCGTTGGTCAGCGCCACGCGCAGGCCCGGCTCGCCCGAGGCCAGCAGGAACGAACCCATCGACGCCGCCTGGCCGATGCACACCGTGCCGACGCGCGGACGGATATACTGCATCGTGTCGTGGATCGCCATGCCCGCCGTGACGACGCCGCCCGGCGAATTGATGTACATCCAGATGTCCTTCTTCGGATTTTCCGATTCGAGGAACAGCAGCTGGGCGGTGATCAGCGAGGCCATATGGTCTTCCACCTGGCCGGTGACGAACACGATCCGCTCCCGCAGCAGGCGCGAATAGATGTCGAAGCTGCGCTCGCCGCGGCTCGACTGCTCGATGACGATGGGAACGAGTGCGCCGGTAACGGGATCGATGGTCATCTGACCGGAAAGCGGATGCATGTGGGATGATCTCGTGGTTGTTGTATTGCCCGCGACTACATCGGCGCTCCGGCTGCCCAGCGCAAGAGGGGCTTTGCCGGAGGGTCCGGGCTCAGGCGGATTGCAGCGCCTCGATCCCCTGCCCCGCTCTCTCGATGCGTTCCAGCACCTCGGGCGTGGTGGCGAAGGCCTGCAGCGCAGCCTCGAGTGAGGGCATACGCTGACTGGCGAGCGGCACATGGCAGGGGCGTGCGGCCTTCCAGCCGAGCGCGGCGCCGGGGACCGCATCGATCAGTCGGACCGGCAGCCCGCAGGCTTCTGCTACCGACGTAGCGAAGCCCGCCCAGCTTACCGCTCCCTGGTTGACAAGATGCAGGATGCCGCTCGTTCCGTCGATCAGTTCGTCAAGCACCGCGTTGCAAAGATCGGGTACATAGGCGGGGGAGACGACTTGATCCTTCGCGGCGGCAAACCGCCGCCCAACCGCCAGCGCCTCGATTGCGTGTACCGCGAAGTTGTGCTGGTCCCAGGGCGAGAAGAACGCTGCCGTCCGCACAATCAGGTGGCTGCCGGGCACACCGCCGATCGCTACCTCCATCGCCGCCTTGCTACGGCCGTAGGCACCAAGCGGCCCGCAAGGATCGGCCTCGGTATAGGGTCTGCCCGAGGTGCCGTCGAACACCAGGTCGCTGGAGAAACTGACCGTCGCGATGTCGCGCTCGGACGCCGCGATTGCGAGTTGGGTGGCGCCCAGGCAATTGGCAGCGAAGCACGCCGCTTCCTCGTCTTCCGCATCGTCGACACGCACCCAGCCCGCCGCGTTGATCACCGCCCAGGGCTGATGCGTGTCGAGCGCGGCGGAGATCGAGGCGCTGTTGCCAAGATCAAGCCCCGCGCGATCGGTGAGGACATAGGCGAGCCCGCGAACCTCGCAGCTGCGGGCGAGTGCCTGCCCGAGTGTGCCGGTCGCGCCGGCGATCAGCAAGGGACGCCCGGGCCCGCCCCTGCTTCTGCACCGCGAGCCCGGATAGGGGTGCGGCCGGGGTTGATGGGTCAGGCGTAAATCCCGCTGCCACCACCCCTTGCCGTCGAGCACGGGGTGGTCGTGCCGTCCGCCTCGAACGAGCGCCTGCAGCAGCGGCACCATCGCCGTGGGGCGCGGTCCGCCGCCGCGGATGTCGAATACACCGGGCTCGTAGAGTCCCGGTGCCGTCAGCAGCGTGTTCCAGCCCGAGGCGCCGAACAGCGACCAGGCAGTCACCGCTTGTACTTCGACGCCTGCGGCGCGCGCGGCCTCGGCATCCTGCCAGGCGTCACGCATCCAGCGCATCTGTTCCTCACGGGTGCAGCCGTTATGGACCTCGCTGATCGCAATCGGGATGCGATAGCGCGACCAGGCCTCTGCAAGCGCGTTCGCCAAGCCGGCGGGCGCGGGATCGAGCACCCGCACCGCCTCGGTATCGACATAGGCAATGCTGCCGTTGCCGCCGCGCATCGCCGGCGGATAGGCCGCGACATTCTCGTCCAGAAAGCGGTCGCTCGTCAGGTAATGGTTGATGCCGATCACATCCGGCGGACAAGGCGCGCCGGCGAGCGCTTCCAGCTTATCGGCCAGCCCGAAACCGGCCAGCCGCTCCCACAGCGCATGGCCGGGGACGACGCGGCCGCACAGCAGGTCCCAGCCCATCCAGCGCCGGTCATTGTCATAGGCGACCTGGGGCCGGGTAGCCGGCGTACCATAGGTCTTGCCGAGATCCTCCGTCTGGATCAGCCGAGCATCCGGCCGCACTTGCCGCACCGCCGCCATGGCGCAAACCGCGCCTTCTACCTGATGCACCAGTGCGCGCCAGAAGCTGCCCTCGTCCCGGGCGTGCGGATACCAGTGCCCATAGAGCGCGGCGAACCTGGCGGTCGTCAGCGGCTCGTTGACCGGCGTCCAGTCGGCGATCCACGGATAGCGATCGGCGACGCGTGCGGCATACTCGCCCAGTTTCACGCCGAACTGGGGATCGAGGAGGTCGGTGCGCCGAGGGCCGCTGCCATGATGGATCAACCCGACGATCGGCCGAATGCCGAGGTCGCGGATCCGCGCCAGACGGCTGTCGCTCCACGCCCAGTCACAGCACGCCGAATCGTCCGGGCAGACGCGCTCCCATAGCACCGGGAAGCGTAATGCCTGCACACCAAGGGCCGCGATGCGATCCAGATCCTCCGGCCGGCCGTGATGGCCGGTTTCGATCAGTTGATCGCGGAATCCATCGCCGACGCGGTTCACCGTGCACTCAGCACCGCCCCAAAGTTCTAGTGGTTTCATCGGGGCCCTCCTCTGCCGGATGGTTGGAGGAGCGACGCTCGCGACCAACCCGGGTTAGCGTCGCGGCTCGGTTCGTCGCAAAAATTCCCCGTTCCCCTCCGAGGAAGCGCGTAGCGGATACGACCGCAATTCACTTCTCCGCCTATAAAAACCACATTGTTATCAGGGGTTGTGCAGCGATGTCGGAACGAGTGTTGGCGGAGTTCGAGGCGATGGTCAGCCGTTGGTCGGAAATCGAAGCGAAGACGTGGTATGCGCAGCAGCCCTGGGTAATGGGCTGCAACTTCACGCCCTCGAACGCGATCAACCAGCTCGAGATGTGGCAGGCGGCGACCTTCGACATCGAAGCGATCCGCGCCGAGCTGGCGCTGGCGGCGGACGTCGGCATGAACGCGGTGCGGGTCTACCTGCACGACCTGCTCTGGGCCGAAGACCCGCAAGGCTTTCTCGACCGCATCGCAACGATGCTGGCGGTGGCGGACGGCTACGGCATCCGGGTGATGCTGGTCCTGTTCGATTCCTGCTGGCACCCGGACCCCGCGTTGGGCCCGCAGCCCGCGCCCAAGCCGGGCGTGCACAATTCCGGCTGGGTGCAGTCGCCCGGCATTCCGGCGCTGCGCGATCCTGCCCAACGGCCTCGGCTCGAAGCCTATATCAAGGGCGTGGTCGGCCGCTTCCGCAATGATCGCCGCGTGCTCGCCTGGGATATCTGGAACGAGCCGGACAATGGCCCCGAGGTTTCGCTGTGCGACGCAGGCGAGCTCGGCGCCAAGGCCGACCTCGTCCTGCCGCTGCTGGTCGACGCGTTCGCCTGGGCACGCAGCATGCGCCCCGTGCAGCCGCTGACCAGCGGCATCTGGCTGGGCGACTGGTCCTCGCCCGAGCTGCTCACGCCGCTGCAGCAGGCGCAGACCGGCCTGTCCGATGTGATCTCGTTCCACAATTATGGCACCGCCGAGGATTTCGCGCAGCGGATCGATTGGCTGAGCGGGTTCGACCGGCCGATCTGGTGCACCGAGTTCATGGCGCGCCCGGCGGGCAGCACCTTCGAGGCCATCCTGCCGGTGGCCAAGGCTCGCCAAGTCGGCGCGTTCTGCTGGGGCCTGGTGCGCGGCAAGACGCAGACCCACCTGCCCTGGGCGGCCTGGGAAAACCCGAATCTGGCGGGGCTCAAGGACAAGTGGTTTCATGACATCTTTGACGTCGGCGGCGTTCCCTATGACGACACCGAGGTCGAGTTCCTCCGTCTGTTGCGCACGCTCGACGACAAGGCGCCCCATTGGCCGATCATTGGAGTGGAGGCGGGAAAGGACCGCCCGAACACTTCCGACGGCTCGGCCAAGGCGGCGTAACGCTCTCTCCTCTCCCGCAGCCAATCCCCCTCCCGCAAGCGGGCGGGGGACAAGAAGCAGCAGCCCTCATTCCGCCAGCGCCGCGGCCGTGAGCGGCGGGGCCTCGCGTTCTTCGGCGATGTGGCGGCGATAGGTGGCGAGCGCCTGCCCAACCACCTGGTCCATGTTGTAATAGCGATAGGTCGCCAGCCGGCCGACGAACAGCACGCCCTTGGTCGCCTCGGCCAGCGCTTCATAGCGCTTGAACAGCGCCTGGTTCTCCGGGCGCGGGATCGGGTAATAGGGATCCCCTTCCGCGCTCGGATATTCATAGGTGAGGCTGGTAGTCGGCGCCTGCTGGCCGGTGAGGTGCTTGTACTCGGTCACCCGCGTGAACGGCACCGTCTCGTCCGGATAGTTCACCACGGCCACCGGCTGCGCCCATTCGCGGTCCTCCTGGACATGTTCGAAGCGCAGCGAGCGATAGGGCAGCTTACCGAAGCGGAAGTCGAAATATTCGTCGATCGGGCCGGTATAGACGATCTGGTCGAAGCTGAACCGGCGCTTCGCCTCCTCGAAGGTCACGCCCAGTTCGAGGTCGATGTTCGGATGATCGAGCATCCTCGCGAACATCGCGGTGAAGCCGTCGCGCGGCATCGCCTGGAAGCGGTCGGTGAAATAGCGGTCGTCGGTGTTGGTCCGCGTCGGCACGCGGGCGGTGACGCTCTTGTCGAGCTCCGACGGATCAATCCCCCATTGCTTGCGGGTATAGCCCTGGAAGAAGGTCTCGTAGAGCTCGCGCCCCACCGCCGAGATTACCACGTCCTCGGAACTGCGGATCACCGTCACCGGCTCGGCGCGCGCGGCGAGGAAGGCGGCGGCCTCCTCCTCGGTCTCCAGCGAAAGACCGAACAGCGCGTTCAGCGTCGTCCGGTTGATCGGGATCGGCACCAGCTGCCCGCGCACCTCGGCGAGCACGCGGTGCTCATATGGCCGCCATTCGGTGAAGCGCGAGAGATAGTCGAAGATATCCGCGCTGTTGGTGTGGAAGATATGCGGGCCGTACTGGTGGATCAGGATGCCCGCTTCATCCTTGTGATCGAACGCATTGCCGGCGATGTGCGGCCGCTTGTCGATCACCAGCACGCGCTTGCCGGCATCGGCCGCCAGCCGCTCGGCCATCACCGATCCGGCGAAGCCCGCGCCGACGATCAGATAGTCGTAATGCGCGCTGCGCACCGGCTTGAGCAGCGGCCGGTCCGGCTCGGCGACCTGCAGGATTAGCCCCAGCATCCGCGCCGCGACCTGATCCCAGCTCTGCTCGGCGAGCAGCGTGTCCGCTTCGATCCGCCAGGCGTCGCCGGTGCGGCGCAAGGCCAGCGCCTGGTCGCAGGCATCGACGAACGCCGCGGCGCCCTCCGCCACGAACACGCCGGCGACGTCGCCATAGTGGCGGATCACATCGACGATCGGCGTCGATACCACCGGCAGGCCTGCCGCGAGATATTCCGGCGTCTTGGTCGGGCTGATGAAGCGCGTCGCCGCGTTGATCGCGAACGGCATCAGCGCAACGTCCCAGCCGCCGGCATAAAGCGGCAGCTCGGCATAGCTCTTCGAGCCCAACCAGGCGATGTTGGCGCGCTGCGGCAGTTCGGCGGGATCGATCTTGACCACCGGGCCGACCATCACGATCGTCAAGTCGGGCCGCGCATCGGCGATCGCCGCGATCAGCCCCAGGTCCATCCGCTCGTCGATCACGCCGTAGAAGCCGAGCCTCGGGCGCGGCAGCCCGGCCTGATCGGCGACATCCTGCACCAGCGCGCGCGCCTGCGCGAAATGCGCAGTATCGACGCTCGAGGGGAACGGGTGGACCGACGCATGGCTGCCGCGCTTGGCTTCGTAGAGGCTGTAGCCGCCGGTGAAGACGAGATCGGCGAGACCGAACAGTTCCTGCTCAAGCGGCATCAGCTCGGGCGGGGCGAAGCGGAAGTTCTTCAGCTCGTCCATGCAGTCATAAACGGTACAGGCGGCCGCGAGATGCCGCGAGAAGGGCAGCATCATCGGCGTGTAATACCAGCGGATCAGCTGTTCGCCGATGCCCGCGACATGCTCGTCGAGCAGCGCCCGCAGCGCCGCCGTTCGCGCATCGCCGCCCATGCTACCGGGCAGATGGGGCACCGCCACGGTCACCCCTGCCCCTTCGTCGCGCAACTCCAGCCAAGGCGTCGGGCTGTCGTCGTCGACCGGCTCTTCCCAGAACAGCACGTCCATGTTGCGCGCAAAGCGGGTCATGAGGTGCTGGGGTCGCTGGAAGACGAAGTTCCAGCGAAGATGCGAAAAGCAGATCAGCGCGAAGTTGCTGCTCGAATGCGTGGTAGCGGCATGGTTGGTCAAGGACGGTTTCCCTGTTGCGGTCAACAGGGAGAACCCGCCCACGCTTCATGCCGTTCCAAGATCACGGCAACAATTCTATTTAAATCAGCATGATACAAGTTAATGCAATTTAGTCCCGCAGCAGCAGGGCGGGCGACACCGAAGTACCGCCCGTCTTTCGTTCAGGCCGCGTCGACCATCACGATCTCGCTGTCTTCGATCGCGGTGATCTTCACCACGTCGGCATCCTTGATCGCGGCGCCGTCGCGGGCATTGACCCGCACGCCGTCGATTTCCACCGCTCCGGTGGCGGGCACCAGATAGGCGCGGCGATCGCTGCCGAGCGTGTACTCCGCGGTCTCGCCGGCGCGCAGGGTCGCCCCCACCACGCGGGCATCGGTGCGGATCGGCAGTGCGTCGCCGTCGCCCTCGAAGCCGCTCGCCAGCACCACGAACTGGCCGGCGCGATCGGTCTTCGGGAAGGGGCGCGTGCCCCAACTCGGCTTCTCGCCGCCGCGGGTCGGCTGGATCCAGATCTGGAAGATGCGGGTGGTCTCGTCTTCCTTGTTATATTCCGAATGGGCGATCCCGGTGCCCGCAGACATCACCTGCACGTCGCCGGCGACGGTGCGACCGTGATTGCCCAGATTGTCTTGGTGCGTGATCGCGCCGTCGCGGACATAGGTGATGATCTCCATGTCGCGGTGCGGGTGCGGCGGGAAACCGCTCTGCGGCGCGATCGTGTCGTCGTTCCACACGCGCAGATTGCCCCAGCTGGTGCGGGCCGGATCATAATAGTTGGCGAAGGAGAAATGGTGCTTGGCGTCGAGCCAGCCATGGTTTGCACCGCCGAGGCTGGAAAAGGGGCGAAGTTCGATCATTGTGGGTCTCCCTGTGGGGGTGCGCCGGCTCTCGGCGCCGCTTCGATGACCCGGATATAGGCGGGCTCGACTTCTCCAATCAGTCGGATAAGTTGAAGCGAAACGTTCCAGGAAATAGAAATGTCAAACCCGGGCACGCCCACCTTCGACCAGCTCCGCATCTTCCTCGCCGTGGTGGACAGCGGCAGCTTCGCTGGCGCGGGGCGCCAGCTCAACCGCGCGGTGTCGGTGATCAGCTACGGCATCGCCAATCTCGAGGCGCAGCTCGGCGTGCTGTTGTTCGACCGCGAGGGCACCAAGAAGCCCCGCCTTACCACCGCCGGCGAAGCGGTGCTGGCCGAGGCGCGGACGGTGGCGCAGGGCATCGACGGGCTGCGCGCCAAGGTGAAGGGGCTGCTCGACGGGCTGGAGGCAGAGGTGAACCTCGCCGTCGACGTGATGCTGCCCACCCGGCGACTGGGCGAAGTGCTGCGCGCCTTCCGCGCCGAATTTCCGACGGTGACGCTGCGCCTCCACGTCGAGGCGCTGGGCGCGATCACCAGCCTGGTGCTGGACGGCAAGGCGGTGCTCGGCATTTCCGGCCCGCTGGCACAAGGCATGAACGGCATCGAGTGCGAGGCGGCCGGCTCGGTGGCGATGGTGCCGGTTGCCGCCCCCGACCATCCGCTCGGCCGGATGGACCCGATCCCGCCCGGTGCGGGGCGCGACCATGTCCAGCTCGTGCTCTCCGACCGCTCCCCGCTCACCGCCGGCCGCGATTTCGCGGTGATGAGCCCGCGCACCTGGCGGCTGGCCGATCTCGGCGCCAAGCACGCGCTGCTCCGCGAAGGCATCGGCTGGGGCAACATGCCGCTGCCGCTGATCGAGCCGGACCTCGTCGCGGGCACGCTGGTACGGCTAGCGATGCCGGAAAGCCCCGGCGGCATGTACCGGTTCGGCGCGATCTGGCGACGGGACGTGCCACCTGGCCCGGCGGCGTCGTGGCTGCGCGCGCGGTTCGTGGACGTCGGCCGCGAGGACGTGGACCTGGAGGGCCTGGGCGAGGCTTAGATGATGGAGAACCGCCGCGCGAGATGGTGTCATCGTCCGAAGTTCAGGGAGTCTAGGACGTTTCGCCCGCGCACACGGGCAGGTTGGGATGGCATGAAAGGCGCGTGAGCCAGTAACGCGGTCAGCTGATCACCAACAGAGGGTATAATCCGACGCCTACGGATGCCGGCCTTCAATACTTCGCGCTCTTCAACCTGGGCCGATATTCACCGATTCCGTTGGCAACCTTGCCACCTCTTTCAAGCGCAACGCGTTTTCGAGTGCGGCCAGGAACGCGTCTGGCTCCACCGGGACCGCGCTCAGCGCGGATAGATCAAGGTCCCACCAGCGTAGGCGTAGGAACCTCTCTATGAGGTCGTCGTCAAACCTATAGCGAACGATCTTCGCTGGCGCGCCAACGACAACCGCATAGTCTGGTACGTCACGAGTGACGACAGCACCCGCACCTATGATCGCACCATTGCCGACGGTGACATTGTCATTGATGAGGGCGCCACGCCCGATCCAGACATCGTTGCCGATGGTCGTTCTCGGGAGACCGGGCCCGGCTTCAACTGGTTCGTTCAAACTGTTGCGCATCACTCCGAACTGATGGTGCCAGGTAAACTGACTGCCGCCCTTTACGGCAAGCGGGTGTGTGCTGAAGAGGTCCGTCCGGTGATTACCGAGCCCGATACAGACATCGGGACCGATAGAGCAGTATCTTCCGACGTCCGCATAGTGAAGGAACAGGTTCGCCCCATAGGTGAAAGCTCCGATGCTGCACGAGCCGATGGCTACGAGGCTATCCAGCTGGATGGGACTTTCGGTCGCAAAATGCGGGATGTGGCCCTGCGCTATGATTATACCGACCCCCCGCAACGTCGACCTAAGCTCTTCTAAATTCATCGAAACTCCTGTTCGCCACAAGGAGTACCCGGCGCTGGCCCAACCCCTATCCGCCGACACGGTAGTATAGCGGGGATAAGAGATCCATCGAGCGCGCAGCGGCTTTCGTAAGCTACAAGCGGGAAGCATGATTTGAATGACGACAGGTAGGGCAAAACAGCCCCCGGCCCCGCCGCGTCCACCTGCTAGAACAGTACCGCCCCGCCCGCGACCAGCCGCACGTCCGGGGAGTCGTGGTTCAGCCCCGCCACCGCGAGCAGGTCGAGCTGCAGCACCTTGGTCGGACGCCACGCCGTCGACAGCGCGGCGAGCGCATGGGTCTCGTGCCCCTGGGGATCATTGTCGCGCTCCAGCGAGAGCTCCGCCGTCGTCGTCACCTTCTCGCTGAGCTTGTAGCGCAGGCTGGTGATGCCGCTGTAGGCGAAGTGCCGGCCCTGCCCGCTCTCGTTGGCGGCGGCGTCGGCCTCGCCGGTGAAGGCGATGGCGAGCTTCTCGGTCAGGTCATATTGCACCGGCACGATCGCGCCGGCGGACCAGGTGCCGTCGCCGATCGGCGACTTGCCGGTCGGCGCGGTCACGAACCCCTCCACGCCCGCGGAGAAGGGCTTGCCCTTCTCGCCCGCGAGGTGCTGGCGGATCGCGAAGCGCAAATCCCCGGTGCCGCCCACGGAATCGATCGCACCGCTCGCCTTGTCGCGGGTGCGGTCGTGGCCATAGCCGGTCCAGCCCAGCTGCACCTCGGTCTTGGAGCCCACGCCTGCGCGCACCAGCAGATCGGCGGCGACGATCCGGTCCTCGCGCTGGTCGGCGGTGTCGTCGCGCTCCCAGTCGACGAACGACGCCTCGACATGGACGCGGCCCGGCTCGGTGGTGCAGCTCGACCCGCCGATGCTCGGGCGGGTCGGGCAGAAGCGCGGATCGTCGTCGGCAAAGGCATTGCCGGCCGCGAGCAGCGCCGTCGTAAGTCCCAATATCCGTGCAGTGCGTACCATGTCGTCCCCCCGAAGCTATTGGAGGGCCTAACGATGGCATGTCGGAAATGTTTCGATACACAAGCCTCAGGCGTCGCGGATCGCATGCTCCAGATCGGCGGCATGCGCGGCGGCCGGCTCAGTGGGCGCCGCGGCGTCGGCGAGTTCGGTCTCGACGCGCGCGCCACCGGTGAGCGTGCGGTGCACCGGGCATCGATCGGCGATCTCGAGCAACCGGGCGCGCTGCGTGTCGTCCAGGTCGCCCTCGATCTCGATGCGACGGGTGAACAGGTCGGCCGGCTGGACGCCTGCCTGGCGCTGATGCCCGGCAAGCGTGCGGATGCCGGTGACCGGCCAGCCCTTCTGCAGCGCGTAGACCCGCAGCGTCATCGTCGTGCAGGCGGCGAGCGCCGAGGCGAGCATCTGATAGGGCGTCGGCCCCGTCCCCATGCCGCCGACCGACACCGGCTCGTCGAGCATCAGCGCCACGCCCGCGACCTGCACCGCCACCTGGAACTTGCCCGCGCCGGTATCGCGCGCGATCGCGTCCAAGGCCACTTCGCTGCTCATGCCGTCTGCTCCGCCAGTTTGGTCTCGATCGCGATACCCTGCTTGAGGGTCAGCGTCACTGGGGTGCGCTCGGCGATCTCGGCGAGCCGTGCCTTGGCGGCCGCGTCGGGACCGGCGATCGTCAGCACGCGTCGGATGTGGCGCTCCTCGGGCTTGCCGAGGATCCGCAGGTCGACATCGAGCGCGTCGATCCGCCAGCCCTTGCGGTCGGCGTACATGCGCAGCGTCATCGCGGTGCAGGCGCCGAGCGCGGCGAGCAGCAGTTCGTAGGGCGCGGGGCCGGCATCGGTGCCGCCATTGCTCGGCGGCTCGTCGGCGAGGATGGCATGGCTGCCGGCCTGGATCTGCGTCTCCATGGCCTCGGCGCCGATATGGGCGGTGGCGTGCAGCATGGTCGTGGCCCTCAGATCGCCAGCAGTGCGATCGCTTCGATCTGCGCAGGGTTGAAGCCATGATCGGCGAGCACCGGCACCAGATGCGCGGCGGGCTGGCGCTGGCGGCGCGTGGTGCAGACGAACTGGCGGATCGCCTCCAGCCGCGGGTTGGCGAGCGGCGTCGGGCGGCGGGCACCGAACAGCGTGTCCGCGACGCGGCCGAGCAGCGAGGGCTTTTCGGTTGCCGCCACGGCGCTGCAGCCGCAGGCCGCGGCGTCCTGGAAGGCGACCGAGACGGCGGCCCATTCGGTCTGGCTGAGTTGGGGTGCTGCGGTACGATCCATCGAAACCTCCTGTGTTCGGCCGTTTCTAGCCCGGCGCCACACTTCCGATCAGCCGGATAGTTTCGACGCTTTCGTTCGACAGACTTGAATAGCCTCTTTTCGATATAGTCGAACGTATGGGACGACTTTATTCCAGTTCTCAGGCCATCTCGCCGGGACCATCTTCCGGTCACCAGGCGAGGCAGATCGGTCCCCGCCCTCATTCGGAGACACATCATGGCTACCGCACCCTATTCGCACACCGCCACCCCTACCAAGGTACAGTCGGCCCTGCCGCTGGTCGGCCGCATCGGCATCGCGGCGATCTTCCTGCTCAGCGGCCTGTCGAAGCTCGCCGCGCCGGCTGCCACGATCGGCTACATCGCGTCGTCGGGCCTGCCCCTGCCGCAGCTGGGCTTCGCGATCGCGCTGCTCGTCGAGCTGGGCGGCAGCATCGCGCTGATCCTCGGCTACCGCACCCGGATCGTCGCCGCGATCCTCGCCGCCTTCTCGGTCGCGACCGCGCTCGCCTTCCATTCGGCGCTGGGGGACCAGAACCAGTTCATCCACTTCTTCAAGAACATCGCGATGGCCGGCGGCCTGCTGCAGGTCGTCGCGTTCGGCGCCGGCGGCTGGAGCCTCGACGCTCGCCGCTAAGTAGACAGCAAGCCGCGTAAAATGGGGTCGCACCATCGGTGCGGCCCCTTTTTGCGTCCCCATCCTCACGTACAGGCGACCCTGCGCTGGGCCTACGCTAGACCCTCGTTCAAGGAGATCGCCATGACCCGCTGCTCGCACATGAATTCGGAAACGGTCCGCGAAGTCACGCCCAGCGCCAAAGGGTGCGAGGAGTGCCTCAAGACCGGGAGCTGGTGGGTGCATCTTAGGCTGTGTCGCGAGTGCGGCCATGTCGGCTGCTGCGACCAATCGCCCAACCGCCATGCCACCGCGCATTTCCACGAGACCGGCCACCCAATCATGGAAGGCTATGACCCGCCCGAAGGCTGGGGCTGGTGCTATGCCGACGGCATCGAGGTAGACCTGCCCGACCAGACCGCACAGCTGGGACCGATCCCGCGCTTCTTCTGAATCCGTCCCGTGGACAGGCGCAGGCCGGGCGCTAAGACGAGGCGGATGCTCGCGCAGCCCTTGCCTCGATGACCCCGCCCGCCCCGGCATCCCGCACCGCACTGCTACTGTTCGGCGCGGGCGACTTCGCGTTCAATCTCTACTGGCAGGCGGTCAATCTCTACCTGCTGTTCTTCTATATCGACACGCTGCGGCTGGCCCCGGCGCTGGCCGGCACGCTGTTCCTGGTCGGCGCGACCTGGGACGGTGCGGCGGACTTCGTCGCGGGCGTGGTCGCCGAGCGGATGCGGCGACCCTATCGCTGGCTGATCGGCTGGGGCGCCGTGCCGCTGGGGCTCGCCTTCGTCGCGATGTTCGCGGTGCCGGTGGGCGGCTGGGCGACGGCGCTGGCCGCGCAGCTCGGCTTCCGCACGCTCTACGCCTTCACCAACATTCCCTATTCGGCGTGGACGACCCGGCTGGCGGGCACCAGCGCCGAGCGGTCGCTGCTCGCCGGGCTGCGGATGATCTTCGGCGCGGTCGCCGCCACGCTTGTCGCGGGGACGCTACCAGGGCTGGTGCGGACGCTGGGGAGCTACGGCGCGGCAAGCGCGCTGCTCGCGGCGCTCGGCGTGCCGCTGCTGCTGGCGATCGCGTGGAAGGTGCCCGAGCGCCGGCCATCGGAGGACGCGGCGACCCGTCCGGCGATCGGCCCGGCGCTGGTGCTGCTCGCGCGCAACCGTGCGTTCGTCGCGCTCAACCTCGCGGCGGCGGCGGGTGCGGCGGCGGCGGCGCTGACGACGCAATCGGTGCTCTATTTCTTCCGCTATGTGCTCGCCGACGATCCCGCCGGGCCGCAGGCGTTGGCGGCGATGGCATTCGCCAGCCTCGTCGCGACGCCGCTCTGGACGATCGCCGCGCGGCGGGCCGGGGCGCGGGCTGCATGGCTGGCGGCGTGCGGGCTGGCGCTCGCCCTGCCCGCCTGCTTCGTGCTGCTGCCCACGCCCGGCGTCGGCGCGGCGACGCTGTTCCTGCTCGGCATGCAGATCGCGTTCGCAGGGTTCGGGCTCGCCGCCTGGACCTTGCTGCCCGACAGCGTCGACTGGGGTGCGGCGCGAAGCGGCGTGCGGGTGGAAGCGATCGCCTTCGGCACCTTCGCGCTTGCCCAGAAGGCGGCGCTGGCGGCGGCAGGGTTCGCGATCGGGGCAATCTACCAGGCCAGCGGCTTCGTCGCGGGGGCGCCGCAAGGGGCGGCGAGCCTGGCGGCGATCCGCTGGCTGATGCTGGCGGGGCCGGCGGTGCTGCTGCTCGGCGCGCTGGCGGCGGTGCTGGCGCTGCCGCTCAGGCGGGATACGCTGGCCTGACCTATCCTCCCCCGCCAGGGGGAGGTGGCGCCGAAGGCGACGGAGGGGGAGGATGCCAGAACCTCACGACCGTCGTGCTTCCTCCCCCTCCGACCCGCTTTCGCGGGCCACCTCCCCCTGGCGGGGGAGGATACGCTGCCAATGCTATAGCTAGATCAGCTCGAAGCTGCCGGACACGCCTTCCGCCTCCGCGGACGGTGCAATCCAGAGCTGGAACTTGCCGGGTTCCACCGTCGGCTTGAGCGCCTGGCCGATGAACAGCAGGTCGGCGCGGGTGAGCGTGAACTGCACCTGCTTGCGCTCGCCCGGCTTGAGCGCGACGCGGCGGAACGCCTTCAATTCGCGCACCGGTCGGGTGACGCTCGCCGCCACGTCGCGGATATATAGCTGCACCACTTCCTCGGCCGCACGCGACCCGCTGTTGGCGATGGTCGCCGAGACGACGAGCTTGCCGTCCGCCGTCAGCCTGCCGCCGCCGAGATCGAGGTCGCTGTACGCGATCTCGCCATAGGTGAGCCCATGGCCGAACGGGAACAGCGCCTGGTTCGGAAACTCGCGGTAATGCGTCTTATATTCCTGCAGCGGACCTGCCGGGTTGGGGCGGCCGGTCGGCTTGTGGTCATAGTGGTACGGCTCCTGCCCCGTCGCCTGCGGGAACGAGACCGGCAGCCGCGCGGAGGGGCTGACCACGCCGAACAGCACGTCGGCGATGGCGGGGCCATCCTCGGAACCCAGGAACCAGGTGACGAGGATCGCCGGCGCCTTGAGCACCGCGCCCTCCAGCGCCAGCGCGCGGCCGTTGCGGAGCAGCACCACCAACGGCTTGCCGGTCGCCGCCACCGCCTCGGCCAGCGCCATCTGCGCCGGGGGCACGACGATCGCGGAACGCGACTGCGCCTCGCCCGACATGCGGGCATGCTCGCCCACCGCCAGCACCACCACGTCGGCGGCCTGCGCCGCGGCCACCGCCGCCTCGATCCCGCCCGGGATCGGGCAGTCGAGCCCGGCGCCCTCGGTAACGCTCACCAGCGACGGATCCTTGACCAGCGCCTTGACGCCGGTCGCGAGATCGACCGCCTCGGCATCGGTGCCATAGACGTTCCAGGTGCCGATCAGGTCATGGAGCCCGCTGGCGAAAGGCCCGATCAACGCGATCTTCTTGCCCGAACGCGGCAGCGGCAGCAGGCCGCCTTCATTCTTCAGCATCACAATTGAGCGCGACCCCGCCTCGCGGGCGAGCGCGAGGTTGGCGCGGGTGCGCACCCGGGCCTTCTCGCGCGCCGGATCGATGCGGCGGAACGGATCGTCGAACAGGCCGAGCTGCACCTTCAGCGCCAGCACCCGCCGCACTGCCTCGTCGAGCCGCGCCATCGGCACTTCGCCCTTGGCGATCAGATCCGGCAGGTGCTTGATGTAGAAGCCGCTCTGCATACTCATGTCGACGCCGGCCATAAAGGCGAGCTTCGTCGCCTCGCGCGCGTCCGCCGCGAAGCCATGCGCGATCAGTTCCTCGTCGGCGGTGTAGTCGGATACGACCAAGCCGTCGAAGCCCCATTCGCGGCGCAGCACTTCGGTCAGCAGCCATTCGTTGGCGGTGGCGGGGATGCCGGACAGCTCGTTGAACGAGGCCATCACCGTCGGCGCGCCGGCCGCGAGCGCCGCCTCGAAGGGCGGGAAATAGGTTTCGCGCAGCGTCCGCTCGGAAATGTCGACGGTGTTGTAGTCGAGCCCCGCCTCCACCGCGCCATAGGCGGCGAAATGCTTGGCGCAGGCGGCGACCGCGTCCGCCGCCTCGAGCCCCTTGGCGCCCTGGAAGCCGCGCACCCGCGCCGCGGCGATCAGCTTGCCGAGCAGCACGTCCTCGCCCGCGCCTTCCACGCTGCGGCCCCAGCGGGCATCGCGGGTGATGTCGACCATCGGCGCGAAGGTCCAGTCGATGCCGGCGGCCGCCGCCTCCACCGCCGCGACCCGCGCGGTGCGCTCGGCGAGATCGGGATCGAAGCTCGCCGCCTCGCCCATCGGCACCGGGAAGACGGTGCGGAAGCCGTGAATCACGTCGGCGGCGAACAGCAGCGGGATCTTGAGCCGCGATTCGCGCGTCGCCACGGTCTGCATCCGCTTGGCCATCGCCGCGCCGTTGCCGTTGAACACGCCGGTCAGCCGCCCGGCGCGCACCTCGCCCAGCTGCCCGTCGAAGTTCGATGACGCACCCGCCGGGTTGAGCGTCACCGCCGCCCCGCCCGACCAGGCGGCAGCCATCAGCGTGAGCTGCCCGGCCTTCTCCTCGACGGTCATCTTGGCGAGCAGCGACTCGACCGCGGCGGGCAGTTTCTTCGCTCCCGCCTGGAGCAGCATCGCGCGCGCCGGGCTTGCCGCCCAGGCCGCCGCCGCGCTCGCCCCGATCAATACCGCACGCCTGGAAATATGGCCGTCCTTCACGCGTTTCCTCCCACAGCGTGGCCCTACATCGGCCACCGCATCAACAATCTTGCAACCCGCTATTGCTTCATGTAACCGGTTACATCAAGAGCTTGACGCCAAGACCGGCAAACAAGCCGTCGCAACCCAAGACCCAGGAGGGGACGAAGACCGCCATGCCGAACGCAACGATCCGTGATGTCGCGCGGGAAGCGTCGGTGTCGGTCGCGTCGGTGTCGCGTGCGCTCAACGGCGCAACCAACATCCGTCCCGAACTGCGCGATCATATCCGCGAGGTCGCCAATCGACTCGGCTATGTGCCGCATGCCGGCGCGCGCAACCTGAGCCTCGCCCGCTCCTCGACGATCGGCGTGGTCGTGCCGGACCTCCACGGCGAGTTCTTCTCCGAACTGCTCCGCGGCATGGACCGCCAGGCCTCCGAACTCGGCCTCCACCTGCTGCTGATGGTGATGCACGGCGAGGCCGATCGCGGCGTCACCGCGCTGCATGCGATGCGCGGCCGGGTCGACGGACTGGTAGTGATGGCGCCGCAAATCACCTCGGACGAGCTGTTCCAGCATCTGCCGCGCACGATGCCCTCGGTGCTGGTCAACTGCGCGCCGCACGAGGGCGTGCGTCCCGAACTGCGCGTCGACAACGTTGCCGGAGCGGTCGCGGTCGTGGAGCATCTCGCCCAAGGCGGCTGCCGCCGGATCGTCCATATCGCCGGCCCCGACGACAATATCGATGCGCGCGAACGTCTGCAGGGCACCCGCGAGGCCTGTGCGCGGCTTGGACTCGAGCTGCGGGTGATCGCCGGCGACTTCCTTGAGGATTCGGGCACCGCCGCCATCGCCACCCTCCAGGCCGAGCGCGCCGATTATGATGCGGTGTTCGCCGCCAACGACATGATGGCGGTGGGCGCGCTGATGGCGCTCAAGCGCGCGGGCGTCGCGGTGCCCGAGCAGGTGGCGGTGGCTGGGTTCGACAACATCCCGCTAACCCGCCTGATCTCGCCGGCGCTCACCACCGCCAGCATCGACATTGCCGAATTCGGCGCGCGTGCCGTGGTGCGCCTCGCCGGACTGATCGATGGCGCCCCGGACGACACGCTCGAATGGCGTGCGCCGATCGTCATCGCGCGGGAATCGACCCGCCAACACCCCAAAAACACAACAGAAAACCCGATCCGCCGGGGAGATAGAGAGTAACCATGAACAAGCTAGTTTTGCGTTCCGCATTGCTGACGATGACCGTGCTGGGCAGCGGTGCCCTGCTCGCCCCCGCCCCCGCGATGGCCCAGGTCGGCCAGGCATCGCTGCGCGGCACGATCACCGCGCCGGCGAACAACCCGGTCACCGAAGTCACCGCGATCGAAGTGTCGACCGGCATCCGCCGCAGCGCGACCGTCCGCGCCGACGGCACCTACAACTTCGCCTCGCTGCGCCCGGGCACCTATCGCCTCGAGATCAAGCTGGAGAACGGCGTGCGCAATTCGGATGCGTTCACGCTGCGCGTCGGCCAGAATGCCGGGCTGGACCTCGACCTGTCGACGACCACGACCGCCCCGGCCGCCGATGCCGGCGCCGCGCCCACGGGTGACGATACCGCAGCGCCCGCGACGGGCGACGAGATCGTCGTCACCGGCAATCGCATCCGCTCGCTGGACGGCGGCCAGGTCGGCATCAACATCACCCAGCGGCTGATCGAGCAGCTGCCGCAGAACAACCGCAACTTCCTTGCCTTCGCCGATCTCGCCCCGGGCGTGCGCTTCATCGAAGGGGCCAACGGCACGTCGAGCATCAAGGGCGGCGCGCAGGACAGCCGCACCGTCAACGTGTTCATCGACGGCGTCAGCCAGAAGGATTACGTCCTCAAGAACGGCATCACCGGGCAGGACAGCTCGGCGGGCAACCCGTTCCCGCAGCTCGCGATCGGCGAGTATCAGGTGCTTTCGTCCAACTACAAGGCGGAGTTCGACCAGGTCAGCTCGGTGGCGATCACCGCCGCGACCAAGTCGGGCACCAACGAGTTCCACGGCGAAGGCTTTATCGACTACACCAACCAGGACCTGCGCGCGCGCCGTCCGACCGAGCTCTTCCCGGTCGAGCGCGACAAGGTCAATTCGAACAACAAGCAGTTCGGCGTCGCGCTGGGCGGCCCGATCATCAAGGATCGGGCGCACTTCTTCGTCACCTACGAAGGCAAGCGGATCGACAGCCCCTATGACGTGCGGCCGGAGAACGGCGTCTCGACGAGCATCTTCCCGACGCAGTACCAGCAGTATTTCGGTACCTTCTCGCAGCGCTTCAACGAGGACCTGTATTTCGGCAAGATCGACCTCGAGCCGAGCGACAAGGACCTGATCGAGCTCACCGGCAAGTATCGCAAGGAATCGGGCTCGCAGATCGCGACGGGCATCAACGCGGCGAACACCGCGACGCTCAACAAGGTCGACGAGAAGCGCTTCATGCTCCGCTGGCAGCGCAGCGAGGACAACTGGATCAACGACGCCCGCGTATCCTACCAGGACACCAAATGGGCGCCGACGCCGGAAACCGTCGGCAACACCAGCTTCTTCCAGGCCTCGACGGTGAACAACAGCAACTTCACCCGCACCGACCTGCTCCGCTTCGGCGGCGGCGGCAGCCAGCAGGACAAGGGCCAGAAGGGCTGGACGGTGCAGGACGACTTCACCTGGACCGGCTTCAACGGCCACACCATCAAAGTCGGCACCAAGGCGAGCTTCATCCGCCTGCGCTCGATCGAGCAGAACCGCGCCAACCCGCAATATACCTACGACATCAACGCGTTCAGCCCCACCGGCTTCAACGACCAGGTGCCGTATCAGCTCGAGTTCGGCGTCCCCACCGGCAACGGCCCGGTCGACATCCGTTCGAGCAACTTCCAGTTCGGCGTCTATGCGCAGGACGATTGGGACGTGACCTCGCACCTGACGCTCAACCTCGGCCTGCGCTGGGATTATGAGCGCACCCCGGCCTTCGTGAACTATGTGACCTCGCAGGAGAACCTGACGGCGGTGTCGCCGGCCAACTATCCGAACCTGGTCAACGCCGACTACAACATCAACGACTTCATCTCGAACGGCCGCAACCGCAAGACCTTCACCGGCGCCTTCCAGCCGCGCCTCGGCTTCACCTATCGCATCGACGAGGCCGGCCGGTTCGCGGTGTTCGGCGGCTATGGCCGCTCCTATGACCGCAACCAGTTCGACTTCCTCCAGCAGGAAGTGAGCCAGGGCGTCTATGCGGTGCGTCGCTTCAACTTCCGCGGCGCGGATTCCAATCCCAACAACGCCTGCGTCGGCGCCGATGCGTCGACCTGCGTCACCTGGAATCCGATCTACCTGACCCCGGAAGGCCGCCAGCAGCTGCTCGCCGGCGCGACCGGCGGCGGCCGCGAGTTCCGCTTCCTCAGGAACGACCTGAAGGTTCCCTATTCGGACCAGTTCAGCCTCGGCATCCGCGGGCGCTTCCAGCAGGTCGGCCTCGAACTCGGCTATAGCCATGTCGCCAGCAAGAACGGCTTCGCATTCCTTCTCGGCAACCGCCGGCCGGACGGCAGCTTCTTCTTCAACGATCCGACGAACCCGACCGACACGCCGTCGCCGCCCTTCGGCTTCTCGCCTGCCGGCTACAACAGCATCATCCTCGGCACCAACGGGCTGAAGACCAACGCGGACTCGGTCTATTTCAAGGTCACCAAGAGCTACACCCAGGCCTCGCCCTGGAGCCTGGATGCGACCTACACCTATACCGAGGCGACCGAGAACCAGCTGGGCGAGACCTATCTGCTCGATTTCCCATCGGTCAGCGACTATCCGATGCTGCGCTCGTCGGGCGTGCCACGGCATCGGCTGGTGATGGCGGGTAGCGTCGACCTGCCGCTCGGCTTCGCGCTGTCGTCCAAGTTCCAGATCGAATCCGCGGCCTATCAGAAGGCGATCCTCAACCAGTCCAACCCGTTCCAGCGCGTGGTCGTCGGCCGCGAGGTCGATGGTTCGGGCGGCGGCTGGGGCCGGCGCCAGCTCGACATGGCGCTGACCAAGTACGTGCCGATCCACTTCATCAGCGATCAGACCCGCCTGCGCTTCCGCGTCGACGTGCTGAACGTGTTCAACGACTACAACTACATCACCTTCAACAACGACCCCGCCTCGCAGGATTGGGGCGCGCGCAGCAGCTATGACGTGGGCGGCAACCCGCCGCGCACCTTCAAGCTGTCGGTCGGCTACTCCTTCTGATCCCTCCTACTGGGGCGGCGCATCTCCCTTGCGCCGCCCCATCTTTTTGCAGGACCCAAGTTCATGATCGATCGCAGGCAACTGCTCGGCTCCGGCGCGCTGGCGCTGGCGGGCCTCGCGGGCGCATGCTCGCAACCCGGCACCCGCATCGGCGGCACCGGCCCCGCGCCGAGCGCGGACCCGCTGATCCGCGACCTGCAGGAACGTACCTTCCGCTATTTCTGGGACACCACCGATCCCGAGACCGGCCTGGCGCCCGATCGCTGGCCCACCCCCTCCTTCGCCTCGATCGCCGCGGTGGGCTTCGCGCTGACCGCCTATCCGATCGGCGTCACCAACGGCTGGATCACCCGCGAGCAGGCGCGGACCCGAACGCTCGCCACGCTGCGCTTCTTCGCCACCGCGCCGCAGGGCGACGGGCAGAGCGACGCCAGCGGCTACAAGGGCTTTTTCTACCATTTCCTCGGCGTGACCAAGGGCCGCCGCTTCGCCCGCGCCGAGCTGTCGACGATCGACACCGCGCTGCTGCTGGGCGGCGTGCTGTTCGCGCAGAGCTGGTTCGATGCCGACGAGCCGCAAGAGGCCGAGATCCGCACGCTGGCCGACCAGCTCTATGCCGCGGTTGACTGGGCCTGGATCACCCCGCGCCCGCCCTTCGTCTCGATGGGCTGGCACCCCGAGAGCGGCTTCATCCCCTCCGACTGGAACATCTATAACGAGGGGCTGCTGCTCTATGTGCTGGCGCTGGGCTCGCCGAGCCACCCGCTGCCGCCCGAGACCTGGGCCGCCTGGACCGCGCGGTTCGACGCGCAGTGGAGCGACAAATGGGGCGAGCCGCACCTCCATTTCGCGCCGCTGTTCATCCACCAGTACAGCCATTGCTGGATCGATTTCCGCGGCATCCGCGATCCCTATATGGCGGCCAAGGGCATCGATTATTTCGAGAACAGCCGCCGCGCGGTGCGGGCGCAGCGCAACTATGCGATCGCCAATCCTGGCGGCTGGGCGGGCTATGGCGCGGACGTGTGGGGCCTGACCGCGTGCGACGGCCCCGGCGACTTCAAGCAGCGCATCGCGGGGCGCGAGCGCGAGTTCTTCAGCTATTCAGCCCGCGGACCCGATGATCGCGACGACGGCACGCTGGCGCCGACCGCGGCGGCGGCTTCGATCGCGTTCGAGCCCGAACTTGCCGGCCGCGCGGTGGCGACGATGCATGCGCGCTACGGCCGCGGCATCTATGGCCGCTACGGCTTTCTCGACAGCTTCAACCCCACCCTGACCCGCGCGACCGCGCCGCTCAAGCATGGCAAGATCGTGCCGGGCATCGGCTGGGTGGACGGCGACCATCTCGGCATCGACCAGGGGCCGATCCTGCTGATGATCGAGAATTTGCGCACCGGCCTCGTCTGGGAGGTGATGCGCCGCAACCCGCATATCCGTCGCGGGTTGCAGCGCGCTGGCTTCAAGGGCGGCTGGCTTTAATCGTCCTGCCGGTCGGTCTTCTTGGGTGCGACCCAGACATGGACCGGCACGACGACCTTGCCCGGCGCGGGCTTGCCGATGTCGACGCGGCTGGCCTGAACCAGTTCGCCGTTCGAGAGGGTGAAGGACGCCCAGGGCTTGGGCATGCGGTTGAACGTCATCTTCTGGATGGGTTCGCCGGTGTTCGAATTCATGATGGTTGCAATGACAGGCATGCGCCTGCCGCTATTCGGGCGGGCGCAGGCCTGTCCAGCGGGGGCGCCGACGAATCTGTGGATAGCGCGCACGCATTATGGCGCGATGCACTCCCTAGCCCTCGTCATCCCGGCGAAAGCCGGGATCCAGTCGCCTCCCGGTGCCAGCAAGCGCCGCGAAGGAGCGCCAATGGATCCCGGCTTTCCCCGGGATGACGGCTGGTAGCGCAGTTTGGGTTCCTCTCCGCGCCCTCTCGTGTAAAGCCGCCGCCGAACCGGCAAAGGGAGCAGCCCATGATCATCCGCAGCGACGAGACCCAGGATATCGAAGTCCCCGGCGGCGGCACGATGCGGATGCACCTGTTCCGCCCGGCGGTGGAAGGGCGCTTCCCCGGCGTGCTGCTCTTCTCCGAGATCTACCAGGTCACCGCACCGATCCGGCGGCTGGCGGCGATGCTCGCGGGCAACGGCCTGCTCGTCGCGGTGCCGGAGGTCTATCACGAATATGAACCGGCCGGCACGGTGCTCGCCTATGATCCCGCAGGCACCGATCGCGGCAATGCGCTCAAGATCACCAAGCCGGTCGCCGCCTTCGATGCGGATGCCGCCGCGGCGCTCACCGCGCTGGCGGCGCACCCCGCCTGCTCGGGCAAGCTCGGCACCTTCGGGGTGTGCCTGGGCGGGCACCTCGCCTATCGCGCCGCGCTCGATCCGCGCGTTGCGGCGGCGGCGTGTTTCTACCCCACCGACATCCATTCGGGCACGCTCGGCGAAGGCCGCAGCGACGACAGCCTCGCGCGGATGGCCGATCTGAAGGCCGAACTGCTGCTCGTCTGGGGGCGCCAGGACCCGCACATCCCCTTCGCCGGCCGCGAGGCGATCCGGGCGCGGCTGGAAGAAGTTGGCGCGTCCTATGCCTGGCACGAGTTCAACGCGCAGCACGCCTTCCTGCGCGACGAAGGGCCGCGCTACGATCCCGCGCTTTTCCTGCAGGCGATGGCGCTGACGCTCGACTTTTACCGACGGACGCTGGCTGGCCCAGTATAAATCCGGGTGATGCATTTGCATCCATGCGATGCTCTTGATTGACAGGCCACCGCCATGCGAGTGGTATGACCAATAAGGCGCCGTCCGAGCGGTCGCCATGGGAGAGACATCGCGATGCGCACCCCTTCTGCTCTGGCCACACTCCTGCTCTCGTCCGTCGCGATCGTGGCGCCGGTTTCTGCCGAGGCGCAGACAAGCGCCGAGCCCCGCGCGACGATCGATCTTTCCACCGGCTGGCGCTTCCATTTCGGCGATGCGGATGCCAGCCCCGCCGCTCCCGGCTTCGACGATGCGGCCTGGCAGCCGGTATCGGTGCCGCATACCTGGAACAAGGTCGGCACCTATGCCGTCACGCGGGCCGCCGATGCCGACATGCGGCAGGGCCAAGGCTGGTATCGGCGCAGCCTCACCGTGCCGGCCGCGCTGAACGGGCGGCGGCTGTTCCTGGAATTCGACGGCGTTTCCAAGATCGCCGATGTATGGATCAACGGCCAGCATGTCGGCCGCCATGCCGGTGCCTTCGGCCGCTTCCGGATCGACGTGACCGCCGCGCTCAAACCGGGCGCCAACACCCTCGCCGTCCGCGCCGACAACAGCGCCTCGGCCCCGGGCAGCAGCACCGAGCATGTGATTCCGCTCGGCGGGGATTTCTTCGTGCAGGGCGGCATCTATCGCGGGGTGCGGCTGATCGCGGTGGAGGATGCACATATCGACCTTGCCGACCATGGCGGGCCGGGCGTGTATCTGCATACGCCCAAGGTCTCGGCCGAGCGCGCCGAGGTCGCCGCCAAGACGCTGCTGCGCAACCTCGGCACCCGCGCCCGCACGCTGACGCTCACCACCACGATCCAGGACGCGACCGGCAAGCCCGTCGCCACCGATCGTGCGCCGGCCGCGCTCGCCCCCGGCCAGGCGCTGGCGGTGGAGCGCAGCCTCACCGTGCGTACGCCCCACCTCTGGCAGGGCCGCGCCGATCCCTATCTCTACCGCGTCGTCAGCGAGCTGCGCGACGGGGCCCGGGTGATCGACCGGCAGGTTCAGCCGCTCGGCATCCGCAGCTTCGCCTTCGATCCCAATCGCGGCCTGATCCTAAACGGCAAGCCGACCCCGCTCCACGGCGTCTCGCGCCACCAGGACGTCGGCGGCAAGGGCTGGGCGCTGTCGCCCGAGGACCATGCGCGCGACATGGCCTTCGCGCTCGAGCTCGGCGCCAACACGATCCGCCACGCGCACTATCAGCACGCGCAGGAATGGACCGAGGCGGCCGACAAGGCGGGCATGGTGGTTTGGGCCGAACTTCCCTTCGTCCATGAGGCCAATGTCGAGCCCAGCCTGCCGCCCGCGCCGGAGACCATCGCCAATGCCGAGGAGCAGCTGCGCGAGCTGATCCACCAGAATTACAACCACCCCTCGATCCTGCTCTGGTCGGTCGGCAACGAGGCCGATATCGGCGCGGCGATCGATGCGATGCGGAAAGGCGGCGGCGGAAAGCCCGCCCAGTCGCGCGCGATGCTGGAGCAGCTCGATCGGCTGGCGCGCGCCGAAGATCCGAGCCGCCCCACCGTCTATGCCGATTGCTGTGAGGACACGCCCTCGATCCTGTCGATGCAAGGATCGCCCAGCCTCAACGGCGTCACGCAGGTGATGGGCCTCAACCGCTATTATGGCTGGTATTATGGCGCGCTGGACGGTGTGGGCCCGGCGCTCGACGCGCTCCACGCCAAGCACCCAACGCTGCCGATGGGCCTGAGCGAATGGGGTGCCGGCGGCGCGATGACCCAGCATAGCGACAATCCGCGCGGCGGCCCGGTCGCCGCCTATGGCCGCCCGCAGCCCGAGGAATATCAGAGCCTCGCGATCGAAGAGAATTGGAAGCAGATCCGCGCGCGGCCCTATCTGTCGGCGAGCTGGCTGTGGAACCTGTTCGATTTCGCCACGACGATGCGCAACGAAGGCGATGCGACCGACATCAACACCAAGGGCCTGGTCTCCTACGACCGCAAGACGCGCAAGGATGCCTTCTATTTCATCCAGGCGAGCTGGTCGGACGCGCCGGTGTTGCACCTCAACGGCCGCCGCTATGTCGACCGCGCCTATGCGGTGACCGACGTGCGCGGCTATTCCAATGCCGATCGGGTGTCGCTGTCGGTCAACGGCAAGCCGGTGGGCACGGTCGCCTGCCCCGACCGGATCTGCGTGTGGCCGGGCGTGGCGCTGGCGCCGGGGGCGAACCACCTCGTCGCCACCGCGACGATCGGCGGCAAGCAGGTCAGCGATGCGATCGATTGGACCGCGCCCGATCCGCGCAAGGGCGTGTTCATCGATAGCGGCGCGCTGGTCGGGGGCACGATGGGCGGCGACCGCTACGGCTCGGACGACTTCTTCCGCGGCGGCACGGCGAAGGTGCTCGCCGGCCGCTCGCCCTTCGCACCGCCGCCCAAGGTGGAGGGCACCGACATGCCGGCGCTGTTCGGCAGCTACCGCGAGGGCAAGTTCGGCTATGACATGCCCCTGCCCGACGGCAGCTGGACGGTGACCATCGCCAGCTTCGAGCCCGATGCGGCCAAGGGCGCCGCGCGCAGCTTTGCAGTTCTCTCCAACGGGCAGCGGGTGATCGACGCCTTTTCGCCGATGCAGGCGGCGGGCGGCGCGAACAAGGCGGTCACCCGCAGCTTCGCGGTGAAGAGCAGCGGCGGGCGGCTGGTGCTGGCGTTCGAGCCGGTCGGCGGCGATGCGGTGGTGGCGGGGATCGCGATCCGGCCCAACTGAGGCGGCGCTTTGACCTTTGCCGCGACTTTCCCCACAAGCGGAAGGAGATGCCGGACCCGTTGCGCAGCGTCGCCTTTGAAGGCGTAAGCAAATCCTATGCGAAGGGCGCGCGGGCGGTCGACGGCGTTTCGCTGGAGATCGCCGGCGGCAGCTTCGTCGCGCTGGTCGGCGCCTCGGGCTCGGGCAAGTCGACGCTGCTCAAGATGGTCAACCGGCTGATCGAGCCGAGCGAGGGCCGGGTGCTGATCGACGGCGCGCCCGTGGATGCCGAGCCGGCGCACCTGCTGCGCCGCCGCATCGGCTATGTCTTCCAGAATGTCGGGCTGTTCCAGCATCTGACCGTGGGCGAGAATGTCGCGATCGGCCTCAAGCTGGCCGGCACCAAGGACCGGCAGGCACGCGTCGCCGAACTGCTGCGGCTCGTCGACCTGCCCGAGGGCATGGCCGCGCGGATGCCCGACGCCCTCTCCGGCGGCCAGCGCCAGCGCGTCGGCGTCGCCCGCGCGCTCGCCACGTCGCCAAGGCTGCTGCTGATGGACGAGCCGTTCGGCGCGCTCGATCCCGTCACCCGCGACGCGCTGGGCAAGGCGATCCGCGCGCTGCACGAGGCGATGGGGCTCACCACCATCCTGGTCACGCATGACATGGCCGAGGCGCTGCTGCTCGCCGATCGCATCCTGGTGATGGAAGCCGGCCGCGTCGTCGGCGATGCTTCCCCCCGCGACCTGCTCGCCGGCAAGGGCGGCGCAGCGGCAGATGCGCTGGTCGCGGTGCCGCGCGAACAGGCCGAGCGGCTGGCGGCGCTCGCCCGATGACCGCCGCCTTCGCCCGCGTACCCGAATTGCTGGCGCAGCATCTGCTGCTCGCCTTCGCCGCGCTGCTGCTCGGCATCGCGATCAGCCTGCCCTTGGCGGTACTCTCCGCCCGCCATCGCGGCGTTGCCCGCGCGGCACTGGGGCTGGCGAGCCTGATCCAGACCATCCCCAGCCTAGCACTGCTCGCGCTCTTCTACCCGCTGCTGCTGTCGCTCTCCACGCTGGTCGGCGGCGGCATTCCGGCACTGGGCTTCCTGCCCTCGCTGCTCGCGCTCACCCTCTACGCGCTGCTGCCGATCCTGCGGAATGCGGTGACCGGGCTGGTCACGCTCGACCCGGCGGTGCGCGAAGCGGCGGACGGCGTCGGCATGACCCGGTGGCAGACGCTCCGCCTGGTCGAGGCACCGCTGGTCGCGCCGATGGTGATGGCCGGCATCCGCACCGCCGCTGTGTGGACCATCGGTGCCGCGACGCTCTCCACCACCGTCGGCCAGCCGAGCCTGGGCGACCTGATCTTCGCCGGGTTGCAGACGCAGAACTGGGCGCTGGTGCTCGCCGGCTGCATCGCCGCTGCGGGACTGGCGCTGGCGGTCGACGCGCTGCTCGGGCTGGCCGAATGGGCCATCGCGCACCGTCGCCGCCTGCTCATTTGGCTGAGCCTGGGCCTGCTCGCCGCCGGTGCGCTCGCCGCGCTGGCCCCCGCCTGGCCGTCGAGCCGCGGCGTTGTGACGATCGGCGCCAAGGGCTTTTCCGAGCAATATATTCTCGCCCGGCTGATCGGCGCGCGGCTGGAGGCAGCGGGCTATACCGTCCGCTACCGCGAAGGGCTCGGCTCGGGCGTCGCCTATGGTGCGCTGGTGAGCGATGCGATCGATGTCTATGTCGACTATTCCGGCACGATCTGGACCAACCAGATGCACCGCACCGATGTGCCGCCGCGCGCCGAGATCGTCCGCGGGGTTGCCGATTGGGCGAAGCGCACCAGCAACGTGACGCTGCTCGGCTCTCTGGGCTTCGAGAATGCCTATGCCTTCGTGATGCGCGGCGACGACGCCAGGCGACGCGGCATCGCGACCATCGCCGATCTCGCCAGGGTCGCCCCGTCGCTCAAGCTCGCCACCGATATCGAGTTCCTCGAGCGCTCGGAATGGAAGGCGGTGCAGCGTGCCTATGGCCTGCGCTTCGCCGAGGCGCATCCCTATCAACCGACCTTCATGTACCGCGCGCTGACCAGCGGCACCGCCGATGTGATCCCGGCCTTCTCCTCCGATGGCCGGATCGCCGCGCAGGGACTGGCGGTGCTGAAGGACCCCAAGGGCGCGATCCCCGGCTATGACGCGGTACTGCTGATCTCGCCGAAACATGCGAACGATGCGCGCTTCCAGGCGGCGCTCCGCCCGCTGATCGGCGCCGTACCGGTCGAGCACATGCGGCAGGCCAACTACCTGGTCGATCGCGATACCGATAAGCAAAGTCCGGATACCGCCGCGCGCTGGCTGGCGGATCGGCTGGCCCACTAAGGCGGGGGCAGGCCGCGCCGCGTGTAAGAGGGGGCGAACGCGCTGCGGGCCTGCTCCCGCCGCTACGCGCTCCGAGCTCTCCCAATCGGAACGGATCACCTTCTAGCCGCGGAAGCTGCGGCGAGACGTTAGCCCGGGTAAGCCGATCGCACCAACCCGGCCTCACTCCCGAAGCGCGGCGCGGACGGCGAAACCGGCCCGACAGCAACCTCGGAGACGGCGACGTGCGTGCCAGCCCCCTATCAACCCGGCTCGGCAGGCCGGACAGCATCGCGGTGCGTCTGACCGCCGCGTTCCTCGCGGTGCCGGCCGCCGGCTGCGCGCGTGGGGCGCCGTCGCTCGTCTTCTTCGGCGCCTATTTCCCGATCTGGCTGGCGTGCGCCGTGATCGGCTGCGTCGCGGCCGGCGTGGCGCGCACGCTGATGGTGGTCTCGGGCCTGTCGCACCGGCTGCCCTACCAGCTGCTGCTGTGCACCGCGATCGGCACCACCACGGGGCTGCTCGTCGCCGCGCTCTGCGTGGGGCTGTGACGATGCGCGTAGAAGGCAAGTCCCGTTTCGGCCTGGGGGCCCGGCTGGTATCGATCGCCGTCATCGTTCTCGCGGTCGCGTTCGGCATCTATGCGTTGCAGCGCAGCAGCGCCCACCCTTCCACCGACGACGCATCGATCGATGCCGAAGTCGTCCACGTCGCTCCCGCAGTGGGCGGTCGGATCGTCGAGATCGCGGTGACCGAGAACCAGCTCGTCCGCCCAGGCCAGCTGCTGTTCCGCATCGATCCCGTACCCTATCAGCAGGCCGTCGCCCAGGCACGTGCCGACCTGGCCTTCGCCCGCGCCTCGCATGCCAGCCAGAGTCGTGCGGTATCGACCCAGCGCTCCGCCGCCACCGTCGCCGCCGAGCAGATCGCGCGCGCCGAAGCCAATCTCGCGCTCGCCCGCCGCACGGTCGCGCGGCTACGGCCGCTCGCCGACCAGGGTTATATCCCTCGCCAGCAGCTCGACCAGGCCGAGACCAACGAACGGGATGCCGCCACCAGCCTGCGTCAAGCGCAGACGCAACGCCAGGGCACCGCCGCCGCGATCGACACCACCGACAGCTCCGCCGCGAACATCCAGGCGCGCGAAGCCGCGCTCGCCGTCGCCGAGCATTCGCTGGGCAACACCGTGGTCCGCGCCGACCATGCCGGCCGGGTCACTGGGCTCGCCGTCCTCTCGGGCGAGATGGTCGCCCCCGGCCAGTCGATCTTCACGCTGGTCAATGCCGACGCATGGTTCGCGGTGGGCAATTTCCGCGAGACCGAGCTCAAGCGCATCGCCCCCGGCGACTGCGCCACCGTGTACACGATGATCGACCGCACCCAGCCGATCCGCGGCGTGGTCACCGGAATCGGCGCCGGCGTGCTCGACGGCGAGCGGATCAACGTGCCGCGCGCACTGCCCTATGTGGAGAAGTCGCTCAACTGGGTGCGTGTCGCCCAGCGCTTCCCGGTCCGCGTCCGCCTGACCGCACCGCCCGCAACGCTGATGCGGCTGGGCGCGAGCGCCGTCGTCCAGATCCGGTCCGGCAGTGCCTGCAAGCACTGAGCCGCCCAGCCCGCTCGCGGCGGCCTGGGCGGCGCTCCGGGCGAACACGCCGGGTCGCCTCGCCTACGCCCTGCGGCTGACCCTGGTCTGCTGCGGCTCCGGGCTGATCGCGCTGTGGTTCGAGATCCCGGATCCAGCGCTGATCGTGTATCTCGGGCTCTTCCTCAACCGACCGGATCGGACCAGCGGCGTGATGCTGGCGGTGGTGATGCAGTTGTTCGTCACGGTGCTGATCGCGCTGCTCGTGCCGGTCACGGCGCTGCTGATCGACACCCCCTTCTGGCGGACCATGGCGATGGGCGGGCTGTCCTTCGGCCTGATGTTCCTCGGCTCGGCGAGCAAGCTGCGCCCCTTCGCGCCGACCATGGCGCTGATAACCGCCTATGTCCTCGATCTGCTCGGCAGCCTGCCGGGCGGCGAACTGGCGACGCGCGGGCTGCTCTATGCGTGGCTGTTCGTCGGGGTACCCGCCGGGGTGTCGATACTCGCCGACCTGCTGCTCGCACCGTCGCCGCGCCGGCTGGCCGGCGGGCTGCTCGCGCGGGCGCTTGCCAGCGCCGCCGACCTGCTCGACGCACCCGGCGACGCGACGCGGACGCAGTTCGAGGCGCTGCGGCGTCAGGCCGCGATCGGCGCGCCCGGGCTTCTCAAGCTCGCGCGGATGGAGGGAGCACTGCGGCCCGGAAGCGCGGCCGCCTATCGCTCGGCAGCGGCGGCCACGGCGCACATCCTCGCCGCCGTCGACCTGCTCGACCGCCAGCCCGACGCCGATCTGCGCCAAGCCCTTGCCGATGCACTCGCACCGACGCTGCGCGCGATGGCGGCGATCCTTGCGGGCGGCGGCTATCCCGTCGCCATCGATCCGCCATGCTGGCCGAAGGTACCGGCCGATCTCGCGCCCGCCCTCGCCGCACTGACCCAAGCGATCACCGGCTTCACCACCACGCCACCGCCGATGCCCGCAACGGCGCGTGCGGAGAAATCCGGCTTCTTCGCCGCCGATGCCTTCAGCAACCCGGCGCATGTCGAATATGCGCTGAAGGTCACGATCGGCGCGATGCTCTGCTACCTGCTGTTCGCGCTGTGGGACTGGCCGGGCATCCATACCGCGATGATCACCTGCTACATCGTCGGCCTCGGCACCGCGGCCGAGACTATCGAGAAGCTGTCGCTGCGCATCATCGGCTGCCTGGTCGGCGCGGGCCTGGGACTGGCGACGATCGTCTATGTGCTGCCGGCGATCACCTCGATCACCGGCATCTTGCTGGTGATCGCGGTGGGGATGTTCCTCGCCGCCTGGGTGGCGGCCGGCGATGCGCGGATCGCCTATGCCGGGTTCCAGCTGGCCTTCGCCTTCCTGCTGTGCAGCCTCCAGGGGCACGGGCCGGGGTTCGACCTCAGCGTGGCGCGCGATCGCGTGCTGGGCGTGCTGCTCGGTACGGGCATGTCCTATCTGGTGTTCACCCGGCTCTGGCCGGTGTCGGTGGCGAGTACAATCGATCCGGCGATCGCGCGGCTGGTCGCGCTGCTGCGTCAGGCGGCCGGCGCCGACGGTGCCATGCGCGAAGCGCGCGTCAGCCGGGCGATGGCCGCAGCGACGACGCTCCGCCGCTCGATGGAACTCGCCTCGTTCGAGCCGGAGCGCCTCCGCCCCGCACCCGAATGGATCGAGACGCGGCACGACCTGCTCGCACGCATCAATCGGCTGGAATCGCCGCTCCTGCTCGCGCAGCCGAGCGCAGAGGCGGAACTAGAAGCGGTCGCCCGCGACGCGGAAACGCTCGCGGCATTCCCGCCGCCGGAGAGCGACACCGCTGTCAGCTCGCCTCCGCCAATGCCGCCGGCAGCCGCGTGAGGATCTCCGCCGCGATCCGCTCCTGGGCAGCCAGATCGTCGTCGCCGGCGACATCCATGCGATCGGACCAGAGGATCTGGCCCCAACGATTGGACAGCTCCATGGCGATCCGCCGCACGTCCTGCGCGCGGCGCACCGTGCCGTGGAGCACGAGATCGGCACCGGCCTCTGCTGCGACGACGTCGAGCGAATAGCGGGTCTCGCGGAATTGGAACATGATCGCCCGCGGCGCCGCGCGGAACCGGACAGCGCGCTCGGCTGCATGGATCAGCTCGTCGGTAAGGCCGGCGGCGAACGCACGCTCTTCCCCGCACAAGGCGGTGAACGGCAGCACGGCCAGCATCGGCGCACGAAGGACCGCCTCGGGCAGCTTCGGCAGCACCGGCTCGGCCTCGACGCGCATCCGGAAGCAGGGTGCATAGCTGCCGGTCGGCATCGAAATGATCACCGCGTCGCCGGCGCCCTGGCCGCTATAATAGGCATCGAGCTTGCGCCGCAGTCGCCGCGCCTCCACCCGCACCGTGGAATCGATCCGCGGATCATAGTCGACCACGCCGCCGTAGAGTTCGATGCCGATCACCAGTTCCTTGAGCGTCGCCGCCCGCCCCGCCAGCGCCTCGTCGACGACGAAGCGGAGGAAGGAAAAGAGCTTGCCCGAGCCGGCGAACGCATGGGTGCGCAGCCGCTCCAGCTGGCCACGCACGGCATCGGCCGTGGGTTCTTCGATCAACGGTTCTTCGCCGGCACGGGCCGGCGCGGCAGGATCTGCCCGGCGCATACACAGTCTCCCCATCATGGTGATCGGGCGGCGTCGGACATGGTTGCCGATCGTCCCCCTCTGCTCGTGGCGGATACTCCAGGCCGCGACACTTCCCCACTTAACAGATGCCAAGAGCTGCTAATTCGCGCATAGGTTAGCGCTAACGGTATGTTCGGGGGGACGCTGATGGCTTTAACGATGGCGGCACAGCCATGACCGAGAGGATCTTGCGGTTCGGCCCGTTCGAGCTTCGGCCCGAGCGCGAGCAGTTACTGAACGGCGGCGTGCGCGTCGGCCTCGGCTCCCGCGCGCTCGCGATCCTCGCCTTGCTGGCCGAACGCGCCGGCGAGGTCGTCTCGGTCCAGGAAATCAACGAGCATGTCTGGCCGAACCTGTTCGTCCAGGAGAACAACCTTCGTGTCCACATGAGCGCGATTCGCCGGGCGCTGCGTGCCGCGGACAGCGACGTGGAGATCGTCAACGTGCCCGGTCGCGGCTATCGGCTCAGCGCGGACGTGGCGGTCGACGATGCCGGGGAGGAGAGCGACGAGGCCGCGCCATCGCCCGGGTTCCAGCCGCTCCCCCTGCCCCTTCAGGTCAACCGGCTGATCGGCCGGGAGGAGAGCGTGGCGCAGGTGCAGGCCTGCATTCATCTCCACCGGCTCGTCACCATCGTCGGCGCGGGCGGCATCGGCAAGACGAGCGTCGCGCTCGCCGCGCTGGCGGGCATCGACGACGAGACGCCGGTGTGTTTCGTCGACCTCACCAACTGCGCGACGGTCGAGCATGTCGCCGCGGCCGCGGCGGCGGCGCTGCAGAGCCCGATGGGGCGCGACACGACCCCGTCGGTCCTGGTCGATCGTCTGCGCGAATCTGAACTGATCCTGCTGCTCGACAATTGCGAGCATCTGATCGGCGTCGTCGCACATGTCGCCGACACGGTGCTGCGCTCCTGCCCGCGCGTGAAGCTGCTGGCGACCAGCCGCGAACCGATCCGCGTGCCGGGCGAGATGCAGGTGCATCTCCAGCCCCTGCCCGTCCCGTCTGTTGCCGACACGACGGGCATGATCGCGGACAATCCCGCCGTCGCGCTGTTCGCGGAGCGGCTCGGCGCGGCCATGGGCGGCTTCGCGATCACCGAGGAGAATGCCCGGCAGATCGCAACAGTATGCCGCTCGCTCGACGGGCTCCCGCTCGCGCTCGAGCTGGCGGCGGCGGCGGTGCCGATGGTGGGGCTGGATGCGCTTTCCAGCGGACTCACCGTCCGCCTGTCGCTGCTGGCCTTCGGCCGCCGTACCCTTGCCCGGCACGAGACGCTGGAGGCGATGCTCGACTGGAGCTTCGAGCTGCTCTCCCCGACGGAGCGCACCATACTCGGCTGCCTCGCGAAGTTCCGCGCCGGCTTCGATCTGCCCGCCGCCGTACAGGTGGCGGCGCTGGACGACGAGGCCGAGACGCAAACCGCACAGGCGGTGCTGCAGCTCGCAGCCAAGTCGCTGCTCGTCGTCGAGACCGCGCCGCACGGCGTCAGCTATCGTCTGCTCGAGACCACCAAGGCCTATGCCCGGCGCAAGCTGGAGGAGTCCGGGCTGGCAGGCGTCACCGCGCGCCGCCACGCCGAATGGGTCGGCGGCGTGTTGGCGCGCGCGCAGGTGGACTGGTCCCGGCTCGAGCGCACGATCTGGTGGGAACGCTATGGCCCGGCCATCGACGATGTGCGCGCGGCGCTCGCCTGGTCGCTCGGCGAAGCCGGCGACATGCGCCTGGGCGTGCGGCTGACGATCGCCTCGGCACCGCTGTGGCTCGGCATGTCGCAGTTCGGCGAATACAACGCTTGGCTGGAGCGCGCGCTGGCGACACTCGAGGCGCTCGGCGAAGCCGGCGGTCCCGAGGAGATCCAGCTTCAGAACGGCTTGTGCGTGCTGCTCTACAATTCCGATCGGCCCAGCGAAGCCTTTGTCCGCGCGGCGACGCAGGTGTTGCGGATCGGCAAGAAGATCGGCGATCCCCTGGCCCGCGCCACCGGCCTCTGGCTGCTGTCCGGCCATCGCACGATCCTGGGGGACCATGAAGCAGCCCTCACGCTCGCGCAGCAGATGCTGGGGCCGGAGGGGTCGGTTCTCGATTCCGAGCTGCAGGCCTTTGCCCGCCGCGTGATCGCCGTCATGACGCTCCGTTCCGGCCGCGTGCGCGAGGCGGCGGCGATCGGCGGCGATCTCGTCCGCGGGCTTACCGGGCGGGGATCCTATGGCGCGGTGCTCCGCTTCGACCACGCCACGATCACGCGCGGGAACCATGCGGTGACGCTGGCGATCCAAGGCAAGCTGGAAAGTGCCAAGGCGATGATCATGGAGGCGGCGATCGATGCCCACCGGCTTCGCAACTCCAATTCCTTTTGCTACCTGCTGGCCAGCGCTGCCTGCCCGATCGCGCTGTGGCTGGGCGACGACGAGCTTGCCCGCCACTATGCGGGGCTGCTCGCCCGCACGGCCGGGGTCAACCGCTTCAACTATATGGCTGAGCTCGCCGACTGGTTCACGCGGATCGCCGATCTCCGCCTGCGCAAGGTGCCGCAGCTGCCCGCGCTGGAGCAGTTGCGGCCGCCGCTCCCGCACGACAAGGACGTGTTCGTCACCGCCTGCGCCGCACTATGCGATGCGGAGGTGGTTGCACGCGCCGAAGCCGGTCCGCCGCAATGGGCCACGGCGGAAATTCTCCGCGCCGACGGGGAAGCCAAGCGCGATGCCGGCGACGTGGCGGGTGCACAGCGCCGCTTCGAGCAGGCCCTGGCGCTCGCCCAGGAACAGGGCGCGGGACTGTGGGCTCTGCGCGCAGCGACCTCGCTGGCGCGGCTCGCCGAACCAAGCGCTGCGCAGGCGATCCTCGCGCCGGTGCTCGCCACCATCGAGGGCGACGACGCATTCGCCGACATCCGTGCCGCGCGGGCGCTGCTGCCCAGCATGGCCGACTAACCTCTGCTTACCTCTGCAAGTGCGAGGGGCCGCCTAGCTTGGCGTGTCCCTGAGCCAGGGAGTCAAGCGGCTGCTACAGACGGGCGTGATGCTGGAAACTGTTCTTCGACTGATGACCACCGGTGGCGTGTTCGTCGGCATGATCGCCGTGTATGTCGGCATGCGGAACAACACCCGCCAGCTCAACGCGCAAATCTTCCTGTCCTTTTCGGATCGCCTGCAGACCATCCGCCACATGCTGCGCACCGAGTTGCTGCCGATCTGGACCGCCGAGCTTCCCCCCGAGGAAGTTGCCCGGATCCTGCCGGGGCTGCTGCAGGTGCTGCACCTGATTCTGGAACTCTACGAGCTGCGCGAACAAGGCTATGTTCGGCCGCGGATGTGGAAGATCTGGTCACGCAATATCGATCGCTTCCTCACCTGCCCGATCGTGCACAGCCTGAACGACGAGATTCGCTTCGAGTTCTCCGGGCACGACCGGTTCATCGCCTGGATCGAACATCGCCAGGTCGTGGTGTCTTCCGGCGTCCGGCCCCACCGAATGAGACGGTTCTGAGGATCAGGCTGCGGCAAGCGCGTTGAGGACAGCGATCTCCCTGGCCTCGCGGGTCTGGGCGAGCTGCGCGATCGGCCAGGCGCCATAGGACTGTTCGGCCTGCCGGGCGATCAACTCCTTGGTGACCGGATCGAAGTCCGCCGCGTCCAGCGACTCCCACAGTCGCTCCATGGGCGGGCCGAGCTGCTCGATCGAATGCGGCAAGCCGCCGTCCCCGCCGCTCAGATGAAGCGACAGGAAGGGGCCCGAGGTGGCGAGCCGGACGCCGAGCGAGGTCGTGACGATATCGTCGAGTTCGTCGATCGTCACCACGCCGCCGCGCACCAGCGCCACGCACTCGCGGAAGATCGCCGCCTGCAAGCGGTTGGCGACGAACCCGGGCACTTCCTTGCGGATTACGCGCGTCACCTTGCCCAGCCCGTCATAGAAGGCGACCGCCCGCGCGGTGACCTCGGGATCGGTGGTCGGGGTCGGCACCACCTCGACCAGCGGCATCCGGTGCGGCGGGTTGATCGGGTGCGCGATGAGGAGGCGCGTGTGATCCCGCATCTCGATCTGCTGCAGCGAGGCGGGGATGCCCGCGCTGGAGCTGCACAGCAGCGCGTCGGCGGGCGCGGCGCCCTCGACGACTTCCCAAAGGCCCTGTTTGAACCCCGGTCGCTCGGGTCCGGCTTCCTGCACGAGGAAGGCATCGGCCACGGCATAGGCATGATCATCGACGAAGCGGATCCGTTCGCCAATATCGAACGGCGCATGCCCCAGCGCCACCAGCGCGGGCATCGCAGCGGCAATGCGCGTCCGCGCCTTGGTCTCGATATCAGGGTCAGGATCGCTGATGACGACGTTCAGCCCGTTGGCGGCGAACAGCGCCGCCCAGGATGCGCCGATCACCCCGCCCCCGATGATCGCTGCCGTCTTCCCCGCATAATCAAGCTTTGCTGCGTAATCGAAGGGCTTCGTGGACACGGTGCCTCCCGGAACGGCAACCCGATGGAGCGCGGGCAGAACCCGCCAGATGATAGTGACGATAAGGCCGCGTCACGCCCGCACGGCGTAAGCGAGCGCTAGCGGCAGTGAGATGCAGGGCTAACGGATCATTCCGGCGCAGCACCCAGCGTGCCGGTCGCCAGCGCCAGCGTCGCTGCTGCCCGCAGCGCAGAGGCACGAGCATCGCTCACCGCATTTTGCGCGGCGAGCAGTTGCTGCTGCGCCAGGCTCACCTCGGCGACCGCACCCACGCCGTTCTTGTACGCGGCGAAGGCGGCATCGAAACTGGTGCTGGCTGCGCTGCGCGATTCCTCGGCGGCGGCATTCGCCTCCAGCGCCGCGCGCAGCCCGTTCTCGGCAGTGACGATCTCGAGCACGGCGCGATCGCGCGTAGCCTCCAGCCTCGCCGAGGCACCTTCCACCCTATCGCGCGCCTGTTCGAGCCGCGCGGCGCGTAGCCCCCCGTCGAACAGCGGCACCCGCAGCCCGACCAGCACCGAGCCGCTGGTCTTGCGCGCGGAGACGTTGAGCGTTGCCGATTCCCCGCCGGTGCCGGGCAGCGTCGTCAGGTCGCGATTGCCGCGGATGTGCGAGGCGGTGCCCGAGGCGAAGATTTTGGGCTTGAAGTCGGCGCGGGCGGCCAGCACGCCCTCCTCGCTCGCCTTGCGGCTGGCGAGCGCCGCCAGCATGTCCGGCCGGCGGGAGAGCGCTTTGGCGACAGCCTCCTCCGCCATGTCCGCCATCGCCGGCGCGAGCGTGCGATCCCCGGTGTCGGCGATGCGCAACTTGGTGAAGGGCGGCAGGCCGATCGCGGTAATCAGCCGCAACCGCGCGTCGGTGGCCGCCGCACGCGCCTGGACCGCGGCGAGACGCAGCTGGGCGGTCGCCTGGCGCGTCTGCGCCGCCTCCATCGTGGTGCCGACACCGCGGCGGAAGCGCGCCTCGGCCGATACCTGGACCTGCGCCGCCAGCTCGACCGCACGATCGGCATTGGCCGAACGCGACCGCGCGGCGACGTCGTCATAATAGGCCAGTGCCACCTGATGGGTGACCTGCTGGTGCTCGGCGGTGAACGCGATGTCGGCGACCAGCGCCTGCTGGCGCGCCGCGGCGATCTGCGCCTCGCGCCCGCCGAAATCGAACAGCAGCCATTCGAGCGAGATCGCCGCGACCGCGGTGCCGCCGTTGGAATCGCGGTCCTCACCGTTCGCGCCCTTGCCGAGATAGCCGCTGCTCACCACCCCGCCGCCCACGCCCGTCGCGGAAATGCGCGGGCCGTGGGTAGCGCTGATAATCCCCGGCACCAGCGCCGCGCTGCGTGCCTCATACCACGCGACACGCAGGCTGGGATTGGCGGTGTGCGCCAGGTCGACCAGCTCGGTCAGGGTATAGACGTGCTGCGGATCGGTCTCGGGTGCGGCAGGCAGCGTCGCGAGCGCCGGGTTTGCGGGCAGCACATAGCCGCCCGGCAGCGTGGGCACGGCCTTGCCCGCTGGCACCGGCAGGATCTCGCCGCTCGCACCCGTCGCGGGGGCCCAGGGACGATTGTAGCGCTGGGGCGCCAGCTGTTCGCTGGGGCGCGCACAGCCGCCGATCGCTACCACCGCGAGGGGCGCGAGGCGCAGCCAGATGCGCGGGCGGCGGACTGCAGCAGGCGAAAATCGGCGATGCATGGGGTCTGCGCCCGTCCCTTCGTGCTGTTGGCGATGCGCCTGCACGAACCGGGGGCCGACCGCATGCGCCCCGTCCGCTTAGGCGGGACGGGGCGCATGCGGGCGTAAGCGAGGGTGAGCCCCCGCTACGCCGCGGGGATCAGAGGCAGCGCGGGTCGCGGACCGGTGCGTCGCTGCCGCGGGTCAGCCAACGGCCGTCGGGGGCGCGATACTTCTCGCCCGGGGCGGTGCGCAGGATCAGGTTGCAGCCGGTGACGAACGCCATCTGTTCGACGGTCGAGCTCGCCGCCGCCTGCTGGGTGTACTGGCGCTTGCGCTGGATGTTGATGTTGTTGACGATCGCCTGCAGCTCGGGCGACGCCGCGCCGACGATGCCGAGATAGCCGTCGGGCTGTTCGCCCACCTGTCCCTGCTGGCGCGCAGCCTGATAGGCGGGGTCGCGCTGGGCGTAGGCCGGGGCGATCCCGCCCGCCGCGATCGCGGCTGCCATGGCGAAGGTCGAGAGCAACTGTCGCATCAGAAAATCCCCGGATTGTCCTGGATGATGGCCTTCGCCTTGTTGTCGAGGCGATAGACCACTTCCTGGGTGATCGAAATATTGAGGTTGATCACGATCGGCTTGTCGGGCGCGTTCACCGTCACGCAGCCGCCGAGCAGCGCCAGCGGCGCGATCCCGCATGCACCCAGCCGAAGAGACGAACCCTTTTTCATGCTTCCAAGCTCATAGACATGCCTTTCATGGACGGGTTGTGCTTTCGGCGGGCTGAACGGTGCCCGGCCTCGCTTCCTGCGCACGTTTCTGCTCCTCGATCAACGCCGGCAGGTTGCGCTCGATCAGGCGGCGCGGGTCGTACCAGGACTGCACCGAGTCCATCAGCTGGCGGAAGGGAGCGTTGATCCGCACGTTGAAGACGAGCGGCAGCCTGGCCAGCCGGCGGATCAGGAAGTTCGACTTGGTGCCCTGCCCCTGGCTGAGGCCGGAGAAGCTGATGTCGGTGATCATTTCGCCGGCCAGCGGCCCGTTCATCCGGATCGCGAGGTTGCGATAGTCGAGCGACTTGAGCGCCTGGAACGCCATGTTGCCCCAGGTGCCCAGGTTCTCGCGCGAGATCTCGCCGACATAGGCGATGTGGCCGCCCTTGCGGGCGCGCAGCTCGCCGCCTTCGATCCGCCCGCCGGTCTCGTCGAAGATCATCGGCAGCGTGCCGTCGAAGGTGCCGGTGGCATCGAGATTGTCGAACGCCATTTCCTTGAGGAAGAGGGCGGCGTCGACGCCCTTCACCTGGAAGGTCATCCGGCGCTTGCCCGCCTCGTTGAAGTCGAGCGTGGTCGGCTCGAGGATGAGTTCGCCCCCGGCGAAGGGCCAGCGCGCGCCCTCCACCCGCACGCGTCTGCTGTCGAGCAGCTGGTAGCGGAACACGCCCTCGCGTACCGGCACGCCGGGGTTGATCTCGGTCACCGTCGCCACCTGCCCCGGCGCGGTCCGTGCGTTCAGCAGATCGGTGAAGTCGAGCTCGGTGGTCAGCCCCTGCACCGGGCCGAAGGCCGCCGCCAGCGCGACGTTGGAGGCGGTGAAGCGGCCGGTGCTGGTCACCGTCGCGCTGTCCCACGCGATCTTCCCGGAGCCTGCAACGGTGCCGTCGACATCGGCGATCACGCCCAGGGTGAGCGGGGTGAGGTCGAGCGGCTGGAGGCCATCGGTCTTGAAGCGAAGGCCCGGCACGTCGAGCAGCGCCTGCCCCTCGCTTTTGCCGAGATCATGGGTGATCGAGACCTTGGCGACCTCCACCGCCCGTTTGGTGCCGATCAGATCGGCCTGCGCCTCGATCCGGTTGCCGCGGAGCGTGAGGCGGCCTGCGGGGGCGAGCAGCGGCTCGAAACGCGGGCTGGCCTCGGCATCGGCGAGGCGGAAGCTGCCGAGCAGCGCCAGCCCGCCATCGGCGACCTGCCAGCTGCCCTTGCCCTGCGAGAGCACCAGCGGCACCGCGCCGATCTGCCCGCCCAGCGCATCGAAGCTGCCGCCGAGCGCGCCGCCGAACGTGCCCTGGAGCTGGCCGATATCGAGCCGAGTCGGCCGGTCCGCGCCCATCCCCACCGCAACGCCGGTGAGGTCGAAGGCCTGCCGGGCGAGATCCACCCGCGCCCCGCCCGCGGCGAGGCTCAGCGGGTTGCTGCCCATGCTGCCCGCCAGCGCGATCGCGCCGGTACGGACGCCGCCGGTGACGCGCCTGCCGTTCCAGGCGAGCATCGCCGGCCCCACCGGGCACAGCCGCTGGCGATGGCCGCGCAGCACCATGCCGGACGCGCTGATCCGCGCGAAACCGAGAGTCTCGCACGCGGGGTTCACCAGCACGCTCGGGCCGTTCCAGCGCGCGACCAGCGGGATCGACAGATCCTCGATCCGTCCGCTGCCGACCGGACCTGAAACCGTCGCTACGGTGCGCGCCAACCCCGCCCTGCCCCGCATGGTGAAATAAAGGTCCGCCAGCGCCAGCCGCGCGCCGCCGGCCGCATAGGGGCGCAGCGTACCGGTGCCCTGAAGCTGGTCGCTGCCGGGCCGCTGGAGGAGATCGAGCGCAAGCTCCGGCATCCCGCCACCGCCGAGCGACAGCTGCCCGGCAAGCGCGACCGTACCCTTGGGGAAATCCAGCACCGCGCCCTGCTCGCCCGCAAAGCGCACGCGCGCGCCGGATCGCGCGGTGACATCGACGGCGTTCACCCGCATCGTCGCGCCGCTCCCCCGCGTGGCGATCCCTAGCATGGCGGAACCGTCGAAGCTTCGTCCCGCGGCATCCACCGCCGCGGCGAACTTAGCGGCCAGCGGACCGACCGGCGTGCCTGCTAATGATTTGCGATAGCTGCGAATTTGCGCTTGGATCGCTGGGGAAATCGCCGCGTCCTGCAGGCCGATGCGGCCGTCGAAGGCCAGCACCGTGCCGACCGCGTAGCGCCCGCCTGCTTCGACAATATGGGCGCGGACCGCATCCGTCGCCGCGTCGACTCCGTGCAGCGTAAGTCTCCCCGCGGTCCGGGTGCGATCCCCGGCGAAGTCAACCTGTGCATCGGTCTGGCCAAGCGTGCCCAAGCCAGCGCGCAGCGATGCCAGCCCCAGCCGCGCATCGCCGTTCCAGCCGGCAAACGACGCATCGAGCGTCGCGCGCACGGTGCCGCGCGGGCCCAAGGCCCGGACGTCCCCGCACGCGAGCCGCTGCGCCGCCAGCGGCCCGGTGAGACTGGGCGCGCCCTTGCGGATGCGGACCTGCATTTCGGCGCCCAGGCCGAGGAGATCGCAGTTTCCGAACTGCAGCTGTGCCGACTGCGCGCGCACCGTGCCGGCGAACCCGTCGGTCAGCAGCCCCTTGCCGCGCAGGCCGAGCACGACCAGCCCCGCGTCGCTCGCCAGCCGCAGCTGCGCGTCCGCCACCTCGACGCTGAGCCGCGGCAGGGAAAAGGGCTTGCCCGAGGGCGGCGGCATCAGCCGGTCGAGCGACCCCAGCGACAGCGCGCCGTTCACGATCCGCCCCTGCACGCGCACCGTCCCCGCCTTCGCCACCAGCAGTTCGGCGCGCCACGGGGTGAGCGCCGTGCGCAGCTCGATCCAATCGGCGGTAAGGTCCGGGTTGCGCGGATCGCCGATCGAGACGTTGGTCAGCCGCTGGCGCCAGGGGGAGAGCTGCTCGATCGTGTAGCGTGCGGCCACCCCGCGGTTTGCCAGCTCGCGATCGACAAAGCCCTGCGCGATCGTCCGCCGCTGGAGCCACACCGTCGCCACGCTGGCCGAGACCAGCACGAGCAGCGCCACCGCGACGCGACGCCGTCGCTTCGCCCGCACTGCTGCACTGGTCCGCCGCGCGTCGGCGTCGGTGTCGTCTTCGCTTCGGTTCACGCCCGCTCCAGCCGCCTGACCGTGCGGCCCCTAGCCATAGCTCTCCGATCCTGCAAAGGTTCCTTGGCCGGCGCGCTGCTCAGGCGAGATCGCGGGTCATCTCCACCATGGTGCGGTGGAAGCCCGCCGCGGTGAACAGCGCCTGCGCCTCGACATTGCGCTCGGCAGTGAACAGCACGAGCCGGGGCAGCGCATGCGGCGCCAGCGCTGCCATCGCCGCGTCGAGCAGCGCGCGGCCGATGCCCTGGCGCCGATGCTCGGGTGCGACGATCAGGTCGTAGATCACCCCCGCCGGCCCGCGCAGCGCCATATAGTCGTTGCCCTCCACCCCGGCATAGACATAGCCGAGCACGGCATCGCCCGCTGCCGCCACGCGCAGCACGGACTCTGCCCGTTCGATCTGCCGGGTGAGGAAGCCGCCATAGACCTCGGGCGTCTCCGGCGTCGGCGCGATGAAGCGGCGCGCGTCGAAGGCATGATGCACCGCCACCATCTGCGCGCCGAGCCGGCCGAGTTGCGCCCGGTCCGCCGGCACCGCCGATCGGATCGTGAAGGATGCGGGCTGCGGATCGGTCACGCTTGTTCTCCCGGGCCGCGGATTTCGGCGCCCTCGCCCCCTTGGAACAGTGCGCCCAGTTCCTCAAGATCGAGATCGCGCTCCAGATTGTGCAGCACCTCGTCCTCGATCTCGCCCTGGCGGTGCAGGCGGATCAGCTCCTTGCGCCCCGCCGCCACCGCCGCGAGCACCATGTCGAAATGGGCGCGGATGCCGGGCATGTAGCTGCCGGCATCCCCGGCATAGCGTTCGGTGACATGGTCCCGCTTGCGATATTCCTCGAGTAGCCGGGGATGGATCAGCGTGCCTTCCTCGTCATAGGCGCGTGCCTCCACCTCGATGCGCTTGGCGTGGGCGATCGCCGCCTCGGCCTGCACCAGCGTGACGTTGGGCGGCGGATCGCGGTCCTGCGGTGCGATCGCCTTGATCACCCAGCCAAGGCTGGCACCCTGCAGCACCACGGTGGCGAGGATCACCGCGAAGGCGCTGACCAGCATCAGGTCGCGGCCGGGCATCTCGTTCGGCAGCGACAGCGCGACCGCCAGCGTGACGACGCCGCGCATTCCCGCCCAGGACAGCACCGTCGCCTGTCGCCAGCCCAGCGGCCGCACCCGCGATACGCCGGTCCGCTTGAGCGTGCCGAGCAGCAGCTCGCTGCCGAACACCCACACGAAGCGGGTGACGAGCACCGCGACGACGATGCCGATCACCGGCACCGCCATCGAGGTGAACACCCGCTCCAGCCCGACGCGATCGAGCACGCCGCGCAGCGAGAAGCCGATCAGGATGAACACCAGCGCCTCGAGGCTGAACACCAGGGTCCGCCAGAAGGCGGCGCCCTGCATCCGCACCCGCGCCGGCAGCACCTCGTGCTGATACCAGCCGAACACGATGCCCGCCGCGACCACGGCGATCACCCCGGAGACGTGCAGCGCCTCGCCGGCCAGATAGGCCGCCCAGCTGAGCAGGGTCGCGGTGGCGACGATCAGCGTCTGGTCGGGCAGGCGGCGCAGGATGAACTTGCCGCCGAAGCCGACGGCGGTGCCGACCACCACGCCGCCGATCGACAGCAGGACGAAGCTCGTCCCCGCATCGAATGCGTTGAAGCGGCCGGTGAGCGTGGCGGCGACGGCGAAGCGGAACAGCACCAGCCCGGTCGCATCGTTGATCAGGCTCTCGCCTTCGAGCAGCGCCTGGAGACGACGCGGCAGCTGCACCCGCTGCAGCACCGATCGCGCGGCGACCGCGTCGGGCGGCGAGACGATCGCGCCAAGGGCAAAGCATGCCGCCCAAGGCAGCCCCGGCACCAGCAGGTGCAGCACCAGCCCGACGACCAGCGTGGTGAACAGCACCGCGCCTACTGCCAGCGACAGGATCCCCGGCAGATGGCGCCGAAGCCGCCCGAACGCGGCATAATAGGCGCCGTCCATCAGCAGCGGCGGCAGGAACAGCACCAGGACGAGCTCGGGATCGAGCGACAGCTTGGGCAGGTTCGGCAGAAAGGCCAGCGCCCCGCCGCCCAGCAGCAACGCCGCCGAGGGCAGGAACGACAGCCGCTCGGCCGCCCAGTGCAGCGCGATGATCGCCGCGAACAGCACGAGAACCAGCTCAAACGTGTCGACCGGATGCATCGTCTTCCCCCTGCGGTCCGCATCGCGGCCCCGGACTACAGGTCCGGCGCGGCGATAGGTTCCGGCTACAAGGCTAGCCGCTGCACCTTTATGGCGTCTAGGCCGCTGCCGGCACCCCGCGCAGCCCCAGCCAGCGCCGCGCGCCCGGCAGGTGGACCAGCACGAACCGCTCGACCGCCAGGACCGCGAGCAGGCTGATCCCCATCAGCGGCAGGAACAACCCCAGCGCGATCACGAGCGCGAAGAAGGCCAGCGCCGCAGGTCGCGGCTCCCCCCCGCGCGGCGCACCGAGCGCACCCTCGGGCCGCCGGCGCCACCACAGCACCACGCTGCTCACCGCGAGCAGGATCAGCCCCAGCGCGGTCAGCAGGTTGAGCAGCTGGTTGAGCCACCCGAACGCCTGCCCCTCATGGATCGCCACGCCGTATCCGACCAGCCGGTCGACCAGCCGCCGCTGGGCGAAATCCTTGCGGGTGAGCAGCTTGCCGGTCTCGCCGTCGAGCGTCAGGTCGGTGCGCAGCGGGCGGTTGGCGGCATCGGACTTGGCAGTCCAGGGCTGGCCGGGACCGGTCGGCGGGGAGACCAGCACCGGCGTCGCCAGGCGCAGCGGGCCGAGCGTGGCGATCAGCCGGTCGAGCGGGACATAGGAGACCGACGGGTGCGCCATCGCCATGCCGTGACGCTCGGCATGCTCGCCCATCATTGCGCGGGTGCCGGCATCGGCGGCGGCGCGCTGACGGAGTTCGTCGGCGCGACCGGTGGTCCAGTCCTGCTTGACGGGGTGGCCTTCCACCACCCCGCGCACGGCCTTCAGATAGCCACCCCAGCTCTTCGCCCAAGGCAGCCCCGCGACGAGCAGGAACAGCGCGAAGGCCGACACCCAGAAGCCAGTCACCGCATGGAGATCCCGCCAGAAGCGCCGCCCGCCTGCGCTCAACCGCGGATAGACGATGCCGCCCAGCCCCGCGCGGCGCGGCCACCACAGGAACAGGCCCGAGAGCAGCATCACGATCGTCCAGGAGGCGGCCAGCTCGACCAGGTAGGAGCCCAGGGTGCCGGCGAGCAGCTCGCCGTGCAGCCGGAACACCACCCGCATCAGCCTTTGGTCCTCGTCGACCGTCTTGAGCACCGCCAGCGTCTGAGGATGGACATAGACGCGCGTCTCGTCCTGCCCCTTGCCGACGATGATCTGCACCGCCTGGCGATCGGTCTCGGGCAGCTGGTAGCGATGGAGCACCGATCCCGGCACCGCCCGCACCGCCGCCGCCGCCTGTGCCGCCGCCGAGGCGCGCGGGCCGGTGATGGCCAGGTTGGCATAAGGCGCGTCGATCAGCGCCTCGACCTGCGGGCGGAACAGATAGATCGAGCCGGTGACCGCCAGCCACAGCACGAAGGGGATGCAGAACAGGCCGGCGTAGAAATGCCAGCGCCACACGGTCGCGGTGTTCGGCCAGCGCCGGTTGAGGCTATGCGCCATGGATCCCCTCCCCTCAGAACCGTGCCTTGACGCCGGCATAGACCGTCCGCGGCTGCCCGGCGTAGACCGAGCCGGTGGTGTTGGCGAGCACCGATGCCGGGTTCTCCGCGCCCGAAGTCGCGAGGCTGTTCGCGATCACCGAGGCCGCACCCACATAGGTCACGTCGAACAGGTTCTGCACCGAGGCATAGAAGCTCAGCCGCGACAGCGGGCCGCTGCCCTTTGGCGGGTCATAATGCAGGTTCAGGTTGACCAACGTCGCCGAGGGCATGGCCAGCAGGTTGCTGTTGTCGACGAAGAACCGGTCGCGATAGGAAAGCTCGGCAAAGCCGCCCAGGCCCTGGAGCGGGCCGGCCGGCTGATCATAGCCAAGCCGCGCGTTGACGAAGTTGGGGATCACGCCCGGGATCGCCTTGCCGCCCCGATCGAGCACGCGGGAGACGCTGCCGGCGGTCAGCCGCTCCTGGAAGTCGGTGTAATATTGATCGTTGTAGCTGTAGCTCGCGTCGAGCTTGGCGCCGGGCAGCAGCCCCGGCAGCGGCTTCCAGCTCACCCCCAGCTCGACCCCGCGATGCACCGAGCGCGGCACGTTGGAGGTATAGGCGAGCAGGTTCACCCCGGCCGACTGGCTGACCAGCTCGTTGGTGAACCATTCGTAATAGCCGGTCAGCTCGGCCTTGAAGTTGCTGCCGAGCGCCACTTCGGCGCCGAGGTCGATGCCGGTGTTGCGCTGCGCCTTGAGGCTGGCGTTGTTGCCCGCAACGCCTGCGGGCGTGACGAACAGGTTGCCCGCCTGCGGGATGCCGTAGCCGGTGCCCACCCGCGCATGCAGCCGCACCGCGTCGACCGCCTGCCAGAACAGCGCCGCCTCCGGGGCAACGTTGGTGAAGTGGCGATCGGCGGGGATAAAGGCGAGCACCGGGTTGGTACCGACCGGATAGCTGTACGCGGTCTGGCGCATGTCGAGGATCGAGCGTTCGGCGCCGATCCCGGCGATCGCCTGCAGCCGGCCTGTGAACTGCAGTTCCTCGCGGGCACGCACCCCCATGTTCCGCACGTCGCCGAACACCGTCTGGGTCAGCGCGCCGAAGCCGTTGCGACCGGCGGGGGTCTTGTTGAAGCTGTAGCTCTGGTTGTCGAGATAATTGTAGAACACGCCCACGAAGCTCGTGGACTCCATCCCCGCGATCCGGCCGTGATGGGTCACGTCCGAGGTGAGGTTGTAGCTGTCGAGCGTGCCCTTGAACGGCGTCGCGCTGGTCGGCTGGTTGACCACGCGACTGTCGAAGGTCGCCTGGGTGCGCCAGGTGGTGTTCGGCCCCAGGTCATGCTCGTAGCGCGTGCCGACGATCGTCCGCCGGTCGTTCCGCGCGAGATTGCCCTCGTCGGCGGTCTGGGCGATCCGCGCGCCGTTGATGCCGTTGACCAGCACCGAGATGGTGCCGCAGCCCGGCGCGGCGGTCGCCGCTGCCTGACAGCCCTGCTGATAGGGGTTGGTCAGGTACTGATTGTACGAGAGCCGGGTCGAGAGGCGGAAATCGCCCTCGTTGTAGATCAGCTTTACCGCCACGCGGTCGCGCGCGCCCAGCTCGAACTTGGCCAGCGCGTTGAGCGTCCCTGTCTCGTAGCCGGTGTGGCCGGTGACGGCGTCGCCGCGGACATAGCTGCCGAACACCGCGATATCGTGGCCCGCGGTCGCGTGCCCGATCGTCGCATAGAGATTGGCATAGCCGTCGCCGCCCGCGTCGAACCCGGCCCCGACGCCCTGGATCTCGCGGCCCGAGCGGGTACGGAAGTTGACCGCGCCGCCCAGCGCATAGTTGCCGTAGCGCGCCGAGGAGGGCCCGCGCACCACGTCGACCGCGCCGTACGCATGCGGGTCGGTCAGGTCGAAGCGTGCGAGGCCGTCGGGCTGGGTGACTGGGAAATCATCCTCGAAGACCTGCAGGTTGCGCGCTCCGAAGCCGTTGCGTGCGTTCGAGCCGCGCACCGAGACGCCGACGTCGCGCGGGCCATTGCCCTGGGTGACCGCGATGCCGGGCGAGAGCCGGACGATATCGGCGATCGTCGTCGCCGGCGTATTGCGGAACGCAGCGGCGTCGACCGTCGTCACCGTCTGGCCGCTGACGCGTGTGGTCAGCGACAGCGCCTTGCCGGTGACGAAAATCTCGTCAGTGCCGGGCGGCGTTACGGCCGCCGGTGCGGCTTGCGGCTTCGGCGCGGCGGCATCGAGCCTGGCCAGCTCGGCGTCGATCGCCGCGCGCTGGCGGAGCAGTTCGGCACGGCGTGCATCGTCATACGTCTGCGCGGACGCGGCAGATGCGCAGAGGACGGCCGAAACGGTCGCCGAAAACAATAGCTTGGACATGAAATCTTCCTGATCCGGGCGCGCCCGCGCAACCGCGCGAACGCTTGAAAGGGTAACGAGGGATCAGGCGGCGAGTGGTGGCCCGCGTAAGGGTGGGCGAAGATAGACGCGGACGATCCTGGGCAGGATGGTCGCGGTACGGATCGCGCGTTCGAGGACGAAGGCGATCGCCAGCGCGAGCAGCGTCGGGTCGACCGCGGCGAGGCCGGGCATCGCGAGGCCAGAGAATGCGCAGGGCATCTCGGTCTTGGGCTGGTGCTCGTCGGGGCTCGAGCGGTCATCCTTCATCGGGATGGCCATCGGCATCGCCATCGGCTTGGGCCCGTATCCCGAGCAGAAACCCAGCATGATCGTGCCGCCGCTCTGCATCGGCATGAACCCGGCCGGCAGCACCGCCTTCATCAGCAGCGCAGCCGCGATCAGGCAGCCGCACAGCAGGCGATGCTCAAGCAGGAGGCGGCGCAGGACGGACACGAGGCTCGACCTAACCGGCGGCGGACGATTTGTCGAACGCTTCCAGGTGAGCCCCACGGTCCTTGCTGGAACGAGCGTCAGCTCTGACCGCTCGCCCTGCCCTCGATCGATGCCGCGGCGGCTGACAGGCGCGCGCGCACGCGCTCGGGCCCCATCACCGTCATCACCTCGAACAGATCGGGCGTGTTCGGCTTGCCGGCCAGCGCCAGGCGCAGCACACCGGCGATCGCGCTGAACTGGCCCTGATAGCGCTCCGGCTCGGCCTTGTAGGCCTTGCCGTTGGCAGCATAGCCATGCTTCTCGCCGATGGCGCGGACCCATTCCAGCCATGCGTCGCGATCGACTGCCGGGTCGAAGCCCTCCGCCACTTCGCGCAAGATCGCGGCCAGGCCGGGCGCGAGTGCCTCCCAGAGCGGCTGGTTGGCCTCGTCACGCGGCACGAAGAGATCGTCGAAGAAATAGGCGGTGTCGCTTGGCACGTCGGACCATTTGACGATGTCTTTGCGCGCCCGCGCCGCACCGCGCTCGATGTTCAGGATCGCCCGGACATAATCGGCATGCGCGGCGAGCCGTTCGGCGAAGGGCTGGTCATGGACCTGCGCCCAGGCCAGCGCCGCGTCATAGACCTGCGCCGCGGTCATCGCGCCGATCACCTCGCGGCTGATGCTCGACAGCTTGACCAGATCGAACAGCGCGCCGCTGCGGTTCAGGCGTTCGACCTGGAGCGGGAAGCTCTCCGAATCCGCGGTCGGGTTGGCCTTGCGCCAGTCCTCGAACTTGCCGTCGGCAAGGTTGAGCAGATACTCGATCACCGCCTGGCGCGGATAGCCTTCGACCGAATACCAGTCGACCGCCGCTTCCGGATCGTGGCGCTTGCTGAGCTTGCGACGCGACGAGCCGACATTCTTCTCGATCGGCGCGATATGCGCATAGCGCGGCCGTTCCCAGCCGAGCAGGTCGAACAGCTGGGCGTGGACCGGGTAGGAGGACAGCCACTCGTCGCCGCGGATCACGTCGGTGGTGCCCATCAGGTGATCGTCGACGACATGGGCGAGGTGATAGGTCGGCAGGCCGTCGGCCTTGAGCAGGACGATGTCCTGGTTGTTCGCCGGCACGTTGAGCTTGCCGCGGATCAGGTCGGGCAGCTCGACGCGGCCGTTCCCCTCGGCCGCCGGCGCCTTGAGCCGGATCACGAAGCTGCGGCCTTCGGCCAGCGCCGCCTGCACGTCCTCCAGGCTGCGGTTCCGCCAGATCGCCCAGCTGCCATAATAGCCGGGCGGGATCTTGCGCAGGTTCTGCTCGGTGCGCATCGCCTCGAGCTCCTCGGGCGTCGCGAAGCAGGCATAGGCATGGCCGCGCACGAGCAGGTCGCGGACAACGCTCTGGTAGAGTTCCTGCCGCTCGCTCTGGCGATACGGGCCATAGGCGCCGGTCTCGGTGCCGGCCACCGAGGGGCCCTCGTCGAAGGCGATGCCGAAGTCGTTGAGCGCGCCGAGGATCAGCTCCACCGCCCCGGGCACCTCGCGCTTGCGATCGGTGTCCTCGATCCGCAGGTAGAACAGCCCGCCGGACTGGTGCGCGGTGCGCTCCGAGATCAGCGAAACGTAAAGGCCGCCGATATGGATGAAGCCGGTCGGGCTGGGCCCGAACCGCGTCACGCGTGCGCCTTCGGGCAGCGACCGTGCCGGATAGCGCTGGTGGATCTCGTCCATCGACAGGGTGGCCGACGGAGTCAGCACGTCGAGGGGAAGCGCAGTTTCGGAAGTTTGATCGTTGGTCGATGACACGCGCGGAGACTTTCAAGGAATTCGGTTGGGTCGCCCGCACGCTCGCTCAGCGGCCGGCGTCGATATGGGCTCCTATCGCCTTCTCCGCCGAACGGGAAGTACCCAGGGGCCGGGTTCCTCCAGCCCTTCTCGACGCCATCCTGAATTCGAGCCGAGGCGCCGAACATTTCCGCTTGAACCGCGGCTTGCTTTCCCGTTGCTTGCCGCAGGTCATCACCGCCTTGATCCCTCCTTTCCCGCCGGAACTGCCATGCATCGCACCGCCTCCATCCTCGCGTTCGCCCTCCATAGCCTGACGCCCGCAGCCGCGGCCCCGCTGCCGGACCCCACCGGCCGGGCCTGGATCGCCGTGAGCGACGCCAACACCCGGTTGCTGCTGGAAGCGGAGGGGCAGTTCGATCCGGAGACGATATCGCAGGAAGGCGTGGTGGCGTTCGACGGGCGTGCCAGCGACCTCGAGCCCAAGCTGGAGGCGCGCCGTGCCGCCGCCCTTGCGCCGGTACGCGCCGAGTTCGTTCGCCGATTGGCCGCGGCGAACGATGCCAATGTCCGCCAGGACCTCGCCATCCTGATCGGCGCGATCGATCAGCAGCTCGAGCGCGACCGGCTGAACCGCCGCCACTTCCTCGCCTGGACCGATGCGCCGGCGGCGATGTTCGAGGGCATCAAAGGCCTGCTCGACGATCAGGTCGCGCCCGCCCGCCGCGCCAAGGCTGTGGAACTGCTGCGCCGCTATGTCGGCGACTGGCCCGGCACGACGCCGCTGGTCGACCAGGCCCGCGCGCGCTTCGAGGAAATCCGCGCGCCCGGTCTGCTCGGCCCCACCCGCGTCACGCTCGATCGCGCGCTCGCCAATGCCGAGACCTACGCCAAGGGCATCCGCGACCTGTTCCAGGAATACAAGATCACCGGGGCCGAGCGCGCGCTGGCCAAGCTCGATGCGCAAATCGCCGCCTATACGGCGTGGGAACGGGCGACGGTGCTCCCGCTCGCCCGGGAGGACTTTCACCTGCCCGCCGAGGTCTATGCCTTCCAGCTCAAGGAGCGCGGCATCGACATCGCGCCCGACGCGCTGATCCGCCAAGCCCAGATCGAATATGCCGAGACGCGGGCGGCGATGATCGCGCTCGCACCCCGCGTTGCCAAAGAAAAGGGGTGGAGCCAGACCGACTATCGCGACGTCATCCGCCGGATCAAGCAGGCGCCGGTCCCCAACGACCAGCTCGAGGCAAGCTATGCCGAGGTGATCCGCACCAACGAGTCGGTGATCCGCCGCGAACACATCGTCGACCTGCCCAGCCGACCGATGGAGATGCGGCTTGCCAGCGCGGCGGAGTCCGCCGCCAGCCCCGCCCCGCACATGCAGCCGCCGCCGATGGTGGGCAACAAGGGCGAGCATGGCGTGTTCGTGCTGCCGATCGGAGTCGGCAGCAATGATCCCAAGTCGGCCTATGACGACTTCAATTCCCGTGCGGTGCAATGGACGGTCGCCGCGCATGAGGGGCGCCCCGGGCACGAGCTGCAATTCTCCGCGATGGTCGAGCGCGGCGTCTCGCAGGCGCGCTCGCTCTATGCCTTCAACAGCGTCAATGTCGAAGGCTGGGCGCTCTATGCCGAGGCGGAGGCCCTGCCCTACCACCCGCTCGACGGGCAATTGATGGCGCTGCAGGCGCGGCTGCTGCGCGCTGCGCGGGCAATGCTCGATCCAATGCTCAACTTGAACCGGATCTCGCTCGACGAGGCCGGCCGCATTCTCACCGAGGAGGTGGTGCAGTCGCCGGCGATGGCGCGGCAGGAAATCGAGCGCTACACCTCCCGCGCGCCGGGTCAGGCGGGCAGCTATTTTTACGGCTATACCCGCCTGCTCCAGCTGCGCGTCGAAACGGAGCTGGCGCTGGGTGCGCGCTTCGATCGCCTCGCCTTCAACAATTTCGTGATCGGCCTCGGCCTGTTACCGCCCGATCTCGTCGCCAAGGCGGTGCGGGAGGACTTCGTACCCGCAGCGCGCGGCGACGCGCCCGCGGCCAACAACCCGATCAACTAGGTTGCAACTGCCAATTCGTAGGGGGAAGGTAGCAATCTGCCGGGAGACCCAACCGGCCCCTTTGGGCTGCGGCAGAAGCTGCGGCCGCGTCGCCGCCGCGCCCTGCTATGTATCCTGCCCGTCCAGCCCGATCAGGCGATCCAGCGACCACGCCCCCGGCCCGGCGGCGATCAGCGGGAGCAGCAGCCCGGCCCAGCTGAGATGCGTCGGCCAGGCATCGGGATAGACGAACACTTCGATCACCGTCGTCATGCCCAGCAGCGCCAGCGCGGCAGGCCGAGTGAACAGGCCGAGTACGAGCAGGATCGGGAAGAGATGCTCCGAATAGGTTGCGAGATGCGCGGCGAGCACCGGCGGCGCGAAGGGCAGCGCATAATCGGTTCGGAACAGTTCGTAAGCGGAATCGGTAATCGTCAGCCAGCCATCCACCTTGGTGCGGCCGGACAGGAAGAAGATCGCCGCGATGCCGACACGCGCGACGAGCAGCAGGAACGAGGGCGGCAATAGCCGCGCCGCAAGGGCGCAGGCGCTGGCATAGAGGGCGGCGAAGGATCGCATGGCGAACTCCGGAATGTGGGAGGATGCCCGGCCGGTCTCGCGGCCGGGCACGGGATCACGCCTTGGGCGTCAGCGAGCCGTTGCCCTTGGGGGTCTTGATCGACGTGCAGGTGCCCGCCTTGACCAGCTTCCAGGCATTGCCCTGATAGTTCTTGGTCGCGGTGCCGGCGCAGCTGGTGCCGGCGCCCGCCTTGCAGTCGTTCTTGCCGGCAAGTGCCACGCCGTAGCACTTCTCCATCTTGGGCTGCTGGGCCTGGGCGGCGGTGGCGGCGATGCCGAGGGCGAGGGTCGCGGCGAGCGCGGCGGACGTCTTGATCATGGGGATACTCCGTTGAAGGGGGCCTCTCGCGCGGCGGTCCGCAGGGGGGGCATGGCCGCCGCGCGGTGACCCCGGGAAGGCGGAGGCGCCGGGTCACCTGCTGCCGTACGCCGCGGGCAAAGCCGCGGTTACAGATCCGCCCCGGCCCTCCGTGCGATTTCTTTTCTGCACCGCTTCTGTAACCTGCCGCCATTCGCCCACGTACGCCCGACCAGGAGTGGGAATGCGGCACAGCGAAGCAGAGCTACGAGCGTGGATGACGGCGGGACTGGACGGCGATGCCGCGGCGCATGCGGCGTTGCTGCGCGCGCTCGTCCCGTTGCTGCGCAGCTTCTTTCGTCGGCGAATGCGGGGGGATGAGGATATCGAGGATCTGGTGCAGGAAACGCTGATCGCCATTCACACCAAGCGCGGCACCTATGACCGCGATCGACCCTTCACCGCCTGGCTCTACGCCGTCGCCCGCTACCGGCTGATCGACCATCTGCGACGGCGCCGCGTTTCGGTGCCGATCGAGGAGGTCGAGGCGATCCTGATCACGGAGGGCTTCGAGGAGGCGGTGACCGCGCGTGTCGATGTCGATCGCCTGCTTTCCGGCCTGTCGGACAAGCAGGCGCGCGCGATCCGCGACACGCATCTGGAGGGCCTGAGCGTCGCCGAAGCGGCCGAGGGCGCGCGGATCGGCCAGTCCGACGTCAAGGTATCGGTCCATCGCGGGCTCAAGGCGCTCGCGGCGCGGCTGCGGGGGCACGAATGATGGCGCACGACCCCGACACCAACAGCACCGAGCGGCTGATCGCCGCGCTGTCCGCCGACGTCCCAGCCATCCCGCCGCGCTTCATCGGGCGCCGCATCGCGCTGGGCATCGCCGGCGGCGGCGTGGTGAGCATCGGACTGGTCTTCGCGCTGTTCGGCATGCGGCCGGACTTTCCGCAGGCGATGTTCGGCTTCTCGTTCTGGATGAAATGGGCCTACACGCTTTCGCTGGGGCTGATCGCCGTCGCGGCGACGGTGCGGCTGGCCCGGCCGGAGGGCGGGTCGCTGCGCATGCTGTGGCCGCTGGCGCTGCCCAGCCTGCTGCTCGGAGCCCTCGCCATCGAGGAAATGTCACGCACGCCGATGCGCGACTGGCTGTCGATGTGGCTGGGCGGCAGCTGGAACCGCTGCCCCTGGCGCGTGCTGCTGCTCGCGGTGCCGATCTTCCTCGGACTGCTCTGGTCGTTCCGCAAGCTCGCGCCGACCAATCTGCGCGCTGCCGGCGCTGCCGCGGGCCTGGCCGCGGGCGCCTGGGCTGCCACCATCTACTGCCTCCACTGCGACGAATATGCCGCGGTGTTCGTGCTGACCTGGTACAGCCTCGGCATCCTGCTGGCGACCGGCTTGGGGGCGTTGCTGGGGCCGCGCGTATTGCGGTGGTGAGCGTGTAACCGGCCCTGGTGCCGGCCCGTAGGTGGAAGGCCGATCCGGCACCAATCCATCCAAGGGAACCACTCCATGATCACACTCCAGACCGGCGCCAGCATCGCCGCCACCGCCGCCCTCGTCGCGCTCTCCGGCGTCAGCGTCGCCGCCCCGGCCGCTTCGGCGGGCAAGGTCGTCCATTGCTACGGCATCAACAGCTGCAAGGGCACGTCGGACTGCAAGTCGGGCAACCACGACTGCAAGGGCCAGAACGAATGCAAGGGCCAGGGCTTCAAAGCGGTGTCCGCCAAGGCCTGCAAGGCGCAGGGCGGCAGCCTCACCGAGCCGAAGTGACGCGCCCGGCGGCCCGGCCTCCCCGCCGGGCCGCCCCGTTTTGAAGGAGGAAGGGCATGGCCCATCCGCATCACTTCGGCCTGGGGCTGCGCAAGCCGCATTATGCCGATTTCCTGGAGGCCGCAGCGCCGGTCCCGGTCGACTTCGTAGAGGTCATCTCCGAGAATTTCATGGTCCCCGGCGGCCGCCCCCGCGACATCTTGCGCCGGGTGCGCGAGCGCCATCCGGTGGCGCTGCACGGCGTGTCGATGTCGGTCGGCTCGGCGGACGGCGTGGATCGCGACTATCTGCAGCGCTTGCGCGCGCTGGTCGACGCGGTCGAGCCGCTGTTCGTCTCGGACCATCTCTGCTGGACGCGGTTTGGCGACTTCCAGTCGCACGACTTGCTTCCCTTGCCCTATACCGAGGAAGCCCTGCGGACAGTGTGCGACAATGTCGACGCCGCGCAGGAGGCGCTCGGTCGCACCATGCTGATCGAGAATCCGTCGAGCTACATCGCCTTCGACCGTGCGGACATGACCGAATGGGCGTTTCTCGATGCGCTGTGCGCCCGCACCGGCTGCGAACTGCTGCTCGACGTCAACAACATCTTCGTCAGCGCGACCAATCACGGGTTCGACGCGCATGCCTATCTGGCCGGCATTCCCGCCACGCGCGTCCGGCAGATCCACCTTGCCGGGCACAGCCGCGGCGACACGTTGCTGATCGACACGCACGACCGGCCGGTGCCCGATCCCGTCTGGGCGCTCTATGCCGAAGCATTGGAGCGTGTCGGGCCGGTCGCGGCGATGATTGAGCGCGACGACGCCATTCCCCCGCTCGCCGAGCTGCTCGCCGAACTCGATCACGCGCGCGCCATTGCCGCGCTGCGGGTGGCGGCATGAGGCTGGCGGCGCTCCAGGCGGATTTCGGCCGCTGGCTGCAGGCCGAATGTCCGGACGCGGCGACGCGACTGGGCGGCGGCGCGGGTCTGGATGTCTATCTCAACAATTATCGCAGCCAGCTGGTCGCCGCGCTCGAGAGCAGCTTTCCGCGGCTGCAGCGCTGGCTGGGCGAGACGGCGTTCCTCGCCGCGGCCGCACGGCATATCGAAGCCTCGCCGCCCTCCGCCTGGACGCTCGACGCCTATGGCGAGGACTTCCCGGCGACCATCGCGGCGCTCTATCCCGACGATCCCGAATGCGCCGAGCTGGCGCGCATCGAATGGGCGCTGGCGGCGGCGTTCACCACAACCGACGTCGCCGCCCTCTCCGTGGAAGCGCTCGGCACGGTAGAATGGGAAACGGCGCGCTTCGCCTTCCTGCCCACCCTCGCCATGCTGCCGGTGACCACCAATGCCGCCGCCTTGTGGCAGTCGCTTGTCGACGGCACCGTTCCGCCTGCCGCCCAGCGCCTGCCCGCGCCTGGCGCCGTGCTGCTCTGGCGCGACGGCTTCAACCCCAGCTTCCGCACGATCGAGCAAGCCGAGGCGACGGCCATCCTGCAGCTGGAAGCGGGGATGCCTTTCGGTGCGCTCTGCGCCGCCCTCGCGGACGAGCACGGCGAAGCCGGCAGCGCCGCCATCGTCGGCGGCTGGCTGGGGGCGTGGCTTCGCGACGGACTCCTCGCCGCGCTCCATTGACGGCCCTGTCGACCGGCGACCTGCGCAACGCAACAACCTTCGGAGGCTTCCATGTTCCAGCAGCTTGCGGCCCTTGCCCTCAGCGCTGCCACACCGGCGCTGCCCGCGCCGACCACCCCGCCCCTGCCCTCCACCTCGGCGACGACCAGCTTCCACACGGTGCAGGTCGACGGCGTCGGGATTTTCTACCGAGAGGCGGGACCGAGGGACGCACCGACGATCGTCCTGCTCCATGGCTTCCCATCGTCGTCGCGCGAATTCAACAGCCTGATCCCGCTGCTGGCGACGCGCTATCACCTCATCGCGCCCGACTATCCCGGCTTCGGCCAGAGCGACGCGCCGCCGCCCCTCACCTATCGCTACAGCTTCGATCACCTCGCTCGGACGATCAGTGCGCTGCTCGACCAGCTCGGGATCCGTCACTTTTCGCTGTACCTGCACGATTATGGCGCACCGGTCGGCTATCGCATGATCCTCGCGCATCCCGAGCGGCTGCAGGCGCTGATCGTCCAGAACGGCAATGCCTATCGCGAGGGCCTCGGCCCGAAATGGGCGAAGATCGCCGACTATTGGGCGGCGCCGGCCGAACATCCCGAGGTGGTGGACGCCTTCCTGTCCTTCGGGGCCACGAAGCAGCGCCACCTCGCCGGCACCCGCCATCCGGAACGCTATGACCCCGACAGCTGGACCGACGAGGCCGCCCATCTCGCTCGGCCGGGGCAGCGCGCGATCCAGGCGGCGCTGCTGTACGACTATCGGACCAACGTCGCCGCCTATCCCGTCTGGCAGGCGTGGCTGCGCACGCATCGGCCGCCGACGCTGGTCGCCTGGGGCGCCAACGATCCGTCCTTCGTCGCCGCCGGTGCCGAGGCCTATCGCCGCGACCTGCCCGATGCCGAGATCCACCTGCTCGACGCCGGCCATTTCGCGCTCGACGAAGCCACCGATGCCATCGCGCAGCGGATCCTCGATTTCCTCGCGCGCCATCCCGGCTGAGCCCAACCAGCCGCCAACCCATTCTCGGCAGGCATAGGCATTAGTCGGCCAAGCGGTCTTCGTCGCCGCGGTGGAAAGCGGCATTTCCCTGCCTGTCGAACGCATCACCCCAGGAAAGGAACGACCCATGACCGACTTCACCGCCTATACCGTCGACACCGCCCCGGCCGCCGCACGCCCGATCTTCGAAGGCGTCAAGGCAGCCTTCGGCTTCGTCCCCAACCTCCAGTCCTACATGGCGGAATCGCCCGAGCTGCTCGCCGGCTACACCGCGCTGTGGGACCTGTTCTCGAAGACCAGCCTGACCGCGCATGAGCAGCAGGTGGTCTACCTCACCGCCAATTTCGAGAATGAGTGCCATTACTGCATGGCCGGCCACACCACCCTGGCCAAGATGCAGAAGATGGACGCGGGCGTGATCGCGGCGCTGCGTGCCGGCACCCCGCTGCCCGACGCGCGGCTGGAGGCGCTGCACCGCTTCGCCACGCTGGTCGTCCGCAACCGCGGCTGGGTCGACAGCGCGGAAGTGGACGCGTTCCTCGCCGCCGGCTTCACCCGCCAGAACGTGCTCGAGGTGGTGCTCGGCGTCGCGACCAAGGTGATGAGCAACTACACCAACCACATCGTCCACACCCCGCTCGACAGCTTCATGCAGGGCAATGAATGGACCAAGCCGGTGACCAAGGCCGCCTGACCCGCACGCCTCCCCCACGTGCGAACCTGCCCGGCCCGCGCCCCAATGGCGCGGGCCGGGTTCTGCATTCCGTCAACCAAGTATCGGTAGCGAACCCATGAATTTCCCTCTCCCGCAAGGTAGTCACACCCTTATCGTCGCGGGCATCCCGCAGCATTTCCACGTGGCGGGCACCGGCCCCTGCTGCATCGTCCATTCCGGTGGGCCGGGGATCGATTCCGGCTATCTGCGCATGCCGCTGCTCGAGGCGCATCTGACCATGGTCTATCTCGATCCGATCGGCACCGGCGCGTCCGGGCGATTGCCGACGCACCCGATGGGCTATTCGGTCGATCGCTTTGCAGACCATCTGCTCGCGCTGATCGACGCCATGGGGGTGCACCGCCCGTACCTGCTCGGCCATTCGCACGGCGCGTTCGTCGTTCTCGAGGCGGCGCTGCGCCGGCCGGACGCAGTGGCGGGCCTGCTGCTCCATGCCGGCGCTGCCAGTACCAGCGAAGGCTTCATGGCAGCAGCCGCGACGCGGATCGACGACTTCGTGCGCCGCCATCGCGATACGCCCGACGCGGAGAGCGTGCGCGCCGCCTGGAACGGCCTGCCCGCGATCCGCAGCGACGCCGATTATACCGCGGCGCTGCAGGGGCTGCTGCCCGCCTATTTCTCCGATCCCGTCCGCGCCGCCGACATGCTGGCGGCGCTGCGCCGCGCCCTGCACGCCACCTTCCTGGTCGGCGACGCCGCGCCGTTCGACGTGCGCGAACGGCTGCACACGCTGGCCACGCCGACGCTGGTGATGGCGGGCCGGGACGACTTCATCCTCGGCCCCGAATATGCAGACGCCCTGACCGAGCATCTGCCCGACGCCCGCCAGGCCCTGTTCGAGCATAGCGGGCATTTCGCGCATCTCGAGGAACCCGAGGCTTTCGCCAAGGCGGTTCTGGACTTCGTCGCGTCCACACGCTGAGATTATCGACCATAATCGCAACGATGAACTTCAATATACACTGATTATCATCCGATCTGCCTTGAGCGAAAAGCGCGCGTTCAAAGTCCTTCGCTCAAGGAGCAGATCATGATGAAAGCCATCGCCCTCGGCGCGCTTGCCACAGCTCTCGCCTTCGGCACACCCGCCGCGCGTGCCGCCGACCCTACAAACGCCGCCAACGTGCAGGCGCCGGAGACGGTGATCCACTACCGCACCGCCAAGGTGCAGGGCCTCGACATCTTCTATCGCGAGGCCGGCCCCAAGGACGCGCCGACCGTGCTGCTGCTGCACGGCTTTCCCAGCTCGTCCTTCCAGTATCGCAACCTGATCCCGGCGCTCGCGGCGCGCTACCATGTGATCGCGCCCGACTATCCCGGCTTCGGCCAGTCGAGCGCGCCCGATCATACCCAGTTCGCCTACACCTTCGCGCACCTGACCGACGTGACCGAAGCGCTGCTCGATCAGATCGGCGTCACCCGCTATACGATGTACATCCAGGATTATGGCGCGCCGATCGGCCTGCGCCTGGCGCTGCGCCACCCGGACCGCGTGACCGGGCTGATCGTCCAGAACGGCAACGCCTATCTCGACGGCATCCAGGATTTCTGGAAACCGGTACAGGCGCTTTGGGCCGATCCCAGCCCCGCGAACCGTAACGCGTTGCGCAAGGTGGTGACGCCGGAGATCACCAAATGGCAATATCTGAACGGCGTGTCGGACCCCAGCCGGGTCGACCCGGACACCTGGGGCCACGACCAGGCGCTGCTCGATCGGCCGGGCAACGACGAGATCCAGCTCGACCTGTTCTACGATTATCGCACCAACCTGGCGCTCTATCCGCAATTCCAGGCCTTTTTCCGGACGCGCAAGCCGCCGATGCTGATCGTCTGGGGCGCCAACGACGAATGCTTCGTCGTCGCCGGCGCCAAGGCCTATCTGCGCGACAACCCCCAGGCCGAACTGCACCTGATCGATTCCGGCCATTTCGCGCTGGAGGACAAGGCCGACGAGATCGTGCCGCTGATCCAGGACTTTCTGGGCCGCACGCTGCCGACCCGCTGACTGGGAGCGTCCGCGGCGGAGGCTCGGTCGCCGCGGACGCCGTGCGGTGTCACCAGGGGATGCACCGGTTGAACCGGTCGACATAGCGCAGCCCCGGCTTGCCCCGATTGGCGTCGATCATGTCGACGACCAGCGGAATGCTCTCCTCGATCGACAGCGCCGCGTCGCTGCCGCCCATGTCGGTCCGCACCCAGCCCGGCGCGACGAGGAGCAGCACGTGCCCGTCACCGGCATGCTTTGCCGCATAGCCCTTCATCAGCATGTTGAGCGCGGCCTTGCTCGCCGAATAAAGCTGCCAGCCGCCGCCGGCATGCTCGATGCTGCCCAGCTCGGACGTCATGACCGCGATCGTGCCCCCTGCGGGTACCAGGTCGCGCAGCAGTTCGGCGGCGCGGACCGGCGAAAAGGCGTTGGTCCGCATCATGTCGAGGAAATCGGCTTCGTCCGCCGTGGCGGGGCTCGCCTCGATCGCGCGGGCGATGCCGGCATTGACGAACAGCACGTCGAGCCGCCGCCCGTCCAGCCGCGCGCGCAGTGCCCGTACCGCGTCCGCCGCGTTGATGTCGACCTGCTCGATTGCGAGGGCATCGGGATAACGACGCGCGAGCGCGTCGAGCCCCTCCGATGCGCCGCGCGCGGTGGCGATCACCCGCCAGCCGCGGCCGAGCCATTCCTCGGCAAGGGCAAGCCCAAGCCCCCGCGACGCACCGAGAACAAGGGCAGTCGAAGCTTCCGTCATGCGATCCTCCTGAAGAACGGGTCCAGCCGCTATGGCGCAGCAACCCCGACGGGCGTAGCGCCGTTCCGTCCAGACATTCCGGACAAGGAGTCATGGAACCATGGCGTATGACGGACGGCTGCTCTCGGGTGTGACCGTATTGATGGCGGTGGTGGAAGCCGGCACGATGACGCGTGCCGCCGAGGCGCTGGGGCTGACCCAGTCGGGCGTCGGGCGCGCCATCCAGCGGCTGGAGGCGCGCGTCGGCGTGCGGCTGCTCGACCGGACGACGCGCAGCCTGCGCCTGACCGACGAAGGCCGGCGCTTCTGGGAACGGGTAGGCCCGCATCTCGAAGGGATCGAACAGGCCGCGCTCGAAGCCGCCGGCAGCAGCCAGCGCGTCCGCGGCAGGCTGCGGGTGAACGTGGATCCGTTCTTCTCGCGGCTGGTGCTCGCGCCGACGCTGACGGCGTTTCTCGCAGCGCATCCGGAGCTGCGGCTGGAGCTGCTGATGCGCGAACAGATGGGTGATCTGGTCGCCGACGGGTTCGACATGGCGCTGCGCTTCGGCGAGCCGCCCTCGGTGGGGGTCACCGCGCGCAAGCTGCTGGAGACGCGCATCCTGACCGTGGCCTCGCCCGGCTATCTCGCCGCGCACGGCCGCCCGGCCGACCCGCGGGAACTGATCGACCACGCCTGCATCGACTATCAGGATCCCCGCACCGGCCGTCCTTTCGCCTGGGAGTTTCGCCGGGGGGACTTGGTGCTCCCCGTGCGCCAGCCGGCGCGGCTGATGGTATCGGACGTCGACACGATGATCGGGGCCTGCTGCGAGGGCGCCGGGATCGCGCAGATCCTGGAGCTGGGCAGCCGCGACCTGCTGGCGCGCGGCGCGCTGGTCGAGCTGTTTCCGGACTGGCCGGGCGAGACCTTCCCGCTCTACGCTCTCTATCCCACCCGCCAGCACCGGCCCGCCAAGGTCCGCGCGTTCACGGACTGGTGCCTGCAGCTCCTCCACCAGCGCACCGGCCCGTGAGCGCCGACGCGGGATGCTGTTTTAGAACGCCGCCTTGCCGATCGACGCGCCGCCATCGACATGGAGCGTCTGGCCGGTGATGAAGCCGGCATCGTCGGAAAGCAGGAAGGCGATCGCCGCGGCAATCTCGTCCGGGTGGCCGAAGCGGCGCATCGGCACCTGTGCGAGGTAGCGCTGCTCGCCGCTGCTGCCCGCGGGATTGTTCTCGCGGAACAGCGCGGTCTCGGTCGGTCCCGGCGACACCGCGTTGACGGTGATGCCGGTGGTCGCGAGCTCCAGCGCCCAGCTGCGGCTGAAGCTGACCAGCGCAGCCTTGGCGGCGGCATAGGCAGTGCGCTCGGGCGCGCCGAGCACGGTAAGGCTGGTGATGTTGACCACCCTGCCCCAGCCGCGCTCGATCATGCCCGGCAGCAGCGCCTGCACGGCTTGCAGCGCGGGGTGGAGGTTTACGCGCAGCACCTCGTCCAGCACCGGAAGCTCGACGGCACCGAGCGGCTGCGGGCGCACCAGCCCGACATTGTTGACCACGCCGTCGAAGCGAAAATGGGCGGCGAGTTCGCCGAGCGTCGCCTCGGTCGCCGCGGGATCGGAAAGGTCGGACAGCACCGGCGTGCCCGGAAAGTCCGCCGTCGAGCGGCGCGCGAGGCCGACGACCTGATGGCCGCTTCGATGCAGGCGCTGGGCGAGGGCAAGGCCGATGCCCTTGCTGGCACCGGTGACGAGGAAGGTACGCGACATGGGACTGCTCCTGAAAGGCCCGGCCGCCGGCGCGGCCGGGCGGAGGCTCAGGCGGAAAGGGCGATGGCGCGACGAAGCGCCGGGAGCATGTCCTCGGGCTCGGGGCGGCGGGTGTAATCCGGGTTCACCTCGGCATAGAGGATCGTGCCGTCCTGGCCGATCACGTAGCGGGCCGGCATCGGCAGGGTCCAGCTGGAGTCGCCGTTGAACGACGGCAGGTCGTTCTTGAGGCCTTGGTAGAGCTCGACCAGATAGTCGGGCAGCGCGAAGCGGAGGCCGAACGCTGCGGCGACATCGTTATGGGTGTCCGACAGGATCGGGAAATCGAGCGCATTCTGGCGCACCGACTTGCGGCTGTTCACCGCGGTCTGGGGCGAGATGGCGACGAGACTGGCGCCCAGCGCCCGGAACGCCGGCAGCGCTTCCTGCAGCGCCTGCAGCTCCATGTTGCAATAGGGGCACCAGACGCCGCGATAGAAGCTGACGACCAGCGGCCCCTTGGCGAGCAGCGCCGCCGAGGAGACGGGGTTGCCGTCGGGATCGTTCAGGGTGAAGGCCGGGGCCTTGTCGCCCGCCTTGCGCGCTTCGCCGGCAGCACCGCTGGCGATCAGCTCCGCCGTCGCGCGGCGCATCGTCGCGATCACCGAGGGCGGCACGTTGTAGGGCGGCTTGCCGGCTTCGAAATCGGCCTTGAAGGCATCGAGCTTGGCTTGGAGAGTCATGGGGCTTGGTCCTTGTCCGTAGTGGCAAGGCACAGATGCGCCACCGCGCGCCGCCGGTGCAGCCGCGCCTAGCGACTAACGTCCATTCCGCCGGGGAATGAGCAGCCGCCGCTGCTAGTTCGGGGATGTAGCCTGGTGGTCTGCCATCGCCGCCTCGACAAAGGCGGCGAACTGGCGTGCCTTGGCGCTCGCCATGCGCCCGGCGGGGAACACGGCCCACAGGTCGATCGGCGGCAGCGCCCAATCCGCCAGCACCCGGCGCACGCGCCCGTCGGCCAGTTCGGACCAGAACATCCAGTCCGAGGCGATGGTCAGCCCCATGTCGCTCAGCACCGCGGCGCGCAGCCCTTCCGCCGCGCTCACCCGCACCCGGCTGCGCACCGTCACCGAGGCTTCGGTGCCGTCGCGGTGGAAGGACCAGATGTTGGAGAGCTGGCTGTACAGCAACGTGTCGTGCGCCGCGATCTCGGCGGGGTTCTGCGGCTCACCGGCACGGGCGAGATAGGCCGGCGTTGCCAGCACTGAACGCCGCCCGGTCGCCAGCTTGCGCGCGACGGCCGAGGAATCGGGCAGCGCCCCCATCCGCAGCGAGACGTCGATGCCCTCGGCGATCAGGTCGATCACGCGATCGTCGAGGATCACGTCGATCTCCAGTTCCGGGTGCTGTTCGAGGAAGCGGGGCAGCAGCGGCACGACATGCAGCCGCGCGAAGGTCGTGGCGGCAGACACGCGCAAGCAGCCGGACAGGCCAGCCCCCGCCCCGCGCGCGGCCAGCTCGGCCTCGTCCGCCTCCTGGATGGCGAGCTTGGCGCGCTCGTAGAAGCGCTGCCCCGCCTCGGTCGGGGTGAGGCCGTGGGTCGAGCGGATCAGCAGGCTCACCTGCAGCCGGCTCTCCAGCTGCGCGATCGTCTTCGACACCGCCGGCTGGCCGACGTTCAAGTAGCGCGCCGCCGCCGAGAAGGAGCCGGTCTCCACCACCCGCACGAAGGTGGCCATTGCCTGATATCGGTCCACGTCATTCCTCCCTGGAATGGACGTTATCGCCCGGAGCCCGCTGCCATGTCCACAGCAGAATAGGCATCTGGACGTCACGCCTTCGGATCGGCCGAAGCGGACGAGGAGAACGACGATGCTGACATGGCTGATGCGGACCAGCGCCGCACCCGCGGTCCTCGACGGGCTGCTCGCCTTTCAGAGCACCGGCAGCCCCATCCCGGCGCTTGTCGCGATGGCCGCCCCGCTGCTCCGCGCCCGTCTCCACTCCAGGGAGGACTCCCATGCTTGACGTCTATGCCTTCGCCACGCCCAACAGCATCAAGGTGCCGATCGCGCTGGAAGAGTTGGGGCTCGACTATGACCTGCACGCGGTGAACATCCGCAAGGGCGAGCAGAAGCTGCCCGATTTCGTCACGCTCAACCCGAACGCCAAGGTGCCGGTGCTGGTCGACAATGACCTGGTGCTCACCGAGTCCGCCGCGATCCTGGTCTATCTCGCCGAGAAGACCGGCAAGCTGCTCCCCGCCACGGGCGAGGCGCGGGCGCGCGTGTTCGAGCAACTGTTCTTCCACGCCTCCGGGCTGAGCCCCGCCTTCGGCCAGTCCGGTTTCTTCCAGCGCCTTGCTGCCGAGCCGCAGCCGCTCGCCATCGAGCGCTTCTCCGCAGAAGCCAGGCGGACGGTTGCCGTGCTCGACGCGGTGCTGGCGACACGCCGCTTCGCCGCCGGCGACGCCTTCACCATCGCCGACATCGCCCATTTCGGCTGGCTGTGGCGCCGCGAATTCGCCGGGGTCGGCCTGGAAGCCGCGCCCAACGTCGCCCGCTGGTATGCCGAGGTCGAGCAGCGCCCCGCCGTCCGACGCGCCATCGCCCGTGTCGAGGCGCTGGTGCCGGTCGCCTGAAGCCCCATCGAAAGGTACGTCCCCATGTCCAAATTGTTCACGCCGGTCCGCGCCGGCGCCCTTTCGCTGGGCCACCGCGTGGTGATGGCCCCGCTCACCCGCATGCGCGCCGATCCCGGCGATCGCCCGAGCGCGTTGATGCGCGAATACTATACCCAGCGCGCCTCCAGAGGCGGGCTGATCGTCTCCGAGGCGACGCCGATTTCGCGGCAGGGCTATGGCTATGCCGGCGCGCCGGGGATCTATGACGATGCCCAGATCGAAGGCTGGCGGGCGGTGACCGATGCCGTCCATGCCAGGGGTGGGCAGATCGTGCTGCAGCTCTGGCATGTCGGCCGGCAATCGCATCCGGACATCCAGCCGGACGGCGCGGCGCCGGTCGCGCCCTCGGCCATCGCTGCGGAGGGCTATGGCTATGCGACGCACGGCCCCGTCCCATTCAGCATGCCGCGCGCGCTGGAGCGGGACGAGATCCCGGCGATCGTCGCCGAGTTCGGTGCGGGCGCGGCGCGGGCCCGAGCCGCCGGCTTCGACGGGGTCGAGATCCACGGCGCCAACGGCTATCTGCCCGATCAATTCCTGCAGGACGGCACCAACCGGCGCACCGACGACTATGGCGGCCCGATCGAGAACCGCGCCCGCTTCCTGCTCGATGCGACGCAAGCCGCCATCGGCGCGTTCGGTGCCGATCGCGTCGGCGTACGGCTGAGCCCCAGCGGCACCTATGGCTCGATGGTCGACAGCAATCCGCAGGCGACCTTCGGCTATGTCGCGCGAAAGCTCGATGCGCTGGGCATCGCCTATCTCCACGTCGTCGAGCCGCGCATCAAGGGCACGGAACTGATCGCCGAGGCCGAACCGGTCGCGGTGCGCCATCTGCGCCCCCTGTTCCGCGGGACGATCATCGCAGCCGGCGGGTTCGACGGCGCCGGCGCAGAAGCGCTGCTGGAGGCCGGGGATGCCGATGCGGTGGCGTTCGGCCGCGCGTTCATCGCCAATCCCGACCTGCCGGAGCGGCTGCGGCTGGGCCTGCCGCTCAACGCCTATGATCGCGCGACCTTCTATGGCGGGGATGCGCGCGGCTACACCGACTATCCGTTTCACGACCGCGCGGCATGAGCCTGGTGCGCAGGCCTCTTCCCGCAAGGGCCTGCGCACCCGTCCTGCCCCGGCTCAGCCGAGGTGGGCGGTCCGGAAATACTGCTTCGCCGCCTCGATGAACACGCGAAGGTTGGGCGAGGCGGAGCGCTGGCCCTGGAACAGCAGGTGCACCGGCACGGGGGACGGCTCCTGGTCGACCAGCAGCCGCTGCAGGCGTCCTGCGCCGATATCGTTCGCCACCTGGTAGGAGAGCGCACGCGTAATCCCCATCCCCAGGCACGCCGCCTGGATCGCCGCGTCCGCGCTGTTGACGATCAGGCGCGGTTCGAGCCGAAGCGCCGGCCGCCCGGAAGGGCCGAAGCGCCATTCCCCCGGCGGCCCGGCGAGCCCGTCGAAATGGATCAGACGGTGGGCGGCGAGGTCGGCCACAGTGGCCGGCTCGCCATGCGCCGCGAGATAGGCCGGGCTCGCCGTCACCACCTTGCGGATCTCGCCGACGCGGACGGCGTGGAACGCGCTGTCGGAGAGATCGGCGATGCGCACGGCGACATCGATCCCCTCCTCCACCATCCGCACCACGCGATCGAGCAGCAGCAGGCGGATGTTGAGATCGGGATTGGTGCGGATCACCGCGTCGATCACCGGCACGATGTGGAGCCGGCCGAACACCATCGGCGCAGTGACGACCAGCGTGCCGCGCGGCTTGGCGCCGACGCCGCGCACGTCCCGTTCCGCTGCGTCCAGCTCCGCCAGCGCCGCGCGGCAGCGGGCGATATAGCCCTCGCCGGCTTCGGTCAGCCGCACCGAGCGGGTGGTGCGCATCAGCAGCGTCAGCCCGAGCGACTCTTCCAGGTCCTTGATCGCGCGGGTGGCGGTGGAGGGCGTCATGTTCAGGCTGCGCGCCGCCTCCGCGAAGCTGCCCCTGTCGGCAACCGCGATGAACGTCCGCAGCATTTCCAGTCGATCCATAGGGCATCCGCAACCAACAATTCTGGGGGCCCGGGATTATCATCGGGTGTCGCCAGACCTATAGGCCAGGATTGACAAAAAGCACGTCAGGGCGGCGAAGGACTGCGCCCACGCGCTACTTCGGCACTCGTGCGCCGCGGAATCGCCAGCCTGCCGGGCGTTAGCGCTCGGCCAGTGCGCGGGCCGGTGCCTCGATGCGTCCGAAGAGGCAATAGGATAGCAGCCACGCAAGCCCAAAGGCAGCGATGATCGCGAAGCCCAGCGCATTGAAGTTCTCGTTCAGCGCGGTGGCGATCTGGGCCACAGCGCCTTCGAGATGAATGCGGCGGACGACCAGCGCGACGATTTCCACACCGCCGATGAAGAGGGCGACGGCAATCGACATCAGCGTGATCGTCATATTGTAGTAGAGCTTGCGCACCGGCTTCACGAACGCCCAGCGATAAGCGCCGACCATCAGCACCCCGTCGGTGGTATCGAGCAGCGACATGCCTGCCGCGAACAGCAGGGGAAAGATCAGCGCGGCCATCGGCGACACGCCGTGCGAGGCCTGGGTTGCGGAGAGACCGAACAAGGTCACTTCCGTCGCGGTGTCGAAGCTCAGGCCGAACAGGAACCCCAGCGGCGCCATCTGCCAGGGTCGGGAAATCAACCTGAACAGCGGGCGGAACAGACGGGACAGCGGTCCTGTGCCGGCAAACAATAGATCGAGTTCCCCGTCATCGATCGCGTCTCCCGCTCGTACGCGGCGCAAGGCGCGGAGGATCGTGCGCAAGATGACGACATTCATCGCGGCGACGGCGAGCAGAAACGCGGCCGAGACACAGGTGCTGATCGTGCCTCCGGCTTCCTGCAACGCGGCAAACACCTGCAGTCTCGACGTAGCGAGAACCACCAATGCGGTAACGAGGATCACGACGAGCGAATGGCCAATGGCGAACCAGAAGCCCACCGACACCGGTTCCTGGCGTTCCTGCATCAGCTTGCGCGTGACATTGTCGATCGCGGCGATGTGGTCGGCATCCACCGCGTGGCGCAGGCCCAGGCCATATACGACCGCCGCAATGCCGAGCATCGCCGGCTGACGATAGAAGAAAAGCAGCGCGGCGCCCCATCCGCCGAGGTTCAGGACCGCGAGCACCGCATAGACCCAGGCGAGGTGGCGACGGAAGCGGGCGCTTGCCGCGGGCGCCGACGTCGCAGGCGGGATCACGCCTCGGCTCCCCTGGGAAACAGCAGCAGAAGAAGAAGCAGTGCGAGCAGCGCGCCGACGATCTCGGCGCCAACATAAGGCACCAGGGACGCCCCTCCCAACGCAACAGGGCCTGCGGAGACCGCCGCGCCGAGGACGATCGCCGGATTGGCGAAGGAGGTGGTCGGCAGCGCGATGACGGCGGCGATCAGCCAGGCACCCACCGCGAAGGGTCCGGTCTCCACCCGCTTGCTGCGCATGCAGCCGAACACCACCAGCATCAGCCCGGCGCTGGCCACGAATTCGCTGGCGATACCATGCCAGCCGAAGCCCCCTGCCCCGCCGACCGGCGCGCCCCAGAGCAGCGCCGCGGCGATCCCGCCGGCAAGCCCGCCGGCGAACTGCGCCAGCATATAGGCGATGGTGCACCCGCGCGAGCGCTCCCCGGCCAGCCATTGGAGCATGGTGATCAGGGGATTGTAATGGCCGCCGGAGACGCTGCCGAGCGCCACGATCAGCGCCACCAGCGCCGAAGCGATCACGATCGCGGTGATCGGCAGGATCATGCCCGGCACCGCCGCGAAGACCCGCGCGGCGGCGATCCCGCCCCCGCCCGCGGCAAGCATCAGGAAGAAGGTACCGGCTCCCTCCACGCCGGCGCGGCGCCACAGCGCCAGCCTGGGATCGGCTTCCTGAAAGCAGGTGGGCTGCGCTGCCATGTCAGTCCGCCTGCTGCGCCGCGAACCGTGCCTCCACCTCGGCCATCTTTTCGGCCAGTTCGGTCGGCGTGAAAAAGCCCTTGGTGAAACTGATGTTCGCGAAGGCGACGATCCAGCGTTCGTAATAGGGCAGCTTCCCGATCAGCGTCTCGCCGAGCGCTTCCACGCCCTTGCGCTTCTCCTCGGTGTTGATCAGCTTCTTGAAGTCGAGCACGTCGGCCAGCGCGTGGCAGCGCTTTTCCCACGGCTCCAGCACATGCTCGACGCGCTGCACCGACCCGGCCTCGAACCCGCCGATGTCATTGGGCAGGCGGCTGACGAAATCCTGGGTGGGCATCACGCGGCCTCCTTCTCGAGCGTTACGGGGATCACGCCGATCATCGCGTCGCGGGTGACGATCGCGGCCAGCTGCGCCTCGGACCAGCCTTCGGTCCCCTCGGGGCGGCGCGGCAGGACGAGATAGCGGATGACCGCGGTGGAATCGCTGACCCGGATCTCGACATCGTCGGGGAGGATCGTGCCGAATTCGGCGAGCACCTTGCGCGGCTCGCTCACCGCGCGGGCGCGATAGGGCTTGAGCTTGTACCAGTCGGGCGGCAGGCCCAGCACCGGGCGCGGATAGCAGGAGCAGAGCGTGCACACGATCAGGTTGTGCACCTCGGCCGTGTTCTCCAGCACGATCAGCTGGGTATCGTCGTAGAAGCTGATCCCCAGTTCCTCGCAGGCGGTGCGGCCGTTTTCGAGCAGTCGCGCTTTGAAGGCGGGATCGGTCCAGGCCCGCGCGACCACCGCCGCGCCCAGCGCGGGCGTGCGGCTGTCCAACACCTCGATCTGGTGGCGGATGTCATTGGCGGTGAGATAACCCTTGGCGATCAGGATCTCACGGACCGCCGTCTCCATCACCTCGTAATAGTCGGGGGCGGCGTCGGCGACGATCGGGGCGTGGTCGTCATGATCGTGATCATGGTCGTGGCCGTGCGCCATCAGGCCTGCTCCAGCCAGGTTTCGAAGATTTCGATGTGGAGTTCGTCGCGCGGCGAACCGTCATAGTCGCCCCAGACCTCGGTCATGGGGAACGACACGCGGTAGTAATGCAGCTTGTTGCCGGCGTTGCGGCCATAGCCTTCTTCTTCATTGTCGATCATCGCGGGTTCGATCACCCGCTCGACGGTGCCGGCATGGCCGCGAAGATAGATCGGCACGCGGTAATGGCCGATCGGCGCGCGTTCCCGCACGCGGACCCGTTGCCCTTCGGTGAAGGCAGGCAGTTCCTTCAGCGCCGGCACGACCGTCGCCAGGGGTGATACATCCATGCGATCGGCTCCCGCTTGTTCTGGCAAAAACCTCGCAAATCAGGAGGATGGCGGCCATTCTACGGGGTAGGGTTATACCCTATACCGAGGTTCGCCCCCTCCGGCCGGTACCGTGCCGGTACGCGGCGGGCTTCGCACCTTTGTCGCCCGGCTGTGGAAGGTGATGTGCCGGGAGTGTTCTGGCCCAGCCGCGCGCAGCGGATCCGGCTACAGCCGCTGCCCCGGTGCTTGCAGAAGATGCTGGTGGCGCAATTGCCTTGGGAGGCTCCGCGCTCGGGAGGGCTCAGATCCGCCGGTCTTCAGGGAGATAGAAAGGCCCGCGACCGCGGGCCTTTGCCATCTCCGCGTTGGCTTGGAACGCGCGCCCTCCCACTGATTTCCGCACGTCGAGTCAGGTGGCGAAATAGGCGTACCACCCGACGAGCAGGAGCATGCGCGGCGCGAACGCAGAGCCGGTGAAGGCGGCGATGGCCATGGCGAGAAATGCCATGCTCGCGCCCACGCCGCCCGCGAGCAGCAGCGGTTCGGACGACCCCGCCCGCAGCGTCGCCGGCACGGCCATCAGCAACGACCAAATCGCGCCCGCCACCACGAAGGCAGCGCGCCGGTAGAACATCGATGTGGGCGTCGTCGCCGCCAGCGCGGCGAGGCCCCGCCCCTCGTTCCTGCCGGCCTGCGCGCTCAGCGCAAAGACCAGCAGCAGCAATGCGGCCGGGCTGCCGATATGGCGATAGGCGCCATCTTGGGGAAAGGGATGATTGTCCGCGGGCGGATGGCGATCTTCCCACGAGGCGTCAGTTGGAGGATCGCGTCCGGCACCGCCACGCAAGGGTCGCCTCATGCCTGCCCCAACGCCATGTCCCGGACAAGCTCGCGCGCCTGATTAGGGTGCGCGGATGTCCCCGTATCCTCGACCTCCGCAACGCGCCCCGCCGAAGCCATCCCCGGCGCCACCTCCCGCTATCGCACGGCGAGGCCGACCGATCCGATCCACCTTGCGTCGTCGTCGATGAAGAGGGCAGCGGCGCCGCCACGACCAGGCCTGCAGTGCTGCGCAGAGAGGCGGGCGCAGCCGAGGTGCTGGAGGCGGCTTCGCGACCTGGCAGGCAGTAGGATGGCCCACCGTCTCGCTTGTCCACCTACTGCCACGGCGAGGACGGCCGCACCTAGCCCGGCCCGCCGCGCTCGTGCGCGGCGCGGACACCGGTCAGTTCGATCTTTGCCCCGTAGCGGACTTCGAGTTCCTTGAGCGCCATCTGGGGGTACTCGGCTGGGGGTGCGACGATTACCCCAGAAAATACCCCCAAATGCAAATCGACGTCCTGGCGTTCGGTGGGGTCCAGAGAAGCTTCCTGAGATCATGCGACTCGGGAATAACTCACGGAAAACAGACATAAAAAAACCGCCTCAGGATTTCCTGAAGCGGTTTGGTATGTCGGTGTTTGGTTGCGGGGGCAGGATTTGAACCTGCGGCCTTCAGGTTATGAGCCTGACGAGCTACCGGGCTGCTCCACCCCGCGCCAATGCTGGTTGCCTCGTGGGAGGCAGAACGGGGGACGTTGTGAATGGGTTTTGGTTTCCGTGCCTTTGCCGACACCGGCTTCAATGCCTGGCGGCGACCTACTCTTCCATTGCTTGAGCAATAGTACCATCGGCGCTGTCTGGTTTCACGGCCGAGTTCGGGATGG